>CAWCYI010000001.1:0-195841 GCA_963799845.1 uncultured Nitrososphaerota archaeon
CCTGCGGCACCACGATGCCCCGAAGGCGTCGTGTCACCTAGCTCGCATCGTTTACAGCTGGGACTACCCGGGTATCTAATCCGGTTCGCTCCCCCAGCTTTCATCCCTCACCGTCGAGCGCGTTCTGGCGGACCGCCTTCGCCACTGGTGGTCTTCCGGGGATCAAAGGATTTTACCCCTACCCTCGGAGTACCGTCCGCCTCTCCCGCCTCCTAGCCCAGCGGTATCTCCTGCAGACCAACGGTTGAGCCGTTGGATTTAACAGGAGACCTACTGAGCAGGCTACGGATGCTTTAGGCCCAATAAACGCCCTGACCACTCGAGGAGCTGGTATTACCGCGGCGGCTGACACCAGACTTGCCCTCCCCTTATTCCCCAGACTTTTTAGATCTAAGAAAAGATTTCCTCAGCGGAAATCACTCAGAATAACCTCGTCGCGCTTGCGCGCATTGCGAAGGTTTCGCGCCTGCTGCGCCCCGTAGGACCTGGACCCTTGTCTCAGTGTCCATCTCCGGGCTCCTTCTCTCAAAGCCCGTACCGGTTACTGGTTTGGTGGGCCTTTACCCCACCAACAGCCTGATCGGCCGCAGTCCCATCCTCGGGCGAAAATAACAAGATGCTGTTACGCCATTTGGACCAAAACCCATTCCAGGAATCTTGATCTATCGAGAATTAGCCTCAGTTTCCCGAGATTATGCTCGACCCGAGGGCAGGTTGACTACGTGTTACTGAGCCGTTCGCCGCCAACCAACATGCTTTGATTGGTAAACTCGCATGGCTTAGTCCCGTTCTGATAGCAGTCAGGTCCGGCAGGATCAACCGGAGTTATATTGGGAAGTACGATTTGCTCTCTTTTGCGGAAGAAAAGCACAAGCCAACGTCAGATTCAATACTGCTATTGAACCCCCATCTTAATGTGCGCACGTTTGGAGGTCCATTTCGCATCGCACGGGCTATGCCCTCAGCTAGATATGGACGCCGCCAACAAAAACATGCGGGCCTAGCCATACGAACTGCTGTCGTTATAAGCGTTACTTTCGGCTCCATCTAATTTTTAGTGTTTCAGTTTTCCAGCAGAAATTTATTTCTGACTGAAAAAATATTCGTAAACCTTTCAGCATGATTCTGTTGTTATCCTCTACTGGATGTCATCTGAAGGTGACGCGCGCAAAAATGAAGATTCTCTCTTCTCTGGGAGAGGATCTCCCGCGTTGATGTCTCTGAAAGAACCAGCACTGCGCATGCTTCGAGAAAGGTATTCCGAGAGTTTTGCGGTGACTTTGGGAAAGGAAAACCAGATCCATCTGTTCCTGATAAAGCTCAGTCTCTGGGCGTTAGTTCGAACGTTCGTTCCAAAGGACATTGATCAATCAGCGAAAAGCATCCGAATTGGCGACGCGTTGTCCCTCATCGAAAACGCTCTAAATGGATCAAACCCGGAACTTCTGGAAAGCCTAGATACGTCTGTCTCAAAAGCCCGCTCTCGAATCGCGGCTAAAGCTGAAGAGTTTGGAGCAAGAGGAGCAAAATCCTGAGAAACACCCAGCGCAAAAATATTTAGTGCCGTGATCCGCTTGTTTTCGCGTCGAAGTTGACCGATCCCCTCACAGGAAAAGAACTGATCCAAAAGTCGTACGACTATATTGACAAGCTCACAAAAGAGGTCGCAAAATATCTGATCGAGGATTACAACAAGACTCACAGGAAATTTCAGCTCGGAAGAGTTGCGACAGAAGTTTCTGCGGGCGTTGTGCAATGGTTTGAAAAAAGAGACCGAAATGTCAGTCTGTCGTTCGAACCGAACTCTGTTATCAGGCCTCAACCGACGCAGGTGAGGTTCAGATTCAAGGGCAGCACCAAGGATGCAGATTTCTTACTTGACGCGTCTGTAGGAGTGTTTGTCACGCCCGGATCTGAAATTTCGGATTCTACAATAGCTTTCCCAAAAACGCTGGTAATCAGCGCCGAGAGAACGACTTTTAGCAAACGAAAAAATTGAAACGAGCTGTTAGAAAGCAATCTAACGAGTACAAGTGCACGGTTGCAGGACTCCCCTAGGGGGGCCCCTCTCCACATGACAGCTCGAAATGAGCTCTTAGCCCAAAAGGTAAGCGCGTGTGTAGAAATCTAAAGCAAATTCAGTTCGGCACACGTAAGACTCTCGAGCAAAGATCTAGAATATCTGTTAAAATTTCCAGAACATCCTCGAAAACTCGAAAATCCAGTACGAAATGATCAACTCGACGATTGTCGAGAATGCTTTGTGCGTCCGTTCAATTCGTTCTGAGCTCTCTGAGCTCCGTTCAGCTCGTTTCAAGCTCTTCTGAGCTAACAGAGCTTGAACGTAGCTCTTCGCCAAAAAGTGCTCACGTGTGTGAAACGCAGAAAAAATTTTTTCTTAATGAATCAATGGGAACTAATATTTGAAGAACTAGAGATCTCACAATCGAGGCAAGTCCTTATCGAGGTAAGTTTGCTCAAAAATCATGTTACCTGGTAATGCATTAAATTCTGTCGAATTCTAGAGTCTACCGTTCAAATGGCAACATCCAAGAAAATTAGCAAATTGGCTCAACTTTCCGACGAGGAAGCTTATCGAAAGAAAACTGCCGGCTCCATGAAAATGTTCGAGCAGGCCTCCAAGATAATGCCCGGAGGCCAGAGTCACAACGCGCGATTTTTTGAACCCTATCCATTCTTCGCCGAAAAAGCCCACGGGAAATATATCTGGGACGTTGATGGAAACAGATATGTCGATTACTGGATGGGTCATACCGCCCTAATTCTAGGGCACTCTCCCGAGGTCGTCGTGCGGGCCATCAAGGCGCAGAGTACGAACGGGCTGCTATTTGGTAGCCCGAACAAATATGCCTTCGAGCTGGCGGGTCTAGTTACCAAGGTGGTTCCCTGTGCCGAATCAGTCAGATTCTGCACAACAGGCGCGGAGGCGACTATGTATGCTGTGAGACTTGCCAGAGCTTTCACACGGAAAAACACGATCATCAAAATGGCTGGGGGATGGCATGGTTACAGTTCGGCGCTGACAGTTGGTGTTTCGCCGCCGTATGATGTTCCCGAGAGCGCGGGCTTGATCGCGGATGATGACCGGTTCGTGAGGCTCGCGGATTTCAACGATATCGAGATGACAAAGGCAGTCTTCGACTCTGCTTCGGGAGACCTGGCGGGAGTGATCGTTGAACCCATGATCGGAGCTGGCGGGGTAATCCCCGCGAGGAAGGAGTACCTCGAATTGCTGAGGCAAAAGTGCACGGAACTTGGAGCGGTCCTTGTTTTTGACGAAATAATCACTGGCTTCAGGCTTGGATTGGGCGGAGCTCAAGAGTACT
Source organism: uncultured Nitrososphaerota archaeon (assembly GCA_963799845.1). Lineage (GTDB taxonomy): Archaea > Thermoproteota > Nitrososphaeria > Nitrososphaerales > CADDZS01 > DATLTL01. The sequence goes on from CAWCYI010000001.1 coordinate 3,348, forward strand.
TTGGTATAAGACCTGATCTGTGTACTCTGGGCAAAATTCTGGGAGGAGGACTTCCCGTCTCCGCGGTCGCAGGAAGAAACGAAATAATGTCCCTTGCTGACGTGACTAACAAGTCGAAGACCCAGCGATGCTGGATTGGCGGAGGAACTTTTTCCGAGAATGCGTTATGCATGAGAGCCGGAATCGCTACTATGAACTTCCTCATGAACAATCGAAAATCAATCTACAAGGGTCTTGAAAAACTCGGGGAGAATCTTAGAAAATCGGTCGACGGCGTATTTTCAAAAGCAGGGATCAAGACGAAATCAACCGGGATGGGTTCGCTTTTTACTACACATTTTCTGGCAGAGAACCAGAACGATATCCAGTCCCCAGCCGATGTGAATTCTTCTAACAAGCACGCACAAAAAGAGTATTATTTTTCACTGATTGCCAAGAAGGGAATTTACTTCCTCCCTGGTCACATCGGGGCGATCTCTACGGCTCATGCAAAATCTGACGTCGATTATTTGGTTGACTCAACGGCCGATTATGCCGAGAAGATCGGGAAGGAAAAAAGGAACTGAATTAAGATGCCCGAAGCCGCCTACCTCATTCGGATCTAAATCAAAATACTGCTCGCCGGCCTCAGATCCTTGACAGTCTTGAGACCGGGCTCTGAATCTACGACCCGTGGTATTGAATTTACTATAATTGCCGCAGTCGCGATGTCGCCCGGAGTTCCACCAGGTATCTGGAGCTTGATGTTTGGAGTTCCCAGTAGTTCGATTTCATCGTGAGGGTTCTGGGCTTGAGCATACATCTCGATGTGGTAACGAGCGACCATCCGACCCTTTGAATATCCCTGTCCATCTTGGACCAGCCCGGTCACCCGGCCTTTCTCCACCCTGCCAAAGTGCTCAGTCATGATTGGCGAATCAGCAATCTTCGGAGTTATGTTTTGGCTGATCCTCTCAATTGGAGAACGGAGCGCATCGCACACCATCGCGATGGATTCCGGCAGCCCTATGTGACCAAACTTCCCCGTCTTGACGTTCTCTTCAAATTCGCTAGTGGTTAAGCCGATGCCAACCTTCTTTTGAAATGGAACTCTCCTCTTGGTGGCATCAAGGACTCTGGTTGCCCTAACTTCTGTGACGCTGGCGCACACCCCGCTCAGTGTAATTGCAAGAACGTCCAGAACAAATCCGGGATTTACACCCGTTCCGAGAAGTGTTACACCGTTTTTCTTCGCGGCTTCATCGAGCCTCTCGGCGCTCTCTTTGTGGCTGAACCACGGGAAAGCAAGCTCCTCGTTTGTGCTGACGACGTCGACTCCGTTCTCGCAAAATTCCATGAGCTGTGACTCGGCGATTGACAAAAACGAGCTTGTGGCATGTAGCACCGCATCCGCTTTTTCGTACAAGCTACGTCCAGACTTGGCTACTCTGATTCCGATAGGTTTTGGATCGCCAGTCAGTTCGGACAGGTCTTTCCCCTCGAAAGCTGGATTTGCGTCCACCGCTCCGATTACTTCCAACTGATCAGTTCGAGAAAGCGCGAGTTTTGCTATCGAGCAACCTATCGGGCCGAGACCGAATGAGATGACCTTCAATTTCCGCAAGGCTAGAATTTACCTTTGATGCAAAGACAAAACCAAGTTTGTAAAAAGCTTCGGATGTCTTGCACAGTCAAAACTGCAAGAGAAATTTACTGAATGGACAGGATTAGTTGTCGCTGTTCATCATTAACGTTCGGTGGAGGTTATTTTCTGGTACACTCGATCATGCCCTCAGACCCAAGTAACATAGAATCCAATGTGCTGAACAGACTGGTGGAAACCATCGAAGATGTGCAGAAGGGTCTTGACCCCGGGGTACTAGCCGCTTACTACAAAATCATCGAAAAGGAAGCGAGGGCAGCCTGTCCCACCGAGGAGCTTCGAAACAGCATCCGAGTCGTCCAAAATCCAGAACTTCCGATGAAGTTTGAGTTCAAATCCTCAAAGAGGGCGATACGTTTCGTAGTCGAAGCACTCGAAAATAATCTAAACACTATGCCGTTCGCGACGAGACTCTACTTCCAGAAATTTGAAGAAATTCTGGAAAATGAATTCGGGGCTTTTACGAAAGATAATAGTTAACGTTGAGGTTTAGTGTCCGCCGCAACCGCAGCCGCATCCCTCTTCTTCCGCCTCTCCGTGCGAGTGACCTCCTTCCGCTGTTTCGAAAGAATTCCCACATCCACATGAAGATACTGCGTTGGGGTTGCTGATTTTGAATCCTGAGCCTTGAACGGTTTCGACAAAGTCAATCTCGGCGCCCTCCATCAATTTGGCGCTCTGGTTATCGATGTAGACGTTGATCCCGTTCTCGGACCAAGAAATGTCATCGCTCTTTGCGTTTCTCTCCAGCACCATTCCGTACTGGTAGCCCGAGCAACCGCCCTGAGCAACAAAAATTCTCAAACCGTTCGATTGATCCTTGTCTTTTGCCATGAATTCCTTTACGCGATCAATAGCCAACGGCGTCAAAGTAACGATTTTCTGAGATGAACTCTGCATGAAAGTAACAATATAACGTCGGCATATTAGAATCTTATGCCTATCATCTTCTAGGTTTTGGCAACACCCCCGCCGACCACGCGCAGGGGTTTTGAATTCAAGTCGAGGACGCAAACAGGCATACCATCCCATACAGGAATGTTTTCCGATAGCTTGGCAATTCTAGTATTCGGAGATTTTCCCTGAACTATTAGCGAAACCAAAAACTCTCCGTTGGCCTCCAAGTGGAGATCTCGTTCGACGGTTGGCTGCTTGTAGTACTTCGACTGTCTGAACTCAAATTCCACTTCTGAAGAAATCTTGGAAGAACCGTTGTCGAGCCAGGAAACCTTTGCGAAATCCTTCAGCTCTACGTTTTTGAGTGATAGCCCTACACGAATTCCACTTCCGGATGACTCCTGATCTTCATCGCTCACCTGGATTCCCTTGACTTCGGCCATCTTAACAGATTCAGACGGTATGAGCCGCAACTTGTCATGTACAGAAACCGTGCCAGTGAGGACAAATCCTAGAACCACTAGACCAACTCCCTTCACACTGAACGCCCTGTCGATGTAAATCAGCGTGGACCCTGGGGGATAGTTCGTTCTCTTTTTGACGGAAGAAAAATCAAAGACGGACGACTTGCTGTCTCTTGATTCGATACGGTAGGAAGCTCAGCTTCAATCCTTTGAAGGAGTTTTTCGCCACCCCTGACACGTCAGGCAAGGAGCTGTCCACTGCCTCGATAGCTCCATCAACGTCAAGGGAGTCCAAAAGCACTGCGAGCTCTCCATCGGTCGGGGCAAGTTTGCCATCTTGAGGCAGCATGTAAAGAGCGTAATCTACTATTGAAGCGATTCTTGAATAGCCCTGAATTTTGTCCGGAAATGATGTGTCATCAAGGAAGGAATATTTCTTGCCAGCTTCGTTTCTCTGATATACAATGATCCCTTCAGTTTCGCTCTTTTTTCCGACCGATGAAAGGAACGAAGACTTTAGGGCAGGGTTTGATCCAAAAACACCTATCAATGAACCTTCCAAATGGAAATCAACAATCCTTACAGAATGAAAACTCGATTTCTTAGGATTCGGTAAAAAGTTATAGGTCTAATCTCGAGTCCGCGATACTTCTTCAACGATGGACTTGAGTCGTTGGGTAATACTGTTCACGAATTCATCCTCTCCAGCAAGGCCTTCAATGTTTGTTTTAACGTTGCTCCACGCTCCCAAGATCGAAGCTCTCGAAAGCTCGATAGCAGTCTCGACATCTGACTGGGCATTCTTGTTTCCAATTTCGCGGATTCGCTTGCCGAGTAGGAATACCGAGTAAGCCGAAATGGCTGTCTCGGCGGGAATCTCTGCAGCAGTTTTTAGCGCCGAGTTCATTTTTTCTTTCCGCTCACTCTTTTCGGCCTCGGTTGATTTTGGAAGCTTCATCGCGCTCGACACGTGTGAGTAAGCGGAGGCGTCACGATCCACGAGTTCGAGAAGTTTTGACCTTAAATCGTCAGCTTGAGCCAAAATTTGTCTCACGGATTCCCAAGCTGATTCGTAGTTTTTCTTCCCGATAGTCAATTGACACACCATCGCAACAAGTGAGGCTGCGAGTGCACCCGAATATGCGGAGACACAACCTCCCCCTGGAATCGGAGACTTTGATGCGACGCTATCAGAGAATGCTTCAAGTGTCATTGAAACAAATCTAGAATCCTCGGCCTTTTCCACTTCGGACGAGAAAATTCTGTTTTCTATTATTTGATTCGAATTGAAATTACTTAGAGAGAGATAGTGAACGGAAGCGAGAGTCAGTGCCTCCTGCGGGACGAGTCCCACAATCTCGCTTTCGACGACTCTTACCCCGTACTCCTTTGAGTACTGAGAAATTGCGTCAAATACAGCGTGCATCGAAGTCCTCGTGTAGTCTGTGAGATTCATTGAAACTTGGACAAGATTTCGATCTTTCAGTTGAAAGCCCAGTGCTTTGACGGCTGGAAAACCGCCGTCCCTTTCTCTCACGCGTTTTGCAATTTTTTTAGCAATCGAAAGATCTTCACTCTCAAGGTTGACGTTGTAAGCTATCAGGATGGGTCTTGCTCCCACCGCGGTTGCACCTGCAGTAGGGTGGATTTTTTCCGGCCCAAAATCCGGCTCCCTTGAAGAGTCTGTTCCGATCAATTCCCGGAGGCCTTCAAACTGTCCCTGGCGAACGTCGGCGAGATTCCTCCGATCTTCCCTAGTGGCTGCATTTTCGTATAGAAAAACGGGAACGGAAAACCTTGCAGAAAATTCTTGAGCGAACCCTTTTGCAAGTTTGACGCAATCGTCCATGCTCACTTCTCTCAGCGGAACGAAGGGAACCACGTCGACGGCACCCATCCTCGGATGCTCTCCAGTGTGTTTGGTCAAATCGATTAGTTCGATTGCTTTTGCACTCGAGGAGAGTGCTGCATCTTTAACCGCTTCAGGAGGACCAACAAACGTTAGTACCATCCTGTTGTGATTTGCATCGCTCTCGCAATCCAGAACCGTGATTCCTTGAACAGATTGTGCTGCCTTTAGAATCTCGTCAATAACCTCTTTTCTTCTGCCCTCTGAGAAATTTGGGACGCATTCAACAATTTTCATTTTCTTAACAAGATCCGAATACTAGCTTAATCGTCAAACAAAGGATTTAGCCGAGGTTGGCTGCCTGTTAGTACCACTGTATTATCAAGCTAGTGTCCCAAGACAGCATTTTCTCATTTGAAATCAACTTCGTTTACCTTCGAATTCAGGTTTTATGATTCCATGTTTGAGTAAATTGATTGCAATCGGATGGATTCCCATCCCGTACTGCATGGCCTTTTTGGGCTTGAGGACGACGCCTTCAGGCAGTCCAATCAACCGGCCAAAGCACCTCCAAATCCTTTTCCGTAGCAAATCGTTGTTTGGAAGAATCTTGTATTCGACAGGAATCCGAATCGCAAATTGTCGGAATTTTCCGTAGAGCAAAGGCTCATAAATTTGATACCCAAATTCGGAGGCTATTTTTCTTACTTGAGAACCCAGGCTCTCGGCCATTTTCAAGGCGGCTGGAATCTCGTTTTCAACGGCTTCATAATTCCCTGAATCGAGAATTCTTCTGAATCTGTCGTATCCGCAGAACAGCTCGTCAGGTCCATTCGCCGAAATTAAGTAGTTAATTTCAGAGGATTCTCGCGCCGTCTTGGCAAGGAGCCAGAACGCAATGCAATCTTCGTAGTGAGAAAGATTGGAAACTGTTACGATGCTCGATATTTTCTTTGCGGCCAGTTCAATTTCATCCCTATCTATCCTGCAAAGAACTGTTGTGAATCTTGAAGAATTGGACAAAGGCGATGACTCTGCAGATTCTACATCCGAGGATTTTTCAAGCCCAAGCGTAAGAAGAGTAATATTACCTCGAGTGTTTCCAAGAATTTTGGCAAGAATGGTGCTGTCGATCCCACCCGAGAATCCTAGAGTTGCTGGCTCATCCGCAAGTGAGCCAACTACGTCTTTTATTGCCGAATTTAGAGCAGAAAGAATAGGATCAAGAACGCTCTCCCCAACACTTGGTAGCAGATCCTGGTAAGTCAGTTCAGACTGAACTTGGAATCACCTTTAGTGATTCGGGATTCTCGATGTTCGATACATCGCCTAGGGGTTGATTCAGATACTTTGCTTTTACGAGTCGTCTTACAAGTTTAGCATTTCGTGTCTTTGGAATCGAAATTATGAATTCGATCCGGTTTGGTTTCAAAGGACGGCCAAGTTCGTTTGCAACGTGATTGCTGAGTTCAGCTGCCAACTTGTCGGATGGAGGGAATTCAGGCCGCAACACGACGAAGCAAACGATAGCTTCGCCCTTGAGCTCATCTGGGACGCCAATCGCTACCGATTCCAACACAGACGGATGGGACGATAGGACACTCTCCACTTCAGTCGGCCCGAGTCTCTTGCCGGCGATTTTTATCGTATCATCACTCCGTCCGTGTAGAAACCAGTAACCATCCGAATCTATCGACGCCCAGTCCCCGTGAATCCATACGTCCGGGAACCTCGACCAGTAGGTCTCAATATAACGATCGTTAGCCTTCCACAATCCTCGAGTCATGCTGGGCCATGGCTTCTTTACTGCGAGCTCGCCCGTTTGTCCTCTCAGCGGATTCCCTTTTTCGTCCAGCACGTCAGCATCAATTCCAAGAGCTGGCACTCCAACGCTGCAAGATTTGATCGGTAGAATAATATGAACTGAAAGAAAGCATGCTCCTACCTCCGTACCACCTGCTAAATTCACAATCGGGCAGCTTTGCTTTCCAACATTTTCGAAAAGCCACAAGTAAGGATCTGGATTCCATGGTTCTCCCGTGGAACCGAACTTTTTCAATGAGGTCAGCTTGTGGCCGAGCAGTGGGGCAGTCCCATGCCTCATAAGCGCCCTTACTAGAGTTGGAGAGATTCCTAAGCTTGTGACTCGAAACTTGTCTACAATATCCCACAGTCTATCCGGATCAGGATAATCTGGCGCTCCATCGTAAATGAGTAGCGTACCGCCGAGAGAAAAGACCCCAACGATTTCCCAGGGCGCCATTATCCACCCCATGTCCGTTACCCAGAATAGAATATCATCCGACCTGAAATCCATCTGGAACGAAACCTCTTCCACGACTTTAACTAGGAAACCTCCATGAACGTGAACCGCGCCCTTCGGCTTGCCGGTCGTGCCCGAGGTATAGATTATCATGAATGGATCTTCTGCGTCCATCTCCTCCGAAATTATTGATGAATCCGATTTCTCAACAACCGTCCAGTCGAATTCCCGGACCTCTCCTTTCAGATCGTATTCCCCAACTTGTTCTCGATCTGGATCAGTGCCAAACACTAGTACCGATCTTACTGATGGGGCAGATCGAATTGCCTGCCAAGCAATTTCGCGCATTTGAATCGTCTTCCCGCGCCGCTCAAACGTTTCAGTAGTGATCAAAGCAACGGCATCACAATCCGACAATCTCGTCGCGATCGCCTCTGGGCCGTATCCGGAAAACAGCGGAACAACTATCGCCCCGATCTTGATTATTGCAAGAAATGAAGCCACTGCTTCAGGAATCAGTGGCATGTAGATTCCGACCTTGTCACCCTTTCTAACTCCGAGTGTATCTCTCAACGCATTTGCGATTTTATTCGTCAGCGTGAGCATCTCAGAGTACGTGAAGGTTCTAGAGACTCCGGACTCGATTTCAGAAATTAGCGCTGTTTTCTTGGAGAGATTTTTCTGCTGCTTCTCTAAGCAGTTTTGTGCAATGTTGATTTTACCGTTGACGAACCATTTTGCCCACTGGATTCCTCTAGACGAGTCCATCACTCGAGAGTAAGGCTTGCTCCACCGTATTCCGAGAAAACACGAAACTGCATTCCAAAACCATTCAAGATCATCGAGTGCCCTTGATCTTAGGTCATTGAAATTCTTGCAGCCGCAATAGTTAATGAACCTCGCGAGATTTGAATTCTTCAAGATGTCCTCTGAGGGTTCCCAGATGAACTTCGATTCATTCGACATGGGATCGTCCTACTAGAGAAACTATAACGTCTTATCGAGATATTCTTTAGCCAGATCTCTCAAGTTCGGAAAGGATCTGCGAGATTTGATCAAATCCGCCCTGCCAGAAGCTCTTCGAACGAATGTTGAATCGAGCTTCAGTAAGTATTTTTTCCGGCGACTCTGACCCGCCATATGAGAGCAGTTTGATGTATTTGGGCGCGAATGACGGAGCGCCTTCCTTCTTGAATTGGCTGTAAAGAGCCATTACCAAGAGATTGCCCCAAGCGTACGAGTAGCAGTAAAATGGGGACTGGTATATGTGAGGGATTGACAGCCACTCATTCTTGAATCCTTCGGGTATCTCGAGCGAATTGCCGAATTGAATTTTCAGATTGTCATAGTAAGAATCGCAAAGCGTATCGACGTTTACGCCATGTGATATTTTTTCGTGCGCTTCCAGTTCAAACATAACGAAGAAAGCCTGCCTCATTATGGTGGCGTAACTGTCGTTCATCAGATCGACTAACAAGCTTTTTCTCGTCAAATCGTCGGCTTCAGACAACAGTCTGTCGGTCAATAGCAACTCCGCGAACACTGAAGCAGTTTCTGCGAGGGGCAGCGGGGCCTCATAGGTCAGCTCGTTGTCATTTCTTTTCGAGGATAGTTGCGTGTGGACTGCGTGTCCGAGCTCGTGTGCAAGTGTCGAAACACTCCTAGGTTTCCCGGTATAACTCATCAATACGTAGGGAGTTATGTCGGGAGTCACGCTCATGCAGTATGCGCCACCTATTTTTCCTTCTCTAGGCTCCGCATCTATGTGCGATTCCGAGAATAGATTCGTGGCCATCGCCGCGAAGGTTTTGTCAAAGGCCTCAAAGGTGCTCAATATTAGATCTCTACCGTCCTTCCACGAGAACATTTGTTCGGCTTCAACGGGCAACGGTGCGTAGACGTCTGTCCTTGATATCTCTGATAATCCCAAAACTCTGGCTTTGAATTTGAAGAACCTCTGAAAAAGGGAAGCATTTTCTTTGCAAGTGGCAAGTAGGACATTGACCGCTTCATCCGGAACATCGTTTGCAACATTTCGAATCGAAATCGGGCTCTGGTATTTTCTCAGTTTTATTCCTTCGTTGCGCCAATCATTGACGAGTGATTTGTAAATCTCTCCAAGCACATCTCTGTTTAGTTCAAACTTTAGCATCATCGATTGATACGCGGCACGACGTTCTTCCTTCTTTTCACTGTAGAATAAATCGCGGACTTGTTCTTCGGTAAGCTTTCTCGCTTCTGTTCCAGTGACGACTTCGTAAGTAAAAGAATCTCGAATCTGGTGATATAACTGCAGGAGAGTCTGCTCTTCCGGTCACGTCTTTCAAGTTGATCGTTTGTTCGACCGTCTCGGAAAGAGTATACGGCTTGGTCGCAATAAGGTGTCGCAGATAGTACGAGTAACTGGAAGAATTATCGAGTAGGACTGAAGTCTTCTCTGAATCCAGCGATTTCCACCAGAGTTCGAAGAAAAGAGTCCTGTTAGCGGCGTCCGCTTCAATTTCTTCCGCTCTTGATTTGAACGTCCGGGCATCCTGCGATTTTGTGTCCTGAGAGAAGTACATGTAAGCGTAACTTCCCAGTTTCGCCCTAATTCGGCAGATGCTTTCGTAATCATCCAAGAGTCTCATGAATTCGCCATTGGTGATGGATTCGCTTAGCAAAGTCCGTGAACTTTCAAATTCCACAAGCATCCCCTCAAGGTGATCTAGGACTGACGATTGGAAGATTTTTCCCGAAGTTGCAGGCAGCACATCACCCAGATTCCATCGAACATCAATCGCTGGACCCGCAAAACTGGTTCCGCTTTGGGCTACTTGGCTCATGAAAACTACGATATCTGCATGACTTTTCTGTTCATAATCCTATTTGTCAGTGCAGAGATGATTTCTGGGAAACCGATATTTGAAATACTGGAAAATCTCGAAGTCAAACAATGTTCTACGAAGATTTCGAGGTTGGGGCTAAGCAAACAACGTATGGTAGGACTATCACTGAGGCTGATATCGTGATTTTTGCGGGAATGACCGGAGCGAACAATCCTCTTTTTCTGGATGAAGAATTTTCGCGGAAATCATCTTTTGGTCACAGAATTGCGCCCGGTCTGCTAACCTTGTCGGTAGCCACGGGTCTGACTTATCAGCTTCCAACCGGTCCTTTCGGAGAAGGATTCGTCGCGCTGATTGGCATGTCCTTTAGGGCTAGTAAGCCCGTGTTCGCTGGTGATACTCTGACCGTTGAGGTACTAGTCAAAGACAAACTTCCTCCAAAAGATGGAAGGGGCAGGGTCGCTCTTGACATGAAAGTGTCAAATCAGAAGGGAGATCAGGTCATGAGCGTCGAAGGAAACTTTCTAGTAAAAGAAAAGAACTCAACTGTGATCTAAGAAGCAATTCTTACATATTTTTCGATGCGATTCAGGCCGGCGCGAAGCTTCGGCTTCTCCACGGAGAATGAGATTCTGATGTGACCTTCCCCGGCGTCTCCAAAGGCCGATCCTGGAATTGTCGCGACTTTATTCGTTTTCAGTAATCTCATTGAAAAGGAAAGAGAGCTTCCATATTGATGGGGAATCTTCGGGAATACATAGAACGAGCCCCTAGGCTCTTGATAATCCCAACCCAGACGATCGAGATAGTTGCAGACAAAGTCTCGTTTCTCCTCAAAGCGCCGCAAGATAGGCTTGAAAAAGGACAGGGAGTGCTTTAGTGCGGCGATACCCGCAGTCTGAACGAAAGAAGTTGCGCAGACGGCGTTATACATATTGAACCTTATCATTGAATTCACAATATCAGAACTCCCAGCAGCATACCCTAACCGCCAGCCGGTCATACCGAAAGTTTTCGCAAAACCGTTAATCGTGATTACTCTTTCGCGAAATTCAGCGATTGACCCGGGGCTAAAATGTCTCGCTCCATCGTACAGATATTTCTCGTAAATTTCATCCGAGATTATGTAGAGATTGTGCTCGACCGCGAATTCGCATGCCTTTTCGATGGAGTCCTTTTTCAGAACTGAACCGGTCGGATTGCAAGGTGAATTGATGACGAGTAATTTTGTTTTTCTGGAGCAGCGTTTCTCCATTTCTCCAAAATCAAGCGCGAAACCTTCGTATTCCACCGTGGGAACTTCAACGCAAGTCCCTCCGGCAAGCATAGCCGAGTTCTTGTAAGCGACAAAGAGTGGAGCTGGAAGAAGAACCTCATCGCCGGGATTGAGAAGGCAGTTCATTACGACAAAGATTGCCTGAGTCGCGCCGGAGGTCACTATTACCTGAGATTTTGGATCTACGATGATCCCATTCTCCCGTCGGAGTTTCTTCGCGATCTCTTCTCTTCACTCCAGCAAGCCCGCGTTTGCTGTGTATTTTCCAAATCCTTCATCAATCGATTTCTCCGCCGCTTCCCGAACAAAGTTGGGAGCGTTGAAATCTGGCTCTCCGATCCCGAGATCGATAACGTCTTTCATGGATTGAGCCATATCAAATATTTCACGGATACCTGATTTCGGAACCCGTGTGACGCGCTCAGAAAATAACCCCAAAACAAATGTCTCCGGTTTAATTGCCTCTAATAATCATTCTCCGTCGGTCCCAAGAGATTGTACGTTTACTAGAGATAATTTCGTTGACTGGAAAAGGGTTAAGAAAAAAATAGTTAATTACTTGCTAAGTTTTTCATCGTTGGATTTTTTTGATGTCTTCGTCTTAACACGCGATTGCCACAGAACTTCAATTTCGTAAGACGAATATCCCCTTTCCAACCCCTCCTTTTCCGTCTCTGTTATGGAATTGACCAAATTCGTCGTATAGTTTTTCCAGAGTTTGTCGGCCTCTTCGCGATTGAATTTCTTGCGGGGCAATTTGGGGTACCTAAATCGGCCAATTCTAAAATAATACTTTCTTCTCGTTCTTTAGAAACGCGTTACAATTGGTTAGAGATTATTCTGGCTAATTACCTCGTTAATCCACGACTCTGATTCGATCTTCGTAAAACTGCCGTGACCCGGGTAGACATCCGTGGACCCAGGCAATGCCATAATTTGCTTCAACGAAGAAACCATTACCTCTGAATCGGCACCCATTCCATCGAGACGTCCATATCCGCCTGCAAAAAGGGTGTCTCCCGAAAAAAGAACCCCTAATTTTTCTTCGTACAGGCATATCGAACCCTCCGTGTGGCCGGGAGTGTGTATCACCTTTAGGGTCGTATTCGGCCCGATGCGCAACTCAGCTTCGTTCACAAGCTGAATGTCTGGCTCGATCGGTTTTTTCTGAATGTGTAGTTGTTCCGATGCCTCGTCTTCGGAAGCCAAGCGATATGCGTCAAGCTCGTGAATTGCAATCTTCGCCCCCGTCGATTTTCTCAGAATGTCATCCTCAGCGGTGTGATCAGTGTGCCCGTGAGAGTTCACGATCAGCTCGAGCCGGAGATCAAGTTCGCGCAATCTCTTCAGTATCGCTCCCGAGCCCTGTGCAACATCGATCAAGGTGCACTTGTCGTTTCCATCTTCGTACAGAATGTAAACGTTGTTTGAGAGGGGTGGTACGACGAGAGCCTCTATCCGAAATTTATCCTTTCTAATGGATCGTCTCGCTGAAATAATGGCACCACTTTCCATAGCCGCTCGATCCTAGAAGCAATAAAGTTTCAAGAGTTCGAGGCGGGTGATTCGTCGTCCTCAGCCTCGTCGTCAAGATTTTCCGAATTTATCGAGTCTGAAACCCTCTTCATGTTGTATCCAATCAGAAGACCCCCCGTGATCATAATGTAAGGAAAAGCAGAGACCAGATATCTGTAAGCATCAGAATGAATGCATGCCGAAGCATTTGCCCTGCATATCGAACTCTCGGAAAGGACAACGCCGACGGGAATAACCAGCATTAGAGCCCCGACTGAAAAAAGCACGACGATCGATTTTCTCGTCAGCTCGATCTTTCCTGATTGCGAATTTGCCAGTGGATTGCTCATGGTTCGATTTTCAACTCGGATTTGTTCGAGTCCACAATGATTTCCTTTGAATCTTTCAATTCAGAAATATCGTTTTCGGGTAGGTCAAAGAGAGGGATTCCCGCAAGCGCGCAACCAGAGGCGGTGATTATGTCCGAATTTTGATTTATTATTGCCTTCGGGGCCTTTCCGTTCTTCTTCAAGCGGTAGATAACGTAGGCGCCAACCGAGCTGCCCACCGTATTCGGAAATACCAGAATCTTTCCTGAAAAAGGTTGATCATAGATTGGACTCTTGCTGTCAGAAACCGTCCCTTTTTCAGGATTGACGCCTTGGAGAAATGCTATCGGATCGGAGGAATACAGTGAAGGACCTTTTGCTCTTCCCTCAACGATTGCCCTAACTTTAAGTATTTTCATACAGAATTTTCCTCGATTATTCTTTTCGTATCTTTCAACGCAATCTTAACGCCGTGAACTTTGCGCATGTAATGCGCTCCCTTGCATGAATCAGTTTCTACCGAGTCCACATCAAGCGCTGATATCAGAGGAGTAAAATCAGCGCAGGCATCTCTCACGAAAGTACCTCCTGCCTCTTCTATGATATCCGCGTAACCTCTCGTTCTTGCCATTTCGTAGATCTTTGAAGAGCAAAAAACATAGCATTTCTTACGCAGGTTTTTCCCATGTAACATTCTACTCAGTTCGTACAGTTCCTCGATAGTCATCTGGGGACAGCCGAAAATGATTACCTCGCCTTCGCCTGATTGCGACAGATCGGAGAAGGTGTCTTCGTACTCTTTCTCAGTGAATTCGATTGTCTCGACCTTTTCTTTGGAATTCGGGACGAACATTCCTGAGCTCCCCGTCGTGCCGATTGCTGCACAGAGTGCTTTGGCCTCGGACATCTGAAGATCCAACTTTTGTCCCTGGAATCCAATCACCCCTGGAACCTGTTTTCCTGCAAAGTATCCCAGTACCCCAAAATCGACGGAGCCAGAAAGACCCTTTTTGCCCGCGGTCGCCCTTTTCTCCATTTTGATTTTGATGTTCTTCGAGGGCTTCCTGTTTTTGGGTATGTGGAGATCGGAATACACAGTCTTTCCAGTCAAGGCACTCGCGAGGGCACTTACTGCGCTCTCTCTATTCGTCTTCAAACCAAGTATCGAATTTGCGTAGACCGCTGCTGAAGATTCAGCCCAGGCGACGCTCGTCCCCTTCCTAGGAACTTTGAACGATTGAAACGGAACGCAAGTGAAGGAGCTTGCAATTCCGAGTTTTTCATAATAAGAAATAATCTTTAGCTGTCTATCTGCATATTCTGCAGGGATATTGAGAGAATCCCAATTTTCGATATCCATTCCGCAGGGATTCACAGTTGTGAATACTCTGAACTTTGTTCCGCGGGTTGAACTTATCCTCTTAAGGAAGTCGAGCCCGAACTCACCGATGGTTAGGTATGACACGCCGGAAACGTGCGCCCACTTTATGGGTATCAGTTTCTTTGCATTGCTAATTTTTCCTATGGCGATGAGTACCCTATAGGCAATTTCAAGTGCTTCACCGTTTTCTCCGGCAAGAGCTTTTTCTTCGCTGTTAGTCAGAAACAATAGGACATCATCAAGCTGCCGATCAAGATTCACGCGTTATCCTTTTTTCGAGATTCGTCAAAAGTTCTCGAGTCCCGGAAACCTCTGGAATTTTTGCGCGTTCGAATTTCTTGCGATCTAGATTCACTGGAAGAGTTGCATCCAATCCTATCTTTGAAGTTACCCCCGATTTTCCACATGAAGGATCGAGACTCGATCCCCTCGCGCCATTCACCTCAATAAGACCATTTGCTGCCTGAAATCTAGTTGACAGCGCCCATTCCACCGCGGCGAGATCAAACGGATCGACGTCACCATCCACAGCGATTACTAATTTCAGCGGATGAGATGCGGCAAAACAGTTCAAAATTGCGGTCTTGCCATCTCCATCGCTCGATTTCTCGATGCTGACAACACAGTGAAAGTATCCGCTACCGGCAGGAGTCAAATTGATACCGCGGAACTTTGGGATTGATTTTGACAGAGCATCCCTGATTTTTAGTTCCTGAGGAAGACCCATGAACATCGAGTGTTCACGAGTACTTGCTACAACGGCCTGATAGACGGCGCCGGACGAATAATGCATACGTTCAAAAGTTATGACAGGTTGCTTTCGAACTCCATCATAAGTCCCAGTGAGGTCAACGAAAGGGCCCTCGTCTACGAGTTCGTTGAAATCAATGAATCCCTCAAGCACGAACTCGCTGTCCCGTGGTACGGAAATGTCGCTCGATTCGGAGGAAATGAGTTCGAGTTTTCCCCCGCATAATGAGTTGGCGATGTCATATTCGCTGACCCGGTACTGCAATTGAAAAGATGCGGAAACAAAAACCTCTGGAGGCGGGCCTATAATCATGCTGATTGGGACTCTGTCGCCAGCGTCTTTTGCAATCTGGTTTAGGTGTCTCGGGACTACCCTCGTCGCAACTTTGTTTTTGGAAAGGACGAGCATCCTGTGAAACGAAAGGTTCTCAGAATCAGTGCCTGGAAACTTAGCGGCGACAATCCCGGCGGTGAGATAGTATCCAGCATCATTTTCAAAGTGTTTCAACACCGGCAATTTGGAGAGATCAGCTTCCTCGTTGAACTCCCAATCAGATTTCCTGAAACTAGAAGCACGGCCCTTAGGAGTCGGATTCTTGATCGCGTTTTCAAGCGAATCCAAAAGAGTTCCTTTGTTCAGTCTTAGGCCGAGCTCGATATTTTCTCGCGTAGCCAAGAGATTTCCCGCAACACTGAACGCTGATCCATACACGCTTTCAAAAAGAAACGGATGATCCTGAAATTTAGATAGTACTGATGAGATTTGGAAATCCGGAGATACGTTTTCCTTTACTATGGTCAGCGAGTGGTTTGCTTTGAGGGAGCTTAGAAACTCCTTCAAACTAGGCGATAAATCCCTGTTCAGCAAGTTTCTAACTTCGTTAATCAGTGTTTTCATAGAAGTTGTATCTAGTTCCTCTCTAAGATACAAAGAGATCACCGCGATTCCATGAAGTTTGCCCGCGAGCATTTCCCCCACCATTCCCGCAAAAATAGCTCCCTTACTTTCGGGGATAAGAGCTGACGAAGTGAGTCTCTCTCCTGTTTTTATCGCGACTGTTATAGCTCCCATCCTCGATGACTTTCCTTCTGATATGCTTGAGAAACAACCATTTGACAATGTCAGCAAATCGATCTCGAAAACTCGTCCCATAACATTGCACTCAGAAGAGAAAAGTCGCTTCGGCTCAGGATCTTTGTCTTTTGAACGTTCTGACATATTGACTATTTTCTCTTCTTTTAGCTCATTTCAGTGTTGGTTCAGAGTAATTATAAAGCGAACATTCTTCTTCGGCTAGCCGAACGAATGTTTCAAATTCAAAACAGGTTTCGGATCATCTGGCTCTTCGATTGTAAAGGTGGACCAAATTGACCAATATTACAAGATAGATCATCGCCTGACAGAAATCGAATGCGGGAACTCCTTTCAACAGGCAAGGTGAATTGGAGCAACTTCCTGTCGCGTTCAGCTGAAATGTCAGAAATGAAAGATTCAAAACCACATTCGATTCACCAAATCCGTTTCCACCATTTGCCGGAGTCGGAGCCGTCATGAGCGCAGGGTAGGCAACGTATTGGAGATAGCCAGCAATAATTGCAAGTAGAATTAGAGAAATGTTGAGGAGTACGAATTTTGTCGACCAGTATTTGGGTGACTTGGGAACGGAATCAACCATTGGCTCCTTTCCATCCGCATTGGAAATATGTTCGGATTCGGTCATCTTGCGCACCTAAACCTGCAGGGTTTCGACCCGTTCAGCAAGGAACTCGATCTTTCCCTCTTTAAGCATGTTCAATCTACAAAAACAGCCTTACTTTGTGGTGTCAGAGACGGACATTCCTAATCTCGGATCTTGAGATGTATTTGACGCTCGCTGCTGATTCAGTTTCTTTTGAAGACAGTATATTTTAGAAAAATATTTGTTTTCGGATCCCACGAAGCAGAAGACAAGACATCGCTAACGAGATGGCATTGGTGACAAGGACGTCAACCATCATCTCAGTATTCATCGAATCATCAATTCCGAAATGAATTATATAACGAAGGGAAGGCGTTTTAGTGCAAGCATTTGGTAAGACCTATGTCTCGAGGACTGGTCACTATTGTGATACCACATGCAATCGGAGGGATCAAGTGACTGTACTCTTGAGAAAATGAAAGGAGCTAAGTATCACAAGAAGTGTAGCTGAATGGTTGGAAGGGATGCTGTTAGTCAAGAATATCCACAGACACTTAAGCTCCTGACGCGAGGAAGGAAAAGCGGCCTGCCTCACATCGCAATTGTCCGGTTTGTTCTCTTGAATGGGGTGTACTATGTTATTGCGGGGAAGCGTCGGAGCGATTGGGCTCTCAACGCGATCGTCTCGGGAGAAGCAACCATAAGAATAGGGGACTATTCACAGCAAGTGAAATGCGAAGTATTTTCTGACCGGGAGGAAGTATTGACGCTTTTCGCTCAGAGGTACGGAAGAAGGACCGTAGCGGATTGGTACGCAGATTCAGAGGTTTGTCTAAGACTAGTACCAATCGGTCAGCGGACAATCCGCGGAAGAATCCGAGGAGAGAACGAATCTGCTTTAGATTTCGAGTCCTGGAAGGGGAAGGGGGTGGGTTACTATTCAGCAGTGTCAGAAGCCTTTGATTCGGCATCTGAAGAGTACGATTTTACAATCCGTCAGAACTTCATCAACGTCTGGATCAGAAATAGGTCGATAAAGGAAATTCTGTCTCTAACAAAGCCCGATGACGTGCTTCTGGAGATTGGCTGTGGAACAGGGGTCGAGGCTCTTCAGATCGCTAAGCATGTATCCCGAGTTGTGGCTACTGATATTTCTACAAAAATGATCTCGCTTCTGGAGCGGAAAGTTGAGGCAAGAGGGCTGTCTGGAAAAGTCGAAGCTATTCGAATCGGAGCCTCCGAGATAGGACGCGTTGTAGATTATCTCCCGCATCGGAAAGTTAGACTAGCTTATTCGCTTAACGGAGCACTGAACTGCGAATTGAAAATCCGCCAGTTTCCATACGAACTCTGGAAGATCACTGAACCTGGCGGCCTCTTTGTTTGTTCGATACGGAATACATTTTGTCTTTCTGAGGCTCTCGCTCACGCTGCAGTGCTTCAGTTTGACCGAATGGCTCCGCGGAAAAGGCAACCAGTAATGGTCTCGGTGGGTGGGATGGACATTCCGTCGTACTACTATTCTCCCAAAGTGTTTGCGAAGATGTTTGAGCCCTATTTCACTGTGAATCGGATGATTGGGCTCCCGGCGTTTCTGCCTCCCGCTTACCTGAGCAGCATCTACGTTAGAATGAGAAAGGCTCTCTTTTTTGCAGAAAGAGCAGAGACAGCATTTGCTGGTTTTTTTCCGGTGAATCGAACGGGAGATCAGACACTATTGATATTCAAGCGGAGAGAACTATCCATTTAATGTTCTGACGGCATTGATATGTTATTCATAGTGCTCACCTGTTACCTCTAAAGATGCACAGAATGCGTAGTGTTTCCGAAAAGCTCGTACTCTTCGAAAATTTGTCTACTTTCCTTGATTAATTCTTTCACACCCCACTCCAGAAGTCAGGATCTGCAAACGAATAAATTAGCTTAGATTGCTTGAAGTTTCCTGTTCAAATTTGAAAATTAGCGATTGGCTTGGGAAAGTAGAATTTGAAAAAATCGTGTCTGAACCGGGCCCGCATGTTATTGTATTCGCTGCGAAATGGTGCGGTTTCTGTTCAAGGTTCATTGAACAAACAAGATCCTTAGAGAATCTGGCGAATGCCGAGATATATTTAATCGACGCAGATAACCCCGACGAATCATTATGGGATGATTTTTCGATTAAGATAGTGCCAACCTTAATCGTCTTCAAGGATGGCAAAAGCATTTTCCGAAGAGACGGAAAGTCCGGCGCGGGATTAAGAATGTCCGATCTCGAGCAAGGGTTGACGGAACTACCTTCTCCCAGCTAGAAGTACCCAAGATAATAGTAGGAGAGCCCGACCACGATCATGGAGCCGGCTAGACCTATCATCCACCTTGTCTTATCCCAAGCAAATACGCGGGTTCCGTCAAGTGATCCGAAAGGAATCATATTAATCAGAGCCAACCAGCCGTTGAACGAAGCAAGTTCCAAGGATATGGTTCCAAGGAAGACACCCGAAAATCGCGACAACACGAAAAGGAGCGAACCAAGAGCTATATTAAATCCGGGACCGACTAGCCCGATGGCACCCAAGACTTCCTTGCTTCCATTTCCTTGAATATTGACCTGACCGGGGGCCAAGAATTTGAATGGAAATACTGCACTGACCGCCGTCAACATTAGACCGTAAAGGTTTGCCCTAAATTCAGCCCAGAGTCCATGCCGTCGGGCAAGAAACTTGTGCGAGATTTCATGTCCCAGAAATGAAATAAGAAATCCTGGCACTGCCAATAGAAGGTAAGCTCCGGACGATGGACCATGTAAGAGCAAAGAATTGGGAAGCCCCAGATCGATCGAAAGCCCGACCAATACCATGACCAATCCCGAAGCGAGAATGTGCTTCTCTTCCGTCTTGGAGAAGATTCCCGCATATCTCAGACGAAATCTTGACCCGCTGGAACGCACGTAAGGAATATTACGTTTGTCATTAGGAGCGGGATTGTAGCGACGAACCTGTGCGTAACCGGGCTGTTTAGGGCCACCTACTCGAGGACAAGCATGATTCTCCGGTAACCGATGCTCGCCGCAAAATGATTCTCCGCAATAATTGCAGCGGAAAGGGAGACCATCTTTCTCCTCTCCACAAAAATGGCACTGCATTGAGTTCGGTAGACTCCCTTTGAACAGGCCACAATTCAGGAATTGAACGAAAAAAAGGATTCCGCTTGATCGGACCGGATCGAAAAGACTCAATAATCGTGATCGTCGATCCTTCTCCTCTTGCCTGCAACAGGGTTTGAACATTGGAACCTCGCGCTTCAGCACGACAGGAAATCCAATTTTGAGCTATCCAAGTTCGAATTGGCGGAAGCTGCTCGGACTTTTTTTGCGGAGGGAAGCGGACCCAAGACTGGCGTTGCACGAGCATATTTCGAGTACTCCACTTTGATGGACGCATTCACGGCTGTCCAAGAGGCAAGAATTTTGAAAGCCAAGTCGAGTTTTGATGAATCGCTCGAGAAATTCGTTAAAGCATCAGGGATTCTCAGGGCGACCGTTCACTTTGCTTATCTGGCGAGTTACATTTCGGGCTGCGCGGCCCTAGAAACTGCCGGGGAAATGGAAGATCGGGAGGATATGTTCCAAGGGTACAAGAATGCCATTGCGCTATTTGAGCAGTCGAAACTCGCGTTGAGTTTTAGAGATGAACGTCATCCTTCTCTACGTTCCATAGATGCACTCATCAAATTCACAATATCCCGTGCCCTAGTCCTCGAGTCTCAGATTTTATCCAACGAGGGTTCTTCGCTAGAATCCAGAAAGAAAATCGAACAATCTAGGAATGTAGAGGAGGATTTTATACTCCTGGCAGGCGGAAGTAAAATAGAGCCTTCCCGCTACAGGATAGATTACCTGCCGAAATATGACTGTGAAAGGGCCTTGGACGGAGCCTCGCTGACCGCATTTCCGGAAGCAAAATCACTATGGATCGGCAATGTTGGGAAGAATTCGGCTTTAGTCGAATCTCTTGGGAAAGACAAGATTGGCAAAACCATTGGTGCTTTCGATTCAATGACTCTGCCGATGAACAGTGATTTTCATGGCAGGTTAAGAATTTCCTATATCGACGAATTAACAGAGAATCGATTCGATGAAGGTTGCCTAACTGTTATCTGATTTTGAAATCTTTTGATAGACTCTACTGCTGGCATAAATATCCTGCAATGCAAACCCGACGGATTTGAAAAGGGTAGTCCCGGACTCATCTGTCCTCCCTTGCCGAGTCCCTGCCACGAGCTGGAACAAATCGCCTTTGATCTCGCTCTCTTTCAATTTTCCTGAACGAACAGCATGTATTACATCTCCCGCATCATTCAACACTCCTTCTTTGGTATCGACAAACAACTCGGAATTTACGATTGTATCGAGATCAAGCTCACGTCGATCGGGGAGAGTTCCGACGCTGTTAATATGCACATTCTTCGGAAGCTCTTCCCAACAAATTACTGGAGTGGAGGAATTGGTCGCAACATTAAGAATGTCAACCTCTTCAGAAACCGACTTTCGGTCTTTTACGGCATCAATTTCAATGCCGAGCTTATCGGACATTTCGGCTGCGAACAGATTCGAGTTCTTAGGATCTCTGCTGTAGACTTTGGCACGATCGATTTTTCTTACCACGCACGCCGCTTCGAGCATAGATCTCGCTTGCTGCCCTGACCCTATCGAACCCACCTCACGGGAATCAACTCTCGACAGGTACTTCGTCGCAAGCCCTGCTACGGCTCCGGTTCGAATGGAAGTGATCGTCGGCGAATCAAGCAGTGCAATAATCGAAGAATTTCTCGAATTCATGAGAACAGTCAATCCGCCCTGAACTGGCAAGGAATTCTTCTCTGGATTTCTCTTGTATTCCGAGACAATCTTTACGGCGAACATTCCGAGCCTATCCGAAAAAGAGGGCATTGTTAGAATCACAGATTCGTCGTCAATGTGAGTAACGACTCGTTTTGGCTGACGAATCATGGAAGATTCTTCATTAGCATAAAGCTCCTTCATGGCATCAATACACTCCGTCATCTTTAGATTCGCGCGGACTTTTTCGGCGTCGATAAATAGAATGTTCATCTAAACTCTTCGTTTCCTCATTTTCATTTTACGGTTTGTGCCGATTTCTTGCAGAAATGACCCATTCCCGAACGATATAGGGAAACAAGGGATTATCCGATGCAGCACACTAAGGTCGTTCAACCCAAAACCGTTATTACCAAAATCCTCATTCTTTGAATTATTTGTTCTAGAAGGTTGTTTTGCTCTAAATGAGTTCGCAGAGTTCCGATCAGAATCTAACCTCAGCCGTGGTCGTAGTTGGTTCGGGTCCTGGCGGCTACGTTGCAGCCATAAGGTTAGCCCAATTGGGGAAATCCGTCATAGTCGTTGAGAGGGAAAAAATCGGAGGGGTTTGCTTGAACGTTGGCTGCATTCCTAGCAAAGCAATCATTTCGGTGAGCAAGCTCGCGAAAAACGCTCGTAATGGCGCGACAATGGGAATCGATGCAAGTGTCAGCATAAACATCGCCAATCTTCAGGAATGGAAGCAAACCGTCGTAGGAAAACTTACCGGAGGAGTTTCACAGCTTCTAAAGTCGTACAAGGTCCCAGTGGTTCACGGTACTGCCAGGTTTATTTCATCGAGAAGGATTGCCGTTGAACAACCCGAAGGACAAGTCTCGAAAACAATCAATATAGACTTTGAACAGGCAATTGTTGCAACCGGATCCTCTCCAATCGAAATTCCTAGCTTAAAGTTTGATGGGAAGAGAATTATCAGTAGCACAGAAGCGTTGTCCTTGACTGCTCCCCCGAAAAAACTTTTGATTGTTGGAGGCGGCGTCATCGGGCTTGAAATTGGGATGGCTTATGCCAACCTGTTTGGAACGGAGCTAATAATTGTTGAACTGTTAGACCAGCTACTGCCCGGGGTTGACCTGGACCTCGTCAATGTCGTAACTAGATCGCTCCAAAAACTCAATGCAAAGATCTATCTGAAGAGCAAAGTGAAGAGTGGCCTTCCCACTTCTGATGGTGTTAAGGTAGTATTTGAGACTCCCGATGGCAAGGAATTGACGACTGATGTTGATTACGTTCTTGTTTCAGTAGGTCGAAAACCGAATTCTACTGGATTGGGATTGGAAATCGTCGGTGTGGAAGTCGATCAGAAAGGATTTGTCAAAGCAGACAAACAACTCAGAACTACCGTGCCTAATGTTTTTGCAATCGGAGATGTGGTAGGTGGCCCTCTGCTCGCGCATAAAGCAACCAAGGAAGGGATCATCGCGGCGGAAGTTATTGCAGGTCTAAACAGACTCCTTTGACAATATTGCTATGCCTTCTGCTATCTTCACCGATCCTGAGATAGCAGTGGTCGGAATGACAAGCGCCGAAGCCACCTCCAAGGGGATTCAGACCAAAACAGGCAAGTTTCCATTCATCGCTAACGGCAAGGCACTTGCCTCATCGGAAACTGATGGATTCACGAAAATCATTGCGGAAAAGGAATCGGGGCGCGTACTTGGAGTTGGAATCGTTGGTCTGGAAGCCTCTGATTTGATCAGCGAGGCTACCTTGGCGATAGAGATGGGTGCAACTCTCGAAGACATCGCGCTTACAATCCATCCGCACCCCACTCTCCCAGAAACAATCATGGAGGCAGCCGAGAATGCACTCGGAAGAGCGATTCACATCCAAAACAGACCGGTATCATAAAAGGTCGCCTATTCTTGGAAAGTCAGCAACAACGCCCTAAGAATCCGGGTTTACTTTACGACCTAGGTTTTGAAAGAGATTACAACGCAGTCTGGCAGTTTCAAAAGCTTCTTGTGGAAAAGAGAATTGCGTGCGAAATCCCGGATAGCCTCGTCCTCGTTGAGCACGACCACGTTCTGACATTGGGAAGAAGTTCGCATTTTGATAATATCCTGGTTGAGGGGCTCCCGAAGTTTGAGATAGAAAGGGGTGGCGATGTAACATATCATGGTCCTGGTCAACTGGTCGTTTACCCCATTATTTCATTGCAGGAAAGATCCCTGGGAGTGAGACAGTATGTGGAGTTGCTCGAAGCCATTATTTCGGACACTCTCGATTATTTCGAGCTAAGATCGAATGGGAAGCTCGGTCAACTTACCGGAGTCTGGATTGATGACAAACGTAAAATCGCGAGCATCGGGGTCGCCGCGTCGCACTGGGTAACCTACCACGGTTTTGCATTGAACGTCAATACAGACCTGACCTATTTTCAGAAGATCAAGCCCTGCGGATTTGAATCCGGGATTATGACCTCGGTGAGAAAAGAACTCGGCCGCGAAACTGTCGATATGAGCGAGGTGAAAAAATTGATACTCAAGGCCTCATCTGAACGATTTCAGCTTGATTTCGAAGGCGCGGACGCGAATTTCCACCCGGTTATTTGACAACAAACTTAAAGTTACTCGATCGGGGAGTATTACCACTTCTCAGTAGTAACGATAGCATTCGTAGTTGCTCAGAATAATGCAAAGTGTAGCTCCTCCGAAAAAGGTCAGCAAGCTGGAAATCTTTCTCCGCTTAACTCGCGCTCAATTCATTCCACTCATAATTCTCCCTTCTGCTGTAGGAACCGCTTATGCGTTCAAAACGACGAATTCTTTCAATCTCGGCTATTTTGCACTGGTTATTCTGGGAGTTGCACTCCTCCACCTCGGCGCGAACGCAATTGACGATTGCTATGATTATCAGAACGGCGTTGACGGAATTGCCAACTCCATTTTTCCCAAAGATTTCGGTGGTTGGAAACCTATTCCGAGAGGTCTGTTATCGCTGAGGGATGCCAAGATCATTTCCTATCTCCTGTTCGCAGGCAGCCTGTTAATTTCGGTCTACTTTTCCATTGTCGTCGGGTACTGGTCTTTTGTATTTGCAATCTCTGGAATATTACTTGCGATATTTTACACAGCACCTCCTGTGAAGCTGGATTACAGGGGCAAAGGACTGGGGGAGGTAGCCATCCTTCTCGCTTTCGGGCCGATTCCTGTACTTGGATCGTTCTATGTCCAGACTGGCGCGTTGAATCTTTCGGCGTTTCTGATTTCCATCGCGGTCGGAATAATGACTGTGACTATACTCATAGACCACGATTTGATTTTCTACGAGGTTTACATCAAAGCTCGAAAATTCAGTCTCGGAGCAATCTTGGGAAGATCGAGAGCCCTTTCGACTTCGCTCTATCTTACGCTGGTCGCTTATGGATTAATCATCGTACTTATTGCGCTCAAGACATTGCCGGTGATCAGCGTGGCGGCCCCGATCGCGTCTGCTTTGGTTCTTTCAAGAAAGCTTGGGACCCTGAAAAAGCCCTCGGAACCACCTCCATTCTACGTGTCGTTCACAGCGAACGCACTAGTCTCCGACTGGATATTCTCGCTCGTTCTCGCGTTGTCGCTTGTGATTCCGTTGCATTAGATTCAGATGAAACTGACTCCGTCCATCATTAGCAAGCCCGGATTTTCTAAAATGGAAATCAAATTCGTGGTGAATCTGGCTGCATCAGCCCCATCCACGACCCGATGATCGAAAGATAGCGATACAAAAGATACGTCACGGATTACTATTTTATCATCCCTCACCACGGGTTTTTTCTGAATCTTGTGAACCCCCAATATCGCCACCTCGGGGCTGTTGATTATTGGAGTAGATATCATTCCGCCCAGTGTGCCAATGTTTGTAATCGTGAAAGTTCCACCCTGAATTTCTTCAAGGGCTATCTTTCCGTCTCTTGCCTTTTCCGAAAGATCGCCGAGCTCTCGCGCGATTTCGAAGATGCTCTTCTTGTCGACATCCTTCACTACCGGCACGATTAGCCCGTTGGGAGTATCTGTTGCAAAGCCTATGTTGTAATAGTGTTTGAGAATAATCTCTTGCTTTTCCTCATCGATTGAGGAGTTGAAGTATGGAAACTCTTTGAGGGAGGACACTGCCGCCTTCATGATGAAGGGGAGAAAAGTTAGCTTGACGTTTTGCTTTTCAGCAACTGGTTTAGCTTTTTCTCTTAGGGCAATTAGTTGAGTAAAATCAATTTCATCAACGTGAGTTACATGAGCGGCGGTGTGGACGGATCTTGCCATCTTTTCCGAGATCCTCTTTCTGATTCCGTGGATCGGCACGTGTTCCTCTCTTTCCAATTGGAACTTGGCTGAGGTCGTTTGCCTCATTGGAACCGATTGAGGTCTAACGACTTGAGTTTGAGGCTGTTGGAACGGTGGTTGTAGAGCCGGGCGCTCGGAAAAAACTGCCTTGTACCCCGCGCTGTTGGCTGCTTTTCGAATGTCTTCTTCGGTTATTCTTCCGCTGGGGCCCGATCCTGGAATCGACTCAATGTTGACATTCAGATCTCTTGCAAGCTTTCTCGTCGCGGGGGTGGCGACTACTCCGACCCCTGGGGTTCTTATCGGCGCAGCGTTCTGTTGCACTGCGCTTGAAGGAGTCGCTTGCGAAATATTCGCTTTCTGCACTTGAGCCGTTGATCCGCCGGCTTCATCAAATGTGACCAGGACATCACCGACCTTCACGGCCTGACCCTCTTTGCTCATTATCTTCCCGACTTTGCCCGTTGTTGGCGAGGGAATCTGAACAGTTGCCTTATCGGTCATGACCTCGACCATAGGCTGGTCTTCGTTTATCGAATCTCCCTCATTAACCAGCCATTTTACAATTTCACCCTCAGCGACGCCTTCGCCGAGATCGGGCAACTTGAATTCTCTTGTCAACTAGAAACAGATAAACTCCGATGTCTCATACAAGAACATCCACTCTTATCAGTTTTTCAAAAGAGAAGACGACAAACCTAGATACCGAATCGCTGAAACTAACTGTGAGTTTTCTTAACGCCATGCCTAGAATCTGGCTGGGAAGACAATATTTCGGTATTCACGATTTTGGAAGATGGATCGAACGAAATTTCCATTTCATACTCCTTCCAATACTTATCAATCATTCTGTATCAGAAGAGCATTCTTGATCCACTGCATCTACCCTGCCCGCTCGTTATCGCCGAGAATTTTTCTTTCCTTCGAGAGGTACGCATCAGAACACGAATAGTATGCAATATGCGAAGGAAACATCCGAGGTAATCTCTGAAGGGACGTCGTAGGATTCGAGCGATCATCAAGAATTACTATAAGTCAGGAGATCTTTTTCAATCCCTTCTTGTATCGCGAACATAGCTCCGCATACTTTTGTTTGTAAAACGACCAGATTTTCTTGTCTTCCTCCGAAACGTCCCGAATTTCTCGCGCCGGCATTCCGACGTAGACCTTACCGTCTGGCACATTCATCCTGGAGGTCACCACCGCACCTTCGCCCACGATCGCCCAGACTCCAACTACCGCGTAATCACAGACTCTTGACCCGAGACCGATCACCGCAAAGTTTTTGATCTCGCAATTATGAAGGACCGAGCCGTGCCCGACTTGGACATCATTTCCGATCACACATGATTCTCCTGCACGGGCATGAATCACACTATTTTCCTGGATTGATGATCGATTCCCCACTCTCACTGAACCGTAGTCACCACGAAGTACAGCTCCCGCGCCGATGAAGCAGCTATCGCCTATTTCTACGTCCCCAATCACAGTTGCGGTGTCGAGAACATAGGACGACGGGGAAATTCGCGGGACTTTTTGCTCGAATTCGTAAATTGCCAAACCATGAGGTGGAGAGAATTGCCAGAGTCTAAGTCTTTCGGAAATTCGTAAAGGTACTACAGTGCACTTTCCCAGATTTCCTGTAGTCCTCTGGGAAGGGACCTCGAAATTTCCCTTGCGTCGACGGAACTCATTATCCGCTTGAGCGAAGAGAATACTTCTCTGGCGGCGATGAAAGCTTCCTCCATAGTCTCAAACTTTCCCTGCTTCTTTATCGGAATTAGAAAGTCTGACATGTTGAAGAATTGTTCAGTCCCTGGCTGCTCAACCGCAGCCCAGAGGCTCCTTATTCCAGATGGAAGGTTTTTCTTCAGCTGCTTTTTCTGGTTCGGAGACAACCGCTTGCTCATCAAGTACAGAGTTATTCTGGCGATTCTCTCCGCTCTTTCGCAATTATCGAGCTCGAGGCGCTGGTCAAGCTCCCTAAGAAACCTCTTCTTGGAGACAAGTTCCTTGTCCCCGGTGATAACCCCGCTCCGTTTATCGAGAATGTCTACCTTTCTTCCTCGCAGAATGACTACTCTGTTGCCAATTGTTGCGATCGCAGGATAGGGTAGGACTATCCGCCGTACCCTTTTTTTCCCCCGAATGACAACAAAGCTATCGACATTCAGAGCTCTGATACGTCCAGCCGTCAACCCATCGGCAAATCGGACTTCGCTACCCAATCTCGGAACACGCTGTTGTTCCTGCTGTTGATTTGAGTTTTCAGTAACCCGCAAGATGGTAACTTTACACGACTTCGGGAACAGAGGGAGATTGTGCCATATAACTCTAGATTAGAGAACGCTTTTTCGTGAACATGGTAAGAATATTCTTTTACCCAGGCCCCTTCATTTCCCGTTTCTAGAACACTGGAACAGCCCGAAAATGAATCGATTTCTTGTGGGCCAGTGGCCAATTAGGTATTACATTGCACACACGAGCCCACTTCTAACTATACATATGATGCAGTAGATTTCCCTAAAGAATTAATTTGGTCCCCGAATGATATTTGTCCAAATTCAGGCCTTTGCAATAACTTATCCATTAAAGACCAAGATAATTTTCCAGCAAGATTATCGCATCAGGCGTCAATTCTTTCGCGCGATCTTGCAGAAGCTTTCGAATATCATCCAAGGAAAAAAATCTAACTTGTGCGACTTCTTTGGGGTCTAGAACGAATTCCGCATCCGATTTCACTTCAAAAGCATAAGCTACTTCGTACTCTGTAACCCCTGAGGATCTTATCTCAGGAAGCATGAACTTGAACAGAAACTTTGGTGCTGCGTCTATCCCTAACTCCTCTTTCAGCTCGCGAACTGAAGCTGAAGAAGGCAACTCGCCAGCCTTCACGTGTCCTGTCGAAGAAACTGTCCATTTCCCCGGAAGCCAGTCGTCCGAAAAACTCCTCTGTTGCAACAGAATTTCGTTCCGAGAATTTTTTAGGAAAATAGCTACTGATCGGTGAAGCAAGCCCTTTCTCTTGCATTCTTCGAGCGTCGTCGAAAAAAGTGGTTCGTCGTTTTTGCTTACCAGATCCACATTTTCGCCCGTTGTCAAGAACTGAGTCCACCTTGCAAACAGCACCAACATTGTAATGGATTACAAAAAAATTATTTCTGGCTAATTCTGACAAACATTTTAAGTTAATTTTCTTTCTTGCTCGATCAACAGGCGAGATCGAAATAGTGACGGCCAATAATAACGAGGAATTTGTGAGTCAGCTTCTCAGAGCTAGGGTCTATGATCTCGGTCAACCATACTGGTGGGGCATGCCAGTACATCCCGCTGATCCTCCTTTCTTGATCTATCTTTACAGGTACCACGAGCATACAAAGAAGCTTTTTGAGACCATTGCTCCTGGGTTGGGTTTCGCCGATTCTCTCGAACTTATCACTACCAGCATGCATTCCGGCACGCACCTTGACGTGTTGTGTCACATGTCCAGAGACGGGAAGCTCTATGGGGGAGTCAACGCAGCCGAAATAGAATCCCACGTCGGTTATACTAAGATGGGTGTTGACGAAATTCCTCCCCTCGTCAAAAGAGCAGTTCTGTTGGATTTCCCCAAGTTCAAAGGCCTGGACATTCTTCCAGAGAGATATGAAATTTCTCCTGAAGATGTGGAAGGCGCTATCAAATCAGAGGGTGTTGATGTCAGATCGGGCGATGCAGTTCTTGTAAGAACGGGTTACTCCAGGTTCATGACAACCGACTCTGACGCATATCTTCACAAGTACGCTGGAATGACGGCTGCCTCGGCAAGATACCTCGCATCGAAAAAAATCTCGCTGGCTTGCTCCGATAACTTGGCATTCGGAGTGCCTAAACCGTTTGAGCTTCATCAAGCATTCCTGGTTGAAAATGGTATTTTCATGATCAAGAGCTTGAATCTTGAACAGCTCGCCAAGGATCGAATTTACGTTTCGACGCTAATCGTGTTGCCTCTAAAGGTTAAAGGAGCGACGGGTTCGCTGGTACGCCCCATCGCACTAGCTCCCTCATGATTTGAATCTTTGGTTGAAGCATATGAAATCTGAAAACACCATCGCAGATTCGATCGACTCGCAGAGATTGGCACAGGATTCGCTGGATCTTGTGAACGTAAACAGTCCGACCGGAAGCGAAGGAGAGGTCGCAGAGCTATACGCTTCAAAGTTGAGAGCTCTGGGAATGAAGGTCGTCATGCAGGAGATCGAATCTGGCAGGTGCAACGTTCTCGCCACTCTCACAGGAGAGGATATCGATGCAGCGACGTTGATGTTCAACGGCCACTTGGACACCTCCTTTGCAGCTAGCGAAGACATTGAGATTTTGCACTCGATTTCACCAGTCTATCGCCCTGGTCCACCTTGGGGCAGGATCGAGGGAGACTGGATTTATGGTATGGGAGCGTTCAACATGAAGTCAGCGCTTGCCGCTTATGCATCAGCTGTTCGGACGGTCCAGGACTCAGGAGAGAAGCTCCGAGGAAATATCGTTATAGCAGGCGTCGTGGGGGAAATCGAAAAGACAGAAGTCGATCAATACCGCGGGCCTCAATATCGAGGATATGGATATGGGACGGCCTATCTTGTTTCACACGGTGGAACGGCCGACGTAGCGATATTGGGGGAGCCCACGGGATTGAGACTGATGTGCGCCCACAGCGGCAGCTGCTGGTTCAGGATCGGGCTTCGTGGGACGCTGGTCCACACTGGTCACGCCGGTGGTACCAAGAATGTTATTCAGCAGATGAACCGAATCATCAGCGCGCTCGGTGAGTGGATTCCTAGTTATCAAGAAAGGTTCAGTTACATGGGTGCGAAGCCGACAGTAAATATAGGATCGATAGAGGGCGGGTGGCCTTGGCGCGCTTCGCGGACTCCGGGCTTCTGTAATTTGTATGTAGACGTCAGATATCCTCCGAGACACCATGCGCTGGACATCAAATACGAAATCCAAAAAGTCTTGGACAAAGTCAAAAAAGAACATGGAATATCAGCAGAGCTGGAAATCTACGTGACGGATGAATGGTCGGCAGTCTCAGAAGACGAATATGTCGCAGCTTCGATCAAGAGTGCTCATAACAGTGTATTTCGCAGTCCGGCTGAGACCGTTTATTTTTCTTGGTCTTCTGATGCCAATATACTGACGCGTCACGGCATAATCGCTGTAAATTACGGCCCATCGGGCGGACCTGGAAAGGAAACTCGTGGCACAATGTACATCCCGAACCTCGTTAATTGCGCGAAAGTGTACACTATATCGGCAATGGATATCTGCTCCAAATCGAGGTCTCAGGTTCGGGAGCATTCGGATTGAATGAAAAGCAGCGGAGTTAGAGAGTAATGCAAGAAGCAACTGAAGAAATCAAGAACGCTTGGAAATATGCAGAGAATCACAACTCGAAATTCATTGATGATCTGAAAGAACTAGTCGCGCAACCTAGCATCTCCGCCCAGAATATCGGTCTGAAAGAATGCGCAGAGCTTGTAAGGACAAAAATGACTGGTCTGGGATTTACTACGAGTTTACTTCCGATATCTGGAGCCCCCGATGCTGTCTACGGGGAGTTGAAAAGTTCTGGCGAGAACGCGAACACCCTGGTTATTTACAATCACTACGATGTTCAGCCTGTAGAACCGCTGGACGAATGGAATTCGGAACCCTTCAAGCCGATCGAGAGAGATGGAAAACTGTATGGCAGGGGAGTCGGCGACGACAAAGGGGAACTGGTAGCCAGGTTCAGCGCAGTCGAGTCAATTCTGAATTCCGGTTCCTCCATTCGACCCAATGTAAAGTGGTTTGTCGAAGGCGAGGAAGAGGTCGGCAGCCCTCATCTCCATGAGTTTATCTCGAAAAACAAGTCGCTACTGAGGGGCACCGGATGCCTATGGGAAGCGGGCGATCGGTCTCCATCAGGAAGATCGGAAATCCACTTGGGAGTCAAGGGACTGTTGTATGCCGAGTTTCGCGTCAAAGTTGGCAACAAAGATCAGCACTCCCAATATGGCGCCATCGCCCCGAATCCAGCTTGGCGGCTTGTCAACTTATTGAAGACAATCAAAAATGAAAAGGGAAGAATCCTGATTGATGGGTTCTACGATGAGGTCGCAAGGCCTACTCCTCAGGAACTCAAGCTTCTCAGGAGCAACGAGTTTTCAGTGAAAGGCCTCCGAAAAGCCCTCCAGATCGACTATCTGCTGGAAGAGAAGAATGACCTAGCAACGATAATAAAACATCTTTACAGCCCTACTGCGAATATAGCCGGTTTCAGTTCAGGATATACAGGGAAAGGTGCGAAGACGATCGTACCCAAGGAAGCTTTCGTGAAGGTGGATTTTCGTCTTGTAGCAAACATGCGCGGTGAGGACATCCGAAGGAAATTGAATCGGCACCTGAAGAAATTCGGATTTGATGACGTTGACGTCACAATCTACTCGAAGGAAAATCCGGCCAAGACTCCCGTCGAGAGCTGACATTGCGCAGACGATGATGCAGTGCTCAGAGCTGGTCGAAGGAGAAAGGCCCAATGTCTGGCCCACCATAGCGGGTACTGGACCCATGAGTCTCTTCACAGACGATCTTAAACTGCCGACAGCGATGGGATTGGGGGTAAACTATCCGGGAGCCAGTTTCCACGCTCCCAACGAGCATATCATCTTAGATTACTACGCGAGGGGAATCAAGCAGATAATATCGCTATTAGCCATGTTTTAATCCTAGGAAGTCCTGAGCTAAGTTGAGAGGTAAGAGAAATGCCGACGAAGAATGAGCACGTTTGTTCAAATCCTGAACATGAAATGAACTTTGCGGAAAGCACAGAAACAGGTCTGCTGTTCTGCACGATCTGCAAAGCTCCGTTCAAAAAGCAGCAGGTTGCCTAACTCAAGGCCTGCAAGAGCTCCTCATTGTATTGCATGCTAGCGGAAACTAGGCAGCTATGCTCTGCTATGTGGAGTGTGCAGAGAAATGACCCGCAACCGCAGTAATAGCTTGCGAGCTCCTTGGAACCCTCACAGCGAAAACAGAATATCGTCCTTCCCACAATTTTTAACCTCTGCCTGATTTTAGGTTCCATCTCGGTAAAAAGATCGTCCAACTTCTGTGGCTGATGACCCTCAGCTCTATTTTTTTTCGCTGGGCCCGGTTTTTGCTGTGTCAACGTGAGTTCGAGAACTGAACGCAACTAATTTCATGGAAAGTGTCAACTTTGTGAGGCCAAGGGCTCACAATCGGTTCACAACAACAGAAAGACAGATAGGAATCGCTCTGAGCGTTGGGTTCCAAGGAATTCTTGGATCTTGCCGAGATCTAGAAAAAACCCCGGTTCGAGAGATCAATTCTCTAGCGCCGAGATTCGTGATCCAATTCATGGTTACATTTACGCCAACGCCCTTGAGAGAAAAATAATCGACACCGCAACGTTGCAAAGGCTCAGGCGGATCAGGCAACTAGCCGGATGCCATCTCGTCTATCCAGGCGGGCAGCACTCTAGGTTTGAACACGTAATTGGCTGCATGTTTCTCGCGGGCAGGGTTGGAGAGATCCTCGAATCTCGAAAATCGGGGTTCAAGAACGAGACGACTGAGAAAATTAGAATCTCGGCTCTTCTCCATGACGTGGGCCACGGCCCATTCAGCCACATGTTCGAAGAAGTCCTGGCCGAAAAGACTGATGTCACCCATGAAGACATGAGCCAGAGAATAATTCGAGAAACGGAAATTGGAGACATTCTTGAATCCCACGGTTTCTCGCGCACGAGGATAAGCGAGCTGGCCGTGGGAAAGTCAACCAAGGAGATGAAGTTTATGAATGACATAATCGGGGGTGGCCTCTCTGTTGACATCATGGACTATCTGTTGAGGGACTCTTACTTTACCGGCGTCGAGTACGGCAAGGTAGACGTCCACCGTATAATTAACTCTTTTCGAGTCGTCGGGGGAAAACTGGCCATCTCTCAAGCGGCCGTTTTTGCTTTCGAAGCCCTGATGATATCAAGATACGAAATGTTTAGAGCGGTATATTTTCACAGGACCGTTAGGGCAGCCGAGCTGATGCTAATCAAGTCAATGAGCCTGGCCGACAAGGAACTGAATTTGACCGATCTCTCACTGTCCAACTATCTCTCGTTAACGGACGAGATTACTCTTTACAGAATTTCCAACATTGAGCCTGGAAGCGATAGAGAGCTGAGGCTCGCAAGAAAACTCGCAATTGACTATCAGAGAAGGAAGCTTTTGAAGTGCGTTTTCGAGCAAACCGTTCAGAGACGCGATAGTTTTCTGACTTCAATTTTCAACCAGAGAAGTTTTCGAGAGAACCTCGCGGGGCAGATCGCGGAAAAAGCCAAAGTCGACATCAGCGATGTTTTTGTCGATGTCCCCACCGCGCCGTCAGTTCCTGTCTCTTCCGCAAGGGAAACGTTCAAGGGAATAACCGTCGTGAAAGGAGGTCTAGAAGATGAAGGCAGGGATATTCCATCGTACGAACTCGGAATCAGCGAGCTTCCGCTACTTGGCACTATCGCAGGTTACATGGATGTAATGCGGGTTTACACAACCCCTGAGAGTCGGGCCAAGGTGAAGAAAGCTACTGAGACTGTCTTCCGGAAAGAGGGCTTTGAGAGCAAAGTTTCGATGTGATGAAATCAGGCCAGTTTCGAGAACAAAAACACAAGGCTTTTGAAGCTAACATTCGGGTGTTGGCGAAACGGAAAATCATCGTATGGCTTCGCAAAATAGCCGAAAAAAGACTCCCCTGATTCTGGCGGTAATGTCAGCCGCTATCTTTATCCTCGCAGTCCTGTTTTCTGCAATTCCATCTGTCGGTCTCTATGTCTCGCTCGCACTGGTAGTCGTGGGTGGTTTCACGATGCTCGTTGCCGGGATTATACGTGAAGCGGGGTCTAAACGAGAACCAGTGCCCGCTCAGAAAGTAACAGATCCGGATATGGAAG
The DNA here is from genome assembly GCA_963799845.1 of uncultured Nitrososphaerota archaeon. Taxonomy (GTDB): domain Archaea; phylum Thermoproteota; class Nitrososphaeria; order Nitrososphaerales; family CADDZS01; genus DATLTL01. The sequence continues at coordinate 38,348 of CAWCYI010000001.1, forward strand.
ACGTCCCAGCCTGAAATTTTTTGGTCAAAAAGATTCTGTTATCTTCAGGAATTCTGAGTATGAGACCCCAACAAGCTCTTTGAAATTTTCCTTCACTTTTTTCGCCCTCATCGCATAAGCAATCCCGCCCTTCCTTTCCAGCTTGGATAGGAAACCCGTGAGGATTAGCGCAGTTTGGGCTCTTTCTTCGGAACCCAGATTCGAGATCAGTTTTCGCAAAACTCTCGCATCGGAACCGTCGGCATATATCAGAACACTATCAGGTTTGTCAGACCTGTAGGAAACGTCCAGCAAATTGTAGGCCTGAGGCTTTAGATCAAATATATACTTGCCGAGCGTTTTTGCGGATTATCATTTGTTCTGCGGAATAAATTCCTGAATTCTTCCACGTAAAACATCAACCAGCGAGTCGAGGGATTTTCCATCGCTGTCGACTCCCAGTTGCTTACCGAGTGATTCCGCGATCTTGCCTTCTATAACATAGGCGGCGCTACCAAACATTTTGGTCAACGCAGCCCTCAGCGCATCAAGATTATTCGCGAGCGAATTAAGATCGACAGAATGTTCAAGCTCCAGGATGTAGACTAGCGATTCGACCACGGGTCCAGCTCCGAAGTAGCTCAGTCCCTTTACGACAGCTTTTGCTACCTGCTGATTTAGAGCGATCTCTGAAGCGTCCGCATCGGAATCGTACCTGTTCTTCTTAATGTTCAGGGAAAAAGAATCTGACGCACTTTGCAAGAGTTAATGGCTCAGCCGCCGTGGTTTGCGTGATTCTCTTTCGATACGCCGAATCCTAGTTGGTCAGCTCAGGTTTAATTGAAGCTTGCGCCTTCTCGGGCGATGTCCTGTAGAAGTACAGCGCCGAGTAAATTGCGGTAGTGCTGAAGAAGGCTGTCAAAATGAGGAGAATGTTTTGGACTTCACCAATTAGTGGCAAAGTACGCCAGAGATCAGAGACAAGTCCCATGAGTGGCGAAAGCAACAAAGATGCAAAAGCGAACGACATCAATCTGAAGACTGTTTTCGGTTTGCTTATTGCTACAATTTCTGCATTCGCTGTAAGCTGAATCAACTTCATTGAATAAACCATGGCGGCAAGAAGAAACACGACTGCAACCATTTCCAGGGCCGCATCTATCGCGGTCATTTTCTAGCTATTCCTCCCTCTAATCGTAGTATTCGTCATTTTTCATCGAGCTCTTGAATGTGAATCGACTCTTTCTTCATTAGAATAATCCATTGTGGACGCTAGATCAGTTTCCGGGATCTATTTTCCTCCTTCAAGTGTACCGAGCTTTGACGAACGGCAGATGAGACAGACGGGTAGCGATCTGGCTTGGTTCACCTAGCAAATCAAGCCGCATCCCGGTGATCCTTAGATCATTGAAAGCAGATCAGAGGCCGAGAATCTCCCGATTTGCTGGTACTCGAAAGTTTGAATACGAACTAAAGTATTCAATTCTGATGGGTGTCAGTTTGGAGAAACATATCAAAATCTCTACGCAAGGGAGATTGACTATACCTAAGCAGATTAGAGACAGTCTTCGGATCTCCGATGGTCAAGCGATCCTCGTTAAATCAAATTCAGAAAAAAGAGAGATCGTGATCGTGCTTCAGCCGAGTATATCTGATTACAAATGACGATTCCTAACAGTATGAATTAAATCCCTTGATCGTAAAGAAAAAATGAAGCGGCCAAGGACATGGAGACGAAAATAAGCCTGGAACCCTCGCAGAGATCAAGAAGATTGGGCCTATCGGGGATCAGAGAGATTTTTGAAAAGGCACAAAAAATTCCGGATGTAATCAGGCTGGAATTCGGAGAGCCTGATTTTGACACCCCGGAGAATATCAAATCTGCCGCAATTAGAGCAATTAACTCCGGTAAGACAAAATATACTTCCAGCGCCGGATTACCTGAATTACGAAACGCCATATCTTCAAAACTCGCAAGGGAAAACGGGGTACCCTATGATCCGACGAAGGAAGTCGTGGTGACCGCTGGCGCAACTTCAGCGATTAACTTGGCATTCCTCTCCACGGTCGATGTTGGAGATGAGATTCTCCTGCCCGATCCGGGCTGGGCCACCTACGCCCATGCAGTAAGTGTGGTTGGTGCGATTCCCGTGCCATACCCACTGCACGAATCTACCGGCTACTCATTTGAACGGGACAGCGCGGAAAGATTGGTGACCCCCATGACCAGGGCAATATTGATCAATACTCCAAGCAATCCGACGGGCTCGATTCTTTCTCGAAAAAATCTGAAGGAGATCGCCGAATTTGCTATCGAGCACAATTTGTTCGTGTTTTCGGATGAGGTTTACGAAAAATTCCTTTATGACGACGGTGGCGCAGTAAAAAATGAGCACGTGAGCGTCGCTAGTCTTTCGGAAATGAAAGAGCGGACCGTCACGATAAACGCGTTCTCGAAGACTTATGCGATGACCGGCTGGAGAATAGGGTACGCGGCAGCGCCTGAACCGATTTCCGCTGCAATGACGAAAATTAATGCTGCGCAGAGTTCGTGCGTCTCGACAATAGCCCAGTTCGCAGCTCTCGAAGCCCTGACGGGTCCTCAGGATTCAGTCGGCAGGATGATTTCGGCTTTTGCGAAAAGGAGAGAAGTCCTCGTTAAGGGATTGAACGAATTTTCCGGGTTTAAGTGCCCCATGCCGCGGGGTGCTTTTTACGCATTCCCGAATGTAAAGGGCACTGGGATGAATTCCTATTCGCTCACGATGAAGATAGTGAATCAGGCTCACGTGGCGGTGGTACCCGGTTCTTCATTCGGTAAGCAGGGAGAAGGTTATCTTCGACTTGCCTATGCAAACTCCGTCGAAAACATTCATGAAGCGCTCTCTAGGATTCGAAAAGTCCTGTAGAGATTTACAGCTCTTCCCTCTGCTCCTGCAGGCTCGCTGGAATTTTCGCGAAAACATCTTCAAACATCGTTTCGACTGCGGGAGGAGGTACTTTCTCGGCTTTGGAAATGCCCTCGCTCACAGACGACTCTAATTGCCTTCTCAGCTTCGTCTCCTCCAATTCGGACCAGGCTGAGCGATTTTCCAGATAAAGTCTCAACCTGATCAAGGGATCTTTTTTCCTCCACTCTTCGACCTCCTCGTTTGACCTGTACTTTTTCCAGTCGTCGGAGGTGGAATGTGCTCCCAACCGGTACGTGACGCACTCCAAAAGCGTTGGGCCGCCACCCCGTCTTGCTTTATCGACGGCGTCCTTGGTCGCAGCATAAACTGCGAGAAAATCGTTTCCATCAACCCGGACTCCCCCGAACCCGTACACCTCGGCCTTTATCGCGATGCTTTCTGACGCCGTCTGGTTTGTTACTGGAACTGATATCGCGTACTGATTGTTCTCGCAGAGGAAGACGCTCTGGGCTTTGAACACCCCGGCAAAGTTCATGCTAACGTGAAACTCACCCGAGGAAGACGCACCGTCGCCGAACGTGGAAAGCGTGACGGAGTCATCGTGACGGTACTTCGCGGCGATCGCAAATCCCACGGCGAGCTGCAGGTGGCTTGCAATCGGGGCGGCAAGGGAGAATATCCGGTATTTCTTCCAGCCATAAGCGTTTGGCAGGTCTCTTCCAAGTGATTCGTCCTCGGCGTTCCCAAATAACCTGTCGAGCAGGCTATCCATCGGGACCCCCCTCTGGATCATGATTCCCAAGTCTCGGTACATCGGAAACACCCAGTCCGAATCTTTTAGGGCAGCCATGCTTCCCACTTGACACGCTTCCTGACCGGAGCACGAAACGTATGTCCCCATTCGCCCCTGCCTCTGGAGGGAGATCATCTTTTCATCGAGGATCCGAGTCAAAACCATATTTTTGTAAGCTGAAACGATCTGGTCATCATCCAGAAGAGGATTCTGCGAAGATACCAGAACGCCATCCGGTTTCAAAATTTGTAGAAAACTGGCAGAACTATCTCCTTTTTTCAGAGGATGAAATCCGGACTGCGACAATCTAGGCTAGCTCCCGACAGCCCTTGTTACGCGAACGTCCTTTATCATCATCGCGGGAGCAAGTGTCGGGGTGCTCACTTCCCACCACTTTATCCATTCTCGATCCTTTGAGATCATCTCAATGTTCGACAGCTGTCTCGGAACCGAATCGCTCAGTCTGAAACCGCTAACCGGTTCTTTGATCTCTCCACCCCGTATTCGAAATGCCGCGTCTCTAGGGACGGTAGAGTAATCTCCCGTTCGCATGTTCTGGTACCTGGTATACCAGTTGTTGGTTACGAGCAAACCGTCTTCAGTTTCGCGAATCATTTCGTCCAAGGAGATGTTGCCTCCACCGAAAATTATCGTCACAGGTCTCGGGGCGATTATCCCGGCGTTTCCGGTAGATCTATCCTTCCCGAACTTTTTGGCCGTCGAGGAGTTGTGAAGCATCGTTTGGAATGTTCCGTTTGAAATGATGTGGTTTGTGCCCGTCGGAAGACCTTCGTCATCGAAAACTCGTCCGCCTAGTCCAGGGTCGAAGACACCCTCATCGTCAATATTGAGCTGGTCAACCGCAACCTTCTGCCCGAGCTTATCGGCCAGGAACGAATTTCCGGATTCGATAGCAAAGGCCGAGGCCGAGCTAGCGACGGGCATGATGTTAGCAACGACCGTCGGTGTGAAAATGACCTTGTAGAGACCCTCCGAGACTGGACCCGAATTGATAGACTTTCCTGCGTATTCTCCAGCCCTCCTTCCAGCTCTATCGGGATGAAATTCGGACAGATATGAAGAACAGGAGAGCCCGTGACCGGACGAGTTATCGTCGGCAAATGCCCTAATATTTAGGAGGATCTGCGACTGCTTGTCCGAACCGTTAACCCCTCCTGAAGTGAGGATGTAAAGGTCTGTCGTATCGGAGTTGAGCGATCCACTCGCGCGGACGGCTCCCGCATCCAGTGCACTATCTATTGCTTCTTTCGTAAATTCTACGATAGGCGCGTCCTCAACCTTGGAATCAAAATTCGCGTGAGTCCTGTAGCTGAAGGGCCCGCGCGGGAGCTGAACATAATCATCGCTTTCCGGAAGAGCTCGGCAGGAGCGCACGAGGTTTCCGACGAACCGCTCTATTCCGCGACCGGTCGGGTTGTATGAAGAACCGACGATCCTCTTCTTTGCGAGCGCGAGATAAACGTCGAGAGTGATATTCCGGACGCTATTCACGAGAGTTATCGAGTTGTTGGCAAAGCGCACCTGATTTTCGTTTGACACTGCACAGAGAACGGAAACGTCCTGGCAGCCGAGTTTGAGAGCTTCGTCCAGCGCGAGCCTGGCAACTTCCTGCTGGCTGATCTGCTCTGACATCATCTCGTCCCGACTCTCACGTTCTTCAGTCGAATGTGCGGAGCGCCGAAGAAGACTGGAGCTCCCTGCATCGGGTCGCCCTTCCCGCAGGTCCCGCACGTATACTGGAGGTCGTTTGCCCTCGCGTCTATGCTCCCCCAGTACTTCGGCGTCGTAATTTCAAGGACGGGATCTTTGATCGCATCCTTCAGGGTACCGTTCTCGATCAAGTAAGCCTCCAGCCCGACGTACCTCTGGTTCAGCCGCTTGTCGTCGATGTTCCACTCCATGAAACTCTTGATGTAGACTCCCCGCTTCGTATCCTTCAGCATCTCTTCAAATGTCCAATCGCCCGGTTCGATGAACGTGTTAGCCATTCGAATGATGGGCTCGCGGTCAAACTGAACGGCCCTCGAAGATCCGTTGCTCTTGACCTTGAAGACTTCGGCTGTTGCTCTATTCTGCAAAAATTCGGTAAACTTTCCAGCTGTGATCAGTCTGCGCTTTCCTGCCTTCACACCCTCGTCATCGTAAAGGTAGAATCCCATAGAGTTCGGAATCGTGGGATCGTCAGAGACATACGCTTCTTCGCTGCCGATCTCCATCCCGAGTTTGTCCGGTTTCAGAAACGATTCACCCGCCTGGGCACCTTCTCGCCCCAAAATTCTGTCAGCCTCTCCGGGATGACCGCAGGACTCATGGCTGGTCAAGCCAGCAACGTTCGGACCCAAGATTATGCTCAGCGTCTCGTCCTTTGGAGGTTTAGCGCTGGCCTTTACGCCATTCGTGATCTCCTTCAATTGGGAAGGGACAAATTCATTGAGGTTCAGTCTGTCGATTATCTCCCAGCCGCCGGTGCCCCCGACTCCTGAATAACCGGGAGGAACAGAAATGGTCGAAGGCTTGCCTTCATACAGACCCGTGAGCAGACAGAGATATCCGACCCGGGGAACTCTGCTCCTGAGCTTCGACCCATCGGAATTCTCGTAGTACTTTTCGTCAGTGGAGTAGAAAATAATCAGGTTCCGGTTGGGGAAGGACACGCCAGCGACCGATTGGGGAATGGAACGATCGATATCTTTCAAAAACAAGATCATGAATTCCGCAGAAACGTCTTCGAGCTTCTCTTTCTCCTCAACTGACCAGTTGGCTTCGTTGCTCTTCTCAGATGAAAAGCGGATCTTTTCCTTCGTTATCGAGGAAGCGACCTTCGCGTTTTTCACCATCCTATCGACGAGATCTGCAACTGACTGTTTGGAAACTAGATTCGTTGCCCCGAACGCAAGAGCTCCGTTGAAAAGTATTCTCACTCCAATGCCTTCCGCATCAGAAACGGCAGCTGGCTCGGCCTCTCCGTTTCGTACAAAACAGGTCAGGTCTGTGGTTCGCTGAAACCGGGCTTCAGAGTACTCGCAATTTTTTTGCCGTGCCAGATCGACGGCATACGAAACTAATTCGTCAGCCAACAAATCAACTGAAGCTAGCTCGGCTAATTCTCTATTTCTTAGTTTCCCTGAAGCAGACCGGACAAAAAACCTGATGTGAAACTACAAACTTATCTGCCGTCTTTCAAACTCAATGGCTCGATGTTCACCCGGATCTGCAAGGTCTCAGAGATTCAGGAGGGCGAACTTTACAGATTCGATGTAAGGGACAAAGCCCTGCTTGTCGTTCGGTTTCAGGGAAGTTTTTTCGTCACTGACTCGACCTGCACTCATGAGGAAGCCGATCTATCGCTTGGAATGTTTAGCGGTGGCGTGGTGAGCTGCCCCCTTCATCGAGCAAGGTTTGACGTGGAGACCGGCGACGTGATAGCGGGTCCCGATGGTGGGCCGCCAACGGTGATATCGAAGCTAAAGACGTATTCTACAAGAATTGAGGGCGGCGAACTCTTGGCCGACCTATAGCAATCTGACAGAATACTTGAAATCTCGCGGGAACATTTTGTATCCATCGTGCAATCCGAAGCAGCAAAAAACGAGGATGATGTTCCCGCTGTCTCTCTTGTAGATATCTTCTTCAAGGCAAAGGAGCTCGAGCGCAAGGGCTTTGATATAATCCACTTTGACGCGGGGGAGCCGGATTTTGATCCCCCGGAAGAGGTCGTTGACGCAACTGTTAGGGCGCTGAAGGAAGGTCACGGTAGGTACACTGAATCCGGAGGGATATCTAGGGCCAGAAAAGCGGTTGCCGAAAGTCTCAACAAGAAATACCATCGAGACATCAATCCGAACCAGGTCTTGGTGACAGCCGGCGGAAGGCTGGCGCTCTACTACGCATTCCTCAGCTTGCCGGGAAACTCGAAGGTCGGAATCCTGTCGCCGGACTGGCCCGCCTACAGGGACATCTCGAACTTCCTCTCCCTGCCGATCCAATTTTTCAGATCTACGCTGGAGAAGGGGTGGGAGGTCGACCTCGACGAAATCAGGAGGAGCGATTGCAGCGCGATCGTCTTGAACTATCCCAATAATCCGACGGGGAAAATTCTGGATCAAAAAACCTTCGAGGAGTTAGTTCAGATTGCAAATGACAAGGAAATGACTATCATAAGCGATGAGGTTTACTCTGATTATGTTTTGGATCCTTCGAAGAGATTCAAGAGCATTCTCCAAATGCCCGATACGAAGAGCGTCTTCGTCACTTCGCTATCCAAGAGCTACGCGATGACTGGATTTAGAGCAGCATACATCGTTTCAGACCTGGCGACAATTTCTCGGCTGATCAGAATCAACAGCATGATCATAACAAGCATGCCGGAGTTTGTCCAATACGGCCTGATCACCGCCCTGAAGTGCGACGATTATGTGCGGGATAAGGTGGCGTTGATTCGAAGGCGGCGAGACGTTGCCGCTGTAGCCTTGAAGAAATATCTGGATGCAGAGTTCTATCTCAGCGACGGTTCGATGTACATGTTCCCTAGGCTGCACTCGAAAAAAGGCAGCTTCAACTCGGAGAAATTTGCCCTCCAGTTGCTTGAATCGCAGTCAGTTTCGGTCACTCCGGGTACTTCGTTCGGAAGTCCATTCCTTGACCACATCAGGATAACTCTTCTTCAAAGCGAAGCAAGGATAGAAGAGGGTATAGAAAGAATGTCGAGACTTCTGAATTAGTGCTTAGCTCCGTCAGCAGTGTTTTATTTGATCAGGCAGAGACGCGATTCAAAGTCAGAATATGCTGAAACGAAGGGGAGAATCGACTTTACCGATCCAATCATTGTTTATTTTGACGGGCTGTGCGAACCTAAGAATCCAGGCGGAGTCGCAACTTATGGCGTTGTCGTAAAGAACGAGGGAAAGACGATTTTCGAAGGCTCTGGCCTCGCGTACGCGAAACCATGGACTGACGAAGCTTCAAACAACGTTGCAGAGTATTCCGCCCTCATACATGCTCTAGAATGGCTCAGGAAAAATGAGATGCAGGCTTCGCCCATAATCGTACGCGGAGATTCCCGTCTCATAATCAATCAAATGAAGGGGGTCTTCAAGGTCAAAGCCAGAAGAATACTCGAACTCCACCAGCAAGCGTCGAAATTGCTTTCGGAGTTCAAAAATCTTCATTTGGAATGGGTGGACAGATCACGAAACGCGGAAGCCGACAGATTGAGCAGATTCGCGTATCACAAGTTCAAGAAAAAGTCTGCACCGTCATGGCGTGAAGCTAACTCCTTTTAAGAAACGAAGTGAATTTCTGTCCAAACACTCCATCGGAGTGTGCTAACATTTGTCAATCGAAGACCCACAGCTGCTAATACGAAGAATCAAGGAAGGTACTGTAATTGATCATATCAGGGCCGGCGAAGCGCTGCGAGTCCTGCAGATTCTTGGGATAAACGGCAAGGAGGGGGAGATTGTCAGCGTAGCTATGAATGTCCCAAGCTCGAAGATCAACAAGAAGGACGTGGTCAAGGTGGCAAACAGATTCTTGAAGAGCGAGGAGACGGACAAGCTCGCTCTTGTCGCGCCGCAGGCAACCGTGAACTTGATAAAAAACTACAAAGTTTCAGAAAAGCGAAAGGTCGAACTTCCGCTAGTGTTCAGGGGATTGCTGAGATGCCCGAATCCGACGTGCGTTTCGAACATGCCCCACGAACCCATAGTCTCGACCATCGACGTCATCGACAAGGATATGCCCCTACTGAAGTGTCGATTTTGCCAGCGTCTAATTACCGCGAGCGACACGGTTCTGGTCTAGCAGAGGTTTGTGATCCTCTTTGGGATGGAAAAAGTCGACAAGAAATCAAGCTCTCTTGTTGATTCTCGTCGTTGTCCCGATCTTGATGTTTGGTTTAGGCGTTAGTGGATTCCTCGTCGCGCGAGCGGTCGGGTTTGGTGACAATTCTATCTGGATAGCGCTCGTACTATCCACAATCGGTTTCGCCCTGTCAATCGTAATAACCCTAAGAGTCGGCAGAAGATACGAAAACCTGCCAGCTCAGCAGAAAAATTGATCCAGTTTCCTGCTCATCGAGCAGAAACGTGGCTAGTTGAGCCTACAGCGACGTGAGAATGAAGACAATGACGAAACCGTAGATCGCGATTCCTTCTCCGAGAACCACGATAACCAGCGCTCTTCCGAAGAGGTTGGGTTTCTCCGCAATTGCTGCGATTGCCGCCGAACCAGCGTAACCGACTGCGACTCCGGCGCCGAGCGCGGCGAGTCCGAATGCAATACCAGCGCCAAGAACACTTTCAGGATTTGCAGAAAGAGCGGTCGAACTGAAAAGATGAGCTACTAATCCTACGCTGGTATAAGCGTGGGCAGGCAGAGTCAACACGGAAAATAAAGCGTAACCGACGGCAAAACTGGAAATCATTAGAACAGCACTACTTCGCAAAGCGTATCAAAAATCACTCCATCCATACTGATTATAAAAGTATTGGGAGAAGCTCTTCGATCTGAAACTATACAGCCTAAAAATTCTGTAGATGTTATGTAAACTGGGAGTACCTCGGCGATTTCTAGGGCCCAATAATTTCAGGCTGATTTGCAAAGTACAATTTACTAAACTCGAAAAATTATTTTGAAATTTGCTTGATCTAGATCTTTCGATCTCGTGGATTACCGAAATCGTTAATACCCGTTGGCTGAGCCTAAATTTTCTCGGTAAAATCTTTCAGAATTTTTTGTTGGGTGCTTTTCATCTTTGGGAGTTTATACATTATCGAAGATCACCCTAATCGTTCCCCGGAGTGAGCTTCCGGAAGCTACGGGTTACATCGCGGAAATCGGTGACTTTCACCCTACGTCTCCCGAAACAGATGTCTACGACAAGAAGCTTTCAGCTCTTGCTTCCAACGCTTACAAGATTTCCTCCGAACTAACTTACATCATTGACAACATGAAGATGAACGTGGAGCCTTCGGCGATTCAAAAAGCGTTCGGAGGAATAAAGTACGACAAAACAGAGATTGAAGCCTGGAGCTGGGATGATTACGTTTCGAAGCTTGAAACCCGGTCTACTCCGATCATCAAATCCCTCGGTGATCTTATCCGGGAAAGGAGGGCTACGGAGAAAAAGCGGGACGATCTTCTCGCTCTCAAACGATCAGTTGGAACTATTTCCAACTACAACATTGACATGGGAAAAATTGAATCCATGCGAAGGTTCCATGTCGAATTTGTCATAGTAAACACTGCTGATCTTGTCGAAATAAGAAAGAGTCTGCCCGATTCCACGCTGATCGATGCCCCGATCTCCGACAAAGAATCCGCGCTATTGGTTATAGGAACCGTCGACCAGACCGACAGGATCTCGAAGAGTCTCCGCAGTTTTGACGCCCGGAGCGTAACAATTCCGAAGGACCTGCCTCAGAGTCCCTTTGCCGCGACGCAGGAAATTGATAGGAGGCTGGAGAGATTGGGAAAAGATCTGAGCGAGAACCAGACTCAGACCCAGTCCGCCGTGAAATCCACGACCGAAAGCATCTCCGGACTGCAGGAAGCTGCAGATCTCGCTTACAAGATCCTTGAAGAGCTGAAGAAATCTGGCAAGCTGAAACGTCTCTCGATTATTCAAGGATACGTCCCCTCGGAGCGCTTGACGCAGCTCCGGGAAAGAGTCAGTGACAGGTGGCCTCTCATCGCTCAGGAGATCGATCCTCAGCAGTCTTACGCCGAGGGTCTCCACGAAGCCGAGACGGGCGCGACCGAAATTGATCAACCGCCAACAAAGTTCAGCTCGAAAAGTAAGCCCGTAGTCGCGCACGAGCCGATCACTCTTACCAGCGGTCCACCGGTTTACGGTGAATTCGATCCCACCCCGATCCTAACGGTAACTTTTCCCATATTCTACGGAATCATGTTTGGCGACGTTGGGCACGGCCTCCTGCTGATGATCGTCGGCGGAGTGATCTACGCGAGGGGTGTAAGGAGCATGAAAAATTGGGGACTCCTTTTACTGCTCGCTGGAATTTCAGCGACGTTTGTAGGCTTTATGGTCGGAGAGATTTTTGGATTCGAGTTGCCATTCGACGTGCCGAAAATGATCGGCTTGACCTGGCTTGAATCTCTGAAACAGGCGATAGGGCCTTCCAATCCGAATGGACTTGCCTTCAACACCGCGACGGTTCTTTTCTTCATCAAATTCACAATCTATGTCGGAATCGTTCACATATTCATCGGGCTGGGCGTTGGGGTCTACAACAAGATGAGGTCAGGAGAATACTGGCAGATGCTTGCAAGCCTTCTCCCGACGATCTCGGGCTACTCCTTCTTCCTTCTTTTTGGTTTCGCGTTTAAGGCAGCGCACTTTAATCTCGCAGCGGTAACTAATGGCTCAAACTTTCAGGCGAATATCGGCCTCGCGGGATTGATTGGATCGATAGTGTGGCTTTTCGCCGCTGGTCCTCTCCTTGCAAAATCCGGGAGGATCCATGGTTCTGTATTGTCTGAGGTAGGTCTGGCCACTATGGAGTTTCTGGAGTGGGTTGTTTCAAAGTTCGTTGGGAATACTGTTAGTTATGTGAGGTTGGCAATTTTGCTCGTAGTGCACGCGGCGCTACTCTCCGCAACAAACCTTCTCTTCTATTCCTACGGTTATGCATCCATCCCAATTCTCGTTGTGATGAATCTGCTGATTTTCGCATTCGAAGGCTTGATCGTCTACGTGCAGAGCCTCAGGTTACACCTATACGAGTTTTTCTCGAAATTCTACGTGGGCACCGGAACTGAATTCAACAGCATAATGCCGGTGAAGGAGCACGTCAGCGTAAAATGGCTCGGTAAGAAACCCGAAAGCCAATTGATCGACAATAACTAGCCCTTTACGACCGCCATCGGGGTCAGTCTTACAACCTTGGTACCGATTCCGACCCGATCAGAAACGTCAACAACAATGTCGACGTCCTTGTAAGCTCCAGGGGCCTCTTCGACGACTCCCTTCTTGCTCGCTGATTCAAGAATAATGCCTTTCGACTCGAGATCTTTCCTGACCGAATCATAGGGATATGTTCGGGTCGCGGCGCCTCTGGACATCATCCGACCGGCGCCATGCGCAGTAGAACCAAAACTAACCTGCATGGATTTTTCTCTGCCGAGGAGTACCCAAGAAGCGGTGCCCATCGAACCCGGAATCAGCACGGGCTGGCCAACATTTCTGTACTCCATCGGGATGACGTCGCTTCCCTTCGGAAAGGCCCGTGTCGCTCCCTTTCGGTGCACGAAGACTTTTGATTTTTTCTTCGGATTGTCCTGATCTATCTCGTGCTCCTCTACCTTGCAAATGTTGTGCGCAACATCGTAAACAAGATCCATGGCAAGATCAGATTCACTCTTCTGAAAAACTCTCTCGAACGATTTTCTTATTCTGTGAGTAATGATCTGTCTGTTTGTCCAGGCGTAATTTAGGGCAGAACCCATCGCCAGTCGATAGTTTTCAGCCTCTCTCGAACCTGCCGGAGCGCAGGCAAGCTCCCTGTCGGGCAGGTCGATCTTGAAATTTGCCGAGCCCGCGTCGATTATCTTGAGATAGTCGCTGCAGACCTGATGACCCAAGCCCCGGCTTCCCGTATGCAACAAGACACAAACTCTGCCCTCCTCAGAAATTCCGAATGTTTTTGCAGCGTTTGGATCGATCACCCTGTTCACTCTTTCAATCTCGAGGAAGTGGTTACCAGAGCCGAGCGTCCCCAGCGATTTGGCGCCGCGTTTCTTCGCCTCTCCCGAAACCCTTGAAGGGTCGGAGTGTTTCATCGTCCCATTTTCTTCGCAGTATTCCAAATCTGACGCTCTACCGTACCCGTTGTTGATCGCCCACCTCACTCCATCAGAAAGTACGGAATCAAGCTGCTGGTTTGAGAGGTTGAGCGCCCCGACATTCCCCAGCCCGGATGGGACCGAACGGTACATTTCCTTGACAAGTTCGCGAAGCCTTGGCCGTACTTCATCCTCAGTCAGATTTGTTCGAATCAGTCGGACACCGCAATTGATGTCGTAACCCACCCCTCCCGGGGAAATCACACCGGTCTCAAAATTTGTTGCTGCCACGCCACCTATCGGAAATCCATAGCCCTCATGACCATCCGGAAGAACTATCGCATGTTTTTCGATTCCTGGTAGATGCGCGACGTTTACGGCTTGGTCGATAGTCCTGTCAGTCTCCATCTTAGCGATGAGTGTTTCATTGGCATAAATTGTAACGGGAACCCGCATGCCGGGCCTAGCTGTTTTCTCGATTCGGTACTCGACGTCGCCGACTTTCTGCATTCCAAATTTCATTTTAGCTAGCCACAGCAGTTTTGAATAGAGAGCACACACCCCGGGTTCAGCTGAAAAGTCTTTCTTAGGGCTAATTCGATTTTATGGCAGTTGCTTCTTGATCTGGGCTGCCACCGCGAGCCCTATTTTCGGCACGGAAGCTAATTTCTCCAGCGGCGTCTGCGATAGCTTATCCATCGTGGAATATCCCGCTCCGAATAGAGATCTTGCGCGGACTCGACCCACTCCATCGAGTCTTGTGAGTGGAATGAGCTCCGATCTGATCCCGTACTTCACCCTTTCCTGCAGTTCGCTTGCTTCCAGCGCAAGGTCCTTTCTCATGAAAAGTCGCGCAAGCTCGGAAAATGAATAAAGCAACCAATCTGCGTTATCTACCATCCTGTGCAGATCGCCCGGCTCTATAGAATACTTTTCGAGAATTGTCTGCTCAGGGTTTTCACTTATCCAGGAAATTAGGGCAAGCACAGTTCGAAAGTCTCCCAGAAGGCTGTCGTACTGCCTGTAGTATTCGAAGCTCTCCGTACTTGGAACCGGAATCAAGAACTCGCCCTTTTTATTCTGCATCACTTCGTCCAGTTCTACCTCGTCTTTACCCCTCGTATTGAACTTGGGAGTCATGTCTGGAGTTTGAACTATAAGATGCAGGATGCCGAGCGTGTGAACGCCGCCCTTTTCTGCAAACTTGATTCCCCTCCTCATGATGATGGCAGATTCCGGATCGATGTAGAGCATCGCGACCCGTTTACCAAACTCGGTTGCTCTAAATCGTTTGTTTCTCCTGATCAGCAGCTCTTCCTCTTCGAGATAGACGAGAGCTTTCTTTACTCGCGACTTGACAGTGATCTCCATGTACTGAGAGCCAAAAAGCGTACTTTCGAAAAAGCTGCTGATTTCTTCTTCGCCCATCCCTTGACTCGAGGCGATGAGACCAAGCAAGTGCATCCTCAGAGGACCGTCTGCAGAAAGCTGTGACTTGATCGGTTCGGGCTTGCCCTGAATGTAATTCTCGTAGATTTCCCGCGCCGTCATCTGGTTTCCAGCCGAGGCAACTATTTCCCCAAATGTATCGTATCGGGGTCTCCCTGCCCTTCCGGCCATTTGCTTGAATTCAAGAACTGTGATCGGAGTTTGTCCTCCTTCTTCCGCGTTGTACCTCATCAGACTGCTCAGGACAACTCTTCGTGCAGGCAGGTTGACTCCTGCAGCAAGCGTAGGCGTCGAAGTCAGGATCTTAATTTCGCGATTCCTATATGCATCTTCAACAATTTTCCGGTGTTTAGTGTCGAGGCCCGCGTGGTGAAATGCGGCCCCTTTTGCGACAACTTCCGCAAGTCGTCTCGAAACTTCAGTTTCTTCCCCGCTCGAAAGAATCTTGTGTGCCAGCTCCCTCAGTTTTCCGCTCTCGTCGAATGAAAGAAATTTTGGGAGAATTTCCCCGGCCTTCTCTGCCATGGAAACAGCTCTCTTCCTTGTTTCGCAGAAAATCAAAGATTGGCCGCCTTCGTTCACCGCGTCGATTGCAACGTCGATCGGAGCTCCCCTGTTCGATTGGAGTAGTTTCCGTTCTTCTCCGTCGACAAAGACCAACTTGCCATAATCGTAGATCCCTTCCACGAGCTTCACTGGCCTCCAGTTGGTTTCGACCAGCTCTGCCTTCAGCCAGTCTGCAAGGTCTTTGGTGTTGCTCACTGTCGCACTGAGAGCAAGAATTTGTGCGGACGGAACATAGTTGATAATCTTCGCCAAAATCATTTCGAGTGTCGGACCTCTGTGGGCGTCTCCCACGAGATGCACTTCATCCGCGATGAAAAGCGATACCGAATCTATCCAAGAAGCTCCGTGACGGATTACAGAGTCGAACCTTTCGTTGGTGAGGATGATAACGTCCCCCCCTCCGAGAGATTCTCCAGATGAATCAAAATCTCCCGTAGAGATGAAAACCCTCAGTTTTGATCGCTGTGTACCGGGCTTCTTGATCTGTTCGAAGATCTCCTTGAATTCTTCGTACTTTTCGGATGCGAGCGCGCGGAGTGGAGCCAGGTAAACAACTTTACCCCCTCGCTGAATCGCCCTTATTGCAGCCATCATTGCAACAAGTGTTTTGCCGCTCGCTGTCGGGGTGGCAAGGAGTAGATTCTTTCCCTGAAGCACTCCAGTCTGGATCGCATCATTCTGAGGAGGGTACAGCGACTCGTAACCCTTCTTTACCAGCGCCTCCACGAACTCGGGGGGCAATTCGGGAATCTCTCTAATCATCAAGGAAGAAAATCACCCAAAAAAACAGTGGCCACAAATGAATGGACGAACATCTATCTATGCTTTCTTGAAGTGGTGCGCCCTTACTTCGTAGATGACTCCTGACTTCCACATGTCCTGGAATACTTTTTCTGCCTGTTCGCGGGTGAACTTGCCTGTCTTCTCGATCTCTTCGTAGAACGCTTTGTCCTCCACGGGCTGTTTTGATTCCCCGGACAACCTCTTGAAAATTTCAAGGGCCGCTTCCCTCAATCCCTTTTCGCTGATCGGCTTGTTGTACAGAACGCCGACATCAACCTTTTTCGTTGACTGGTCGATAGCGACAGTCTTCAACATCCTGTCGACTAAATTGATCGCATGCAGCGCATCGTCTTCAGTCACCCTCGGGTGGAGGAGGACCCTAGCTCGGGCAATCGACAGGCGAATCATACCCTCGAGCCATCTAGGCGTGACGGATATCTGGTCTGGTGAAGCTTCCCGCCTCAGCTTTATGTAATAATTCGAAAGCCTGTTTCTCGCTTCTTCGGTAAGTTCGGGATCCAATTTCTTAGCATAGATTATGTACTTCTTCAAAAGATCAAACTCTACCGGCGGGGGTACAGGAAAAACCGACTTTGCCCTCATGTCCAAGATGTGCCTTGCAACTGTTTCATCATACGCTTGGTCGGCTTCATCTCGAATGATGAAGATTAAATCAAACCTCGTCAAGAGTGGTATAGGCAGCTGAACATTTTCGAGAATATTCTTGTATGGATCGTATTTTCCGTCAAGGGGATTTGCGGCTGCGAATATGCTGGTCCTCGCGTTTAGAGTCGCGATAATTCCACCCTTCGCAACGCTCACAGTCTGCTGCTCCATGACCTCGTGAAGCGCGGAGCGATCTTCATCTCGCATTTTATCAAATTCGTCAATGCATGCGACCCCGAGATCAGCCAGGACGGTTGCTCCGGCCTCGAGCATCATCATCCCGTTCTTTTCCTTGACGACAGCAGCCGTGAGACCAGCCGCCGTGGAGCCCCTCCCGCTGGTAAACAGACCCCTGGGCGCGACCCTCGCAACGTATTTCAGAAGTTCACTCTTTGCCGTTCCAGGATCCCCGACCATGAGGATGTTGATATCGCCCCTGAGGGTCGTACCGTCCGGCAACGACTTTTGGGGCGATCCCACCATCAAAAGCAACGCAGCTTCTTTGTGCAGTTCGTGGCCGAATATTGATGGAGCTATTGAAGCGACAAGACGATCGTAGGCGCCAGGTAGCGCTGCCATGCTCTTTATCGCTTCTTCTTCTTCCCTAGAGACCTGCTGCTCCTCAGGTCTTCTGCTCATTTGTTCTACGTAATTTGCCTCAATTCTTGAATTGAACAGTTTTCGATAAGAACCACCGATGTTTTCGGATTCAGCCTTTACTATGCCGGTGAGAAAAATTCTGTCGCCGGGCCGGGCGGTGTTGGCTACGTCACTGTTCAAGTTGACGTCAAATGATTGAGGGAGCTGACCTGGTGGAGCTCTTCTGGCATCTCCTGAATTTTTATGACCTGATAATCGACGAATTCGGTCTTCAGATCGTCGAGCTCAAAGTACTTTGTTTCCCCACAGCCTTCCGTTTCACACTTGATGGGCCTTTTTAGTGTCAGTCCGGCTCCTGATTGTTCGATAAAAGTTATGTGCTGATTTGAACATCGAAATGCAGCATTGACCGCAAGCGGTCTGAGTTCCGAAGTTCTGGTAACCATTCCAGCGACGAGGATGAGCGTGTTCAGCGAATCCTTGGTAACTCCTCTAAGTGAGATCCGGTCAGAGAGTCCTCTAATCCTCACGCGCAACTCTTTTCTTATTTTATCCGCGTAAACAGGATTCTCTACATTCAGAGTTTCGACCGCGGCGTCATCAAACGATCTTAGAAAAAGGTCGGGTTCTTTTACAAGACTCGTCGCGAGATCTGTATCATATCGTTCGATATCTGGATAATCGACGATTACAGATCTTGATGCTTTGAGGGGGATTTGCGAGATCTGAATACGGTACTTCAGTTCGTCCTGCTCGTCTTTGCTGCTCTTAAGAAAGTCTACAAAGACATCCTTTACCCGGGCTTCACTGTACTCCACGTTCTGACTACTTTCCTTCCATAATCATCGAACGCCATGATTGAAGCAGACTATAAACAGAGTCAAATATCTGATATTCTTCGGGAGTCAATTTTTCCTTGATATCAATCGGTGGTGAAAGAGAGGCGGCAATGCTCAAAATCTTGCGCAGCCGAAGAGCAATTAGATCGTAAATCAAGGTACGAGTCTTCTCGAGCTCCGGTATTGAATTAGGCCGAAGGCTGGCAGACCCAGATGCGTAATTCAGGTGTCGCCTGATTTTTAGGTAAAAGTCCGGTCTCAATGTCGAAAGCTGATCGCTACCGGCGATTTTTTCCCGGGTAACTGCCTTGAACACCTCTGAGGAAAAGCTTTCCTCTTGACTTTCGCAAATGTTCATGTCAACTAGGACCTCCGCAACCCATCTGGGTAAATCGAGCGAGTCCCCTTCGTTCATAGGATCAAGATGGATGCTTCCAATATCAATCCGAGAAAATTTCTGTTTCACGCGCAGCCGAGTCCCAGATAGGAGATAGGCAAACTCCCTATCTCGAATTGATTGAATAACGGGCTGGTCGGACATCGACGGGGCCAACCATTACTAACTCGGGACTGATATGAGTTTGGGAAAACCAGCCCCGGGATATCGACATTCTCATCTCGACTTGACGCCTTAGACCCGCAGAGAGGAAGAGATCACATAATTTCGAAAGTCACCACAAAACCTTATCGGCTTTCCGTAGCATCCCGTTCGTGTAATTAATTTTCAGGTGAGTTTAGAATTGGCACTGGGCGGAAATTTTGACAAAGATGAGGAAGCGCGAGATCGTTCAGATCAGCTGATGTGGGTGGAGAAATACCGACCGCAGAAACTGTCCGAAGTGGTCAATCAGAAGGAAATTGTCGAAAGACTGGAGGCTCTCGTCAGGAAACCTCAGGAAATGCCCCATCTGCTTCTCGCTGGTCCACCAGGTTCTGGAAAGACGACGGTTGCACTTTGTGTTGCACGGGAAATCATGGGAGACAATTGGCGGGACTATACCCTTGAATTGAACGCGTCCAATGAAAGAGGAATCGACACGGTTCGCCAAAGGATCAAGAACTTTGCAAGTTATGTAGACAGAGCCGAGGGTATTCCGTTTAGGATAATACTCCTTGATGAATCGGACAACATGACAAATGACGCCCAAACGGCTCTAAGAAGGATAATGGAAGAGAGTCATAGGACCACACGATTCGTCCTCACCGCCAATTACAGTTCGAATATTATCGAACCAATACAGAGCCGCTGCGCCGTATTCCGTTTTTCTCGTCTCTCTCAGGCGGATGTCGTCCAATACCTTGATTATGTCTGCAAGAGAGAGGGATTGAAAGTCGTCAAGAGTGCTCTAATTTCAATATACGAAACGACGGAGGGAGACATGAGGTACGCACTGAATATGCTCCAAGCTGCATCGTCCTTGGGCGAAATCAGCAACGAAAATATCAAGAAAGTAACCGGCCTCTCGGGAAAGGCGAAGGTTGGTGAAGTTATCGAGACCGCCCTTGAAGGAGATTTCTCGAGCGCACGCATGAAGATGGTTGAGTTGCTCCAAGTCAACGGGATATCAGAGCACGATTTCATCAAGTTTGCCAACGAGTATGTGACAAGGTCAAAATTCGCTTCTTCATTCGAGGCTCTGGAAGCAACTGCAGAAGCCGATTACAGACTACTTCTGGGCGCAAACCCGGACATCCAGCTTAGTGCTTACCTGGCCAAGCTGGCAAAGATCGGTAAGCAGTCCAAGCAGTGATTTGGGGAAAAATAAATGGAATTCTCTCTCCCCAGAGGTCTCAGGGACATCAGTCCGGAGGAAGCAGATTCATTCGAAATAATTAGAGCAGCGTTTGTGGAAACCTGTCGAATATTTGATTACAAATTGATGGAGCCCTCCAGTCTGGAATTGCTAGAGACTTTAGAAGCCAAGAGCGGGCCGGCAATCAGAGACGAGATCTATTTTTTCAAAGACAAGAGCGATCGAGAGCTGGGGCTGAGATTTGATCTGACTGTGGGAATCACACGGTTTGTTGCCTCGAAGAGAGAGCTTAGTCCTCCGGTTAGGATCGGCTCATTTGCCTCGGTATGGAGGTACGACGAGCCGCAATATGGAAAATACAGATGGTTTTACCAGTGGGACGCAGAAATTTTCGGCCCTTCAAATGCCGAGGCGGACGCCGAAGTGATCGAATTTTCATCAGTCCTATTCAGAAAGCTCGGAACCAATCCCAGAATATCAATCGGGTCAAGGAAAATACTCGAGTCTTTCATCAGGAATTCCCTAGGGATTGATAGGGAAGAAAGTATCCTCGACGCGATGAGGGCTGTCGACAAACTCGCGAAAAAGTCTTTTGATCAGATACGTAGATGAATACTCGAAGAGTTTTTCCAAAGATCAATTTCAAAAGCTGGTTGACTTTGTGAAGCTCGCGGGTGAAGCGTCAAACGTCTCCGAAGCGCTCCGCGATTTTCACATCGATGCTTCGTCTCTTCTCGTGATAACCGATTCCCTGGCAAGCCGAAGGATAAGAGACGTTGAGTTGAATTTGAGCATCGTTAGGGGAATCGATTACTACACGGACATGGTGTTTGAGGCTTTTGATCGTGACAATCCTAGGTTGGGGGCACTCTGCGGTGGTGGGAGGTACGATTCGTTACCTTCAGTTTACGGCCGGTCCGATCTTGCGGCGACCGGCGTTGCTGGTGGCGTGGAAAGAGCTATGCTTGCGTACAAATTGAAAAGATCTCCTCTCGATAGAGTATTTGTCGCTTCAATTGGTACAGATCCCAAACTTCGCGCTGCAGCTACCGCGATCGCAGCCGAATTGAGATCGAACGGACTTTCAGCCCAATCTGATATCTCTGGCCGCAGCCTCAGAAAGATACTCGAGGCCCAGTCCGCGAGCGGAGCGAAAGCAGTTGTTATCTTGGGAGAAAAAGAACTCGCTACAAACTCTGTCAAAGTAAAGTGGATGTCTACCGGGGAAGAGATTACAGTAAACATTCAGGATCTCAGTAAAACGCTGGCCGAAAAATAAGGGCCCGCCTTTTTGAGGCAAAAGCACTCGAACTCCTCAGATAGGAAAATCGCTACTTTGGAGTGATTTTTATCGCAAGTGTGGGACAGACCGTTTCGCAAGCCATGCAGTAGATGCAATCGGCTTCCCTGATCGGATCAATCTTGTCGGTCCTGAACTGTTGCCATTGTTCTGAACCTTGTTCGATCTTGACATCATTACCTGAACCGCCCTGGCCATCTCCTCTGAGGAACCATCCAAAGACGTTGACCGGGCATACATCTGAACACTGTCCATCTGCGATGCATGCCTCCCAGTCCACTGCAACCCAGGTTCCATGGATTCCGAAAGACGTTGGATAGGGATTACCATTCGCGTCCATTCTCTGAATTCCTTCTGCCCTTACATCGTGTCCCTCGTGAGTACCGGTGATAGGATACTCTGAAGTCTTTGACATAAAGTCCCCGTCAATAGGCTTCGGTTTGAAGTCGAGTGCAGAAAGTTCAACCATTTCTAGGCTACACTATTCAGACCCTCTCTTGAATTGCAATATATAATGTTGACCGTGTCGTATTGGGTCTCGTGACCAGATTTCTTCTTTGATTGTAATCCGTCCAGAAAAAATGAGAAATTTTCGTGAATGATTACTCAGTTACTGACATGCTGAACTGCAGGCGTAGAATTAGTTGTCTGGGCGATGGACAACTTGGATTACTTTAGTTCAAAAATTATTGCTGTCAATTCAGTCACGATCGAAGACTTGCCGGGAATTCTCAGATTTGCTTCCATGTCGCGCTGTTTTGCAATATTGTTCGGCGGACTCGTCGCGGGTTCGATCGCGATGTTCCAGGCCGCTCCGTAATAGGGATAATCGGGAAGGTTGTAGTTTTGCCAGAACCACACCCACGGAAATACAGATGCGTCCCATTCCAGCCTGAAGCTCAAGTTTAATTTAGGATTCGTCAGTGTGTACCACCCCTCTTTGACACTGATAAATGCGGTTTCTTCAGCCACCAACTCTCGCGATGGAATCTCGCTAAGGTCAATTTCATTCCCTTTGCGCGATTTAGCAATCGGCCATTGAAATTTGCCGCCCGCTATCCTACCGTTTGGATTTATCTCCTCAATGTTATCAATTGAACTGCTCGGGGGCAGATCGATCTTGTTTCCAGCGTGCAAGAACGGTTCGCCAAATGAAGGATGCTGAAGCCAGAAAAATTCGAGCGTTTGCGGGCTCTTGTTTGATAACTTTTCACTGATGTCTAGTTTCGCTTCATCCTTGTTGATTTTTACGGTCTTCTCCAGTTTGAATGGATACCTTATTCCTTCAACGCTCAAGTTTGCAGAAACTGTGTCACCCTCTTCCTGCTCGATGGTGCAGTTCCATTGCAATACGGGCGACTCACCGTGGGTACCATACTTTGCTCCTCGATGTTCTTGCGGCCCATTTCCGATGACGGGAAGCGCATCCTGCCATCCACCGCCATAAAGATCGTTGAAGCTTGATTCTGAAGTTGCAATGGGCTGTACATACTCCTTAGGATTTACGTATCCCGGCGGAGAGTGCCACATCAAATCTAGATCTAACGGTTTGTATTTTAGTTCGATCACATCCGCCCCCTTGTCTAGAAGGTAAACGATCCTGATGAGCCGGTTTTCGAGAATGAGTGTCCGCATTCCTTTGTAATGCCAGTCAAGACTAGCGTGCGCTTGGCTCATCAGAAATTTTTCTTCCATAATCCAGAATTTAACTGTAACACGAAAACGAATTTGATTTGCTTGAGAAATTGATAAAGAAGTATATCTTTTCCCGGTGAATTAGTGGGCAAAGTTGTCATCGTTCGAATCTGAATTACTGGGACTTGCAGGAAAGTCTGCAATCGTAACTGGAGCCGCCGGTGGAATCGGAGGGGCTGAAACAAGGCTTTTTTCGAAATTGGGGGTAAATGTCGTTGCGGTAGATCTTGAATTCAAAGAGGCTTTTGATTCGCAGACACCCGGGAAGGTTGTAGCCCTAAGAGCCGATGTCTCAGATTACAGCGCGGCGGAGAAAGCAGTCAAAAACTGCGTGGATGAATTTGGTGCTCTGGACATTCTAGTAAACAATGCCGCGGTGAATAAGGGTGGCACAATCTTGGACTACAAGCCTGAGGAGTGGGAGAGGACACTTGCCGTAAATATCAGCGGTTGTCGGAATTTCGCTCGGGCTGCTGCTCTAGAAATGAAAAAGAAAATGTCTGGGAGAATCATCAACACCTCGTCTGTAGACGGAATCATGGCGGAACCTGGAATACTCGCATATTCGGCATCAAAAGGGGCGATAATCATAATGACAAAATGCATGGCCTTGGAACTCGCCCCATTCGGAATTACCGTTAACTCGATAGCTCCAGGTTGGTGCGACACAGTGTTTGGAACCGGTATGCTAGATGCCGATTCTCGAAGACTTGTGAAAAAGAGGATCCCGCTAGGTCACATTGCTCGCACTGAAGAAATCGCGAGGGGAACGGTGTTTCTTGCCTCTGACCTGTCGATGTATATGACTGGTCACATACTGGTCGTCGATGGCGGATTGACTTCAGACATTAGCATTCCTGACCTGAAGTATTGAAAAGAACCGATCAGTCGAATAACGAGCGAAATCAATCATCACGAAGAGTAATTCAAAAAATGTTTATTACACGTCGGAATGGGGTCGGACTTTAAGTTGATTTCACGAAAGGGTATAGTTACAATTTCTCTGCTACTTTTGTTCGCTGCATCCACGCTGGTCGCGCTACTGGGTTCACCGGCCGTTGCCGAGGCAAGTTCGCCCTCTCGGGGGGGCACTCTTGTGATGGCTTTGCCAAACACTATCGACACGTTCAACCAATTGCAGACTAATTCCTACCAAGCTTGGTACTTCAATCAGTTGATGTATCCGGATAATGGAGTGCCGACCGCGACCGGGCTTGTTCATGTCGCGGTTCAAGATTACTGGTCGAATGCAAATGCCACCGTATGGTACTTCCGCGTTACTCCGGGTATGACGTGGTCTGACGGTGTTCCAGCCAATGCGACTGATCTTGCATTTTCCTTACAAGTAATGTTTTCAAGTTACCCGAAATGGGGCGGGTCCACTTCGTTATCTGGATATGCTTCACTACTGAATGGGAACATAACGAACGCCATAAAAATTGATAACTCGTCCGTCGTAGAGGTTGATTTCAAGCAACCCTTCGGATTGTTTGGTGACATCGCTGGGACTGAAAATACTCCAAACTTTACGCCGGAACACATCTGGTCGGACCTGATCAACAATACTGCTGCCCCACCGGTTAATTTTGGAACTGTTGTTGGAGTAGGACCGTTTTATGTCTCAGATTTCCATCAGGGAGATCAGCAGATAACCCTCCTTCCAAATTCATACGGGACTCCATGGGGCGGAAATGCGAAAGGAGTTCCATATTTGAGTCAGATCGTGGTTCAGCTCGTGCCTTCCAGCTCTAGTTTGGCGTTACTGCTTCAGGGTGGGCAAGTTGATGCCGCACAACTTCAACCGAGCGATGTTGCAGGAATTCTTTCAAATCCCAATATTCAGGTCTCGGCGACAAACGGAACTGGCTTATGGTACATCGAGTTCCCTGCTGAAACTTATCCATACAACATGACTGCTTTCAGACAGGCGATGGGATACGGCATTGACCGAAATGCACTGGTAACGAGTGCTCTGGCCGGATACGGCTCCCCGGGCACATCCGCATTTATCCCTCCTTCAAACTCGCCAGAGTATAATTCTAGCGTGCCGAGTTATGCATTCAATACGAACACGTCCCAGAGCCTTTTGCAGGGTCTCGGATTTAAAATGTCAAATGGATATTACACGCTGCCCAACGGGACTACCTTTGAGCCGCCTGTTTACGTTCCTTCAGATGTCGGAGCCGATATCGTACTCGCGGGCACTCTAGTCGTGCGCGACCTGCAGGCTATTGGAATCGACGCGCAGC
Organism: uncultured Nitrososphaerota archaeon; assembly: GCA_963799845.1. Taxonomy (GTDB): domain Archaea; phylum Thermoproteota; class Nitrososphaeria; order Nitrososphaerales; family CADDZS01; genus DATLTL01. Next base: position 63,759 of record CAWCYI010000001.1, read on the forward strand.
TTCGCACAATTGCAGACACATCGATGTCCTCAATCTGGTACCAGGGAATCAACATGTACTTTGAACAACAGAACTTCGGCTATCCCAACAGCGAACTTCTCACTGATGAGAGCTTCTATTCATATTTCACGACAGCTGGCCCCACGCAGACATACGCGTTCGCGAATGCTTCAATAGCTTCGGAATACAATGCAACCGTCGCACAATTGGAGTCAGCAGGAAATCAGAGCCAAAGATACCAACTTGAACAGAAAATCGAGGGTATCCTTGGTGATTACCTCCCATCCATACCCCTATTCTATCAAGACTTCATCTGGGGATTTAACAGAGCAGACTTTGGCGGATGGCCGACTGCGCCTAGTTCGTTCGAATTGCCGGGAGCAGTGTTCAACCTAACTGCGCTTGCTGACGTCTACCAGATCTCCTCGCAGAGTTCGGGCGCGTCAACCGTGACGACCACCGCCAGTCCAACTACTGCTACGGTGATAGTCACGGCGACAGGCAGTACGGCCACCGCGACCAGCTCCGTTCCCGTCACAGTAAGTGCAACAACGACTGCAGTAGTGACTACGACAGCTACTACTTCAACAAGCTCAAACACCGCTCTGTATGCCGCGCTTGCTGTAATCGTGGTGATCATCGTGATCGCCGCGGCAGTAATGGCCACACGTCGAAAGAGGTAGCTGCATGCGGCTTCGCGGGGCATACGTTGCCCGGCGAATTCTCTATGCCCTGATTGCCCTGTTCGCGGTCATCGTACTGAACTTTATCATCCCGAGGGCCGTGCCGGGCAACCCAGTCGAGATATTCGCAAATCCACGCGTCCTCCCAGCGATTGAGACCAAGATACTCACGCAGCGCTTTGGTCTGAATGAACCAGTGTGGGAACAATTCCTTCTTTACCTCCGAGGTATCTTCCAGTGGCCCCCCGATTTCGGCGTATCGTTCAAGTTCTATCCCACCCCGGTGTGGAACGTCATCATGGCCTATCTTCCTTGGACTTTGCTGCTAGTCGGAATCTCTACAGTTGCGACTGCAGTACTGGGAATCCTTGTCGGAATATGGACCGGATCGAGGCCGGGGACGAAGACTGACACTGCAGTAACGTCGGTGTCAATGCTCCTTTGGACGATGCCATTTTTTTGGCTCGGGACGATCCTACTCTGGGTCTTTGGACTATACTTTCACTGGTTTCCCCTTGGCGGTACGCAGTCCATCTTTTCTTCGCAGTTCAACTGGTATCAGAAAATTGAGGACATCGCCACTCATGCCTTCTTGCCCGCGCTCACTTTGACGCTTGCCGCCTTCGCAGGATATTCGCTCATCATGCGCAATACCCTCGTCGAAGAGCTCTCCCAGGATTATGTGATAATGTCTGAAGCAAAGGGGTTGAAGCACTGGCAGATCGTCATGAAACATGCAGCGAGGAATGCGATGCTGCCGATGATCACGCTCATCGGGCTGAATCTGGGCTACGTTGTAAGCGGCGCCCTTCTAGTCGAGGTAGTATTTTCCTATCAGGGAGTCGGGTGGCTAACCTATCAGGCTGTTCTGTACCACGATTTCCCTCTCCTACAGGGTCTATTCTTCATACTCTCGGTGACGGTGATTCTTGCAAATTTGTTCGCCGATCTTTTGTACGTCTCGTTTGATCCCAGGATCAAATAGTTTCGGAAGAGATCAGTCATGGTTTTTGATCAGTTGCTCAATTATCTGAGAAAAATCAGACATGAAAAAAGGGCCATGGTGGGCCTTGGGATCATCGGGGCATTTACGATACTTGCAATTTTCGCGCCATTGATCGCGCCGTACCGTCCAGATAAAGCGGTGTCGACTCCTTACGCTCCTCCAAATCTGAAAGACTGGTTGGGAACCGACAACTTGGGGCAGGACGTTTTGAGTCAGATAATCTACGGATCTCGGATCAGTTTGCTGGTGGGGCTCGTCGTCGCCCTGGCAGCCACTTTCATTGGGACCATCGTGGGAGTGCTCTCCGGATTCTACCGAGGCGCAACGGATCAGGGATTGATGCGGTTCACTGATGTCATGCTAGTACTGCCACAGCTGCCGCTGATGATCATACTCGCGGCCTATCTTGGACCGAGCGACAACTCAATCATCATAGTTCTCACGTTGACTTCCTGGCCCCTCGTTGCGAGACTAATACGTTCGCAAACTCTTTCGCTTCGAGAGCGTCCATTTACGGATGCTTCGCGAGTTATCGGATCGAGCAACACCAGGATAATCTTCAAGGTAATCATCCCCAATCTCCTGACTCTGATAGCCGCGAATGTTGTGCTGATGATTACGACCGCAGTTGTGGGGGAAGCTGGACTCGATTTCATCGGGCTGGGGAATCCAAGCGTCGTTAGCTGGGGCACGATGCTTTACTGGGCTCAGGCATATGCGCTGTTCAATGGAGCTTGGTGGTGGGTGCTCGCGCCGGGGCTCTGCATTGCGTTTTTGGGACTCGGCGCAGTACTAGTAAGCTTGAGCATCGAGAACGTTTTCAATCCGAGACTGAGAGCAAGATGAGCTTACTATCGGTTTCTGATCTTAGCATCGAATACTCTGCTCCGCCGGGTTTTGTCAGGGCAGTAGATCGCGTTTCGTTTAACTTGGAAGAGAGCGAAGTTCTCGGAATTGCTGGTGAATCCGGCTGTGGCAAGACGACGGCTGCCCTATCCCTTCTGAGGATACTGCCAAAGTCTGCCAGAGTGGAGGGGAGCGTACTTTTCAACCAAGAGGAGGTCCTCGCCATGGAGGATTCGCGGTTGAGGGAGTACAGGTGGAAAGATGTCGCGCTCGTCCCCCAAAGCTCGATGAACGCATTTGATCCAGTCATCACGATCGGCGCGCAGATTGTTGAAGCGATCCGGATTCACGAGAAGGTCGAAAAGAGCGTGGCGTGGGACAGGGCTGGAGATTTGCTGGAAAGTGTGGGAATAAATCGAAATAGGCTTAGGCACTATCCTCATGAGTTCAGTGGAGGAATGCGCCAGAGAGCCGCGATCGCGATGGCGCTTTCACTCAGCCCCAAGGTCGTCATCCTCGATGAACCGACGACGGCTCTCGATGTTGTCACTCAGCGTCAGATACTGAACCTGCTTCGGAGGTTGAGGACCAAACTCAAAGTCTCGTTCATCTTCATAACGCACGATCTTTCAATTTTAGGCGAGCTTTCCGACAGAATAATCGTGATGTACGCCGGAAAAATCGCTGAGATCGGCAAGACCGAAGGAATCTTCCGGAATCCCAGCCATCCATATACGAAGGCGCTCTTTTCTTCGGTTCTTCCCGTCCAGGGCCCGCTGCCGAACGTGAAACCGATCGGCGGACTGCCTCCTAATCTTGCTTCCCTCCCTCACGGCTGCCGCTTTCATCCAAGGTGTCCGTACGCGTTCGATCGATGCTCGCATGAAGAGCCCGAACTCATCAAGGTGAACGATGACACTGAAGCTTCATGCTTCCTTCTCGAGAAGTGATTTCTATGAGTACCGATGTCATTCTTGACTTATCAGAGTTGGGAGTCGAATTTTCGACTCCGACCGGTTTGTTTAGGCGTACTCGAATAAGTGCAGTGGACAAAGTTTCAATCAAGATCAATAGGGGCGAGTCCGTCGGATTTGTGGGAGAAAGTGGTAGTGGAAAGACAACGATCGCGCGATGCATCGTGAAACTGATCGAGCCCACGTCAGGTCATATCTTCTTCAATGGGCAGGATATCTTCGAACAAAATTCGCGCGAAAGCAAAGAATATCGCAAACACGTGCAGATGGTTTTTCAGGATCCCTACGAATCCCTCAATCCGCGCTCCAACATTTCGCAGATAGTCGAGGAGCCGTTAATCGTTCACCGCATCTCCCCTGACAAAGAAAGTAGGAGGGAGAGGATCAACGAACTCCTTTCGCTCGTGGGCCTCGAAAAAGATCTGGCAAAGCGTTATCCGCACGAGCTCAGCGGCGGACAGCGGCAGCGAGTCTCCATCGCCAGGGCTCTTGCAGTGAATCCCGACGTTCTTGTGGCAGATGAGCCCGTGTCGATGCTTGATGTCTCAATCAGAGTGGGAATCCTGAATCTCTTGAAGGACCTCAAGAAATCCTTGAATCTGACATTCGTCTTCATCACCCATGACCTGGGGGTCGCTCGCTACTTTTGCGACCGAGTGGCAGTGATTTACCGAGGACAGATAATGGAAGTCGCGGGCACTGAGGCGCTCATTTCGGAGACGCGGAACCCTTACACAAAGCTGCTCTTGGATTCGGTGCCTGGCAACAGGGAGGAAGGAGAGGCAAGTGCGAAGGATGAAGCAGAGTGGGCGGATGGAAAGGGACAGTCGTCTGTTGCGCCCAGTGGCTGCCGATTCAATCCACGCTGCCCGAACGCGAAGGAGCAGTGCACGACGGTTCCACCACCACTTGAAGCTTTGGGAGAAAAACACTACGTAGCCTGTTACTATCCGCTGAGCCCCTGATGTAAGACTTCGTGATTTGAAAAAGAGGCCGAAGTCGTCGATACTTGCATGACAGAAATAATTTGCTTTTGTAACATTGAATCAAGCCGTTTCGATGCAACAGAGCTTGAAACGAGCTCTTCGGTACGCAGAATTGCGCCCCCGTGTAGAAAAGGGGGAAAATTGCATAATAAATCAATGAAAACATAACAATGGCTTTAGGAATGACGGTCTATAAATACGAGAAGAGGTCATACTCCGGATTTCCAAACTCAGAGTTCGAACTTGTCGTTTAGGGCATATTCGGAGGCGACCTTCTCGTCGAGCTCGATTCCCAGACCTGGCTCGTCCGTCATTGAAATGAAACCCGATTCTATCACGTTTTTCTTTTTGGCCAGCTTTGCCCAGATTGGCACGTCGTGTCCGTGAAATTCGAGAACTCCAAAATTCGGGACTGAAGCTGCAACGTGCGCGTGGGCCACAGTTCCGATCGGACTGCCTATGTTGTGAGGAGACAGCACCATCTCCTTGATCTGAGCCATCTGAGCTATCAGTCTCGTTTCCATCAGACCGCCCGCTTTCATGGCGTCGGGTGTCACGATCCGCATCCTCGTCGAAAGGAGAGGGAGAAATTCGTACCTTCCGTAGAGGTTCTCGCCGGTCGCGATCGGAGTACTCGTCGCTGTGGCAACGAGATCAATCAGTGAAGGATCCCCAGGAGGTACGGGATCTTCGAGCCACATGACGTGGTATGGTTCGATGGCCTTCGCGAGTCCGATCGAAGATTGAACGTTGTACTTCCAGTGCAGGTCGAACAGAATGTCGATCTCATCGCCCACTGCTTCTCTGACCGCGGCGACGAGCTCCGAAAGGTATCTGGTCTCGCCGTTCGTCAACGATCCTGACGATAGATTATATTGTTGAGTGAAAGGAGTCGGAACATCGAGATCGAATTTTATCGCGGTAAAGCCCTCGTTTTTCATCGCCCTTGCGCGCGAAGCGTATGCCTTTGGTGTGAATTCATCCGAATGCTTTCCGGTCGTCATCCGGCCGTGGATCGGCTCGCTTTCGGATGGTTTCTTTTGCCTGCCCGGCATCCACTTCGGCCTCGTCGGCAGTAGAACCGAATCTATTGCTTCGAGCGATTTGCCGGCGTGCGTATCTACATAGATTCTGATCTTGTCCCGCAATTTTCCCCCGAGTAAGGAGTAGACCGGAGCTTCGCGGTATTTTCCAACGAGATCCCACAGGGCGGTCTCTATTGCCGAAATTGCATGAAAGTTCACTCCCGAAAAACCGGAAGGCACTGAAGCCCAGTACATCTTTTCGAACAGTCTGTTGATTTCGAGAGCGTCCTCCCCAATCAACAACCGCCCGAACTGCCTTACCACGCCTTCGAGTTCCGGAGCGTAGAAGCCCTCTCCGGTTCCGTATAATTCGCCAGCGTAGACCCTGGCGAAGACCCAGTGATAATTTCCTTCCACGGTTGCGGAGGTGACCTTGGTGATTTTCAGCGGCATGTGTGGAGACACGAAATTTTCGAGCTTGAAAAGCATATTCTAGGGAAATCCTAGTTTACTCCTCACGGTTGACCCGGGGCTAATCGTTTAATGCGCTCGAATAATCTCATACAACAATTTCTCGAGGAACGATTGATTTGAAAGCGGTCGTCAAGAAGCAGAGGGGAGACGGGTTTGTCGAACTCCTTGATGTCGCTGAGCCGATCATAAGCGATAACGATGTACTTCTAGAAGTCAATGCAGCGGGGATCTGTGGCAGCGATCTAATGATACTGCACGACTTTTTTCCCGGATACAATGTCCCGGTGATCTTAGGACACGAGTTCGCTGGGGTCGCCAAAGAGGTTGGAGGGAAAGTCACTCGAATTTCGCCCGGAGACAGGATCGTCAGCGAGACACATGCTTACATTTGTGGCAACTGCACATATTGCAAGTCTGGGTTGTACAATCTATGTTATTCGAGAAAGGGATTCGGTTATGGACTAGATGGGGCGTTTACAAAGTATGTTAAGGTAAGAGAGCCCATTATTCACAAGCTACCGGATACAATCGGCTTGGATGAAGCAGCCGTCTTGGAACCGCTGGCAGTGGCAGTAAATGCTCTAACTCGAAATGGGAGGATCGCAGTCGGGGATTCTGTCCTGATTATCGGACCCGGCCCGATCGGACTCCTGGCACTTCAAATTGCCAAACTCAGTGGAGCCAAAAGTGTGACAGTAGTTGGAACCGAGAGAAGCAGGAAAAGGCTTGACATTGCGTTGAAGCTTGGGGCAGACTCTATACTAATAGATCAGGAGCTTAATGATGGACTGTCTAGATCGACAGGAGGGAACTCAGATTCGTTTGAAGTGGCAATTGTCACGACGGGCGCTCCGACCTCTTTCGAACCCGCGCTCCGAGCGGTGCGAAAGGCAGGAACTGTAATTCACATCGGAGAGTCAACGAAACAGGCTTCGTTCCAGTTTTCTCTGATCGAGAAGAAAAATCTCACCGTGCAGGGTTCGTTCAGCCACAACTGGCCGATATGGGAAAAGGCAATTTCGCTAGTAGAGAACAAGAAAGTCGACTTGTCCTCCATGATTACACATAAAGTGAAGCTGGACGATTGGCGCAAGGGCTTTGATCTCGCAGAGAATAGAGAGGGTCTCAAAGTTTTGATCAAACCATAAATCATCCGGATGGTTTGAGATTATAGCGGTAGCGAGATATTGCAAGAATCAACCCACGACACTTCGAGCGTTGAACACCTGTTCCTGGATTTTATGCAGATGAAAGAGTTTGCCAAAAATCCGCTGATCATGAAAAGCGCGAAGGGCGTCTGGTACGAGGATGTAAACGGGAAAAAGTACCTTGACGGTCTCTCTGGAATTTTCACAGTAAACTGCGGTCACGGTAATCGGAGAATAATTGAAGCCATCAAAAATCAACTTGAGACACTTAGTTTCGCACCGCCGCTGCATTCAACCAATGTGAACGCGCTAACCCTACGAGATTTGATAGTAAGCGTCACCCCCGACGATCTACGCACAGTCAAACTGTTGAGCGGAGGATCTGAATCAACTGAGGCCGCAATGAAGCTCGCGCGGCAATACCACAAACAGACCGGCAACCCGGGCAAGTACAAGGTCATATCAAGATATGAAGGGTACCACGGCGCAACGATGGGTGCTCTAGCAGCATCTGGAGTTGCGAAGCGCAAGACCGCCTTCGAGCCGTTCGGTCCCGGTTACATCAAAGTGTTCCCGCCAACCTGCTATCGCTGCCCTTACAAACTCGAGTATCCTGTATGCGGAATCTTTTGTGTCCAGATAATTGAAAACGTGATCAAACAGGAAGATCCGTCCACCGTGGCATCTCTAATTGTTGAACCGATCGGAAACACCGGAGGAATAATCACTCCGCCGCAGGAATACTTTACCATCCTTCGAGAGATTTGCGACAAGTACAATATCTTGCTCATCTTCGACGAAATCATAACAGGATTTGGAAGGACCGGTGAGATGTTTGCCTCACAGACTTTCAACACGACTCCCGACATCATCTGCATGGGCAAGGGAATGTCCAGCGGTTACGCCCCAATCGGCGGGATTGCTTTCAAAGACACTGTCGCGGAGGCATTTCTGGGCAAGGAGGAGCAGAAAGTCCAGTTCAATCACGGACATACGTTCGGTGGAAATCCTCTTTCATGCGCTGCCGCGATCGCAAGCATCACCGAGATCAGGGAGAGAGACCTTCCGAGAAGAGCGCGCGAAAGCGGAGCCATTGTTTGGAAAAGACTCGAAGAGCTAAGGGATAAAGTTGGCATTATCGGTGATATTCGCGGTAAAGGCCTGCTTATCGGGATTGAATTTGTAAAGGATGTCAGGACGAAGGAACAGTTCCCCGACAGTGTAAGTTTTGGTCTGCAGGTTGGAAAGGCCGCGCTGAGGCACGGACTGATTATTAGGGCAGATCCTCACTGGGTCGCCCTTGCACCCCCCCTAGTGATTGAAAAGGGCGAAATCGATGAGATGATTAATCGTTTCTCTGATAGCGTCCAAGAGGTCTTATCGAGCGTTGGGCGCTAGACATTCTCGCTAAGATAACAGGATGAAAGTTTCCCTACCCAAATGTAATTCTGGGACCTTTTCCTTAGAAGCCCGGAATTGGAAAAGTAGACACCAAATCATAAAGTGCGGTGATCGGTATTCGTGCCTAAAGCGGTTTGATGATCTATTTGTGATCTGGCGGAATATCGGAAGTCGAGTCAGTAGACGACGGCTCACTCGATTGACCCGGCTTATCTCTGCTCGGTTTTGGTTCGGATGGATTTGTCTCGTTCGCAGCTTTAGAATCTACCACATCCACCGGGATTCTTTCACGTATCACATCACCCCGACTGGTAACCAAATAATCGTACGGGCCATGCCGATATCGGATGAGTTCAGGCAGATATCCTGGAGCGGGTTTCTGATGCGTTATAATGAATTCGCCAACTGCAATCGGCACCCCGTTGGAAGAAAGAACTTCGCTGCCGAATGAGTCCGTCTTCCAGCCGGAGCTGTTTGTAAGAAAGCGCGCGCGCTAGGATGAGAATGGTAAAAAGGGGTTTTCTGTTCAAATCGCATACAAATTTCTCTAATTGCAACTCCCTTTGGGGATTCGAGATTGATGAGTCCGCAAGAACGATTTCCCATGAAATTGTCGAACATGTGCGGGAGGTGAAATTTGAACACCAGTTCAGGAGATCCAATTGCTGGTAGTTAAGAAAAGGTTCGATCTATTAGAAAACTCTCCCGAATCAATACGGATAGATTTCAACTTCATTCGAAATTCAATAGGAAAACGCTGGATTGGCTTTAGCTCTCGAAGTAAATTCCCTGGCCTGAGCTTTCATCTCACCTTTAAGCTCAAGATAGTCGAAGAATCGTTTCAGGTCTTTTTCGTATCCCTGTATTGTCAAGGGACTTTTGATAGCGGAGAGAAATTCAGTCATCGGTTCCAGCTCAAGGACGATTTCCATACACTGAGATAGATAAAATATCCTAATTAGAGACTTGAATCAAGAGTGCGGCGACCGGGATTTGAACCCGGGTTACCAGCGAACTGCTCTCCACTGATGATCAGCGGAAATTGGCAGGCTGATGTCCTAGACCAGGATTTCCCGCAATTGAGCGCTAAATGTGTGCGAAAGGGACAAGTTGCGTCTAGACGATCGCCGCGTCGAAACCACACAATCGTCTAACCGTTAATAAACCAATATCCGATCTGAAACTTTTACCGAGACAAAATATTTTCTGAGAATTCTTGCCAGTATTGAAAACGTCAAAAAACACTTTTATCAAGTGTGCAAGAGAAGTGAAATATTGTGGGCCGGTCGTCTAGCCTGGCTGGATTGCTGAATGCATCCTCCCTAGAATCTTTCAGATTGCCTGTGATTTGACGGATAGCTTGGTAGGATACCACTTTGGCATGGTGGGGGTCCTGGGTTCAAATCCCAGCCGGTCCACTTTCATTTGACTTTTAAAATAGGTTTTAATGTCGAGCAGATGTTGTGTTAACGCTGGTAGGACAATCAGTGCCTATTTTTCGCGCTGAGGCACCTTATGTACTTTGAATTTCTAAAATCAGATCCTGATTCTTTTTGTTGAGAAAGCAAGGAAGGATCCGAGCTAACCTGGCCGACATAAGTTCATAGACACCTGTTGGTCAGAAGGAATTTCTTCATGTCAAGATGCGAGCAAAACCTTCGCGTTCGATAGTATTCTGCCAGGATTGATTTCAGTTCTTTCAATGACGTCGGAAAGGTTGGAAGCCTTGAGAGATCCTTCTCACCCTCGCGCCAACACTCCTCCATCATGTTGAACTCTGGCGAAGCTGTCGGGATCCATCTGACTCTGAGAGTCTTCCTGTTCTTACCCAAATAATCAGTTACGATCCTGGTTTTGTGGTGTTGCCTTGCTTTGTCAAGGAAGAGATAGAGTGATCCAAACTTCCTGTGCACCTTCTTCAGGTAGTCGAGGAATGTCTCGCCATTGAATTTCTCGTACTGCCTGAAGATTTGTGTCCCGTCCAGGCTGATCGCTCCAAACACCACGGTGTTGCCGTGCGAGCCTGACACAATCCGAATCGGTCGAATCCCTTTGACCGCCCACACCCTTTTGGTTTCTATGTTCTGGACGAAGATTGATTCGTCTTCGGATGCTACGGTGAAGCCTTCCGGGATATTCCTGAGGAGTCTTGCGGTCCTTTTTTAAATTCGAGCCTCTCTTCGAGGGAAGCCTTGTGAAGTAACCTCTTGTCAGGGACAATTGCTCTCACTCCCCACTTCTGCATCAACCTGTAGATGTGTCTCTCAGTGTATGCCACGTCTGCTTCCTTGCGGATCATCTCCCTGACCTCCTTCACGGTCCAGCCGCATTCGTTCTTCACGACCTTCCTCTTCACCGCAATGAACTTGTTGTGATCGAGCTTCGGAGGTCTCCCGCTCCTTTCCATCGTCTTGAGTCCTTCTAGCCCATCTTTCTCGAAACGTCTAAGCCACGGTGTCGTCCATGATTTGTGCCGGTGAACTTCCCTTGCTACGTGCGACGCCGGGACACCCTCGTACTTGACCTTCAGAACGAGGAATATCCTCTTGCTTACGTTTGCGTCCCTCTCCTCTCTATAAGCCTCTTCAACAATCTCCTTCGGTGCCTGTAATCGAGACATACAACCTGAGATAGGAAGGGAAGTTGGCCAAAAATGAGAATGTCTAGGTCTGTGGCCCTTTCAGTCTAATAATTTATGTCGGCCAGGTTAGTTTAGGAGCTACTCGAGATCCTCAATATCCCGAGCTAAATTTCTATATTGGATTAGTCAATTCGTGATCTTCGCCTATTAGCATTCGAGTTCCAGAGTAAGCGCTAAGACTCGACCCGTTTCTCTTCCAGTAATTTGATCGCGGCGTCTAAACCATTGACAATCCATTCCATATCATTTGCCAAGTCGTAATCCTTGTTGCTGTTTGAGACGTCACGTTCAGTTGCTATACGACTGCGCTCCTGCTTGAGGTATTTTATCGCATAGTCGAGTTTGTGCTCGCCAGATTCAGCCAGTCAATTTCACCTCGAATCTCCCCTCATCTTTGGCTGCTGTACTATTCCTTTGTATGTATATCCTTCGAATATTCTAGTCAAACACCTGGTTCCTTCTTCTCAGTCGTCACTCGTCTGTGCAATGCTATCCTCATTGATTACCAGAGAGTCAACAGACCACAGTCCTATTGAGCTGACGAATCTAATCGGGACCCTAAATGTGGACCAATTCAAGCATTAATCCCGGCCGGTCCAATCACGATTATCATTTACAGCATAATGATTGAAACATGAAAGCTAATTTGCGAGACAGCTCGAAAATCCTTTCGTGTCAGACGAGGCTTCGGACAATCTGCTCAAGAGATCGGAGAGGCGGAAGAAATCCAAAAAAAGGCGAAGAGGCCCTTACAGAAAATCGAACATTCGTTCCATGGGCTAGCCGACCCTGTAAGCAATGACATCTACCTCGACCTTCGCATCCCTCGGCAATTTCGAAACTTCGACCGTTGATCGAGCTGGTGGCATCTCCCCGAAGAATTCACCATAGATCTTGTTGAATGTACTAAACTCGTCTATGTTTGTCAGGTAAACTGTGACCTTCAGAACTCTTGAAAGATCTGAGCCAACGGCAGCGAGAACTGCCTCAATGTTTCTGATGACCTGCCTTGTTTGTCCCTCTATTGTGGCTGCCTCAATTACTCCGGTCTTTGGGTTGAGCCCAATTTGACCAGAAAGGAAAAGAAGATCTTTGTACACGATCCCCTGAGAGTAGGGGCCAATCGCTTTCGGAGCATCGTCAGTTCTGATCGATTGCATGAAGGATAAACAATAGCGGAATCGATTAACAGCTTATCGGCTTGCTAGTTTTTTCTCAACGCCACGACTATTATCGCAATGCCCGCTATAGCGATCGCGAGAACGAGCGCGACGACAGGGCCGACCTGGCTAGTAGCTTGCAGAAAAACGGTCTTCAAGATTGACAGAGAATTGATCAATGTCCCCGACAGCTCTAGCCTTCAGCCCAAAGAGGTTAAACTTTGCGCTTTTTCCGATTCCAGTATTCTCGAGCTAACCTACAATCATTCTGGGCGTTCCGCTGGAAAACTGTTTCACTTTCTTTACCGTTCTTTCTCGGAGCTCGTCAACCGGGATAAAATCTCGAACTATCGCTCCGTTTCTGATCAACGGCTGGAGCAGTGGTCGATAATTCTTCGACGGAGGTTTTGAGTCAAGAGTGATAACATCGGTCAGGGAGGCATAATCTCTGAATACATTCTTGACTCCAGAAAGGTCTCCGCGCTTTGCGGTCAGAGTCTTATTTCCTTTGTCGTCTTCTAGCAGCACGATCTTTCCTCCAAAATCCATCACCGGTGAGGTCGAAATGCTGGTTCCAATCCCGAAGCCATCAACCCAATCTCGCAGGTCGTTGATCTCTGCTTCATCGAGCCCCCCGGAGACGAAGATCTTTACGTTCTTTCCGCCCCTCGCCTCAAGTTCCCACCGAACTTCCTGAACGATCTTCTTGAGGTCGCCGCGACGAGAGGATGGAGTGTCGAGCCGCACCCCGTAAAGGTCGTCACCAAGGGTTTCAAGAGCCTTGATCGCGGCCATCTTCTCGTCACTGAACGTGTCGATTAGAGCGATCCTTGGAACTCGTTTGGGGATTGCTTCGTTGAAAATTTTCCATGCCCTAACCTCGTCGCCGATGCATAGTATGAACGCGTGCGGCATGGTCCCGCTTGCTTCTTTCTTGAGCAATTTCGCTCCAAGAACATTTGATACGCTGTCGATGCCACCGATATACGAGCTCCGCTCGATCATGGCTGCAAGGGCCGGGTGGGCTCTCCTCGTCCCGAAGCTCATCCCTATTTTTCCCTGAGCTGCCAGAACGACCCTCGCAGATTTGGTGCAGATGCCGCTTGACTGACACAGGAATCCCAGAATCGGGTTTTCATACTTTGCAAAATCTGTATATTTTCCAATTATCCGAATTACTGGCTCGTAGACGGCAAGGTTTGGGTCGGTGAGGAACACTTCACCCTCTTCCATGGAATCAACGTCTATCGGAAGGCCTTCGAGCAGCTTCGCCACCTCGTAGATTCCGCAGACGACCGCCCAGTTATCTGAAAATGGAGTCTTTCTGGTGTAGACCTCCATCGTAACTATGGGATTAATCTTCGCGAATTCGAGAGCTTCTACAGCATACTGAAAGTATACGTCGGTTGTTACAGCATCTTTGATCTCTTTTTCCTTGGGAATCCAAAAAAGACGGTCTTCGAGATCTCGTCTCTCAGTTTTCAAATTCAAAAATGTCCTTTTTTCTCCAACGTTGCTTGATCCGATTTAAGCAGTTGCCCCAGTAGTTTGACAGTTGTCAACGGGAAAGGAAATAAAGGCAGAAGCTCACTCATTAATGGTAGCGTATCATTATGAGTATTGACAGCCCGGATTCCCAGTCGAAGGTTTTTGGTGGAGTAATTTACGAGTGCGTAAGATGCGGAACCAAAGTGACCGCTGACGAGCTTGCACAGCTGCCGGAAATAAAATGCATCTGCGGGTATCGGGTTCTGAAGAAAGCGCGACCTCCGGTCGTGAAGCAGGTCAAATCAATCTAGTCTAGCCAAGCCAATACCTTTCGTTCGGCAATTGACGTAGAGCAAATAATGCCGAATTGCTTGCTTTAATTATCCTATTTTGGAATATTGATTTTCTATTGAAGAGTAGCAAGGCTGTTGGCATAGACGGATATGGCGCTTATGTTCCATATTATAGACTGCCTACGGTCGAAATAGCCCGGGTCTGGCACGGCGGTGGCTCAGGTCCGAATCGGGAAAAAGCCGTTGCTTCGATCGACGAGGACACCACAACTATGGCGGTGGAAGCCGGGAGAACTGCGACCTTGATGGCGGGAGTGGGCTCGAATTTGGGAGTGATTTTTGTCGGGACAGAATCAAAAGTTTATGCGGTAAAGCCTACAGGCACCATAGTTGCCCAGGCCCTTGGTTGCCACAATGCTCTAACTGCTGATTTCGAGTTTGCTTGCAAGGCTGGAACCGAAGCCATTCAGGTCATCAGTGGTCTCGTCGGCTCGGGCATGATCGAACACGGATTGGCGATCGCCATGGACACTGCCCAGGGAAGACCGGGGGATGATTTGGAATACACGGCCGCCAGCGGAGGGGCAGCCTTTGTTATCGGAAAGTCGGACAGCGATTCAGTCGCAAATATTTTGGGCAGCGTTTCCTATGTTTCTGATACCGGAGATTTTTGGAGGAGGCAAGGAGAAAAATATCCGAGGCACCTGTCTAGGTTTACAGGAGAGCCGGCTTATTTTCACCACGTCGAAACGGCGGTGAAGAATCTTTTTTCTGAATTTGGGGCGAAACCTTCGGACTTTCAGTATGCCGTGTTTCATCAACCGAATCCGAGGTTCCCGGTCGAGGCCGCGACCAGACTGGGATTTTCAATGAAGCAAATTGAAACCGGTTTGTTAAACCCCGTGATAGGAAATACGTATTCGGGGAGTTCGCCCTTGGGACTTGCCGCGGTTCTAGACGTTGCGCACCCCGGAGACAAGATCATGCTTTGTTCTTTTGGTTCAGGTGCGGGGAGTGATGCGTTTATTATCGAGGCTCAGGAAAGCCTGCCAGCAAAACGCAAGCTAGGTATTCCTGTAAGAACTTTGGTCGAAAACAGTGCCAAAATTGATTATGCGATGTACACTAAATTACGGGAAAAACTGAGGCGCTAGCCTGACTAATCTGAATAGCCTTAACACGAATTTTTCTGTTCAATAAATTACAAAGAATGCAGACATCGATTAGAGGCGATTCATCTGTCAGCATACATCACTAGAACGGGTTTTACGAAAGTCGGTGATCACTGGGGAAAATCGATCTCTGAACTTGCCTTCGAGTCTTCTAGACCTATCTTGGAGAACGTGTCCGTAAAGCCCGATGTTGTAATAGTTTCCAATACCTATGCTGAATTGACCTCGTCCCAATCAAACCTGGGCCCGTTGATTGCTGATGTGCTCGGTCTCGAGAACATCGAGGCCCTTTCGGTCGAATCGTCTGGTGCTTCGGGCGCAGCAGCCGTTCACGTTGCGGTAAGCATGATTGGTTCCGGGCAGGCAAAGTCCGTTTTAGTAGTAGGCGTAGAAAAGATGCGCGATCTCGAGCCTTCGAAGCTTGTCGGAATTCAGGGATTGTCTTCCAACGCAGAATATTCTCAGTTCTTCGGCATATCATTTGCTTCTTTGAACGCTCTTCTTGCAAGAATCTACATGAACGAGTACGGCGTTTCGAGAGAAAGCTGTCTGCATTTCCGGTCATAGCACACAGGAATTCTTCAACTGCGGAACATGCTCAATTCAGGAAGAAATTCACATCCGAAGAAGTTTCTAGGTCCGAGCTCGTCGCTGATCCAATTCGAGTCTTGGACTGCGCGCCTGTCGGCGATGGTGCCGCATCTTTACTACTAGTCGGCGAAGAGCTTGCAGGTACCGAGAAGTCTCCCGTACGGATCGCTGCTAGTGAGACTTCTTCATACGGTTCGAATGTGTTCGAAAGGCATCGGATGCTCCATTTTTCTTCCACTGAATCCGCGGCGAAGAGGGCATTGAAGAGTTCTGGAAAGTCTATTTCCGATATTGACTTTCTGGAAATTCATGATTCGTATTCGATACTAGCCGCACTTGAAATGGAATCTATGGGACTCTCCAAACCCGGTGATTCATGTATTGATGCCGAAGGTGGCAAGTTTGATTTGCATGGTAAATTTCCGATATCGACTTTTGGAGGGATGAAGGGAAGAGGATATCCCGTTGGGGCCGCAGGCGTATACCAGTTCTGCGAAGCTTTTGCACAGTTAACTGGGAAAGCTGGTTCAAACCAAGTCCCAGATTCTGAGACCGGGTTACTGCAGACAATGTCCGGAATTGACGAATCAAGTTATGTTCACATACTGACGAGGAGTTAGGTCGATCAAATAAAATGTCAGTCCCATACTGGCGCAGTCGCGATAGATACTATCGCATCTTGGGAAACAAGTGCCAAGAATGTAATCAGGAATACTTTCCTCCCGTAAAATTGTGCAAGAAATGCGGGTCAACTATTCTTGGAGATCTGGAAATGCCGAGGACCGGCACTTTGGTGAGCTACACCCTTCAGAAGGAAAGCGTACAGGGGTTTGAAGATCAAGAACCCATGATTTTTGGGCTCCTTAAGCTGGAAAATGGTGTCAAGATAATCGGGCAGCTGGTCGATTTGCCTTACGAATCTCTAAGAGAAGGAATGAAATTGAACGCCGTTTTCAGGAGAATAAGGGTTGACGGAGAATCGGGACAAATTTTCTATGGCTACAAGTTTGGACCGAAGAGAGAATCCAAAGAGACTTCAAATCATCCCTGACATCGTTATTAATCGAATTTTTTATTTTTCATATTCAAAGTTTGAATTTCTCAATATCCATCATAGGGTTGAGGTTCTAGAAGAATTTTGAGCGAACCAAGAAGATCCAGTTACGAAGAGTTGCTTAGACTTGCATTGGAGCGGGGATTCTTCTTTCCTTCCGCTGAGATTTACAACGATGCGCCCGCAGGATTCTGGGAATATGGTCCCACGGGTCTCTTGATGCGGAATAATTTTGTCCGAGAATGGCGAAGGCAGATCGTTCGGAAGGACGACATGCTTGAAATCGACGGATCTTTGATACTTCCAAAGATCGTCTTCGAGGCCTCTGGCCATCTCTCCAGCTTGGTTGACCCGATAGTCCAGTGCACGCGTTGTGGAACCAGGATTCGCGCTGACAAGTACATCTCCGAAAAAACCGGTTTGCAGATCGACGAGCGTCTTTCACCAGAAGAATTTCAAGCTCTGATTTCGGAGCACCATCTTCGGTGCCCAAAGTGCGGTGGCGAATTCGGAAAGCCCTCCAAATTCAACATGATGTTTAGAGTTGGAGTAGGAGCGGAGGACGTGGACGCCTATCTTAGACCGGAAACGGCGCAGAGCATCTTCGTGGATTTCCAGAGGCTCGCGAAGACGATGAGAATGAAGCTCCCGAAAGGAGTGGCGCAGGTTGGTAAGAGTTTTCGTAACGAAATAGCTCCGAGACAGACGCTGATTAGGCTGAGGGAATTGTTGCAGGCAGAAGTTGAAGTCTTCTTCAACCCGAGCGCTCCGTTCGATCCTTCGAAATTTAAGAAAATCAAGGACGTTCAGATGAATGTCCTGACGCAGACCCAAACTGATCACGAAAACTACAGGACTCAAAAAGCGTCCGAGTCCGTCCAGGATTTTGGCGGAAGAGAAATTATTGTCTATTATTTTTCCTTGCTTCAACAGTTCTACGAATCTTGCGGTTTTCCAAAAGACAAGACTCGATTCAGGGAGCTTTCCGCGGCCGACAGGGCATTTTACACTTCATCCGCATTTGATTTCGAGGTCAGCACAAGCCTTGGCTGGCTCGAGCTCGTGGCGTGCAATTATCGAACAGACTATGATCTTGGAAATCATGCCAAGTATTCAAAGAAGGATCTTGAGGTGATGGACGGAGATCGCGGTAAGGTGCTGCCTCATGTCATTGAGCTCAGCCTAGGAGTGGACAGGAGCATTTTCGCTCTCCTAGACGTGAGTTTCTACCACGAACAAAACAGGGATGTGTTGAAAGTACTCCCGAATATTGCGCCCTATCTGGCGGCTGTATTCCCGCTAATTTCGAAGCCGGAGTTCGAATCGAAATCCGAGGCATTGTACGAAACTCTGAAGGAGGAAGAGTTCAACACATTTTACGACGATTCCGGTGCCATCGGTCGGAGATATCGGAGAATGGACGAGATCGGCACGCCTTACTGCATAACCGTGGATCATCAGTCGTTGGAAGATGATACAGCGACGTTGCGAGAGCGGGATTCCATGAACCAGTACAGGCTGAAGATCTCTGAGATTCCGGAAAAGCTTCGAACCTTACGAGATAATCCGAAGCAAAACTAGGAAGAGACCCGCAGACACAACCGCACCCGTGAAAGTGGCAATCAGGTTGACCGCGTTGTTGTCCATGAATCTCCTCCCTGTTACGGAAACAGTCGGTTTGTCGTGATGCGACAAGCTCTCAGTCATTACGCCGCACACCTGGCATTTGTTCCGACCTTGCACTGTTCCACCCAATAGACTGTCGAAATTTGTCGCAATTATTGCGCCGAATATTACTGAAAGTACTGCTCCAGATATCAACTGGAAATCCCCCTTGATGATATCAAGCGATATGCCAATGAGAGCGATGCCGAGCGCCGAAGCCAAGCCTGCGAGTTCCCCGAGTAGCGAAACTCCTCCCGAAGTCCCGGGTGCCACGAATTTTCTCAAATTCGAAATCAACCTCGGTTTCGAGCTGCTCAGCAAGCCGATTTCGGTTGCAACCGTATCGCTCATCGCAGCTGCAATTGATCCCAAAAAAGCGACCATGAAAATATCCTGGTGAGTAACAATCTCGGCGGCCGCAGCGAGACCCGCGATGAGTCCGTTTGCCAGAGTATTCGGCCACGATCTGACTCCTCCCTTTTCTTGAGCAGACCCCAACTTTCTCTTGTAATCATACCTGAACCTCGTAAGCACCGAAGAAATGGCGAAGAATACCACAATCACCAATAGCCAAGCTAACCCACCAGCGAGAAACGCGATGAAGCATATCAGCGCTCCCAGAAGCGCTCCTGAAACATCGATAGCGTGCACCCTGACAGCAACAACAGCGAGCAAGAGTATCAGAATTGAGCCTGCAACTATCTGGATTTCAGGCGGGAAAGCGGGAAACGGCATATACAGGAATCACCGCTTGTCTCTTGGTTGCCCAAAGTCAACCGTCGGCTTCGGCTTCGGACTTGCCATCGCAGAGAGTTTCTGGACAAGTTCCTCCTCTCTCATACCCGAAAGACTCAGAATGATCCTTTCCTTTTCGGCGAGTGCTTTTCCAACCTGGTCGATTTCCTTCGGACCGTGCAAAACAACCATCCGCGGTTTCAAATGAACAACCCGGATCGCGACCATCGGGGAGCGCCCCAGACCTACTTTCGTAAATACAAGCAGTCTTTCAGTCGTGGCTCCGTAAATTTTGTAAAAATCAAATCCTGAGAGGGCATAGATTGTCTTTATTGAATCCAGTACTGTATACCCGTATATTTCGGTGTCAAGCCTCTCGGAACCGGTGACGACCATGCCGGACAATAATTCTACAAGCCTGCCCGCCTTTATCGGTTCGCTGAATTCGCCGATCGACAGTATCGCAGACCTGTCCTTTGGTTCAACCTCTTTAACGAGGAGTTTATGGTGCGTCTGGTCTAATTTCACTAGTGCGCTCACGTATCTCTTGATGAAACCTACTCCAGGGGAGGCCCTCCTACCACTTTCATAGTCACTCAGGACGGAGGGGGAAAGACCCATTTCGCGAGCCAAAATCGCTTGCTTTACAGCGATCCTTTCCCGCCATTTTCTCATCGCGTCGCCGGGATTTTCACTTATCACGACATCGCCGGCTATGTGAGCAGCGAACTCGTCATGATCGAGGCTCATGACAAACCTACGTCAACTGTCGATTTAAGCGTTCCCGGATAATACAGATCTTACGTTTGAGATGGGTAGATCTGATTGATCTCACTGAATGGTAGGAGCAGCCAACATGAGTTTTTTACCGTTGGTGGATCTCCCAAAGAACTTCTTCGTCTGACCCATCGCCATGAATTTCGATTCTCCTACCTTTACCAACATCGGAAGGTCAGAAACAACCTTGCCAAGAATAAGGCAGTGTCGCCTGGGAAGAGTTCGTACGATTGACTTGATGGTATCGGCGTCGGCTGTCGAAGCGCGGGCTATCATGTCGAGATCGGTTTCATTTGTAAAGTTAAACAGAAAGATGTTGTCCGCCTGGCGGTAAATTCCATCATTTATCGCATCCGGTTGATTAGTTATGAGCGTTGTAAAAATTCCAAAATGTCGCATTCTCGTCACAATGTCATCCCAATAAGTTTCTCTTAGGTAAAGGTGTGCTTCCTCGGCGAAAAGGAACACAGGCGGGATAGCCTCTCTCTCTAGAAGCTGAACGAGCTTGCTCAAGATAATCTCGACAACCATTTTCTTTGTCAGCGACGACGATCTTTTCAGAGAGATAACGATCGCACCTCCTCGCGGCAGTAGACTCTTCATCAGATCGTCGACTCTCACTCCATCATCCTTGGTTCTTGCGAAGATTCCGGAACTTTTCATCGTCTGGAATCTGGAATACAATGCGTCCTTGACGAGCTCGTTTCCCCGCCAGTTTTGTATCGCTTCGGCGAGTCCGTCAAGTGTGAAATGCCCGCTATGCTCTAAAGAGTTGATAATCCGAATGAATTCCCGGAGCGACGCGCTGGGAGCGTCAAGCACGTGCTGCATCAGTGAAATGAGACTGAATTCTCCGAGGTAATCGAGCGCAAAAGTGAGATTGCTTCCGGGTTCCAGCGTCAGAATTCGGTCGAATAGTTCGTTTCTCGACCCATCCTTGTTCATCCCGAGGCCTTCGTATTCATTGTTTAGATCGAAGATAATTACAACAGCTCCGCTCGAAACGAGCGAACTCGTCAAGATTTTTGATAGGTGGGACTTACCGGACTCTTTTTTCCCGGTAATGATTGACAGATTTCCGTCAATTGCTTCGCCGAGAATGGTAAACTGTTCACCGTCGCGAGTGGTGCCAACCTTTATCTGTGCCGATCCGGTCTGACCTGCGAGATCAAGAAGCTTCGATTGCGAAATCTTTCTTACTCTGGAACGAGTTCTGGAAGGAAGCCAAAAGACGTTTGGAATCATCAGACCGTTTTGTATGCAGCCGCGGATCTTGCACTTTAGGAGCCGCATATCCTTGATCATTTGAGAGACGCTCGAAATCTCAAATGGGTCCACTTCGGTTCCGGTGGCGCTCGATTCGATGATTTGTTCCCTTATGATGTCCTCGGTGAGGGACTGGCTCGGAATATACGTCTCATCAAATACTTGAATCACGACCGACCCAGGTCCAGAAGAGTCAACGATCTCAAGATAGTCCCCCTGAAACACGTTCTCGGACGGCAGCGCTATTATCGAGATTTGGTCAGCTTCCTTTTCCAAGATTCTCAAGTGAGAAGAACTCCTCCATTTTGTTTCGACTAGACAAGCTTCCCAAGAATAGTTGCCCTGAAATCGTCAGATGGGATGTGAATTAGCCGGTATTTTTTCGAGAGATAGCTTCTGATGGAAGAAATCGTCGAGGAATCAAATACTGCAAGATGATGAGCGAGCCTGAGGGTCTCGGGATATCCGCGAAAGAAGAGATCGTTTCCTTTGACGTCACCCAATACCTGAGGATCTTCCTCAGAATTCCGGCTCGACATGTCAACCCGAAAAACAGATGCATTCGGAGAAAACTTGACGACGAGCACCCTGCTGTCCTTGGAAGAAAAGAAAATCCTCATTGTGTCTGTGATGTCGAAGTACGTCTCACTGCCTCCGATAGACTGCAGACGGCTTGCGGCTCTGGAAACGACTCGAAGGCTTGAACTCTTTCCAACACCGACGATCTGGTTTAGATTTTCTTCCGCTGCATTCTCCAGATCCCTGAGACCCATGCCTTTGGATTCGAGAGAAGAACATTTCAGCGAACCGTCAACCAGAACAATCGAATCGCTGTTTGTCTTTGCCGATATGATTTGGGCCGATCTTTCCAGTCTCAACCTGATGAATCTCTCGGAAATCGAGTTGTCAGAAGCAATTGCCCTAAGTGCCTTTTGTGGGAGAGTATTTCGAAGGTCTTCAGACAGATATTTCATCGTCATGTAAAATATGAATGGCCCTGCGCGGCAGTAATTTCTTATTTTGGAATTTTTTGAGCTCACAACAGCGACTCGACCCGCAAATATTGCCCCATCTTCGGTCTCTCCAATTAGAGCACATGTCGAATCAATCCCAATTACTTGCCTCTCTCTAGAGCTGACTGCAAAACTTCTGACTCGATAAGGACACTCTTCGTCCGATGATTCGAGATTCTGAAGCGGAATTACCTCCTTTGAAAAATCGGATCTGAAAAAAACCTTCATTCCAGCCAAAGTTGAGAGCGAGGAATCAAGATTTGATCCGAATGATTCGAGATTGACCAGGCCAGTTGAGGTTTCGGCATGTGGGACAATATTTAATTGATTGTTCATGATGCGCAACAGTCTATAGGACCATAGTTGTATTAAGTATTGCGCAACATGTTCACTTGATAATTGAGCAACATAGTCAAATGTCAGAGAAAAAACCAATTACCGTGAGATTAAAAAAAGCAGGATGGGAGGTTGAAATCACCTGCGAAGAGGATCAGCTTCAGAACGCTATTGAAAGCGTCCTTTCTTCATTGTCAGCCGCATCCCCAAGCGGACCCGCTTCTTTGCTGGAGGAACGCCGCGACACCGCATCGAAGAAGACTGTCCGGGGACTTCTCTTAGAACTCTGGGACGAATCCTGGTTTTCGGAGGCAAGGTCCCTTTCAGAGGTGCACGAAGAAATTTCGCGACGGGGATACCATTACGACAGATCGGCCGTGTCTCATTCTCTCACAGACTTGGTAAAGGAAGGCGTGTTGAGTCGTCAGGGCAACATGCGCAACTATGCATACATTCAGAAGAAGCCGCCGATCGGTTCAAAATCTGAAAGCGGCGCTTCTCAAACTACTACAACGACTTGAGTAGCTCGAAATGCTACTTTTTGGTCAGCAAGTTAGATAGCCATTCGACCCCAACAGTGCTTATTTTGAATTGGGATTTATCGTCTATTGTTTGTTTGGTCACATAACCCGCTTTGGACATTTCGCTCAATCGGGAACTCAATGATTTCGGATTGAGCGACGTAGCTTCTTGGAGAGTCGTAAGACTGAGCCACGGCGAAGATCCATCCTTGGTCTCTGAAGCAATTCTCTGCGCAACCAACTGAAGGGCTACAACCTCCTTATCGCTCAACTTTGCTCCTTCGGCCCAAACTCGAGGGCCCTCGGGAGTTATTTTCACATAATCTTTGAATTTCTCAACTAGATCTTTCGTGCTGAAATTCATTGAGAGCTTCTTGGCGAGATCGATCTCGGGAATATTTTTTGAGATGAAATTATTGATCGATTGCATGACAATCTCGGCGGACCCGGAAAACTCGGCTCTCGCGGCTCCCAGAGATATTGAGACGGTCAGTTTTTCATTCTTTTCTCCAAGAGTCGCAGATTTGGAATCATCAGACATGAAGTTATCGAGCCAGCCTCCTTGTTTCATTAGCTTTTTCGTTCGAATGAATCCAAGCGTTCCGACAGTGTCTCGCTGACCAGCTTTCCATCAGCTCTCCCCCTTACTATTTGCATGACTTTTCCCATCAGGGTACTGCGAGACGCTGACGCTCCTTTAGAAGCGATTAGACTTGAATTCTGAGTGATCACATCGTCTATTATCATCACGAGTTCTTCAAGCGTAATTCGAGTTAATCCCGCCTTTGAGAGGGCCTCTTCGAGTGAAAGATTCGGATTTGTTGCCATCTCTTTGATGACGGTCTGAATCGCTTCCTTGGCAAACCTTCCTTCATCCAGAGCGACAAACATATCCCAAAGAGCATCGTCTTTCAAAGAGTCTACCTGCACACTTGACCTTGAAAGCGAGAGCATTGTGTCGACCAGTGCAGAGGCAACAATAGATGCGGGTAATCTCGTTTCGGAGACGACTTTCTCAAAGAGATTCTTTCTGTCAGAGTCGTAGAGCGGCTCCGCAATTTGCATTGGGAGACCGTACTTCTTGGAAAACGAGCTAACCTGCTTATCCCAAGGTTCGGGAATCTCATTTCTCAATCTGTCGATGCTCGATTGAGATATCTGAATTAGGGGGATGTCGGTTTCCGGGTACATTCGTGCTGAGCCCGGGCGTGGTCGGAGGAAAGTTGTCTCACCCTCGATGCTCGCGGCGCGCGTCTCGGCAGGCACCCCGGTCAAGGCATGACGGATTCTTGCGACGACCGCATCTGCTACCCGATGAACTCTTGCCGCTTCTCCGCCAACAAGAACAAAGGCGTCCTCCATATCCAGGTTAAATTGACCTCTAACAAGAGCGATTTCACCCAGGGTAATTCCATAGTTCGGAAGCTCGTCAGAATGAAAAACGCCTCCAAGCCCGTAAGATTTGGCGATTGCCCCAAGTTCTTTACCAAGCCGAGAGTGGTACTCGTTTTCTTTCCCTATAAAACCCACGAACTTCTTTACAACAATGCAAACGACGCGTGCGGAATTTGACGCAAGAATTTTCTTCAGCACGTTAGAAGTCGTGTTCTTAAAAATCTCAGTAGCGTCAAACTCGGAGATTTCCAGGCTGTTCCCTATACTATCCTTGATTTCCTTTGCGAGGTCAAAAAAGAACTTTTGTCTGGCTGCCTCGAAATTAATAACTTTCTTGAACTGATCTAGGCGTTGCACCCCTTTTACTTCGATTACTTTTCCGTCCATCACGGAGATATTGAGATCCTGTCTGATTGTCCCGATTCCTCTTGCAACCCTGCCGGTGGATCGCATTAGTTTTCCAAGCGTTTTCGCCGCCTCTTCTGCATTGTCTGGAGATCCTTCTATCGGCGCGAGAGCAACCTCGACGAGAGGTGATCCCAGCCGGTCGAGCGCGTAACTCCGCCCTTCCGATCCTCCGGCATCAAATTCATCCTTAATCGCTCGCGCAGCATCTTCTTCGAGGCTTATCGACTGGACTCTTACTTTCTTATCCTCCCCAAACTTCAGCTCCCCGCCCAAACCAATCACCGCGGTTCGCTGGAAGCCGGACGTGTTTGAACCGTCGACCACAATCTTTCTCATAACATGGATTTCGTCGACAATTCGGGAGTTCACTGACAATCCGAAAATTAGAGCGGTTTCCAATCCTTCGATACTGATTGGATGTGGAGGCTCTTCATCAGCTTCGACAAGGCAGCTTGTCTCGAAGGGGGCAACGTAATTGACCTTGATCTCTTTGCGCGACTCAAACTGGGCTGCTTCGTCGAATTCGCCGAGTTCGGAAGAGACGGGTCTAAGAGTCCTTGAAAATCGCGGGATATTTTCTGAAAAACTCTCCCCGAACTGCTCAGAAAAGGGAGGGCATGCACAGAACAACTTTGTACTCGTGGCCAACTGCTGATGAACCTCAAGACCAACTTTCAGTCTGATCGACTTGAAATCAAGAGCGGTGTCCGATACCTTGCTTCCCAAATTGAATTTACATCTCGGTTTGGATCTCTTTCTGTTTCAGCAGGATTCTCATGTTGAACTCCCCAACGAAATTCTTCAAAATAATTTCTGTCGGCGATTGAAAATTTCCGAGAACCCACGACAATTTCGCGAAAGCCGTTTCAGCAAACATATTTTCCAAAGGTACTGCGCCGGCAGCAGTGAGATCCCTCCCGGTGCGGTAGACGTTTAGATGAACGTGGCCCCAGATGCACTGGGAAGTCATTCCAACAAAAACGCCTTTCTTCACAAGCGAAGAAATCTTTGAGACCGTTCTGTCAGAAACATGCCCTAAACCGGTTCCCTCAACAATTATTCCCCTGACATTCTTCGTTTCTACAAGGTAATCTAGGACCCCAGGATCAAACCCCGGGTGAAATTTCACAAGGGCAGCACCGCTATCAAATTTCGTCTTGAGTCTGAATTCTTCGGAAATCGGGTCTGGATGCTCAGCTCTCGGATCATTGGTCCAAACTATTTCGTTGTCTTTGACTATCGCGATGGGAAGGGAATCTATCGATTTGAATGCGTCTCTTCTGCTGGTGTGGTTTTTTCGAACCCTAACTCCAGAGTGAATTGCCACGCCTTTGTCATTCTCGTCTTGGTGCATTGCAACGTAAACTCCGGGTCTTCCGGATTCTACTGCAAACAGGGCAGCAGCTGTCAAATTTATCGCCGCGTCGGAAGAGGGCCGATCCGGTGATCGCTGGGCCCCGACAAGTACGACTGGAATCTCGAAACCGATCAGTGAAAAACTCAGCGCGGCGGACGTATAGGCTAGAGTGTCAGTCCCCATCATCACGACAACACCAGCCGGTTTTTTCGATTTTGAAAGATCGATGATTTTTGAGGTTAGGGTACCCCAGTCCGAAGGAGACATATTTTCGCTGTAAATTGAGAACACAACTTCCGGCTCTACGACTGCTATCCGGTCAAGTTCTGGCACCGCCTCGTAGAGGTCTGAAGCCGACAACGCCGGATAGACTGCTCCAGTCCTGTAATCGACTCTGCTCGCGATAGTTCCTCCGGTGCTCACCAGCAGGAGTTTCTTTTTTGGTACAGTTTCACCCTCAGCCTCTGTATTTTTGGGGCGCGGAATTTGCGAATCCTGCCGATCCTCTCCGAGCGGTCTTAGCGTCTTTATCTTGTCGAGTTTTATCCCTATATTATAGCCTGATTTGAGTTTCAGAACAACGTGCTCATCATCGGCATATCTGTATCTTGGAATGATGAGGCCCCTGACTTCGAGCCCGTCAGAATCGATAACTTCAACCTGTTGTCCGACTTTAGCTCCATTTCTTTGAAGAAATTCAAGAGCTCGCCCCCTGTATCCTTCGGTACTAGACTCGGACAGTTCAGTTCCTCCCTCCAGCAGCTCGGAGTCTGGAAAGAATGTATATCAGGCTTCCACGCGTTGCATGAAAACCTGAGTTCTCAGGTTACCTGTAGTACGGGACTGCTACTTTCTCTACAGGCTTTCCTTCTCTGGATGTCTTTACCTTTCGTATGGCATCCTCGAAGTGTCGCATCGTGACTAGAGCGTCGGTCGCGTTCTTCTTCGCGTCTTCCGGCTTTGGGAATTTTGCAACGTATTCCTGCAGTACAAGGGACACGGCGGTATTCACGACAGAGGTAATGTCCGCACCAGTGAATCCATCCATCATTTCTGCGACGCGGTCGAGATCAAGCTCCTTTGATATCGGCCTGTGCTTTGTCTGAATCTCCAGCACGGCTCTCCGTGCGTTCTTGTCTGGAGGTGGAATGTAGAGAAGCTTGTCAAACCTGCCCGCACGCAGCAGCGCCGGATCTACCATATCCATCCTGTTTGTTGCAGCAAGCACAACGACTCCGTTCAGCGTCTGGATTCCATCAAGTTCAGTCAGTAGTTGGCTGACGACTCGCTCGGTTACCATGCTGTCGCCACCGAGCCCCCTTACTGGTGCGAGGGCGTCTATCTCGTCAAAGAAAATCACACAAGGGGAAGCCTGTCTCGCCCGACGAAACACTTCTCTGACTCCCCTCTCAGACTCTCCGACCCACTTTGAAAGGAGCTCAGGACCTCTGACGCTGATGAAATTAGCTTCACTTTCGGTCGCCACGGATTTAGCAAGAAGAGTCTTACCAGTCCCCGAGGGACCGTATAGCAGGATACCCTTCGGCATGCTGTAGCCTATGGCAGTGTAGAGATCCGGATACTTCAAAGGCCATTCGACGGCTTCCTGAAGTTCCTTCTTCACGGATTCCAGCCCGCCAATGTCAGACCAGCGAATGTCGGGAGTTTCAAGATAGACTTCTCGCATCGCGGAAGGCATGACGTCCTTCAGCGCGTTCTCAAAGTCATCCATCGTGACCTGCAACCTGTTGAGAAATTCGGGCTGAAGTTTGTCCTCTTCTAACTTTAGTTCGGGGAGCATCCGCCTCAATGTTTTCATGGCGCCTTCCTTGCAGAGATATTCAAGATCCGCGCCTACGAAGCCGTGAGTGACCGCAGAGAGTTTCTCAAGATCAACTTCCTGCGTAAGAGGCATGTGTCTGGTGTGAATCTGCAGGATCTCAAAACGTCCCCTCTTGTCCGGAACCTTGATCTCAATTTCCCGATCAAATCTTCCGGGTCTCCTTAATGCAGGATCAATTGCGTTCGGTCTGTTAGTTGCGGCAATTACGATGACCTTTCCTCTTGCCTCCAGACCGTCCATAAGCGAAAGAAGCTGAGACACAACCCTGCGCTCGACCTCTCCCGTCACTTCCTCTCGTTTAGGCGCGATGCTGTCAATCTCGTCGATGAAGACAATGGTCGGAGATTTTTCCCTCGCCTCTTTGAAAATCTCTCTCAGGCGAGCTTCGCTCTCACCATAGAACTTGCTCATGATCTCCGGCCCGGAGATGCTGATGAAATGTGCGTTGCTTTCGTTGGCAACCGCTTTAGCTAGAAGCGTCTTACCAGTACCCGGAGGACCGTACAAAAGAACTCCCTTCGGAGCTTCAACGCCTAATTTTTCGAAAATTTCGGGGTGCCGAAGAGGCAACTCGATCATCTCCCTGACTTTTTGAATTTCGTCCTTGAGACCTCCGATATCCTCGTACGTAACTTGAGGGACGCCGCGGAGAGTCTCTCCCTTTTCCGAGATCGCGAATATCGTTCTCTGGGTGATCAGGACTGCATCGGCCATGGGACTGACACCCAAGACCTGGAAGGTCAATCTCCCACCAAAGTACGGAATCATAATATTGTCGCCCTTTGTGACTGGGACGCTCTCCAACGCGTCAGCAAGGTATCTCTCGTCGATTGGAGGAATCGCTTCCAGCGGTGCAACAACGACTTTTTCCGCCGGCGGCGCTTTTATCTTCTTGATTGTAACAGTGTCCCCAATCGCGACGCCCGAATTATTTCTGATTAAACCGTCAATTCTGATAACGCCCCTACCTTCGTCAGATGGATATAACGGAAGACATTTCGCAACCGTACGACGCTTTCCCTTTATCTCAATGATGTCGCCAGTTGAGGCATCAAGAGCGTCCATAGCATCATAATCTATCCTCGCAACTCCGCGGCCTACGTCTCTGGTATAAGCTTCCAGAACTTTTAGCGTGACGCCTTGCTGACTCATATCACACGCTTTCCTTTACTGCCAGATTATGCCACTTCTATTATTTCTGTCTTTCACATACCTACGACTAATTCTAGATATTAGAAGTGAGTAGGCGAAATCTAGATTATGGCAGTGTTACAACTTTATCTCCAATCCTTTTTTCCGTGTCTGCGAGATCCGCGTGTAATCCTAATATATGTCGAGCGACCTTTTGCAGTTTCTTAAGCAAGAATTTTTTCGAGGTAACGAAGTAATTTGTCCCATCGCGTTGCTGTCTTGGACAAAGACAGTTGTCATTCAAGAAAGTGTAATCTAGAGTGCATCACTTTTTGTCCGGTTAACAAAACCGGTAGCGATTGCATCGTCCTCGGTCAAGACACGAAAGCGGTGATAAGTGAAGAACTCTGCACGGGGTGCGGCATTTGCGTTAAGAAGTGTCCATTCGAGGCGATAACGATTCTGAACCTTGCCACCGAACTAGGCAAGGAAAAAGTACACCAGTATGGAATCAACACGTACAGGCTGTACAAGCTACCTATTCCGAAGAAGAACTCGGTCGTCGGCTTGGTTGGGAAAAACGGAGTCGGGAAATCGACCGCGCTCAATGTCCTATCGGGCTCTCTGAAACCTAATCTCGGAAACTATGAAAAAACGTCCTCTTGGGAAGAGATAATCGACGAATTTCAAGGTACGGAATTGCGGAGTCATTTCGAGTCTATAGCAAACGGAAAGTTGCGCGTTTCGATAAAGCCTCAGGCCGTGTACCTTATTCCAAAAGTCTGGACCGGCACAGTCCGCGCCCTCATGGAAAAGACTGCCGGATCTTCTAGAGATGTGTCAGAAGTTGCAGATTTGCTCTCGCTGAAGCAGAGCCTGGACAGGAGTGTCTCGGAACTTAGTGGAGGCGAGCTCCAGAGGACGGCGGTAGCTGTCACCTATCTGAAGGATGCCGACCTCTACCTTTTTGACGAGCCTTCGAGCTACAACGATGTTTTTCAGAGAATGAATGTGTCGAAAGCGATTTCCGAGTTGTCCAAGAAAGCGGCCGTAATTCTGGTAGAACACGATCTATCGTTCCTCGATTATCTGAGTGATTACATCCACATACTTTACGGCGAACCTGGAGTCTACGGGATCGTATCGTCGATTCAATCGGCGAGAACGGGGATAAACGAACTTCTTGAGGGTTATCTTCAAGCGGAAAACGTCAGATTCCGCGATCAACCGGTTCGGTTTGACATCTACTCTCCAATCGAAAACGAAACGGAAACTCCAGTAATTTGCAGTTACGACCAGCTGGTAAAGAGGTACGAGAACTTCGAATTGCAGGTTGAGCCAGCCGAGATCAAGATGGGGCAGGTTGTGGGAATCCTAGGCGCAAACGCACTAGGCAAGACAACTTTTTTCAAAGTACTTTCGGGGATCGAGCCACCGACCAGCGGTCACGTGAATGCCCTATCGAAGGTTGCCTACAAACCGCAGTACCTTTCAGCAGACACGGATGCCGATGTGATATCCTACTTCCGTTCAATAAACAAAAACATCGATTCCGGTCTGATTCAAACGCAGCTGATAACCCCCTTGAATCTGAACAAGTTGTACGAAAAACAACTGAAGAATTTGAGTGGGGGGGAATTGCAAAAAGTTGCGATCGTCGGGACACTTCTCCAGGATGCTCAGATCTTCGCCTTCGACGAACCTTCAGCTTTCATTGATGTCGAGGATCGAATCGTGCTCGCAAAGTCGATTCAAAGATTCGTTCGGTCAATGGGCAAAACAGCCCTGATTGTAGATCATGATATACAACTCGTTGACATCGTCGCTGATTCGCTCATGATATTCTCCGGCGAACCGGGTAGGAAGGGCAGAGCGAGTAAACCGCTTTCAAAGAACGAAGGAATGAACACGTTTCTCAAAGAGCTTGGGATCACCTACAGGAGAGACATTACGACGGGACGGCCGCGCGTCAACAAACCCGAAAGCAAGCTTGACAGGATTCAGAAAAGCGATGGCAAATACTATTACGTGGGGAAAATGCCAACCGCCCCCGAGAACAAAAAGATAGCCAAGGTTGCAAGCGTCTCCGAGTAATTCCGTGTGCCTGCCCTAAAATGCCAATGCTGAAGACAGCTCTCAGAGGTTTGCTTACCGACGAAGAAATCAAGCATCTCTCCTCATCCTTCGATGTCATTGGAGACATTGCGATAATCAAGATCCCTTCGGAGCTTTCAGCAAAGGAATCTTTGATTGGCGAGGAACTCCTTAGGCATATGAAAAACGTCGTCACTGTCATGAAACAGAATTCCGATGTTCAGGGCGAGTACCGAATTAGGGACGTATCTGTAATAGCTGGCCTTGAAAAATACGAGACCGTATACAAGGAGAGCGGAATTTCCCTCAAGGTTGACGTCCGGTCAGTTTACTTTTCCCCGCGCCTCTCTACCGAGAGACTGCGGATCAGATCTCTTGTTAACGAATGCGAGAGAATATTCAACATGTTTGCCGGAGTCGGTACTTTCTCCTTCGTCCTCGCAAAAACGGCAAACTGTCGGGTCTACAGTGTCGATAAGAACCCCGTAGCAATAAGGTTGGCGAACGAGTCTCTGAACCTCAACAAGAGGCTCAAGGGAACCGTAATTCCGGTGCTGTCGGACGCGGGCGAATTTGCCTCCTTACATCCGAACGAATTCGACCGCATCTTGATGCCCCTGCCAGAAAGATCCAAAGATTTCCTGCGTCACGCCCTAAATTCTGCAAAGGCGTCAGGAGCTATCGTCCACTATTACGTCCACGTTCCCGAAGACGAATTCGAGGATGAATTGTGGATAAAACGTCACCTTGACGAGATCGGAATAACAAGAAAGTACGAGATTCTTCTCTGGAAAAGGGTGAGAGAGGTGGGCCCGAGATATATCCAGGCCGTGGCTGACATCCAACTAAGATAATCAAAGTTTCACAATTTGTCGCTCGTAGATATCGTTCACTTTTTCGAGTGTGTCGATGTCGTTCAGGGACTTGTCAGTTCTGATTAACTTGATTCGAGGGAAGCGAAGGGCAAACCCACTATCATGGAGCGTGCTCTTTTGTATCGCGTCAAAGGCGACTTCCAAGATTACTTGCGGCTTTACCAATCTTCTGTAACCAAAATCCTGAACGGTTATTTGTTTCAAGAGTTCCGTCATGTCGAGAATCTCGGTGTCGGTGAGGCCCGAATATGCCTTCCCGATGACTTTCAGTTCGTCTCCGTCTCGTACCGCAAAGGTATAGTCGGAGATAACACCGGCCCTCTTGCCGTGGCCGTATTCTGCCGCGACAATCACTACGTCAAGAGTGCCCAATTCCGACTTTAGCTTAATCCAGCTCTTTCCTCTCTTGCCAGGCTTGTAAGGCGAAGCCAGATTTTTTACTACCAATCCTTCGAACCCGAGCGATTTGCTCTCTTCAAACATGGACTGGATTTCACTAGAGGTTGAGACGAGTCTTTGTTCTGATAGACCGATAACTCCACCAACATTAATCGAGCGCAGCACTTCCGCCCTCATAGACAGCGGTTCGTTGATCAGCGGTTTATCGTTGAACAAAATGTCGAAAGCAAAATACTTGATTGGCGCGTCAGTGGTAGAAGGGACTAGTTTTCTCAATCTCCGCTGAAGAGATTGGAATGAAAGCGGCTTCCCCCCTTCGAATGGAACAATTTCGCCGTCGAGAATCAACGAACCCGAAAGTTTTTCAGTTGCGGCCCGGGTTATTTCAGGAAAAAATCGGGTAATCTCCTCCAAATTCCTTGAGAAAATCCTTGTATTGCCCTCAGAAAAGTGGATCTGTGCTCTAATCCCGTCGTACTTGAACTCCGAAAACGCACTTGTCTCGCCGATCTTTTTGAATAGCTCTTCGGAATTTTCCGCTGACTCTGCGAGCATGAAATTCGTGGGGTGAAATAGGGAGAGCTTGGCGTCGCTTAGGCGATCCAGTTTCGCCAGTATAGCAACCTGTCCAATGTCTCCAGTAACCAGGTTCGCACTCCTGACTTGATCGAGAGTCTTCGAGAAGGCCTCCGCTATGGATTCCTCGACGAGGCCTTCAACCATCCCAATTCTCATTTCGCCACCTAGTATTCGGACGATGAATTTGGCTTCTATCGGATCTTTGATCTGGGCGAATATCCTTCCCAGTATTCTCTGCCGTCTCTGCGTCGATCCTTTCCCGGAGGCTTTGGACAGTTCAACGAGAGCTGAGTAGAAATCGTGGAGAGTTAGGTCGGAGCTTGAGAAAAGCGAGCCGGATTGTTCGGGAATTTTTTCCCAGTTTGAACGAAGCCAGTCTTCGATCGCAGAACCGAGATCACCATACTTGAAATAATAATCGGATAGTTCCGTTTCCTCCATTCTGTGAAATGATGCCAGCGTCTTCCAGATCAAAGCATATCCAACGTTGATCTCCTGAGAACCGATGCCAGGTGAGAAGACCTTGCCTGAGAGAAACGTGCTGGCTATTTTGAGATCTTCGTCGGAAAGCTTTGAAAAATAATTTGCCACAATATCGATCTTTGACAGCTTACTGCTTGTCGACTCTACCAGTCTGCAGGTCTCGGCAAATTGCAGAAAACCGGAGGAAGACCCGCCCTCCGGCATTTGCGACATACTCGAATGGTGCAAAACCCTGTCGTTCTAAAGGGCCTTGCTCATCAGGAAAGCATCTTCGCCGTCCCGGTAGTAGCCGTGATGTGTTGTAATTGTGGTGAAGCCGAGATTTTTGTAAAGCGCCACGGCCGAATCGTTTGAAACTCGCACCTCGAGATATGTCTCGGAACATCCGCGGTCTTTCATTCCCTGAAGCGACTCTTCCATCAGGCCTTTGCCCACGCCCTTTCCTCTGTGAGCCTCAAGCACCGCAACTGAGACGACGTGACCCTTTCGAGCGAGACCGTATCGCTTGAGGTGAGAGAATCCGTATTCAATTCGACACATAATGTAGCCTATTATCGAGCCCCTTTCATCCTCTGCGACGAGGAAAGTCTCGGGAGATTCGCGCAGCCGTTCTTCAAAAAAAGAGTCAGAGTAATGCTCTGGCAGTGCAGCCCAGTTTATCGAGATGACCGAGGGCAGGTCCTCCAAAAGGCATTTGCGGATTCCGTATTTTCCTACCCTTCTGAGGAATATGTTTTGCACCGCGTCAGCCCTCGTTTTGCTCAAACAACGTTATTCTCTAATCGCAGTTAAAAACAATTGGCTGAACGAATTTCAGGCCATGTTAATATCCCAGTTTTTTAACAAGGATTCGTTACCCGTTCAGTCTCGTTTACGATAGAGGAGAATTTGAATTGACATCCATCAGTCCGCAGGGCAGTACCCCTGATAGTTCAGAGCAGGAGATTGATGCAGTTCGGCGGCGATTCTCCGTCAGCTCTGAATTTCGCTGGGAGAATGGCGTCATTGAATTTAACCTGGAACCGATCCAGACTGATATGAAGGCAGGTTTTCTTTCGCTGATTGATGAGCTTCTCGCTATGGCCGAACCGCGGTCCTGCGTCGAACTGACCAAGGTTTCCAATTGACCGTCATCGACAAACCTCCGTTCGGGAGGCAGCGAATTCGAACTCCACTCATTTTGTTCTGTGCAACGGTGGTCGCCGTTTTTCTCGATGGATTCCTTCGATCGTATTCCTATTCAGATCCGCTTACACCAAGTTTGAGCATATCCAATGACATCCAGTTCGCGGTTCTCTACATGGTAGCGCTTCTGGGAATTCTCGGAATCCACGAGATGGGACACAAGATCTCTTCCCGGGTTCATAAGATGAATTCGTCGTGGCCCTATTTCATCCCGGGTATACCAGGCGTCTGGCCGACATTCGGCGCGGTTATTAGGGCGGCCGACGCTCCTCCGAATCGCGATGCTCTCTTTGATCTCGGGCTATCCGGGCCTGTCGCTGGACTCGCGATCACAGTCGCGGTTTCAATATTTGCGGCGCTGTCGGCGCACATTATTCCGACCGCATCCTACGCAGCCGGGACGACGTTTACTTCTCCTGATTATTACACGTCGTTTCTCCTGGGTATTTTGAAACCGAGCTCTGCCAGTCAGGTGGTCGGCGGCCCGCTCTTTCAGCTACTCTATTTCGCCTACTCGCTGGGCTTTTTCGTTACTTTCATCAATCTGCTACCAGCATGGCAGCTGGATGGAGGACACGTTGCAAACTCGGCCGTCAGCCCGAAGGTGCACCGAATACTCACTTATGCAAGCATAATCCTCATGTTCGCCGCGGGACTATTTTTGTTGGCGATTCTGGTGTTGCTTATGTCTGGAAGAGCCCCTTCTTTGAGGCCTCTGGACGACGTCTCGCCGCTTTCGCCGCGCAGAAAAATACTGTTTGTCCTAACGTGGATTTTGGCGGCTTCAATTGGAGCTTTCGTGATCTACAACAACCCGATTTTCAGCCCGTTTCTTTTCAAGCTCTGAACGACGTGCTGGAAGCATCCGGAATCACAAGAATCTTTGCTCTGGACCCGGGCTGGACCAGAGATGTAGGAGCTGCTCTTGCGCCTCCAATGGTTTTCAGATCAAACTTTGCTGCATAAAATTGGGGCAGCGTCGTAAGGATGTTTATCTGAAATTCCCTTTGCAGTTTCTGGAAGGAAAGAAGAACTTCCAGCCCGTCAACATATTCAACTCCACCAATCTTGGACCGGGGCTCCAGCCTCCCCGTCACGAATCTGAGAAAAGCCTCAGAACCGAGACCGTGCCCGCACTCCGCCAGCATGCAGATCTTTGAATCTGAATCGGGCAGTACTGCGTTGAGAAGGACCGGGAACAGGGCCCTCGAGAAGGCATCGGAGAGGTTTCTGTCGTTATCGCCGCCGCCACAACCAAATATTACTCGCTCTGATTTTTGCATCGGAACAGAGAGATTCTTCGTCCAGATGTCTACCGTCTTGCGGTGTGTCGATTCGATCTCTCCATAGCTTAGTCCGACTATTCCCACTCCAGCTTTTTCAACGAGCTCAACTGCCCTAATTTGCGACGAGGACTGGAACATGTTAATCGAGTAATCCGACGCCGGTGCCTTTTCAGGAGTGAACGGCAATTCATGTGAAAATTCGTTGAACAAGTGCTTTTTCACCTCGGGAACCAGGTTAACGATCTCCGAAGCCGCACTTGAGAGTCCAAAGAAAGGGTCGTAATGAGCGGAGGAAAGAATCAAGAGCTTTCCAGAGAGCGAGGGCAAATATGCAGAAATTCCTTCAAGCGATTCGCTTCGGACCGTTCCGTCAACTGTTAGTTGTTCTGAATCGATAGAAAATTCCTGCGCCTTTCTTCGCGCCAGCGCTCCGAGCGACTTTGGATAGACGATTTTCTTAAGATTCTTGTTCCGCGTCAGAAGAACGTCCAGGAATTTCTGCGCGCCCGAAGTTCCCGAAAGTAGAGCCAGGCGCTCCTCGGAGATGCGATCTGAAGTAATTTCCAATTCATCTTGCGGTATCTTCTGGGCTTGGGGTTCGAGGATCTGTGACAGATTTTCCTGTTTGATGTCGAAGGAAACATCGACCGGGCCATAGGGAACCCATATCTCGGTCAATCTGTCTCTTCCCTGCGAAAATCCTTGATTTCGCAGCTATTCAAGGTAACGATGAAATTGGGTCTCTTACTCATTTGTGCACCACAACACTTTCGCCTCAAAGACGAATTCCGCTGAGCCGAATTTCCAGCTGGGAATCAAGGTTAAAATGGGTCTAGAGCGAGTCTTTCGCCAGTTTGCAAAAATCAATCAAAGACAGAGAGGAACTTGTCTCGGAACTAGGCAGGGCGTTCCTGAAAACCGCTGCTCTTCGAATCGGAGATTTCAAGACGTCCAGCGGGGCAAAAACACCGTACTATATCGACCTCAGACGGGTCGCGAGTTTCCCGAATCTTTTCTCCATGGTGATTGAGTGTCTTGAATCGGAGCTGAATAAAATCACCAAGAAAAGCGTTCCCGACGCGATAGACGGTATTCCGATTACTGGACTTCTCTTTGGTTCGGTAATTGCGCGCGAACATTCATTACCGCTCGTTTACTCCCCGACCGATTCTGAGCACAAGATCATCGGGGTGGTTGCGCCCGGCGCAAATGTCCTCATAATCGATGACGTCTCAGAAACCGGCTTATCAATCGTATCTGCGGCGAAGGCGGTCAGAGCAAACGGTGGAGTTGTTAGTAACGCTCTAACGCTGCTCGATAGATCTGAAGGAGCGACGAAAATTCTCCGAGAAAACGGAATTTCGCTCCACTGTTTTGCCACAGCCCACGAGCTCAGCCTTGAAGCTGAAGGAAAACCTCGCGCTCTCCGATGAAGAAGCAGAAATGGTGGAAAACCACGTAATATGATTGTCAGGCCTAAATCATCAGGTTTTTTGCTCAAGCAAAACGTGGAGGTTGTTCACGGCTCGATAGACCTCGGTCTCCTTCTTCGCGCACGTGCAGACGAGCTTGCCCGACGCGAACAGCAGAATTACTGTTTTCGGGTCGGCCATCCGGTGAATGAGACCCGGAAATTGCTCAG
Organism: uncultured Nitrososphaerota archaeon; assembly: GCA_963799845.1. GTDB lineage: Archaea > Thermoproteota > Nitrososphaeria > Nitrososphaerales > CADDZS01 > DATLTL01. The sequence goes on from CAWCYI010000001.1 coordinate 101,691, forward strand.
GCTCGTACATTGATTTTGGAAGCTGGCGTGCTGCTTCTTCGAGATGAACCTTGCCGCCCAGAGACGCAGAGGCTACGATATTCTGTATTTCAATTATGGGATCGTTCCTGATATCGATGCTCCCCTTTCTCAATTTCTGAACGACGGTCTTGACCGCCTGTTCCTCAAATTTCGCTCCAGTGAAAACTATCTTTCCGGAGCTGAAAATTAGCGTGGCCGTCTTCGGAACCTTCAACCTGAAGACGAGCCCCGGAAACTGATCGGGATGATATTCAACGTCGGAAAAAGATCTGGTAATTTGATTCAGATCTACGGTCTGGTTAATGCTCGCCGAGGCCACGACGTTCTCGATGCTAATCAGAGCTTTCGTTTGCGGCAACTGAGAGTAATTATTTCTTTTAGGGGCGGTATCTAATTGAATACGCGAAGCTGCTAGAGCTTGGACCTTACTGGAACAACTTCCACTCGTCGCAACCCGATCACTTTGGAACTGTAGCTGTTAAGAAAGTTGACGACTCGGTCAAATGCCTTCTCCACATTTCTTAGGTATTTTCAGTGTAACTCTGATTCCTCATTGTCGTCGCATAAAATATCGGATCTGACGACTAAAAAACTAACGAGATGAAAACAGCGTCTTTTGGATCTCGTTTCCTTCGAAAATTGAAATTTCTCTGGGGGTCTCCTCCCAATTCAGAATGAAATCTGAAAGCTGGTTGATGGGGACTACTGGAACTCCATTTTCGAGAACGAACAACGATTCATCCCTCAGGGTAAGTATCATGGGCATCACTTTTCTTAGGGAGCCGTCATTCGCGATTCTTCTCGCACGGTCGGCCTGGCGCTCGCCAATTCTAGTCATTGAGGCAGACCCCACGGTCCTCTTCCAGTGCTTACAGTCGGCAACGAATGAAAATCCGGCTCTGGATGCCACCAGGTCTATTTCCATCGTGGGTTTTCTAAGGCGCAGGTTCCTGACAGTCGCAAAACCAAATGAAGCAAAAACCTTCTCCGCAAAGGCTTCGAACTCTTTCCAGTCTAGTCCGAGGCTTAACGACTCGAGGTCTGATCCCTTTGCCAAGCTCGCACAGGGATAGTTTCAGGGCAAAAAAATCTATTGTTAGAGGATCTATAGCACGGAGAACCTGACGCGGTAACGATAGATCTCCCGCAGCAGCCGGTCGCCCTCGGCAGTCAAATGATATTCCCGGGGCTTCGTATTTTTCGGATTGGAACAGGAAACCAGGTCTTTGCTTTCCAATTCCCTTAGCGCTCTACTTATGTGGGATAGATGTTTCTCCACCAGTTTCGCAAGCTGGGTCGGCGTCTCGGCGTCCTTCGAAAGGAAGGATAAAATCCTAAACCGGGTCTCACTAGAAAGCACAAAATCAAGACTGTCGAAGGGCATAATTATTTGATTTTGACATACCCCACGATTTTAATCTTCTGTATTATTTTCAAATACCACTGGCCAATTGAACTGTTCTTCTCTCTAGAACAACTAGATATTTCGATTTCTTCTGCATAGTTGCATGATTTTTCAATATATTCATACATCCCAAGGTATAGCGCGAATCTTGGGAAAACTTTTCTTTCGAAGCTTACCATTTGCAGTTAGACCCTCACAATCAAAATTTCGTAAAGTTGTCAGAGTTACGTGGTTTCGTTATGGCACTCCTGTCAATCACAATACTCGCAGCAATTGCGTTCCGTCGGGGCTCTAGTACTTCCATATTGGCCGACTCCTTTCATCTTTTGCCTTGACACACAGTGCGCCAATAGGCTTCAAGGAACTGATCTGTTGAATAATTGTCGGAAAAGAGAGAACTGATCTGTTCCTCCAAAGAACATTAGTCACCAAGCGAGCTATGTCCGTCTCAATTTCCTTAATCTTTAGATTCGGACTTATCCGAGCGTTCGTAGCAAAAAGACGTCTCGAAGCACCCACTTTCGTGAATAAATACTACAGATTCGAAACGATATCGCCCGAAACCAGCACTAGACGGGAATATGTTGCTCACTTGTGATTCTCGATGATTCCTCGAAATTGATCAACTGGGGAATGAATGTAATCAGCAATATCGCCATCCACGGTGTTACTTCTCTTGGAAGCAGAATGAGAGCAGCGCTGAAGATTTCAAAAACTATAGCTCGGCTCTTGCTTGCGAAAAGCGGTACCGCCAGAGGTGTGATGCCGGCAAAATAATATTTGTAGACTCCTCTTCCAAACAGACTAAGAAACAGGAGAAGCGCAGTCAGGCTGTAAATGAGCAATTCCGTTGCTGTGGGCCGACGCTCCAAGACTGAGTAGATCCTAGTTTTTCTGACCGGTTGTAAGCCGTGGTCCAACTTTCGAATAATTTTCAGGACAGAGATTCTGATCGTTTCAGAAATCTCGAAAGCGGCGTAAGATATCGCGGTCTTCAGATTTCGAATGCCGACCCCGAACTGCAAGAGCAAAATTGCATACGCGATGCCGAAAACATAGTTCAAGAGCAGATAAGATTCGACTGCTAGAGACTTTAGATCGACGAACCTGACCAGCCCCAAAAAGGTCGTCAATCTCGTCGGCTGCGAAAGATCGTACGTAAATGTCGTCGGGGTACTGCTGCTCCCTCCGGGTGGTATCCCAAAGATTGGCAGTTGAAGGGCCCAGAAGTAAAGCTGGGGGTTTTGAAAAATGTACGGTGTGGATATGAGAACTAGAATTGCTACGAAGAGAACAATGAAGGTCAAAACCTTCTTCCTCGATTGCCTATCGGTCCTGATCATCCAGATCAGGAAAATCGGAAATATCAACACGGCCGTCTGCTTTAGAGCGGTTGCGAGCGCAAGACAGATCGAGGATAGAGCCCACTCCTGCTTCAACAAGAAGTAGAGTGCGAGTACGACGAAGAAAGTCGTGGGCGCGGGGTTTAGCCACATGAGATCATTGTAAAACAGATTGATTGGATTGAAAATCCAGAACAGGGAGATAGCAAACGCGATTCTGGAGTTTCCTCGAAACAGGAAATCTTTCAGGATCAGGTAAAGCGGAATGACTGTCAGCGCGTCGAAGAAAACGAGCGGAATCGCTGAAGACCAGATGTAATTCAGGAGTGCAAAGCCTGAAATCAGGTAAAGAAACAGCGGCGGATAGTTGTAGACTATCGGTAGATTGTAAGCGCTCTTCCCCGAGAGAAACGGGTTGACCAGGCACCTCAGGTAAAGGTCCCTATAGTCGGTGTAGGCTTCGACATCCCCATATGGGGCTGAGTAAATGGAAGGATTCCCCGGAGTATTGGAACCGCACACTGTGAGCTGGGTGCGTGTAGCGAGAACCCCCATTATGGCAACACTCACGAGAAATATCGAGAACTTTACGGCGAATGAGATCGCGACAGCCGAACTCAGTCCGAACAGTCTCCTTTCGGCTGCCATTATTTTCCTAAAGAGGATTCCAAACTAGTTTTAAGGGTATGAATCTCTTTCAAGTTCGAGATGTCATTTTCTTCTGACCCCGTTTTCCAGTGGGGAGTCCTTCTCGGGATCATAGCCGCGTCGTTTTTGGCGACAGCAGTTTCACTCATCTTGGCTGATGATCATTATTCGGATTCGACGCCAGCGGTCAAAAATAGTGAGTCATGATAATCCAATTGCTGGCTCATTTGTTGAATAGCTATCTCCAGACGGGTAACGATCCGGTCGCGCTTGCTGAATGGTTCGTCGCTTCAGTTGCGATCATAATTGTTGTGACGCTCGTCTACATTTTTGTCCTTGGAAAATCGCCTCCCCCTGAGGGGTTGACCGAGGCCAAGCTCGAAATGCAAACAGAGCAAGACAGCATGGTTGATAGTTCTTCAATCCTTGCCGATGCCCATAGTGCTCTAAGTCGTGGAGATCAGCGAAAGGCGGTCGAGCTCTCAGTTAGGGCGACCAGTCTGACACTGTCGAGTCTGTTAAGATCCCGTGGAGTGGATCCGTCGAACATGAATGTCAGCGACATGGCGTACGTTTTCCAGACAAAATCACCAGGTACGGCTGACATCACCCAGCCGATATACCAGCTGAACCTGCTCCACTTGAAAGCCGCAAGGGGAGAGCCAATCACCGCACAGGAAGCTGAATGGTCAATAAACACGGCTGCTTGGATCTCGCAAATCAATGCGAGTTTGCAGGCCTAGGTAAGTTCGATGAGGAAGGCCTTCTTGTCCCTGATAGCTCTTTCAGTCTGACGAAGCACTTCCTCAAAAGACTGCCCGAGCACTTCGTATTTCAAGTCCGCCTTTATTTTCTTGACTTTTTCCGAAATGACCACCGAGTCCTGAGCGTCAATGATGATGACTGTATTACCCTTGAAATCCTTCGGAATCAATATGGCGCGATTGGTCTGGACGAACTTGACAAACATCCTCGCGGTCATGTAAGGGTTCATCAATTCTCCCAGAGTGACCCTCATAGTAACTGGCAAACCTCGATCCACAACTAAATTCAAGACTTCAGCCTCCCTTGTAGTTATTCGTATCTGGTCGGGAGACTCTCGGGAACTCTGTTGTTGCTGGTCGAAAAGTACTCTTTCTGAAGAATGAAGCTAATCGATCAGCGTCGACTTTTCACAAATGAGGTCGACTTACTGATTCGGCAATTTAGTCGCGCATAATGAAATCGGCGCATCAATCCGGGTTTTGATAACTGACTAGCCGCCTGGTTTGCTGTATCGGTACAGGTGGAACATTACCGCGAAAAGCATCAGAACTGCACCCAGATCGAACATAGTAAGATTTGGAAAGTTCTTCACAGCAGCAAGAGCCGCATTCGCATTTAGGAACACTTCAAATCCAAACATTGCGGCTAGTACTGCGACAATCCATCTTGAAGAAATGAAATTGACAGTCGCCTGAGGCTTCTTGCCCCGGGCTATCTTTCCTCCTCCCTTGGAAGCCCAGTACCGAAGCAGGGAATAAGTTCCTACATAAGAGAGCGCAGCAACAAGAACCATTCCTCCGAATATTTGAACTGGATCAATAAACAGGGCGGAAGTTGGAGTCAGCGCGCTTTCATTGATGTAGAATCCCCAGTATGTGGTAAGTAGTATCTGAGCGATACTGGCTATTCCTAGAGCCGTAAAGAAAGGTCTATCCTTCCAAGAGAACTTCTTGCTCTTGTCAACGAACGGAATTACCAAGAACATTAGAATAAACAACGTCGGGATCAAGATTCCCGCCACAAACTTTGGCATGAAGGTCCTGAGGAAGGCGTAGAGACTCGTAAGGTACCATTCAGGAAGAGTATATCCTGGGTTTACGGTGGGCGTATATTGCACTCCAAGTGAGACGGGATACATTCCGCCTAGCAAGAGAACAGCACCCGTTACCGCGGAAATTATGGGAATATCGAACGTCAGATTCCGCGGAAAATGCACGAGCATCAGGATTATCATTACAACGGGAATTATGAAGATGTGAGCCGCGTAAAACCTAAGAATAAAGTCTGGGAAGCCCTGACCGAATAGTGTGTGCACAAGAGTTGGACCAAGCACCGGGGCAGAATAGTTCAGAGATACCCCAATGCTCACCGCAAGCACGGCTCTGGTATTGAGGATAATGTCATAGCCCGTGAAAGCCTCGAGGACCGTTAGCGTCCCAAATATTATTCCGGTAACCCAGATTATCTCGTTCCTGATCTTAAATCGACCACTAAAGTAGTTGTAATACATGTGAGCGAGTGCAAGGAAAACCATTGCATCCGAAGCGAAATAGTGAATGTTTCGAACGATCTCTCCATAAGGAAGAGTGTTATTGATAAGCTGAACACTCAACCACGCTCCAGATAGCGAAGGGGTGTAGAAGAGCATCAGAAGCGCTCCGGTAATCCCGAGAATTAAGAACATGAGGAACGTAAGAAATCCCAGAAAAGGAAGAGGGCTGACGAATCTTTTGGGAAGGGTGATCTTGAAGGCCAACCAGCCGGTTCTGTCGAGGCGATCTACAAGCCAATCGTAAAACTTCACTATGAGGTAAACAATCGTTATCCTCTCTTTTTCCACGGGTTGCGATTGCGACATTTCTACTCTAGCCTAACAATTTTGCCCGCAACCGATCTGCCCAACAACGCCAAACGCGGAAAATGTCCCGTCCGTATTTATCTTTAGTTTGATAATCGGCAGCTGATTGTTTGGAGCTACCTGCAAAGAAGCAGGCCCTGCAACTGCCAGACCAGGGGGTTTATTGTCCGCAGCAGGAAGAGCCGGATATTGACCCATTCCGGGAACATACTGGCTGCCGTGACAGGGGCACTCCATTCTTTCATCGGTGTTAACGTAACTCCAAAGACACCAGAGATGAACGCAAACCCTGCTAAAGCCCACATACACGTTCCCGTCAGAATCTGTCGTCGAAAGATCCGCAGGGGCCGTGAACCCATTTGGAAGTTTAATCGCGACGCACTGTCGGAAGGTATCATTATCAATATTCGAATTCCCAGTCCTCGGATAAACAAAAGTTACCCAGTTCAGATGAGTGGGATCATTAAATGTCGAGGCTGTGACAGTTGCGCCAGTTATCGAATCAAGAATTACTTGACTTGAGATAGTGCTCTGGCCGACAGAGCCTTGCAGAAACGGCCCTAGCGCTCCGAATTGAACTACGGCGACTAGTCCTCCTAAAACTACCAATCCTCTCATGAAATTTCTCCGAGAAATTTCTTCCTTTGATTCTGTCTTCTTGACCGGAGTTGTAGGACGAGCAACGGAAGGAGATGAAACGACTGGTCTAGCTACCGCGGGAGTGGCTGGCGCGCCAATAGAAGTCGCAGGCTTTGGGGAAGATCCAACCGGAGTGCCAATAGATGGTCGAGATCCGATCGGGGTTCCTATCGTGGGTCTCGCGACAGAAGTTCCTACCGGAGTTCCTATCGTCGGCGGTTTTGGGGCGGGCGTAGCAGCCTGAGGCGGACGGGGAGGTGTAGATGCAGCGGCTGGAGTCCCAATCGGAGTTCCAATTTTCGGCCGACCGATTGGAGTTCCAATCGTCGGTCTTTTGACTGTCGTTGGAGTAACAGGTTTTGATTGCTGTTCATCTTTCTGAACGGTCGCCTCGGATGAAGTTTGCGAACTCTTATCTGAAGATTCATCCGCTTTCTTATCCGTGTCATCTGCACTATCTGACAAAAAGCAGACCTTGCGCCAAAATCGGAACCTGAAATATTGTATTTAAGGATTGAGAAAGAAAATAAAATTCTTCAAAAAATCAAAGAAAATTTTCGCAGACTCTTCTCAATGAAAATTTCGAAATTTGGGCTCCGAATCAGATCAGAAAAATCGCACTGTGAATTGCAATTTCATTTTTTAGAATTACAAAATCCAATTCAATAATGCTTAAATGAAGATTTCAGATCGGAAGGGTTCGGAACTTTCTATGGCTTCGCCGCCAACCAAGACTCTAACAGCGACGGGGCCTTTACTGATCGTGATTGTTGTGCTCGCGGCAGCGTTAATAGGTTATTATCAAATTGTATATTATCCAACCGTCGCGCCTACCTCCACGACCGAGACATTCGTTCCCTCGACAAAACTGAATGTTACGGTTACTATTCCTACCGGTGCGGCTTCCTCGGGAAAACCGACCGCGTACTATTTTGCTCCGGATGCGATAACCGTCGTCGCCGGTTATAATTCAACTGTGATTTGGAAGAATAACGACAGCGCGATTCACACCGTCACGGCTGCCCCCGGTTCGCCAGATCCAAGATTCAATCTCTTTGGTCCCACCAGTCAACCCTGGAATAATATCAACCCCAGTCAGGAAGTGAATTTCACCTTCACGACTCCCGGCACTTACAATTATTCGTGCTCCTATCACGTGTGGATGAAGGGTGAAGTCATTGTCCTCGCCGGAAATTCGTCGGCCTCGTCAACTTCTGGCCAGGCTGCTGCCGCAATCCTGTCAAATGTTCACCTGTCTCTGAGTAGGGCAATGACCTTTGCGAGAAGCCTGGCGACGCGGATAGGTTCGGGAGCTGCTCCTTGGAGGGTGAATTTGTCGAGCAATCTTTTTGAATTGTTCTGGTTGATTCCAGCCGTTCTGACAAAGACTTCGTAGCCTGTTTTCAAAAGTATTTTTTCTGATTTTCCCAGTTTTTCTAGAAGGGCAATCTTTTCTTCAGCAACCTTTGAAGGAAATCTCGCCCGGATGTTTGCGGAGAGATCCGCTGATGATTTGCTGAAAGTCATCGCCAGTAGGGGAACCTGGAGTTTAGCAAATAGCGTGTCGATATCCAGTACGTTATAGAGGCTGAGCACGCTTCCTGATATCATGATGGCGTTTACGTCATTTCTCTGAAGATTCCCAAACAGTCTTAACACAGCTTTCGTTGCGTCATTTCCTGAGACCTTCAAGACACCTAGGGCGAATCCGTCGATCACCAGATCACTCCTGATAACGACCCCCGCTAGCGTCGAGAATTGCTGTTCCTTCTTGAAACTCTCAGCGACTCCCAAAACACGTAGGGCTTTTTTCTCCAAATGCAGTTCCGAGCGCAATGTGTAGTTAGTCCTATTGATTCTGACAGACCCCTTTATTTATTCGAGCTGGAAAAAGGAGTTCAAAGTCAGCAAGTTTACTCAACATGAGTAGCGCCCGATAATTTTTGGTACTGGCCGGGGCAGTTTAAACAAATTCTTGAACTATTCGAAGTTCTAGACTCGAACGTATCGGCCCACAGAATACACAATTTAATTACAACTGGAACCCAAATACGTACTTGGGATAAGGATTTGACGTTCTACAACATGAATATTGACGCTATTGCGATGCCCTGTCCGATCTGTGAAGAGGCCGAGCGGAAATTCGACGAATTGTCCTCGACTCACTTGGAAATGTTTGGCGAGCATCTCAAGAAAAGCCACGGAATGACGAACTGATCATTTTTTTCAAATTCAATTCTTGGACGCACCTGAACAGGCGTCAAGAAACTCGATTCAAATTGAGCGGTGCTTTTCCCAACCAGATCTCATTGAACGATTTTCAGACACTCATCGAAAATAAAAATTGTGAGGATGGCGTCTTTCCTCTGGCGCCATTCGTTTTGTTCCGTGTGCTGATGTATTTAGCGTGAAGCGGAAGATCCGGAGTGACTCCAAACGTACAAGGCTGCGAGCATAACTATAGAGCCTGCCAATCCAGAAACCATAGCGCCTACGATCTCCGAACTGGAGAACAATTCCTCTATTGCTATGATGAATGGCACTCTCACAAGGAATGCTATGAAACCTAGAGCGTATCCGAGAAGCCAGAATCCGAAAATTATCGGTCCACGACTCGTTTGAGCTGTCATGGAAACGATTTGGCTTGGCAAGCCTATAGAGCCGCTGAGTAAACTTTCGTTGACAAATTATGCAAAAGGCGGCCGTTCGTGTTTGACCTTGTCTCAAGTGAGGAATTTAGGTCTCAGGCCTCAACCACGCACCACTTTCCCTGACCTTCAAAAAACTGAACCCGCGTCACGGGCATGGACTTTTTCATTTCTGAGAAGATCCAGTTTGCGATGTTTTCCGAAGTAGGGCGCTCAAATTTTTGGTTGAGGTCTTTGTGGTCCAGTTGAGAGAGAATATCCCACTCTTGTTCTCCATGTCCTTAAAGTCCATAATCATTCCATCCGGCCGGACCTCCCCGAACAATTCTACGATCACCTTCGCCGTGTGCCCGTGCAGGACTCCGCATTTTGGGTGCCCCGGCAGAAGGTGGCTGTAATCCACGAAAAATTCCATTCCGAGGCCTGTCTTCATTCAAAGGTCCTCTCTATTTCCGATACAGCATTGTGCTTGTGAATTGACTCGTAGGAAGTCGCTCTTATCTTGACCCGCCCTTTGAACTTCAGATTTCTCGCCTGCTTGAAGCAGTCTCTGGCAACGTCTTCGACGAATTTCGGATTACGGAACATTGCCTCCACAACTGCCGCTTCGTCGCTAGTTTTTAGAACAGTGTAAGTTGGAGAGCTGAAACTATTTTCACAAATGTCAATCAGCTCTTCCAGCGGAATTTTTTCTTTTATGGGAGCTTCAATCTGTAAATCTAGTTCCGCCCGCTGGACGTGCGCCTTGCCCCTTGTAGTTTCTAGGCTGTGTGGGCAGAGAGTGTTTCCGATCGCCTTGACTCTCAAGCTCTTGTAAATCTCCTCGCCGCGAACGATTACTCCAACCGAGACGTCGTAAGGCTCATCGGTCTTTTTGTTTGTAACCGGAGTATGTCTTCCCAAGAACAAGATCGTTTTTATCATCACTTCTCCGTTCGAATATCTGTGTCTCTTCTTTAACTCAGAGAGAATATACATCCCGAGTTTTTCAAATGACTCCTTTGATTTCCTAGAACCCTTCGAAACGACATCGTTGATTGATTCGACGAGCCGTGACATGTGAATCCCTTTTCGATCCTCATCAAGATCTATGAAAAGATCAATTTCTGCCGTAAAGTGGGTGTCACCGCTTCTATTGGAGAGTTTCAGTCCTGTTCTGAGCCCAGAGATCCCGACGCGATCGATCGTCTCTCTGACATTCGGAAGTCGATCCTGAGTTGATTGTTGCTGTTGTCGCAGTGACTGAGAATATGTCATGCAGAAAAGCTCGATCTTCGGAGCCTATTGTCAAAAAATGGTATAAAAGAATGCGGGATACGAATTTTTCCGGTGTTTTTTCCAGAAATCATTTCGCATCTGTCAGGAGACCTCCATAGACAAAGGATATTCAAGAGCATCTAACTGCGGCATCTTCTCGTAGTAAGCCTGGGTTGGCGTCTTGAGGTCAAGGGCTCCATGAGGCCTCACTTCATTGTACCACTTCATGAACTCATCTATCGAGGAGAACCACTTGATCTTACTCTCGAATATGTCGAAGAACTTCTCGATCTTGCCGTTCGTCTGGGGGTGGTTGACTCTTCCGAGGATGAATCTTATCTTGTGCTTCAAGAGACACCTCTCGAATTCTGTCATCCCCTTCTCCCTCCTCTCAGATTCCATCGTGTAAAATGTGGTTCCGTGGTCGGATAGGATCGATGCAGGTTTGCCGTGTTCCTTCATGGCGCTCTCAAGACAGGAAACAGAGTACTCCGAGGTCAGCGTTTCATGGACCCCAAATCCGGTAATGAGACGAGAAGCATCATCTTCATAGCAGGTGAGCCACTTGCCCTTCCACCTCGGATCCTTTACCTCGTGCCAGTCCGTATGCCATAATGAATTCGAGTGTTCCCTCTCGTATCTGACCCACTTCCTCCTTATCCACTTCTTCCTAGAGTTTGACGCAAAGGAGTTCATCAGGAGCACCCTGTGTATCCTGTTGTGGTTGATGTGAATCTTGCTATCGCTCTCGATCTTTCGTTCAAGGTAGAGGGCGTTTGCCCTATATCTCTGATAAGCATCAATGACGAGTGAAGTTTCCTCGTCGGTAATTGGAATGCTTTTCCTTCCTGGTTTCTTGAGGAGGAGAGGCACACCCCCACCTTTCCTATGCTGGGCAAGTATCTGCTCAACCCTCCTCTTTGACACCCCGAGCTGGAGAGCAATGTTTGCGCAGGTCTCGCCCCTTTCTCTAGCTCTGAAGAGGTAACTGATCTTGTCGCTATCAAGACTTCGCGGGCACATGTTTCTCGTAACGCTTTGTTACGCTCTTCCAAAACTCTCCCAGTCTACTCCTGTTTACCAGCTTGCGAAATAATTGTCGGAAAAGAGATACGAATTTTTCCGGGCTAATAGTAATAAGCTTCAAAATGTGGCTTCAGAAATTTGCCAATATAATTCCAAGCGGCTTCTGCGGTTTCAAAGTATTTCCACTGTTCCTTACCTCCGGGTACGAGTTCCTTGGAAATTTCGTCCATTACTCTTTCCTTGATATTTATGCAATATTTATCGTCGCACTTTGTAACAAAAACGAATGCCCCCTTCTCATATCCGGGTATCTCAGCAGTGAACCGTAAACCTTCGTCTAGCTCCAGTCCCCAGAGAAGAGTTTTGAGCTCTCGAATCTGAGTAATTTTTCGTTCGGAGTAGCCTGTTTTGCTTGCAGTTTCCGGTTTATCGCGGGGCATTCGTGTTGGTCTGCGTTAAGAGTGGGATAAAGCTAATAATAATAGCTTTATTCTTCTATTTTTTGTTCGCAAGTTCGCCCTTGAAATCGGCTATGTCGTTCTTGCCCCGCTAGATTTCTCAAACCCAAGCACAGCTTTCAATTTGTAAGTTGATTTCATTGCGGTTATACAATACACTCTCGGAGACTAAAGTTGATCTCGAATCAACTGACGAATTTCGAATGTTCGTATGCGGCCCCACCGTTCAGGACAATGTGCATCTTGGACACGCGAAAACGTACCTAGCATTTGATGTTCTCGCTAGATGGTTGCTGAAAAGCGGCCGTAAGGTATTCTTCTTGTTGAACATTACGGATGTTGACGACAAGATATTCGATCGTGCCAAAAAAGAGAACGTATCTCACACTGCAATTGCTGACAAGTTTTACAACGCATTCTTGGAGGACTTGGATGCTCTGAATATTGCTACCGTCAGTAAATTTGCGAGAGTTTCGAATTATGTTGATGAATCAGTTGTCCTAGTCAAGGATCTTTTGGAAAATGGAAAAGCGTACCACTTGGAAGGCAGCGTGTATTTTGACACTTCCAAAGCAGACCATTTTGGGAAGCTGTCTCATCAATCAGCGCTTGATTTGATACTCAAGCAAATTGATGCTGCCCCGGGCAAAAGGAATTCTGTTGATTTTCTCCTGTGGCGAGCAATTTCTGACACCACTGAAGGTATCTGGGAAACAGAAATCGGTGCAGGGAGGCCGGGATGGCATATACAGGATTCCGCGATCGCGTTTATCGAATTGCACGGACCGTACGATCTACACGGCGGAGCAACGGAACTAATTTTCCCTCATCACGAAGCTGAATTAGCGCAAGATGAAGCAATTTCTGGTTTAATCCCCTTCGTCAAGACGTGGATGCATACTGGACTGTTGCTAAAAGGCCAAGAGAAGATGAGCAAGAGCCTCGGCAACGTTGTAACGATCCGAGAAGCCCTGAAGAAATTCAAGGCTGACATAATCAGGTTTCATTTCTTGAAGCATCATTATCGGGAGGCTTTCGAATACTCTTTGAATTCGTTGAATGCAAGCAAAGAAGGATTTCAAGCAATTGAAGATGCGGCGAGAGCTGTACCAAGGAACGAAATCGGCGGAAAAATAGAAGTTCAAAGATCCGCCAACGCTGACAAAATCTACGACGAATTTTCTTCGCACATGAATGATGATCTCAACACTCCGGGAGCTATATCGTTGCTTTTGGATGTCTCTCAGAGAATTTCTAAGGAGGTCGGTCAGGAAAAACACGAACTCGGAAGTCTGTTTTGGGAAATTGTGGAGACGCTGGGATTTACACTACCTTGATTCAGAGCGGGCCTGTGCTTCAAAACGAATTTTCCTTTGATAGGTTATTTTGTGATGTTATAGTCGAATCAAATTTTTCGATCTACTACAACGCCCACTTTTCAGATGACCCAATTTTCAACCATGCCGCAATCTCCAGTTCCATCCTAGATTCGGATGAATACTCTTCAATTGAGATTGCTGCCATCCTCGATTCTATAGTTACCAAGACAGATAGCGTTAGAGTCCCGGCCAGCATTTACGTCGAGAGATTTTGGAAAAATGCCCGGCGGTTTGAGGGAGACTCAATTGATTATGGTTTCCGAATAATTGAGCAAATGGAAGTTCTGACTAAAGGAGTCGAAAGACCCCCGGAGGAAGACACCGACATCAGAGTTGAGCGGACTAAAGACATCAATACCTGGAACAAGACGTTTGTCAAGTCATTTGGAATTCCTCCCAGCTGGCTTTCCGAACTTGAAAGGCGAACGAGAATGCTTCTTGATGATGAATCTACAATTTTGATGATAGCGAGAGAGAAAAATTTGATAGAGCCTTCGGGCTGTCTCCTCTTGCACATAGACCCGAGGGATCACTTGGGCGTGTACTGCGTAGGAACCATCCCTGAACGCAGATCTCATGGTGTCGCAAAATCGATGATGATCACTACGCAAGAATATGCATTTCAAAATAAATGCAGAACAATCCTGCTTCAGACACTCAAAAGCGATGGTGTAACGCCCATGTATCTGAAGATGGGTTTTGCCATCGATTTTCAAAGAGACGTTCTTCAGTTCCAGAGGACTGCATGAAGCGGCCTCTATTTCTTTTGCTGCTGCATTGTTTTGATGACTTCGGAGATTCGTTTGTTGACCTCCGTAACAATCGTGTCTCTTTGTTCTGGCCGCAAGATCATGATCGTCAGTGTCAATTCGGTCGATTGAGGAGTCCGGGACTTTATCGTTAAGACGGGCGGGAATCTCTTATCCAGATGGAGCCTCAACTTGTTGAAGTTCTTGAGGACATTGCTTTCAAATGCAGCGAGATCTATTGAACTCCCGATGACGATTGGAATCGTCACCTCTTTCCATGCCTGAGGTGTCGAGTTCATGACAACCTCGCTGATCATGGCCGAATTTGGCACAGAAACCAGCCTGTCGTCGTCTGTCAATAGGATCGTGGTTATGGAATTTACTTCGACCACCTTTCCAGAATGATTGAGAACCGTAATAGAATCTCCGACCTTGAAGGGAACGTAAACATCACTGAAATATTTTGCACCCACGTTCTCGAGCGGCACGCGCAATGCGATAATCGCGCCGACACCTACCAGTCCAACCATGACGAGGAGGATATCCGAACGAATTCCGAGCTGTTCAATCGCAAGCACTATTCCGATTAGCCAGACGATGAACCAGACAACCCTTTTCGCCTGAGTTACCAGAAGAGGAACACTCTGTCTCAACAATCTGCCGGTTACTATGCTCGCCAGTCTTGCGACTACCCAGGTTGCGATAAGAATCGCAGCGAAGTAGACTACTGGAATTAGATACTGGAAAACACCCTCCAACTGACCAATTGTCAAGAGATTTATCAGCTGTTACGAATTGGCTTATTTCTCTTCCTATATTAAAACAAACAAAGACTGGCAATTTCTGAACCAAGACGCGCGTAACGCAACAAGATTCAGGCTGACCTAAATTATCAAGTCTCCATCTGGCGTTCGTGATCGGCTCGTTTCGGTTTAACTAATTTTTCGTGTAATTGGAAGTCGCATGAAGTACAGAGAAATTGTCTGTGCGAAGAACAGTAGCTCACATCTTCGTCCGCACCGCACTTTTCACAAAAAAACCAACTCACCAATTGCTAATATCTCCGATTGCATTCGATAAATATTGAGACTAAAATCAGATTTCCCCTGAGCAAAAATTCAAGTTTCTCGTAGTGGATCAATTACCTAATTTATTCCGCCATCGTTCGGACCGATGAATCTTCTTTTCAAAAAAGGGGGAGGGTACTGGTGCTTTCGCATCAGTATACCAAATTACCGTGGTGAATTCCCTACTTAGCCACATGCCTGAGACAGTGCATAGTCAGTCTGAAGGACAAGACCTGTCTGCCCGTTCAGATTCGCTACGAAGAAACTAAAGTTCTGTCCGTGACCGCTAGCCCACATCGCACTTGTGACCTGCTGACCCAAGGTATTTGTGTCCTGGCCATTGGCTGGCACCCAGTACCAGTTCCAAGTGAACGCCTTTTGCGAGGGCACAGTGAAGGTCATCTGTCCGTTACCGTTGAAGGCAATCGTCACGTTAGTTCCTGGTGCAAGTACCTGAAAACCGATTCCGTTAAGGGCGCTGCAATCTGATGCGGAAGGACCAGCTACCGGGTCAGAGTTTCCCCCACTTTGATCGGATGTCGAAGTAACCGTTGTTGTGCTATCTACAGTGGTGGTCGAAGAAGTTACTGTGGTGGTAGAGGTGCTGGAAGAAGTGCACGTCACTGCGCCATCTTCACCGCCTTGATGACATCCCTTTCCTGCAGCTAGTGGAAGTGCAGCGTTTGAAGTCCTTAGTCCAACTGCTAGAGAGGCTATCAAGAAAATGAAGACGAAACTCATCAGCGCTAGAGTTCCCTTCGCTGTTCTCAGCTTACTGGAAGTAGTACGTGATCCTGTTAACATAGTTCTCTAGTACGGAGCTCAAATCTATATAATACTTCCAAACGATTTCAATTTTCCACAAACGCCTAAATCTAATGCTCTAAGAACCTTCAGCGCCTAACTGAATTTGAGCGTGGTCAGCCCCATTCGATTTTCGAATGATATCGATAATCGATAGGGGTGTCTCCTATTTTTGGAAAGATTTTGAACTAGGCAATTTTGAGTCGGCCTAACAGTTTTTTGAAATAAGTGTTTCCGATCTTGAAAGGAAACACAACAGAATTAACAATCGGAAAAGTCAAATTTTGAAACAATGTCACTATAAAGTTAGGGCGTTCCAGTATTTCTAAAAACAAATGATTTTACAGTTCTATTGGATATAAGAGATTCTTTTTTTAGAGCAACAAGAAACCCACAGTTTGACAAAGCAATCTTATGCTGCAAATTAGGCAATTTCGGGTATCTAAAACGACAAGAAAAATCAAAACAGTATGGGAAAAAGAGCTACGAACCGGCCTCGCACGGCCGGTAACAGTTTGCGGGAGTTTTTAAGAAAGGAATAATTTCTGGATACTATTGCAACTTGTCAAGTATCTGAGAAATAGATCTGGGTTGTAGTTGCGTTATTCTCCCACGCGCCAAACGCAGTCGACCCGGTGTTGGCAATCGCTCCGGTTGCAATATCTTGTTCCGCTTGAGCACCCGAAGCGGGGCCGTTGTTGCTCAGATAAACTGGCGTGGACCAGGTTGATCCACCATCAGAGCTATACGTGACCAAGGTTTGCCAGTCGTTATTCTTTGTATTAACTTTCTCGCTCCACATGACGTAGACGTTACTGCCCGAGGTCGAAACAGTAAACGGCCACTCGTTATCTCGATTTGCAATTCCAATTACAAGCGGCCCGCTCCATGATGTTCCGGTGTTCGTTGATACGTCAACGTATTCCTGAGAGCTCGATCCGCCGGGAAAAGTCCTCCAAGCAACGAAAAACGTGCTACCAGAGATCCCCAACATCGGGGCCCACGCATCGGGCGTCGCAGTTGACAGGACTTCTTTAGTACTAAATTTGACACCGCTATTGGTGCTATAGACTGCGTAGATTACGCTTGAACTCCCCTTCGTCTCCCACGCGGCCAAGACGTCGGTTCCCGCAGCGGCGATCCACGGTTCTGCGCCAGATCCGAAACTAAAGATCTTCCAGGACACACCCGCGTTGTTGCTGACGGCAAGTTTGATTCCGTCACCAATGGCATAAACGTTGGCACCCACACCTGCTATTTGCGGTTCGTGAGAGCCGGAGAATTTGAAGGGCGTGGTCCAAGTCGCCCCGTTATTGGCGCTCACAGTTACGAACGAGGCGGATCCGGCAATCCAAGCTACGTAGACGTAGTTACCATACGCTGCAATGACGGGCGTCGAAGCGGCTGTAGTGGGATTGGTATCTACTATTATTGCAGGGTTGAAGGCGACTCCACTGTCAGAACTTGAGGCAAAGTAAATTTGCGAAACCTTATTGGTCGATGTTGTCTGGGTCCATACAACGTAAACGTAGCTACCATAAGCCGCCATCAATGGATAATTGGAAGTCCCTCCAACTGTGGGACTAATACGGAGAGGAGCAGATGACAAAGACGGATTCCAAGTTGACCCCTCGTCGGGACTGGATCTAAATTGAATACCGTGACTTTTTTCCGTCCACACGACGTACACACTGCTGCCTGAACTTTGGACGTTGGGATACTGGGCACTATTCGAATCATTGCTGAGATTGAACGCCGGATTGAAACTCGGTGGGCTCGTCGCACCTACGACCAAAAATATTCCTGAGGAAAGAAGGAAAACTGTTATCAACGACACCCCACATACAAAGGTTCCGAACCTTTTATTCACTTTCGTGTACTCTCACCAGAATCTGAACTAACCAGCTCTATGTATTTTACTGCACAATTTTCCAGCTCGTCCAGGAATGATAAATCAATATTCAGAAATAACAATGATCGAGTTGAGACCAGTAGTTTACTATTTATTATTAGTTACACCTTTCGAATTTTGGACACTCTCCATAAACAGAGAAAAGTTCGAAATATGCCGATCTTAGAAAAATTAGTTCTGCTTCTTCATGCATCAAATTTCTTGAAACAATGTACTGTAACAATCATGTATCGGCTCCCGCTATAGGAGCGCGCTACAAAGAATCAAGCAGAAATAGCCTTTGATGATCGGATTCAAGTTGATACAAAGTAGATTTGAGATTTTGCACCAGTGCTAATCTAATACTACACATGCCCGCTCACATCAGTCCATTCATTTTATTCGACCCAAAAGGACCTCCTCGAAGTGCGAAATCGCTGACAAAACATATCTAATCAGAGAACAAGTTATTTTAGGAATTTGGCGTCAATCAAGGTTCTTGCGATCGCACTTATCGTATTGGTGGTTGCAATAATCTCATCTGCGATAATTGTGGGTTCGTCTGTCAACATCCCCCTTTCTTCTAATTCGGGTGGTACGACGACCCAGACCTCAGTAGTGCTTCAGACGGTAAATTTGACGAGCACTTATTCGACGACCCTTCCGTTGACTACATTTCTGACACAGACTCTCACCACACTTTCTACAGATCTTAACATATCGAATCTAGTCCGAACAGTGAGCACCACAGAAGTTTCGACGGACGTTTACGTAACGACAACCAGCAACATTGTCTACATAACAAGTTCGATTTATTACATAACTACTGAAGTCCAAATAAGTTTAACATACAAGAACGGAGGTACTTCTACTGCTCTTACAACTTCGACCGTAACATATAGTACTACAGAAACTGTTGCGTCTTCTACGGTCTATATTACCGCGACAACAACGCCTACAACGACTGTCACAAGCACGTCTTTTGGCACGACTACTGAAATTGTCCCAACTACCCTTACCACTGTGAATGAAACATCAACAGTTACAACTCCGATTACGGTTACAAGTGTGAATGCCACGGAAACGGATACAGTTACTAGTACGGTAACGAGTACAAGTACTACAACAACGACTTGTATACCGCCGAATCCGCCGTTTTGCTAAGCTTATTCCAAACCTGATACTCGATGCCATCGGATACGGATACGGATTCAGAATTTTAATTCTTCTAGTTGTCGCAAGTTTGTCCGTAGCTTGCTCGTACTAACATGATAAGTTCCGTTTTAGAATACACCCTTCTTTTCGATGATTTTGTATTTTGGAATCCATGTGAGATGCTAAATAGATTCAGTATGAACATATGGATTTGTTCGAAGGTAATTCTCGATTGGCCAAACACACTGCAAGATTTGCAATAATCGCTTTTTCACTTCTAGCAATATTACTGCCCTCTTCTTTTATGGTATCCAGAGCGGATTCTCTGGCGACTCCTACTTTTTCAACGGCGATAAATCTGAGCGCAGACAAAAACATCGCGCAGTATCCGATGGTTGCGAATTCAGGCGACAATGTTTACGTTGCCTGGACAGAAGGTAAGGCGGGAATATTTTTCAGATCGAGCTCCAATGATGGGTCGACCTGGAATCCTTCGATAACGACGACTGCAATGAAATTGAGCTCAGCTGGAGGAAACCCATCTTACCCCGTGATTACAGCTAACGGTAGTAATGTTTACGTCGCGTGGTCCCAAAGAACGAAAGGCGATGCTGCTCCGCGGATCTACTTCTCATACAGCGTGAATTTTGGAGCAACTTTTTCAAAGCCTATTGCAATTGATGTTACCCCGGCTGTTGCAGCGATCACACCGGTAATCGCAGGATGGGGGAACGATGTTTATGTGGCATGGTCAGCCAACGAGCTATCTTACGTGACATCGAGCACTGATAACGGGTCTAGTTGGGGCCAGGTCTACCAGTTCGGCGGATATCATGAGCCGCAGCTGGCGGCATGGGGATCCAACGTTTATTTCATCTCCGACAGTACAGGTTCCCTGAGTCTAGCGTATGCATACAGCAACGACAACGGAAATACTTGGCATTCTTCCTCGATGGGCACGGGAGGATCAGAACCTTGGATCGCAGCCTCCGGTTCGAACGTCTATATCACCTATGAATTAAAGAGCAATTCTGGTGCAAAGGTCTATGGATGGATTAGCCACGACAATGGAGTCAGCCTCGGAAATCAATTGTTGTTTAGCAGCAGCATCCCTAGCGGTTTCGAACCACAGTTATACGCTTCCGGAACGAACGTATACCTGGCAATTCACCAGGTAGGTGCCAAGCCTCAGGTTTGGATGGAAGTTTCGGTCGATTCGGGTGACAGTTGGAACAACAATGTCTCTCTTAGCGGGATTGGAAACAATGGCTGGGCGACTGTAATCTCAATTTCTGGACAGAACATCTTTACAATCTGGGGTGCTCAAGTGGGAGCTACATCAACTTGGAATGCCTACATCGGTTACTCTGGAGACGGAGGGAATACCTGGACTTCTGCTCCAGGAGTTGACGTGAGTAACAATGCAAATGGCGTTGCAGCTCCCAACACAGATATCGCCTCGAGTTCCATTGCTTCTTATGGAACCCACGGGTTTGCTGCCTGGCAGAGTACTAAAACCGGCATTGATCAGATCTGGTTCGCTTCATCCTGAATGAAAATTTCAGTGGGTTAGCGGACAAATCTGGGGACAATAACGTTCTCGACTACTCTGTTTTCGTGGTAAGACCGATCACGAGCACGAAGTAGGCAAGACCGAGAATACCAATAACAGCGAGTCCGATGCCAATGTACAATTGGCCGTGAACTGTCGAGAGCATAGACTGCAGCTGAAATCCTGTCACGTTGTAAGGGCAGGGACCATTGTTTATGCAAATCTGTAGAACTTTCTCGGTTTCATACGCTGTATATGCCAAGCGCACCCCTACCGCAAGAGCAACAGCTGCTACGATGGAGAGAAATGTTCTCGCGATTATACTTCTGGAACTCAAATTCAAAAACCTGGTAGGCGAATTCAAAATAAACTTTGGATTTTCCTCAATATTCTAAACCATTCTAAAACCCAGAGGAAAGTATCCGAATTATTGGACTTTGAATTTGCTCTGATCTCGTCGCCCTAAATATCACAGGAAAAAGAACTCTAACTCAATTTAGCCATTACTATTCTCGCAATTTAAACTTAGTCGCGATATGCTTCTAATTGCGTTAAATTAAAGCGACCCGTTCAAGCTAAATGACGCAGCATTGAAAGCCAACAACTCGCGGGAGAATTTTCCCACGAGTGAAGCTCCCTTGGGTTAGATCAGCGATTTTCGTAATTGGTATTCGAGACCCTAGTGCACATTCGGAATCGGGAGGGGAGCCACTATCCCTGATCGGTCTTCACCCAATTCCGGCATCGGAACGCCTCTTCCGATAATTGTCCCTATCATTAGGAGATTTTGCGCCACTAATACCCCTTTCGCAGTAAGTCGAACTTCAACGGATCCGATTACCCTGCCCTCGGCCATCTCTCTACGCTGCTTGCAGTTGAGCAATCCCGTGTCGATCAGCATTATTTTCACTTTCGCCCAACTCGATGCGCTTATACCCGCTCTCTTTGTGATTTGTCCTGACGAAAGAGATCCGTCCTTTGACAACAAGAGGGCGATAAGGATCTTCGATTGGAGGGAACCTAAAACATAATTGTCCAATTCTGACGATACGGAACCTGCTGAAGAGTTTGATTGATCAATATGCTCCAACTCTGGATTTCCAAAGACATATTGAGTCCGCCCTAAATTTACCTCTTGTAACTGAAGTGCCAATTCGATCTCTCAATCCAGATCTGTACTCCATGACGAAATAAGCATTTTTCCTATCGATTGTGGATATATCGTAACCGATGTATCGATTTTTTTATTATGCTGAGAAAATTGTGCGTACGCCTAATTGTTATGAATTTGATGAGTCGATCACTCGGCCTTGAAAGTCTAATGAGCAAACGACTCCTATCGAATTTCGATGCATGAGCGTGAGATAATTTCTCGGCCTCAACCAGACACATGAGATTAGTGCTCGATCGGTAAGATATGAGGTTGAGATAAGTCCGGCAAAGGTCATCGATTAGATCTTGGATATATTTAATACGCATATAGCGAAGACTTTTTGGAAAAAGGGGATCGAAGATGGTTTCACAATCGGTCCTTTCAAGCAGATCCCGTGAGCGAGTTGTCTCATGGCTTTTGGATCGTGGAGATTACGTGTTCGCCCTTTCTCTTTACGTTGTACTAACGATTCTTTTCACATGGCCGCTTGCTGATAATTTCACGACGTTTGTCAACGGAAATATTCAGGACGTTTTTCACGAATTATGGTATCTGCATCTAGGTTCCAGCTCGACCTACGGGCCATTCTTCCTTTTTTCAACCTCTCTGTCATATTATCCGACCGGAGCGCCGCTTTACTTTCAAGTATTATCACCATTCAACACGCTAAATTTTGGTTGGATATCTGGGATTTTTGGTGAGGTTATTGCTTACAATGTTTTGTACATGTTCACATTTTTCTTTGCGGGTTTTACGACTTATATCTTCGTAAAGTATCTGACTAACAACAAGTACGCCGCGTTCCTGGCAGGACTGGCATTCGCCTTTGCGCCCATCCACACTGGACAGGGATTCGCGCATCTCAATATCATGTCCGTTGAATTCCTTCCTCTCTTTGCATATTTCATGGTGAGGATGGCGAGAGAGCGAAGCATGTGGAACTCTATCTATGTTGCAGTCGCCCTTGTCCTCAACGCAATGTGCGACCTCCACATGTTCCTATTGGCAGGAACAATGTTCGTCATCTATTTGATCTACACATTCTTGACTCAACGGAAGTTGATTGTCAATCGGGCTTACATTCATCGTTTGATCGTTGCGCTATCTTTTGCTGCTCTAGCGACTTTTGTGGTGTACTTTCAGACAATCTATGGGCTGTTCTTCGTGCCGGTAAGCGTAGGATCTGCATCATCCGTCACCCGGTTCATCTCGGCAAAATCTGCCGACCTACTCTCGTTCTTTGTTCCTTCGTCGGCAAATCCGTTCCTTAGCCGTTACGTCGCCTCAATCAACACCCAAATTGGAAAGGTCGCGGTTGTCCCGAATGAATCCGGCACGGCATATGTAGGCTACACTGTACTCGGCTTGGCAATACTCGGTCTAGTCTTCTTTTGGAAGAGAAGGGATGTCTATTTTTGGGGACTGCTTGCGCTTATAGGGGCTGTTTTGGCGCTTGGTCCGTACATTTCGATTGATGGAGTGTTGACCCCGATCCCTGGGTTATGGGGATATCTTTACTATGTCATCCCGCTTCTCAATTCATTTAGGGCACCATATCGTTTCGATTACCTAGTCGCGTTCGGCCTTGCCATATTAGCAGGATATGGCGTAACAGGTATCTATGGGAAGCTTTCTGCGATCAAGGTTCCCGATGCATCCAAGACCGTGATGAAAGTTCTTGTGATTTGCATATTGTGTAGTTTGATCATCGTAGAGTTTCTACCAATTCCGTATGCAGAATACAACGGCCAAATTCCCCAATTTTATCAAGTTCTCGCAAACGATCACTCGAATTACTCTGTTATCGAGGTTCCGTTGCAAAAGAGTTTCTCGGTATACCTGTACTACCAATCTATCTACAACAAACCATTGATCGACGGATCTATTCCCAGAAACCCCCAATTTCCCAGCACTTTGCAGGAATCGGTTCCGTTCATAAATGAGCTAGGGTTTTACCCGCCCGGTAAAGCACCGATCGACATTGTCAATCAGACGTTGCCGATAATGACTTTGGCGCCGTACATTTTAGAACAGTATCAAGTCAAGTACATTATTGTCCACAAAGACTTGTTCAATTCGCCCACGGGCTATCTTCCATATGTACAACTTCTTACTTCGATTTTGGGTCAGCCGATGTACCAGGACTCGACGATTGTGGCGTTCAGATTCGTTCCACCTGCTTCAAATCAGTCTGGAATTGTACAGTTCCTACAGAAATACAACAACATTAGTCTAGTCAGTTTCTTGTACGGAAACTGGTTCAAGTACGGGCTTTTCGGAGCGCACACAAGGGCTATGAGCGGATTTGCAGGGCTGGACATCTTCTCCTCTACAAGTCAGTCTGTGCAACTTCAGTTTAGCGTAGATGGTGTCGGATCGAGCTATCCTTTGCAGCTATCTGTCAACGGTGAGCCTCTTGGGACTTACATGGCCTTCAAAGGGGTATACACGACTTATTCAACATCATTTTTCCAAATCAAACCGGGACAAAATCAAATTCTTTACTTCTCCCCCAATGGTTGCGCTGTCCCAATCGCACCAACAGCGAAGAATATTGTAAGACCGAGAGCGAACCTAAACTTTTGCGTCACGGCTGACTTTAAGTGGATCGATCCAATTGCAGCTCATACGACGATTCAATCTTGAAAAATCCTTTTGCTGATGAGGGAATAGATTTTGCCGATCGAAAGGAACTAGTTTTGGTGTGAAAGTTTAATTTCTTTGCCTCAGGGAATCTTTCTGGCATCCTAGCGGTCTCAAATATTGTACTTTTTCAACGTCGCGTGACTTTCTGAGACTTATGGTAATGAGAGGGTGAATGTCATGACTATAGAGCTAAATTTAGCCTCTTGTCGCGAAGACGGATATTTCAATCCCTTATCCTGATTTCTGGCGCTTGCTTCCATGCAAACGTGCATTTTCATATCTGCATTCGATGCTCTCGGAATATATAATGGTCAAAGAATCACACTTTGCCATATGTCAATCAAAATGAACTCAACAAGTAGAACAGTTCTCGTTTCGAGCTCGATCACATTGGCTATCTTTCTTCTTAGTGGAATGGCATCATATTCCACCCTTTCTTCGCACGCCGCTAATCCTGTTTTCGGAGCTGCAATTAATTTGAGCAATGATGGAGCTAAAGCGAGCGAACCCGCAGTCGAGAGTAGCGGGAGCAACGTCGCAGTAGCATGGACCCAAGGAACAGGTGGTGTTTACGTTCGGGTCAGCAGTGATGGGGGCTCCACGTGGTCTCCACCGACCACGAAGTCCGCACTGAAGGTTTCGACCGGCAAAGGCACTTCGTCATTCCCCGCCCCCTATACCGAGTATCAAAATACAAACGACTTTCTTTTTGCATGGACTGAGGCTAAGCAGATATGGGCAGCTGTGAGTAGTAACGGAGGGGCGACCTTTACGACCAAGCAAGTAAGCGTGAATGGTGGTGACATACCAGCTGTCGCCGGTTGGGGTTCTACACTCTATGTCTCATGGACTGAGTCGAGCGGGTGCAGCAGCAACAGTGGAATGGGTTGCATTGTTGTCGGCTCCAGTACGAATGACGGAAATACCTGGGATAGGCCCATCCAACTAAACCCATCCACCAATGGTGAGGAGGAGGTTGTCGCTACTTCGTCCACTAACGCTTACATTATCGCTGACGGAGTCTACTTTGAGTACACGATAAACAGCGGATCGAGCTGGAGCACACCATTCAAAATTTTCACTACGCCATTTCCAAACGAGGGCAGGGAACCTTGGATTGCGGCGTCGGGGAACAACATCTATGCAGTATGGGAATCTAACAGTACGAGCAAAGGTGTCAAATACCAAGATTATGGTAATATTAGCACTGACGGGGGCGCAACTTGGACTGCGGAGCCGGCCACCTTCTTCTCAGGGAGCATAAAGAACGACTGGGAGCCAGAAAATGTAGCCTACGGCAACACTGCATTTTTGACGTTTCATTCGCTGTCAAACCAAGGAATTTACGTTGATGGGACGACCACTGCTGGATCTACGTGGAGTGCGCCTTTCCTTTTGAGCCCTACTTCCCTGTCTAGCGCTTACTCCCACATTTTCACCTCTGATGGTGTGAATGTCTTTGTAATGTGGGGGCAGCAAATAAAGTCAGGATCGTCTACGTGGAACGCATACATGGCGTTCAGCGGAAACAGCGGTGGAACGTGGAGCATGCCAATCGACATCAGCAACAACGCGAATGGGGTGGCTGCTGCTAACAAAGATGTAACCACGTTCTCTCTTTCGAGTTCAGGAACTGCCTGTTATGCGGCCTGGACCTATACTTCTGGCGCGAGTTCACAGGTATATTTCGCATCTTCTTAGCTTAAGAGACTCAAGTTCCCCGACGGAAATAGAAATTGAATCTTCGAGAGAAGAGGCGTCAGTTCACAATCCAGAAAAGGCGAAAGTACGCCCTCAGTCGGAGGGCGTCGTTCGTGTTGGGCTTAGTCGGCAGTTACCGGTGATGATGATACGCGTCTGAATCTGACGAGCTTGCTGTAGTCGAGGTCACCGTTGTAGATGTGGACGAGCTTGAAGCTGTCGTCGTCGAGGTTGTGCTTGAACTCGACCAAGTCGTACTTGAGGTACTAGAGTACGAAGTGCTTGAGCTTGTCACTGGTGCGATCGGGTCGATGAACTGGAAACAGGTGAGTGCCGCAGTTCCACCATTCTCCGCCAAATTACCTCCGGTGGTTGGATACTCCTGGTAGTTTCCCGGGATGGTGTTGAACGGAGTTGGAGCTCGAACAGCCCAATCGATCTCGTTTGATGAGAATGTCAAGTTAGGGACTGAACATACATTGTCGAACGACACATGGCTAGTTTGCTGCGGGTTGATGAGGAACACCATGTCAGCTTCTCCATTGCTACGGAATATTATCATTCCTCCAGTAATAATGTAGGAAGTGCTTCCACTTGGATTGACAACGACTGTGTAGATAGCTTCTCTCTGCTCGCCTCCTGAATCAATCGAAGGAGGATATCCCGCTGTAGGACCATCACAACGAGCCAGCGGTGAATCGTGCGGGTTTCCCAGAGTTCCCTGGAAGTTTACGTCTACGTACTGATCCAGGGTTGGATTCCCATCATCGGGACTAATTTGGATATCTGCACCTACAGTTCCAAAGTCCTTTCCTTGTCCGTTGGTAGCAAACCAATAGATGTTGTTAGTTGTTTGAGCAACATTAAATTTTAATTCGCTAATTATCCCGCCCGCAGGAATTTGGCTAGTTTGCGCGGTGTTGATGTAGAAGTAAGTGTATATCTTATGGCCGGCTCCTGGTACGAACTTTTGAGCAAGTCCAAGTCCGGTGAATTGGTAGGCCTGTGTTGGATTGCTGGCGCTCGCAACGTATGTCGGCATATCCCCTTCTGCCGTTGAGCTCTGCTTTGCAGGTCGTGCCCCGGGGGCAAAAGCATTAGCCGTCTGGGGACTTTGCACAATGAACGGGATGAGAATTACTAGAACCATAACACCTGAGACCCAGAAGGCCTTCGAAATCTTAGACCTTCGAACTCCACTTGATGCATTCCTTTCCTTGTTGAGGCTAGACATTTTTTCCGAAATTCACTCCTTTTGTGATGGGGTCTTGGATAGTACGGTAAGTATTTTAGGTTCGAGAAGCTAAGGCAAGAATTATCTTTCAGGTAACAAAAATCTGTACTAGACATATTTGATTAGGGCAGTTACCCAAGTTTTTCTTTAATCAAACAGTATTCTTTCCTTAAGCAGAATTATGTTGAAGCGGTTCCGGTAAATTCGCTTATATCGGGGCCTGCTATATGCGACTGGATTTTTTCACGAAACAGATTTACGTGATTGGAAATCTTCTTCCGAACTCCGCATCCGTTTTTGTCTTTCAAAGAACGGATCTGGAAATAATCAAGAGGAAGATAATTATCGTACTTAAGGAGAATTCAAAAAATCAAAAAATAGAGTTACGAAAGTGAGAAAACACTCCCTTTCACTTGTTTCATGCTCCATTAGCTTGTGAGCGAGCTAGAATTGATAGCTGGAATCGGTAAATTGCTCAATTATCCCTGCGTTCGTGCCTTCAGTGTTTGGGGGACAGTTTCCTCCCAGCGTTCCATATATTTTGTAGTTCCCGGGAATTTTTGCAGCAGCCGGCGGAGCCCGGACCGCCCATTCGAAGGAAGAGGTGCCGTGGGATAAGCTCATGCTGCAGCTGTTTGCTTTTCCTGGGGATGTTCCCACTCCCATCGTAGTCGAGCTCAAAAACACGTAGAATGCCGTTTGGTAGTTACCTCCCACTGATAACTCAGCCATTGTGGATCCTTTGATTTCGTAAGACTGCTTTGGATTTGCGTCGTTAACAAATATCATGTAAATGGAACTTCTTTCCTGACCACCAGTGTCAACAAAACAAGATGGACCGGATGTCGAGAGTTGACTGTTAGGGAAATTCGTGCCTGGAACCGCGTTGATGTTGATATATTGGTCAAATAACATCAACCCCGAAGAGCTATCTGCAACAAGATCTCCACCAACCGTAGCAAAATCGCGACTGCCAGTCGTTCCATCCTGCGCATCCCAATACATGTCATTGGTCTTGGCAGTTAGGTTAGTAGTGCACGATTTTGTAGTTCCTGCGGTGTTTACAGTTAAAGTGGACGCGGGATCAACATATACAAGCAAATAGATCTTGTTAGTTGTTCCTACAACATTCCTGAATACAACCGCGCCCATTATTGCATATGCTTGCAAATGATTTTGCGAATTCACGGCAAATGTATTGATATATTCCTCTTCCTGACCGTTAGAAGTCACACTACATAATCCATTCGAGCTTGAAATAGACGTGTTCGGGGTCACAGAGGTCGAATATGAGCTAGCGACCAGAGTTAGCTGAGTAAGCGAAGAAACAAGGAATAAAGTAGAAATTGAAATGACAATTAAGAGGAAATGACTAGAAAGTATTCGGTTACTGGAGTGGGAGCTTTCAATAGATTTTGGTCTAGATTGGACAGTAGATTTCACTAGGAGAAAATGACGCATTAAGATTTCTGAATTCGACGCAGGAACCTTGTTCTTTAATCCACAGAATTGAACGCTAATCTCGTAAAAAAACTAGTACTGCAATGTAGTGCATACTAATGCAAATTTGTAGGAGAGATGGCTTTTCATAACGATGGAGCGTACTCCATAATCGGTGTAATTAGAATTCATCCGGAAAAAAGTCACTTTGATTCTCTTGATAATTCAGAGAATCTAACTGCCAAACTTACAGGCCAATTTTTCTAATATGCGTTTCTTACCATCAATTATTGGCTCCACTCCCTTCTTACATGAAGACAAGTTTGAAAACTCATGTGCAAATCCAGTTCATGAAAGTTCATCCAACTAAACAGCTCATAAATTCTCTTTGAAGATTCCCAAGATCCTGAATTCAGAACAGTGATCTATAGAGCTCAAATTACTGTCTAATCGATCTTACTCCTTATTCGGCTCTAAACTTCTTGAAAGATAAGTATGAAAGTCAAGTGATTTACTGAATACAATCAAAGGGAATGAGGGAGATTTGGCAAGAAGATCAGGTTCTGTTTTATTGATTCTGATGAGTGCAATTCTTTTGTCAATGGTCCCGCAACCCATTTTTCTTTCGTCCGCAAGTGCAAACTTATCACAGAAGACGTCTTCCCTGTCAGTGGCAAGTTCGCAATATCTTGCCGGCTACGAGATTAACGGTCCGGGAGGTTCTCTAAACTATGTGGCAAGTGACTGGTACGTTCCCTCTGTGTCGTGCTCATTAGGAGAAAATTCCATTTCATACTATCAAGTCGGGTTTGACGTGGGTCCGTCAAACAATGGTTTGGTTGATGAGGGTGTGGCAACTTCTTCTGGCTGCGTTGGCGGAGATTCAGCTTATTCTTGGTACTTCATATCCGTCGGAGAACTGTCACAGCTGGGAAACCCCATAGTCCATTCAGGTGATCACATGAGTGCACGGATCTCCATGTCTCGTATTGGTACCAATAATTTCAAAATGGTAATAAAAGATCTTACTCGTGGTCACAGTTGGACAGAAATCGGGAGCTTCGACGATAATTCTGCTCCGCGAGGAATGGCTCTATTTGCCCTTACGGGACAGTTTCCAATTCATCTTTCAAACTTTAGCGTAATCAAGACTAGCAATGATGAAGCGGGGTTTGTATCACAAAGTGGAACCCTCGGAGCGTTTGAAACAGCATCCGGATTTACTATTACGATGATCAATCTTGTTGACTCTGGAAATTCGGCCTCAGCTACCCCGTCTTCACTTATGGGCAAGACAGGCGGGGCATTCAGGGTAACTTTCGTCGCTTCAAGTTAGGCTCGATCGCAAGAAAAAAGTCGTACTACCAGGTAGAATGGATGGCAGGTCTCCATAGACTCTCATCCGATCTGGTTTACATCATTCATCGATAAACTACTGATTCAGAGCGTTGTCTAACTGAATCTTGAAGGGAGATTGGGATCGAAAGCGAGCATCGCCTCACCCGTCGACTCAGGAGACGCACCCGTGAGACTTGGCGAGTACGTTGCTGCAACGCTTCCGTCTGCTAGTTGAGATGCCCAAAGTGTGTCGATTATCTGTTGCAAAGTGGGCTGCACATCAGGCCTCTGCCAGAAGTATGTACCGGTGCCATCCTTGCAACAACGTGCCACTACTATCGTAAAGTCAAGGCTTCTGGTTCTATACTGAGTATCATAAGGTGCGCCGAGCTGACCCGGGGTCCCTGGCTGCCACGAGTTTATCACGCTCAGAAAATCGGTTGTTGTTTGATCGACATTTCCCTGCAAGTATTCTAGAAGCATTTTCGGTCCGAAGGTTTCCATTGCACTGGGCCCATTTGGTAAACAGACCGTCGGGAGTGCGGTTACTATTGGGTCGGGATCGCTGAGCGTATGTCCCGGGACGTACCAGATCTGCGAGGCAGTGTCCATGATACAGGTAAGCTTACCATACGATGGCGACAGTTTTCCGAAAAAGGTCTCGCGCCGATCTGTACCGTTGTAACTCTCGCTCGATGGATTTGCTCCCAATGCAGGGTCTACGAATTGCGTATCGTTCAGATAATTTCTTACGGTTTGGTTTACTTGAGTAGAAATTCCTTGTTGCGAGTTAAGCCAGTCGAGGGACAGTCCATGCTGGAAGTTGTTGTCGATTATTACCATTCCAGGATGGTAGCCGTCATTAAATGAATTCCCAAACGAGTCGTCATAGCCGGGCCAGTTTCCTCCGCGCACCATTTGATAATTTGGGTCGAATCCATAGGTGTGGGACGTTTCTTCGCTCCATGGCTGCATTAACCACGAACGCAAGCCTTCGACTTCATTCGCGTACCGCTCGTAAAAGAACTGATAATCGGAGGTATCGGCAATCGTTGCCGTGCTGCTACTTGTGAGCGTAGTGCCGCTGGTGGGTGTCGTGCTCGTCGTAGAAGATGAATTCGAAGGAGCCGGTCGAAGTCCCAAATAAGCAGCCGTCGCTGCGACAGCTGCAGCCGCGGCAATGCCACCGATAATAAAATTACGCCTTGATATCTTTGGTGTCTTCATTTGATTGAAATCAAACCTGCGAACTACAGAATTATGCGCGATTGCAGCTGAGAACTGAATCAAACAATTGCGAAGAGCCGACTAAAAAACAAAACTAATTCAGCGGTGCTGCTACACTTATTTGGGAGAGTTCCAGAAAGGATAATCCTCATAAGAGATCGGTTCTTTGAAAGTATGAAACGTATCCTCTCTTATTTGGATCCTCAATTACCCTTCGACGGCCTCGGACATATCAATCTATACAAACCAGATTTGGCGCAAAAATGCCGATAGGGGAACCTAATCGCATTTTCGACTTGCTCTAACTAGATGTTGGAACGGATTTAGGGCAGGACCTTTGATCGACGACGGATTTCTTGCAATGGGGTAAGTATTTGCCCGAGGTCTCGGGCAAAGACCTGTTATTACTTGATTGTGATCGTTGCCGTGGCTGAATTTGTTCCATCCGAAGCAGAAACTGTGACTGATCCGGAAGCACCCGTTGGCACGACGAAAGTTGCCGTAAAGCTTCCAGTAGCGTCGCTTGTAATTGGAGCCGGGCTGGTAGTTATTGAAGATCCTCCAAACGTGACTGTTATTGTGGAGCTCGCAGCAAATCCATTTCCGGTGATCGTGACTATCGATCCAACCCTTGCAGGTTTCGGTGACAGGGCTATGTTTGGGACTACCGTGTATTGCCCCGAGGCACTGTTTCCAGACGCATCAGTTGCGACTACACTGTGCTTGCCGGCAGTAGATGGGGGAATAGTGAAGGTCACGGCGTAATCACCCAGTGAATCCGTTGTGGCAGTATTCAGAGCACCGCCGTCATATGTAACAGTCACCAGCGAGTCGGCAGCAAATCCGGTTCCTGTCATAGTGGCGAGTTTGCCGGTTGCTCCCTTGACGGGAGTGTAACTGAAGCTCGGTACTACTGTAAATGTGCCCGTTGCAGTGTCCAAGCTAGAGTCTGTAGCCGTTATTGTGTGGGCTCCCGCGACCGAGTCCTGGACGGTGAAGACATAACTGAATCCGCCCGAGGAGTTCGTCGGAACTGATGGGTTTATTGACGAGGAGTCATAGGTCAGCGCGACTGCAGAATCCGACGCAAATCCGGCTCCCGAGATGGTTACTGAAGTTCCGGTTGCGCCTTTAACTGGCGAGAGAGTAATCTTCGGCGGGCTCATGTTGAAGTTCGCGGATGAAGTATTTCCAGTAGAGTCAGTCGCGGTCACCGTGTAGGTGTTGGGGGCCATATTCGGTACTTGGAAAGAGGCTGGGCCAAAATCTCCAAGTGAATCTGTCGTTATCGTCGACGGAGTAGTAGTCGTCGCGGAGCCACCGAAGGTTACGCTCACTTGTGAACTTGCAGCATAACCGTTTCCCGATATTGTTATCGTGTTTCCCGATTGACCCTTAGAGGGCGAAATGCTGACACTAGACAGGACGTTGAAATTCTGGGATAGCGTATTTACACCATCGGTCGCACTGAATGTATGAGAACCAGCGACTGAAGTCGGTATCGTGACTTGTGTTGAAAAGCTTCCGGTTGAAAGAGAAGTTGGCGTAGCTACCGTGGTTCCATCAAATTTCACAGTTATCACAGTTGAGGGCTTGAAATTGGAGCCGCTCACGTCCACCGAGGTTCCAACCGCTCCCCTGACGGGCAACGCACTAAACTGAGCCGGGTAGTACAGTTGGCCACCAGTTTCGCTGAAATAAACTTGGAAGTTGGACGCAGCCGAGTCCTGCCAGACAACATAGACATTGCTTCCCGAAACCGAGAAGGTTACACTGGTGTCGTCAGTTATCGGTCCCGCAGTCCCATCGGTTGTTACGGGAGACTGGGCATAGAAAGTTTGTCCGCCGTTGTTGCTGTAGGAAACGTAAACCCCGCAATCACCGTTTCCGGTGTCTGTTAGATTCTCACCAGAGCCAACGAGGCAGTTGCTTTCATAAGCCATCGCCACAGTGGTGCCCGAGATTCCCACGCCGTTTGTCCACCCCGTAATTTGGGGATTGTTGCTAACGGACATTGGAACAGAGGTTGATCCGATTGCAGGAGTCCAGGTAACGCCTGCATTATTACTGTACATGTAAAACACGTTTCCTTGTGGGGAGTAGGGTAGAGTATGATCTCTCATTGAAATATAGACTGTGTTTCCGACGGCAGCATCCTCGACTTCCCAATCACCCGTGCCATTGGGAAAGAGGTTTATCTTGTCCTTCGACCACGTCAAGCCGTAGTTTGTGCTGATGCTAATGTAGGCGTGGTAATTCGTGTTTGCCGGGGTGGATCCATATCCTGAATTATCGTTCCAAGTTACGTAGACGTTTGGTCCTGAGGCGGCAATCCAAGGCTCACGGACATCGCCCTTGTTTCCTGGTTGGTTCAGATTAACTGCCTTGCTCCAGGTGGCTCCCCCGTTTGTCGTTCCCGAAAACCAAGCCCCATTCCTATCCCAAGTGGCGTATGCATCATTTCCCCAGGCCGCGATCTGGGGTTCGGTTCCCTGTGAACTGCCAGCATTTAGCTGAAGGGGTGGCGCCAACCACGTTGCTCCGTTGTTGTTGCTAGAGTATACCCATATTGATTGAGTACTGCCCGAAGTTTCATGGACGATGACGTATACGTTATTTCCCGCAGCCGCAATGAAAGGAACATCAGACTGAACCGTACTCGGTGTCAGAGCGACCGACGGGCTAAAACTAACTCCGTAATTATTGCTTATTGCGATGTAAACCTGGCTGATGGAATTGACGGTTTGTTGCCAAATGACGTAAACGTAGCTACCGTTTACGGCCATAACAGGGTAGCTTGAAACCCCTGCATTGGTGCCCAGAGCGAGTGCCTTTGAGCCAATTGGAGGGCTCCAAGTCAGACCATTGTTGGGACTTGACCTAAACCAAACGCCATTACTTTCTTCAGTCCAAGCGACATAAACGTTATTTCCAATTGATGCCACCCAAGGGAACTTTGCTTGTTTGTTGTCTCCACTAAGATTGATCGGTGTAGTAAAGCTGACAAGTGCTTGTCCTCCTGAAGTAGACGACTGGGCACCTGTTGCCGCACTGGCCGCAATGACCAGCAGGGGTGACAATAGAGCGATAACAAATCCTAAAATCAAAAGATCGGATTTAGATCCTTTTTTGTTTGACAATTTTCCACCGAAGTAAAACAACCTATCTAATTTGAAAAATAAGTATTAGAGCCTTGTCAGGGATTTCGAAAAATGCGATCGCTCAATATCAGAACTCGATAGTTCGAATTTCGAGTGATACCTCAGACATGGAGAAAGAAAAACGAGAGGGGAATTTTTTGTGCCACTCTCGGCGATGAACTGCCTCTTGATCAGGAACAGCACTTCGTCAAAAAAATAGTGTTGCTGGTCTACAGGCGTTGTTTTGTACTAACTGACTAAATGTGAAATAAAGTATCGATGATAGCAATTTAATAGGCAATGCTAGAGAATGAGAATCTTCGGGCCTATCGCAGTAAAATGTAGCTATCTAATGATTAACGAGAAAGGACTATCTCCGGCCTTTCCAAAAAGAAAGTTATTTTATGGTTTCAACTAGGCGCGTTTCGGATTTCCTCAGATTAACTCAATTCGATCTCATGTTATTTTTCTCTTGGGTTTAATGTTCTGACTAAAGTTCGTCGTACTTGGGTTCCAAATTACCAGAAACAAACCGATCGCTCCTAACCCCAGTAATCCTATCCCTATGGTGCGGTAAGGGTGTTTTTCAGTTAGGATTGTCGTGTTCGTGTTTGCTGGAGCGTAAACCGCTAGCGATCCGTTGACTGAAACAACGGAAACCCCATGATTAGCTGAGCTGGCTGGTAATGGCTCCGCTCGATGTAAAGGGGAGGGATGCATTGAGGCTGCTGCTAGAATCATTGAAAAGCAAAATTCTTCCACCCGCGTTTACCAGATTCAGCCAAATCGTGACTGTTAGATTGGAACTTGAGATTACAGCGAGATTAAACCAATCGCCCTGCAATACCGCGCAATTATCCTGGATCGATTGATTTGGGTTGACGTGAACTGTGTACTGAAAATAGCAAACTTGCCTCTCTGTGTCATAACCATAAAAGACTGGATCGAGAGTGGTCTCTATCACTAACACGATCCCCACTATGATGAGAATCACAAGCACCAAAGCGGAGGCGGATCTCGAGCGGGAATTCATTCCGTTGCACTGCTCCTTTCAATGGCACTTTTAAGAGATATGAGAGTTTTTTTTGGGGTGATGTATTACAAATCGATCTTTGGGCGCTCTCAAGTCTGCACATCGTACATTCGATCAAGGGTTGACTCATTTTTCGAATTTGTGGAAAATTTCTGAAAACTGGAAATTTGATAATTAATTAACCTTATAACTCATTTGTAGAAATAGCTGCATTCAGCGTGCGCTTGTTGAATAGGTCTATTGTTCTGGGACTTTTTTTGCTTCTTGTTCTTTTATCCCCTAGTTTTCTCCAGTATCTCCCTTCCCCTGTCTCAACAAGCAATATCGGGTTTCGTTCGGATGCTCAATTAACACCTAGCGGGAACTGTTTTCCAAATGGTCCCGTTGTCCTTACAAACGCTACTATATGGCAAAATCTACAATGCATACACTCAGGGAGCATAACTTTCAATGGGTCTGCCTCTCTTTCTATGATCAATTCCAGTCTTGTCCAGGAAGTGGTCAATGCCACACCGAGCGATTTCATACTCGCGGGTTTTTCGGTACTGGACATGGTCAACTCTACTCTCAATCTTGGCGGGATAGGTGCGCTCGAAGTTACTGGCAATTCGAGCGTAGGTATGGTTACTTCGGGCCTCGTTAATTCGAGCATTGTTATGAGCAATGTTGGAAATCTTGATGTTAACAATACATCGATCCTTAGTTTGGATGGGTTGAATTCGACTAGCCTAGGAACTGTTGATTTTGTATCATCAAGGATAAGCCTCGCGCCCCAATCATTCACGTTCGTTAGTGGAACCACCCTTGTCCCGATAAAAGAAAGGGGAGATGCGATTCTTCAAGGTAATACCACGTTTGAGTTGAACCAAGCGGTTTTTGAAGCTGATAATTCTTCGGCAGTACTTTTGAATTCTGCCCATATTCTTGTCCTTGGCTCTCAAATTATGAACAGCAATATTTCGAATTTCGCGATTGGTAATTCGACTCTTCCAAACGCACAAACCACTATTGTGAATTCGAACATACAAAGCGCCCTAACCACGAATGTCACTGTCGGTGCTCCAGGACCTCTTTCGACGACAGAGATCTCATCTAGCACTGTCTTATTCAGCAATTCAGGCTCCGTGTCCGCAGCGATTTATGGTACGCAGGTACTCACTTTGTCCAACTCGACAGTTACTTCGCTGGTGAGTGCGACTACCAGATCCCTTGGCAGTCTTGCATTGGTCGGTGGCTCTGTTTCTATTTTACAGAGCACAGTTCAATCATCAGACTTTGAGTTCTACGGTTACTCGCCCGTTTCAACCTCAAGTCTTGTAATCAACTCGACTCTTTTCTTCAACCTGATCTCGAGCAAGTTGATCTCTGGAGAGGGAACCCAGACTGGGATTTATGAGACTGCCCACGTTACTTTGAACGCTGGAGCTAACATGACGGTCGAAGGTTCTCTAATACAATCTGAATCTCTTGGAAATTCCAGTGTTACCCTTAGATCAAGCCAACCAACAAACATCATACACAATATGACTCTCACTCAGGCGATAATTCAGACCGGGACGAATCCCTCCAACATCACATTTTCAAGCGGATATGGTTTATTGTTCAACAGGACTCAAATAATCACAAACATCAATTCCACTATCGCGATAAACGCTTACCAGCTTGTTTCATACAACTCATTAATTCCTACGAACATTACCGTCGGAACTTCGATCGCATTTGCTTATCTTTACAATACGACGGTAAGTAGTGTGGTTGGTCTGAAGACCGGTATCTATCAAAACTATGGCTTCCTCTTCGTCAAGGTTGTTTCAAGCTCTTCCTCTCAAGCGCCAGTTCCCTTTGCAAAGGTGGTGCTTCTTAATCCTGCCTCAGGTTCTGTAGCCTATTCGGGACTAACTAATGCGAGCGGTTGGGCGGAATTCACGGTTCTTCAGGCTGTTGCGAATTCGACCGCCAGTCAAAACAGGACTTTTTATGTGGCCCAAGCGTCGAGCGGGCCTTCGACCTCAAATGAAGCATACTTTAGCTCCAATAATACTTCTTTCTTGAATCTTGCCCTAAATCCATCGATCTCTGGGAGTAACTCGCAACTTGGCTACTACACCTATCCTATCCAATTCGCGGTCGGGGCCCCGCAGACATTTGTGGGAATTCGTACCAACGCTTATCCCCTAAATTTCGTAAACAATGCCTCTTTCAGTCAGCTCGACTTTGATACGATTGGACCTTTAGGCCCTAACTACACTTTTACTATAGTTTACCCTGCGAATTTTACTACGACGCAACTAACGGTGAAAGTTGATCAGATTCCACTCAAAAGCGTCAAGATCACGTCCAACAGTACATACTATTTTGCTTCGTTCTCAATACCATCTGGTCCGCACCAGATCACGCTCACGTATTTATCACCAAACGGTTATTTCAATTACCAACAAAATCCAATTCTGAATCCATCGATTGCTGTGATCGCCGCGGTCGTTCTAATTCTGATATTCGGCACGGTATTCATCGTTTACTACGTTCGGAGACAGAACCAGGTAATACAGTCTCACCCGGAATCCACGAGCAACTCCTGAAGCGTCAAGTCGTGGCAATTTCTTTGGTGAATTGGTCCATTCGCAAGGACTTCAGAGGAAATCAAAGATTTGGATTCTCCCGACGACTATTCACCGTTGCAATTTTGCTGTTCTTGGTGTTTGCTTTTTCAAATCCTTTTTTTTCTTCAATCACTTTTTCCCGTTCAAGCCCTGTGTTGCGGGTATCGGCTGATTCTACGCCAATTTGGCCGACTTTTCAGCACGATTCGCAGAGGTCATCTCTCTCCTCTTTCCTTGGACCAACGTTCAACACCACAGACTGGGTCTTCGGTCCAACCGGGGCGATCACGAATTCTCCTGTTATTGGCGCGGACGGTACGGTTTACGTCGTTGACTCTAACTCTACTCTTTTTGCAATAAACCCTGATGGATCTCTAAAATGGGAGAAGACGCTTACTGAGAATCTCTTTACTCCCGTCATCGCGCCCAGTGGCGTGATTTATGTGCCGGGTACTCGGCATCTGTACGCTTTCAACCCGGATGGAAGTTCGCCATGGGCAGCGCCGTACAACATTTCCTCATCGAGGGGAAGCGAAATCGCAGTCTCGCCGACAGGGATTATTTTCGAAATAGACTCCAACGGTACGCTTCATGCCATCAACCCTCTGAACACTATTGCCTCCTCCATTTGGACTACAAACGTCGGCTGCATACCCTCATCTCTCGCAGTAAGCTCTTCCGGAAACATTTACTGCGGAACGGGTGAAAATGGAACAACCGCACTCCTGTATTCGATAGATTCTAACGGACATATCATGTGGTCTCTCCAGACAAAGTCGCCTGTATCGATTCCGCCCGCTGTCTATGGAAACGGAACAATCTACGCAATCACCAGCGGCGGGGAGATCTTAGCGATAAGTCAATTCGGAATTGAGCTGTGGAGCATTTCCACCGTGCATATGGAAGAAACTTCTCCGGTCATCGGCCCGGACGGGACCATCTATGTTGCGGGGAGTAACGTTGCCGGCCAGTCTGTCCTCGTCGCAATTTCACAAGCGGGGACGATCAATTGGTCAGAGTTTTGCTTCAAGGAAGGCAGCTCCTCGCTTTGCATTCCTTTCGGGACTGTAACCAGCATGGCGATAGATTCTACGGGCACAATCTATGTCGGTACGAATTCATCTGGTTTGTTTTCTATAACATCGCAAGGCGGATTGCAATGGTCTTATGCATTTCAAGGTAGTGAGGGCTCAGTATCACCCCAAGCAATTGGTGCCAATGGCACAATTTTCGTCGGGACAAGCTGTTTGTCTTGCAACAGGACATCCGGTCACGTCTATGCGATTGGAAGGCCAGCCGGATATTCGCTATTTTCTGTTTCAGAGTCCGGCCTGCCTATCGGCACAGGATGGTCGTTTCTGGTAGCTGGCAGAAACTACACAACATCCGCTGCCTCTCTCTTGTTTTCTTTACCATCAGGCAATTTTAGCTGGGTAGCTCCCCCTTCCGAAGTATTTCAAAGTCCTGGAGTGAGATATTCCCCTGCCGTTTCCTCAGGCTCGGTTGGGGTGCCATCGACGCAAAGCTTGAATTTTGTCTATTCGGCGCAGTACCAGCTCAATTTGACTTCTTCTCCCGTCACCGGTGGAATAGTTAATGAAAGCTCTGGTTGGTATCAGTCAGGATCGATGGTTGCAGTGGTGGCTGTTTCGTACAGCGGTTACCAGTTTGGAAGCTGGCAGACAACGTCACCGTCGCTTTCTATCACAAATTCGACTGGTTCGGAGACGAGTATTTTTGTGAAGGGACCAGGAACAGCTTGGCAGTTTTCAATCCGTTTATCACGATTAGTGCGGGAACGGGCGGATCTCTGGTCTACAATGATCCTCCTTTTGTGGGCTCCCTGCAGTCAGGACGATCGGTTTCATTTTATGCTCCGAGTATTTCCATTATTTTGTTGTCGGTAGTTCCGGCGTCTGGATACGATTTCAAAGGTTGGGTTTCGGTTAACGGATCTGGATTTGACGCGTCGTCTTCAAATCTCGAAATTCATGTCAGAAATCCGATGTCCCTTACTGCGGAGTTCACACCTGCTCCGATTACTACCTCAGTAACGAGCTCAATCCAGACTCCAACTAGTCAAACTACCTCGATCCTTTCTACCACCACATCCAGCGCAGTCGTTTCGGTTCCCAGTAAGGGAGTTCTTCCCATTCAGAATTGGGGACTCATTTTCATGGTTGGTCTGTCTCTAGTATTGCTCATTCTCTTGGGCCTCACTGCGGCTTTAGGCCTAGGCTATTTGAAAATCTCGATCCGAAAAAGCTCCTGATTGCCGGTAAGATTGCTCCGAACGATCTAACTCGAACAATCAAGACTTTTCCTCAAATTTCTGTCGTCGTCAACGCGGGAGGATTGCACCATAGAAAGCGACTGGGCTCGGAGTACTTTGTTACGACCATGTGACGTATCGGGACATATAGGTAAGACCGCCCCTTACACATTCTCAAGATTTTTTCGCGTTGCATACATTCATCTGAACAACTATATTTTGCGGATTGAGGATCCCAAGGAATGATTAGCATTCTATGATTCCCTTAGTTTCTTTGGAATGATAAGTATCACCTTATCCTGCACAAATCAGCTGGAAGAGTAGAATAAGATCAGAAATTCTTTTTGGATATCATTACGGGTTTTCCCCCATCCTTTGCGGAGGCGCGAATTGCTTCGAGCATTTCCGCAGTCCTCAACCCGTCTTCAACCGTGCAAAGAGGCTCCTCCTTCCCGAGTAAAGAATTTATGAAATTCCTCGCGGGGTTTGACCTCGGCGGAAGCATCCTCAGTGGGCGCTGAATCGAATAGTTATCCTGATCGATCATCTCGAACGAACTATTCGCCGCTTGGTAGTGCTCGTCGTAGTTGAAACGACAGATGATTTCACCTAAATCTCCGTAAAACCTTACTTGCTCATGCCACTCGGGTGCGCTCCCAACCAAGCTGATACTAGCCGAAGCACCGCTGCTATATCTCAGAAATATGGTTGCGTTTACGGGAACTTCCGAAGACAGGTTATCAGTCCTTGCGATAACCTCCTCGACCTCAGAACCAGAGATCCATTGTATCGCATCGATTAGATGACTTCCAGAGTCTGCAATGTATCCTAATTCATTATACTTTGGATCGGTCCTCCAAGTCCCGAGCTTGTCTCTGAACCATCCCTGGGTCTGAATTGCATTGATGTAGTGGAGCTCACCCAATTCACCACTGGCGATAACCTGCCGAGCATGCTCGTAGGTGGGCTCGGTATGCCTCTGATAACCGACCATGACGAGCTTCTGTTTCGTCTTTGCGAGATGCGCGATCTCCCTCGCTTCCGCGGCACGTGAGACCATGGGTTTTTCGATCAGGACGTCAAGATTGTTTTGGAGCGCGGAAACTGCTTGCTCGTGGTGAAGCGAGTGTGGTGTAACTATGATGACTGCGTCGAGACCGCCAGCGGCTATCATGTCTCGATAGTCCTTGAATTCACGCACCCCATCGATCCAAGGTGCGATCTTCTTCAGCCTCTCAATCGCAGCTGGATCCACGTCCGAAACTGATACAAGTTTGCAATCCTCGAGGAGCTGCAGATGTCTCAGATGCTCTCCGGCCATGAACCCGCAGCCGATGAGTCCTAGTCTCACGATCTTGTCCGGCATAAATCCAAAGAAAATAAAGAATAAATTAGTAATTAAGTACTAAGCCGAGCTTTAGGAGAGGAATATTTCCGAGCTTGAACAGCCAATTTGGAAATAGCGCAAGAGGACCTCAACAGTATGGTTTAACAGAAGAATGATACTGTGCCAATATTCGAATACCGTGATATGGGTTCGGAGGGACTTGGTAACGACACATTCGTCAAAATCGTGCCCACAGAGTTAGGGGTCGTGGTATGGAGCACCGAAAGACTCGCACTTGCGACGCCTAACGTTATTCCCGGCCCAACTCAATTGAGGATCGTGAGTTCGAGTCCGGTGGGATTCTTGACCGACACCTGATTTTGAGGGTCGTGGGTTGGGGCCCCGCAGGCCCGTTATTTGTGATAATTTGGGATTGTCGCGACTTGTGGATCAGGCAATATTCAGAATTGGTAGATACTGGATTTTGCATACGCCGGATATCTGGAATAGATTTCTCGGAGGAGGTCGTCTAACTTCAAATGATAGTATTGATCCTTCAATTTGAGCTTACTTTTTTCGTTCTCTCGTTGCTGTGGATTTGAACCTAAGTTAAAGATGAGATTTTGATGGACCTCTGACCGTTTTCGTCGCAAGCCGAAGACAGAAGTCCTTTCGCGAAAATGGATCGCTGATGCGTGATTCTGACCTTAATGCATCAATGTAATTTTTCCATCATCTGAGATTCGAATTCGATCTTGCTTACTGAGAATCTTCAGCCCTGCCTCTATGTCCCTGGGTTTTAGTTTCCCATTCAGTGCCGTTAGAAGATCTGCTCGAGTCTTACCGCCGTCTTTCAGCGCCGAACTAACCTGGCCGACATAAATTATTAGACTGAAAGGGCCACAGACCTAGACATTCTCATTTTTGGCCAACTTCCCTTCCTATCTCAGGTTGTATGTCTCGATTACAGGCACCGAAGGAGATTGTTGAAGAGGCTTATAGAGAGGAGAGGGACGCAAACGTAAGCAAGAGGATATTCCTCGTTCTGAAGGTCAAGTACGAGGGTGTCCCGGCGTCGCACGTAGCAAGGGAAGTTCACCGGCACAAATCATGGACGACACCGTGGCTTAGACGTTTCGAGAAAGATGGGCTAGAAGGACTCAAGACGATGGAAAGGAGCGGGAGACCTCCGAAGCTCGATCACAACAAGTTCATTGCGGTGAAGAGGAAGGTCGTGAAGAACGAATGCGGCTGGACCGTGAAGGAGGTCAGGGAGATGATCCGCAAGGAAGCAGACGTGGCATACACTGAGAGACACATCTACAGGTTGATGCAGAAGTGGGGAGTGAGAGCAATTGTCCCTGACAAGAGGTTACTTCACAAGGCTTCCCTCGAAGAGAGGCTCGAATTTAAAAAAGGACCGCAAGACTCCTCAGGAATATCCCGGAAGGCTTCACCGTAGCATCCGAAGACGAATCAATCTTCGTCCAGAACATAGAAACCAAAAGGGTGTGGGCGGTCAAAGGGATTCGACCGATTCGGATTGTGTCAGGCTCGCACGGCAACACCGTGGTGTTTGGAGCGATCAGCCTGGACGGGACACAAATCTTCAGGCAGTACGAGAAATTCAATGGCGAGACATTCCTCGACTACCTGAAGAAGGTGCACAGGAAGTTTGGATCACTCTATCTCTTCCTTGACAAAGCAAGGCAACACCACAAAACCAGGATCGTAACTGATTATTTGGGTAAGAACAGGAAGACTCTCAGAGTCAGATGGATCCCGACAGCTTCGCCAGAGTTCAACATGATGGAGGAGTGTTGGCGCGAGGGTGAGAAGGATCTCTCAAGGCTTCCAACCTTTCCGACGTCATTGAAAGAACTGAAATCAATCCTGGCAGAATACTATCGAACGCGAAGGTTTTGCTCGCATCTTGACATGAAGAAATTCCTTCTGACCAACAGGTGTCTATGAACTTATGTCGGCCAGGTTAATTTGCTTCACGAGCATCTTCTCCTCGGCAACCTTTCGAAGCTTTCTCGCGATGGGAACATTTATTCCGTATTTTTCTTTGAGCTCGTTACACTTTTCATACAGCCCCATCTCCCATAATTTGCCACTCCTATCAGACTGGATTATACATTCTTCGAATACAGTTTTGTAGTCTACGCCTGACCTAGCGATCAGAGACATGTCATCAAGATCCCGGTCTCTGTCGGTCACACCTTTCATCAAGAATATATCTTCTTTTGACAACTCGGACAAAGACAGTTTTGTCTTGCTGCGAGAGAGTTTTGAGCGCGACCGAATGCTCTTTGTCAGCGCGAGCTTGTTTGCGACAACTTTAGTAAAAATATCCCATCGGAACCCATCATCATTTTCATAGATTCGTGCAGAAAGGTCTTGGTAATCCTTCGTCATCGAGTTGATTGGCAGGGATCTGTAACCCGAGTTCTGCAATGCCGTAATCAGCATCTCTAATTGGGCTCTATTTTCCACAACGATGTCTATGTCCTTTGTTCCGGCCTTGAGTCCATTTGTTGCCATGACAAAGCCTCCGGCTACGTAGATCTTGAGAGGGTTCTCAAGAGCCTTCTCAAGCTTGTTCAGTTCATTTTCTATGTACTCTTGACTGAATTCTTGTCGTCTAT
Source organism: uncultured Nitrososphaerota archaeon (assembly GCA_963799845.1). Lineage (GTDB taxonomy): Archaea > Thermoproteota > Nitrososphaeria > Nitrososphaerales > CADDZS01 > DATLTL01. The sequence goes on from CAWCYI010000001.1 coordinate 146,118, forward strand.
TTTGCAACGTTAATTTCTAGGAGTTACGCGGTTGACCCAAGAAGATAGATTGGGTGTGCAATGTCAGCTCCTTATCGCATCTCTGACGATTCTCGCCTTCGCTTCGTACCAGCTTATCCCGGTCATCAATCTGCACAATTCTAGACGTATGAACGCCCTTATTGACATGTGGATGTGATTCAGAATGGATGTCGCCTTCCTGACCTGAGCCCTCTCAATGCCACAACACTGCTTGACTCCTCTGTGGTACTCCTCGATTCCCCATCCTTGGTCAGAGAGTTCATCTCTCTTTTCCTCATTCATCCCAACGTCATCGGTAGCCCAGTGTTCAATGTCTCCTTTCTTGGAGGCTGTCCTGAACACCCTGACCATTCCGAATCCCATGAGATGAACCGTGGTTCCCTCAGGCGGGATCTCCACGTCCTTGATTGGTTTGTTTCCTTTTTTTCTGCCCGTTGGATTGACGAGCCTGTTCTCCTTGAGGCGGCAGAAGAAATGCCACCCGAGCTCCCTTGCGATGAGCTTCAGATTTTCCATGCTCGAGTACCAGCTGTCAAAGAGGACGTATTTTGGTTCCATCCCTCTCTGCTTTGCAACCAACAACATGTCCTGGAAGTGATCGTTCTTGGTGAGACCGTCTTTTGACGCATTGTAGAGTCTAAAGTCACATGGAATGAGGGCGTTACCATCGCTCCATAGTGTTGTGATGAGATTTATCCCCTTCACCACACTGTGGTGTTTTCCGCTCCAGTGGTACGTGACGTAATCCATCTTCTCCGCGTACGGTTTGTCCAGAGTTGAATCATCGACTATCAGTACTCCTCCCGCAGTAACGGCGATGATCCTCTTCGCCTCATCCCAGAGCGCTTCTGTATCCGCAGGCAGTCTCTCCAGAAGGCGGGTGAAGCTATCGTGTGCTGGCGGCGTGACTCCTGCATCATCATCAGGCTGACATCTAGCAGCTTCGGTGCAAGCGAATGATTTCTGGGATGCTATCAGGAAGTCTATGTAGTCATTGTCATCGCATTTTGGAGGGTTCATGCAGCGTCTGATGAACCAGAGAAACAATCCTGGCCAAATTCTTTTCGGCCAAATGCGTAACTCCTAATTTCTATTCCGTAAACGTTAGCCTGTTCCTTGAGCTCTCCCCAACTTGGTAGTGGCCATACGCGCTCCTTGCCTTTAGAGTGGATATAGCGAACAATATTTTCTACGTCCCTAGTCAAATTGTATCTCTGCGATCTTTTCATCAGCGATTCTAAGTCCATTTTTTTGTACTTCTTAAGAATGAGGAGTAAGGCGTAGATCGCATAAGTTTGGCTTCCCGGGTCAATCATCAGCGTATGAAGAACTATATCATCCAAAGATAGCTTTGCGCCACCTGGCGAGTAATAGTAATACGTCTCATTGGTGAACAACTGTATTTCGTATTCGGCGTAGACGCTCAGAGCTGTTCTAAGGAAGTGCTTTGGAATATTCTTCCCATCTTCGTCATCCCCCTTTCTTACTTTGAAAAGAAAGCTGTATCCTTTCTGCCATAATACGACTGCATTTGAAGGCAGGATTTCCTCTGCAAACTGTCTAGTAATATGATCGGCATACTCTCTTGCAAAGTGGCTTATCCTCGAGTTGAGCGTAGTGTTGTTGCTGGTATTCTTTGGAATCAGGCCGTGCATTGAGAGGTTTCGTTGCGCACGCCATTTTGTTGTGTCAGACAGCCCTCTTTCAAAATCACTTTCTCCTGTCGTTCTTGTAAGAAGTACAGCCATGTTAGAATAAGAAAGCACTTTTTCCCAAGGCACGTAAGGCTCGGCTTTTACTAACTCAGAGAGAAGCTGGGCATAGTTTGCTTCAGCTATCACAGCTGTCTTCTTCATTCCCTCTCTCCTCGTCTCCACGATCCCCTTGTCCTCGAGGCTTTTGATTACCCGTGATGTCCAGCCCTCTGATGAGCGTAGTCTTTTTGCAGCTCACTTATCGATAGCTTACGCTGGTGGGAAATTGTTCTTGTTGCTGCTATTTCGTCCTTAGTAAGGGCGTAATCGGGCATCGGTTCTTTCATAGCATTATTTCATAAGAGTAAAATACTATATAAGGACTTGCGTCTTATGCAATAGAAGCTGATGTCTTTCCCATTTTACCAACCGGACTTCGGTCGGATCTGTGGAGGGCACTTCAAGCTAAAACTTGAAGATCTTCTCATGTGCGATTTCTTCCATTCTAATTCCACTATAGGCCCTTCAATCTCTGCCACTGAAGGAATATGCTTTGGACTATCGAAAACTCCAGAAAAAGGAGCCTTGACAGGAGAAGAATGCTTCGCCTGTAAATAGTAGACAGTTGATAGCTCAGAGTGGGAAACGAGCGATGTAATGGTAAGTTCAGAGTTTTGTGATATGTGCGGATCTGACGAAGAAGTAAGTTACTGCTCGACCCACAAGAAATTTCTCTGTTTGACCTACGATTGGAAATTGCATTCGGTGGAAATTAAGCGGGCGTACGAACTCTACAGTTAGTAGCAGATCAATAATTGACTACCGAGGCGTTCCTTCTGATCAACGTGGATCCGGGGACCCAAGCGCAGGTAACCCAGGAGTTGAAATCAATTCAAAAAGTCAGGAAGGTCCATCCCACGTATGGAGTCTACGATTTTATAGTAAAGCTAGAGGCCGAAACTCAGGAGGAGCTCAAGGAAGTTATTACTTATCAAATCAGAGCGCTGCGAAACGTTAGGACAATACTTACGATCGTTGTTGCAGGGAAATGAAAAGTAAAACAATTCACCGGCCGCAATGAAATGAAGTATTCAGGAAGACGAATCTCTTCATTGCCTCTGATGGTGACCTGTCAGAACTGCGGTCATCCCTTTCCCTCTAAAGTCCTGCAGTCAAGTCTTTGGATGACTCAATCTCCTGTCAGCGTTTCGCAGTCTTGATATTTCAGTGGACTTTGATTCGCCGATTTCTGCGAACCGGCAAGTACCGTCTTATCCTGCGAAGTAACTTGTGAAGATATAAGACAGGTTAATCGCTCTCTATGTGTGAGAAACGTAGCGACTTTCCTAACGAATCATCTACAGCCGAGACGGGCTGTTGCACGTGTTCATGCCCACGGGATGCAATATCGACCGCTCTCCTGTGGGGAAAAATCTGCAGCCAGTGCCAGCACACTTTTTCTTAATTGTAAAGCCTGTCTTTAGTGATTTTGAAAGATAAGTATCCCAAATCCAGAGCTGGAAGCCTGAAGGCAAAATACAACCAATTAGAAATAATTACGATCTCAAGATGCTGAACCAGGAAGTCAGCGATTTTCTGAAGGAATTTGATGCTGGGACGCATGCTGTCCTCTTCTATGATAATCAAGAGTCTAAACGCGAACTTCTATTCAGTCATCTGAAATTTGGTCAGAATTATCAGGGCTTAGCCTACGTGTGTTCAGAGGAAAGCCCGGAGCAGATTCGCAGCGAGATGATACAATTTGGGTTAGAAGCTAATACTGTCAAGGGAAACCAAAGATTGACAATTGCCAATTATGACGACGTTTACATCGTAAACGGAGAATTGAACATACCTGCCATCATTGGCAAATTCGCAAGTCTCGTGGATTCCTACAAAGAACGCGGCCTTTCTGGATTGAGAGCTGCCGCAGAGATGTCCTGTTTTTTCCAACATGACAAGGTGGAGGAGATGATATCTTATGAGAAGGCGCTGCACAGAAAGTTTTCATTTTCCGCCAAAGGAATTTGCGCTTACAATGTTATGGAAATGCTAAGGTCAGGCCACATGGACGTCTTCATGAGTCTTGTCAAGGCTCACGATCCAATTATCTATGCAACCCCGAGGGGATTCTTGCTCTTGAAACCTCAAAAAGTTCAACCAAGAGACTTTGAAACGGTGATGCAGGTAAATGTCCGGAACTGAATTTCGCAGTCGTGTCGCAAACGCCGGAGCAGACAATCCCTCGGGGATCGCAGCTCAGCCAATATGGCTTCCAGGATACGGCAAATATCCAATTCACCATTTATTCCAAGCCTAATTCAGAATCAAAGGCGTGTGAATTTTTCTGCCCCGGAATGCATGAAAGCTGTTTATCATTTCCAGACCAACCCAGATTTCTCAGACTATGACGTGCAGGATGTTCGATTGGGCGATCTGATAAGAGTATATCAAATCTGGAAATGTCTATTCGCCTATGATTGTTGAAATGTAGATTTTTAGTGCCTGTCGAACACAACGTTAGCTGGCCAAGTTATTCGATCTTAGGCCGAAGCGATCCGCTTACAGCAACTTCGTAGAATCGACTTTTCAACAATCATGCGGCCAGGTTTTCCTAAGTTAAAACAAAAATTAGTCCCACAAATGTCATCAGAAAGTTACGTTACTATGCACAAATTTAGAGCAAGCCGCAATGGTCGATTTTTCATTCAGCGTTTCCCTCCAATATCGTTGGATCGCTTAGGATATTACCCATTTTCTCAGCTTTAAGATAATTTTGTGCAGTGATCGTTTTCCCAAATAAGAAGATTCCATAGATCGTGCGTGAAATCGAACATGGACATGATAATCCTGATAAATTGAGATTTGAAAGCTCACAATAGTTTCGAGCTTTAGGCGATTAATTTTGATAATTTACGAATAAAGAAGTACAAAAAAATGATGCAGCTTCCGAGACAGATCTGGATAGTATTCGTACTCGGAACTCTGAATTCTCTCGGTTGGTCTGCGACGATGCCGTTTTTGGCCGTTTACCTCGAAGTCGCAAGGCATGTTCCACTTTCGATCATCGGGTTGGCCTACCTTGCGACAGGACTAGTCACACTTGTAAGTCAGTTGATTGGCGGACGATTGACCGATTCGCTGGGGCCCAAGCGGGTTTTGCTGACAGGATATGGGAGTTCAATTGTAGCTTCAATCGTTCTCGGATTAACTCTACAGTTTAGATCGAGCGTCGAAATCATTCTTCTACTTTATCCAATATTCAGCTTTGTAAGGACATTTTCGCAGCCAGCAACTTTCGCGATCGTGTCAGGCGAAAGTACGGGCAATGTAAGAACGGGCTTCTCCATACTTGCCATAGGAGGAAATCTCGGATTTGCAATCGGTCCGGCACTTGGAGGAATACTCGCCCAGGTCTACAGTTATTCGACCGTATTCTTGCTGAGCGCCGCTTCCGCCGTAGTCGTCGGACTAATCACACTGTTTATGATAGAAGGAGGTCCCATCGTGAGTCGTACAAAACTTTCTCAACCGGTGAAAAGGTTTCTCAACTGGAGGGAAGACAAAAATCTGATTGTTTTTCTAGTCCTCACTCTCGCCTCTTTTCTCATAGTCGGCTACGAGACAACTCCGCTTTCTCTTTACGTCGCAGGATTTCTTCAGCTTTTCAAACGAACAGATAGGCTTCCTCTTTGCAACCAATGGCATTGTAATCGTGATACTTCAGCTTCCACTTACGAGGTTGATCGAAAAAAGATCCGAACGCTAGTCATGCCAATGATTGCTTCCTCCATAGCTGCTGCAGTTGCGTTCTTCGTAGCTTCGGTATCCACCACTTTTCTTCAGATGGAAATCGTCACTTTCATCGTCACTCTCGGAGAAATCTTTCAAACCGTTCCGGCTCAAACAGTACTTTCGCTTTTCTCTAAATCCGGGAACAGAGGAACCTATCAGGGATACTATGCCGCCGTTACTAGCTCAGGCCGCTCACTTGCAAGCTTCTTCGGACCATTGAGCTTCAGCGTGTTTTTCTTCAGGCCGAGTTGAGCTTGGATTCTGGTCGGAGTGATGTCGTTGGTTGTCGGTTTTGCTTTCCTTTTGCTCTCACCGGGTCTCCAAAAGGACTACGAAAACCAGAGTCGATCCGATGAGCAGTTAGTGGATTAAGAAACACACGACAACACGACGACAGGTCTTATTACTGTACGACTTACCATCTCTCTATGGTCACTACTCTAAACGATTCATTGCGAAATATGATTATGTTAGTAATCATCCTTGGTAACAATCTGCCATTGAGTTCCCTGTTAATTATAGGAACATTTTTGGGCGGACTATTGACATTCAATCAAAATTACTGAAATATGACACTGATAAATATCTATTGAGAACTGGTAGCTAGGTTTGATAGGATAATTTCCCCGGGGTCTTTTTGTCAAGTATGTACGGAATAGACGTTTCGATGCCACGGGGTCCAACTTGGATCGTTGTTTCCCAAAATATTCAAGAGTCACTAATACGGATTAATTTCTTTACTCACGCCTAGTCCTCTCTTTTCATGCGGCTTGTAATCCCAGTGAAGTAATTGAGAGACTAAACTGCTCAATGTTCAGATGTGATGTCTCCATAGTGTTCGATTGTTTGACCCAGTTCTCAGTGTCCTGAACAGATTCGCTTTATTTCTTTGAGAATAGCTGTTAGCTTTGCCGCCACCTAGCAAGCTTCGCTGCGAGACCGATCAGAAGAAAAGTGTACAGAACTCCACCAGTCAAATCTAACAGAAGAGAATTTTGACTCAAATTTACGAGACCGACGGCTTTCTGTACGATCTGTCCCGGGTAAGTCGTTGGAGCCAAGTAAGCAAGAAATCTGAACGATTCTGGTATGTAGCTTATTGGGTAGAAAATCGGAGGAAGAAAAGAAAGCATGACATTCAATAGAGGTGCGTAGACCCAAAGGTCTCTAATGTCGCGGGCAAAAGTGCTGATCATGAATCCGAGAGCCGAGATAGACGCCCAGGTTATGATAGCGGCGATCGCAATTTCAATTCCTCCGACCAATGTCAGATGAACATAAAGTCCCAATAGCGCGGAAAAAAGAGCTATTCCTGCGAGGCCATTGCAGAGTTGGGCGATCGAGAGACCAGAGACGTATGTAACCGGTGAGAGTGGTGAGGAGACGAACATATCCTGGAGCTTGACTTCGAGCCTTATGAAAGCCGCCTCGGTTTCCAAGACTATGCAACTCCCGACAATGACGGCGATGAGCCCACCACCTAGAGCAAATACGACCTTCTGAGGGCCTGCAAATATGTAGATGAAGAAGAGAATTGTAAGCGGACTAACAATAAAGTTGACGAGACTGAACGGAGACCTCCTGATGGGAAGGACGCCGTCGAACCAGACGAGAGCCACTACTGCCCTAAGTTGTTGCTTCAGACTCAGCTTGATTCCCTACTTCACTTATGAAGACGTCTTCCAGACTAGAAGGCCTGATTGAGACTTCGAGGTTCTTTCTCATGCAAATGGAGGCTAGCTCGGAGGCTTTTTCTTGATTCGTAAGAACTCGAACTCCTGTGCCTGCCCGAAGAGTCCTTCCAAACAATTCAAACTCGGACAGATTGTTTTGCGAGGTCTTTATGATGACTGTATGGGTTGCGTTGAGCATCTTCCTTATCTCTACCGGGCTACCTCTTGCGATAACCTTTCCCTTGTTTATGATTGCAAGGCTATCGGACAACTCTTCGGCTTCATCCATGTAATGCGTAGTTAGCAGGACTGTTTTTCCAGTCGCAACGTAACGCCGCACGAGATTCCATACATCTACCCTTGCAACCGGATCAAGACCTATGGTCGGCTCGTCCAGAACAAGGAGTTCAGCTTCTGAGCTGATCGCCATTGCAATCAGAACTCGCTGCCTCAAGCCCCCCGAGAGACTCCCGCATATCGTGTACCTACAAGAACGAAGGTTGAGAGAATCGAGAGTTTTCTCCGCTCTAGCTCTAGCCTCTTTGAAATCAAGGCCGCGGGAAACCAAGTAGGTAACTATATGCTCGTAGGGAGTCTGAAGCAGAAGCGGCCTCCCCTCTTGAGGCACTATCGCAATCATGCGCCTAACCATCTTCGGGTCTTTTACCACATCGTGTCCGGCTATCGTTGCAAATCCTCCAGAGGGCATAAGCTGAGTAGAAACGATCCTCACCAGAGTTGTTTTCCCTGCGCCGTTTGGTCCAAGCAAGCCGAAGACAGTTCCCCGTTTTACCTCAAGGTCGATTCCATCTAGGGCCCGCGTCTTCGATCCGTAAATCTTTTGCAGGTTTGACACCCTCAGAATGATGGGATCTTTGTTGTCCTTGTTATCAATGTCCAAGGTGATCAACTTGTTAGAGTTGGTTCGAGAAATTTGTATCGGATTTTGAACTCTCTATGATTACAAAAAGCTTTGAACATTTTTCGAAAATGCCTGATATTTCAGTCAAGAAGACTCCTTGATTCAAAAAATGATCCTATTGATGTTCGATCCTTCGTTCGTTTGAACAGAAATTCTAGATCTTCTCCCCGATCATAATTAATTCTAGACTGATTGCGAGCACCCGTTATTTGATCCTTATTTCGAAGTGTCATTCTGAACAATTCTCTGCGTTTTCCCTAACACTTCCTTCAGCAAGGAGGTTTGATTTTCGAACGAGGTAGGTTTTGATAGCAATACGATCGTCGGTTGCGCTAACATTGGTACGGAACAGGCATGCGCTTACATTGCCACAAATGCTTTCTTTGATAAAAAGGAAAAATAGACTTCAACTAGCTCTCAGCTTGATCGTCAATACAGTATAAGTGGACTGTTCTCACAGTCACCACCGTCGGAGTCCTGATGAGCGGAATCGACGGGAGAATAGTTGTAATTGGTCTCCCGGCGGTAGCGTCGGCACTACACGCAGATGCAGAACAAGCTATCTGGTTCACCCAGTCATACACCATTGGTAGTACGATTGCTCTTCTTTTCATCGGAAGGGTCAGTGACCTGTTCGGTCGAGTGAAGATATACTCACTGGGATTCACGATATTCACAATCGGTTCCTTACTCACCGCGTCCTCAAGTGAGCCGAACGCTTTCATTGCTGCCAGGATCTTCCAAGGATTGGGATCTGCCGCACTTTTTGCAAATAGTGCGGCGATCATTACAGACTCCTTTCCACACAACCAGCTGGGGACGGCACTTGGAATCAACCAGATTGCCTTTCGGGTGGGCTCGGTCGCAGGACTCACTCTGAGCGGTTTGATTCTGGCGATTCTCGATTGGAGGTATCTGTTTTACATTAACATCCCGGTCGGCGTCTTTGGGACAGTTTGGGCGTTCAGAAGGCTGCATGAGGTCGGCAAGTCAGAGCGGAGGGCGTCGTGGGACTGGCCGGGCTTTGCAGACTTCACTATCTTCATTGCGTCAATGCTTCTAGCACTTACCTTCGCGGCATACGGGTTTGTTGACTATACTGTCGTCATAGGATTGAGCGTTTCGACAATTGTATCTCTAGTCGCCTTTGTGTTTATCGAGCATCACGGCAAAAATCCCCTACTCGACTTGAGGCTGCTTGGCATAAGAGAGTTCACGGGCGGCAATATAGCTCAGATGATTAGCGCTGTCGCGACCGGCGCATTCATCTTGGTAGTTAGTCTGTACCTGCAACTCGTTCTGGGACTATCGCCTCTCCATGCGGGGCTGGCTCTGCTACCTTTCGACCTAGGATTCATTCTGACGGGCCCACTCAGCGGGAGACTCTCTGACAAGTACGGTGTAGTGCCTTTCACAACTCTGGGACTTTCGGTCACCAGCCTGGCATTGCTTCTATTTTCAGGAGCGTCCGTTAACACGTCTTATTTTTACATCGCTACACTTCTGATTCTAGCAGGTGCTGGTGCTGGTCTATTCTCGTCGCCCAACATCAGTTCGATTATGGGCTCGGTTCCCGCAGAAAGACGCGGGGTGGCCTCGGCGCTTAGGGGGACATTTTACAACGTCGGATATACCCTGAGCTTCAATGTTGCGATACTGCTGATGGAGCTGAAGGTGCCGTATTCGCTAATAACCAATATGATAGCTTCGATAAACCCGATTGCCCTAAGTCTGTCGGTGAGGGCCGAATTCTCCGATGGCCTGCATATCGTATATCTGGTTCTTGCTGTTGTCAACACGGTAGCCATCATCCCATCCCTTCTCCGCGGGACAAGGAAGTCCTCCACTTTTCGTCAAAAGGATATGGAATATCGATCAAACACAGAAAACTAAATGTGATTCAAAAATCTAGTGAAAATTGCTGTTTCAGTTGTCTTTCTCGTTGCAGCTCCCCATTACGAACCAGTGCTTAAGCATCCCACGTCCTTTCACAAAGTGGGCTTGTCGAAAAGAATTTTACAGTTCACCAGTCCTTATTTTCCTCCGAAATAAACTGAAGAATGGTCAGATAGCCTTATTCTGATAATTCATTATGGGATAAGGTAAGGATAGCCGTGATGAGTCAGCTTCTCGAAGTCCGAAACCTGACCAAAGATTTTGGTGGTCTGGTCGCAGTTCGCAATGTGTCCTTTTCTGTAGCTGCCAGCGAGATCGTCGGTCTAATCGGGCCCAACGGAGCGGGAAAAACCACAGTTTTCAATCTAATTACTGGTATGGAAAAAATAGAATCGGGTGAAGTCTATTTCGAAGGCACCAACATCAGCAAGTTAAAACCTCATTCGATCTGCAAGCTGGGAATTTCTCGGACTTATCAGAGCGTCCGTCCCTTCCTGAACCATACAGTAAGAGAGAATGTCAAGGTTGGTGCCATCTACGGAAGGATTACAGTTCGTCAGAATGCCGAAAAAAAAGTGGATGAGATTCTGGACTTGCTGGAACTTCGGCACCGAGAGAGCGTTCTAGCCAAGGAGCTCCCGATTGAAGAGCGCAAACTGGTCGAGGTAGGCCGAGCGCTCGCCGCGAACCCCAAGATCCTGATGCTGGACGAGCCGATGGCAGGATTGAATCCCACCGAGATCTCGAAATTTGTAGATCTGATGAAAAAGCTGAACTCTGAAAACAAACTGACGATTGTGATCGTGGAGCATGTGATGAAAGCGATCAGCTCCGCTTGCTCTAGGGTAGTAGTAATGCATCACGGGGAGATCCTGGCGGAAGGATCCCCAAGGGATGTTTTGTCCAATGATAAAGTGATCGAAGTGTACCTCGGAGAATCTTATTCCAACCATGACGATTCAAAAAGAAATGCCCTTGCTCCAGCTTGAGAATTTGAACTTCTCTTACGGGGATGTGCAGGTTCTCTGGGGCGTTTCCTTCTCAGTGGAAGCCCGAAAAATCGTTTCACTTGTGGGTTCGAACGGGGCGGGAAAAACAACGACCCTCAAAGTGATCGCTGGGCTTTTCAAAACGTTCTCCGGGCAGATAATGCTCGAAGGAAAACCGCTAACCAGAAGCTCTGCAGAAGAGATCGTCAATTCAGGAATAGTCTACGTCCCTGAGGGGCGTGGCATTTTCCCCGACATGTCGGTTCGAGAGAACCTGGACATGGGGTCTTATGCCAAGCACGCCCGCCCGCTTCACGATAAAGTACTTGGAAAGGTATACCAGCTTTTTCCTATTCTGGAAAAGCGAGCGAACCAGAGAGCCGGGACGCTATCGGGCGGCGAGGCCCAAATGCTAGCCATTGGTAGGGGGCTCATGCAAGCTCCACGGCTCTTGATGCTGGATGAACCTTCTGCTGGTGTGTCGCCCTTGATCTCCAATTCCATTTTTGCGACGATTAAGAAACTGCGGGATGAAGAGGCATTGACAGTGTTGCTAGTGGAGCAAGACGCGGGAAGAGCCCTAAAAATTTGCGATGCCGCGTACGTGCTGCAAAACGGTCGCATCACTCTTTCTGGAACCGGCGTCGAATTATTGAACAACGAATTTGTCAGACGGGCGTATCTGGGACTGTAATTTTTTTAAGAACGGAAAGTCGCCTCCGTCGGTACGTCCTCTTGAATAGACCCAGCAGGCCGTCAGGTGCAAAGAGACCCACGATGATCAAGAAGATTCCTACTATGGCCTGCTCGTACAAACTGAGAAAGGAAAAAGACGAATTCTGAATGGGTCCCGAACGGATGAGGTAATCCAGGAGACTGTACGCCCCTGTCCCTATTATCGGTCCCAGAATGGTGCCCGTTCCGCCGAACAAGGCAAACGTCACGGGAATGAAAGCGAGATAAAGAGAAAATACCTCATCAGGTAGGACCGTTCCCTGAGACCAGGCGAAAAGACATCCGGTTATCCCGGCAAGTACCGCACTAATGATCAAAGCCACACGTTTGACTCTGCGGGTGTTGATTCCCGAGGATTCCGCGATCTCCTCATCCTCCCGAATGCTGGTCAGAGCTCAGGCCGAAGCTGGACTGGTATATGACGATCGCGACTAGAATTGCCAATATCGCAAAGAGAAAAATGGCATAGTACGACTCGATATAGTTCCCTGGAATGCCATTGATCCCTCCGACGCCGTTGGTCCACTTGTCCAGTGCTGGCGCCTGAACCACGTACTGGCCCAAGGGGACAAGCGACAGAGTCGCCACTGCAAAATAAAAGCCCTTGAGCCTGAACATCGGGAAGCTCACGAGAAAGCCCAGTCCTCCACAAACCAGAGCAGACACGATCAGGGAGACCAAAGAATTCGTATGTTCTACGTAAAATAGGATCGCGAAGACGTACGCTCCAACCCCGAAGAAAACAGTAATGCCCAGATTTACATAGCCCGCAAAGCCCCCAAGAAGATCATAGGCAATCGCCAAAGCGAGATAGATCAGGAAAAAATCCAGCACACCATCGATCACGTACTTGCCTGTTGTGATCGGGGCAAGAAAACCTAGAACAAGAAAGATACCAGCGAGGATAGCTGTTCTCGGATGATCTCTAGAATATTTCACTATGCGCCCTAATTGAAGAAATTCCATTTGATCAGGCTCTGCACGCTTAGATTTTGATCCCGCTTCCGGTCCCAGAAAGGCCCGTCGGCTTTATCATCAGCACCAAAATCAGGAAAACTATTGCAACCGCCGGTGACCAATATTCCAAGTTCGTGATTTGGATTCCGGGGAGGTTCAACGGATTCAAGAAGGGAGCCTGGATGAAGATCTCGACAAACCCGATCACCAAGCCGCCGATGAGCGGGCCCCAGTACGATCGGGTGCCTCCGAGAACCATTACTGAAAGAAGGGAGATCGTGTAGGGCAACCCAAACCCCGGGTCCAAGTTATTCGTCATCGCGATGCTCACTCCTGCCAAAGCTCCAAACCCCGAACCAAGTGCGAAGGTGAGGATGGAGATCTTCTGCAGATTGACTCCCATCAGGATCGAGGCCTCTCGATTCTGAGCGATGGCCCGCATCGCCTTGCCCACATAAGTACGTCTCGAAAAAAGATACAGCAATAGCGTAGAAGTTGCCACCGTAATCAAAGCGAGAACCTTTACCCCGTCCAGATAGACCCCTCCGAAGTTGAGAGTCAGCTGCGCAAGATTCAACGGGATGGTAAATTCGGAAAGCTGGAAGGGAATGAACTTGGGCATGTAGATGTAGCCTATATTCTCGATGATGAACGAGGTTCCGACCGTAACGAGAATCGAACTGATCAAAACCTCGCTCGCGGGGCGCCGAAGAATTCGCCTGATTAATGCAAATTCATAGGCCGCTCCCAGCGCGGCAATCGCGACGAAAGAAATCAGAAGAATTCCGAGAACCGAGAGAAAGCCGAAACGACTGACCGCAAAAGCGGTAGTAACATAGAAGCCCAAGAAGCCCCCGAGCATCACGAAATCCCCGTGGGCCAGATTGAGGACGCCAAGCACCGAAAAAATGAGGGTAAGCCCTAGTGCAGCAAGGGCGTAAATCGCCCCCACGAGCAAGCCGTCCGCGATCGACTGCGCTATTTCCGTGGCTAGACCGATCAATTAACGAAAGCTCAGGCCTCGCGAGGCCTCGTTTGGCATTATTGAAAGTTGCGCTATGGATACACGTAGCTGGCGTTGGCTACGCTCGGCGGATACACTGTTTCAATGTCGCCGTCGTGCCATTGCACCGTCGCGAGGCCGATCGTCCCGTAACCCTGCGGTTGCACGGTGAGCTGCCCTGCTATAGTCGGGAAATTCTCGTGATGCAATGCATAGTTCAGGGCTGCATTCTCGCTAACTGGAGTGCTGAAATTGGCCGACGGGATTTGGGAGACGGCTTGCGCAATCATCTGAAAGATGATCATCCTCAGCTCGATATTCTGATAGTCGTACCAGTTAATCGGTGCGATATTACCTGTGGAATTGGCTTGTTTTGCTAATTGGTTCGCGTTGGTCATGAGCTGCAGGAAAGTACTCGTCCCAGCATTAGAGGAGTGAAATGATGGCGTCCAGAAGACATCTGTTGTAATATTGTCTGTACTCACTCCGGCCGCCTGTAAGGTGCTGGCAAAACTCGCACCCCACTCGATCGTGTGCCACTGTTTCGGAAAGAAGCCAGCGGCGGCGGCCTGTGTAATGAGCGAAGCGCAGTAGGGGCCGAAGATGGCGCAGTACACAATGTCAGGTGGTGGGTTGAGAGCTTTTAGGGCATTGATCTGTTCCGAGAAGGTCGTTGTTCCAGGAGCCAGCAGTTGCTGGTAATCTACCGTCAGGCCGGTAGTGTGGTTAGCGAGCCAGAGCCCGCTGTTGTAATCATCAATCGCCCAAGTAATGTCCCAGCCTATGAAGGCGATCGTCTTTGCCCAGTGCGTGGCATTTAGCATCGCAAAATAGCTCGCAGACCAGGCGGTGGTCGTGCTGTCAGACCAGTAAGGCACCATGTCGGTAGTTTGCCAAGTGTACGTGCCATTCCACATCGTTGCAGTGCTCGCCTCCGCCATGATCAAGGGCACCTTGTCAGCTTGAGCGATCGGCTGAAGTGTGAGCCCGGTATCCGCGCTGTAAGGACTGACAAGCACATTCGCACCCTCACTCTCGGCGAACTGGTGGTAATCTTGATCAGCGGTGGAAACGGAGCTCGCATCGTCTGCAGTAATGACCTTCACCAGATGATGCTCGCCGCTTTGATCAACTAGACCGCCGTTCTGATTCACCCAGGCTTGCCAGGCTTCATTGAAATAGAGATAACCGGCATCCAGCGGGCCGTACTGCCCTGACTGTGAAACAGTCATCGCCACCGTCACGTTGGATCCCATAGTGGCCGATGAACTAGAGCTTGATGACGAAGAGGAAGAGCTAGAACTACTAGAGCTGCTCGTGGTAGCCAAATAGACTCCAGCAGCCGCTATGATAATTATGACGATGACAACTACTGCAATTAATACAGTCGATATCGCTCTCGTTTTTCCAAGACTGGTTGAAGAAATTCTCATCAACGAGACCGGATACAGATGTCGTTATTTATACTTTGGTTTTCATTGCGCAGTACCAGAAAAAATTCCCCTAAGATTGAAATCAAAGCCTCGGGGCTCTTTAGTTGCTACAAGGAATGGGCTTTGAGCCAGAAAACAGAAAGGAAATCGTTAGTAGTTAGCAAGAAATTGACCTATATTGCAAATCTCGAAAAAGTATCCAGAATTGGTCTGCGATACTTTCCACACGATTTTTCTGCAAAGGACCTCGAAGGAGATTAGGATGTGGAATTAAGGGAGGACGATTTCAAGAGGAGTGAAGCAATGTATACACGAAGTACGTCCTAAAAGCTGACGACCAAAAACAGCATCATATAGCTGTCCAACAATTAGAGCGTATCAATGTGTGAAGAGCCGATCTATCTGTCCAGAACACGGCCTCCAACACGGTGTCAGGACTCTTTACCCGTGGGACATTGGTCGTCATGTAATCTTTCACTTTTGCCATCCTTTGTCAGCTTACTTCTTTGCGTATTGCCAACCCCCGCATAAAGCCGTTTAGGCGGACGAATACGGGACTACGTATCTTTTTGTGAAGATAATTTGTGACCTCGTTAAGACAAAGGATATTGTTTGGCAGGAGTTGGGTTTGGAACTTTCAGCAGTTTGATAGGTCTCTCGTCGTCTTGAACTGGCTACGAGATTCGGACACGAATTTATTAGTAATCCCGAGTCTCGCAGGAATTATAGCGGGAGCCGTGACATCTCTGGCAATGGCATCCGCCGCGTTTGCCCAAGCTAAACAGGGCTTTCAGGGAAAAGCTAGCCTAGCAGCTGCCTACACAGGCATATCGTATTTCGTAAATGCTGTAATTTTAGCAACGCCCTATTTTCTCACGAGAAATATGCTCGCTGCGATTACTACTTCTGTAAGCTTAGGCGTTGTGATAATCGCATTCATTCAGCTGGTACAACTCGGTAATGTCCTCAAGTCATTTCAAGAGAGATTTCGCAGAACTCGCCGGGATTATGCTTGGAGCTACCTTAGCGCTCTATGTCTTCGGCACACTTGTTCGAGTTCTTTTCGGCATCACAGTGTGCGAAAAAGGATTCCAGCGATTATTTCTCAGGACTTGAACAGTAGAGAATATCCCAAGATTCAAATGATGACTTCCATTACTTCTTAAGTTTCTATCCATCAACCTCGCCATTGATAGAAAAAGTCTATTGATTCATAGAACTTTGCTGTTATCTTGTAGTTCGAGGCCTTCGATTCCTTATGGAAATCAGAACCCTCGTAGATGTCAAGAGCTTGCGCGATAACTTCGGTAGGGTCGATATCCCTTTGTGACGCGATCTGAAGAACGCGTCTTCGAACGCCTTTTGTTAGTCGAACTCTTCTTTCACTTATTGATTGACTCAAAGACTGTTAAAGTCAGGTGACAAAGAGGAGATCGCCATGTTTTGTTTCCTAGTCCATGGTAATTCAACTTTGAAAACTTCGACGGGAAGGCTCACGTTCTTCAATTTCTTGGTTCCCTCGCCTACCAAAGGTAACTCGAACTTGTTGTTCTGAATCTGATCATAGATCTGTCTAGTGACTAGGATCCCTCCTTCCTCGGCCAGACCTTCTATTCTCGAAGCTATATTCGCAGCATCTCCATAAATATCACTAGCTGAATCAACGACATCCCCCAGATGGATTCCAATCCTTATCGCGAAGCGTTTGTTTAATGAAAATGAAAGATTTCGATCGGTTTCGCTTACCAAATCATCCTCTTCACTGTGACAACCAAAATCAAGCGGAAAACAATCTGGATAAAGAGTTTCTCAAAAAGCTAGATCGGACAGAACAATTGCTTCTAAGAGTCACCTCTGAATCGAGATAATTGAACAAACAGATCATCGATCAGTCTACTACAAACAAAGAGCTTATGATTCGGGAGTTTTATCGCTGCAGATCATCTTCGATTCGCATTCCTCTCGATCCATGACGGCTTCTTACCAGTAAATCCCTGCTCAAATCTCACCAATCAACCCCGGACGAAATGTCTGGTACGGTACGGTACGGGATTCGCGCACGTATTTACCTAGTAAAGGAAACCTATTCTTTTGCAGATGGAGTAAGTATTTCTTTCCCTAGTTTTAGATTCTTTAGATTCAAGAGGTCAATGTAAAACACCAGAAAGTCAGATATTACAGCGTCAGTATTGAAAAGCTATTTTGAACCCCCCTTAACTCCCTCTACCGCTTTTTCGATAAACTCTGCCACCTTATCCGGCTGCGACACGTAGATCGCGTGACTGCCCGCTAACTCCATAACATTTGAGCCTGCGCGCTTGGACATGAAACACTGCGCTGGCGGTGGGATCATCTTGTCGTCAGAAGCCACCAAGCACCAACTCGGTTTATTCCTCCACGCCGGATTGCTGATCGTTCCACCTAGCGCATTTACACCCCATGGGACTTGAGAATCGGCCATGAACGCGACCTTTTCTTTGTTCACGTCGGCCGCAAATGATTCAGGGAACTTTGCCTTGTCAAGAAACAAAAAGCCGTCCTGCGGCGGAAGTATCGGAGGTACAGGCGCTCCGGGGGCAGGATTCGCAATGAGAGTGTTCACAGATTCGCCCTTGTCTGGAGCAAAAGCTGTGATATAAACGAGTCCCACGACTTTTGGATCGTTGCCAGCTTCGGTGATCACTGCTCCTCCGTACGAATGACCAACGAGAACCACAGGGGCCTGTTGCGCGGCAACAATGCGTTTGGTGGCAGCAACGTCGTCTGCCAGCGACGTGGTAGGATTTTGGACGATGGCGACATTGTACCCATCTTTCTTCAATTTGTCATACACAGCGCGCGCGCCTTCCTCCATCATCCTTGAGTACTGCTGTACAGTTTTTTGGTGCAGGTCTATTGCTTCGTACATGTGCTTGGCTGTGGCTTTACGTTCCTTTAATACGGTCGATCATGTCACCTAGTAACTCAAACGTGGATTCGAACAGGATGGCCTTCTAATTTAGCATAGATTAGGATGGTAAAATTTAGACACTTACGACTTTATCCCGAACATCTCAGTCCTGCCATCGTACTCTAGTAATCCGCTGAAAATCGCCCAGTCAACAAGAATATTATGGACAAGTAACCCATTCAGCTCTTCTTCCTCAACCCATCTCAACTCTCTCTTGTAAAGGAGGTCGGCCACTTTATTTGATGAGAACCTTTTGCTTTTCCCTGCTACCTCGACTGCAGTCCTGAAGGGTGCTACCAGTGAAAGCCTTTCTGTTAGATATTGTCTCTTCTTGTTCCTCGGAAGACTATTCACCTCCGTCACACGCTCCGTTATCGAGATAAGGCCGTTGTGGATTCTAGCAAAACCCAACAACAGACTAGCGTTTATGAGTCGTTCCATCTCGTCGGTTTTTGCTCCTAAAAGTTTCCTAAGCTTGACCACATCGGAACCAGTATCCAGTCTCGCAAGCGCTCCCGCAATTTCAATTAACTGTCCGGGTTCTATCCCTGCTGGAAACATCCCCTTTCGGACATCGCCCTCCAGAAGTTTTGCATCATTGTCTCCTGATTTCTTTGAAGGCAATTTGGCTAGTTGGAATCTTCCCCTTATGTTGAAGTTGATCGCATTTTGCTGTTCAAGCCGCGTAGATGCCTTCCTCCACAACGTACTTCTTACGGGCGAGATCCATCAGATTTCTAGTAAAAAATAGTCCGTAAAGGATCACGACAAAAGCAAACAAGAGGGAAACCCAGGCTGCCGCACCGATATTTCCATTAGCCAAATTGAGACTAATGTATTTCATCATCCCAACACTCGCTATTAGGTTATGATTTGGGGATATTAGTAACCAGTATTCGCCAATTGCAAGACCTGCCCAGCAGCTATTAATCGTGCTGGATAATCCCGTTACCAAATATGGGAAGGTCGCTGGCAAAATTATGCGCCTCATTCTAGTAAAGAACCCAAGTTCGTGGTTTTGCATCACTTCCCAAAACTCGGAGGGAATCGCCTTAACCCCAATCCAGAAATCGAAGAAAATGTAATAGAAACAACTCAAAAATCCCAGAATGAAAATGTAAATCTCTACATAAAACGTAGGCAGTACCGCACTCAGAAAAGGTAGAGTCGCGATGTAAATAAGAGGGAAGTAAGTCGGGGCAGGGAAGGCAGCCAGTACCTGAATCAGTGGTGAAATCAACATACCAGCTCTTGCATGGGTGGCCATATAGTAGCCAAGAGTAATTGCGACAAGGAGGGATGCGGCGGTGATTATTGCCACTCTCACATAATCAACAGCCATGTTGTAGAGAAGAAACGGAGTGCTTGTGAGATATCCCATCCATTGTTGAATAGGTATGGAAACAGCTAGCGTTATGGAGGAATAGAGCAAGTATGCAAGAATGATCGCACCTGCAGAAAGGGCGACCCACTTTGCTATCACAGCTCTTCGATGTCTAGCCTCAACTGAGATTTCATCGTCTTCATCCCCAAGATTAGGACGCTGACGACGCTGGTATACGGTTAATCTCGAAGTATATTTCGAGAGACGTTGCCTCTGGTCATGTAAGGCGAGCCATCTCCCATAGTGACGTCCGCGGTGAATCTCCCCCACAGTGTCAACTCCGTATTTTGCGACTGCGCGCTTGCTGAAGACCGAAATTAGGGCTGTAATTGTGACTACCGCGATCGCGATGAATAGTAGCGAATAATACACTGTCTGATAATCTCCAGCTTGCGTCGCGAGAGTTATTACCGTGCCAATGCCAAACGTCTTGTAATGCACAGGTTGACCCTGGACAGTGATCGAGAACACCTCACTCACTGAAATATAGAAGAACGCGTCTGCAAAACTTGAGAAAATGTTTGAAGATATTCGGGGAATAGAGTGCGGAATGTAGAGGAGCCGTAAAGTTCGCAGTGAACCAAGCCTGTTGTTCTCGGCCACTTCCAGCAAATTCTCTGGGACTGTCTTGAAAGCCTGATAGATTCCAATCCAGATGTTCCAAGCTACCGCATCGAATACCAGGAAATCCGCAGATACTTCAACTCCAAAGACTCCGCCTATTCGTGAAACAAAGACAACAAGAACAATTGGAAGAAAAGCCAGTACCGGAATCGATTCGAGTGCATTGACTAACGGTACGTATGCATTTTCAAAAGTCCTGCTTTTGATCGCAAGCCAAGCCAGCAACCATCCGGTCAAGATGGAGAGCCCAATCAGGGCCATCACTCTTCCAATAGTCGCTAGAGTGGCTAGGCTGATCAGCAGTAAATCCATATGGAGCACCTACGGCGCGATTTCTTTCAGATTCAAATCAGAATACAACTTGTCGGCGTATTCAAAGAATATTGGATCCTTTGGTGACCTTGGTCTTGGAATTTCAATTTTGATCACATTAGTTATTTTTGCCGGCGCGCCATTCATGACATAAACTCGGTCCGCTAGTTCGACAACTTCGTTCAGATTATGGGAGACGAGAATCGCAGATTTGAGTGAGCTCTCCGGGTTGAAAACAAGAGAATAAATCTCCTTCCTAAGGCCGGTTGCGGTAATCTCGTCCAGATGGACAAACGGTTCGTCCATCAGGAGAATTGCGGGAGAAGCATCAAGAGATCTTGCTATCGCAATTCTCTGTCTCATCCCACCACTCATTTCCTTGGGATAGTCGTTCTCAACTCCTTTGAGTCCGACGACGTCAAGCATTTTCTCAGAGGTTTCAGTGGCTTCTTTGTCGTCGACTTTTTTGCACTTGAGCGCCAGCTTGACGTTGTCTAGGGCAGTCATCCATGGAAAAGTTGCAATTGACTGATGTATCAGAGAAATCTTCGAGGATGGGTGAGTGACCTCCTTTCCTTGAAGATACACATGTCCTGAAGCTGGTTTCAATAACGCCCCCAAGCATCTGAGAAGAGTGGATTTGCCGGTTCCCGTCGGCCCCACGATTGCAACGAGCTCATCTTCAAATGTGGTCAAGTTAATGTCCTTGAAGACAAGTTTGCTGTTTGGATAGGAGTAAGAAAGCTCCTGGCATTCAAGCTCGATTCTTATTGCTGGTTCCTTCCCTGACCCATCTAGGATGGATTGCGCGCTCAAGGCAGATGAAGGCACTCCTTGAAATAAATGAGCATTTTTTCGATGAAGCTTTATACAGTTTCCTGTCCTGCAGGGGAGGATAATGTCTTCTCACAAAAGAAAGGATGTGGCCAAACGAATTGCGAGAATCCACGGCCATGTGCATGGAATAATGGAAATGGTAAATGATGGTAGATCGTATTCCGAGATAGTCCAGCAGATCTCGGCTGTGAAGGCCGCTCTCGACAGCGCTATACAAGTGATAGTAGACGATCTCGTAGAAGATTGTGTTGCCAGAACTGGTAAGAAGGATGTAGAAATGAACCAGACTCTTCTCGAAATCAAACAAGTCGTTAACAGGCTTACGTAATCACTTTGGTTGTTGTTTCAAGTAACCACATTTCATACATTTGAAAAATACCGCTCCATCTTCGAGGAGGATCTCGAAATGCTCAGCAAAGTGACCACCGGCAGTGCAGAGCATTCTGTTCTTGTCCATTTCCTATCATGCTTTATGGGGCGACATCCAATGACTTCCGCTTCTACCATCATAGGAAAGCATATCCAGAAGAATTGTCCATTTCAAGAGAAGATCCTTCACTAGGGCCTGATTGACTTCTTTATCTTCGTGCCAAACAAGTCCATCTTTAGCAAGTGAATCTGCAATTTCCTCCGAGGATACGATCCTCTTTTCGTTTGCCAATTCAAGTGACGGGCGAAATGGTTCTACACTTGAAAGTCGCTCTCTAAGAATCTGAATTTTTCCGTTCATGGGTGATGCCTTAAATTTCACTCCTAGCTCGGTCAGAACGATGAACCCATCTTCGACACTTAGCAGGCCCAACATTGCAGCAGCGTTCAGAATCGATAAGAAATCAGGGGCACGCAAGACTAGATGATGGAATGATCAGACAGTCGAAGGCGATCATTTCCATCCTTGAATGCTTCTAAAAGCTCGAAGACTTGTTCAGGTCGAATTGCTTTTGGAAACAATCTCTGTCCTAAAGTATACTGTTTCCTTGAAGGTGTCATCCAGCATCCTAGGGTGGAGGATATGTTTAAAGATATGCATCCTATACATGGACGTGCTCATAAATTAATGAAGTGAGTAGGGACATAGACAATATTGGAAATTGTTCCGGCAAAAGAGACCCCCGAAGCCAAGAATAAGGAAAAAGAACCAAGAAGAGATAGCAAGTCGTTAGAAGTTGTACGACTTTTCCTTATGGGTGCAGCAGCCCTCCTAAGTTTCAGTGGCATTTGGCGTATACTGCTCCCGATTGATATCGTTGCTATTATCGCAACATTAGCCGGAGGTTATCCCGTTTACAAAGAGACCTTTGAGTCGCTTCGACACGGTCATGTCAACATGGAGGTGTCAATGGCAGTAGCTATCTTTGCTTCACTCCTATTGCGACAATTTACCGTATCCGTTGTCATAACCTTCTTTGTATTGCTTTCAGAGTACATCGAAAATTATGCAGTTGATCAAGGAAGACAGACTATTGTTCTGCTTGAAAAATCCGAGCCGAAAAAGGCACTCGTAAGAAGAAACGGGTCAGAGTTTGAAGTAGATTCAAAATCGCTCCAACCTAATGATATTGTGATCGTTAGAGACGGGGAACGAATCCCTGTCGATGGAACGATAGTCGTTGGCTCCGCATTTGTCAATCAATCAGCGATAACCGGCGAGTCGTCGAGAATAGAAAAGATTCCTGGAGATAGAGTATTCGCAGGTAGTATCAATGAAACTGGCGTTATTGAGGTACGCACCGAGAAGATCGGCAATGAAACTGTCTTTGGCAAAATTATCAAACTCGTTGAGGAGGCAGAGAACAAGAAGGCCCCTATACAGAAAATATCCGACAGACTTGCCACGCTTCTAGTTGAGTTTGCGATAGGATTTTCCGTCATCACGTTTCTTGTCACGAGAAATCTCACCTCTACTCTTTCTGTCATCGTTGTTGCGGGTGCCTGCGGTGTTGCGGCGGGAACTCCGCTTGCTATCGTTGCGATAATGGGAAAGGCTGCAAAGAAGGGTGTGATCGTCAAGGGCGGAGCTTACGTTGAAGAGATGAGCAGAATCGATACGGTTGTAATCGACAAGACTGGAACTCTCACTTTCGGAGAACCGGTAGTCACAGACGTTATTGGCTTTGGCTGTACTCAACAAAAGGTGCTGGAATACGCGGCTATTGCGGAAAGACACTCAAATCATCCTCTTGCTCGAGCGATAACTGACAAGGCGGCTGAAATGGGAATCCGTCTTTCTAACAGCTCAGATTTATCATCAAATTATGTTCCGGGCAAGGGAATAGTTTCTGATCAAGGCGGTGAGGAAATCATCGTGGGAAATACCGTCCTCATGACGGAAAAGAATGTCAGGTTTCCACAAGGTAACGAGAGCCAGTTGTTATCAGAAAAGATTTCTGATGGGAAGTCAACTGTGCTCGTAGCTCACTCCGGCAAAGTTTGCGGCTTGATTGCGATATCAGACAGTGTACGAGGAGAGAGCAAGAAAGCGATAACAGACCTTAAACAAATGGGTATTCGCACTATAATGCTCACGGGAGACAACGAAACAGTTGCGAAGGCGGTTGCTAAAGAAGTCGGAATAGAAGAGGTTCACGCCTCATTACTCCCGGGAGACAAAGTTGCATTTATCGAAAAACTGGTCGCCGAAGGACACCAGGTAGCGATGGTAGGCGACGGTATTAACGACGCTCCCGCCCTGGCTCGGGCAAACGTGGGAATTGGCATGGGAGCGGGGACTGATGTTGCCATCGAAGAGGCGGATATTGTTTTGATGACAAACGATCTGCAAAAGATCGCGGATGTAGTGAGACTCAGTAAAAAAGCATACAGGACAATAATGACAAACTTTTACGGAACAGTAACAGTGGATGGAATAGGCGTAACTCTTGCCTTCGCTGGGCTACTGAATCCTCTATTGGCTGCTAGCATTCACGTTGTTTCGGAACTAATCTTCATACTGAACTCGGCAAGATTGATACGATAATTCTTGCCAGAATTCCAGCACTCGCTATCTCTTTTCAAGATCTCGTCAGCTCTGCTAATCCCGATTATAGCTAGCAGCTCAAATAACCTGGTTGTGGATATCGAAGCAGCGACCGAAAGCCCAGCAGATCAATTGTCTCTTTACCTCGAGGAGATGAATAGACACCCTATTAAGGAGTCTATTATAATTAGACACCCCATTAGGGAGTGTATTCTGGAATGCAGTGGCTACCACCATGGCTTGCAAGAGCTTATGCTAAGATATACATCGAGAAGCGGCTAGATCCATTCGGGTTTTCTCAAGCAGCTAGAATACTCGACATTTCAGATGAAAGGCGCCTCGCCAAAACGCTTGCAAAGCTCAGATCATCCGGCTATATGCAGGCAACAAGAGACCCAGCAGACTCAAGAAGGAAACTCTTCAATCTGCTGGATCCCGTCAGTACGACCGTTGCGTTTGCAATCCAATCAAGGACAAAGAGTTCTGAGTTGAGCGCTAAGCTCGAAGCTGCATCCAATTTCCTGCACTACTATGTTGGCGGCTCATACGCTGCTTATCAATACCATAGATATTCAGCGCCAGGCAGTGTCGACATATCGGTCCTACCAGATGAGCTTTCGACTTGGGTTGCATTAGTCTCGGACAAGGATACGGCAATCTCGATAAACGAGACGCCAGCTGAAAAAGCGTTGACAATAAACGTTCATCTCAAGACCGATTATGACGCGAAACTTGACGAGGACAGCATAACTATCAGCGGCATCAGGTATCTATCTTCTGAGCTTCTCATTGTCTTGGGCTTGGCAGAAAATCAACCCAGCCTAGAGGATGTAATTGCAATCCTCATCGTGCAGAGAAAGAAATTGGATTGGGATAAACTGACAAGTCTTTGCGAGGAATATAGCACCTCCAGATACCTCGCGACGCTTCTAGAACTTCTGAACTTTGAGTCTTCAAGAATCCTCTTTGATCCGAAGAGAATCAAGAAGATCGCGGTAAGAGCTGACAAAAAAGTAAGACTAGATTTCCCATTCGATAAGAAGTCTGAACCTCCGGACGACACTTATTCTGAGATTTCGTCCAAATGGAACGTAGTCCCGCACGTCAGACGGTCTTTTCTCTCCAAGCTTGTAACAGATCTGGTGAGATCAAAGTGACCACCGAGGAGAAAAATGAGGTAATTGTTGAACGAGAGAGCTTGGAAGATCTCGGAAAAATTCTTCATCAGAGTCATAAGATGGGCATTGGCCTAATGCTGATAGGGGGGTACGCGGTGGCAGCTTACACCAGAGGATACCGATACACCAAGGACATTGATCTCGTTGCTGAAAAACAATCATTGGGAAAACTAAGGGGTCTTTTGAATGGTTTAGGTTACTCGATAAGAAACACAGATTTTGGCGTTGCGGGAACAAAACGCCTAAGCAATGATGATGATAACTTCATTGACCTTCATATAAGCGTCGGAAAGGTTCATGACATATCGACTAATAACGACTTTCCCGTAGATCATTCCCTTTTCAAGAAAGCAAAACGTCTGGAAGTAAAGGGATTCTATTCGGAGACTACCTTAGTAAAAGCTCCGATCGTCGACCTAGAGACAATCCTAATTCTGAAATTAATTCCCCGGGGGAGGGACAAGGACGCGGTCGATCTCATCTCTATCATCATTGACAGGAGCAAGGATGTTGATTTTGGACTGATGGTGAAGATTGTGACAGAGGCTAATTTGAGCGTTCATCTCCTTGATCGAGTTCGAAATTATGCGACTAGAGTAAAGAAGGGAGAACTAGACAAAATTTGGTCGGGTATGACTGGTGCGCGACTCTCCTTCGTTCAGAAACGTGACTTGTTACGGTTCTTCGGAAGGCTGGCCGATCAGCTTAGGTCGACGTAGTAGTACTAAAACCCCGAGACGCATCAGGGATAAACGGGGCGACACCTTTTTCGCATGTCTGAAGATCTCTTAGTGGATTCTGAGCCAGCTGGTTCGAAACCACCAGATCTGCAAGCTGGCATGTAGCACTCGCCACTGAAAAAATATACTTTTTTGGATTTTCGAAGTCTCCACAAAACTGAACTTCAACAGGGGATAAATGATTCATCTGTATATACTAGACAGTATGATAGCTTAGAGTGGGAAACGAGCGATGTAATGGTAAGTTCAGAGTTTTGTGATATGTGCGGATTCTGACGAAGAAGTAAGTTACTGCTCGACCCACAAGAAATTTCTCTGCCTGACCTGCGATTGGAAATTGCATTCCGTGGAAATTAAGCGGGCGTACGAACTTTACAGTTAGTAGCAGATCAATAATTGACTACCGAGGCGTTCCTGCTGATCAACGTGGATCCGGGACCCAAGCGCAGGTGACCAAGGAGTTGAAATCAATTCAAAAAGTCAGGGAGGTCTATCTCACGTATGGAGTCTACGATTTTATAGTAAAGCTAGAGGCCGAAACTCAGGAGGAGCTCAAGGAAGTTATTACTTATCAAATCAGAGCGCTGCGAAACGTTAGAACAACGCTTACAATGGTTGTTGCAGGGAAATGAAAACCAAAAACAATTCAACAGTCCCAATGAAATAAAGTATTCAGGAAGACGAATCTCTTCATTGCCTCTGATGGTGACTTGTCAAAACTGTGGTCATCCTACATATTGAAAAATCTCGGAAATAAATTGAGACTTTCCTCGGCCAGATGTGAATAGATAGAGTTCCTTCTTGCTTCTGGTTAGAGCAACGTAAAACAGTCTCCTCTCCTCTTCAAGTTTGTCCTCCCCCTCCTCTTGTCTATTTCTTGCAATTTCGAGTAACTTTTCCGCTTTGATCTCAGAGGGAAATCCAAACTCTCCCTTGATACAACCTAGCAACAATACGTATTCTGCTTCCTTTCCCTTTGCTCTATGAATAGTCACAAAGTCCAGGTCAAGGTTCGGATGATTTGGAAACTCGAGAGCAAGCAAATCAAGCTGATCATTGTATCTGGAAAGAACCAGGATTCTCTCGCCAATACTTCTCTTCTGGAGTAAGCGCTCTATCAGATCCTTCGCGGCTTTTCAGCTCCCATTTGTCGTACTCCCTCGATGCCATATTTTCTGGCATTTCTTCTACAACAATTGGATAAGATAGCTTGGACTTCGAGGTGACGTCCTTCCTCATTTGAAATCTGTTCAATGAAATCACATGGTTGGAGGCCTCTACCACGTTCTTCGGGCACCTGTAATTCGTTCCGATGAAACTTTTCTCGGGAAATGCGAAGTTTTTATCGAAATGTAAAATGTTGTAAACATTTGATCCAGCGAATGAGAAGATGTTCTGCCAGTCATCACCCACACAGAAGAGGTGAGAGTCCTCCCCGCCCACGATACATTTGATCAGCTCAAGTTGAGTGTCTGTAATATCCTGAAACTCGTCTATCAGGACATGAGTGTACTTGCGTTCCAAATCCTTCCTGTGCTTCCTCGCAACCTCAAGTGCGAGACCTATCATGTCGTTAAAGTCAATCATGTTGTTTGATTTCAACCGCGATTCGTACTCCTGCCAGACAGGAACGACGAAAGAGAGAAACGCCTTCTGTCTTCTGTTCAATTTCCTTGTTTCTGCCTTTTGACGAATCTCTCCGATTCCAAGACCGTTTGACTTCGCAGTACTAATGAACGAAAATGTGAGGATTTCAAGCGGATCATTTCTTGGAAGAAGGTTGTACACGTTACTTACCACTTCATTCGTAGAAAGCTCGGTTAAGACGACTCCGTGCTCTTCGAGCGTCTTTTTCAAATCATGAATCAGCGTTCCCTCGGTCCATTCATAATGGAAGGTCTCAATGAGTGTGTGTTTATGCTTCGCAAACTGCCCTCGTGACCACTCCATACGCTTCTGGTAGCGTTCTGAAGGATCTTCAGACTTGTCGACCTCGCCGTATGCGAACCATTCTGGTACCTTTTCCTGTCTGTCAACGCCACGGTGCTCAATCCAGATATCATACTTCGACAAGTGAAAATCAGGTCGATAGGTTCGATAATAGATACTGCTATCTGCCCATGTAGCAGGATCCGCATGCTTGAATTGCACTTGATTTAGGAAGAGGAAATTTGCGATGTCACGTTCTGCAACGGAATCGACACGTTCTGAAGTGAGAGTCGTATATCTTTGGTTCCTCAAGTACTCGCAGGACTTTTGCTTATCTGGAAAGCTATCTGCCTCTAAATCGTCGTTCGGATACTCTATTGCAAACTGAAGCATTGACAGAGCGAAATCGTGGTTGCTCGACAATTGTCTGAGAGACTTGCGAATGATTTCATGTTGATCATTGTCGCCAGCAACATCGTTTCTGAAATTGGGAGAATCTTTTGCCAGTTCGCGCCCAAAAGAGTGAAACGTCCTAATGTTCAAAGCAGAAATTCCATATTTTTTAGAGAGACGCTCCTGCATTTCTCTTGCAGCCGTCCTTGTGTATGCTAGAGCGAGTATATTGTCCGGCGAAATTCCTCTTTCGACCAGGAACGCTAGCCGTGCAGTCAATACGCTCGTCTTTCCAGAGCCAGCCGCAGCGACAACTAGGTTGTAAGCGTCGTCCTTCACCACAGGTTCAAGTTGTTGCTGCGGATCCAGCGAAGCTTTTGCAAAGAAATCGGCGTGTCTTGCTGTGATCAGCTTGACGTAATCCCTAACGTAGTATTCTAGAAAGGAATTCAGCGACTCGATCCGTTTTTTAGAAGAGAGGACTGATTGCTTCTCTTTTTTTGAGAGAAGTGGACGAAAAATTAGAGCATGGCTGGTAGAGTCTGCCATGTATTTCAAAGATTTTTCAATATCTAATCTCATCTTTCCTCTAAGGTATTTGTTGAAAGAGCGGTAGTCACTCAGCTCTTTGTCAAGTTGATCAAGTCGTCCAGCAATGTTCTTCACTGCTTTTGTAAGTCCTAGCCTGAATACAACAATTCCAACAAGAACGAAAATCGTGATAGAGAATGAAATAATAAGAACTGTTTCCGATGAACTCGAAAAGAGTGGGTTCACACTTCAACACTGAATTCAGAAATCAAATTTGAAGTGAATTAGGTCTTCCTGGCAGCATGTCATGTCGCGATCGGCATCTAATCCGTGTTATCGAATTATTCTTTTCTTTAAAGAAGCAAATTCTCAGGCCTGTTCGATTGCTCGCATGGTCTCTTTGAACTCCTGTTTTGCGGTATCCGCGTCAGTTTCAGAATCGAGGAATTCTACTATCGTCTTATAGGTGGCGTTAGGAGAATCCTGGAAAGATACGCCCGTTTGAGTTATCAACTTGATCCTGCTGCTGGGGAACTGCGTATTCGCCCTAATTTTGGAAAGAGCTTCATCGGTAGGGATGTACAATCCCTTGCCCACTCTCTTTACCCAGCCCGCTCCGTAGAGATCTTCTGCTACAAACTGATCTAGAGAGAATTTGTGATAGTGTTGAGGTTTTCTTTCTTCAAGATAATACTTTACCAATCGAATAAGACCACGAGCCTCCCTTGAACCAAACGGCCAGACAGTTGGGCCGCGTTTAATATTCTTCTTCGCTAGCTTGGACGAATTCAGCTCCTCTAACAACGATGCGACCAATGCCGCTGCCTCTTGTGCATTGGTTTCTTTTTGGAACATAACTGTAAGCCTCCCTTCATTATCTAATCCCCTACTTTTTACATGGAATAGAATTTGGTCGTCTACTTTCAACTTGAGTGCAAGGAATCTATCGTCGCCTATTTGCAAGGTGCACTCCATGGATTCGTCCTTGACAGATAGCTCGCGATATTTCCATTTGCTCACCTGACCAATTCTTGCCTCACCAATTTTCATTATCGTTGCGCAGACTATTCCCTGCTTCTCTTTTTCGATAAGATTGGCAAGACTGGACAAGACAGTTGAAATTTTGCCCGATTCCATGATTGGCAAAAATAGACCGCTTACTAGCTCGTATTTATCATTGCTATCGCTTCCATAGAATATTTCATATCGTTATCCTTGCTCCCTCCGGGCTGTCCACCTGAATACTCGGGAGAACCATGAACATCTACCTTTTGAAGGTACGAGCTCCAATTCATCTCGCCATCGCAAATTGACTGCCATTGAAAATGCCCCTGCATTTTTGAAAGAGTTTCTGGAGTTCAAAGGAATCACGAAACTCGCGCCACCACAGGAGCAGGCAATAGATCTTTTGATGGCAGAGGGCGGAGAATCAAGTTTGGTAGTGGCTTCTCCGACCAACTCTGGTAAGACCTTGATTGGAGAATTCGGGATCATCGACACGGCGCTAAACGAACATAAGAAGGCTGCTTACCTTGTCCCGCTCAAATCTTTGGCTCGTGAGAAGTACGCTGAGCTGCAGAAATACGAAGAGAAGTACGGGTTCCGCGCAACAGTTCGAGACAGCGACTTTGAAAAAGAGGAACGAGACATTTCTGAATATGACCTGATTGTTTCGACTTACGAGAAATTCGATTCGATGACGAGAAAGTCGCCTGAATGGATTGAAGACGTTGGAATAGTTGTTGTTGACGAAGCCCACATGCTCACGGATTCAACCAGAGGAGCTGCCCTTGAGGCCATGCTCACCCGTCTCAAGATTCGGTATCCCCGGATTAGGCTCTTGTTGCTGAGCGCGGTGATGCCTAACGTAGAGGATTTTGCCAAGTGGCTCGATGCCAAAGCAATCAAGAACACTACTTGGCGTGCAGTGGAGTTAAAGAAGGGCGTATTCTCATGGGGGACACCTGTATTGCATCTCTGCGGGTCAGATGCTTCGAAACGGCTGACAGAGAAATGCAGAGCTGCCGGCTGTGGTCGACACATTGCTGGTTCAATTACATTCACTGACGGGAAAACTAGGAAAGTAACCACGCCGGGGGTTGCCGCGGAGATTTCTGCGCTGGCTGTTGACATTGTGAGAGATGGAGGACAGGCGCTCGTATTTGCTAGGGGGAGGGCCGAGGCCGAAAAACAGGCAACAGCGATCGGAAACATCATCTCGAATCTTGTCTTGACCAGCGAGCAGAAATCCGAACTGTCAGAATACGTGAAAACAAAGCAAGCTGAGCTTGGCGAGGATTCGGAGATTTCTTCTGACGAGGATACCCAGAAACTCCTCGGCCTAATTTCAAATGGTGTCGCCTATCATCATGCGGGAATAGACGCTGAGCTCAAGAGGATTGTCGAAGAGGCGTACAGAAGATTGTTGATCAAGGTGATAGTTGCGACTCCGACGCTTTCGGCAGGGGTGAATCTTCCTGCTCGGCGTGTAATTATCCAAAGCATCTATCGTTGGTCGAAAGAAGGAGGATCGGAGAGAATACCTCGTTGGGAGATTGAAAACCAGTGCGGGAGGGCGGGCCGCTGGAATTACGACCCGTATGGCGAGGCAGTGCTAGTCGCCGATAAAGTCAAGCATCAAAAAAAGAAAAACGTCAAGATCACGAATGGCTCGACTCGTGCTGAACAAGGACCGAAAACAGATGGAGAGGAACAAGAAGACGACGAAACCGCGGAATTAATGCGCTATCTGCTGAGTCCGATAGAGAACATAGAGTCTAGGCTCGTAACTCCCGCGGCGATTACTGCTCACATGCTGGCAGAAATTACTTATGGGAAAATAGCGCCTAAGAAGTACATTATCGAATTCTTCAATCAGACTTTCGGGATTAGCTCGGGTCAGGTAGAAAAGAAGACGGCTGATCGCGTCATAGAATATTCATTCAAATTCTTGGTAGAGAATAAGCTGATTGTCGAGGACTCACAGAATCCTGGGTCATTTAGGGCAACGGCACTTGGGCAAAAGATCAACGCGATGTATATCAATCCTCAATCTGTACCGAATATCATGGCTGCACTGGCGGAGGCACAGCGACGATTCTCTTTAGGCGAGGATAGGAAGGTCAGCGTCTTCAGTTGGCTTCACTTGATTGGAACAATGGTAGAGTTCCAACAAGAATTGTCTAGGATAAGGGGAGTGGAATTGGGCTCATCCGACACTGTGCTTCTGGGGCCCTCTGCACTCAACTCTGAGCATGGAACGGAAGTCGGGATCGTCTTGTATGATTTCATTGATGAGGTTCCTGCTGACGAAATCAAACACAGGTACAATGTCGGGAAAGGAGATGTTAAGAGAGCCCAGGACACAGCTGAATGGTTGCTTTCGGCCGTCTTGGGAGTTGCAAACGTCATGGGCTCAAAGGACAATGTAAAATCCTCAATTGTGCTGACGCTACGCCGGATTCAAAAGGGAGTAAAGGAAGAGCTACTCAGCTTGACTAGCCTCAGAGGGATCGGACCTGTTAAATCACGGAAGCTGTTCAATGGCGGCATCAAAAACAGAAATGACTTCCTTTCTCCATCTAACTTTGCGAGATGCGTGAATCTGCTTAATGGAGAGAGGGCCTTCAAACGTGTTTTGGAGGAAAATGGAATAGATACTGCGCAGATTTCGATTGTACCAGGGGTTTAGTGTACGCCGAGTGTAGTTCAGATTTCCCGCTTGTAACGAATCCGAAAATCAGGGATGTAGCAATCCCGGTGAAGAAACAGAAAAGGTGGACTCCGCCAGCTACTTTGACCCCTTGAATAGACAAAGTAAAGAAATCAACTGGATCAATGACCGCGACAATGGGAATGACAATGACAATCGCAAGCCCGAGGACAAGGGGAAGGAAATTTTGGAACGATCTCAGAAATGACCTAAGAAAATGCATTCCTTTCTTATGCAACATTACTGCATTCAAGAATGCGAAACCGTAAGTTAGGCCCTCCAATCCATAGAGTGCTCCAGAAGGACCAGCGGTTTGCTTGTACCAAAACAGCCCAGCAACATTTCCCGCAAAAGCGAGCAGAAAAACCATTGCGACGCAAAAGATGAATCTGAGAGTCCTTACCTTCGCTTCAAGATTGAAGTTAGTCAAAGCGAAGAATGAATAGAAAGCGGTCAGAGAACCCGCTGTCAGGAAGAACCAGGAGTTCCATGATATCTTGCCCAACAGAACCGGCGTGTCGGGTACAAAGATCGCGGTGAATACGCCCACGGGAAAGGTGTTCCACGTATTCATCCAACGGAAAACCGAATTAGGATCTCTCAGGAAGCTCGAGAAGACAAGCTCATTTCCGATGATTATTCCCAAGATCGGAAGAAATCCGAGCAGCGCGGTACCGACTGCTAGCATTGCTAGGCCGAGTTGTGTGTTCTTTTTTGGCGGGGCAGCAGGAACCTTCTGCATCGTCGCCACTTAGTAATTATTTGTCGTTACTTTAAGATTCGTATCACCGTATATTTCTAGGATTTTCCTTGAACCTATCGCCCGCATTCCCATTCGGTTGAAGAGTATTTTCAGTTTCCAACACGAACGGTATTTTCAAAATTATTGCTAACACAGAATGTGATGACGACTTCTCCAGCGTGAAAAAAGCGATCGTCAAGGTTGGTCTGCGATCTATCTTGTCAAGAGTTCTACCTTTGATATTCCTCCTTCCTTTGTGACCTTGCAAATGTTGTCAACGCAGCTCTCTAATTCATGCTCGTGAGAGACCATAATTACTTGAACTGCCTTCAACCGATCTAGGTACCTTGTCTCAATTTGATCAACTGTTCGCTACTAAATCCGTCTGTCGGCTCATCTAGGATGAGTAAATCACTTTGCAGATTCGCCGTTTTTTTCACGAGCACGTTCAAGGCCAGCCTGTATGCAAGCGCAACAGAAGTTTTTTCTCCACCGCTGAGACTATCCACATCCAACTGGTACCCGTTCTGAGTAATTACTGGCGAGAACGTCTCGTCTACTTCTACCGAGATGTCACCGGTTTCAATCAAGATGTTGAACCACTCCTGGAAAACTTGATTGAATTCATCGTTGATGGTTGACAAGACCTGATTCTCTATATCGCTGACTGCTGGACTGAAGCATTTATCCAGCCATAGTTGCGTTTGGTAGAATACCTGCTTTCGTCTAATTAGATTCTCTAGTTTTCGGATTTCGACCTTTAGTTCCTGGATTCTTGTGTTGTTCGCCTCGAGTGAAGCATTCTTACCTGTAAGATCCTCCCTCAGCCTGCCTCGCTCATCTTTCATTTTTTCGATCCGTTCCTCCAGAGATTCGATCTCTTCGAGAACACCCTTATTCTCATCGTACTGGAGACGCTTTGCCTCAAGTTCGATTGTAGATTTTCGTATTGTTTCGTCCAGCTCTGTTATCTCATCTTTCTCCTTCTCAATATCGGCTTCAATTCTTGGTCTCTGTTTTGACTGCTCAACGCTCCTAATGTAGATCGTGTGATTTCCTGATTTCTCGTACTCTCTAACCGCTGATCTGAGTCCATCATAGCGGCCCTTCGTCCCCGAGAGACTGTCGAGATCTGCCAGGATCGAAGTTCAGCTGTTTTCTTTCTTCGAGACAAAAGGCTTCATTCTCCAGCACATCGGACTTTTCCTTCAAATCTTCTTCTTTCTTTGCGAGTTTGACAATTTCTTGTTCAATGGTCTCTTTCTTCGATTCTAGTGTAGCGACTTTTCTCCGGACGCCCGTGAGTTTCTCTTGATCGTTTTCCTTTCCCGAGACTTCCTTTTCAAGTTCCTCAAACTGTTTACTTGTTTCACCAAACTTTCAGCTCCAGCTTTCCAATTGTTTCTTTCAGAGAGGATTCTGTCCCATGAAATTCAGTTTCGAGTTTGGAAATGTGCTCCTCGCTGAGCTTCTGTTTGCACTTGGGGCATTGCGCACCCACGCCAATCTTGAGGATCTGCTTGATCTCTTCGGTGGCTTCTCGAAGTTTCTCTTGCCTGTTACCGGTGTCTGCTCTTATTTTTGACAATTCATCGGAAATGATCTGTTTCGTCTTTCGGAGTCCGGGCAGCTCTTTCACCGAATCTTCCAATTCAGCGACCTCTAAGTACAAGGTGGGCAAGACCGACAGCGGTTTATTCTGATTTCCAATGCTGGTTCGGGTTTCATCGATTGATTCCTTCAAAGTGCTGATCTTCGTTTCAAGTGAATTTCTTTCACGCTCTATTGCGCCTTCAAACTTCAACTTCTTCGAATCAAGATCATCATACCGATCAACGTCTTCCTCAAGAGACTCAAGTTCTTGCTTCTGCAAAACGTATTCGTCATATCCACTCTTATGTTTCCGGATTGTGTCCTCCGCTTGATCTATTCCTTTCATCTCGTCGTTGAGCCTGCCTAACTTTTGTTTCTCTTGTTGTAGAGTTTGTTTTTTCTCTTTCAGAGTCCCATCAAGAATGGGTAGTGTTTCCCGCAAACCAATCACTTGAATTTTCTTCTCATTCAGCTCGTCACGCTGGCGCTGTAACGGTTCGAGTTCAATGTCGATTTTCCCAATGTGACTGCGTAGCGAATCGATCGTTGTCAGAAGATCTTTATGAGAGACCTGTTCCTTTTCCAAAGACGAATTCGTTTCTGGCAGGCCTTCGGTCATTTTTTCCGCAAGGTGAATCTCCTGTACTGTCCAGACTATTTGCCACCTCTGAGTTCCTTTTGGCTATCGAATACTCCTCTATTCCAAACGCTCTTCTTAATGTGTCAAGTCTTCTTTCGCGATCTTCCCGATCATTCCGGAGAACTTGTTTCATCATTTCTTGCGGCGTGAAAATTGCAAATCGATAAATTAGGGAGGTAGTCTTTGCGTGGGGTCTTTCGTTGATTCCGATTAACTCAAGAATTCTGGGCTTCATCTCATTTACCGAATAGTCAGTCTTGGTGTTATGCTCGACAATGTATCCATCGTCCTGCGTTACGGTCTTCTTTCCTCTAACAAGCGAACGATAGACTTCAAAGCTCTTGCCGTTTGAAGTAAACTCCAGTAGTACCGATCCCTTCTTGCACCCCGATCTAAGAAGGTACTTTCCATCTACATCTCCCAGTCCGAAGAGTGCAAATTCTATTGCACTCAGAATAGTGGATTTGCCGCTTCCGATGTCCCCTTCGAATAGCGTGCTTCCCAGGGGAATCTCGATCGTTGGATGATCCTTATAGACTTCGAATATTCTCTAATTTGATTCGATTAAGAAGCACGTATCTGGTTTCGCCTCCTTGTCGAAATCGAGGATGGTTTTCGCTTCAGCTAGAATCCGCTGATTGAAACCTTGATTTGTTTCGTTTTCTAGTTTTTCTGCTTTGAGCCGACCGAGCAAATCTCGAGCGGTTTTCTCCCCGTTTTCCAAAACAAATTTGGACTCGATGAGTGACTTGGTCTCCTTGTCGGTAATCGAGGAATCAATTTTGAAAGTGTCAATTCGCTGTTTGAATGCTTTCTTTTCGATCTCTTCCCTGCTCTCGCCAAGGATCTTGGACATTCTTCTTGCCTCTTCGCTCGTGAGTGCGTTCCTATTGATGAAGGTGAGAAAGGCACCTCTCTTTGATAGCTCCTCTTCGATGGCGGCGAAATTGATGTCAGAACGTCTGCCAGAACTGAGCGAACCCCTTACCTTGATCAGGACAACCTTGTCTTCGGCGTCAATCTTTTCTATTTCTGTCAAGATTTTACCTTCCACCTGTTTAGCGGTTTTCTGATCTGCTTCGATTGTCTTGAGAACAATGCTCACCACTTTTATCTCGACAAACGTATGTCGGGTAATGCTGTCGCCGTCGAAGTCGATGATGTAGAATCCTCTCTTCTCCCCATCCGCGGTGTCCTCGAGGTCCGTAAAAGTGGCGCCAAACAGCGGACCGGGATAAATGATCAACCCATGATTATCCTTCAAAACATGTTCCACTCGACGGTGCAGATGTCCCCCTCCGTAATAGTCAAAATCCTTGGGGAAGGAAGAAAGCGGCACTCCCTCTCCAAACGAGACATCACGTGGCGCAAGCTCCGCAATGGGTGTGTGAAACAGGAAGATCTTGAATCCTTCTTCTCGCTCAAGATGAGGGAGGTCCAGCATCTCGTAGTATTTTGTGTCCAGAGTATTGGTTCTGCCAGAGAGCCCGACGATTTTTGCCCCGGTTCTTTCGTCTTGGAAAAAACCCAGACGTATCTTGCCATCGACCATCTCGATTTCTGTCGGTTTGATAAAGAGCCCAGCGCTGTGTAGAATGTCGATCATGGAGACTGCGTTCGGTGTAA
The DNA here is from genome assembly GCA_963799845.1 of uncultured Nitrososphaerota archaeon. Taxonomy (GTDB): domain Archaea; phylum Thermoproteota; class Nitrososphaeria; order Nitrososphaerales; family CADDZS01; genus DATLTL01. Next base: position 183,404 of record CAWCYI010000001.1, read on the forward strand.
AGTCGTGAGATCCATAAACCAAGTAGATCTGAATTCCGACATTTCTGGCTTCCCTGAGTATTTCCACCGCCCTCTTCACGGGAGCAAGGTCAGGAACATTTACGTCGAAAAAGTCGCCTGTGATTACAATGAAATCGACCTTTTCCTTGACACATATGGAAACTGCCTCTTCGAATGCTTTCAGATTCAGGTCTTTTAGCTTGGAATTTCTCCACGCTCCAAGATGGCAATCGGTGATGTGAGCGAACCTATGTGCCGCTTGTTTCGGAAGGTTAGGCAACGACTCCCACTTCCCTCTTTCGAGATTTTCCTTCCTCCAATGTTTTCTTGACAATGTCATCAAACAGAGGGAGAGCGACGGGGACTGCAAACTCGACGAAGCTTGAACTGATTATAGCCTCTCCCTTGCGTAGACTTGCAATATTTCTGTCGTCCAAGGAAAGGTCTTGGGACGCACTATCGATTATTGCGGTTCGTTCCGAAGAAAGTTCATTTCCAAGAATTATCTTCGTATTAATGTTCGCAAGTATGGTCTTCGGAATGACGCTCGCGAGCTGGGTGACCGCCACTAGACCAATTTTAAATTTCCTTCCTTCTCTCGCTATGTCGCTGTAAATGTTTGATCCGTGAGTCGCGAGTGCTTCCGTTCCAATTACTCTAGGTGCTTCCTCAATCACGATGGAGACCACAGGTTTCGATTCAAGCGTTTCCTCCTCCTTGGCCTTCTTGTGCAGATATAGAAGATGGTTTGTAATTATACTACCAATAAGGAGCTCCGCTTGATCAGAAAGCGTGGAAGTATCAACGATGACCTTCTTGCCATCCTCAAGTGCGCTCGTTATCTCTTTGATCGTGGATTCACCGAGCGAATTACTGAAGGTTTTGAATCGAAACTTTAGGGCATCGTCTTCCTCGTCATAATACAACCCAAGGATTCTGTCAAGCTTTCTTTGCAGAACGTTGACTGTGGCGGGACTCACGTTCGGTAACGCAGTTCCTGGTCGGAAGATATTTTCAATCCAGTCTTCCCGAAATTGGGTGTACGCCACCCCCATCGCTTCTTCTTGCGCTTCGGTAAAGTCGGCTATTCCCCTAAAATGACTGGGCAGAATTGAGGCGAGGTGGACGACTAGCGCGAATGCACCATTGGGAGGATTTGGGGAGTAGTATCTGAGAGATTCTGAGGCATCAGGATGATCCTTGAGGCCCTTCGTATTCTTCTTGCCGTAGTACTCGTTATGCGGATCAAGGACAAGTATGCCGCAATAATCCTTGCCTAAGGCATCCCAGAGTATGGTCTTGACTAGATTGCTCTTCCCCTTCCCGGTGGTTGCAGGAATGAGGATATGATGAGAGAAAACTTCGACAGCGTCGAGATAGACATCTACGTCGAGTGTCTTGGAACCGCTACGCACTTTTCCAAATCGGATCGGATTATTCGGTTTTGTGAGGAAACTAAGGTCTTCTGCGTTGATATGCCTCACATATCCAAAAAAGTTCGGCAGGATTTTGGGATTCCTCGCCTGTACCTCGAAATGCAGTACGGGTTTTGCCATGGCCAGCAGATAATTTCGAAGCTGCGGTTCAATCAAGTCGAGTCCGGTTCCGAAACCTTCAAGCTTCATCCCAGAGATCATCTCTCTGACGAGTCTCGGAAGCTGACTCCCGTATATCAGATCGAAGACTTGTAAAATGATGTAACCGGGTTCTCTGTCTTCTACTAGGAGATCTCCAATCTCGATGGTCGAGTTACTGCTCTGACGAATTAGTATTTTGCTGGAATCTCCCTCTATTATTTCCCCGCAGGTTTCTCCTTTGCTCACATTATGCTACCTCCGGACTTCAACGAGTTTAGAACATCGTGGGCATCGGATGCTTGCATGTGCCTTGCGAATTTTTCCCAGAGTCCCCGCTTCGAGATTTCCGAGAGAACGACGATTCTCTGTACCGCGGCCTCTTCCGCTGTTACTCTTGCGCTGAAATCTGCTTCAATGAGGCCGTAGGGATATCCAGGAAAACTAGTGTCCGAAGAGTTTGCAGCAAGCGTGGAAATGATGCCCAGAACATCTGTATCAGGCATACCTTCAAGTTGCTTCTTACTCATTTCAAAGCGAAAAACATGCTTGGCTACTTCGTGTAACTTCACGACAAAGCTCCTGGCAGAGTGTTCCAAGGTCAATCCGTCGGCCACTGGATAATAACTCCACTTGCAAGATTCAAAGCCTGAATCTTTTGCAAGTTTTTGGATTGCACCTATCAATGACAGACCGGTTGTTGTGAAAAGCGAACTTGATTTTGAAATCCCGGTGAAAATCACATCATTGTCAATACATGATCTTTCTGCCTGTTGGAGATACTTCCCCTCATTCTTGAACCCAGTTTGCAAACTTCCGTCGACTACGACGATATCGCCTTCGTCAAGAACTCTTGCAATCTGCGAAACGTAGCTCCACTCAGCAAAACGACGCGCGATAGTGCTGATCCGCCGAATGTCGGCTCTCATCGTTCCAACCATTACGGTCCGATCCATCGAACTGAAGGACAAATCAGACTCCAAGGGAAGGAATTCTCTCCAGGAATCGTCACAGGGGAAGGTCAGGTTGTCGTAGTAAATCGCATCATCCCGGAGCTTGGAAAATGTCGCGGAGAAGAATTCAATCCGGTGAGGAATCTGATTTTGAATAACTCGCGAGTTATGCTTGAAAATATTGAAATAAACTCGATTCAGCTGGATGGAAAAGTTCGGTGCTCCGATGATCTCCTGATTCCCCCCGTCGACGTACGCAATCCTTCTCTTTGGGTTGATTTTGTCCAGGAAGTGAAATCTATCTTTTGACAGGGGGAAAGTTTCATAATCTGACGATGAAAACAAAGGATCGCCAATATTCGTTTCGTCTATGTTGTCGTTGAGTTTCTCAATTAAGTTGCTTATCGTGGGTAGCATAAAATCCCTCGTTAAAGTATACCGAACTTATCCTATCTAACTTGGGAGGGTCGGTTTTATGATTTGTCAGAGTCGCAAAAGTATACCCAACGACGAGTCGAAAGATCTGGGAGGGAGACACGACTGGCTTTCTAGTTGGACCAGTCTCAGGCTTGAGGAGCGCTGGCTTTTCTTATTTCTAATTCGCTTGAACGATCTTTTCATCATTGCGGCGGGAAACTAATAGTCGATCCCGATGACGCAAATTACCTCGTGTCGGCGGGAATTGCTGGCAGGGCAGAGCAGAATACGGAAGCTCCGTATTGGATAAAGGTCGACGGTGACATGGGAGAGAATCGGTTACTCAGAATGATGGCACTTTTCAAGAAGATGCTTTCGGAAGATGAGCCTGCGAAATCGGAGAAGATGAATCGTGGACCATGAAATCTACCTCGGCGTTGGTGACTGTTGGGTGGAAAAGTACTTCTTGTCACTTTATACTAGGAGATAATTGATCTCTTTCGAAGTTTGGACGAATCAGATCTAAGAGGAACGAGAACCGTATGCATATTGATAGTAGCCTGCTTTTGATTGCATTTTAGTGAAACAACAATAAGAGGGTGGTTTCCCTTTTTCTGAGCCTATGTCGTCCAATGAGGATCTTCAGGTCATCCTCTCCTATTTTGTTGGCCATGGTGGGAAAATTGAATTTCGACCCAGGGAAGAATTCGTTAATGCTGAGAAGACTGACAAGTATTGGATAGTGAATCGATGTAACCGACATCCCAAATCGACCCACAAAGCAACAAAGTGACAATCGAAATCGCGGCTCTAAACGACAGTGGCATTCGTGAAGGCAAGAGGTTAGTATCTGACCTTATCCAGAAAGTGGAATCCTCTCAAATTCGTGAGTTGCTGAAAGACTTCCACCACGAATACGGTCATTGCTCTTGGGTCTGATGGTAAAAGACAATGCAATTGTACGTTCACCTACTTTTTTCCAACTTTCACCGATTTCAGACGGCGTAATTCAACGAGCCAATTTGTCTCTCCCCTTTGCAAAATATCCTCTTGATATGATATTTGAGCAAATCACGCGATTCTTCGAATATGTAACTGATGACCTCACTTTTCTTGGTATCGGAGCAAAAGATTCTGAATACCATAATACATTCGGCTGGTATGTCAAAAAAGCATTTGACACATCTCCTGAAGTATCACAGTATCTAGCCGGTCTGCAGAGAATGGCAAAATGTTCGCTTACAATGCAGTCTCGGAGGATCTTGAATGCTTTGTCAGATTACCTTGCAAGATTCCAACTATTGTCGCTCTTGCGAACGAAAGAATCCGTTTCCAGACTGGATATTCAAACGATACACGTTGCTTTTCCCCGAAGCTCAAAGAAGTCGATGATTTTCTTTCTGAGCTTCAGGGAGACAAAACTGTCTCCGGGCCAGACGAGTTCAAACGGATAAAAGACTGAAAGGGAATTCCCAGCGAGCGTCGAACCAATTAACGAAAGAAGCAGGATACGCAATTGAATCATGGTGGCTGGAGCCAAAATCTGCGACTACTGCCGGAACCGTAACACAAGGAAAGCGAGGCTCACCATTAGTTGAAAGTGAATTCCCTGAGCAGCCAAAAGAGAAGTCTCCCAAAGTCGAGCCTAATGTACCAGAACCAAAAACCTACAGTATCTGTTCAAGTTACGGTCTTTCTTGGGATTTCTGAAAACAAGGAGAAAGTTAACTGGAAGCCGTTTGAAGAAGTGAATCCTCATCTCCTAATATTGAAGGAGCACCCTTCAAAGCTGGACAGTTTTAGAGCCTTTGTAAGAGAGACTTTAGAAACTGCAGCTGGAGGGAGAGTCGCCCATGCCAGGTAGGAAGAGATGGGCAGCTGACGATAAGGCGAAGATCGTCATGGAGACTCTCACGACGAACATTCCACTATCTGAAATCTGCCGAAAGTACAACGTTGGAGCATCGCAGGTCTACAAGTGGAGGGATAAATTCCTGGAAGGCGGTAATAGAGCTCTTGTCGGCAATGATACATCTGACAGAGAAAAACAGATCGAGCTTGAAAATACGCGACTCAAGGAGATGGTTGCTGATCTTTCGCTAGCAAATCAGATCCTAAAAAAGGGGCAGATAAGAAGTTGAAAAGATCCACGTTCCAAGAGCTTCTTCAGACCGGTCGAGATAATATGAGCGTTAGCAGAGCGTCCACCCTCTCCGGTCATCCAAGAAGCTCGCACTACTACAAGCCAATCCGGAGAGACCCTTCCTCCTCAGGAGGTACAACGGAGGCAAAAAGAAGAGAGGCGACACTGATCGAAGAAATCGAGAGCCAATCTCTTTCACATCCCTCGTACGGTGTCAGAAGGATTACCGCAATGCTCCGCCGGAGCGGGATCACCGTGAGCAGAAAGAGGGTTTACCGCCTTATGAAACTCACCAATCTCGTGAAGAAGAGGCGAGTGCGAAAGCACTTCGTAAAGAGGCGCGAGCTCGTCGTGCCTAAAGGACCAAACGAGCTTTGGGAGGAGGACATCACTTATGTCTGGTGTGGAGTGGACGGGTGGTCATATCTCTTTAACATTCTAGACTGCTTCACGAGAGAATGGGTCGGATACGTCTTTTCGAAGCTATGCGGCACCAGCGAGTCTATCCGGTGCTTGGATAGGGCGATCATTGAAAGATTTCCTGATGGAGCTCTTACAACAAACTTGACAATCAGGAATGATGGCGGGCCTCAGTACACATCCGCGAGATTCCTTGAAGCTTTGAACGCTTACAAGACTATCAAACATGAAGTGACAGGAAAGAATAGACCTGACGAGGATGCATACGTCGAGTCCTTCCACAGATCAATCAAGGAAGACTACATCTGGCAGCATGAGTTTAGATCATTCCAAGAAGCGGATGAACTGATGACATCGTTCTTCCACGACTACAACTGGAATCGGCCGCACTCATCACTGAAATATATGACGCCCAAGGAGTTTGCATCATCCTGGGCATTGCGTGGAGTGAATGAATAAAATGGACGAGAAATCGTATCTTAGACAACTGTCCAGATCGGAGGGGTACATTCCCTCCCCACTCCCTTCAAATGGTAGCATATCTTGGCAAGTGCTCAAGACGAATGTAACTGTAGGTTATGATGCAGGATGCATGGTTCTTGAGGCGGTTGGACACACTTGTCCGACGAAGGGCGCCAACACAACAACTTCTTCACTCACAGGGGTGGAACTAATTCTGTATCGTGGAACTGATTACTATGTTGGAAACTTCAGTGCAGGCCCGTATGGACAGACCATTGTATCATATCTCACCGTCTGGTTCACGAACACGACTATCTATTGCATCACTCCGCCGAATGACAACTATTCCGCGTGCCCTTAGAATCATTCGATTTCGATTCTTTCCAAGAAAATTCATTCGTAGTTTCCATATTGCATTGTGCCATTTGACAACGCGTCCGCAATTGTAACGACGGAATGTTCTGAATTGTTCGGGTCGCTATTTTCTGTTTTTGCCACGTGGAGGTGTTCCATTTAACAGAACAGATTTTTCGCCGTATAGTCTCAAATATTGGGATCAAGTCAGAAAGTCTTGCATGCAAATCAGTAAAGGAGCATTTTTCGGAGCTCTCTGCGCTGTCTTAATTCTCGCACTCGCCTCAGGCGTTGGTCTGGCATATTCTTTGAACCATCCATCACCACTCACAATTACAGAGACCGTTGTAACTTCTGAAACAGTACCCACTTCGCAGTCGATGGTCACTAATTACTACTCACCCAGTGTCGTAATCCCAGTTACATCTAATGATCCGATGAGTTTCGTCGTAGGGCTCCCGAATGGGAATCTCTACGGATTCAATGGGACGGGCGGTTCATCTGCTCGAATGATCGGGAACGGTTCGACGCTAACCTACATGCCAGGAGGCCCGACTCTATCTTTTGAGGTCTATACGCCGATAATCCCAGCGTACCGAGCCAAATCCCATTTCACAGAAAATACAGTGGGCAAACTTCTCATGGGGAGGAACTTTCAGCGAAAGCGTTCCGACACCATCTAACGCCACTCTTTTCGGCGGGAAAGTGAAGATCGACTGGTTTGTGAACTCGTCCATGCTGTATCTCTATATCAATACGAAGTGACCTGAATTTATTTGGAGAATCAATAACTTTTCCACGAGGAAACACGCAAAGACGGAAACTCTTGCTTTTCGGAGTGATTCCAAACAAGACTTACGATGCTTTTGTAGATAATAATTCGAGCTCATCTTCATTCGACAGTTTGCTTGAATGGATTCGGAACTGAAAGTGTCGTTATTCCTCTCTGGAATCCAGGTGCAGAAGAATCGGTGTTTGCGAGTGCAACGAAATTAGACGCTTCAAATGGAAATCTAACAGTTGAGGTGGGCTACGGGTTTGGTTTTAAGACAAATAGTACCACCGCCCTAAACGGCACAGCGAATACCTTCACTGCGATCGCTCCTTAAGTCACTTACTGTTCTAATGATTCGAACATGTTGCTCGATAATTGATAATGAGATTATAGATATGCGAACCTAACGGCAATTCGCCATTTCAATATTTGAGTGTTGGACGGCAGACGAGCTAGAAAACTTTTGGTGGAAACTAAACCTTCAGCCTTGGTTCAAACTGGCGTCAACAAGAGCACTCAAGCTCGATCTCTGAAAGCAAGTCTTCTGCTTCGTCTAATTCTGCGAGAGTGCCCACGAGGACGATAGCGCGTCTGTACTACTCCAGATTTGTATGGCTTTACGCTCATCAACTCCAAATCCATCTTGTTCGTAAACAGCCGCTTACCTCCTCCTATTCCGACAGGATGTACCATTATGATGTATTCGTCTATCAGCCCGAGTCTTGAGAAATTCTGCGCGGTGCGTACGCCACTAGGAACGTAAATGTCACCCTTGATGCGGTGTTTTATTTTCTTAACGGCTTGGACCGAGCTCCCTCATCGTGCGCCCAACATTACCCTATTGCGTCACTTCTTTTTGCTTTACCTTGTCAGGGTAGATTATGCCACCGATAAGTAGCACGATTCCCACGGCAGCAATTATCAGAGTATCTAAACCCCGTGCAAAATAGAGCACTGCGCCAATGATAATCAGGATGCACCCCATTACCAGCAGTTTCAATTTTATGCCTGTCCAATTCATACTGTTCCACCTCCCCTTGGCTATACAAAACATGCGCCCACAAATGCTGAAGAATGCAAGGATCCAGAAATCAAACTATATCATCTACTTCCATTTTGTCAAAATTTCTTCCCTACGGAAAGTAACCCTTGCAAGTAGTAGAAGTATCACGTCAACCACCAAGAGGATGCCCTGAGATAATGAGTAGGTTATTTGTGGCGCTGAGACTTATGAAACCGAAATTACCTTGGACCAAAATTCCCACAAGCGGTAACATTACTAGAAATCCAACTTGTTGGGCGACACGAACGTCACTTACCCTGGACGATACAATTACATTCCATTCCACACTCATCAGCACGGCCGAGTGGAACCATTACAAAGAGAACTATCGCAGCATTCCAGTTGGGAAAGTAGTAGTAACCCAATTTCGAATGCGTGACGAGATCCATTAGACCCATGTAGATAGCAGCTCCCGCCAAGATCATCGCCATCGGCGGGAGGAATGATGAGATGCCCTTCCCGAACAAGATTTCGCTGTCGGTTGTCGGGGTGGCTAAGAGTGGTTCCAGGCTCTTTTCGACCTTTTCGCCCACTATGCTGTACGAGGCGATAGTTGAAGGAACAAGACCCGCTACGATCACGTAGAAGAAAGTAGACGTGGATAGAAGTATTGGAATTGCTGAGGCAGGGAAATTACTTCTGTAATTTTCCGCATACGCCGTGACAGCTGGCAGCAGAAATGAGACAAGTAACGGAATAATGAAAATCGAGTAGATAATGTTCTTCTTTTTTCTGAATACCGAAAAGTCTTTGGAAGCGATTATCCATGACTTCGAGAGCCTCATTGTTTCTTCTCCTCCCTCACTAGCTTCAGGTATGCGTCCTCGAGAGTCGAGCCGACTACGGTGACTGATTGAATGTGGCCTCCAGCCCTAAAAATAGCATCCGAGATTGTGATGTTTTCCTTTTCGGGGTTTGTTACGTCAAGTGTCAGACTATTACCGTCAACGGCAATGTTACCAAGCGGCAGTTTCTTCAAAGCAGTTAGAATCGTATCGTTTACCTGTTCTAGTTGAATTACAGTTTTTCTTCCATTACTCACAGATCGCTCTAACTCCTCGGGAGTACCGATTGCCATCAGTTTGGTATTCAATATTGCAATTTTATCACAAATTCTCTGAGCCTCGTCCAGGTTGTGTGTGTTGAGAAGATTGTCCTTTTTTCCTTCTTCAGGTCCAAGACGAAATCCCGAGGCGAGCCGCGATGCTGCGCGAGTTGTTCCGCGTGATCCTGGAGCCCTACGTGGAGTTCGGCGTCTTGTGGAAGATCAGCGGCTGCGACGCCGGGGCGGCGTGGCTGCCACCTGGGGTGGCCGGGCGGTTCGACGAGATCGAGCAGTCCGCCCGGGCGGCCATCAACCCGCTGACCGATGACGGCGGCGTCCGCTACGCGACGTTCTGGGACTGGCTGGGCGCTCACCTGCCCGCCGAGCCCAGCTGGTTCCTGGACCTCGTGGTGGTCGCACCGGCCGCGCAGGGGCGAGGACTTGGCCGCAGGCTCGTGATGCATGGCCTTGACCTGGCCCGGGCGGACGGGTGCCCCGCCTTCCTGGAGACCAGCACCCCGAGCAATGTCCCGTTCTATCAGTCCCTCGGCTTCCAGATCGTCGATGAGCAACGGCTCCCGATGGCGGGCCCTTGATCTGGTTCATGCAGACCCCGCGCTTACAGGGCAGGTGCGACAGGTATGTAAGGACAGAGCCGAGCCGGTTACCTGCTCTGCCGCGACCCTAGGACGAAGGTTCGCACTTTCCCCAGATTTTCTCCGAGAATCACACAAAACGAAGGGCGTGGGATTCGAACCCACGGTGATTGCACCGCCACAATGGTTTTCAAGACCGTTCGTAACTTACCGTCCGCTGATGCTCCTACCTGGACTTTCAGCGTGTTCACCGTCTGCGTCGCCCAAGATCATCCCGCGCATATCCCGTGAGGTCCCAGGGTCGTTGATGCACGATCCGCATGGCTGAGGATGTGACCGCAGTGCCGACAGCGCCGCCTCGGCCAAAGGGTGTGATCGAATACCTAACAGGATGATCGGATCTCCAAGGGGAGCAGACCATGGCGAGTGCAGCACGACATCCGGCACCGCCCCCGGCCACGGTCGCCGATGTCATGCAGCCACCGGTCACGACAGTTGAACAGAACGACCACGTGGCCGCGGCCGCCTACCTCATGAAGCGCGCGAATGCGACCGCCCTCATCGTCACGCAGGCGCAGACCGGCCAGCCGATCGGCAATACCACGACCGATGCCGACGTTTCTCGCGCGGTCGCGGACGGAAAGAACCCAAACGACGTCCGGATTTATCAGTTGATGACTACTAACCCGACCGTCGTCAACACCACCACAAGCATCCGTGACGCGGCCGAAGTCATGACCAGCAGGCGTTTTCGGGGGACCGCCAAGTCGCACGCTGGCGGTTGGCATCGTGGATATCACCGACGTATGCCGCGTACTGCTTGAAGCCGACGTATCCGGGCGCCCGCCGCCGAAACTAACCACGGAGAGGAGGAGGCGCCGACCACAAGATCCGTAAGAACGGGCACATCGTCGAGGACCGTCCGTTGTGGTCCGTGGGCTGGGCAGACATTCCACAGCTGTCCGCATGGGACGCGTCTTGTCCAGCGGCTTGGCAACAGTATTGGCTACAGTCAGGCGCTGGCGGCTGCTGCGGTTGCCATCGGCGATACCGTTTGGGGAGCCATGCCGCTGATGCTGCTGTCCGTCATGGTGCGGACGGCTGGCGGGCTTGGCATCAGGCTGCACCGTCCGTCCGGCTGGGGAGGTTGCAAGATGGCCCATCGCAACAGGCGCCGCGCCAGGACGAAGGCCAGGTTCGGCACCCAGGAATTCGACCCAGGTCATCAAGGCAACGTTTCCACCCTGGCCCCCTTTTCAGTCATCAGGACCGAGGAGCCGGTGACGATGAGGGCAGGGGACTGGATCAGCCTGGCTGGTCTGGTGGTCTCGGTCATCGGGTTCGGCGTGGTGATCAGGGAACTGATCCGTATCGCGCATGCGTCGGAGACGAGCCAGGCGAGCCATCAAGTGAACCGGAAAGAGGCAGATCCGCTTGCTGGAGGGTCGTCGTCCTGAAGTCAGGTACCGACCTGAGTTTCTGCTTTCTGGGTGGCTGGATGCGAACCGGCGGCCTCTTGTCCGCAGCCAGCGTGCCGCTGGGCGTTTGGCCGCTCGTCCCAGCTTGCTCGGTGCGCCGGCGGTCGTGCATGCTGGCGATTGTCAGGGCCTTCGCCGGGTTCCGGTGCTGCACGAAGTCCGCGGTGGCCTCCATGACGACCCGGGTCACGCCCGAGGCCTGCCAGGTGATCGGCGAGCCCAGCACCGAGCGTGTCAGCGCCGGATAGGCCTGCACCTCCTGCAGCCCGCCTGCCCGGATGGTCCTGGTCGGGCACCCGGGCGCAGCACATCAGCTCGGCCTTGCCGATGCTTGAGCGCCGCCGCCCGCTCGATGATCTCCTCGTTGTCCTGGTGTTGTGGTGAGCATCTTGGCCTCCTCGCTGTGATCGTGGGTGGCCGCTGCCCGCAGGAGCCAGGGGCACAAGTGGAGAAAAATGGAATCCTCGTGCTCGAAAGAGCACTGGAACGGCCCGGCGAAGCGGCTCCGGCGCCCGGCTGAGCAGCTACTTCCGCGGTCAAGCAACAGTCGGCGTCAGCGGACAGCGGCCACCGCCGATTCTGGCCGGAACGGGGATCCCGCCAGGGGATATCCAAGGCCTAGAAGGTCGGTTTTCGCAGCGGGTCAGCCTGCCTCTTCGCAGGTGAGCCGGATGACGTTGCAAGTGACCGTGAGTTCCCCGCCGTTGACCGGCCGATCGGGCACGCAACGGGCACGTGCTTGCTCGGGGGAACATGTGATCCGTAGTTCCATGTGCGGGCGTCCGGCCCCGTTCAGATCAGTTCGTGACCTCGGGCTCGTCCCTCCCGGTTGTCCAGTCGGGTCCGGGGCGTTCCAAGGTTGTTCATCCGTGTGGCTCCCAGCGTGGCTCCCAGCTGGCACGCCCTGCTGGGCACTGCCCCGTTTCTGATTACGAGCGGCTGGGCGGATTATGCGGCGGTCTAGGCCGGACTTGTGCAGGACGACGATCAGCGCGATGAGCAGTAGGGCGATGACCGCTGGGGCTATGGTCCCGGCCCAGTCGAGGCCGGGAACGGTAGCCGGTGGTAACCGCATGTTCGAGACATGGATGAGCTGGCTGGCCAGGACTTGCCTGGCGAACTCCCGTTGCGCGGCGGTGGGAACGTGGGCGGGGGCCG
>CAWCYI010000002.1:0-36319 GCA_963799845.1 uncultured Nitrososphaerota archaeon
ACAGTGTTGAAGACACTGATTACGAGACTCCCCGGTTGAAAGTCATGGGGCTAGGCGTCAGTCTTGAAGACAAGGTTCCACGGATGGATTCTAGACTAACTTCGATCTCGCTTACCCCGTCGATTTATCATGACGACGATGAGGCTAATCCGATTGAAATCCAGGCCGATGACGAAGGAAAAATTCTGGTCGAGACTGCAAAAGAGGTTCAGAGGTTCGACCCGGACTTTATCATCACCGGCAATGGGGACGCTTTTGTCTTCCCGTATCTTTACTCAAAGGCTCAGAAGCATCAGATTTCCTTTGACCTCAACAGGGATCCCGACGCGCAAAAAGTTGCACACAGCACCCAGTCCGGAGGAAGGACCTACTTCAGTGACGGCCGAATCATGATACAGCCCACGACCCAGCGCTTCTTTGGAAGGATTCACGTCGACGGGCAAAACACGTTCGTGTATGATCAGTGTCGATTCGAGGGACTCTTCGAAATTGCGCGAATATCTCGAATGCCGTTTCACACTTCTTCTCGAGCTTCGATTGGCAAGTCCTTGAGCGGACTCCAGTTCTATCACGCTCATCTCCGGGACACGCTGATTCCATACAAGCCAGTCACATCTGAGGATATCAAGAACATGGAAAGTCTCCTCGTCGCAGATAGGGGAGGCCTCGTCTTTGTCCCGCTCCCGGGAATTCACGAGAGAGTGTGCGAGTATGATTTTGCGTCGCTCTACCCGAACATTATCAGGCAGAGAAACATCAGCGCCGAAACCGTGAACTGCGCCTGCTGCCCTGAATCAGATAACAAGTTGGAAGAACTCGACATGCACATCCGCAAGAAAAAGCTGGGAATAGTTCCAGAGAGCTTGGGGCTTCCACTCTCGAAGCGAACCGAGTACAAGAAAATCCGCGATGAAACGGAGGACCCAAAACTGAAACAGATCTGCAACGAAAGAGCTGGTGCCCTAAAATGGTGTTTAGTAACATCATTTGGATATCTTTCATTCAGGCACGCAAAGTTCATGAAAATCGATGCTCACATAGCGGTTTGCAGCGTGGCGAGGCAGACGCTCTTGGATGCAATGCATACAGCAGAGTATCGAGGTTACCGGGTAATTCACGGGATCATAGATTCGCTCTGGGTCTTCAAGGAGAGAGCAAAGCTCGAGGACTATCAGGAGCTGCGTGAAGAAATAGAGAGTGTTACGAAATTCAAGCTTGCTATCGAAGGAATCTACAAGTGGATCGTGTTCCTTCCGTCAAAGGTAAATCCGCAAAACCAGGTGCCCAATCGTTACTTTGGCTGTTTTGAGAAAAACAACGAACTAAAAGTACGCGGCATAGAGTGGAGGAGGCACGACGCGCCCATTTACTTCAAGACATGTCAGGAGCAGATATTGAATGAACTCGCAAAATGCGATCATCGAGAAGAACTGAGGATCCGTGCGAGGAAGGAAGGCATCCAGATTTTTAATGAATTTGGAGGAAGGTTGGAGCAGCATGACGTTCCTCCCCTAGAGCTACTAATTACGCGTAGGCTATCGAAGAACCTCGCGGACTATCATTCAAAGAGGCACTCTCTGTCAATGCTGCCTTGAAGCTGGAAGAGCAGGGATTGCAATTGAAAGCAGGTCAGTCAGTCTCGTATCTTATCACCAAGTACAAGACAACGGGAATGAACAGGGCAACGCCCGAAGAACTGTCTGCAGATTCGGAATACGATTCTCAGCGTTACGTCGAATTACTTGCTGATTGTTGCGACACTATACTATCTCCTTTCGGAGTGGACAAGAGACAGCTGTTGAGTCGGGGCGAATCTCTCCTATCTTGGATTTAATCGAACAATAGAATGACATATTGAAATTGATTCCACTATGTTTCAAGTCCAAAGTGACTCTGCGAAGAGATTACACTTAATCGATCTGTCCCGAGTTAAAACTAAGTATCGTGCTGAGGTTCGGATCTATTTTCTGGGGAGCGTCTGCGAAAACCCCATTCAGAATGAACTCCGTAAGCTTGCTGGCTCTACCTAGAAAACTCGGATATTTGGTTCGGCTTGGATCGGACATGTAATCTGCTGTCGAGGATAAGCAAAGTCCAAGACTAGCGATCCAGTCCGGATCAACTCTGATCGTCGCGGGGTATGCCTGCTCTTTTCTTAATCTTATTGACCTCCAGAGACCACCTGATTCCTCGTTTTCCAAGCCAGTATTGTGAGGAAACAACTCGACGGAATCATCGGGGGTTAGTAACGCCGTCCCGTATGGTGCGGTTACGCTCATTGTTTCCCTACCATATCCTTTCCTGAATTTCCAAGCCGAGAGACCACCGCTCTTTGTAGTCGAAACGGCAAGCGTCGGAATACCAGTTTCTTCCGCGACATCGCTAGTCCTCATCAACTCAACCTGTCGGAAACCGGTGTCCCTCATTGTTAGAAGTAGGTCGTGATGACCCTTTTTGATTATACGAGATAGGGTGTCATCAATACGACCGAAGAGGTCTTCGTCACTATCAGCCTGCAAGGTGACGAGACAATTCGAATTAGAAAAATCGGCGCCTGCGGTCGTGATGAGCCCCACAGTACCTCCATTCCATGGACCAAAGTCCAGATACACACACAAAGGATTGTGTACTGATTCATATTCTGGAGGCAGTCTAACTTTTGACCATCAGCTTGCGAGTATCCGTCGAATAGATCGAGCCGGAGAATCTCTTCGTAGCATGTGCCAAAAAAGAGTAAGCGAGTGCATATGTCTCGGTTCTTCCTTTCCAAGTACCCGGTCGGTAGTGGATAACTCGCTTCCCATGTTGAAAGGCGAAACCATAAGTGGCATAGTACGTTCTGTCTCGGACGTACCTCAAATTAGAAGAAGGCAAAAATACAACGAAGAGATCTGCGTCATCTTGAAGAGCCTCTCCCATCTTTTCAATGTAACCCGCAGGATTCCCGTGCTTGTCCAGCGATGTGTTCTCAACCTTGTAACTGGTTGCCTTGATATTTCGTGTATCGTACCCGAAGAAAGAATCTCGATCTCATTGACCCTGAAAGGCGACGCCGGAATGATTCGTCCAAATTTTTCAGTTTGTAATGCTGACGAGATTTCATTCAAAGAGAATAGGCCATCTTCAGTCTCTTCAAGTATCTCATGTGCTACAAGTGTTCTCAAAACATCAAACAAGATTCTAGGATTAGCGCTGGCATTCTCGGCTAAGAAGTCTGAGCCCCTTGGACCGTCGTGCAAAAGATCTGCAATTTTCAACTTGGTGGCAACATATATTGACCATTGTACTGCAAAGTCACCTATTCTTGATTTCAAGAATTCTAGGGCAGACGACTCTGTATTCAAGATTCGATTAGAACTCATACTAATTATTTACCTGGATGTAGGAGGAACCAAGATTCGTGAATTCAAACATTATGCTTTCTCCTATTCAGCTAACTTTTCGTCTTGCAGACTCGTATGAATGAGAATTCTATCTCCTTTTCCAACAGATTGGCCAATCTCTCTCCGAATAGATCACGGGTGACTTCACTCAAGAGCAAAAAAATTTAGTATGGTAGGCCTCAAATCTGAGCTTAACTTTGCATACCACCGTAAGTCACGTTCAAGAGAAGATGTTTGCACAAGTACCGGCTTCCCTTACGGTCGGTTTGACATATGATACAAGGAATGACTTCAAATTTTCGAGCACTGAGCCAGAAGATTGGGATGTGGAATTCGAAGTCTCCACTGCCATTGATGACATTGCGCATGCGCTGGAAGATTTAGGACATACTGTAATGCTCATTGGAAGTGGGAGGAAGTTGCTAGATGATATTCGAATCGTGGAAGATTCGGTTGACATAATATTCAACATCGCTGAAGGATATTATGGACGTGGGAGAGAAGCACAGATACCATCAATCCTTGAGCTTGCAAGAATCCCATACGTAGGTTCAGATAGCTACACGCTCGCCATAGCCTTGAACAAATGGCATACGAAAGTACTCGCCAAGCAATATGGAATCAGGACACCTGAGTTTAGGGTGGTGAACAATTTTGACGAAATTAGAAATTGTAAGCCTCTAAAATACCCTGTAATTGCAAAACTTTGTTATGAAGGAAGTAGTAAGGGCATTCGCGATGATTCGGTGGTTTATGACAGAAGCCACATGCAAAGAACAATTGAGTACCTGTTGAGAGCATACAAACAGCCAGTTCTAGTTGAGAATTTCATTCTAGGCAGAGAAGTCGATGTCCCCATAATCGGGACTCATCCCCCAAACGCTTTTGGTGTCGTAGGATTAACACTAAACGAAGATCTTGCACTTGAAAACCGCTTTCTGACCTCTGACATAGTAAGACATGATGGCTATGGATTCAGATACCCTTTGCGCGACCAATTTGTATCAAAGGCCGAAGAGAGTGCTCTGAAACTGTATAACCTTTTAGGATGCAAGGACTTCGGCAGGGTTGACGAGCGAATAGACCATGAAGGGAATACGTATTTTCTCGAAATAAATCCCTATCCTTTTCTCGGAAAACACAGTAGCTTCAACGAAATTGCCACAAAATCAGGGATCGGATATAAGAAAATGATAAAGATGATCCTGGACAGTGCCCTAACCAGGCAGTCAGTAAAGAGGACAAACACTGCTCAATCCAGTACGTGAAGGTCGCAGAGATAGTAGTCGATTAGGTAGAACCATTTTTGAGGTCTCGTAGTTTTGAAAATCTCTCGGGCTTGATCAACAATCTCTCCAACTTCAGCCTTTTGCGTTCCTAGTTCTTTAAGGATCCTTGCCTTAAGCGTCAATCTTTTTGCAAGCGCAAGCTCGTTGTCATCCTTCCAAACATTCAACTGATACTTCTCAAGCCATTCAAGTGCTGTCTTTGCCAGTCCGTTTGAAAGAAGGATGGATGCCATATTGAAGCCAAAATAGTCTTGCACCAATGGCTCTCCTGATTCCTCGATGAGGGACGCAAGTTGTTGCATGCGCCGAAGTGACTCCGCGAGGGTGTTCTCTTTCTTATCCAAGACAGAGATATTGATGGAGCTACAGATTCGATTGAAAACCTCGCTTGATCTTTCAAATGCCTCAGTCAAGAATGACCTTGCACTTGGAAAGTCGCCAAGCTGCATGTAAACTAAGCCCAAGTTGTTGAGAGGGATATCGATTTCATACGAATCGATTTCTCGGTACAGTTTTATTGACTCAAGCAGACTCTTCTTTGACGAAGCAAAGTCCCCGATATAGAATCTTTCTGCTCCTTGATTGTTAAGACATCTTGCCACTTCAATGGTCGCCCCTAACTGTTTGAATGTCTGAATGGCAGAATCTAGGAAGTCTATGGTTCGTCTTGAGTCATAGAACATTCCTGACTTTCGTCCAAGGGTCGCCAGTCCTACTCTGTCGTTGACCTCATTGAAGACTTTCTGAGCTCTTCCAAAATACTCAAGGGCTTCTTCATGAAACGCAAAATGATCCAGAGCTGTGGACAGAGTAGAATAAGAAGCGCCCAGTCGCTCTTTTTCGTCCAATTCTTCGAGTATTTGACAAGCCATTCGTAAATTTGGGATTCCTTCGGATGCTGCTCTCTTTGTACCTATGTATCGACAACTCTTCCCAAGCAGCAACCTGGTGTCTGCTTCTAATTGCTTGGAAATCTCAATTCCACTCTCAATCTCTTGTACGATTGAATGAGATATGGTGTATGATTCCTCAAACTGACCAGTGGAGAACTGACTTAATCCAAGTTGTAAAGAAAGTAAAGTTCGATCCGCCATGGTAAATCCTGGTTGGGAATTTGCTAACTCAAGTCCTCTCTTCCAATAGTTTGTCGAATCTGCGAATGAAAAATTAGTCGTGGCATTCTTCGCGGCTTCAACATAGAACTTGAGAGCCAATTTCGGTCTGTCTGCAGAATCATAATGAATGGCGACAAGTTCGGGATTCGAACCTCTTTCTTCATACATTTTCGCGGCCTTCTCGTGGATTCCTCGTGCCGCGTCTTTCAAAGAATCAAGAATCACTTCTCTGGTTATTGAATGATCAAATTCATAGCTTCCGTCCCGCTTATTATTCCTCATAATGCCATAGACCGTTTCAAGTTCCTCAAGATGGTGTATCAGTTTCAGATGATCCTCATTCATAAGTTCGGAGAGATCTTTTGACTTGAACCTGTCTCCGAGAATTGCCGCATAATCGAGAAGAACACGCATCGACAAATCTTCGCGCTTAATGTGCAGGAGTAAAGTCTGAATCGGGTCGGAGACGCTTTTTGGAGCAAGCAGCGCTCTCCTATCAATAGCAAATGAATTGTCGGATTCACGAATAGTTTGAAGTCCCTTGATTGAGCAATTTATGAAGTAAGGATTTCCGCCCGTGCGCGAAGCCAAAGATCGTATCTCTTCTTTAGTCAATTTGTCTTTTGCAAGCACAGTGGCGAGCTCTGTAGATGAGTATAGACTCAAGGGCTCTAGATTAACGGAAAGTCGATTGTTCTCATCGATTCTAGAAAGAACAGCATTAAGAAGTTCTATATTGGCCTCTTCTCTTTCAGATGAGTGATGCCCCTTCCTGATGTTCAGAACAATCATGCACTGCATACGCGAAACCTTCTCCAAAAGAAAACAGAGCGATTCAAGAGAGGAGCCGTCAAACCATTGGAGATCATCAAAGAAGCTACGACCGTATTTTTCGACGATAATTTTTCGAAGAGGGAAACAAACAAGTTATTGACATACATTGAATTGCCGATTATTTCCTTGTCTGCTTGGGTCAGACTAAATACACGGGATGCCACATCTGAGACTAATGAAATAGCGGGTTCAAATGCCGGGACAAGCTTAGCAAGATTCAGAATTATTGTGGCGATTTGTTTGCTCTGTTCGATCGTACGCTTAGATCGCTTCAGAGAGGAGAACATTTCAGACAGAGCTGAGTAAGGGCTATTCGCGAATACTCTACCAGCAGTTCTTAGGATTACGAGCTCTTGTTTTGATTCAAGTTCATTTAGGAAATTGTCAATCAGAGTCGTCTTTCCGACTCCAGGCTCTCCATAAACCGTGATAATAAGACCCTTTCCTAAATTTCGAACGGAATCGAGTACCTTGGAAAGAGAGGAAAGAGGCTCTTCTCTGTCAACGAATATTTGCTGAACTTCAATCTTAGCCCTAGACAACGAGCCCACAGCAAACCAGCACGTCTTATTATTTCCTATATTAACGATTTCAAGAGAATTAGATGAGAAATAGAATGGGTGAAGGTGGGTGTTTCTTGGATGGGAACAATATCTTCCTCCTTCAGTTTTTCTTTGCTCCTTCAAGGTTTTCTGTTCGAGTGCTAATTGGTCTCTCGAAATAGAAAAGAAAAGTCCAAGAGTTCAACATTAATCAACGCAAAAATCGCAAAGGCAAAAATCGAAGACGCCGCTGCCTTCTTGAAGCTCGAGGCGAAATGCTTCGAAATGCAATTCTCCAAGGTCAGCCTATACTATTGGCGTCCCGTAATTGACTATTGTTTTGCGTTCAAAGCTCTTTACAAAAAAAAGATCATTGGCGGGGCGATGGCTATGCCGACAAGGGACGGACGAATATATGTCAGTTCATTATTTGTGGATTCAAAATTCCGAAGATCGGGTCTTGGCACGAGACTTCTTAATCGTGTTCTTGCTCTTCATTCGAGGAAGGGACACATCCTTGATGTGAAGGATGACAAACCGTATCTTGTTTCTTTTTACATCAGACACGGTTTCAGGAAAAAAAGGATAGTCAGAGATTATTACTCAGATGGAAGTAGCCGCCTCATAATGTTAAGGCTCAAGAAGTGATGTGTGCAAAGGTCCAGAAGTTTTGGAAGAGCGAGCGAATTGAGAATGTCACCCAATCAGGATTTTGGAAACTCGCATGAGTACTTGACTAATTAGGACAATTCGAAATGAGATTAACTTTTCGTACGGTCAATAACTCTTACACTGGGTAGTTCATACAGAATAAGGAACACGGTTTAGGCAGTACAGGCAATGAACCGTTAATTACTACTCTATTGAGATTAGTGATCACAAAAAACCGAGAACCTATTTACCGACGTGGACTTTCCCAAAAAAACCGGGGGTGGCTGCTCGCTTTCCCAATCAGCACGATTTGCCTTTCTCTGACCGGGAAGAGTCAAAGAAGAAGGCGAAAGTGCCGTATTCAGATATGTGGCAAGTAGAACGAGTCGGGGATTATCCCACTCCACCGGAACCGGCGATGACATTCGTTGAAACTGTGAAACTTTTTCCATCTCCGAAGGTGAGAATAAATGTCAGGTTGTAATTATCACCTGGAATTATCGGAACGGGTGATGTGCTTTTCCACGAGTAGTCATAATTTCCTCCGCTTGTCCCGGAGAAATTTCTAGCAGGACAATCGCAAGTCCCATTAACGAAATACTTTATCGACGTCCAGGGCGCCGGATAGTTGATCACAATATCGCCGGAAATGTGGGGAGATGGATACAAGCAATTGCTCGGACAAATACCAAAGTTCTGGAGTGTTACCGGGGATGCAAAAGTGATCCAACCTAGAAATTGAAGAGCGAAGACTACTAGAATAGCTGCTGCAACTACACCGATGATCTCAAGGAGTCTTGATCTCCGCAAACTTCTCTTAACTGTCCCTAAACCTTAATCCGAAACCACCTCTCAGTTGTTTGTAAATATTCACTTACCGGACTACTTCTTGATTCGGGTCCTCCAGGAGTTTCTTAATCCAAAAAGGACTCCGCTGACTATACGATTTGCAGCGTACCGGCGGAGAAGTACAAGAAAAGTCAGATCAGGAAGGGCTAGATTCTGGGTCAGCGTTTAGAACTCTATTGATCGAATCAACTGTGAACGCTTTACGGCCCCGTTTAGCGAGGTTCCTAAGAATAACACTTGCCGATGTTCGTGGCCACTTTTGTTAGGGAGTTGTAGTTTTGGGCACTTGAGGACTCGTCCATTTTATCCGTCTTGAAGAGGAAAAGCATCCCAGAAAATTTTAGATATCCAGTTCCGGTCGCCGACGTTTAAGCTCCTAAATTTGACACATAATCTGAAAATCGAATTCATGGATGGTTTTAGATATATTGAACGAAGGGATATTGATCTTCCATTCAAAACAAATTTTGCGCCCATGGACGAATTCACACTGACGGATTATTTCGTTTGGAACAGTGAGGAAGATTCGCTAAGTCCTGTCAAGGAAATGAATTTGGATGGAATCCCTGTAATAGCAGCAGTCGCATCCGTAAGGGTTCATCCCACATACATCAAAGTGGATCTAATCGGCCGAAACAAGCTTTATGATCCCGACACGAAGGGAGCGGGGTTTGATCTATTACTGTTCATAGAAGTAAGAGTTGCCCGAAGAAATGGCTACACTGAAATCAAATTGGATGCTGTCGATCACATGGTGAAGGAGTATGAAAAAAAGGGATATGTTGCCATCCCCGGCGCCCAATATGATGATCCGAAATGGGGTACTCTAACGCCTATGACGAAGCGACCATAGCTTTCTCTTTCACATGAGAGTGCTTTTCCGGATTGCCAGCGTATGCTCCGTGATCATCAGATTCTTCTCTGATTTCTTGAATGATTTTATTTACACTGAAATTCTCTCTGAGATAGACCTCTATCTGCCTTGATACATTTGTGTCATTGATCAAAGCCAATCTTGTCAGCGCGGAGGAAAGCTCCGGTGTAATTGATATTGTGATTCTGGCGTTCATTTTGATTATCATACCAGAGTATGATTATACGCATATTTAAGTATGATAGATTTAAGCTAGGTAAGTCTATCATAGGAAACAAGCATTCCGATGGAAAGCGAGTATGGCCTAAGACGGAAGCTGTGTTTCCCAAGAACGACACCTGTCGATTTTTTGTGCCTGAGATTCTTAGACTAACGTATGGGTGCCTAACTCAATGAAAAATCAGATACCCCGCAATGTAGAGAATTTCACCGAAATGGTGGGAGCCTTAATCTTTGGAATGGGAATTGGGACTGAGAAAACAGGAATAATAGTTGTTTCAAATAATAGTTGTTTCAAATAATAGTTGTTTCAAAAAAAGGAAATTCGATACTGAGCTCATCCAATAAGAAATCTTTCTTTCTTGCAATATCACGGACCCAGGCTGCATAAATGAAAAATCGATTCAAATATTTTTGCGACAAATTTGAGAAGTGTATTTGCAGCTTTCTTTAGCGCTGATACAAGATTCTCCCTCAACGCTTCGGTAGATGTATTAATTATTTCTTTGATCGAGTCTTTGAGTTCTTCTCCGGCGCCGACGGCAAGGTTCTTGACTTTGGTGAGAGATGTTTCAACAAAGTCTCTTGCAGACATAGCGAAACACTTGATGAGGTCAAAATTCGTGCCCTTTGCAAGATCTTCAGCGATCATTTTGAATTCTTCCGAAATTGCTTGAGCGTAATTCGACACAAGCAGAAAATCTGACGCGCTGCCAGCAATGCTCCCCTCATCCATTTTATCTCTCGCTAAAGGAATGAGGGCATCAGCTTCCAACTTGTCTTTTTCAAATTCACTGTAGAACCTTTGGATCTGCCTTGGCAGTTGGAAGAGCCGTCATATAGTCAACTATCGAGGAGCTGTAAGAGGAAATATTTGCTGATCCGAGAGCTTGGTAAACCGGCGAAATAGTTCCCGCTTGGAAATTAGCACCTTCGGCGATAAAGCGCGGTTCTGAGTAGCTGATCGTGAATATTGGCTGATCCTTTAGGAGCTCTCCCGCTTTCTCTACGTGTGTAGCAAATCTTCGGGTCAGCTTCTCAAATCGTTGGGCTTATTAGACATCGACGTTGGACAATCAACGAGACAAGTATTAAACAAAATACTACATCGACTTTTTTAGAAAGTTGTTAGTGTTCATGCCAGGATGGATGGAGCTTGCAAACAATGGGCGCATTTATGATGATACTCAATATCACAGCCCAAGCTATCATGAGGGGCTCGTATCATTGCCCCAGGCTTACTATTTGCTTGCTAGATTATTTGGATGCAAAGAAATTTAATGGTTCGCAAGTCTAGGCCGAATATGAGTTTCCACGGCCCTGCCTTGTTGCAGACTTTATTTCGAATTGATCAAACTTCTTTGTATTCTAGTATCGCCGTAATGGTGCTCCAGCCGATTTCTTCTCACATTGCAATTCCCACAAGTTCCTTAACTTCTTCCACAAACAGTTTACTCAATTGTTTCTCAGAAATTCAAGCAAAAAGGCTCAGTCTTAACTCAAATAAGGCGGTGGCGTTAGCGAACACTTCCTCTGACTTCATCCAAAACGCTGCGGCCTACTCAAGCGTTTCATATAGCAGCATTTTCGATGAGCGGTCTTTTACGACTAGTTGTGTTGTGACTTGGCTGGATGTCAATGTCGTGTTTGCATTACACAACAGTAGTGGATTCGCAGGATGGTTGGTGGTAAGCGAAAGCCCTGACTTGTCCCATGTCCTTGGGTTTAACATTCAACACAATGGAGTTGCGGGTTCAACAAGAGATTCCACTAACTGGGCGGGGTGGGAATTCTACGGCAAAGACATTCACGGCAATACAGCACCAATTTACGAAGCGGAGGCCGATTATTCTCAGCCCACTCCTTCAAATCCAGATATAACTTGCCACAACTACTATAGCTGTCTTGTTTTTGCGTCCAGAATCCCGGTTCATTCCGCTTCTCGTTTTCTTCATTGATATTCTCGGTGAAATCCGGTCTGCTGAAATCTAGCACGTACATGTTCGCTCTCGGGTAATCACCGTTGTTGTATCGTTCCTTTAGTCTGTAGTAGAATTCATACAACACCCTTGAATGAAGCAGGGTGTGCTCCAAGTTCATGTTGATGTATGCTTGGGCGCCAATCGGGAACATACACCATGGAAAGCGTGCGGCAGTTGACTAGCTCCTTGACTTCGTAATTGAAATGGTCCGTGATTATCTCTCGAAGTCTCTCCTTCGCGTACATGCCCTACGCTGGTGAAAGATCGACATTTAGAGTTTCGATTCTCCGGGAGGTTTGGGGCGTAAATTCGTTTCGAGCTACTGTGTTGTTTTGTCATTTGCTCGTCTGTTAACTATTGCTCAGGAGCAGATTTGAGCAACTGAGCAGCAAATCCCACGATCGGTTAGATGTAATACTTGAATATCTTGCCCTCTTTTCGTCTTCGAATGATGTGACGATTTGACAGATCCCTGAGAATCTTGTCGACTTGCGGGCGCGAAAGCTGCGAAGCTTTTTGCAAGTCCGAAGATGAAGGTGAGCTTTCTCCAACTTCTTCCAAAGCCTCGAAGACCTTGAGCTCATTCGGTTCGAGCGCTTCGCTAAGATGAGTTATGCTTCTTGACTGGGCTTTCTGAACCTGAGCCTGTTTGACGGGGATTTCATTCTCGATTACAGCCTCCGTCAGCGAATTTGCTGCCAAACGCAAGCCATCTTTCAGGAGACCATCCGAATACTTGTAAATAACGTCGACAGCCTTTTCTTCAAAAGTAGAATTCAGCGATGACTTGTTGTTTTCTAGCTTTATGCGTTTGTCAAAGATTCTTTTCATTTCTTGAAGAGAGACCTGTTCCACGAGGATCATGGAATCAAAAACCCCTCGTATTACATTGCTTTTTTTGCTAAGTTCAGTTGAACCTGCGACAATGAACATTTGTTTGTCAGATAGGAAGAATATGCCGCGCGTGATAGTAAGCATGGCTACGACCTTGTTTACTTCTCCGATGTGATCTGCTTCGTCGAGTCCTATCGCAATTCCCTCATAACCTATTTTCTCAACGGCTTGAATCATTTCTTGAAAGTATGATTCGACAACTTTCGCAGGCAAACTTTCCACGGTGCTCTTGAATTTCGTCTCTGTAGTTTCTTCATTCTCCACATTTCCGCTAATAGATCCCCCCGGGACCGCGCCTGTTCCAAGACTACCTCCGATGGATCCGATGGTAGTCTTACTAAGCGTGGTCTCCTGCTCAAAGGGGCCGATCAGCCTCGCCATATAATCGTAAAAATCATCAGACCTTCTCTTTTCGACAAGCCATCGTTTAATTGCGTCAAGCGGACGAGTAATTTTCCTTTGTTTTACTTCGTGCACAATTTCCATACACACTGAGTACAGAATCTCTTGAACAGCGCGCTCGACGTTCTGCTCGCTCATCAGTATTCGAAGTGACAAATATTTCTTATTTGTACGCGCGACATAGAGCAACATGTTGAGTATGGAGGACTTGCCTGAACCTACCTCACCATAGATCAGAATTCGTCTTCCTGAACCTAACGCTTTGATGGCATCTTCGGCCGCTGGAGTTCGAACAAATAGCTCTCTATCCCTCTTGCAGATCACGTCGTTAGTAGGATCAGAAAATAGAGGATAGATCGAAAAAGGATTGGTCTTGAAGCCGAATTTCTCAAATTTCGGTTCAAGCTTCAATAGGCCGGCGAACTCATCATGCGAGTTGTTGCTCATCTGCTCGTACATGCTTATGAGCAGATGTGAGCAGATAAGCATTTTCCTTTTTGTAATCGAGATACCTTCGAGACGTATATGAAAAGTGGCAGAGATCTTAGGCGGGTCTATCGTTCAATTCTTCTTGTCATGAGATTACTTGACAGCTCGAAAATTTTCGAGGCGAGATGGGTCAAAGAACATCACCGTTGTCATAAACAGCTCTCGCAAATGGTCTGATTGGAATGCCCAGATAATTGCAACATTGAACCACTAAATGAGAATTCTCTGGAATTCCGTATTTATCGAGGACTCTTCCAACCCAGCGATCAATAGGGAATGCATCAATTTTGAGATAATCTCTCATGTAGCATTCTACAATTTTTGTCTCCGATGTCTGAAAGATGTCCATGAGGGTTTGCCGGCAGTTCAAAATAATCCATCCCCTTTAGTTGCCCATTCAATGTTACTAGATTTATTTTCTGACCTTAAGATGTTGAACCATCCTGATTAGCCATTCTTTTTGCCAACGCAACGGATAGCCTAGAGTAATCTGATCAGAAAGAGATCTTCGAGCGATTTGGACAATCTCGCAAAATTTGATTTGGTTTTCGACCACATGTCTTCAGATCTCTTATCGGGGCCATGGACCCCTGCATAGAGTTGCAAGAAGTTCGTAGTCAGGTTTAGGAAGATTGTACCAAACACCCTTAAGCCAATTTTTATCATCATATCTAGAAATTCCGGGAGGAGTGTGACTCGCCACCACATTTACCCGGGTCCAAAGTTTCGAGACATTGTTACATTGAGCGTTCATTTACGAAACGGTAGCACTCCAATTGCAATATAAGTTTCTTATCAGGTTGCTAAAAGAATTCATGAGGAATATCTCTTCTCTGATATTTTTCCCGAATTCATTTCTTACGTTTAAGGGGAGAAACTGGTGAGGACCCACGCACATTAGACACACCCCCAATATGGAGAACCTTTTACTGCAAGCAGTGGAGGTCCAAGATAGAAGCATGCCAAGAAACTCGAGGTGGAGTCCTGATGACAAGATCAGGATAGTTCTTGAATCTTTGAACACCAACATCTCCATGTCCGAGCTCTGCAGGAAGTACAACCTCACTCCAGGGACATTCTACCAGTGGAGGGAGAAATTCATTCACGGTGGAAAGCTTGCCCTCACTGGAGGTCTGAAGGATCCGGGGAAGGAGAAGGATCTAGAAGTGGAGCGATTGAAGAAGCTCATTGGAGAACTAACAATCGCAAACGACGCGATGAAGCAGGTACTGCAGGGATCGGGGAAAAAATGAGCGTCGCAATAATGGTTAACAGGGGACTCAGCTTGAGGAAAGCACTCAGGTCTATCGGCTCTTCTCAGGGAGCGTATTACTACAGGCATCGCACAAGGCAGGATAAGGGGAAGCTCCGAGATCCATCTATCATCTTGACAGTCAGAGACATTGCTCTAAAGAAGCCCATGTACGGAACGAGGATGATGGCAGCTCTCCTCTCAAAAGAACTTCGAAGACCAGTTAATAGAAAGCAAGTGCAGCACGCCTACCGCATGATGGGCTGGATCACGCCTCAATTGACGAGGAACGAAGTACTGAAATCTGTCTCGGATAGGATTCCGAAACCAAATGGAATAAACCAGTCATGGCAGACAAATCTCACATACATCCGCTGCGGAATAGATGGCTTTGGTTACCTGTTCAATGTCATTGACGTTTATTCAAGAGAATGGCTCGGATACATCTTTGACGGTTTTGCACGTAAGGAGAATGCGATACAGGCTGTCGTAAAAGCTCTTGAGAAGCATCCCGAAGCTTCTGGAAAAGTAACGCTATACAGCGACAACGGATCGCAGTACATCAGTGAGATATTCAAGCAGTCGATGAAGGTTTTAGGCATTAAGCATAGATACATCGCCTACAACACTCCTGAGCAGAATGGAACGATCGAATCGTTCCACGGGCGATTCAAGCGTGAATATGTTTGGCCGTACGATTTTAGATCCTTCCAGGAAGCTGACCTCCATATCGCAGAAGCCTTCATTGATTACAACGAGAGGAGACCTCACTCCGCGCTCGGTTACATGAGCCCATACGAATTCGTTTCCAGGATAGTAGTGAAATAGAAAATGACAGAAAATATCATGCGCTCAAACGAGCCAAAAGTGTGTCTAAAAGATGGGGTCCAGATCAAAACAGTGATAGTACAATCCCACAAAGAGGTACGATTCTACTATGATAGATAGATCCAGAAGAAGATTTCATATTCGCGGATTGTAGATCTGTTATAGAAATAGATTTCTTTTCTGCACTTTCTTCTACGGCAAATAGCGAATTTTCAGGATATATCCAGCTTTGATGGAGCGTCGAAGCAGTAGGGTCTAAGGCCACATCCCAAGAGGTCATGATAAAAGAAGCGATAAACGTCGTGACAAAGGTCTGAAAGCGCACTGGAATAGCGACGCACATCTCCAAAAAGAATCGTCGAGAGCGTCCAGACGAGGTAGCCAACAGAGAAGTCAATTCTGAGATCGGCTTAATCTAAAGGTTTTCAACAGATGGGGTTCCGACCGACAACGGGATTCCCTTCCATCCAACAGTATACGGGGCCTGATACGGTGCCTGAATAATTGTCCGTGTTACCTATCGGCAATGTTGACCTGAATGGAATATCCTGGGCGATTGTCGGCGGTGAGAGCGGTCCCAAGCATCGACCAATTTTGGTAGATTGGATCAGAGAAGTTAGAGATCAATGCCGAAAACAGAAGGTGGCATTCTTCTTTAAACAGTGGGGAGGACGCACTCCAAAAGCGGGAGGAAGAATGCTGGACGGCCGAACATGGGATGAATACCCCGGCTATGTTCCAAATTATACCCGTAGACCAATTCAGATGCTCGTTATGAATCGTTAGGGCGTCGTCATTAGCTGAAAACTAGACCGGGTTGTTTATTGCCCGTGATTCTTGGAACCCATGAATCCTCAGTGTCGGGGATTCGAGAGCATATTTCCCAGGGGCGTGTTTCCTAAATGCTCTCTGGCGAACTTAAAACCCGCCGAGAGTGGCCAGTACGGCCGCTCCGATCGCTTCTATCGCGTTACTAATTGCGAATGGTAAGACTTGGAGGGTACATTACCTGCGTTGGAATATTCCAAGCTTCGAAATATGCGGCTCCATAAATGGAATAGTTCAGATTCACCCAGGCTGGATCTAGAAAGAAAGAAATCAATCGCTGCGGCAACGACTAACCAGATTACAAAGTAGGTGCTAACCATCAATCATGTTCTCCTCCATCACAAACCCGTCGCTAGGAAAAACAAGAAGAGGATTAGCACGATTACACCAGTTACTCTAATGTCTCTGGTGAAGCCGAACCCCACGATTGCGGCGAAAACCCCAACTATGTTGATCATTATTGCAGCGATTTCCGTTGCGTCTTGAAAAGTGGAATACGTTGAAACTGCCGTACTTGCCGGCTGAGGCTCCATCATGCGGTTCTAGTCCTGAGTTAAGCTTTTTGCAAACTCCTATCAAAGACAAAGTAGGGCAAAACAAATGCGCCAGAAACTGAAAGAATATACACTTTGTCTCTCACCGCGAAACTCCTCGGTTATGGTGTAAAACGGCTTGGTGAAATATATTGCCACCTTTATCAGGAAATCAGAACTTTCTACAGCTCCAAGAATCTCGGTGATTGCATCTAGAAATTAGTTTTGACCCCCTCTAATCCTGACTCTTGCTCAGGATTGATCGGACGGCCCTGACTTCCGATTCCCTAATTCGACTTTTGCGCGGTCTTCGCCCATATCTCCAAGTTAGAGCAAAAATAACGAGCGAGGTAAAACCGAGAAGTAAAATAAATGTAAGATCAAGTTCAGAAGAAAACACCGATCCGGCTTCTACCAAGACGGAAGCCGATATATGAGGAAAGCCAAAGAAAGCGCCAAACCCCAACCAATCACTGTCAACGTCGCAAGTTGGATCTTCTTTTTCAATAGCTCAAAAGATTTCTTGGAGATGAAATTCTTCATATCGACCTTTTCAGTTATTTCGGAAGAAATTAGAACAATTGCCAGACGCGATATTTTGTAATGCCTTGGGTTCCTACCTCTGAGCGAGTCAACTATCAAGCAAATCCTTTTCGATCAGTTTTGTCGACTCCAATCTACCTAGATGAATGAAAACATCTTGCACTGAGAGCCCGGTCAGGGATGATGCATGCTGTTCTATTTTTGGGGCGAAGAAGGATGAGCGGAAGCCAGAATTCTTGGCAACCACGTGTTCACGATGTAAGGAGGGATCATTGAAATATTTTCGCGTCTCGTTAAATATGAAATCCTTGAGACTTTTTATCATCAGTCTGGACTGGCTGTCCCGCTAGACTTCTTTGATGTTGGAGAAAGCCAGCCAAGCGATCGACAGCGGCATCAATCTGACTTGCCGGTCCGCTGAGAACCTGTCTACTTCTTGCTGCCACGACGCTCGCTTCATCTTCTGCCATCGACTCCAAGGCGTGCGAAAGAGAAATCATCGAAGCTTCATGATCGGTCAGAGTCCGTAACTGAGCAGGTTGAAATTGTGTAATGGTTGGTGGCTTTAGGCTTACCAGAGTGTCCGCTCGATATTGCGACGAGATTGAGTCGACGAAACTGTTAGCCTTTGCAGTTCTCTCCCCTAGAGGTCCGAGATTCCATTTGTCACTGATATATCTTAGAAGACTTGTGTGATCAAAGATTTTAGAATTAACAGTGTTTTGAACCAGCGGAGAAACTAAAATCGCCGGAACGCGAACTCCCAATCTGTCAAATGTCCACTCTTCTTGATGATGATCTGGAGGAACAGCGGATGGTGGCGCTATATGGTCGAAGAAACCGCCGTGCTCGTCAAAAAGAATGATGAGTAAAGACGATTTCCAGAGTGTATCACTAGCTCGAAGTGTGTTGTAAACGCTCCTAACCAAGTCCTCTCCATCAAAGACATCGTGAGGCGGATGATAGTCGTTAGCTCCTGGCGGCAGGTAACTTGGTTCGATCCAAGCAAAATCAGGAAAGTTTTCAGGATGGTTTACATCAAATGAGAATTCCAACATCGGTCTGTGCCGCGCCGCGTTTTGAGGTTCCCACTGATGCACAAGTATCGTCGAGACTGGAACGTCTCCGAAGTAGACTTTCCAGCTGATTTCCTTTTCATTTAGGCGATCGAATATCGTCGTCTGGTCGTACCAATGAAGATTCAAGTCCATAATGCCACCCGGCATTGTAGCTCTGCCGAGAGAGGTTCCAGACATAGCGAAAAGCCTGTTAGGCCATGTCGGTCCTGGAAGTGAGGAGAACCATCTGTCGCACACAGTAAATTCTGTCGCAAGCTGATGCAAAGCGGGCAAGCTGTTGTAAGGATAGTACGTCATTACCTGTCCAGCTTGGTCTTTGGTCATCTGCGGATAAGATTGCCAATAGTTCTTGATGAAGCCGCCCATCTCATTACCTTTCTCATCTTTTCTTATCTGGACCAAGCTATCGGATAGATCGTGATTTGGATCCGGTGTAACAACTCTAGTATCCTTCGGAGTTTCAGGAAAATCCATTCCAGAATAACTGTTTACAAAAGACGAATTGGATTCTATTCCGTCTATTTTCTTTACTTGCGCGACCGAACCGAGTATGTGGTCGAAGGAGTTATTTTCAAGCATGAGAACAATGACATGCTTTATCGGATCGTCTTGAGTCATCTACTGAGCTCATTGGAGTGATGATCTCTGAGTCAGTTATATGCTGTTCGAAAATAAGATAAAAAACCCCTGGTATCGCGTAATCCTAATAGCTTAGTCTACAACATCTGCTCCATCCAGCAGTTTCTTACAGAACTATTGAGAGGAATATTACTGTTTCCGCTATATTGTAGTTACACTTAGTTACTATCAGGAATAGTAGTTTTTCATTCCTGACGGGCTTTTACTCTCGACTGGAGAATATGTTCATGCCTCAACCTTTCCAATCCTGCCGGATTACGCAATTTGTAAACCCTCGGAGAATTTTAATCCCCAAATTGACAATAGAGATTCCAAGCTAGTTGTTAATTGAGATTATCGTTAATTCTCATCCTTGTTGTCTGGGCTACCCTAGACATAATTCTTGTGTTGTATTTGAATAGTGTGCAATCGAACTCAGGGAGTGTTCAAGAAGATCTTGTCGTCGGGTTGACCGCTGTTAATCTGTTCATGGGGCTTCTCTGGCAATCAAACTATAGAAGCACTGGCTCTCCTCAGTCATAGTTTCAACACTGACCGGCATTCAGTTTCTAATGAGCTGGAAATTTTCACCCAGATTGGAACGCGCAGTTTTTCACCCAGCAACGTGCAGGAACCGAAATAACTTAGTTTAAGAAAGAATCCGTATCTCCTATTGCACTTTACATCCAGCAGGGACCGGAACTACGAAATAACTCCTGCCTATCTCATCGATTTTGGTAGTAGTTAAGCCAGTAGGGGTGCTGACCGTGATATTTGTCGACTTGTCGAGTGAAGTATTGGTAAATTGGGCGTTGGCAATCGATACATTTTGGGCTTCAGCATTAGGGTTACCTGAAGGATTGTACAGATATGTGGCATTGTAAATTCCAATACCTACCGTAATGTTTTGTCCAATTCGAAAGGGACCAGCACAGCCGAGGTACGTCTGCGTGAAAGTTGCATTCGTGGCCGGAACAAATACTGTGACATTGAGTTTGGGCTGCCGCCCCAATCCGAAAAACCATCCCGAAGCCGAGTAAAGTTGGATCCCGACAACGTTTCCGGGAACCGGTCCGCCTACGCCTTCGCAGGGCAATTCGTCAGGATTGATTTGGTAGCAAGCCAAGTTTCCACCATTGCTGCCTATCATATTGTAATCATAAGCGTGAAGCAAGTAAATGATGCCGCCTAGAGCTAAGAGTATTAGCACTACAATCACAATGACTAACTTTGCTATGTTTTTCAAATGGCATACCTCAGAAGAATTTGGGCGTCTTTAGTAAGCAGACTGAAACACAAGCAAGCAGGAGCGCAGTTGTGTTTGGGATTAGCCGACCATAACCCCTGCCGATCGCAAAGTAAAGAAATTGTTTTTGCAATCTGATTTTCAATTTCTTCAGAGAATAATTGGGAGGCGATCGTTTCGAACATGCTGAACTCTCTAATGTGTAAAGGCCAGAAGGCTGATAAGAATGTTTCCGTAAATAGTCGCATTCGTTTTTGGAAAAAAATACCATAATGTATTCCAGTCCGTCCTTTACAAGAAAAAGATCCCAGATGGTGGACTACTCGCTAACGGCATTACTAGCGCGGTTTTGCTCAGATTGCGTCGCGTCCAAACCAGAAGATCTCGAAAATAACTTCTAGTGATTATCTCAGTTTCCACAACGGTTGAAGACGAAGTGAATGTAATTTTCTCCTACCCAAACGGATTAGCATATGCTAGAAATGTCGCTTTTCGATTGCGTTGTCTAAACCGAATAATATCCGGTGCAGATGGACGCCGATGATTAGGACAGTTTCGGAAAGATAAACGATACCCTGAAATGGTAAATTATCATGATTTATTTCGTTACTGTCAAAATCTGGACTCAAACTAGGCGAAATAATCGGTGTCGTGAGACATAACAATCCGACAAAATCGCCAGAAATCCAAGTACCACTATTACGGTAGTCCTCTTGGTTATTGCGATTGCCAAAGTTCACTTTACAGTCGACATCGTTTGAATTGTTCCCGGTCTGACGCTGCCATTTAGTTGGGGGTGT
The DNA here is from genome assembly GCA_963799845.1 of uncultured Nitrososphaerota archaeon. Classification (GTDB taxonomy): domain Archaea; phylum Thermoproteota; class Nitrososphaeria; order Nitrososphaerales; family CADDZS01; genus DATLTL01. The sequence goes on from CAWCYI010000002.1 coordinate 21,251, forward strand.
AGATTACATCCCAAGTGACTTTCGTTGTCTCGAGAGCATAGTTTAGAAACTCAGTAAGTAGGTATACTGTAGGCCAGAGGATACCTGTGGTGTATAGAAGGTCAGTGTCCTTTGGATTTGTGGTGCGTATTACCGTAGTATAATGGTAATCAGTCGCAACGTAGGAGTATTGAAAATGAATGTAATAGAACACTATGCCGGCCGTAAGTTCCCAAATATCAAATCCGGGGACATATGTACTGAATGGGCCTAGAGTTCCACCCTCAATACTATTATGGCCTGAAGGATCTACTAAGGTTTCAGGATTGTCATTCGAATAGGAGTAACGATTGTCCCCTGGGGTTATCATGGATGACTGATTCGTGTCTTCCGTCAAGAATCTTTGGATGTCAGGATTGTAGAATCTCGCTTTGTAGTAATACAGGCCTGTGGTCGGATCAAGAATCTGACCGGTGTAAGATAGCCCTTCCAATCCAGTCGAATTGAGTAGCAGGCCATATGGCTTATAGTCTGAGCTGAAAACTATCCCGCCAGAAGCGTTGACGACCAACCTAGTGCTATGTAACTCGTCGGACAGATAGTAGAAAGAAGATGATCCAACATTCTTGGCAACTTGCTGTCCTCCTATGTAGTACAGGTCTGTTTTTATTCCGCTCGTCAAATTCTTTTCGAAAACGATATTCAGCCCCTGGTAAACGTAGACAATCGTGCTGCCGTTAGCTGTCTGTGAGACTCTCTTTCCATCTGCCGTGTATGAATTGTTCTGGACTGTAACACCATTTTTCGAAATGCCAGTCAACCGATCTTCATAATCATAGTAGTATTTCCAGGTATTGGAACCGTTGACCATTTTTATTGTATTTCCATTCAGATCGTAGGTGAAATTGACGCCACCGGCTGACTTAAGGCGATTGTAAGATCCATAGGAATAAGAGATCGTCGCGCTGCCTTGTTTCGTTGTCAATATGTTTCCTGCGCCGTCGTAGGTATAATTTAGGGTTCCCCATGACCCCACCGCTGAAGACAGTTCATTGAGCCAGTTGTAAGTGAAATTTTCTGTATCAATAGACTCCACGCTCCCCACACCATCGTAGGTATAATTAAGATCGAGTAATTTGGAAATCCCATCTTTTGAAAGAATTCGTGTAATTTGATCTCTCGAATTGTACGAATATGTCGAATTAACTCCATTGGCGTATGAAATGGAATTGATTTGGTTAGTTGATGTAAAAGTAAGATTAGCATAGCTCCCCACGCGGGTAAGTCGATTTAGAAAATCGTACGTAAATGAAATGTTAGATCCGTCCGGATAAGTCATGGCAACGATGTTGCTCGCTTTATCGTGCGAGTACAGTAATGAGTAACTGGTGCCATTGATAACTGTAGTCTCGTTTGTCAATCTATTTCTAGAGTCATAACTATCCAAGATCTTCATACTACCGTAAATCATCGATAGCCTATTGTTATCACCATCGTAGAGGTACTTAACAGTCGCACCTCCGGGATAAGTGACATTGGATAGACGATCCAACTCATCGTACGAATACGAGATGGTTGAGCCGTTGGGAGTGGTCGCAGACAGGATATTGTCTACGCCATCGTAGGTCATACTTTGGTTTGTCCCGTCAGGGTACGAGCTGAGAGAAAGACGGTTCAAATCATCGTATTTGTAAGTGGTCACTTCGCCATTTGCATCCTTCACTGTGAGCAAATTGCCTATCTGATCGTAAGTATAATTCGTCATATAGTAACTACTTGATGCATTGTACTGTCTAACCGAAACTATACGCCCATCCAGATCATCAATATACTCGGTAGGATGCCCATTCTCATCAGTAATCGTGTAGTTGCTGAATGGAATATTGTACGTAGTTGTGATCTTAGTACTATCGGGATTTGTGACTGCATAAAGCCTAGCTAATGAATCGTATGAATATTGTGTGACTCCTGAACTACCAGTCACTGACGTGGGTTGGGCAAGCCAAGTGTAAGTATAATTGTTTGTAGTATAGATTCGCGAACCATTATAATACGCAGTTTGGTTGATCCTGCCCAGACCATCATAATGGTAAGTCACATTGTTGCCATCCGGATCTGTCATGGTGTAGTAATCTTTCGAGTCGTAATACGAAACTGTCGATACCGCGGCCACCCCTCCAACCAACGGGTACACCGTCGAAGTCTGTCTCCCGATATTGTCGTAAGTGTAGGAGGTATTAAATCCATCAGGATCTTTTTCTGACGATAATAGACCAAGAGTAATGTTGTAGCTATAGGTCGTAGAGACGTTAGCCCCGTTTACCAATATGCTGGATTGAGTCATGTATCCGCTATGGTAAGAGGTGGAATACTGGTATTGTAAGGTCCTGTTTAGTGTATCAGTCATGGTAAGCTGGTTTCCATACTTGTCGTATGTGAAAGACATCAAAAGCCAAGTGTTCGTCCCGCCAACGTTGTGAAGCTCTTTTGCCTGAATTCAGCTCCCCTGCCGAATTATATTCATAATAAGTCTCTTGTGCGGAGGATCCGGGTCCGTTTTGGAAATCGGCTTGTCCAAGGAGAAGATCATGTATCTCTGGATTTATAGAATTGCTATAGAAGCTATTTGTGAATCCAGAGGATCCCGGAAAAGAATTACTTGTATTAGTATTCGAGTAGGAATACCAAGTTTCGTGTCCTAATGCATCTTCAGTAAAGATGACGTTGCCCCAGTTGTCATACTTTACATTTGAGGAAGAGACCACGCTGTTCGATGATGACAACAGCTGACTTTCATTTTCATCGTATGATGGATTGAAAAAGGACTTCTGATTGTCAATTAATTGGGAACTTGCGTTTTTGATATTGACTAACTGTACGCTAGACCCGGTAAAGCTGAAGTTGAGGTTATTCTCTTCGGTTCCAGAACCAGTAGCCGTCGTCGTGTTGACCCACTTAATCTGGCCATTCACGATGTGATAGGAAAAGCTGGTACTATTGGTGAGAGAAGAACTCGAAGTAGTAGTGTATGCGTTCTGTTGCGTTGCGTAATAAGTAAGCACATTAATCCCTGACGAAGCGTTACCGTACACATAACCTGTCTTACCTCCTGTCGGATAAATAACGTTCTGCATCAACCAGGGGTTGCCAGACCAATAGTGGTATTGGGTCAATCGTCCAAGAGGATCAGTTACGTTGTTTAGTTTCCCATTTGACGAATAAGCGTAAGACCAGGTGCGTCCACCATTGGTAATGTTTGCAATCTCCAGGTTGCTGTTGTACTTGAAAGTCACTACTCTACCTACGTCGTCAGTAATGTTTGATATTCCGTTCGCCGAATATGCGAATGTTATCGAGTTATTCCCGGTGCTGTCTGTAATAGTGGTTAGCTGTTTTTGCGTATTGAACTTGTAAGTAGTACCCGAAGCGTCATAGAGGGTAAACGTGCCGTTGGTGTTTGCATACAGGGCGAAGTTCACTGTTTTGTGGTTAATGAAGACATTTCCCGTCCAGTTGTAAGCGAAGACTTCCCCATTCATCAGGTGAAGATAATATGGTCCTAACCAAGGGAAATTGAGAGACCAACCTAATCCAATATTTGCGAGCGTGTAATTATCATACTCAAATGGCGTGTTCGCGCTTGATAGGAAGGCATAAGGTGTCGAATATACTCGCGATATGCTAAGGTCAAGCCCGTTCCTACCGGGCAGTGTTAGATCCGTTTGAATAACGCCGACCAGACCGTTTCCTGGTGAGACGGACTCATCAAGTTGGCTGAAGTAGGATTCGTAAGGGGATAGTCCGGGTTGGCTCCAGGGAAGCGGGTCGCTCGCGGCGGTTGGGATAATCGCGGGCTCGGACATGAATTCAATGTTGTACGGCGAGCTCGAGCCAGAGGTCCATCCCATTAGGAACTCATTGGACTCAATTGACAATGATGGGGATAGGAATTGTTGAGTGTTCGATGTTGAGAATCCCGTTATCGGTTCGCTCCAACTCCCACCAGAATTGGAGGATGTTACATACTGTAACACACTCGAATTGATCAGATAAGACATGACGAGTTCCTTATTCGCGTCGGAACTTATGCCTGCGTAAGTCTTACTTACACTCGATGTTGCAATGGTGACTGATGATGGCCATGAGCCTGAGCCATATGAGAAGGGATAATAGTAAACATCCACCCCTCCTGTTACAGCCAGTTCAACAGTGTCCCCCAATGCCACGGCGGAGGAACGGTCCATATACAATGTGGTCCTAGAAGTCGAAACAGCAGAACTCCATGAACTTCCAGAGAATTCGCGTATGCTGATCGCAGTTTGTGTGCTGGCTGCCCCTCCATAAAGGAGGGCGACTTTGCCACTAGTGAGAGGAACTATCTGGGTTGCATAGGACCCAGTCATCCCGGTTATATTGAGCTTATTCGCCCATGTGTTTGTAGCCAAGTTGCTAGACTTGAATACTTCTATTTTGTTACTGGGAACAACCTCGAACTCGGAGACCCACAAATTACCGCTAGAATCAAGGGCCATCGAACCCTGTTGGACACCTGAATTGCCAGTCGTTACAGATTTCTGATATGTCCAGGTAACGGTTCCATTACTTTGCATAGTACCATCACCCCACCAGAATTTAGATTGTGAGCTGAGAATCGATCGATCCTTCGTAATAGACGCTAGTTCCCGAACAGTACATAGAAAACGGACCCGCGAAATTTGTTGCAATTTGACTCGTGAAGTTCTGAGTGGAGCTCCATGTAGAGCCATTCGTACTAGTTCGGTAAACCGGAGTGTTGCTTGCATCTCCATAGTAGAACCAGTAGAGGCCATTCGCTTGGCAAACATGATCGCTGTAATCATCATTTGTAGCATGACTGGTGGTCGAAGTTCCGATTACTGTTGGGTCGATAGTAAAGTTCGTCCCTACTAGATAAGAAAGGGAGTTTGTTACGTTATTGAAAACAGGATTTAGATTGCTGCTGTCATTCCAGTCGAATCCGAGAGATACCGGGCTGACTGGTGTAGAAGAGTTTTGTTGAACATTTAATTTGGTGGTCTCGAACCAAGCAGTGTCATTGATTACACTTGTTGGAATTGTGTTAAAGGCAAATGCAATTGTTCCTGAATTGGACATGCCCCAATTTTCATTTCCAGTTATTGTAATTTCAAGTCCTGAAGGCTTGCAAAACTGAGTCGTAGAGTCGAAGATAATAGATACATTCGACTGTTGTTGTCCTCCGCTAGATACCAAATAGTTGAGTATGGCATAACTAGAGTTCGATAGAAGTGTTGTGGAAAGAGTTCCGTTGGGTGCCTGAACTCCTAAAATGTTTAGAGCGAAATGATTTCCGAATCCATCTTCAACGGACATCGTGCCATTCGAGTAGACAGTATAATTTTGTTGTATGAAACCCCCCGAAGACCCGAACATGAACAATTGAGTTGGAATTTCGACTGACGTTGACCAGTTGTTTTGAGTTGTTGATAGCGGTTGAGATACCTCTTTAGAGAGTGAGCAAGACAGCGCTAGCGAATTATTCCAAGTATTCTGATAACTTACTTTTCCAGGCTGTAAAAGAGTCGAATTAGTTTGAATCGCGCTTTGCTGGATTGAGGTTGCTTGATGAACAAGTAGTGAGTTCCCTCCAAAAGCGAAAATGGGAAGCAACGATCCTAGCACTGTTCCAGGACCTCCGATGCTTACTGCTTGTGACGCAAGCATCAGTGTAAACACCATAAGAGCTAAACTCTTGACGACAAAACCAATTCCGTTCTTCCGCTTGTCTCCAAAACCCCGCATAACGAACGAGTAATTAGGCGAAATAAGGATCTATTTGATAGTGATGAATACAAAGTATGACAAGTGCTTGTTTCGAAAATGTAACAATTGGAATTCCATTTGATAAATTGAGTTTTCTCAATACATTCTTTATTTCGCAATATATTCGATATCGTTTTTTCAAAAAGAGATTGTTTTTAAGCTGTCGATAGTCTTCCCTTCTGAGTCTCCGTGTCAAACTCCAAGACGACCCTGAAAACTTTTCGTTTTGACTCGGAATTAGCGATGAGGCTTTCCAAAACAGCAAGAAACCTCGGAATGAGCGAAAATGAATACGTAATCAAGAGATTATCAACTTTCATTATTTTAGAACCTTTACTCCAGAATATGGGTGGAATCTGGTTAAGCAATCCCCTATTCCAAGAGATAATCTCCCAATTGGATCCCACACCCTTGCAGATACTTGCCTCTGAAATCGCAATCAACAATGTCCCGCTTGTCTTTGATCTGCTTGATTACGATTTGTCGTCCGCATCGATAATCCGTTTCATGAAAGAAATTCTTGAAACCCTGGGGTGGTTCAAGATGGAAACTCTAGTGTCGGAAACATTTCTCGATTACAAACTTTTCCACAAATTTAACAAGAAATGGTCATTGTTCGTCAAATGTTTGCTTTTGAGCATGTTCGAAATGGTTCATGAAAATCCAGAAATAATTTTTTCAGACAAAGTAGTCAAAATCAGGGTTCTGCAGAAAATCTCTGGACATTCAGATGAAGAATATGAACTTGTAAATGCAAGTTAGTTTGGATACGACTTCTCACACTCCGCCCATTCCCTTCTCGTCTCATTTCGCCTGTTCACTCTACCACAATAGACGTAACCAAATCGAAGATAGCAAAGGTTGTTATCTATCGATCATCCAGCTATCCATTTGAAAGCTGTGTGGCCGCTAGTCGAACGAACATTGTGAATTTTGCAAATGGCCGCGCCATCGGTCTTGGTCTTGGGGTTCTGGACTTCATACTCGGAGCTTTCGCTTCTGGCGACTCACCCGCACCTTTTCCTTTTCCAGCTCCTATTGCACTGAATTTTATTCTTGGCTGTTGGCTTAAGAAAAGAGGGAAGATTGATCTTGGGAAATCGATGATAATAGGCGGATCTGTGTTTTCCGCAGGACTTTAGTACTTAATTTTGTTCTATCCAAGATAGAACTTTTCGAGCCACTTGTCCCCGACTTGCTTCAGCCGAGTCCTTTTACCTCCAAGACCATGAGATCAAAATAACCTGTCTTCGTCAAGCCGACTCAGCTGATTATAATTTAGGACAATCGATCTTAGGAGCTCGAATTCGTAATCCCCACAACCTCAGAATATGGCAAGCCTGGATTGGTTTCTGTAGCTGGAATATTATGGCAGGATGACATTACGACAGTATTCGGAGTATTCCCAACTTGAAGGTTCACGTAAATTCCGTAAGCAAATATAATATCACTTGGGTAGAGTCCACTCGAAAGTCCGATTTCATATATCCCGCTAGGCGCAAATCCCAATGAATGGATCGTGTAAGTAACCGAGGTTCCCTCATTCTCCATTTGCGAACCACTTCTCTGAATCTGACGAATGCTAGCAGAGATTGAAAAAAGATGAGTTGACATTGCTGAGCGTTCCTGATGATTGCACTGGAGTATGCCTTTGGGGTTTCTCTCCGACGAACTACATCTTCGCCCTCTGTTTCCAATATAGCCAATGGATCGGAAATTGTTCCATGCAAATATAAGGAACATTCTAAGCATACACTTACGGCATATGTCGATACTATAACAAAGGAACCATAAGCATTTATCATGATAGGGTAATCCGATCTGATCTTATTTCATACCGAAGTAATACGAGATGAGATAACGTTGCCGGGCAGAAAACTGGATTGGATTGCCTGGGCGCGTGATCTAAAAGTGCAAGGGTGATATGATAGCTATAGAATTTGGCTGTGAGCTTTGGACTGAGATCCTCAAAGAGTGGCCTAGGTACTGATTCGAAATGTCAAGCAATAAAACTGTAATGAAATCGTTCAGGATGAGTCCTAACCTCGCGGCTCAACTGTCGAAGGCTGCGAGAAAATTAGGAATTAGCGAAACCGATTATATCTCGAAGCTTCTCTTGAAATCAATGACCTTGGAACCGATGTATCGAAAGATCGGTGGAATCGGTATGAGCAAATCACTTTTTCAAAGAATAATCAACCAGTTAGATCAATCAACATTAGAGATTATTGCATCCGAAATAGCTCAGAACAACGCGCCCTATGCGTTTGAATTGTTGGATCTGGAATTGAACCAAACATCTATGATCTGGTTTTTGCGAGAGGTTCTTCAGAATTTGGAATGGTTCACGTTCGAAGAATTAGAACATGAATCGATCATAGAACTGAAACTATTCCATTCCTTCGACGAAAAATGGTCTTTATTCCTCAAATCTTGTTTGACTAGTCTGTTTCGATTAGTCCACGCAGAGCCTGAAATTACTACTTCAGAAAGATTGGTAAGAGTAATGTTGAGAAAAAAATCTGTATTTGATTTCAGATAGCGCCTGGACCATCTGGAATCGTCAAAGGTTTAATCGCGGCTCTATCCCGTTAGAATTAACTGGGACCGACTAGGAAGTTCTGAGTATTCTGAATTGTATTGACCAGGCTGTTTACCATTGATTTCTTGTTTATGAAGGAGGGACTCAGTTTGGTATAATACTGTAGAATCGTTGCTGGCAATGTCTCCCGTGCTCTCGATTACTATGCTGATTGGGATGTTTGCTCACGAAACTCTGAGCGATCTATGTGTGCCTGACATAATGCCAAGATTTTGATTTCTTTAGAATGTCTGTGGTCCGGCGTTGGATTATTCTTTCAACAGTCTTTGAGGGCATATCGAAGAATTTCGGGCTCTTCGTGTCCTCTGGCACATTCCAGTATCTTTTGAGACAGTTCAGGACTGTTTCGGGCACGTAGATCTTGCGATACCTTCCTTTCTTTTGGTCCCAGACATTCGCAAAGCCCTCGCCATCTGATCGAACTATAATCAAAGCATAGCTGTCCGACTCGTACACCAGAGTAAAGCCGAACAAGAGAAAAGTGTAATCTTTGAGGTTACCGATCTTGTTTAGTAGAAATTCAACTTCTTGTTTTGAAAGTGGATCGTTCGGGCTTTCTCTAAAGGAGGGCGAGGCTTGCGGTCGAACCGAAGGAGCTGCTATCCTGTCGACGCGGATTTTACTCAGCTCCATACAGTCAGAGCCTAGTACCAGGATCAAAATTATTCATGATGCTCATTTCTAGTCACGGACGGTACAAAAATTTCACCCGCGGGGGCCTCCAGACAAGAATTGATTCCCGCGATTGATTTCGATATTCCTTGAGTCCGTCTTCGTGTTGTTGGTTCACTAAAGAGACTAACAAATCGGGATTGAATCTTCTATGGAAGAGAAATCGTAGATTGTAACGGCTGCACAGGTTACAGTTCCTGGAATGATTTCACCCGATCCTGCAGCCCATATCGAATTACTGTTTCCGGGAATCATACTCAGCGCAGTCAACTCTGAAATGTTGACGGTCCCCAAGACTTCGACAGTTCGGGTACCAGAAGAATTTCCAGCTAGACTAATCAGTTGTACATCAGAATAATTGGATAGGAAAGCGAAATTTGAGAGCAACATGAACGAACCATTTTGCGATATTTCAGCAGCCGGATATTGAGTATCATTTAGCAATAAGTCTCCATTAGAATCAAACAACAATGAGCCATAATCCTCTCCAACTAGGAGTTGGGAGCCATCACTGCTCATTACGACCGGCTTATTGTCGCCGAACGTATCATGTTGCCAAAGTAATGTTCCGTTTCCATTAAAGTAATAGATTATCCCTTTGTTGGAGGCATCAGAAGTTGCAGCCGCAACGTAAGAACCATTGTTTGCAATCCCGACAAAACTGATCTCTTCTTGATCGGGATCGGTAACTGTGTAATTCCATAGTAACTGCCCATGTGGACCGAAATAATCGAGTTTTGAATTGATATCGGTAGCATTCGCATTTTCAGAAGTGAATCCGACGATCAAATTTGTTCCATCATCCGACGTTTTCAATCCAACCACTTGTCCAGGAATGGAGAAGTTTTTCATCACGTTCCCAGAATCCGACACGTACAAAACTGTTTGTTGGTAACCCACAACAACAATTGAACCATTTGTTGATAGCGCTGTGCCAGCAACGGACTGAGGATTGTTGAGATCCCAAATCAATTTGCCTTGTCTGTCCAAGAAATAGACAACACTTCCTTCGCTATTCGACCCAACCACTTTGTAGCAGGTTACTAAGATGTACGAGCCATTGTCTGAAATAGTCGCAGAAGAGATCGGACCTTCTGTATCGAAACTCCACAAGACTTTTGTCTGATACAGCGACACAAAGTAAATAGTCCCATTCAGCTGATTCAGACTAGTCCCGGCCGCTACCAAGTAAGCCCCATCCGGACTTACGGCAAGCGAGTTCAGTTGTTGATTTTGAAACTGACTCGCGTTACTTTCACTCGAAAAAAGCTGGGAGCTTATGAAGTCCCACATCTCGCTTGAAATAAGCCATTCAGTTCCAGTAAAAGAATACACGATCTGAGCATGGACGGTTGCATTAATTGAGAATACATTCTTGTTATCTTCAACTAAATACAGTGTTGCATTTACACAGGCCTTAGTGTTTTCTCTATTCTGGTTTTCCGAATATGTCGAATTCGCTAACGAGAGTGAAATTGCGTCGTCGAGAAACCCGGACCAAAGAATGCTAATATTTGCAATATTCTTGTACGTAGTTCCGAATCTTCCTTCTGTATTCCCTATCCAATTAACGGTGGAATTTTCTTCGTAGTCGTTCAATAATAGGGCGACATCGAGAGATTTCAACTCTCGAAGATGGCTCGCGAAACTGTTGGAAACTAATTGCGAGTAGAAATCTGAAGATACAAGATCCGAATTAGCTGTGATTGTAGTTGTAGACAATTCAATTTGGGTCTGGTGATTAGTAACTGTCTGTGTCGTCGGATATCTAGTAGAATTCTGTTTATATAGCAGCACCCCTTCAGAAGTAGCAAGTATTAGGAATATTACCGCTACAACTGCAATTACTATCGTTATTCTATTCGTTCTTCACATCCGCCTTGAATATTACACGAATTGAATATGGAGTTTGCATTATTTTAGTTTACATTTGAATTGCATATCCGATAACCAAATCCAGGCGAACTCGACTTCCCTCAGAACAAGATGGTCGATGGATGGCGTTGAATACAACCTCATATTATCTGGTCATTATTCCATGATTATGCACAACCAATAATTCTGCAGTTTAGAAGCCAACTGAAACAGAAAGCCGCGCCGCTTTCTTGTATTCGAGATTTGCTTCAACCCAAGCATTCGATTTGACAGAGGCTCGTCCTTACTTGAATCTGAAAAAATACTAACCCTTTCAAGCATTCTCTCATATCACATATCTAGGTTCCGGAACTGCTTGTAAATGTAGTGTTGAAAGTACCGTAAGCTGTACTGCCGCTATTCAAGACCCATGGATTAATCGCAGTATCACTTGCACTATTGTACATGTAAGACGAGAATCCATAGCCGCTATTATATTCTGGATATGCTCCAAATGAAGAACCGGAGCTCCCCATCGCCATGTCGTAAAACGTAACTGCAGAGAACTTGGCCAAGTGAAAACCTGAGCTAGCACCTGTTTGCAGTCGCTCCAGGAAATAATCGGCATAATACTCTTTGCCATATTTTTCATTGGTGTGACTAAAAGTAACGACAGATTCGCAAATCTTTGATTGAGTTTCATCAGTCAGAAGTGTATAATATTTATCGCCAGAGGTTCCATTAATTTCTAATTGACTTCCGACTACACCTGACATCTCGTCGCCTGCCGCTGGGGTAAACTTTGATCCACAGTTTGCCAGGGTCAAAGTGTTATTGTCTATTGTCCCGCCAGAAGTTCCCGCGAGATAAGCATACCACGCATCATACGTGATCGAACACGAAGAAGCACAATTCTGAATATAACCTTCAGTACCAGTCTGTATAACCTCCCCATTTCCATCTATCCGGTTCCACCCATCATAAGTCGTATTTTGAAGTCCCACCCATACTGCTTCCTCGCACGCCGTGCCCGCGGAATATGTACCACATGTTTGTCCAGTCTGTGTGTAGATTGTGGGAACAAACCAATACGCTTGAGAATAGTCAACCTGGGTAGAATGAGCGGAGTTGTCTGCGACACCGTAACCTGAGTAGCTTACAGACTGATTTCGGCCGGAATACAAGTTGGCAATGAATTGCGCGTTGATGGTTGTGTTATAAATTTCATTCGCGCTTGGTGTTTCAGAAAAAGTCAAAGTGTATCTAGAATTATTTTGACTTAGGAGAAGGTAGTTGACACCGAAACCTTTCAAAGCAACCGAGCAGTTCGAATTGCTGAACGTCCACAAATAACTGATTCCCAAAAATGAAGCATTGTAACCAGCTACTACTTGTTCATATTGAGTTGAGGTTTGAGTAAAATTTCTCAAGGTTTGTGTATTAACTGAGATTCCAGTATCCAGTATTTGTCTATCTAATACTTGGTTAGTGCAGCTGATAGTTTGCGCGTTCGAGCTCGCTAATGGAACAACCGCAAGCGAAAAAACAAAAACCGAAACGACGAACACCATCTCCAAGGAAATCTTGACATTTTTCATATCAATGACCGTCCCCTCTTCAGTTTGTTATCCAGGTTATAACTCCTGGGAATACAAAGTTACACAATGTAATACTGTGACGATCTCTTAACAATTGTCGCCTTCTGATTATGTCCTCAGCCAAGTGACCCGATAGAGTCCTACAAAATGGATATGGAGAAAATGAGGAAGAGAGGGAAAACATTTTGGACAGAATTCTAGACCTTTGAGCCAGAATCCTGAACGCACTAAAATCTATCGCGACTCGAACATACTCGCTTTCTGGGTCACGGCGCTTGCCGATCCCTCACGAAAGTTCCCGAGACGGGTTGAGGATGCAAGGCGTTTTTTGCTTGCGTTCCAGGATGGCAAATTAGATCTTGCTCTAGTTGTATCAGAATGGTGCTTGGAGGAGTTGATACAGTCCTACATTGACAAGGCGTTGTGGGCGAAGTTTCCGTTTGAAGCCCCTGAATTCAGAGAATTACGGGCAATGAGAGATTTGGGTCTGACCCAGAAAGAGATTCAGGATATCACGGCTGGCGTACAGAGATTTGAAAAGCTCCTTGAAGATTTGAAGGTCCAATTTGTTCCTAACGTGCACGATCACAAAAGGCTCCATGAGTTGGTATCGAAACACATGCTTCAAAGCCCGGATGCGCTTCACGTCCTAACAGCAAGGATGGCGGTGTCAAGTACATCCTTACACTTGATTCTGAATTCATCAAGGCCAAGGTGAGTGACGTTCAAGTAATAAAACATTTTTCGCGACTACGGCTTTTGAAGCCAATACGCTAGTTTTCTGACGACTAAAGTCGTCTTAGGATTCTAGACTTGGAAAGGATTTCTGGACAAGCGGAGTCGTACAATCGTTGAATAGTCGCTTATTTGATAAACCGTGGAACAGCTGCTCTGGAGTTGCTCTAAATTTTAACGATTTTGGGGGGGCCATTCTAAACGAAAGGCGTTCCCTTTCTGTTGACAGGAATCATACTTGTGGGAACTACATCGGTTCAATATCTGAATCTTCAACCAAACTTTCCTTCCTCAATTCTTTTCAGCTTCTCCATGAACGCGGGATCTTTCAGCCAGGTGAGCTCCTTCAGGAATGCATAATCCTTCTGCTGCTCTCTCATTTCCGCCAGATCCTTATCGACTTGAGTCTGGTTCTTGAGCTTCGACTCCAGCTCCTGTATTTTCTTCTCCATCGAGTGCGAGACCCTTTCCTCATTGCAAATCAGGGCCTCGACCTTCAAGTATTGATCGCGGAAGTGTTCCGGCGAGGTCCACGGTGTCTTGTCGTAACCTTCATCGTCGATGTTGTGCCCTATGAAGAAATCCGCGACCGGCCCATCGACGCCAGCTACTCTCGCACTCGTCTTGAATGTGTCCCGGAACTCGTGCGCGTGTATGCGATAAATCCTCGTCCCGGGCACATGTTCCTGGACGCCCGAGCGGAAAGAAGATTCCCTGACGGTCTTGTTGACGTTCTTTTCAGTAACCGGAGTCCTGATGTTCGTGATGAATATCGGATCAGAAATCAGCCTTCCATTTACCGTCCTCACCTTTATGTCTGAGAGCATGATCTGCTTTCTGACCGGTATCCAGCGTTGCAGGCACTTGAGGGCCTTCGCCGGAAGGAAGTTGAAGTAGTCGTACTGCGTTTTGGAACGTGTCATGTCTATCCTTACGGGAGCTCTGGAAAGATCCCAGAACTCTGGGTCCGAGCCGCCGAGTTGCTTTAGGATCTGTGGCCACGCGTAGTAGTTGAAGCACTCCACAAAAGTACTCTCGTCCAAGCCGAGCGTCGTGCATATCGCCATGATCGCCTTGTCTCTTATGGGCGTCCTCCCGTCCTCGATGATTGTCCAGTACTCCGCCGGTCTTACAAAGCTCGACGCCCTGGCGGTGCCCGAGTTGTCTATCATCTCGCGGTTGAAGATGACCTTCTCGGAGGGGAGCTCGCAGCGGTTCTTCGCGTACAGAGATCTGACCGCGACGACTATCGCGTCTTTGTAGCCCCTGGACCCCTTGAACGAATTCACGTAGCTCGTCAGGAGGTCGAGGTGGCGGAAGCGTCTCTCCTCCTGGTCTCCGCCCTTCCTCTTCACGTCCTCGATGAGAGGGGTCGCGTCGGGAAAGTAGCCGTTGTCTCGAAGCCAGCAGATGTAATTCCAGTTCCTTCTCAGGCGGTGGCCGCGAGTTTTCTTGGAGGCGGTCTTTGAGATCATCACCTGGACGTACAGGTTTTTTTCGAATTCGTCCAGCCCTTCCGTCCGGTGAAAAGTCTCCCTCCTGTAATCGAGGGCTCCGGTGAACTTTCTGATCTCGAATAGGTAGCTGCCGATGTAAGAGGGCTTGCGCCCTAAAGCCTCTGCCACCTCGTTTGTGGTGAGCTCCTTCCTTCCGCTGTAGCCGCTTTTCAGTACGTCCATTATCTTTTCGTAGATCGTCGCGTTCTGCCAAAAACGGCCAACCTTTCCCTCGGGTCTTTCAAGTTCCTTCACAAAGTACCAGCGGTTTCGTTGCAGCGTGTTAAGTCGACCAGGAACGAGTCATGCTTGC
>CAWCYI010000003.1:0-65254 GCA_963799845.1 uncultured Nitrososphaerota archaeon
GTAATGAAATCGTTCAGGATGAGTCCTAACCTCGCGGCTCAACTGTCGAAGGCTGCGAGAAAATTAGGAATTAGCGAAACCGATTATATCTCTGAAGCTTCTCTTGAAATCAATGACCTTGGAACCGATGTATCGAAGGTTCGGTGGAATCGGTATGAGCAAATCACTTTTTCAAAGAATAATCAACCAGTTAGATGAATCAACATTAGAGATTATTGCATCCGAAATAGTGACTAGGAACAACGCGCCCTATGCGTTTGAATTGTTGGAGTCTGGAATTGAACCAAACATCTAATACTCGGTTTTGCGAGAGGTTCTTCAGAATTTGGAATGGTTCACGTTCGAAGAATTAGAACATGAATCGATCATAGAACTGAAACTATTCCATTCCTTCGACGAAAAATGGTCTTTATTCCTCAAATCTTGTTTGACTAGTCTGTTTCGATTAGTCCACGCAGAGCCTGAAATTACTACTTCAGAAAGATTGGTAAGAGTAATGTTGAGAAAAAAATCTGTATTTGATTTCAGATAGCGCCTGGACCATCTGGAATCGTCAAAGGTTTAATCGCGGCTCTATCCCGTTAGAATTAACTGGGACCGACTAGGAAGTTCTGAGTATTCTGAATTGTATTGACCAGGCTGTTTACCATTGATTTCTTGTTTATGAAGGAGGGACTCAGTTTGGTATAATACTGTAGAATCGTTGCTGGCAATGTCTCCCGTGCTCTCGATTACTATGCTGATTGGGATGTTTGCTCACGAAAGTTGAGCGTACGATGTGTGCCTGACATAATGCCAAGATTTTGATTTCTTTAGAATGTCTGTGGTCCGGCGTTGGATTATTCTTTCAACAGTCTTTGAGGGCATATCGAAGAATTTCGGGCTCTTCGTGTCCTCTGGCACATTCCAGTATCTTTTGAGACAGTTCAGGACTGTTTCGGGCACGCAGATCTTGCGATACCTTCCTTTCTTTTGGTCCCAGACATTCGCAAAGCCCTCGCCATCTGATCGAACTATAATCAAAGCATAGCTGTCCAACTGGTACACGAGAGTAAAGCCGAACAAAGAGAAAAGTGTAATCTTTGAGGTTACCGATCTGTTTTTGAGTAGAAATTCAACTTCTTGTTTTGAAAGTGGGATCGTTCGGGCTTTCTTTAAAGGAGGGCGAGGCTTGCGGTCGAACCGAAGGAGCTGCTATCCGTGTGACGCGGATTTTACTCGAGCTCCATACAGTCAGAGCCTCGTGACCAGGATAATAAAATTATTCATGATGCTCATTTCTAGTCACGGACGGTACAAAAATTTCACCCGCGGGGCCTCCAGACAAGAATTGATTCCCGCGATTGATTTCGATATTCCTTGAGTCCGTCTTCGTGTTGTTGGTTCACTAAAGAGACTAACAAATCGGGATTGAATCTTCTATGGAAGAGAAATCGTAGATTGTAACGGCTGCACAGGTTACAGTTCCTGGAATGATTTCACCCGTCCTGCACCCATATCGAATTACTGTTTCGGGAATCATACTCAGCGCAGTCAACTCTGAAATGTTGACGGTCCCCAAGACTTCGACAGTTCGGGTACCAGAAGAATTTCCGGCTGAGACTAATCAGTTGTACATCAGAATAATTGGATAGGAAAGCGAAATTTGAGAGCAACATGAACGAACCATTTTGCGATATTTCAGCAGCCGGATATTGAGTATCATTTAGCAATAAGTCTCCATTAGAATCAAACAACAATGAGCCATAATCCTCTCCAACTAGGAGTTGGGAGCCATCACTGCTCATTACGACCGGCTTATTGTCGCCGAACGTATCATGTTGCCAAAGTAATGTTCCGTTTCCATTAAAGTAATAGATTATCCCTTTGTTGGAGGCATCAGAAGTTGCAGCCGCAACGTAAGAACCATTGTTTGCAATCCCGACAAAACTGATCTCTGATCGGATCGGTAACTGTGTAATTCCATAGTAACTGCCCATGTGGACCGAAATAATCGAGTTTTGAATTGATATCGGTAGCATTCGCATTTTCAGAAGTGAATCCGACGATCAAATTTGTTCCATCATCCGACGTTTTCAATCCAACCACTTGTCCAGGAATGGAGAAGTTTTTCATCACGTTCCCAGAATCCGACACGTACAAAACTGTTTGTTGGTAACCCACAACAACAATTGAACCATTTGTTGATAGCGCTGTGCCAGCAACGGACTGAGGATTGTTGAGATCCCAAATCAATTTGCCTTGTCTGTCCAAGAAATAGACAACACTTCCTTCGCTATTCGACCCAACCACTTTGTAGCAGGTTACTGAGACTGTACGAGCCATTGTCTGAAATAGTCGCAGAAGAGATCGGACCTTCTGTATCGAAACTCCACAAGACTTTTGTCTGATACAGCGACACAAAGTAAATAGTCCCATTCAGCTGATTCAGACTAGTCCCGGCCCGCTACCAAGTAAGCCCCATCCGGACTTACGGCAAGCGAGTTCAGTTGTTGATTTTGAAACTGACTCGCGTTACTTTCACTCGAAAAAAGTGGAGCTTATGAAGTCCCACATCTCGCTTGAAATAAGCCATTCAGTTCCAGTAAAAGAATACACGATCTGAGCATGGACGGTTGCATTAATTGAGAATACATTCTTGTTATCTTCAACTAAATACAGTGTTGCATTTACACAGGCCTTAGTGTTTTCTCTATTCTGGTTTTCCGAATATGTCGAATTCGCTAACGAGAGTGAAATTGCGTCGTCGAGAAACCCGGACCAAAGAATGCTAATATTTGCAATATTCTTGTACGTAGTTCCGAATCTTCCTTCTGTATTCCCTATCCAATTAACGGTGGAATTTTCTTCGTAGTCGTTCAATAATAGGGCGACATCGAGAGATTTCAACTCTCGAAGATGGCTCGCGAAACTGTTGGAAACTAATTGCGAGTAGAAATCTGAAGATACAAGATCCGAATTCACTGTGATTGTAGTTGTAGACAATTCAATTTGGGTCTGGTGATTAGTAACTGTCTGTGTCGTCGGATATCTAGTAGAATTCTGTTTATATAGCAGCACCCCTTCAGAAGTAGCAAGTATTAGGAATATTACCGCTACAACTGCAATTACTATCGTTATTCTATTCGTTCTTCACATCCGCCTTGAATATTACACGAATTGAATATGGAGTTTGCATTATTTTAGTTTACATTTGAATTGCATATCCGATAACCAAATCCAGGCGAACTCGACTTCCCTCAGAACAAGATGGTCGATGGATGGCGTTGAATACAACCTCATATTATCTGGTCATTATTCCATGATTATGCACAACCAATAATTCTGCAGTTTAGAAGCCAACTGAAACAGAAAGCCGCGCCGCTTTCTTGTATTCGAGATTTGCTTCAACCCAAGCATTCGATTTGACAGAGGCTCGTCCTTACTTGAATCTGAAAAAATACTAACCCTTTCAAGCATTCTCTCATATCACATATCTAGGTTCCGGAACTGCTTGTAAATGTAGTGTTGAAAGTACCCGTAAGCTGTACTGCCGCTATTCAAGACCCATGGATTAATCGCAGTATCACTTGCACTATTGTACATGTAAGACGAGAATCCATAGCCGCTATTATATTCTGGATATGCTCCAAATGAAGAACCGGAGCTCCCCATCGCCATGTCGTAAAACGTAACTGCAGAGAACTTGGCCAAGTGAAAACCTGAGCTAGCACCTGTTTGCAGTCGCTCCAGGAAATAATCGGCATAATACTCTTTGCCATATTTTTCATTGGTGTGACTAAAAGTAACGACAGATTCGCAAATCTTTGATTGAGTTTCATCAGTCAGAAGTGTATAATATTTATCGCCAGAGGTTCCATTAATTTCTAATTGACTTCCGACTACACCTGACATCTCGTCGCCTGCCGCTGGGGTAAACTTTGATCCACAGTTTGCCAGGGTCAAAGTGTTATTGTCTATTGTCCCGCCAGAAGTTCCCGCGAGATAAGCATACCACGCATCATACGTGATCCAACACGAAGAAGCACAATTCTGAATATAACCTTCAGTACCAGTCTGTATAACCTCCCCATTTCCATCTATCCGGTTCCACCCATCATAAGTCGTATTTTGAAGTCCCACCCATACTGCTTCCTCGCACGCCGTGCCCGCGGAATATGTACCACATGTTTGTCCAGTCTGTGTGTAGATTGTGGGAACAAACCAATACGCTTGAGAATAGTCAACCTGGGTAGAATGAGCGGAGTTGTCTGCGACACCGTAACCTGAGTAGCTTACAGACTGATTTCGGCCGGAATACAAGTTGGCAATGAATTGCGCGTTGATGGTTGTGTTATAAATTTCATTCGCGCTTGGTGTTTCAGAAAAAGTCAAAGTGTATCTAGAATTATTTTGACTTAGGAGAAGGTAGTTGACACCGAAACCTTTCAAAGCAACCGAGCAGTTCGAATTGCTGAACGTCCACAAATAACTGATTCCCAAAAATGAAGCATTGTAACCAGCTACTACTTGTTCATATTGAGTTGAGGTTTGAGTAAAATTTCTCAAGGTTTGTGTATTAACTGAGATTCCAGTATCCAGTATTTGTCTATCTAATACTTGGTTAGTGCAGCTGATAGTTTGCGCGTTCGAGCTCGCTAATGGAACAACCGCAAGCGAAAAAACAAAAACCGAAACGACGAACACCATCTCCAAGGAAATCTTGACATTTTTCATATCAATGACCGTCCCCTCTTCAGTTTGTTATCCAGGTTATAACTCCTGGGAATACAAAGTTACACAATGTAATACTGTGACTATCTCTTAACAATTGTCGCCTTCTGATTATGTCCTCAGCCAAGTGACCCGATAGAGTCCTACAAAATGGATATGGAGAAAATGAGGAAGAGAGGGAAAACATTTTGGACAGAATTCTAGACCTTTGAGCCAGAATCCTGAACGCACTAAAATCTATCGCGACTCGAACATACTCGCTTTCTGGGTCACGGCGCTTGCCGATCCCTCACGAAAGTTCCCGAGACGGGTTGAGGATGCAAGGCGTTTTTTGCTTGCGTTCCAGGATGGCAAATTAGATCTTGCTCTAGTTGTATCAGAATGGTGCTTGGAGGAGTTGATACAGTCCTACATTGACAAGGCGTTGTGGGCGAAGTTTCCGTTTGAAGCCCCTGAATTCAGAGAATTACGGGCAATGAGAGATTTGGGTCTGACCCAGAAAGAGATTCAGGATATCACGGCTGGCGTACAGAGATTTGAAAAGCTCCTTGAAGATTTGAAGGTCCAATTTGTTCCTAACGTGCACGATCACAAAAGGCTCCATGAGTTGGTATCGAAACACATGCTTCAAAGCCCGGATGCGCTTCACGTCCTAACAGCAAGGATGGCGGTGTCAAGTACATCCTTACACTTGATTCTGAATTCATCAAGGCCAAGGTGAGTGACGTTCAAGTAATAAAACATTTTTCGCGACTACGGCTTTTGAAGCCAATACGCTAGTTTTCTGACGACTAAAGTCGTCTTAGGATTCTAGACTTGGAAAGGATTTCTGGACAAGCGGAGTCGTACAATCGTTGAATAGTCGCTTATTTGATAAACCGTGGAACAGCTGCTCTGGAGTTGCTCTAAATTTTAACGATTTTGGGGGGGCCATTCTAAACGAAAGGCGTTCCCTTTCTGTTGACAGGAATCATACTTGTGGGAACTACATCGGTTCAATATCTGAATCTTCAAGCAAACTTCCCTTCCTCAATTCTTTTCAGCTTCTCCAGGAAGGCAGGATCTTTCAGCCAGGTGAGCTCCTTCAGGAATGCATAATCCTTCTGCTGCTCTCTCATTTCCGCCAGATCCTTATCGACTTGAGTCTGGTTCTTGAGCTTCGACTCCAGCTCCTGTATTTTCTTCTCCATCGAGTGCGAGACCCTTTCCTCATTGCAAATCAGGGCCTCGACCTTCAAGTATTGATCGCGGAAGTGTTCCGGCGAGGTCCACGGTGTCTTGTCGTAACCTTCATCGTCGATGTTGTGCCCTATGAAGAAATCCGCGACCGGCCCATCGACGCCAGCTACTCTCGCACTCGTCTTGAATGTGTCCCGGAACTCGTGCGCGTGTATGCGATAAATCCTCGTCCCGGGCACATGTTCCTGGACGCCCGAGCGAAAAGAAGATTCCCTGACGGTCTTGTTGACGTTCTTTTCCGTAACCGGAGTCCTGATGTTCGTGATGAAAATCGGATCAGAAATCAGCCTTCCATTTACCGTCCTCACCTTTATGTCTGAGAGCATGATCTGCTTTCTGACCGGTATCCAGCGTTGCAGGCACTTGAGGGCCTTCGCCGGAAGGAAGTTGAAGTAGTCGGTACTGCGTTTTGGAACGTGTCATGTCTATCCTTACGGGAGCTCTGGAAAGATCCCAGAACTCTGGGTCCGAGCCGCCGAGTTGCTTTAGGATCTGTGGCCACGCGTAGTAGTTGAAGCACTCCACAAAAGTACCTCTCGTCCAAGCCGAGCGTCGTGCATATCGCCATGATCGCCTTGTCTCTTATGGGCGTCCTCCCGTCCTCGATGATTGTCCAGTACTCCGCCGGTCTTACAAAGCTCGACGCCCTGGCGGTGCCCGAGTTGTCTATCATCTCGCGGTTGAAGATGACCTTCTCGGAGGGGAGCTCGCAGCGGTTCTTCGCGTACAGAGATCTGACCGCGACGACTATCGCGTCTTTGTAGCCCCTGGACCCCTTGAACGAATTCACGTAGCTCGTCAGGAGGTCGAGGTGGCGGAAGCGTCTCTCCTCCTGGTCTCCGCCCTTCCTCTTCACGTCCTCGATGAGAGGGGTCGCGTCGGGAAAGTAGCCGTTGTCTCGAAGCCAGCAGATGTAATTCCAGTTCCTTCTCAGGCGGTGGCCGCGAGTTTTCTTGGAGGCGGTCTTTGAGATCATCACCTGGACGTACAGGTTTTTTTCGAATTCGTCCAGCCCTTCCGTCCGGTGAAAAGTCTCCCTCCTGTAATCGAGGGCTCCGGTGAACTTTCTGATCTCGAATAGGTAGCTGCCGATGTAAGAGGGCTTGCGCCCTAAAGCCTCTGCCACCTCGTTTGTGGTGAGCTCCTTCCTTCCGCTGTAGCCGCTTTTCAGTACGTCCATTATCTTTTCGT
Source organism: uncultured Nitrososphaerota archaeon (assembly GCA_963799845.1). Classification (GTDB taxonomy): domain Archaea; phylum Thermoproteota; class Nitrososphaeria; order Nitrososphaerales; family CADDZS01; genus DATLTL01. The sequence goes on from CAWCYI010000003.1 coordinate 7,144, forward strand.
AGATCGTCGCGTTCTGCCAAAAACGGCCAACCTTTCCCTCGGGTCTTTCAAGTTCCTTCACAAAGTACCAGCGGTTTCGTTGCAGCGTGTTAAGTCGACCAGGAACGAGTCATGCTTGCGGGCCTTTTTATGTGTAAGAGTCGTAGGCGGGCCTGGTGGGATTTGAACCCACGACCTAAGGATGTCTCCGTTTGCTTCCTTGCCTAAGAGTCCTCCGCTCTGCCTGGCAACTCTCGCAGTCGATTTGAAGGCGATCTGAGCCACAGGCCCAATGTTATTTGGAAACGTCGTTTTGATTATCGTAAAAAGTCTTTCATCAAACGCCTATTTTGTTGCCAAACTTCTTCCTAATCCCAGAGGGCGCACAAAGAGTATCAATTTAGTGAAGACATTAATGAAGCCGGAAAATTTGGGCAAGATTAATCAGATTCCGAAATGAAGGTATTGCAGCTGGTGTGCGTGGCTACGACGGGCGATCTGAATTTTCGACATGATGAACAAAATCGCACACCAGCGACTCTTTGAAATCTTAGCGCTAAAGCAAAGCCACGTTTGAATTCCTCAGAGCATACAGCTTTGCCTAGTTCGTCAAACCCTTCGGATGGAAAAAGCTAACAAACTGAAACACGAAATTTCTCGATTCGAATTCTCGATTAATGTGAAATCTGTATGGCTAAACTTCCTTTAATAATCCGAATTTTTGAATGGTTTTCCAGTCTGTGCTGACAGGGGCCGGTAGTTCAGCGGTAGCAACGCCCGCCTTGCAATCGAGTTCCGACTAGATCGCGGGAGGTCCTGGGTTCAAATCCCAGCCGGTCCACTTCTACCTAGAATCATAGCATAGTTCCAACTCTTAAGGAAGGGGTGTCCAAATTTGCGACCCTTTGAAGGCGAGACCTTGTGCCTCTTTCGCAACGCCATCGAATCCGACCAGACACGCGAATACTACGAACGATTTCTAGCTCGCTTTCTTGACTTGGGAAATAAACGGCCTCGGATCCCTTCATCACAAGGTCTCTAGAAGACCCCAAATGGTGTGAGGACGAAATAATCCGGTACATCAACTATCAGCGAGACCGTTCAAGTGACAAGAAAATCGTAGAGGATAGCATCAAAAATTACACCAAACCTATCCGTCTCTTGTTGGAAATGCATGATATCACTGTGAACTGGAAATGGATCAACCGGCTAATTCCGGCTTCAAGATCTAAATCCGAAGACTGAGCACCCACTCTTGAAGAAATTAAGGAACTCTGCGCTTATCCAGTCAGGCGAATCAAACCCATTGTCATATCTATGCTCTCCGGTGGCTTTCGCGAGGGCGCGCGGAATTATATAACGTGGGTAGATATCATTCCAATTCTGCCTGAAGGGTGAAATTATAGCGGCGTCTGTTCTCGTTTGCGCTCTTGAACCTGACGGGGACATCAAATAACATTTGCCTGCCCCGCTCGCACAATCTACCCGGAACCGCGCATGAACTTAGTTTCTTGCTAGCTTCACAAATCCAACATATGCTAGTAGCGTGACGAACCCGGTGCCATTTTGTGATCAGACTGTGGGTGGTTGTGAAATTACGATAGGACATGCTCATGGAGGAAAAGAATCTGCGACGGAATGATGCTTGACGCGTCTTCACGGTCTGATCATGCTTCCAATCGGTCTGCCTCATGCAAATCAATCTCAATTCCAAGTGCGCGAATTTTCAGAAAATAAGATCGAAAATTTTGAAAATTCCGACCAATTCGACCGATTCACCCAAATCTTCGAACAAATCATATCATAGTTCGACCGATTTGTCCACAAGTTCGACCGATCCGACCGAAACCTGTTAATAGCCAGGAATCGTCCAACCTCGTGGTTTCATGCCTCCTCCGCTTCCCTTTGCCATTACCAAAGCGATCGTGAAGAATCGCTTTCTTGGCCTGGGGCGCAACGAGAACTATCGTAACGTGCGGAGATTTCGGAGGAGCCTGAGCTCTAGCAGTATAAACACAACAATGGCGGAATTTTATTGTAAAGTCAAGATCTAAGGTCTGGAAAAAACAGCGGAGGAGTACGACGTGAGTCAAGAGGTGAGGACTCTAGAACAGATAGCGGTATTTTCGCGGGATAACAACATGGAACTAACTTCCATGCTTGAGGGCGGAAGGTTATCCAAGAATCTAAAGAGACAGGGAATCGACATAACCGAGCTGGACGGGTTTATAACTAACGTCTTCAAAAGGGCAAAGACAAAGAACCTCACCTTCTCGGAAGTAATTGAACAAGGTGAGCAGTGAACTAGCCTGGAGCGTGACTATGGAGATTTTTCCGCTATCCGTACGGAGTGGGAAAGCTTGGGGAAGGCTATTCCCGGAACGCGAGCGAAACTCGTTTCCATTAATCGCGAAATTACTATAGCAAATAGGAATCGCAAAAACTTACTTTCGAAAAACGCCGTTGACGAGAACACCCTCAAAGAGTACGCGACGAACAAACAGGCACTCTTTGAGCTAGGTCTCGACATTTCCGACTTGAGCAAGCTTGCCAACTTTCTCACGAACGTAAAGAAAGAAGGTTTTGATCCAAGGGCGGTAATCACAAAATTCAATGCAATCGATAGCCTTGAAGGTAGAGAACGTGATCTGAAGGGTATAATCAAGAAAGCGGAAGATGACAATACGGATTTTTAGGGGAAGATAACAAAGGCTCAAAAATTCCTGCGGAAGGAAAATCTGGCCGTCCAAGAAGTCCAGCAACTGAAGGAAAACGGCGTGGAGGTGCCGCAGGTCCAAGACCTCAGGAGCCTCGTTGCAACAATCGGTTCCACGCACGGGCAGCCTCCTGGAAAAGCCTGGCAGTGGTTTGTAGAAGACGTAAAGAAAAATTACGACACGAGACTCGGTCTAGAACCCGAAGTTGTCTCGCTCGAAACAAGAAAAAAACAACTAACCGAGGGAAATGCTTCGCTTGAGAGAACTCTCGGGGAACGATCGAAACAGATCCATGACGAAATCGAAACTCTAAACGGAGCATAAGCGTCGCAGAAAGAGGAGATCAAAGCCTACAAAGATCTTCGAGAATTGGGAATCAATGGGGAGGAGCTGCTCGATTGGAAGGAAATCATTGATAAAGCAAAACTAAATCCGGTCATCATCAAAAGTGAGCTCAAAGAAACGGCCAGTCTGAAACGAGCGAAAGATAATCTCCAGGTCGAAGTGGATGGTACCCAAAATAAACTCGATGTGCTGAATCGGTACGTCCTCGATTTGGAATCAAAACGCGATCAACTCGGGGATGCGATCAAAGAAGTGACCATGAAAGGAATCGAACAAATCAACTCTGTGGCTACTCAGGCAATTACCTCCCTCGGAACATTGTCTACGGAGGCGGGGAAGATTGCGACAGCGACAGTCGGAAGCATTGCTAAGATTCCTTCTGCAACGGAGGAGGCAGTCAGGGCGGGACTTTCAAAAGCTACGGACGACGCAAAAGCGACCACTGATAATTTTGTAGTGGAACTCAAGAATCTTCTGGAAAAGGCGCGTCCGGATATTCAGGCGACCAGACGGGCACTCGAAGTCGGAGAGACCATTGAGAAATATGAGTCATTACTTCCCCTTTACGAGCTTTACGGAGAAGGAAGGAGGGTTGATTATCGTAAGGTGCTCCCTATCCTGAGGGAGATTCTCGTTCGATTCGCGAAGCTGACCGATGTAAAGAAGTGGCCCCAGGATTCCATGGCGGCGCTCTCGAATCTGATTAACATACTGGAAGGGCAAGTGTATAAAGTTGAGTAGCTTCGAGGAAAGAACGGATGACCTTCTTTCCTGCGCCTCCAATGCCGAGAGAGAAAACAAACTCGCATTACGCCAGATAATCGAGGTCCTTGTCCAGTCGCGAATTGCACCTGGGGAATTCGTGAAAGAACTAATAGACTCTAGCATTGCAATTGCCATGGCGCATTCATTTCCAAGAGGAAAGATTAGAACGAGGCCTCTCAACTTCGAGGGTACAGAGGCAAACCGGAAGAGACTCGCGGAAATGTATAGCAAAGTCTCGCCCACGATAGATAGAATGAGTGCCAATCAAATGTTTGAATTGATTGCAAAGTTGACGGTAGGGAATAATCTCTTGATGAAGATCTTGAATCCGATTCCCAGCGTGCGATACATTGAAGTTAAAACAGGTGTTGCCGCTGCTCTCTCAAATCTTGGAGGAGGAGAGACGAACGCTCCGGCATGACGAATAGAGTAGTAAAGGACGCCCTCACTTGCTTTTGATTCCGAAGTCGTACCCTGATCTATATTCTGCACCAGAGTTTTTTGATAATGGGTGATCCAGAGTTAGGACTATTTTCTTCACCAAGAAAATCGGTAGCCGCGTCGCCTTAATTCGCTATCAACTTCCTGAAGCCTCGATCTTACGACTCTGGCGAGGAAGAGCACGTCTGAATCGGGCCACTGCTCTAAATCGTCTCGAGTGAGTACCTTTGTGATCGTGGAGGAAGAAGAATGTAAATATTGATCGATCTTTGTTTCCACCGTTTGCTCGTTGCCCGCGGACGCAAGATGTTTCTTCACATACTCTGCGAGAATATCTCTCACGACGGTTGTGACATCGGATCGGTGATCCCTTGCGATCTCCATGAGGGAATCGAGGACTGGTTTATCCGTTTGGCGTATGTTGATCGCGAGCGTCCAACGAGCCTGCGGCAATTCTCATTCCCTAGTCCTATTTTTGCAGTTCATGCGCGCACGCACGCACTGTTTCCGGAGGATGAGACCAACGTGTAACTCTCCGCAATGAGCTAAAGGTAATAGTAATTTCATGGATCAACATCGCATTGCCCACATTATTCTTCGTTTTCCCCAGGTAGCAGTAGCACTGCGGGGCGTCTAGCATAGCTTGGAGTCCAGGAAGCTCCTTCGCGCAAAGCCCTCTCTATACCAATTGTAGTGATCTTCCATACCCCAAACTCGCAATCTTCTCCCACCGGGAGCACTTGTGTTTTGAGGACGAGTGCCTTTTTCGAAAATTTGACGATGGAGTCAAAGAGATTTTTTCGAGATTTTTCGTACACCGCTTTCAAGTCATCTTCGTTGAGCTGAGGAAACCACTTCGCGCTTCGCAGTTCCTGGAGTACTAGTTTTGTCTTCATCTCTTTTGCGGGCGCTCTTTGTAGGATCGTAAGTATCGCCACTTCTGCCGCGTTTCTCGATGGAGTGTTCACAATTACTCTAGAGAATATTTTCTTCCTTGCTCCAGGTCCCTTTCGAGGCGCCTTGTTCCTTACTTCAGTTCTTCCACTTCCATTTTCCAAGTCTTGATTTTCCGTAAATTCCGTCATATGCTAGGTTCAAGCCGTCGCGCAACTCCTTGCGTCCTAATATGCGATGTCGTCTGGTGGATCAGACGGGTGGGCCTGCAAATCTTACACTGTTTGGACTCTGTAAAGCTTGATTTTCCAAACAATCGAGACCTGGTACGGGCCCTCGATAGTCTGGAATGGCTCAAAAATTCATAAATATTGCAGATTATGGCCTCATCGATTCTTTGAAAAGAATCGATTTATAATCTAAAATTTGAGTTGCTAACCTTATGAGTCATGTACCCGTGAGGATCATTCCTTTCAATCTAATTGGTATTTCTTTTCTCCTGACTTGAATCTGAGTCTCATAACGCAGAGCAAAGGAATGGCGACAAGAATTATTGCCAGGCTCCCAAAGGGAAACTCTTGGATCTCTGTGGTCGAAGAACCAGGACCGACCAGGGGGAGCTACATCTTCAGAGCCGCTACCAATAAAGCATGGGTTTTCTTGCGCAATGTTGGAAACGCTTCTCACCAAATGAGTTGCAGATTAATCAAGGAAAACACACTTCCGCTTCTTGCAATGAAATGATGTCCCTCCGTCCACCGTCCCTTGCTCAAACCCACTCCAATTGCGAAAGTGAGATCTGACACCACAGCTAGTGTTGTGGGATTGATCTGTGAGACATGATCACCCGCCGAAAATGATCACATAACAAATACGTGTCATACAGCCACCATGGGCGGCAGGGAAGACAATGCAAGTCCTGTATATCTTTGGCGGAAGTCGTTACTAATGTCGAAAAGTCAATTGTTCCAAATTGGCCAACTTAGACTCCAGCCGGTCCACTGATCTAGTTCCTGATGACGCCGAACTTGGTCCTCTCAACTCCCTTGATCCTCTTTGCCCTCGTCTTTCTTCTTGTCCGCCTCAGACTGACTGGGCGATTTTTCATCTGGTTCAGGTAATGGCTTGAAAATTGCCCTCTGATTTTGCGACTTGCGCGTAATCCTGATCGAATCGGAGATTGAAGTGTACAAATCACTCGTTCTTGTCTTCAAGATCCTGGTGGGCTTCGACCGCGCATCCATTTCAGCGAGAATGTCTTCGAGCTCATCCTTGTCTTTTTCCAGTTGGTCTGCAAATTCATCCTCAGTTATCTTTCCGTCCATTCTCATTTTTTCCAAATCGCCAATTGAAGAGACTGATCTAGCAAGTTTCACGTTTAGTTCTTCTTCCATCTCCGACTGCTCGAGAGGGAAATTCCTCCGGATGTAACGGGAGAGAAGTGCAGCCTGGAAAACAATCGACAGGAAAGCGACCCCGAGGACCAGATTGGAGATTGTATCGACATCGCCCGAAGAGATAAGAGCGGATGTTGAGATGGACGTGGCCAGTGCAATCGATAGGGCTCCCTTCATGCCTCCGAGCATCGCGATGTTTCGCCACTTTAGAGGAATCTTTCGATCCACGGTTTTTGAAAGTCTGTCGAATATCGTTAAGATTGGGTAGACTGTTGCTACTCTGGCAACGAGTACGGCGGCGTAAGCCACGAGAATCAGCTCTGCGGACTGAGACAGCTTCAGCAGATCTGTCCTTAGACCAATGTAGAGAAACGCGATTGAATTACCAACGAAAGCGGCAATCTCCCAAAAGCTTGTGATGGCTTCTCTATTGGATGGTCTTATGGCCGTCTTTATCGTCAGATTTCCGTAGTATAGCCCCACGACCGAGACGGCGATCAATCCAGAAAATCCCAGGGTAGTCGCCAAAACGTACGAACCATAGACCACAGTAATAGTAAGAATTGTCTCGGTTAGGCGATCAGAAATGACACTCGTCAAGACTTCGCCGGCGAGAGAGACCCCAAGTCCTACTGCGATCCCTCCTCCGAAAAGTAGGATAAAATTAAGACCGGCCGTAAAGAGCGGAAGCTTTGCCGATACAATCGAGCCCAGGATAATCGTGAATATGATAATGCCAGTTGCATCATTGAAAGCGGCTTCGGTGTCCATCAGGGCCGATAGTTTTGATGGGACGTTCAGCCGTCGAAAGAGTTCGACGACTGTTGCTGCATCGGTAGGAGAGATAACCGCGGCGAACAAGAACGAAATGTAGAAAGGAAGACCGATTAACTTCCAGAGCAAGACTCCCCCAACGATCGTGGAGATTACTACTCCGATCGTGGCTAGAACCATTGCAGGTCGGAGTACTGCTTTGAGGTCGTTTGATCTGACGTGAGTTAGAGCCTCGAAAATCAGGGGAGGGACAACCAAGCCAACGAAGAGCCCGCCGTTCTGCCCGCCATTGAGGCTCAGGGTGTACGCCTTAATCTGTGATACGGCACTTTCGAAGGCTCCTTGACCCATTAGGAAAGAATTGGATAATAGGACCAGGAGGACGCCGATGATAATCAGCGCAAGGGTGTAAGGTAGCTTCAATCGGACTGAAACGAGCGACGCGATCAGTGTAATCACTAGGAAAATTGTAGCGAAAAGCTCTACTGAAAGCAATCAGATTGAATAGCTGACAAACTCCAATGTAAATCTTCGTCATGTTTGCGAAATCTGTGATTTGAAATATCAGTAATTGGCCGTGACGTTACGGAACTTGTGCAGATAATGTCTCAAAACGATATTTCAGTAGGACAAGCGAAAGTCTACTTCATTCTTTGAGAAAGTTGATGAATAACGATGAGTATCTAGTTGCAGTCGTAGTCAAAATTGGCGGAGAGCTATCGGGAATTATTAGCCGGACTGACCTTTTGGGGGCTTACGATAAAAGAATTGAACCAGGTGAAGGCTCTGCCCGCGAGCCTGGCCGATGTTACTGCCAGAAATGAGTTGTCTGCTGCTTCAATACCTTCCCATAACAAACCGGCCGAATTCCACCTGGGACACCGATTCCGTCTTTGGCAGTTCCATGCAGTACCCATAACACCTCCAGCAGGTTTTGCACCTGCAGCTATCGTCTCTAGTGTGAGCGTGGTCAACATGGATGTGTTTCAGTTTTTGCCTCTCCGTTATCTTTGGTAGCGAAATCTCTTTCGACATTGGGTCGGAAAAATAAGTACTAGTATAAGGCCTTTACTTATAGATCTATAGGGCGATCTATATAGAATTCCTTATTTTTAGGCGGCACTGCCTTAAATGAAAGTAGAAAGATCTGTTTGGCCGCTATCCAGCCGGGGGAACGTCCTTGACCATCTCTTTGATCTTTTTAGCGCTCTAAACTTTGAACCGACGAACCGCCTGTTGTCTTTATCAGGTCGCTGGAGAATGGGGTTTGCCTGTTCGATGCACTTGTCAGAATCGGGAAAGTAGTTCCAAATTCCGGCTCCGGTACGTTTGAGATCCCAGAACAGGTCGCTCCTTGTGTGATTAATTCCCCGTTCCGCAACGAGGACGACATAATCAAACCAGTCCGAGTAACTTCGCACCTGTCGAACCCCTCTCGAGATGCTGTCAGACTCGGATTTGTACTCGAAAGCCCAGTAAAATGACCCCATCTTTGCAGCCAGATCTACAAGAGGGTGCTTGGAGTATAAACACTCGAATTCCTCGGGATAAAGGGAGAACCCCATTCTGACTAGATGATCCCTGAAACGGCTGTAGCAAGGTTCTCGATTTAAGCGGAAACCGGTATTAAACAAGAGTGAAGGGCAACCCTCTCTAGAATTCGGAATAAAACTCACAATTTACGACAATTCTTGAGCCGTGGTCAATGATATTCAACAAAAATTTTGCTATCCAGATCAGAACTTTGACTGGATTTCCGGAAAATACGGACGAAAGTGCAGTTTAGAGCGTGAGACAGTCAAATTTGAGGCACCAAAGCCGCCTTAAAATCTAGGCAGTTGGAGCAGTTTGTCAAAGATTGTTTACTCGGTCAGAGATTAGCGATCGTTCCTCTCTCAAGTTCTCGAGTAACATGGCTTACACAACCGGTCAAACATGGGGCGCGTTAAGGAAGGCGTGGAAGGCGTACAGGATCGCAAAGGTCCAGAACAGCAACACTGACATGGTAAAGTATGCGACGAGAATCCGTTCACTGCAAGCAGAGCTCGGAGTTTCTCAAGCATCTTTTCCAGACCTGAATCTGGGTTAGACTGTCCGTTGCTTTTCTCTGAATGAAAGGCTCTAGCGAGGGCTTTTCATTCAATACCTTCCCGACTCTTTTTTTTCTCGAATCACATTCCGGGTGAGTATCTTCCATTGTCTTCTAAGACTGTTTTTCATTCGATTCAAGAGTTAGGAATCTCGTTCGATTGGAATGAAGACATCTTTTCGTTTAATGCGTTCTGAGCTCTCTGAGCTCCGTTCAGCTCGTTTCGAGCTCTTCTGAGCTTCCAGAGCTTGAGAGTCAGCTCTTCGGCCAAAAAGTGCTCACGTGCGCAGAAATGCAGAAAATTTTTTTCTTAATGAATCAATGGGAACTCCTACATAAAGAAAAACGATCTTTGTGGGCTTATAGCAATCCCTGCGAGCGCATCCAGTCGTCGTTGTAAAGTTTGGAGAGATACCTCTCGCCCCGGTCAGGGAGAATAGTTACGATCAGGTCATCCTCGGAGAGTCCTTCTGCAACTTTTAGAGCGCCCGCAACGGCAGCTCCCGAAGAGCTTCCGGCCAACAGGGCCTCCTCCCTTGCGAGCCTGCGAGCCATCTGATATGCTTCCTTGTCTGACACCTGCACGATTTCATCGAGTAGAGTCAGATCTACTGTGGACGGAATGAAATCCTCGCCTATTCCTTCTATCTTGTACTGGTGCAGATCTGGTTTCGCGTTTCTGTTCAACTTGTAGAAGTACAGTGAACCTTGAGGATCGACGCCGATTACTTTCACATTGGCATTTTTTTCCTTCAAATACCGCCCCGCACCGCTGATCGTCCCGCCGGTTCCGATTCCCGCGATGAAATGCGTGATCTTCCCGCTGGTCTGTTCCCAGATTTCCTTTCCGGTGGTCTGATAATGCGTCAATGGATTGATTTGGTTTTCGTACTGATTGGGCATGAACGAGTTCGGATTCTCTTCTGAGATCCTCTTGGCTACAGAAATGTACTGCTCTGGATGACTCGGGGGCCGATCGGACGGACAGACCACGACCTTCGCTCCGTACGCTTCGAGCAACCTCCTCTTTTCATCGCTCATCTTGTCTGGCATCGTGACAATCAGGTTGAATCCTAGGATAATGCAAGCGAGCGCAAGTCCGACTCCAGTATTTCCCGACGAAGGCTCAACAACTGTCCCTCCCTTCTTTATCCTGCCATCTTTCTCGGCTGCGATCAGCATTGACACCCCTATCCGGTCCTTTATCGATCCACCGGGATTCAGAAATTCCAGCTTGCACAAGATAGTGGGCTTCACGTTTCTTCCTAGTTTTGACAATCTGACAAGGGGAGTATTTCCGATCGCAGATAGGATGTTTTCGTGATGGCCCATACTTCCAGCTTGACTTTGAGCTGTCAGCTTTTCTATTTAACTTGAAAGGAAACGCAGTTCATATTTCATGACGCACAGACAACATTCTTTTTTAGACAACGCAGAAGCAACCTAATGGATTAATATTTGCGGGGGTCGCCCAGCCTGGTCAAAGGCGCGAGGCTTAGGTTTCTCTAACTTTAGTTTAGATGAATGAGATACCTCGTCCCTCAGGGGTTCGTGGGTTCAAATCCCACCCCCCGCATAGTTTCTCGCTCTAAGTTCGGGTGGTAGGGTCAGCAGCCGCATAGCTTCTTTCTAATAAAAACTCTGATAGCACCGACTCGCATCCTTATCAGCCTAGAAGCATGAAATGAGTGAGATTTTCCGGATATGTTTCAAGGTGCTCTCAATCTCCGCTCACTCATTCTTAATTAAATCCTTCGGGAATCGGGTTCGTTTTTTCTTCTGAGAAGGTTGTAGGCCTATATAGTAGTACTTCCCACACCTATGCCGCGAGAAAAAAGGATCTTTTTGATGAATTAAGAAATTGGAGGTTCGTGGGTGGCGGAATGATTCAGCTCGAACGTGAGTTACGTTTGACAGATCTGATTGTGGCTTTGAAAAATGATCACAGAGAAATCCGGAGACAGCTCTGGGTTCTGCGCATGCTTGTATCTAGGGGCGATTACGACCTCGTAGAGAAACGGACCATCGAACTTCAAACTCTACTCGTAGCACATTTCGCAAAAGAAGAGTCCAGGGTACGTGACGTTCACGCGAGTTCTCCAAGTTTTTCTTCGTCCTCCGTTTCCGCCGATACCAGTACTTTCAGTAAAGGGGACGTTATTGAGTCTGCGATTCAAAAACACAAAGCGATGTCTGATTCATTCAAAAAGACCTATGGTTCATCGACAATCTCGACTCGGGAGGAAAAGCTTTCTGTTTTCGAGAAGTTTGAAAGAGCTCTCCTACATTGCCTCGAGGAGGAGGAAAACAAAGACCTATTTCCCTTTCTGATACGGGCGATCGACGAAAGCCGAAAGACAGCTCAGCCTCAAGATGATAAAAAAGGCACTCGAGAGACCGTAAGCAGTGGCGACGAAAAACCAGTTGGAGAAGAAAAGGGGAAAACGGAAGAACTAGTCTTTGCATAGGGAAATGAATGATTCATGTCTGTGTAACAGACAATATGAGAGTGAGAACCGAGTAATGTTATGGTATGCTCTGGCTTTTGCGATATTTGTGGATCGGACGAAGAAGGAAGTTATTGCTCGCTCCACAAGAAATTTCTCTGTCTGACCTGCGCTCGGGGAAAAGTATTGAAAGAATGAACTTATCTGCAAAAAGAATCTGTACATCAGGTCGGCAGTATTGAAATACAGAGAATTTGCGAAGACCGGCTTCAAAGTTTCTGTCGTCGGAATGGGAACATACTACGATCCTGCCTGGATCGGGCTCGCCATGTTGTTCGGAATCCGACGAGGGAAGGAGAAGAAGCTTGAAGCCCTAAAGACCGGTCTCGATTCAGGCATCAATTTCATCGACACCGCCGAGATTTACCGGTCAGAGCCAATAGTAGCGAAGGCGATCGCCGGTCGGAAGAGGGACGAGATATTCGTCGCTTCCAAAGTGTGGAGCAACCACTTGAAACCGGAATCGTTGGTCAAATCGTGCAAGAAGAGTCTGGAAAAGTTAGGCACAACGTACATGGACCTCTACCAGATACATTCGCCCAGCTCCAGAGTTCCCATCAGTGGCACGATGAGAGCTATGGAAGACCTGCTCGACAAGGGGTTGATCAGGTCGATTGGGATAAGCAATTTTTCTTACAGGCAGACCGTCGAGGCAGTGCAAGCTATGAAGAGGCACGTGGTATCTTCGACTCAGATGAGCTACAGCCTAGCGCACAGGGATATTGAGAAGGAGATACTGCCTTATTGCAAGAAAGAGAATATTGCTGTTATTGCGTATTTCCCGTTGGGCCACGGCAAATTAGCGAAAGAGTCTTCGGGCGTGAACGAAATCATCGCAAAGCGCTCTAATCATTTGAAACCATCGCAGGTTGCTCTGAGCTGCCTATTCAATAGAAGTGAAGTAGTTTTCCCAATTCCTAGAGCCTCTAATATGGAGCATGTGAAGGAAAACGCTATCGCAGGAGATATTGAATTGACCACGGCGGAAATGAAGCTGCTCGACGAGCGTTATCCCGCGTAGCTACATGCCCGTTACAAGCTTTTATCACTAATTCTTCAGTAGTAGATCTCCAAATCTGGTATTGAGGCACTTTCCAAGCGCAGGGAACCAGTTTCCTGCCTCAAAGCTTGGGTCAAGCCCATTCAAATAACCGAGTTGTGCAGTTTTGAAATTGTTCTTCCGACTCAGACTTGATAACCGAGCGAGCAGATTTTGGTAGTCAGCCGACGATCGAGTAGGTAAAGCGCTTCTCACCAAACTCGCTCGGCGACAGCTTGTGGAGGAGTGAATTGATTCTCTCCCTACCGCGGATCGCTAGGTCGACGCACAGCGAAATGTCAGACTCGTCGCACCTCCTGTTGGGAGAGATTAGCTTCAACAATCCAGAGGAGACTTTCTTGATCGCTTTTTCATCCCTTATGGTTACTCCTCCTCCATCTTCTTCCTGCAGCTTCAGCCTTTCGGAGACGATGCTCGAGTAGTAGCCCTCCAGGGACATCTGGTGGAAAATCTCCGAGAGATAGTCAGCGACTATGCCGTAGCCCGAGGCAAGGTGCTCGCTCGACTGCATGATCTTTGGCAGCTCCCAGCCGGGGATGAAGGAGTGAATCCTATCAAGGAGTGCTGAATCTTCCATGAACGAAGGGAGAGCTGCGATGATGTCGGCAGGTTTGGGTGTGCCCTTTTGAACTTCCATGTTTCCCATGAAGACGAGGGACGCCTTCGCGTGGGCTTTCTTCGGCCCCCTCTCGAAAAAGCCGTCCACCATATAGTCCTTGAGCTTTCCCACCATCTCCTCGCTGTTTGAGAATACCAGTTTTCCAATCTCGTCCAGGGCGACACAGTCCCTGATCCCGATTTCTCCGACGGACTTTGTCGCGATGTTGTAAAACAGGATGGCGGGGCTTATCCTTCCGCCGGATATGAGCCTCGTCGAGTAAGAGATGTTCCTGAAGAGGTAGGTTTTGCCCGTTGCCTTTGGTCCGAGCTCGAGCACGTTGCAGTTGGACTCGACGAGCGGGACGAGCCTGGACAGCAGAAGTAACTTTTGATACTCTGTATACGCGCCGGGATTCAACCCGATGCTCCTTACGAGCACCTCGATCCATTCTTCGCGCGTGAAGTCCTTGCGCTTTAACGCAAACTCTGAGAGAGCGACGTTGGAGACTTCAAAAGGAGTGAACTTGGTCATGAGCATTGGAGTCGAGTCGGCGTTAACATTTCTTCGCTTCCGCTGATTGGTAGTACTTGTTGATAGAGCAACGCTGCCGAACGCTTCCTCTTCCTCGGGAACGTACTTCAAAGTGGCGATGCCCCACATCCCAGAACGAAGTAGATCGGCATTCTCATCCAGGATCGTCGAGAGTATCTTCGCATCGCGCACGTTCAGGCACGGGATAATTAGGCGGTGCCTCCCGCCCTTTATATCGGTATCGACCTTGAACTCGTCCATGAACGTGTAGCTGCCGAGCGTCATGATGTCGTGGAGTATCTTGTCCTTGTCCCGGAGCTCGGGAAAGTGCACGTTCACGAAATCGGAGAGCTTCTTTAGGTCGTCTGAAGAGGGCTCGTCGTCGGTCGAGCAGAATTTCGCTATCAGGGTACTCGGAGATGAAGCGCGGGAGCCTGCTTATTTCTTGGGAGTGGACAAGATCCTTTCTTACGACGTACGGACCGAACGCGCTGCGTAGTTTGGCATCTAGAGTTGATGCCTGATGCGGTGGTGATGATGATTGCACTACTCTTAATCCACTCCTCTTCTTTTTTCTCTCTTCCTTCCCATCTTTACAGGCGGTTGATCAGATTGGCTAACCACTAACAAATCCTTCCATGATCTTGTCCCAGCTCCTTGATATTTTCGGGTGGTTCACTTCTCGGTTTCCTTTCACCATCTTTTCCTTAGCACGGCTATGCGAGCTCTTCCGGTGCTCTTGTTGATTTCGTAGGACTGGAACGCTAGGTGAGACTGTTCCTTTCTCCTTCTGTTCTCGTGTGTCCTTCGAACTTTGCGTTTCAACAAAATTCTCGACTATCTTTCTCAGCGCGTCAACATCGGCATTATTTTTAATCTGCATCATCCCACTTTTGTACTTCATGTCCAGTGCGGCGAAAATTCTGGAATTGATTACGTTCGCGATGAAGGAAAACCCCAGGATTGTCTCGAAATCTTCTTCTCTGCTAACATCTTGAGAAAGATTTTCCTCTTCCCAACGCTCGCCGATCTGAGTTGCCGCGAGCCTCATCATGGAGTACATTAGCTGGAGCATCTCCAAGACCTCCGGTTCAGTGCATCTTCCTTCCTCAAGGATCAAAGATATCATCGTCTCAAGTGCAGCGAAGACGCGGTCAGTTGCCCTGGCTGTGTCTGAGAGACGTTGTCGTTGTTCGTCTTTTATTGTGACTAGTTTTTCATTGTTCTCAGAGCCCAGTCTTTCGAAAGAATAAGGCTTCCTTGCCCATGATATCAGCAAAGCGGCGATATGAGCGCAGACGCTTCTCCTCTTCTTGACCGCTGTTTCTCGTTCAAGACACTCGCACCAAGCGGATACGTGGTGATAAGAGGGTTCGCTCTTCTTTCTTTCATCGCTACCGCCATCATCATTAATTCTTGCCTTCTTGAATTCTATCCTCGCTACGTAGCTCTCACGTGAACCTGCTTTCTCATGCACATTAGCGGAAAGAACGTTTTGCGAGACTTTCCTATCTGTCGAACTCCCCTCCATGAAGTATTGAAGGCCTTGACGATAAGCATCCTCGCCAACCCAATTTTTGATTGCACTATCTGAGACGACACCCAGCAGCGGCTCGTCGTCGGTTTCTTCTCCAAAGTTTTCCTGCTTCTCCTTCTTCCGGTAATCGCGTGGATAAAGAGTCAGCCGTTGGAGTTCCCCAAAACGCTTGAAGAAGTTCGCTGCGTAGAATCGAAGCGGTTTCTTTCCTTGCATGGCTACGTCGCTCTCATGATGAGAGAGACTCTTGAATGCATAGTCCATCATTGCACTCCTTGATTCCGTTTCGTTGCGATCTGGTATGCCCTGGTTGTTCAGAATCCAGTCATTCTCCAGTTCACGATGATATAGTTTCTGAAACTATCAACGCTTTCAATTAGCCAACCTTATCTTACTTTTTTCGTAGTCCAATCCTTGCCATTCTATGGTGTAACCGAGAGTGCTTAGCACTTGTTGGGCATTCTGTAGCCCTTCAGATTCGATCATCTCGACGGCGCGGGACAAACTTGACTCGTCCCCAAGAGCTCTCAACTCTCTTTCCAATTTGGAAATTTTCGAAAAGCTCACCAAATAATCTCCAATTTTTGCATAGCCATCTATCTGAATAGCCGAAAATGTCTCGTTCATACTTTCTAGAGAAGCGTGACGTTCCTCTGCAAGGCGTTCGATAGTTATGATATCCCCTTGGAACTCGAACCTCTCCTTACGGAGGAAATCGACCTGTCTCTTTCTCGCTACAGCGTCCAACCCCTTTAGATGGTCTAGTATCGGAGAGAGAGGAACCACCTTGGAATAAAATAACAGAAGTCTGTTATTTTGCTTGGCTCTTTCAAATTTGGTTGAGCAAGCGAGACTTTCGTCTGCCGCGATAATCATGTCAATATTTGGAGAAAGCGAAGAAAGTTTTGCAAGCTTGCGTTCGAGGTAATCTGTTGTCCAGAAACCGACAATTTCGAGATAGACCTTCATGCCCTCCTTTTGAAAACTAAAATCCGGAATAAGTACATGGCTTCCCGTTACCAACGGCTCCGGCTCCCTTTTGAGCGCCCATCCTGTTCTCAGAGCATTGAATCCAGAGGCAAATTTCTCTTCTACCTTGCTGTCATAGAGATGAAAGTTCTGCCTCAGGAACTGTGATGGCGATTTGTCTGGCGATGCTAAAGTCGCATCATCGTCATCATTCTTTGTCAGTTGGGCTGTGATCCAGTTTGCTTCGAACAACCCGGAAACACTTCGGCTGTCTTCTTCAAAGTAAAGGATCCTATTCCTGATTCTGTCAAAGAATTCTGCTTTGAAGTTCCACGAATCGCTGAGAATAATTTGATTCAAGAGTTTGGCGAATGAAGTGCCGTACCTATCAGTCAGCTTGAATGGAGATATAGGTCCATCCATCGAGACGGAGTAATTATCCTCGTTTATCTTTTGGTCGTCATTAGTTTTTTTCTTTTCTACGACGTACATGAGACCAAGATATTTTAGGTCTCTAAAAATGTTCTTCCAGTTACCGCTTGCCGTGAACTCCATCTTCGTGCTTTTGAAAAGGGCTGTCTGAGCCAGGGCAAAATTATATTGTTTGATAAGCCTCTTGGAGTCGATGGGCAGGAATGTCTTCAGTATCTGCTCTTCCTCAAGATCCTTCCACAAGGAATTCTCAATGTCACTCGGAGCTACGTTTAGCTTATCGCTAACATCCTGAATGATCTGACTCCGTTCTGAAACACTGATGGCTCTTCTTTTGCTTGCTTCTCTGAAAGTTAGGTCTCTCGCATATTTGGGATCTATCGGGCTCTCGATTAGATAGGTGCATCGCCTCTCCAAGAGCTCCGCCATTCCTCTGACAAGCTTGTAATCTGGCTCCTGATCTTCGAGCACCTTGAGAATCTGAAGAAGATGCTCTTTCTTCTTCCCCGCGCTAGCCTCGTATGACTTGATAATGCTCTGAGAAAGCGCACTTGTTTCATCGTTCAATGAAACATATTTAGGGCTCAGCCTTCCCTTCGATACGCGGGCTCTTAGTAGAGGGGATGGGAACATAGTTCAAGAACCGATTTCTAACTATACTTTATTGCTTAGCTCGATTTCTAACTATACTTTATTGCTTAGCTCGAGTTAAGTCGGCGTCATTTCTCTTCCCGATACTCGATTTTTTCGTCATTGGCTCTCTCTCTGGACCTCTTTATTTTCCTTCTTGAACTCGTGGAAACTTCTGAAGTCTCTCTTGAGACCAACTCGATTAGCTCTAGCTTTACCCTTTCCTTCCTTCTTCCTGAGCAATCTTCCGAGCCTCTGGACGAGCTCCCGCGAGCTACCCGACCCGCTCAGTATTATCCCAAGGGAAGCTTCCGGGACGTCTATTCCTTCATCCAGGACTTTGGAGGTCACAATCGCTCTATAGCTACCGTCTCTGAAGCCATCCAGGATCTTGTGCCGCTCATCTTTATCAGTCCTGTAAGTGATGTACGGGAGAAGAAATCTCTTGGAGATCTTGTGCACCAATTGATTGTGCTGGGTGAAAATCAGTATTCTTTCATTTGGATTCGACTGCAAGATCTTTTCAAGAGCCTCTATTTTTGCGTCAGAGTTGAGTGAAATCTCAAGCGCTTTGTTTCTTGCAAGTAGAGCTTTTCTAGCCTCTCTATCCGAAGCACTTCTCATTATGAAACGCTGGAACTCAAGGGGACTCGAAATCCGAATCTTTCTTGAGGCAAGAAAGTCAGTGAAGATCTTGTGATGTATTGTGTACGTTTCCCTCTCTTCATCTGAGAGATCCACATTTACTTTTTCCAGCAAGTAATCCGATAGATATCGGCCTGTAGATCTTCTGGTTCAAGCCTGAAGACTGTCCCCCCAATCAGTCTTGGAATGTCGTTGTGAAGCAGGTCCTCTCGCTCGAGTGTCGCGGTGAGACCCATTCTGAAAGGCGAGCTGAACAACTCGGCTATCTGCCTGTATCCCTCGGATGCGATATGGTGGACTTCATCCGCTACAAGCAGGCTGAACTTGTTGCCTATCTCTCCAGCTCTTAGATATGCCGAGTCATAAGTTGAAACGGTGACAGCCTTGATGATATTTTCCCCTCTACCGAGTACTCCTGTCTCGATGTCGAACTCTTTACTGATTCTATTCCTCTCAAGACAGATGCTTCGTTCTAGATGTAGCAAGAAGAAGCGAGATTTATGATCGTTAGTCAAGAAACTAAGTGCTCGCGATAATATCGAGGGATAGACATAGACACCTCCGAGGATCTAGACAATGGGAACATCAATGTCTATTCCCTCACTGAGCATTTCCCTTGGAAATCCGAGCTTGCTGATGTAGATGACATCTGAGCCTTCCATTGTAAGTTCTCTAAAGATAATGTCTCCGAGCTCCTTTTCTTGTTTGTCGATTACACCACTGTCAACTAGCCGAATGTATTCCACCCTCAAGTCTTTACTCTCTTTTAATCGTAGGAATCTCCGGTCTATCGATTTGTGTAACTGAAACGAACGATGACAGTAAAGGGCATAACGATTAGTTTCTATCAGTACTTCGATGTGATCTAAGTATAAACTCCTCGGCACGGTTTGACTATTTTCATTCATCCTGATGTTGGGACGCTGCTGGCGCCTCCCATCCATGATGGCACCCAAGCTTGAATGTTCGATGCAAAAGTCGGAGTTACCCAGCTCTCATCAGGATATGTGTACGGTCCCAGCATCTGGAGCGCCTTGAGCTCAAAATACTTGTTGAAGTATCCCGTACGGCTGGACAGAATCGTTGGCGACGGGGCTCTCTAACGCACCCGCAGTTATGAAGAATTCATTAGTATTGTTGTATTTGACTTGCAGGCTCTCATTTCCCTGGAGGTTGTATAATCCGTAGGACCAGTACGCCAGCCGTGCCGGGTAAAAGGTCGAAGCGAATTGAATCTCGGTAGGCGGAGTTTCTGGCAGCTGCTGCTCCCCGAAGGTGACATATTGGTTGGGGTTCGAGATAAAATAGCGTTGAGCCTGATAAATTGCGGCGAGGAACTTTTCAAGGATTAGTTGATTCGTCGGATTACTCAACCAATCGTCTCTGACCGCATAGCAGCTACTGTAGATGTTGTCCGGAGCGGAGAACAACACATGGAAAGGGCCGTTGTGTGCACTATTGTTAAAGCTCGGACTTTCGAGGTCTGCCAGAATGAAATCATCCGCCACTATTTCCTGCGCCTTACCAGACTCGAGATCATGGATGGTTTCAACGTCCGAACCGCCAGCTTCCAGATAGACGGAACTGGGATTTGGGCCTACAGTGTTGACTGAGATGCCTGCTTGTCCAAACCAGTAGTCGTTTAGATCCCTCAGAATGGAACCAGGCCCGAAATCGGCCGCGGTCTTGCCGAGCAATTGAGAAGGACTTGTGATATTGTCTCCAGTCACGGCGAGGAAAACTCCGCCTAACTGGTAGCCACCTACGCATGTTGTATCCTGCCCCGAGATGAGTGAGCCCATCGTCTCGTCGTAGACGATATCCTGCTGTCCAGTTAGCAGGGCTTTGTATGCGATAGGAGGATTCTCGTAGTAAGTTGTGTAAGTCACTTGTACGCCCTCTGCCGCCAGGATCTTGAAAGCGTACTGGTCGGTCACGACGCTTTCGTCCACCTCCTCGGGGTAGCCGACACTCAGCGTTACGGTAGAATGAGAGACAGGCAATGAGATTAGAGCGTACGCCGCTACCGTTATGACCAGAATTACTGGCACCGCTAGTAGAACGTATCTACCCGGTCTCAATAATTAACACTCCCAATAAACGGTGGCACTTGAATATCTAGGCTGATGTGCCAGACAATTTAATGTGTAAAATCGTCCACAATATAATTTGCATGAGTGCTGGATACGAATTTTGACATAGTACGTACAGCTCCTTGAATTGATATATTGTTCCACGCCGAAATCACTGTGAGAATTCATTGTCTTCACCAACGCACCCCGAAGTTTCCGAAGGCGTGGGGAGGAGCGTAGTCTCCCCGCGCAGTACGAGATTATGGAAGTGGGGGCGTGGTGCAATCATCATGTTTGCCGCAGTGGCAGTCGCAGCAGTGCTCGTCTGGCAAGGCGTCACTGCAGCAGGCAATCCGAGCCCGACACCTGGCACGTCTTTCCCGGTGGCCGCGCTCGACATCGCAGTAATGGTAAGCCGCGAGGGCCTCGAAGCAATCCTTGTCCTAGCGGCTCTCATCGTGGGTCTCAAGGGCAAGAACACTGGATACCAGCGCCCGATACAGCTAGGAGCGGGACTAGGCTTTTTTGCGGTCCTCGCGACGTGGTTTGCAACAATCTCCATCGTCAGCGACCTGACCGTGAACTACGGTGCGCTCGAGCTCCAAGCTGCGACAGGAATGTTCGCTGTTATTGTTATACTCATCGAAATGGATTGGTTCTTCCATGGCGTTTACTGGTCGAACTGGATCAACATGCAGGATCGGTCAAAATGGTCACTCATAGGAGAAGCCGGCCAATTGGGCAAAAACTCCCGTCGCATACTTCTCGGTCTGGTATTGGTCGGCTTTGCCCCAGTGTACCGCGAAGGATTCGAGGTTGTCCTCTTCCTCCAGAGCTATTATCTCGAGATGGGACCTCGGGTTGTCTACTATGGAGCGGCGGCGGGACTTGCCTTGACGGTGGCTGTTGGTTACCTCACGTTCTTAGGGCAGCGCCACCTCCCTTACAAAAAGATGCTCATCGCGACGGGCGTCCTCCTCACGGGCGTTCTCTTCGTGATGGTGGGCGAAGAGGTCAGCGAGATGCAGCTCGCGGGATGGATCGGTACTACGAACATTCCGTGGCTCCAAGGCGTCCCCGCTTGGGCGGAGAGCTGGTTCTCAATCTTCCCCAACGTGCAGACGTTTGTGGCGCAGGCACTCGCGCTTCTAAGTGTGGCCGGAAGCTTCTTTTTCCTTAGGTACCGCATGTGGAAACTGATTCAAAAGTCGAAGAGCATTGCACGGGTGGCAAGTCATAACATAGGGAAGCCCAAGTCCAGTTGAATAATAGACGTGTAGTTTTAGTATCTCACGTCTTTGCTATCACGTGGATAACTCTCCGGCAGGAAAAGAAAAGTGTTTCAAAGAAAAAGAAAGAGCTCAAAACGAGCTTGAAAAAAGTGTACCAAAAGTTCTCTTTTCGAAAATCATTCGAGATATACGCTTTCTGCCATTTTCGTTGATCGCAGATATATCCAAACCGGGCACACGTACAGGTTCGGGAGCCTGCTCTAGTACTAGAAGAGACAAAACACACCTGGGAAGCAATTTCCCATGAACGAATTATTAGAAGCCCTACTAGCTTACGGCTACAAAAATAATCAAATCTGTTCAGCGTGCGAGCAAGGCGAGCATAGAGCATGTTCAACTAGGAAAATCTTGAAGGTCGGCATCAGGAATTTCAACCTTTCATGTTGTTGTAAAAAAGAAGCTGGAATGAGTTGATCACGATAAATCCATCTTCAGCCATCTTAGCTCTGTCTAAATGATTGGTGAGAGAGCAGATAGAGAAGCTCGCAAAGGCTCATTCGCAAAGATCATTCTCCCTCGTACGCGAACTATCGAGGGTTGCTATCTCACTCTAACAAGATTTGTTTCTTTCCGATCCGAAAGCCCAGAAAAAACCTTGCTTTATGAACGATTTGAGCCTAAAGTTCAAGTCCCACCCCCCGCATTGTTTCTTATCAGTAACAGATGAACTGCGAAGTTCGTAGATGCCCACATTGCTGAAAGCCTTGACGAAGGGTAATTAGGCGGGCTGGTTTTCGGCAGTCGTAAAGCCAATTATACCGATTATAATACCGCAAATCCATGGCTAGTCCTACGCCTGGACCAAACTCCAAGAGCGATACCGAAGACGGAAAGGTCAGTTCTATTACCGGTGGGGGGATAACCTGGATAGACATTCTAGATCCCACCGCGGCCGAAATGGCAATGCTCGCGCGTGACTATCACTTTCACTCTTTGGACTTGGATTCTTGTCTTTCTACAATGCAACTGACGAAGGTTGAGGATCACGAAGAGTATTTCTTCATCATGCTGCAAATCCCGGTTCAGGTCGGTCAAGGAGTCATCAATTCTGATCAGGTCTCGATGTTTTTGGGGAAGGACTATCTCGTGACCATTCATCCGTCTAGCCTTAAGAGTCTCTCGGCAATGTTCCAGTCATGTAGCGATGACGAAAAAGAACGAAGCACATTCATGAAGTCCTCGGCCTACCTAGCGTATAGGATAATCGACAGGATGTCAGATGGTATCTCTGCGATTTTAGATAACGTGCAGGCGAGTCTTAACAGCATCGAGGCGGTCGTATTCGATGAGAAGAAATCTTCTGCCCGCGCCATAAATCTCGCGCGTCGTCAGATTGCTACGCTGAGAAGGATCGTCTATCCGCTGGATCTGTACATTGGTGACTTGAACAAGGCGCAAAAGTTCAGCAAAGAAGATCTTACAATCTACTTTAGCGATATCCGCCATAAAGTCGGGAAGATCTCTGCGAGAATCGAAGAGATGAAGGAGATTGTGGAGATATACAACGACACCGACTTTGTCACGAGCAGCAATCGGACAAACACCGTTCTTTCGTTCTTGACACTCATCTTCACTCTCACCCTTCCTGCTGCAGTGATAGCTGCATTCTACGGGATGAACATACCTATTCCAGGTGCCCTCGTGCCGGGAGCGCTGGATTACTTTGGAACTTATACCTCTCTATTGTTTGTAGTAGTCGTGATGATCGTTCCAACCGTCATCATGGGAGCGTACTTCAAACGCCGCGGTTGGTTCTAGACAAAGTACTCCAGGGTTTGGATCGATTCGCTCTCAATGAGAATCTCCATTTATTCTCTCTGTAAACTTTGAAACCACAGGCTTCAGCCGAGAATTCCGTCTAGTCCTGAATGCTGTCTAATGAAATTATGATAAAGGCGTGTGTGGAAAATTCTCCATAGGTTTGGATTTACTAGTAATTTGGGGTTCAAATCCCACCCGATCCGAATGCTAGAATCGGAAATCTCGACGCTATGATAGCCAAAACTGATTGATACGGCTCAAACGATTAGGAGCCCTAACAGGCTAGGCGAGTTTGAATTCGAATTTAGATAAGGCGAGGAACTGACAACCCCGTCCTCTAGGTGCAGATTCCTATCGAATTTCGAATGAAGCTGAAATCTACCCGTATTGATTCGGGAGAGTTTTCTAATAGGTCGAACCTTTACTTAACTACCAGCAATTAGACCTCATGGAAGGAAAATTACTTTCCGATGATGATGAAGAGGATTTTGACTTCCAAATCTTCGATTGTGTCGAGAGAGCACTTTCAACGCTTGGACAATCTGAGAAAGAACTTGTCTTACGAGCCCTAGCAACTCAGTTTAATTTGTCCGGAGTGGACATTGCGAGAAACCCATCCGAACTTGAGGAGTGTTTCACAGAATTGCTCGGAAAATCTGGATCGGCATTCATTTTGATTCACATCTTGGACAATATTTCTAGGTCATTCAAAATCGATCTCAAAGATAATTGTAATTTAGCTGAAGCCATCGAAGAAGCAAGACAAGAAATATTTTCGCGAAAACAAAGTCATCTCGTTTCTTCACGTTTCTAATTTCCACTTATTTTTGAAAAGTGGCTCACCTCTATCACAAAAATTTCGAGCCTGATCAAATTATGCTGGGAGACCATCTCGAGTCTGGGTGAGAAGGAGAAGGCTCTCGACTGGCTGGAAAGAGCGTATGAGGAGGAATCGGGTTATCTTACCGCAATAAACGGAGATTTTGTGTTCGAGAATCTGCACGGCGAGCTGAAGGTACCAGGCCCTCTTGAAGAAATTGGGTTTACAATAAAGTTGCACAGAAGGCTTCCTTTCATCAGCCGCACTTAGCGTGCTACCGGGTCCCAAGCTGAACCGCGATTAGCAAGAAAGAAGCCGCGACCAGACAACCCAGAAGCAGCCAGTTATTGCTTGCAACCGTTAGGGTCGGTTTATAGTATATGTAAACTACCATGGCGAAAATCACCAATTCCGAGCCAAGCAATGCTCCAAAGACGCGCTGAAGGGAAACAAGATCTAAGATCCAAAGGTATACGACAATTGAACCGGCCGCAGTAGCGAGGAGTGTGGCTATGGAATATCTCACAATATCGTAGTCAGACTTCATGCTCGTCTTTCCTGCCGCAAGGTAAGGGTTCTCATCATTCTGGCCATCGCAAAAAACGATCCGAAAAGCACGACGAAATCAATTAGGGCAAGAAATGGATTTACTGGAACTGTCGTAAGAGATCCCACAAGGTTAGCAAAGCTAACCGATCCTGCAATCAGCGGGATCATGAATAGCGCCGTTATGGTTCGGTTTCTGAACGGGAGCATCATCATGGGTAGAGGGGACTTTACTGGCATCTTCACATTTTTCGTACGAATCAACTTATCTCTAAAAATGTATAAAGAAACTAGAACAACGCCGAGAGCAACTCCTCCGTTGACAATTATTGCCTGATAATCTGGAATGATCCGTCCCGGGGTAAGATAGCCCCAGACCGTCAACGTCAAGACTTCTGCGATCAAAATCAGACCGATAGTTGTGTATAATGGTCTCGACTTTGGATCCCTCTGAGATCCGCGATCGTAGAACGGCAGAAGCGCAAGTCCGACAGCAAGGATCGTCACTGCGCCGAGAGCAAAGTATATCCCGGATCCCTCAAAAGCCTCCACCTTCAAAATCTGGTACATCCAAAGGAAGTACCAGTCAGGTTGCGCCACGTAATTTGCGGCAGCCTGGGGGGTGTATTCTACTGGGAGATTAATTGGGAACATTGCCGCCGCTACAAAGATTACGGCTACAAACGCTGCCCCTATCATTGCAAAATAAAGATAAACGGTTGGGAACCACGGGACTTCTTTTGGATTTTTTACCGCGCCCTCGACTGGTTCGGCCGCTCCATGCGCTTCAAACATATACAATTTCAGCGCAAGGAGTGAGAGGAGACCTGCCGGCAGGACAATTATGTGAAGATCGAAGAATCTTGTCAGCTCGGCAGCCCCAGTTCCCGATCCGGCAACCAAGAAAGTTAGGATCGGTCCTATTTGCGCAGGTAGGAAACTGAGCATTCCTATTGAGACATCTGTTCCGGATTTCGAAACGACAGTCCACGGAAGTAGATATCCTGTCAGACCCAACCCCAACACAGTCAATCCCATCAGCATCCCTATGACCCACATCATTTCACGTGGTTTCTTTTGTACGCTGGAAAAATATCCCCGGAATAAGTGAAGAAAAGTGAGCAAAATCATCGCATAGGCACCGTAAAGATGCACCGTTTCGAGGAGCCATCCGAGCGGCACCACTTTGATTATGAAGGCGGTGGAAGAGTACGCTTGATCAGTTGTTGGCACGTAGTAGATCAGCATTAGCAGACCGGTCAACACCTGCAGCCCAAATGCAATCACGGTGAGCGCACCGAGCCAGTACAATGGGTTCATGCTGTACTCGGGAACTGGCCGAAGGACGTTTGTCTGCAGTCCAAACCTGTCTTTGAACCACTCAACAAACCTTCTTCCGGGATTTTCGGTCATTTTGTTACTCTCCCTTATCATGAACTGGAAAGAACTGTCGCGTCGGTCACTACAGTTCCGCCCGTGAGGTCATCTGCTAGAACGGTGGCAGGATCGCTCGTGCCGGGAGGCCCGTGTTGAAAGATGGTGGGTGCTCCCATTCCGATTGCCGAAATGTCGCCAGTCGAACTGTCGTACTGCAGCTTTACCTGCGGAACCGGTCTTGGCGCCGGTCCACTGACCACCTTCGCCCCGTTTACAAGGTCGTATACACTGCCATGGCAGCAGCAGTAACCAACCGGACCAGGGGCTTTGTAAGATCCGTTACATGTTGGCGCCGAACCACTCCCGACAAAGCCATAGATGCAGCCGAGGTGTTGGCATACCGCGCTGAACGCAACGATGTCGCTATCTGGCCCTACCCCACCCTGCGCATGGACTCCGAGCTTGACAAGAAAGTTCGGCGTTTCCTCCAAAGGATAGTTGAAATTCAGCGGTGTCGCCGGATCGAGCGATGAAATGTTCGTAATCTTAACCACGGGCCATGCCAAAGGAACACTTGTTGTTGAGCCCGCATTCGGCGCCGGAACGAAAGCTAGAATTCTGAACAGGCTTGCAAAAGAACCGACGGTTGCCAAGCCTCCGAAGGTTAGAACGAGCTTTAGGAAGTTCCTCTTACTCCCGTCATGACCGGGCTCTTCCTTCGCTTCCTTTTCCTTGTCACTTGGTTCCATCTTTCTTCATCTGATCTCTGCATGTTCTGTATAGCCTAATCTCATCATCAATAACAGTCCGGCTGCTAGACCGAGCAGAACCAACACAAAGGTCACTACAGCGGCGGTTGGGAGATCAAAGGCGATACTTATGGAAGACGAGGTAGAAGTGCTGGAAGAAGTTTGCGTAGCGTTACCGCTCGTTGAAACGCCATAAGATGCATGGCTGGCTACCATTCCGAAAAGGGTGGATAGAGCAAGTGCCATCGCCACAGCTGAAATAGTCTTATACGACAACATAGATTTGCGAGAATTACGCGTTTTTCGAAACGATTGCGAAAGATGTTCTTTCGCTGATGTTTTGATCAAGATTGACTCGTTCATTCCCGTTGTTTGAGAGCGTTCTTGGATGCTGCACGCCTAACAAATGCGAGATTCAGATGTAACGGTGCCTCGATTGAGAGAAGCAAGAATGAATATACCAAAACTGTCAACTCCGCCATGACAACAACATAAGATACTCCGCCAATTGTGACTGTGATTACCCCGTCGCCGCCTGCAATGGATATTGCTGCGAGCCCGAGAAGCGAATAGACGACCCTTTGAGGGATCCAAGAACGCGATTCTGATTTATTCATCGTCGATCCTTCAAGAACTGAAAGCATCACGATTCCAAGAACCAACGATACCGTGAGAGCGGCGAGCCCAACATGCAATACGACCGCGAACGCGTACAGAGCAATCGTCTCGACGGCAGTACCTGCTATTACCGTGAGAGACAGCGCGACGAGAGCAAAGTACGTCATAAGAGAAGACGGTGAGCGATCATCCGATCTCAAACCACTCTCTAACCTTGATATCCTCGAAAGCGAGTATCCGGTGATGGGCATCGCGATTCCGATCGTAGTCATCATTGAAAGATTTGTGATCAAGATTTGATTGCTACTTGAATTGTTGCCCAAGAATGCGAACCCGGTCGCACCTGCAACTACCGTAATGAAAAAGAGCGCAAGATTGGAAACCGCAACGCTCTTCTGATTCTGGATAGCAGCAAGGAACCCAACGACAGCTGACATTAACCCAAATCCAGATGCAAGAACTCCGTGGACAATAAGGTCGGGCGTGGAGATTGTAGCGTTATGAATCTCTGTTCCGAGCCACACTCCAAAAATGAACGTGAGGACCAGAAAGAGAGCTTGGAGATATATGAAGTAGAGAATCTGTCTCGCACGTTGCTTCTCGTTCTTTTGGCTCAAATTCTCTGAGAGAGATACAACTGTCATGCCGTTATTTGTCCTGTCGGCTTGACAAGTTCAGTGATACGGATAGCTCTCACGATCTTGAGAGTGGCATAATATGAAAGAAACAATGCGAGCATGAAGAGAAATGACATTATCCATCCCCCTATCAGTGTGACAGATCCAGATTGTCTGCTACCGCCACTAGTAATGAAAAGCATACCTCCGACGGTCGCAATCACCAGCGAGACAACAGCTCCCAAACTGAACTGGCCAACCTTCTTCATGCCATATAGAAAACCGACTACCATAACGACGAAAGTAAATGCAAAGTTTACGATTGCCAAAACCATGTGCACGATATTGGCAGCATCACCGATGCCTATAGTATTGATTCCTGACGTGATGAATATGTTGATGTACATGCCTGTCACGTATAGCAAGAGATACACGAGAAAATTCGCGTAACAAAGCCTGAGAGTTAGGCGCAGACCTCGAAGACCAAGAGTTCCCATCTCCTCGCCCTCCAATGACCTGTCTATTTGTTGAGCTTCAACCAAGTCTATCTTCCCACCGGTGGCTGCTGAATCGGGGCGGCGAACTTTATTCGTACGTCTTCCCTGACGATGAATATTCTGCTTAAGAATGTCAAGATAACTGCAAGAAGAAAAACTGAAGCCATGATGAAAGTGGAAATGCTCGCAGATTCTGCGTTGTTTATTGAGGATGTCGAGTAGTAAATGAACAGTGGACCTGCAACAAAGCCTACCAGCCTCGAGCTCATTGCCCCGCTGTGCAACAACACAACTTTGGGCAGCCCAACTCTTCTCGCCAATATGATAATCGGGATGCTCATACTCGTACTCAAAACAGCGAAAGCGACATGCGCAAAAAGATCCGGTGCCGCGAAAAGCTGCGAGAAGATATTTGAGAAATTCGCCTGCACTGTGCTCGGGACTGAATAATAATAATTATCATACATACCTGCCGCAATTGTCGCCCAGTAAAAAGCAAATTGCAGGTACAACACAAGAAAAATTCGATGTAGGGTCTTTGAGATCTTCTCGTTCTCGGAGAAAGTGTTTGTCACTATTTCTCAATCTGCCAAAATGTCCCGGTACGTGTGTTGCCAGATTAGAATGTGCAAAGTTTCAGGATCTAAATTGGAGGAAAGATCCATGTTCAAAAAGCCGCAGAGCGAAGGGTTGGTAATGACTGGCATTCTCACAATAGTGCCGGCAATTTGCTAAGAAGGATAATACTTATCCCGTATCTGTTCGGGACTTTTGTTGATCTTGGACAAATCAGACATGATAATCCCGAAGTCATTTCATAATTTGAGATAACATCGACTTTCCCGAACAGGGTCGGGATTCACCCTAAATCAGGACAAGACTCGATAACCAGCGGCGGTTATTCGAGGCGCTCAGAATTCTGCTCTATAAAGTGCTGGTTTGTCTAAAGCACAACCCAGAGAATCATTTTGAAATAAACTGCTGGATTGATAAAAAACCGAAATCCAAGTATCATCTGGTCCAACTAGTTGAAGAACAATTACACTCCAGATCTATAACCGGTTACAAGATACTCAAGGTCAGACCCGTAAGGCTCCGTGACGACAAATAGAGAAAAGTCTTAACACATGAGTAATCAATTCCTCCAGATAAGCTGCTAATATAGGCTACGGGAGCAGCCTTCCGAATTACCGAGTACGAATTTCCCTGGCAAACTTTCTAAGAAGTTCAGCGAGTGTTTCCTGTTCCGCGGGGGTAAGAGATCTTCGGAGCGATTCTTGAAGTGACAATCTGTAGTCCGCTTGTATCTTTCTATAGACCCTTTTTCCTTTATCGATCAACAGGATATCGGTCCTTCGCCTATCGCTGGCGCTTCCACTCCTTTTCACCAAGCCCTTGTCTTCGAGCCTGTCCACTATACCCGTAATGACGGGCGGAGTCACCTTAAGTTCTTCGCTCAACATGCTCATTGGGAGCACCCCTCTCAGAGAAAGAAGTCTCAAGACGCCAAACTGCTGCATGGTGAGACTCTCCTTATTGACATTAACCTTCACGACTCTAAGAATCGCTACCTGCGAACGGAGGATCGTAACTACAATGTCCTCTTTCTCCGCGTCAGCCGTCACTGAATTCACAATATCGTTAATGTTATTAATTATTAATATAGCTAACCATTTCAGTCCCTTAAATGATACTCACAACCGCCCTGGTAGTTTGGGGCCCGTACCAAGGGTCGGGCGCGCTGCTGCTTTTGCTGGTACTGGCTATCCTAGGCCTGGGATTGATTTTGCTTGGGAGGCGAATGACCCACGAGATCAAGCTTCCAAGAATGGGAAAGGTACTGGGAGTAATCGTGGTCATCATATGGGCTTTTTCCATTCTAACCTTTCTCAAAATCAACCGCGATCTTGCGAGGTATACAGGCTCGGCCGGGAACCTTGGACCAATATTTCCAATCACCGTCATCACGGCAGTTTGCACTTTTGCGTTTGTAGCCTACGTTTCACGACATGATGGAATCCTGCCCGCAGTTGGCAGAGGGTTCCTGGCATTTATCGCGGGACCGATGGTGTTTGAATTTCCATTCTTGCTGATCGTAATTCCGAGAGTGAGTGCGCCTCTAATTCCGGCGCTCATATTTCTTATCCCGCTCTTCACAATTATTTTCACCACTCTCTCCATGCTCCTCTTCTCCCGAGGATCGCCATCACCAAATACTCAATTTACTTTTTTGGGGCGATGATACTCACATTCGCGGTCTGGGCTCTAGACGGTTACTCGTATCCATCAAATGCGACATCTTTCCTACTCAACGCGATCTCGAAGGTTCTTGGTTTTGCTGCCGTCGCTTCGATTTTTGTGCCGGGCTCACAGAAGATAGACCCAGTTGTTCCAAATCCTCAGGGAAGTTCACTAGCTTCGGAACTCTAATTCGGAATCCTCGACCCGTAAATTATTCGAAGCCTAAACCCAAACAAGAAAATTCGTACGGTCAGGCGCTTCGGAAGATGAAGCTCACTGGAGTTTTGCTACGGCCGCGCTTCGAATACTCGATTGAGTGGGGTCTCAGCCGCCGTGCGGAATCTCGTAAAGCCACCACCCTTGACCACTTTGCTGATCGCAGAGTCGCTCGCCTGCGCTCCCAATCCCAGACCAACCTCTTGCGAGAGAGAAGAGGGCACGCAAATCATCGACGACGCATTGTAATAGACCCTTCCAATAGGATTGAGGTTCTCCTGGACGGTCTCCTTCGCGTACGGCTCGACGATCATCCACGTCCCGTCAGGCTTTAGCGACTCATAAACGTGTCTTGCGGCACCCTCTGGATCGCCCATATCATGTAGACAGTCAAAGAAAGTCACCAGATCAAAATCTTTGCCGGGATAGTTCTTTGCAAGAGCTACCTCAAAGTCGGTGTTCGAAGTCACGCCCGCCGAATACGAGTCATTTCTGGCTCCCTCAATTGATTCCAGGTGGTAATCGTAGCCCATGAATTTTGATTTTGGAAAAGCTTTCGCCATAATGATCGTAGAAGCTCCAAGGCCACAACCAACATCTGCAACTCGTCCGCCCGCTTGCAGCTTAGCTACAACTCCGTCAAGACTCGGCAGCCAGGAACCGACCAGATTTGCGATGTAGCCGGGCTTGAAAAATTTCTTCGTTCCGATAAACAAGTCATTGCTGTGCTCATTCCAGCCAAAACCTTTTCCAGTGCGATAAACTTCGGATATTTTTCGCTCGTCTTTGTAGAGAGAACTCACGAGGTAGTAGGCACCTGGAATGTAAAATGGACTGTCCTCGTTCGTGAGGGCAAAGACCTGCTCGGGACTCATCATGTATTTCCCCGTTGCAGGATCATAATTCACGTACCCTGATGCAGCTTGACCTGAAAGCCATTCACGTATATAACGTTCGGCCGTACCGGTTTTTAGTGCGAGATCCTTGGGAGTTAGGGCACCACCGGCTGCAAGTGCCTTGTAAAGGCCGAGTTGTTCCCCAATCAGTATGGAAGGGCCGTGAAAGGAAGCGCCCAAATCCCCAACGAATTTCATAACGAATTGGTGTAGCTTGTCCTGATCCACAGAAGACATCCAGTATTATTACCAGCTCCGACGAGCCTACACGATTAGAAAAGTTTTGTGCCTGTTGGCATCATTAGGCAGCTGCCTGAAATCCATGAGCCGTCCAGATCTAGCACTTTTGTTCTAAGGTTGTCTCGAGGCACGGATTTTTGTCACTGCGAGAGAGGCGATCTAGGATACCTCGCTCGAAACTCCTCCACGTGGCTCATCCAATCCGGAAGGGGAGTCTTGTCAAGATGTGCTTCGAGCCGGTCGAGAAATGCGTGAGTACTCGACAATGGAAATTTTGTATTTCGCAATGATGCTAGTCTTCTCCGATTACCAGATAGATCCCCACTCTTGGTCTCTCTCGACGAATATCATGTCCTGTTTCACTCTTATCTTGTATGTTCGAATGCCTGGAAAAGTGTCTCCGTCGCAGCCGTAACTTCCGTTAAGGCATGCGCCCGTCGCAAGATCGAACACAGCGCCATGTAACGGACACTTCACATTCCTAGCGTCGCAGTTGACTTTTCCGCGCGATAGATCAGTTCCGATGTGCGTGCAGATGGGCTCCATCGCGTAGATTTTGCTTCCAGACTTTACAAGAAGTATTTCACTTCCGTTCACTACAAATTTAAGTCCGGCAGCACTTTCTTTTAGGGCACTTAGAGTGCAAAGCTGGAACGCGTCCACGTTTGTCAGATTAGAATGATGGTTGTTATGACCTAGGTATTCCTGCTTTTTCCTTTCCCTAACTTGATTGGTGTCAGCTGCAAAATTCTTGCGAAGAAAATTCTTTCTCTCGCTGTTATCAACTGTCCATGGGTTAAAGTCTGAGACTTTTTCTGAATACAACTCGTAGATCCCATCTTTCATGAATGCTCTCTCGAGCCCGTCGAGCTCAAGCGTGCTACAGAACTTGATCCCGTCAATCCACTTGCGGCTCTTGAAGCCGAACTCTCCCGGAGCGACTATTCGTACAGGATAGCCGGCAGTTCTGGAAAGTTTCGAGCCGTTCTGGCCGTCCGCAAGCAGAAGATCCTGGTCAATAGGGAACCTCTGGCTCAGGTTTTTGAAGCTCTCGACTATCAAGTATCGCGCGCTGCTTCGAACGCGGGTCTTTTCCTTGATAACAGAAATTTCCACGCCGTTCCACATTTGACCGAGATAGCTCCAGCCGTCCACGCAGTGGTGATCCAGAGTCTTCGAAACGTGTGGAAGATTTTGAAACTCCTCATAGGTAAACTCGAGCGGATTCTCGACTTCTCCATAGGTCCTGAATCGCCACTTTTCAATGTCGAAATCCGCTGGCTGATTGGAGTTGGGATTGTTGATCGGCCAACGCTCAACTGGTGCGACACGCCAACCCGGTGGGACGCGTTCGGGATAATTGGCATAACCTCTCTTGTTCATTTGTGTGCAGACCCGCAGGATCATTGAATAGTGTCCTCTATAACCTTGAAAAAGATTAACACGTAGAAGGAACGGAAAAGCAACCTACTTTGACGAATCGGATTCCATTTCTCGTTCAACCCATGCTTGCCACTCTCGTTTCCAAACCGTTCGACAAGCCGGGATGGGTCTACGAAGAGAAATATGACGGAGATCGGATCCTCGCATACAAGGAGCGAGATCGCGTTCGACTTCTATC
The DNA here is from genome assembly GCA_963799845.1 of uncultured Nitrososphaerota archaeon. Lineage (GTDB taxonomy): Archaea > Thermoproteota > Nitrososphaeria > Nitrososphaerales > CADDZS01 > DATLTL01. The sequence continues at coordinate 41,020 of CAWCYI010000003.1, forward strand.
CAGGAATGGGAAAGAACGTACGGAGAACTTCCCCCGGATCGCGTCGGCCATTCGGATGCTTGATTCAGTTACTCTCCTTCTCGATGGCGAGCTTATAGTGTTCGACAGTAAAGATGTCTCTCGATTCCAGACTGCTACAGCAGAGTAAGGGTGAACCGATCTATGCTGTTTTTGATTGCCTCTTTCACGAAGGAAAGGATCTACGGCAGGAACCACTGTCCGCGCGACGCGCTGTGATGGAGAGTTCAATCGACTCTAGCAGCGTACTGTTGCCGTCACACAGACTGGCAAACAACGGTCTCGAAGCTTTTCGCATAGCGAAGCGCCGGGGATACGAGGGATTGGTCGCAAAAGATCTTTCCTCGCCATACGTGGAAGCGCGCTCTGCCTACTGGCTGAAAGTGAAGGCCCACCAGGAAGACGAGTTCGTGATAGTAGGATTCACTAAGCCGGCCGGCTCACGCCTATATTTTGGAGCTCTTCTCCTCGGAGCTTATGACAAAGGCGGACTACACTACGTCGGCAAAGTCGGAACCGGATTCGATCAGAAAAATCTCGCTTCGCTGTATCAGAAATTTCAACCACTCGTAAGATCGCAGCCGTCACTGGTTGACCCTCCTCAGGACAGGGACGTGTCCTATCTCTCACCAAGACTGGTCGCCCAAATTTCGTACCAAGAGTTGACTGAAGACAGAAAGCTCCGCCAGCCGGTTTTTCTGGGCCTGCGGGACGACAAACTTCCAAAAGACGTGGTCTTTCCAGAGATGTTGGCATGAAAAAGTCCGACATGGACAAACCTGCTTCAGCGAAATTACCGATCACCCTAACGCATCCCGAAAAGGTTTTCTGGCCCGACGAAGGCTACACAAAGCTGGACCTGGCCGAGTATTACAAGGCGATCTTCCCCAGGCTCTTGCCATATGTGAAGGATCGGTTGCTGACCCTTGAGCGCTGCCCCAATGGGATTAGAGGCGAGTGCTTCTTTGAGAAACAGAAACCCGAGGGCATGCCTCCCGGAACGCCGACCAAGAGGATCACTCACTCGAACGGAGCTAAATTTACAGATTATGTTGTCGGAGGCTCCCTTGTCACACAACTTGCGCTTGTAAATCTGGGTTGCATCGCCGTGCACGTCATGGCGAGCCGTGCGAGTTCCCCCCGGCAACCGGATTGGATATGCATCGATATTGATCCCGAGTCAGGTAAGTTTGAAGATGCGGCACGTGCAGGATTGCATGTCAAGACTGCGTTGGACACGATAAACTTGACCTCATACGCAAAGACGTCGGGTAGTCGCGGCATGCACGTCCTAGTACCGATTCGTACCGGGCCGGATGCTGATGAAGTTCTTGCATTCGCAGAGTCGTTTGTGGCTCGCGTGGCGGCTGCTCACTCGGATGAATTGACCGTCGAGCACTCGGTTGCTGGGCGGCGTAGCCGCGTCTACCTTGATCCATTTCGCAACGGTTTTGGTCAAGCCGTGGCAGCGCCGTACTCGGTTCGGCGTCGGGAAAAAGCGCCGATATCGACTCCACTGGAATGGTCAGAAGTTAAACCGACTCTGATCCCTTCCGATTTCAACATCTGGAACTTCGCGGAGCGGATGAAGCGCGCCGACCCATGGAGCGATTTCTTTGATAATCGCCAGTCTCTGGTAGATGCCTCACAGATGTTAAAAAAGTTGTAATTACCGTCGCGAGTATCTTCCAGGACTGGATTAAACTACGATGTTTTTCTCCACTCAGTTCTGTATTCAGGAAAAATTCAAAGCCGATACCATTCAGAAGGGAAGATTTTCAATGGTTCTTTATTCGAGAATCTGCACCAGCTCTACCTGCAAAGTACTCGATTGTCATTTGCGGCTCGCATTCTCGGCTCATCTTGAAGCTTAAGTACGTAAAGAAACTCGCTATTCTTCCAAAGTCGTGAAAACGAGCTGCAACCAACAATGCCGCACTTCAATGTCGTCGTTCCCGAGATTCATAGGATCACCATCGCTCTTGACGGATCTGATAACTCGCTAGAAGCCTGCGAAGCAGCAGGCATAGTGGCCAATGGTTTCAAAGCGACGGTGACTGCTGTCTATGTCCTGCCGCCAAGGATAAGCATCCGATCAGCTCCGGTTCCGGATGAGCATGCACGCACGTCAATTGAGAGAGCGATGTCGATGCTCGCTTCATACGAAGGCGTCAGTGCGACGAGCGAGATCCTTGATCCCCGCTCGTTATCAGTTTCAGAATCACTCGTTGACTATGTTGCGAAGGAAAAAAGCGACCTCGTCGTTTGCGGAACCAGAGGGCTTGGCGGATTTGAAAGGATGCTCCTCGGGAGTGTTTCCAGTAATCTAGCGTCGTACTCTCCCTGTTCTATAATGATAGTTAGAAGATCGAAGATGAGCGAGGAAAAAATCAAGCTCAAACGAATTCTTGTTGCAACCGACGGATCGGAAAGCGCTTCAAAAGGTGTAGGACTTGCTATCGGGCTAGCGAAAGCTCTTTCCTCGAAACTTACTTTCGTTAACATTGTCTACATGCCTCCGATGTCGTACACTCTCGGGGTCGGAAGTTGGTTCGATCAGGCGATGGCAGAATATAGAGAAGAGGCTAAGAAAATTATGGTGGAAGCCGTCTCGATCGCGAAAGAGAACGGGGTTGCGGCAGATTCCAAAGTACTGGAGGAACTTCACTCTCCGATCGTTGCGATAACTAAACTCGCTGAAGAAGGAGGTTACGATTTGATCACAGTAGGGACGAGGGGTCTCGGCGGATTCAAGAAACTCGCGCTGGGCAGCGTCGCAAATGGCGTCGTGCACTACGCGCACTGTTCGGTCTTGGTCGCAAAGTAGAGAAGGACGAACGCCCTAGCCAGCGATACATCTTCGTACATATCTTGGTAAACCTGCGCAGCAGAGTTTAATTAGGGCTGAGGAGAGGGTGCCAAACATGCAACTGACTCAAGGAAAGTGGGCTGGAAGATTCATTTGGGCGGCAGTAGTCCAGGGCTTAATTCTAACCATCATCACGGTACTAATCGTGGAGCCGCAAAGTTACTTCAACATCAATTCGTACTACAGCCCGTCTAAAGTAATCGCCGGAGGCGGAGGAGGAACGTGGCTGTTCACCGGATACATCCTCTATCTCACGGTAGGCGTGATCGCGGTCGCAGTCACTGCAATGTTCTACTTTTACATCGAAGGGGTCTCGAGCAAAGTGTACCATGGTCTGACTAACTACCTCGCTTGGGGGCACTACATCTTCATGAACGTGGGAGTCGCTGGCTCCATGCTCCTAATGATCTGGGGTGGTTACATGGCAGGCTATGCCGCAGCTCCGGTTGCCTCGGGAGGCCTCGGTTACACAGATCTGCAAATCCACGTCAATTATCTCGGTCAGCTAGTCAACCCAATTGGCGCCCTCGTGCTTCTGGCAGCACTCGGCGCAGTTCTTGGAGGTCTCGGATTCATACTCAGAAGCAGAACGAAGTAAGGCCTACTTCTTTCCTTAATTCATCCGGCTTATAATCCGTCTTCGCCGTTATGTAGAGAAAAAATTCTCCCACGAGGTTTCTACGCGGCGATTCACCTTAGGACCGACCTCCCACGAGATACGGTAATTTTAATAGTTAAATAGTTCTTTAAATGATTACAGAACTATGGGTTCGGCATGGAAAGCGGTTGCTGATGATAGTCGTCGGCAAGTCTTAGTGATCTTGAAAGATGGAGAAAAGACTCCAAGCGAAATGGCAGAGTACTTCGATTTTACTTTGCCCGCTCTGTCAACTCATCTGAGGATCCTCAGGGACGCGGGTCTAGTCAGCGAACGGAGGGAAGGACAGAGAAGATTCTACTCAGTCAACAAAGACGGCATGTCAGAAATGGCCGAATTCTTGGACATGTTCTGGACCGACAGACTGCACCGCCTAAAGCAATATGTCGAGGACAAGAAGAAAAAAGAGTAGGTGGAGAACTTGGAAAAAATGGCAGATGAAGAACTAAGAAAAGAAATCGTTGTGGAAGCCAGTCCGGCAGTCGTTTTCAAAGCGCTGACCGACGAAGAGGAACTCGTGGAATGGATGCCAACCGGAGCGAAGATGGACGCCCGTGTCGGCGGGGAGTACGAATTCAAGTACTACTGGCCAGAGAGAAATATAGACAGCACCGCGCGGGGAAAAGTACTCGAACTAATCCCGAACAAGAAGCTTATCGTACACGTGGAATGCCCAAAGAAGTGACTCAACTGGTACTAAGAACTACAGGGAAAGCATTGTCACGTGGATACTGGATGAATTACCAGAGGGCAAGACTCGGGTGACTTTGATACACTCTGGGGAAGAAAAAGAGGCTCGGCAAGACAGAGAAAGAGGTTGGAGCCATTACCTGGGTCAGCTGGCAGTTTACTGCAAGAAGTGATAGCTATCAAGCCGATCCTCTCCCTCAACAGTTCAGAACCCGAAAAGAAGTTCTGACTCGGGCCCACGCCATTTTGTTCTTCATCTGAATGCTCTGGATCTATTTTTCTAAGATTCTAGCACCCAGTCGTGATAAATTCGTGCAGATGGATTGAACATTCTTACTAGTGCTGAAGAAACACTGCAATTAATTGCAATATTTTCTTGCTCTTTCAAAAAAAGATTTGATGTGATTTTCAGTCTCTTCGAGAAAATCGTATAGTCATCTCTTCACCTTTCGTAAATTCTTTCCTTGAAGAAAATTGGAGGATATTGCACTCCGCCACAAAAAATACCATTCAAACTAAATAGGAGCACTCACCTTCAGTAAGATTACGGAGAAATGAATGGTGAAATTAGATTGGCTAAGTTAACGTACAAAGAAAAGAAGAAATTACCTGATTCGGAGTTCGCCGTGCCGGAAGAAAGAAAGTATCCTATCGAAGATGAAGCACACGCAAGGGATGCACTTGCAAGAGTATCACGATTCGGTACGCCTGAAGAAAAGAAGGAAGTATGCGAGGCAGTAGCAGCGCACTATCCAGAGATTCATGAAAAGCATTGTCCAATGCATTAATAGCCGAATCCCAAACGAAAAGGGATTCCACAAATTAATGATTCCGGCGGCTTGTTTTGGACGACGAAGAATTTCTCTTTTACGGCGCGATTAATCGATAGATTGTACGTAATCGATTGCAATGCATTTAGTCATATTCTCGTGTCTTAGAGTGAAGAATTTTCAAGGATTGTACCGCAACTTCGGACCCTGGTTTGTGACCTTAGCGTTTCAATATTCCTTTCTTGTGTCTCTTCGCTTTTTCATGCTCGTCTTCTTGTCGTTCTTTCTTATCTTCAATTACGTCTTCTCTTTTCTCTATCTCTGATTCGGGTTCGGGGACTTCCATTCTGCTTCGATGCGATTATTGGAGTTTAGTCTTCTAATAAAAGATGAATTGGTTAACACTAGAATCTCAGTAACAGCATCGGTTGGAGCTTCAACCACGGATACTGTGGCGGTAGGTGTCTAGCAAATTTTCGCTCACTAAAACCAATTCCCAATTCTAGATAGTTGGAAGTAGTTGAATTCGAAATATCTTTATTACAACTCGGAAGAGCCCGCCTCAAGGTTAGTAAAGAAAATGGACAGCGTAATACACTTTGAAATTCCTGCAGATAATGTGAAGCGAGCCGAAGAATTCTACACAAAGGCATTTGGTTGGACTATGAGGCACATGCCAGATTTTGAATATACCATGGTGTCGACTACACCTTCAGATGAGATGGGTATGCCGAGGCAACCTGGATCAATTAATGGCGGGATGCCAAAGCGCGGAATGGGTGTCGATCATACAGTTGTTACTATTCGCGTGGATAGTATTGAATCCAGTTTGCAGAAAATAGAGAATCTGGGTGGAAAAACTGTCGTGCCGAAAATGCCGGTCGGCGATATGGGATTCACTGCATACTTCAAGGATACTGAAGGAAATGTTGTGGGCCTCTGGCAAGACGCCGTTATGTGAAGAAAATCAGGCGGGGCGAACCGACGGTTCGCTCAAAAACGCATTCTTCAGGTCAGGTGCTCTGCCACAGCATGAGCAGATTTCCTTCACTATCTTTGAAGAAGGCAGTCGCGCCGAAAGCGTCTTTCGCTATAGGTCCGTCGATTGTGCTACTGTTATCCATTTTTTCTGCCCGCTGAAACTTTACGCCTTTCTTCTGTAGACTCTGAACTTCCGCTTTGAGATCCTTAACGATGAAAGTACTGAATACAAGATCCGGCTTTTTCTGCTTAGGCCCGGGTGGATTTATCAGCCAGAAATTTTCCTTTCTAATTTTCACCGATGCCCAAGAATCCCTCATATCACCGGGAGCTCTTTGCAGAAGCTTGCCTCCAAGTGTCTTAGTGTAAAACTTGATTGCCCTGTCCATTTCCCTTATCAAAACGAACGTCGCGAAATCTGCTTTAGTCAACATTGAAGATCGGACTCTCGTCTAAACCATCCGGTATTTATTGATCTAAGGGATGAAAAGTATAGCAAAAGTCGCTATACTAAGTAAATATACTAAAATACGCTTACAGCTCGCCGATAGCTGCCATAAGAATCAAGCCAACGTCTCAGGACCCACTTCGTTATTGGGTGAAGGGTGCTCCGATTGCCTCTGCCGCGGAGTTCACGAGTTGTCCTATTGCTGCCAGTCTTGGCGTGCTTGGAAGGAAGTGGACGATGCACATCCTTCGTGATATGTCGATGCGTAAGGCCGAACGATTCAGTGACCTGACTAGATTGAGTCCGGGAATCACCCCAAGAGCCCTGTCCATGAGGCTGAAGGAATTGGAGCAATCCGGGATGATAAGTAGAATTGATGATCGCAAGTCTCCACGGTTTGTGAGATGGGGCCTTACCGAGAAGGGATGGGATACACTCCCCATTCTCTTAAGTTATGTTGCCTTCGGTTCAAAGTGGCTCGTACCCAGCGTGTTCTCGGATGGCGAACCTCGGGAGATGAAAGACATCTATCCGCAGCAGAATCTGAGGCCCCTTTACTCGAATATTGAAGTGGATCCAGTCAAAGTGAAGAAAACGCTCCGCAAAGAAATTTCATCCGCACAACAGGCTTGGGATAACTGAACTTCGATGGGTCTCCGAAATAAGAAAGGAATTCTGTCTTGCCCGGATACGTTGCCTTTCTTCGAGGAATAAACGTCGGGGGTCACAATCTCGTGAAGATGGCGGATCTCCGAAACGGTTTCGACTCCTTGGGATTTGATCATATTTCAACGATCAAAGCGAGCGGGAACGTGATTTTTGAAAGCGCCTCGACCCCTAAGGAAAAATATCTAGAAGACAAGTTGGAAAAAATTCTTGGCATAAAGGCACCGATTCTACTTCGGGCAATGGAAGAAATCCAATCGATCGTTGATCTCAATCCGTTCAATGACTCGAGGGTGAACCCACCAAAATTTTATGTTACGTTCATGGCTCAGGAACCGCAAAAGAAAGTGAAGATTCCCGTCGTTTCTCCGAAGGTGACATCGAGTTGATCCATAGAAGGAAACTCGAGATCTTTAGCATTTCTCACCCTGTAAATGGCAGCTTTGGATTCACTAACAGTTTCATCGAGTCATCCTTTGATGTTAGCGGGACTACGAGAGATTGGAAGACCATAATTGGGATCTCCGAATTTCAAAAGCCTTAGCCAAGATTCAATCGCCGCAGCGATCCTCTCAACCATAGCTGACAGATTACAGAAGGTAAAACTGTTTAAGTAAACAAGAATATCACAAAAGCTGAAAAGAAAATGGTTACTCTATCAAGTGACGAAAGAAAACTATTCGAAGACAAGAATTTCGCGTTTGTTGCAACGTTAAACAAGGACGGATCTCCTCAAGTCACTCCCACGTGGGTGGATACTGACGGAAAGTACGTTCTGATCAACATTGCCACTACAAGACACAAATTCAAGAATGTTCAAAGGGATCCGAGGGTGGCGATCGCTATCGCCGACCAGGCGAACCCCTACAAGGCAATATTTGTCAAGGGAAAAGTCGTTTCTATCGTGAAAGGAAAGGAAGCGGAAGATCACATCGACAAGATGGCGAAGAAATACATCGGTCAGGACAAATACCCGTACCGACAGCCTGGCGAAGACAGAGTTCTTCTAAAGGTAGAACCGTCGAAAGTAACATTGAGGTAAGAAAAATAGTAATCCCACCGTCAGGTGGGACGTTCACTTTCTTAAGCTTCGCTCGGAATGATAGATAGCTCGGTCAACTTTTCGCCGCGAAGAACGGATAGTTGAACCTCGGTGCCTATCAAGCCACCCTTCAGTATTCTGAAAAGATCGTTGAAACTTTCCACTTTCTTCGAATCTACTTTGACTATGATGTCTCCTACTGCTACTCCAGCCTTCTTCGCCGGAGTTCCCTGCTCAACCGACAGAACGATCAATCCTTCGGTCTGACCGACTTCTTTTGCGACATCATCCGGAAGGGTCAATGGATTCGAAACGATTCCGAGATAGGCTCTTTTAATCGAGCCTTTGCTCAGTATCTCCTTCACCACGGTAGTCAGAACGCCAACCGGGATTGCGATTCCTCGATTGGCAAAGTACGCCGTGCTCATACCGATCATGCTTCCGCTTGCATCCAGAAGTGGTCCGCCAGAATAACCTCGGTTCAATCGCACATCGGTTATGATCTGGTCATCTGACCAGGGGCCTCCCATGCGACCTTTGGGGCTTGTGATTATGCCCGAAGCTGCCGACACCCTGTCCCCGAAGGGATTTGCCAGCGCGAGGACAAATTGCCCTGTAGCCAAGTTTTCCGACTCTCCCCTTTGAATTGACGGCAGATCTTTTCCATCAACCTTCAATACGGCAATGTCAGAATACCTGTCCTGTCCGACTATCGAGGCTTGGAAGGTCTTTCCATTCGAACTAGACACTTCAATCTGGTTCGATCGTCCAACCACATGGTTATTCGTGACGATGTGTCCTTCGTCGTCCCAAACCACTCCTGTGCCGAAACCGCGACCCGAGCGGACCTGAACGACTGAAGGCGAGACTCGACCCACGATTGATACGAGAGCGTCTGAGAACGACTTTATTATTTGTTCCTGAGAAGTAACTTTACTCATTAGCTTAGTTCCACTGTCAATTCAATCGTAGATTGGGTTACTTGATGACTAACTGTATCTAAAGCGCAGTCACACCCCTTCTATCGAAAGGTTGGTGGATTCTTCGGCTAAATGATATATATCCAAACGTTCTACTCAGCAAATGCAGGAACGCGATCCTTTTTGTCTGATACGACCATTCAAAAGTGGAAATGTCCTTTCTGTGGTCTGAAAATTGAAGATCAGGACAGTAAGAGCTTCCGACAGCGAGTAATTTTCCACAGGAAGATGCACGACGAAAAGTAGTGTCGGTAGTTTTGCCCTCGCTACTTTTTTCCACGACTTTTCTCCAGTGCCTTGAGTAAAATTTTGAATAACGTTTAGATATAGCGCGATATACATTATATAGCATATTTGGTTTGACTGTCGAACAGGACGAAATCTCCGAGGTTTCGGGATCAAAGCAAGTTTCCGAGAAATGCTTGGAATGCGGGAAATCTTTTCCCCACTCCCAGTTTCTTGATCATCTGTTCCAAAGCAGGGATTGCATGCGTAGATACTGGGAAAATGAGGAAAAAACCCATGTCTATAGACTCCGTCATCATCGAGGTTCCGGGATGCGCAAAGGCTAAAGGGCGTCATCTGCCAACCGGATCTAATTCGACAGTTTTTCGGTTCCGGTGAAGTCTAGGTTGGAGCAGCCCTCTGAGGAGAAAAGTAAAATCACTCCCCAGGCGGCTGAGAGAAAAATCGAAGAGAAACACAAGCACATTCCGGGGAGGGGATTGATCGGCGATCTAGCCCTAGGTTTGACCGACGGAGTTATCACAAACGTTGCCTTTATGGCGGGATTTGCGGGTGCAGTCCAATCAATCGACTTCATCAGATTCGCAGGAATTGCGTCCATGCTCGCTGGAGCCGTCTCGATGTTTTTTGGCGGCCTTAGCTCGGCTAGGGCAGATGAAGATCTTTTCAAAGAAGATGCCCGGAGAGAACTGAAAGAGATCGAACTAGAGCCAGACGAAGAAAGACAGGAGCTACAAAACTTCTACCTGAGCAAAGGCTTGACGCAGGATGAAGCCCAGATAGTCGTGAAACGAATAACTGCTGACAAGAAAAAGTGGCTGGACGATCTCCTGATGCACGAACTCCATCTTCACAAGGAAGAACTGGAGAATCCGCTAAAGGTTGCATCCGTGATTGGATTATCTTTTCTCCTGGGCGCCCTGATCCCCTTAATTGGATATCTTCTCACTCCGGTAAGATCTGACGCGATAATAATTTCGCTCTCCACGTCCTTGATCTTCCTTTTTGTTTCAGGCGGATGGAAAGGAAAATTATCCGGAAGAAAGTTCTGGAAGGCTGGATTAGAAATGCTCATGATCGGAGCAGGAGCTTCCGCGCTGCTTTTCTTGATCGGCTCGCTCCTCGTGTTTGCCTAGCCTTTTTGGAACTTTCCGCTTGCGTTGTAGCTCAATAGCCCCGCGTAGATCGCCCAATGGATCAAAAGAGTCTGGACGAGCTTTTCGTTAATTTCAGGTGTGTGGTGCCATCTGATGTCTTTCTGCCAGAGAACTTCGGCTATCTCCGAAGCAGAAGCGCTGCCTTTTTGGCTCACGATCTCAAGCGCCGTCTTGAACGGCTCAATTTTTGATAGTTGGTCTTTTAGAAGACGCACCTTATTCTTTGAGGTTTTTTGGAATTTCAGACCGAATTCAGTCAGCGATATGTCGCCCTTTTCGACCTTGACAAGGCCGAGCATCTCTCCAGTGTCCAAGATTGGCAAGAGAGTAACTAGGTCACCTCCCAACTCGTCAGCAAGTCTAGCGGCATCGACAGCTGTACCGAGACCACCCACGATCTCGACGAGCCCAAGAACCTGTCCTGCCCTGACATTTGCTGGCATTATGAGCGGCTGAGAATCCATTGCGGACTGTTTTGAATCATGAGAAGTATCCATATAGTTTCACTTAGGTCGCAAGAAGCGAGTAGATTTTGTCCACCCAATCGTAAAACTCTTCGGATTTCTTGTTTCGAGGCCTCGGAAGATCGATTGTTAGATCTCCGACGACGTGTCCCGGTCTCGCAGACAGGACAACGACCTTATCGGCTAATTCCACGATTTCTTCAACATTGTGACTAACCATGATTACGGTTTGAATTGAAGATGAGGGATTAATTAACAGTGAGTAAATTTCTTTTCTCAAGTGCTCGGCTGTAAGATCGTCAAGAGAACTAAACGGTTCGTCCATTAAGAGAACCTGTGGTGCGAGTGCCATCGCACGGGCGATACCTACTCTTTGTTTCATGCCACCCGAAAGCTCTCCAGGATAAACGTTCTCAAAACCCTTGAGGCCCGTGTCTTCGAGGGCCTTCAACGAGACCTCTTTCTTCTGTTCTTCGGTTAGATCTTTCCGGGACGAGAGGCCAAACTCCACATTTTCAAGAGAAGTGCGCCAGGGTAGCAGAACGAAATTCTGGAAGATCATTGCTATCTCCGCCCTTGGCAGGGTAATCGGGGCATCGCGAAACTTGACAACGCCCGATGTCGGTTTTGCAAGCCCCCCGATGATGCGTAGAAGGGTAGACTTGCCACATCCCGAGGGTCCCGTTAATGTTACGAACTGGTCTCTGGAAGCGGTCATCGAAACATCGTTCAAAACCGGCATCTGCTCCTTTTCTTTTCTGAAATCAAGACTGACGTGTTCGACAGAGATTATCGGACCCCCGGTGAGATCGGTTTTATCGACCAAACCAGCTTGGGGCTGTGGAATAACATTTAATGAAGAATCACTCAAAGTAACTTCAACCTTTCATTCTATCTGTTGTAAACATACTTCTTCGTCGTGTAATGGTATACTCTTCTCCAAACAGTCAAATTGAATGTTACGATTAGGACCGTCATAGACAAAATGGCCAATGTCAGTGTTACCAAATCTCCGTGAGCACCTGTATTTGTTGCGACAGTAATGACCTTTCCGATCCCGTATTGAACCTGGGTTAGTGGAGGTTTTGGAGGATTTGGTTGGAAATATTCTGCGACGATCAATGTGTTCCATGCAGCACCCACAGCGGTAATTGACCCAGTTACAAAGGCAGTGAAAGTCGCTGGAAGGTAGATGTTACGCCAGGCCTTCCAACTGGAGATCTGGAATTCCTTTTTCAGTTCGAACAATTCCGAAGGCAGACTCCTGATTCCGGCCATGACATTGAAGATGACGTACCATATCATTCCCAGAAAAATGATGACGGCAGCGACTGCCTCTCCGTTCTCGTGTAGTGCGATCACAAGAGCCGGGAGAAGGATTGGCGCCGGAACCGAAGCGATAACCTCCAAGACCGGAGAAGCTCCATCGTATAACTTGTTGCTCAGAGCAATCGTGATCCCTAACGGAACAGCGACCGCGATGCAGATGAAGTAGACGTACCAAATCCTCACGAATGAAAACAAGAGGCCGGTCAGGACATTTCTTTCGTCAGAAAATAGAATCGAGCCGCTGGGGATATGGTTGATCGCTGAAGGAATCGACAAGATGGCACTGAACTCGAACGCAACGAAAATCGCCGCGAGAATTAGAATGACAATCTTATACCCTCTCTTCAGAAGGTTTAGAGAGGATGAAAATCTCGTCACGCCCCTCCCCTGCGTGTAGAGAAACAATTTCGAAATTGACCTATGATTAACCCAAGAATAGAACTTCATGATCGGATCTTTTCGGATTTCCCTCGGCTCTTCCACAAATTTGTATCTCTCCGACCAGAGCGAGAATTCCCTAAGGAAAATGAATTGCCAGATTACGACTGCAATTATTAGGGCAATGATCGCATAGGTATAGTTCGTCCACTCAGGTGGGGTCGCATCTGCAAAATTGATGATAGCAACTCCAATTCCATAGGTGACGTGTTCGTTTTTCGTACCGAGGGAAAAGATCTCACTGGAAACGAGATAGAAAAGGCCGACCGCCCAGGATGTCTGGGTGTTGTACGCGATCCTGCTGAGGGAAGCGGGTACGTAGAGAGTGGTTATCCTGTGCCATGTACTCGATTGTGATATTTCCGAAAGGTCAATGTAATCCTGAGGGATCGATTTTACCGCTTCGTAAACGCCGAACGCGATGTTCCAGGACATGCTCGTGAAGATTAGAATGATAACAGCAATGTCGACTCCCAGCTCTCCTGGAACGACGTTTACGACCGCGAGAATGACGATCGGAAAAAATCCGAGGATCGGTATCGATTGAAATACGTCCAGAAGCGGTATGATTATCGCTTCAGCCCGCTTATTTCGAGCGGCGGTTATGCCAATAGTGAGGCTGAACAAGATGCTCAGGACGAGTGCGACAAGCATCCTAGACCAGGAGTAAATGATGTCGATTACAATCAGGAGGATGCTAAAATCTGACGTAATCGACGGCACTCCTTCATTGTTGTTTGACTCTGTTCGTAATTAACCGAATTTGATGGGCCGTATGGAGTTTGAATACCTGGGAAGCTAGCGCCCAGTAGGGTGAGCTTTATTTCTCTATGAAAAGGAACCCTGAAATTTCGGCGATTTACGCCTTTCGCAACTTTTTCTAGAAAATTGAGTCATTATGATTTCGCAGGTTCGGGTGGCTTTATTTTGACCTGGAGCTCTTCCTCTTTTTGTTTCTTGGATGCAAGTGAAATTAGCAGCTTAATTTTCTTTTGATAGCTTGAGGCGGAGGTCGTACACTTGACCCACTTTGGATAGTCGGGCGTGCCTTCCGCGAATACCAGAAGGACATCGACAAGTTTGAGATATGTCCCTATGGCCTCTACGTAATCCTGGGTCTTTTCTTCACCCGCTCCTTTTTGTTCAAGGTACTGGACGTAGCCTTCCAGTTTTTTCAGTTCGGCAGGGTTCAACGGGTAACTGAAGGTTTACTGTTCGCACATCAAAAATCACCCGCAGTCAAATTGACTAAACAGATCTATCGAATTATGCGCACCATTTCTGATCGAAATCCCGTAGCGGCCCTCAACCGATAAATGCTAAAAGCCGTTATTCATCTCATAATAGGGAGAAAAAATCAATTCACTTGTTAAACCAAATCAACCTAGGCCTTTTCTCCCGCATTTTATCTGCTTGTCCTGAATGAATTTGGAACGTACGTTCGAAAATGAGCCAATAGCAGTTGCCTATCCTGTGACATTGATATCGAAAGATGTAACTCCGTTGAAAGAAACAAAGAAAATGGTTTTGAAGTGCAAGTCGTGCGGTCAGGATTTTGACAGCACTTATTCGATAGAGGAATTCTCGATGCTTTCCAAAGAACAGTATGAAGCTGGGACTCTGCATTTATGTCCTTCATGCGGAAATCTGTCGATCTACGTTCTGAAAGATTACGGAGAGCCAAAATGAAACAAATGTAATATACTTGAAGTTGCTTACGTACCCCATTTTCAGTTCGGATCAAGGTGATCCGGACATCTAACAAATACTAGTTCGTATTAGTTCTCAAACGAAAATTCCGTCGTTTTGAAAGCGTGAATTTTCTCTTAGGTCTTGATGCCGTACCCGTGGACCTGTTTTACATTCTAAAGCAATTGATTCACTTTCATTGATTTATTATGCAATTATTGACCTGTTCTACACGGGGGCGCAATTTTGCGTACCGAAGAGCTCGTTTCAAGCTCTGTTGGCCTCTGGCAGCTTGATTTTGAGATTTCTGGTTAGATGATGTCGGTCTGAAGTCATTTCGAAAAATCATTGAAGAACGCAGGTCTTTCCATCACACCTGAAAATCTCAACGAAGACGGTATGTGTAAGCTGGTAGGAGCACGTTTCTAACGTCAGCTGCAATCAGTCTCAAAACTGATATAGAGCGGAGAGCGCCGGTCGTGCAAATTACCTTCGAATGAAATCTCGTGAACCATCGCTGGCTGACAGCCCAAAAAGGCCGAGGGTGACGCGGCAGTCGCTGACCGTGCACGCTCAGCGCAAAGCCGAGGAAGCGACGGAGGACTATCTCGAGACGATAAACTCTCTGATCAACGAAAAGGGGTACGCTGCGTCGGTTGACATTGCGGAGAGGATGAACGTCTCGAAACCGACCGTAACCAGTATCGTGAAAAAACTCCACAACCAGGGTTATCTCGTTCACGAAAAATATCGCGGGCTCAAACTGACTCTCAAGGGCAAGAGGCTAGCGGAGGAGATGCAGAAAAAGCACAAGCTCATCACGAGCTTTCTAGTTCTGTTTGGAGTGGAGGAGAGCATCGCGCGTGAAGACGCCGAGAAGATAGAGCACGGGCTGCACGCCGAGACTCTGGATAAGCTAGAGAAATTCACCGAATACGTTCTTTCAAATCCAGAGCAATTTAGAAAATACAGGATGGCGCTAGGCTAGCCCTCACTGAATTCCACTATGGACTTTATTTCTTCTTCGCTTTCCGGACTGTAGATCTTCTGCGGATCGTCAGGTCCCGCCTTTCGGGTTATGATGCTCGAAAGTAATTTCGGCCATTTCTTCTGAATCCTGACGAGGTCCTTCGCTCCCATTGCAAAATACGAGATGTTTGCGTTCACAGATCCAAAATGAAGTTTGTTTCCAAGAACCAGTTCCGTGAACAATTTCCCGACATTCAGAGATTCCTGGTCTTCTCTGTAGATTCCCAGATAACATAAAATCCCGTTGACGCGGATCAAGTCCTGAGCCTGGGCGGCAACGGATGGACTGCCAGTTACTTCAAAGACCATATCATACTGATTATCCAGAGATGATATTGGAGTCTCCTTCGCATTTACATACGTTGCGCCCGTACTCTCTATCAGCCTCGCCTTCATGCTATCCTTTGATCGCGTAGCTACAGCATCGACTTCGAGACCCTGCAGTCTCAGGAGCGCCGTGGCGAGTATCCCGACCGGCCCCGCACCCAGTACGAGTGCCCTCTTTGGCTTCCAGATCAACCGCGATTTCTGAAGAGCGTAAGTCTGAACCAGCCCTTTTTCCACTATTGTCAGCGGCTCGAGCAAAACTCCCTGCTGGGACAGAGATTCTGGCATTTTTACGATATACGAGGAATCGCTCTTTGCAAACTCCGAAGCGAAACCGTTGAGTCCCTTTATCCCGTGCTCCTTGTAGTGGCCGGTGTAGCACATGTCTGACTGATGATTTCTACAGCTCACACAATTTTCAGGGCACCCTCTTCGAACCGTGGGAACGACGAGTTCTCCGACCTTGTAGCCGCGAACGCCGGGGCCGAGTTTTTCAATTCTGCAAAGAGATTCGTGCCCCAAAACAAGATAATCCGATCCCTGCGGAGCTTCGCCGTAAAAACCCGACATGATGTCGCGATCAGTGCCGCAGATGCCGACTCGAAGGACCTTCAACAGCACCTCCTTCTTCGCAGGGACGGGCACAGGAATGTCCATCAGTTTCAGGGAATTTTGCGTCCTCGGAACTACAGTAATTGCCTTCAAGATTCTCTCGAAACTTGCGGTAATCTCTTTGGTAAAATAGTTTGAGATCGATTCATCGTCGTTCGAGTACGCTTTTCTACCAAGCCGATTGTTCGGGTGTGATGAGGATAACCAGTGCCGGTCTCTACGAGGAGATACACCGAGTCCAAGCTCGCCACATCGGATTACATTCAGAGACGCAACTGGGTTAGACTCTTCGAACTCTGCGGGACGCGCGATGACGAGGCCGCGAAAACAATTGCCGTGATTTTAACACTTTACGATCCGAGGAATGTGTGGAGATTCTTGGATTACATCCATGCTCTCACCGCAGGGGAGCGTAGAGAAAAGCGTGATTCTGTTGCCACGGCATGTTACATTATTGGAAAAATGGGTCAATCAAACACCGAAAAATCCCTGAGCTACCTCAAGTTGTTTCTCTCCGACGATCACATGTTGCGCGCTCCTGTAACTCAGGCTCTTTCGAATCTCTGGGTGCTGGACAGTAGGAAGACTTTGAGAATCGTCCTGAGATCATGGGTGCTTAACGACGAGGACAACGATGACCTGCGGGAAGTAGGGGTAAGATCCTCCGAATTCCTCGCCAGCAAGGCGCCCCAAATGGTAGCGTCTTTTCTGGTGAGGGTTGCCGCGATGAAAGATCAAAAGATTGCGGCAAAAGCAGCAGAGGAACTGCTCTCCAATTACCCGGGCGTAACTAGGGAGCGTAAAGCGGCACCGAAAATTCGAAGGAAAAAGTAATTCACTGTACCAGCTTCATCTTCGCGACGTGATTCATGAAGCATGGCGGCCCCTCATTTATCCACAGGAACGGCCGGGTGATGCAGACAAAGCCTTCAGCAGTCGAGTGAAGACACTTTACCTTGACCCCTTCTGGAACCCCCGCCCCGGGCTTTTTTTCGCAGTAGGGACAGTTTGAATTCTCGTACTGAAGATAAATAGCTCATCAAGCTGTTTGGAAATGTTGGCGGAGCGCTCGTCGTTATCGGTTTTCTAGGAATGTTCTACATCAGGTACCGCGAGGATGCCTCGATCTGGCGCTTGACCCGTTCACGTATTCCTCATGACTTTGTTCTTGGCTGTCGTGACCGGATTTGTCGCGCAACAAACGATATACTCTTCGATGGGATCGGAGTGGGTCTCGAGTTCTTTTTGGATTCACATGGTTTTCGTGATAACATTGCTCGCGACGGCACCGTTTACTAAATTCTACCATGCGATCTCAAAACCAATTTCTCTCCTATACCAGGAGATCGACAGAGAACGGGCGCCGAGCCGCTTCTCCCATTGGTAGAGGCACCGACTACGAGCACGACGGACGATGAAAATTCCAAACAAAACAAGTGAGAAAATGCCGACTTTTGTGTATGCATCATTATGCGATGGTTGTGGCAAGTGCGTCGACATCTGTCCTAGCGATATCATGCACCTTACTCATAGCATCTTCAGTGGGAGGAAACAATATCGAACCAAGTTATTGCTGGGAGTGCTACTCGTGCGTGAAGGAGTGCCCCCAACACGCGATTGATATTCGCGGTTACGCATCGTGCTGCTGGATCACAGGCTAACCGTGCTTCGCGACGAAGACAAGAACGAGATTCACTGGAAGATAAAATACCGGGACAACTCGAAAAACCAATTCACGTTTCCCATCCGGACGACAAGCGGGCGCGTCAAATCCCCGCAGAAGCTCGAATCAACCAAAGCCTGAGGATTTTCTATCGCATCTCCTTGCGCATGAACCGGAATATCTGAAGATTGAACGTGGACTGCCTACGCTTTCGCAAACCAAATAGTGACTTCGCATAACTTTCTCCGAAATGAAAAGTGATAGCTCCTGAAGACGAAGACGGTACTGTGACATACTGGTCATCGGAGGGGGAATGGCCGGATGCGGAGCAGCGGACCAGGCGAGGTACGGGGGTCGCAATCTAAACGTGGTCGTCGTCGAGAAGGCTCAGATCAGCGGAGCGGGGCCGCGGCCATGGGGCTGTCTGCGATTAACTGCTATATGGGAATGCGATGGAACGAAAACACCCCTGAAGATTTCGTGAAGTACACAAGAAACGACCTGATGGGCCTCGTCAGGGAGGTCTCGAATTTGACATTGCAAGGCACGTAGATTCCACCGTGCACCTCTTCGAAGAGTGGGTGCTCCCAATAATCTATGACAGCCAGACTGGGCGCTACAAGAGAGAAGGAGGGTGGCAGAGAATCTGATCCATGGCGAGTCGTACAAACCAATTGTTGCCGAAGCCGCAACCAAGGCTGCAACCAAAGTCTACAACAGAATAATGATCACACATCTTTTGACCGACGAGATAAATCCGAATCGCATCGCGGGTGCCGTAGGATTTCACATACGAGATGGAGCCTTCTACATTTTTCGCGCCAGAAGGACTGTAATCGTTGCCTCAGGGGGAGGGACGCACATCTTCCGACCGAGATCGGTTGGAGAAGGCGCGGGAAGAACGTGGTATGCACCCTGGAGTACCGGGTCCCGCGTATGCCCTAATAATCGGGGTCGGAGCCGAGATGACTCAGATGGAAAACAAGCTTGTCGTCACCAGGTTCAAGGATGGATACGGCGAGTCGGCGCGTGGTTCCTTGCCCTGAAGGCGGTTGCGACAAACGCGTACGGCGAAGATTATGAATTGAGGTACCCGGAAGATCAGAGAACCCTATACGGCAATTACGTTGATTCCAAACCATTTCCTACGTGTCTTCGAAACGACGCGATGCTCAGAGAGATCAAGGCGGGCAGGCAACCGATCTACATACACACTGAGAGAGTTCTCGATACGAGGGAGAAGGAGGAACTCGGTCACGAAGATTTCCTCGACATGACGATGAGCCAGACAATTGTGTGGGCTTCGCAGAACATTTATCCGAAGAAAAGACCATCTGAACTGCAGACATCCGAACCGTATATCATGGGATCGCACGCCACCTGCTCTGGCGCGTGGGCGAGCGGCCCTCAGGATGTTTCTCCAAAGAATACTTTTGGGGGTACAACCGGATGACCACAATCGAGGGACTCGTCCGGTGCGGGTGACACGATAGGGGGCTCTCTGCCCACAAGTTCTCTTCTGGCTCGTTCACCGAAGGCAGGCTGGCGGGTAAAGCCGCTGTTGCGTACGTGACGGATCATCCGAGCCACTCTGAAGTTTCAGAGAAGGCTTTGGCTGAACTAAAGCAGGAAATATTCCAACCGCTGGAGAATTATTCACTTGGAAGGAACTTGATAACGAAGGGAACCGTCTCCCCATCTTACCTGTACGCTGACCAATTTGTCGTGATGGAGAAGTTAATGGACGAGTACGTTGGCGGCTGGGGGCCCATGTACACGACGAATGAGATTCTCCTCAATCGAGGGCTGGAGCTCATGACGATGCTGAGGGAAGATTTGGCGCACATCGCAGGAGAAGATTTGCACCAAGCTCCAAAGAGCGTGGAGCTCACAACACAGAGTAGTGACGGCCGAGGCCGTGCTGAGGCACACTATCTTCAGAAAGGAAACTCGGTGGCCCGGTTACTGTTACAGGGCAGATTTTCCAAGTTCTACTACGTAAACTGGCACGTATTCGTAAATTCAAAGTATGATAGGTCAACCGGAAACTGGCAGTCTTTCACCAGGCCTTGTATTCGCATAGTTCCCTAATCTACTTCATTGCAATATTAAAGCGAAATCTCTGACGAAATTTCAGAAAAAATTTGAAAATCGCCTCATTGAGTTCATTCCCGTCTCCTTACCGCTCGATGCTCCGTTTCATCCCGCCTGGTTTCCCAACGTATGCAATCGAAAAATCCGCCGACGGCACCCTCATCAGGCTCCGCACCGACGAAGGAATTACTGGCTATGGATGGCAGAATTCATTCGGGTCGGAAATCAAGATTATCGGAGAATCTAGGGTCTTCAAAGATCTCGTTCTGGTAACTTCATCTTTCAGCCAGAAAAATCATCCGGATTCTCAACGGCATCACGTACAGCATGAACACCGTCGAATCCGTGGTGGTCGAGAGGCAATGTGGGACGCAATCGGAAAAGCGTGCAGGCAACCGATCCATAAGGTGCCGGGCTGCGCCCAGGATCCAGTGTTGGTGTACGCGAGCACCGGTATGCTGAAAACTCCCGAGGACACGCTGGAGATGCTCTAAAATATCTGGAGATTGGATTTGAGAGTGATCAAGATCAGAATCCACAGCGAGTATCTGGAAAAAGATATCACTCCGATAAAGGCGGTAAGGGATGCCGTGAAGGACGAGATGAAGATCATGGTTGATGCAAACCAGGCAGTGACGTTCTCCGGTCCCTTCTGGACTTACAGGAGGTTCCTGAAACCGCAAGAGAACTCGAGAAGGTGGGACGTCTACTGGCTGGAGGAGCCGCTTTACCACGCAGTCCATAAGAATCTCGGCGAGGCTTTCGAAAGAAGTCGATGTCCAGATTGCAGGCGGAGAAGATGAGAACGGGTTCTTCCGGTTCAAGGAGCTGATTGATGGAGATTGCTTTGACATCATTCAGGCTGATGTATGCGCGTCGGGCGGAATCCTGCAGTTGAAAAAAGTCGCCGCCCTCGCGGAAGCTGCAAACAGTCTTCGTTCCACACTCCTTCGATGCGCCGATCACTCTTGCTGTGACATTAGCTCATCGGATCAGTTCCAAACGCACCGTTTGTCGAGTACGGGATAGATTCCTCCCTGCTCTAAACTGGGGACATGACAAGATCTTGAAAAAACCAATTGAGGTTTCAAAGGACGGGTACGTAAAAATCCCCGACGGGCCAGGTTGGGAATTGAAATCGATGATTCATATTTAGATAAGCACACGGTGAATTGAGTATTGGTAAAGTTTCGCGCCGTGACTGTTCCCGAGCCCGGGGTAATCGGTGTCAAAGATTACGAGCTTCCCTACTCAGATTGAGGGACACCGTTCTTAGAATAGAGATGACCGGAGTCTGCGTGCCGATCCCCACATCATATTCGACAAGAAACCGCTCCCGTGGATCACCGAGAAGTTTTATCCGTTCATTCCTGGTCACGAATTCATTGCGAGTATCGAGGAGATGGGCAGGGTTTCCGAAGGTCGATCCTGACGGAGAACCCATCAAAGTAGGTGATTTGGTTGGAGTAAGCGTGGAGGACATGGACTCTTCTCCTTGCGGCAGATGCTACAACTGCGCGACCGGGTTTCCAGTTTTATGTTCAAGCCGAATCCCCAGAAATTATCCAATTCTCGAAAAGGGATGGCAGAGAGGCTGGGCAGAGTTCAGATACACCCACGGAGTGGAGGCGGTCTATAAACTGCCCCAGAGTCTCTCGCTGGAGGCCGCAGTCCTCGTAGAGCCACTATCAATAGCGGTCAGCGCATTTCAACGCGCAGCGATGGGCGCCTCGTGGTTATACCAAGGAATGGGACCTGGAAAAACCGTCGTGATTCAAGGTTCGGGGCCCATCGGAGTGCTGCTAACTGTAATGGCAAAACTCTCGGGCGCGGGAAAAGTAATTGTCGTCGGAGCACCTGACCACAGACTATCGCTTTGCAGCCAATTCGCAGGCTGACGAGACAGTAAGCATCGAGAAGGTGAGGTCTAACGAAATAATTTCCCGGGTCAAAGAATTGACGCCTCTGGGTATTGGTGCCGACGTCGTCTTTGAAGCAGCCGGAGTAAAGGGAGCATTCACTGAGGGTATCGGTATGATCAGGGACAAGGGGACATTTGTAGAATTGGGACATTTCACGGACAGAGGCCCTGAATCGATCAACCCGTTCCTACTATGCTCTAAAAACATCAACCTGCTCGGAGTCTACGGCGGCATGCCGACTGATTTTCTTTTTGCGAAAAGAATTCTAGCCAGGTATCACGAAAAAATACCCTTCGAGAAGATCGTCACGCACAAGTTTTCGCTGGATAAAACAGACGAAGCGTTGAATGCGATGCGGAACATGGACAGCATGAAGACGGTAATTATTCCGGCGGGCTGAATCAGGTTGCCGTGTAGCCGCCGTCAATTGCAATTACCTGACCCGTGATGTAACTGGCTGCCTGCGACGCGAGGAAAACTACCACCCCCTTGTAATCGTCCTCATCGCCCATCCTTTTCATGGGATTTGAATCCCTGATCTTGTCTCCGAATTTCTGAACGAAGGCGCTCGTCATCTTGGACGGGAAGAAGCTCGGCGCGATCGCGTTCACGACAATGTTGTCTTTTGCAATCTTCACCGCGAGCTCCCTGTAAGAGAAATGATGCCACCCTTGCTGGCCGTGTAGCCAACTGTGTTCACTAAATCCGGCGGAGCGACCGAGGCCCACTTATCGAAGACCAGTTGATGATTCGACCCCATCCGATGCGTTTCATTATCGGGACGACCGCCTGTGACACGAGAAAAGTTCCAGTGAGGTTTGTTTTGATTACCTGCTCCCACTTGTCAAACGGCATCTCCTCAAAGGGAGCCCCACGTTGACCCGCTGTTGTTCACCAGGATGTCGATTTTCCCGAATCGTTTCTCTACGGAATTTACTAGCTCTTGGACACTGTCTTTCTCGGTGTACGTCCGAGCTCCGACCCGGAAGAACTGTCCTACCCGTTGCTTCCGATATTTCTTTCGCTACTTCAAAGCACGATTCGAGTTTTCGCGAAGCGATTGCGACGTCTGCCCCGGCTTCAGCCAGCGCGGTGGCCATTGTCTTGCCTATTCCTCTTCCACCTCCGGTTATGAGCGCTGACTTGCCAGTTAAATCAAAGAGGTTGCGGGATTTCAAGATGCCATACCGTTCTTAATGTCAAGACCAGCTCCAACAAGTTCCACTAAAAGATTTATGCACACAGCAATTGCTGAATTACGACTTGGAAATCCAGATCGTAAAATCCGATTATATCCCATTTTTCAGGTTGTCCGAGGCCGTGCTTCAAAGATCCTCTGCTGCCGAAAATTCCGGACGAGGAAATTGTATCACTTGTGTCGAACTCGAACTGGGTCGCCCTCCCGCTGCCGGGGGTGAAACGAGCAAAGAAGAAATCGAAAATCGACCTGACCCGCACATCGACCTGAGGCTTCATGGCTCGACGGTCAATATCGGTCTGCGATGCAATACCGTCTCTAGCGTCGAAAAGTTGCAGAATATTTTGGAAAATTATCACTCTAAGGAAAAGGGCGCGCTTCTGGAATCGATGAGGCACCTCGACGACGATTTCCAGACAGCAGTTTACGCGAAGATAAAAGAACACAATTGGTCCGAGCGGGCAATTTACGATCCCCAGTTTCAGATGCAGACGAGCAAAATTGACGAGTCTGCAATCAATCGAATGTTTGAGAGGGCGAAACAAATCCGCACTGAGGGGGTCAACAGGAAGAAAGATGAAAAGAAGCCTAATCCGGTCACTCCAGTGATTGACATCGCTTTCGCGACTATTGCCAAGAATGACGAGCAATTATTCAAGTCGAAACTATCACAGCTCAAACCGATGTATGAAACCTGTCTCATGGTAAAGACCACATCTGCTCTAAAAGCGGAAATGCGTCGAAAATCCAAGACAAGAGAAGCGATATATTGCTGCTCAAAATGCGGTAAAAAGTATAGCAAGGACGAAGCCAGAAGCAAAAAGTTTTGCGACCTGGACGGCATGAGAATACATGCAATATTCATTAATGGCCAGGTTCCGATTTAATTCTCCATTCGTTTTGCGGATCTGAGTTGAATTGGGAACCGTTCAGGAAAAGCAGCTC
>CAWCYI010000004.1:0-2138642 GCA_963799845.1 uncultured Nitrososphaerota archaeon
GAACCCACGACCCCCGCCGTTTTCTTGATGCATCAGCAAAGATTGCAGCAGTCAGAGCGGTGTCCTAACCAAGCTAGACGACGAGCCCACTTTAGAATTGAAAATCATTTTCAAACTTTGTTTAAATGCTTTCTCGGATTAATGAAACTCTTCGAAAATCATCGTTAAGGTGGACTGGAGGGGATTTGAACCCCTGACCTCTCGCGGTCTCGGTACACAATCCTGCGAGGCGAGCGTTACTACCACTGAACTACCAGCCCTGCGACTTGAACATCGCGACCTTTCTTCTTTCCAGATAAATGATTATTCTTTGCTATTTTCCTAGCGAATGGTTAACCCAAGTGTATCTAGCGAAAACATCGGGGTCATGCTCGGAGAAATATCCTATAATCTCTCATAAGATTGGACATCCGAAAAGATGACCGCTATTGTTGGAACGTGGAATTTACTCCTCCACTTCAAAGAATCGAAAGTCACGATGTCGAAATTGAGTCGCTTCACTGCAATCCGAGTAAAATTGCATAGTCCTAATTAGGTCGCAAGAAATCGCCTTGACAAATCGCCAAAGACTAGATGAACTCCTTCTCCAACTCAGGAAATATTGAGGTTGCAGCTACGATGTTGATGGATCTAACAGTTTTTGCGTCTTCCGGAAATTGTCTTTATGTAGAAGTTCCCATTGATTCATAAAGAAAAAAATTTTCTGCGTTTCTACACACGTGAGCACTTTTTGGTCGAAGAGCTACGTTCAAGGCACTGTTCAATTCGAACAGCTCAGAACGAGCTCTGTTAGCTCAGAAGAGCTTGGAAAAGCTTGTTTCCAGTAAAAATAATTTGGAAATGCCTCCATTTACAGCAGGATTGGGCACAATAAATCGGCTTCGACCAAATTATTTTGTCAATAGTACACTCGCAACCGTCAGAATCTTTGTTTCCTTGATTACTTTATCAAGTTCGACATATTCATCAGCGGTATGAGATACTTTGTACTGTCCCGAACCGAAAAGGGCAGTTGGTATTCCAGCCCTAAATAAGAGGGCTGCATCAGACGTTGCATCCTTACCTGTTATCTTTGCCTGATCTTTTACATCTCTCGGAACCCTGAAGAATCAACTTGCGGTATTTCCAGCGTTTGGATGATTTATCTCCGCCCGTTCCGGTTCGAATAGATGTTACTTGTGCCTTGCTTCAAAAAGTTCATGCGCACTCGTCTCGGCTCTATTACGGAACACATCGCCCAAATTGTTAAGAAAGTACTCAAATGGACCAATCCGATACCGGATAACCTTGGGTGGCAGCAAGTATCCAGTAACTGGTTTCTGGTGCGTTCTCAGGAATTTAGACACTGCAAACGGCGCCTTGCTAGAATGAAGAACTTCAAAACCGAATGAGTCCATTCTCCAGCCGGCACTGTTTTCAAGAAATTCCTGGACGCTAGAATCATTCCCTTGCCAGGTTGAGGTTTCAAGACCGGAGTGGTGGGGATTTCGAACAACTGCCTTCAATCCCTGCGAGTTCGAGATTGCACCCCTGTTCATCTCCGCCACAGCGCCCTTCAGGGTTGATGTAAAAAGCTCGCCAAAGGCTTTGATCTCATCTGGAGTTGGAAAAATTCCCATCCTTAGTAACTCCCTTATGAATTCAGGCCACTTCAAAGGACCAAGGCTTGCCCCCACTTGAGCAAGTTCGTTCATCCTGCTATTCTTGAAGAGATATGATGAAATCAGATCTTCTTTGGTTCGTGCAGATTCACTTGGTATTGGAGTAACTGAAGGCATAACACCAATTGAGGGGTATATGCCTTTTTCGATGTAGATGGGTGGAGCAGTTTGGTTTAGAGTCCCTCTCTTCCTTTTTTCCACCACGAGCAAATTGTCAGTCAACAAATGTACTTCCAGTGTGGGACAAAACCCCAGAGGGGTACCAGGTCCCATTTTAGTCCTAAATCGTTGGACCTTCTGGCTTTTAAATCAATTCGTTCCATACAAGAAATGCGAAATTGTTAGGGCACGCGCTAGAAAAGCGCCGGACAATACTCAGGAACGGAAGATACATCTCGTCCCTTCAGCATTATATTTCTAGACTAAGAAAGAGTGTGACACTAGATATTATGGTCTCAGTACAGTACGGTCCAGAAAGGTTGAGCTGGATGAAACCTTGACATCAACTAATGACACTGCTAGACTATGATCGAAGATTACCATCTAAAATGAAAACCCGCGCTTTCTCAGCACGGAGTCCAATTCCTCCTTCCGCGCTCGGAGCCGCATCACACGCCGAACCTCCAAGAGACTATGCATGTTTGCGTTGCATGTACGTACTGCATCAATCGCGTAGCGACGCTCGTCAACTCTTCTGCTCCAAGATTGCATCGTGGATGCGATATCTTGGGGTCCAGCCATCCTTTTCCTTCGCGAACCTGTGCAACCCTTTCTCAGTAGCTTTCCACGTGCCTGCAGGTATGCCAGGGCCAACCGGATACATTTCACCTCTAATGACGAGGTTTTTTCGACTAAACTTGATCACGCTATCAACAACCCTCCTCCTTGACTTTGTAAAAAGCGCCGAGCGATCGTCGTCGCTAAGCTCCCCAAACCATTGAGCACTCTTCAGTTCTTGAAGTACAGCCCTCGTTGGCAGTCCTACTTCTGGTGCCCTTGACAAGATAGATAATATCGGAATTTCGCAGCTAGCGCAGGCGGGCGCCCTTGCCCTTATCCGCGTAATTACTTTGACTGGTCCGGTTTGCCCGCGCTTTGAAGACCTTTGATTCTCGTTTCCTTGGATCCACTGAAGTTCCTTCATGTTTTTTCAAAGCACGCGTCGGGACTGATGGCTCCATATATCTTGTCGTCTGGAATTGCAGACGACCCAGTCTGCGGTCTGTCTTGTCACTAGGCTATTATGACTGCAGTACGATCCCTAACTTCAGACACATCTGTAATCTTGGGCGTCCCTCGTTTAGCGACCCGAAATCTTAGACTATACAAAAATATAGCTAGGTGACACGTTACTAGTGAACTCGAAAACTAGAAATTGTTTCGAACGCTTTAGATTTACGGGGCGCTAACCGTGGATCGAAACCTTGACTATTCACAAAAGTGATTTGTGTTGAAAATCGCCGAAGTAGTTTAGCCGGTGAATTTCGGATCCAGCAGGAATCCCTTGATTATATTCTTGTCGTAGCAAACAGAATCTGCGCAAAAAACGAGTGTCGACGAGCCTGACCAGATGTAAGGGGCATCATTGTAGTATTGTAGTTGCGCGGTTGTACAAAGTTGCAAGATATTCGAAACATTTGCTGTACTTTCCCATGCATCAACGCGGGAAAAATGTCAGACTCGTTTCCGAAGATTAAGTTCTTCCAAGGACCTCGTCTCTGGTAAACACAACGTTAAAAAAAGGTGCTTTGGAGTTTCGATCTGTAATCTGTCAAAAGGGCCGGTCAGCTCAGCATGGACTTTCCTCTAGTTGAGGAGAGGATTGTGTGCACTTAGAGCGCGTGACTGATATCCAGCATGAAAGCAGAGATCACGAGGTCGCCGGTTCAAATCCGGTCCGGCCCACACCTTTTCTGGTTTAAAACCTGATATAGATTTCCGGCATTTTCACATTCGACCGTCCAAAATTGGCTTTCGGCCCCCACAACAGCAAGCGAAAGTACGAGTACTTGCTGAAAGACAAAGACGTGCAACGGTGGTTTGATAACGTAGCCAGAGGTTCGCTAATCACGGCGACCGTGTACCTAAGAAGGCTCGGAAGCTACTGCGAATCTCATAAGACGGATCCAAAGAGACTCTTGACGCACTCAAATTCAGAACTGAAAAAACTACTTCTCGACTTGGTTTCCGAATTGGAGAAGAAAAAGTATGCGGGATCGTACGTTGGGTCGAATGTCAAAGCTCTCAAGTCTTGGTTTTCGCATAACGACATTGAGGTCTCGGGACGAATCAGAATCAGCGGCGAAAGCGAAGCACCAACGTTACGTGAGGAAAAGAGTCCAGATCAGTCAGAATTGCACAGCGTATTCTTGGCTGCTACGCTTCAACAAAGGTCTGCCGACGTCATAATCGCTCACTGCGGTTTCCGGCTGGAAACGTTGGGCGATTTTGAAGGAGACGATGGTCTGGTCATCTCGGATTTTCCAGAAATGGAGCTGAAAAAAGACAGAGTCATTTTTAGGAAAGTCCCGACAATGGTCGTTGTTCGCCCCACCCTCTCAAAAGCCGGTCATCAATACTTTTCATTTCTCACCCCCGAAGGTTGTGAGTACGTCAAACAATACCTCGAAAGCCGAATAAGATCGGGAGAAAGCTAGGCCCCGCGTCCGCTATCATTACACCAAAGTATTCGTTCAGGGAGAACAAGTTCATAACTACTAATAATATCGGCGACTTGATGCGGACTTCCATACGAAAGGCGGGGCTCAGGGTGCGGCCGTACGTCCTTCGTTGTTACTTTGATACTCAATCATTGATAGCTGAGAGCAAGGGATTGCTTGTGGGCGATTACAGGAAATTTTTCATGGGCCACAAAGGAAGTATTGAGGCTAGATACACCGTGAATAAACACCGACTGCCTGAGGAACTCATCGAGGATATGAGAGAAAAGTATCAAGCTGCCGCAGAACAATTTTTGCAAACAATCGAGTCAGGCAAGAGACAGACAGATCAGCTTGCCGGTATGCGAGAACAGCTCTTGTTTTCCGTTGAATATAGCGAGCAACAGGTTCTGGCGATTAAGACAACCCATGATCTTGGAACGATGCCCCAAGATGAGTTCAATAAGATTTTGCACCACAAGCAGACAGCTAACGTTCTGAACAACGGCAGCAGATATAGAATCGTTACTAATGCTGATTTGGAAAATACCCTGATGCAGGGTGGATTCCGTTACACTCAACCGCTAGACAATGGGGTTCGCCACCTGCTCGAAGTGGCGGATTATTGAAGCCATTAGGTTTTGCCCAAAAAAAAGCCGAAAGGGCGGATGAAATGTTTCTAGGCTATCTAAAGCATAATCTTGGTGGAAAGTCAATGGCGATCATAGAATTCCGATTTTGATGGGGGACCGCCCAGGAATCCGTAAGACTGCCTAGCCTATAAGAAAATTGGACTCCCAATCCGTGCAATTTTCAAAATGAAGTATATGTCTCTTGGTAACGTCTTGAACAATGTTTTGAATCCACATTGCTAGGGCGTTTGCTTCCCGTTCCAGTGAATTGACTTCTTCCTCGGGAATATCGTAAGGAGATGGTTCACTTTTTTCTTCTTCTTGCACCCATAGGACAATATCTGTCGACGAGATCCCGTTGGCCGATTCAAGACTTGCTACCTTATCTGAAAAATCTGCTAACCGATTCCAATGGTTCGGATCATCGGTTCTGAGGTGCTGCAAGAAAATATGTTCAGGACTATGTATTTTCATGTTCACAACGTCTGCGAAGAAACACCGTTGGTCGTACAGCATTTCTCGTAATTCCTCATCATAATCATTCACTCGTCCAGGGCGCTGAAAATTCAATTTCTTAGCGGTTTCGAGGATCATTTGCTCGCTGTGCTGTAATCGAGAGCTGTACTCGCCCCTCGACATGATTTTTCTTTTTGGCGCAGTCTCGTCCACCTTCCCGGGAGTCCGACTTTTCCATGTCGTTGGAAAAATTGGGAGTTTCTTATGTTCAAGTATTTTATCAGCAACCTGATAATTTGGAGTTATGACCATTCTCTGACCCTGCTTTGTAATTGTGATCGCGTCCGCATCTTCAAGTCTGGGTAGAATTTTTGAGATTGTAATTTTGCTGTAATGTAGAGCAAATTGAAGATCGTTCATGTGCGTCTCTCTTTTTTCTTTGATCGCCCTTAGTACACGTTCGGCACGAAAATCCAGCGGTTCTGAACTAGGGGACTCGTCTTCGAGCAAGATGGTCGTAACCTTCGTAACTGTCGTAACTAGTTACACCGTGGCTGGTAGTTAAATCATAACCTTTTCTTATGCCTGAGCGCGCAAATGGTTGAATTTTCTGTTAAGGTCAATCCTGACCAGAGGGTTGCATATTTTCCCCGACAGCTTTGTGAAGCACTAGGATTCCGACTCCGGGCCAATTCGCAGGGATGTGCCGTCTTGATGTACAGCGAGGACTCTAGTCGCGAGGAACTTTTGGCGAGTCTACAGCTGAATTGCGAAAGCAATCGAACTAGAGCCACCTAAAAAGAGGGAGATGTAAGACTTGGGAAAAATTCCCACAGCTCGCCTGGAGAATTTCAGACGCTCGTTGCCAGAGGAGTTTCAGGTGACTCGCGAGCTCATAGCGTCGCTTCCGAGCGAAGTTGAGGAATCAGAATTCTTTGTAATCGCCGACGTTTTGCAAACTGTTTTACAGGCTGACATTCGCCGGAATCAATCGTCATCGCACCTTTCAGCAAAGACTACTGAGGGCTTGAAAGTCTACAAACATCAGGGAGAGGTTTGAAACAAAAAGTAACCGCGAAGGCCGCTTGAGAGCAAAAGGTTAGCCACCATCTCTCAAACGACCTGACCCACGACCCATATCGCAAAGAGAAGTGAGACAATTTGATTGATCGTAAACCCGCTTATAACATTTCAGGAATTCTGGATGATTTTTTCCTCACCCCCGAAGAACGCCACGAGCTTCGGCTTCGACGCGAGGAAGAGAAAGTAGTCTCGGTTCTTCGCGAGAGCGGTGGCAAGATTAGATTCGCTGGGTTATACAGTGATGGCGATTGTAACGAGATTTTCGGCTTCTCTTGGAAGCAGACAAAAGAAATTGTTCGTCGGCTAGCTCGCAAGAAGATCGCCCGCTACACCTCTATCATGGGAAATTCAGAGCTTGACTCTTTCAGAACAATTTTCTTTCCGCCAGCATTTCGGGCTGCTCTAAGCAGACCCGAGATTTCGGAATAAAAGGGCGTGTAGAAGTGCTGGAAAAAACGGACGAAATTTCAGTTCAGCGAAAGTTTCAGAACGAAAAAAAGAAACTTCCGCCGCCTAAAAGATTACGAGGAAGAAGAAAACTTGTACTTGTCCTGATCTCGAAAGGGGTCTGCACGAACTTTGATCTGTATGCTTCACTGGCAAACGACAGTCGATCCACAGTACGAACTTCAATACATGCCCTCAAGAAAGAATATGGGTTGATCGTCGATGACGGAAGCGGTGGTTTTGCACTTTCAGAGTTGGGTGGTCAGTACGCAGAGATTCTCGAAGGGGCTTCTAGGGGAAGTACCACCCTTCTCCCCCCTGACAAATCTGTCGACTCGGTAAGAGAAAGTACTGTGAAGGTTCACGCTCAGGCCAATGTCCAAAATGACAACAAAGGTACGCCAGTTGTTCGGAACTGTTCTCTTTCGTTCTTTTCCGTTTCAAAGTGTTCGGATAATCGACTACCAGGCCAGGAAACAAAGCTTCTGGACCCCGAGCCGGGAGCTGACTCTGCTTCAAAGATCGTGAGCGAAGCCATCTCTCAAAATGTTTCGCAATCAGGGGGGAGAGGGAGTAGCTTCCAGACAAAAATTGGATCTCACAAATGGGATCGTCGACGAGTATGCACAGAGGTAGAGAAAGGACTTGCTCTTACTCAATACAAATCTTGGCGAGAGTCGGGTCCACCCGACGGGCAAATCACAATATTCAGCAAGCTGCTAGCGGTCGTCCTCGGCGAGAAAAGCTACTACGTGGTTTTCCACAAGAACCGCGAGGCAGCGGCGAGATATTTCGATCTACCCCTCGAAGAATTCGACTTTGCGATTCTCAAATTAAAGCAGGACGGTATTGCGTACTACCGAGAGGATCGTCATGAGAGAAAGACGGCATTCTTTGTTCCTTTCATCAATGGTTTGTTAGGGCGGTTTGATTGAGAACTTGACCGGTGCAGCAGAGATAATGGAATGGAGTGAGTCGAAAATGAAGGAAATCTTCGTCGATTTTCTGAAATCTTTTGGAGAGCTAAAGTATCGCAAAAGGATTTCGGGCTTGACCGGAACAGGAGGGCGCAGCATCATCGTTGAGTACCAGGACTTGGAAGAATTCAATTCCGATCTCGCTGCGGATTTGCGGCTTGATCCCGCAACGATTCTGCAATGTTTCGACGAAGCGTTGGTTGAAACGTTACAGATAGAAGATCCGAGTTACGCTGAAAAAAGGAAAAGGGAACTTCGCATCCGAATACGCGGGCTAGAGCCAAGGCCCCTGAGTAGCCTCGATCCGGAGTACCTGTTTCAGCTACTCGCCGTGTGTGGAATTGTCATGCAAGCATCGTATCAGGTGAGTCCTCTCATCACTGAAGCAGCATTTACTTGCGCAAATGGCCATGTCTCTCGCGTGCCTCAAAATTATGTAGAATCGACCAAGATCATGAGGCCGTTAAAGTGTGACACCGAAGGATGCGGCGAGACGAGAAATTTCAAGCTAAACATGCGAAAGAGCTTTTTCACGAATTTTCAAAAACTTGGAGTACAAGAGATGCCGGAGCTAACGCCGCCGGGGCAAATAGCTTCCGTCCACGAAATCATTGCCACGGGAGATCTAGTGAACACGGTTAGACCGGGTGATCGGATTTGTGTGGTCGGCGTACTAGAGGCCATGCGTTCGGATAATGGTCCGAGCGAATCACAATCTCTGATTCCAAAATCTACTTTGTTTGCGAACTCTCTAGAAGTCGTTGGAAAAAGACCCGAAGATGTGGAAATCTCCGCAGAAGAAGAAAAAGAGATTCGAGAATTTGCCAATCAACCCGACTTGATGGGCCGTTTGATAAGGTCCGTCTGCCCAGAAATTCGTGGCCACGATTTACCAAAAGAAGCTGTTCTCTATCTGCTGGCTGGATCGGAATCTGTTATTCTACCCGATGGATCAACGCTTCGCGGGAACATCAGCGTCTTATTACTCGGCGATCCTGGAGTCTCTAAGAGCCTGCTCGGAAAAGCTGTCTGGCGTCTATCCCCGCGCTCAGTGTACGTAAATGCCGCCAATACGACAAGGCCGGGGATCGCGTCTGCCGTTGTCCGAGGCGATGCGAGCGGTGTGTTCGTAGTCAAAGCGGGCGCGGTCATACTGGCGGACTTGGGAATCTTGGTCGTGGATGAAGCAAAATGGCTTCCACCGGAAGCGAAAAACGCATTGAACGAACCGATGGAACAGCAGACCGAAAGTCTGGCTATGGCCGGTTACAACTTGAATCTGAACGCTAGGATCGGTGTTCTGTCTATCACGAATCCAACGGACGACCAGTACCGACTTGTACAAGAATTTGCGAGACAATCTGGCAGAGTTCCCAACCCCGCACCTAACTCGATATGATGTGATAATTGTGATGCGTGATTTACAGGACAAGAACGAGGATAGGAGTCTAGCAAAACACATTCTCAAAATGAGGACAACGGGGTCCTTTCCAGATGCACCTCCGATGACACCGGATTTCTTGAAGAAACACATCTTGCTCGCGAAAAAAATCAAGCAGCCGTTCATGCCAGAGGCGGTGTGGGAAATTATCACACAAGAGTACGAAAAACTCCGACGAAAAAACGAGCCGGGCGAGATTCCATTTACGCCCAGGGTCGTGGACACTCTTGATCGTCTGACCAAGGCTCGCGCAAGAATTCTTCTTCATGAGGAAATCAGTATTGATGATGCGCGGGCAGCCATAGATTTCTACGAAAGGACGCTTCATTCATTTGAAGATCCCTATACAAAGAAAGTTGATGCAGGAATCGTTTTCGGCAAGCCGGTGAGCGAAAAGGGACTCCGCGAGGCTGCAGTGGACACTTTCAAGCGTCTATCAGGAGAGTCAAGACAACCCGTGCAAGACAGCGCGTTCTTAAACGAGATTGTGAAAATCGGCAAATTTACGCGCGAGCAAGCAGAAAAGGTATTCCAGGACTTGTGGAAGTCAGGCGTGATTTACGAGGTAAAAGCGCACTTTTTCAAAAAGATGTGAAAGAAAGGCGATGACCACAATTTCACAGATCGGCGAACTTTGTCTCTACTGTACTCAGCGGATTACGGCAGCCGACTTCGCCGAAAAGTCCTCAGATCAAGAAATGTTCCACTGCTAGAGTACTTCAGCTCGCTCAATCAAGAGTGATCGTTTAGAATTGGAAAAACTTTCGCCACAGTCAAGAAACTTGTTGCTGGCTTGTCTTGTACTTCTTTTTATTGATTCAGCAATCGCTTTTTCTCTCTACCTAGAAGCACAGAGAACGTTTGCACTGATTTTGTGGCTATTGGGCTTTTTCTAGGCGCGTACGTGTTCACCGCGACCATGAGGGAATTGTGAGACTCGAAACAATGCAAACTGGCGAATACAGAAAATTCTTCATTTCTAAAATCAAGATTGGCAATAGACTTCGGAAAGATCTGGGTGATCTTAACCTTCTGATGGAAAGTATGAAGGTACTAGGTCTGTTGCAGCCGATTATTGTCGATCTAGACTACAATCTGATCGCTGGTGCGAGAAGGCTAGCCGCCGCGAGAAAGCTAGGCTGGTCGGAAATCGATTGCAAGATCATATCTTGTGGAGAAGAAGTCAATAACTGACAATCGGGGGGACGACTCGGGGGGTGGAATCTGTCGAAGACGACATGCTAAAGAAGTTGCCATTGAATCTGAGGATTGAAATCGAAGAAAATCTCCTGCGTAAAAGTTTCACTCAAACGGAGCTTGCCATGATTCAGAAAAAACTCATCGCCGAACTTTCAAAACCAGATTACAAAAATCAGGGAAAGCGAGGCGACACTTCTACAAGAAATCTAGTGGGTGCTGAAAACAGGAAGAATCACTACGAAAACACTACCGAAAAGGTCGCTCGTCTATTCGGCGAGAGCGAGCCCACGCTTAGAGAGAGGCTGTCATTTTTCGAGCAAACCCGTGATGACTCCCGAAACCTCGATCTAATTGTGAAAAAGTCGATGGCAATAAAATTTCGATTCATAAGGGCCTCAGAGAAATAAAGAGAATGAAAAGGCAGCTTGAGGACGAGGCTTTGATAAAACAGGTAGATGCAAAGCTGCCCCACCTGGTTCGGGTGCATTGCGGAGACTTTGTAGAGGTTTGGGAAAGGACAGTCGGCATTTCCTTACGTCTCTCTATCTCTCTCACGAAGTTAAAGCGAGCAAGCGAGAACACTCTAGTGAGCGTTCGCTTTAAAGTGAAAGAATAGACTCATTTCTTATCATCAATGGGAAACTATTGGATTCTAAAAATTGGAAATAAAGAAATTTTCGATATGAAATCGAGGCTGCCCTTTAGTTTGTTAGTTGCCTTTGAAGAAGATGATCTAAGAATAATTGAAAAGGAAACTGATCTTGAATCGGATGAGATTTTCTATCGAACATCGATAGTTAAGGCAAAAACAAGAATGCAAGCTAGAGGAATTTCACTGGCTAAGATTGAAAACGTAGTAGTGAAGCAGACTGGAATCCCAATTAAGATATTACAGGAGACGAGACAGTTTGTAGCTAGTTCTGACGAATATGCTCTAAACGAATACTTATCCCAGAAGTACCCAGATCGTGATGAAGAAGATTTGTTTGGAATGAACTTCCTTTATGAAATGGAATACGCTGATGAAAGCCACACGGTTGGAGATTTTCTCTATCTCTACAAGTTTCTCGTTGCTTTGAATAATGCTAGCTCAGAGGATCAGGTAATACTAGACGTCTGCGATTGGATCGGAGGAGATACCAAGTACGCGCCCAGATTGTACGGAGACTTGGAACGAGATTTTGTTCGAGAATCTCTCTATTACCGTGATATTTTCTCGTTTATCGAAGAAAAGGAAGAAACCATTGAGAAAGTCCGTCAAAGACTTTGCATGCTTGGAGAACGGGAATTGATAGAAAAAGTCTTGGTTCCGTTGCTCGAAAGAATGGGATATCAATCCGTAACTCCAGTTAGCTTCCACGGGCCCGGAGAACACGGGCAGGACATTAGGCCGTTTTACAAAGTAGGAGATTTCGGCAAGAGGACATACTACACAGCTCAAGCTAAAGTGGTTCAAGTCCACGGCAACACTTCTCGATCGGAGGGAAATGTTCAGCAATTGTTGAGAGAAACCACAGCGGCGATGTCCCATCCCTTTTTTGATCCTGCCGACAACATCGAGAAAACTCCCAATATCGTCTACCTATTCTTAATTGGTGGCATTAATTCGGAAGCGAGAATTCAACTCAATAATGGATTGAAAGAATTCGATCTTCTTGATCGTGTAACAGTCCTGGATGGCAAAGAAGTTGCAAAGGAAATCATCAAGTACAACTTGAGATTGCCATCTTAGCATAAATTCAAGTTTCGAGAAACATGCAATTTCCTACGTTTCATACAGAGCCTAACCATCGTTGTCGAGCAACGAACCAAGGACGATATTGTGCACAACGGCGATTGGATTCTTTGGGGAAACTACCCATCAATCGACATTATCGTTGCTAATTCAAATAACAACATCAACCAAATTGTCAATAGTAGTTGAATGAGTTGAGACCCCTCAGCCTTCGAGAGAAGCGAGCTTGGGGATATTTTCTCTCTGCTTGGGTAAGCGCGTTCATCGCTTACTTGGTTTTCGAGTTCAAGCAGTTCGACTATCTCTTTTTCCTCATAATATTCATGATTTCGTACGTAATTGGCGACGCAGTTAGGACACTCTTAATTCCTGAAGTAAAAGGAAAGCCCGTTCCTCGATTTTCAGCTGACAAAAGATTGCCTTGGCAATTTACATGGTTTGTTGTCGGCATTTTTGTTGGTGGTGCGCTCAGCGCGGCATTTGCGTTGAAATTTCAAAACAGCCCTTATTTCACTTCAATCTATATCGGCCTTGGCTTCACAGTCATTCCAATCATGTTTCTTTGGTTTGACATCAAGTACCTTTGGAGGTCAGAGCCTCAAACTTTTCACGGAAAGGCCGAGCAAAGCATGAAAATAGACAAGATATCAGCGATTATCGGAGCAATAGCTCTCATCATTCTTTGTGCATTGCTCTTTTACTTTCGATTCTTTAGCTTGAGCGACATCAGTTCTGCCCTTGCAAACTTCTTAGTATTAGCGATCCCTGCACTTCTGCTCTGGGGTTTCAGGGATAGAATTGAAAGGTCGCTTAGAGGACACGCAGATGTAATCGTTCAAGCTTCGAGCATTCGGCATTACAGGTATCCTCTCTTCAGCTTGTTCGCAAACAACGCAGCGACAGATGCCGAATAAGAGCTACTTTGAAGTCAGTCTCCAAAACAAAGGAAGCAAAGCTGCCAAGCATTGCGAATTAAAAGTGAGTCTGCGAGCAGAAGGTGAGAGTCTCGAGCGTTATGTTTCGAGAGTCTTATGCTCTGATTCGACAAGAGGGGTGAACCCAATTTCTGTTTCCATAGAAGCCTTCGAGTCCGTTGGGTTTCATCCTCTTTGCTTCGATCCTTTATCAGTTCAGGCATTCCTGCCGAACTTTTCATTGGGCGTCCCCGGCGAACTCAGTGGCCGGCTAGTCAGCGAGGGTAAGTACGAAATGTATGGACAAGCAAGTTACGATGGGGAAACAAGCGGTGAGACGTATCTTGGAAAGATCAACATACCCAACGATTTTCTGGGAGACGATTCCGCTCCTGACGACATATTGGCTTTTGTCAGCAACCAATACAAGGGCGGCTTCGTAGTCTACTTGGATTATTTGCAAAAGGGAAAAGTTCGAGCCAAGTTCATGGGTCAGGCTTCTGATGAAGATGTCAAGAAAATCATCATATTGTTAATTAAACAATTTCCCGAACTTGATAGTCAGATTGACGACAACGGAAAGCCAAGACAATGGGAATACCCTGATGCAGGAGGCGGAATCGTACTGCGGGATAACGCAAAGTCTAATACTGTCTCGGCTTGAGCCGTTTTCTTGAAGGCTCTTGAAGGCTCCCGAAGGAGAAGGTTGCCGTCGTATCAGGAGTCTTGAGGATAAGGCAGCTGCCCTTAAAGAGGCTAGACTATCTGCTGTCTCCTGTAAATTTTTATTAGGAAACTATTAGGAAACGTCGAACGGGATCAGGGATACTACAATTGTCAAATACGTTACGAAAAGAAGTTCAGCATGTGGGAATTTCAAAGATAGGAAGAAGAGGTCGGCTAAACTCCTCTCGTGCCTCTAAGGGACACAAACTGGTAATTGGTGAGCGGACTGTAAGAATGAATTCTGATGAGATAAGATTCCCGCCGATCACGCGGGTTCCCGACGATTACAAAAGCATCATAGCCGAAGAACAGTCATGATGTACTAATTTCCGATGTAACCGTAGAATAGATGTCGTTCTTGTACTCGGTGTACTGAGGGCTGTTTCTCGGTAATCCTGGGACATGGAACCCAATGTAAAAAGAGGGAAATTCCTCCCAGGCTTGATTCACTGCGTTGAAATAAGGTGAAACAGCCGTGATATCGTTTGAAATATTCTCCTTTTCACTAAAAATCCAGACCTTTTCAGATTGTCTTAGGTAATGGTACGGCGTTCGTGGACTGTTTACAGTTAGAAGTCTTGCTCGATGTCTCCGTTGTCCTACAGGCACCTTTGCACTTTTTGACTGTTTCTGCTGTTTTTTGAACCAATCCCTTATTGCGTCTTTTGCTCTTTTCTCATCGGCGGCACCAAGCGCTTGTCCTGCGACGATAGTACTACCCATCTTCTCTGCGACATTCAAAATGAACCTCTGGAACTCCGTGGATCTCTTAAGAAGCGATACGGGCAAGTAACGTCTGTCAATCAGCCCTTTGAATGCATAATTTCGTCCTTCACTTTCGTTCTGTTCCATAATCTTCGACATAACATATTCATCGGTCATTCCGCCTGACTCGAAAGCTTCCCAATGAAAATCTTTGAAATGCATCTTTTTCGACTTTATCAGGTAATCTGTGGCGGCCTCTATCAGAAGATCGGTGCCAAGCACCAAGTGATGATTGTAGACCCATTTGTACATCTTGAAACGTGCGTCTAGAGTATCTTCGATTGTCCCGAGTGCCCTCTCATGAGTTACAATCTTGTAGATCCCGCCTTCTTTTCTAATTTGCAAGTGCATTATGAGACGGTCCACATCTATTGACCCAAATACGACGCCCGTCATGTATCCATCTCTTAGAAGGTAATCCAACCTGTCTGCGTCTAATTGTCCAGATATGATGTTGTGCAAAACATTTCGGCCACTATCTGTGCAGTTTTCATTAGCGATGCCCTCCTGATTGATTAACAAAGCTGCGACTTCCGCGGACATTCCAGAGTGTGAACTATCTATCGCTTCCTTCAACTCTCCATGAGTTATGAGTTTGTAGGAGTTATATTCATGAATGGGTAATTCATGCACGTCTTCTTTTTTGAATAGTCTCTTTGCTTCATCAACTTCAGATGGATATTTCTTTAGGGCATCACTCATAGTTTTTTCGGAGGAATGGGAAAAAGGTCCATGTCCGATGTCGTGAAGAAGTGCAGCCAATCTAATCATCTGCACAATTCTAATCTCGGTTTCAGGATCATGGCGAAGGAAAAGTTCAGAAAAGCTACCAGAATCGAGAGATCCAAGGGCAGCATAAGCCATTTTAGATGATACCGACATGGCGCCAACGCAATGCATGAACCTAGTCGAAACGGCACCTGGAAAAACTAGGTATCCCGCTGCCATTTGCTTGACATGATGCAACCGATTGAATACGGGTAGTTGAATAATCTCGTATTCCAGTCTAGTAAGTGGAATATAGCCGTGGATGGGATCTCGAATTATCTTGAATGTCTCTAAAGGTGGAATGGCTAACGTCCTGATCTCTGCCCACATTTTTCCTTTCTGCCTAAATGTTTTTGCTTGATCGCCAATGAAGAGCAGATTTTCCTTATCCTAAAACTAAAGTTCTGAGCACAAGGACAGATAAAAGGAAAATGAAAGCGGTTTGATTAGAAATTATCAATCTCTATAGATCCCACCATTCTGACATTCTGAATCAAAGCAGCCCTTCTCATTCAGTATTGAAATCGAAGACGAGTCTGTTCGAGAGCAATGTTTGCTGAGTAATAGAACCCCCTCCTTTGTTACATCCTTCTTAGTTCGTGGACTGCTCCGAGAGACTTGGCATGCTTGCGGCGTCTATCTTAATCTGTTTCCACAGATTTTCCTCTTGCCGTCGAAAAGATATGGCATCCAATACTAAACGGAGTAGATTGATTACCATCGTCATTGCGGGGCCTTCCACACAACTTGCGAGCCTGCGCCCGACAAGCACTATGGGATGGACTTTAGCAATATCCTCTCTCCACACATTGAAAGCACCTTCTTTGCGAGAACGAGTCTGCGGTATCTCCTCCCGTCACATGAAAGAATAATACTGCGCGGCCCTCATCTCGCAACCGAGAAATAGGCGCGTATCGATATTCTCGCTCGAAAACGAAAAAAAATGAAGATTTCAGAACTGGTAAAGAGAGCTTCAACAATCCAAACCACCGCAGTGGAAGATACCACACTCGGTGGCTGAGGAAAAAAAGGAGGAGTTCCAATCACATCTCGACGAATTCAAAGAGACGACCCGACCCGCAGTTTGAGGAACTGCTCCAATAGTAAGTGACCATGAGTAACTTTGGGTGAGTTTGATTTACTGTCAGCTTTTTACGGTCTTGCGACAGCGGTCTATATTTTCGTAGTTGAAATAGACGTTGATTGGGCTATCAGAAAAATTTCGACTGAGGAAAAAGATCCTGGATCTAAATATGTTAGTCACGTTTCGAAGGAAAGGACCAAGCAGTTACAAGAGCTCGTTGCACTCCTGTACGGTGCGATTCCAATTTTCGTTTACGTGTTTATAGGTCAGCTCTTCGTCTACAGCGATCCCATATGGATTCCTTACGCTATGAGCTGTTCCGGCAACAATCCTTTCCCTGGTTTACGCATTCCAGCTACGAATCTTTAGATTTGATGATGACGGGAAAGCGGTAACGGGCATCCGGCCGGGCTTTGGAGAGTCGTATCCTTCCCTTATTGCATACTTATTCCTAACAACCTTCTCGTTCGCGCTACCCGTAATGGTAGGGTTGTGGGTATTCGATAACTTCACAATTCATAATCTCGATTTTCTGATTTTCGAAGTTGCATTCCCTATGGTGACATGGTTTGCTCTTTTTAGTCTGTCAAGCTCAAGAATCTTTACGTACGATGAACCGGCCGCCAAGATTTAGTAGGTGCTACCATCTTCTTGAATTGCTGCCGCTGCATTTCTCTTTCATGTAAGGGGGATTGCTGATGATTTACCCACGTTTTTGCAGATCTCTGTCGAAAGTAATTATTCGAGATACGCAAGACTTTTCGACTTCTTCATGGGTAAATAAAAATCGCAATGACGTACGACTATCAGAAGTGCCCTCGCTGCGGCCGGAAAGCATGGCACGCTGACATTGTAGAAAAGACCAGCAAGTACGCGCGATCTACCGCTATCAAAGATTCAGGCATCCAGTGGATGGTAGGACCAGGTGTAACAAGAATTGCTACGTGAGGATCGAGGAAACAAGTTGATGAAAATGGCTTGCCGGGTAAAAGAAAAGTGGGTTCACAATAAAGGACTAGTCCGTTGCTTGCATTTACACAGTATGTAATCACTGTTGGGCTGCTTTGTGTGAGATACACTATTGCGAGTGTTGCGCCTTGCCTGCGACGCGGGGCCCTGTTGATTAATGACGCGCCGATCGCGTTCAAGTAGTAGATTTTCGACGCCTTAGAAGCCGAGGCTTAAAAGAAGTCATTCTGTATGTGTAAAATAGAGAAAGTATCCAAGATCAGATATTTCATTCGATGACAGTGTCAGTTCTTCCCGATTCTACAATCACGGGTATCTCCGTCAGTTTTTGTACGATCTTGGAAAGCGCCAAGGTATCAGCTCTGTTCGCATCCGAAAGACGCTTTCTAGAGTCCTTGTCTTTTGGATCCGACAAAATCGAATTGCACAGGAAAAGCTTCTCGAACCCCCCAATCTCGTAAAAAGCAGTTTTCCAAGTTTCGTCTTCATAGTGTCCGAACAGTGAGTCATAGACGACTTTTAGCTGGGCGGTTTCTATTGGGGCGACGAGCTTGGTCTGGACTAAGTACAAGAGATTCAGGGTCGGCGAGGAATTCGCAAGATCCGAGCGAAGCAAAGATCTATCCGAACCACCCCAATGAACAAAAGTGTAGTCTTTCTTGTTACTGACATATTCGAGAGCTTTGTCGATCTCATCGAACCAAAACTGGTGGAATTCTCGGCTGGAGCCGTCCATGAACCCGTAAAGTACTCCCCTTCCCTCTGCATTGTATTCAGTATCAAACGCAATTATTCTGCATTGATCGGGAAGATCGAGCTCCTCGAGAAGGTATATGCGGTTCTCATCTGCGGTCAAGCGTTTGAACTTTACAAACGATTTTTGCAAATGAGAGCTTTGTAATCCAGAGGTTGGCTTGAGTCTTACAAAGACGCCGTCATTCAGATCTGCAAGAGAACATACTCCCAAATCGAACATCTTGAAAACGAGCGCCCATGGCAACCCCAGAGAGTACTTGAGATGCGCGAGATCGCCCAAGTGTTGGAAAATTCGGCTACCATGCCTTTCAAATGCTCCGACAAAATATTCCGATTCATTTTTGCTGAGACGTGCCTCTTTTACAAGAGATTGCTGAGTGTCATCGCCATAATTCGTGAGTATAT
This sequence comes from uncultured Nitrososphaerota archaeon, assembly GCA_963799845.1. GTDB lineage: Archaea > Thermoproteota > Nitrososphaeria > Nitrososphaerales > CADDZS01 > DATLTL01. The sequence continues at coordinate 18,680 of CAWCYI010000004.1, forward strand.
ATTCCGCAAGAGAAGGCAATTTCTGAAATTCGTATTTCAGTGAACCATCGCGTTCTATGCTGATCCACGCCACGTTAGCTTGGCTGAAAGGATCGTCGTGTGAGCTTACATTCATCACGGTTGCATTATCTAGTCTCTCTGCCTTTCCACCGAGATTGTGAACGTGTCCGCAAAGTACCAGTTTGAGCCTTTTCTCGCTTTCAAGAAAATCCCTCAAAGACTGACTGCCAATGGATTCCCGTCCGAATCGGATGGCTCTATCCAGCGATCCCTTCGGTGGAGTATGTGAGACGAGTATTAATTTCCCGCCGTGGGGCAATTTCTCTGAAACGGTCGATAGGTATGATTTCGCTTCGTCTTCGGGGTAGAGAGTTAGCCCTATGTCATTTACTCCATCTCTGAATATCGCCCCTTCCATTCCAAAGACGGAAAAGGATCCCAACCGAAGGTTTTGTAATTGCAAGTCGTAGACATGGTTTCCCCGAATCCAGGATCTCGCGCCAGAAAAGTCGTCGTTTCCAATGACGACGCCGATACCATATTTTGATTGATTTGCTATTTCTTGAAAAATGTTGGATTCTGTTTCGCTTAGTGAGACGTGGAATCTACTGTAATCACCATTTGTCTCAACCAGCCTTAGAGTGATTTCCATTTCGTCGAGATCATCGTCATTAGCGATCCGCCAGTAAGCAGAATCGCTCCAAAAGCCCTTATCCCCAAAGGACGAAAATTCGGCTATGACGGAATTGAGTTTTGGATCGATTAATGCGACCCTTTGCCTAGAATCATCCCAAACTGGAGGATCATATGAAACTCTAACTTTGAAATCAGGCTCAGCACAGGCTTTCAAGTTCGTTACGAAATACTCTGAATTTTCAGTATTGACTACTTGCTGTAACTTTCTCAGCAATCTAATCATCGAACTGAATCTATCCTTCGCTTCTGAAAGGTCGAATTTCTTAGGCAGTCTGAGCATGTATCCGTATGAAGGTGAGCTCGAATACCCATAGCTGCCCCGTATCCATGCGACCGTAAGTTCTTCCGATTGGCTCATTGATTGTTGCAGTGCCTCAATCGGAGTTGGTCCGAATCTTGTAACATCATCGCCTGCGTACAGGATAAGATCGGGTTTGACCTTAGACTCCTTAATCGCTTTCAACAAAGGCCCGAATTTGTGAATCCTATAATCTGAAAACGCTAGAATATGAATGGGGAAACTAGGATTGCTGTCAAGATTTACTAAAAAGTCATTCTTCGGGAACTTTTGTTTTTGGATTATTTGTTCGCTGGAGATTTTCTTGTTGTACTCTTCCCGCTGAAATTCTATCGCTTCTGGCGTAATGCTGCCAATGAATTCTTTGAGATAAGCCGCAAATGCAGGCAGAATTGAATATTTCCATTTTCCATTTTCTTTTTCAAGAATGACTACGCCGTGTCCGACCAATGCTCTCTTGTTCCACCTAAGAAAATTAGAATCGAACGTCTCATGGTGAGATCCCACCAACTTGAGGTAGAGAGGATTCCCTAGAATCTCGCCTTTTGTCTTAGGACCTTCGATAAGCATGCTCAGGAACAGGTTCACGTACCAGGGAAACGATTTCTCCGGACTTAGCAAAGGCAGCAATTCTTTTGCTGTTTTTTTCTCACAGAGTCGCGCGATAAGTTCGCGCTTGTTTCCTTTAGAAGAATAGCCCAAATCTTTACAGATTTGTCTCAGACGAACTGAATTGACAGAGCTAGTGAGATAACGTTCTAGTTCCATCCCTTCATCAACTATTTGATTGTCAGAACTAATTTGCAACCTTCTTGGACTAAAACAATATCCATTTTTGATAATCCTGGATCTCGTCATTTACATAATTAAGCTGAGAGATTTTCCTTCCCGACACAGTGCCGGATAATACTGAGGACCCCAGATTACAAAACAGAGAAGTACTGAATCTCGATGATCCACGCTTGATGGGAACCCTATTCGGTCCTTAATCCCAAAAATTCTTAATGTTATTCCAGCTCACATTCGAGGAATCTTAGAGGAAATCGAAGTGTCTGAAAAGCAAAAGAATGAAGATAAGAAACAAGGGATTGATGTATCAGACTACATTGACGTTGATGCTCAAGCTGCAACCCTCTCCTATCCCGTGCCTAACGAGATAGGTTTGTTGCCAAAAAATTTCGATTCGGCAAAGTCGAATAAAGAACTAGTTCAAACACAATCTGCGGCAACAGTTAGAAAGCTATGGAAAGCAGCCGGAATATCAGAGACGCCCGAACCGGAAAAGACTCGAATCGAGAGCCTCAATTTTATTGTATGGTTGGGTCCTACAATAATTCTTGCGGCTGATTTTGTAAGAAATAACCCTGAGATTGTCGAGACCGCTTTAAAAATCATAATTGCCGTGGCAAAAGAGCAATTCAAAGGTACAACAGGTGAAAATCGAGCAAAATTCGATGTTGTTGTTAAGGAAAGCAAAAACAAATACAAGAAAATTCATTACGATGGTCCTGTTGACGGAATGAAGGATCTCCTTGACGCAGTGAAGGACCTTACTGATGGACATACAAACGGCTAACTTCATACTTTCCCTCCGAGAATTATTCGAGAATTCTTCGCGAGTTTCCTACATTACGAGGGATATGGGAATTTTGCAATCAATGGTTGCTAATCTTGAAGCTAAAAAGAACGATGCAAGCTCACTGAAGAAACTTAAGATCTCAAAAAATGACGAGGATTCTTCTAATGCATTGCTTAGCATTGAAGAGCTAATCGATGCAATGGGGGCAGAGTTAAAAATGTGGATTTCTCTGAAAGAAGATCAGCCCGATAGGGCTTGGTCCCATCTTGTCGCTGCACAATTATCTATAACAAGAGCTCTTAATGCCCATGAAGTAGCTGAACAGGCTAATGCGAAAATTTACCAAATTAAGCTTGATCAAATAGAACGAATTATTTTCCCTCCACAATTGTTCCAAAGTATCGGGATGACTGCTGAATCTCAGATCTGTTCAATATGCGATCTCGATTACGATGATTGTGCTCATGTAATTGGCAGACCGTACATGGGAAAATTCTGTTACGTTACGTTGATCGGTATAGAAGCTGAAGAGGTCTCTTTGGTGGATGACCCTGCAGATAAGGACGCGAGAGTAATCTCTTACACGGAGAATGGGCAGTGGATTAATAGAATGACGCTAAGACCAGATGATTCTGTAGAAGGAACCACTGCCGGAGACCAAAAGCAAACCGGTTCATAGAGCTGATCTTACCCACGCTCATGAGTACCAGGTACTCAATAGTCCGACCAGGTCGTAATCTCGTCTCAGAGCATATTTCTCAGTTATGCAAAAGGACATCAAAACAGGTTTGCACACAATATTTTTAGGATCTCGCAACTTTTTTCATAAGTTACATCGCCGCCGTTAAGAATTCATCCTCTTCGACAGGTACGTAACATCTCTTGACGTATTTCACACCGGTCTTTTGTCTTCTCCTCTTATGTCGATAAACTCTGTATCTGAAAGTTCCACTCTTGTTTCGTATGTTTTGAAAGATAGGATTAGGATTCCATGCTAGTTTATTGCATTTGGGACAAACAACGACCAAATCAAACCGCTCCGAGTTTGTTATACCACTACAGAGATAAATTCATTCAGCCGCACGATTAGCCAATTCCGGCACAATAGCGGTATAATCGGTTTTGAGCTGGGTAATTTGGCCCTACTTTGCAGGATAGTCAATTATACCACTAGCCTCTTAAATAACTAAATAAGAGACCATGGCTTGAAAATAGCACATGTCTTACCCAGATAGGGACGAAGTCTCTGAGGATTCGAGTGCTAATCGTGCCTATCGGAAGCGTCTAGAAATTTTGGAATACGAGCTACGAGATTTCTGGAAGGGAGATAGCATCGAAAAATATTCAAATGATCTCAAAAATTTTGCTTCTTCGATTGCCTCTGACGAGTCAGGCTATACGCTGTCGATCATTTGGGGAAAGAAGCGCCCTTATTGGGTAAAGTGATCCCGTCAGGATACTTTTAGCGTCTGGAATTATTACGCCAGATATTCAGGAATAGTTAACCCGTTTGAGCTTGAACGTCAGTTTCTTGCCCTCTAGATCAAGACTTGACTTTTCCAGAACGAGCTCCTTGCCGTAAAGCTCTTCGAGTATTTTTGCTCCGGCGCCGTAGTAAAAGCGATTTTCCTTGTAGTTGCTGGCGTTGAGGATCGTCAACAGTCACCTCAAACCCATCTTCCACCTTTCTGAACTGAAATAATCCCCACCCGGTTGCCCTGAGCCCATCCAGGATATTCTCTACAAGAACCTCGGTGGTGGCGTTAGGGAGAGCTAGTCGATACTGCTTCAATACCTCTCCACCATAGATTTTTCCTTCGTCGAACATTATTCCGGCTGCTCCGGAGCCAATCTCGTCCGTCAACGATTTTTCTATCCTGAGAAGCGCATCCACACGCATTAGAATTATCCTGTCCTTGTTCATTATCGCGTTCGGGAACAGGAACCTGTCAAAGAGCCTTCCCTTCATGTCAGCACATAGAACTTTCTGGACAAAAGACAAACTTCGTAGCTCCGAGACAATCGTATCCGTCGTGCAGTCTGCCTTCGACATATCACAAAATGCATTGGAAACAAAAAAACGTTCATCTGCCTGATCCGGCGAGGCAGATATAGATCTGATGTCTATGCCGTGCCTCGAGTACACCTCTGCAACCTTTATGAAAGTTCCAGGCTTATCGATTCCGTAAACCAAGAACTCGAAGATGTGTTCCCCCTTTGGTTTGGTTATCGACAGGTATCTTGTAAAATACTGGATATCTGGTTTGAACAACAGGAATTTCTTTCAAACAAGAGTCCGGCTGCTATTGGGTCATATAACTTAACGACGCTGTGTCAGTACGGAGAATCCGCTCTCACTTCTTGAGTTGATTCACTTTTCCGGCAGGCTTCCCGAATTTAATTAAGAGCCCAATCATTCATTCCAAATTATCTCCCTCCAAAAATAATTTTCCAGTCCAGGCTCTCAATCTAGAAACTTCGTGCGCGCTTCAGAAATCGCTTCTGAAAGAGTGATGCCATCTCTTGGATTCAGATTGAAATAGGTTTTGATTTCACGAATGACGAGTTTTTCAATGAATGAATAGCCCGCCTGCCCCAATATTTTTTGAAGATACTCCAGCAGTTCAAATGGTCGGGATTGAAGCTGATTGGGCTGCAAGCCGTACTCCGAGACAACCTGATGGTACAACGCCAGTTTTGCAGTTTCTCCCAGCGTAGAAAGGGCCTTGTCAATGCACTGGAAAATGGTCCCATTGAAGCCTTTCTCGGACTGTGTGCCATTTCTCAAGATTCTTCAATTCCAAAAAAACGTCTCCAGATCTTTTCAATCAGAATAGACTTTTTGCCTAGCTTTTCTCAAAACCTCAGAAAGTGTGCTGTCCTTTTCTTCGGGCTCTAATGCCAGATCGAACTCTGCAACTATTTCTCTCGAGATCAGTCTCTCCAGGAAATCGACCCCCGTGGGGCCGAAGAGCCTTCCCAGTACCTCTTCCAAAGCGCCGGGGTTTGTTGCGATCTCATCTTTATGGATTCCAAACTCTCGCTTTAGCATCGCATAGACGACGTTCATGACTTTGAGTCCCAGTGCCTGCTCAAGGGACTTGGAGATCTTCTCGCCGAATTCTTCATCCATTTTCTTCAATCAAACATCAATGACTCCATAGATGCTAAAGATCCCTCAATTTGTCTGAAGTTTGTCGAACGACGGGATCTGCAAAATTGTGTCAGATTACAGGCTTATAGGGACAATGTGTCGAGTTGACAGATCTGAATTACTTTCGAACACAAACCAACACATAAATCTGAGTTAGATCATCGAAGTTATCGGGAATGTCGTCAAGGAGCACTACGAGGACGATTAGAATTGATGGCGACCTAGATCAAAAAATTGAGAAGATGGCCAAGACAGAGAGAACTTCGGTCAATTTTGTTGCAAACTCTGCGATTCGAGAATACGTCGAATGGTGCACGGTGGGACGAAAATTCGGCATAGCGTCATTTCCCCTTTTGCTCGTCGACAAACTGATCCAGAAATTCAATGAGAAAGAATGTGAAGACCTAGGAAAATGGGCTGCACGAGAAACATTCATGCCATTCGCGGAATATCAGTTCGGAGAAATTACGTTCGAATCTTTCCTCGAAGTTTTCAGAAGATTTGGAAAATATTCGGGGCGATACAAATTTGATGACACCCAGAATGGTTCTCAGTGCATCATTTTTCTCAAGCACGGCTCGGGCCGGAGATGGTCTCACTACTACAACGGTCTCTTACAATCAATATTTGGGGAAATGAATACGGGGGCTATAAGGACGGAGTTGACAGACGATCTGCTCGTCGTAAAGATCGATCAGGCGGTCGGAAAGAAGTGACCTCCATCTTTGCCAATCGGTGTCGCTCTGAGCAAGATGGAATCGTGAAATTCGATTAGTGGCGGTATATTTACCGGATCGAGGGAGCATAGTGCGTTCTTCTCAGCCATGCACAAAAACGCGGGCCTCCGGGTTGTTGTATCGCTATCGATGAATTGCTCGATTGCTTTTCTATCACCATACATGTCGTAGAATTCCACAGGGAATTGCCCTACTAATGAAACGTGGAGCCCCATCTTCTTACTCCTCTCAAGAATGTCTCTGTAAAATCTCTCGAATGATGACAGACTCGGCGGTCTTCCAAATGCCTGGGCATTATCAACGAAAAGGAATGTTCCTTTTGTTAGGGCTTTCTTCATGGCCCGAAGATTTTTGCTACTGTTCAACAGTCGAATGATGCGCTCTTTCTGTTGTAAGAACACAACGACGAAATCCTTTCTTTTTAGAGCGCACTCCACAAAAAGGATGGCAAGAGAATCTCTTTCAATAAGGTCATCATAAACTACAAGAAAATGATCTCCGGGTCTCATAGACCTAACGAAGGTCGATCTTTCTTCTAGCAATGATTGCTATCCATCAGCTGCCATTTCGGTGCTTTTTGAACTTATGGGAGTTACTTTCACCAGTAAGTCAATCTTCTACACACGATCGGGCTAAATTTGTGTGCAACGAAATGAGAATATTTCTCTAGGGCGCAGGGGGTTTCTTACGATTTTTCGGAGCCTTCTTAGTATTATCGGGATAAAGAAAAAAGTTCCTATTCCCAAAAAACACAGATGTCCTGGATTGAATGTAAGAAACATCCCAGTGTGTACTACGAGTCGTCGGTCATCAAGACATGCCCAATTTGTCTCAATGGTTTTCTAAAAAATGCCCTGCTCAAATGGGCAATGGTAGACTTCGACAATCTACTCTACGAAAAATCGTTGCTGAAGTGGAGCAGACTCGCTCTTCATGCCATCAATCGAACAATAAGCGAAGAAGAAAAGATCCAATGTGATTCAGATGCCGAATCTGCGTATGTGAAAGCAACGGAGCTTCAGAAAACAATTACTGCGGAATACAAGGAACTGATAGGGTACCTTATTGAACAAGATATTTCCTTGATTTTTTCTGCCAAAGAGATGGATTCCCTGCGAAAAAGACTCGTTGAACTCTGCTCTAAATAAATCGGGATAGTTTTATTTTTCTGTGCACGCGTAGAATCTGACAAGAGCACAGGTGAAAAGACCATTCGTTACCTGTGCACTTGACAGGAGAGATCAATGAAATTGAAGAACCATAATCACACAGAGCGCGCGCGCTTGTACCGTGAATATGTGTGTAACTGTGCGGAGAGATTTGTAAGGCATGTTAGGGGGGTTATTCGCTACTTACACACAAGATTTTTGGAAAAGGATGAGATTGAATAATCTGAACATTCGCATCATGGAGCCGTGAGTTGTGTGTAATGTCAATATTGTGTGCTAAGAAGGGCTGCGGCAGATTGGCCATGTCCAAAGTCAGAGTGACTTTGCAAGGCAAGAACGGAGAAACTTGGGAATACGACAGGTTCGTTCACTACAACCGAGTAGACAAGAGAAGGAAGGGGCGGCAGGCTCCTAGAACGTACCATTATGTCAGAGTGAAGGCTTCCTAGTCGCGATCTAATTCTAATGCTCGGATTACTTTTGGTGACCGCAAACAGAAAGTTGCAGATTCTTTGGCTCATAAAGCAGCTCGATGATCCTCCGCCTCGTTGAGTCGTTCAATGTCTTGTGGAGAGATGACCAGTCTACGTCGAAATCGCACCCATGAAACTTTACTCCCCGATTTCAAGACTCTTGATAACGACGATTATCACTCGGTTATCAAGAACGGGCAAAAAGGTTGAGCGAGTTTGAGCTCAGTTCCCATGACTAACTTCTAATTGCGGATCCTGATTCTCTGCAAAATTTGGCCGTGCGGCTCCGTACGAATCTTGAGGGCAAATTTCCCTCAAGCTTCCCCGTAGCGCAGCAGCCGAGGTATGCAGCCCCGCGGTAGTTCAGAGAAGGAGCATCGTGGCTCGAACTAGCTCGATAAGAGATCAGACCGTCATGAAATATCTCTTCTTTGTAAGATAGTTTAATGCACCCATGGTGAAAATCATGTCAGGGTAGTTTTTCTATTTAGCGCAATCCCCGATTTCACGAATTGCAATTAATATCATCTTTGCACGTTTGCCCTGAAGAACTGTACTGGACTATAGATTGGCCAGTAAAACGGAATAGGTCCCTTCAACGAGTTCCGCGTACAGCCGGTAGAAGAGCTTCACTTGGAAGCTCTTGGTGAAGCTGATGTCAATTCACCAAAATTGGCCATCAGATAATTCACAATTTTTGGAACAGTTGCTTGCTTCTCGGAGTGGCTCATAGAAACACGGACTGCCCACCACGACAGCACTTTAGCGCCTCCATAATATTCATAGATTCGATAGACTCTTAGGTATTTTTCGCGTCTTGAAGTTTGGGAGATTGCTTCCAAAAGTCGATTGTAATTCTCGATTATGCGTTTGTTTGAGGCTTCAGGAAATTTTATGATTCTCGAATTTCGCTCGTCGTAAAAATATCCATAGGTTTTCGTGTGATCAAGGCCGAGATACCGAAGCCTATTTGCAAAATCAAATTTCAAGTCGACGGTGACTATCAGTATCGCCTAAGCAGCAAATACTATCGTGCCGCAAAAAGACTTACTTTTGATTAATTCCCGACGCCATCCTGAGACCGGGGGGAACTTAGGCCGTGGAAGTGGTACCACGGTCGTGTGTGCCAGACATTACAGATGTAACTGTTACATCTGTTACAATACTAACGTTAACCTGCCGATTCAACGACTTCTAAGGATATCCTCGGCAAACCTTGGTTTATTGCTCTTTGAATAGAATTCTTAGCCTCAAGCATAGCTTTCCTGAGACGATATCCATCTGACTCATACTCTTTGAAGAGGAAAGAAATCGCTTTTGACTCAAAAACTTCTGATAGCTCCACTTTGGGATCCACTACCTTTATTCTTGTCTCAATTACTGAACTGAAACCTGCTTCATCGAGTCTTGGAATTTCAAATTGTTGATCGATATCATTTTTCCTCGCTTCACAGAAGGACTCGGAGGACTCATATTCAGGATGAGCTGCGACTATGATCGCCTTGTCGATTTTTGAAAGCGCCGGCACGATCTCCCCAAAAAATTTAGGGACAAGGTCAGATCTGTCCAGATCGTTTCGCTTTAGAAACTTGTCTGTATCGTCGATGAAGAATGTTGGTATCAATCCCATTGCTTCAATAGTTCCACACAGGTCGGATATGCAATTGACACGTTCTATGTTGTACATCTTCTGCTCAATGGATTTACTCGTAAAAGTCTCAAGATCGGAAGATACTTCGGCTTTAACACTGAAAATTGCAGGGATTATTGATAACGCTCCCTTTACGGTCCCTCCAAGTGTCTTCTTTTTTGATTCAACATAGCTCACTTTTGTGGCGATCGCATCCCTCGCTAGGGTCCTTGTTTCCTCATCTACCCCATTCAAAGAGTTCAAGCATACGTTGAGCTGAACTAATATATTCTGTACGAAACTTTCGATGGAGGAGCATACAATGGCTGGATCCATTAACAATGGGCTCAAAATTATCGGGAACACGTTGCATCCAACTAAAAGCGTGTAATTGACAAAGGAACTCTTGCCGCAACCTCTATCGCCAATTACTATCACACACTCCCTGTTGGAGATCGCTTGCCCTAGTCTTTTTTCGATGTCAAATTTCGTTGTCTCGCCGAATGGTTTGTATAGATACTTTATTTCTTGGATCGGAACTTCCGTATGGATAAAAGCGTTGCAACTATTGAGTATTTCGAGAAATGATTCCTCTTTTGATACCTTGGTCAAGCTCTCACCTACTCTTCAAGCCGTAGAGCCGTTTTCTAGTCTTTCGATCGTAAATTGAATTAAGATATCCTTGTTTCAACATCTGTCGCAGTTTTCGTGTAATTGCCGCGCGCTTCAGTCGCGTGTAATCTTGAAGCTTTGGGTCTGATGCCGAAGATGGCCCATTTGTCTCAAGGTATCGGACTATTTCGCGCGAGGCGGGATCGAGTTTCATGACATTTTCTGAAGGGGTAACGAGCCGAGCCAAGTTTTCGTCTGAGATCTGGTGATCTAATTGTAGCATATCGATCTTGCCCGATTCGGATTTAAGATATATTTCCCTTAACAGACTTAGAATCCTGCTTGGATTCCCTTTACTTGATTCATAAATCAAGCCGAGAGATTTTTCTGACATCTTTAGCCCCGGTAGCCGCGATTGAATCAGTTCTCTTGTCTTTTCTTTGTCAAACGTCTGGATCCTCACGACCTGGTCAAGAAAAGCTTCAGACAACCTAGTCTTATACAAGTCCTGTTCTTCTACAGTGCCTACGAATACAAATGGCGCCTTGGCCCTCCAAAAAGTCTCCCTTAATGAAACCAAGACATCACGGAATAATTCAGGTAATTTATCGGTCTCGTCGACCAAGAAAACGGGCTTCCTTGCCGACTTTTGAAACTCGCTAACCAGATCTACAAAGGCATTAAGCGCTTCATACTCACGCTGGATAAGAACTGAGCTTGAATCTTTTACAAAATCCGGCTTCGAGGCAGAGTTTCTTGTTGACGAATTACCCAGAAGGCGACTCATGATGGTTCCCGCCTTTGATTTTGAAAGATCATCGAGTTTTCCAGAGATCGCAGAAATTAGGATAACAATGAAATCTAACGGAGTTTTTGTTTGAAGCGGAAGGTCCACAGGGATCAAGACAAATTCCTTTCGACTTCGAAAGAGATATTGTATCTTGTTCAGTAGAGTAGTCTTTCCTGACCCGTATTCCCCCAGTATCAAGACATTCAGGTTTCCTTCTATGGCTCTTGTTATCGATTCGACTTCGACTTCTCGATCGATGAAAAGTTTCATATCAAATGACGTCGGTAGGAGAGGTGCTAAGGAGACGCGAACCGACATGTGTTACCTTAGTACACATGTATCTGTTAATTAAGTTATGCTGGTAACACATAGGCTGTCCCTATCGTGGGTTCAAGTTCACTCACTAGAACGGGCTTGGCTTAGCCTGAATCCTAGAAGTTCCTTGTAAATTCACTTGAGTCTAGGCTGCGGATCACGAGGAAGGAAGAGAAGAGAATCATATCAGAGATTCCGGCGACTATGAAAGGAGCAAACCAACCATGTGTCGATGAGAGCAATACCAGGACAATGAAAGTCATGAAGGCGCATGAAGATAAGGCAAATACGAACGTCAATCTCATTTCATGTGCCATCGTCCTTCCTGCTACCTTGAGGAATCGAAGGCATTCAATAGCTGATCTGAAACGGAGAATATTGAGAAAATTCTCAACTGCTCCGTTCGTGTCGAATTGCCTCAAAGTCATTTGACCGTCGAGCAGCGAAAAGGCGGTCCTAAACAAGAAGTAGGAAATCACCAGTACGAACATTCCGCCGAAAAGTAGTCCCAGCGTGGCAGAAGGAATGACGTAATTTCCGGATTCTAATGGAGTAAAAAGGAAAATCTGTGTGATGAGGAAGACACCAATTGAAAATATATAACCCGACAGCCCATTCCCGGCAAGGGCCATCTCTCGTTCCCTCGCATATCCTAAAACAAAATAGCTGACGGAGCTTTCCAACGACGCACCAGCCCAGAGGAATAGCCGGAATTGCTACAGCGTACGCTACAACCTCACCACCGCTTTTGGTTCCAATAACCAGTAAAGCGATGCCTACAAAGAAATTTACAACAAAAGCATTAGCAGACATTATTCGATAGAGATTGACCTTTGGATCCGCTGAACTATGAAACCAGCGCAGCCCCATTGGCAAGCCAACTGTAGAGACCAGCATCGAGACAACCAAGACAAGTGTATTGAGGCCAGGATGCCAAAAGAAGAAGCCTAGTCCAATCGCCGTTGCAATCGCCAAGCCGGCATCGAATGGCTTGTCGAAGTTCTCGTTCTCGCTCATGGAAAAGCCCTCAGTTGAGGGTTGGCTTACCCGCTATTTAAAATCAGGTTATATATAGAATAGGTATTTGCCGTCGATTTTGCGACGTTATTTTACTAATGGTCATGGTGATATGTCGTGCTTCGTGGACATTTTGTTTGTTTGAACCGGTTATCCCTTCAAAGTTGTTGTTGTTCAGAAAGCGCCATCAAGTCTGAAAATGAATCAGGCTCCAAATGAGTGAAATCGCGTTGTCCCACCTTAAGGTATTCCCATCTAGTTGCCGCCAAATCACTAGCATATTCACACCACATAGTTGCCGCGCGATCCTTGTGTGGCACATCAGGATCCTCCCGGCCTTTTGTCTCGATGAGATAATGAGTCCCATCGTCCAAAACTGCAACGAAATCAGGTTCGTAATATCGAAGATTAGCCACAGAATCAGTGTACTCTATGGTAAAGCCAAATTTCTTCGGTAGTTTTGAGAACTTGACAACATCTCTCGCCATCTGCAGAAACTTGGCAAACTCAACTTCGAAATCGTTATCACAAGGCACTTTGTTGAAAATGCATTTCGGGGCTTCATAGGTTGGTCTAGAATAAGGAAATGCACTCGTCTCTGAAAGTTTCCGAGGCGCTGAGGCAATCTCCGGAATCTTCTGCTCAATTACAATCTGTCTCAAAGCCTTCACAAAGGTTCGGACAACCACGTATTGGCTGACATTGGTGCTTATAGCTTTTAGAATCACGGGATCGTCTAAATCAACGCTCTCTCGAAATGCCACTTCCTGAAGGAATTGTCGAATCTTAGGAACAAGATATGCGAATTGAGTAGGAAGTTTCACGTCGTGTGCGATTTCCTTGGCATAGTAAGCGATAACCTCTCCCGATGTCTGTGCTTGCGGTAGTTTGTATAAGCGTTCAATTTCCTTCTTTAGAGTGATAAAATCATAACCATCGTAGTGAAATGTCTCTATTTCCTCAGCACTTTCTTTCTTGGGAAGTTTAGGGCATTTTAGTGAATGAACATCTATTGAAGAGATTTCTTCGGAGAGGGATTTTTTCCTAACTAAAATTGGTGTCAGCATAGGAATTTCGATATCCTGCGCAATTTTGGAGAAATCAACCTCTATCGTTACAATCTTGAGCTTGTCTTTGTCTAAGTCGAAGGTGCCAAATTTTGTGCCCTCGTCACGTTCCAGGTCTTCGACGAATTTCATGAAGGCTTTATTTCCGATAACGTCAAGTCGTTCGGAATACTCGCTTGGAAGATCTCTGAACATTAAACGCAGTCCACGGCCGATTGTTTGCTCGGGAAGAATATTCGCTTTTGAACTATAGGGTCGTAGGCCGACCACGACGGTAACGTTCTGGACGTCCCAACCTTCCCTCAACATAAGAACACTAACAATCGCGTTTACTTTGTTGTCTGCATAGTCGACCTGTCTCGCGATTAATCTAGCAGCTTCCAAATCACGTTTTGACACCTCGCCTTTCTTGTCGGTATGAATGATAAGCAACTTTTCATCTCCAAATTCTTCAGGATAATGACCAATGAGATACTCGCCTACATCTTCAGCTTCATCCGTGGTGTTCATCATCACGAATAGGATAGGTTTCTTGTTTAAGGGTCTTAATTGGTCTCCGTATTCCTTCCACCTTTCAACGCCGGCTGTGAGATATGCTTTGTACTTGGTGCTCGTAACATCGGATCGAGTTTCCTGCATCCCTGATGCAACTCCCTTCAAGGGCCGTTTTACAATTCCATCCTCGATAGCCCTCTTCAAGGGATAATCGTAGATTGTCCAGCTGAACAAGGAACCGTTGGCGAATCTCGGTGTCGCGGAAAAATCCAGTTGAGCGCCGACACCTCCGTTGGCCTTTGAATTCAATTCACGAATGAAGTCGTTCCACTTAAGATCCTCATCATGGGTATGATGGGCCTCGTCATTGATGACCACCACAGAATCTTTACGATTGATAAGGCGAGGAAGAAAATCCTCCCGTTGACTCTGATTGACCTGAGGCTTGGGTCCTAAGACGTCAGTAATCGGTCTTGGCTCATTCCCATCATCTGCTGGCGCGGTGCCGTACAACTGCTGGATATTTGCGAGATAAAGAGCTCCTTCGGACGATGTCCGCTCACCTTCTCCTCTCATGTAAGTTTCAAGATCCCACATGTTAGCGAATTCGGGAGGAACAATTGGATCGATTCGGAAGATTCTACCGTCGGCGAAATCTAGCCTGAGTCTCTCAAATACTATTACATTTGGGGCAATTAGAAGAAATGTCTTTGAGTATCCTGGTGCATTCTCTAGAATCGCATTGAAGTATTGCCATGCAATAGCAAGTGACATCACTTTTGTCTTGCCGCTACCAGTAGCCATTTTGAAGCTGTATCTGGCGAAATCATCGTGTTGGAGCAACTGGATATACCTGGTCTCCAATGCATAACGCTCGAGCATTGCCTTCTGTCGTTTGATTTTTGCAACCTCAAACAAATATACCAAAGATTCCATTGCTTCTTTTTGCGCATGATGGTAGACGAATCCCTGCCCATCTGCAAGCCTATGGTCAGAATGAAACCAATAATTTAGCAGTGCCTTGCTAGTTTCCGTGCACCCTGCAGGCTCTAAGTAGCCACTCTTAACCCATCTATCAACCTCCGCTTTGATTCCAGGAACGCAAGGGGCAGTTCCTAATGCGGGATTTAGGACAGTCAGTTCCCCTTGTGAATTGGCGAATTCAGTCTGCCCTTTGCGGCTCAATGAATTACACCCTTACTTTGAGCATCTTCGTGGTATCATTACCTAAGATGTCAACAACCTTAACGAGAATCCGGTACTCCCCACTTTCCTCATATTCCTTGGAAAGCTCAGTTCCCAACTTCGGATGATCACGAGTTCTGTATTCTTGAACCTCGTTGTGAAAAGTATCGTTCTTGTTATCCCAATCTATCGCCCAGTAATCAATCCATTGCGACCAGTGGGTTATCTGTTTTTGGACATCTGCGGGAACATCATCCTGTGGTATTGTGAAATCTTTTATCGTCACCGTGGACTTCAGTCCTTTGGTCTTGAGCCCTAGATCTAGGGAGGCTAATTCAAAAAAGTGAACATCTCCCTGCTCCACAGCCTTTTTATCGAGTACCTCGCGCGGAATTCTTAAGAACCGAACATCCACGCCTGCCTGAGAAGCTTGTTGCTTCGCTAATTCATTTATTTCAAAGGCAAAATCCCATCCGAGTATGTCCAGACCATTCGTCTTTGGAGCGTCTTTTCCGCCTCCTATCATCTTCTTGAATTCTGCAACAATGCGACCCACATCCTGGGGAGAAACAGGGGAATCTACTGCCCCGACATGCAGCAATCGATTTCCTTTCTTCCCATGGATCCAGGTGTAGCCACTCAAAGACTGGGCGTTGTAGAGTTTAAGCATGAAATCCAAGTAGGCCCTTATCCTTCGAGCCGCTTCAGTGCCGAATTCTGCTGCTTGCCAAGCCTGACGCTCATACTTACCAAGATTTTGAATTACAAACGGTTTAACTCCAGTAAGACCCAATAATCTCTTTCTGGTGGTGTGAATTGCAAATCGACCAAGATCGCATGCAATCCATTTTCTGTTCAGTTTTTCAGAGACTGAAGCTGTCGTTCCACTGCCAACAAAACAATCCATTACAAGATCTCCTTCTTTCGTGGACGACTTGATGACCCGTTCAAGCAATGCTTCGGGTTTTTGAGTGTCATAACCAAGCCGCTCATCGGCCATCATATTGATTCTCTTTATGTCGTCCCAGGAGTCACTTACGGGCTCACCTTCCTGTTCGTCCAAATATCGCTTGAACTCTGGTTTTCCGGAGCTGGTAAGAACGAAAAACCCACGTTCCCAATAATCATCGATTGTTTCCTGGGTCCATCTCCAATGTCGGCCCGCTGGCGGGGCAAGAACTCGATCTCCAAACTTCCTTGAAGGCCCTGAACCAGCGCCTGTGGCATCTTCTTTCCAATATCTTCTCCCATCTGGCTCTTCGAACCGAAAATATCTCGCTACATATTCAGGAGAATATGGACGAAATTGAGGAGACCAGAAATAGTTAGGACCCTTTGAAAACCAGAATATTGTGTCATGGACTTGTCCAAACCTTTTTGCGTCGCTATGCGATGTACTTCGGCGCCAAATTATCTCATTACGAAAATTATCTGATCCAAAAATTTCATCCAATATCCCTCTGATGTATGAGTTCATCCTCCAATCACAGTGTACGAAAAAACTTCCATCCGGAGCAAGAAGATCATACAACAATTGCGTGGTCTCAGAAAACCAAGAGAGATAGGAATCCAAGCCCTGCCCCCAAGTATCGCGATAGGCTTTCTGCTCTATAATCGATGGCTCTTTTGTAAAGAGCTCATCGCTGTCAGGAATTTCAGTGCTGAAGGAAAAATCAGCACCTGTACCAAAAGGAGGGTCGATGTAAATTAAATTGACTTTCCCAGCAAACTCCGGTAAGAGGCTAGGTAAGACATACTTCTTATCGCCCCAAATTAGACGGTTACGCCACTCATTTGTGTCACGACCACTGATGAATCGCTCTAAGCTCTTCTGTCGTTCTTGGCTCGATTCGTTAACAGTCTCAACGGTCTGAAGAGGAAGCTGGATTCGAACAGGCGTAACTTTCTTGTCGTTTGAATCATACTTTCCCTTCCATACTACCTCTACCATACTTGGCTACTTCCTGGATTCTTGGGCGAGGACAATCATTGAAAACAAGATGATAAGTCTATTTTTGATACGATTAGACGAGTTTCTAATAAATTTGGATCGCTCGCTCTTTCGCTAGCTGTTCAGGACTCAATTGATGGTATACTTTTGCCACCATTTGTTCAGCATCTCCCATTTGCCTGGCAACGTACTCAATGCTTCTACCGCTGTTGAGGCTTTGAGTAGCGTAAGTATGCCTGAGACAGGTGCCAAGATTTCTTGAATCCGAGCGTCTTCTAGCTGTAATTTTGCAACGAGCGTTCAAAACTCTTGTAACTTTGTCCAAATAGGTTACCAGACTGGCCCTCCCTACTCTTTGGCAATTGTTTGGTG
Organism: uncultured Nitrososphaerota archaeon; assembly: GCA_963799845.1. Classification (GTDB taxonomy): domain Archaea; phylum Thermoproteota; class Nitrososphaeria; order Nitrososphaerales; family CADDZS01; genus DATLTL01. The sequence goes on from CAWCYI010000004.1 coordinate 36,220, forward strand.
GCAAGGCGATTATTAGCATCTTGCCTAAAATCGCAGCAGGCTAAGCTTTCGCTTATGAAGTAGATTGAACGAGAAAACAAAAACCAGGAACTAAGAGCTTCGCAGAACAGACAACATTGAAAGTTAATTATGGCACAGTATCAAAAAGCGCGTTCTTCGAGGTTCTAAGAAAGGTAAGCAGGGCGGGCACCTGATCCTAATTCCGCGCAACGATGCCATGATTCTGGAGAGAAACGACAAACTCGTATTGTGCAAATTAGAAAGAGGATGCTGGTTTGTAAGCGACATTAGTTTCAGAAAATATCAGAAAATGAGACACTTGTTTGCAAGAAATAATTGCTATTTAATCATTCTACTTTAGGCGTCTTCAGATTCGGTACAAAATGCTTTTTCCAATTACTGTGCGCAATTATCGTTTGAAGTGTATGATTTGTGAAGAAGTTACCCTCTTTCCAAGTATAATATGCAATGAAATTAAAACTCATAATCACGTCCTCATCTTCTCCAATTGCTGCTTCGAATTTTTTGGCAAGTCTGTATGAAACAGGATAGTACAATGTGATTGAAGTTCCAGAATTCTTCTGAATTTCCACAGGGTCAAGATGATCCATTGGGAACAGGCGATCGTTCCATTTGCCAACGCTAGGATTGATATATAGCTTCGCTCGATCAAAATTTATCTTGAATTCTGTTGGATTTTCTATGTTGATTGTAACGAGAAAATAGCTTTGTTCAAAATATGCTGTATTTGCGCCAAGGCCTCCCAAACTTACTCGAATGGCGCTGGAATTGAATTTCTGCGCTCTCTTTGCTATGTAGACTAGTATTGCGTCCCTGCATACTTCTGACCAATTTACCTCGTTGAGCTTCTCCATTTCCGCGGCGATTTCATCTTGAACGTAAACTGTCACATTCTTTGGCATGGTGAAATGTCAGCATTCATTACTATATATACAATGTGGGTTAAGTTAGGGATTTCATAAACCCCAAGGAAGTCTGTAACAAAGCTAAAATAGTTAAACCAATTTTTGACCCTTTTGCCACCATGGCGCAAGTAAAGAACACAGCCGATTTCGTCCTGTGCATGGCTGAGATCGGCCGCATCCTCTGTCTTGTAGGAGCCTTGGTTTACCGGCTCGCAGAAATCGTATACTATCTCCTGTCGTAAAAAAGGTAATCCTACATGAATCGACTCCTTGCAAAAGGAGTCTTCCCACTTTTATTTGGATATTCACTCTCAGCCTTTTGCCAAATATCTTTTCCAGTCATTCGGTAGTTGCCCCTGCCCCACAAATGATATCTGAGAGACCTCGCAAGTTTTCTTGAGATATTAAAATTCAGAAAGGCAATTATTGCGTAGATAATTATCACTGCAACCAGTTCCCAGAGAAGTTCGCCAGTGAAATAGCCCCCTGGAATAACAATCTCAATCAACGCAACGAAATAAACTGTGAAGACCGCCAGCGCCGGAATAAAGATAACTGTAAGTTCAAAGTCCGTAAATTGTCTGTCAGTTTTACGTGCTTGAAGGTAAACTGCTGCGACAAAAGTGAGAATCCCCGCCAGAAACTGTGCTAATCCTGACAGGAATACGTTCTCGACGGTATTGATGTTATAGAGAAAAGTGAACATCACATTCTGGTAAGAACCTGCAGGTTCTTGGATAACCCACTGCTTTTCGTTAGATCCTACTGGTATATTATGCCAATTAGAAGCGTTGCTAACCCCATTGATGAAAGTATCATCACTAGGACCCGAAATCGTAAACTTAGTTGAAACAGTCTGATTCAGAACAACATCAGGTCCAAAGCTTGGAAATATGAAAAACGATTCATTTACTGAAAAAGGGTATTCGATAATAAATGCTCCATTGACTGCAGCAGAATACGTTGCAGTCACATTGTAATCGTAAAAGTTGCCATCCAATTTTGAGTGAGGGAATGCAAGAATTTCACCACCAGGACCTGTTACCACATACTGACCTATATCTTGGCTAAGATTTTGAACCAGACCATGTTGAGCTCAGCTCAAGATTTCCCTGTGGGTCTTCGACCCTTGAGATTGTATCATTCTCATAACTCAATGGAAGAGGAATAGCTACAGGTTCATCAGGATTGAATATTTGATTATTGCGAGAAGTAGGAATACTGAGTTCGATTGAATCGGTGATAGATCCGACTGAGATCTGTGGATATAATTCGTTAATTTGTGCGTTAATAGAAATGCCACTGACATAGACCAGCTCTGACCAGCTAAAATAATTCGTATTCGTAGTGTGAAATGGCAAGAAGTTTACCTGTACTTCGTTCACGACTGGGTCTGTGAGATTCCAGACAATCTCATTAGATCCTGGAATCGTGGGGGTTAAAGTTGGTTCGGTGTAGTTTACAATCGTATAGTGCTGATTGAAATCGACAGTTAGCTTTTCGGGTTCAGGTGTTCTTTGCGCAAAGCCAAAAACATCCAGGAGGCCCTGTCCTGAAAGATAAGCCTGGCTGGTATTGATTGTCAACTCAAGTGTGTAATTCGAGAAAGGCGGGATTAGGACGGTCAGTAAAGGATTGGATATTCCGATATTATTTGAAGTGGCATTTGGAATAACCTTCGCAGTCCCATGGTGGCCCTGTGAATCATTGTAAGTTCCTGAGAAAATGCCTGCACTTGTGCTGAATGTTTGGTACAAATTACCCGGTGAAAACGTGGTATCTCCGTTTACATTGTAGTTGTTTTGGCAACTGTCGAACAAGTACATCATGGCGTAAAGGCTCGTGTAAGAGTCAGATGCATTGTTGATTGCGATCTTTTCCGAAAGGTAGCAGTCTATAACGGGTGGAGCCTGCGCACTCGAGTTAAAATGAACTGCAGTAGCGAACCACGGTAGAAGGAAGAAAATTACCATTATGGTCAGCGAGGGAATGCACTTCTTCGGGAGGACTCGATGCAATTACCCCAGGCCCTATGATAGTTATTGCAATTTCTCCTAGCCAAAACCTTTCCCATGCCTTACTCTCAGACTCCTTTCAAAAGGTGAAGGAGAACATTGAGTTGTCTGCAAGAATCATTGCTGCTGCAAGATCGAACTCTGCCATCTTAACTCCTCTGACAGGTGAGAGAAAGATTAGCAAGGTGTTCCCGGCAATTCCCTCTGAGTTGACTGACAAGTCCGATCAGATCTACTTCATATTGTCAAACGCAAATAGATATTGACGATTTTGGGGTGCAGCGCGCGCGCTGGTCAATGATGAAACTCTAGCATAAGCGTTTAACGCAGAATTTAGAAGGAATCTGAAGCGCGCGCGCTAACCGTCCCTGGTCGGTTCTCTCATCATAACGTTCAGTCAAAAACAAGACTGGGATGAAGTATTGAAAGCCATTCATTCGTTGTTCAACAATCCGTCTTTTCGGCAGAAGACGGAACATTATGTAAGATCTGAAGCTTTCAATATCGGTTCTGCGTCGGAAATGGAGTATATGAAAGAATGAAGGAGAGCAGGAATGGTTCCGGGAATAGACAGAGCAGGAACATACTAGTTCCTCAGCTTCCCTCCTTTCGACTTTTGACACTTTAGTAGCGCGCGCGGTCGAGACGAATGGAAAGGAATTCTGCCCTCAAGGAACATTATCGAAGATTCCTCGTTGATGCCCTCGAGATTTGCAGGGATGAACTTTCTAAGGGAATTGTTTTGCTAACAGAGGTGCCACCTTACTACATGTTCTCATCTGATATTCGAGTCGTATCCTCTAACCAGTTCAGGCAGAGGGTTGGTTATAGAATAAATACGCTTCAATCGTTTAAGGACTGCATCGACTTTCTGGAGAGGAATCCGGAAACTTCGGGAAGTGTCAACATTAAGGTGTCGAGCCCACACATGTCTACTACTTATCCTACAAGCGGGTTGGTCGATGGATTGCTTTACGATTATCTTCACGTTATCTCCACTGCTGACTATTACGACAGGGTGTTCGATATCCTTTACCTGCAGCGAGAGAATTATCTTTACTCCGATTCCATCGCATCACTTCATTGACCCCCATATTCAATCTGGAAGGAAATTTCACAATCTATCGACATAGCACCTGGGCTCTGCATACGCAGGCTTTCGCAACCCGAACGTGATTGTATTGAAGATAGCTTCGGGGGCTTCATTATGGGGTCACAGTTGGCTCAATCGGAATACGGGATTGCACACGACTCACTTATTCCAAAGGGAGCGGATATTGGAGCGTCTTCGGTCGCGGGACAGACCATTCATTTCACTCAACTAAACTTGCAAACTGCGTTAAGACTCCTCAAGCCTGGATTCGTGGGGACTCGGTTCACTGTCACCGCCTCAAAAGAGTGGTGTCCTATGCCGGGACCAGCTAAGAGCGGATTCTCTTACGAGATGCCTTATCCAGGACCAAAGTACACGCTCGAGGAGCCCGAGGCGTTTCTCTTCAAAGATTTCTATAAACAGTTCTTGTCGTATCAAAAATCGTACTTTCACATTGCACTTAGCAGATTCAATTTCTTTTACGATAGGATTGGACCGGAAGATAGGATAATTGATTGTATGGTTGCCTTCGAGAATCTCCTGCTTCCGGAGAGAAACGAGTTAAATTTGCGGCTGGCCCTTCGATCGGCTAACTTGATTGGAGATTCAGTTGCGGATAAACACGAGATCTTTGAATTCTTCAAATATGCTTATGACGTTAGAAGCAAGATTGCACATGGAGAACAGATTTCAAATGAACGAACGAAATCTAAAGTATCCATGAATCTGGACCAGCTTTCTCTGAAATTGCACAACTATCTGAGGATTGCCTTGGTCAAGTTGCTTCGAGAAAGGGATATTGGTTTTTCACTACACGATATAATCGACCGCCTAACTAATCCGTTCCCAACATAGAATGCTAGGGAGCGCTCGGATGGATCATTCGCGATTGAATGACGAGAACTAATATCTTTGCTTATGCTTTGATCATCCAATCTGCTCTCTCGAAGGCAAAGAATACCGGCGTATTGTAGTCTGGGACATTGGTTACAGTACCTGTGCCATTCTTGTCGTGATACTGAAAATTGTTGATTATGACGATTTTGTAAGCGACTTTACTTTCCTCAGGATCCGGATAATACCATTTCCGATGACAAAAAACGCGGTCGACTCATTCAAGTACGCTAGTGCCTTAGTATCGGGTCTCTCTAACACGAATTGGCAATCCCAAAGGCTTGACCGCGTGGGATTTGAACCTAAAGTCGAATGCTCGGCGACCGCACTGTGTCAAATGAATTCGTGGGTTGGGGCGCACTCTAACCAATTCCACAACTTCTTGGCAGAGTTTCAACTCACTAAAGGCATGGCAATCTAATTCATAGAGAGTTACGTCACCCTCAAAGGCCGCAATCTCTTTGTCGACGAAAGAAGGCCCTGGCTTTGCCAGTATTGCTCCATTGGACGACTGTCTGACATCTCAGGGAGAACTCGCATCCCCCTGACATTTTTTGAGAAAGGGTGCAAATACGGTACCTATCGACCGATTCGGTACCTTTCAAATGCGCCATGGCCCACAAAATCGGTTCAGTACCTTATCCTTTCTACAAATAAGACTGAAAGAAAAGGAAGTGGATTTTGTGGGTGGAAAGATCTCAAGAGAGCCATCGCCGAAAACCAATCGGTGTGCCTTGGGCTAAGGGAAATCAATCTGCGAAAGCAGGGATCGCTGTTGATTGTGTCGCGGGACGACCTCTCATCACCTGCCATTTTTTTCAAAGGGGGCCAAAAAAATCATGGAAACCTGGAACATATATCCACTGTGCCGAAAATACCTCACCTAGAGCAGTGCTTTCGGCGATCTGCCAGCTGCCAGACGCACGATCCTGGCAGATTCGATTTGAGTGCCTTTACATAGCGATTCGAGTCTCAAGCGCGCGCGCTCATCCGCTGCTTACAATTTTCAGAAGTGAAGATCAGGCGCTGCATATCTTTCATCCAGCAGTTTCCCGCCGAAGGAGAGGTCAGCGTCGAGCTCGAGTTGGTAAGCCCCGCTACACCTGACAAACGATCTGATTACTGGCACCAGATCTCTTCACTTGCTTATCGAAAAATGGGGTCCTCGGACCACCGAGGGGATAAAGAAGGACCGACTCTTCCTGATGGTCGTCGACGATCCGCTTTCCAGGCTCGGACGTGATGAGATTGAGATCGCTTTAGTCGTTCTGGATGAGTTTCCCTGCGCTTCAAGAAGTTTTATGGAAATGGAAGCAGTAGAGTTAGAGAAAGAACTGGGAATTTCAGACGGAGACTTTAAGCCGGGATTGAGATAGGTGTAAGAACCAAAAAACGCTACAAATCAAATATTGCAAAGAACAACTGAGGCTTTCATTCTTCTTCCTCTTCATAAGAATCTTCGTCGACCAGGTCGTCGCCAGACTCATTGGGTGCTAGTTCGGTCTGGTCATTTTCATCGCCCGGTTTATCGTCCGCACCGACCTTCAAATCTCTCTCTACGCAATAATCCTTCTTCCTTTCAGCCAACACTTTAGAATTTACTTCTTCGAGATCGAATAAACCGATCTTCCCGAGCATCTGAAATCTCTCCACGTCTTTTTGGGTGATCAGCACCAATCTCCCCGAAGGAAGGGGTAGAGTTCCCCTATTGACAACAACGTAGTCAAAAATTGCCTCACAAATTTTTGCTAGTATTACTTCGGTGAGTGGCGGCTCGTTACCACTTCGAAGCTTCTCCCTGTAATTTCGCAGGGAAGGGTCGAGCTCTTTTAGGAACGGGTGCTTTTTTTCATCTCCATATCTGATCAGCTCACGGACATTGATTAGAGCTTCGTACTTGCCATTTCCCAAGTCGTTGGTCTTGATTTCCCCCGCCATCTGAGTTAAACGAGCTCTCAGTTCTTGGGGAGATTCTTCTTTCTGTGGCACCTTGTGAGTATCAGCGTTAAGCGCGGAGCTCTCCAAGTCTTTCTTTAATAGCGACCGCACGTAATCGCTCGGGCTTCGGAACCCCCGTTTTTGCGCCTCTCTTTGCAGGAGATTAGCCTCTGCCTCGGGCATATGGATGTAAACGCTCTTTCTTTGATTGTTCGCACTCTCGATCTTAGTTGGTGGCTGAGTTACCATTTTTTACTTACGCCCTAATTTCTGGTTGCCATCGAAAAAACGGCTGATCCTTTCTTTGAAGTAGAGCTTCGTGTTCAGCGTCGACATAGTTTGCAACATAGGCTTCTTCTTCGCGTTGAATTTTCAATATCAATGCTTTCGAGATGTAGCACCGCTTTGTCGTTGTTCTCATTACGTTTTGCTTCTCATCATGGTCGAAATAGATAAACTGCCGACCAGAATTTTTTCGCTTGCAGACACGACGCTCGCCGTACTTACCGCAGCGAGGACAGAGTCTTTCGTTTTTCAGCTTTTTTTCCGTTAACATATCCCCAGTCAGCACCCCCGCGCACCTCGGGAATTCTCGTAGTATTAAATAAGCCAACGGGGCATCCCCGTTCCAGTTGTGATCTCACCAGAGTTGTACAACGAGGATTCTCAACAAGAAATCAGGGACCTAATTACACTAACATTTGACACGCCAGATTCAAAGTCCGAAGCCCAGCAGCAGCTTTGCGAATGGTGTCAAAAGATTCGCAGATGCGCGCGCTTCGGTCTTTGGATACATTCTATTTCTGGCGACGGGGATCCACCAACCTATCAAATGTTGTGCGGTCTTTGTCTCACTCAACTTCGGATGAGGTTTGAGAAAGGACTTCCTGGTATGCTAAGCTCAGACCAGCTCTCTGACTTGCAATCGTGGATTGTAGAGCTATACCGCGAGGGCGCAGGAAACAAGTAGACGACTGAGACTCGTTTCGTGTCAAAGACTAGCGGTCAAAAGTGAATCTGTCCGAAAGCATCTCATTGAATATCTTCCGATTTTTGCAGATGTAAATTGGTGGGAGGTAAAATCATCTGACTTTGAAGATCTTGTTTATTCTCGATTGAACCAGAATTACGAATCGGCCCACAATCTAAAGTTACACTGGATGCGGCCCTCGTCGATTTATCAGACCTCAAAATTTTCTTTGTGACGATCTACTTTCGCACTTGTTAGAAATGATCAATAACTGGCAATTCTGAAGGAACTTACGCAGGCCTCGAACTTCTTCGGCTTCCTAATTTTGTGTTGGTTCGTCGACAGAGATTCGTTCTTGCTTGACGTGCTTTACTCGGAACTCCGCCTGGGATGGGTTTTGATTCGTCACCGATCTCAAGAACTTTGAGAATCTTCGGCATAAGAACTGACTTGCGAATCGCTGTTTCATCATCGTAGCCGTCCATAATCTTCTTGATAGATAGTCGGAGTTTGTCTAACTGATCCTGAATTTCAAACGCTGGTCTTTTCAAGTCCTGGCGCAGTTCGACCCGCGCAATCTCCGCGCGTACCATCGATTGTTCTGTAAGCCCAAGCTCTTTTACCTCGCTATCATAAATTGGAAGATAGAAGCTCAAAGTCTGCTTTCCTGGATATTTTCTTGATCCACGCTTTAGGAGTAAGAGCTTACGTGTTCCAATCAACGTTCTTATATCATCTTGAGTAAACGGGCACTGCATACGCAGTAATTGTTTTTACCGTGGTTAAGTTATTCTGTATCTGCAAAGCAGGCTCTTTTCCGAGACGAAATCGTTTCAAATTCCAACTCGACTTAAACCCATTTTGGTCTGAATACGGTCCGGCCCACACTTTTCAATTGCGAATGATTCGCGCAGGGATTCTACCTTTCTTCAGACTTACAGATCATACTACAGGAGTAGGGCTGGCGTTCTTAATTTTGGGAAAGACTTTTTACGTCTTTTACTCTTTTTAGTAATCTGCGGAGAAAATGGCGGACCTCATCACTCCCGTTATCCTCGCATCTTTCGGTGGAGCGGTGATATTGGTCGTTCTAGGATTTTTACTTCTGAGGCAGAGATCTGGAAAGCCGAGCTTCGAAAGTCAGGATTATTACAAGACGTACCGGAGGCCCGATAGATTCTCTCAACCCCAATATAGGCAGGGCCAATCTCCTCAGGAGCAAAAGCAGCAGAGAACAATACTGATCGCCGTCATAGTTCTGATAGGAGCTTCCATTGCTCTGGCGATATACGAGCCGCTCTACGGGTTGTTGTTACTTTTTCTCCTGCCCATAATTGTGAGGTTCATGCGGGCCAGATCCGAGACGAGAAGGGCACCGCACGACGAGAATCAATCTTACTAGATTCTAGAGAACCGTTCGCATCAGATTTCAGATGGGAAATCCAAAGTTCGCGATCATCTGCGAGGAAGAATCCGGACGAGTTCTCTCCAACGAACACTCGGTAGATATTTGGGACTCTTTGCAAGATCTAATCAGAGTCCTCCTGAGAGATTCCGAGTTGGCAGATGAATCGATCCTCTATGCGTGGAAGGAACAGCACCACAGGGCTACAGCGAGAGAGCCGTATGCATGGCGGGCTGTGCTTGAGGAGATAAAAAATTCGGACCTTGGCTCAAAATGCGCCGACCTTCAAGGGAAGGAGGAATTTGTTCTGATGACAGATAAACCCACGATGCTAAAGATCGCCGGCGAAATTACGAGCAGTCTGCTTCACTCGTACTCTTCGAGACACCGGATCTCTTTCGTTCAGAGCGTGTCGAAAGTTCCGTCCTGATTTGCTCGGAAGAACTTTTCGACTTCGGTGTTGAACAGCCCACACTCAACGACGCCAGGGATCATCTTGATTTCTTTCTCAAGATCCCGCGGGATAGAGATCTCCGACGGAAACTGGCAATCCAAGATAATGTTCCCCGATTCAGAATAGTATGGATATCCCTTTTCCAGTTTTCTCAAAACCGGATCTGCACCGAACTTTCTCCTTATCTCACTTGATGTCGTAAGGTACGAGAACTGGACTACTTCTACCGGAACCGATCTGTCGAGCTTCTTCACGTACTTGGACTGGTCTGCCAAGATGTAGCATCTCTTCGAGGCCGAAATCAGTATTTTTTCTTTGAGCAAGGCGCCGCCGCCACCCTTGATCATCGACCTCGTTGAAAGAGAAATCTGGTCCGCACCGTCTACTACAACATCGATTGATTCAGGACATCGTCCAGAATCCTTTGCCAGATCAAGCCCACTATCTCGCGCCAGCATGAAGGACTGCATCGAGGAGGGCACGACTGAAATTCTGATCGATTCTGACTTTATTCGCTCACCGAGAGCCTTGGCAAATCTGGCAACCGCTGACCCGCTTCCCAACCCCAGAGTCTCGCCGGCAACAATACTTTGGGCCGCACTCTCTGCCATCTTCTGGAACGCGGCGTCAAGACCTGAACTCAAGCGCTATCGACATCTAATCTTTCGAGTCTGTCAAGTGCTTCCAGTAGCTCTTTCTGAAGTTCCTCAACTTTGTCCGCAGGTTTTTTCCTTTCCTGAATCGAAACCGCCGAGGACGCCTTTGGAATTACTGGCACGTCAGATTGGTGCTCGGCCATCGGGTCGATACGCGGTGATGGCTTTTCGTTCTGAAGCATGTCGGAAATATCCGGTACTGGAGTTCCCCTCTGCGACTCGTCGATGGACGGGAGTTGAATTACCGGGGGCGAAGGCTGCTTTTGAGTCATTTCAGCGATAAGGGGTTCAGCTGAGCTTCCTCGTACTTTCGATCCGCCTTTCAATTGCATCTATCTTCTGCTCAACGAGCTGAACGAGCTGGTTTCGGAGAGTTTCCAAATCTCCAACTTGAATGAAGGCGTCCATCTTCGTGATTTTGTCATCGAGCGACTTTAGCTCCGCGACGTACTTCGCGCCGAGAATTTCCCTTTCTGCTTTCGTAATCTCTTTAGCAGCCTCTGCCTCGTATAGGCGAGTCAGGGCCGCCGATACCAACTCTTTCTCTAAAATTAGAGTTCGGAGCTCCCGCTTGCTTTTTTCTAGTTCGCTTTTCGGAATTGTCCTCGACAAATTAGCGTTGGTCAAAAGAACAGAAGAAGATTCGGTAGGAGCTGGAGTGGCATCTTTCGGCTCAGTGGTAGCGGGGCTAGATTCAGTTGTAACTTCGGGCTTTTGATTTGAATTATTCCTAGAAAAATAGACGGCGATCGATCCTGCGGCTACGCCGACCGCCGCGCTGCCGGCGGCAATGATGATTTCACTTGCAGACAAAAATGCAATTCCCTTTGGGGACAGATTCTAACCGCGGAACCTAGTCATCCAAGAGTACTGTCGCATTTTCGTTGAGGCGCCAAATCCGCACGATGAGCATCTCTTGTACCTCAAGTGATAAGAGTGATGCCCGCACCGCCTGCACCTAATGTGGGTCTTTTTCCGACCCATCTTTCCCATCGAAGAAGTTCCTCTCATACTATCTCACACTAAACAGAATTCCGGCTTTATCCCTTCGGAGGCGGGGAAATTATAACCACATTGTCCCCTCGAACTACGATAGTCCCGAGTGAACTGGTCTTACCCTCCTCTACAATCTCCTCAGAAGATTCAAGAAGCAAATTCATGTGTTGGTCAAACCCCTGCAGATTACCTCTGATGACCTTGCCGCCTTTAAGTTTGATCAGGACAATTTTTCCGACGCTCTCATCTAGAACTCGAACAGCCATGTCCTGAGACATTTCAATCCATCCTGATCCTGTAGAACCGCCCATTTCTTTTGATCAAGCTTATTAAGCATTATTTGCCGGAAGACGAATCTGCGATGACCGTTTCTTAATGAGAACGTACCATATGTCGAAGAGCTCGAGGGATGAGCTTAGCGAGAGCCTCTCGAAATTCCCTAATGTCCAGCCGATCAAGTCCAAGGACCTGAAGATCGCAGAGGGAGACGATCCAAGTATAGCGATCATCTTTGACGAGAATGAGAAGATCTATCTGGGGAGCAGGAAAAAGAAAAAAGATGAGAAAGACTCCGGGCAGATTTTCTTTCCCCTCCTCAAGGACGCCTGGCTTCTACCAACCCGACCCGTCGTAACTGTTGACAGCGGGGCGGTGAAATTCGTGGTCAGTGGGGCCAATATCATGAGGCCCGGAATCACTAAAATTGAGGGTGATTTCAACGCCGGCGATCTCGTCGTAGTCAAGGAGGAAAAATACGGGAAGGCGATTGCCGTCGGACTTGCAAAGGCCTCGAAGGCCGAGGTTGAATCGGCGAAAAAAGGAGTCGTGATCGAGAACCTGCACTACGCAGGAGACAAGTACTGGAGCATGCTGAAGGAAATAAGCTGATTTTCATATCAATAACGGTTTTAAGAGGGAAATCACTCCCTATTCCAGGCGGGGTATACTGAACTTGTCAAACTCTGCGGGAGCGCACGCCTCGACAGAGACTGTACGTCCCACACCCCAGATTTTGCTGAAAGCCTTTCCTTTGAAGAATGCAGATGAGATTGCCCACATCAAGGAAGACGTGAAAAATCGCACCATCGTAATATTGAAGATAACTCCTCTTGCGCAGAAAAGCATCGAGGACCTGAAATCCACGATCGAGGAACTGACTGACTTCACGATCGCGTTCGGCGGGGATATCGCCCGTCTCGGAGAAGAGAGGATTGTAATTACTCCGCCCGGAGTAAAAATCTGGCGCGGGGAAAAATCTACCGAATCTTGATCGCTTCTTCCACGCTGGGATGAAAAACTGGAATCTTGAACATTCTGGACAGCGTGTACGCCATCGTTTCGCACTTTCTCTTCTCTCCGTGGTTTACGAAAATCTGCTGGAGCTTGGGTCTTAATTTTTGGACGAACCTTATGATCTGATTGTAATCGCTGTGCCCTGAAAAACCCTCAATCCTATTCACCTGGCAGTTGACGTCGATGACCCTGATCTTTCCGCCCTCGCCCAACAGGCTGACCTGATGCGATCCGTCCAAGACTCTTCTTCCCATCGTACCCTGAACCTGGTACGAAACAAAGAGCACCCGATTTTTTTCGGAGTTCGCCAGCTGTGAAAAATATTCTATTACGGGCCCGCCTTCTAGCATGCCCGATGTCGCCATGATTATCGCACCGCCCTCGCGTAGAGCTTCTTCCCTGTTGCTCGGATGTTCCACGACCGTGAAAAATTCCGAATTGAACGGGTTCGCATCCTCCTCCAGGATTTTGTATTTTAATTCACGGGAAAGGTACTCCGGATAGGCGATGTGGATCGCGGTCGCTTCCGAGATCATCCCCTCAATGAAGACAGGTGCCTCGACAAGCTTCTTTTCCCTCATGTAGTGGTCGATCACGAGCATGATTTCCTGAGCTCTACCGACGGCGGGAATCGGGATCAGTACTTTTCCTCCCTGGCGCAAAGTATCGTTGATCAGATTCGTAAAGTTTGTCTCGACTTCGTCCCTCGACGGCATGATGTCTTCTTTTGACCCGTACGTGCACTCTGTCACTAGAGTCTCGACCCTGGGATAATTCCAAAAGGCCGGCTCGAGGAGCTGTGTCTTTCCGTACTTGTAATCACCGGTGTAGACGATGTTGTGAGCGCCCTCGCCGATGTGCAAGTGAACGGTCGCCGATCCGAGGATGTGACCGGCGTTGTTGAAAACCAGCTTTACATCTGGAGCTACGTCTGTCACAAGACCGTAAGGCACAGTAATCGTGTGCTTGATCACTTCCCTGATGTCACGCTGGCTGTAGACCTGTCGGCCTCCCTCGATCTCTCCGATCTTGACCATGTCTCCCTGAAGCAGAGTCATCAAAGGAAGCGTGGGCTCTGTGCAGTAAACCGGGCCGCTGTAGCCGTACTTGAACAGGGCGGGGAGGAAACCGGTATGATCGAGATGCGCGTGGCTGATAACGACGGCGTCGAGCTCGTCCAGTTCGATGTCGGCCCAGTCGAGCCTCGGAAAAGCGTTCCACGCATTTCTAGCGCCCGGATGGATCCCGCAGTCGAGCAGCAGCTTACTTTCAGAAGTGCTGACGATGATCGAGGATCTTCCGACTTCCTCGAACGCGCCGAGAGTGAGGATGCTGATCTCGGATTCCTGGCTGAGTCTCGGGCGGAAAATGTTCTCGCCCACGTCCTTGAAAAATCTGGTCCTCTCAGCCACGCTCTGCATCAGAGTGTTGTTGATGTTCTTGATGCTCATGCACGGAATGTGCGGGAGTTTTCTGATCCTGATCTTCCAGCCCGTCTTGTCGGTGAGCTCAATCGGGTTGAATCCCTTCTCGACTGTCAACTGAAGAGGCTTTCTCGCCTCCATGGTCGCTTCTCCGATTGCGCCGTCGAAGAAAATGTTCTCAACTCCCGCTTCGGCGGGCACGCTCTGCATGATCAGCTTCTGGGCGTCCTGCTCTTCCTTGCGGATAGACTTGTCAGTACGGACGACAAGCCTGCGCTTTACCAAATTAACTAGATCAGAGACGATGTAGCTGTTCTGCTGGAGAAACTTTGGATTCTTGGAGTATAGGGCGATCCTCGGCCCTTCATACTCGACCCTGGTTATCTCGGCTGTTGGTGGAATATGATTGAGAATTTGCGCTATTACGTTATCCCGTTCGGTCAACCTTAATTTCTACTACCGGGTATCGCCGACAATTGTTTTTCCTTCGCCTGTTTTGAGAGCTCGCGATAACCGCTCTCCTTCGTTATGACGGCAACGTCAAACCCGTCGCCGGTTCCCGCGTTTCTCTTGATCGCGGCGATGACAGCCTGGATCGCAATGGGAACGACCTGGTCAACTTTCATGCCCTTTCGGTACTGGTCTTCGATGATACCGTAGGCGACCGGAGAGCCGCTGCCGGTTGAAACTGCGTCCTCCTTGGTTAGAGCACCGAAGAAGTCAACGCTGTAGACCACGTTCCCGTCGATCGAATCCCATCCGCCGATCAAAAAATCAGCGATGAACGGATAGTACCTGTTTTGAAAGAAGATGTTTGCCGAAATCCGTCCGAGCGATTTAACAGGAATTGGCTTTTCGTTTTCAAGCTTGTACAAATTAGCGTAATACTTTAGCGTGTCAATCATGCTCTGAGCTTCTGCGACAGTTCCCGCGATCGTGACACCGACGTGGTCGTCGATCCGGTGGACTTTTTTGCCCTGGCGGTGAGCGATGTAAAGGTAACCAGCAGTGACTCTCGTATCCGTGCACAAGACGACCCCATCAGAACACGTCAGAGCGACCGTGGTCGTTCCGTGATATTTTAGAGCGTCTACTTCCTTTCTTCGGTCAACTACTCCGTTCCTAGCATTATTTGGTGGAAACACTTTTTGGGACAAATTATCAGCTCGTTTCGACTTCAAGAACGCGCCCGAATACTCCCAGAAACCCAGTTTGAGTACTCGGAAAAGCCGACATTTTCCAATTGCGTGTCACGTCCTTTAAATAACTTTCCGAGCCCGATACCAGAAAAGTCCGTAATTTCCCAGTGATTTAGAATGCCGGCGCACGTAATGGAACTGCCCAGGATAGTCGTCGTCGGCAGTGGAGTCATCGGAAAAATCGGAGAAACGCTCCAGGATCTTGAGCTCGGCGGCAGGGCGATAATCCTGTCCGGTCCCAACGTCAGGGATATTGTTTCGGGACCTGTCAACAGCTCGCTGAAGGAAAGTGGGTTTTCCTGCAGCTGGGAATTGGTCGGGCCTTCGAGCTTCGCGGAAGTCGAACGGGTCTCCGCCCTCACCAAAAGCGAGCAGGCAAATTTCCTCATTGGAGTGGGTGGGGGCAAATCGATTGACATTACAAAACTAGCTTCGTTCAATTCGAAGATACCTTTCGTCAGCGTGCCGACGAGCGCGTCGCACGATGGGATTTCGAGTCCGTTCGGTTCCGTAAAGGGACTCGACCGGCCTTACTCCCTCGTCGCGAAACCCCCGATCGCGATTGTCGCAGATACCGACCTGATTTCTAGAGCTCCGCACAATCTTCTGGTGAGCGGGTGCGGCGACCTGATATCGAAAAAGACCGCGGTGAAGGACTGGGAACTGTCCCACATCAAGACGGGAGAATATTATGGCAGGTACTCCGCAAATCTCGCGCTACTTTCCGCCAACATGATCATGGAAGACGTTGATATGATCTCGGCAATCACTGAAGAGGGAATCAGCGTCGTCGTCGAGGCGCTGATAAGTTCCGGAGTTGCGGCAGGCATTGCTGGAAGCAGCCGGCCATGCAGCGGCTCGGAGCATCTCTTCAGCCACGCCATGGACATCGTCGCTCCCGGAAAGGGACTGCACGGGGAAAAATGCGGGATGGGGACGATCATGATGGCGAAGCTGCACGGTCTCGATTACGGGGAAATCAGAAAGTCGCTGAAGATCATCGGCAGTCCGGTGAAGGCGAGCGAGATTGGCGCGAGCAGCGAAGAGATCATAAAGGCCCTTGTCCTCGCGCGATCAATTCGAAGAGAAAGGTATACCATCCTGGAAGAGGCGAAATTGACCGAGGCTTCTGCCCGCAAGCTCGCTCGGGATGTCGGCGTCATCCCCTAGTCTAACTCGGCGTTTCGAGCTCTGATTGAGCTACAGATAATCTGCTGAGTATACACACGGTTGCAGAACTCCTCTTAGGGGGCCCCCCTCTTTGTATAACAGCTTAAAACGAGCTCTTCTGAGCTTACAGAGCTTGAACGCAGCTCTCCCGTCAAAAGGCACGCGCGGTTGCGAAACGGCAGATTTTTTCTTTTTGAATCAATGGGAACTAGTATATGGATAACGAGAAAAATAGCAGGGTCTGCAGTGACTTTTGCACGAGTTAGAGCGATCGACTAAGTACTCATAAAGCCGATAGATCTAAGATCTCCAAATGAGATCGCCGAGCTCGAGCACACTTTGATTTCTCAGAGACTAGGCTGTTTTCGTCGGTTGGGTGCTGGGTGCAGCTTCCATCTTTTCCGCCTGCGGCTCTGGAGAAGCAGCTTCTGCTGTTGCTTCGGGCTTTGCTTCCTCTTCTTTCTTCATCGCAGGATTTTCGAAGGTCTCAATGAAAGTCACTCTTGAGAGCGGTTTGATGAATTTGAAAAGGTCGGAGCTGATACCTCTCTTTATAATCTGCAATCCTTCGAGCAAAAAGTAATCATTCGGAATAGTGATCTTTACTTCTTCCTCACCTGCGGATTCAAACTTGATCTTGTCCTTTTCAACTGGGAGTCTGCGGTGAATCAGCGCCTGAATCTGGGCATCTCTCGACTCTACCTTTTCTTTGATATCGACGTTGTAAAGAAGCGTCTTTCCAGCGTACTTGTGATTGAAATCAACGATCGCTCTTCCAGATTCCAGTGACCTTACGATGCCCATGCGGTTGTCAACTTCAACTTCCGCCCCTATGGACAGCTCCGACGCCTTTTCGCCAAACTTGCGGATCGGAATGCGAGAAACTTTATTCGGATCTCTCACGCCGAAGGCCTTGTCAGGAGTTAGTTCAACGTCGATGGTCTGGTTTGGATCTGCTTTCTCCAGCGCCTCATCCAGACCTTTCAAAACCCAACCCTCACCGACGGCAATCAGCCGGGGCTCGTAAGTCCTAGTCGGATCGGCATCGCCCGCCTTTTCGGCATCCTCCTTCCGGGTCGTGTCGATAATCTGTCCAGTGTCCTTGATCTTGGCAGTATAGTCGGCCAGTATCAGGGAGTCCTTCTCAAGGGTCATTTCAAAATTGATTTTTCTCGAATATCGTTAAAACTTTATGGGTGGCCGAGAGGTTTCAGAGTTTCCCAAACTGAAGACAGAGCCCCTGATGGATCGCAATCAAACCCGAAAGATTTCAGCAATTGGGCTATCGAATCCACAGTAACCGTAACCATCCTTTCGTTGATCTCGCCCATGCTTCCAACTCTGAACATGCTTCCCTTCAATTTTCCAAATCCCCCGGCGACTGTTATTCCGAACCTTTCGTCGAGCATTGCTCTAAATTTCTTGTCTTCTACTCCCGGCGGATAGTTTATTCCGATCACTGTCCGGGATCTGAATTCCTCCCTGGCGAACGCCTTAAGACCGAGTGATTCGAATGCGGAGTAAAAAGCTCGGGCGCACAGTTCGTGCCTGTGGAATCTTTTCTGGATCCCTTCTTCCAGCACCAGTTTCAGAGCTTCGTCCAGCGCAAAGAGAAGCGGCACTGCCGGCGTCGATGGAGTTTCGTCGTGCTCCGCGAACTGGAAGTATTTTGGGATGTCAAAGTACTGGTTCCGCGGCTTCATTCCTTGCATCGCCTTCTTTGCTTCCGGACTGAAGGAAACGACAGCGAGGCCAGGTGGCGCTGCGAGACATTTCTGGCTGGCGGCGATGCAAATATCTGCGCCCAACTTGTCCACCGAGAGATCTTCGCCGCCTAACACACTGATCGCGTCAACAACGAAGAGTGCACCGTGCTTCCTTGCAAGTTCTCCGAGCTCGACGAGCTTCCGCCAGGTAACTCCGGTGGAAGTCTCGTTAAAGACCACGCACAACGCTTTGACCTTGTCGACGCTCTTCAAGGCCTTTTCTACTTCGGCGATCTGGGAGCTTCACCCAGTTCACATTGAGGCCTAAGTACATTAGCGCCTGTGTAACTGGCCGAATCTCCTAATCTCCCGGAAAACTCGCCGAAGTTAGGCACGACGACAGAATCACCCGTAGTGAAGATCGATCCTACGGCTGCATCCACCCCAGCTGTTCCTGATCCGGACAGCACTAAGATTTCATTTGATGTCTGGAAAACTTTCTGGCAGTTGATCCTTACCTTTCGATACAAATCGTGGAACTCTTCGCCCCGATGGTTGATCATGGGGGATAGCATCGCGTTCGTGACTCGGTCCGGAACGTTTGTCGGTCCCGGTATCATGACGAGTTTTCTCAAGAGGAAACGAGAGAAAAGTTTCCAAGAGACTTTCTAAACTTTGCCAGAAACGAGCTGTTCTCGGACTACGTGAGAAAGATCCTCGACGAATTCTAAAGGAAGGGTGGATTCCGCGGTGACAATCACTAGACCCGCTTCTACTGGAATCAATACGATCATGAATCTATCGTGGCTGACGACCGCATAGCGTACCTGACCAAAATAAAGCGACCAGGAGGCCATCGCTCCCTTGAAAAAAGTTAGATCTCTCACGAGCTGAGTTTCACCAGGATGATTTTCTTCCTTATTACGAAGCTCGCTGATGACCATCCCCTGCCGATTGTCCATGTAGCCGAAGTAGCGGATGCGATTATCCAGACTGAGGACTCTGTCTTTCAAGTGAAGACACTCGGCAAGTTTCAAGTGAATGAAAAGTGGATTGAGCTAAGAGATAACTTTTGCCTCATTCCAGGCCATCGAATCTACCTTTTGCTATGATAGGATCGATTATTCTCACGACAGAGCTGGGTACGAGTCCCTTCCATTTGCCTCCCTCCACTATTCTCTTCCGCACTTCAGTCGCGGAGAATTTCGGCCGGTCCAAAAGCGGTGGTTCAATAGTCGGCACGCCCTTTTCCTTGTATAATTGCAGCGTCAACCTGTCGCTTGAAAATACCACCTCGTATTTTGGAACGACTTGGTCGATGTAAGCTGTCCAGACGGCGTGCCCCGTGGCATCCGGTACAGGTATTATGAGATATCTGGATGGATCGACTTTCTCGTCATTCAATGTGTTTCGAATCATCAAAATCCTTTCTCCCGCGGTGAACGGATTTTTCGGCTCGTGGCTCTTTTGCGAACTCCCGACCACGATGTAGAGATGCTTTACATTGCCGAGTGCGTATTTCACGGTAGACAAGTGTCCTAAATGAAAAGGCTGAAATCGGCCGATGAAGATGCCTGTCTGTTTCATTTCTGTCTTCTCATTATTGCATTATCTAACGGCGTTAGACCGTTTGAACTTGGTATCCCGATCTCGGTTGTATTAAAAAGTGTGCCAGACATTTTTTCTTAATAATTGCAGATAATCGAAATTGACGGCTCGATCGGCGAGGGCGGAGGCCAGATTCTGAGGACATCGATAAGCCTTGCGGCGATTTTCAAAAAGCCGATCAAGATCATCAACATTAGGGCCAAGAGGAGAGATCCAGGATTGAAGCCCCAGCACCTTCAGTCTGTCCTTGTCGCGTCGAGAATTTGTGGAGGGACAGTTCGCGGAGCAGATTTAGGCTCTACCGAGATCGAGTTCGTGCCCGGAAATGTCCGCGAAAAATATAGCGAAGTCATAGACACCGGGACAGCAGGAAGCATCTCTCTGATTGCCCAGACGATTATGCCAATTTCGATCTTTAGCAACATTGATCTCAATGTGGAGATTCGTGGAGGAACAGAAGTCCCCAAGAGCCCTACGATCGACTATCTCGATAGGTTGGTGTTGCCAATCTACGAAAAGTTAGGCGCCGACGCTAGTCTGGAGATAAAACGCAGGGGATATTATCCAAGGGGTGGTGGCGTTGTGACCTTGAAATCGTCGAGAAAAAGAAATCCATCTCCTCTCGAGATCGACACCAGTTTCCCGGAAAAAGTTCCTTCGAATATCCTGAGCGTTTCAAGGCATCTTCCTGAACATGTGGCTCGCAGACAAGCAGAGACCGCCGGGAATATTCTTTCACAGCATGAAAACGGAATACCGGTTATAGAAATAGATTCTTCGGGAGAATCTTTCTCTCCGGGTTCTTCGATAACAATCTACAAAAGAGGTTCATCCACGTTTATCGGAAGCAGTTCTCTCGGAGAAAGAGGAAAAAAGGCAGAATTGGTTGGGGAAGAGGCAGCGCTGGATTTTCTGAAAGAGACCAAGTCAACTCCGAATGTTGATTCTCATCTTGCAGACATGTTGGTTACTCTGCTGAGCTGCGTCGTCGGAAAAAGCAAATTCAGAACTTCGACTCTGACTACTCACTTCACGACTAATTGTGAAGTTGCAAAAAAACTGACGGGCTGTGAGATTCAGGTGAAAAAGTCCGAACTGTCTTGGGCCGTGGAGATCGACGGATCACCCGAAAAGCCTAATTAGGTAACGAGGGGATTGGAGTTTTCAGTTGCTATTTTCATGGCGTTCAATGAAGTCTTACATCCCAGGCGCTACTGTTGTCGGGATTACTTACAAAGACGGTCTAGTTCTTGGAGCCGAAAGACGTGTAACTCTCGGCGGTTTTATCGTAAGCAAGACTGCAAAGAAAACATTCAAGGTTACAGATACAGTTGGTGCGGCGTGCGCTGGGATGATCGGCGACATGCAGATTCTCATCAAAGAGCTTCAATCGTATGTGAAGATCAGGGAGCTGGAGCTTAGAAGGCCTCTGCCTGCTAACTCTATCGCGAAGTTGCTGTCTGTTATGATGTTCGAGCGGAGATTTGCTCCAATGATTACTCAGGTTATGATCGGTGGGATAAATGCAAAGCCGTCGATTTGGATTCTAGATCCGCTGGGTTCTCTTATCCCTGACGATTACGCCACCGTCGGTTCCGGAGCGGAAATTGCTATTGGTCTGATCGAAAACGGATACTCTGAGAATCTATCGGAAGAGGACGCAAAGGATCTCGCCGTCCGCGCGATCCGTTCCGCGATCAAGAGAGATGTTTCAAGCGGTGACGGCGTAGATCTGCTCTTTGTTACAAGAGACGGCATAAGGGAAGAGTCCACTACCTTCGTCACTCCGGCATCTTCCTGAGTCGACGTAGAGAAAGGATATATTCCCAGATCTCCGATTATACATGATTTAGAATGTCGTCCCTAATAACGGGAACTTCCGAGCAGCTCATTTTGACTGATTCGGCAGTCGAAAGAATCAAGTCACTGCTGCTCAAGGAAGGCAAGCCAGAGGCTGGCTTGAGACTATACATTTCTGGCGGAGGTTGCGCGGGCATGTCTTACGGTATGTCGATTGATGACTCCTTTTCCTCTGATGATGCTGTAGTTAGATCCAAAGGAGTAAAGGTCGTCGTTGACAAATTGAGCCTGATCTATCTCAGGGGTTCGAAGATTGACTACGTAGAGAATCTCCAGACTTCCGGGTTCCAAATAGACAATCCGAACGCGGCGTCTTCGTGCGGTTGCGGCCTTTCGTTCAAGGCTACGAAGGATGCGGCAACTCAGGCTAAATCACTGACCGGCAGTAATTGAGCCGTCGGCTTCCTCTCCCGAAGGTCTAATAGAAGAATCGATTTTTGTTTTAGATTATATGCTGGATCTTTTCAAACAGTTTGATCACGTGGGAATTGCAGTCCGGAATACCAATACCGCCCTAATGTTCTATCGCGACATTTTGGGCGGTGTCGTAACTACGTACAAGGAAACTGGCACCACAGCGGACTATATGTTTACACAGCTAGTCCTGGGAAAGCAGCGGATTGAACTGTTGGAACCTCTTGGGAATGGTGAAAGTTTCCTCACAAAATTTCTCGCAAAGTGGGGAGAGGGGCTGCACCACTTAACGTTCCAGGTTGATAATGTCGAGAAAGCATCTGATTATTTGAGAGCCAAAGGATTGAAAATCACTGACGAATTTTACGAAGATCCACTGTGGAAGACAGCGTTCATTTCTCCGAAGAGCACTTCCGGCGTGCTAATACAGCTTTACGAAACTACTCCCGGAAGCAAGTACGACCATTCCTAGTTAGCTAGTTTTGTGGCAATAAGAGGGACTGCCATCTCGTCTTCACTCAATCCTCCGTGCCGTCCGGGTACTTCATCGTGTCTCGGATCCACGTAAGAATTATCGATTGCATTGTGAAATTTTGGCAGGGCAACAAGATCTCCGATCCTCCCGTAAGTCTCTTCCTTTATTTTCCCCAGCCCAAAGTACCCGTCAGAGAGCATCTGGGCAGAATCCTTAACTTCGAACCTTCCGGGATATTCCTTTTCGAAAAAGGCCTTGACCTTCTCCTGCGTTCCGGGTTTTACACTGAGAATAGACGCTCTAGAATCACCGGTTGGAGGCAGTCTGAAGCTAGATAGTAGTTCAGGCTGATCGGCAACGTCCAGAATAGAATTTCTATCTACCCGAACTGCCCCGTGGTCTCCAGAAACTAGGAGGGTCGTTTTTCTCGCGATCTCCTTGTCCAACTTTGAAAAAAGCTGTTCCTCTACGATAGTGAAAATTGAATTCAGTTCGGCCGCAAATTCCTCCGAGTCAGGGCCCCTGGCATGAGAAATTGTGTCTGGAGAGGCGTGGTAGACGAAATGGAAAGAATTTGCCTTTTTCCTTTGTAGATTTTTTCTCGTTCGGACCAACATGTCGGCGACGCTGTATTGCGCTTCAATCTCGGCCCCTCGATAGGTAATCCTGGAAAGTCCGCTATCAATGATGTGTCTGGGAACATAAACAGTGGACGAAACCCCGTCTGTCGTGAGCCTTTCATGAATCGTGGGTGAATTGAAAAAGCTTCGAGAGTCGAGTCCCATATCGAAGAGCGACCGACCGCCCTGAATCGGAACGAATCTCAACATCTGACCGATAGTTCCAAGCTCCGAAAGAAACATGGAATATCCGATGACTCCGTGCTCTTGTGGAGTAAGACCCGTGTGAAGGGAGGACATTGCGGAGGAGGTAGTCGAGGGGAAGACCGAGGTTAGAGGAATATGAGCTGCGTTTGAGAAGATTCGGTCGTAAGACCTTACTCCAAAGCTCTCTCTGGCAAATTTGATTGGACCGGCGCCGAAGCCGTCCAGAAGGAGAAGAACCACGTTTTCGACTTCTTTGTAGGGGGTTAGTCTATCGTCATTGACTTGACTGCTCGATTCAGATCCAAAAATTGAAATTATTGTCTCTGGGATATTCGAAATACAGTGGCCGTCGTACTGCGGCTTTAGAAAAGCCAGGTTCTGGTCTGATGTTTCGGAGTAATTGCTGGGACGATTCAAAGTGTAATCTCTTGGTAGTTTCAAAGATGTAGAACTTTCTATTGGTGAAAGAAAATGTGGGCGTGGGCGGATTTTCGTGCTCTCCTAAAGCTATTCGAACCGCCGATTCCCGCTGTGTGAGAGCGGTGTCTTAGACCAGCTGGACCACACGCCCTAGTTAGTGGTCGCTTTCAAAAATTAGGGTTTTAATTGTATTGATGCATTCGCTGGGAAGCGGGCAGATTGAGTTTACTTCTTGACTCCGAGAGCTCGATTCTTCAGCCTCAGCGCCTGGTGTTTGCATTTTCTGCACCTGGTCGCAGATATAGAATTCTTCGCACCGCATACTAGGCAAATCTTGAAGAAAAGTCTTCTCTTCTGGGCAATCTGTTTTTTCGTTGCATCTGTAATCGGCATTTCTTTACTACACTTCGTTAAAGATTAGTACTCTCAGGAACTCATCCCATTTAACCTTTGACGTACAGAATG
Organism: uncultured Nitrososphaerota archaeon; assembly: GCA_963799845.1. Lineage (GTDB taxonomy): Archaea > Thermoproteota > Nitrososphaeria > Nitrososphaerales > CADDZS01 > DATLTL01. The sequence continues at coordinate 60,428 of CAWCYI010000004.1, forward strand.
ACTCGCATTTATTCCGATACCCATTTCTTGCATATATCTGGTTATTTCTGAAGTAGATGGGGTCAGTATTAGCTTTTATGGATTCAGATTTTCAACCAAATCAAAAACTGGAGATCATTCCGATTGAAGATTCATGAGTATCAAGCGAGACAGCTTTTCGAAGAGAAAGGAATACCTCTTCCTCAAGGATTTCTGTGTAGGACTCCTCAACAGGCAAGGGAAGCTGCTGTCAATATTGGAAGGCCCGTTGTCGTCAAGGCGCAAATTCTGGTTGCCGGGAGAGGAAAGGCCGGAGGCGTAAAGCCTGCATCCACCCCCGAGGAAGCTTTCGCGGTCGCCCAAAGTATGCTTGGTTCTACGATAAAGGGAATCCAGGTCACCTCAGTTCTAGTAGTGGAAGCGGAGAAAGCGCTGAAAGAGCTGTATCTCGGTTTCACGATTGACAGAGCAATGAGGGCAGTTACGTTGATCGCGAGCTCGGAGGGAGGCGTTGATCTCGAAGAACTAGCGAAAACTGAACCAGAGAAGATTTTTCGGAAAGATATTGACCCAATCGTCGGGCTCCATCCTTTCGAGGCGAGAGAGGCTGGATACTCTATTGGAATGAGTGATAAGTCGGTAAATGATTTCGCTACGATCTGCACGAAGATTTTTGAGATTTTCAATTCTGTTGACGCCGATCTGGCAGAGTCCAATCCCCTTGCGATCAGAACCGATGGTTCTCTCGTAGCATTGGATTCAAGGATAACTCTCGACGATAACGCACTATTCAGACACAAGGAGTACGACCAGGTCGACGATGAACTCTCACCACTTGAGAGGGAGGCTCACGAGAACGACCTGGCATTCGTCCAACTCGATGGGGACATCGGAATTGTAGGAAACGGAGCCGGTCTAGTTATGGCAACAATCGATGTCGTTGCTTACTTTGGTGGGAAACCAGCTAACTTTCTTGACATGGGAGGGGGTTCGAGTGCTGATAGCGTCTACCGCGCTGTAAAGATCTGTCTCGAGCAAAAGAACCTGAAGGCGCTGTTTGTAAACGTTCTCGGGGGAATAACAAAGTGCGACGACGTAGCGAACGGTCTCGTTAGAGCCTTGAAGGAATCCCAGTTGAAGATCCCAATAACTGTCAGAATGGTCGGAACCAATGAAGAAGAGGGTAGAAAGATACTATCCGAGAACGGAATTGCGTATCTGGATTCGATGGAGGCCGCAGCTCAGGCTGTGGTAAAGTCTGCCGGTGAGGGAAATTAGGAGTAGATTCTTGAAATGACGATTTTAGTAAACAAGGACACAAAAGTACTGGTGCAAGGAGTAACCGGTAGAGAAGGTAGCTCCCATACCCTTGCGATGGTGAAGTACGGGACAAATGTGCTGGCAGGGGTAACTCCGGGAAAATCAGGTAGCAATGTAGGTGGGGTTCCCGTGTACAACACCGTCAAACAGGCAATCGCAGAACATCCTGAGATAAATTCGAGCATCATCTTCGTTCCGGCTCCGTATAATGCGGATGCTGTTTACGAGGCGATAGATTCAGACTTGAAACTCATCGTGGACATTACCGAGCACGTTCCAGTTCACGACTCGCTGGAGTTCGTGAACTACGCAAGGGACAAAGGAGTCACCATCATTGGCCCTAACTGTCCTGGAGTAATGTCCCCTGACGAGTGCAAACTTGGAATAATGCCCGGCCAGATCTTTTCAAAGGGAAATGTGGGGATCGTCTCAAGAAGCGGAACGCTGACCTACGAGATCGCATGGGTCCTCTCCAATGCGGGTTTAGGGCAATCGACTGCGGTGGGGGTGGGTGGCGATCCTATAATTGGAATGGACACGGTGGAGATCATCGATATGTTTGAAGCCGATCATGATACGAAGGCCCTAGTTGTAATTGGAGAAATCGGCGGAGACGCGGAAGAAAGGCTTGCGATGCAAATCAAACAGAAAGGGATGAAGAAACCAATTGTGTCTTTTATTGCAGGGCGTCAGGCACCTCCCGGAAAGAGAATGGGACATGCCGGTGCCATCGTCTCCATGGGCTCTGGCACGGCAGCCGGAAAGATCCAGGCACTTGAGGCAGTAGGGGTCAGGGTCGCCGAGCTGCCGTCAGAAATTCCCCTGCTGGTAAGTCAGGCTATTCAGAGTTGAGCTCGGACTTTCCGTTGTAGTTCGAATAAATGCGTTTAGGGTAAAGAAGCCAGGGCGGATCAGTTTGAATCCAAAGCAATTCCCTAGATGCTCTTGAGACATCAGGCCTCACCAAAAACAGTTTTAAGCAAAGGCGCTCAATTTCCCTAGTGCTTCAAAATTGAAAACCCCGATCTGCGCTTTCGACGCGCGCATGGGAGTCCTTTGTCCCAAGTGCGATGCAAAACTGAGGTCGGGGCAGTTGACGAAAACAGACGTCGATGTCTCTATTAAATTGACGAAAACGGCTGAAAAGTCGTCCGATATAGCGAAACTGAGCCTTACAAAGGCAGTTCAGGTGGACGGAGATTATGTTCTCGTGGTTGAACCAGGGAGTCTAGCTCCCATGAGAAGGGATCCTTCTTTCCAGAAGACGCTGGAGAAGGTTTTGGGCGGGAAGGTCTGGCTTACTGAAGCTGACACTACTGATAGAAAGGAGCTTGAGGACCTCTTCTTTCCGGTCAGGATCGCTAACGTGAATTCGGTCTGGTTGCCGGACGGCAGCAAATTAACCAAAGTAGTAATTCCGGGGAAGAAGACCGATCGGTTCCCCCACGATACTGAAATGATCACGAGAATATTGAAAGAGACCAGAGAGATGGAGCTCATGGTCGAATTCACGAATCGCTGATTTAGGCTGTATTTCCATCTCTCAAGAAGACTCTCAATTGCAGGGTTGATTTCGGAAATTGATTCGCACGAATTATGTCAATGAGCTTCTCTCTAACATCGGGAAGAACGTCGTCATTGCAGGATGGGTCGAGAACGTCAAGGAACTTCCCAATTTGCGCTTCGTCATAATTAGGGATCGAACGGGTCTCGCTCAAGTCACTCTGCACAAGAAAAATTCCCCGCACGAGCTTCTTTCCCTTAGTGAGAAACTGAATCTCCAAGACGTCATCGCAGTCGAAGGACTCGTGCCCGAGAAACAGATTGCGAAGATCGGTCCCGAGCTGAATCCCACTTCGATCACGGTTCTCAATCGATCTGATACTCCGCTTCCGATCGATATTACGGGAACGGTCGAAACCCAGCTTGATCTCAGGCTGGATTGGCGTGTTCTTGACCTGCGGAATCCAAGGAACCTGGCCATCATGAAAATTGAATCGAAATTCATGGAAGCAGCCGAGGAGTACCTGCGGAATCATGGATTCATCCAGGTCTCAACCCCGGCAATTCTTGGCGGATCAAGCGAGGGAGGATCAGAGGTTTTCAAGATCGATTACTTTGGGAACCCTGCATTCCTGAGGCAGGATCCTCAGCTTCACAGGCAGCTCGCGATAGCAGGTGGACTGGACAAAATTTACGATCTGGGCCCTAGCTGGAGAGCAGAGCTGTCGCATACCCCTCAACACCTTTGCGAACACCATACCTTTGCGGTCGAAATCGGCTTCTTGAAAGATGAGCTTGACACCGAGCGAGTCGAAGAAGATCTTGTGTCGCATACTCTTGGAAAGCTATCCGAGACGGCGAAAGAGGAGCTGGAACTTTTAGGTGTGAAACTTGAGAAGCCCAGCACTCCATTTCCTGAAATTAGGTTCCCCGAAGTATACGACATTTTGAGAGAGTACGGCAAGATCATCCCATTCGGAGAAGAGCCTAATCGAGAGGGAGAAGCCATACTCGCGAAGCATGTAAAGGAAAAGACAAAATCAGATTTCTTCTTTGAGAACAGGTTTCCGTTCAACGTGAAGCCGTTCTATGTCATGCGTGATGATGCCGATCCGAGGTGGGCGAGAAGTGTTGACCTCGTTTACAAAGGCTTGGAACTCTCGTCAGGTGGCCAAAGGGAACACCGACATGCCAAGTTGATGGAACAGGTGAAGATCAAGGGCCTGGACGAATCCCAGATATCTTGGTTTACTGAAAACTTCCGCTACGGGGTACCGCCCCACGGCGGTTTTGCTCTCGGAGTTGAACGGACAATCATGCAGACGCTAGGGATTGAAAATATCCGGGAAGTATGCCTGTTCCCGAGAACGCCTGAAAGACTAAAGCCCTAGAGCGCCTTGAAGTTCTCAGCCCATTCCGCGTAAGCTTTCAACATTTGCGGTGAAACGCTGGGTTTTCTCAACTTCAGGACTTCCTTAAAGTCGTTGACATCGATTGCCCTCGGCTGGACTTCTTTGTTCTCAGACCCCGCCTCTTCAAAAAGCTCCCCGACAACTCTCAGCTGAACCGATTGGCATATGTCTCTGATGTCGGATCCGGAGTAACCATCGGTCATTCTTGAAAGGTCATCGATCCTCAATTCGCTATCTGTCTTGAGTGGCGTTGTATACTGCCTGAGCATTTGAGTTCTCGCTCGGATGTCCGGCAGCGGGACGTAAATCCTCTTCTGGAAACGTCTGAGGAAAGGCCAATCAAGCGCCCAGGGCTTGTTCGTTGCGCCGATGACATAGAGATGGATGTGCTTCCCCTTATCCGAGATTCCGTCCATCTCTTTCAGGAACTGGTTTCGGACTCGCACCTCTCCGCCGACCTCGTTAGACCTAGATCCTAAAATCGAGTCAAGCTCGTCGATGAAGACTATTACGGACTTTGCATCCTTTTCCAACAATTTGCGAGCAGAATTGAACAGCTTTGCTACGTTCTTTTCGCCCTCTCCAAGCCACTTTGACATTATTGAGGCGGCATCGACGGTGATAAAATAACTGTCAATCTCAGATGCAGTTGCGGCAGCAAGCAGGGTTTTACCGCATCCGGGCGGCCCGTACATCAATAATCCTCGGGGCCATCCGAGAGGAAATAGATCGGGTCTTTGAACAGGAAAAATAATTGATTCCCTCAAAGCTTTCTTTGAATCTTCGAGCCCGACTACTTCGTCCCAACGGACGTTTGGTTTCTCTTTCATTATGAGGTCGTTATAGTTGGCCTTCAGTTGCTGGACGACCTGCGGGGATGATCCTCTGTCGTCTACCGGGGACGCAGGAGGGGAAGGAGTTGTGCCCTTAGGAGAATATCCTGATCTAGTCGGCGGAGTGAATGTGAATCCCGAAGACATGTCGTCCTCGGCCGGGGGCTCTATTCCGTGCGCCGATTGAAGCGCCTTTACTCTTTCCTGGTAAAGCTGGGCTCTCTGCAAATACATGCTGTTGAGTTTGTAATCGGGATAAAGTTGGGCGAGCTGTACTAGAGTCTGAATAGCGTTCTGGTAGTTCTTTATGGCCATTCCTCGAGCGCCCTGGGAGTCAAACCGAATAGCCTCCGAAGCGTACTTCTGGGCCGCTCCCTCCAAGACCTTAGCAGCGTTGTCGCTCAACAGTTAGACTCCCCATTATTCTTTACAACCGATTTCGAATAACCCATTTCAAAAATCAACCAAGAATTCACTAATTTCCAGTCTGTCTCGTACTGTTAGAATGACTGAAGAACCGCTTGTCTGACAAGACTTTGATGTATGCTTGTTCAACAAGATCGACAGGGAGATTGAGTTGAGCTGACGCATCAGCTGCGTCAAATTTCGAACCGGTGGACTGGCTGATGTACTTTCTTAGCGCGCTCTCAGGGTCCCTCTGTGAAACGCGCTCGAAACTGGTTCCTGATGAAATCAATTCTGGTTTGAACTCGTCCTCGCTTTCTTCCCCCTGATCATCACTGCCAGTTTCAAGCAATGCAATTCTTTTTGATTTTTCGAAAATGGACTCCTCGGTTGCTGTTTCTCTAAGTGATCTGGGCAGATTTTCCAGCTCCGACGTGCGATCTCCAATCAAGCGTTGAGCCTTTTCAAAGATGTCGTTGGGTGTGTCGGTCAGAGAAATATTCACATTCGGGGAAACCATTCTTAATTCCGTTAGGATATCCGAGAACGAGCCGTTAATCTCCGAGGCGGCCATCTCGATGTTTGGAGCAAACTCCGAAACTGATTTTCCAATCTTCTTGACTGACTTGAAAGTATTCGAAAGAACCGACATAATGTCTCCGACATCCCGGATCGTCTCCAGTCTCACACTTATGTGAAGCAATGCGAGCTCTGATGCAATAACCACCCTGATAATTTTTTGAAGCTCCCCGTGTTCTCCTTCAAGGACCCGTGCCCTCGTTTCATCATTTCTTTCGATTGCTCTAATTGTCGCATCGAACATTACCTTCCTTCTTTCTTCGAGCCTGAACTTCAACTGTTCAAGCTCTTTGCGTTGGCTATCGATCTGTCTAAGCGAGGAGTTTATCTTGTCTTTGAGGCCTCTGTCATTGTCACTCGAAGAAAAAACGCCCAAGGAAGGAGCCAATTAACAAAAACTCCACACTTTCATGTTCTTTTGTTCTCGGTCATCTCTGGGATCTTTTAGCTAAGGCAAGCCATCCAGTTAGTAAGTGAGGGACGTCGAATGTCACCTCGAACAAAGGCGAAGAGAGCTTCCGCCTCAGCTGGAAACAATCTATTTGCCTTGATCTTTCATCAAGTTCCTGGAACATTAATTTAATATCTGGTTCGTCCGGAAGTTTTCTCCAAATCCTTGCATTGAAAATGAGAAAAAAGAAAGAGAGAATCTGCGCTTTTTGGGCACAGATTGCTCTCGTTTTTTGGTTCCCACTATCTTACGAGAAACCTGCTGCCTCTGACCCTGTGGGGACTGAGGATGGCAGATCTGGGAATTTGTCGCGCATTCTCTGCTCAGCGACCGCGCCGGCTTCAGACAAGATCTTGTCTGCTTCTTCGTTCGCAGACTCGAAGTTGATTACGCCTGCACCTAGTTGTCCTGCATCGACGAGGATGCTGCTGAGTAGTCCAGAAATCTCCCCGATTTCGGCCTCTGCCTCGGGAATCACGCTCACTAGACCTGATCTGACGTTTCGTATAACGCCCATCGCAGGTGATAGTGTTACGACGATGTCGCCGAGTTCTTGAACGGTGTTGAGTCTCAGTGTTATCTGTTCCAGAGCAAGCTTTGCCTGAGTCACAAGCTTGTTCATTTTTCGGACTTCTGATAGTTCGTTCGCAAGAATGTTAGCGTGCTGAGTATCGTGCTTCTGAATTGCCGCGACGACCTTGTTGAAGATCGACGAGTCTCTTTCTCTTAGCTTTGCAGAAGTAGCATCTAGTTTAGCGATCTGCACTTGTATCTGTCGTCCGGCCTGCTCAAGACGTGGTTTGAGTGGTCCCGGTGATTTTATTGTATCTCTGACACGAGAGCTTAGGCCCTCGGACGAGGATTTCTGCCATTTGGACGAAAACTGTGACATTCGGTTTGCACCAGAATACCCACCTGCGTTGATCAACGATAACGGTCTGGGTAAAATAGCGTTCACTTTGCGCTAAAAATTATCAACTAGTTTTGACCAGGCACAAATCACATCTCATTAGTCCTGCCATATCCCATCTCACAAAACTTCTAAATATGCCGGGGGAACCTTCTGTTTTCGGTAACAAGTTTGGGTGACTACCAAATCCGTCGGCGCTTTCCATAAGTCGACTGGCACGAATTTTTCATCTCCTCAGTTTCAAACTTTGCATGCGGATATTATGTCAGACAATCGTGTAATCTCAATAACCACGGGAGGTCGGCACACATTTTGACAATGGTATCTTCTGAGAAGGTACAGCCTATTCTCTCAAGCTCCTACAACGGAAAGCTGATCGAAGATGAGATTCGTCAGAGATGGAAGAATGAGAATCTTCGAGAGAAAATTCATCAAAAATTTTCGAAAAAACGACCGAAAGAGGTAGGTTACGTAGACGGCCCTCCCACTCTCAATGGGGAACCGCACATGGGCCATCTTAGAGGCCGTGTGATGAAAGACCTCTGGTACCGTTTTGAGACCATACGAGGATTATACATAGATTTCAAAGGGGGCTGGGACTGCCAGGGGCTCCCTGTAGAACTACAAGCTGAGAAAGAACTTGGGCTTACGGGAAACAAGACGAGCAATCTCAAGGCGATAGGTGAAGAAACTCTAGTCGAAGCCTGCAAAAAGATGGTGATTCGTTATCATTCGATATGGAGAGATTCGGATGAAAAAATTGGCTTGATGATCGACGATGAGAAAGCTTACTGGACTTATCGTGATCAATACATCGAAAGAGAGTGGCACATTCTAAAGTCCGCGTGGCAGAACGGTATTCTGTCAGAGGGATATCGCGTCACTCCATTCTGCCCCAGCTGCCAGACATCGCTGAGCGCGGGCGAGGTAGCGCTAGGCGGATACGAAAACTTGGAAGATCCGTCCATGTACTTCAAAATGAGGATTCGTGGGGAGGATTCTACCTTCCTTGTGGCGTGGACTACAATGCCATTTACTGTAATTACCGACGAGCTTGTAGGGGTAAAGCCCGAGTCTGATTACTGCTTCGTAAGCGTTCCCGCGCCGAATGGAACTCGGGAGACTTGGATTGTCGGAGCCGATCGCCTCGAAGGATTGATGAAGGAGCTTCGGATTCAGAGCTTCGAAGTATCGAAGAAGGTTAAGGGGAGCGAGCTCGAGGGAAAAAGATACGACTATCCGCTCACAGATCTGGTCCCGGAACAAGGGAGGATAGATTCTGAAAACGATCTCGTACACTCGATAGTTGCCGAGGAGTTTGTAGATGTCACTACTGGTTCCGGCCTCGTTCACATGGCCCCGGCTAACGGCGAGGATGATTTTGAAGTATCGCAGAGAAGACATATTCCGATTTTCAATCCTATAGATGACCAGGCAGTTTTCACGGAAAAGGCAGGAGCTTTTTCCGGCCTATTCGTTCGCGATTCTGACCAAAAAGTCGGAGACGCCCTGAAAGAAAGGGGATCTCTCTTGCGATATGGAAAATTGAAGCATGAGTATCCGGTCTGCTGGCGTTCCGGACACAGACTGGTGTGGCTTGCAAGGCGGGAGTACTTTTACTTCGTTGATAGACTGAAGAACCTCGCCGTCGATGGTGCAAGCAACGTCGAGTATTATTACGATCCACCTCGAAACAGGTTCATCGAAATAGTGAAGGAAAAAAGGGCTTGGTGCATTTCACGAGAAAGAGTCTGGGGGACGCCGCTCCCCGTCTGGAAGTGCGATAATTGCTCCGATAAATTAGGGCTGTTCTCCCGCGAAGATATAGTTCAGCGCGCTAAATCGCTTCCTGATGGCCCTAATTTTGAGCTTCACAGGCCGTGGGTCGATCGGATAATTGTGGCATGTCCAAAGTGCGGCGGCGACATGAGGAGAGAGCCTTTTGTCCTGGACACTTGGCACAACAGCGGAGCCGCTCCGTATGCGGCTCACACCGACAAGGAGTATCACGATTACGTGCCCATGCCCTTCCTCACCGAGGGGATAGACCAAACAAGGGGCTGGGCGTACAGCCTTCTGATCGAAAACGTGATCTTGTCAATGAAAGCACAATCTCCTTACGATGCATTTCTCTTCATGGGGCACGTCCTAGACGAAAATGGAGAGAAACTCAGCAAGAGCAAGGGAAACTTTGTTCCGGTTCGTGAGCTGCTCGATGCAAATTCAGTTGATCTGATTAGATTATATTTGAACTGGAAGGCAAGCCCGATAGACTCAATAAACTTCAGCAGAGCAGAGATGCTTACAAGACCTTATCAGATTCTCAGTACGCTTTACCACATGCACGTGTTCTATCTGCAGAACGCCAGTTTTGACGGGTTTTCATTTTCATTCGATGAATCCATGAAGCGCTTGGAAAAAGCTGACGAATCCGTCTTCAAAAAACAGGATAAGTGGCTGCTCTCAAAACTCGGCCTCTTGATCGACGATTGTACAGAAGCTTATGCCGAGGCCCAGTATCATGAAGCAGCGAGAGGGATCGAAAATTTTCTGATAGACCTCCTGAGCCAGACCTACGTCCCGATCGTTCGCGGAGAGATGTGGGAGGAGAACGAGGAAAGCAGGAACCGACGGCAGATCATTTACTCCGTCCTCGGGATCGTTCTGTATCAGGTTGATCTAATGCTTCATCCGATATCTCCCTTTGTTACCGATTATCTGGCTGCCAAATGTTTCGATGTAGATTATCTTCTTTTGAAAGAGTGGCCCCAGTCAGAGGCAAGATTCCGAAACAACCGACTCGAATCGGAATTTGACGTTTTATCCAAACTAGTGTCTCTCACAAATTCCGCAAGGATGAAGGCGAAAGTAAAGAGGCGGTGGCCGCTCAGTAAGGCAATCTACCTGATGGCAGAACCAGAAAGCGAACTCGTAGTTTCGAACAAGAAATTGCTTCTCGAGCAGGTCAATCTGGTCGATGTCGAATTTGAAACCGACCCCAAGAGAACGCCGATCAAGGTTTCTGTCAAGCCAAACTATCAACTCGTCGCGCCGAAGGTCAAAAGCAGAATGAACGAGCTTTCGTCCAAGCTTGCGGCTACCGACGCTGCATGGCTTTTCAATCAGATTTCGGAAGAGGGAAAGGCAAGGCTTCCTGAAATGCCCGATTTCGATTTGACGGAATCCGATGTTATTTTTGAGTTCTCGGCGGCGGATCCCAAGTTTGTAGTTGCCGAGAATTTTGGAATCGTGGTCGCTCTTGACACTTCCCGCGATGATGACCTCATAGCCCAGGGAATCCTCAGAGACTTGGCGAGAAACCTGCAGTCACTTCGGAAGCAGAAGGGATTCAATCCCACCGATGTTTTGGATTCTGCAAAGATAGCTGGCTTGGGAGAACAGACGGTTCAGCTGATTAAATCCAAGACCGACGAGCTTGCATTCCTAGTGAGGGTAAAGAAGGTCGAACTTTCTCCAGAACTCCCTGCTGAAAGTGAAGGATGGACGAAAGCAGAGATAGACGGCGCGGAAATCAGAATAGACATTTCTTAGAGCTCGGGTTTAGGCATAGCTCGCTAGAGTGCTCTGTTCAATACCTTCAAGCGGCTCAGCGTCAAATCCCAGAAACTTCAAGTGCTCTGCGAACTCGGCCGCAAATCCGTGGACAGTGTAGATTTTTGACGGGTCGCAATACTTCGCGAGCTGTACGAGTTCATTAAAATCACAGTGATCGCTCAGATCGAACGCATAATCTACGCCCATCATGTAGCCGTACCGCGGTTCCACAGCCCATCCTGTGAAAGCGATCACCACTGCCCCGTAATTTTCTCTCATTGATTTGATGAATTGAGATCTTCCAGATGATGCAGGCGAAATGATGATCCACGGACGCCTTTGAAGTAGAAAGCTTTGCTTGCCAACGCTTCCGCAAAAGTTATGCCTTGGTATCTCCACTCCGAGATCAATGTGAGCCTCATTCATCTTGTGCACCGATTCGTGGAGATATACCGGCTCCCAGTTTCTAAAAAGATACGTGATCAGCTGCGCCTTACCCAGCGGGTACCCAGTTAATACCACGGGGCGGCATCTATCGAAACAATCTGCGATCAACCTGTTGACCCTGGATACTATCTTAGCTGTCTCGTTGAAGACATATCTCGGATGGCCGTAAGTAGTTTCCATGATGAGCGTGTCGCATTTGACACCTGGAGACCCTTTGAGGAACCCCCGATCCCGCGTCGAAAAGTCTCCAGTGTAAAACACGCTGTCTTCTACCAGAATTGCCCTCGAACCCAAAATATGACCAGCGTCTGTCAGGTCAATCCCAGCTAGGCTGTCTACGGCTTCCTTGAGATCGTACCCGCGTGCCCTTGCTAGCGTAACGGTCTCGTTGCTTGCAATCAGCTTGGATTTACCATCAGGAGTATGAACGTGGTCTATGTGAGCATGGGAAACGAAAGAATAATCGGCCTTTGAAGCACGTCTGGGGTCGAGTGCGATGCTTTTGGAAGATGTTCGAACAAGAATTCCTCCTCTGTGAGTTACTGAGATCTTTTTCCCAGAACGAGATCTGATTGTGGTTTCCGTTCTTTGTTCCCTCATTTTCGAGCCTCCAAGACGTCGATTTGATGCGTCGAACCGCAAAACTCGCCGCTTGCGAGTCGCAAGAGCAAGCGAAACTTGCCTCTTAAACATGTTGGCCTTTTTTCGACCGATCGATAGCTAATGATTTTATCGAAGATTGAAAAGTTGTTCTTTCAATAGAAAATGCCACTCGTAAGAATCGGTCTGATCGGAAAGACCAACACTGGAAAAACTACGTTCTACAACTCGGCGACTGCCCAGAGCGCTGAGGTGAGCAACTATGCTTTCACTACAAAGACTCCAAACACCGGCGTGGGTCATGCTGCAACATTGTGCGTTCACAGGGAACTTGGAACCAAAACAGACAATCCGAGAAATTCTGTTTGTATTGATGGCTGGAGGATTATCCCGATTGAAATTATCGACCTCCCTGGTTTGATCAAAGGCGCGTGGCAGGGTCGAGGCCTCGGGAATCAATTTCTCTCGGTTGCCGCGCAATCCGATGCTTTGCTTCACATAGTCGATGCTTCGGGCTCGATAGATGCAGACGGGAAAATTTCCAGCCCGGGAGTCGGCGATCCGGTAGCTGACATTGCCGACATCGAAGAGGAGCTTGCGATGTGGTATCTCAAAATCCTTGACAACAGTTTCGACAAGATCGTTCGCACGATGAAGGGTTCTCCAATGTCGGATTTTGGCGAGACGGTCAGCGAGCTGATGCAAGGAGTCGGCGTCAAGAGATCTCACGTAATTGAAGCCCTTGGCAGGCAAAAGCTGTACGGCGAGGAGGCAGAAAGGTGGACTGACGACCAGAGAAGAGAATTTGCGTGGACTCTGAGAGAAGTCTCGAAGCCCACCTTGATAGTTGCAAACAAGATGGACGTGCCGGAAGCAACGAAAAACTTTGAGAAAATCAGGGAGAGTTATCACGACATGATAGTAGTTCCGGCGAGTGCTGAGTCTGAACTCACCCTCAGGAGGGCAGAGCAGAGCGGGGCGATACGATACCTTCCGGGAGAGGAACGATTCGACCTTGTAAAGGACGCGAAACTCACGGACAAGCAGCAGTGGGCCCTCTCTCACATCAGCAAAGCGATCCTCGGGGAATACATGAGGACAGGAGTACAATTTGCCCTGAACGTAGCTGTATTCAAGCTGCTGAGAATGAACGCAGTATACCCGGTCTCCGATCCGACAAAATTCTCAGACAATTCGGGTAACATCCTGCCGGATGTCTTCCTGATGCAAAGCGGGTCAACGGTGACTGATCTCGCGCACTCGATCCACTCCGACCTAGCACGAGGTCTGATTTATGCAGTGGATGCCCGGACTGGTCTGAGACTGCCGGTTGATTATCAGCTGAAAGATCGTGATGTTCTGTCAATCGTTTCAGCCACCAAGAAATCAGAGAACAGGAAGTAGCTTCTCAAGAAAGATCGTTCATGTTGAACGTGTGATCCTGAAGAATTCCTGATCATCATGGAAGGATTGCCTAAATGAAATCTATCGGACTAGTCGGCATTGGGCAGATGGGAATGCCGATGGGAAAGAATCTTCTTCGGGTCGGATACGATCTTAAAATATACGCGAGACGTGTCGAGGCCCTTCACCCTCTTCTGGAGCTAGGTGCCAAATCAGTTGAGAGTCCCGAGTTCGTTTCGAAGAATTCGGAAATAATCGTGTTATCTCTTCCCGCGCCGCAGGATGTCATTGAAATCATCTTCGGCAATCATGGGCTTGCGTCTGGACTATCAGATGGGAAGACAGTAATCGACACTAGTACAATAGATCCAAAATCGTCCAGAGAAATTGCGCACAGATTGAAGGAGATTGGTGTAAACTATCTCGATTCACCCGTGAGCGGAGGACCGGAAGGCGCTACAAGAGCATCACTTACGTTCATGGTTGGAGGCAGAAAAGTGACCTTCGAAAAATCCAACGAAATCTTCAGGGTACTTGGCAAGAACATTTTCTACATGGGTGAATCTGGCTCTGGGAGTGCGGCGAAGCTCGTCAACCAGCTTCTGGTTTCTTCCAACACTCTAGCGAGCGCAGAGGCAATGCAGCTTGCGAAGGCGCTCGGACTGGATTCGAGACAGATTATTGAGGTAATTTCTACCAGCGCCGGCGACTCCTTCGCTTTCCGCAGAGTCTCCAAGAAAATAGCCGAAAGAGAATTCGGGGAAGGGTGGCAGACCTACCTGCTGGAAAAGGACTTGCGACTTCTCCTCAAGACAAGCTCAGACCTCGGATTGCCCTCGATCAGCGTGAGAACTTCGCTCGAAGTATTTTCGAAAGCTGTAGCGGAAGGGCTGGGAAAAGTGGATACTTCGAGCGTGATCAAAATTCTTGACGGGATGAGGACTGACGGATAGACTTACCCGTCAAACTCGTTTGTAGGCAACCCCCTAACATCAACTTTGGCAACGAACAGTCCTCCGCTTAGAGGCTTTGCAGCTAGCACTTTTGGATCCAGCCCATTTTTCGCAGAGGTAATGTAAAGCTCATCAAGATTTCTTCCCCCGAAGCAACATGACGTAACCTGATCCGCAGGAATTTCGAAAGTGTCGAGAAGCTTTCCGGTTGAAGGATTCCACCTCGTCAATCTCGCTCCTCCCCAGTGAGCGACCCATATCATTCCCTCTTCGTCGACTGCCATTCCATCCGGAGAACCCGGCTGGTTGTTTTGCACGAAATCAACGGCCGTCCTTCTATTCTCGATCGCGCCAGTCGCCAATGAATAATCGAAAGCTGACACCTTCAGTGTTGGAGTGTCTATGTAGTACATTACTTTGTTATCCGGGCTCCACCCCAGCCCGTTTGATATCGTGACGTTGGGTAGGACTTTATTCAGTTTTTTATTCTTCTCCAGAACGTAAAGTGAACCACTGGAGGATCTCTCCTCTCCGTCCATCGTCCCAGCCCAGAACCTCCCTGCAGGATCGCACTTGCCATCATTGAACCTATTTCCGTCCCTTTCTGTTTCTACTTGTTCCGTCAAAGGAGTGAGCACTTTACTTTCAAGATCCAGTCCGTAATAGCCATGTTGAAGTGTTAGGGCAAGTCCTCCGGCTTTTCTTGGTAAGACGCAGCTGACGTCATTAGCCCAAACAACCTCTTCATCGTCAGGATTGTTGGGAGTGTGAGCATAAATGACTCCTTTGTAAATGTCAACCCAGTAGAGAATCTCTTTTTCTGCGTCCCAGCTCGGGCCCTCGCCCAGCTCGGCTCTCAGGTTTGTGGCAATTTCAGGAATCATGACTGACGCTTAGATTCAATCATCTCTATAACAATTACAGCATCAATATTTTATGGAGTGAAAAATTATAGAGTTTGCAATTACTCTATTTCCCAAAGTTGATCTTTGAAATCAAATCTTCAGAGGGAATGCACTAGAAAAGAGTAAAGGACCTGAAATAGAAAATAGCCTTGATAATGAAACGGAGTTTGATTAATCGAAGTAAATGGTAGGGAACGGCGGACTCGAACGCGCCACCTCCAGCGAGACCGGCTGGAATCCTGCCCTTGGACCAGCTCCCTGACAAGTAACTTTCGAGACAGCCAATCAAGGTAATAAGCAATTTGCTCATAATCTTGACAAAATGACGACTGAATGCCTTTATACTTCGGATAAATCCGTCGTATTACCAATAAAAATGGAAGAAAAGGATGAGGCTATAATTCGCAAGTTGAGAATTGATTCAAGCGAGTCGGTTTCTGAAATCGCTTCGGACCTTAATTTGCCCAGAACTACGGTTCAGGAGAGAATCAAGAAAATGGTCCAAAATGGTATAATCAAGAGGTTCACGCTGCAGCTAGATTATTCGAAAATCGGAAAATCAGTAACCGCGTTTATTTTAGTCTCATTCCTCGCAGGAACAGGAGTCTCTCAGAAGGAGGCTGCCCAGAAAATTGCCGAGATTGATGACGTGTATGAGGTTCATGTCATCTCGGGAGACTGGGACATTATCGCGAAGGCGAGGGGAGAGTCGATCCAATCCATTGGCGAACTGGTTCTCGACAAGATCAGAAACGTGAAGGGCGTGGAGAGAACACTCACCTGCACATCTTTTGTCACGATCAAAGAGACTCTGTAATCTACCGCTCCATAGATCGCCTTCCTATTTTCCAATTTTTTCGCATAAATTATTCGGGCTATTGACCAAGTCTTTGAGTCATCTTAAATAGCGTCCAGAGAAATCGTGGGAAAGCCGAACGCACCGTGAATGCACAAGAAGTAATCGCAGACCTCAGAAAACAGGACATTGAAATCCTGACAGAAGAGAGGTTAACCAAGATTATCAACGAAATCTCAAAGCCAGTCACGTACATCGGCCTTGAGCCGAGCAACGTCATTCACATCGGGAACCTAAGTGCTTCAATTCCTGTATTCAAGCTTGCAAAACACGGCTTCCGGGCGATAATACTCCTCGCCGATCTGCATGCCCTCGCGAATGACAAGGGCGAGATCGGGGAAATTCAGAAATTTGCTGAATCCGATAAAGAGATGTTTGAGAAAGTTGCCAGAAAGATGGGCATCAGTGGCAAGCTCGAATACAAGTTCGGTACCGAGTTTGAGGATCAGAAATACTTTATCCAGATGTTGAGGCTTTCAAGGGTGATCAACTTTACCGAAGCCGAGAAGAGCATGGACGAGATCAGCAAATCGTCGGTCAGCAGGATGACGTCCTCGTTGATTTACCCTCTGATGCAGGTACTTGACATCGGAGAGTTAGGGGTAAATGTCGCGGTCGGTGCGATAGACCAGCGAAAGGTGCACGTTCTGGCGATTGAGAATCTCAAGAAGCTCGGGTACCCGACGCCCGTCGCCATTCACTCCAAGGTCATCCTGCAGGGAGTCGATGGAAAGAGAAAGATGAGCAAATCCTTCGGGAATACGATCAATCTAGACGAGAGCCAAGACAGTCTGGAATCAAAGATAAGGAAAGCATACTGCGCTCCCGGCGATGTTGATGTCAATCCTATTCTGGGTTGGTACAAAGCTCTGCTCTTTCCAGTCCTCGACCGACCTCTCACCTTCGGTGCCAAGGAAATTGAAAATTTCCCAGTTCTTGAAACGGTTTGGAAGAAAAACGAGATAACTCCTCAGGAACTAAAACGCTCCGCCGTAAGAGATCTCGCGGAATTGCTAATCTGAGCGCGCAAATAGTCGTCTTCATTTCTTGCGAATCGAAAAAGCTTTTCACCATCCGATTTTGAGCTGAGGTCCGGCCCTAAATGTACTGGTTATTCAAAGAAGACCCTGTGAGCTACTCGTTTGCTCAACTGGAGAAAGACCGGAAAACAGCTTGGGAGGGAGTACACAACAATCTTGCCCTAAAATACCTAAGGCAGGTGAAGAAGGGAGATCTGATTTTCTACTACGAGACGGGAGACACGAAAAGCGTGGTGGGTATGATGAAGGCCTCGGGAGACGCGTATTCAACGGAAAAGGGCGATCTTCTTTCCTCGAAAGAGGTAGCCGTCGACGTCGTTCCTCTAAGAAAACTGAAAAATCCGGTCTCGCTTCAGAAGATCAAATCTAGCTCGAAATTCAAAGACTTTTTGCTCGTGAGAATCTCCAGATTGTCGGTCATGCCGGTGACAAATGATCAGTGGGAAGAGATTCTGAAGATTTCCGAAGGGGCCTAGTATTCCATGATCTTGCCGATTGCCTTCAAGACCTTCTGCGCGTTGGGCAGGTAGTGCTCTTCAAGCGTGTAGGGGAACGGTGTATCATAGCCGGTAACTCTGATTATCGGTCCCTTGAGGTAGTCTATCGCCTTCTCCGCGATCAAGGCTGCAATCTCTGCGCCGTATCCGCCGGTTTTTGGAGCTTCATGCAAAATAATTACCCTGCCAGTCTTCTTTGCAGAGTCAAGTACTGCATCAATGTCGAGCGGAACGAGAGTCCTTAGATCAATGACTTCAGCCTGAACTCCGTTCTTGGCGGCTAACTCCGCCGCTTCCAGCGCGACGTGCAGCATCGCGCCGTAAGCAAAGATGGTCAGATCAGTTCCCTCCCTTGCGATTCTCGCCTTACCTATGGGCACCGTGTACTCACCGTCCGGGACTTCGCCCTTGACGGCCCTGTAGATCCTCTTCGGTTCTAGGAAGATTATTGGATCCTCGTCCCGGAGCGACGCGAGTAGCAATCCCTTCGTGTCGTAAGGAGTTGCGGGGATCACGACCTTCAGCCCTGCGGTATGGCAGAAGTAAGCCTCGCTGCTCTGCGAATGATAGTGCCCCCCCTTTATGCCGCCGCCGTATGGAGCTCGAACGACGAGATGGCAGGAATACTGTCCCCCTGAGCGATATCGAAGCTTGGCCAGATTCGTGACTATCTGATCAAAGGCTGGATAGATGAAATCGAGGAACTGGATTTCCGGTACTGGGTTGAGTCCGTAGATTGCCATGCCGATAGCCGTGCCGATGATGCCGGACTCTGCAAGTGGAGTATCGATCACCCGGTCCTGGCCGAATTCGTCGTACAATCCTTCTGTTGCCCTAAACACACCGCCGTCCTTCCCAACATCCTCGCCAAGAACGATGATGCGATCGTCTCTGCGCATCTCCTCCCTCAAGGCTTGATTGACCGCCTGAACTATGTTAATGACCGGCAAATGAAATAATCTACTCCTCTTCCTCGAACTGCTCTTTCAAATTCCACGGCATAACCGCGTATACATCCTCAAACATTGTTTTCAACTCGGGCAACGGCACCTGCTCCTGCTCTTTTATCGCGTTATTTATTTCTGCTTCATTTTCTTTCCTGAGAGCATCTTCGTATTCCTTCGTCCAGATCCCTCTTCGATCCAGGTACGATCGAAATCGCTCGATCGGGTCTTTTCTCTTCCAGTCTTCGATCTCCTCTTTGGTTCGATAGCGGTTCGGGTCGTCGCTCGTGCTGTGCGGACCCATTCTATACGTCAGACACTCGATCATCGTTGGACCTTCTCCCCTCCTTGCCCTGTCTACCGCATCCTGCCCAGCTTTGTAAACAGCCAGAACGTCATTCCCGTCGACTCTCACACCGCTGAAACCGTATGCTTCTGCTTTTTCCGCGAAAGAGTGGGAAGCAGTCTGCCTCGACGAAGGCAGAGAGATTGCCCACCCGTTGTTTTCGCAAACGAATATAATCGGCGCCTTGAAAACTCCGGCAAAATTGTAAGCCGCGTGGAAATCGCCTTCAGAAGTAGCGCCGTCTCCGTGGAATGTCATCACCACCTTGTTCTCGTTTCTCAACTTCATGCCCATTGCCACGCCGGTAGCAACTGGAAGATGCGCGGCGATCGTCGCAGCCACGCTGACAAAATTGATCTCTTTGTAGCCCCAGTGATTAGGCATCTGCCTGCCCTTCATTTCGTCTTGACTATTGCCCATTAGGTGTGCAAACAGGAGCGACAGCGAAACACCCCTGAATATTGCGACGCCGGTGTCCCTGTAAGTTGGCAGAACCCAGTCGTCCCCTCGCAATGCATAAGAGCTTCCTATCTGGGCTGCTTCCTGACCCGCGCTTGGCACGTAGAAGCCGATTCTTCCCTGCCGCTGAAGGTTCAGAGACTTCGTATCAAATGCTCGTGTAAGGGTCATCGCGCGGTATATTCGCTTCAGCTCAGAATCCGGCAGCTTTGGCTCAAGAGATTCTTCGGTCTGCCCTTCGTTGGATATCACCTGAAGGATTTCTTGAGAATCGGGGTTCAAAACAATCATCATTTTGCCAAAAAGTGATTTAACTCTTACGAATCAATCGACCATAATTAGAAACATTGGAACAATCACTTCGAAATTTAGTAAATTTTTCAATTCGACTAATGGATTTAGAATACCACAGGATCATAAGAATGAAGAGCGTAGAGATACCCGATCTACAAGGATATCGGGTTGTTCTTTCGAGGAATGGATCACTATCTCGGGCGAGTCACTTTCTTCAAAAGGTTCATCAACCCCGGGTACCTTTCCGAGTCCCTCGATCTTTTTTCCGCTCTTCAACCTCTCAAGTGCATCAAGGTAGAGTTTCTGTCTGACTCCATCTGAAGCAGCGGTACGGTTTGTTTCCCGCTGAATGCAGATTTCAATCGGACACTTTACATACACTTCAACAAATTTAGGGCATTCCCGTCTTGCAAGCTCTCGCCAGATCTTCTTATGGCCCACTCCGTCGAGTAAGACCGAAACTCCCGAGGTTGACAGCAGGCTTCCCATCAGAACGAATGAGCGGTAAGCAGCGTCTCTTTCCTGATCAGAATAGGTCGGCTCCGGGAATATCTTTTTCCTGATTGAGTCCATGCTCAGGAGCTTTACGTTTGGAGCACTTTCTCCGCCCTTTGCGATTTTCTCAAGAACGCCTCGCGCTATTGTCGTCTTTCCCGAACCGGGAAGTCCGCAGAACCATACGACTGTCGAAAATTGTTCTTTCAAGGGAGACTGACCAGTCTTCTTTCCAACATGGACAGAATGGTCTGGTTTGCAGCACCGAGGACATTCAGTCTGGAAGAGAATCCGACTTCGACTTCTTCTACCGATTTTCCATGACCTTCAGTCAAATTGGAAAAGACGCAGCCGGCTTCTCGCGCTATCAAGTAACCAGCCGGCGAGTCTATGGTTCTAGCACCTCCGGGTTGTGCGAACACCAGCGCCTCTGCCGAGCGGTCAGCGAGCATGCAATAACTCAGGGCGGCACTTCCAAGAAGCCTCGTTTTGTAGATTTCCTTCTTGGAAAGTTTTGAAAGTATTTTTTCCCTGAGATAATCGACATCTCCAGTTTCGACAAGCAGAGTCTGTACTTTATTGGAAGACTCTGCGTTCGATGGTTTGAGCTTTCTTCCGTTGTGAAAAGATCCTCGTCCCTTGATCGCGGCGTATTTATCTTCGGTCTTGATGCTCAGAATCAGCGCTCCGACAATATTATCGAATCCTCTGCTGTCAACTTTCGTGTCCGGGTAAATGACGGAGAGGGCGAGTGAGAAAAACGGTATTCCTACCTCGGCATTGTGCGAACCGTCGAGCGGATCGCATACTACAACCGGAAGCTTCTTTTCATTCTCCAGACCGGGCTTTTCCCCTAGCTCTTCAGAGAGGAAAACAAAGGAGCTTCCGAGATCTGCTTTGAGAGAATTGTAAATCGCTTTTTCAGAGACCTCGTCAATCCTCAGCGTCATGTCGCCGCCCACACCTCGCTTGATGATCTTGTGTCTATTGGCCACAGAATAGTTGCGCAGAATTGCGTTCCGACCTGCGCGTCCGGCCTTCCCCAAAATCTTCATCCAGTCCAAATTTTTCATCGTCAAGAACTCCTGAAGTATTCTCCGACGCGCGAGTAGTCAAATCTTCCTTCGTCCAGCAGATTCTGCACAAAATCGAATATTTTCCTCCTTGTTTCATTCGAGAGATCAGGATACCAGGGAGGAGAGGCAATTACAAGCGCCCTAAATACATAGAAGAGAGGCATGGTGACATCCAACTCTGCATCTTTCGCGCCTTCAACATAAGCCCCCATGAACTCGTTGAAGAGATTGAGAAATTCTCCAGTTATCTCGCCGTATTTCCTCAGCGAGTAAAAGAGGTAGTTAATCGAGAGGGCGCACACGTCGTCTGCCGGTTCGCCCCAGTCCCCACGGCTCCGATCCAGCAATACAAATCTGCTCGGAAATTTCCGATTTTCATCGAAAAGTATGTTCCATGGATGGAAGTCGCCATGGACTTGAGATAATCGGGAATCGTTTTCCTTCAGTTTCCACCTCTGCTCCACGCACTTTTTTTCAATCTCGCGAAGCTCGTCCTCGCGCAGATAGCCCCGAGTATCCCGAGGATAACTGTCGGACAACCCAAAGATGCACTCCCCGTGGCCCACAGTATCTCGGATTTTTCTCTCGTAGATTTCCCTCCTTCCAGCCCCGGAGTGTTTGACTCCATGAATTTTGACCAGATATTCAGCCAGCACGGTAGCCCTTTCCAAGTCATAGCTCTCGAGTTTTCCCGTTTCGAAAATCCTGTCAAGATCCCTGTAGTATTCCAACCCCTGAACCATCTGGCGGAGCAGGAAGAACTCGCCCGCATCGCCCAGGGAGATCATTGAAGAATTGTTCTTTCGAAACGCCCCGAGATCTTTCACGTGTACATGCTTTGGAAGAGAATTCCAAGTATCGAAGGAGAGAACCAAGTTGTCAACCCTGTCAGCCCTGTAATCGTGCCCGAATCCATTCCCGACCCTCATCGTCGAGAGAATTGCCTTTTTGTCTTTGCTCTTTTGTTTCCCCGAAATTTCTTGATACACGATTAGATACGGCGTGCCGTAACCAAGCTTTTTGATTTCGATACCCCCGGATTCGCGTTTTCCATAACCACCAAGCGGTCCGAAGTAGCTTATGGCGATCTTTTTTTTGGAGGATATCGATTGCAGGTAATTTTGGACCTGTTTCTTAGATGGTATTCCCAACGATCACGTTGCCTCCTGAAAAAGATCGGAACAAACGATCCGGAATAATCCGGGATTTTAAAGCGAGCTGTTAGATTGAAGTTAAAGCTGAGTTCTGATCTCTGATTCCGGAGTGAGAGATCCATTTTCTGTTGTCCCAGGATACGATGCTCGTAGGTTTGAACTCTACAACCACTCGATGCTCCTTCCCGTACGTTTCCTGCCAGGTCTTTGGAAATCGATCAGTGTTTCTCACAGGAGAGTATTTTTCTGCAAGAAGTTCAAAGACATGTTTTCGAAGCACTTTATCGGAATCGACAACCTTCGCAAGTCCTCTAATCATAACTCCTCGCAGTTCGGTATATTTTTCTCCGTCCTCAACTACTCCGCAAACCTGGGGCCGGTTCATAATGTTCTTGATCTTCTTCTTGTAGGGCTGCGCTCTGAAGTAGATTCTATCGTTAATGACTACAAACCAGATTGGAGCAGCGTGAGGAAAGCCATCCGAATCGAGAGAAGAGAGAACCATTTTGTAGTGATTCTTGATGAAGGCCCATGCTTCTGTCCGGGTCATCGGTATGTATTGGGTGTGTCTACCCTTGTTTAGTCGAGATTGGACCTTCGAGTACATTTTCGCATTCTACCTCAATTGAGATCGAAAAAGTGCGGTTGCAATAGTGCATTCGGCATAATAGGTTTATTGCCTCAGTGAAGAAACATCTCTTATCAAACAATTATTTCGCTCCATAGTCAACAAGGTTAGGCTGGGGGACTATTGGAGGAGCATCTGGAAGAAGCATGGCTATGGGTCAAGAAAGCTTTCAGAGGAAAAGGTGGTGTGGGTGGTCAAGGCTAGAGAGAGCGGCCTTGCAGCCAGGGATATCGCATCAACCCAGAACATCACCGTGAGAAGAGTGGAGCAGCTTTATGCCCAATACAGGGAATCCGGAGAGATACCATCTCTCAAGAAGGCAGGCAGAAAAAGAATCGAGATCCCAATTGAGGAGAGGAATGCGATCATCGAAGCTTCAAGGAAGTTTGGCGTCGGAGCCTGCTACCTCGTTTCAATCCTCAAGAGAGATTACGGCATCGATGAAACAAACCACATGCGAGTCTATAGCGTATTGAAGGAGGAAGGATTGTTGTACAATACAGCAAGGACGCGCTTCAAGCGCAAGTGGATCAGATATGAAAGGGAGCATTCCAATTCGTTGTGGCACGTCGATTGGCACGAGATGAAATCGTCAGTATACAGGGGCAAGTGGCTGGTAATCTACGAGGATGACGCATCGAGGTACATCCTGGGTTATGGCGTGTTTGACTCTCCGTCGTCTGAAAATGCAGTGAGCGTCCTGAAGGAAGCGATCAGGGAACATGGCAGACCAGCATCAATCCTCTCAGACAGAGGTACATCCTTCTATGCGGTCGAAGCTGAAACAAAAACGAAAGGTCTCACTGAATTCGAGCTCTATCTGATGAGGAATCACATCAAACATATTCTTTCAAGAGTGAGACATCCCCAAACCAATGGAAAATTGGAGAAGCTCTTTGATACGGTTGAAAGAGGACTCGCGAAGGGATTCTCTCCGATTGAGGAGTGCGTACGCTGGTACAACTGCATCAAGCCCCACGGAGCCCTTGATCTGGAGAGAGCTGAAACTCCACTGGAAGCCTACTACAGGAAGATGGAAATAAAAGAGGAACTCATAGATCCTTCAATCATGTGGGAGAGCGAAATGATTCTTTGATAGAACACCTCAGTGAAGAAACATGAAATAGCCTTATCGATGGAATGAACGCAAGCACGACCAAAGATGACAGAGCAACTTCCAAAAATCTCGCTTAATTCAGTGGATGAATACGAACAGGAAGCGAAAAAATCACTCACGCCAGATCTGCTAAACTACATCTATGGAGGAACCGAGACTGGCGGGACCCTGAACCGAAATCGGACAGATTTTGGAAAATACCTCTTGAGGCGTCGCGTACTTCGCGACATCGATAATGTCGAGGCTGAAATCTCCTACTTTGGAGGGAAAGTTAAAAGCGAGCTGCCGTTCTTCCCTGCCTGCATCAATACATCTCCCCTTTATCCGAAGGCAATCTTGGATGTCCTCCGAGCTGGAAAGAGCTTCAAGGTCCCGATATTCATTTCCGATATCGCTATTTCGGACGGGTTGGAGGCGAGCGATTTACCACGCCTAGTTCCACCAGAAGTTCCTCTGATCTGGCAGATTTACATCTTCAAGGAGAATTACGACACCATATTCAAGCGTGCAAAGCTTGCCCAGCAATACGGCTATCGTGGATTGGTCATTACTGTCGATGCTGACCTGAATATCAAGATAGGAAACGAAATCCCGATCGAAGTCCGCCGCAAAGATTTTCACAGAGTAAAGCTTTCGGAAATCAAAAGACTGCGGGATTCGATTTCTCTGCCATTCATGGTGAAGGGAATTATGACGCCTGAGGATGCGATCGTAGCAGTCGAAAACGGAGCTGATGGTATCATTGTCTCCAATCACGGGGGCAGAATCATGGATTTTGGCGAGAGCTCGATCGAGGTACTTCCCGGGATCGCAAAGCGTTTGAGATCCAAGAAATCGACCAGAAAGACTGAGATATTTTTCGACGGCGGCATAATGCGAGGGGCTGACATTCTGAAAGCGCTTGCCCTCGGAGCAAATGGCTGCTTACTCGGTAGAGCGATTTTTTCAGGACTCGCGGTAGATCGAGAACACGGGGTTGAGAATATCATGACAATCCTAAAGGACGAGCTACTACGCACGGCATATTTCTGTGGTGTAAAAGATCTTTCCGACGTTAGCTCGAAGATCTTCGTAGAAGCCTAAGTGCTGTCGAAGATCTTCGTCTTCGAAGCCATCCCGATAACGGTGTTTGTGTCAACCACGAATTTCGTCCCTTCGATCTTCGCGATCGCAGAATTGAACACATTGTCGTAATCCGCTTCGAGGAAGTGCCTCTTTACCTGGACGACCGCAATAACATCATACTCGCCCGTGATCATGTGAACTTCGATCACCTCATCCATCTTCAGGAGCTCCTCCATGACATCTTTTTCCCTCATCGGTTCGCACTGGATGAGAATAAACGCACGCGTATACTGCTTCATCGGTTCCGGCTGTTTCAAGAACATCTTTTTCTTTCCCCGCAGTCGAAACGGTGATTTTCTACGGCTCTATATTAACCAAACTCTCTTCAGGAGTACCGGCTTGAATCAGGAATTCATAATGGTATAATCTCAAGCACGCCGCTCACAGTTTATTACGGGTATTTTTCTTATTTGATCAAATCTCCCCCGACGGATTTCAAAAGTGGCTCTCGAGAAATGCAATCACCAGAAACCCGTACAAAGGCCAGCTCCTCCTGTGTCAGGTCATTCCGACTTACAACGAGGTGGAGAACATACCGGTTGTGCTTGAGAGAATTGAAACACTGCGCGCGAATCTTGCATTTGACCTGATGGTTGTGATCGTGGACGATAACAGCTCCGACGGCACCGCCGAGAAGGTAAAGGAGCTGATGAATAGATACGACAACCTCAAGCTAATCCAAAGGCCCGGGTTGATGGGGCTGGGCTCAGCCTACATGGATGGTTTTGCCTACTCGCTCTCCAACTTCAATGCAGACTATGTCGGCGAAATGGATGCAGACCTTCAGCATCCGCCGGAAACTTTGAGCGAAATGGCAAAGAAAGCCTCGGAAGGAATTGACGTCGTTGTGGCGTCGCGATACGTAAAGGGTGGTAGCTCAACCGACTGGTCGTTCAGCCGACTCATGGTCAGCCGCGGAGCAAATTTGCTGACGAGGATATTTTTGCGGGTACCAGTTAAAGATGCGACTTCCGGTTTCCGCCTCATCAGCCAGCGTGCCATAAAGGGCCTGTTCACCTACAAGGTTTCGAGCAAGGGCTACTCATTTCAGGTTGAGAGCCTCTACGCCTACAAGAAACTGAAGATGACTTTTGCCGAAGTCCCCTACAAATTCGAGACTAGAAAAGCGGGGGAGACGAAGCTCAACACGAAAGAGATCTGGCGCTTTTTCAGAACGACTGTCAAAACCGGGATACTGGGACTCAAGAAAAAGCAGGAGTAGCTCAGGCAATCTGCCTGGGAGCTTCTTCCTTGGCTCTCGAATAGACTCCCTTGTACTCTGAGATTGAACGGCCCGTTCCACCCTTCATCGTCTTGATGATTTCAGCCATGATGGAGAGTGCTATCTCCTCGTACGATTGAGATCCGATATCGATTCCTATCGGAACGTGGATCTTTTTCAGGTCCGCAACCTTCAGGCCCTCTTTTTCGCTCAGCTCCTTGAAAAGCGCGCTCGCTCTGTGGAAGCTGCTGACCAGTCCGATGTACTGAACGTTCAGGCCCGCGACCGCCCTAACTGAGGGTTCGTCGTACTTGTGCTTTGTTACGATTACAACTGCGGTGCTTTTCCCGAACTGGATCTGTGTAACCGCCTTGTCCGCAAACTCAGGAATTACAACATCAGCCTCGGGATACATCTCCTTTGTCGCTCCCGGATCAACGACCGTTATGTTGAAGTTGAGAATCTTTGCAATCTTTACAAGCGGTCCAGCAATGCTCCGCTCTCCTCCGCCGCCGAAAACAACCAGCTGGTTCCCGGGAACAAAGGGCTCGATGTAGATCTCCATCGACCCGCCGCAGTTCGCGCCGATGCCGCCCTTTTCCTCTTCTTCGAGCAACACCGACATTGTTCGTGGCTTTCCTTCCTTGATCGACTCGAGCGCCTGCTCAACGACCACGCTCTCGGAGCAACCTCCACCGAGATTGCCGTGAACGATTGAACCATCGTTAGAAATTAGAATTTTGAAACCGATTCTTCCGGTCGTCGAACCTTTGGTACCGACTACCGTCGCAGTCGCGAAATTCTCGCCCTGCTCCGAAAGGCGGGACATCTTCTGGACAAATTCAATCGAGCTCATGTCACCTATTGATCAGTTCCCCGCTATTTAGTTTTGAGTATCGGAGCCCGATCGTCACTCGACGGATGAGATGATCGTCCCGATGGTTTCGAGCTTGAATTCGAACGTTTCCCCGGGGGCAAAGTATGGATACACGCACGGAATGGTCACTCCCACCTCCCTGAACCTTGAGACGTATTCTGCAAGTTCTTTCTGGCCAGGATTCACGGGTGAAATCTCACGGAGGCGCTCAGGATAAATCTGCGAAGATTTTGCCGCTCTAATAAGATCTGATGCGCCATCCCTTTCGAACATTTTGTGGTAATGAGGAAGCATGTCGTAATTCCCAAACTCATCTATCGCCAGCTTGGTTGCAGTCTCTTTTGATTTCGAAAAGAAGGTCTTTAGGTAACATGCTATCTCGAGCTTTCCACTGTACGACTCGCTGACACTTTTTGCGACTCTGCCTGCGTACCCTGGGGAGCAAAAATTCATCAGGATTCCATCGCAGCTTCCGGCCACTTTCTTCGCGATTCCAACTTTGAGAGTGGCGATGAAGGTTTCGGGAAAAGACATTCCATCGCTGCTTGGAAATTCGCTCTTGATCTCCTGAAGTCTCTCGAGCATGTCATCGATTTTCTTTTCGGGGTTGGGGCCCGGATTACCGGTGCCAATGCCAAGCAGATACCTGTTTCCAGAAATCGCTTGCAGAGTTTCCAGCCTCCGGAGAAGCTGTTTTTCATCTTGCTCAAACAATCTGAACACGCCGCTGCCCACCCGAAGTCCTTTCGTCACTCCGAGGCATGCACTGCTGATCTCGAGGGAGTCAAAACTCCCCGGGAGGTCAGGAATGAAAAGATGAGAAACACTCGACTGGTCGATAACCTTCGCGAGCTTTACGATCTCGCTAGGCACGATCACCGCCGAACGGAGAGCAATTCCAGACCTGGCCATTGCGAACAATTTCAAGTGGGAATCAAATCAATCTTGTGTCTTCGAGATAGACAATAATGATAACGTGGCCATCAATTCGGAACTAGATTTTCATTTTAAGCTCGACAGAAAATCTTCTATGATCCTCAGAGTCATGCCCCAGATTACATATTTTCCCATGTATACAAATGCCAGCGCATCGATTTTCCGCCCCTGCCTCGAAAACGAGAAAATCGACGAATTGTTCCCATCAAGGAAGTAACTCGTCGGTGTCCAGAAATAATCATCAATTTCGTTGTGGTCGATCCTGACTTCAATATCAGGAGGAGCGATTGCTACAAATGGAGTGACTCTAATCGAGAAATTTCCCGGGAAAACCTGTGCGAGTGGTCCTACGACTTCAAGGTCATCCAGATTTATTCCTGTTTCTTCCATCACTTCTCTCTTGACAGTTTCGAGTAAAGTTTCTCCAGATTTTGATCTCCCACCGGGGAACGCGATCTGTCCCGACCAAGGATCTCCCTCGAAAGATCTTCTTTTCAGCAAGAGTACTTCGAGCGAGTTTTTTGAATCTGCTTGTTTCAGGATCATGCAGACTGCCGCGGCGGGCAATTTGCTTTGATCACTCTCTGGTCGAATATTGGCATCTATCTGTTTCTGGGTGTGTCTAACTTTATCGAGGAGAAAGTTCAACCCCTGAGACGTGTCTTTTTCCGCCGCGACCATCTAGAGAAAAATCACTGTGTGGCCTGTATTTCAAACAAGCGAGGCAGACAACTCAGATAAACTTTTGAGCAGAACAAGAAAAGTTGATTTTCAGCATCATTTCTGAACTATCTTGAGGTCTGGCAATACATGTTTGAGTTTTCACTAATTATCCTTGCAATTGGCTTGTCGATGAGGTTCCTAGACGTAACAAGCTTGTTTGATTTTTCCGCGGGTCTGGTTGCCTTTTTCTTCATCATCGTCTGCGTCCTCATCTTCATCTTTGTCTACGACAACCTGAGAAGACAGAAGGCCGCTGCTCCTACGACGACCTAAACGAAACAGCCCTGATCTCAGCTCTCCCGATGGGGTAAGGATATTACTAGCTTCCTACCCGATTACATGTCTCCGGTCGATCTGACGACGCAAACTTCTCTAGATTCTTTCAGGACTCTGGATTCTCACGTAGAGGAACGCTATCGCAAGATAGGTTGGACAGAACTAACTCCAATTCAGCAGAAATCCTATCGCCTGCTGCTCAGGGGGAAGAGTGCACTGCTCGTTGCTCCGACCGGCTCCGGAAAGACCGAAGCGGCAGTAATCTCGATATTTGCAAGACTCGCAATGACGCGAGATCCAGCGGTCGCCAAAGGAATCCGAATGCTATACGTTACTCCGCTCAGGGCGCTGAACAACGATATTTTCAAACGGCTGATTGCCTACGCGGAAGCGGAGGGCCTGCGAGCTGAAATCAGACACGGGGATACTCAGCTCGTATGCAAGGCAGAAAATGCTCGTTTCACCACCTGATGTCCTGATCACCACTCCAGAAACTCTCGGAATCTTGCTTGTCAGCCGGAAATTCAAGGCGCATCTCACTTCGCTGGAGTGCGTTGTGATTGACGAACTCCACGAACTGCTCGGCAGTGAAAGGGGATCGCACCTCGCGGTCAGCCTCGAAAGACTCCAGAGAATTTCGAAACACCCCGAGTTCATGCGGGTTGGTCTTTCCGCAACCGTGGGTGAACCTGAGGAGGCGGGTCGTTTCCTCGTGGGCGAGCACGGCAAATGCGTGGTGGTCACCGACACCGAGGCCCGAGGTTATGATGTCAAGGTAAAATTCGTCGAGGGCAACCTGACTTCTCTTGCCCAGAAGATTGTAGATTACATCGCCGAGGAAAAAGGAGAAGACAAGAGTACTCTCGTGTTTACGAACACTCGAGACGAAGCGGAATTCCTCGGAGCGGTTTTGAAAGCAAAGGTTCCCTCGGTTCCGGTTGAAGTCCACCACGGCTCGTTATCGAAGGAGAGCAGGGAAACGACGGAGGGCATGTTGAGAAGCGGAGAAGCAGGTATCGTAGTCTGCACGTCCTCGCTCGAACTGGGGCTAGACATCGGCGCGGTAAATCTGGTCGTCCAGGTAGGATCTCCCCGACAGGCGACCAAGCTTATTCAGAGGATCGGACGAAGCAGGCACAAGCGGAGAGAAAAAGCAGTTGGGGCGTTGATCGCGAACAGGTACGACGATGAGCTCGAGGGAATCGCCCTTCTCCAGAGAGTCGAGAGGCATTCACTCGAAGCGATCTCGATTCACATGAAGCCCGTGGATGTCGCAGTGCACCACCTTGCGGGGCTGGCACTTGAGGAGAGTACTTTCAAGATCGATGATGCCCTAGCCCTATTCAAAAAATCCTATCCTTTCAAGGATCTGACTAAAGAAGAGCTAGCCAGCGTCGCCGAGATCATGGAGAGCCAGGGCTTGATCAGGTTTGACGGCGAGGTCATAAAGCGCAGGGGCCCGAGAACGTACGATTACTACTTTTCAAATCTTTCGACCATTCCGGACATCCAGCAGTTTGAGGTCCACGACATCACAACGAAGAAAATCATCGGCCGCCTAGATCAGGTGTTCGTTGGAGAGTACGGAGAGCCCGGCAAGCCGTTCGTCCTGAAGGGAAACTCGTGGCGGATTGTCTCGATAGAGGATGACAAAAAGATCCTGTTTGTCGAGCCGATGTTCAGGGACCTGAGCCAGATACCTTACTGGGTTGGGGAATTGATCCCGATCGAATACGAGACCTCGCAAATCGTTGGTTCGTTGAGGAGACAAATTTCGAGCGGAAAATACGAGTACAGTCAGCCGATTTCAAAGGGGCAGGTCGAGAGGCTTGAAACGACCTCGAAGCACCTCTCCAGTGTCCCTGATGAAAAATCGGTCGTGATTGAAAAACGAAAGGCTTCTGCTGCGATCGTCGTTCACGCGTGCTTTGGCACAAAGATCAACCAGACTCTTGCCACGATGCTGTCCACTCTACTTTCAGCGAAGATAGGATACCTGGTCGAGACAAAGTCAGATCCGTACAGGATAGTACTCTCGACCAGCGGTCCACTGGAGACAAAACATGTCGCCGAAGGATTGAAGGAGAGCATAGATCTCAGGGAAATCCTAACGACTTCGATAGTGGGAACGCACCCTCTGAACTGGAAGACCTGGTACGTCGCAAAGAAATTCGGGATAATCGACAAGACCGCCCAGTACCGATCGGAGAGCAGCACGTCTGATTCAGGAGCGATACAAGACAACGCCACTCTATAACGAGATACTGAGGGAGCTGTTCCAGGAGAAGTATGACATTGACGCGACGGCGAAGATCATGTCAGACATGAGAGAGAACAGGACCGCAATCAGGGTAGTTGAAGTGGAGGAGTTCTCGGATCTCGCAAAACCAATCCTCGAGTACACTTCGAGCTTCGCTGCGATGCCGCTGACGATGGACAAGGCGATCCTGGACCTTGTGAAGGAAAGGCTGGGAAATGCGAGGCATAAACTGCTCTGCATGAGCTGCGGGAAGTATGAGTCAGTCGTAAAGACAAAGGACGTCAAGGAGCCGCTTATCTGTCCCCTATGCCGCTCACGCCTGATTACAGAGACTTATGCTTCAGATCTGGAGCTGCCGAAAATTATCCTGAAGAAAAAGAAGGGAATCCCGCTAACAGACGATGAGGAAAAAAAATACCGTCGGGCGTGGAAGACTTCGAGCCTGATCCAGAATTTCGGGAAGAGAGCTCTAGTAATTTTATCCGGCTTCGGCGTGGGGGTCGATACCGCCGCGAGGATAATTCGAAGAACCGGTGACGAAGATCAGTTCTACAAGAACATTTACCTGGCAGAGAAGAACTACATCGCGACTAGAGGCTTCTGGCAGGACTAGCCGGATATCGCTTTCTTTTCTATGGTTGAATAATTTTTCAGGACGAGAAACTTTTTTCCTTCATAAGTCTGCACTTCCACCGATTCCAGAACGATCCGATCGCCGGCCGAAAATCCTTCGAGCATTTTGGAGAGAGCCCTCCACCCGTAAACTTTCAACTCACCGGTGTGGTCCGCAACGGTCAGGTCGGTCCTCCTCACCAGTCCATCCTTCGTCTGAACTTCCCTGCTTATCGGATCGTTGAGACAGATCAGTTCCAGCGAGACAACCGAATTTTCGGAGAGCTCTTCAACCTTAACAAATAATGCCGATGAAAGGGGTATGTCCGGCCTCTTTGCAGAAACTTTGGATATTGAATTCGCTCCCGCGAAGTTTGCCCTAAAAGTGGTATAATCAACGGATTCGGGTCTGCAGATAACCACGCTGTCTTTTTGAATCTCTCCGAGATTTTTCGTCGCTTCGTCGCTCGCGACCGCAGATATCTTCCGCTTCTGCGAGTCAACAAGGAGAAGATGGAATCTGCTGTCATTTGGAGATTGTTTTATCGAAATGACGCGACCAATGAAAGGAAGCACAGTTGTTTTCTTTTCCAGATCCGCGGAAGTGGGCTTTCCACCTGCTAAACGAGCACGATCAAGCATCCAAGCTCTCGTCTCTTCAAAGTATTCTTTTACGCAGGTACTCTCGTCCCCGTGGATCTCCAGTCCCGTTGAATTCTGGAAAGTGCTGACCTTGGTCCTGACATTGAGCACCGTGATAGCATCTCCCTCGTGGAGTTTTTCATAGACCGGAGATTGATTGTTCCAAACCACAACACGAGTAGCGCCGCTTCCCAACTCGTCGCTCATGGAAAAAGACACATAATCGGAACCGGTGCCATCGCTTCGAGAAAAACTGGTTCTTTTTACTTCTCCGATTATCTTGCCCCGGACGACAAGCAGTCTTCCCCCTTCGGAGATAGTGGAAGGTGTTGAGGCTATTTTGTCTAGGGCATCGATTTTCAGGTTTGAACTCTCGTCCTCGTTCACCTTCTCGAACCGGCCTCTTTCCCCGACGTTGAGCTCGGGACTCCCGTCGAGACCCGGCCTGGTGTAAGCTTCCGAGATCTTGATGAGATCCCCGGGCTGAATATTCAGTGAAGGATCAAGGATTTTGAAAACGGCGGACTCCCAGAGGCTGACCAGAGCATTAGCAGAGTTATCGTAAATCGCGAGCTTTGAGAGCAGGCCCTTGCTCGAGTCTGACTTCCTCGTGAAGCTCTAGGCACTCCGATCGAAATCAATCTGGCGACGACTGTGACCGTTTTTTGATCCGAGACCAACTTTGAGATTGAAGCCGGCCTTTCGTGATCGTAATCTACGCTCACTCCCAGATCGGATGCGACGAGAAATAGAGCTCCCTGATCTGTCAGGTAACCGCCGCCGACCTTCGCCTTCTTCTCCTGAATCAGTCCAAGCAGTTGGTGCCTGTCCATGTTTGACCTTGAAGAAAGCTCCGATATCAAGTCCTCAAACTTATTTTCAGAAACGACAGTCAACAAAACGACTCTCCAGCAAGACCGGTTGGTTCAGGCGCGACAGGATCGGAAGGTTTGGGTATTAACTATTATGAGATTTTTTCATTTGTTTCGCACTGAGACTATCAAACAGACTGAGGTAATTTTCTCGAACTCGAAATTTGCCTCGGTCGACCGTTTTTCTCGAAGATAGATCAAAATGAGCTTCATTATCAAACTTTTTTAACCAATTCGCATTGGCTTCGGCCGTTTGAATCTAATTAATTACACAAATCCCGGCCGGGTTTCTCAGGCTGGAGGCAAAACAGATCAATATTTCTTAATCACGCCGTTTGGATCTCAGGCAAGAAAAGTTGGCCCAGGTGCGAAAAGATGAGTTCCCCCCGTAGAGTACGGACAATTTACTCAGTGATTGCATCCCCCAACAGGCTGGATATTCTGAGAATTCTCAACACCAAGGGCCCGCTTCAGCTACTCCGAGCTAAAGACTCTCGCAGGCTTCAAATCAAAGAAAGAATCCGGCAAGTTCGCCTACCATCTTCGGAAGCTGGTAAAGCAGACGTTGATTTCGCTCAACAGGGCCGAACGGAAGTATGTCGTGACTAGTCTCGGAAGGCTCGTGCTGAACCTGACGAAACAGATCGAAGAACAATCGATGCTGGAATCGGGCAAACTGTACGTCCGTAGTTCCAGGCAGGCGATGGAAGAGTTCAACGCAGACAAGATCCTGCAATCCCTCGTGAAAGAGGCCGGCATGCCGGTCGAGCTCGCCCAGAAGATCGCAAGTGAAACCGAATCGAGAGTTTACAAATTTCAGACAGCCTACCTGACAGCTCCGCTCATCCGGGAAATAGTGAACAGCATTTTGGTCGAGCATGGATACGAGGAGTATCGGCACAAGCTTACAAGGCTCGGATTGCCTGTCGCTGATGTAACGGAATTAATATCAAAGACAGGCGACAGTCCCGATTCGATTGACTCTGTACTCCTCACGACTTCGGCCAAGGTGTTTTCAGAGTATGCGATTCTGACAAAGATATCGAGAGACGTTTCAGACGCGCATCTTTCGGGAGACATCAACATCTCCAATCTGGGATCATGGAGCTTGATGCCGGACTCGGTCTACGTTGACCTAAATTTGTTTTATTCGAACCCGTACAACCTTGGGAGCAAGCTCAGCAACGTCCCGCGGCTTTCATCGATAAAGAATTTTGACGCGGCTTTCGAGACTCTTGAAATTCTTGCAAGTGTCGTGTCGAAGGAAGTTACGAACGAGGTTTGTCTGGACAACCTGGTCTCCTACCTGTCGAAACTCTACGTTCCGAGGACGAAGGAAGAACAGGTGAAAATGTTTTCGAGAATGTTTTCCTCCCTTTCTGCTCTGACCGCTCAGACCCGGGCGAAGAGCCTGACCTTCCGAATTGGAGAACCGCTGAAGGACGAGGATGTTTCTTCACAGCTCGAGCTCAGAGATTCGCTGCTCGATGCCTACGCGAAGTACGTTGAATTCGTTCCCGTGCCTGTGGTGCATCTGGTGGTTTCTCCTGGAAGGTACTTCGATCGGAAGGTCGTCGAGGGTATTGCAGGGGTCATCTCAAAGGGCGGAGATATTGCGCTCGAATCCGAGGGAAAATACTTGTTTTCAGGGCTGAGGATGGACAAACTTGACTCGAAGGGGTCTTCTCAGGAGGCCGTTGCCTTCCTCCAGAATCTGACAGTAAACCTACCCCGACTCTCATATGAATCGAACAAGGACGAGACCTACTTCAGGGCAAAACTCTCCTTGCTCCTGCAGACGGCGATTAATGCTCTTGTAAACAGGAAGGACTACGTTCGGGATGGGTTGAAGCGGGGACTGCTTCCCGCGATTTCCCAAATCCCGACCGTTTCGTCGCTGGAAGAAATGCCCTTGGTGGTAAACCTCATCGGGTTGAACTCAGCGATTTCAAACCTCGTATCCGAACGGGAGTCCTTGAGCAAGCGCGAGCTCGGCTTCAAGATTGTGGATACCGCAAGCAAAGTTGCTTCAGAGAAATCCGAGAAGTTGGGCCACAAGGGACTCATCTCAATGATCCACCTTGAGGGCACCGAGCGTCTTTCCGATATTGATGTCGAGAAATACGGCAGATCGCAGGAGACCCGACACGGCGGTTATCAGGAGGGCATAATTGCGCAGTCCGAGCTTCTGGACGATCAGGGCGCGATGAGCGAGATCGCGGAACTTTCCCGGGCGGCTATCGGCGGAGCGCTCGTACGGATTGGTTTTCCGAAGGAGCTGGGTGAAACTCAGAATTTTGGAAATGCAGTATCCGGCGTGTCTGGGAAAATACCCTTCGCCAGACTTTCTCGGAGTCCCGACATCTGCAAAAAATGTGGCATGAAAGTTTTTGGCGGCGGGAGGTGTTCTTACTGCAAGTCGACTTCACTGATTCCACAAACAATTTTGATTTAGAATTTTTATGAAAATATCAGAAACATTTAGGCAGACCAGATTTTTCAAGAGTTTGCCTGATCGGAAATCCAAGAGTAAACTGTTTTGCACAAAGGTCTTCTCGTCACTGCTTTGAGCGATGTCAATTCTAGTTCACTTATTTTTCGGGCAAAAAATTTTTCGATGTCGGAGATTTCCGAGCTCGCTTAATGTTAAATATTCTACTGCATCCTAGTTTGGCGCTTAATGACCAAAGAGAAAATCGCGAACCTTGAGCCAATTCCCAAGAGAGGTTTGAGCGGGGGAACAGTGATTTTTTCTCTGATAAATCATGCAAGAGTTGCTGACTGTTATTTTGCTCGAGATCTCGAGCATTACCCTTAATTCCGTGAACGGCCTATTGCTAGTTAACGGTGCCCAAAAATCCGAACAAAAATTGAGCAAATGAGCGTGTAATAAACATGGAAACTGGATCTATTGACGACAAAGTTGCAGAAGAGGTCGAGGATGTTGAAGAAGTGGCAGGCGAATTAGAACAAATTGCTGTTCCTATCGAGTTGCCCAAAGAAACTCTCGATTTCTTCGGAGGAGACGAACTGAGGGCCAGAGTGTTTTATGAAAAATATGCTCTGAAGGATGAGAACCGTGCGGTTGTTGAGAGGACCCCAGTTCAGATGTGGGATCGAGTCAGCTCGCGAACTCGCCTCCGTTGAAGCTACTCAGGAAAAGAAGGAAGAGTGGACGAAAAAATTCTACTGGTTATTGGAGAACTTTAGGTTTGTCCCGGGAGGACGAATAATGTTTGGAGCGGGTCAGTCCCGGAAATCTACTCTGCTTAATTGTTATTATCTGCCGATAAAGGCCGATTCGCTGGAAGAAATCTTTGAATTTTGCAAAGAGGCAGGTAGAACATACTCTTACGGTGGTGGAGTCGGAACTGATATCTCGATCCTGAGACCCAAGGGAGCGCCTGTAAACAACTCTGCCGTCGTATCAACCGGCGCGGTGTCCTTCATGGAACTTTTCTCCGTCACGACCGGAACAATCGGACAGGCGGGGAGGCGTGGCGCGCTGATGATCACGATTCACGTCGATCATCCCGACGTCGTTGATTTCATCGATGCAAAACGAGATCTTTCCAAAGTGAATCATGCAAACATTAGTGTCTGCATTACCGATAAATTTATGCAAGCGGTTGAGAGGGATGACAATTTTGTCCTCGCGTTCAAGAATGACAAGGCAGATGTCAAACGAGTCATAAATGCGCGCGAGCTCTGGGACAAGCTCGTTCGCTCAGCTTGGCTTTCCGCCGAGCCCGGAATTATTTTCTGGGACAACGTCAAGAATGAATCACCGACCGAATACAACGGGATGGAGGTCCACGGCTTTAATCCGTGTTCGGAGCAGTGCCTCGAAGATTACGGCTGTTGCTGTCTTGGCAATATCAATCTCTCCTCCTTTGTTGTTGATGAATTTTCCGATCGCGCCAGAATAGACTGGAGGAACCTTGAGAAAGCTCTGCGCTATGCGACTCGCTTTCTGGATAACGTGCTCGACTACAACTCCGACAAACACCCGTTAGAGCAACAGAGGAAGGCCTCTATGTGGTCTCGCCGAATCGGCGTCGGTTTTACCGGATTTGCTGACATGCTGATCAAACTCAACCTGAAATACGACTCTCCTCAGTCGTTAAAGATGGTTGACAGGCTGTTCGAGAAGGTCAAGAACATCTGCTACGATGAAAGCTGCAACATCTCGGTCGAAAAGGGTCCGGCTCCAGCTTTCATTGCGGAAAAGCATCTCGCGCGGCCGTTCATTCAGAGGCTCGATTCTTCGGTAAAGCAGAAGATCGCTTCTCACGGTGTGCGAAACTCTTGCGTATTGACTGTACCTCCGGTTGGAAGCGGCGCAATTCTCGCTGGGACAACATCAGGCATCGAACCGATCTTTGCGCTGAGCTACGTTCGCAAATCAAAATCCCTTTCGGGCGATTCTTTCAAAGTGTTCCATCCGCTCGTCCAGCAGTACATGAAGAGATTTTCGTTGAAGAACGAAAGTGATCTTCCGGACATTTTCGTCACGGCGCACAACCTCAAGGCGGATTCTAGGGTGCAGATGCAAGGGACGATCCAGAAGCATATCGATTCGAGCATTTCCAGCACGGTCAACATTCCCAAAGAATCAACTGTTCAGGATGTCAAGGACATTTACTTCCAGGCCTGGAGATCAGGTTGCAAGGGCATTACCGTTTACAGAGAGGGCGCCAGGGAAGGAATCTTGCTCACGAACGAAGAAGCTGCCGCGCAAAAAGGTGTGACGGGACAACAGCACAAATTCGAAAGACCAAAGATCCTGACCGGTCAGACTCTCAAGATGAAGATCCCACAGGGTAGTCTCTACGTCACTGCAAACAAGAATGGGGACAATATCATCAGAGAAACATTCGTGACTCTCGGCAAATCTGGCGGCGACGAAAAGGCGGACGCTGAAGCTATCGGAAGGCTGATCAGCCTGTATCTCCAGCACGGTGGGAGCATACAGGAAGTAATCCACACCCTCAAGGGAATTCAGGGGCGGGACGTTTCGTGGGACAATGGTCAACAGCTGCTCTCAGTGCCCGATGCGGTTGCGAAAGCGCTTGCAAACTTGAATGGGACTATCATAGAATCAAAGCCCGAACTGAAGCACTGCCCTGATTGCGGCGAAAGTAGCATCATATACGAGAATGGGTGCTTCCGCTGCACTTCGTGTGGATATAGTAAATGCCAATGATCGTTGACTAGACCGCTATGGTTGGACTATAGGGGTCTTCTTTTTTTTCAATCTTCTTCACAAATTGGCAGTTCATGCAAAGTACCTGAAACCCCTTTGGGAAGTCGTGCAGTTTTATCCAAGAATGTAGGGTTCCTCCGCTTATTTTCAGCTCTCGTCGATGCAGAGCTCCCTTGCTGTCGATATGGTCAAGGGTCAAGCACCCGGTCTGTAAACGATCTTTCGTGTAGCCCGTAAGGGTTGAGACAAAAAGGCGGCGTTCCCGAATAATGCGCTGAGAACTTAATTTGGTTTTAGCGCGTATTCCTCTTAAACGATCCCTCATTTTTTCTGGGTTTTTTCTGTAGTAATTGACAAATCTATTATTATGGTACTCTCGGTCGTTTCTTGTCCATTCCTGCATGTACGGCTTTAAGAATACGTAGTGACACTTTCTACATCTACCTCGAAAGTAGATCTTTCCCGCTCTCCCGACACATCGGTATCCGTTAGATTCTTGTATCTCAATTCCGCATGAGATGCCTAAAATTTAGGCACTTCGGGTCGGCTTTTGCGTATTCCGCCAGTTTATTTCGCTGTTTGTCAACTTTTGCTAATCATCGGTCATGGTTTGATTCTGACTTATGGCTATAATAAATGCGATTAATTATGGATTGAGTATCAGTGAGAGCAGGGCAGCTCTCACGTTTCTCCCGTACTGCATCTGCTTGAAGTAACGTGCCTGAGTGGATTGGTCGACGTCTTGTCTTATTTCATCGACCCGGGGAAGTGGGTGCATTACGATTGCATCCGGCTTCATTTTCTTCACATGCTCAGCGTCAATGAAATAAGATCCCTTCACCTTTTCGTACTCCTGCTCGTCCGGGAAGCGCTCCTTCTGAATCCTAGTCATGTACAGGACATCAAGATCAGGCAGGATCTCCTGCAAACTTTCATTTTCGACAAGCTCGATTGTTTTTGATTTTCCCGGGACGTTGCCCAGATCGTGCGTCGCCTCCTGTCGTATCTTCAGCCCCGGAGGTGAGACCAGATTAATTCTCACATCATATTTTGCGAGACCGAAAATCAAAGAGTAGACAGTTCGCCCAAACCTCAGGTCTCCCACTATTCCGATCCTGAGGCCATCGATCCGCTTTTTTTCCTTCATGATGGTGTAGAGATCAAGCATCGCCTGCGTGGGGTGCTCTTCAGTTCCAGCTCCTCCGCTGATTATCGGCTTTGAGGCGATCTCTGCAGCAAACCTGGCCGCGCCCTCCATCGGGTGCCTAAGCACGAGAACATCCGAATTTGCTTCCACGACTCGGACCGTATCGGCCAGGGACTCTCCTTTTTCAATCGAAGTTGTCCTCGTTTCGCTGAAGCCAACAGATATGCCTCCAATTGAAGCCATTGCGGATTCGAAGCTGAGCCGGGTTCTCGTGCTAGGTTCGAAAAACATGATGCCGAGAATACGGCCTTCGCCAAGTGCGACTTTTTCGCGATATTTCATGTCGATCAATTTATCGGTAGTCGCGAACAGCAGTTCGAGCTCATCTCGTCCGAAATCTTTCATCGAAAGTATATCGCGTCTAAAGAATGGATTGGGCAAATTGATCTTCCCGAAAGTTCGTCATCTTATTTTGTCGCGACCTGCAGAATAAGAGTTTGTATGTCGTGCGGCCAAATCATTTGACATTATTGCCATCGCAACTTTATGTACCTATTTCACGCAAACGTTTAAAGCAATTTTTTGAGGCTTTTTCTTGGTCTGGCCGAATCTTCTTGAGCAAGAGCGTTTATTCGGGAACAAAGGCATTCGCGATCAGGGGTTCTATTCTGACCTACGAACAGCTCGATGAGCTGGCGGACTCCGATAGTCTAGATACGTTTGTTTCAAAACTGAAAGGAACGCCCTACGGTGACTCGCTCTCTGACCTCCAAAAGCCGTATGATACAGTCAAAATAGAGCTCGCGCTACGACACCGTCTGGTGAAAGTCGCGAGGTCGATGATCACCGCGACGTCAAATTCCAAGGTTTTGCAGGCTTATTATTCCAAGTTTCTTGCTGACAATCTCAAAACGATCCTGAAGGGAATGGCTCTCGAAAAAGTCTACGAGGATACATCGAGGTTCGTTGATCTTTACGCGGAGGAACTGGTTGGGAGTAGGGATATCATCGTGAGAGTGCTCGCTTCGCGTCGACTGGATGAGGCTGTTTCTACTTTGAGGTCAACCCAGTTCGGCGAAGCCGCGGAAGCTGCGGCGAAAGCGTTCACCGAAACCAAGAACTTTCAGGTTTTTGATATTTTCATCGATCGTGCGTACTATCGGACGCTACTCAACGGTTTCCTCGCTGAGAGAACTGACAAGAGAGATCTCAGAGAAGTAATTGCGCTGGATGTTGACGGGTTTAATGTTACTTCGGTTCTTAGAGCAAGAGAATGGGGCTTATCCCCGGCGGATGCAGAGCAGCTCATCGTAGAACCCGAGTTCAAAGTTCCAAGAGAGGTATTGGTAGCACTAGCCAGATCTGAAACTCCCGGAGAGTCGATCTCCCAGCTTGATAAGACTCCGTATGCCGGGTTAATTTCTCAGCAGGATTCGACAAACCCCGCTTGGATTTCTATGCTGGAAGCTGGCTTTGAACGATTGAAACTTAGGGCAGCGAAGAGAACCTTCACGTGGGACATCTTTAGTACAAGCGAAGCCCTCGGGGTTTTGAAGCTCTTGGAGTACGAGATAAGGGCGCTCGCGGCGATAGGATTCGGAATCGAGCAGAAAATTCCGAGGAATGAGATAATGCAGAAGATTTCAGGCTATGGACAGGATGCCTAGAATCACTGAATCGGACTCTCCTGCTGCATCTGTTTAATTTTCCATTCCAGCGCTTGCTTGAACTCTGCGTTATCTATCAGGTTCAAGTTCTTCCCGCAGGTCGGACACTTGAAGAAGGCCTCCATCGCCTCCTCAAAAGTCAACTTCTTGCAGGTCGGAGTATCGCAGCTGTAGAATTCGTGCTCTCTTTCATAATCCAGCCTCTGCCTCAATCGCTCAAGAGCTTTCTTTTTCTGCGTCTCGATGAAGCCGTCTACCTGGTCTCGCTGCGCCTTCCAGCGGTAGACAAACCATCCTCTTTTCAGGTCACGAACCCTGATCCCCGATATTAGGGACCTGCCGAAGAGATCGTACAGGGCCTTCCGCACCGAATTTATCTTGAGCCCCGTCGCGCTCGCAATTTCTTCGTCGGTTGCATTTTCATTGTTCAGTAGCGCTCTTGCGACCTTTACGTAATCTTCTCCACCCAGAAGACTTGCGATCTTCACAAACGAATCCTCATATTCAATTTTCATTTACAAATTCAACCTTCTTGCTCCGCAAACTTGGTTTTATCCGTAGTCTAGCCTTGCTAAAGGTATTATACAGCTCTTCTCCCATAAAAAGCCTATCAAGGAAGACTGCGAGCGCTGCTACTTCGCTGTGGGGCTGGTTTCCTACTGAAATATTATGGTCGGCAGCGGAGTAAATTTCGGCAGGGACCTTTTCCGCGCCTACGACCAAAAGCAGTTCTTCACTTTCATTTCGTCTTATCTTCTCCAGTCCGGTGTCGAGATTTTCTCCATACATGGTTAGGTGAACCTTGATTCCCTTCCAGTTCCGGATGAATTCTCTCCAGTTCTTGATGTAGACAACTTCGAACTCTCCTCCCCATCTTTGACTCAGCCGGCTAATTGAGTCGAGTGTGTGATCGTCTGCTCCCGTCAGAACTAGTTTTTTGGCGCCAAACGCCCTAGATACCAGGCCAATGTGAGTGCTGATCCTTTCGTCCCTTACGAGACGGTGTCCCAACCTAAGGACGGTTACTGAAATTTTTCGAACGTTCTCAGACGAATCTGTATTAGCGGCAGGGCGGGGTTTCATCTTCGAGCCGATAGCAAAAGGCTAGTTGTCGCTGGATATTTCGTCTTCCGCCGGCACAAAGAGCTCAATTTTCAGGAAGTGCTCTAACTTTCGAGCAAGCGCATCGGTCGGCTTTATCGAGCCTGCTTCAAGATGGCTGATCACTGAGGGTTTCTCGTTAATTTTCATGCCAAGCTCGTCCTGTTTGATTCCGAGCACCTCTCTCGCATTCTTGATCACCTTGCTGTAATCCTCGCGCAAAACCATTTCATCATTTTCGTAATAGTTGCTGGAGGGACCGATTGAAGAAGGACCAGGCCGGCTGGGGCTTCTTGGAGTAGACGAAAAGCCGGCTCCGCTCGTCGATCGTTGAGGTCTCGCAGCTGGCTTTGGGGCTCGTACCGGCGTACCTAACTTTGAGCAGCTGTTGCAAACTCGAAATACTCCACCGTCCATGTTTACAACCTGAACTTCGCCACGGATATTACTGCCACATAATTCACAATTCAACAGAAATTCCAAATCCAATCCAAGCGAAACACGCATTTATGTGCTTTGCAACTAGAGGCTTATCCAATATCGAAGGTCAGCGACGACTTGCGGGAAAAAATCAAGTCACACATCAAGAAT
The DNA here is from genome assembly GCA_963799845.1 of uncultured Nitrososphaerota archaeon. GTDB lineage: Archaea > Thermoproteota > Nitrososphaeria > Nitrososphaerales > CADDZS01 > DATLTL01. The sequence goes on from CAWCYI010000004.1 coordinate 103,847, forward strand.
CGCAATTCAAAAAGTGAGCAATTCGACAAGTCAAAGACCTCGATGAGCTTGGATTACATATTTGGATCTAAGGTTTCAGGGAAGATAGATTTTTCAAATATAGCTTTTGTGCATTCTAGAAGGACGGGAAGAATAAGACACCTGACCGATAGGAGAACGGGTAATGTACTCTTTAGCTTCCGTCCTAATGGAACCATCGCTCCAACAGTTGCCGGGGCTAATCTGTTATCGTCAAGGAAAAATAATTCTAAGAGAAGATCTTCGCGAGATTGGGAAATCACGGTAATTGATGGGGTATCCGAGGTCGTCTCGAAGGGAAAAACCGTGTTTTGTAAACATGTGGTCCATTGCAGCGATTTGCTCCGTCCTGGGGAAGATGTTTCTATTCTGAATGAGAAAGGGGAGCTTCTGGCCGTGGGAAAAACGGTCTTAGGTGGTCCCACCGTGAAACAATTTAAGAGGGGACAGGCAGTTAAGATTCGAGAGGGTTCCGCCTAGATGCCGCAGATGAATTTGGACAATCGACAGGCGCGTCGAATGATGGATCGTATGGGTGTCAGTATGGATCAGATTGACGGGGTTGAAGAAGTGATCATAAGAACTGCCGACAAAGATCTAGTCATCAAGAGTGCCAGCGTTTCCGAAGTCAGAATGAAAGGGCAGGCGAGGATTTTTCAAGTCTCTGGTGAGGATGTCGAGGAGAGAATGCGTGAGAAACCAAAATATACGAAAGAGGATGTGTTGCTTGTCGCACAACAGGCCACTGTCTCCGAGGCAAAAGCCGAACAAGCGTTGAAGGATAACGACGGAGATCTTGCGACCGCGATTTTGAAGCTCTCGTCTTAGCTCCGAAAGTTACTGCAAACTTTAAGACAGTCGCACGGATCGCTTGTTTCTAATTTAGATTATTTCGTGCAGATTTTGAAATTTTTCTCGTTATTTTGGTAGTAGTGGAGTGGAAATAGGTTGGCGGTTGAAGCTGAAAACAAAGATCCAGGGTTCTGAGTATTATCCGGATAAGAACGCTTCGAAGATTCAGAATGCGATTACCGTACTTTCGGAAATGGAAACTAATTTGGACGGTCTTTCCGCTCAAGTTGCTGATCTGAAAAAGAAATTACTGAACTTTGCGGAGATCGAATCGGAGAAGGCTAAAGCTGAGATTATAGAACAGGCGAACAAGGAGGCGCAGGACGCCCTCGATCAAGCCAGAGCGGCTGCGCAGAATGAAGCGAGTTCGATTGTGGCCAAAGGAATTTCAGAGACAAACGAATTAAGAGAAAAGATTACCGGCAAAGTCTCCGAGGCGGTAAACATCATCGTCAGTTCCGTCCAATCGGTCTGATATGCCGAAAGTTGCAATGCAGGGTGAAATAGATTCTTGAGAGTAGTCGCCATAGGCAGTCGCGGTTTCGTTGCCGGTTTTGAACTCGCTGGTATGGACGGAATTAGAGTGGAGAATTCCCAGGAAGCTCTAACCCAAATTGAAAATAATCTGAATAAAACCGACGTGGCCCTGATCCTAGTTTCAGACGATGTCTCGGGGCCAATCCATGATACGTTAACTGAGATCAGAACAAAGCGATCCATGCCGCTTATCTATGAAATACCTGCTCCAGGCAGCAAGAAAGAAAAAGTGGAGTACCGAGCGATGCTAAAGTCAATTTTGGGAGTCTAGAGCGATTATGAGTGGAATAGATTACACGGTAAAGAAGGTTAGCGACGAAGCCCTAAACGAAATGATTCAAAACATTGCCGACTCAAAAAATGCGGCGCTAGAAGTGGTTACAAAGAAAATGGCTGAAGCGCAAACTGAAGCAGTGAGAATTTCCGAGCAGGAAAGGAGACAGGCTGAAGCCCTGAAGCGGCAGATTATCGGTAGCGCTGAAATGACTTCGAGGAACCGCACACTGGAAATAATCGAAGACAATCTCAACTCGGCATTTTCTCAGGCGCTGAAGAAATTAGAGTCAACAACCAGCGGAGCGGATTATGCAAGGATCATGAAGTCTTTAGTTTTGGAAGGCATGGATGAAGTGGGCGGAAACGATTTTGTTATTTCAGCCAACACCCGAGATCAGCAAAATCTTCAACAGGTTATCGACAGTGTTTCAAGGGAAAAGGGAGTTAAGATCACTAGATCTGATTCTCGACTATCGAACACCGTTGGCGGCGTTGTTATCTCATCTGCTGATGGATTTGTGACGTTTGATAACACCTACGAAGCAAGGCTTGAAAGATTAAAACCCGAGTTGCGAAAGCAAATTGCCCAGCTATTCACTGGAGTCTAGACTAACAGAAAGATATTTTGGATTAGTGTTGGTGTAAAAAGAAGTATGGTAGTCAAGGGAAAAGTAATCTGGATTAGCGGTCCCGCCGTAAAAGCGGATGGAATGGCTGCCTCGAAGATGTTTGAGACGGTTGAAGTCGGGGATGCGAAGATGGTCGGCGAGGTAATTCGGCTCACGGGCGATGTGGCCTTCGTTCAAGTTTATGAATCGACTTCGGGTTTGAGACCCGGAGAACCAGTTTACGGTACCGGTCAACCGTTATCGGTTTCCCTCGGTCCGGGGATGATGGGCAATGTCTACGACGGTCTTCAGAGGCCATTGAGCGTCATCGCGCAAAAATCCGGCGCATTTATCGGAAAGGGTGTCACCGCATCCCAGATCCCCATGGACAAATTGTGGGACTTTACTCCTAGAGTCAAGGTTGCCGATGATATCGTAGGGGGAACGATTTTGGGCATCGTCCCGGAAACGCAACTTATCGAACACAGGGTGATGGCGCCTCCGAATACACCAAAGGGAAAAGTTGTCGATGTCGTTCCTGCTGGGCAGTACAAAGTCGAAGACGTCCTCGTCACATTTGAAGCGAACGGCCAAAAGATTCCACTGAAAATGTATCACAGATGGCCTGTTAGAATCGCAAGGCCGAGTGTGGAAAGATTTGATCCTGAAATCCCGCTTCTTACTGGACAGAGAGTAATCGACACGTATTTCCCAATAGCGAAGGGTGGAACGGGTGCGATACCCGGTGGGTTCGGGACGGGAAAAACGGTCACACTCCATCAAGTGGCGACTTGGGCAGATGCGAAAGTTGTATTCGACGTTGGTTGCGGTGAGCGAGGAAACGAAATGACAGAAGTTCTCGTAAAGTTCCCCGAGCTTAAGGATCCAGCTACTGGTCGTCCTCTGATGGAGCGTACGATTCTAGTTGCAAACACGAGTAACATGCCGGTCGCCGCGCGAGAAGCGAGCATTTACACCGGCGTCACGATGGCAGAGTATTATCGAGATATGGGTTACGACACGGTTCTCGTAGCAGATTCGACTTCGCGATGGGCAGAAGCTTTGAGAGAGATTTCAGGGCGGCTTGAGGAAATGCCTGCCGAAGAGGGTTATCCATCTTATCTAGCATCGAGGCTCGCGGAATTTTACGAAAGAGCTGGACGAGTTCGCACTCTAGGAACGCCGGACAGGAATGGTTCGGTCACCCTCATTGGAGCGGTGTCTCCATCCGGCGCAGACTTCACTGAACCTGTAACAACCGCGACGATCAGATTCATCAGGACTTTTTGGGCTTTAGATTCGAGATTGGCATATTCGAGACACTACCCCGCTATTAATTGGATGACCTCGTACTCTGGATACATCAGCACGGTCGCAAAGTGGTGGGCGCAGAACGTCTCGAAAGATTGGGAGAGTTTGAGGAACGAATCATACGAGGTTTTGCAGAGGGAAGACGCACTGCGTGAAATCGTTCGTCTTTTGGGACCTGAAGCTCTTCCTGACGAAGAAAAGTTAATTCTGGAAATCGCTAGAATGATAAAGATCGGATTTTTGCAGCAAAATTCGTACGATGCAGTAGATTCGTACTGCAGTCCCCAAAAGCAGGTAAAACTTATGCAGTTGTTGGTAACGTTCTATGGAGAAGCACTAAACGCCCTAAGAAATGGCGTGACCCTCGCTCAGGTGAGAGCCAGTCCATTGATTCCCAGGATTTTGAGGGCGAAATTCGAGGTCAAAGAGTCTGAGCTCAACAAGCTCGACGAACTGCTCGAAGACGTCAAGAAAGAATTTAGGGGCATGATGACGCAGGAGGTACAAGCGATTGCAAAGTAATACTGCAGTGAAGAGTACCGGCGGAGTGGAGTACAGCAGGGTTGCCGAAATCCGCGGGCCGCTGCTCGTGATTGAAGGGGTCACCCGAGCGGCATATGACGAGCTCGTGGAAATCGAAACAGCCGATGGTAGAAGGCTTGGAAGAGTACTCGAAGTCGGAGGCGGACGAGCCGTGGTGCAGGTATTCGAGGGAACTTCGAGTCTCTCTACGATTGGTACAAAATCGAGATTCACAGGCAAAACGATGGAAATTCCGGTTTCAAACGAACTACTCGGAAGGGTCTTCGACGGACTGGGAAGACCAGACGATGGATTGCCTCCTCCGGTAGGCGAAGATTTCAGAGATGTCAACGGGGCTCCCATAAATCCTGAGCAGCGAGCATATCCTGAGGACTTTATTCAGACAGGCGTTTCAGTTGTCGATGCGATGATGACACTCGTCAGGGGGCAGAAACTTCCAATTTTCTCGGGCGCAGGCATGCCCCACAACCAGCTTGCAGCGCAGATTGCAAAACAGGCGACCGTTCTGGGCGAATCTGAGGAGTTCGCGGTGGTTTTCGCGGCAATTGGCGTCCAGCACGGTGAAGCTGCCTTCTTTCGGCGGACGCTGGAGGAGAGCGGCGCCATCAGACGGAGTGCTCTTTTTCTGAACCTTGCGGACGATCCGGCCATCGAGAGAACAATTACCCCGAGAGTTGCCCTAACTGCTGCGGAGTACCTAGCCTTCGATCTGGGATATCAAGTTCTTGCCATCATCACAGACATGACAAACTATGCGGAATCGCTCCGGGAGATTAGTGCTGCGAGGGAAGAAGTCCCAGGAAGAAAGGGATATCCAGGCTATCTTTACACCGACCTTGCTACGATCTATGAAAGGGCAGGTAAGATCAAGGGCAGGAAAGGTTCGGTAACTCAGATGCCGATCCTCTCAATGCCTTCCGATGATATTACGCACCCAATTCCTGATCTAACGGGCTATATCACAGAGGGCCAGATCGTGCTCGGTCGTGATCTGTTCCGAAAAGGAATTTATCCTCCGGTCAACGTTCTTTCTAGCCTCTCGAGGCTGCAGAAAGACGGAATCGGAGCTGGCAAAACTAGGGCAGACCACTCTGAAGTTCAAAGTCAATTGTATGACGCTTATTCTAGGGCTCAGGAGCTCAGGTCCCTTGCTGAGATTGTAGGCAAAGCTGGTCTCTCTGGAGTTGATGCACAGTATCTCGACTTTGGCGATGTTTTCGAACAAAGGTTTCTGAAACAGAGCTACGACGAGAACAGGACCATCGAGGATACTCTGAATTTGGCCTGGGACATATTATCGGTCCTCCCCGAAGGCGAACTGACAAAGATCAGGACGGAGTACATCAAACAGTACTACAAGCCGCAAGTGGCGGCTCAAACGAGCTAGAGAAGAAAATGTCCGTAGCTTCCGGTAACAAGGTTCTCCCCACAAAGATTGGTCTGATCCAGATCAAGAGATCGCTCAGGACTTCTCGAACCGTTTACAAGATACTGGAAGATAAGCGGGAAGTCCTGCTGAAGCGACTGGATGAAATGATCAACGAGGCTCAAAAATCAAGGGACGACATGTGGGAACCACTCTCTGAAGCATACCGTCAGCTCTTCGACTCGTATCTCCGGCTTGGACCGGCGAGTGTCGAATCAGTTGCTACTAGCACCCCTCCGACTGTGGATGTTTCGGTGAATGTCAGGACCATCGTCTCCGTGAACGTTCCCACAATGAAGATTACGCAGAAGAATGTGGGTCTAACATACGGTTTTGCGGAGACCAACGAATCGATGGACAAGGCCACCAGAATGATGCGCAACGTTCTGCCTGGCATTCTCAAAGCGGCGGAGATCGAGAATGCGATTTTCAGACTGGCTACCGAACTGGAGAAAACTCAGCGTTTATTGAATGCGCTTGAATTCATCATAATTCCTGGCTATCAGGATAACATCAAATTCATCTCCGCTACATTGGAAGAGAGAGAGCGCGAAGAGTTCGTCAGATTGAAACAGGTAAAACGCATTCTCGAAAGGAAGAAAGAACTCGTTGAAGCTGTGGCGTCCCCGGAACAATAGGTGTGATCTAAAATAAATCAGGACGAAATAACTCAAAAGTTCAAACGAGTCTCAGATGAAGTAGAGTCGATGGCACAGCAGCTTGAGCAAGACGTGAGAGCAAAGAATGCTGCGATACGAGACGAGACATCGAAAAAGTTCAGCGGCGTCGTTCAGCTCCTAGGAATCTGAACACGCTTTTTTTATAGCCGGTTCCTGAGAACGATTTTTAGAACCGTTGCGGTTGTCGTCCAGTCATCCCCTTTCTCTTGTTGGGGATGGGAAAACCTGGTCTAGGACGTCAGCCCTCCAAGCTGTTGCAGCGAGCAGAGCTGAGAACCCGGGTTCAAATCCCGGCGACCGCACATATTTTCATGGTATCTAATCCGCGACCTAGTTCCTACTTTAGTATAGTAGAACAGAAGTTGAATGACTCCAAACGTAAATCAAGTGTCTCCTCTGCGTCAAGGGCGCCACGTGGTAGCCTAAATCTGCCATCCCAGCGCAACGAAGATGATGTCTACAACTACGAGTATCGTCGCCATGTTCCTGGTGGATCCCCTGATTATCTCGTCCCTCTGACTTTCTTCGAGTCGGAGCCTCAATGAATCCGCTACTTTCTGAGCAATCTCGCTCTGAATCGCAAAAACATCTTGAAAGTCTCTGTCGAAGCTTCTGCCCACACGTGCCGGTCCTTGTTCGCATCGATCAGCTGAACCGTTATACCAAGTCTGTTTCCTTCCTTTCGCACGCTCCCCTCCAAAATCGTTCCAACACCCAGCTCTTTGGAAACTTCCCTTACCGACTTGGGTGCTTTCTTGTAGGGCATCACGGAAGTTCGCGAAATGACTTCAACCTGACTCTCGAAACCGTTGAGATAATTTCTTCAGTCATTCCATCGGCGAAGTACTCGTCCTGCGGGTCGGGGCTAATGTTTGTAAATGGTAGCACTGCGATTCTTCGGACGTCCAAACGCGCCGAAGCGCGAATTGCTTCTTTTTCTCAAGGCATGACCATTTTGAAGACTTCAATCTGGTCGGTCACGTTCTTCAGAGATTTTAGTCCTAGGCTCGTAAGCTGGAGGTCTATTTTGCTCTGGACATGGTCGTACACTTGACGAGTTAGGCAGACACCGCCATCCTCCGCTAGAGGCTCAATTCTAGAAGTTACGTTGACAGCGTCACCTGATATATCGCCTTCTGACTCTACCACGTCGCCAAGGTGGACTCCTACCCGAAGATGAATTCTTCTTTGGTCGGACATGGATATGTTGAACTCCCTGCATGCTCTCTGAATATCGTAAGCACACCTCACTGCATCCAGCGCATTAGGAAACTCGACAAGGAATGCATCTCCCATTGTCTTCACCTCTCTGCCGTTGTGTCTGGTAAGAATCGGCCTGATTAACCTCCTTTGCTCGTCCGCAAGGGCAAGTGAAAGTGATTCATTCTTCTGTCCCAAGGCTGTATAGCCGATCATGTCCGTGTACATTATGGCGGCCAGTTTACGCTCTCCTCGAGACATTTTGGTTACGACTCCCTCACGACACTGATGATAAATCCATTAGGGTAGTTCATATTCAGAGAGATTTAGAAGAGTCGGTTACTCTTCTCAATCATCAACGCTTGCACGATCTAAAGAAATAAATGACGAATGAGATTGAACCTAAAGCCAGCTCGCGCAATCCATTGTAGTTTTCTGAAGCGCAATCATTCAGGATGCGCGATAATTGCTTGAATATTACCGATATTTTGTCAGTCTAGCAGAATTTGGAATCTTTCCTTACCCTTAAATCATCGAGGATAAGCCATCGCATCATTCAAATTGTATTGCCCCAAATGCGGCCAAGAAAACCCGGATGATGCGACTTTTTGCCAGAAATGTGGTGCTGATCTAAAGGTAAGCTCGACTTCCTCGGGAAATGCCTCGACTGGAGGTGGAATGCCAACTTCTACCCCTCCTCCGGCTTATTCAGGTGCCAATCCAATGCCCACATCTTTCAATATCATGGGTACAATCAAGCACGCATTTGATCTTGTAAAGAGTCCCGCATCTGTCATGACAGCCTACAAGGACTCCGATCCGTCGCTCAATTCGTTGATCATCAACTACGTGGCAATTCTAGCTGCAATTGATTTTATTGGTACTTTAATCGGCGATTTATTGTTCTTCGGAGCAGGTTATGCGATCGCGTCAGCGATCTTGTATTACATCTTAGGGATTGTCCAAGTATTTGTTGTCGGTTTCATCATTTGGAAGCTTGCGCCTAATTTTGGATCGACAACTACCCAGGTTCGAGCTACTAGACTTGCTGCGTACGCTTTCACACCTTACTTTCTAGTGTCGATTCTGAAGATTATTCCAGTAATTGGGTTGGTAGTGATTCTCGGTCTATTGTACGGCTTGTACATTCTATATCTCGGATTGCCCATCATGCTTGGAACCCCGAAAGACAAGGCTCTTACTTACTTCATTGTGATCCTCGTTGTAACCTTCGTCGTCTACTTTGTGATCTCGTTAATCATTGGCGGGATTACCGTTGCAGCGTTCCATATTGGCGGGTTAATGTAACTATTAGGATGACCCCATGCGCAAATTAACAGGATCTCGGATAGCTTATCGAAATAGTAGGTTTGGTTTTCCTTTCTCCTTGATTGGACAAGATGGCCATGTCGATCTTTAAACTGTGAAATGATTCAACATCAGTCGAAATTGTAGGGATAACTCCGATTTAATGAAAGGAGCGATACGAACATGAATGGCAGAACAATGAATTTGGAGGAATTCGATAGCCTGTTTCATCAGGTGTCCAATTGGGGCCGATGGGGATCGGATGATGAGAGAGGAACTCTAAACTTTCTCACACCTTCGATTGTTGCGAGAGCATCTGAGCTGATTCGAAGTGGTAAGTCCGTTTCGATGGGAAGACCAATAGATACCGTCGCATCCATCGACAATCCCGATCCGGCAATTCATCACATGACACGCTGCTATGATATCGCTTCAAAGAATAAAGACGACGGCGTGCAATTTTCGGCCGATTATCTCGGATGTGCCTGCCACGGCTGCGCCCACAGCCACTTCGATGCTCTCTGCCATGTTGCCTACAAGGGGAGGCTGTACAACGACCGGCCAACAAACATGGTGACCTCTCAAGGTGCAAAGGTGATGGATGTAACTCACTACAGTCAGGGCATCGTTGGCAGAGGAGTGCTTCTTGACATACCGAGATTGAGGAACGTAAAGTGGCTTGAACCGGGCGAAGCCGTTACAGCCGAAGAATTAGAGGCCGCGGAGAATGCCGAGGGGGTAAAGCTAGGAGATGGTGATATTTTCGTTTTCCGAGTTGGACACTATAAACGGAGGATTGAATTGGGGCCCTGGGACGTTGATAAGGAGGGAAGAGCGGGGTTACATCCTACAGCAATGAAATTACTGCATGAAAGGAAGATTGCTGCATTCTTTCCAGACGGCGATGGCGAAGTAAAACCCAGTCCTGTAGAATCAATTTCTCATCCTGTTCATGCCTTGCAGATTGCTTCCATGGGACTTGCATGCGCCGACAGTCTGCAGCTCGAAGAGCTTTCAAAAGAGTGCGAGAGCGAAGGAAGGTGGGACTTCATGGCAGTGCTCTCACCTCTCAGGCTTTCGGGTGGCACGGGATCGTTGGTCAATCCGATAGCAATCTTCTAGTCCGAGCTGAGAAGTGATTTCGAGTCGTACTCTAAATCAGTCAAGATCCGATGCTGACTCAAAATTCCATGAAACATCATTCTTTGTTTCAGTTTCTGAGTTTTTTCGAATGACGAATCCTTCTTCGAATAGTTTCTTTACGATGTACGCCGAGTAAGCCGGCGCACCTGTCGCACCCGGAGAATTGTAATTCAGAATATGGAAAGATCTTCTCCCTTGCAATGTTACCGCTTCAGGAACGAAACCGTGTTCGTCGATAAGGGAGCTTCTTACTCCGGATAGTCCCCTGCCCTGAAGGTTGTCGGCAACGAGAGAAGGGATGAACTGTCTTACTCTTTCGCACATTGTCTTCTTTGATACAGAGCTCCTCCACTCCTGCCAGACAAGTGATAGAAATTGCGAGTTGGTGAAGAGTCTCAACTTTGGAGAGTTCGGGCGCTCGAAGATCTTTTCCAATAGCTCCGCCTTGCTCTTTGAGAATCCTGAATAGGCGTTAGGACCGGAGACGAGCATAGCGTTAGGTCCTATTTCGCGTCTCCCATTTGCTCTAACGATAAAGTGCGGATCGAGAAAGGGGAACTCTTTGTGCTTTGCAACCGAGTAGACATTTCTGCTAATATTCCGTCCAAATGCATTCCCTACCACCCAGTAATCTCCTCGAAAGTGAAGGTCAGTATACTGTTTTGCCAGTCCCAATTTGTGCGCGATATCGATAGAATTTCCTCCGGCGGCGTTGATCATGAAATTGCAGGAGATTCTTGAAGACAAACCTGATTTATTTTGTAGATCTAGATTGACTCCGTTCGAGTCCTCTTCAATGTGCTTGACTTCGGCATTTCCGAGGAACTCTACTCCTTTCTTTTTGGCCAGTTCGAAGACGCAGTTGGTGAGGTCACTGTAGTTTACTGTCGTATCTTTTTTCGAATAAATGGCGCCAGCGCAGAGGACAAGCGGTTCTATTTTGCTTACCCCTGAAGAATCCAATAGTTCAACTTCACTCTCATCCATTCCATTCTTCATCGCCCAATCCTTGTATTGAACCAATGTGTCCAGTTGTGAATCCTGTACGGCCACTTCCAGAGTCCCGACTTCATGCCATGGTAAATGATATTGAGCCGCAAGATCCGACCAGAGGAAGTACGAGTTCTGGGCTGCCCTCGCGAATATTCTTTTCTTGTCTGGATTTAGATAGAACGGCCTGTGGATTACGCCGGTATTTCTTGAGGAAGTATGGATTGCAACCCGACTTTCCTTGTCGATTAGGGCAATCGAGCAGTTAGAAAGCTGGGAGAGCCAAAACGCGATTGTGACTCCGAGCACTCCTGCACCGATTATCGCGACGTCGAAACTGTCTCTCACAATTTCCGATGCTCATCCCTGGAGTAAAATCCTTGTGCCTAGAGTGTGAGCGGTAGAAATGGAATCTGCTCTTGTGTAACCTTAAGCGATATAGCGATTCTAAGATATTCTCATTATAGATTAAGCCCAAATCAGTGAAGGAACTTCTGAAATGATATTAGGAGTTACGCATTTGGCCGAAAAGAATTTGGCCAGGATTGTTTCTCTGGTTCATCAGACGCTGCATGAACCCTCCAAAATGCGATGACAATGACTACATAGACTTCCTGATAGCATCCCAGAAATCATTCGCTTGCACCGAAGCTGCTAGATGTCAGCCTGATGATGATGCAGGAGTCACGCCGCCAGCACACGATAGCTTCACCCGCCTTCTGGAGAGACTGCCTGCGGATACAGAAGCGCTCTGGGATGAGGCGAAGAGGATCATCGCCGTTACTGCGGGAGGAGTACTGATAGTCGATGATTCAACTCTGGACAAACCGTACGCGGAGAAGATGGATTACGTCACGTACCACTGGAGCGGAAAACACCACAGTGTGGTGAAGGGGATAAATCTCATCACAACACTATGGAGCGATGGTAACGCCCTCATTCCATGTGACTTTAGACTCTACAATGCGTCAAAAGACGGTCTCACCAAGAACGATCACTTCCAGGACATGTTGTTGGTTGCAAAGCAGAGAGGGATGGAACCAAAATACGTCCTCTTTGACAGCTGGTACTCGAGCATGGAAAATCTGAAGCTCATCGCAAGGGAGCTCGGGTGGCATTTCTTCTGCCGCCTCAAGGAGAACAGGCTCGTCAATCCAACGGGCAGAAAAAAAGGAAACAAACCAATCAAGGACGTGGAGATCCCGCCTGAGGGAACCACGGTTCATCTCATGGGATTCGGAATGGTCAGGGTGTTCAGGACAGCCTCCAAGAAAGGAGACATTGAACACTGGGCTACCGATGACGTTGGGATGAATGAGGAAAAGAGAGATGAACTCTCTGACCAAGGATGGGGAATCGAGGAGTACCACAGAGGAGTCAAGCAGTGTTGTGGCATTGAGAGGGCTCAGGTCAGGAAGGCGACATCCATTCTGAATCACATCCACATGTCAATAAGGGCGTTCATACGTCTAGAATTGTGCAGATTGATGACCGGGATAAGCTGGTACGAAGCGAAGGCGAGAATCGTCAGAGATGCGATAAGGAGCTACATTGCACACCCAATCTATCTTCTTGGGTCAACCGCGTAACTCCTAGATATATTGTAAGCGAACTTTGTCAGAATTGAATAAAGGGAAGGGCGAATTTGCTTTTCACTCGTTTCTACTCAAGAATTCAATCCGGAAGCATACGAACAGCCACCTCGTTAATTCTGCTCGCGATGCTGCTGGGTGTTACTTTCATCGGATTTCTGCCACTGTTGGGACAATACGTATCTGCAGATTCGAGCGTAGTACAAAATCAAGTCAGTGGCTCGGCATGCAGCCTTGGATCCTCCTGTGAAGTCAATCTCGACTTCCCATCCTCTGTCATTTCGGGCAATGTGGTAGTTGTAGCCGCATTTGATCAAGACAGTACCTCTCTTACCATAGCTGATTCACTTTCATCATCATACTCTGCTATGGCATCCACGACTGATAGTTCGGGATATGTAATCTACATTTTCGCAGCCACTCTCACCTCTAGTGGTAAAGACACCGTAACTCTCACTGATTCCTCGGGAAATAGTATCGGGATTTACGCTGAATTCCTTGAAATCGCGGGAGTCACGACTGCTCTTTCTCAAACTGCACAGGGTTCGGACTTGTGCCCGTCATTTCCATGCAATACTTCCGCTTTGACCAGTGATTCCTTCGCCCCCGGTGCTTTCTTACTTTCCGAAACTGTCGTTCATTTTGCCGGGGCGACATTCTTGTCTGGAAGCGGATTTACTGCGGAAACGATACTCTCGAGTGAAGGATACTCGCAATATGCAACCACGGGCGTGTCATCGCCAACTTACTTCCCTGCAACACTATCGTCTTCGACTTCATCCTTCGGACGGTGGGCAGAGGTAGCTGTCAGCTCTCCAACCGATATCAACGACTACTACGACCACGGATCCAACTAGCACCACTTCTGCAACCAGCGTCAGCACAAGTGCAACTACAAGTACCAGCTTGAGTACTTCTACAACCACCATCTCGACAAGTTCTACGAGTACTGTCAGCCTCAGCACGAGCGCGACAAAAAGCACAAGCTGGACCACTACAGGTACTATCACCAGTGTAAGTACGAGAACTACAACACAGACTTCTACTATCTCCGTTTTACCCACGAGCACTTATGTTCATTGCGTTCCAAGAAAGGCGACGGCAGGAAAATCAGTTGATTGTACAGCTAAAGTGAGGTCGTCTACCACTCCAAGCGGAACTGTTTCTTTCAGCTACACGGAGGGCTCGGTTACCGTGACTAGCTCTGCCATTTGTAAACCGACAGCGTCATCTTCAACGACCTGTTCTGCATCGTTCAGCTTCAAGTTTCCTCATGCTGGAGATGCGATTGTCATCGCATCCTACCTTGGCGATTCGATCCACCAGCCCAGCCAGGGCGCGACGCTCGTCCACGTGAAAAAGTGATATCAAGATGAAGTATAGAGCGGAATTTTTTGCCGCAATTAACCATCCGCCACATTCGTGATAGATCCCAGAGTCCTTTTTCGTGAAGTGACTACGTGGTCATTATCATTTTTTATTCAGCACTTCAGGATTTACAGGTGCTGGCCCCAGTTCGCCCTTCAAACCTGCGATCAAGTTTTCTGCGGCAATTATGCCCATCCTTGTTCGGGTTACCACAGAGGCGCTGGCGATGTGGGGTACGATTATCGCGTTGTCTAACTTCAGTAGCGGATGATCCGGAGGCAGGGGTTCGGGCTCTGTCACATCCAGCCCGGCATATAGGATCTTGCCGTCCCGAAGCGCGTCGTACAATGCAATGTTGTCAACCAGCGGACCTCTTGCGGTGTTAACTAGAATAGCTGTTTTTTTCATCTTGTCTAACTCTTTCGCTCCAATCAGATGATGCGTCTGGGGAGTGAGGTTCGCGTGCATCGTAATGAAATCTGATTCGGCGAGAACCCTATCGAATTCTGCGTATTCTATTCCCAATTCTTGCTCGTACTGTTTCTGCCGAACTACATCATAATACAGGATTTTCATATTGAATCCCTTTGCGCGGCGCGCCACCGCTGCCCCAATTCGTCCCAGACCAATGATTCCCAGCGTTGAGTTGTGTACATCTTGTCCTGTCAGTAGCATTGGCCCCCAAGTCTTCCATTTTCCGGCGCGAACGAAGCGGTCACCTTCCGCAACTCTCCGCGCCGCTGACATGATTAACGTGAAAGCAAAGTCGGCGGTGGTGTCAGTTAGGACACCGGGAGTATTCCCGACGATTATTCCCCGGTTTGTGGCCCCCACGATGTCAATGTTATCAAAACCAACAGCATAATTGCTCACAACCTTCAGCTTGGGCGCCTTATCCATCAGCTCCGCATCGACCTTGTCAGTCAAAAGAGAAAGCAGACCCTCGACATCCGAGACATTCTTGAGAAGAACATCGCGAGACGGAGGAAGTTCGCCCTTCCAAACCTCAGCCTCACAGTTCAAATTGATTCGATCCATGGCTTCTTTCGGAAGGATGCGAGTAACATAGACTTTGGGCTTCAAGCAATTCTCCGAACTTTCCTCAAATGTGCAAATCTAAAAAACTGAACGCATATGTCTGTATTACAATCAATCTTCGCAGGCGTATAGTGAGAGTTGTAATAAAGTACAAGATCGATCCCAAGCTGGCCGCATCAGCGATTTGGAAATGTTGGAGTCGCAGAACGTTCCGCAAAGAAAGACTAAATCGAGAGCTTTGTATCCTGATGGCGGGCTGGCATTTTGTCTAGAAGTCGCGCGTTGGCGATGGTTTTTGAACCGCGACTGAAGCGAGTTTTCCTCGTTGTGCTCTTCTTCCTCTCTTACTTGATCCTGTATCTCGTGCTCGTTTCCTACGCCCTCGGAAGGAGCAGTGCGTTGAGAAACCTATCGAGCAGATTCATCCCGGTCTTTAGGAACTTTGTGCCTGGCTTCAGCTATGTTGGTTTTGGGCTGCCGCTCGCGGTTGCTTTGTCCGCCACGGCTGTGCTCCTTTGGAATTCACGGTTGTCGCGGTCGAGCATCGTTGCTGATGTCGCGTCAAAGAAGTTCTGGCTGCTCGCTGCCCTTCTGTCTATAGGAGTCCGGTATCTGATCCCCGGATTTGCGTCCGGCGGTCATACGGATTTCCCATTCGCGATTCTCACGTGCGCGTACGTCGGATGGTATCTGGACAGAGGAAACCCGCGGAAGCGCATTATCCTGTCGATCGTTCTGGGTTTCGGGATTGGCATTATCAGCGACCTCCAGTCCCAGACTTATTTTGTCGGAATATTTGGCGGATGGGGACTTGTGGATGGAGATTTGCTGGGCACGATAGCCCTTCCTCTTGCTACCGTGACTACTTTGGTTGTACTGGGCATATTTCCGCGAAGAACAGAAAGAAAGTTCGGGCGGGCGCCGATTGCTCAAAGCTGAATTTTTCCCCTTCAATTTTTCTCAAAATCAGAATTTCTGATAAAGCAGGTGCCAAACACCGGCCGCATCCTCGAATGTCTCACTCGTTTTTTTCGCGACATAGTACACTTATTTCTTAAACAAAAAGAAAACATTCGGTAGTATGATTGACAAGGATCAAGGCGGCTTTACATCTGAAGAGCTCCGAAGTCTCCGTCGCCTCAAAGATCCCTATGGTATCCAACGATTTCTTTATGATTTGCCCTATCATCTGGCGAACACTGCTTGGTCGCCGAGGCTCGTTCTGCGCGAGAAAACGGCTCACTGCCTCGAAGGGGCGATCTTTGCAGCCGCAGCACTTCGAGCTAACGGTTATCCACCGCTAATTATTGATTTTGAAGCAACGCGGGATACAGATCACGTGCTGGCCGTCTATAAGACCGACGGTTGTTGGGGGGCTATCGCAAAGTCGAATTTTACGGGGCTCCGGTACCGCGAACCTGTCTACCGGTCACTACGTGAACTTGCCCTAAGCTACTTTGAGGATTATTTCAATCTGCTAGGCGAGAGAACGCTTCGCAGATATTCAGGGCCAATAAACCTCAAGCGCTTCGACCTCTTGCACTGGATGACAACAGAAAAACCAGTCTGGTTCATACCAGAATATCTGACAAAAATTCATCATTTTCCTCTTATTTCAGAGTCTCAGATCAAACGCCTCCATAGAGTTGATGAGCGTTCGCTCCGAGCCGGACTTGTGGGGTACTCGGCAAAAAATGATTAGGCTTCATGGAACGAGGCCAAATATGATCAGTCCGAACGATCTTTCATTTCCAGATTACTGACGCTTCGGTAGTTCGCTTTGTGAAGCAGGGGGATAATGAAAATTCGTATATACTGATCAATTTTTCTCCGAAGGTCGCCCTACAGACAATGTTAGTAAAATTAAGCTCGTCTTCTTCTTTCTCCGGAAATGTGACGATTGCGTCATGGCGGAATGCGAAACTGTTTCTCGTAGCGATGGTTCTCCTGTTTTCAGGTCTGGTTTCTCTAACACTTTCGGTCAGCGCCTCGAACGGTCACTCAACTGCCGCGGTCGACGCTCCTTGGGCGTATCAAAATCAGAATCAGCAGAACACTGGCTACAGTCCCCAGACTGAAATCACTTCTTCCAACGTCGGAGAACTTTCGATGGTCTGGTCGACTGCTATAGGAGGTTTGAGCGGAACTCCCGTTGTTGTAAATGGCATAGTCTACGTGACGGGATCGAACTCAATCTGGGCTGTCAACGAGATGACCGGAAAAATCATCTGGGTGGACGGCCCGAAGACAGGCCTTGCAAAGTACAAATTCATGACGAGAGCTGGCGTCACCGTTGATAGCGGCGATTTATTTGCTGCGACGACGACAAACTTGCTTCTATCCCTTAACGCTGCCACAGGCGCGTTGAAGTGGAAGGCATCAGTCTCGAAGGGAGTTGTGGGAAATCTCGTTGCCTACAAGGGAACGCAGGAGACACCGCTCGTATACGATGGGCGCGTAATTGTCGGAGAGAATTCAGGTGATGCGGGATCACGCGGGATCGTTCGCGCTTTCAACGAGGCAAACGGCAAGTTATTGTGGACGTTCTACACTGTGCCACCGGGGCCGATAACATCGTCAAACCAAGCGGGTTATCAAAACTCGGGTGGCACAAACTCGTGGGGAACCAACGGGACTTCTGGGTGCATGTGTGCAGGAGGAGCGGTCTGGAACGTACCCGCCGTCGATCCAAAAACCGGCATGATTTACTTTGGCACCGGTAATCCTTCCCCGGATTCCAGCAGCAGCGACACCGCGAGAACCCCGGTTTATCCCAGCGCTGTTTACAACAATCTGTACACGGACAGTATCATCGCGCTGAACTCCGCAACCGGGAAGCTTGTCTGGTATTTCCAAGAGGTTCCCGGCGATCAGCGTGACTACGATCAAGGAATGCCGATTCAACTTTTCAACACGACAATTAATGGCCTTCAAACAGAAGTCGCGGGTGCGGGTGGGAAAATAGGATACTACTTTGTAGTAAACGCGCACACTGGCGCTTTCATCTACAAAGTAAAGCTAGGTATACACATGAACGACAATTCTACCGAGGGAGCTTACCCGTCGTCGGAAATCATTCCTGGCACGGATGGAGGAGTGGATAGCTTTTCGTCGTACAATCCTCTGAGCAATATGATCTATGTGATGGCCTTCAACGAGCCTTCCGACTGCAACATCGGAACGACGTGCCCAGTCCCTCGAAATTCAACGCTTTATGGCATCGACGCATCTAACGGTGCGGTAACTTGGACCATGAATATGTTAGGCATGGGTGGTGGAGCATCCAGTACAAATGATCTCGTGTTTACTGCGGACGGTAATCACAACTTTTATGCACTGAATGCGCTAACCGGCGCGATTCTTTGGACTCACAGTGATCCGAGCGGTGGAACCGCCGGAGTTGTCTATTGGTCGTGGGGGCCACCGTCCATCACAAATGGGATGGTGTTTGAAACGACGATGGGTACCTCCACCACTGGATTCCTCGAAGCATACGCCACCTAAGAATAAGATATGCGACCGTTATTCCTCTCTTCGGTTTAAGCTATCGTCAGGGATAAAAAAGGAAGAATTAGTTTATGGAAAAACAGCTATTCGCAAAGAATGTTCCAAAAATGACCTAGAAAAATTTGCACAGTTCTCTTTTGCCTAAGAGGTACTTAGGGAACTTGTTTAGTTAGCGTTTGCTTAGCCCGCGCGCTCGAGTATAACGCCAAGATCAACACCGTAAAAAAAGCATATGGCAATGTTACCGTGAGGAGGAGAGGTCCAGCGGTGACTGTTTTTCCAAATAGGCCAGCAGCGATGACGGGACCAAGGACAGCTCCAACAAACGCAACGGTCTGAACAAAACTGACTGCACTGCCCCGGCTGTATTCGGGGACGTTCACTTGCGCAACTGCTGATAAGATTCCCCAGAATGAATTCATAAAAAATCCGACGACGAACATTAGTAAAATTGCCGCTTCGAGATTTGTCACAGAATAAAGTGCAATTGTCAAGAGGGTCGTCGCTGCTCCACCAATAATAGCGGTGATCTTCCCCCCGATCTTGTCATAGAGCAACCCCAGAGTTATGATCCCGAGACCTCCGATCCCGACAGCCACGCCGAAGAAAAAATCGATTGGGACAAGCGCGGCTTGGTTCAGGCTGAATCTATCTCCAAAATATTGAACAGTGTAAGTGATGTAAGCGAGGAAGCCAAAATCGGCTAGCAGCATCGAAATTGCCACGACGATAATATTCCTGTTAGAAATCAAGTTCCTGAACTCCCGGGAGAAAGTCACAGAAGTGTCTCTAATCGGTGTCCTGAATTCCGATAGACTCGATTGAAAGATGATTGTAAAAATGATCCCGATCAATCCCATCGCGAAAAAAGGATACTGCCAGCCCAGATAATTCAGAAGAACTCCGGAGAGCGTAGGCCCGATGAAACCGCCAAGGTTGTAAGAGGAGCTGACAAAACCTATCGCGGTTCCCTTCCGCTTCGGAAACATCGCAGCCGCGATCGAGTATGTCGGAGTGGTCATCAGCCCGCCGCCTAGTCCGCTGAACACGAAAAGAGGAGCAAACAAGGCAAAGTTCCTGATCAGGGCGCTCGCACCGAGCGGAATGGAGAAAATTATCAAGCCCAGAAATACGGTCTTCTGTTCACCCAACTTTGAGACGAGATACCCGGCTAGACCTGTCCCTATCCCGACAAATGCAGTCGAGGCAGAGACAAGGGTACCGCTGGCGGCTACTGAGATCGAAAAAGTATTCTGAATGCTAGGGAGCAGAGGCCCTACTGAGAATCGGAAAAGAGAGTAGACGAGGATCGGAAGAAGAACCGCAATAAAGCGAATTGGATTTCTTTTTCGCTCTACAACGGCCAAAGAGACACAACTAGATCCGAAGAAGCTTACTTAGATTCGGCTTTCAAGTGGCTGACGAAATTTAAGCCTTGTTGCGCTTCGATAAAACCACGAAAGGGGAACATCCATGCTACGAAGAATCCAAAAACAAGCTCAGCGATCAGATTAGACCTCTTGCCCTATCGATGGAAAATCCTGTCCGGGCATATGTTTTTTTCTCAACTGGCTCACAGCCGCATCTTTTAGTATATGAGATTGGAAGATCAGATAGTGTCATTCGCTGACGATAAAGGCTTCAACGGCAAGATCTCCGAATGTATCGAGAAAGCCCTCGATTCTCTCGGTGAAGGTGTGAAGCAATCATTTTTTCACCAAATCATCGAGAAATATCATCTGCCAAGAGAACAGTTTGC
Organism: uncultured Nitrososphaerota archaeon; assembly: GCA_963799845.1. Classification (GTDB taxonomy): domain Archaea; phylum Thermoproteota; class Nitrososphaeria; order Nitrososphaerales; family CADDZS01; genus DATLTL01. The sequence goes on from CAWCYI010000004.1 coordinate 124,003, forward strand.
AAGTAGACCTGCTGAGATTATCGAGCATCTTGAGGAAATTCTCGGGCCGACGGGGTCGGCGGTAGTAGAGCGGCTGATCGTGAGAGAAATCCGAAATAAATTTGGTCTCGAATTCAGGGGCAACATGAAATTGTCTGTGGTTATCCAAGAGGCTCGAAGTAAATTTCTGGATGTTGCGGATTAGAGGATTCTTTTCCTGGATTTTTCCATATTCATCTTGATAACGTCCGAAGGCAATCATGTAAATCTGGGCGAAGCTCATTCTTCCCAGTCATTTCAGGAGAAAAAATTCAATCCTATTCTCTCTGATAATTCTGAGTCGGAATGCTAGATTCGATATCCCGGGAAGAATCTTTGTTATCAAGTCGCCATACATTATGTTGAGCCCTGAATCCCAGGATCAGAAATACTATTCCAATAAAGCGGAATATCGCTCCAATGTCGAGTAGGAGAGACCCAAACGCAGGGGATGCTATCCCTGCTGCTAGAAATGGAATCTGAGCTGAGTACTAGGATGACCGCACCCTCGGTTACTTTTTTCCAGCCTTTCTCCAGAATTCCTTTTCTAAAAGTTGCGAGCAGTTGTACAGTATAGAATCCGAAGATCGAGAGCACAACGACACCTAAAATTTCGATTGATAGTTGGACGTAATCAATAGTCAATTTGCGAATCGAATACCTTCCTCAACAGGTCAGCATTCCTGTTTCTCCACTTATTCTGATAGGAGCACCGATCTGGATTTCTGCTAGAACCAGATGCGAGGATGGTTTGAAGATTTGGCTCTATCATCGAAAACTCGTGAAAGGAAGATACCTGTAGCTCGGCCGAGAAGTCGGAGTAATTTCAGATTCCGTGGTCACTTACACCCAGTCCGCGGCGATCACGTCATGTTCGACTCGACATGGTGATTAGAGCCAATCGAAAACGCGATGCAAGGCCCAAAGCAAAGAGAAAACTAAGCGTTTTACGAAACCGAGAGAGTTTACGAGGATTTATTGTTAATCGTTCTTTATATTTGAGTTCCCATTGATTCATTAAGAAAAAAATTTTCTGCGTTTCTGCGCACGTGAGCACTTCTTGGCCGAAGAGCTACGTTCAAAGCTCTGTTAGCTCAGAAGAGCTTGAAACGAGCTGAACGGAGCTCAGAGAGCTCGAAACGCATTGAACGAAGCTTTAAAATTTCGCATATTTTCTTGCGGGTCGAAACCGCGCCCGGCTAACGAATCTAAAATACTGTCAAACCTTCGTGACATAAATTATCGTAGGAGATAAGAAAGATTAAACTCAAAGACGTTTGATAAAGAACAGGCTGAACAGCCTGCAAAATGTAAAGGAGAATGATTTGATTTGAAACTAAACGTTGATCCAGTTCTGACCGGGCTTTCTCTTCTCCTCGTATCTTTTTATGAAAGTCCTTCTGTTGCGTGACTTTGGAATAGGGCCCACTCTGACTCTTCCCTGAATCTTCGGAGTCTGAGACCTAACCTTACCAGCTTTAGTCAGCGAACCGTGAGTTGGCAACTAGATTTACCTAAAGATGCAACTATGCAACATCGGCTATAAGCGTTATCTTTCTCACAGGGATTGCACATCCATCACGATTTTGGAACCAGAGCTCCGGTCTTGTCTCTCTCGTATTTTCCAAACTCGTTTGAGATTCTGGAAAGCAGAGCGATGTCTAACACTGGACCGTCCCGACAGAGTACAAGATCTTGAATGCAACAGCTCCCGCAGATTGCAATCCCGCACTTCATTATTCTTTCAAGACTGAATTGAACAGGAATCGAATTATCCTTCGCAATCTGGTAAATCTGAAACATCATTCTTTCAGGACCGCAGGCGTATATCATATCAAAATCAAATCTTTCCACCAGCTCCTGTACCTTTTCATGGGCGAAGCCTCTGAAACCAAGAGAGCCGTCGTCGGTAGACGGGTAAACATTCTCAGAGCCAAGCAAACGTTTCATCAGCTGCAAGAACGGAAGTTCTTCCCGGGTCCTTGCACCGATGACTACTCTCGCATCCAGCGACTTAGTATCGGCAATCTGGCTTGCAAGTTTCATGACAGACGCAATTCCTGTTCCTCCCCCGACAAGGAGAGCTCTCCGTGTTTTCTTCGGTACCGAAAAGGCGGTTCCATATGGCCCTCGCACACCAATTAGATCTCCCTTCTTGACGTTGTACAACTCTCGCGATCCAGATCCCATCGCTTTGACGACGATGCTCGATCTATTTCCATAAGTGAGGGAAAGGCTCATGGGAAATTCTCCAACCCCTGGCAACCAGATCATAGCAAACTGTCCCGGAGCTGACGAAAGAGAGAACTTGTCTTCAAAGACTAACGTGCGGATGTTGCTCGAATTCTGAACGGTTCTCTCGATCTTTGTTACTCTTACAGAATCAATTGTGCGCATCGCCAATCATCCCGTCCAAACTGGTGTACCCGTTATTCCGCATGTAAGAAGAGATCCCGTCGTTGATATTTTCGAACGTCTTGAGAAACTCGCCCGACATGGCGCTTCCAATCTGAATGCAGCGAGCTCCCGCAAGAAAATACTCTACAGCATGGGACCAATCAGAGACTCCTCCAACTCCAATAATCGGTATGCTAATCGAGTCATAGAGTTCGTATACAGCCCGAACGCCGATTGGTCTAATCGCGCTGCCAGAGAGGCCTCCGATCTTGTTCGACAGTATTGGTCGGCGGGATCGGATGTCGATTGACATTGCTCTAACAGTGTTGATCGCAACAATCGCGTCAGCTCCAGATCTCTCAATTTCCCTTCCCCAAGCAGGTACGTTCATGATGCTTGCCGGCATTTTCACAAGGACAGGCTTGTCTGTCACATCCTTGAGGGCTGAAATGACCTTTCCTGATAGTTTCAAATCGCCTCCGATTTCAGAGCCAACGTCTTTTACGTGGGGACACGAGAGATTAAGCTCGAACGCGAGGAATTCACCTCCATCCAGCGCGCTCGCTACTCTCGCAAAGTTCTCGGGGCAATCTGCAAAGATACTGATTATCAAAGGGGTTCTACCGGAATCTGACTTGTTGAACCCTTCGAGTTCTCGAGCGAAGATCTCTACGCCCGGATTTGCAAGTCCGATTGCGTTCAGATACCCGGATTCAACTCCGGTCATCGTAGGATTTCTGTAGCCTTCTCTCGGTTCAACCCCGATTGATTTAGTGACGATGGCCCCGCAGCCGCTGGAAATAATCCTAGGAAATAGTTCGAAAGATATTCCCAAAACTCCCGACGCAAGCATCGTCGGAGAATCAAGACGGAACCCGCAAAACTCGACAGATAATTGCGAGCGATTTTTTTTACGATGAAAGGAAGTCTTGGAACGTTCTTCCACTTTCAGACCTGATCTATCACAAATTCACCAAACCCTTTAAGACTGACGGTGAAAACGTCCAATCCAGAAGATTTCTTTGAAAAAATTTCTCGTCGTGAGTGAGCTCGGGCTGCTCCTCCTCGATGATACAAAGCAACCGATTGCTAATCTTCCCTTTCCAAAGGAAGGTCGAGCTGAGAGCTATTTGGACGCGAGCTCCGGTACGATTTCCGAGCAGGAGATTGCCTGGCTAAAGGAAAACCTCAAGCCGGGGGATTTACTATTTTCCGATTCAGGCGTTTTGCAGGGCCTTCGCGAGCTGTCGAACGAAATTCAACCGGTCAGCGAGCTGGAACAAAGGGAGATAAGAAAGAATCAGATTCAGCTACTCGCAAAATCAGGGTTAGCTAGCACAGTCGAAGAGGCCGAAGAATCAGTGAGAGAGGTTTCGGTTGAGATCTCGTCAATCCGCATCAAGGAAATGTCCTCGAATCCTGATCTCCAGGCGATGGAAGCAGTTCAGGCGCTGGATGAAGTAGACAAAACTGCCAACATCCTGAGCTCGAGGCTTCGCGAGTGGTACGGCCTCCACTTTCCCGAGTTGACCTCAATGGTCGACGACAACATTTCGCTGACCAAGCTAATTTTGAATTTCAAGTCAAGGGACAACTTCGACGCTGATCTTCTAGAGCAGATGGGATACTCAAAGGCAAAGAGCAAGGCGATCGACGCATCTTCGAAAGCTTCGCGGGGAGCAAACATGAGGGATGAAGATCTTGCGAGGATAGTTCAGCTCGCAGAGGAAGCCCAGCGTCTGTACGTGCTGCGCGACAAGCTCGCCTCTCACGTCGAAAAGACGATGAGAGAGGTTGCGCCAAACCTCACGGACATAGCTGGAGCCACGATCGGTGCTCGACTCATCGCGAAGGCTGGAGGTCTGAGAAAGCTGTCGATAATGCCAGCCAGCACGATCCAGATTCTGGGGGCTGAAAAGGCGCTTTACCGGGCTCTGAAGAGCGGTGCGCGGCCTCCAAAACACGGTATACTGTTCCAGCACGCCGCGGTCCACAGCGCCCCAAAGTGGCAGCGCGGAAAGGTAGCGAGATCCGTCGCCGGCAAACTCGCCATCGCGGCTCGAATCGATTCGTTCAGGGGCTCAAAGGACGAAACGATTTTGAGTTCTCTGCAATCTCGGCTGGATGAAATCAGAGAGAAATACAAGGAAGCACCGAAGGAGAGCGAACATCGAGAGTTCTCCCCGAGGGAACCGCGTAGATTCGAACCCAGAGGCAGAGACGGCGGGCCCAGGGGCAGAAGAGAAAACGAAAGATTTCCCAGAAGAAACAGAGGACCAAAACGCCCGGGAAAGCCAGGTCATGACCGTAGATAATTCAGTTGTTCAATTATTTGATGGAGTTTTTCTCGCTCCCGATCCTCGAAACCCCAACAAGAAAATCATCACGACGGAAAACTTGACACCGGGCCGTGCGATTTACGGAGAGACTCTAATCCAGCAATTGGTCGGGGGAAAGAAAATCGAGCTGAGGTCGTGGGACCCATTCAGGAGCAAACTTTCAGCGGCCATATTGAATCGATTGAAGAATTTTCCGTTTTCAAAGGGTTCGCGCTGTCTCTATCTCGGAGCTTCCACCGGAACAACGGTTTCGCATGTCTCAGATATTGTGGGCTCGAGCGGAAAAATATTCGCGGTGGAAGTCGCATCCAGGGTCGCGCGTGAGTTGATGGAAAATGTCGTAAAATACAGAAAAAATGTCGTACCCATCGTCGCTGACGCAAAACATCCCGAGAAATATACGGTTGTATACGGTAACATCGAGATTGTCTACTGTGACGTCGCGCAACCTGATCAAACCGAGATCGCGATAAAAAATTGTGATGAATACTTGGACAAACCGGGATACCTCTTCCTAGTAGTCAAAGCGAGCAGCATCGACGCGCTAAAATCCAAACAAGAGGTCTTTGAAGATCAAACGAGGATCTTAGAGCATGACAATTTCGATATCTTGCAGGAGATTGATCTCGAACCGTACGACAGAAATCACGCGATGATTTTGGCTAAATCCCGGAGCTGATGTCTTCCTCGATAATTTCGGTCAATGTTTTCATTGTTCCCTCTTCTACGACAAGTCCCTGAAGCCTTCGTATCGTAATCCAAGAAAGTCTCGTAATCGGTGGAAACTGACTCGAAGTCTCGTAGATCTTCTTCAGATAAGAGATCGTATCGGGATCTGACGGATAGCCGCTTCCGAACTCTCCGTGTTTTCTCCTCAATCTCTTCACGTAAGAGTCTCGGGTAACTTTGGCAACTATCGAGGCCGCAGAAACAACAGGATAGTTTTGATCAGCGTGATGTTCGCTCACAATCTTATCAAACAATGGGTTTCTTTCACCCACTGTGAACGACTTTCCTCCTCTTTCCGCTACCAGGTCTGAAATGAGTTGACCGAATCGAGTCTGGTTTGTGTCGCAGCAATCCACGAACGCCCTGTCGAAGCTCAATTTGAATAAAATAGAAGACATTGTTTTAGCTTCAAGGTAATTCAACCGGTACAGACGTTCCCCATGGAACACGACTTTGTCTATTTCCTTCGGAAGAATCTTCTCATAGGTTACCTCGCTCGCGAGCTCTTTGATCTTCCTGAACAGATATCGTCGTCGCCGTGGCAGCAGAAGTTTTGAATCTTTCACCCCCAATTTGACCAATTCGGGAATTTTCGAATCTTCAATAGACACTCCCGCGACGATCAGAGGTCCGAGTACTGATCCGCGACCAGCCTCGTCAACTCCCGCTAGGATCAAGTTTTCGCGCCGTCCGCATTCCTCATCGTCAGAAATTGAATTATATCTTCCGCAATCTCTTGGGGGAGGGTATCTCTGTTTTCAAAAGTGATTTCGTGTTCGACGGCGTTTTTGGAAGCCCTCAGATCGTCGATAAGAGGATCCTGAAACCTTTTGTGAACGACGCAGACTGAAGGTTTGTCGGTTTCCAAGACCGATGAACGAACGGCGGTGCGAAACTCTGGACTCAAAAGTTCCATCGGTCCGATTTCGTCAACAGCGATTATGTCGGAATGGGTAGAGGCATGCATGAATGCTGCGACGGCAAACGAGGATAGGACCTTCAAATTGACTCTGTATTTTCCGATTCTGGGTCCGACGATCCCGCTTACCTGCGCCAGGGACTGCGATTCATCGGTGGAGATGTCCACAAGTCGAAAACCCTCCCTTTCTCCATGGCTTCTCACCTCCCTCGTCAGTATTCCTCCGACAGTAAAGCCAGAAGTCCTTAGCTCAAGAATGATCTTGGAAAGAGCGGTGGATTTGCCAGCGGCGGGATCGCCGGTTAGAAGCCAGATCCTATTTGACAAACAAGATCACAGATGAGAAATGTTCCCAGCAGGTCATTATGTAAGTAGATGGCTTGCGTTTTTTACAAATCCAGTTCACTCGTCACGCTAGCTCTAAAGAGCTATTAGACTGGATTTCGGCGGACGCTGGAATATAATGGGCTCGGTCAGTTCATGCAAAATCAAAGAGGGCTCGACCGAACTCATAGTACCCGACCAAATCGAGCCAACAAAATATCCTTCGTTTTTCAACCCGAGAGGAAAACTCGTTCGTGACGTTTCCATCATATGTTACTCCGCCTGTGTGAGTGCTCTGAAAAAAAGCGGGACCCATGCCGATGATTTGACGTTTGCCGACTCACTTTGCGGTACCGGAGCTAGAGGGATTAGAGTTGCGACTGAAGTCCGCGACGTCGACCGAGTGTTTCTCAACGACGTAAGCTCGCTTTCGATTGACCTCGCGAAAAGATCTGCGAAGGAGAATGGTGTAGAACAAAGGTGTGTTTTTTCCCAAGAGGAAGCGTGCAGTTTTCTCTCTGCACGCAATCCAAACGAAGGCGAGCGCTTTGATATCGTCGATGTCGATCCTTTTGGGACACCCAGCCCCTTCGTCGAGTGCGCGCTCAGAGCAGTCAAACATGGTGGGATGCTCTCAATTTCGGCGACAGACACAGCAGTCCTGTGCGGCGTATATCCAAGGGTCGCCCAAAGAAAGTATCTGGGGCTACCATTGAGGACAGATTACTCACACGAAATCGGCATGCGATTGATCTTCGGGCTACTTTCTATGGGTGCGATGCGCCTTGAGTCCTCGATCAAGCCGCTATTTTGTCACCACGATATGCATTATTTTAGAGCATATTGCACCGTGGAGATTGGAAACAGTTATTCAAGACAGAACGAATCCGAGATCGGCTACGTCCTTCACTGCTTCAGATGCGGCTCCAGAAAGGTGGTGTCGAGAACCAATTTCTTTTTGGATATCGAGGGAAACCTAAAGTGCTCAGAGTGCACCACCCAAGGAGTGAAATTTGCGGGGCCACTATGGATTGGAAAGATCCAGTCTCAAGATTTTGTGGCAAATTGCGCAAGGAATAGCGAATTAGGCTTGTTCCAATCCGAGTCAGATATTCCGCTCTACTACGATCTGACTGAGATGTCCGATATCATGGAAACAAGAACGCCCAAGATTATGGATGTGATAACGGAGCTCAATTCAATCGGTCACTCTGCAGGACGGACTCGGCTGAATCGGAATGCTGTTCGGACGGACGCTCCTCCGAAAGACCTTCGAAAGATCTTGGCTCGACTTTCCCATTGAAATCCATTGAGACGAGATACACCTCGCTGCTCTCGTTTCGGCTCGCTTCCGGTTTTGAAACTTCAACTCGAGAAAAGGAATACCTGAGTCTTTTGATCAGCGGCTCCAGTTCGTCCCCGTGAAACGCCTTCATCACGGATGAGCCGCCCCTGACTAAAGCGTCCGGGAGCAAGTCGAGAACGTTGTGGCACAACTCAATTTGCTTGAAATGATCCATGTCCCAGATTCCGGAAAGTTTAGGAGAGAGGTCGGCGAGCACGCAGTCTGCATTTCCTTTTCCCAATGCCGCGTGGAGCTTATCAGGAAAATCGGGGGACGAAACGTCTTCCAGAATTATTATGACATTTTTTCCGACCGGTTTCACACGTACAATGTCAACTCCCACTACTACGCCTTCAGGCCCAACTAATTTGGCGGCAACTTCGAGCCAACCCCCAGGCGCCGACCCTATGTCGACGACTCTGTGCCCTGCTCTAATTAGTTTGTACTTTTGGTTTATCTGAAGTAGTTTGTAGGCGGCTCTGCTTCGGTAACCCTCTTCCTTTGCCATCTTCCTGTAATAGTCTTTCTTTGCTTCATCGAGTCTCAAAGCGAAACACTAGATCGCTTAATGTAACTAAGTGTCTTTTGGCAATTAAAGGGATTAAGGATTGCGTACAGGGACGAACAAATGCTTCCCTAAAATAAGGGGAATCTATCTTGCCGACGCGGCAGCAACTCTACTCAGAGGGGCGGAAATTTCCATCTCTGTCAGAGTTTCGCGGTATTCCTTTACAACCCATTCCGATATCCAAGGACAGGAGAGCGGACTGACGACCCCGGTCAAGGAGCATTTAGCTTCATAGGGGCAGGTAATGCACGGAGCCGATTCAATTGAACGAATTTGAACCGGCATCCTAAGAGGAGTTAGCTTGTAAGTCCATCGCCCGCCATCGAGGACTTTTTCCCTACGAATCATACCTCTTCTTTCTAATCTGATTGCAAGTCTCGACCCATCTCTACTTGTCAAAATGAGCTCCTTCCAAAGCTCGCTTTGCAAAACTCCGTCACCACCGTGTTCGACAACCAGCTTGTACACCTTCGAGGTGAGGTCGAATAAAACATCCTCTTCCTGTTTTGACATGCTTGTAGCCGCCACAAAAGACACCGGAATAGTATAGAATAGTAATATGTTCGAAGTAGGATTAAAACCTTTCAAACGTTAAGGCAGCAAGACTCTAACTCTTTGCCTTATCGTAAATTTTTCGAGTATTTCACGACATCTGTTTCTGACAGTCACTTCTGTAACTTCGGCGATCTCCGCGATTTCCCGTTGCGGAATATGTTCGCTGCAAAGAACTGAAGCGATATAGACATAAGCTGCTGCAAGGCCTGCCGGCGTTTTTCCGCTAGAAATTTCGCTTTCGGTGGCGCGGTCGGCCAGGTCGAGCGCGATCCGTTCGACCTTGGGGTTAATTTTTTCTTTGTTGACGAGCTTCGAGATATATTTCTGGACCGTTGGTGGAGGCACGTAGTTTTTCTCGACTTCATTCAGTAGTAGCCTGAAATATCTTGCCGACGCTCTCTCTTGAGTTCCAGCCGCTTTTGATATCTCTCTCAACGATCTGTTGACATTGCTTCTTCGACAAGCAAGATAGAGCGAGGCCGCGGCCATCCCCGCGATTGATTTGCTCTTGGAAACACTCTGCTTTGCGGACTTTCTGAAAATGTGGGATGCTTCCTCCACAATCGGAGCAGGGAGCCTGAGCTGGTCTGCGGCTTCGGTTATTTTCGTAAGTGCATTGGCAAGGCTCCGTTCTCCCTGAGCCGAAGTGCGAATACGCCTCTGCCACTTTTGCATACGTTGAGCATTTTGCCGATTATACTGATCAAGATACCTTCCGTGAGAATCCCGATTATCGCCTGAAATATCCGTGGAAAGTCCATAGTCGTGAAGCGCAAACGAAGCCGGAAGCCCAACCCTCATCCTCTTGGATCGTTCTTCGTAGTCTAACTGCTTCCACTCTGGCGCGCTGTCGATGCTCTGGTCAATTGCTACAAAACCGCAATGGGGGCAGAGGATCTCTCCCTTTTCCTGATCGCCAATCAGCATTTCTCGGCAATTCGGGCACTGGTTCTGTCCTGAAATTCCGGTCTCTTTCCGCGCTGGAAACATGAGTTATTCTATCTCCTGTCGCGATATCTATTCTGCGAAGAACCTCGGCTAGTTGATCCGGATCTCATATTACCTGACGGTCTTCTTGAAAATCGGTTCCGCCCTAAACTCTTCGGCTCTTCTTCGCCGACATAAAGTTTCGTTCCCACGATTCTCTCTATTCTTTCAGTGAACGGTTGGACAGACAAGTAGGGCGCCTCCACTGGACCAATTAATTCAAGGACCTTGCCGGTTCTCCTACCCTTGTCATCCACAAGAATCGTGCCCTCCCGAGATGGAGAACTCGCTTTCACGATTAGTCGACCGCTCCTAGCCAAGTGAAGAACGGTTCCAGCTTCTTGCAATTGCGCGCGATCGATTGGTTTCAATCTTTTAAGAGTTGTTTAAGGAAAAACTAGACACTTGGGAGAAATATTCCGAGCTTACCGAGTTATGATTTTCTTCGCAATCGAGGAGATCGAATCTGAAAGATTATCGTTCTCAGCAAGATCTGAAAGAACTCTCATCATTACAAGCTGTCGATAGAGGTTTTTCTTTACATCTAGCTTGAAATTCTCCAGAGCCAACTTTCCCTTTTCTGAAGAAACATAGCGCTTAATCCCGGGCTCTCCGGTTGGAACATGCAGTAAGAGACCATTTTCCTCCATCTCTCCCAGCAGGTAATAGACAGACCCGGGGCTTGGAGACCAAAGATCTTCAGTCATTTTCGGGACTTCGGACATGATTTCGACTCCCGTTACCGGTCTCGTAGTAGCCAGCTTCAAGATGATCATCTTAAGCAAACCCTTGGGAGCGAACACTTCGTTGCCATTCTTTGGCATGCTCTCTCATAAAACGAGCGATGGATAAAAACAATAATTAAACAAGATTTGATGGATGGGTCGATAAACCGTGGTGAAATTGAGTTTTGGCTTGATTGTTCATGGTGGAGCAGGGTCTCTCTCGTTATCGATGAGAAAAGACATCAATTTGAGAAGAGAAACATTGCGAAAATCGGCTAGCGAAGGTTACAACATACTCCGGAGCGGAGGTTCGTCGCTGGATGCGGTCGAAGCTTCGATTTGGGTCTTGGAGGACAGCCAAATCTTCAACGCTGGCTCGGGCTCCTGCACCACGATCGATGGAAAGGTTGAACCGGATGCTGCCTTGATGCTCGGCGACCTCAGCTGTGGGGCTGTTGCCTGTGCAAATATGGTTTCGAATCCGATTTCGCTAGCCCGCGCAGTGATGGAGAAAACCGACCATGTTTTCCTCGCGGGTTCTGAGCCATTGAGAATGTTTGCCAAGTCTATCAAGATGGAGATACACGACCTGAAACCGACCGAGGCCAGGTTGAAGCAGTATCGTGAATATTTGCGAAAAATGAAGTCGGATGAACTGAAGGAATGGCCCAAGAATTCAAAACTCCTCGGATCATATGATCAGAGTTATGGCAAACTTGGCACGGTGGGTTCAGTCGCAATCGATTCTTCCGGAAGAGTTTGTGCAGGAGTGTCTACCGGCGGGAGATTCATGAAACTACCTGGAAGAGTTGGAGATTCTGCTGTACTTGGCGCTGGGATATATGCCGACTCGAACTCGGGAGCCGCCTCGGCTACAGGAGCAGGGGAAGAAATAATCCGGGTTTCTCTTTGCAAGACCGTTTGTGATTTCATGAAATCCGGACTCGATGCTCAATCTGCTTGTGATGCATCAATCAGCCTTCTCTCAAGAGTAAGAGGAATTGGAACGGCCGGTGTTATCGCGATTGACAAATCAGGTAATTACGGTCTATCGAGAAACACGAAAATGATGCCAGTCTCCCTTTGTTTCTCTTACAAAGACAAGCCGGTAGCAGCGGTGGGTCCCGAAGAATACACTGCCCTGTATTTGAAACCAGCATTCAATCAGACGAGAAGGCTCAAGATGTAACGTTCATTCCGCCTTGGACAGCAAGATCACTGCAGCCCCGCCCAACATTCTAAATTCGCTTCTTGAGATCTTGAACCCTTCTTTTTCCACGATGCCGAAGAACTCTGAGATTGATGGAAGTCTCTTGTAAGTTTTTGAGAGCGTACCGAATTTTAGACCAAGTCGTCCAGAAGTCAAGAATGCAATAAGTGGAGCGATAGCACTCCAGTAAAGCGATATCACCTGTCTTTTGACATTTGAATCTGGCTTCGAAAGATCAACAATCAAGAATTTCCCATTTACTCGTAGCAATCTCCGGATTTCCTTCAGAGCCGATTCAAGGTCGCGAGCATCTCTCAAGGAGAATCCAGCCATCACGGCGTCAATAGTTCCTTCGCGGAACGGTAGGAATTCGTATACCCCCAATAGCCCGTTCGATCCAACCCTCTTTCTGGCAACCCTCATCATCTTCGACAGCGGGTCGACCAGAGTTATTTGCGCTCTTTGTGGCGTCCTGTCTAGAAATAGTTGAGTCATTGTTCCCGTCCCGCAACCTAAATCCAACAGGCTGAAATTCCTATCCTTGAACTCTGCGCTGAGGAGTTCGATTCCCCTTCTTCTTCAGCTTTAGATCTGTTCCCAGAGAAATGTATCGATTTGTTTTGTCATATATCGGGATAATCTCTTCCAGAGTCTTTTGGACCGAAACCCAATCATCTTTCAGTCCGAAACTTTTCCGAGGAATCCACGACACTTTCCTTCAATTTGTGTAGAAATTGAGAAAATTCAGACAACGCTGTCGAATGGCTTCAGAACGTCTGGAATCTGTTCTATAATGTCCGTTGCAACTATGTGAAAGCCTTTGAGAGAAACGGCTTTCTTTCCAGCGAGGCCTACCACATAAGAAGCCGCTGCCGCTATCTCAACTGTCTTCACGTCCGAGCCACTAGTTTGGGCTATCAGTGCTCCGATAACGCCCGAGAGAGCGTCTCCGATTCCCCCGCAGGTCATCCCTGGACTTCCAGTCCTATTTACAAAGATCGACGATCCGTCAGTAATAACCGATTCAGATCCCTTCAAGACGATTGTAATTCCGTAATCTTTGGCTTTGCTACTCGTGGACTCCATCTTCGCGGGGAGTGTGTCTCCTGAATCGACTCCGAAGACCCTCTTGAATTCGCCAGGGTGCGGCGTGGTAACACAATCTTTGTGCTTAATCAGGTTGTAAATGTCCACGTTTTGGGCTTCCGCGTCAAGTGAAACCTTCACTTTTCTTTCAAGACAGATTTCCCTAAGCAATTTTTTCGTACCTTCAAGGTTTTGTCTTCCCATCCCCGGGCCAATTACTAGAGAATCGATTTCTGGAAGCCACTTCAGAAGGGCATCAGCCGCGCCGGTGGTCAGTTTTCCATCCGCAATGGGAAAAACTATCAGTTCCGGACTCAGGGATCTGACCGCGGTTGCGATGAGCTTAGGAACCGCCAAATAAACAAGGTCAGCCCCAGTCCTCAGACCTGCCATGGAAGAGAAAAAAGGGGCACCATGAAAAAGGCGACTGCCACCGATCACGCATACAACTCCGTTATCTCCCTTGTGTGAATCGGCCCTACGGGGTTGAATCACTTTCCGCAGTAGGTCATCCGAAGTTTCCGAGTATTCCACCAAATCACAGTTCTGAATTAGATCCAGTCAGAACCAACTATAAAAGATGCAATCAACATATCATAACAAACAATGCCTAGATCTAGAAGGGCTGGCAAGAAATCTTCCGGATATCCATTTCCAGAGATCAGAGATCTTGTGTTGAGTGAGGATTCTAGCGTCAATGACATCCTAGTCCAGATGAGATCTTCAGGAGGCTTCCAGGCGAGGTACGTTGCCGAATCGGTCGATATTCTAGAAGAAATGTGCAGAGATGAAAAGTGCGTAAAGTTTCTTTCCTTCCCGGCAGCGATCATTTCAACTGGCAATCGGGGCGTGATCAAGGAACTCGTCAAGAGAAAATTGTGCGATGCAGTGATCACCACCTGCGGCACACTAGATCACGATCTGGCAAGGAGCTACAAGTCCTATCATTCGGGCGGAGAGTTTGCAATGGACGACATTGACCTAGAAAGAAAGGGATTCCACAGATTAGGCAATGTGCTGATACCGACGGACAACTACGGCCCGCTAGTAGAAGAAAAAGTTCAGAAAGTGCTTCTGAATATGTATTCCAATGGAGAGAATGAACCATCCACTAAGCTACTTTGTCAGAGGCTGGGAGAATCAATTCGCGATGAAAGCTCTATACTTCACTGGGCAGCCAAAAACGAGATCCCCATGTTCATTCCTGGAATAACAGACGGCGCCGTCGGAAGTCAGTGTTGGCTGTTTTATCAAACCCGCAAGGACTTTAAGCTTGATCTTTTGAAAGACGAGCAGGCCATATCTGACATCGTGTATTCTGCAAAAAGCAGCGGTGCCCTCATGATGGGTGGCGGGATTTCAAAGCACCACACGTTGTGGTGGAATCAGTTTAGGGGAGGTCTGGATTATGCTGTCTACATCACGTCGGCAACCGAGTTAGATGGCAGCCTTTCAGGCGCTCAAATTCGCGAGGCAATCTCATGGGGAAAAGTTTCGCCAAAGGCAAAACAAGTCACGATTTTCGGAGAAGTCACATCTATACTCCCCTTTTTGGTCACCGCTCTAATTCAAAGGCTCACCACATTTTAGAGCGCATTGTAAAACTTATAACTCGTTTTTCGTGCAAGCCCTGTATTCCGTCGTAAATTCGCGTTCCAAGAAGTATGGAAAGCATGTCAAAGGTCGATTTTTGAAAAATGAGCATTGATTATGGTCTAGTCGGAGTGGCGGGCGCAGTATTAGCGCTTCTTTATGCGATAGTACTCTTCGGATTCGTGCGAAGACAGGATGCAGGTACCCCCAAGATGAAGGAAATAGCGTCTGCAGTGAGGCAGGGTGCGGATGCATTTCTAAGCAGAGAGTATCGAGTCATCGCCCCGTTTGCCGTTGTAATTGTCATCCTGATTTACGTCTTCATCGACATTCCTCTCGGAACTAATGGAGCTACCGCGATAGGATTCGCAATCGGTGCTGCCTTATCCGCAATAGCCGGTTATATCGGAATGGCCGTTACTGTACGTACTCAGCTCAAGGACTGCCCAGGCTGCGAAGAAGGGGCTCGGCAGCGCTCTAAACCTGGCTTTCCGCGGGGGCGGAGTAATGGGAATGGCCGTCGTCGGCTTTGGTCTGCTCGGGGTTTCAATTTTCTATCTGGCGTTTGAGAAAACCATAACGACTACGCCGGTGGTTGTCGCTGGCTTGGGTTTCGGTGCATCGCTTATTGCGATGTTCATGAGGGTATCCGGAGGTATTTACACCAAAGCCGCTGACGTAGGCGCAGACATTGTTGGAAAAACCGAAGTCGGAATTCCAGAGGACGATCCCAGGAATCCGGCAGTTATCGCAGACAATGTCGGTGACAATGTAGGGGACTGCGCGGGGATGGGCGCGGATGTTTACGAGTCATTTGTTGTTACCGCAATCGCGGCAATAATTCTTGCAGCCCTAATTGGATCTCCCGCAAATCTCGCGAGCATCACCGGGTCGAACCAGCTCCTAGTCTTGCCGCTACTCCTGGGAGCCGCGGGGATAGTGGGTTCAATTCTGGGTGGACTGTACATTCGCTCGTCGATAAAGAAAGATCCTTTGGGAGCTCTTAACATCGCTTTGATTATTTCTGCAATAATCGCCATAACGATTGATTTTGAATTTGTGAATGTACTTTTTGGAGGAAGCAAGTTGGGCTACTATCTGCTTGCGAGTGCAGTCGTTGGAGTTGTCGTAGTAATAGCAATTGAACGTGTAGCGGATTACTTCACGTCTTACAAGTATCCGCCAGTGAGGGAGATTGCTGAAGCGAGTCAAACCAGTGCTGCTACAAACTTTCTTGCAGGTTATACAGTCGGACTACAGAGTACCGCCCCTTCAGCAGTCGTGCTGGTTGTTGCAATTTTGGCATCGTATTATCTCGGCTATGCGGGTTCAGGTTCTAATGCCCTAATGGGTGTTTACAGTACGGCTATAGCGACGATGTCCATGCTGTCGCTGACCGGAGTCGTTATGTCTATCGATGCATTCGGTCCAATTACCGACAATGCTAATGGAATAGTCGAGATGGCCGGACTAGAAGAGAGCGTTCGCAACGTTACGGACGAGCTTGACGCGGTCGGAAATACCACGAAGGCAACGACCAAGGCATTCGCGGTGATGTCAGCAGCTCTCGCAGCGATCTCGATTTTCGAAGCCTTCCAGAGCGAAGTAAACAGGCAAATTGCGTTGCATAATCTTTACTCGAAATATGGTCTGGCTCAGGGAGCGACCCTGACATTTGTTCTTACCGATCCTCTTGTGATTGTCGGTCTTTTCATTGGCGGTGTATTGCCGTTCTTCTTCTCGAGTTTCCTTATCGGCGCTGTTCAAAGAGCTGCGTTCAAGATGGTCAATGAGGTAAGGAGGCAGTTCAAAGAAATCCCTGGCATCATGGATGGGACGGCAAAACCTGATTATGCGAAAGCAGTAGACATCAGCACCACGGCCGCCCTAAAGGAGCTTGCCGCTCCGGCACTGGTTGCGGTACTAAGTCCGATCGTGGTCGGATTCATTTTGGGGCCTCTTGCCCTTGGAGGCTTGTTGATTGGGAGCGTCGTTTCAGGAGTTTTCCTTGCATTTTTGATGACGAATGGAGGTGCAGCGTGGGACAACGCGAAGAAGTACATCGAAACTGGACAATACGGTGGAAAGAAGAGTCCAGCTCACACCGCGGCAGTAATGGGAGATACTGTCGGTGACCCGTTCAAGGATACCGCGGGGCCAGCGATCAATTCCCTGATCAAGGTCTTGAATACGATCTCGATAGTTTTCGTCTCGGCAATAGTCGTCTTCGCCCTGCTAGCTTAAGTCTGCTCAATAACATACAAAAGGATGCCAGAAAGACTGTCCCGAGTGTGGAGGGGTGGCGGAGAGGTCACGCGTCCGCCTGCAGTTCAAGGCAAGCTATCTTTGAGCTCTCGAAGCAAAGATTAGTAGTAAGCGGATTCTCGCCAATCAGCTAGACGCAAATATGTGGGTTCGAATCCCACCCCCTCCTTATCTACAGTAAATTACATGACCACCCTTTCTAGGGTAGGCAGCTTTGTTTGTAGATAGAGATCATTACCACAGTGGATTGGCCTCTCATGTCCAAGGAAACCGTATCTTCCATGATCCGGCCTCAAAGTAGGTAGTATAGATGAGAATGCCCTAATTGTTCATATCTCAAGTTTTTAGATCAACTCAAGCTTGAAAAAGATACAAAATAATTTGAGAGAGAAAGCTGGCCCATTGGCCCAGAAAACGGAGGATTTATAGCACGCTCGCTATAACGCCTAAATCGGTCTGAAACACAAGATGCAATCGAAGCTTAAAAGGAAAACTTTGAACGTAGGCGTCTTTTTGAAGTTTGGAAAACTTAGGGCTCTTAGAACCGTTCCTCGAAAAATTCAACAAATTTTGAAGTTAGCTGAGATAAAGATCCTTCCTACGGCGAAGATTACGGCCAGAACAATTTCAAAATTTCCTCAAACTCTCAAGCTCGTTGAGGTCAAGATCGCTCCCCTTTCGAAATCCAGGATCAACACGAAGATTCCAACTACAAAGCTCGAGCTACCCAACGGAAAGGATTACCAATTTTCCTATTGAGGTTGGCAGGACTCTGGATGGGTTTCTTTCTTTACCGATGTGGTTCACCATGCCTGTGATATTTGCGGCTGGCTTCACCCTTGAGACTGTAGTATCCTTATTGATGCGATTGTAACTTTGCATGAAGAATCAATAATGGTATTTTTTTGTCTGTCGTGCGACTGGCCTGCCGAATCTACGCTCAATGAAGGAAGCATTCGCAGCCTAAGATCGAGCAGAATAGCTTCTTAACTTCTATCGACGACGGGATCAAGTGATCGAGTCTAAAATTCGCGTTAAGCGGAAAAATTCCGCACAAATTTTTCCAAACTTGTGAACACTTAGCTGTAATCCTTCTCTTGTTTGTTGGGACTACGACGCGGGCTGCTCAGGCATCAACAGGTTAGCGTGCATTCGACTTTATCGGTTCCAAAATCAGAATCAACCAAAGTCAGGCCGCAGCCAGACGATAGCCGGCGCTGCAGCTGTCAATATTTGACAGAGCTCCTGTCTATAGACATTGCTCATCTTATCGAGACACCCGTAGTTGTCGGCGAGATTGTGTACGTAACTTGAATCGGAACTATCTACGCGGTAAAGGAAACGAACAGCAAAATCGAACTGGTTCCGAGAGAAGGTTACCTGCTAGAAAGAACGACAGAGCTGACACTTGTGGGATCTATTGTCTCTGAAAGCGCAACGGGTCTTCGCCGTCTCCTTGAAATGACTCAAGACTTAAACGGAGGTTTGAGCAATAATGACGTCTGGGATCGAATACGGCAAAGACTAAAAAGTGCCCTATGTGTGACACCATGAACGATCAGAGTGCGAAATCCTGCAGCTACTGCGGCTATCTTTTTGAGGAATTCGGTACTCCCGGAGTAACGGTGAGTGACAGCAAGCCATCACCACAGCCTTCTGTTGGTCCTTTGAATACTGTTTCGCCACCTTCTAGTCAGGACCCCGTGACTCCAGTTTATCCATCCGCCACTGTATCCAGCGGCTCTCCGCTGTTTGTCGTAAGTAAATCCCTCCTAGCGTCAATAGTACCGGGTATCGCTTATCTTTTGTTCATCGTCGTGATCAGTTCGTACTCCTCCGTCGGCCTGTACTCTCTCCTGTTGATTGTTTTACTCGTCGCCGCCTCTGTGGTTCCCATTCTGTTCACCCCTAGGAAATTCGAGTTTTTTGATAATTCCCTCAGGATACACAAGATAATCGGCGGAGATTCAGAATTCCAGTATGCTGACCTCACGATGTTCGACTCTCCGACCAGGCGGAGATCTCAGATCGTTCTTTCCGCAGCCGGGCAGAGAAGGCCCATACTAATTCCAAGTAATCCGACGAATAAAGAACTGAACATAGATCTGAAGCAATTTCTCAGCTCGAAACTCAAGAAGCCAGAAACCGCTCAGAATCCAGATCAACAGGAAAGTCTCGGTGATGGAACGTCTACGACAAACTCAGATAAGGTATCTTGAGTCCCGGTCAACTTTTCACTGGAGAAACATCTTTCGAGTCGGCAAGTGGATTCTGCTTTTTCTCCTCTCTCCAGTTCGAAATGAAGATACCGAAAAACATCACCCCCGCCCCAAATATTGAAAGGTAGCTGGGTATCGTAGACGATCTGATACTGTCGATGAGGATCGATGTTGCCGGGACTGCGAAAGCCGATGTCGTAATTCTTCCCACCCTACCCCGGCGAAGCAGGCCATTCCATAGATAGTATTGGATCACTCCGGTAAAGACTACGACATAGATGAGATCAAAAAATAGATTTGTCGAAGGGTTAAATTTTTGCAGGAACAGCGAACCGATTATGAGCGGAATAGAACCAACGAGAAACTGGGTAGTAAGAATTGGGATAGGATCTCTATCACGGAGTTTTCTGTAATAGACGCTGTAAGCCGCCCAGAAGATCGCGTTCACGACAGTAAGGATCGCGCCTATGAGCAATGACCCGTGATTCAAAGTCAGCGAGTAAAGGACAACTCCACTGAAACCTACAATTGCTCCCAACAGCTCTCTGACCGAAACTCTTTCCTTGATCGAAAAGTAAGCAATTGGGATCGAAAAAAGTGGCATGGTGTAGCTCAAGACTGCCGAGTCTCCCGGCGAAACATATTGAAGCCCGGTGGCCCAGAGACCGGTACTGATGGAAGCGAATATTGCGATCTTCAAGGAGTCCCTATCCAAGGAGAGCTTCTGCACCCAGCGAAGTAAAATATCGCTCCGACGAAGAGATATCTCAACGACATCAGGACAAAAGGGGACGCGTAAGTTAGCCCGTCTTTCGTAAACTGGTACTGAAGGGACGCGACAAGTACGTAAGGTACAAACCATTTGATTATGGTGTTGCCATCCTTTCTTGATTGCATGTTTAGGTTCCGGACTCTATTCGTCACAAATCTATCCAGCCGTCGTCTAAAGACTGGACACAGCTCAGGACCAAGCCTGAGAGAAGTTACTTCTATTTCGTAGCAGACGCCTTGAACGTGGGCATACAATACTGGCAACCTGAATAGAGTAGATCCGTTGGAATATTGAGCCACTCAAACATTTGGATCCTCGATCGCGGTATCGAGTCCACCTTGCAGCTGGGAGTCTCTTTGTCCAAGTCGTGCAAAATCTTGGTATCCGAATCTCCGACGTATCTCTTTCCAAAATACGGTGCGTTTAGTCTGCGTGCCAGTTCAGTTACCCCGCTCTAAAAATTGAAATTCTTCGCGTGGATATTTAAAGCACGGGCAGGGCAAATTCAGAATCCACGCTTAATTTAAATACGAACCGAGCACGAACGCGCCCTGAAACACAAATGGTGACGGGTTACTGCGTCAAATGCAAAAAGAAGCGCGAGATGAAAAGTCCAAAACAGGTCACGCTGAAAAATGGTCGTCCCGCCGTCTCTGGAACTTGTACCGTGTGCGGTACTAAAATGTTCAAAATTGGCAAGATGTCTTAGCCGGCATCCGAGCCTTCCCTTCCCAATCCGAACTCCGGAGGAAATCTGCTTTCCTCCGTCTTTTTTTCTGAAATAATTTTTTTCCTCATGATTTTATTCGTGATCATAGCAAAGTTTTAAGACAATAAACGAGAGATCAGTCATTGCGAAAAGTATCATGTTGCCCCAGATGCCCCCTTCGAAGGCAGTTGGATTCAAACCACTCGCTGAAGAATGGAATTATTATTCGATTGACGATGGCTACGTTCTCGGAGTAAAGCTGGTCCTCACGAAGGTTTTGAAGACGACTCAGACTGACCCTTCTGGTGCCCCGATTTACGTCATTCAGCATCAACCTGCAGTTCAGGTTTTGACTCAGGAAGAATACAAGAGCATTACGAGTCGAAACATCATCTCAAAGTAGTTGTCCTTACTGGTTTTATCCGCCCCAGCAAGGCGGGATATTTTTGTGGTCTTGTAGCTATTTTCATTTTGCGCTTCGTTTCCCCTGTTAGAGCGATCAATCTGCTGAGGAAATCCTTCAATTGATTCAGTTCACAAATACGCTCGGTCACAAACTCGAACAGTTCGCGCCGATGAAGGAGGGTGAGGTCAAAATGTACACGTGCGGGCCCACGGTCTGGAATTATCCCCACATCGGAAATTACCGAACCTTCCTCTTCGAGGACCTCCTCAAGCGGTTTCTGAAGTACAGAGGTTTCATCGTCATGCACGTAATGAACCTCACCGATGTGGATGATAGAATAATCAAGGTCTGCAATGAACAAGGATTAGATCTCAAAGCGTTTACTGAAAAATACGCGAAAGCATTCTTCGAAGATCTGGACTTCCTCCGCGTGAATCCGGCCGATTTTTACCCGAGAGCGACAGGCTACATTTCCGAAATGGTCGCGATCATCGAGGGTCTGGTAAGAAAGGAAATCGCATACAGAAGCGAGGACGGCTCGATATACTACTCGATTTCGAAATTTCCAAACTACGGCGAACTCTCCGGTATCAAAACAACCGAACTCAAGGTGGGTGCGAGGGTCAGGGTGGACGACTACGGCAAGGACTCCGCCGAGGACTTTGCGCTCTGGAAGGCGTGGGATCAGAAGGATGGCAAGATCTACTGGGATACTTCGCTGGGAAGGGGCAGACCCGGCTGGCACATAGAGTGCTCTGCAATGTCGATGAAGCTCCTTGGAGAGCATTTCGACATCCACACCGGCGGAGTGGATAACATATTTCCGCACCATGAAAACGAGATTGCCCAGTCCGAAGGGTTTACCGGTACAAGATTCGTAAATTACTGGCTTCACTCGGAACACCTCCTGATCAATGAGACGAAGATGGCAAAACGCCTGGGAAATTTCATCACAATTAGAGATATCCGCGAAAAAGGAATAGACGGAGAGACGCTGAGGTATTTCCTTCTTTCCGGCCAGTACAGATCTCAGCTGAACTTTACCGACTCTTCCCTCGAGCAGGCCGCTTCGTCGGTGAAAAGAATCAATGAATTTGTTAGCAGGCTAGAAGAAGTAGCTGATGAACTCGAAGACGACGGCTCGCTCGAAACTCAACTCGTGACTCTGGTTGAGGATACGCGGGCGAGATACATCAGCGCACTTGAGGAGGATCTCGACGCACCCAGAGCACTGGCAGCTGTCTTCGTTTTAATCTCAGAGGGAAATCGAATGCTGGACCTCGGAGCTTCCAGCAGCCTAGGTGTAGGCGCTCTGCTCAGATTCATGAAAGAAGATTTTGACTCAATCTTCGCAGTGCTGCATTCCAGCCCCGATCAATCTCTTTCAGAAGAAGAGTCAGCACTGCTAAAGGAAAGGGAGACAGCCAGGCTCTCGAAAGATTGGGCAAAATCCGACGAACTTCGAAAAAACCTGCTTGCACTCGGCATGGAAGTTCAGGATACGCCGGCCGGACAGAAGTGGCGCAGGATATCCAAAAGAGTAGGGACGCCGGGAGCCGGATTCGAACCGACGAGGCCGTAGAACGGCCACGGGCTGTCTTTACATCGTGAATCGGACTCAAGGCCTGCGCTCCAATGGGCAATCCGCCCGATTGAAACCGCGCAATAGTCCACTCTGCCTTCAGGTCTACCAAATCCCGGCAAGCACACGATGGCTGCCTTATCCCGGCGGTGTCGTTCACGAACTCTAATCGCCAGCTTAAAATCGTTTGTTTGCGCCCAGTTATCTCCTTACCTTCAAAAAAGATGGAGAATTCTGCGGCAATTGAGCGAGACATCCCAGGGCTTCAGGTTCTTGGAACACATGACAGATGCCGAGATCGAAGCTTACGGCGCAAATATCGACGAGGCGTTTCAGAACGCCGGCAGAGCCGTTGAGCAGATGATGGTCAATCTCGGCTCCATCGACAGGGTTGAATCGAGAGAGATCAAAGTGAGTGGTAGAGATCTCGAGTCACTGCTCTACGATTGGATAGAGGCGCTCATCTCCATTCAAGATGAAGACGGGCTACTTTTTTCTTCCTTTGTTTGCAAGGTTTCAAAAAATTCTTCTGGATATTTTCTTCTCGCGAAAGCGGTGGGAGAAAAGTTCAATCCTGAAAAACATGAACAGAAAACTGCGATCAAGGCTCCCACGTTCCACGACATGAGAATTTCCTTGGGGATTGATAAGGTGACCTTGCGATTTCTAATCGACCTGTAATGTTAAAAACAGGTCTAGATGACCCTGAGGCTCGCAATGTCCAGAGTAATTGAACTGACCTCGAAGAATTTTGATAATATGTTGAAATCCTCCAAGAAATTATTTGTTGACTTTTGGGCGCCGTGGTGTGGGCCCTGCCTTCGAATGAATCCGGTTGTTGAGAAGCTGGCAGACAAGCACTCGTCGATTACTTTTGCGAAGCTGAACGTGGACGACAATCAGGATATTGCTAACAGATTCCACATCTCCTCAATTCCTGCCTACTTGATGTTCAATGAATCTACCCCGGCGTCGAGCAAGATCGGAGCCACTTCCGAGGCTGATCTGGAACGGTTCCTCGACGACAGATGGCCTTAAGAAATCACAAATTTCCCCTTCTGGCGTGTCAGAGCTCCGAAAAATTTCGGTAATAGGTTTCGGGCTGATGGGAGCCCAGATAAGCCAGGTTCTATCTCTCGCCGGATACGATGTAACTGCTTACGACATTGACGATAACAGGCTCCGCATTGGCGTCAGTTTAATCAAATCAGGAAAGTACGGTCTTGAAAATTCAGTAAAAAGCGGCAGAATTTCGAGCGATGATGCAAACAGTGCTCTCTCGAGGATCGCGACTACCACCTCTCTCGAAAAAGCCCTTGATCACGCTCAATTTGTTCTTGAAGCCGCGGTTGAAGAACTCAAAACTAAACAGAAGATCTTCAAGGAGGCGGCGCGGCGAGCTGATGGGGATGCAGTACTTGCCACGAACACCTCCACGATCGGCATTGGACGAATCGGCCAGAGTCTACAGCCAAAAGACCGGGAGCGTCTCGCGGGAATGCACTTTTTCAATCCGCCGCAGGTGATGAAGCTCGTGGAGGTGGTAAGGACGAAAAGAACCTCACCGGCAATTATTTCCAGGATTGAAAAGGTCTCGAAAACTCTTGGCAAGATTCCCATAATCGTTTTGGATTATCCCGGATTTGTTGCAAACAGAATCGGAATAACTGTCTTTTCAGAAACGAGCGCGCTTCTGGAAAAAGGGATCGCAAACGTTCGGGATATCGACCTTAGCATGAGACTCGGCTACGGCTATCCTCTGGGTCCATTCGAGTTAGGCGATCTCGTCGGATTGGATGCGAGATTGCGAAACATGAGTTCTCTTTACAAGGAGACCAGAGACGAAAGGTTTCGTCCTCCCAGGATCCTGCGTCGCCTAGTTGCGGAAGGTTATCTTGGGAATCCAAAAGTCAAGCCCGGGAGCAGGGGAGGTTACTACGAATACTTCGGACTGAAACGGCCCTCGGAGATGTAACGCTAATACTAGAGTCAGTTCGCGTCCTCGAAGTGAGCCATGCAGTCGCGGGCCCAACTGCAGCGCAGGTATTGGGAGATTACGGAGCAGAAATAATAAAGATCGAGAGGCCGGGCAGCGGAGATATTTTTCGCGATGTACCCGGAATGGGACCGACGATGTTTCTCGCGGTCAACAGGGGAAAGAAAAGTGTCGCAATTGACCTGAAGACGCGCAAGGGATTATCACTGTTTTACGATCTCGTCAGCAAGAGCGATGTAGTAATCGAAAATCTCGGCCCCGGCGTCGCCGAGAATCTGGGCATAACTTACAGAAAAATCAAAGGGTCTAATTCCAAGGTGATCTACTGCAAGATTGAAAGTTTCGGTTCGGGGCCGTACGAAAAAATCCCCGCGTTCGATCCAGTCTTGCAGGCAGCGGTCGGGATAATGTCGACTACGGGATTTCCCCCTGACCGGTATGTCAGGGCCGGGGTATCGCTGGTTGACATGAGCACCGGTCTCCAGGCAGCCTCAGCGATACTCGCACTCTTATTACAAAGGAAGGAAACCGGAAAAGGTGCCGAGCTGAAGGTTTCGCTCTATGATGCCGCGTCCTACTTCATGTCGTACTGGGTTGCAATGTACGATCTCTTTGGGAAAGATACCGTTCCGCTCGGATCGGGTCACATTTTCGGCGCCCCCTACAATCTCTTCAGGACGAAAGACGGCTTAGTTTACGTCGCGATAGCAAACGACAGCGCATGGGAATCTTTTTGCAGGGCACTTAGATTTCGTGAGCTGCTTTCAGACGGGAAATTCCGCTACGCTGAAGATCGTGTAAGGAACAAGAAGCAGCTCGAAGAAGTGGTGGCACAGAAGCTATCTAAACTCAAATTTTCTGAAATCGAAGTTGCCCTCAAGGACGCTGCAGTACCGTTTGGGAAATTCAATACCGTCGCCTCGCTGTTGAAAGATCCCCACTTTCTTGGAAGGGGCATACTGAAGGAGTACAATTACGGCAAGAAGAAATATCGAACAATTGTCAATCCAGTGTTAGTTAACAGTTCCCGCCCCTTCGCAAAAGATTCCCCGGAAGCAGTTGGGGCGAATACTGAAAGTGTTCTCAGTGACATACTCGGAATCAAGGCTCACGACCTCGAGCGCTTGAAGCGCGAAAGAGTCATCGCGTAATCCTTCTGTTTCCTGACATCTCCCTTAAATGAGACAGATCGCAAAAACTGCACCAGTTGGGAATTTTTGTCGTCTCAAGATGAAACTATTCTTGCACAGGAGCAGAGCGTGCTGAGAAAAGACAGTTCGGGGAAAAAGATCGACGGGACTCTTATTTTGACGGATCGGCGCCTTTTGTTTGTCGAAGCAAACAAGGAAGAAAATCTGACTGGTGAGGTTGGAAATCGATCGGCAACTTTGCGGTTTGCAGATGTCGAGGATCTGAAGGATCTGCCGTCAGAACAGTACAATCTCTCAATCCCCCTTGACTCCGTGACTTCGGTATCCGGTTCTGAAGGAATTTTTCATACTCCCGAGTTGAAGGTGACGTGGAAAACGGACTCTGGTGTCAAAAGCGAAGAGTTCACCGAAGACATAATCGGCGGAAGGAAAAAGGATCTCAAGGACTGGGCGAAGGTCATCCAATCACTAAAGTCTGGCAAGATAATGATTCAGAGACTGCCCAATCCACCTCCGAGCATCGACTCTCTGGAAGGAAAAATACTCCACATGTTGGGAGACATGCAGGAAAAGGGGACCTTTGAGATTGAAGAAGAAGTAGAATCGGAGTTCAAGTTGGATCTCGATATCGACCTGGTCGAGGAAGCCTGCGAGAAACTCGCGTCGCTCGGCCTAGTTGACAAAAATCCAGATTCGAGTGGTGACGTCTTCTACCGGAAACGCTCCCCCCTCGGTGAGGACGATCTTTCCAGCTAAGAAGGATTCTCCCGTGTCACAAAAGGAATTCTCGAACATCAACACCGCGGTCGAGGAAGACGTTGGCCTGATATTCCTGAATCGCCCGGGTGCTCTAAATGCGCTGTCGTCCGGGTTGATGAGCGAACTCGTGGAAGCGCTGAAATGGTTTGAAGCTAATGGTGCAATTAGATGCCTCGTAATAACTGGAAGCGAAAAGGTGTTTTCAGCCGGTGCGGACATCAAGGAGATGTCGGCGTGGACTTCAGCGGAGGCATTGAAGCAGGCAAATCTGGAACGGTTTGACGTTGTAAAGAAAATTTCAAAGCCCATCATAGCGGCAATAAGTGGATACGCGCTCGGCGGTGGGCTGGAGCTCGCGATGGCGTGCGACATCATAGTTGCCGCAGAGGGTACGAAGCTGGGTCAGCCTGAAATAAACATTGGAGTCTACCCAGGGGCCGGCGGAACGCAGAGGCTGACGAGAGCCGTTGGAAAGTACAAGGCGATGGAAATGATTCTGACCGGAGTTCCCATCGGCGCGAGGGAGGCGCTCGCCCGCGGGCTCGTGAGCCGGGTCGTTCCAAACGAGCTGTATCTGACTGAGGCAAAGAAGCTCGCGCACGAGATTGCACAAAAGTCTCCCCTGGCTGTAAGCATCGCCAAGGAATGCATCCTCAAAGCGCACGAGACTACGCTGACGGAAGGGCTCGCGTTTGAGCGGCGGAACTTCTACCTTATGATGTCGAGCGAAGACAAGCAGGAAGGTATGAAGGCCTTCCTCGAGAAGAGAAAGCCGAACTACAGAGGAAAGTAGTCTTGAGCTCCCCGGAGTCGATCCTCGTTAGGAAGGAAAACGGCGTAGCGTGGGTAACCCTGAACCGTCCTGAAGTTCTGAACGCATGCGACATTCCAACGTTGAAAAAGCTGGGTGCCGCTCTAAAAGAAATCGAGGCCGATCAATCGATCAGATGCGTTGTGATTACTGGAAGCGGGCGAGCGTTCTGCGCTGGCGCCGATCTTCAGGCGATCAAGCACAGAACTACGAATGAAAAAATCTCGCTCGACGACGATCTGAGGCAAGGATTCAACCCCATCGTATCGCGGATTTTCAACATGGACAAGCCCGTCATCGCTATGGTCAATGGAGTCGCGGCCGGCGCTGGAATGGCAATCGCGTTTGCCTGCGATCTCAGGATAATGAGCGAAGGTGCAAGGTTTGTAGAGGCGTTCGCGAAGGTGGGACTCGTGCCCGACTCCGGCGCCACATACACGATGCCGCGTCTTCTGGGGTTAACGAAGGCGATGGAGCTCGGATTCTCAGGCGAGGGAATTGACCCGAAGGAGGCTGAAAGACTGGGAGTTGTTACAAAAGTTGTCGCGCAAGATAAACTTGAAATTGAGACCCGAACTCTCGCGGAGAAACTTGCGCACGGCCCCAAGGGTCTGGGGCTGACAAAGCGCGCGATTCACAGGGCACTTTCCCTTGATTTTGATGCCGCGTTAGAGTATGAAGCCGAGATGCAGGCGATCGCGGGATCGAGCGAAGATCACGAGGAAGGAGTTAGAGCATTCGCCGAAAAGAGAAATCCGAACTTTCGCGGAAGCTAAAAGTTTCGTCCAATTCGTTCTGAGCTCTCTAAGCCCCGTTTCAGCTCGTTTCGAGCTCTTCTGAGTTAACAGAGCTTGAAAGTCAGCTCTTCGGCCAAAAAGCATGCACGTGTGTGAAGCAGAAAAATTTTTGGAACTGTCAAGTCTTCGTCAATTTTGCACGAATTTCTTAATGAATCAATGGGAATTCCAATATAAAGAACGATTAAGAATAAATCCTCGTAAACTGCCTGAAACTGCTGTCATTAGCTTATTTTTTGCTGCATTGATCTTTCTACCATTCGGCTTCCTTCTCCTTTTCTGTGACTTGGTGCTGTAGTGCGAGGAGTAAGGCGTAAGGACACCTCGAATATCAAAGCGGAGCTTTCAATCAAGGTATTTCATTCCTCTTTTCACGTTCCAGAGATTCGAAAAATAATTCCTGGTATTTGGAATCAGGATTTAAATCAGAAAACGCTTTTATCCGATATCGGCGATTTCAGCGCTAAATGTCAGAGAATCCGGATTACTCCAAGGATCCGCCAGCGATTGAACTTCCCAACATCTACCCGGTAGAGTGGACGGTCGATACACCGAAGCTGGGAGACCTCTATGAGAGGGCAAAGAAGGAAGCCTGGAACCCATCCTCGATCAACTGGGAATCCGTCAATCCAAAAGAGTACGACGAGAAGCAAAGGACCGCGATGGCGTACTGGTGGGCGCTGCTTGCTAACTTTGAAAATTCGGGGCCGCCGGTTTTTGCAAAGGCGATGATACACACTTTCGAGATTCACGAGCAGGATCCCGTGAAAAAGATGTTTGCGTCGATAGTGATGGACGAGTGCCGACACGACGAATGCTGCATGAGGGCTTGCAATAGGGTGTGCCCCAACTTTCTCCAGGGCTGGAAGCCTAAGAATAATTTTGACGAGGACGCGCTTCGAAACATAAAGTGGGTCTACTACAACGGCGCGAGGTACTGGCGCGGTTACAGCACCGCGTACATGAAACACTCATGGCCGGTCATTTTTTCATCGTTCATGCTCGGTGAGCGGTGCGCGGCGACGCTGTTCAGCGAGATGAGCAAGCACTCGACACATCCTGCTTTTACGGAGGCATTGAAGAACATTGCAAAGGACGAATCGCGCCACCTCGCGTTCACGTGGCTGGGGCTTGAAAGCGTCGCAGCAAAATTAACGGAGGAAGACAAGAGGACCGTGACAAAGCAGCTTCGCGCCGGTTTCACCTTTCTCTCGATGATACTTTACGAGCCCCCAAAGGAATTCTGGAAGCTCCCTCCGAACTTCCTCGACGTGCAAAACAGGATGGAGGAGATCGCCCGCGGTGCGGGGCTGGGGGTGCTGTCGCTGAATGAAAAGCGGCAGTGCTGGAAAAATGCGATTTTAGAGGTTAAGCGGCGGATGGACGACTTTGGAATCGAGTTCCCGGCACTCCCCGAAATTGGGATTACCGGAAAGGAAGTTGAGTTTGACGAAAACTCGATGATGCCGACGTTCTAGCGGAAGAATATGCCGAAAATGCTTGAAGAGGCTGTCATCGTTGACAGCGTTCGTACTCCGATCGGGAAGTATGGCGGAGTACTTTCTTCAGCCCGGCCGGATGACCTCGCCGCGCTCGTGATCAGGACTCTAGTCGAACGCAACAAGATCGATTCAAGCCAGATAGAGGATGTGATCTTCGGCGACGCAAATCAGTCCGGCGAGGATAATCGAAACGTCGCACGGATGGCTTTGCTCATAGCTGGGCTTCCGATCAAGGTAGCAGGCACGACCGTGAACCGATTGTGCGGCTCGGGGCTTGAGGCGATAAACCAGGCGGCGAATTCGATTATGGTCGGTAACGGCGGGATTTACATCGCCGGCGGGGTGGAGAGCATGAGCCGCGCTCCATTGGTACTCCCAAAGAGTTCTAAGCCGTTTTCCAGAGAAACCGAACTCTACGATTCGACGTTAGGCTGGAGATTGGTCAACCCGAAACTAGCGGAAAAGTTCTATCCCTACAGCATGGGGCAGACCGCGGAGAACCTCGCGCAGAGGTACTCGATACCGAGGGATGAGCAGGACAGGTTTGCGCTGAGAAGTCACGAGCGGGCGGTTAGGGCGACGAACGGCGGGACTTTCAGGGAGGAAATAATTCCCGTGCCCGTTATCGATTCCTCGGGAAAAGGATCTCTGGTGGAGAAGGATGAAGGGCCGAGGGCGGACACGTCCTTGGAAAAACTTTCTCTGCTAAAACCGGTGTTTCGCGTGAACGGAACGGTTACGGCCGGCAATTCGAGCGGGATTAATGACGGCGCGGCCGGGGTGCTGATCATGAACGAGAAGAGGGCGACCAAGCTCGGGTTAACACCAAAAGCACGGATTATTTCGACTGCCGTCGCAGGTGTACACCCGAAGTACATGGGGCTGGGACCTGTCCCGGCTTCCAAGAAGGCTCTCCGACGGGCGAAGATGGATCTCGATCAGATCGATCTCGTCGAGATCAACGAAGCATTCGCGGCGCAGGTGCTTTCGTGCCTGAAATTCATGGATTTTGACAAGGGCAGGATGAACGTGAACGGCGGGGCGGTAGCCCTTGGCCATCCGATCGGCTGTTCTGGGGCTAGGATAATGACGACGCTTCTACACGAGATGGAAAGACGAAAGTCTCATCTCGGGCTCGCGACGGCGTGTATCGGTGTTGGCCAGGGCATCGCGACAATAGTCGAGAGAGTTTAGGGCATCAGTTGGGGAAAGCTATCGACATCCACGTCCATCCGTGGACGAGGGAGTTTATGGAGAAAAACAAGTGCATCAGGTACGCGATTGAATTTTTCAAGATTCCTCCAGAAAAGCTTCCGAAATCTATCGATGATCTGGTAGCCGACATGGACGAAGCGGGAGTGGAAACAAGTGTGATCCTGGGTCAGGATGTCAGGAGCTCCTCAAAGCCCGAATTCAGGAACTACACTTTACCAAACGAGGAGCTGAAGAAAATCGTTGATAGACATCCAGACAGGTTCGTAGCATTCGGCAGCGTTGATCCTAGAAAGGATGACGCGCCTGCAAAACTGAAGACGATGGCTCTGGATTACGGCTTCAAGGGTCTCAAGATTCATTGCGATGCCTCTGAAATATTTCCCAACGATCGCGCGCTCTATCCGATCTACGAAAAGTGCGTCGAGTACGGTCTCGTGGTCTTGCACCATACCGGCACGACGGGCCTCGGTTACTGCAAGATAAAGTTCGGAAGGCCCTTGGATCTCGATGACGTGGCGCAGGACTTTCCAGATCTGAAACTGGTTTGCGCGCACTTTGGATGGCCGTGGATGGAGGAGTGTTTTGCAGTCGCCACGAGAAATCGGAACGTGTACGTCGACATTTCCGGCTGGCTCGCGCGGTATTTCCCGCCGTTACTCATCACCTATATGGACGGCCTCCTGAAAGAGAGGATGCTATTCGGGACTGATTACCCAATGATCAGGACGCCAGCTTGGATGAAAGACTTTGACGAGTACTGTCGACCAAAATTGAAGAGCGGCGTTTCGGAGAAAGTCCTCTATGAGAACGCTAGAAATCTTCTGAATCTCTAGCTGTTCTGAGAGCGTTTCAGCGAGTCGAGCTCGTCCTTGAGTTTTTTCCCCTCATCGCTTACCTTCTGTACCTCTGTTTCAAGCGCGGCGACCTTCTCCGATTCCCTGATGTTCTGCTTTAGAACGAATAGAGTTTCGCGAATACCTCTCTTAGTCCTGCCGTCATCCTCCTTTACGAGCCACTCTTCGAGCCGCGGGATCGCGCCGGCATCGTCAAGGTACTCTATCGACATTGCAGCCTCGCTCCTCACTCTGAAATCAGCATCATTCTGGAGAGATAGCAGTAGCTCGAGAGCCTCGGGGTGTCCCCTGCCGGACATTCCGGTCGCTTCTATGGCGCCAACCTTTCCCGGAAACCATTTCCCGTTTTCCAAGTATTCTTTTGCGAGCGGTATCACCATCGGATCTTTCATTTCGGCAAAACCCAGAAATGCCCTGTTCCTGACCTGGTCGTTGACAGACTCCTGGGTGACTGCCTCCTTTAGGGCGTTTTTCGCTTTTTCGGAGTTTTTGAAAAAGCCGAGTGATTGAGCGGCGTGGGCGCGGACGTAATATGAAAAGTCGTTGTTCACGTAATCGACGAGCTGGTTGAGCGCTTCCTCGCTCCCCTCCTTCATCTCGGCAAAATATCGCAGTCCGATTGCGACTCCTCTTCGCACTCGATGGTCTTTGTGATCTTTCTTCGACAGAAGAAAGTCAAGCGCTCTCGTTGTGGCAATCTTGCCAAGGTACTTTGCCGCTTCGAGTTTGACGCCCCAGAACTGATCGGAGTCTATCGCGGTCGAAAGTTCTTCGACGACGTCGTCTGTCCTGATCTCGCTGAGCGCTTCTGCGGCCCTTACTCGTTCCATGGCGTTTGGGTCGCTTCGAAGCTGGTAGAGAAACATCTCCTTCGGCTTACTGAACTTTAGTTTCTTCAGAATCCAGTTTTGGGGGTCCAAGTTGACGTTGCTGGGTTGTGACGGTAGCGAGAAGAAGAAGGTCGATTTCTTCTCAGTCATTGCAACCTTCATTGATTTCTTGGACCCGTCCTTCAGAGTGAACAGAATCTCGAATGGAGTCTTGAATAATGGAACGTCGTCCACGCCAGCGTTGACCTGCTCGACATCGATCTTGGCCATTCCGTTTTTTTCGTCAAACGAGTAGGATACTACGTAATCGGGAAATCCGGGACTATACAGCCACTGTTCGAAAAACCTCTCCAGATTGAGTCCACTCACATCCTCCAGTACCTTCCGAAAGTCGCTAGTTTCAACGAGCGATGACTTGTGGTCTGCGATGTAGCGCTTTATTCCGAGAAAGAAGAGCTCGTCGCCCAAAAGTCCACGGAGACCGTTGAGGACCCATGCCCCTTTTTCATAGGTGTGAGTGTCAAACAGCTCGTCCGGGTGCCAGTATCTCTTCTCGACGATCTGCCGCTGGTATCTTTCGCTGACCTCCTCGGCGTGTCTTTCAAAATCCGCCTGCATCGCGTACTGGAAATCGTCCACGCCTTCGTCGTGCTCGCGGAAGAGCGCGTTGAAGTAAGTGGCAAATCCCTCGTTCAGCCAGGCGTGGGACCAGTCATTGCATGTCAGATAGTCGCCGAACCACTGATGCGCGAGCTCGTGTGAGACCAGGTTGTCGCTCTGGAAGTCCAGTTGCCCCCGTTCGTCGTGAAGCGTCGTTTCTGTCAATGTGGTGGCGGTGATATTTTCCATCCCACCGAACATGAAATCCGAGACGACAACCTGTGCATATTTTGGATACGGGTACTTCTGGCCGGTCGCGCTAGTAAAGTAATCAAGCATCTTCGGAGTCTTTTCAAATGAGCGCGCGACATCTTTCCTGCGGTCGGCGGGGACGTAATATTCGACAGAGATCCCCTGATATGCGAGAGCTACCCGCTCGTACTCTCCCACAACGACTGACACAAGATATGACGGGAAAGGAATTTCTTGCGAAAACTCCCACAGCTTATTCTCGCCTTCGTCCTTGACCGATACCAAGCGACCGTTTGATATGGCCGTCATCCTCGACGGCGCCCTAACCAGGATCTCGGTCGTGAACCTCATATTGGGATAATCGTAGCAGGGAAACCAGAATCTGGAGTCCTCGGGCTCTCCCTGGGTGAAGAAGTGGGTGAACCGCTCCGGAAATTTTTCAGTGGGGCCGCGGAAAAACAGTCCTCTCTTAGGTGTAACAGTATAGTCAAGCTCGACGTGGACGACGTCTCCCGAGTTTACACCTTTCCCGAGGCTCACCTCGACAGACTGGGGCTTTGTCTCAAACGATGCCTCCTTTCCATCGACCCGAATTGAGCTAAAATCCATGTCGACCGCATCAAACTCAACATTCGAGATTTGCGAGCCAGCCGCGGTGACCTTGAAGAGCGCCTTTCCGGAGATGCTTTTGGATTCAAAATCCGGTTCGATTTCCAGCTTCAGGTGGGTTATGAGAAAGGCGTGATCGCGCCCATAGCGAGTCGGCTGTCCGGGGAGGATGAATGATCTTGGCAATTTCTGGAAGGGCGTTTTAGATTGAAGCATTAAGAATATTACGTAATCTTAAATTGAAATTTTTCGAGCGGCAGGACTAGGAATTCTGATTTCGATCGCATAGCCCTTAAGTGGAAACCGAGCAGAGAATTAGCGCTTGCAGACAGTCTTCGATTCCTCAGTCACGAAAAAATACGAGATCGCGAAATCGCGCGAATGGATCATCACGAACGGTCTGGGATCATACGCGTCCAGTACAATAATCGGCCTCAATACGCGTGGGTACCACGGACTCCTCGTCGCTTCGCTCGATCCTCCGATTCGCCGCATTCTGTTTCTGTCAAAGTTCGAGGAGGAAGTCGAAGTCGGCGGGAGAAAATACCTGCTCGCAGTAAACAAGTATCCCGGCACGATTTATCCACAGGGGCATCTACACCTGGAGCAGTTCCGCTTTGAGAGGTACCCGGTTTTCGTTTACCGGCTTGGCACCGCGATAATCGAGAAGACAGTTTTCATGCCTTACGGGGACAACACCACATTGACGACGTACAAAGTAATCGAAAGCGATTCTCCCGTCAAGATCGTAATCTCACCGATAATCAACAACAGAGATTTTCACGGCCGCACTCACGAAGATCCTCGATGGAATTTTACGCAGTCGATGAATCCGAAGGGAGTCGAGATTAGGGCGTTTACAGGTGCGACAACGCTCTATCTCCAGTCGGATCTGGCAGCTTATGCGCCGACAGGGATCTGGTACAAAAATTTTGTTTACGAAACTTCTGCGGAGCGTGGAGAGCTGGAAAGTGAAG
Source organism: uncultured Nitrososphaerota archaeon (assembly GCA_963799845.1). GTDB lineage: Archaea > Thermoproteota > Nitrososphaeria > Nitrososphaerales > CADDZS01 > DATLTL01. The sequence continues at coordinate 159,104 of CAWCYI010000004.1, forward strand.
ACCAGTACAATCCGGGATTTTTCACTACAAAGCTTGATCAGGGGTACCAGGTTTCAATTTTAGCTTCTCTTCGAAACCAGCAGACATTTTCTTCCGAAGGTCTTCGTTATCGCGAGATGCAGCGGCTTAGAAAACTCACCGAAAGATTGCCGCAGTCCGATTCATTCTTCCTCCAGCTGGCTGACGCTGCAGACACCTTCCTCGTACGGCGGAAATCTACCGGGACAAGGACTATTGTTGCGGGATATCACTGGTTCGGCGACTGGGGCAGGGACGCGATGATCAGCATACCTGGGCTGACCGTCGTTACCAAGCGTGAGGACGAGGGCAAAGAGATCATCAAGACATTTCTTTCATATCTGAAAGACGGCCTGATCCCGAACTCCCTGCAAGATAGCACGAACGAACCGGACTATTCTACCATAGATGCTTCTCTTTGGCTCGTGAACGCCAGCTATTATCTCTACTCTGAAACCGGCTCTTTGGATTTCATCCGCGAGATATATCCGAAACTTTCTGAAATCATACAATCGTACGTCCACGGGACGAAATATGGAATCAGGATGGACAGTGACGGCCTGATCATGGGCGGCAGCGAGCAGACCGCGCTCACCTGGATGGACGCGTGGGTGGATGGAAAGCCCGTGACACCTAGATTTGGCAAACCTGTCGAAGTATCCGCGTTGTGGTACAATTCACTTAGGGCGATGGAGCGTTTCGCAAAGGACCTCGTAATCGAATCCGACGAAAGTGAGTTCAGGACTCTCGCGGACAAGACGAAAGTTTCTTTCAATGAAAAGTTCTGGAATCCCGCTAGGGACTCTCTTCACGATGTCCTGCTCGACGGTGATCGTGGCGACGGCAAGACTAGGCCGAACCAGATCTTCGCGCTTGCACTGCCATTTCCTGTGCTGAATGAATCCGAGAGGTGGAGGGCGGTGCTTCGCACGATTGAGGCCGAACTCTTGACGCCTGTTGGCCTGCGCTCTCTTTCTCCATTTGACCCGAGCTACTGGGGACAGTGCACGGGCGAAGCCAGCGCTAGAGATACCGCGTATCACCAGGGAACGGTCTGGCCGTGGCTTTTTGGTTCCTACGTGACAGCGTACCTCAGGGTGTTCCCGCCAGATCCGAGGACGTTGATGTTCGTGCAGCAGCTCTACGCCCCATTCAAGAGGAGAATGACCGAGGCTGGCATTGGTACCGTCTCGGAAATCTATGACGGAGATCCGCCGAACCTTTCTCGCGGGTGCATTTCCCAGGCCTGGAGCATAGCGGAGATCTTGTGGTCATACGCACGCGACGCAAACCAAAGTCTAGAGTAATTCTGGAATACTTCTATCCACTTTTATAATCCGCAAAAATTGTGGGTGGCCGTTTAGAATTTTGTCGGACTGGACAGTTGCAGCCGGCCCAGCTTCGCTAGACATCGCGACAAACCTATCTGCCAAGCTCGGCGCGAAGCTGCTCACGATTGAAGTCACGGATTTTCCCGACGGCGAATCCAAGATTCGCGTCGGAGATGACGTCCGCAACAGGCGAGTGATCGTCGTGCAGAGCACGTACCCGCCCGTTGACAAACACCTGATGCAGCTTTTGGTTCTCTGCCACAAATTGAGCGAGGATGGAGCTGACGTATTCTGCGCAGTCCCATATTTGGGATATGCGAGACAGGACAGGGAATTTCTCAGTGGCGAAGTTGTCACGATGGGGGTGATCGCTCGCTTGATGCGCTCAGTCGGTATCAAGAGGCTAGTCACGGTTGACATCCACAGCGCGAAGGCCCTCGGTCTGTTTTCGTTCCCAGTTTACAGTACTTCGTCCATTCCATTACTCGCAGAGTACATCGGCAAGAATTTTGATCTCCATAAACCGATCGCGGTTTCTCCCGATTTTGGGAGCAGCACGCGTGTTGAAGCCTTTTCGGCAGTTCTCAAGTGCGAGCATATATCGTTCAAGAAAAGTAGAGATCGAAAGACTGGAGAGGTCTCGACGGAAGAGCAGAGTCTCGATCTGAAGGGCAGAGATGCGATCATCATCGATGACATGATATCGACAGGCGCCAGCGTCGCGAAAGCCGCCAATTTGCTGAAGAAATATGGAGCTTCCAGGATTATTGCCGCTTGTGCCCACGCAATCCTGATCAATGGAGCCGATGATAGGATTATGAGCGCGGGAGTTGACGATCTGATCGCCACGAATACTGTGCCGAGCAAGTACAGTAAGGTCGATGTTTCGCCGCTACTTGCGTCACACTTTGAAATGCTCTAACTCGGTGCGTTCTTTCAAACGAGTCTATTGTCTTGACCGGCTCTATGTTTGTTCTTTCCGGCGAAGAGCTCAGCTTTCCGTCGGCAGAGATTCGAGCGCTAGTTGAAACTTATTCAGATTCTAAATGCGAGAATCTCAATTCCCGAGTAATTCAATCCAGCTTGAGCGATCCTGAGCTAATTTCAAAAGTCTCCGAAAGAGCGGCCTACTGTCGGTTCGGAGGGAAGTTTATTTCGCGAGGAGAAAATATCGCCGATCTCGCCGAAGATATTTCGAGCTCTTCAATAGATTCAGGAAGGTCTTTCGTCGTTGACAGCGAGTCTCTCGATCGCTCGATAGAGGGAGAACTCGGCGCCCTGATCAAGCAAAAGACGGGAGCCAGGGTTTCGCTGGAGAATCCTGATAATGTCTTCCAGCTGGAGAAGATTGAAAAGGAATTTGTTCTTGGATTGTCCAAAACCGGTTTCAAGAAGTTCAGATGGAGACAACGGAGGCCACGAGCGAGAAAGTTTTTCCTTCCTTCAGCAATATATCCGAAACTTGCCAGACTCCTCGTGAACCTGTCGAGGGTAAGGGAGGGCCAGTATTTTCTCGATCCATTCTGCGGGACCGGGAGCCTGCTTATAGAAAGTAGCATAATGGGGATGAAGACGATGGGTTTTGATTTGACGAGGTGGATAGCGCGGGGGGCAAAACTAAACCTGAAGGGCTTTTCTCTGGATTTTGAGAGCATTATGCGCTGCGATTCGACCTGGCCCAATCTTCCCTTGACCAAGATCGACGGAATTTCAACCGACGTTCCTTACGGCCGGGCATCGTCAACAAAGGGAAAAGACACCGAGACGATAATCAGGGAGTTTACGACGGCGGTTGCGAACCTCGTGTCTGCGGGAGGAGAGCGGAAATGGCCAATTTACTGTGTATTGATGCACCCTCAAAAAGTCAATTTTGACTACGACAGATCCGTTTTTGAACTCGCGGAGCAGCACTTACTATACGTCCACAGGAATTTAACTAGGGCGATCAGCATACTAAGGAGCAAGAGTTAGATGGCGTCGGATTTCAATATCCATTTTTTTGGGACCTCTTCAGCAGTTCCGACTAAAGAGCGCGGTCTCTCGTGCCTCGCCGTCGTTTACGAGAACTCGATGGCTTTTTTTGACTGTGGCGAGGGCAGCCAGAGATCTGTTATCAACGCTGGTATGGGGTTCAATAAGGACTGCAACATCTTCATCTCGCATATGCACGGAGACCATGTCGTCGGTATGCTCGGAATTTTACAGACGATGGCGATGAACCGGAGGGAAAAGTCCGTCGGAGTATTCGGCCCCAAAGGTATCATCAAGTTTATCAGATCAAACCAGGGCATACTACACTTTGGTCTGACATTCGACGTTCTGGCGAGAGAAGTCAAGCCAGGTTTAATCTTCGACGAGAAGAATTCAAAGTACCGCGTCTACGCGCAGAAATCCCAGCACTCTGCTCCTTCATTCGCATACATTTTCGAGGAGAAAGAGAAACCGGGTAGATTTCATCCCGAGAAAGCCCTGAAACTGGGGATTCCGGAAGGACCACTCTGGTCAAAGCTCCAGCACGGTGAATCCGTCACATCGCCAAAGACAGGCAAGATTGTAAAGCCGGAGCAGGTTGTGGAAAAACAGAGGAAAGGAAAAAGAATCGGAATTTCCGGCGATACTCGACCCACCAATTTGCTTGAACAATTCTTCAAAGGTTGCGACGTCTTGATCTTTGATTCGACGTACTCTGACGCGCATCGGGCAAATGCCCTGGAGAACTTGCACTCAACATCTCGCGAGGCGGCAACACTTGCCAAGAAAGCGAGAGCCGGGAAGTTAATCCTGACGCATTTTAGCGCAAGGTACAGAAGCGTATCGCAGCTGGTTAGACAGGCGCGAGAAGCTTTTCCGAACACGATTGCGGCGAAAGATTCTCTTGTCTACGATGTTGCAGATCCTTCGTAACCGAAAGTCAGCCAATCAATGACTTGCTGAAGCTCGTTTGATCTTATTCGCGCGACGATGGGGCCGAGGGCCGACTCCCGGGGATCATCGCAGAGCGCGCCGATTCCAACCGTTGCTGCCTGCTTGTTCAACATGAAATATGTCTGAAGTGATCCTTGTTCCTGGTTTTTGAACAACAGGCGTCGAGCAGTTGCCCTGACCCTTCTGTCCCGAAACTGATCTTTGAGATAGCGCAGAGTTTCCAGATCCGAAGAGACGAGCATCACGCGGTCGTCTTCTACTCGGAGCTCTCCCTTGCCTCCAAACAAATTCCGGACGGCGTTCGCAACCTTGTCTTTCGATTCGGTTTTCTTGATCTCTGCTTCGGCGACGATCTCGACTTCAATTCTGTGCCAAGTTTCCTGCGTCAAGTGGTGACACTGATAAACTAATTTTCAGAATTGAATTTTTTCTTCAGGTCGGTCAGAAGATTTGAAACGTCTTTTTTCAGGTCCTCTACCGAGCCGTTGTTGATTATCACCTCGTCAGCTGAAGGCGATCGATTCCCCGATACCCACGGAGAGCTCCCTCCTGTCCCTTGCTTCAAACGATTGGAAGCTTGCAGGAGAATCAGCGCGGGCTCTCGCCTGCAAAAATTTGAACCTCCGCTCCGGCGAGGCGTGGATCGAAACAAGGACGGCCTTCCCCAGTTTCTTGAATTCAAGGTATTCGTTCACATTTCTGATCCCGTCGATGAGTACAAAGTTCGACTTTGATTCCCTCTCGATTCTCTGCTTGCTCAGGTGGGCGATTGCAACCGGACCCCCGCTCTGCCTCAATTGAAGCATGACAGCGCCGAGGTTCTCGTCCGTTGGAGCCAGCTTTCTCCGTTCCGCCTCCATCCTCACGTCGTCGCCCATCCTGTATACCTCGAAACCCATCATGGTAGAAACTTCCGCAGCTGTCGATTTTCCGGCGCCGGGCATGCCCGTTATGCAGATAACTAATCTGGTCTGCTTTGTTCCGGGTTCCGCTGGATTCGAAACTCCCTGTTCATGATTTACAGTTGCTGTCATTGTCAATTTTTCAATAGCCTCGCCTTGGCCACTCCGAAAGGAGATGGCAAGTGCTTCCGGCCACCGAATGTGACTCGCTCGCCTAATATTTGTTACGAAGCGGTTCAGCGCGAGCGGGAAAGAATTTCAAGTAGAAATAACAGTCGGATGATTAGACTGTTGTTGAGGGCCTTCCTTTCCTATGATATTTCAGATCCGACATTTCTTGAAAAAGTCGGACAGCTACAGAGCGGATTAAAGCGCACGGGAGCTGATCTGAAATTCGTAAATCCTGACATCATGCACTTTACGATAAGATTTCTCGGAGAGATCGAAGAGCCAGACAAGAACCAGATCGTCGATACTTTGAGGGGCAGGGTGGAAAACTTTGAACTTGACCTTGCGTTCAAGGGTGTGGGCTCGTTTCCGGATGAAAGAAGAATTTCAGTTATTTGGATTGGAATTGATCCTGCTTCGGCCGCGATTCTGGAAAAGCAGGCGAATGAAATCAACAAGTTGTTGCTCAATGTTCCATTGCTGAAAAATGAAAAACTGCAGGAATTCAGCCCGCACGTAACTATTGCTAGAGTTCGATCCGGAAGAAACAAGGAGGATCTCCAAAATTTCCTACGTGCGCACAAGCACGACGAGTTTGGCAGTTCCAGAATCAAACACTTGCGATTGAAGCTTTCCCAGCTCACTCCAGCTGGACCAGAGTATACCGACCTGCACGTGTTTGAATGAAGATTGGCGAATCGTAGTGCCTGCTTCGCTTGACAGAATAATTTTACGAGCGTCGAAACTGGTTACTCCGACCAAATCCGAGGAGAAAAAGTCTGCAGGAAGTTGTGGCGAAAGTTGCCTCTCTACTCAACGAGACTCTCGACAAAGAGAATGCCGATCCGAGACCCGAGATTACTCTGGGAGGCTCTTACGCGAGAGGGACATGGCTCAAGGGCAGCCACGACATTGATTTCTTCCTTCTATATCCTGTCGATTTTCCCAGGGAGAGGCTAGAATCGGTTGCGATAAGATCAGCAACGGATTCGATGGCTGGTTACACTGTCAATATGCGGTACGCAGAGCACCCCTACGTTGAATCCTTCGTTGACGGCATCCGGGTGAACATCGTACCTTGCTATGCAGTAGCTCCGGGGCAGTGGCGCAGTTCGGCAGATCGTTCTCCCTACCACACGAAATACATTGCTTCGAAGTTGGACGAGCGACTGCGACTGGAAACGAGGTTGTTCAAAAAGTTCGTAAAGTCTGCGCAAGTCTATGGGGCCGAAGTGAAGATCCAGGGTTTCAGCGGTTATGTTTGCGAGGTTCTCACGTTGAAGTTTGGGTCTTTTGTGAATACGCTCCAAGGTCTTGCTAAGCTCAAACCCAAAGAAGTGATATCTCTCGAAAATTTCGACAAACAGTTTGCAGCCTCTTTTGACAGCGCTTTGGTCATTCTCGATCCCGTTGACACCACGCGTAATCTCGGGACTGCAATCTCTGCGCGAAATGTTGGAAAGCTGGTTCTTCAATCGCGGAGATTTTTAGCAGGACCGAAGTTGTCGTATTTCCTGCCGCAAAAGTCGAAGAGTGTTTCACTAAATGCGAAATCAAGGCAGCTAATTTCCAGAATCTTGATCATATCTTTCAGGAATGAAAAAAGAAGTCCCGACATCCTTTGGGGGCAGTTGAGACGGAGTGCTTCTTCAATTTCAGACAAGCTCACGAGAATGGGATTCCAGGTCTTGAGGACCAGCGCTGCTTCTGAGGAGGAAAATAATTCTGCGTTACTGTTCTTGCTGGCGGATGAAAAGCTTGGTGCGCTATACGTGAGGGAGGGACCAGAATATTTCAGGGAGGACGAAGTTACGAAATACTATGCAAAGAATCGATCAAAATCTTTCGCTACATGGATAGGAAGCGAGGGGAGACTCGAATCGGTCTTTGAGAGGGATAGCCGGGTGATGGATGCGACAAGCGCCCTGAAATCGATGCTGTCGAAAAGCAACATCGACTCCATCGGCTTATCCGAAGAAATTAAGATCGAGATTAGACATAGTCACAAAATAATCAGAGGAATTATTCCGAAGAATAAGTCAATGGAATGGCTGGCGAACGAAGTCGCCGAACTGGTATCGAGCGATTAGGGCGAATCACCTTGTTGGAACTTCGGAAGATCAAGCCAGACGACAAGAGTGTCATCGTAAGACCGCGCGAACTCAGAAAGAAGGAGCACGGGGCTGTTCTGTGCTACCCCGGGACCGATCTTTCGAGCTTTGAATCCAGGGTGAAACAGCTCAAAGAACTGGAAGTCGAGCATCTGATTCTGGAAGGGGATTCTAAAGTTGGGAAGTATGGAATCGTTGGCAGGGGCTGCGTCAGCATCGTCGTAAAATCGAAGATAAAATCCGAACTAGAAATTGTCGCGCTGAAAATAAGGCGCGCCGACGCCAACAGATCAGATATGAGTCGAGATTTCGATCTGCAGAAGTACGCAAATTCGTTCGGAGTCGGGCCCAGAGCGATTTCTGCATCAAAAGATCTGTTCGCGATGGAATTTATCGAGTCAACCAAACTGGGAAAATGGTTTCAGGTGTTAAAGACGAGAACTTCAAAAAAATACACTCGGGCGCTGATTCGAGACGTTTTGACACAGTGCTGTCTCTTGGATATCAACGGGCTGGATCACGGAGAGCTCAGCAATCCTACGAAGCATGTGCTGATCTGGGGTAGTGAAAAACCAAAGACTACTCTAATCGATTACGAGTCTGCGAGCCGAAACAGAAAAATCTCGAACGTCACAGCCGTGGCTCAATTCTTTTTTCTCGGCGGGTGGCAGAGCACAAAGATCAGAAAAATACTCGGAATGGAAAAAGGCTTTTCCAAAGAAGAATACATTAGAAAACTCCGACAGTACAAAGCAATACCTACGATGGAATCTTTGGAAGAATTGCTTTCATTTGTCCACTGTTAAACAAAGCATTAAAACCGCAAGTCAGATTTGGAGTTTGTTATTCCTGGGTTCGGGGTCGTCGTCCAGCTTGGTTTAGGATCTCTCTAGAGCTAAATTACCACCCTGGGGAGCTGGCAAGTTTACTTGCCGGTAACACGGAACGGTGGCGAGGCACTTTCACCGTGCTCCACAAATCGCCGGTTCAAATCCGGCCGACCCCACCATTTTTACGCTGCATACATAGACCCCCTTTTTTTCGCCAAAAGTAATAGCAGGAATGGGTGGTTGTGGAAGTTTGTGCCAACGCCCTAAATCGGGCTAAATTAGTGCTAAAGAGGCGCAGGCGAGCTTTTTTCCTTTTTGTGAAAAGAAGCGAAATCGACCTTTCGGGGGTGATGGAGGGAGGGTTGAGACTTTTTCCTTTTTGAGAATCAATAGAAATTGCATCTGGTGTCGAAAATTGGTCCTGATTGATGTTGGCGCCGGCCGTTTCTCCATTTGATGTCGTTCAGCTTTTGCATGAAACAAACATGTTTATTGCTAATTGCAAGGATTGGGGAAACAATCTGGATTGAAGATGGCTCTAAGCAAACAGCTGACGGAATATCTGCCACTTTGGTCCGAAAGCCCTGGCCGCGGTGGGGAGTCAGAGGATCCACTCGGTTTTCAGCGGCAATCCGAATATTGGGCGAACAAGTTCCTCCCAGGATTGACCGTGCTCACGATTACTCCTCGTTACTACTCTTTCATTTGTTGGTGCACTGATATAATTACCAGGGAATTTGCGGATTCCAATCAATATCGAGGAGAGATAACATGGCAGGAGTTTCAAGAATCCTTTAATCGATTTGAGCGACTGCTAGCTGATATCCGAAGCGGCGTTTCACTCGGATGAAAAACCGATAAAATGCGGCTTCATAGGGAAACGCAGGGCCCCAAGAATTTACAAAAAGATGCGAGGGTACGGAACTCTAGATTTTTCGATTTTAGATCAGCAAGACAATACCGGCTCTCTCGCCAGATACAAGACCTCGCTGATTGATTTGAACCTATTTCGGCCCGATCAAATTGGTCTTACCGATAAGGGGGCGGAACTCGCTAAGGCATTTGAAGCCCAAATCGGTCAAGCCAAAACTCGATCTATTCATTATTGCATAGAGAAAAGAAATGTGAAAAAAACTCAGTTGTGGCATATTGGTTCGAAGTTTTGCTTGTCTCAGATCTCTAATGCAGAATGTAGAGAGATCGCAAACGCATTATTTGGAAGAAGATACGACCGCGAGGAGGCGAGGGCCAGGAGATCGACTCTTCTCGCTTTAGACAAAGACGAAGATAGCGAATACAGTTTGTTATCTCACTGCTATTCGCGACCTCGCAAAAGTGACATTGGAAACGATCTCGGGAACGTTCAGTTTATGCAGTTCTTCTTCATCGCTTCACTTACGATTTTTAACTGCCTATTGTTGTATAAAGAGCCTAACAGTACTTTCAAGATTTCCGGCTTCGTACAAGATTTTCTCGCGCATTCTTCATTTCCTGTCGAAGAAAATCTGAAAGATCTCATCCCGACAATCAAAGGTAAAGAAATTAGGATTTCAGGGAAGATAGCAAAATGTAATGGAAAAAAGTACCCTGAATTGTATCAAGGACTAGATCTTGCAACTAACTTAGCTCTCTTAATTGCAGGGAGGAAAAGGGAAGGCCTTTCGAAACTTGAAAATAAAAATCTAATCTGCTATAGTTTTGTAAAATTCTCGTATTTGGTATCCAGCAACCTGAGTAACGGTCTGAGAGAATTCATGCAAGCGCTAATAATAGATCTCGTCAATTGGCACATTCTTGTGTTTGACTCTAAACAGACTCAACCGTGGATAGAGTTTGGCGATCCCGATAGATCTATTCTCGTAACTAGGTTCCAAAAAGATGAGACCTTTTTTCTTAATCTAAATCCATACAGTGTAAGAATTAATGCGGCTTTGAGCCTACTTGGAGGGTTGGGTAGGTATGCAAAGTAGTAGAATTATTCTCGACTCTTTGTTTGATTTTGAAGATAATCTCCAAAACGTATTGTTTCTAACTTTTACATTTGATATTCCCTTTTTCGAAACAAAAGTGCTTCCAAAGCTCGTTGAACGAGGGAAACCGAAGATCTCGGTAATTATGGACTATGTTCAGCACACCAAATTGATTCAACAGTCGGTCCGAACGACTCCCATCTACAATATTGACCGGTGCGCAGGTCCTAATATTCTCCACGCGAAGATATTCATTCTAGGTGGAGCGGAAAAGCTTCGCGTAGTGGTCGGATCTTGCAATCTCACAAAGAATGGATTTGAGAGAAATGCCGAACTTTTCAAAACCATTGATATAGACAAGGATTCATCCGATTCTAGCTTTGCTGACTCTGTCTCGCAATTTTTGTTTGAAGTGGTGCGAAATAGAATCGGACGGATATCCAAGAGGAATATTGACGAAATCTTGATGAAACTTTCTTCGCAAAAGACCCAAGAGAATACCTCTCCAATTTTCATTATGAATTCCTATCATACGTCAGTCATGGATCAGATTATCAAGAGAGTGGAAAAAAAGGATGTCCGATATATTCAGGTTCTGAGTCCATTCTTTGAATCAGAGGAATATGATGAAGGAATTTTCTCTTATTTCCTATCTCCAGTTTCTGTTTTCCCGAATCTGAAGTTTTTGGATGTCTTCTTTCAGAATAAGGAGCTCCAGCATAATCTTCCGGTCAAGAAGTTAGAGTCATTTCGCAGCAAAATTAGATTGTTTGATTTAGATTTTGATCGACCATTGCACGGTAAGGCTTTTGCCATATACACGTCTAGTCACGCTTTCATTTCCTACGGATCTGCAAATTTCACTACAGCGGCGTTGTATAGAAACTTGAAGGAGATGGGTAACATCGAGACAGTGATAACGTTGAAGTTACCCCTAATTAGAGGTAGAAATACCTTCGAAAAATCCATTCTCATGCTGAAGGAGAGAGTACAAATATCTCTCGAAGATGTCGAGCAACCCTTCGAATCCCAGCCCTTATCATCCCTCGATGGAGGACAACTGATCAATGAAGCAGTATTGAGCACAGAGACGCAAAAATTAGAAATCTACATGAGTGACTTTTTCTATAATCTACCTGAACCTTTACTAACTATTCGAATAGGTTCACAGATCATCCAGGAATTTCAATCATTAGGCAATATGGTAGTCGTAAATGATGCAGGCAGATACTTGAAGGACGTTGATGAGAAATACCATTGCGCTACGGTTGAGGTTCAGGTTGTGAGCCAAAAGGGCACTTTCCGTGATGTAGTGATGATCCAATTCTTGAATCCAGAGGAATTTGAGTCAGATGGAACAAAGGTGACCAATGAATTTGTAACATTTCAGGAATATCTGCGCTCTCTAGACAGCATGATTCTCGGAAAACATTCAGGAAAAATACGAGAAAAAAGCAATGATTCAAGCTCTTCATTAACGGAGAATGAAGGCTATGAGTCGGAGCTAGACGGATTCTTCAGAGATTTCTACACAGGCTACAAATCTCTCAACTCCATTTTTGAAACATCTTACTATTCTGTTGATTGGGCGACACGAATAATGGAAATCTTCAATCTGATGAATGAGGATCTCAATCTTACGTTCCCTAAGAAATACTACTGCACCACTCAGTTATTGTCCCTTTTGATCAAGCATCTCAATGAAGAATTATCAGAGGGTTCGAAGTTGGCTAGCATCTTGGGACAGCGTTTGAGCGAACTTGATTTTTGGAATCCAATAATGATAGCGATTCAAGCTCTGAAACAATCCACTGAAACTGCTCCCGATAAAACTACAACTAATATTTTGTCAGATCTCGAACGTAAAATCTCTGATTTGCATAGAAAATTTGATGGAGAGGCCTCAATCCTTGACTAGAGACGACAATCTTCTGTCTCTTCTGAAACTCAATAGAGAGTACAAATATCAAAGAGAAACTGTGCAGGTTGTCCTTCACCGCTTCCAGAACGGATCTAAAGGAATCATCCTAGGTGACGAAGTTGGGTTGGGCAAGACCTACGAAGCTCTCTTCATAGCCTTCTTACATTTACTTTATTCTAGAAAGACTCGCAGTCCGAAGATACTAATCATTGTCCCTCCGAATTTGAGAACGGAAAAATGGGAGAAAGAATTGATCGGAACGGGATTTGCCCGATGTATAAAGAAAACAAATGATAAGGAGATTATCAAGTTAAGCAAGAGATTTCGAGATTCCGTCTTCGTATTGAAAAATAAGTACGAACTTTACGATGATGGATTCTCTGAAGCCTTAGATTCAGGAATCATGATATTATCTCCTTCATTATTTTCGCCCAGAGATGATTGGACCAATGAAGACAAGCGTTTGTATAATCGCAGGTTAAATCGAATAAAACAAAACGAATGGGACATTATCATTGTCGACGAGGCTCATAGATACTGTCGAGGGGGTGTGCATAGTGATTATGTCCTTGATGTGCTGGACCGTAGATCAAGCAAATGCAAGACAATTCTTTGCACAGCGACACCCTTTCAGCTTGAGACAAAAGAACTGCTCGAGCTATTACGGTTTATTGAGTACGATGAGGAAAAAATCGAACAAATCGGGAATTACATTGAAAAGTACAATGAACGATTTGAGGACTTGCGAAAAAATGGATTCAATGAGAAAGAGTTTCTCCAAATGCTCAAGACGAAGCAAGTCCTAGAAAAGATTCTAAGGTCGTATATCTTGAGAAATGTGAAGGATAAGAGATTCCGAATTTCTAGAGTCGATAACATTTCGGATCATTCTTCTCAATTTGACATATTCTATCTACAATTTAGAAATTTAATAGCGGATTACATGAGGAAAGGTGGAAGAACTTTTATCCCAACAATGCTACAGCTTGCGACATCCTCTTATGATGCTTTAAAGAACAGCGATAATTTCCATACAATGAAGGATTCTGTTCAGGAGGCTCTCTCTCTTGGTTACGTTGAACAAACACTTGAAACACACTCTAGTCATCCTAAGGAGAAGAGACTTTTCGAGATAATCGAGAACGAATTCAAGAGTGGGGATCCTCTTCAAAAATGGGTGATTTTTGTTAACCACCTTGATTCTGTGACGGAAATCCTCCGAAAGCTTGGAGAAGGAAGTGAAGATGAAAATCTGAACGCGATTCTTAAACTAAAGCTTGAGGAAAGGATTAACGGAATGTTAGCGAAATATGGAATCTCACTAACTACATATCTGAGGGAATACTACTACAAAGTATTTGGCGAGAACAACGAATTCATTTACGAGAGACTGCGGCGAATATGTAGTGACGATGATATCTGGAAAGTGGAATTTCACCGATATTATGAGTCCGCGGAAGAAAAGAAAGCGCTTCCAAAGAAGCGAAAGCTAATCGATGCTTTCGTGGATGCTGCTAGAATGAAGTTTGAAGAATCGACACTGAAGTTTGACATAATTGACCAGGTCACCAAGCAGTGTGGTACGCGTGATCAGTTGCAAGAGATCAGTAGCCGCATCGTGCAGAAGATGCTTGAATCCATCGTGCTTTCTAAAGTTCAAGAGACACTAAGCACAGTAGAAGAAGCTGATGGGTACACAAAGAGAAGAATGCGTAGGAACCTGGAAATCATGATTAGTGCCTTATATCGCAAGAACATAGTGGCGAAGCTCACCGGGGAAACTAGCAACAAAGGAGGAATAAAAGATAGCTTCAACGAACCGTACAACCCAATAATCTTACTTGTTTCGAGGGTCGGGGAAGAGGGTATTGACCTCCAAAGATACTGCAACAATGTTATCCATTACGACTTGGAGTGGAATCCCGCTCGTATCGAACAGAGAGAAGGCCGTGTGGATCGTAAAGGTCGAATCGATCCTAATCACAAGATTGACATTCACACTTTGGTTCTTTCCGGGACATATGATGAAAGGATTTACCGTAAGTTCTTAGAGCGTAGGGAGATCTTTGAATTATATCTTTGCTCGGAATTCACTTCGGCGTTCGGCTTACTTGACAGCACGGTGCCGGAAATCGATGCTGACGATAAACGCGTCATAGATCCTATTCCGGTGATTCCTATTCACAAGGCGAATATGTTGCATTTGAACTTGCGTCCACAAAACTGACACCCTCAGGGAATCCTCTACTAATTACATTTTCAATCACTAAAAGATAGATGAATCAAAACATCTTTTCTAGTAAAAGCTCTGCCCTAAGTTCATACCCTTTTCGGGCAAAAGTATACTAGGCGCAAAATCCTTGAACATTTGAGGATTTTCTGTATGAATTGGGATTGTTCGCTTTGCTAGTACTTTTTGAACGAGAGACCTAATTTCTTCCCCCTTTGCATGTCCTGATGCGTGAATCTGATTGTAGCTAAATCCAAAATGTTCAACCCAATTCCTGATTATCCCTTCTTCTTCCTCTCCTTCTTCGTTGAACGCTTCTGAGGAGGAATGGATGTAAGCTCCGCCGATTTCGGGCTTGATATCAATCATTTCTGGAAGATGCCAAACATCGAGATGAAGGAAAATGTTTCTTTGATCCTTAGTTATTTCTTCACAAGTGAAACCATGATCCATTAGTTCTCGTTCCCAAACGAAATAGTCCTTGTCATCATAGGTTCCAGTCTTCTTTCTCCGCAAGTATACGAAAACGTCTTTGCCCAGTTTTGGAACGATGAGATTCTTGTCCTTTTCAAGTGATTTCAGTAAAACGGCAGACTTCATTGATACGACCAATGTTCGGCCTGCCTTCTTGCACGCGGCGTGGAAGGTATTGATTCGATCAATATCGTTTCCCCTGAACGTTGAAAATACAAGTTTCTTCTTGTTTGCTTCCAAGAGATTCGTTGTCTTTTGAAATACCTGTTTCTCAGTTAGTTGCTCTTTACTATCATCTTTAGGTGAGACCCTTGTTCCTTCAGTGATCAAGCACATCGGTTTGGATTTCGTAGCCTCTTCCACAAACTCATGAGTCATGCTTCCTTTTTGTCCGTGAAACCTCAAGTCGCCTGTATAAACAATCGGTCCAGCTGAAGTGTAAATTAAGAATCCATAAGCTCCTGGAATGGAGTGGTCCACATGGATTGGAATGATTTCAACGCCGTGGATCTTTTTCTTGTCGCCAGTCCTAAATGTAATCAGTTTGTGGTCATCGAGGGGAGAGCCTCCGGATGAGCTGTACGCTTCTTGAAAGAGCGCTGTAGTTTCGCCGCAATAAACCGGAATCTCTGGATCGACGAAACTAATTCTTCCCATGTGATCCCAGTGATAGTGGCTAAGGACTATTGCATCAATCTCCGGTTTGGAATACTTGAGATTAGTAGTCTCCAGTTCATCTTCAGAATATAGTCCTTTGATTTTTGGCATCAAGTCAAATTCAAAATAGTCCCCGAGACCGTTGACTCCTCTCGGATCAATTCCTGCTGAAAAGTAGCTCGCGCCATCAGAAAATCCGGTCCCGAAATCAAACAATATCTTTGCGTCTTTATCTTCTAAGAGAATCTTGTTTCCTCCGATCTCATTTACTCCGCCAAAGAACGTTAGTCGTGGACCCAGCAAACCTTGTCGGAGGAAGGCCAGAAGTTAGCGTATTAAAACGCGTGAACCCCGAATTCATATGTCGACCATCAACACTTGCTTACTTTCTCATGATTTATCGCTTCAAACATCAGTTAGTCGCTTCCGCGATTTTCACTTTATTTTTCTTCAGTAGACTCGCCATCTTTCGCAGAAGGGGGCAACCAAATAGCCATCTATTAATCCTATGGACAGTACGTCCTCTCTCTACGATTGGTCTCTTTTCCTAGAATAATTCGTAGATCGCATCCAGACTGCATTCCATCCTTTTATGCAAGAACCATGCAACCCCGAGCGGGGACCATTCAATTCCCGTGATGCAGTGTCATGGTTGTTTGCCTAACTGTAAGTTCTCTTGACATTTTGGCCGCAGATCTTTATCATGCTTAGTACCCATCCCGCAATGTCTTTATCGATCACGACCGACCAGTCATATTCGTTCGCCGTATCAGAAACCATTGTGAATAATAAAGTGAATCCTAGGCTTCAATTGTTTTGAGGCTTATACGCAAAATTAGAAAGTTCGAATAAGATGACAGAACTGGAACGTGATCATTTGTCAGTTGCTTCCTTGTTTGACAAGATGGCGGATGAATACGACACGATTGTCGACCCCTGGTTCGATCATTTGTATGACAGATTGAACGAGATTATTGACAAGGTTTTGGACAAACACTCTAAAAGAGATAATATGATTGCACTGGATGTCGGGAGCGGAACGGGATTCCAGTCCTTTATGTTTGCAAAGCGAGGTTATGAGACTATAGGTTTCGACATATCAAAGGGCTTGACAACTGTTGCAATTTCAAAGTCAGAAGATAATGTGGTATTGAGAAATAAATTGTCATTCTGTTTGGCTTCTGCTACTCAGATTCCCTTCAAATCCCAAAAATTCGATCTCGTCAATTGTTGTGGAAGCGTTCTAAGTTTAATCACAAACTACGAAGTGGCACTAAGGGAAATGTGCCGAGTCCTCAAACCTGGAGGAATCATTATCCTTGAAGTTGAGCAAAAGTGGAACTTTGATGCTTTCTGGATGCTGTTAAGCAGTGTTTCTGGCGATCTTCTCGGATACGAAGGTTCATCAAGTGAATCTTTAGAGATTTTCAGAAATCCCAGGAATCAGGGCCTGGTTATCAAATGGCCCTTCACATTTCTTGATGGCTCAAAGGAAGAAATGCGACTCAGATTATTCACATACGAAGAGATTGCCGCTTCACTTTCGAATCTTGGTATTAGGGTCTGTCAGGTATTCGGCGTCCACATCTTCACTAATCTGGTTCCTTCGACAATACTTTCCGATCCAGGATCTCAAAAATGGATCAAAGTAATGAAGGGTTTAGCAAGAATAGATAGAGTGGTAGAGGGTTCAGTTCCATTTAATCACTTCGGAGCCAGTCTTGTGATTATTGGTACGAAAACATAGTAAAATAGGATTATTGGAGCGAAAGCGAAATAAGTTTTCGATTTGTGAGATTAGATTGAGCTTTGTCGATAGTCGATTCTCCTGATGAAAGCGAGTCTTCAGTCGAGAAGGCTCTAGGCTGGGTCAAATCTCAACACAAACCTGGCCAATGGTTTGATACTAGAGCTGATCCTCTGGCAATATTAGCACTCCTAACTTGTAGAGAACATCCCGAATCCCCTATCATCAGAGAAGGAAAAGACAGACTTGATTGCACGTCAGGAGGATGATGGGAGTTGGTCCGAAGAAGCTTGGGACACAACATATGCCATGCGGGCTCTTGTATCTTGGGGGGTAGAAACATCATCGACTTGCCTCAAGAAGGCGACAGAATGGCTACTAAATCTCCAGGACAGACGTACAGGTAGCTGGCACGGTGAAGTGTGGGAAACAAGACTTTGCGCTTCTCTCATTGAAAGAGATGGGTTACCCCGATGACTTTCCTCCTGTTTCTAAGGCGATAGATTGGTTAGAGGCTGCGCAATTTGATGATGGATCCTGGTTGCATGCCCCTCACACCACTTCTGTCGCTTTGTTAGCTCTTTCAAACCTAGCGAGCCAAACTAGAGAGTCAGTCGAAAAAGCTGCTAGCTGGCTCACATTTTATGGAAAAGAAGAGATATGGTCACAGGAATGTTATGCAAATGCATATGCTCCGCTCGCGCTAAACAGTGTAGGGATATCATCGGACTCGCAAGCAATCAAAAATGGGATATCATGGCTCCTTGCCAACCAGCAAGACTGTGGAAACGGTATGGGATTTTGGGCTGATGAGGAAGACACGTGCCTTGCCATCATGGCACTAGTCTCTACTTTGCAACTTAGATTCAAGGAAAAAAAAGTCATAATTCAACCAGTCACAAGCAAGTGCTCGATCTCGATCGCCCCGAACCTTTTGGATTGGCAGGTATCTACTCCATCCCAGAGTAGACTTGAGGCAAAACAACGAGTAGATGAGGTATATTTTGGAAGAGTAACAGAAGCAATTGACAAACTTGGAGGTCTTGCAAGTCGGTCACTATCGAAATCAGATCCAAATCAGCTCACAAATCATTCAAGGAGAGCTATCGGAATTGGTAAAAATTGGTCGATTAATTTGGAATCTTTTCATTCCAAAAGAGTTCAAAATTGCATTGCAGAGTGAGAGAACAGATCATCTTCTTCTAGAGCTGAGTGAGAATTCGATTCTTCCATCGATTCCTTGGGAAATAGCTTACGATGACAAAACACAGAGTTTCCTCTCGCTAAAGTATGCAATAGGAAGAGCGATTCTAAGGCACACACTTGGACCTCCAAGGTCAAGTCTCAAAATCAGATCTAGGCCGAGGATCCTTTTCTTATCCAATCCCACAAACGATTTGCCTGGAACAGATATTGAAGTTCGGCAAATAATGTCGACATTACGAAATCGAGATGTTGCAGATTGTGTATTGCTCAAGAACACAGAATCAGGTTTAACTAAAGAAAGCTTCATCCATGAGCTGGTTCATGGTGATTACGACATCGTGCATTATGCAGGGCATGCGGTTGTAGACCAAGCTGATCCATCATCTCACTACCTTCCATTTGTGGAACGAGGAGGACAAATGACAAAACTTTATGCATTCGAAATATCGAATTTCTCAAGCTCTAAAGTACCAAGCGTAGTCTTTCTCAACGCATGTTCTTCAGCTAGACAAGACGACGTTGGATTGTCCGAAGATGCTAACAATCTGGCCTCGGCTTTCATCTCAGCTGGAATCCCATTGTTTATCGGACCTTTGTGGAGGGTTAATGATGATGATGCCGCGTTTCTCGCAAGCAATTTTTACTTGAACGCGATTCTGGGCTTTACAATAGGAGAATCACTGAGAATTGCTCGTGATGAAGTAAAAAGAAGATACTTCAGGTGATTCTGTTTCATGGGCTTCTTTTGTCTTGTATGGGGACCCATCAACTAAACTATTTTGATTAAAGAGCCTGAACCTGATCGCTCCTTGAAATGGGATTATGATCTGAGAGCGCCCTAGGACTCCAACCTAATCAAGTTCTTGAAAAAACGTGAGATATTGGGAAGGTACATAGTACTTACGCATGTCATCTAACCTATGTAATCGCTCCTTTTTCTCAAGCTGGTACATAGATGAAAGCTCGCCAAGCTCTATTCTAATTTCTTTCTCCGTATAATTTAGCTTCTCTGCCAGTTGCTTCGGGGAAAGCGGTCCACTTCTTGCAAGGGCTTCTAAGATCGATTTCTGGCGAGAAGGGATTTCCAAAAACTCTGCTTTCGTCCATACTGAAGGGATTGTCTCTGATTTTTGCGGTAACGTGAGCGAATCCGGGACAGAATTGTCTTTCTTCAACTCATCTTCCTGTTGACGCAGGCTTGCCTTTTCGAATAATAGTTGCTTTACCAAATTAGGAGTAACTTCAAAAGTTTTAGATCTTCCCATTTGTAGAGCAATTCCTTCTAATATTCTGACAATGGATCTGACGTTCCCCTGCGAAGCGAGAGCGATTGTTGATATGACTTCAGAGGACAATTTCAGAGTGGGAAGGAGTGATGCGGCAAGTTTCTCGACGTCTTCTGGCTTGAAGGGATCGAGTCTGAAAATGTAGGGTACTCTTTCAATGAAAGCTGGATATTGGTCGCGTATTCTTTCCACTAATGCAGGCGTCAGTAACAATATAATAGTGATTGGAGATTCAGAGATATAATTGAAGAAATAGGAAAACGTGGCTAGGGATCGGTTTGAACCCGCAGATGGCGCTATTTGCTCGAATTCATCAATGAACAACACAATTCGTCTTACCTTGGCATCACCGAATTTCTCGACCAATCGAACTATCGTACTATAAGTGACGAAAGAACCAGGTTCATCCGAGCCAGGGTACCTAGATCTAGTGGCGGCAGAAAGAAGCCCGGGTGACAGAGTTATACCTCTTCTCAACAGCTCGCTCACTAGTTCTGAAGCCAGCTTCGCAATGGTTTTGGTTGGTGACTTTTGAGATTCGACAAATATTGAAAAACAATCCCCAAAAGCCCCTTCATTTATCTTGGATTGGAAGAAACGTGCCATACTAGTCTTGCCTGAACCATAGTCACCTTCAATAATGGCGATTTTGGCCCCTTCACGGAAAAAGGAAAGGAATGATCCGAAAGATCGCTTGAATTCTTCTTCGTTAACCAGCATACTCTCACGAATCTTGGCAGCCGTGAAAGGATGGGCAGCTGCAGTAGGATTCGGAAGAATCACCTGATCCCGATATCGTTCACGGTTGGCTTTCATTATGTTGAATCGGGATTCCAAAAATTCTCTTCTTTCTTCGAGCTTTTCAATAAGATGCTGTGCTTCCTTAACCATGGAGTCTATCTCAATACTTTTTTCAGTGTTGAATCGAAGTTCCTGAAGCGACGATCTAATCTCTTCCTGCAACTTTGAAAGCGCTACACGGTTACGTCTTGTTTCCTCAGCGATCCCTTGGAGGTCTTCCATTAGCATACTAGAATTTGTGGAGCCTTTGATTGAATTGAAGTCAAATTCGAAGGATCGTAACCAATTTTGGGATTCAGCCACTTTGTTCTCAAGGTAATCAAGAAATCTTTGAATTTCGCGATTTTTCCGATGGGTTAGCTCTATACCTCTTTCCAATCGGTCAATGATGTCTCTCGCGTCTTCTTCAAGAAATGGCTTCGAAGAGTAGTTCACCAGCTCAGCACCAGCCTTTTCTCTTATCGCGTCGCGCAAATAATCCTCGAAATCAAATGTGCAAACAATCATTGCCATGTCGTAGTTTCTGTCTGCGAAGTTCTCACGGAACTTGTTCACGAAGTCCGAAGTTAGATTTCTCTTATCACTGATCACCTGGATTAGACATCGGAATCCTTTAGGAGTAACAACAACTAACTCTGAAACAGACCCCTCAAGGGTAACCTGACTTTCTATTTTGAGGCCAAGCTTCTCAAAGGACTGTTTGATTTCAAGAAGAATAGCTCTATCGTATCCGTAAGCTTGAGTATTTGCGAGTGTATTCATGTAGTATTCCGCTTCCTTCATACTCTCACGCGCACGTTGGGCCAATTTTGCATAGATACCTGGGGAGGGACGGTAACGGACTGGATTATCTCCGGTCTTCTCGACGAATGCCTTGTTCTCTAGAACCGAAAGGATGTCATAGGTCTTGGCCCGAGGGATCCCAGTTAAGTCGGCAATTTCAGGAGGACTTTTTGGTCCACCTGCAAGACCTGCTAAAGCTTTAAGCTCATATTCACTTATGTCCAAGACCCTACCTAACATATGCAAAGTATTGGGGTCGAAAGGTGTGCGGAGTGACATGTCCTTTTGTCTCTTCAGGGGCAATTCTATTTATATACTTTAACGATAATGAAAATTTCTAGTTGTCACTGGCGAGACAACAGTTAAATATCCGGTTCTACAATATTGTCTCTGGCGAGACAACAGTTGAACCATTCACAAATCAAGGGGCAGTCGACTGCCATTAAAGTGCAAGAGTCCGCACTTGCTCAAAAGTCGACAGAAGCGGTCGCATCTTCACCTGCAAACTTCTGTCCAGAGGAGATGAAAGACGTCGGAAGAACCCTGGCTGTGCCAGTACTTCAAGGAGAATCCCAATCGACATCACCTGACGCATTGCCGGTTATCTCTAGGGGAAGGGACGGAAAGATAATTTTCTTTGATAGAAATACGCCTCTTCACTATCGGTTGAAGCCCGGAATGATGGTGTCCGTCGAAATCATTCGTGACTTTCCAAACTATTCCATAGCTAGGCCCCTCAAGATGGAACAATCTATACATCAAAGTGATGATGCCCTAAATTCCCGAACTACCAAAAAACAGTCCCCTGTGCATCTCTTCGAAGTTTCGATAACTGTTTTGGGTCAAAAAACAGACTTGGCGACTGCCCATAAGATATTCGATGAAATGGCCTTATTCTTCGGAGATGAGGCCAACGAGTATTCTACCTCTGTTCCTGAACGAGATGAGACGAGGGATGAACAAGACGAGCTGCGCTCAGAATTCGTGGCATCCGCGGAACTAAGGCGAGCAGGCATGCTCGGAACGGAGAGAGCGGGACAATGGTGATGGAAATGAGCAACTCACGACCTGTGGAAGATATTGAATTGGATACCGAAACAAACGATCCATTCGACGGGGCAATCGACACAGTCATAGAGATCATGCGAGATATGAACAAAACCAACCCATCGTTGAAAATAGGTGTTGTCCTAACTCTTCTGATGAACACGAGCAGGAATCCGATCGAATCACTAGGAATACTTGAAATGGTAAAACAAGAATTGCACGGGATTGTGAACGATCATTCTAGAAGGACTTTCACCGAAAATGTCTTGTCATACATAGGGTGAGAAAATGAAACGGGCAATAAGATATTCCCCCGAGCTTGCCAGGAAAATTGCGAAATCTGTAGTGAGGAATGATCCGATAAGATCTCTCGTTGAAATTTGTACTAACAGCGATGATAGCTTCCACAGAATGAATAAGCCTGAATATTTGGGTCGGATCACGATTGGCATAAGTCGAGGAAGAGAGAATGCTACAATTTTGATTTATGACAATGCTGAAGGGATGGATTCTGACACAATGGAGTACGCTGTTGGTGGATATGGATTCGAAACGAGCGGATTCAAAGAAGGAATGCGAGTTAGAGGACTTTTTGGAAGAGGCCTGAAGGAAGCAATACTAGGGTTAGGAGCAGGTCACGTGATTTCCATCAAAAACGGAATCTACTCCGAATGCCTGCTTGACGGCGACGGTATTTTTGAGAACATGGAACCAAAAAAGGCAGCACCAAAAGACTTCAAGCAGCTCATGATATCTGAGAATGAAAATGGATATCTTGTACTAATAGAGATGAAGGCTAGAGAGAACGATCTACACATCCCCCTTTTTGATACTTTGAGGGAAACTCTCCAAAAACATGTTAGCCTTCGTGATATCATGACCAGCCCGAGAAGGATTGTGAAACTTTGTGACATAAATTTGAATCGAGAAGAAATCTTGTCATATCGTTATCCGGTTGGTACATCGATTCACAAAGAGATGAACGTTGAAATCCCAGGCTATCCTGACGGGAAGATTGATGTTGAGATTTTCAAGGCTGAGGAGGAACTATCTCAGGCTGAAGAAGGCTATACTCGTGACGGAGGATTAGTAATTCGTAGCGGCACGGCAATACATGATTCGACTTTGTTCCGCTATGATTCAGACAAGTACGCTCGCAAACTTTACGGCACGATTCGATGCGAATACATTGACAAGCTCATTATTCAAGAAGAAGCTGTCATTTCTGATAAACGAGATGGTCTTGAGCTCAATCATCCGTTTGTGAAGGCGCTGAAGCTTCTCACCGAGGAGATTCTTGAACCCATTGTTGCAAAAGAGCGGCGTGAAGAAGAAGCAAACAAGAAACAGCTGGAAACAGCGAAAACTCAACAGAGATTTCAAAAAACCATCGAAGAGCTGAACCGCATAGCAAATCAGGAATTGCGCACAGTTGAAGGACCCGTCGAGATTGCTGAGGGCAAGAAGCCTGATATTCCGTCCGCACCCCCATCTATTACTTTCCAGTTTGGAATACCATTTGCGACTATAGTCACGGCGAAGAGAGAAACTCTTTACCTCAAAGCTTCAGTGCCCGTTGTCGTTGGAGATGGTGTTCGGATTAATATCATGAGTGACAGTCCTGAAGTAATCGTTCTAGATCCGACTCAAACGGTCGAAGCAAACCAGTCTGTCAACGGCATCTGCACTTTCAAAATTCATGTAGAGGGTCGTCAAGTTGGCGCCACAGCTACAATAGCGGCTGATGCGTTGGCCTTGGGGCTAAGAGCAACCATGAAGGTCAAGGTAATCTCTAAACGTATTACCCCGCCTCTTTCACCCTCGAAGCCGCCAAAGGCAGGTCTCTTCAAAGAAATAAGATTCAATGATGTTGATGGACCGACTCAGAGAGCATTCTATGATAGTAACACGGGAATAATAGAAATCTATACGAAGAGCGAGTCGGTTGGCATGTATTTGGGACCAAATGGAGAAAATCAGGAGAAACCTTATGCTCAAGTTTTGGTCGCCGAGCTGATCGTAGATGTTTACTGTCGCTACCTTGCGAAACAAAAAGAAAAGAAAGGCATACTAGTCATTCTAAACGAAGCATCAAAACTAGACCAAATAGATAGAGAGCATGAAAAACTCCGCTCTGAATACGCCACATTAATACACAAGTGCATAGTGGATTCTACGATACATCGAGACAGTCTCGCAATTTCCAAGTTGGAGAGGATTTCCAAATGAAAAAAGAGAGTTTCGATGAAAACCAGTATGCATCGATAGGTTACGATGATCTTGTAACCTATTCTGTATTTTCTCTTCAGAACAAAAAAGAGGAAGCAACTTTCGAAAATCTTGTGGTAGAATGTTACCATCTTTTTCCGAAGAGGTTTAGTTTAGTCGGGTATCCCCGATATCCAGACTCCGCTTTGGTAAACAAGAGCTGGTTGCGCTGTCGCACGGATAAGGGTTTGATTGAGGGAAACGTTGCCAACGGGTTCAAACTAACAGCAGCAGGTCTCGCCATCGTAGAGAAGGTATCCCTTCTGTTGAAAGACAAAATGAGTAAGCCTTCTCTCGAAAAGAAGAAGGATGAAGAAAGGAGTCGAGCAAGCAAGTTCATCCAACATATCGATGCATCTGCAGCGTTTAGGAAATATGTTCAGAACAGCGAAAATCCTTCAATATCAGAATTTGAATTGAGGGACTTGTTACTCGGGACCATGCAAACTGAACCAGAACTGCTTCATGAAAATCTTGTAAAGCTTGCAGAGTACGCCAGAATAAAGGAGAGGGATGACATCTTATCTTTTCTTGGATATGTAGAGACTAGACTGAAGTCACAATTCAATCTCGAATCTCGTCCTCTTATGTATGAAGGCGGAATGAATAAGCGAAAAGTTCGACGGTGAATAACAAATGTCTTCCCTAGATTCCCTATCTACCAAGGGTGTTACTCCAATACACATCCAATTGCTGAAGAAATTTCAAGTCCTCCAGGGTGAAACCATTACTAATAGTGAACAGATTAGAGGGCAAAAAGGTCGAGCACCTATACCCGCCGACTCACTTGTTTCAGTTCCTCACTATCTTCACAACCTAGTAAGAGGGGTCTACAAACCAAGAGGAGACAATTTCGCACTAGCGATTCAGCTCAATCCAAGCTCGTCATGGGGTACCGAAATCAACTTTTTTTCTAACAAAAAATGGTTGATTAGATATGACTTCCAGGATTCATCGAAATATGCTGGAGATATGCAATCTCTAAGAAACTGCCATGAACAGGATGTTCCAATTGGCGTAATATACAAAATGAAGAAGGCGACAAATCGCATACTCGGGCTGGGTCAAGTAGAGCAGATAATAGGTACTAAATTTACCATAGCCCCTTTTCAATTAGACAAGAAATCGACAATAGATATTGATGATCTCGCGCATTCCTTAGCTACTGAAGAGGTAGCCCAGGGAGACTTTTCTTCATCGGGAGGAAATAGATCGATTGTCGGCAGGCAGAAGATGCGATGGTTCCGCGAACAGTTAATGATCCAATACGAAAAGAAATGCGCATTTTGTAATTTATCATTTGAACCCTATCTAATAGGTTCGCACATAGTACCTTTTTCGTACATGCAGAAACATGACCCAAAAAACTCAATGAATCCTTCCGATGGAATACTTCTCTGCAGCTTGTGCGACAAAGCATTCGAGAGAGGAGACATTGTCATTCACCCTGATTACAAGATCGATACTTCAAAAGTTGGAAAACTTCTTCAGGAAGACAGAATTGCTGTTGCATGGCTTGGAAAAATAAAATCCACGTTGAATTTTTCAAGCATTGGAAAATTTCCAGCTAGCAAGAAGTATCTTAAAAAGAAGATCCTACTCAACTCTTCATAGAATGCACCTAACTTTATACTACCCATTGTTCAAACACTACTAGGATTCTCATGATGTTTCTTTGGATAACTACAAAATTCTAAGCACTATTTACGAGCTTTCCGTGACCGAGGCAAGTCTGGTCGGACAGTCGGGAAGTTCATCTAAAAGTGGTCATACATTCGAAGATACGGTTGCACGAACAATCTATGATGTTTGCAATCAGATTGGTTATCAATGTAAGCCAGCTCGCTTTACTCCAAATCTTCCCACACTCTCCGGGATGAAACACCAATTCGATTGTTGGTTTGGTCGAGAGAATTTGGACTACGTTGTGGAGTGCAAACGCAGAAAGATTGCAACGAAAGAACAGATTTACTATCTAAATGCGCGAATCATTGACTACATTCTCGGTCTCAGAAAAGTCGATGGAAAAATGGATCGACGGATTAAGGGCGTATTTGTTTCCACAGCTCCTGTCGACGATAACTCACTCGCGTACTCCTTTGCGTATGGGATAACTGTCATTGAACCAATGTCTCCCCCAATTGAATGTCTGTTACTAGGATCTCATGATTCATCTTTAACAGATGCCCTAACGAGACTGCAAACTGTAGTTCCGAAATTCAATCCAATCTTTGATGACAAATATGAAATAGAACCTTCGCCAGAGACTCTCGTCAAAGATTATAGGTACCTCATAAAACTCACGAAAGGAGTTTAGGAACAGGAACCTCTCTGATGGCGCGTGTTCCTAGAATTGCCAGATTAGAATTCATTACCGATTTTCTTGAAGGACTAAATGAGGGATTGGATGATGAGAAGTTAGAGCAAAAACTTGCCAGCAGAAAATTTGAATTTGAGCGTGAGAAATATAGAGCCCTAGGCAGAGGTGCTCCCTTCAGTGAAAAACAAAAGAAGGTGCTTTCGGTTGGAAGATTCAAACTTTCGGATTGCGAAAAAATGTGCTCGATACTCGGGCTAATTTATTCCAATGGAAGATTCAAACTATCTGATATGGGGAATCGCATCTTAAGGTTGAAATCGCGTGAACAAAGAGATGAGTTCGGATCCTTATTTCTCAATAATTTTCTGGAATTTGCAAATTTTCTATTGCAACTTAATATTTCGTCTGGTAAAGAGTTATCACTTCCGGACATCAGACACAGTTCAAGTAAGCAGCTTTTCGGTGAACTAGCCAAGTCATTCGGTATTGACCTCGATGCCATATCATTCAATCATATGCGGGATCTGTTGAGTCAAATTGGATACATTAATTGGTATCCGGAGAAGAGTGAGAACGAAGTCTGGTCAAAGACCTATTTGACATGTCAAGTCCATCTATTAGAAAAAGGACACCGCGGTACGGATAAACTTCCAACCTTTGTGTACAATTCAAATCATTATTCCGTGGAACTCAATGATTGTAGTGCGGAAGTTTTCTCGATAACCGCATGGGAAGAATACATGCAAGCTGCAAAAGACGTGCAGTGGAAACCTGTTTTTTACGCCGACCTCAGGGCAAGGACCTGCGAACGACTTCGAATCTGTGACGAGATATTTGATTCGCATCTCTTCGAATTGCTTCGCGATCCATCAAAATTCAAAACAGTGTGGTCTGGTGGGACGATACCTCGCAGCGTTGATTCAGCAAGCCTCCTTAAGAATCTCCCACCTCATGCTACTGAGGATGATTACATGGTCTATCTGATGATAGGAAGGAACTAGACCTCTTATGTTGGATTATTCTTCTCTTGCTCTAAAAGACAACCCGTTTCCCGAGAATCCCTCAGTTGACATTACATCAAACGATGACCGCATAAATGGAAGGATCTTCTATGAAGGTATCTTCCCAGAGGAACTTGAGAAGATAAGAAGTCGCATTGATTCAAGAACTAATATGGTCTACATTCGCGGTTTACAATTTACCAGAGGGGTTGGTAAGACTGCCATACTTGCCCATGTATGGAAAGAAATTAAACAGAATCCGAAAGTTTTCACGGCCTTCATCAAATGTCTTGATGCCTCTCCCACAAACAAGCCTGATGGGTTTTGTTCAGTCGTTCTAAGACACTTGCATGAACAGGGTTATCTCTGGGCAGCTTTCTGGAAAATAATGCTTGTATTCGCCGATGAAAAAAAGTCTGCCACTTTTGGTAAGGATGATTTTCAGAAGGTCCTAAAAGATCATCCGCTTCCAACAGACAACGATATTCATCTGTCATGGTATACTTATGTCCCAAACTTAGAAAAATTTACGAAGGAAGTTGCAAAGTGGCTCCAACGCAAATACAAAGTGAGCGAGTTTACTTCACTTTTGCTTACGGAGAGTTACTTCGCAAATCCGAATTCCATTGAAAAGAAACTTTCCGTGAGAACGATCGATCACATCGTTCTCTATGGTGATATGTTGACTCTTCTCAGAGAAGGCGGCTTTGATTGGGGATATATTTTTCTCGATAATTTCGAAGATTCGGTGACCTCTCGTACGACCAGGATTGAAGATCTGAGTATTGGAATGCGGCGAATGATCGAGATGAGTTCAGGGAAAGCGTCGATTCTTGTAACCCTTCATCCGGATTCCAGTATGAGACTAGATGCTCCCGAGTCTAAGAGCTTGCAATCCATCGCCCCATTAGACGAGAAACGCGTGATTCCGGTTAACGTACTGGATTTAAAAAATAAACTCGTGGTGCCGTTAGCAGCAGAATACATCAGAGACTTTCGACAAGGAGCTGTGCCTTACGAAACGTACCCGCTCGAACCCGATGTTATCAGATACGTCTGCTTTCTCAAACAAGGTAACTTGAGGGCGATCTTGCAACAACTGCACGAGTGCATAGAGCAAGCCATCAAACTGGATAAGAAGGTAATAGACATGAATCTCTTAAAAGAGAATCATAACTTGATGATGGGAAAACAAATCAATGAAAAAAGTCTTCAAGAATTTGAAACAATTCTAAAACAAGGGTAAGCTTTCAGTAAACTAATCTTTGAGTGAGATTTTGCCAGTACCTCCACAAAACGAGCAAACCAGAGTTTCTTCTGCAACCTGTATGCCTGCTTCCTCTCCTCGTTGATATTTCCTCGTGACAGTAATCCCTTCTCCGTTGCATTTCTGGCATCGCTCGAGGAGTCTAAGAGATTCTTCAAGTGTTGCAAGCTCTTTCGTATTGTATTCTAAGTTGGCTTGCTTCTGCTTACCTAATCCATAAAGCCTATTTCTCAGAGCGGTCTGAGCGATTGCCGATGAGTATGCTTTTTCAGACACATTTGAGAACCCAGCTCGTTTGATCTCTTCCATAGGAACTATTTCGTCCTGTTCTAGTCGTTCCGCGATTTGACTAAGTGATTTTATCTGTTCTTTTAATGAATAATTTTCTTCTCTAAGGGAATTGATTTTTCTCTCCTTTAGACGAGCCTGGAGTTTTATCTGTCTGATCGAATTCTCGTCATTGGTCATCAGGATCATGAGTCACTAACAAGTTTCGGTCCCTTCGATGACCAACCGCTAAAGCTCAAAACCTTGATGGAATCGCATTTCTTCAAAAGAAAATCATGAAATTCTTTGTCCTCAGTCGCAACAATAACTTGCTTTGCCTTCGAAAGTTCAGATATAACTTCAGAAAGTGATTCTTTATGTTTTGAATCCATGCTCTGAGTCGGATCATCCATCAGAACTGTTCCAAACTTTTCTCCGAGTTTCTCATTGTTTGCTAAAAACAAAGAAATCGCAGCTGCATTCTTCTGTGCGTTAGATAGACGTGTCTGAATATACGTGGAACCCTGCTCACCAGTTGCTTGAAAAGAATACGTAGGCGATTCTCCCTTTTCTGAAACAATTTGAATTTTCTTGAAGATTGGATGTCCTACCATTCTTGAATAATAGGAATCTATGAGACCTGAAAGATTAGCGAGCTCATTCGTCGCGGACTCTTTTCCGTATTCCAAGGCAACCTGGCGAAACATGTTCAATAAGCCCTGAAGTTTTTCGGTACTCTCTTTGCTTGCTTGTATTGAGCCTATTAGTTGAGCAATGTGAGGAAGCTCCTGTTCAAGTGTATCAAGTTCTTCGAAATCTTTCAAATATTCGACTATCTTTTCCAGCTTTGAGATCTTGACGAAAAAATCTTCAATTGATTTGTCGCTGTTGTCCTGCTCCATCTCAGAGTTGATCTGCGTTATCTTTTCATTTACCAATTCTAGCAGCTGATCGCCTTCGACCTTTGCGCCAATCGCATCCCGGAGGACTGTTTGTGACAAG
Source organism: uncultured Nitrososphaerota archaeon (assembly GCA_963799845.1). GTDB lineage: Archaea > Thermoproteota > Nitrososphaeria > Nitrososphaerales > CADDZS01 > DATLTL01. The sequence continues at coordinate 189,636 of CAWCYI010000004.1, forward strand.
TTTACAGATTCTATGGTTCTTTTGAGATCGGTAAATTGCCTTTCAAATGCCGACTTGCGCTCGTTGAGTGTAATTGTTCGGTTTTTCAGCTCATTTGCGGTTTGCTTTGATTTCTCAATTTGCTCATCGAATGAATAGTTCTCATTAACATTTTCCTTATCAACCACAAATCCTCGAAGTTTGGATAGGGATTTTTCAAGGGCTTGTTGTTCAGAACTTTGCCTTATTCCAAGTTGGTCTAGTTCTTCCTTGATTGTTTTCGTCTCTCTGATCTTTCTTTCTGCACCAGTACGTTCAGCTTCAAGCGAAGCAATTTTTTGTGACAAGTCATTCTTGTTCCTATCTTCCAGAGAACGAATAACCTTCTCAACATCGATTAGTTGCTGACAAATTGGGCATTCGTGCGAACGCTCTGAGGATAAATAATTCAGACCAACAACTAACAGCTGACCGAGCTTCGATGAGCTATCAATCGAGTGACGAACATCTTCGAGTTTCCTACCTTCCGCTTCCAGGTCAAGACGTAGTCGTTCGAGATCTCCATACTTATTGACAATTTCACTAGATTTCGACCTTGCCCTGTCAATATTTTGCTTCGTTGTTGAAACCTCGGACCTCATTGCAATCAGATTGGTAACCAGTTTATCCAATTCTCGTACTTTTGGTTCAATATCCTGAAGTTGCGATAAGACATCCTTTCTGGAGGCGTCAACAGAATCCAGAGTTATTTGACCAATCGACTCTAATTCCATCCTCGCCGCTTCGTAAGTGGTTTTCGATCGGTTTATCGTTCCAATCTTTTTGTCGAGTTCCGCTACTCGCTTGAGTCGCCTTTCGTTCAGCTCTCTGAGGTACTTGGATAATGCATCAGCCGCATCTCTGATTTGCTCTACCTGAGGAACGGGGTACTTGATTTTGGGAGGACTAGGGTCGTATTTTGAAGCGAGCGACATGGCATCAGTTATGATCGTGGAAAGGTCGGCGCCGCATCTTTCGACTGAAAGTTCGCTTTCATCATAACCACTTGAAATCAGCTTCTGTTTCTTCTCAGAAACAAGCTTGCGCAAATTGCTTGCAAGTTTCTCCTTGTCGGCACCTATTTCGTTTAACCGCTTATCTAGACTCTTTGTCTTTCCGTTAAAGTATCGGTCAAGATCTAGGGCTTCTGCGAATTCTCTAATTTCGTACGTCCCCAGCAGCCGATCAATTCCACGGCTTCGCTCTTTTGGGTCCATTGAAAGAATTTCTTGTATTGCCTCTTGATGAAGATAGAAAACACCTGAGAAATCGTCAGAGACTGTCCCAAATTGCTTAGCGACCTGATTCAGCGCATCATCATCTTTCAGAAGCTCACCTTCTAAATCAACAGTAAGTGAAGAAGCTCCTCTAGTAGACGACTTTCCCATCTTCCTAGTTCTAGTAAGGACGATCCTCCGTTTTCCATCTTCGGCAGTCAAGCTTACGAGAGCGTTCTTCTTCGCTGCAAACTCGTTAACGATCGCATCTTCCTTTCCAAAATCAGAACCTGTAAAGTAGGATATCTCTCCAGTTAGACACCATTCTATCGATTGCATGAAGCTGGACTTTCCTTCGCCGTTGTTCCCGTAGAGTAGAGTAACCCCGTTCGTTAATGGAAAGTTGCATTTCTCGTTGAAACCACGGAATCCTTCAGCCGTTATTTCGGTTAGCCTTAAGGCCATTAATGCTCTACCTCTTCTCCTATCTTCTCTATCATTTCCTTAAGCTGATCTTGTAAAGCGGCTTTGCCTTTTTCCCTTTGGATATCCAATAATTCCTTTAGCAGCTTTTCATCTGCCGGAACTCGTTTTGGTAATCTCTTACAAAATTCTTCATACATCCTTTGATAGATATCGGGCAATTGGTATCATGCTCGGGAAACAATTAGCCCTAATAAATTGAACTTTTCCAATTCTAATTGTTCGGGAGTAGACTACAAGGTCGAAAACGGAGAAGAAAGAACATGGCGGGAAGTCAACGAGCAGGAGCGCCGCATTGAGAGCAAGTGTTGTTTCTGAAGACATCCATCAGAGCCCCACAGTATTTACACGGGATCTTCACGACCTCTTTCTCAATGACGATAGTAGGAGAAACCGTGCTTGAGAGAGGGATTCGGAGATTATTGATTTTGGTCACCCATTGTTCGGGGATCACGGCTATATTGAAAGTGATTTGAGTTGTCCCAAATCCATTGTTCGCATTTTTTGTTGTAATTAGAAGCTCCTGACCGCCTAAACGTGCGTGCTTTGCGTTGACAGTTGTCATATCTCTAAGAGTAACACCAAACTGATTAAATTTCTTGTGAATAACACCTTCTCCATATTCAAACAAGATTCTCCTGTCAGTTAAGTAAAGCGTGCCCTTTCGGCCTAGGAAAGCTGCGATAGTTTGATCAATTTGCCTTTCTCCTTCAGCTAGGACTGGCAATTAAAGTCCACTTACGATTTCTAGTTGAGCGGAGTACCGCATTTATTACAGAATTTAGATCCTTCATTTGCAGAAGCTCCGCAATTATGACAGAATCTTCCGCTTGCTGCTTGAGGCGAGTATGGTTGAGCTGCCGACAAAATAGTTTGTTTTTCTATTAATTTCGTACGCATTAAGAAAGAGCCAGACTGAATAGCAAGAATGAATTGTGTTCCGCATTTCTGACATACCGCATCTGGCTGGGCAATTTCTAACACATGACCTCCGCACTTTGGACATCTAGAACGTTTCAAGGCTAGCTCGAAATCCGCTCTTTGTTTCACTAATTGGCGGTTATGACGAGACATACAAAGAAAAGTGAAATTAAGAAACATTATTCATTACGAATCTCGAATCAAGAGTTGGAATCTAAGTATCACAAATCTGAAGCACTCTATCAGAATAGGTGAACAAATCTCCCGTGCGTCTAGTTCTCACATACTTAATGTAGCGCTGATCCAATCCGTGAGAAATTAGAATCACGTGAATTGAAGATCTTTAATCCAATGCCTCAATGCAACGCCTCTATCAGAGCAGATTTTTTCGTTATGATTATGCTTGATAATGCAAGATTTGTCTTTCTCAATGATTTCACGATTTCGAGATAAGCTCGAATATTCGTTAAAGATTTGTAGATTTGTTCTTCAGACGCGTTCTTGCTCTTCTTTGCAACAAAGTTCTAGCGATAAGGGAGTTCCACAGGGTCATTAGGAACAAAAAGGCCGTAGTCAAGTAGTTCGTCTAACAGCTTGAATTCGGGCTTGGGATTCGATTTGGATAATTGATGTGAGTACAGATGAGGCTTGCAATGGGGACACGATTCAATTTTGTTCAATTCCACCAGTGTATCGTAAAGCCAAGCCTCGTCCATCTCGGAGGTGACTTTTGCCCAATCTATTCTCAAAGAAATTTCTGCCCCCCGGTATTCGGGATTTATCAGTCTTCGGTGGAAGGGGCTTCCTTCAGAGAAGACATTTGTCTGATCTTACCCGAAAGAGTGATAAGTTGAAAATCTTCGTCAAAATTTTTCGGATAATCTGAGCCAGGATTGATTACGAAGTAGTGGCTCGAAAGAATCAGATCATCACCTATACGCCCACAGCCATCCGCTGTGGGGATTACGAGGTCAATTCCTATTGGAATGCTTCCCGATTTTTTGATTCCTCCCCCGATATTTTCCCATATCTTGACTATTTGTTCGACAGCACTGTTGGCGTCGACCGCCATCACATCATTTACAACTATTGTAAATGGCTCGTGCGCTGATATCGAATAGAGAATTCCTACGAATCTCGTAAGATGTGAGGATGGTTGAGTTTGTTTCGGCTTCTTCAAATCTCTTCTGAATAACAGGATTGTTAGTTCAATCCCATCTTGTTCCTTGTTTTCTCGATTTCCTCTTTCCGGCAAATTGAATCGTTTAGTTCATGCAGTCAGAAAATTTGGCGGTAAGCGTTCAGTAACGCCGACGGGGTGACTGTCAGCGAGAGGGTCTTTCTCTAAACGCGCACTTTTCAAAGATATTTGCTGAGTTCTTTAGATCTTTCTCGAACAGTGACTTCTGTTACACCAGCCGATACCGCTAGATCCTTCAAAAGATTCTTTTTGTTTTCATTTTCAGCTAAAGAAGAAACTAAGAGAGCTGAAGCCGCCAAACCTTTCGGATTTTTTCCTTCCGTAATCTTAGATTCTTTGGCACGATTCAAGATGTCAATTGCCCTAATTGTTACCTTTTCCGACAATCCAATTTTGCTCGCAATTTGCGAGATTGACTTCACCGGATCAGGTAAGATCGTTAGATCAAGTTCTCTCATAAGCAGATGATAGCCCTTCAAGACTTCGGCTTCCGAAACATCGCTTATTCGAAGCAGTTCTTCGACCGCTTTCTGATCTCCTGTTTCTCGGATAGCCGCATAAAGCGATGCAGTGATCAGTCCGAGAATAGAATGACCACGGATGAGGTCTCTTTCAAGCGCTTTAAGGTAAATATGTTCAGTTCTCCGAACAAGCAAAACTCTTAGATTAAGATTATGTGCGAGTTTATCCAATTCATCGAAAGCCTTCTTTTTGTTTCTGTCGGATTGAGTGTGTAACTGAGTTTCGTTATCTAACTTACGAAGTCCAGCTTGCGTAAGAGATCCCGAAGATTCGCGTGTTGCCCTTCCGTTTTGGTAACCTATGACCGTGAGTGGACCGTGGCGGCGAGCGAGTTTTTGGACATTAGGATCATCATAATCCCTCTTGCGTTTTTCGTAAGTGCCTGAACCCGGAACCGTCTTGCGCCTTTCGCTGATTACATGCCCGCATTCAGCGCAGACGAGTTGGCTTTTGTCTAAAACGACTAAGCCTCTCTTACAAAAAGGACATCTCGCCGGTATGTCGATGTCTCTCTTATTCGCTGTTAGAAATTCTTTCGAGACGATGGGGCCATTGTTGCTGCTCACGTGGTTACACCGTCGAGAACTCCGACCAGGGTTTTGTCAACATTCCCTAAAAATCATCGAATAGAACCTTCTTTCCACTTTAAGAAGTCGTACATTGTGAGAATGCCGAGCAGACGCTCCTTCTGATCAAGGACAATTATAGTATTCCTGACTTCTATCAGCTTTCTCGCAGTTTCTGCGGGTTCGTTTGGATCCATTACTGCAAATTTGTTCCCCTCTAGTGCTTCGCCAATGGATTTTGCATCCGGATGGGTTAAAATGCTCTTGTCATTAATCAATCCTGCCAGTCCCTTATGTAGTCGGGAGTGCAGGACCGGCAACTGAGAGAAATTATATTTTGTCATAATGTCCTTGGCGACACTGATATTTTCATTTTCTTCTACAGAAACTGCTTTTCGGATTTTTTTTGCATCCAATATGCTCTGTACGGTTGGGGGAGGAGCTTCGATCTGAGGTGCCATTGTGTAGATGCTATCAATCATTAGCCTCACGGTTTCATACTTTGGCAATAGAGAACCATTTGCATAGCGAGAGAGTGCACCTTTGCTTATTCCGCACTCTTTTGCCAATCTGTATCTCTTGATACCACGCGATTGCATGACCAGAAATAACTGAGTCATGAGTTCGCTCAGAGGAGGCAGGCGTATCAGATTCTCGTAGTCTTCTATCAAATGTATCAATCCTCGAGAGGTTTACCAGGAGTAAACTTGTTTCTCAAGATTCTTGAGTCCTGATAACACCTCAAGTATATGGTAGAAGTATGTCGAACCAAAAACAGATTCACCAATCAGTAAACGTCTTCGGACCAATAGTTTCCGGCATCTCACTTGATCTGTGTCGAGTTTGTAATTGTCCTCTCGATACCAATCGAGATAAGCAATGGGTTCGAAGGAGAGACCGAAGATGCCAAGACTGTGTCCGCGGATACCAGCGTATTTTGATGGCTAAGCTTAGAGACCCGTTGAACGAAGACCCAGTAAAGCGGAAAGAACGTCTGAGAAAGCAACGAATTCTCAACAGACGATTCCGTAGGACGCGAGGGCAATCTGAACTGGGGACGACCAGTTCGAAGAAGAACGCTTCCCTCGCTGATTATATTCGCGGGCAAGCAAGGGCGTTGGGACTTCAGACATATCTTCAGTTGTGCCACTCATCACAGTTGGAGGAAATCAGACAATTCTCCACTCCCGATGTCAAACAGGTTCACTTTGATGACGAACGAATAGCAGGATCTTTAGCCACTAGCCACTAACAATTCTATGTTTCAGAAGTGAAAAATCATGGAATCAGAAACCCTACACCAATCCGATATAGAAAGGGAAACGCTGAGTCTATCGAAACGTCTAAAGAAACCTGCAAATCACGCTGATTCATGTACTTGCTTCTTTTGTATGGGCGGTTCGGTAGACGATTTGGATTTTACCTATCATAGATCTAAATACGACAATCCCATAGCAGACGATGACCAATTAGATTACGGTAGAATGGGCGTGTATAACCCCAATTACTAAGGCAATTAAGCGAACCTCATCTTGGTCACTGTTGACCCGGCTATACATGAAAAATCACGTATTCAGAAACTGCGAAGGAATACGAAATCTCTTGGTAACCCTTCTACTATGAAGTAATGCAACATCATGTAATCGTAACTGATATTCTGCCGGGTCTGTCCGAACTCGCTCTTGAGCTCGAAGACACAACAATAGTACAAATTCTGCGCTAGGTCCAGTGCAAGATTAATCCACGTTTTCTCTTAGGGCGCACTACGAGGATGCCCACCCAGGAACGAAATTCGAATCAACTCTGGCGACTAACAATCCTTTTGTGCAGTGAGCGAAAAATCTTGGAATCTGAAATCCAACGCCAACCAGATCTAGAAGAGGACCCAATGGGCCTATTGAAACGCTTGCCTTCACATTTTACTGAATCTTCTCTGAAGACATGCTTTCTTTGCAGGAAACCGATTTGGACGGAAGAAATGTTTGAGCACGTTAGAACGACTCACACGACACCAAGTAGTTTTCTGGCTGACGCTAAACTAAGCTCATCGACCCGCTAACAATGTCCGGCAACAGAGAGTGAACATGGCTTGTTTTACCCGATACTACATCAGGATTGGAAAAAATTAGTGGATACCAAGACTTTGGGAGAGATGAAGGAATATCTACACGGACTTGGCGTACCCAATGAGTGGGGCTACGCCCCACACGGTCTCGCCCGAATTCTTGACGACATTCCAGATTCTTGTGATCAATTGCTGAATGGCAAGAGGGTCTTAAGAGACTTAGGAAAGTGCGTGGAAGCGATCGACATTGCACTTTTTCGCAACTGGCGTGACTATCAGTCGCTGCCAGTATATGGATTAGAAGACGACGATGAGTTCGAAGCCTGTTCTGAGATTCTTCACGGATTGAGAAATAGACTGACTTCGAAATACGGCGAAGGAATCCTAGAAGAGAAGTATCCCGAACCGATTAACGGTTGCGCCAGCGGCTTCATTGTAATCCCAGACTCATCGATTGTTTCAGAGTATTGACCCTGAACGTCACTAACAATTCTACGTCTTGGGAGTGAAAAATCAATGCATTCAGAAACAATGTTTGCGAAAAAAACATCAAAGAAAAATGGGAAGGGGGCTAGAATTATTGGTGTTAAGGATAAATCTCACAATGATTACTACGAAATGCTAGAGAACGATCCTGGACTCGACGGGGCAGAGTTTTGGATTTTCGAAATCCTGGAAAATGGCAAGATCCTGTTCAACGACAAGGAAATGACCGTAGAAGGGTTTCATGAGTGTCTTAGGGCAGGTGGTGAGATATGGAGTTCAAGGCAACTCCAATCCACTAACAATCCATAGGTTGATACAAATGAACGCAACCCAAGACTCGAAGAATGACTACTCACCTCCAGGAATTTTGAACTTTAAGGAGGATGGACTAGTAATCCTCTGGAAGTGCAGGTGCCAAAAAGGAGAATCACAATTACTGAGGATTCTTGAATCAAAGAAAGTCTTTGATAGAGTCCTTGACCTCCACCGGGGTAATTCAAATCCTGAAAAGATATACGTGTATCAAAATTTGCGACGTGGCGAGCACATCCTAATTCACACAGATTTGCCCTCACTTTCCCTTCAGGGCTTTGGTTACGACATGAGTCCCGATGAGGAATCCCTCCGCATGTGGAATAAGTTGAAGGGAAGTCAGAATGGGTTGCTGGTCGAGAAGCAACTTTACGTGGTTGTACCAATTTCGCAGCTGCGACGCAGACTTCTCTTCTCAATAGAAATTATGGACCCAAGCGGAACGATCAGGGGACTCAAGTCAATAAAGAAACTATGGTGACTCGAAGTGGAAGAAATAGAAGACAAGGAAGACGAGTTCGTGAATGACGATCCCACATCTCTAGCAGAGATGACCTTGTCCTTAATCGAGGAGTTGTTCATTTATCCGGAGTCCGAGGAGGACATCAAACTTGCAGATAGGATCTATCAAAGAGGGTTCCAAAAACACTGTAGTTTCAATGCTTTCGCTTCTTCACCTCTCTTTCGGAAATTGAAGGAACTTCCAGAAGAGGACTGGTACGCCGTGTTCGCAAATGCCAGAAAGAAACGGGACTGGCTATGCGAGTGGGAGAGGAATTTTATTCTCCGCAATTTCGGCAAGTTCGAGCTGGGCGTAATCTACGACAAGTTGTCTCTCTGGAACATTCTCCTTGCGTCAGACGTAGGTCATCCGAGTCATAGAGCCGTAAAGGAATCTATGCTAAATTCAGGAGAAATTCTTGGAGCGATTGCTCGCGAAAAAACAAGACGGAAGAGTTCCCCGAAAGGAGCGATTCAGTAACATGGTATCTCAGAAAGAATTGTACAAATTTAATACCCGAATGACGGACATCAACCAGTACATCCAAGACCGTGTTGAAACTGGTTTCGGTCCCCTCTCGATATGGTATGTCCTACGGCTCAGATTGTTAAAGGAAGGTCGAAGCGACGAATTCCCTTCATACGAGAAAGTCCGAGCTCGAGTCGGGTACCTTAACCGCTTGAAAGAAGTAAAAGATGTTAGGCTGGATTGGAGGACGATCCAGCTAATCGAGAAGGGATACATTCCACCTTACAACCATCGGGTCGAGGGTCTAATCTTCAGGGAGTGGCCCCTCCCCTTCATCAGGGGTACGATACAGTCGAAAATGTCCCACATGAGAATTCGATGGCAGGACGTTGCGGAGATCGCACTTTTTGATGCTGAACGACAACTTACCGATCTCCAAGAAGGTGTTCTCAAGAAAGCCCGTAGGACAGGAAAAAGCGTTCTCGATATCCTCATGGGAGAAGAGGAGGCGAGTGACTACGGCTCCTGAAAATCCTTACAACGTCACGAAACTTCTGGCAAAAAAGCCTCGCCAACTCAGTCGGCGCGAATTTAGGGTGATCGGGATCGACACCGAAGTGTGTCGTGGTCAAGTTGTCTTGCTCTGTTCAAGCGGAGTGCCCAATGCCAAGTCGGGAAAATTCATGAGATCGGATAAGATCCTGTACCCCAATCTTGAGCAAGCGGTCGAATTCCTTTGGAAAAACATGCCAATTTCAAAAAGAAAGTACGACAAGATTGGGGATTCTGGAACATCAAATACGATTTTTCGGTTTTATTCAAGAATTGGTTTAGGCACGTCACTAAACTCGACGAGTGGCTGGAAGCATGCGAAAATGGCTTCGACGTAGGTGAATTTGTGGGGGAGAAAGAGGACGCGGAAGGAAAAGTGAAGCGCCTCTTCTACTATCACATCAACTTCATCCAGGGAAAGGGGTTCTCCATTACGGAGCACCGATTGAACAAACAAAAGAACGTCCAATCCCGCACCAAGTCATATTACGATATCAGTGATTTCTACAAGAACGAGTCAGGAAAATCTTCCCTTGAGAACGCTGCAGAACATTTTCTTGACGATCGCAAGAATGGTGACGTCGACAGGGAACGGCTGGGCGAAGAAGAGCAATATTGGTTAGAGCATCAGCAAGAAACAATCGACTACTGTATCCAGGACTGCCAACTTACCTCTAGACTCGGCTCGAAAATGACCAGGAAGAGCGGTGAGATAATCCGACGGTTCGCGGACAGGCAATTCTGGCCAAAGTACTATTATTCATGCGCGGGTCTCTCCAAGGCGCTCCTTGAAGCAAAGCATCCTGAGCTCCAGGACAAATTCTTCCTATTCGACTGGAAGATTATCGAGATGTCTTGGCTCGCCTATCAAGGCGCCCATACCGAAGTCCGTAAGTTTGGAAGGAATGACGGGGTCTCGCGCGTAGACATCTCGCAAGCCTATCCACATGCAATATCCAAGTTGCCTAGGATGGATCTGCTGGAATGCCAAGAAGTTACAGAATCACATGATAACGCAGTCATTGGAATCTACAAAATCTTGGTCAGGTACAACGGTAAGATTCCTTGCAAGAAAGACGATGGCACTGTCTATTGTCCAATCGGAGCTAAACGTCTGCCCGACTACGTGACGAATATTGGTCTGAAGTACTTCAAAGAGGCAGGATACGACGTTGAAGTCGTCGAAGGAATCGAATTCTTTTACAAAGACATCGAAAGCGACCACACGGTGCATCCGGGGCACAAATGCTCAGAATCCTGCAATCCAGTATTGCAGTTCCCTGAAACAGTTGCCCTTTACCACGAACGCTCTAAAGAAAAGAAGCTCAAACAGCAGGAAGGGGACGAGCACGACCTCACGCAGTGGTTCATCAAACAGACAATGGCTGCCGAGTATGGGGTGCTTGCGTCCAACAAACACAATGTCTCAGCTTTCACGAATTTCATCTACGCGTCTCTGGTGACTGAGCATTGCCGGGTCACGATCTGGAAACTCTGTGATAAGATTGGCTGGGAGAATGTCGTATTCATCTTCACCGATGCAGTAGCGTATATCGACAAAGGGCAGCTGACCGAGGAAGACATTGTGAAGGAACTCGGAGGGCTGGAGAAAGACATCGAGAAAACCACGATGATAACCTACGAGTGTGGTCTGTACACTTACTACTCTAACAAGAACGAAGACGGGGACAACCACGATACTGACATCGAGCAGAGAAAGTTTTGCTCTTGCCCTGACGAAGGGATAGAAGACGAGGATAGCACATGCTCTTGTGACAAACGATGCTATATGAAGTGCTTTTGCGGCAAGGAGTGTCATTGCCGTTGGAAACTCAAGAAGAGAGGCGTGCCTAGTCTTACTGTGAAACAGCTATTCGGAGCGCAAGGGAATGTTCTGAAGATCGGCAGGACCAAAGCGATGACTCTGTTTGAAGGCATCCGGGATAAGAAATTTGACGAGATAGGGCGATTCTACTATGAGGAGAAGGAAATCAATCTTTGGTCAAACAAGGAGAAGCGAGACTTCAAAGACGATACCTTGCTCAATTTTGAGATATTCAATTCACAGAGCGTAGATTCGTATCCATTAGAGATTCAAGACCCCGAGTATCACCCAGATGTCCCTTCGAGCGTTAAAGATCAACGATGCAAAGTCCTGCGTAGACTCCTCTCTTCCACTCTAAAGAACCGCAACTTCAAAGTCGAGCAAGAAATCCTCGAACAAATCAAGAAAGACGAAGTTGCGTTCCAGAAGGTCCGGAACATTGTCCTAACTCTTCTCAAATCGCAAACTCAAGTCGCTACGTCCAGTTCGGGGTGATTCGAGTCTCCAATGTCCGAACAAAAAATTCTCAGTTCCGATGAGATCTACCTAGACAATATCGTCATTGATAAACCTGCAACTTATGGATGCGTCCACGCAGCTCTCGAATATGATTCCGGGTACCCGACTATTCACCTGATAGATTATTCGAGAGTAGAAAACGTAGAGCTCAGCTCTCGTCAGTTCGCTTTCTCATGAAACTTTGCATTTTGTTTTAGGAAAAATTGGCGTAGAGCCTATTCAACCGCCGAACTTCCCATCATACTGGACTATGCCTTCCCTGGACAAGTTACATTCGATCTGGACACAAACTGGATATGAGCGTGGAGTCAAGACAGAGACTGATGTATCAGGGATCTCAAATTTTCTTGTTAACTATAGGCTGGTCAACCCGAAATACGGACGGCAGGCGTTTTGGTCAACTGTTGATATGCTCTGCGATGGTCTACAAGAAATATTCAGTGCCCCTATTCTTGACAAGCGATATGCGGAAAATCTGATCAAAGGCTACTTCACATTTAGGGTGTATTTGCCTGATTACATTCGGCAAGAAGCTCACGAGAAGGGGCTGGATAAATCTTGACAGATATAATTCATTCGAGTCCTTCAACATTCCGGGGTAATATCCCAAGGGCTATCCTCTTTGATGACTCGGCGTGTGTTTTTTGTCAAGAGAAGACTCTCCTGTGGCACAGGGAAAACGTAGTGGAATTTGCAAGAAAGGTCGGATTGGATAATGCGCCAAAGAGCTACAAATACCCGAGCGGAAAAAGAGCTTGTTTTGAGTGTGGCCAGGGGATAATCGATGAAATGCGTGCTTGCTATCTCAACACAATCCATCTTCGAAATCCCATCAGTTTGAAGTATTCAACTGATAACGCACGATACTGGAGAGAATATTTTACCGATGAATGTGATCTCTGCCTAAAGAAATCCGTAGAAGGCAAGCTAACGTTGACCACGACCATGATTCGGGGCTAATCAGGGGCGTCTTGTGCACCTTCTGCAATACTCATCTTGTCTCACAAAGAGATCGTAACGAGAAATTCTTCAATGGGGAAGAAATGTCGGACGATGAGATACTTGACTACTTACGAACGCAAGAAATGTTGGTAAAATCTTTTCCGGAAGAGTTCAATTCTGAAAATTATGCAGATGAAAGCCCATTTGATGTGCCGAACGGTAGAATTCGTATCTTGAACGCTTATCGCAACAAATCAGGAAGACTCGTTGTCGTTTTTCGAAGATTGGACGAGGAAGATACATTTCCCAGAGATCTAAAAGCATAACCAAGAACTCGGATGTTCCAAATTAACTTTTCAATTCTCTGAACTTGGATAATATATTCCAGTACGAATATTTCGAATCCTATAGTTTAGATCTTAGAATGGGCCAATTACTGTCGTATGAGAGCCCTCGTCCTGTCTGGATTTGGTGCCTCGATGTATTTCAGATCTAATCGTCTCGTCGTGAGGACGCGAGGAGAAAACGGGAACAAGATGCAGGTCCAGGAGTTCCGGGCGAACGAGGTCCCGTTTGACACCGTCGTTGTTGATTCCAGAAAGGGCTGGGTTTCTCTGGACGCGATGCTCTTTTGCAGCAAAATGGGGATAGGAATTGTCCAACTCAACTGGGATGGAGACCTCTTGTACAGTTGTTTACCTCCGGCACCTGATTCCAATCAGTTGAGGCTCTGTCAGTACGAGTCTCATCTTGACAGACAAAAGAGGGTTTACATTTCTAATGTTATCGTAGCAGAGAAAATCAGACAACAACAAGCGTTGTTAACCGAACTTTCCAGATACTATCACTTTGAGTTGCCAAAAACACAATCCTTCTCCTTTATCAAATCGCTTGATTTTCTAAGAAATGCAGAGGGAAGGTTCGCCGAACAATATTTCCAATGTCTCTCCAAAGTATTTGACGAGTTGGGATTTGAGTTTACAGGAAGAGCGAGGGGAACCAACAAACATAACATGAAATCCGCCCTTCCGGTATCCTCCGCCCTAAACTACGGCTATGGATTGCTCTACACACTAGTCAGACGGGTCGAAAACTCGATAGGACTGGACAGCAGCATTCCTTTTCTTCATGATTTGCGGAAAAACCGTGAAGGACTCACCTACGACCTCTGCGAGAGCTGGAGAGCATTGATCGATTACGCAGTAATTCGTTTTTTCGAGTCCGAGGACATGAAAAATTGTTTCGTAATGACGGATGACTTCGAATGTCTTCTGAGACCTGAAGCAACAAAGCGCTTGATTTCACTCGTCAGTGATGGTTTCAGCGAAATTGTAGAATACAGAAATGCCTTACTGACTCGTGAGAGAGTGATGACGCTCTCGTTTCGCAACTTTGCAAACTTTCTCGCAGGCAAAAATCAGAGTTTGGACCTGAAAATTCCATCTGTCTCGATAAAAAGGGATGACTCACCGGATCTAAAGGAGAAAATTCTGACACACACGGCCCGAGAATTAGGCATGAACAAGTCGACCCACTTCTACATAAGAAAACGACTGCAAGAAGGAAAGCCTGTTCGAATCTATAGACGAACAAAGCAATATTTTGTCTGATTGTCCGTCCATGCTCGTGATACCGATGGGCTGCATGGGCATATGCCCATGACTGTTTACACCTGGAGAACGATCGCTAGAAAATTTGATCCAGTAACTATTTCTCGATCTGAACCAGGTAGATGGGCTTATCGGCCTTTTCCCACCAATCATATTGAGTTATTCTGACCCATTGGACACCTGCTTTGAAGAAGTGAGTGTATGATCTTGCATCTCCCGTTATCAAATCACAATCGTTTTGTCTACAGTATGCAGCAATATTCTCGTCAAAACTACGCTGCGGAAGATCCTGATGTTTGCCCACCTGCAAAATATCCTGATACGTTGAGCGAAGTTCGTTCTCTTGCTCAGAACCCCATCCCAAAATGTCTTTGTCAATTACGACCTTGATAGCCATATCTCGTAGACTAAATTAACAGAAAAATTAGAGGATATTAAACTGGAGTACGCAGTTTTGGTTAGTTCTCTCATGCGATTTCTCCCACCATTGTTCGAAATTAGAATCAGAGAGGGAAATTATTCCAGTACGAATCTTTCGAGTACCAAAATTTACAGCTTAGTTAGGGCCAACACCCTTTTATGATCGGAGATAAGGGCGAAGGCGAAAATAACGAACACCTAGTCGGAAAAATAACCGGGTTCACTGGCTCCGCAGGAAGTGGTTTGGGGACCATTTTCATCGACGGAAAACCGATAATGTGCGAAAATTCGACGACCGTGAGGGCGCTCGATGATGCTTTCGGCAATGTCATAACGAAAGACCACTCTGTGAACACAAGTTCGATAATCGGACGCACAATCGTTTACTCGATCGGCGATTACGGGCTGCTAGAATGGTTCCGACCGATAGACCCGGAGGACTTGCTCGTAGATCCTCCACTGCAAACAGACCAACCATCCAAAAAGTCTTCCGAGATGAAGTGTGCAAGCTGCGAAAAATTGCTCGAGGGTGAGGAACCTTTCACGGGAGAATTCAGAACACACTACGAAGGTGAGCCTTTGTGCGAAACCTGCTACTACGAAGCGGACGTTGATGCAACGGTTGTGCAATCTGACAGAGAAGAACAGATAATTACTTCAACCCGAAACGAAACCGATGGGGAATTCTGGGTTTCCTGGCACTCGACCGACGCCTGGAGGGGCTACTACGAAACACATTCTGAAAATTACTCCCTCGTGAATACCGCCGAACTATTGAATGGTCATGAATCCCAAGAGATGCTCAAGGATTTTGACGAGAAAATCAGACAAGCGTTTGAGGTAACTGGCATAGATTACACCAGAGTCTTTGCGAGAAGCTCAAACCTGTTTTACTCCAACTACGACCTCTATGTGAAGAAAGATCAGGTCATCCTAGCGCATTTAATTGTTCAAAAAGTGAAGGCAGAGGTCAATTACGACGACCCGAAATGGTATCAAGGAATCATCTTTGACTCAGATGCTCTAAAATCTCTGTCAGATCTGTTCCCTGAATTTTCCATAAAGAACGACAATGATGCAATGAAACTAGTGCAAGCTTATCGGGGCGACTTAGTCGGCGAGTTGCAGAAGAGAATCGCCTCCAAGGGAGAAGTGAATTGAAGTGGTAAAATCTCCTTTGGACTATGATTTCAGGATTGGTCTCGATGATATCGAAGAACGAACTGCAAAACGGACACGATCTCAAAATTTTGAATTGTCTCTTGGGAAATCAATCTTTGACGAACCCAAGTCTAAGAAAGAACGTGAATCAGGGAAGAAAAGACAACGCGAAAACCTGCGGCGCTACGCCTGGTTGTCAGGTAAAGTTTGCGCAGTAAGTCTCAGGCTTCTAGGAGAACTTTTGGTTTGGACCGGCGAAAAATCAAAAGTCGGAGGCCACAGACTGGACGAATTTGCGACGCAAGTCAAACCCAGGAAAACATCATTGAGAAAGGGCACTAGAACGCTTGTGGGTCGATGAGGTGTCTCAATATGATTATTGGGATATTCTGCCCCTCCGACAGGCTTGAGTTCTTCATCAAACGATTGAAATTGACGGGCTATCGAGTAATGGAATATACCGCGTTTTCTTTAGCAGTTCTTAGCAACTTGGATTCTTTGGAGATTCTGATTATGCACGCTCCGCATCCTCGTGTCGTCCCCAATGACCTAACTCATAACGTGCAACTTTGCGTGCTAGCGTTTGGCAACAAAAATATCATTATAAGTGATAACGAATCCGCTGCAAAAATTCCGCTTGAAAAATTGGACGAAATTGACTTGCTGTATGGAGATTACAAAAAATACGAAATGAGATTCCAGAAAACGCCTTTCTACATTGGATAGCCCAGTCTCAAATAAAGAAAAAGAGGGGACAGGGCGCGATTTCCACGCCCATTGAGTCTAATTTCGTTTGCTTCTTCCGTTGCGCAGATCTCTGATAATTGACGAAGTACTCCAGATGAGCAGTGGAACGCCCACCAGGAGAGAGACTGCCGCAACGACGAGCCAGATATCTGAGGATGGAATTGGGCTCATCAAGCAATATTGGACGGGTGTCAGCTAAAGCTCTTTCGGTGAACAAGAAAATTGATCACATCTCAATTAGAAAATTCCTGTTTTTGGTGTGGTAACCAAACAGTTGTGTTGGACTCAGACAGAGGTGAGGTCGTCTGCAGCTATTGCGGCATTGTCGTGATGGATAGGATCGAAGAAATAGCGCCAGGATGGAGAAATGCGGCTCGACGACTCGGGACTCCACCACTTGCAATTTACAACATGGGACTGGGTTCAATAATTGGATATCAGGTGAAGCGATCGTGATGTACGGACCCGTTTGGGATTTCTAACACTGACATGGGTTTGGAAGGGGACCACTTGTTATCTAACCTGGCCGACATAAGTTCATAGACACCTGTTGGTCAGAAGGAATTTCTTCATGTCAAGATGCGAGCAAAACCTTCGCGTTCGATAGTATTCTGCCAGGATTGATTTCAGTTCTTTCAATGACGTCGGAAAGGTTGGAAGCCTTGAGAGATCCTTCTCACCCTCGCGCCAACACTCCTCCATCATGTTGAACTCTGGCGAAGCTGTCGGGATCCATCTGACTCTGAGAGTCTTCCTGTTCTTACCCAAATAATCAGTTACGATCCTGGTTTTGTGGTGTTGCCTTGCTTTGTCAAGGAAGAGATAGAGTGATCCAAACTTCCTGTGCACCTTCTTCAGGTAGTCGAGGAATGTCTCGCCATTGAATTTCTCGTACTGCCTGAAGATTTGTGTCCCGTCCAGGCTGATCGCTCCAAACACCACGGTGTTGCCGTGCGAGCCTGACACAATCCGAATCGGTCGAATCCCTTTGACCGCCCACACCCTTTTGGTTTCTATGTTCTGGACGAAGATTGATTCGTCTTCGGATGCTACGGTGAAGCCTTCCGGGATATTCCTGAGGAGTCTTGCGGTCCTTTTTTAAATTCGAGCCTCTCTTCGAGGGAAGCCTTGTGAAGTAACCTCTTGTCAGGGACAATTGCTCTCACTCCCCACTTCTGCATCAACCTGTAGATGTGTCTCTCAGTGTATGCCACGTCTGCTTCCTTGCGGATCATCTCCCTGACCTCCTTCACGGTCCAGCCGCATTCGTTCTTCACGACCTTCCTCTTCACCGCAATGAACTTGTTGTGATCGAGCTTCGGAGGTCTCCCGCTCCTTTCCATCGTCTTGAGTCCTTCTAGCCCATCTTTCTCGAAACGTCTAAGCCACGGTGTCGTCCATGATTTGTGCCGGTGAACTTCCCTTGCTACGTGCGACGCCGGGACACCCTCGTACTTGACCTTCAGAACGAGGAATATCCTCTTGCTTACGTTTGCGTCCCTCTCCTCTCTATAAGCCTCTTCAACAATCTCCTTCGGTGCCTGTAATCGAGACATACAACCTGAGATAGGAAGGGAAGTTGGCCAAAAATGAGAATGTCTAGGTCTGTGGCCCTTTCAGTCTAATAATTTATGTCGGCCAGGTTAATTCACAGTGGTCGTCAAACGAACAGATCTGACAAGTTCTTCGAAGTTGTAATAGTCATGTTTCTCGAAAATTTCTTGAGGTACTTTGATTGTTCGCCAATCTTCTTTAGTCATAATGGATACATCTTTGCACCACTTGGTCATTGCCGCCTCCTTCTGATCAGTATCTGGATACTCCCTTCCTTTCGTTTCGATAATCCAATTTATGACCCCTTTAGGAGTTTTTTGCACAGCTACAAAATCGGGATAATAAAATCGAATTCCACCGGCTTTACTCAGATAATCGATTTTGAAACCTGTAAATGTTTCAGCGAAGGCAGCGAACTTTACAATGTCATTGTCCTTTCTATCAAGGAATTCTGCGAAATGTGACTCGAAATTGTTGAAAGTTGCGACGTAATTGAAAATGGATTTGCTCGGATTCTTCACATGCTTGCGTCTCCAAGTGAAAGGAATTGTTTTTGATAATACGACTCCCGTCTGTTTTAGAACGACCGGCTTTTGTTCCACTACAGCTTGTCCTACAGCTATGGCTAGAATATTAGAAATTTCGTTTTGAATGATAGGATCTGCGATCCTTTTTCGAACCTTGGCGCTTTCAAGATCAACAACTTTTCCGAAGCATTTCCTTGAAACATATTCATTAACTATCGGATAGAGATCAGAAAACCTTCCCGAGACTAGCTTCGCCTTCTTTAAAGCGTCAGATGTTATTCTTGCAATAGATTCGGAGGAAGGAGGTGCATAGTCGTATTGTATTGTTGATTCTCCGACTATGGTTTCGGTTATTGGGAACTCCATTCGGAGTCGAATCTTTTGATCTTCAGGCAGGGAAGAATTCAGTAATGAGTCTATTTTCATTGGATCGATCGAAGACAGGACTTTGTAGTTGTGAGAATATTGCAATTCAGTTTGAGGAATCTCTACGTCATATTCAATCTTCGACTTCAGTGGTTCAACGACAATCGAAGGGATCGGATTCTCAACAGTCCTAATTCCAACACCTTCAGTTTCAAGTAATTTGACAAAATCCTCAAAGGCCTTTGTGCCGATAACTTCTAGCACTTGAAAGTTGTCCGGACTAATTCCCGTCATCAGTCTCAGTCCACGTCCAACAGCTTGCTCTGGGAGAATTTGCGCTTTGGATGTAAATGGTCTTAGACCTAGTATCACAGTTACATTTTGTACGTCCCAACCTTCCCTAAGCATAAGAACGCTGACTATAATCTTGATCTTGTTTTTTGTTTTGTCAATGTCCATTGCCGTCTTCCGCAACTCTTCGATATCGCCTGTCCTTACTTCACCCTTAAGATCGGTGTGAATTACAAGAACTTCCTCCTTCCTTACTCCTTTTTGTTTTTTGATCATCTCCGCTAAAGTATCTGCAAATGCATTTTTTTCTGCCATTATGAAAAGGACTGGTTTCTTACCAACCTTGGCATATAGTTCACAATGAAGTTTCCATCTTTCAAGAGCAGAAATGATCCATGGAGTATAAACCTCTGCAACATTTTCTTGCGTTATCCGTTCAGGATTCGGATCCTTGTTCGTAACCCGATGAACGATAATCGGCACTTTGACGATAAGATCCTCTACCGCTTGAGCTAATGGATAATCGACGACGATCCAAGGGTAATAAGAACCATTTTGATCTTTGGGTGTCGCTGAGAAATCAAGCCATAACTTGAGACCGCCGGGTGTTGAATGGTGAATCGTCAGAAGTGTCTTAGTCCATTCTAATTCTTCATCGTGTACGTGGTGGGCCTCATCGTTCATCACCATTAGATTTTGAACTGTCATCACGCGGTCAAGAATAGAGAGAGAAGGCTTGTCAATATCGGTCTGTGCGGGTTTACCAAGAATTCTTTGAACTACGTTTTGAGGATCCCACTTGTCCTTTGGTCTGGATTGAAGCTGTTGAACATTTTGAATGAAAATAGTACCACTGGATTTTGGCATTCCAGGATTCCCCCTGCCGATTACTTTGATGTTCCAATTGTCGATCCATTCGGGAGGAATAAGAGGGAGGCTTCTGAAAATTGCGCCATCAATGAAATCTCTTTGCAATCTTTCAAGCACGATGACATTAGGAGCAACGATGAGGAAATTGTCGGCGTACCGATTTTGCTTTTCTTTAATTCGATTAAAATCAGCTCCAAACTACGGCAAGCGCCATCACAAGAGTCTTTCCAGAACCTGTGGCCATTTTGAAAGCATACCTAATCAAGTTGGGCTCCGGAATTTCTTGTGTTACATCTTGTCCGTGCTCCGAAGAGTACCTTCGAATAGACCTCTTTCCGTCAGGGGTAACCTGAAACTCAAGTCCTGTCCCCGTCAGGAAGTTTTGTTCAATTGTAGAAAATTCAGCAATGACAGGTTTTAGATCAGATACCCCTTAACTTCGAAAAGAAAAATGAGAGTTTCAATAGCTTCGCGCTGACAAAAGTAGTATCTGAAACGCTCTTTACTTACGATATGATCTTCTTCGAACCAGTAGGTAAGAAGCCTTCTCGTCGTTTCGGAAATTCCGACAGGAATTGTGTAATTAGAAGATCTCCAAGCAAGGACTTGGCTTCTAATCTTCTCAACAAGAAGGATATTACTCGGCCTCCGGCCGTTGACGATAGCATAGCCGTCACCTTCCTTTTCGAGATACGATTCGGGCCTTGAGTAGGGCTCCCTATCTGGTATGATCGGAAGAGAACGGTCATAGGAAACAATGGGCTTTGGCAATTATATTCTAACCTCGAATAGCCGAGAGCTGTCGATTCCAAAAACGTCTACAATTTTCAGAACTACGCGATATAATCCACGCTTCAAGTAAACATGGTTTGTCGATTTAACGCTCAAAGTCGGTTTCTCTTGTGTTCGATAGCAGGACCACTGATTCATGAAAGTATCATTTTGAAAATCAAAATCAAGGGCCCAGTAGTCGATGAGATCTGACCAGTGCTTAATTTTCAAGCTTTCCGGAATTAGCTCTGGATTGGGTATTGCGAAATCTAGTAATTCCACTTCGAGAGAATTTTCGTTAATATGAGTCATTGCTTTGATGTATGCTAGGTCATAGAATTCCACTTCATCTGCTTTTTGAAGATCAGCCTGAATCACTTCTTTTGGAATAACCAGAAGTCGGAGTTTGATCTTTTGATTTTTGGCCTCTAATTTCACGAGATCGTCTAATCCCATTTCCCATTCCCAGCCCAGGATGTGCAATTCAGTCTGCTTAGTTTCTGAACATTCTCTTATCGCGGAAATCACTTCTTCAATCGTTACTGGTGAATCAACTGCCCCAACATGCACTAATGCGCCACCTTTTCTTCCATGAATGGATTGGAACCCTGCTATGGGCTCTGCTTTGTATAATCGTAAAATGAAGGCAAGGTACTGATACAAAACGGTCCGATCCGAATTGGCAGAAAACGTAGTGCTTTGCCACACTTGTCGCTCATATTTTCCCAAATTCAAGATCTCGAATGGCTTACAGTTCTCCATTTCTAGAAGGCGCTTTCTAGAAGCGTGGATAGCAAAACGACTCAGGTCGCAGCCAATCCAACGTCTTCCTAATCGTTCAGCGACCGTTAACGTTGTGCCAGATCCGCAAAAAAAGTCAGCAACCACATCATTAGGATTCGACGAACTCGAAATAATTCGTTCTAGAAGTGCCTCTGGCTTCTGCGTCGGGTAACCAAGTCTCTCCTTCGAAGTGGCATAGATAGGAGGGACGTCAGTCCAAAGGTTCTGCAGAGGCTGACCTTCGTTTGAATCTAAGTAAGTCTTCCGTTGGATTCGCCCATCTTTACTCTTTGGAAAGACTAGTCTTCCTTCCACATCGAGCTGTTTCATAACTTCGAGGGACACTGCCCAGCCATTTGGATGAGGTTTGTAACCCTTGTAATCGTAGGTTAGATTAGGGCGCGGATGAGGACTGCGGAAGTCTGATAGTCGATATCGACGGCCGTCGGGCTCTGTAAATCGATAGAATTGCTCGATATACTCTTTCGAGAGAGGGGTGTATTGTGGGTTCCATGTGTATTTTTCCGACTTTACATAGTAGAGAATACGATCTGTGATATTGCCGAAGTTTTTGGGATCGTTGTGCGATGATGTGCGCTTCCAGATTATTTCACTCAGGAAATTCTCTTCTCCGAAAAGCTCATCCATAACGACCTTGACGTAATGAACCATATTTGCATCCAAATGGACATAGATTGAACCTTGAGCAGAAAGTAGATCTCTCATGAGAGATAGCCTTTCATAAATCATCTGAACATATGATGATCTCCCTTCCCCCCAGGTGTCATTGTAGACTTTCATTTCGATAGTTGACGGACTCTTAGTTACTTCTTGTTCACCGATTTCTGTCCTAAAAGAAAAATCAGCCCCAGTCGCAAAGGGAGGATCGATGTATATTAGATCAAGTTTGCCAGCAAATTTTTCGGCAAGTGAAGAGATCACATACTTGTTTTCGCCCCAGATGAGCTTGTTTTTCCAACCTGCATCGAATGTCTGGCCCGGGTCTCCTTCCCAGACGTTAAACAACGTCTGTTGCAGTCCGTCATGCTTTCTATTTTCGCGGGCTGATGTACTTTCATTGATTGTCTCTATGATTTGAAAGGGAAGATTCACATGATGTAATTCTCGTTGCATTCCCTGCTCGTCGAACTTTAGCGGCCAAACTAACCTGGCCGACATAAATTATTAGACTGAAAGGGCCACAGACCTAGACATTCTCATTTTTGGCCAACTTCCCTTCCTATCTCAGGTTGTATGTCTCGATTACAGGCACCGAAGGAGATTGTTGAAGAGGCTTATAGAGAGGAGAGGGACGCAAACGTAAGCAAGAGGATATTCCTCGTTCTGAAGGTCAAGTACGAGGGTGTCCCGGCGTCGCACGTAGCAAGGGAAGTTCACCGGCACAAATCATGGACGACACCGTGGCTTAGACGTTTCGAGAAAGATGGGCTAGAAGGACTCAAGACGATGGAAAGGAGCGGGAGACCTCCGAAGCTCGATCACAACAAGTTCATTGCGGTGAAGAGGAAGGTCGTGAAGAACGAATGCGGCTGGACCGTGAAGGAGGTCAGGGAGATGATCCGCAAGGAAGCAGACGTGGCATACACTGAGAGACACATCTACAGGTTGATGCAGAAGTGGGGAGTGAGAGCAATTGTCCCTGACAAGAGGTTACTTCACAAGGCTTCCCTCGAAGAGAGGCTCGAATTTAAAAAAGGACCGCAAGACTCCTCAGGAATATCCCGGAAGGCTTCACCGTAGCATCCGAAGACGAATCAATCTTCGTCCAGAACATAGAAACCAAAAGGGTGTGGGCGGTCAAAGGGATTCGACCGATTCGGATTGTGTCAGGCTCGCACGGCAACACCGTGGTGTTTGGAGCGATCAGCCTGGACGGGACACAAATCTTCAGGCAGTACGAGAAATTCAATGGCGAGACATTCCTCGACTACCTGAAGAAGGTGCACAGGAAGTTTGGATCACTCTATCTCTTCCTTGACAAAGCAAGGCAACACCACAAAACCAGGATCGTAACTGATTATTTGGGTAAGAACAGGAAGACTCTCAGAGTCAGATGGATCCCGACAGCTTCGCCAGAGTTCAACATGATGGAGGAGTGTTGGCGCGAGGGTGAGAAGGATCTCTCAAGGCTTCCAACCTTTCCGACGTCATTGAAAGAACTGAAATCAATCCTGGCAGAATACTATCGAACGCGAAGGTTTTGCTCGCATCTTGACATGAAGAAATTCCTTCTGACCAACAGGTGTCTATGAACTTATGTCGGCCAGGTTAGTTCTGTGTCTCTAATATTGATGTTAACCAATTTTTGATCTCACCTTGCATTTCATACTTCAATCTCAAACAATCTTGAACTATCTATTCCAAAAATGTCTACAATTTTTAGAACGATGGCGTAGCGTCCACTTTTCTTATAGTCATATTCGCCAGATTTGAGACTCAACTTAGGTCTTCCGGGTGTTCGGTAGCAGGACCACAGATTCATGAATGTATCCTTCTTAAAATCGTAATCGACAGCCCAATAGTCGATCAAGTCAGACCAGTGTTTTATCTTCACATTTTGACTTACCAGTTCAGTGTTTGGTATCGCGAAGTCCAATAATTCGATATGAATCGTTCTATTCCGTACATTTGTCTTTGCTTTTATGTAAGCTAGGTCGTAGAAATTAATGTCTTCTTTTTTTGGTATATCTGCTTGGATCAATTCGTTAGGAATGACAAGAAGTCTAAGCTTAATTCCTTGCTTTCTTGCTTCAATTTTCACCAGATCATCTAATCCCATTTCCCATTCCCAACCGAGAATGTGGAGTTCTGTTTGTTTAGCATCAAGACACTCGGACAGAGCTGAATTGACTTCATCTATTGTGACCGGGGAGTCAACGGCGCCGACATGGACTAGAGCGCCGCTCTTTCTTCCGTGAATGAAACGAAATCCAGAAATCGGCTGCGCTTTGTATAATTTCAAAATGAAAGCAAGATACTGGTAAAGCACGGTTCGATTATCTTTTGATGAAAAATTCGTACTTTGCCAAATCTGGCGTTCATATCTTCCAAGGTTCAATATTTCAAAGGGTTTACAATCCTCGATTTCCAGAAGACGTTTTCTCGTCGTATGAATTGCAAAACGACTTATATCACAACCAATCCACCTTCTGCCTAGTTTTTCGGCAACCGCTAAAGTAGTTCCGGAGCCGGAGAAAAAATCAGCAACTATCGAGTTCTCATTTGATGCAGCCTTTATCAGTACATTCAACAAAGCTTCGGGTTTCTGTGTAGGATAATTCAGTCTCTCTCCTGATGTAGAAGCCATAACAGGTACATCAATAACATCGTTGGCTCGTTTTCCTTCGTCCCTTGGGTAGGTTTTGCCATAGTATACTGTTCCATCGGTTCTCCTTCTTTTTATCAGAGCATATTTCTCGCCTTTTTCATCGACTTTATTATATCGCTTCATATCAGTGTCTTTGTAGTCGACAAACACATCATTCCAAATGAAGTTCTGTCCTTTGGAATACCAGAAAATATTTTCATGCGCACGCTGAAATCCCTTTTTGGTCTCTGTTCCTCTAAATCCTTTATTCCAAATAATCTCATCCAAGAAATGTTCTTTTCCAAAAATCTCGTCTAAAATTACCTTCACGTAGTGGCCGACATGGTGATCCAAGTGAACAAAAATACTACCGTTTTCCGTGAGAAATTCCCGCATTAAGGACAGTCTGTCATACATCATCTGCATATAGGAGGAAAGTCCGTTTCCCCAAGTATCGTTGTAGACTTTTAGTTCAATTGCAGAAGGACTTTTTGTTACATTCTCCTCGCCTATCCCTGTTCGAAAAGAAAAATCCGCACCAGTTGCAAATGGCGGATCTATGTAAATTAGATCTATCTTTCCAGCATAATTCTCAAGAAGAGATGAAATGATGTACTTGTTTTCTCCCCAAATTAACTTGTTTTTCCATCCGGTTTCAAAGGATTGTCCTTGATCGCCTGTCCAAACGTCGAAAAGAGAGTGTTGGATTCCAGAACTCTTTCTTGATTCGCGATTAACCGTGCTTTCGTTAATGGTCTCAATAATTTGTAAAGGAAGGTTAACTCGTTTGATTTCATGCAGCTTTCCAGGTTCAACAAACTTATCTGACCATACCAGCTCAGTATTCCCAATTTCCAAGTTTGTCAAACTAGTTTATTCTCTTCATCGTTCGCTTCTTGCGCCTAACAAAGCGGTATTTAATTGTGTTTTGTGAAACACAATACATTCTGAAGTCACACTCCTTGCAAATATTTGACGCTGGAGGATTCTTTACCTGAAAATCGTTCTTCTGGATCTCACCCACAATGTTGTCAAAGTGATGACCGGCTGAAAGCACGGTATTGGGATCCACAGGAAATTCCATTAACGCATTTTGCTTGTCCTTTTCAGCTGTCCAGTAAATGTATAGTCTGTCCGGATGTTTACCATAACGCTCTTTCAGAATATGGGCGTAGAGACAAAGTTGGTTATGATAACGCGCAATTATCGGATCGTCTTTCGGTGGTCTTCGTTGCGTTTTGAAATCTAGTATCTCTAACTTTCCATCTTCACCTCTGAGGAGATCGATTTTTCCGGTAAGAATGTAGTCGGCTTTTCAACGGATACGTCCACTTCTGTTTCAATTACCCGATGAAGTTCCTTCTTATTCTGGTGGAAGTAATTCAAAACATGCTGCAGAGCGGTCTCTCGTCTTTGTTCTGCGAGAGGTCTCATCCCAGCGGAGACAAGACTTTGGTAATTTATCGCAAACCATTGATTCTCTATGATTTCATCTGTGATTTGATCTAATTTGCCGTCTATGACTCGTTTATGAATGTCTTCGATAGTTTGATGGACTAAGATACCGAAAGTCATCGTTGCAGATCTTGACGGAGAAAACTCGTATTCCTGATAGTATTGGTATTGACGGGGACAGACTTCGAAAACGTTAATGTGTGAAGTCAGACTGTAGGATTTCTTTGGGGCAAACGGTTTCTTTGGAGCGAATCTCAGAGATTGCAAGACCTGCGTTTCAACGTAAGGCCATTGGTCCAATCCCTCCCAGATTGGATCGAACAGCTGGTTTGGCTCAGCAGTGCTAGTCAGGACGAGTAACTTTTCAGCTCGCGAGAAAGCGACGTAATATTGTCTCATGAAATCGAATGTTGAAATTCTATCGTCCGGCTCGAAAGGAGTGCGACGATAAAAGGATGCTAGATCTCTATCGACCTGTCTTTGGGTTCGACGAGTCTTATCGAGTGATCCAACCGCCACCGCAGTGAATTCCAATCCTTTCGATTGATGGATCGTCATTACTTGCACGTATCCTCTTGGGATTGGATTGTAGGGGTCCTCATACTCATCAATTCCGCTGTCGATCAGTAATTTGAAGAAACTAGAAAACAGCTTCTTGTTAATCCAATCTTTGTTTCGCTCCGTTACTAGGTTAATGTGATAGTAATTTTGGAACTCCGTCAGAAGTGTAGAGAAAGTAGATAAATTTCTCACCCTGTTTTCATTCTTTAAGAACGAGGCAAAAGGCTCGAAGGACATCAGATCATAAAAATAATCAACCAACGTCATGTCCAGGGTCTCACCTTTTTGTAGATTAGTGATGTCAGCGACTCTTTCTCGAATGTACCTAGCCAGTTTTGGATTTGTATCGATATACGGCCCCAATGATGAAATACATCGATTGCTAAACTGAGCTAGCGCATCGAAATTGGTTCCTATTAACTCAGGAATCTCGTTATGGAATCCAAAGATAACCGCGTAACAAGCAATAATCAGTTGAACTTCGTCATTTTCAAAATAGGCTCTTGCTCTGGGGCAGAAATATGGGATCCCGAATTTCTCGAGTTGATCCAAGTAATGACCACTGTGTTCCAATCGTACACTGTGTAGCAAAAGAGCAACCTGACTATAATCTTCTATTATGGAATTATCCTTGAGATACTTCACCATTCTTGCAAAACGCTGTGCCTCATCATCTTGGTTTTCTCCCCAGATACAAAACACTGAAGGATACTCTGGAAAACTGCCATTTGGATCCGGCACTATTTGTTTTGGAAACCGAAAATTT
Source organism: uncultured Nitrososphaerota archaeon (assembly GCA_963799845.1). Classification (GTDB taxonomy): domain Archaea; phylum Thermoproteota; class Nitrososphaeria; order Nitrososphaerales; family CADDZS01; genus DATLTL01. The sequence continues at coordinate 217,445 of CAWCYI010000004.1, forward strand.
GGAGGACCGCGTGGATTAGTCCAATCGACGGAATTCATGAAGTAATTGTATCTATCAATGATCTTCGAATGTGAACGATAATTTATGTCAAGAGTTATTCTCGAACATTCAGGGAAGTGAGTCTGGAATTCGAGGATGTTTCTGACCGTTGCCCCTCGGAAGCGGTAAAGCGATTGATCCTCGTCACCCACAATGCAGATATTATTTTCTGGTTCTACTAATGCGAAGAGAATTTGTTCTTGGATGTAATTAGTGTCTTGATATTCATCCACCATTATGAATTTGATATGTTGTCTTATTCTCTTCTTTATCTCATCGCGGCTCACGAGTTGAAAGAAGATTTTTTGCAAATGAGCAAAATCTACTTTGTTGAGCTGGAACAGTTGTGATTCATAGTTTTCATAGGCAGTTCCAAGACGTGACAGGAATTCGTTCGGCGAATTGCGTAGTTTAGTAACGTCGATTAATTCTTCGGTTATCTTGTCGAAGTATGGAAGTAGCCCTCTGATTGTTGTCCATTTGTACTTCCACTTTCCAAAATACTCCTCCGAGATCTTCATTGATTCTGGAATAGTTTCATCAAATCGGTCGTTGAGAAAGAGTTCTTGAGTGAGATCATCGAGAGTTTCGTAGTTCTTTTTCAGTGGAGAGTACTCAATGAACCTACGAATGTATTCGTCGCAAATTGAGTGTAATGTTCCTACCTTCATTTCATAAAGAGGTCCTTTGTAGTCGAAGATCTTAGCAGACTGATACAACCTGTCTCTTAGCTCAAATGCGGCCTTCTCTGTGAAAGTCGTAACTACGATCTCCGCAGGTTGAGCTCTTCCTGTAAGAAGGAGAAAAAACGCTCTCAATACGAGAACGAGAGTCTTCCCAGAACCCGGTCCGGCAATTATCTGTACAGGTCCATTTACTGTTTGAATCGCTTGAAGTTGACCCTCATTAAGACTCGAGAAATGCTCCTTGATAATCCGGATGGCTTGCTCATCACTGAGAAAAGGAGCACTTTCCGAGAGTTGCATTTTGTCGCGATCTTACTAAAAGAAGTTAATTATATGTTTGACACATTTCCAGATGTTTGGTATTACGCACGGAACGAATTGGGAAGAAATTGGATAAAGAAGCATGGAAATTCTTTAGGCGTAAATAAGCCGAAACATCTGTCCAAATCCATGATCGTCGAAAAACAGCATAGATTTAAGCGCTAACGAAGGTTTTATCCATTATATGCAAATTGTCAAACAACAGAGAGACTTTTGGGAATCTTTTGGCATTTCACTAGATGATATATACGAACAATACTCCAAGAAAAAGGGAAAAATAAGTAACACTCTTGCCAACAAATTAGAATCCCAGTCTAAAGATTGGTCTGAGATAGTTACGCAGACTTATGGTGTCAAAGGAGATAACCTCAAAGGGATTGTAGCGTCTCTCTATAAAAAATCAAAGTCTGACTTCATTGATTTGTTCGCTCTTTCGAAGTTCGCTCATGCGAAAATCAATCCGACCATAATCTATGATTTTGCTGATAAGAATCTAAAGGGAAAATTACATGAACGAGCTGCAAATAAAACCGTTGATTCAGCTCCAATTTTGTTGCCGTTGTGGAAACAAAATCCAAAAATCCTTGAAAATATTTTCTACGAATTTCTCATCCAACGTTCGAGTGTTAGAAAGTTCGAAAATGAGAAACCAATAGATCACAAAATTAGTATTAAAAATCTAACTTTTGAGACAATAAGCTCCTATCTGCAAGAATACGAAAACAGTAGGAAAGTAAATTCTCGGCGTGAGATAAAACTATGGTGGTTTGCGAAGGATTCTAATCGAATCAAGTTGATGTTTCGAAGAGAAAAGGGTGCACGATCATCACTGAAATTAGTGGAAAGAAATGCCTTTTTGAAAACCGGCGATGAAAAGATCCTAGTCCTGAGCGAGGATGGTAAGTCTCTGCAAATAGTTACGCGTCGTGAACCAAAAAGTACTTTGAAAATTGCCATATTCGTTGTCGAAAAGTTGACTGGAAGTAAGCCAGATTTCGTTGAGATGCCCCACAATTACGAGGTTGAAAAGGTCCAATCTTTTTTCGATAATTTTAGAAAAAATAAGATAAAAGGCTCGGCCTTACTTTCGGTTAGAGTAAGAAATACTCCTCTCCCCGAATCGCCAATTGTAGAGGTTCTTGCCTCTAGTAGCATTTCGGATCAGGGAATTCTGCCCGCCCTCGAAGAACTTGAAACTAATAGAAAGACACCTTTAATCAATGGTGTCTCTGACCTGATTAGCTTTCAATTGAAATTGGGAGACAGAGTCTACACCGTCAAGACTCTGTTACAAGGAAAAACTGTAAAATTTGCGACAGATAATCGTTACCTGAGGGAAAGTGAAAAAGAAAAAGTCTGGTCATATTTTGACAAGGAGTTAGCCTTGTGATATACGCCAAAGTTCCCATTCGCAAGGGGTTCGGAGTGCAGATAGATGAGAAATCACGCTACGAATCGTTAAAGAAACTCGAAGAATTAGGAATCGTTACACTCGGGGAAAGCACTTGGCAACCATGCAGTAACAAATCGTGTCCGAATTCAATTCGAGTAGACGATCTGTTCCGATCAGAACGTTGGACAGTATGTAACTCGTGTGGAAAGACCGTGGGGCTAACACACGATCTAACTAAAAAGTGGGAGATTAGCAAAGTAAACTTCGGTGGTATTGTCGATTTCTCGAAGAGTCTGGTTCAAGAAACTTTTCCGCATGACGCAGTGAAATTTGACAAATCTTTGAATGCGTGGACAGTCACACAGAACGGAAAAATTGTACCTGTGTTCATTTCTCAAATTTCGTCCTATAACAAATTCATGGATTACAAGTTTGACTCGGCATGGATATCCATTCTCTTAGATTGGGATATTGAGAGTAGCGCGCTGACCTATTACGATCAAGTCCATTTTCTCGATTTTTGGGATTTAGTCAATAAGAAAGTCGGCTTGAAACAAATTGTCAAGGACATAGCTTCATCTTATGAAACAAATCCTTCGTTTGCAATTGAATCCAGATTCATTACTTTCTTAAATTCGGTCAAGCCTGGTGAATTCGAAAAAGATTTCATAGATACATTTTTCGATCAAGTCAAACGTAACGAAAATATGTTGAGAGAGTTTCTTGGATTCCTCTCTCGAAGAAAGGAAACCATCCTCAACTCAAAAATCGTATCGGTTGGTGGCGCGGCAAATCCGGACTTTTACTCATTTGACCTCCTGGAATATTTGCAAGATGGATTCAAACCAAATAAAGTAGGGGAAGCAAAGAGATACAATCTTTCAGAATTTACCTACGATGATTTTTCGATACAATTCACTCATGCCGATGGAGCGGATACATTATCCGTTGTGTCAACCAACGAGGTTAGTCCTTCGGTTTGGAGATTTGTTTGGGATCACAGCGATAACGGTAAGCGCTTTCATCACGTTGTTTTCGACCGTGATCTCATCATTATGCTAATGAATGTTCTTGGCATCGCGGATCAATGTTTTGCAACAACAAAAGTACTCTGATACTTTGCGCACAATGAGGAAGGATAATTGACACCTGCAGAATGAAGGAGCTATTAAATCGTAATTTCGCCAAGAATGTCCTGTACTACGAATAACGAAAAAGAAACCGGGGTGGATGACATTAAAGTACCTCACTCCAGACAATGGAATATTGTTGTACCAGGATCTCCAAAAACGTAGATCCCATTATACGGAATTCGAGATTGATATTGTTCTTACTTAATCTTTCTTGTTTTGAACTTGTTTCGGGCTCCTAATGGTCAAGCGTCTATCGCTAATTCGGAGATGTTTGTGGGGATGTGGAGGGATTCTTTGAAGCCGTCACTTTTTCTCCGCAATAGGCTTTCAGGATAGTGAGGAGCTCCTGCAACATCGATGCTGTAATAATACGAGGGCTGAAATCCCACATTCTAATGAAACCACTACCCCTCGAATCAAAATTGAAAATCTTGATCCATCCTGAAAGATATTTTGTGGAAAACTCCAACTCTGATTTCTTCTCTTCTTTCTCCAATTCTACTTCAAAATCACCGGCTTTCACAGAGGACGTACCCAAGAACTCGAAAAACCGTCGCAAGTGACCTTTTCGAACAAACGGCCTCACTGAAGGTATTCCAATTCCTTCCACATGAGCGAGCTCAACAAAGTCTTGTCGATTAAGGATCTTATTGATAATTCTTGTTCTGTCCGATTCGATTTGCGAGGGGAATATTATAGGTCTGGAGCTCGCCCAAGGAGTTTTCAGTCCAAGTTTTGCACCTTGACTTGTTATTACTGACCTACTTGCAGCGATAATGGAAACTGGAACGACTCCGAGAACTTCCAAGTAATGTATCGCGCCTTCTTTTGGATAGACAGCAACGAAACTACTGTTCTTTTGTTCTAGATGCCAATAAAATGGAATATCCCCGATCCAAAGAACTGTCCCACCGTTATCAAGATATTGTCTGGCCAAGCAGTGAGACGACATATCATCAAAAACGCTCTGTGGAGCTCTATCTTGGGCGAAAACGACAATAGTCTTCTTTGCATCTCCTGAAGATATTTTGTCACGCATCCATTTTCCAAGATCAGAATTATTCTTTCTCTTGAATCCTCGCATTTCAAAAAAGTTAGAAAGTCTCTCAGCATTTTCTAGAGTAATCCAGTTACCTCCAATCCAGTGCTTATCCGAGTCCAGGATCTCCTTATCGAAATAAACGACGTTGAGATCACCTTCTACCGCAACATTGTGAGTCGCCACGTCGCTACTCAATTTTTCCCTTCTCTTTTTCCAACCTGCTCAAGCAAGGACTGAAGAAGTGAAAAAATTGAAATTGCAAATTCTCGCTCCTGATCCAGAGTTCACAAGTAAGAATTACAATAGACTCCGGAAGAACCACCGTACTGTTGGAGCTGGTTCTGGTTTAGTATGCCTAAAGAGAGTCAAGAAAGCCCATGAATTCAACTGATTTGAGTTCTCCTTTCCAGGACTTGCCAGAAGCACTAGTCAATGACATGCTATCGTATCATAAAGCTATAGGACGACAACTATCTGGGTCATTCGAGAAAATTCAGCACTCAAGGACTGACATAAGGAATTCACTCGATTCCTTTGGTCTTTTGAAGCATGATAGCGAGATAATCACATCATACAAGAATCCGACAACATGTGGTATCGATGGTGCGTTTGCAATCGAGAGACTGCTCTCAACTGATATTGCCGCAATGGCTGGAATAGCCGTTGAAGGTCTGACGCCTCCCACAGAGAAAAGATATTGGCCAGCGCCGCGTCATCGATCTAAAATAATACCGTGCAATCATAACGAGGCCACATCTTGGGTAGTTAGAGCAATTATGATGGCGATGGAATTGGAACTCGCGGTGGAAGCTCCCCATGATGTTGTGTTTCTTGACGGCTCGCTGGCGACACCTCTGATACATTTCAATCAGGCATTCAGCCGGATAAACGAGGCGACAAGTGATCTATCGGCTATCTTGTTAGATAGAATAGGAGGAGCACTAGATGCCTATAAGAAAATCCTCTCTTCATCAAGAAGTGACAAAATCTTTGTCGGTGTTCCAAAGTACACTGCCAGGAACGAAATTGCAACAAAGCTTGGACTTGCAGGACACGAGGACAGGTCGTTGCTCTCCTTCGTTCTCCATGGAGGCGAAATGATAGGACCCTGCGCTATGCTACAATCCTCGGACTCTTGGCATTTTGTTAGATTGCCTGACAACCTGATTGAATTGGGACGTGAACTAGTTTCCATGGTTAAGAATCTGAATATAATATACTACAGGCCATACGAATACTTTCCAACCCTTCGCGTCGAAGTCGCCTCTTCGATATCCAGCAATCAAAGCCGACTATCAATTCTCCTCGAATCTCTAAAATTACAATGTGGCTCCCCGGCGATTATGGAACCGTATCCTTTGTACATGGCAGATAGAATGGTTAAGCACCTGGGAACTGCTCTTCCTGCATTGCGCAGGGCAACCACGCAGGAAATAGCGGCTTCGAATGAAGACACGGGTAGTGTTTACCTCGCCATGCACGGTTACAGAACCGACTCTGGAGCGTAGCCGCTATGGAAGAAGAAATGAAGATCTCCTTCGACCGCGCCGAAAAGATAGGTGTTGTAGGATCTCCTTCTTCTACTCATAGTTTAGTGATAGATATTCTTGGAACTGCGGTGGATAGGAAACTTGTCGGGTCCCTTAGCATTTTCAACTACATTCAAGATGGAATAGAGCACTATGCCTTAGGGCAGATAACCGAGCTTTCAATGCGCAACGTTTGGAGCGAAGACCCGACCATGCGCGGGTTAATTCGACAAAAGGGCAGAGTTGATCCGATAACGGGTCGACAAGACACTCACACGGCGAAGATGTTTGTCAGCTCTGTTTTCGGTAAAAATTCCTCGCACTTTGAGCCAAGTATGTTAGGAACGGTGCCCTCCACCGGCACTTTCGTGAAACTAGTAGATCAGAAAGTTATGCATGATCTTCTTAGTGGATATTCTTCTGACCTCTTTTTTCTGGGCAAGGTCTATGGTTCGAATGTTATCGTGCCAATGTGGTTCAAACATTTCGGCAAAGTAAATGGGGGAATCGGCGAGGCATACCACATCGGAGTCTTCGGAAAGACCGGATCTGGCAAATCAGTATTGTCAAAGATGATTCTCCTTGGCTATGCAAGGAACAAAGGAATGTCGATATTTGTTTTGGATCCTCAAGGGGAATTCGCGAAATTAACGGAGGATAGAGAAATTCAAGATATACTCGCTCGATTTGGGAAGCAAGTGAAAGTGTATGGACTCCATAATCTAATTTTGAAGGATGTTCACCGTCTGTTCAATCGAATTCTAAAGCAGTCAGGATTTCTAGACGGACTTGGTATCGTAATGGATGATAACAAAGAGCGTGCTTTGGATCAAATCAATCAAATCTTACAGGGCAAGAAAGCCAAATTTCTTCCGTCCCCGGCAAAACCTGCAACCTACAACAAGCGTGAAGTTTTCGACGCGATTTGGAAGGCATTGCAAGATGACGAAGTACTCCGTTCCATCTATACATCACAAGATCTACGCGGGCGGGTTAGATCAGCAGTACAATCGAACAATTCTGATGATTATTTTCTTATATGGTCAAAGGTTGCAAATCTCTTCTCAACTAGCGGAAAAAATGATGTTGCGTTTATCGATGCGCTCCCTCAAAAGGCAACAAATAATCCACGTGGCGATATTACAATAATCGATCTCTCTGAAACCAAGGTGCCGGATAACTTGCTGTGGAATGACAGTATTCAAATGGTGGTTATCAATGAACTTCTTGAAGCGCTCACAGACAGCGCCCAGCTTACTTTCAAATCGGGTGGCGCCCTCAATACTCTGGTTGTTGTCGATGAAGCACATCGATTAGCACCACGAGAAAAATCGGAAAATATGGAACTCGAACAGGTCAAGAGTACTCTCAAGGATGCGGTCAGGACAACGAGAAAATATGGACTAGGTTGGATGTTTGTTAGTCAGACATTGTCGAGTCTGGACAGAGAAATAGTCAACCAAATCAGGATCTATGTTTTCGGATTTGGCCTGTCATACGGAGTTGAATTAGACGCACTTCGGGATATAATCGGCGGAAATGAAGAAGCGATGAGACTCTACCAATTATTCAAGGATCCGCAAAGTAACCCAGCACAGAAAGAGTATTCGTTTATGGCGGTTGGTCCGATTTCTCCGCTGTCATTTTCTGGATTACCGCTATTTTTCCAGTCGCTCAAGTACCCTCAGGAATTTGCCAAATCCAATTCGGCACCGTGACGACAGCCTGACCGACTGGCGAATGAACTCGAGGATGCGCCTTCGCAGACAAATTGGAGTATCCTCACGAACGGAGATAAATATTCCAGTGTTGCACTAAATCCTAAACTAAAAAGTGCCCGACAAATCCGCCACCTAGGTTTACCGCTCGCTGCTAGGTTTAGGGCATTGTTAGAATAATGACATCATATTTAACTCTACCCTGGGTTATGGCATCTTTGATTTTTCTTTCATTTCTATCTAGGCCTCGATTTGCATTTTTTGATGTTTTCACTTCGACGAAGACTACAGCTTCAAGAGGATCATCAGTATCCTTTGCTTGGCTATATCCTTTGTAAACGATGTAGTCAACAGGTTTTCCTCCAAGATATCGAGCATCCGCTGGCTCGTATTTCTGCATGAATTCTATCATATGCGGCGCAATGTTTTCTCCCACATTCCCTTTGATCGTACTCTTCGATTGGGCGAGTCTCGAGGCAACAATTTCTTCTAACTCCACGGCCGTGTACACTTTGTCCCTTGCACGGGACCAAAGAGTCCATCCAACTAGTGTAAGCACAATTAGCGTTAGAATCAGCTCCAAGTAAAAGAAAATCAAGCGTCGATAGAATCATGTAAATGAGGGACCAAACGAAATACCGCTCTCCAGCCAATTAACATTGGTGGCTGACGACATCGGCGCCGTCGTAGGACTGGGCGCAGATGTGGAGTATTCTCCAGCACAGCTTCCGCCGGAATTAGAATTTAATGAGTAGCCTAATCCGGCACTGTAAGATGAGACAGAACTTGAATCTGACGCGGAGGTGGATAGTGAGACCCCGGGATTGGGTATTCCAAACGGCGATGTCGAAAATGAATTGCTATAACTAGAACCATAGTTGGAATCGTTCGATGATCCGGAGATCCCCGTGATGTCAAAAATGCTGCCGCACAAAGAATTCACCGCCGAGTTGGTGGAAATTGTTATCCCATCAAATCCGGATGAGCTCGCTTGTGAAATAAACCACTCTGATTTGAAAACTTCACCCGCTGACGGACTAGCTATCGATGGAATGCCCAATTGCGCAAAGAAAGGAGAATGAGAATCTGTTGGGGCATTGATGGTTGGATTGGAGGAATCGAAAAGATATGTGATTCCTATTACTATGTAATCACCGGAAGACACGCTTGAGGGAAAACTAAGGTTAACAGAGCTGATGCCCCCACCGGACTGTCCTTGAGTCCATGCTTGCTGTACTGCAATTGACGCCTGGGACGAATACTGCTCTGTTATAGAAGTTGTTGCGGTGTTAGATGTCTGATATATGAGCGATGTAGACTGCATCGTGCTGCCGCTGGAACTTTGATAGATGAATGACGTAGACTGTGCAATACTCGAACTTTGATAACTGTATGAAGACGATTGTGCTATCGAAGTCGCGGAATAGGTCGATGATGTTAATTCAGAATTGCTGCTGTTGACAGCACTTTGAATCGTAGTGAACGACTGTTGAGTGGTTTCTACAAATGTGCTACTTGTCTCTGTTGAATCCGTCTGACTGCTCAAATAAACAGTTGAGCTTGGAACAGGCGGAACTGTTACCACAGTTGTTGTTGAACAACAAGATGAACTAAGAACCGAAGAAAGGGTTGTGGTAACTTGCGAAGTAGTTGTCGCTGTTTGATTTTGACTCACTGTCGAGTTCGCGAAACCAGGAAATTGACTTACAACGACAGATCCAACAAATACTATTGCCACGATTGCGATTACTACGATAGAAACCTTTGCGCCTAGAAGTTTGGTCAGAAGGAGATCGCGCGAAATTCTAGTGTTTTTCAACGTAAGACGACCTAGGCTTGGGTACCCGATGTAATTTTATGATGTCAAACGTGCTTTCTTTTTAGTTATGATTTTGTAATCCATTTCTGAAATCCACATGATAAAAAGGGCAAACGTAAATCTTCCAAGCCCTAGTTGATCCAATCGCGAAAAAAGGAATTGTCTCAGATCTTAAGCGTATAACGTACATCCTCGACTTTTTGACTTTCAGAATTTTTCAAAAGTTCACGCACCACTTCGACAGTCTTGTGTTGAGAATCAAAGAAGAATATCGATTCGGGTTTCGCTGCTTTCGTCTGCTTCTTTCCACTTGAGGCATCGAAAGAAAGATCCTTTGGGGAGTTGTGCGTGGAGAGAATGAGCAGTGCTTGCTTAGCATATCCGATATCGCTGCTAGAAATTCCATATTCTACCCAACCGTTCATTTTCAGATCCATCAAGAATTCGATGCACCTATCAGTTAGTTTGTCGACCAGCAGTTTTCTAAGAATCTCTTTTTTGGATAGCTTGGAATCGAAAATAGCGAGAAAGAGATTTTGATACCCTACCTCGTTGTAAGTTTCTTCAGTAATAACATCGCGTAGATCGATCTTTTCTTCGGCAGGTTCTGCAAGAAGTTTTGAAAATTGGTCAACAGTTCCATTTTCAATCAAAGATACCCAATCGGTCTTCGGTTTTTCGGGTTGAACTGGAACTGGTTTTACGGGCAACGGTGCAGCTAATGCCGGAATTTCAATAGCAGGTGGAGAGGTAACCGCCGGAGCTACATTCTGAACGGAACTTGTACTATGCTCCGCGCTCAACTGTTCTTGAACTATGGCTTTAGGCGAAATTGTCATGCCTGCGTCGCTTTCAAGTTTTACCGAACGAGAAATGCCTTCTGCATCAACGTACTCGATCTCAAAATGATCAATCGGTTTTGACAAAGTCTTGCCAGAATCCAATCGTAAATACAGGTCACCTGTTTCTGAAAGGCCTCTAGGGAGAACCGGCTTTAAGCTGCTCAGAGAACCTCTTTCAAGGGATGCACCTTGAGCGAGTATTGTCCTAAGTTGAAATGATGCCGCGTCGGCTGTACCGTCATTTGCTATGATGTAGGAGGCATGAACTAATGTTTGCGACGGCTCTTCAGACACGTACCTAAGCTGAAGATCAAAATGAGGTTGTGGTGTAAAAATTTCTATTTTAATTCCGGTCGAAGATATCTCCTTAGTATATACAACGTTGTCCATATCTTTGTATTGAAGGAGTAAACCATCCATTCGCACAACACCGCTTTTGGCTGCTTGAAACGTAATCGGCTGGTCCATGACCGCTCCTGACGCAAGTATTGTTTCTTGGGCAAATGCTTGAAGAGGCTTCAACTGTGGCCCCAGCGATCCAACTGTCGGCAGCTGAAGGTTGTGAGCTGCCCCTTGACCGATGTTTCTTAAGTTCAAAACGACGGAGAATGTTTCTCCAAAGGGAACTTGAGCGGGGTACTGCTTTACGGCTATCTGTAAATTGGGTGCAGGCGCTTTTACTCTAATTGCAATTTCGCTAGAGCGCTCGACATTTCCCGCAATTGTCTGCCCACTTACAGTTATCTTCAAGGATTGCACTCCATAACTCACCGCGCGTGCTTTTGCTCGTTCCACAAAACCGTCTTGGGAGATAGCGATGATGTTTACAGCTTTCGGATATTCTAGCACCACCAGGCCGAGGCTTGTCGTTATTACGAACTTTACAGACCGAATCTCTTGATTCGTTCGAACAACAAATCTTACGTCAAAGACGGAGCCAACGGAAATCCCCTGGTCAAAACCTGCATCCAACTTCAAATCGACAGAAATGTTTGGACTTGGCCCCGGGACAGGAGCTTGAGGGACTGAGACATCGGGTCGCTGCCCATAAATCGAAGCGATTGCCCTAATCTTCTTGTTTCTTCTATAAAAATACACAGGCATCGTTAATGGAGCAAAAATAAACGAGAGTAACCCCCAAAAACCGCCTCGTAGAATTTTTCTCTTTCCAATCGAATTCAATTTTCTTGCATCAAGATAAGTAACGATCCCGGCAACAACCGCAATTATTATTCCAAAGAACAAGCCCGCACCTAGAACGGTTACGTTGGCCCTGAAGACGAGTTCAGAAATTAAAATAATGACTGAGACCAGCCATATGACCAACAGAGCAGCACGGTATCCAGCTCTGATCAATTGCTTGTTTGTGGTACCGTATGTGCGAAGATTTGTGAGGCATTCGTCACAGAGATCGGAATTGGGGTTGCTATGCTGTTTACCGCAGCTAGAGCAATATGGCATTGCCGCCTATCTTTACAGAGTACATTTTATTCATATCTAAATCTAGAGGACAGTCGATCTGTTGCTTTCATTTACTTTCTTGGCCACAAGAACTGGTTGAAGTAAGCGTTCTTAATTTTCAAAGTTAGTTTCTCATTATCTAGTGTCTCGGAAATGGCCACCAGCAAGATGTCTTGAGAGGCCAACACCACGCCGCACCTGCCACATTTGATGCTCTCTAGAAATGCTGCGTTCGGTAGTTTCAACAATTTCTTTGAAATATGGTTCTGTAGAGACTGTTTGCAGTTCTTTTTTTAGCTCCTCTAGGAGTCGCGCAGTATACGAATATGGTTCTACGAGTTCTGCATACTTCCTGCTCTGCGTCCACGCGACCATACTTGAAACTATCGTCGCGATTAGACCAAGAACCGCTTCCGATCTAATAACTGCTTCAACATATCCATAAATCGCTATGGCGATTCCAGCAGTCTGAATCGCGGTTGCAAAAGAGCTGTAAATGAGAGAAAGGCGCTTATCATTCGTAGCTTTTTTCTGTACCACTTGATTTGATCTTCAATTCTCTGTTCATCGTAGATTGACCTTTTCGCTTCCCAGGGCAAGGCTCGTAGGGACTGCATTTCACTAGAGATGTCGTTTCCCCTCGGGCTGTCTTTTGATTGTTTATTCCTCCCTCGAGCACTGTAACCCGACCTGGCATTGCGAACTTCTTCGAGAAAGATCTGATCTGCTTTTGACGAATCCTCCAGAGGGCCGGTCGCCATAGAGTACTGCCATTCAAGACTCTTGACTGTTTCTGCAATCGCACGCGCTTGAAACCAGATGTCTTCAAAATGTGTGACTTGCAGTGTGATTTGTGCAATGATTCCCACCAAAAACAGGAATATGAACGAATCAAAAATATTCTGCGAGCTGAACACTGGCGGTTGAATGAAACTAGACGCAGAGACTGTCGAGATGGCAATGGATGATCCAAGAATCGATAGGACAAGAAATTTTACATTTCGCTGGGCTTTTTGGGAAATCCTGTCGAATTGCTCATGCGTATTGGTAACATTGACCAAGACTCTCGCATATTCCTATGTGTTGCATTTACGGGACATAGTGCACACTTTTCACCGAGAACTGGATATCGAAATTTCTTTTGCAACCCGATCGCAGGCCTCCTTGAATCCATCTTGCTCGTATTCTATTCTTTCAATTGGGCCGATCATAAATCCAGGTTCTACGCCTTTCTCTACAATAGGAATTACTTTCTTGTCATGCTCGACAGCGATAGCAACTTCCTGTTCGATTGCTCCTGATGGATTCGCCTTTGAGTAAATGGCGACTAGGTAGTCGGATTCAAGAATTTTTTTTCTTACTTTCTCTTGAATAGATGAACCCAAGTGGATAGAATCCTGTGCGGCATATGAACTGATACCGTGTGCTTTCAGGGCGTCCTGCAAGACATTTTTGAGATTTTCATCTTTGAATGAATGGCTTATGAAAACTAGTGCCGCAGATTGGGTTTCTCGACGCGGTGAACTCTGAATAATAGTTGTACCGTAAACCCCCTTTAACGCTTTTTCAATATTTTTTGCTTCGTCGCCCGATTTAACGGAGCTGCCTAGTTTGATAATTTTCCACCCGGAATTCACTTTGAGCTTGGGCAGGAAATCAGAGATTACCACATTGCTGTAATAGCTCAGAAAAGTCTCCATCGGACAATCGCTCGTCACAGTGAATGTTGCCTGACCTGCCGTGTTCAGAAACTTTCCAAGAGCTAAACACAGCGCGTTTCTGCCAGTGTACCCCGTCTTGTACAAGACAAATGCTTTCGAATCAATGCTCTCTGATAATATGGACACAAGTCTATTTGCGGATTCTTGGGGGATCATCGATTGCATCTTGGAAATGTCGGCGTCATCAACACCTTCGGACCATGAGACGTTCAGTTTTGGAATTGCCCCGATGGGAACATGTCCTTTCGCAGGTTCAGAGCTTATTAGGGCGTTTTCAACATTTTTGAAAGCGAGGCCATCTGAAAGCAAGTCGACGGGAATGGACACGATTGTGCATACGATACCATCTCGACCAAGGTCGTCTAATCTCTGACGTTTGTAGATCCTAGAAAAATAGATTGGACCCGCTGATGAAGGTTTGCTGATTACCCTTGCTTCAACCTGAAGATCCGAAAAGACACCCTCATCGTAAGGACACAGGATATCTTTATGCGCCGCCAGAAACGCGTCTTCTATTACGCCATCCGTTTTTGCCCTGATGGTGTAACCTTTGTAGGGCAGAGGGGCATAGATCAGATAATCCAATGAGGCGTTTTTCGTGTGGCTGCTCAATCAATGATACGCCTCCGCACTTTCGAATGGAATAGTTAACTGACTTGAAGCGATTCTTGTTTGTCCGGTGTATTCTTCGCTATCTCGCCTAAATGATTGATGAAGGACATGTATTCTTCTTCGGAATAATCAAGCTTTGAAGATATTCCAGACTTTGCCGTACGAAGACTAGGTACCGGGAGTCCATCTTCCCCGAGCTCAGTTTTTAACTGGCTGAAATAGTACTGCGCGTCGTCAAAATTCACCTGGACTAGCCTAGCCCCACGAACTTGCGCAAGGGTAAAGGGATAAAAATTCTCCATTAGGGCCGAGGCATATTCCTGCCTTTGCTTACGGTCGCCGCCGAGACTCAGAAATCCACGGGCATTCCGAACCACAAAGTTTCTCGGAATACCGATCGCTACGAGAAGATCCGGGGATATGGCATCTGTCTTTGTTATGACGAATATGGGATGGAGCTTTGTTGATCTTTCTGCTTGACTTTTTGAGCCTTCCTTGTACTTTGCCACTAATGCGATCAGAGTTGCCATTACAGTGTCGTAATCCATCATCTCCTGAGATCTCTTGGAGCGCTTCTCGGTTGTAATTTTGCTTCCGTCTATCAGAAAGACAAGTATGTTGCAGTCAAGTATTTTTTTCAAGTTATCAGGTAATTCATCGATCAGATTGTAGGAAGAGGAAGTACGTTGCAACTTGTTAGAAATTTGTTTTATTAGTGCAACATCCTCTCCGGCGATGTCGAAGATGTTGAAATTAATTTTATTGAACATCATCATATGAAGTGTTCTAGTCAGTCTTTTTCTATAACCGAACGCAAATTCGTATTGCGATAAGGTGCCCTTTAGAGTGGCGGAGGGCCAGGATCCCATCATCAATGCGCTCACTACATCCCCAGTTTTTTTTGAAAAAGCCGGGGAAACAAAAGTTCTAAATTCTTCACCGCCGGTCTTGTTAGAGTAATCAACTGCAGACTTTGCAAGGAGGCTAACAAAGACTGATTTGCCGCTTCCCCTATCTCCTACTATCCCAACAGGCATTGTTGATAATTCTTAACCTCACATAGAATTAGGGCTTTATGTGCCACGGGGTGCTTCATTAACCGCTTGTACTTTAACATTAGCTCTCTCAACAAGAGCTTGGCCCCTGTGAGAAATCAGCTTCTTTAGTTTAACGTCACAAGGGAAACATGAAGGGGCAGTCACCTATCCGCTCACAATGAAGGAGCAATTTGCAGTTTGGTATCCAGGCTGCTTCAATCAAGTTATTGCGCCCTTTCTCTTTTTGAGGAGACGCAACAAGCTCCCGAGAGCGCTATTCTAAAACCTAATCGCAATACGGCCTTCGGTTCCGCAAGACCGGCGGGAATCGTGGTTATGCTGGTTAATGATTGCTTAAAGTCACTTTTTTCAGCAGCGAGGGATCCCGACTAAACTTCGCAATACAATGTTGGAGGTCATTAAGCTGTTCGTCAGATAAGACACCAGGGAACGTGTTCTCCATCGTCTCTCTGAGCTGGATGATGCATGGACCACACCACCAGTGAGAAGCTGGTTCATTATCTATGGTGACTCCGATGTCGTATCTCTTAATTTAGACACCGAAAAAGGAAAAAAGTCTCAAACCCTCCCCCTCCTTCACCCCCGAAAGCTCGATTTCCCGCCCCTAATTTCAAAAAGGAAAAAAGCTCGCCTGCACCTCTTTGCGACTAATGAGGTGCGATTTAGGGCGCCGGTCTGTTAGATTGTACCGCTGGCTAGTCGGGGGGAAAAATCATTCCCGCATGCTATTACCTTTGGCGAAAAAAAAGGGGGTCTATGTATGCAGCCCCACCATTTTTACTTTTTTTTTACTAGGACGACTTCAACTGATACTACTACTTCTACTACTATAGCGACTCTCGTCCTCTCTCGACTCTTCTCTTCTTCTCTTCTCTCGCTACTTCAGAGAGAGATATTATCTAGAATGTAAGTGTTAGTTAGGGCATAGGGAGAATCTCAGAATCGTATAGAGAAATTTCCTCTAGTACTGCTAGAGGATTTTTCTCTTCCACTATGATTGTTTTGGTAGAATAAGATTTTATTTCACAAAAATATTTCGTGAATTGCGTACCATCAGCTGAGCTGTACGATTGTAGAGTACGCCTCTCCGTGTCTTCTGCACTTCAAGAGATGAATTTCTTGGGCCTTCCCATAACTTTTCTGCGCAGTGATTTTTTTCCATTTTGATTTACTCTAGCCGCGCAGGAATAAGAACAGAATCGAGCAAGGTGAGACTTGTACGGAAATTCTTTCTTGCATTCTGGATTTGCGCAAAAACGAGTACCCAGATATTTTGATCTTCTTCCGTGCCTATGAGACTCGTACTCGTTTTGTTGATTATCGAATATGCTCAAGTTCTACAACCACGCCTTACTTTCTTTTTACGAATCTTCCGCGTTTATCGCACCTTACTGTTACGGTCTTTCCCCGTCTCTTGAAGGTGAAAATACCAGAGAAAGGTGCGCCTCGTTCTTCTTTCAATTGCTCTAGTTTTTGCTGTTTAGTAATCGGGCCTCTTCTGACAGGAATCCCACGCTTTTCGGCTTCGATTCTCAACCCCCTTTCTTGCTGTGCGCTGTTTATCCATCTCTTGCCAGTCCATCTAACGAATTGTCTCCTCAGATCGTCGTAATCCTCGTACTCTTTCACTCCCACGGATTCTTCGTACCGTGCAAATAGTGCTGGAAATGTCTCCGTCAAATCTTTTCACCAAACTGCATTACTCTGGGCGCGAATTTCTCTATGCCCGTGGTATAGGTTACTTTCACAATTGTTTTTGGTGGCTCGATGTAGTAAGATCTTAAGATCGAAACGCACTTTTGTTTGGGTCGATCTATCTTCTTGGAAATGCGAAGAGTAGCAGCTTTTCGCTTGATAGTCCATATCAAAAATCCAATATCTATTACCTCTAAGGAATCGACTAGTATCATCAGCATTTTCTTGAAAGTAACTTTATTCCAGCACCAACAATGATAGGAATCGTTCTGTCGTCTTCTATCGGTTGAAATGTAGATATTGGATAGCTTGTATTTTGCCTGAACCTTTGAAAGTACTGTTTTCAACCTCGATAGCTTCACTCTTTCACAATCCCAGAATATTGCATATAGTCCACGTCCTAATTTGTTGGTAATTCCTTCTAGGGTTTGTACGTCCGAGACGGTAAAGAAATAAACTCGGTTATCTATCGTCTTCTTGAATTGGAATCTCATTTCTTTTCATACCTGATAGTAGGTGTTCCGCATTTACCGCATTGAGGAGTTACCACTGTAAAGCTGTACGGCTTTCCGTTCTTTGATGTTCCTTCATGTTTTGAGACGTTGTACACGATTGAAGTAATGTCTAGTAGCTGATCGCACTTTGTACAATTCAATCCTTCTTTTCACTCCCAGGTTTGATGTGATTCCCGTTAGCATCAGTTGGAAGCTCGCCGTCGTCTTCTACTTCACGTTGATAATGGTTAGGCATTCTGGGCTTGTAGCCTTTGGGCCACTGAATCTGAACGATATACCTTATTTCACCTTCAGTAAAGTGTCCTGAGTGTTCTAGTATGTACACTTTCAGAAAACGTTCATCTATCTCGTTAAGGGTACCTCGCAAGGTTCTTCCTTTTGAAAAAATAATTTCAATATGCTTGCCAATACAGTCCTTGAGGGAATCAACGCGATAACGGGTAGAATCGTATTCGTCTCCAACCCATTCTTTTTTTCGAGTCATTTCGTCTTTAACTCCTCGGCCTTCTTCTCCAGCATCCTGATCCAGGAATACTTTATCCGCTTGCCTTTTGTGGAAATTATCGAGTCGTACTCTAGTTTCTTAAAAGGAACATCCTCAGAACCTTTTGAATAGTAGTAGATTTTGAGTACCGTCCCTTCCTTTACGGGATTTTCTTCAAACCACTGATCTACGTCTTGCCAACGCATAATTATTACTCTGATATATCTCTAAGAGAGACAATCGTATATACACTCTAGGCGTATACACGGTCTATGCCACAAAAAGCGTATAGACGACAGCCTAGCCCCATAACTTGGAAGTACGGCGATATAGAGATCAAAATTCTTCGTGCCCTTGTAGAAAAGGGCCCGTTATCGGCTCAAAAAATCAGTAAAGACCTCGGCATTAGGTACGATACGATTCACGAAAAGCTGAACAAAGTGACTACTTCTGGATGGAATAATAGAAAAGGTAAGAACTGAAACTCCGGTAGAAGGTGGGAGAGAGTACGTATTCTGGCTAACCTTGAGAGGCGATTTGCTATCTGTCTGTTTGGGTCTAAAATCTGAGGATGTTAAGAAAACTGCGATCAATAACAAAATCCCGATTCGAAAATGGATTTCTTTCGCAATGGATTTTATGTCAAGCCTAAGTAACAACAAATCGCGTCTTCGGTACTATCTGTCGTTAGACGGTGCAATCGACAAACAAATTTCGAATGATGAGGCTATAGAGCAAATTGGAACTATGATTTCTTTTGATAAAGACGCTAAGCGTGCTTTTGCCTCGGCATTCAAAAAGAACCCAGAGTTTACGAGATTAACAAACGAAAAACTGCAAAAGTTGAAACCCAAGCTCATCAAGGGAATCAATGAGGCCGACTTATCGAAAAATGTAACTTTTCTTGAGGACGATCAAAATTGAATCCACTTTACATTAACGAGAAGGTATGTAGTCTCTCAATCGAGAACTTCCATCTCAAAATATGGAATCCAGAAGAGAAGAGAATAGTACATCTTTTCCGGCCTCGAAAAATTCCGTACGACTCGATCATAATTCAAAGGAATAGAGGCTCTATAAGCTTCGCAGCTATAGACTGGTTAATGAGACACGCTATTTCTCTCACGATTCTAACGTGGGAAGGGAATATTATGTCTCAATTCTTACCCGAAGCTACAGCTTCACCTTCGCTAAGAATTGCTCAATATCGAGCATACCTAGACCGAGAAATTCATACTAGAATAGTAAAGTCAATAATTGAAACAAAGATTCGAAGACAGCAAGATTTTCTAAAGTCTCTATCTCCTTACTTCGATTTAGAAATCCCAGGGTTCAAACCAATTAGCACTTTGAGTTTAGACTTCATGCGAAATATTGAAGCTAGATATGCCGAAGAATATTTCACTCAGTACGGAAAAATCTGTAACACTTTAGGATATGAGTTTGAAAACCGTTCGAGACACTCAAACCAACACGCAAACGATCTAGTAAATTCTCTCCTCAATTATGGATATGCAATCTTGAAAGTGTACGTTCGAAGAGCTATAAACTCTGTAGGCTTTGACAATACTATTTCTTTTGTCCATTATCTCAGCAAAGGAGAAAGCTCTCTAACTTATGATTTGATGGAACTTTGGCGTACGAATATCGATCACGCTGTACTTCAATCACTCGAAGAAATGAAAAAGACTAAGGGCCGTAAATTTGGTTTTACGGATAGGTACGACGTTGAAATTACTTCTGATACTGCTAAGCTTCTTTTCGAAAAGATACGATTGAATCTAAGCCTTGAAGAGATAATTATCAATTCGAGAAAACTGGCAAAATATTTTCTTCGAGAGAATAGAAATCTCAGTTTCAAGCTTAAACCCGTTCAGACTAGAAGAAAAGATACTATCCTCAGCTAAAGATTTTATTAAGACAAAATCATTCCGAGAACTAGGAATGAATAAGTCAACTCTGTGGTACCAAAAGAGAAGACTGGAAGAGACTGGCTCTATACGAATTTACAATAAGACTAGACAGTATTTTGTAAAGTGATTTGCTAACTGATCACTGAATAAGCCGACCTATTGAGCTATAAGCGAACCTTCTACAGATCCCCCGTTATCTAAGTCGATAACGTAGGTGTAGACTTTTCCCTGCGTTATGGAGATTTGCTCCCCGTTTGTAACAGGATAAAACGTGAAAGAGCTAACTGAACTTCCTTTCAATATTCCGCAATCCGTACAAGCAGCTGTGTGATCGGATTGGAAAATGATAAGGTTCGAGTTGCTAGTCGCAGCTGAGTTATTATCCCATGAGCTTGAGACACCATACAAAGAAACTCCAGTAATATAGCTAGGTGCTCCAAAATTATCTATAGATATGGCAAAATAAGATGAAGCTGCGAGAGTAGAATTTGCTGTCAGTCCACCGTAAAGTGTAGCTGAATAGAGAGTTGACCCGCTTGGGGGAGTGTAAGTAAAGGAGTAAGTCTTCCCATCTGGATAAAGAATGCTAAGAATAACGTCAGAATAAGCTGGAACATTACTAGGGGTTGATCCGGTACAATCAAAACTATACTGAGGTAGAATTGTCCCGTCGAATGTACAAGTAGTCTGGCCATATACAGCGGTACCATTTCCGAAGTAAATTTCTATCGTTCCACCTGAGACGATAGTGTCCCCAGTATTCGTAAATGTAATCGAATATCCTGAACCTGAACAAGAATCATCTACGCTCACGCATGAAGACTCATACGTCATATTGAGAGGCGGTAAATTTGGATCGGTATGAAACTGCGTTGTAATAGCAGAGTGGGAATTCTCTGAAGTAGTGGTTATTCGCGAAGATACTGAGGCAATAGTTGATGAAAAAACTGTTGAAGTAATTTGACTTACAGAAGGTATTGGAGAGGTTGTTAGTGCGATTGAAGTATAGGTATATGAAAGATAAAGATAACCGCCTATTACAACCCAAACTGCCAAGACAGAAACAGCAATTACGATATGCTTCTTGCTTGGCAATTTCTCTAAAACAGTCTTAATGCAAATTTTTGAATATCTTTTATGAATCCAGCATTAAGATGTGATATTCAAGTAGCTCTAATCTGAATGCGAAATTTGCTTTTTAATTATTCCGAGTTTAGGGCATTCTAGATAATATCTCTCTCTGAAGTAGCGAGAGAAGAGAAGAAGAGAAGAGTCGAGAGAGGACGAGAGTCGCTATAGTAGTAGAAGTAGTAGTATCAGTTGAAGTCGTCCTAGTAAAAAAAAAGCCCACCATTTTTAGTTTTTTTTTAACAAACCTACTCTCTCTCTTATTCTCTTTTATTTGTAAATGTAAGTAAGTAAATGTAAGTTAGTATCTGCGTATGCGAATGAATGAACGCACACAAAGAGAGTTAGGGCGATTTAGATGGTCTGTGGATATTCGTCAGTCTGAGTGGACATACTTATACTAGATTTTCGTTTTCTTGTCAAAAACTGGTAAGTAATGACCAGTGCTACCAATGAGGCTACTAATACAGTAGTGATCACAATGAGCAAATAGACCGAATCTGATGTAAAAATCCATTCATTATACAAACTCGGAGTGGCAATTTGGGGGAGTATTTGCAGGAGAGTTATGAGGACAACAATGATTCCTGTTTTTATTAGGCTCTGAATGGTATCTATGTCCGTCTTCTCAGTCTTTTTGGGGTCGTGTTTGGGGTCAGGCCCTAGGGCTAGATCGACAAGTTCGACTAATGTGAGTGATAAGACCACAACAAGTACCAATGCAATTGTATTTGCCGAATTAGTGATGATTGTGAGGACTTGAAAATTAAACTGAAACATTTGAACGACAGCAAATCCAATGCTCCTCACTGCAGACCAGATGGCATAGAAACCGACTAGCAAGAAAATCGTATTGAGAATGATTGTCTTAGCTCTCTTGCCTGCAAAAGAAACATAGTAATCGAGCGCTGTCTTTGTGCTTTTTCTCAGGACAATGACCGCACTTATCAATCCGATTGTTGCAAACAATGACAGCCATGCATCCAAATCAAAACTAAGAAATGATAATTCCTTATGATGGGTTATTGTTGTCGTGGAATGTGTAGCAACACTTTGGTTTATTGTAACAGTTGTAAGAGTGGTAATTGTTGTATTGACTTGGACACTAGGAGTCAACGAAGAATGAAAACCAGCACTTGCCACAAGTAAGACAAACAGAACTAAAGAAACAAAAAATAGAACGCCCGCCAATGCAGACATTCGTATTCTTTGTGCATAGGAAGAAATCCTAAGAACAAATTTCAATGATTTCTGCATCAATCTTGAGCTGACAATGAAATTGAGATTTTTCTACCTATTATCTATTGGGCTTTTACCTCTTCACGAATCGGCCATGCTTATCTCGTCTTACTGTTACTCTCTTGCCACGTCTAACAAAACTGAATATTCCGCAGAAAGGCTCGCCTCTTTTCTCTCTTAATCTCTCTAACTTTTCTAGTTTGGTTTCAGGCCTAATTCTGAAAGGAATCCCTCTTTTTTCAGCTTCAATTCTCAAACCTCTTTCTTGCTGTGCGCTGTTAATGCAGCGTTTGCCTGCAAATCTCACGAAATCCGTTTTAAGATCGGCATAATCTTCGTACTCTTTTTCTCCGACCTTTTCTTCGAACCTCTCAAAGACCGCAGGGAATGTTTTCCGTCAAATTCTTTCTCTGTTAACGGCGCTTGACCACGCTCGGATCGTAATTTATTTTCACCAGATAGCCGAGAAAGTTTGTTGTAACTGTTTGGGCACTCTCGTCTTTTCTGCCTGCGAATTCTAACGCCGGTGTTGTTTGCTTGAGCTGTCTTGTCAGTTCACTGATTGTTCCTTCGTACTTCACTAATTGTATTCGTTGTTGTACAATTGTTCTGTTGTATTGTGACACTCACAAAAACCGCCCTTTAGTTTTTTGGGCGGATTTTCAAGAAGCGACAAAAACTCAGAATCATCGATATCCCTGACAACGATTATGAGAATTTGATTTTTGTCAATGACACATAATTTGAGACAAAGACTGGATTTTCGTCATTCGTTAGCGACAGTTTCTGTGAGAATTCACGAAGGATTTAGTGACAACAACTTTGAGAAGCGACAGCTTCATCCTACGTGGCGGAGATCCAAATTTTGCACTAAAGGAAGTAAAGGAATTTATTAATCTCTCTGAACAAGAACAGGAAAAACGTTTCAGCATTTTCGGAAAGGAGCTTGAGAAACAAGGTCGTGATTCGTCTCACGCGTTTCTTTCCCTCGTACATGATGAACTAACTGGTAAGGGTTAGAAAGCTGTAGGGCAGACAGAAAACGGGAAGAAAAGGTCTGTGAAAAACGAAAATATCGAAGATGATCGCAGGGAAGCCACAAAGATCACGTTGACACCCGTACACTAAGTGTTTAGTTGTTCTCTTGAGGATCTTTAAGGGGACGCGACCATCTAGCTTGAATCGTCGTGCGGAATGTAGGATTTGAACCCCAATTTTACTAGTAAGGCATTCTTGGGAAATGGATAGAATGAGATTTGAACCTAATTAGAGCCTCATCACAGAAGTCTCGACTAGGCTTTTATAACAGCTGAATAGTCATCAAAAATGAGATTTTGAAAGTTATATCAAGAAAAGGTTTTTTTGTAATCATTTGTGGCGTTCTACTCCTAACTAACAGTCTGGGAGTACTTCTTCCTCGTCTCAATTCGAGCGCAAGTTCAAGTACCGTGCTTCGTATGACCCTCGTTGTTCCTCCGAATAGTATCAATCCGCTTACCCTGACTACAGGGAATTCTGGCGGGATTCTAATTGGAATGGAGTATTATGGATCTCCAATCGCATCTCCCAACGGTACTTCGGATAATTCCATTGCTGTCACCGACTGGATATCTCACAATCAGAATTATACCCAGTGGACATTTAACATAAAACCAGGGATGAAGTGGTCGAATGGCAATAACATAACTTCCGCGGATATCCTTGCGACCTTCGGGCCGAATTTCGGATTCAATTCTACCTACGATTACCTCGGCATGGGCTCAGAAGTCACAAACGAGACTGCTCTAAACAGCTCGGCAGTAGTCTTCACTTTGAATGCCCCGGATGCGCACTGGTCTGACAAATTCAACTGGGATCTCTACAGCCCCGTCATGCCCGCATCATTTATTCAGCAACAGACTGTTGCAGGAAGCAACTTTGGTACGAATGTCGTGGCAGGCCCATTCTATACTAGCAACTATCAATCGGGTCAAACGCAGATGGTACTGCTGCGAAATCAGTATTTCCTGCCGCAGCCAAAAGTAAGTGAAATCGATATCAATTTCGTGGAATCGCTTTCTCTTACCACGAGCATTTTGCAATCTGGATCAACGGACTTGGCTCCAATTGAACCCTCGAATGCTCAGGCAGTATTGAAGAATCCAAACATCCATCTTTTGGATGAGAAGGGGCTTTACGTGAGTTCTCTTCAGTATAACGATTCGATATACCCCTATAACATGACTAATTTCAGACAAGCGCTTGCATTTGGAATCAACCAGTCTGCCTTCGTGGAACAGGCGCTGAACGGTTACGGTATCACCGGATATTCTGCGGAGGGAATTGTCTCGCCTTCTGCAAGTCTGTTGTACAATTCAAAGGAAGCTCAATATGATTTCAACCAGTCAAAATCGCTTTCGCTTCTTAGCGCAATCGGAATAACCAAGGGTTCAGATGGATTTCTACATTATCCAAATGGAACTGCTGTATCTCTCTCGCTCTGGACTGACACGGACAATACTGAAGACACTGTGGGAGCTCCTGTCCTGGTGAATAATCTTCAACAGCTCGGCTTCAAAGTTAATCTTCAAACGACATCAGTTTCAAATATTGTCGGCGACTACTCGAGCAATACGAACGGGATTAGAAGTGCAATTATTTTAGCAACAACCAATCCGCCAGTTTGGGGCAATGCGTATCTCGATAGTCTCCCTGCATGGGACGTCTACTGGCTAGCGACTGTCCCGAATCATTACTGGGAGTACCCGCCGAGCGTGGATGCTGAATACCACGGTAATTACAGCGCATTCCTCGGGACCGCAAATGCAACTCTGGATCAGCAATACTTGGACAATATTCAGGCTATGAACGCTCAGTACTTGCCAACAATTGTCCTCGCGTATCCCGATGCGTTGTGGGCTTACAACACCCAGTACTGGACAAATTGGCCGACGGGTTACGTCGAGTTTGGAGCTCAGATTATGAATAATACGGCGTTTGTCAACTTGGAACCAGTCGGGGCAATTACTAGTTCATCATCGCAATCACTATCAAGTACATCATCAAGCTCAACAAGTTCATCAACATACAGTCCGACAACCTCGTCCACACTAGTCACCACGAACCAATCTACAACTACGTCAACATCATCAGCCGCAACATCCTCGACTTCGTCCGGACCGAGCTATCTTACTTACGGTGCAATAGCTGCAGTTGTAGTCATCATAGTCGGAGGCGCGGCGGTATATTTCCTGAGACGAAAACCTAGATGATCTTCTCGGAGATCAGAGCAATAAAGCAGCGCTGAGAAAACGCTACCCCATGGATTCTTTGATTGGATCCAGCCGCATAATATTCATTTTCTGGAGAGCTATCAAAGTAGGAATAATCAGAAATGGATTTTTTCAAAAGACGCCTAATAATTTCCATCCTGGTCTTCTTCGTAGCTCTGAACCTTGATTTCTTTTTGCCAAGACTGGTTCCTGGCAACGCCGCGCAGATTTTTGCATCTGGAACAAAACTTCCCGCAAAGGAGGTATTGCTCCTGGATCAGAGGTTCGGCCTTAACCAGCCTCTCTACATCCAATACTATCTCTACTTCAAGGGAATCTTCTCTTGGCCGCCCTACTTCGGGGTGTCGTTCAACTACTACCCCACCACAGTGACAAGCCTAATTTTGGGGAGGCTCCCTTGGACGATACTTCTCGTGGTTACCAGTTTTTTCTTGTCGTTTGAGATTCACTACATTCTAGCCGCAATTAGTTCGCTGCGTAGGGGAGGAAAATTCGAATTCGCATCATTATATGGTTCGATATTATTCTGGTCCACGCCAGCTTTTTGGATAGGCATGATTCTAATCTGGGTTTTCTCCATAACGCTCGGATGGCTGCCCGTCTTCGGAAACTCGGCTTTCAATCCAGGGTCAGGGCTGTCGTACATTGGATCAGTTGCCGTTCATGCAATCCTGCCGATTCTCACTCTCACCGCGGTAGTTTTCGGGCAAAACTACTTTGTATTGCGGGGGGCGGCTCAAGAAGCGCTGAAAAGCGACTATGTTCTCACAGCAAAATCCCGAGGCCTCAAAGATAGAACAATCGCATTTGGATACGTGCTTAGGAATTCCCTTCTCCCCGTGGTCTCCCTACTGGGATACTCGCTTGCCAGCCTCATCAGTGCGGTGGTGTTGGTTGAATCTGTATTCGGATATTCCGGAATAGGCGATCTGATTGTAGACGGCATATTCAACAGGGATTACCCAGTTCTTGAAGGGACATTCTTCTACATGACGCTGATAGTAATTATTGGAGGCCTGATTGGAGATTTTATCCTTCTAAGACTTGATCCGAGGCTCACGAGGTAATATCGTGCTTTGATTGAGTCTTCGACTGTGGAAAAAAAGAGTAGAACTAATTTTCTTTCTTCTTCCCGGTTGCTTCGGACTAAAAGCTCGAGAGTCGGCGTGTCAATTATCCTGGCCTTCGTCATTCTCATCATCATTGGACCTTTTCTGACCCCTTACGCCCCGACCCAAACAAGCTCCAGCAAGAATTCGCCTCCGAGTTTCGCCCATCCGTTTGGGACGGACTATCTCGGCCACGATGTATTGAGCCAAGTGATATACGGTGCGTATCCTTCGATGATAATCGGCGTACTGGGGGCGACGGGATCAGTCCTTGTCGGTCTCACAGTTGGCGTCATGGCGGGCTACTTTCGAAAGCTGGAAGGAGTACTCACTGGTACCGCTGATGTGGTCTTGACTTTTCCACCTCTTCCTCTAATGATACTACTCGGCTCCTTGTATCCTGCAACAACATCTCTGATCATTCTCATCTTGATTATCGTGTTGTGGCCGGTTTCCGCTCGCTCGATCCGTTCCCAAGTACTTTCCATAAAGGAAAGGCCCTATGTCAGATCTGCAAAAACTAGTGGGATGGGCGATCTCGAAATAGTTCGACGCGTGATAATTCCGGAAGTCGCTTCGCTCGCGATTGCCTACTTCGTGTTGACAGTCGCGGCAGCAATAGTGCTTGTCACAGCTCTCCAGTTTTTGGGAGTTGGGAATCCGGATGTCGTGAGTTGGGGGAGCATACTCTATTGGGCACAGCAGTTTGCGTTCTATAATGGTGATTGGTGGTGGATACTAGCTCCCGGCCTATCGATCACTCTGGTTGCGACGGCGTTCGCCCTTGTTGGTTTTTCGGTCGAAGAAATCATGAATCCAAGGCTGAGGACATAAAAGATGTCATCCCAGTTGCTCGACCTCTCGGGCGTTACGGTCGAATATACAGCAGGCACGAAGTTACTCAAGGCTGTTGATAACGCGTCTTTGACAATTCCCTCGAAAGGATATAGTTTGGGAATCGTCGGGGAATCCGGAAGCGGTAAGACAACACTTGGACTGAGTATTTTGAACTTGATCGAGTTACCTGGGAGAATCTCTGGAGGGAGAATTGAATTCATGGGCAAGGATGTCTTGTCCATGAACAAAGATCAGCTCAGAAGATACAGATGGCAGGAGGTCTCAATGGTTTATCAATCTGCAATGAACGCCCTAAACCCAGTGAAGAATATCACTGACCACATTGTTGAAGTCTTGAAGGCACATACCGAGATTTCGAAATCTGAAGCTCGAATCGTCGCGATAAACTTGCTATCAGATGTAGGGATAAAGATGGAAAGAGCGGAAGCTTTCAGCCACGAGCTGAGTGGCGGAATGAGACAGAGAGCTGTAATCGCGATGGCACTTGCTCTCTCGCCGAAACTCCTCATCGCGGATGAACCAACTTCCGCTCTCGACGTCGTGGTCCAAAGGCAAATCATCGCCTTGCTAAAGAGGAAGGTAGATGAAAATGGACTTTCCCTAATCTTCATCACGCACGAAATCGCAATTTTAGGAGGACTGGTTGATCACGTCGCCGTAATGTTTGCGGGCGAGGTCGTCGAAAGCGGCCCGATGCAAAAGGTCCTTTTTGAACCGCTTCATCCTTACACACAGATGTTACTAAGCTCTCTGCTATCGCTCGATTCAACGAAAAGCTCTCTCCGTGGATTTTCTGTAAAAGCGAGGGATTCAACGACAATACCTCAAACCGGTTGCAAGTACGCGAACAGGTGCAAATACGCGTTCGACCGATGCAAAATCGAGCGACCGCAACTCAGGCAAACAGAACAGGGGAGGCTCGCGTCCTGTCACAAGTACGACAGCTAGAAGAAACAATGGCAGCGCAAGGTACAGGCACTTTGAAAGCTCTTGTCAGTATCAGGAGCCTTCGAGTTCAATTCACAAAGCTAACCGGCACCATATGGAAGAGAAAATCTGTTGTCAACGCGGTTGACAATGTCTCCTTCGATATCTATGAATCGGAGATACTGTCGGTCGTCGGTGAAAGCGGAAGCGGTAAGACCACCATTGCCAACTGCGTCATGGCTTTAATGACACCTAACTCTGGCTCAATAAGGTACAACGGAATAGAAGTCATAACTCTCCGAGGGAACAAATTGAAAGATTACAGGCGCGAAGTTCAGGTGATTTATCAGGACCCCTTCGAATCACTGAATCCAAGATTAGACGTTTACTCCACTCTCTCGATTCCCATAGCTCGACTGACGAACGAGACTCACGAGGATAAGATCGTTGAAATAGTTAGGCGTCTTCTGTCTGAAGTTGGTCTGAATTCTGAAGAGACGATCCACAAGCTGCCGCACCAGCTCAGCGGTGGAGAGAGACAGAGGATTAACATAGCTAGAGCGCTCGCGCCAGGCCCGAAGCTCTTGATTGCGGACGAGCCTATAACGATGCTCGATGCTTCACAGAGGCTGAACATTCTTTCTTTACTGTTGGAGCTCAAGGAAAAGAGAAATCTGACGATTCTTCTCATAACTCATGATCTCGCTAGCGCCAAGCTCATGAGTGACAGGACCGCGGTCATGTACTCAGGTAAACTCGTCGAAATCGGCCCTACCGAGTCTATCCTCTCGCGACCCCACCATCCTTATTCGGAACTCATACTCACTGCAACGCCCAAGTTGACCGAGACCAAAGAAGTATTGGCGAGCACGCTCTCTGCAGTCTCTTACTCGTCAGGAATCGAGGAACGTCAGAGCATCCATAACGGTTGTGTTTTCCAACCACGGTGCAAGTACGCAAAGGAAAAGTGTGTCAAGGAAGAGCCCCAATTAGAAGAAAAATCTAGTGCGCATTATGCTGCATGTCATTATCCCTTATCTGCGTGACCACATTGATGAGCATCTAGTCAGCCTATTCCGAAAATACCATCCAAAATCTTGGACGAGGTCTTCATTCGAGGGATCATCCAGGATGAGATTATCTATTCGGTAACCTGGTGTGCACACAGTTTTTACTAGTAAATAGCAAGTGCGGGAGGTGGGAAATGAACTTTAGGTTCGAATCGGTAAACTAATGGGAATTTTCGGCAAACCCAGCCAACTCAACAAGACCTAAGTCTACGCTCCACAAATCACCCTGGTTCAAATCCATCCGACCCCAATTAGCCATAACTGTCGCTTAGATGCCTTTACGTGCTTCCCGCTCGTGCTCTCTCTACTCCCCCAGCCCTCACAGCCAGAGGCACACAGATAGCCCCAGCCCCACACTGACACTAAGCACACGCACACATTAGACTAATAGAATCGAGTGATCGGAAACTCTCTTTGTGAACCGGCTTTACACAGGTGAGAAATGTGAAAAACCTGTGCGTCTGGAAAGGGCAACTATCGTTCGAGAGTGACAAGCAATCGGTGAAGAGCTGGAATTAGGGCGTGCTAGAACGCATTGAATAAAGAGGTAGCCGGTTCCATTAGAATTGATGAATAACGGGAAAAATCCGGCAGAAATAGTAGCGTTCTCGCCAAACGTGTTTCCTGCGTTAGTCCCTGTGTAAAAAACCACAATCACAGAATAGTTTTGATTTCAGGATGGTACGGTGTCCAACGCTTCAACCGTTGTGACCACATATTCGATTCCCACACAAACGAATTTGCTAGCAAAAACGTGTTACCGCGTCAGTGAATTTGCAAATCAGAGTTAGAAACGGGATTCGCGCACGAAGTTACTAGTAAACCCAGATTCCAAACCCCTCCAACGAGAACTTCAGGGAAAGTTAATATTATCAGAGAATTCTTTCGGCGATGAGAATACAATGAATGGTGCTCACGACCTGGGTGGAATGCAGGGTTTGGGAAGGATTGAGGTCGAGCAAAAAGAGCCCGTCTTCCACAAAGACTGGGAGAAGGTCGTCTTCGTCATGCAATGGACGACGGGATTTCGAGGCCTGTACAATACCGACGAATTCCGCCACAGCATGGAACGGATGAACCCGGTTCACTATCTATCATCCAGGTACTACGAGCATTGGCTGTGCGGCATGGAGCTTTTACTCGTCGAAAAAGGAATCATAAGCAAGCAGGAGCTGGACGAGAGAACTTCAAAGTTCAAGAAGGGTCTGGGCACCATTCCCAGGAGAGAAGATCCCGATCTGACCCGGCAGGTCCTCCAAGTCATCAAGAATGGGGGCTCTTCACGTAGAGACGTACCGAGGGAACCCAAGTTCAAGGTGGGAGGAGCCGTAATGGTGAGGAACATCAACCCCACGGGGCATACACGTCTTCCCCGGTATCTGCGAGGGAAGGCTGGCACCATCGTACAGATTCACGGAGCTTTCGTCTTCCCTGATACGAACGCCCATGGACTGGGTGAGAATCCCCAGCACGTTTACTCTGTTCGTTTCGACGGACGCGAGGTCTGGGGGGAAACCAGCGAGAGAGGAGAAGTGTTGTACGTGGATCTTTGGGAGAGCTACCTTGACTACCCGTGATTTGCCCATGGAAAGTAGAGCCGAAAAATCAGCGAGTGCCGGACAAGAAAGCGGCTTGACCCAAGAGCAAGTGCCGCTTCCAGTTTCGGGTTCGTATCCCGTCCCAGAGGCGGACATCGCTGCAAGGGTGCAAGCACTGGAGTCCATCCTTCTAGAGAAGGGTTTGCTTAGTGCGGATGCTATCGATAAAGTCGTAGAAGCCTACGAAAAGGACATCGGGCCGATGCTTGGGGCGAAGGCCGTAGCTCGTGCCTGGAAAGACTCTGAATTTAGGCGTCGGCTGTTGCAGAACGCAACAGAGGCTTGCAAAGAGCTAGGCATTGGCGGTGCCGAAGGCCAACACCTCATGGCAATCGAAAACACTCCTAAGGTGCATAACGTGGTGGTGTGCACTCTCTGCTCTTGCTACCCCTGGACCGTGCTAGGCCTCCCTCCGAATTGGTACAAATATCCACAGTACCGTTCCCGCATCGTCATCGAACCTAGGAAGACACTGAAAGAGGACTTTGGATTGGCAATCGCCGACGATGTGGAGATTCATGTATGGGACAGCAGCGCCGAGATTCGCTACTTCGTCATCCCGGAGCGGCCGATAGGTACGGATGCAATGTCCGAAGAAGAGTTGGCAAAGCTCGTGAGCCGAGAATCCATGATCGGTGTCGCAAGGATAGATTCTTCAAAGGACTAAAGTGTGAAGTTGTGACCGGCAAAGAATCGACTGCAGGAGACAAAAACAGTGGAATCTCGTTCGTTCTTCGAAACCTCTCGGATCTATAGCGAGAAATCTGAACCTTCACAAGACTAGATCCGACCATGAAAGTAATGTTTGGCGACATCTCGGGGCCAGCGAGCTATGCCTCGAAAGAATGGCGAGCTAGTATTTCAGACACCCTGGGAAAGTAGAGTTTTTGGCATCGCCGTTACGCTATCCGAGCAAGAGGTATTCGAATGGGAGGAGTTCCGTCAGAGTCTGATCACAGAGATCGGGGAATGGGATAGGAAACACCTTCTTGACCCCAAAACTGAGTGGAACTACTATCTGCTCTGGACAAGGGCACTTGAGAAGATACTACTTTGAAAGGGGGTACTTCAGAGTGAGGAGATGATGAAAAAAGTTGCTCAGGTGGAAGCGAGCTGGAAACACGATGAAGGAACGAATCATCACCATTCTCACTGACCATATTTCCAAATCGTGAAACGCAACTTGGTCATGGTCTGGGACACCTCGTGTCAATCAATTCTTGGATGATTGATCTCGATCTGATCTGTCCATTGGCATTTAATTATGCAAAATACTACATCTTTAGATTCTCCGAGACAATTACTTTTGCAGATCACGCTCAAATCAGTGACAATTAATTATGCAATTTACATTTTTGTTATCCTGTAATCGTCTCTCTATATCACAGCTACAAATCGATTAGTAACCCTCGATTGCCAAAAAGGGCGAACGTGGACAACCGTGTTGAAGCGTGATTAAATATTCCATAGCATTAATACTCTAAATCGGAGATTGGACAATTGTTCAACTGGGAAATGAGAACTCGAACGCCCGTTCTGAACAACCCGAAGTAATCGAACTAGGCACTGTGGCCGCCGAGCGACACGGCGCTGGTGGCAGGCCGCTCATCTTCATTCCAAGCCTCGCCGCGGGGGCTTGGAGTTGGGAAGATATGGTAAAGCGCTTTGAAACCAGGCATGAGGTGTATGCTCTGAACCTCGCCGGGTTCTGCGGCCGCCCCCCTGTCGAACCGCCCATTTATGACAAGGTGGTGGCGGACATCATTCGTCTGATTAAAGAGCAGAGGGTTCGGCAGCCCGTTCTTATCGGACACAGCCTTGGCGCACACATTGCTTACAGAGTCGCAATCGAGGCTTCCGACCTAACTGGTGGCGTGATCGCCCTCGACGGTCTTCCCGTGCTTGGACCTCTGGCAGACGCTGACCCTGCCGTCCGACGCGCCGCGGGGGAAAAGCTGGCCAACGAACTGGGACGAGGTAAGAGCCAGCAGCAATTCATCGAGGCGCTCCCCGTGCTTTCTTTCGGGCCCGGATGAACGACCCCGCGAAGGCGGACGCTATGATGGAATTCTCCGGACGAAGCGACCCTAATGCGGTCGCGGACTACATTGTGGAGCTGCTTGAGGCCGATCTCCGCCCAGATCTAGGCAAGGCGCGGGTGCCGATTCTGGTACTGGCCGGGACCGAATCATTCACGAAAGGTATGCCTGACAGCGAAAGGCGCTTACTCTTTCAGCGAATTCTCGCAAAGGCTCCACGGGCCTCTGTTGTTCTGATTCATGGCGCCCGCCATTTCGTCCAGATCAATCAACCGGAAGCCGTCGGAGCAGCGATCGAGACCTTTCTCGCAGACCTGGAGATGACGTTGTCCGAGGCGAAATGAGAAATGGTATCGGTCACAACATGCCTCAAGAAGCCCCCAGGACTTCGCCAAAGCTGTCGTCGACGTTGATGGTTTTTGATCAGTGTCAACCTGAGGAGGCAAGACGGACGCTTCACCTACCCGCAATGGCTCACTATTTTCTCTACTCGGTTTTTATCAATTAGGGCGATAACAAACAGGAATAGAGCAGCTATTCAAATTTGTTGGAAGCCCGTACTTCTGTGTCGGTACTGCTTTCCCTGATGTCCCTTGAACCGTTCTTCCTCCCAGATGTTGGCCCTTTCATTGTATCCGTACATCTCCCAGTAACCGTCCTCGTACTCCGGTATGAACTGGATTTCATCCATCCATTTTGCACTCTTCCAGCCATAGAGGTGCGAGATGAAGGGACGGGAGGGGTACCCCTGCTGCTGGGGAATCGGCTTTCCGTTCATTCCAAACGCGATCATAGAATCTTCGGACATCGCGTCCTCAAGTGGCACGGGCGCGGTGTATCCATCGGCGCAACGAAACATGACCCACTTTGCTTCTGGCTTGACTCCGGTACGCTTCGCAACTTCGGTGAATGGAACTCCGTCCCAGACTACATCCTTAATCGACCATCGGGTTACGCACTGGAAATCTTTCGTGAACCTTGTTTGAGGGAGCTTCTGCATCTCGTCAAAAGAGAGTTCAAGCGGTGTCTCAACCAGCCCGGAGGTTTTCAGATGCCAGTCCTCTGCCCTGATGACAGGCTCGCCGAGGGCAGAATAGATTATCCAACGATTGCCGTAATACTGATTTGGAGCTAACCCGCTTTGGGATGACACAGATAATGACAACTATCGCCGAAAGATTGTACTGCTCACTTAAGTTTTCGGGAGAAATTTTCCGAAAGATTTTAGGCATTGGGGATCTTTCTTCGTGCCGGGAATAAACATGGTAGACGCCACATGTGCGTATTGCGGATCTGTGATCGAGCCGTACGGAGATCTGTCTAACTTTCAGGGGCCGGTGCCTTGCGTCGCCTGTCACAAGAGCACTTGGATGTCAATAAACAACGGCAAAATTGTCGAATCGCAAAAATGGCCGATCAATTAGTTTAGTCAGGCCCTGTTGTTATTTTCCACAGTTGTCACAACTTTTCCGTGGGCGTCACTCTCCAAGATACGTGAGCGCTTCGGGTTGGAGACATCTCAGTGTCAGGGACGCGAAGAATCTAATTCTTCACTCGCATCAGGAATAAATTCATTACAATCATAAGGGATAAATATTCGGCGTGACTCCGAGACCGAAGTCGGTTTCGCTGGAAGTGGAGATTAACCACGAAACCTAAGACAATAACCGGGACGATGGGCGGAGTTTGACTTATTGGATGCCAGACATTTCATTGAGTTCCTTTAGCCGTCGACTCTCAATTTTCCCCGCACCTGATACGAAAATACCTTGCTCGTCCCACGAGCATAATTCAGTCACTTCCGTACCGTCGCGAAAGACGAATATCCCACCGCGCAGTCGCGGATCAGACGCGCCTTGATTGTATGCCTGAAGCGCGTCCTTTAAGTCGGCCTTGTGCCTCGGAGGAATTTCCAATTCTAGCTCGAAGATACAGTAACGGCAAAAGAGGTGCTTAGGTAGGCGAAAGCCGAGTGTCTTACCAACGCACCTTGGGCATTCAAAGTTAACTTCACGCCTGCAAACTTCACAATAGAGTCGAAGCTCGATCCGACCTTCAAGAAATCTACTTTCCACATAGGATAAGAGAAAACCGCAGTGGGGGCAAAAACCCGTCGGAGGAGCAGAGATCAGGATTCTTGCCTTCAAGACCTCTTCCAGCCTCGCCTGAGCCCACTCGAGTAAAGGCGGTGGCTGAACACTCGCGACAATGCTGCCGTCCGTTACACCAAGATAGGTGGGCGCACGCCCGAATACATTTCCTAGTGTTTCTAAGACGCCCTGGTACCCTTTTCACGGATCGTAAACTGCGGACACGAATCGCTGCCAGAGGTTTGGATTCCTAACCGGAAGAACAGCGGTCAAATACTCCGCGAGCATCTGAGGATCCATTTTGGCAGCATCCTCTAACTCGACTAATTTTTCTCGAGCGAGCGCGACGTATTGGTTGTAGCTGTTAGGATTCCTTTGCGGTTGGATTTCATCACCTTCGGAAGGAACTATTTCACTTTGACGGGTATTGCTCGCTCCTTTTCCCAGTTTGCGCCTCTCATCCGAACGTGTAAACGTGCCCGTGGTGACAGTCACGTTCTTGGCATCTGAGACCTTTGAAGCTCTGCCGCTGCAAATGTGCTCCACTAGTCGAGGGAGCTCGTCTTTTGAACAACGAGAAAGAGCGAGCAGCTCTGTAAAAGAGTCTGCGATCGGCGTACCATACAGGGTGTCGGCATAAGGTCCGAGTGATGTTCCAATCCTGACCAGCTGCTCGACCCGGTCACTACTCTGGTTCGTTTCATTAGCGACATAAGCAGTAAATGGCTCGACCAAAACCGAATTATTCGGGTTTGAAGCCCGGTTGCTACGTCTGTCGCCCCCTCGACCTGTCTCCGGATGTAATTGAAGGTACAACGCCTTCTGTTGCGTGCGTGCACATGCCTCTTCCAGAACGCAGGAGTAGCCGTTCCGGGCGATGTTCTCGTCCAATGTCATGAGATCAGCCTCGGCCTTACTAACGTCGCGAAGCACGACAGCATCGATGTGTGTCCAGTTTAACTTTTTGGCGCCTAGGAGGCGCTGCTCACCCCACTTGATGTCGTATCGTCCAACTTCTTTTGCCGGCACCAAGCCAATAGGTTGTAGTTGGCCGTTTTGGCGCATGCTCTCAGCAAAAATGTCCACGTTCGCTTCGAGAATCCTTCGCCACTTCTCTGGTTGATTGATCAGATCGATAGGGATGGGCTCCACAGTTCGCGCATGTGCAAACTTATTCAATCGGCTCACAAACTCCTTTGGAGTACAATCGATTCCGGAGTACATAACCCCACGGAAAAAAGCGGGTATACAGGATAATAACCCAGGAGATTAGTTTGGTGTTGGTCGATCTTTTTCATCGTAAGGTAGAACAATTCGTCAACTAAGTTTGAAGCTTTCCTGAAAACCCGGTTTGGAGATCATTTCTAATCTCCCGAGATTTGAGCGGATATGCGATCAATGATTTGAGCGGATATGCGATCAATGATAGCCAAAGAGGAGAAGGATCTATTAGAGGAAGGTTCGATTCTCATTACCATTTGAAAAAGTAGCCCCTCCGTCTTAATTCGCCATCCAGCTCCATTTTTCTTGAACGTACTAGTTTTGCGGCAGCAAGAACGTCGGAATCGTTCCACCGCTTTAGCTCTTCTGGAGACAAAAGTTTCGACGTAGGGAAAGCTCCTTGTGATGTCAAGTCCAAGTAATCATCCATCTTCTTAGATCCTCCGCAGTCCTGAGTTTCGAGTCGAGACTTCACATATTCCGCCAGCGCGTTCCTAAAGACTGATGTAATGTCGGTCCGATCTGCCTCAGCGAGGACGATAGCGGAGTCGAGAACCGATCTGTCACGCTCGCGAAAATTGACAGGGACCGTCCAATGTGGGCGCGGCGCCACTATCTCTCAATTCCATGAGTCATGGGTATGTGGTGCTGCTTGTACTGCTCTTAAGGATCGACAAACGTCCATCAACTCTTCTCTTCGTATTCAATAATAACTGCCTCATGATGTCGATACCTAGCGGTCCAACCGCCGATTTCGTCGCGCGCTCTAGCAAGTCCTTTTTCTGTGATTTTCCAAGTGCCGAGGGGTATACCATCGCCTACTCCAAGAACTTCGCTTTTTATGACGAGATTTTTTCGGGCAAACTTGATCACGCTATCGACAATCAACCTTTTAGATCCCGGGTAACGTGCTTTGAGGTCATCTTCGCTGAGATTTCCAAACCATTTTGCGCTCCTCACTTCTCGAATTGCGTCTTTCGTCAGCATACTCGCTTCGGCTGCCTTCGAGAGCACGAACAAAATCGGGATCTCGCAGTTACTGCAAGCGGGCGCCTGCGCTGTTATTCTTGTGATTACTTTGATTGGTCTGGTTTGCCTTTCTTTCGGCGGCTTTTGATTCTCGTTACCTTGGATCCACCTTTTTTCTACTAACTGAAGCTCCTTCATTTCGCAATTTCAAGAATCGCTTCAGAACTGAAGGGTTCCATATGCCTTGTCGTCTGGAAATACAGATGACTAGTCTGCGGAGCGCCTCGGCTCAACGATTCTAGAACAAACACTCAGCCTTTTCAGACGCGCACCTTATCGGTGGAAAGAAAACAAGGTGGATGATGGTTCAGTCGCACGATCTCCGAACTCCGAGGGTTCGAATGCAACACTAAATATTAGGTGGAATGCGCGTTTCGCCGTTCTAGCTGCCTTCGTCTTCGGTGGGCCTGCGAATCGATTTCGAGTCGTCGGGCTCTTTGTTGAAGTATTCGAAAACTTGCCCCGACACCGTCATGCCCATCTTCATGACGTGAGCCAGGGATGCGATGTTATCGTGCGAAATCTCAGCGAAGACTGAACGTGCGTGCCTCGACTTCAGCCACATCAGGCGTGCGTAGAGAAGGTCCTGCGCCATTCCCGTTCTCCTGAATTGCGGCTTTACGTAAAGAGTGTGTACCCTGCCTATATCACCGACGAGTGATGCCCATCCCATCCCGACAATCCGATCTCCAATTTTAACAACGGAGCATATGTCTCCGTTGTTTAGAGCGACCCGAACCCATTTCTGGTTCGTCCCGGGACTTGCGGCGACCATGAATCGCTCAATTTCATCAACGTCGTTTTCGATGAGGGTGACTTGATACTTGAAATTATGAGTGGGAACAGCTTTTACTTTTTCGATATTCATCGTGCAAATATCGTAAGCTTGGCTGGGGTGCTCCGTTTTGAGTTCTGAATAGAGAAAGGTGAACTCCTTCAGTCCATAGAATTTATCAAAGACCTCATGCGAATTTGTGTAGATCGTTCCGCCCTCCTCATACCCGTCGTACATGAACAGACCTGTGATGACTCCGTCGGAAGTCTTTGCGAGATATGCTTCTCCACCTGCTTCAACCGTCTCTTTCAGGTCGTGCTTAAGGTAGGGCTCGAAGAACGTGACGCCCTTCGGAAAGGCGTCGATCTCGGATGCGTCCTTTACTTCGGAAACTTGGATTTCTGACAGATTGACTTTCACCAATCAATAATCGTAAATTTCTTCGTCGCGCTTTCTTCTCCCAGTACATTGCCTATGTTCAGATCGAGACGGTCTGGCTCGCGGACAAGCTCGATGACCTCGTCGTCCTTCAGGGTGTCTTTCAGCAGGTACTCAAAGTGTAGTTTCCTATCAGCAGCGTAGCCGAACCGTCTGACGCGTTCGATTTCTATCTGCTCGTAAGCATACATTAGCTCGTACATTGATCTGTAGATCTGGTACTCCATTTTCTCTTCGATGGGGTCTTTTCCGCCCTCAGGATCTTTGTCCCAGACCGTTATCCATTCCAATCCTTCGAGGTCTGCCCAGAAGATTGTGCCATCGGGAGCCAAGACCGCGTCTTTGTCCAGCCAGACATCGTAAAAGTCCAGTCCGCTGTGAGTTCCGTTGTCGTTATTCTTCATCGACCTAGCAAACAGCGTCAGGACGGCCATGCCACTCTTTAGAAAATTCTTCTCGAACTCCATGGCTTCGTCGTTGCTGTCTATTCCAAAGAGGTCATAGACCCAGCCCGTGTCATCGCCGAGCGTGTGATCGGAATGAAAATAGATCCTGATGTTGGACGGAACAAGCCTTTCCTCCTGAACTATCGGCTGCTTGAATCTGCGGTACCAGTATACTTTCTTGGCTTCATCCTGAAATTCCTCGGGAAAATGGACTATCTTTACGATTGGAGCGATTCTAAATCCGTGAATGGATGTGGGTGCGTCGGCCATTTCAGCCGCTCTCATCGCGATTGATGCATAGTCCAATCCTTGTCCGCCGTAGGGCGAACCTCTAGACCACAATTCTCCTGTGATATAGCGTGGTCTCATACTTTCTTTAGCGTTCATAATTTTGTTTTTTATTACAGAACTCTTCAGGAAACTGCATATCTCGGTCTTTTGGAACGGTTTGCGAGAAAACGGACCCGTAGTCGAACCGATGCCCTTTACGTTCTGATAAAAGTTCGTACCATCTATAGTTAGAGAAGACTTCGAACCAACAACGCTTCTGTTGTCGTCCTGGATGAATTCTTTCCGCCCTAACGGAGAGAGGTCTGTGAAATGGCTCATGCTATCTGGAAGATAAATCCTCTCAAAGTCGGGCAGCTCAACGTTTTGAAAATGTTTGTTGGTCTGCACTTTCGAAGATTCATATACATTCAAAGTGAGAGGCATACCCTTCATTTTCATGGAAGATTTTGCCCTAAACTCTAGTACCAATGAATGTCACCTTAAGTTCCAGCGGATGGGTTGCCCATGTTCGATTTACTCGTATCCGATTTACGTCTTACAGAGAAATCGTAAAAGACAATTACAACAACCACGACGATTGCAGCGACCACTAAAATGTAATCGACATATGGCGTTCCTGAATTACTGGTTGTGATACTTGTCGGACCAACAACAGTCGTTGCACTAATAGAAGAGGTAGTTGGAGTAGCGGTCATCGAAGTCAATGAAGTCGAGGAACTAGAAGTAAAGATTGTCAGAGTCGTCGAACAGCACACCACTGATAGCAGATAACTGGTTGAAGTTACATACAAATCATCAGTGAAGCCGAATCCCGTGCCGTTGCCGTTGG
Organism: uncultured Nitrososphaerota archaeon; assembly: GCA_963799845.1. Taxonomy (GTDB): domain Archaea; phylum Thermoproteota; class Nitrososphaeria; order Nitrososphaerales; family CADDZS01; genus DATLTL01. The sequence goes on from CAWCYI010000004.1 coordinate 257,785, forward strand.
GCGAAACGTCCTGTTCCACGTAGTGGTATCCGACGATGTAGCCCGTAGTAGGATCAAAGTACACGTCCCATGTGTATTTGGCGCTGAAGTTACCATAGGCGTTGTCTTCGGGGCTTCCGGTGTAGCTTCCACTTCCTTGCGCAAAAATGGTCGTGTCCTTCTGATTTTCGGTAGGAAGGTAAAAACTGTAATTTCTGGACATGATAGTCATCTGAGTGTTTAGCAGGACGAACGTGCCACCCACTGGCAGTGCATTATTCATCGCGAACCAGATAGTTGGATTCACATAACCTTGTTCATCGTCAGTTCCGTCAACGTACAGGAAGCTAGAATCAGACCACGTGTAACTTCCTGATACGGTCGATGACGTGCTACTGCCCTGATTGTCACTGAACGAGTAGGAGTAACTATAGTTCGCGAATACGGTCGAACCGCTAACACCGTCCATAGTTTCTCCTCCGGTAACAACGCTCTGGTCCGTGTAGCCCGCGTCAGCTGCCAGTACCGTTTGCGACGGTCTCGACTTCGTGATAGTTGAAGTAGTCTCCCTGGGAGAATGCTACGGCCTTCGGCGCCATGCGCAATCCGATCGCGGAGACAATTAGAGTGAGCGACAGAAAGAGGACAAAGACCGGTCTTATCCGTGTCAACCCCAGAATCCTCCGACGCCGTGAGAATGCGCTTCGTGAGAACCGGTGATCTTGTTGTACGTTGTGTAGTAAGAATTGTGCGCGATGATTAATGGAAAGTAGTACCAGAAGAATGGAAATCCACCGTAGTAGCCTCCTCCATAATAATTCTGTCCACCATACGTAGATTGCATCGCCTGCTGCTGAGTGTGCGTGAACTGAACTGGTGTATTGCTCATCCTAGCATTCGGATCCAATTTCTTCGCGAGTTCGTTGTTGACCCCGTGAACCATCCTGACGGCGAGACTTATCAGTTCGGAACGACCCAAGCCCGTTGCATAATTCCCCAGTATAGACGCGCCCTTCTCCATGAGATCGACTACTTCGGCAGCTTCGAGTGTTGACATCGAAGTAAGTATGGCAGCTGCCACAAGTGGATATTGCAAGTCATTCTGAATCATATCTACGATTGTGTTCAGCTTCGGCTTGACCTGATCTACTTCAGAACCTGAGATTGCCAGATAAGCAGAGGCAAGGTCTGTGTCCTCCGAAGTAGAGTGTCCCCAATCATCGAACAGTGATTTGAACGCCCGGAACTTTTCGGTTAACTGATCTGATGGAATGTTTGTTATGGACAGAATCGCCGCTGCTTCGTGCGAATCAGTTAGTTTGGAATTTTGCACAAATTTGTCGAATGCGGCGTCCGTCGTTTCATCAGGGGTCTTCGCATACAGAAGCGTGGCCGCGATGCCAGCCGATGATTCCTCGGCCACGTTAGCCTGAGTTCTGAGCTTCTCCTCAAGATATGTCAAGTCATCCGAGAGACTGCTAAAGTCGGCGTGAGTCGCCGTCATGATTTCTGCCGCCATCATCTTGCTTTCGATAGACGAGTTGAAACGCCGGAGCTCGTCCATTGCCGCGAAGAACCGCGCCGTCATTTGGTCTTGATCGCCCTGGAGCTTTGCCAGACCTATTGCCACGCTCCACAATTGAGACTCATCTGGTTCTGGCTTTGCCGTTTCAGCTTCATTGATGTCACCTCTGCTGTCTTCGGTGTAAACAGGAGCTGGTGCGTAATCGGAAATTCTTGCTCGAAATGTGGAGACATAAGAACTCGCTCTTTGCGCAATGGCTGTCAGTTCGTCAGTTGTGGCTTTGCTCTCTTGGATAAAGTCGGAGAACTCCACGTCGGCAACCCGATAGTTCCTGGCGCCTAGATCGTTCAACATGATTACTCCTGCATCAGTAAGTGCAACATATTCATCACCGAAGGGAACTAGCCTGTCGAGCGACGATTTTTTCTGCACTAGTTCGCTGGCGTCGAAGTTACTTTCTCTAATGTCCAATTCCTGTTTGGAAAGCGCCTCCTTGTCCTGTTCGACCTGCTGGAGCTCTCGTTGCTTCTCCTCTTCGCCCTGAAAGTGGAACGTGATGCCTTGAGTTTTCTTCAAGTCCTGAGCGAGCGTCTCCTCGCTCCGTTCTTCTTGGGCTCGTACGGCCTCAATCTGCTGACTTCTCTGTTCCAAATCGGCAACTTCAGCTGCGGCCTGATCGTAGTCCGCTTTCGAAGTCCGCGAGACATAGCCGTTGGTCGAGAGAAAATCGAGGTCGCCCTGCGGAATTCGCTCCGTGATCGACTTGTCCGATATTTCAGACAGTAATGTCCATGCGTCGCTACACTTCAATGTTCGATCGATTTACCTGCGTGAATTCGCTTTTGTTACCGAAGCGTGTACCGATTTAGATATACAATTATCGTTTGAATGCAAGGATTGGAAAGAAGGCGGGATCTAAGCCCAGAAGAAGAAGGAAAAGCATGTGAGTTCGCGATCCAAAAAGGTAAAAACCGCCTAATCACATCGAGGACTCGTTTTGGTCCGTGCGATTTTTTGAAGAATCAACTAAGATTGTTTATGATCAAAATGCTTGCTCTGAGGAAAATCACTTTCTTTCTGTGCATTTAGGAGTATTAATACAACCTTTTTGCTAGTATCAGTGGCTCTCTAACGGGCGTTTGACACAAATGCAAATTGGAATTGATAGCTTTGCGGCAGCTTACGACGATGCAAGCCTTTCAGTCAGCGAATCCCAGCCATTGCTGAACTTGGTCGAACAGATAGAATATGCGGATCGTCTTGGACTGGACTCGTTTGGAATTGGGGAACACCACCGCAAGGAGTACCTCGATTCGGCACCGACGGTCATTCTCGGAGCGGCGGCGGCAAGAACTAGCCGCATTCGGCTCACGAGTGCCGTGACTGTGCTGAGCGCTGCCGACCCAGTGCGCGTCTTTCAGAACTTTGCTACACTTGATCTACTCTCGAAGGGCCGAGCAGAGATGGTGGTCGGTCGGGGTTCTTTTATCGAGGCTTTTCCGCTCTTCGGACTGGATCTCAAAGATTACGATGCTCTTTTTGCAGAGAAACTCGATCTGCTCTTGAAGATTCGTGAGAACGAGCACGTTACCTGGTCCGGGAAGTATCGGGCTCCCCTCACCGGAGAGGGAGTGTACCCGCGGCCCCTGCAGAATCCCCTGCCAATATGGATCGGCGTTGGCGGAACTCCGGAATCGTTCGTTCGTGCCGGTGCATTGGGTTTACCATTAATGGTGGCGATCATAGGCGGCGAAACGCGTGATTTCCGACCACTCGTCGATCTCTACAGGGACGCCGGCAGCGATTACGGACACTCACCTGATCAGTTGAAGGTGGGCATGCACTCACTCGGCTACGTCGCAGAGACAACCCAAAGAGCGGCTGACGACTTTTTCCCAGGCTATGCGCGCTCGTTCACCGATGTTGGAAAAGAACGCGGATGGGCGCCGGTGACTCGAGCTGATTTTGACGCTCAGCGAGGTCCAAACGGTGCATTGATGATCGGGGATCCTGACGAGGTAGCTGAGAAAATTATTCACCACAGCAAAGCGCTTGGCGGACTGTCACGGGTCACTTTTCAAATGAGCGTATCTTCATTGCCTCATGAAAAGCTCATGCGAGCTACCGAATTGCTGGGTACTCGCGTGGCGCCTTTGATTCGTGAAACAGTCGCAAAGGAAGCTTAACGAGGAGATAAGAAATGATTGAAAGGAGAATCTGCTCGGGGTCAAAGCTTTTCAGCTAAATTCCCCGTTCATGTTTTTCTTCAATAATTTTTCCACCCTTGATTTCACCATTGTTCGATGGCAGTTCTCTCCCTCCTTCTCATAACACAAGAGGGTGACGTCTGCATCCTTGGAAAGCTGTACTATGCAATCTATCGCGGCTTTGCTTTCTTCAAGGCTAGTTAGTTGCTTCCGAAATCTTTTCGAGAACTCTGCCCACCCAATAACACCAGTCTTGTATTCTTTCAAAAGATCTGGGGTCGGCGATGCACCGCGTATCCAGAAATCGAAACGTTCCTTCTTTACACCACGAGGATAAAACCTGGTTATAAGAATCCGAATACCGTCTGAGCCAGATTTATCTTCGTAGATTGATTTGGTTTGGAGAGCCAATACAACACTTGTCAACCTGTTTGATGAAAAGCTTCAGCTCGTACGATAAACTTCTCTGTGGAATTACTATTTCGATATTAGAGTTGTCTTCAGGTAGCGATTAGATACACGCAGAAACAGCATGATTTGGTGCGGATCGGTAACCCAAAGAGAACCATAAATACCGTATATCAACCAGAAATTACATGCCTTACAAAGGTCTCAGTACAACGGCGCTCCACGCGGGCCAGGAAGCTCCTGATCCAACAACCGGCGCGAGAGCAGTCCCGATTTACCAGACGACGTCGTTCGTTTTCAAGAACACAGATCACGCGGCGAATCTCTTCGCGCTCAGAGAGTTCGGGAACATTTACACGCGGATCATGAATCCGACCACCGATGTTTTCGAGAGAAGGATCGCAGCAATCGAAGGTGGTAGCGGAGCACTCGCCGTTTCTTCCGGCCAGGCGGCTCAAGCATTGGCACTTCTTGCAATTACCCGGATCGGAGATGAGATCGTATCCGCGGACAACCTCTACGGAGGAACATACGAGCAGTTCCACTATACTTTTCCGAAATTAGGAAGGACGGCAAAATTTGTCGAGTCTACGAAGCCGGAAGAATTCAAGAAAGCAATTACTCCGAGGACGAGGGCGATTTACGCCGAAACCATTGGAAATCCGAAACTCGACGTACCGGATTTTGAAGCCCTCGCGAAGATTGCGCACGACGCAGGTATTCCGTTCGTTGTTGACAATACGATTGGTGTTGGGATAGTCAGGCCGTTCGATTACGGAGTTGACATCATCGTCTCGTCTGCGACAAAGTACATCGGGGGTCACGGCACTTCAATCGGAGGTGTCATCGTTGACTCTGGGAAGTTCAATTACGGTAATGGCAAATTCCCCGAGTTCACCGAGCCAGACCCGACTTACCACGGTCTAAAGTTCTGGGACGTTTTTGGAAACTTTCCGGGACTGGGGAACGTCGCGTTCATAATCAAGACAAGAGTGCAGTTGCTCAGAGACTTGGGACCATCCATGAGTCCCTTCAACTCTTTCCTCTTTCTCCAAGGATTGGAGACACTCCCCTTGCGGCAGGAAAGACATTCACAGAATGCGCTGAAGGTCGCGCGGTTTTTGAAATCCCATCCGGCTGTCTCGTGGGTTAGCTATCCGGGTCTGGAGGATCATCCAACTCACAAGCTCGCGGAGAAGTACTTGAAAGGGAATTACGGAGGGATCGTCGGGTTTGGAATCAAGGGTGGAGCGCCGGCGGGCAAGAAATTCATCAACTCGGTCAAACTATTCTCGCATCTCGCGAACATTGGTGATTCCAAGAGCCTGGTAATTCATCCGGCTACGACAACCCACCAGCAGCTCACCAAAGAGGAGCAGGAAGCAACTGGAGTCACCGAAGACTATGTGCGGCTCTCTATAGGCATCGAAGACTTTGAAGATATCAAAGACGACCTTGAGCAGGCCCTGGGAGCTTCGACACAGTGAGGGATTGAGCGGTACACTTAGATTCATAATAAGAGATAGGATGGGAAAGCTGTCCCGGAGTGCCTCGCCTGAAGCATGTTAGATCAGTCCCAATCTATCCTTCAAAACAAAACGAAGTACTTCACTTTCGCCAGTCCACCGAATGAGATGGTTCTCGAAAGTGGAGAAATGCTCGGTCCGATAACGCTGGCGTATGAGACCTACGGGGCGCTAAGCAACTCCAAGTCGAATGCAATCCTGGTGCTCCACGCACTTTCAGGCGACGCGCATGCGACCAGCCTGGGTGAGCAGGGTGCCAATCCGGGATGGTGGGACACGATGATTGGACCCGGCAAAGCCATTGACACTGAAAAGTACTTTGTCATTTGCTCTAACGTACTAGGCGGTTGTCGCGGTTCGACTGGTCCTTCTTCCGTCAATCCAAGGACCGGGAAACCATACGGGTCAGAATTTCCGATCATAACGGTTCGAGACATGGTGAACGCGCAGCGCTTCCTGGTAGACTATCTGGGCATAGAAAGGCTGCTTTGCGTAGTGGGTGGATCTATGGGCGGAATGCAGGTTCTGCAGTGGATGATCGCCTACCCCGAGAGAATACGTTCCGCGATTCCGATCGCCACCACGATGAAGCACTCCCCTCAGCAAATCGCACTGGATGAAGTTGGTAGACAATCGATCATTGCCGACCCAAACTGGAGGGGAGGGGATTATTACGGCCATGAGCCACCGGTGAAGGGACTTGCGGTCGCCAGGATGGTGGGGCACATAACCTACATGAGCGACATCTCGATGAACGAAAAGTTCGGCAGGAGGACCAGGAAGCCCTCGAAGGATTCAAAGTTCGAGCCGGTCTTCGAAGTTGAAAAATATCTCGAATATCGCGGCGACGACTTTGTGAAGCGATTTGACGCCAATTCGTACCTCTACATTACGAAGGCGATGGACTACTGCGACATCCTGGATTCGAAGAGCATTGACCAGGTCTTCAAGGGTGTCAAGGCAAAGGTCATGGTCATCGCGTTCAAGTCCGACTGGCTGTATCCCGCGTACCAGTCGAAGGAGATAGTGAAGGCGTGCAAACTGGCGGGCCTTGAAACGACGTATTGCGAAGTCAACTCAACTTACGGCCATGATGCGTTTCTCTTGAAAGTCGAGGAGGAGACGCACCTGATCAGCCACTTTCTGAATTCCGTGACAAACGGGAATGCCAAGGGAACTCTTGTAAATGAAGCTCGAGCACAGAATAATCGTTGATTGGGTCGATGAGGGCTCGAACGTCTTAGATCTTGGGTGTGGTGACGGAGAGCTACTTTCAATCCTCGTAAAAGAAAAGAACGTGCACGCCCAGGGGACAGAGATCGACGAACAGCTGATCTACAAGTGCGTCGCGAGGGGTCTGAACGTTTTTCATGAGGATATTGATGCAGGTCTGTCTGGGTACCCGGATGGTTCCTTCGATTTCGTAATACTCAGCGAAAGTTTGCAACAAGCAAAGCGCCCAGATTATGCATTGAGCGAGGCACTGCGAGTTGGAAAAAACCTTGTTGTGAGTTTTCCCAATTTCGGCCGCTACACGGTCAGGTTCCAGATTCTTTTTCGCGGAAAGGTTCCCGTGACACCTGCTTTGCCTTTTGAATGGTACGACACCCCGAATTTGCATTTTTTGAGCATCTCGAACTTTTTTGACTACTGCAAGATAAAAAAAATCGAAATCAAAGATTCCGCTTACGTAACAAATGGCAAGAAAGTGAAGACACTTCCCAACCTTCTTGCTGAAAAGGGAATTTTCCTGCTTTCTAAAGAGGAAAAATCTGAGAAATGATTAATCCGGAAGAACTAGGTTCATTAAACCAATTCGGAATTCTCCTGTATCAGGAAATTTTCGAGAATACTTACCCAATCGAGTCATTACATGGTGTAATTATTGGGATTGAAGCCTTTTAACGCCGACTGGACGCATGTACATGATTTGAAATGAGCGAAAGTACGTTTGCAGGCCCGAAATTTGAGCGTAGCCCCGCTGACATTGATATTCTTCAATATTCTTACAATCTGAAGAGAGCCTCGAAGACTGATCTGCATCAGGATCTTCTGTTTTATCAAATGCAACTGGACTCGATTGAAAGAAAGCTGTCTTCGAAACTTACGATATCTGATTCCAGTCAAAAGTCGATAGCCCTAAGAAAAATTACCGCGTTGAACGACGAAGTCGAAAGACGAACCATGGAAGAATTCGAATCTGTATAATCGAAAGCCATCTGGAAGTTTAGATGACAGTAAGCACTAGATTTTCACAGATCCTATTTTCTCGTTGAGATAATTCAGATAGTACCCGTCGACGATTCGTCCTTTTTCTCGCACTTCTCAATATTTTGGAAATCTATAGAATCTACTCGCAACGTATTCATATCTTGGCCCTCTAAGAGGTAGGCATGCTCCTATGCGACAAGTGCAAAAAGCCCATTGTCGGAGAATCGAAGAAACTGCTGGACGTGTGTCCCGACTGTTACGATCAGGTAATGAATTACATCGCCGCGGGGACTCCAAACTATGGAATCACCCAGGCTAGAATCATCTCGAGAATTGGCAGAAAGTTTTCCTCAAGGGTTGTAGCGACCATCGTCATCTTGCTTGTTCTGCTCTCGTTTTCTAGTTATTTTGCCTACTACACTTACTCCCAGTATGAAGCTCCATTTCAAACCGAAAGGCAGCTGGTGAACGCGCTTCAGGGAAACTTGACCCAAGAACAAAGCACAATTCAAACCGCCGCTACCCTGATATTGAAATACAGAGCCGCCAACGCGAACCTGACTAACCAGGTCGATTCTCTCAATCAGAGTCTGATTAGCGTCGGCCGCAATATCACGGCACTCCAGGGGATCATTTCCTCGCTAAAATCCCAGAGTTCGTCCCTCCAAAACACCGTTTCGGTGCTCATGGACAACATTACGCTGTTAAAGAACAAGACAAACACCTTCGTCATCTGGAACGTTCCGGTGAACGTGAGTTCAGGGTACTTCCTGTTCGAGACCGTCCCGGATACTTTCGACTATCACGATAATTTCACGGCCACCGCCCCCCTGACTGTGTATTACTTCAACAGCACGCAGTTTGTCCAGTGGTATACGAGCAAAACGATTTCTGGAAATTACACAAAGTACAGCAGTACCGAGAAGCAGTCTGATACCTTCACCCTGGCGGAAGGCTGCGGAGGGTACGTCGTGATTTACTTCTTCTCTTCGGCCGGTATCATCCGTCCAAATGTCTCGGCTACATATGATCCCGCTTCCCGCCCGACGGGCTCCTGCTCATAATCACTGCAATAGGGACTTTCAGTCAGAATGGTTCGCGGTAAGCTTCTTCCCGTTAAAGTCAGCCGTCGAACGAGAGGATAATTCTATCGCTAACCTTAGATAAACCGCACGTCTGAAGGACTGTAAAGGCTCAAGGTGGATTACTTCATGTCTGATCCCATGGATGAAATTGTGGAAAAAGATCTCAAGAAGACTCGCAAATGGATTGACCCCTACATGAACAGCGCGGAACCTCCGGGACTCGAGGGTACCGGCTTGGGGAAGAATGACGAAGAGTTTATCGAATTTGAAAGGGGCGAAGAGAAGGAGGAAGAGAGAAAGGAGTCCGATGACTACTCTGAAGATTCGTTCGAAAAACCATCAGACAAGAAGTTGACTGGACGAAAGACGAAATCAGACGAAACCGAAGATATCAGTTAGAGCGGCACTTTCATTTTTTGAATAGATCCATTTTCGACCAGATGTAGATTCCGAAGACAGCTGCAATTACAGTACCGGCAACGATCGATACTGCATCGATCCCTTTGAAAGGAAAGAGTCCAATCCCGACCATCAGCTATGCGTCCGATGATGTCAGCGACCAGCAAGACGATGGCGAGCACAGCTCCCCATCTCCTCATGGTTAGGATAAGCACGCCAGCGAAGCAATAGAAGGAGCCAATTAATGATGATACAAGCGTGTACGTCGAAGTCGGAGTTGCCGAAATGACGTTCAGAAAATTGCCGGTAATGCCGGTTGCAACCTCGGCCAAACCAAAAAGAATCATGAGAAAAGCAGCTACCACGATGCCTCTGGGGCGGTTCATTGAAATCGATTCCAATAGAATATTGCATCGGCCGGATGGATATGTGTTGAAGCTAGCATACTCAGCTTAAGACAGCATGCGCCAACCAGTACATTCCTGGATGAATTTGGATGCGCAGGGTCGTAGTTGAAGCCCCAATCGACTCCATGAGGAGCCTTCTGGGGGATTCGCAAGAAATGTTCGGAGAAATAAGATCCTTGGAAATACTGACTTTTTTGAAAGATACTCCGCGCGAGACAGCCATGATCTGTAGGATCGAAGTGACCGATCCCGCTGAGTCCAACTTGGTTGTCGAAAGAAATGACATCTCCATTAAAATTCTGGAGAAGGAAAAGAAGGGAACATTCATCTGTTTTGTAAAAAGAAGGCGAAAAGCTGGTCTGCCACGCAGCAGTTTTATCGCGGGAGGAGGGTACCTGTCGACCGCGTACGAAATCAGGGACGGAAATATTAGAGCGACATTCTTGGGCACTTCAAGGCAGGTGAGGAGTTTTCTTCAGACAATCCAAAAAACGGGTATCCGATTCAAGGTGATCGCGCTGGCCGATGCAAAGTTTTCTCCTGATTCTCCGCTGAGCGGCCTGACAGACACGCAAATCAAAGTATTGAAGAGCGCATTCAATCTCGGCTATTACGATCTCCCAAAGAAGATAACTTCCGACGAACTCGCGAAGAAGTTGAATATGCGGAGCTCGACGTTCGTCCTGCATCGGATCAAAGCTGAAAGGCGAATTTTGGCAAAGGTCTTGAAATGACATTTCGATCTGACCTTCGCAAATAAGAATCGAAAGTATTTAGCCGTTCAAGAATGGAATCAGGTGATTTGTTCCGGAGCCTGGCCGAATGGATACTCTAATTCTGAAGATTGTTGCAACTCCGGCACTAATCGCCCTTGCTAGCCTCGTCGGTCGACGGTGGGGATCTGCGGTGAGCGGATGGCTAATAGGACTGCCACTTACTTCCGCACCGATTGTATTCTTTCTCGCGCTGGACCAGGGTGCTTCATTTGCTGCTTCTGCATCTGTTTCAGTTCTTGCTGGATCGATGTCGGGCATCGCATTTGCGCTAATTTACGCCAGGCTAGCCCTCAGGCTGAATCAAAAATGGCCCGTTTGCCTTATCGGTGGATACGTCGCAGTTCTGGGGATAACTTTCGTTCTGCAGTTTCTCACAATTTCGGTACTTCCGTTGTACTTCATAGTCGTCGCGATTCTTCTCATCTCCCTTCAAATTATGCCGCGGATAATATCGAGCGAGGATAATTCGAACTATCCAAAGTGGGATCTCCCAGCCCGGATGATCGCCGCAACTATATTCGTAATAGCCGTGACCGGCGTCGCGCCAATCCTTGGTTCTCATCTTAGCGGTTTGATTACTCCGTTCCCCATCTACACTTCCATCCTCGTTGTCTTCAATCAAACTTCAAAGGGTGTTACTGCGGTTGTCAAACTCCTCCGCGGGTTGCTCTATGGATTATTCTCGTTCGTGACTTTTTTTCTAACGCTATCTATCGCGCTTCAGGCGACAAACATAGGTCCGGCTTTTATCTTTGCAACCTGCGCGGCTCTGCTCGTTCAGGGGCTCACGCTGGTCGTCTTAACGCGGAGGGAGAAGACGTTCGTCACGTCAAACTCTAAAGGGAATTCCGAGAGCCGGAATGAAAAAGCTGCGTCATAGGAGCTGAAGCTGCTCACGACCAGATTGGCTCATCGCATTTTGGAATCATTTATTTTCTGATCAGTAATGGAACGACGCCCGATTGCCAAAAGATAATTTTCCCTCCGGAATAGTCGAGGGATTCTACGGTCCTCCATGGTCGCACATTGATAGGCTTTACATGATTCGATTCTTGAGTGAGGCGAAGTTTGACACATACATGTACGCCCCAAAAGAGGACGAATTCCACAGGGCCGAGTGGCGGAAAAGATACCCCGAAGCTCTTTCGCAGAAACTGCTCGAACTAATTGAGGCTTGTAACTCATCTTCAGTGAAATTCGTCTTTACCGTTAGCCCGGGACTCAGCATTGTGTATTCTGATCCGGAAGAAACGAACCTTCTGATCGCGAAACTGCATCACGTCATCGACATGGGTTGCAGCTGGATTGGCATTCTGCTCGATGACATTCAAACCGAACTCACAAACGATGCAGACAGGCACGCGTTTGGAAGTCTGGCCAAAGCGCACGCGTATCTCATAAATGGTGTCAGAGACCGACTACGAAAAGAGAACGGAGAGATTCGGATAATTTTTTGCCCGACATACTACGCGAACGATTACCTCGGGAAAAAGATCTCGAGTAACGAGTACCTGAGTGAGATCGGAGCTGAGATGGATCCGCACGTGGATATTCTATGGACAGGAACTCACGTAGTTTCTCAGCAAATAACCAGAGAAGACGCCTCCGCTTTCGGAAAGGCGATTCGACGCAAACCGATTCTCTGGGATAACTACCCCGTGGATGATTACTTCCGAGAGAATGATCCGCCCAGACTCCGTCTGAATTTTGGGCCCTTCAGAGGCAGATCCTCTGACCTTCCTGAATATCTATCAGGGTACTTGTCGAATCCGATGAATGAGTCGGAAGCTTCCCGCGTTTCGCTGCTGACCCTTGCTGACTATTTGTCAGACCCCGAGGAATATTCACCTGAGAAATCGTTTGAAAGCGCGATTGAAAGGCTCCATTCGCGCGAGAGATCCTACGAAGCTATCAGCGCGATAATTGCTGCTTCGAAGGCGAGCGTTCTCGACACTCGCGAAGTCGAAGAGCTTCGGCTTACCGCAGAAAACCTGATCTCCTCGCTTGAAAAGAAATCTGATTGGGAGGACGAAGCGGAAAGTTTGCAGGTCCAGCTGACAATGTATTCGAATTTGATTGATGCGCTCTATGCAGGTACCTCGAACAAGAAATTCTTGCGGGAGATCGAACCTCTGGCTCGAAAATTGAAGAAGTTAGTCAGACTGGGGATAGACAGCGTCGATTATCTTTTCAAATTGGAAACAAAGGGGTTCAACGAAGCCTTATGGTCTAGGGTTGAGACAGATGCCGACGAAGTTTCGAAAGACAGGACTCAGATTCTGGGACAGGTAGATTTTGGATGGGAAGCTTGAAGAACGAAAAGAAGGTGACACGCCGGAGCAGGGAATCACAAAAGCCGAGCTAGGATTTATCGAGGAACATTCGTCGGGAATGGGTCTCCCGAAAGAACAGAGGGACTCTCCAGTCTGGGAGTTTTACGAATATCTCAAGAAAAGCCGGACGGCGAAATAGATCAGGGTTGGACAAGTAAACAGTCAGTTTTGAACCGCACTGCCCTAAGTTCCTTGACTACAAATCCACACTACTCAAGGACGTTGGGGTGGTCTCTTCGTTGCAGAAAGGATGCAGTTTTCAATTATTCGCCTAGGCCAGTAAATAATTTTCAAAAAAAGATAAAGTACAAAGTTGTCGATACAAGATAATGTGATTTTGATGTGCGGCGAATGCCACGAAATGAAGATGGATCCTGCGGAAATGAAGAGCAAGATGATCACCTGTGACGGTTGTGGTGGCGATATGTCTGAGAAGCAAATGAAGAAGATGTAGTGCGATTTGGAATGAAACGTAATTCATTCCCATACCACATCTCTTCTATTTCTTTGTTCCTTTAGTTTGTTTCAGTATTGTTGTGGTGGGAGTACCGGATCACTTGAACTCCGGTGGTTTTATACGGCTAGGAGCTTTCTGGTCTCGAAAGCCAGTACCGCGCGATTTCTTCAGCTTTCGCGATCCACACGCCTTCATGCGATTTGATGTGGCAGATTATCTTTTCCAGAGACTTGCTAGCAGCGGGTCTACCAGTCATGAACGGGTGCATTGTTAGGCAGTAGAATTTTCCTTCTTCATATAGAACGTCGAACTCGTCCCGCCAAAGCTCGAAGACTTCCTGCGGAGAATAGCCTCTTTCGGCGTAATTGTCGTAATCGTCGAGAGTAACCGCGCTGGGCAATTCAACGATGTTGTTTCCTGAACTGAACTTGTGGATATAGGGAACGTCCCTGTCTAGACTGTCACCCCTCCAGATGAACCCGCCTAAATTGTTCAGGAGTTTGACCGTGTCTTTGCTGGGGCACCAGTTGGCAGTCCTGTGTCCCACCACGTTCTTGCCCGTGATGTTTCTGATCAGTTCGACGGTTTTCTCGAGATCAATTTTCTCGTCTTCGACCTTCTTTTCGTTGTAGGGTGTGTGATCCCATCCGTGAGAAGCGATTTCGTGTCCCTTCTCTACAATCGCCCGAGCGACATCTGGCCTCTTTTCCGCTGTCTTAGCCACCATGCAGAACGTCGCTTTGACGTTTTGTCGCTCAAGGATTCTAAGAACACGCCACGTACCTTCATTGGTGTCGTAATACCCCTGACTCACGTAAAACATCTTGTCTGGTCCGAACGCGTTTATCAGCCCGGACTCATCGTCATTGTCAAACGTCAGAGCAACGGCGCATCTAATCCCCTTGGGCCATATTGATTCCTGCAAACTCTTGTTCGCTTACTCGGATTTCCTGGCGAAAAGACCTGATTATTTCAAAGTTTGCAAGAGTCGATGGATGACTCCCGGGTGACGAAGGATTCTAGAGTCCAAAGAGTTAATCCGACAACAATTCTTCCACGAGGAGAAGGAGCAGAACGAATGTCCTCTGAAGATGTGCCTTGGTGGACAAACGCTCTTTCTGCCATCCTCTTTAGTTCATCCTGCAGTCCCTTGCGTCCACTAGTTTCGTTCCCCTTTGCTCACTGACCTCTTATAGAATGCAATTTGTGCAAAATTTGCATTCTATAACTTCATTTATGCACGGTTTCTGAAAAATAGGCGACTAAGAAACTTCTCCATGTTGCAGACGATCCAAAGTACGCAAGAAGTTTTCCAATTCATGTTCAGAGCATGACCAAGTTTGATTGAGACGGAGAACCTAACCAAAAAGTTTGGCTCCTTGACCGCGGTTGATGGGGTTACACTTCAAGTTGATGAGGGATAGGTCTAATTTCTCGTCGACAAATACTCGACGAGCTCAAAGAGCCTAGCCTTGGCCTTGGATTCCCGGAGATTACTGAGAATGGACTGAGCCTTTTCGACGTTTTTGGCTGAGGATTTCTTGCAGTAGATGTCTGAGCCGTATTTCGTTAAGAGTATTTTCAATTTGTCCTTACTTGATTCGTCAAGATATTCCGATTTTCCCAGAAGTGAATTTACAAAATTCCTTTCATCTGGCGTGCAACGTTTAAGGCAGTGAATCAATGCCAAGCTTTTCTTCCCGTACTTCAGATCGGAGAAAGCAGATTTTCCCATTAGAGTCTCATCGCCGAGATAGTCCTGGAGATCATCCTGGATCTGGTATGCCACTCCCAAAGATTCGCCGAAAACATAGGCGTCATCAATTATCTTTGCATCGGAGTTCCCAACTCCAATCAGTGCACCGCTGGCTGATGATGCGCCGATGAGTGCGCCAGTTTTCATTTTAATCATATCCTCATAGTCTTCTTCAGAAACATTCGCTAGCTGCACCATTTCGAGGTCTAAAAATTCACCAGCGGCTGTCGAGCGGCAACAATCAGCGAGAAGTTCGAGCAGTCGGGAAATGGTCAGGGAGTCAATGCCCGATCTGGAATATTTTGCTATCATTTTGGGCGCGTAAAACAAGAGATTATTCGACACAAGTATAGAACGGGGGATTCCGTACTTGGAAACCATAGAATCCATTCCAGCTTTTGATCTGGAACCGTCGATCATGTCGTCTTCGATAAGTGCCGCCGAATGAGCGAATTCATACGCCGCGGCAATGGGGATGGCAGCCCGATAATCGCCTGAAAGCGCCTCGCACCAAAGCATGGCGAGGATCGCCCTTATCCGTCTGCCTCCGGAAACAGCTTCCTGAGCAGTCAAATCCAGTCGCGAAGGCTTTCTCTCAAAAACGGAAAAAATCTCGGTGTTGACTAGCTCATAGTACTCTTGAAACCAAGAAAGAATGGAAGCGGAAGCGCTTGCCGACATTCTGGCTCTGATTGCTTTAAGCGAATAGAAAAGTCATCTGGCGAGACCCATGGAATTGATCAAAAGACGCCGTCCCGCCAGTTGGGAAGGGCAATTGCACACTTATAACGTTCGCGTCCGCGAAACACATCGGCATTTGCTTTGCAGACTATCAAAGCCGGAAATGTGAATTTGAGTTATGAGGAGCGCGGTTCCGGACATGCCGTGGTAATGGTTCACGGAATCCCGACTGATCTTAGAGCCTGGTCTAACCAGCTCGACAGTTTCTCAAGTTCGTTTAGGGCAATATCGATTTCACGGAGGCATGCGTACCCTAACAAGAACGACTTCAAAATAACCGACAGCACAGTCGGGAATAACTCGGAAGATCTAGTTTCTTTCGTCCAAGCCCTGAATTTACAGCCCATCCATCTGATTGGTCATTCCTACGGCGGCTTTGTCTCGCTATTTTCGGTGTGGAAACATCCCGAGCTGTTTCGCACTCTCGTCCTGGTTGAGCCTGCCGTACCGTCGATTCTAGTAAAAAATGAAAAGAGTCCACTTCAGGTGCTTGCATTTCTCTTCAGTAATTTCTCGGCGGCAATGTCGGCTAGGCGTTTCCAGAATGGAAACCTCAAGCTCACGCTGAAAGCTTACGATGGTGGCGACTTGAACGGCGCCGTGAAGTACTTCTATGAGGGAATCCGTGAGATTTCTGGTTCATTCGAAAAGCTTCCTGATCCAGTTCGTTCGATGATGCTGGACAACGGGATCACGATCGGAGAACTGGAAACTGAATTTCCGATCTTTACAAAAGAAGACGCGCGGTCGATCAAACTTCCGACCCTTCTGGTCAAAACTCAGAATGGTCCAAAATGGCTCAGAGCCATCGTCGATGGGCTCTCCAAAAATATTCCGAACTGCTCGGTCGTCGATATTTCCGGATCTTGCCATTTACCTCACTTAGAGAATCCGACGGATTTCAACAAGTCCGTGTCGGAATTCTTGAAGAAGAACGATGCGTAAAAAAGCAGCTAAAATTGCTGTCTTCGTTCCCAGTTCTGGTTCAATTTCCCGAGCTAATTCACGTAAAACAGAATAACCCTAAGTCACGAGTGAGTGTGAGATGCCATCCAAGAGCAGGATATCGGCTCCCTACGGTTCGTGGAAATCCCCCTTAACCGCAGCTCGAGTCGCGTCTTCCTCAAATGCATACTTTGAAACAAAGCTGACTGAAGATGGCACGGTATTTTTCATAGAAAGGAGGCCGGGAGAACAGGGCAGGCACGTTATTCTGCGCGCTAGAAGCGGTGGACGAATTGAAGATGTTATTCCGCCCGAATTTAACGCGCGAACTCGCGTCCACGAATATGGGGGTGCGTCATACGTCGTAACGAAGGAATCGGTATTCTTCTCAAATTTTGGAGATCAGCTCGTTTACAGAATCGATCTTTCCAAGTATGGCAGCCCTGTTCCAATCACATCCAATTCTCAAACCTTCTATGCAGATTTCATTCTTGACGATAGAAGAAAAAGACTGATTTCGGTCAGAGAGGATCACACCGTCTCAGGAGAAGCCGTAAACACCATAGCTGAGTCTAGATCCCAATAACAAGGACAAATTTACGATCCTCATTTCCGGGAATGACTTTTACTCTTCTCCCAGAATCAGCCCCGACGGTGGCAAACTTGCCTGGCTGACTTGGATCCACCCATCTCTCCCCTTTTTCGGATCGGAGCTTTGGGTGGGCGACATCTCCGATGAAGGTGCTATAGTAAATCGGAAAAAGGTAGCAGGTGGCATGGAAGAATCGATTGCAGAGCCCCGTTGGTCGCCCGATGGAATACTTTACTTTGTGTCTGACCGATCAAACTGGTGGAATATCTACCGCTTTGATAATCAGGTAGTCGAGAATGTTTATCCCGCCAGTTTTGAATTTGCCGGAGCTCACTGGGTCTTCGGTCTTTCATCTTATGCGTTCATTTCGAAATTCGAAATTCTCTGCTCTTACTTGAAAGATGGTTTCTATCGGCTGGCTGTTCTCGACGTTCGCTCTAAATCTATCAAGGACGTGGAAAACCCATTCACTGAAGTGAGTTATGTAGAATCGAATAACCGGAATGTTGTCTTTATTGCTGGTTCGCCCTCGACTCCTGACGAAATATTTCTCTTCGATCCCCGGAGCTCTAAATTCGAAACTATCTATCCTGAGACAAGTGGCGAAAAACTAGATCCACTCTATTTGTCACTCCCAACTTCGATAGAATTCCCGACTGAAGGGAATAAGACAGCATACGCGCTCTATTATCCACCGAAAAATGACGGTTACGAAGCTGGGGATGGTTCCCTTCCTCCCCTTATGGTAATCAGTCATGGGGGACCGACAAGCCGCTGTCATTCTGACCTGAATCTGGGAATTCAGTACTGGACTTCTCGGGGATTTGCCGTCGCAGATGTCAACTACGGCGGCAGTACGGGTTACGGCAGGGAATATAGAATGCGGCTTGATGGCAGCTGGGGCGTTGTCGATGTCGATGATTGCGTGAATGTTGCAGCTTTCCTCGCTGATGAGAACAAGGTTGACAAAAATAGGCTAATCATACGCGGGGGAAGCGCCGGAGGATATACCACGCTCAGCTCTCTCGCATTCAGGAAAGCCTTCAAGGCGGGCGCTAGCTACTACGGAATCAGCGATCTTGAAATTTTCGCGAAGGACACCCACAAGTTCGAATCGAGATACCTCGATAGGCTGATCGGCCCGTTTCCGGAAAAGCGCGAATTATATAGAGAGCGCTCTGCAATTAATTATCTGGATGAAATTTCAGCTCCCGTGATTTTCTTTCAGGGTCTCGAGGACAAGGTAGTACCCCCGAATCAGGCGGAAATGATGTTCGATGCCCTAAGAAAAAAGGGACTGCCGACCGCTTACATCGCCTATAAGGGAGAGCAACACGGATTCCGCCAAGCGAAGAATATCTCCAGGTCTTGCGAGGCCGAACTTTATTTCTATTCAAAGGTTTTCAATTTCGATCTCTCAGAAATTATCGAACCCGTAAAAATAGAGAATTCTCCCCAGTCGAGCTGATTTTTACAAATGTCTGCTTTCGAACCTTCACGCTTTGATCCCGCCGTAACCGTCGAGCGGGTGGCAAAAAGCTGACGGAACCATCTGGGCCTTGAACGGTGTCAATACAACCGTGGCGAAAGGAGAGATCAGGGGCCTACTGGGTTCAAACGGCTCCGGAAAGTCAACCCTGATGAAGATACTTCTCGGACTGGTCAAGCCAGATAACGGGAGGGTAACGGTGAACGGGATCGATCCAGCGGTCAACCCCATACCTGTTCGTCAGATAGTCGGTTATGTCCCGGAGACACCGAGGCTCTACGATTTTCTCACGGGCATAGAGTACCTCGATTTTGTCGCGGACCTGTACGGGTTGTCCGCAGAGACAAAAAAGCAGAGAATCGAGGAATATCTCTCCGCGTTTGAACTGCGCGCTCAGGGAAACGATCTGCTATCGGGGTACTCGCTCGGAATGCGCCAGAAAATCGCAATAAGCGCGGCTCTAATTCATCGTCCGCAAATACTGATACTTGACGAAGCTCTGAACGGTCTTGATCCGAAAACCGCAAAAATCGTGAAGGACACGATTGTAAAACTCGCCTCGGACGGAGTCACAGTCATATTCAGCACCCACGTCCTCGAAATCGCTCAGGCAATATGCAAGAAGATTACGATCCTGAATAAGGGTAGCGTAATCGCGGAAGGAACGATGGACGAGCTGCGGGCGATGGCAAGTTCCGGCGGCGACAATAGCCTCGAGAACATCTTCCTCAATCTGACCGGCACAGCCGATGTAAGGGGGATTGTGGAGGAACTTACCGCGTGATTAGTTTCAGAAAAATTTGGATCATAGCAAAGAGCCTCCTCCTTTCGCAGCTCAGGGCTACGTCTACCAGCCGATCCAGTGTGAGGTCCCTGATCAGGAGGCCGTTGATTCTAGCGGTACTGGACGTAGTCGTTGCGGTCGCGGCCGGCGGTATTTCGTACTACGCGGCGACTGCCATAGTGGGTACGTCATTTTCCTCGACGCTTTCCCCGATGATTCAGAACGTAGTGGTAATACTGCCTGCGATCATCCTCGGGATCATCCTCCTCATGGGTCTCGTTCTCGAAGTCAGCTCCGGTGCCCAGTTTGCAAGTTCCGACACTGTCAACTGGCTTCCCGTGCGGGCAACCGAGTACGTTGCGGCTTCTGCTCTCTCGCTCCTGATGTATTATTCCGTGATCCCGGTCGCGGCGCTCAGCGCGACTTTTTCCTTTGCAATTGTCTACGGTTTTGGCGGCGCCTGGGTTCTCGCCGCCGTGCTTTCGATCTTTTCCGTGTTAATTGCAACCAGCGTACTTGAAATCCTGAGAGCAGTCCTGAATCGATTCTCGAGTACGTTCTACAAGAGGGGAGGAAAAGCCGCGATTGCCCTAAGAATAGTGTCTGGAATTCTAGTCCTGATCGTATTCCAGGCCCTGTTTTATCCTTCGGTGTACGAACATTTCCTTGGGGTAATTACTTCCAGCCTTGGGCCTACGTGGTTTGTCCCAATTCTCTGGGCCTCGGTGAGCGTCACCAGTTTTCTGAATGGCAACTTCGCAATAGCCGGCCTGTTCGCTCTGCTGACTATATCTCTCGCGGCAGTTTTGTTCGCGATTGCAGTTGGAGCCCGATCGAAGTACTGGGTTCCCGCACAGCCAACAATTACGATATCTTCATCGGTTTACTCTCCCGGAGCGGGATTCGGTTCCTTCATCCTAAATCAGGTAGAACTGGCAATTGCCCGGAAGGACATGCGGGGCCTGCTCAGGCGAAGGGAAATGATCAGGTTGCTAGCTACTCCGTTTGTTTTTCTCGTAATTTCATTCCTCAGTTCCGGAACCGCGGGGTTTTCATTCACAATATACTTCGGTTTCTTCATCGTAGCGTTTTCGACCCTTTTCATCGCAATTTCGGCGATTGGAGCCGAAGGAAAGGCAATCGTTAATCTGTATCAGGCTCCTTTGAAAATACGAGATTTCGTTATTGGCAAGTCGATAACACCTCTAGTTTTTGGTTCGATATTCGGCGTTCTCGTTTATCTGATTGTTGCCTTGATCGTTCGAAATGACGCGGTTCAAGCCGCAATCTTCATGGTGGCAGCAATCGGTCTTGCTCTCGAGATGTCTTTCGTGGGAACATTAATCGGATTTCGGTTTCCAAATTTTTCGGAATCTCCGAGGGCCCAATTTGTTTCTCAGACAGGAGGCCTTATCGCCGTTCCGGTGGCAGCAATCGTCGGCGGTCTCTCACTCGCACCGTTGTTGATTACTTCGATATTGAAATTTGGAAGTGAGTATCTGGCAATCGGGTTCGTATCTTCGATCGTTATAATTTTGGTCGCATCGTTCGTATTTTTCAAATTCGCCGAGGGCCAGGCTGTAAAACTCCTCTCGCAATTGCCAATCTGAGCTGTGGCAAGCTCGACACTGGTGGCACTATAGATGTTGCAAGCTTGAATCGAACGTTGTGAACGGAGTACTTCACAACGAGATTCAAGACGTTATCATAATATCTGACCTGAGGACACACTGTTGCCGTATTTCAATAAATTAGCAGTCGGATTTTAATTGAATGTATAAAGAATTCATTAGCCAGAAATACCGATATTTCATCTGTAGCTACCTAATTTAATCTTCGATCGGTGTTGCCACTGAACAATCCATGGTGAGTTGCCATTTCTGCTAATTATGAATGCCCCAAATGCTTGCGATTATTTCACATGCAGAGCAAATACTCTGATCATCTCCAAACTCACTTTCCTCGCGCGACTGCTGAAGAAAGATCGAAGATAGACAGCATCGTAGCGTCGAAGATGTTCAAGAGGATGCCCTCCCACGATAAGAGGAATCCGGCCTTTACTGGCTTTATAAAACCAAAACCCCAGCGCAAGATCGGGCGCTACAGCCCAATTGACCAAGCGATGGCCTGGGCTGTTGTTCTGGGTGAACTGGGATGAGCGGCGGCAACGGTCTAAGGTTAATGGCGATAGGCCGTATGAAAGCAGAGGAGATGCTGCAGGTCTACAGAGTATCCGCTGCAAAAAAGCAGGCCCAGTTTTTCTGGGTAACAAGAGGGACTTCGCCCAAAGTAACGAGGGAGTCAATTGAAGAGGAAGCTCAAAGGCTACTTTCCGAATGGAAACGGAGACGGACAAAAGCGCTTCCTTCGGGAAAAGTTTCCGAGGAAGTACTTTCTGTATGCTTTGAAGAATCTCCAAAACAGCGAGGAAATTTCGAATGCAGCAGATGCTACAAGACCTTCGCGAGCCACGCTAGATTTTTGAAACATGTTTCAAACCATTACAGCGGCGGAAGCGGAAGTTTCAATGCTGTCCTAATGGCTGAAAAAGTTGAAGGTCGAGGATTGGAGCACAGCTCCAGAAAGATGTCGGAAGCGGAAAGGGAGGATTTGCGTTACTTTCTTAACGATGGATACCAGTGAGCAGTTTCCGAAAAAATTCCAGAATGCTGCTGAAGATCTCTTCCAGATTGCCTCAAATGACTTCCATCGAGATGAATTCCGTGATGATTCATTTTCCATAGGACCTTTTCTTCTTCTCGTACCTGGACCCGTTTGCAACCCAAAGCTATTGTTTAATCTTCATTGATTTATTATGCCATTTTTGCCCTTTTCTGCACGGGGGCGCAATTCTGCGTACCGACGAGCTCGTTTCAAGCTGTTACACGAAGGGGGCCCCTAGTAGAGTTCTGCAACCGTGAGCTTGTTCCCGTTAGATCGGTTTCCTTCAGCTCGTTTCAACCTCTGATTTCTGATGAGCGCAACAATGAAAAAATGTGCTGATTTTGCATAAACGTTCATGTTCAGTGCAAAAAGATATCCTGAAATCTTCAAGTATTTTGAATCGAAGCTCGAAGACCTTTGGAGCAAAGCAAGGTTCGAGCTTTTCACATCGTCGATGTGTTTGCGGGAGAAAAGTATGCGGGAAATCAGCTTGCGGTGGTCAGAAACGCGTATGATTTCTCCGACGAGAACATGCAGAAATTTGCCCGCGAGATGAATTTCTCGGAGACCACTTTCGTCCTTGTGAACGAGAGCGAGATGAACGCGTCCGAATCCGTCTTCAGGGTTCGCATATTCACGCCGAAATTGGAGCTCCCGTTTGCAGGGCATCCCACAATAGGAACGGCATTCGTAATCCAGCAGTACATCATTCGCAGAGAGGTTCCGAAAATAATTCTAGATCTGAACATCGGTCCTATTGAAGTTACTCCGGTCTATGAATCTGGGAGGATCAAACTTCTCTGGATGAAGCAAAACGAGCCAAAGTTCTCCAAGGGAAAAATTGGCGCGGATCAGGTTTCCAAGAGTCTCGGATTGAAGAAAACTGACATCGATCCGAAATTTCCGATCCAGGAAGTATCGACAGGAGTTCCGTTCATCATCATTCCGCTAAAATCGATGAGAGTTCTCAAAGGATGCCGCGTGGACAAGGATCGATATTTTGCCTTGATCCGGAGGACCAAAGCGAAATCTCTCCTGGTTTTCTGTCCAGGTTCGCACGGGACTGACAGCAAACTCAGTGTCCGAATGTTCTCTGACTATTACGGGGTTAGCGAAGACCCGGCCACAGGATCTGCCAACGGATGTCTAGCCGCGTACCTTTCCCATCACGAATATTTCGGATCTGGTCTCGTCGACATCAAGGTCGACCAGGGATATGAAATCTGTCGGCCTTCGACAATTCATCTGAGGACCGCTCCGGAAAAAAGCAGGGTCAACGTCTCTGTTGGCGGTCAGGTCGTTCCGGTGGCGGAAGGCGTTCTAGTCTAGTTTCGTACCTGCGTCGCAAGAGCTATTGCGATCAGCATTACCGCCCCGCCCACGAGCGTCAATAATGTGATTTTCTCCTGAAGGAGCAGGACGCCACCGACCACGCTGATAATGGGTATAAGGTAAAGCTGAATCGACAGCTTCGACACCGCGCCGCGACTTACGAGCGTGTAGAACATGGAGTATCCCAGTACCGTGCTCAGAAGCGAGAGATACAGTACCGATTCCCAACCGCCCAGCGAAAGCGACTCCACCTGAGTAACAAAACTGGAGGAAATCGACGGCAGCAGCATTGCCGTCCCGATTACCCCCGCCCAGATTGCAATGTGCAAAGCTCCGTACTTTTTCACGAGCGGCTTGGATAAGACCGCAAAAACTGCGTAAGCCGCGGCACTGATCACTACTTCAATCGGTCCCACCAACCCGCCGGAACCGACGCCTAAATCTCCAATTGATAATATTGCTGCACCTGCCAGAGCAAGAATCAGGGCGAGCGCAATTCTCGTTGGTATCTTTTCCTTCAAAGTATAGACAGAGAGGACGGTGACAAAAACTGGACCCAGAGAAATCAAAAGGCCCGCGAGACCTGCGGATACGCTCTTTTCCGCATAGTTCAGTGACAGATGATAGAGGGGTACGTTAGCGAAAGAAATCACGAGAAGCCTCGGCAGGTCCTTCCTTTCGAAACTTACTTTTGGTTTGCCGAGAAAAAGTAGTACGACTAGATAGGCGGCACTGGAAATGAACCAACGGAGGAGCGCCAGATTAACCGGCGAGAGCTCAAAGTCTGCCCTCCTAATCGCGACGAATGCAATACCCCAGATCAGACTGAGAACGATAAGAATCCAGTATGCTCTCATTCGCGACGAGAGGCTTTTCTGGGCCCTGCCCGCGTCGGTACCTGCGATGGGCACGCCCTCATTCGGCTGTCGTTCGGTCACCTGCATTCGTGACCTTCTATTCATTCTTTGAAGAGACCGAGTCGCCTTCCATCCTCAGTAGCTTTTTCTTCCTCTCAATGCCCCATCGATAACCGCCGAGGTCTCCATTTTTTCTGATTACTCTGTGACACGGGATAATGAGTGGAACGCGGTTTGAGCCGCATGCATTTGCGACTGCGCGATACGCGAGCGGATTGCCTATCCTCTCCGCTATTTCGTTGTAAGACATCGTCGCACCGTATGGGATGTTTTGAAGCTCCTTCCAGACCCTCCACTGAAACGCTGTCGCCTGAACATCTATCGGGAGGTTTGAATTCCTCAAACGATTCTTCCCATCAAGGTATCCGAGGATCTCGGTTACCCAGGGTTTCAGTCCTTTTTCCTCTTCCGGGGATATTCTCGCGTTGGGGTATTCTCCCCGAAGATGAGAGATCAGCTTTTCACCCGAATCTCCAAGACATACAAAACAAATCCCCCTTTCCGTCCCGGCTACAAGCAGCTGTCCGAGGGGGCAACTCGATATTGAGTACCTTATGACAAGACCCGCACCCCCGGACTTGTATTTCGAGGGTGACATTCCAAATTTTGAATCATTCTCCGAGTAAAGCCAGGCAGATGAATTGTGGCCCACTTTGTATGTTGATTTCCTCGCGGACTCTCCTCTCTTCAAAGCGAACTTTGCGTGTCTTAATCTGACGGCCTCCAAGTACGCCTTTGGTGTGATTCCCATAATTTCTTTGAAATTCCTGTGAAAATGAAATTGACTCTGGTCAGCAATCTGAGCCAGCTCAACCAGAGAGATCTTCGAATCATAATTTTCTTCGATGTAATTACAAACTCTCTGGACGATCTGAAAATTCTCCGGGAATTTAGTTACCGCATCAGGTTTACAACGCAAGCAAGGTCTGTAGCCAGCTCCTTTCGCAAGCTTCGTGCCTGAGAAGAAAACAACTCGCTCCCTAGGAGGTCTTCTGGACGGACAGGTCGGCCTGCAGTAAATCTTTGACGAAGTCACGCCATAGACGAATGTAGAATAGTAACGGTAATCTCTTGACAGCACTGCTCTCCATAGTTCGTCTTCATTTCGCAGATCAATTTCTCTTGCCGTTTGCCCGTCAAGAACCGTGTTAATCGTCAATTACATCACATCCGAATTATCTTTAGCAAAACGCGGCTTTGGTTATAATCAGTTGCCTCTAGATCTTGCTCTCAAAGTGGGAGATTATCTTTAAGGAAGTACCGAAAACTGGATAAACGTGATTTTGGCAAAACTTCTTTCCGTGAATGTGGGATTACCCAACGAAATTGGATTATTTCGAGGAAACAGGATCTTGTCAGGGATTCGCAAGGAATCCATTACCGGTTTTGTCACAGTAAGGAAATTGAATCTGGAAGGCGATAGGCAGGCTGATCTCACCGTGCACGGAGGAATAGACAAGGCTGTTTGCGTATATCCCTCCGAGAACTATCCGTTTTGGAAAAATAAATTTCCAGATTTCGACTTGCGCTGGGGAGTTTTGGCGAGAATTTCACAACCGAAGGCCTGCATGAGGATTCCGTTCGAATCGATGATCGATTGATGGGGGGCTCCGCCGAATTTGCAGTTACGCAGCCCCGCTACCCTTCCTACAAACTTGGATTAAGATTTGGGACGCAAAAAATGATCAAGATGTTTTTGGAATCATTGCGCTCAGAATTCTATCTGAGGGTTCTCAAGGAAGGTAGAGTTAGAGCAGGCAAGGAGATCAGAGTAATTGGTGGAAGCGAGGATTCTGAAACGGTGGAGTCAATTGTCAGAACATTCCTGGAAAATGAAAAAGCTGCTTCCAGGCTCGGGCGTAAGTAACCGAGAAGACGGAAGATCGAATGATGAAAGCTGATTTTCTGGCTTCGGCCAGGAGACAATAACTCAGGCAACCTGCGCGGGCTCTTTGTATTTTTGAGCCAGTTCCTCGCTCCAGGGAAACCAGATGAAGTGATTCGCCTTCCCGACGTTCCGATCCTGCTCCTTCAAATCTCCCCTCAGGTACATGTCGCCAACGAAAATCAATTTCGTTTTTCCGCCAGAAGCTTCCGAATTCCTGACGTCCTTTATCTTCATGTACGAAGACTTGTGCCAGTTCGAACTCCTGACGATGAACGGTAATGTCTTGCCTTTTTCCTCCCAGATCTGGTTGACGGTTCTCATGTTCTCGTCGTATTTGAAAACAGATTTGAAGCAGCCGTCGCAGAAATACGTCGTTTTCTTCTTGAAGTAGATGCTCGCTGCTTTTTCCCTCGCAATTTCACTGCCGCATCTCTGACACTTTATCGCTTGACTTGGAACCGTTTCGGGAGAGCTCAATGTATTGCTCATCAGTCTAACTCCGTCTGGGGCAAGGGGTAAGTCGCTCGGTTTCTTAACATTTCTCGACTCTGGCGAGATCGAGGGGGAGTTGGGACTCACGACAAAGAGATAAAAACTTGCAATCAGGATGCAATTCCTCATGCGATCCGAATCAATCGTAGCTCTCTTTACAATCCTGGTTATGGCGGTCGGGATATCGATTTCTGCCATCGCCGCGTCATCGCACGGCTCGCTAGCTACGTCCTACACGAGCGTTTTGATCGGTTTTGGGCTGTTCATCGTCGTCGGCTTTGCGATTGCAGCGGCCGTTCAAAATGGTAAAGCGAAAAATCCGAACCTCGGAAAATGAAACGCTCACGGGACAAGAGTTTTTGTCCGAATAGATCTAATCTTATTACTAATCCTAAGAAATTCGATCTCTTTTCGAGATAGATCTTCAATTTGCGGATTGTTTGTATTCCGATTCTTCAATAGACTTTAAGTGCGATAATTTTTCCAGCTCACCTTCGCTTCTGGTGATTGAAGATGTCGTGCCTGGATGAACGTTCTCTCGATCTAAGGCGCCAGTCCGAGCTTTGGAAAATCATCAACAGCCACGAGTGGGAGCTCAGCTCATTTCGACGACTTTGGAGAGAGTGGGGTAGTCGTGAGGTACGGGTGCAAAAGGTGCAAGAAGGAGTGGACGACGTTTCTTCTCGATCCCGAGGGAATCAGGAAATTAAATTTCTGATTGTTACTGGTAAATTACAGTAATCCTTTTCAAGTTGACTTACCTTCTAATTTCGGCCGTCATGAGAGGCGGCCTTCGATCAGTTCCATTTGAGCTGCTTCAGGAGCAGTGGAACGAATATGTCTTTTCAGACCAAGTCGTTGTTAGAACGAGGCTGATCCTTATCATGGTAATGCAAGAGTACGAACTTGGACCGCTGACTTTCCAGACGGAGAGGGCAACGGCTGTCTCTGCTCCCGATCATCTTCGAGGCCATCCCGGCGAATACGAACAAGGAAATGATATGAGTGGAGAAACAAAGTGGGAGTGTCCGATCCTTCTTCGATACGAAAGATGGAACGAATACTCTCTGGCCGACGACACAAGTAGAGTGAGGATAATTTTTGTGGCAAAGAAGGCCTTCAGATTGGTGAATGCATTCGACAAAAATGGTCAGCCGGTTTACATGATCGATGGAAAACCATTGATCAAGGTTGATGATAGACTCTATCCAGATGAAATCGGCAATAACTCTGAACTACTGCGGTAGGTTGCTATGTTGATTTCTATACCTCATCGTTCAACAAATATCTAGCCATGTCCAGGACTTGACCAAACAGATGGAAAGAATCGGAAGGATATCGAAGATCAGGCGCTACCCGGTCAAGAGCATGATGGGAGAGGATCTTGCAAAAGCTATTCTGGCACCTTACGGAATGGTCGGAGACAGGGTCTATGCTTTCATCGATGATCAAAATCACAATCCCCGATTCCCGTGGATGACGGCAAGGAACGCAAATGAAATGCTCCTCTTCAAACCCAATTTTCTTTCCGATAAAGAGGTCGTCGTGAGATCGCCAAGCGGAAGAGAATATTCCATCACTGATCCAGCCCTCGAGAGGTACTTTGAAGAAAAGTACAACTTCCGGATGACGTTGAAGTATCGCGAGAGCGGCTGCCATGATTCAAAGCCCGTCTCCCTCATCAGTTCACACACGATCGAGAGCCTGGGAGGGGAGACCGGATTGGAGCTTGCCGGAGAGCGGTTTCGCGCAAACATTTACGTTGACTGGGATAATCGGATGCCCTTCTACGAGGATGAGCTTCTAGGAAGGGAGATCACGGTAGGAGATGGAGTCATCCTCAAAATTGTAAAGAAGGACTCGAGATGCGTCATACCGACTCTCGACCCGCGCACAGCGGCAGCCTCACCAATCATTCTGCAGACGATCCAGAAGAACCACGGTGGTTGCACGGGAGTTTACGCCGAGGTGGAAAAGCCTGGCCAAATCAATCTGCGTGACGAAATATTCGTGCCCTAAAGTTATTTCTCCTTGATCAGGTTTCGCGGCATCATCATCCCGACGACCCAGTTCGGCCGGTCCACGATCTCGTGCGTGCGAAGCTCACCCGCAACCGAGCAGAGCATGTAAGCGTGCTCTCGGGAAATTCCCAGATTTTTCTCAAGAAACGAGATCATGTTCCGGAGGGCCTGCTTTGTCGCGACCATCAGATCTGGGGAAATTCCCGTCGTACCAAAATATCCCGTACTCGGGCCGAACAGTGGCTTTGAATAATACTGGGGCGTCTCTAGGTTTGCGCTCTTTCTCAGATCAAACGTGAGCGTCACGTCTCCGGGGCATTCAATAGCCGTCACGCATACTTCGCCATCACCCTGAGCCGCATGGACATCGCAAGTCGAAAACAGCGCTCCCTTCGTCCACACTGGAATCAGTACTTTGGATCCAGCCGTCAGGTGTCTGATGTCCATATTTCCGCCGTGCTTGCCGGGGGGCATGACATCGAAGTATCCGTCCTCCGGCGGCGCCACTCCGAGCACGCCGCAGAATGGGTTGATCGGGATCTGAAGCCGCTTGACAAAACTCGCATACTTTCGAGGACCGCGAAGATTCCAGACGAAGAGCTCCGGGGTAGCAAACTCTTCGAGGAGTCCCAGGCCCGGCATCACTCCAGTCCATCCCCAGCTCGCGGGTTTTACGGATTCGACGTTCACTACGAGAGCATCTCCCGGTTCAGCACCCTCGATGTAGACGGGGCCAGCCAGAGGATAGAGTTTGGACTCATCCATCTTTGCCAGATCTTCTACCTTTGATTTCTCCGTCACCTGCCACGATGACACTTCATTGACTTCAAAGTGAACTCTGTCTCCTGGCTTTACAGTCAATACCGGTTCGTGGGATTTGCTCCACTTATAATGAAAAGTATCTTTCTTGATCACGTTTGTTCTGGGCATTCGTCGCAGTCGGACGAGAAAGAAAGCAGCGATTTATGTTAATCGCAGCGAGGTCTTAATTACGAGTTTTCATTGATTCTTAAAGAAAAAAATTCTATCGTTTCGCAACCGCGCGTACCTTTTGACGGGAGAGCTACGTTCAAGCTCTGTAAGCTCAGAAGAGCTTGAAACGAGCTGAATGGAGCTCACAGAGCTCGAAACGAATTGAACGTCGGCACATAGCGTTCTCGACAATCGTCGAGTTGATCACTTCGTATTGGATTTTCGAGTTTTCGAGGATGTTCTGAAAATTTTAAACGCTATACCAGATCTTTGCTCGAGAGTCTTACGTATGCAGAACTGAATTTTCTCTAGGTTTCTGCGCATGTGAGCGCTTTTTGGGCACCTGCTTTCTCCAATTGAAACAGCTCGATTCATGACCTTTTTTCCCTGACCAAAACTCTGAAAGCGCCTTAATCCTTTCAGAGTTAAGCAAATGACTCAAGTCGAGATCATCGGCGTCCCACTCGATCTCGGGGCAGACAGAAGGGGTGTTGACATGGGCCCCTCTGCCATCAGGTACTCCGGCCTGTCAGAGAAATTGAAGGCCCTGGGCATCAAAGTTGAGGACAGGGGAAACATCGAGACGCCTATCGCAGAGGCGATCAAAGTGGAGTATTCGAACGCAAAGTATCTCTCTAATGTCAGGGGAGTCTGTCTCCGCCTCTCGAGGGAGGTCTCTGCGTCTCTGAAACAAAACAAGATCCCGATAGTTCTGGGAGGAGACCACTCGATTGCTATCGGTACTCTCGCCGGGATTCATAACGGAATGAAGAACGAATTCGGTGTCATATGGCTGGACGCGCACGGTGATTTCAATACCCCGAACATTACTCCGAGCGGAAACATTCACGGCATGAGCCTAGCATTCTCCGCGGGTCAGGGCTCGAAATGGTTCCCCAGCCCTCCCTGGCCAAAGAGATCCGTAGATCCCAAGAAGATCGCAATCGTAGGCGCAAGACAGCTGGACCCCGCCGAGCGAACGAACCTGAAAGAAATGGGTGTTCGAGTTCTCTCTATGGAAGACATCGATAGATCAGGAATGAAATCGATCATGTCAGAAGCGATAAGTCTCGCATCAAGCGACGGGCAGAATAAGATCCACGTCAGCCTCGACATGGACCTTCTGGATCCGACAGAGGCGCCGGGAGTTGGAACACCGGTCAGGGGAGGCGTGACATACAGGGAAGCGCATCTTGCGATGGAGATGATATACGAATCCGGGCTAATGAAATCTCTCGAAGTTGTCGAGGTGAACCCGATCTTGGACCAGCAGAACGCCACGGCGGAACTCGCGGTCGAACTGATTCTCTCGGCGATGGGGAAGCGAATAATATGACGAAAACTGATATCTGGAAAGGTTTTAATCCCTAATTCAGACCATTGATATTTGCGATGCCTGAACAATCATGTCCAGAATGTGGGGCTTCGCTGTTCTATGACACCTCTACCAAGAGATATGCCTGCAAGGGTTGCGGTCTGTACGTTACAAAGGACGAGCTCGTTAACATCAGGGATAAACTTCACAACCAGACGGACGAGTCCAGGAAGAAAAGGGCCCAGCAGAGCGAATATCTGGAGTGGTGGCTGTCCTCCAAAAAGTAGCAAGCCTCAAGTTACCGAGACTGGGAAACCTTCGGGTTTCACCAGTTATTTTAGAAAAAACAATTAGAGCGGATTACTGTTTCGAAGAAAGGTTCACTTCAATGAAAACGTCTTCAGGGACGCGCAGTCTCATGAGCTGTCGCATCGTTCGATCATCCGCATCAAGATCAATCAACCTTCGGTGTATCCTCATCTCCCATTTATCCCAGGTTTTTGTACCCTCGCCGTTCGGAGACTTCATAGTGGAAATCTGCAATTTTTTTGTAGGAAGCGGCTGAGGACCCTTGACCTTTACCCCAGTTTTTTCCGTAATGTCCTTGATCTCCTTGCAAACATCTTCAAGGCCTCTCAAGTTCGTACTGGTTAATTTAACGCGCGCAAAAGTTGCCATTTTCTTCGCTCTTTAACTCTGCTCAAGGCAATCTGTCCGCATGCCTATTTAGTCTTAACTCAATTGCAGGGTGGTACGATGCAGAAAGATACAACGCCCAGGAAAAAGTACAGGTTTGACCTTTCTATAGACCTCACTCATCCGTTGGAAAACGAAATGCCGGTTTATCCCGGAGATCCTTCACCGTCATTTGAGCCGGCCGCGACAATCGCAAAGGACGGGTCAACTTGACGCGAATGACGCTTGGCTCGCACACGCGTACTCATATGGACGCACCGGTCCACTTTATTCCGAGTGGATTGGGATCGACCAGATCCCCGTTTCAAGTCTTTTTGGAGAAGAGCTTGTCCTCGATCTTTCCTCAAAGCCTGTCGGGTCTCGAATTTCAGCCAGCGACCTCAGAGAAAAGCTGGATGTCCTAGTCCAGAAGGATGATTTTGTCCTCTGCTATACCGGCACGAGCGATCTCTGGGGAAATCCGAAAGCGAACTCGAACTTTGGTTATCTTTCGGTTGATGGTGCAAAATATCTTGTGTCATAGAAAATCAGGGCTTTCGGAATAGACTCTTTGAGTGTGGAAGAGTTCCATGACCGAGGCGCGCCCACCCACAAGATGCTGCTCTCAAACGGGATCTTTATCGTGGAATCACTGTCAAAGGAATTGAAGCGCATTTGCGGAAAGCGGATTTTTTTCATAACACTGCCGATAAGATTGAAGCCCGGAGACGAGGCTCCCTGCCGAGCCATTGCTGTTCCTGTAGAGTAATTTAGAGCAAAATTGAAAGCTGATCAATGCAGAGTGGGAGTGGCGTACGGCCCGGAATCAGAGCTTTACTCCTTCCCGGAAAATCATCCCATGAACAGTTCCCGAACTAGACTATTTTTCGAAGCATTGAAAAAAGTGCCAGATGTCGAGATCTCGAGACCTGCAAGGGCAACTGATGATGACCTGCTGCTCTTTCACGGGAAGGAGTACGTCGAGTTTGTCAAGGAGAAATCAAAATCAGGATATGGCTATCTTGACTTTGGAGATACACCGGCATTTCCGGGAGTTTACGAAGCATCACTCTACACAGTAGGCAGTACCCTTTATGGCCTCGAGATGATTTCACGCCGAAAAATGGATCATTTTTTCAATCCGGTCGGAGGGCTTCATCATGCTCGGAGGGACAGAGCTGGCGGCTTTTGCGTTTTCAATGATGCCGCCATCGCGATCTCAAGATGTCTGAAGGAGGGAATATCTCGCGTGGCATATGTCGACATTGATGCGCACCATGGCGACGGTGTCTATTACGGATTGGAGGAGGATGAAAGGGTGATAATCGGTGACATCCACGAAGATGGCAGGTTCCTCTATCCTGGGACAGGTTCAGCGGATGAGACCGGAATCGGAAAAGCAAAAGGAACTAAAATGAACATACCGCTTTCTCCTAGAAGCGGAGACAAGGAATTCATTTCGAGCTTCGCGGAGATCGAGAATTTCCTTGAAGGTTTTGAGCCAGAATTTATCTTCTTCCAGTGCGGAGCGGACGGGCTGAAGAACGACCCGATAACCCATCTAGAATATTCTTCAAATGCACATAGCTACGCCACGAAAAGGCTCCATGAGCTGTCTCACAAGATATGCGACGGAAGAATAATTGCGATGGGTGGGGGAGGCTATAATCCAGACAACGTGAGAGATGCCTGGATTTCAGTTGTAGAAGGTTTGAAAGAAAAAGACAGGAATTGAGGACGAATAGTCCTCAAACTAGGCTTTGGCGACAGCTTTCGCCGTCTCTGCAACGCCCTTCTCCGTTATTTCGCGAACGACTCCAGCAGCAATTGTCGTTCCCATGTCCCGTAACGCAAAACGTCCTAGTTCAGGGAACTCTTTGAAGGTCTCGATGCAGAGAGCTCTTAGTGGCTTTATGATGACGATCGCAGAATCGCCCGTCTTGATCGATTTCGGCTTCTCCTCGACGGGCTGACCCGTTCTCGGATCGAGCTTTGACTCAATTTCTGTAATCGTCGCAGCTACTTGAGCTGTGTGAGCATGTAGCACCGGAGTATAACCTGCCGCAATTGCAGTTGGATGATGCACAACGATGATCTGCGCCCTAAAGGCTTTCGCGATGGACGGTGGATTATTTGCAGGGCCAAGAACCGAGCCTCGTTTGATTTCTCCTTTTCCAATTCCTCTAAGGTTAACGCCGATATTGTCGCCTGATTCAGCTTCCTGCATTTGCACATGGTGAGACTCGATAGTCTTGACTTCACCCGTTAGCCCTTCAGGCATTACGATAACCTGATCCCCGACTTTCATCTTGCCAGTCTCTATTCTACCGACAGGGACTGTTCCAACTCCGGTAATGGAGTAAACATCCTGCAACGGCATTCTCAACGGTTTGTCAGTTGGCTTTGGTGGCTGTTCAAATTCGTCAAGGGCTTCCTTCAAAGTAGGGCCCTTGTACCAGGGCATGTTTGTGCTCTTCTTGACTAAATTGTCTCCCAGCCATCCGGATACC
Organism: uncultured Nitrososphaerota archaeon; assembly: GCA_963799845.1. Taxonomy (GTDB): domain Archaea; phylum Thermoproteota; class Nitrososphaeria; order Nitrososphaerales; family CADDZS01; genus DATLTL01. The sequence goes on from CAWCYI010000004.1 coordinate 292,191, forward strand.
GGGATGAACCTGATTTTTGAAACGTTGAACCCGACCGTCTTGAGGAGCTTTTCCATCTCCGCCTTTACTTCGTTGTACCTCGCCTCTTTGAATCCGATAATCGGATCATCCATTTTGTTTATGCAACAAACGATCTGATTAACACCCAGGGTCTTTAGCAAGAAAGCGTGCTCCCTGGTCTGTCCGCCAGGACCCGTTCCGACTTCGGTCTCTCCGGGCTTGCCGGAAACGAGGACTACTGCGCAGTCCGCTTCAGAAGCACCGGTAATCATGTTCTTTATGAAATCGCGGTGGCCGGGCGCATCAATCAAAGTAAACGAATACTTTTGTGTCTCGAATTTTTGGAACGCAAGGTCAATAGTGACTCCTCGCTCTCTTTCGTCCTTGAGGCTATCCATGACCCATGCATACTTGAAAGTGTCACCCTTTCCAGTTTTTTCCGATTCCTTTGCAAATTCATCTATAGTTCGCTGGTCAACAGCGCCCATGTCAAACAAAAAGTGACCCATGGTAGTGGACTTGCCGTGATCAACGTGTCCCGTAACAATTAGATTCAAGTGAGGTTTTACTGCCAAGTTTCATAGTACACCTTTGATAAGGCCCTAATACCCAACTATGTCTTTTAAACCTTTACCGTTTTCTTGAAAAAATTATTCTAACGAGAGGACATTGCGATCCTTTCTTGCTCGTTCTTTCTCTTTATGGAAAAACTGTTAGTGTCATTGTTTGCTGCCTGGATAATTTCATCCGCAAGAATTTCTTCCACGCTTCGAGATGAAGAAAAGGCAGCTTGGCGCAAGCCTTCGGAGATGAATCTCAAAGCCAAATCCACCCTTCTGCTTGGCGCAATATCAACGGCGACGTGATAAACCACTCCTCCATAAGCTATCCGCGTCGTATCTTCATTTGGGGCAGCGTTCTCAACCGCCCTAACGATAACTTCGATCGGATTATGCCCCGTCTTCAAGTAAACGATGTCCATGACGGAAGCGACAATTTTTAGGGCCCTTTGCTTCTTCCCGCCCATTCGGCCGGCATTTTTCGAATACTTCTTGCCAAAGTGCATGATGTTGTTAGCAAGCCTCTCGACGATGTTTACCTCCAGTTTTCCGAATTTCTTGTGCTCGTGCCTTCCCATCGAAGTCACGGCAATCGACGGCTTTAGCGATATGGCCCTTTGGAGGCCCGCGTCCTCGATCTTGATTCCCGCTACGTCCCACTTTTCAAATAAGAGTAATTTCGGTTCAGGCAAATCAATTACCTCCTCGGTTTTTCCTTGCGGCCATAAACCAGTTCGTTAAGGGAAACGTCATTTACCTTGTAGACTTCAAACCTTACTCCCGGGATATCGCCCATCGCGCCTCCCGTAGAGCCACCGATACCCTGGATTGCCACTTCGTCGTGCTCGTCTATGAAATTAAGCGCGCCGTCACCAGGGAGAAACGCCGTCACCTGCTTACCATTCTTCACAAGCTGGACCCTAACACACTTTCTGATCGCAGAGTTTGGCTGCTTGGATTCGATACCAATCTTTTCCAGGACAATGCCTCGCGCCTGCGGCGCACCTTCAAAAGGATCTGCTTTCTTGTCAAGCATAAGCATCCTACGTTTGTAATATTTATCAGACCAGCGCAGTCGCTGTCTTTTCTGAGCTTGCTTCCTAGCGGCAAACTCACCATTTGGAGACTTGGACTTGCTCAAAGTACTAATCAACCTCTCTGAATCTTATAAAAACGTATAGCCTTTTCATGAAGGGGTTACTATGTGGATCGTCTCGATCGAATAATATCGCTTCGCCAAAAGTCTCGCCTTTTCCGCGTTCCTTCCGCCCTTGCCGAGGATCGCGCCCTTTTTCTTCTCGTCGACGACAACCGTGGCGCTCTTAGATCCATCCGGTTTTTCGGTCATTCTAATCTCCGTGATCAACTGAGGGTTCAACGAGTTCATTATGAACTGCTTTGCGTCATCCGCCCATTCAACTAGTTCGACCTGCTTTCCGAGAGCTTTCTGGACTTTTTTGATCGTCTCGCCCGATTTTCCGATCGCGAGGCCCATCTCCCCACGACTGACCACAAATATCACTCTCTCAACCTTTGTGTCGATAACGCAATCCCTTGCAGTTGCGCCCGAGATGTTTTGAAAAAGCGACATCAACCCGAGTTCTTCGGAAGTAAGTTTGATCTTGTCAGTCAACTCGACGATGTCGCTCCTGGAAGTGTTTTACGCTTTGACGGCCGTGGGATTAAGTAATTTAAACGAAGCGTTTTACTGAAATTCGGATCTATTCTTCGTCATCGGATTTTTTCGTCTTCGCTACCTTTTTCGGTTTCTTGGCATTCGTCTCTTCGTCTGACTTTTTCGGTTTCTTGGCATTCGTCTCTTCGTCTGACTTTTTCGGAGACTTCACTTTTTCAGAATCTTTTTTCTTCTCTTCTGTGGACTTTCTTACCTTCTTAGGTGCTGGCTTGTCAGTTTCGTCCTTTTTCTTCGATTCTTTCTTTGGCGTTGCCTTTTCAGTTTCCTTTGGCTTTGCTATCTCAGTCTCCGGTTTCGAGACAATCATGCTTCCCGAGTGGTAATCCGAAGAACTCATAAATCCGGACAAATCGGCATCGCCGGCAGCCCTTAGAGCAATTACCGAAACACGAAATGGAATTCCGCAAGCCCGCCCCAACTCCACCGAATTGCCGCTGAATTTTAATGCGGGTACCGAGAGCTTCCGACACTCATCCAATATCATCTGTGGAACATTCGCCGACGCAGACCATACCAAGAGCTTCGTTCCCTTGATCGCGTTCGGAACCTCACGCCGGCCAACGATGTAGCTGCCCGTTTTTGCAGCTGAGCTTCAGTTGTTTTTGTAGTTCTACATTTTCCGGCATGATTACTCACTCACTAGACTCCTCTCATGAATACATCGATCATGCCCGTCCCGACAGGAATCGGAAGCCCCACAATGACATTTTCGGTGACTCCTCTTAGATCCTCTGTTTCCCCGCGAACAGCCGCTTCTGCGAGCGTCGGAACAGTGATTTCAAAAGCAGCTCTGGCAAGAACGCTTGTCTTCGTACCAGCGACGCCGTGTCTTCCGATTTGTTGCAGGAACCCCTTGCTCGTCATAAGGTCAGCAACCAAGTAAATGTGCCTGATATCGACTTCCAGTCCTTGTTCTTCGAGTGTACCTATAATTTCTCTAACGAGAGCAGCCCTGGCGGCTTCTATCCCCAGCGCCTGGTAGATTTCGAAGATGTTGTTGGTTGTTGTTCTCGCCTTGTCGACTCCCTCTATCGCTCTGACCTTTTGAAGGTTTGAGCCCGAAGTCTGAATTTTCCACTCCTCACCCTCTTTCACGACGGTGACTCGATCTATGCCTGGTATGCCCTTTACTTTCTGATTGAGAATCTTGTTCTTGTGAATATGCAGTGAAGCGAAATCAACGTCGATCTTTATCGTTATCACATTGGTCTTCTGGTCAACTGAGACTTCGCGTTTTGGAGACTCGATTGCGGCAATTATGTCAGACATCTCGCATTGCCTTTCTGCCATCTTCTCGTTGCTGACTGACAGGTATATCTCGCCAGACGGATCGACTTCAGCCTTTGAAATTACATTTGCCACTTTGGTGAATCTGATTTGGTTCGCCACTTTGATTGCTTTTTCATTTGATTTCTTCGTTGCATCGTCCAACAGGACATCCATTGATGGTGTTGCGGGTTGCTTTCTTGCATCCACTAGTTCGATTAACCGGGGAAGACCCAGCGTGACGTCTCTTTCTTTGACTCCCGCAAAGTGGAAAGTCCTCAGGGTCATCTGAGTACCAGGTTCTCCGATGGACTGTGCCGCGACAATTCCAGATGCTTCTCCCGGTTCAACGGTGCTTTTCTTGACGAGTGCGACAACTCTTTCGCACGCCTTCTCGACTGATTTTGGATCAAGTTTCGAACCTATTAGTGCGTCCATCAGGTCCTGTCGCAATTTCGGATTCAAGTCGGATGAGTATTTTTCAACAGTTCTTACTATGGTACTCTCGGCAGCAGCTTTCGCTGGATCAGAGCTGAGGGCAATTGTATCGACTAGTCGTTCTAGGTTGACTGCTCTACCGTGGTCGCTTTTTGCAGGGTCTACTCCGTCTTCCCCGTACTTGAACTGGATGACGTTGCCATTCGGGTCCCGGACCGTTAGATCGTATTCGACCTTGAGGTGCTCGAGCGCGTTCACAAGACGTCGTTGCATGTAACCGCTTTGTTGTGTTCTGACCGCAGTGTCAACAAGCCCTTCTCTGCCGCCCATGGCGTGGAAAAAGAACTCGATCGGATTTAGCCCGTCCCTGTAGTTCGAACGAACAAACCCTCTGGCATCCGGACTGGGATCGTTTTGAGAGAAGTGAGGTAAAGCGCGGCGCAAATATCCCTTTTCAATCCTCTTGCCACGAACAGACTGTTGCCCGAGAGCAGCTGTCATTTGACCCAAGTTCAGAGTTGATCCCCTAGCACCAGTTCGAGCCATGATGATTCCCGCGTTCGTCGGCGAGAATGATTTGTCGGCAATTCTACCTGCCCTCTCTCTTGCCCTGGAAAGCTCGTTTGCAACGTAGAATTCGAGAGCATCCTCCGGTGAAAGGCCTCTAGTTTCCGGAAGAGTTCCATTCCTATACTGAGTATTGAGGTCGCTCACTTTCGCGTACGATTCATCAAGCGTCTCTGAGATCTTAGCCCGAATTTCTTCCGGAAGCTCTAGTTCGTCAAAACCGTAGCTGAATCCAGATCTCGTGATGAAGGCTTTCAGAAGTCTAAGAATCGAGTTGAGAAAGTTCCTCGCCTCGTCAGTTCCATAGTCCTTCGCAATCCTGTGGAGTATGGAGTCGGACTCTTCTGCACCGATCGCAGCTCTGTCAATAACGCCACTAAGGAGAGTCCCATTCTTTATGACGACATCCTTTCCTGCTCCCCTGGAGCTCTTTTCCCATTTTGATACGAGGACGTAGTTGAAGTCGGAAGGAAGGAAAAGTGAGAAGAGTTGTTTTCCGGAGTAAAGCGCCTGTGGCTCTGTTTTCTCAGGCTTTGGAAGATCAGCTCCGGCAGGATATCCACCGGCCACCGCCAAGTTCGTAAACTCCTCCCTCGTCACATATGTTCCGTCTTTCGTAAGCAAATACGCAGCAGTCAGAAAGTCCCTGATTCCGCCGATGATTGGACCGCCGTATCTCGGAGATAAAATCTGATCTTGCACTCGCATAAGCGTCAAGGCTTCAGACCTTGCTTCCTCGCTCTGCGGTACGTGCAGGTTCATCTCGTCGCCGTCAAAGTCAGAGTTGTACGGGGGGCAAACTGCCGGATGAAGCCTGAATGTTCTGTAAGGCAATACTTTGACGTAATGAGCCATGACTGACATCCTGTGGAGCGAGGGCTGTCTGTTGAAAATTACAATGTCCCCATCGACAAGATGTCTTTCGACCACGAAACCTGGCGCGAGCGAATCGGCGTGCATTTGCAGATCAGTGACGTAATCGAGTCTGATCTTTATCCCATCCGGTCTGATGATGTAGTTAGCACCCGGATGCTTGAACGGTCCGTTGAGGATCAGTTTCTTTAGAAATTCGATGTTCCACGGCGAAGTTTTTTCTGGAATGGTAAGTTTTCTCGCAACTTCAAATGGAATACCGACCTCGGAGATATCAAGCGAAGGATCTGGAGAGATCACCGTGCGACTGGAAAAGTCGACACGTTTTCCCGAAAGACTGCCTCGAAATCTTCCTTCCTTGCCCTTTAGCCTCTGGCTGATTGTCTTGAGTGGCCGGCCGCTTCTGTGATGAGCCTGAGGTATACCTGAAACCTCATTGTCAAAATAAGTCGTAACGTGGTACTGCAAAAGGTCTACGAGGTCCTGAACAATAAGCGGAGGTGTGCCAGACTCTTTGCTTTCTCGCACCCTCTGGTTGACCCGAAGGATGTCTACGATCTTGTGGGTCAGATCATCTTCAGACCTGATTCCAGACTCCAGAGTTATAGATGGTCTCACGGCAACGGGGGGAACAGGCAGGACCTGCAATATGAGCCATTCAGGTCTTGCGCTTGAAGGATCATAGCCAAGAAGTTTCAGATCGTCGCTGGTTATTCTCTCAAGCCGTTCCCTGATTGCGACCGGCAGCAATCTGGTGGCTCCACCAGTCTCGGTGATTTCGTGGAACACCGTGGGTTTTGTGAACTCGATTTCGTACTGTCCGCGACCGCAGTGAAAACACTCCTTCGCTTTCTTTACCTTGGCCAAGATTTCTCTTGAAATGATCTCGATCAGCATCGGAGAAGAGGATGACCTCTCATCAAGTCTCTTCCGATACTCGGCGATGTCTTCTTCCGATAACCGAAGCCGACCACAAGCTCTGCAGGTCGAAATCAATAGTTTGTGGACTTCGTCTACGAAAGCAATGTGAATGACCGGCTCGGCGAGCTCCACGTGGCCGAAGTGACCCGGACACTTTGGCGCCGTATTTCCGCAAGTAGCGCACTTCTGTCCTGGCTCAAGAGTTCCGAGGCGATTGTCCATCAAGCCGCCTTGGACCGACATTCCGTCTTCGTCGTAAGTTTCTGGTGCGGTAATCTCCGCTACGCTGTACTTTCTAATTTCGCTGGGCGAAAGGAAAGCGAACCTGATTCCGCCCACTGCCTTTATCGATTCTTCGAGCGACATCTTATTCCACCTTTAGACTTTGTCCTTCAGCTGCAACCTGGGAGCGATGTTGAGGCTCATCATCTCTTGAAGGAGAAGCTTGAACGCGTAGGCGATCACGACAGTCGATATCCTTGCCGTGTCTCCATCCACTCTGCACACATACTTGCGCTGCTTTGCATCAAAGTAAGCGATGAGACCACACTTTTCGCACACGTGAATTTCGGTCTTGTCCGCCTCATCAAGAAGACGATCTTTCAACACCATTGATGCACCGTATGCGATCAAACAGTCTCGCTCCATTTCACCGAACCTCAGACCTCCGCCTCTAGCCCTGCCTTCCGTTGGTTGTTTAGTAAGCATCTGAACCTGCCCGCGTGCTCTCGCGTGAATTTTGTCCGCGACCATGTGGTGAAGCTTCTGGTAGAAGACGACTCCAATGTAAACGTCCGCCGCGAATTTCTTGCCAGTTCTTCCATCATACATTACTTCCCTTCCGGTCGGAGCAAACCCGTTACTCTTGAGAGTCTCTTCCAGAGACTGTGCTGTTTCTCCCGTGAAAGCTGTGCCATCAACTGGTTTACCTCTTAGGGCTGCTGCCTTGCCCGCGAGCGACTCGATGAACTGCCCCGCGGTCATACGCGACGGGAATGCGTGCGGGTTGATGATTACGTCTGGTACGAGACCTTCTTCGGTGTATGGCATATCTTCCTGATTAACGACCATGCCGATAACTCCCTTCTGACCGTGTCTTGAAGCGAATTTGTCTCCAATCTCAGGGATTCGCATGTCCCTGACTCTCACCTTGTACATTTTTCCCCCTTCCTCGTTTTCGGTCAGGAAGACGGCATCAACAACTCCGGTCTCGCTCGCTCGGACTCCAATCGAAGTATCGCGACGGTAAGGCCCCTTTACTTCGAATTCTTTGTACTCCTCCATGAACCTCGGAGGGCTCGTTCTTCCGATAATCACGTCTCCTCCAGTGACTTGAGCTTCGTGCATTACCACGCCGTCGGATTCGATTAGGCGGTAGTATTTTTCTCCTCGGTAACCTCTGATGTTGGCATCTGCTCTCGGGACCTCGAAGGTGTCTTTCATGCCACCGAGATACTGCTTTGCTTCAGCTTCGTAAATACGATAGAAGATTGATCTGGCAAAGCCCCGGTCAATCGCTGACTTGTTGAAAATAATTGCGTCTTCAATGTTGTATCCTTCGAACGAAAGAACTGCGACTATTGCGTTCTGCCCAGTCGGCCTTTCATCAAGACTCAACAGAGAAGTGGACCTCGTCTTTACCAAGGGTGGCTGTGGATGAACCAACAGATGCTCACGCACGTACGTGCTGAACGGATAGGTCGGGGTGGGGAAGCCCAGCGATTGTTTTGCCATCGCCGACTCGTAGGTGTTCCTCGGTGACTGGTTATGCTCAGGATATGGAATGATGGAAGCAGCGATGCCAAGAATTGATGATGGATACATTTCGAGATGGGTGTTCCTTTCGCCCAGATGTCGAAAGTCGATTGCGATAAGCGAGTTCTCTTCCTCGTTCGCATCGATAAGTTCGATGACTCCCATCTGGACGATATCTCTCCAATTCAGCTGGCCCCCTTCTATTCTCTTGATCATCTCTGGAGCCAAGATTGGCCGGCCATTTTCGCAGATAATGAGAGCTCGAAGTACTCGACCAGAGTTGGTGGAGATGAATATCCTGTTTATTCCACCATCCTTCATGGCTGGGAAATACGCAATTCCCGCGTGGGGATGTATCTGTCCCTCGCGCCGCAATTTTCTGAAGGATCTCGCAAGTGCTTCTCCATCTTTCACAAATCCTATGAATCTTCCTTCAACAAAAGCCCTGCAACCATCCAGCTTGATCTTCTCGTCCGCTTCCTTGAACGGCTTTACTCCCAGATCGTACAGCTTCGCAACTACCTGAGCGGAAGGAACGCTCACAGAAATTAGCGCAGACAGGGCGAGATTCTTTACCAGACCACAGTTCGATCCTTCCGGCGTCTCGCTGGGGCAGATCCTACCAAAGTGAGTAGCGTGCAAATCCCTTGCCTCAAAGTTCGGCTGGCTCCTTGACAGCGGCGATTGTATTCTTCGAAGGTGTGATAGCGTAGAAAGATAATTGGTGCGATCCAGAAGTTGTGTGACTCCAACCTTTCCTCGTCCCCAGTTTCCGGTTGCGATCGCGTTGTTGAGCTTGTCAGTAATTATTCCCGGTCTTATTGCGGCACCAACTACGTTTAATCCTCGTCTTTGACCAGTACGCTCTAACTGGTACTTCATGTCTCGAGCTAGATTTCGGAAAGCAGTCCTGAAAAGGTCCGCGATCATCTGACCCGCGAACTTGATCACTTTGTTTCCATAGTGGTCTTTGTCGTCTGGATCGAGTAGCCCGATTCTCAGCTCCGCAAGTTTGCAGACGGCTTCTCCGAGGAAAATCGCCTTGTCGTATCTGTCGTCTTTGGTCTTGCCGAGGTGAGGTAGAAGGCCCCAGTCCAGAACTGACTCCGCGCGCCTCAACCTGAATTCATCAAGCATTCCGTGGGCGACGCGGTTTCCGATATACATCAAAGCGTCCTTTGGAGTCTTCGCTTCGGAAGCTTTTTCGAACGAAACTTCGAGTCTGTCCTGAATTTCCTGCTTCAGAGAAATTGCGTCCGCAATCTCCTTGTCCGTTTCCAGGCCAAGAGCTCGCATTACGATGATAAGAGGAAGGTCAACCGGAGAGCTCGGTAACTTTACACTGATTGATTCGTCCTGCTTCAGAGTAAGCTCGAGCTTCGCCCTGTAGCCGACGATCGAAGAGTAAACCTTCGCCTTGTAATTTGTGACGCCGCCGACCTTTTCTACGTCAACGAGAATCTTGTTGGGAGAAAGATCTTCCAGCCCGACGATCACTCTCTCCGAGCCGTTGATGATGAAATAACCTCCCGGATCTTTCGGATCTTCACCGACCTCGATCAGCTGCTGGGGGTTCATCGTCGCAAGCATGCAACGGTCCGACTTTACCATGACCGGCAGGTCGCCGATGTGCTGTTCCTGAGACTCCCTGACGATGCCGTCTTCCTCGACCGTCATGTCGACGAAAATTGGAGAAGCATAGGAGAGATTTCTCAGCCTCGCTTCCAGCGGAAGGATGTTGCTGACTGAGCCATCAATCTCGACAACTCGCGGGAGTTTCAGCTTTACCTTGCCAAACTTTACTTTGTATGGAGTTCCGACCGTCTCGATATCAATCGAGCCGATCTCGTCGATAATGCTCTGCAGCCCGCGCTGAATGAACTCGTTGTAGGAGTTCAGGTGCTGCCTCGCAACACCTTCTCGATTCAAAATATCTTGAAGGACTGGCCACGCGTCATATTGCTGAATTTCTTTTTGCATTTTTTATTACGCCGATTCTACTACAAATCTGTAGTACGTAGTTTCCCCCGCGGTATCGCTTTTCCTAGTTATCCGAACCATATCGCCCGGTTTCGCTCCAATCTCCCTCGCAACCGGGTCAATGCTGAAGAGGAACGGAAACTGTTCCTCCGTCGCATTGAACTTTCCAAGGACTTCCTTTTTCTCGTCAGCCGAGAGGATCTCGTGTTTAGGAACGAGAACGTGATCTGTAACCTTTACTTCTTCTATTACCTCGTCTTTCTTACTCTTCTTAGCCACAGTAAAATGCGCTCTCTTCGATGACATACCCTACGGTAGAAAACAGATATCCAAAGATCTTGACGGGGATCGGTATATACGGATTGTGCCTCGTTTAGCATCAAATCGCCAGGATCTTAGCTCGAAAACAGCTGAAAATCGGGTTCGGGAGTTTCCCTGAGTTCACCGGACTCGTTTTGAGCCCCGTCTGTTGTGGTTTTCAGGTGCGTCGAAAAGACCTGCGTAAGTCAAAGATTTCCAAAATAATTCTAAACGGGTCTGCTCTAACTAAAAATCTCAAAATCAAGCTGTTTCAATCCATCAGAGCTTGAAACGAGCTCGTCGGTACGCAGAATTGCGCCCCGTGTAGAAAAGGGCAAAAACGGCATAATAAATCAATAGAGTAAAACAATGGCTTTAGGGAGCAAGGCAGGTCCAAAGGTACGAGAAGAAGACCTGACCATTTGCAAAATACGGAAATTCTTTCCCGAAAGTCAATAAAAACTCGGACGCAAGCTATCGTTTCGATAGTGTCTTTTGAAAGTCAAGCCCTCCGCGCCTTGATTTCCGGGCTTTCGATCCCTGGGAAGATGGGGATTCCCTCCTCCACATCGCTCCTTACTTTCACAAACTCTCCGTAGATTCTGGCTGTCACGGGGCCGACCTTTCCCAAACCGATAATCCTCCCATTGACTCTGATGACCGGGACGAGCTCCGCCAGAGTTCCCGTAAGAAAGACTTCATCGGCGTTGATGAGCTCGAACGGCGTGATTTCTCTTTCGCTGACGGGATACCCGAGATCGCCTGCAAGTTCTATGACTCTCTGTCTGGTAACGCCGTGAAGGATTGCAGAGTTGGTCGCTGGAGTTGCCAGCTGGTCCTTGCGGACGATGAACACGTTTTCCGCGGTTGCCTCTGATACGAAGCCCCTAGTGTCCAGCATGATCGCCTCATCCACGCCTGCCGCTATCGCCTCCCATCTCGCGAGGATACTGTTCATGTAGTTCAGGGATTTTACCTCGTGCGAAGTTGCATCGACCGGGTCTCGCCTGATGGATGAAATGATAGTAGTTTTCCCGATCGCGTTTGTCCTCGGGTCGCGTGATGGAGCAGAGGGTTCGGTGATTACGACGATAGAAGGATTCTTGCATATCGTCGGGTTGAGGCCAAGATCGCCCACGCCTCTGGTAACGAGCAGCCTGATGTAAGCGTCCTTGAGGTTATTCTTCCTCAGAGTTTCAAGTACGGCCTGAATTATTTCTTCTTTCCGCATCGGAATTGCGAGTCGGATGTAGTTTGCAGATTCGTAGAGCCGATCGATATGTTCCTTCAGTTTGAAGACGACCCCGTTGTAAGCTCGAATACCCTCGAAGACGCCGTCGCCGTAGAGGAGACCATGATCGAAAACAGAAATCGTGGCTTTTGATCTCGGAAAAAGCTCTCCATCGACGTAGACAAAGAGGTTTTCTTTTGAGACTTTCGACGCGTCCGCGGAATTTTTCATTTCAAATATTCCCTACTAACAATTGAATTTCTTTGATAAAAACACATCTAGTTTTGGTTCTACCAGTACGGAGGTGAGAGTCATTCACTATTTGCTTCAAAGTATGTGGCAATTCTCTCATGGGTCACTTTGAGATGGGGAGATCAACAGTTTCTGATAAGGAGTTCATCTAGTTCCTGATGATATTCTGCGGCTACTCGGCCGACTTATTAGTCGGCTGATGGTCAACCGCCTAACTAATCTTTTACACCAACTATTGAATAAACTATCAGAGAAAAGCCAATTACTTCTGCCCCTGCCTCGATCGTTTCGACGATGGTTAGATCATAGTTCAAAAACTCAAACAAGAGCCCGGCCAAAGCCGCACCGATTGTTACGAACACGAAACCAAGAGCCAGAAAAAGAAGAGACTTGCTCTTTGTTTTTCTGTAGCCTTTTTGTGAATAATAGACAACAATTATTCCTAGAATCAAAATGGCAATTTGGAAAATGCGTAACAGGTCGAGAGTTACGGTCAATTATTTACGCCCTCATTGAAGACCACAATCGCGACAGTCTCGTGGCAACGTCCTCGTTCAGCTCAACGTCCAACACAATCTCGCCCTGATTCAATTGTAATTTTATGCTCCTGAAAGAGCTCCTGTAAAGTTCAAATTTCTTGCCGTCGTCAGTGATGATCGTCTTTTCAACCGTGAGTAGACCAATATCCCGCATTTCATTTACGCGGCGATACGACGTACTAATCGGAATCTGTTCGGACGCGCTCAGCTCTTCAACCGACCTCGCTCGATCTATCGTTCCCAAGAGAATCTTCCTCGAATATTCGTCAGCCAGCGCCCTAATCAGCGCGTCGCGGACGTTCTGGCCTGTTATTCTCATTTCTTCGACCCGGCATTGAAAAGACCTAGCTTTCGGAACTTTTTGATTGATCTAATAAGGCAGTACACGATTCTCACGAGTGATAATGATCTGAAGGGGTAGAAACCCGAACAGATTCGGGATTTTCAAGAGTTGCTATCAATTTTGATGATCGTCTCCCGGCTTTAAGTACCAATGCCCCCCAAATGACTCACAAGTGAAAAACTAAATGCTAAAGTCTCAAGAACAAACTGTAAAGCAAGTACCCGTAACGACTAGCAGATGGGCAAGCAGATTTACCTGGGCAGCCGTGGTCCAGGGTCTGATCCTAACAATCATCACGGTGCTCATCGTGGAGCCGCTCAGCTACTTCGGCATCAATTCGTACTACAGCCCGTCTAAAGTTATAGCGGGAGGCGGAGGAGGAACATGGCTGTTCACTGGCTACATTCTATATCTTACGGTAGGCGTTATCGCGGTCGCAGTCACTGCAATGTTCTACTTCTTCATCGAAGGAGTCAACGGCAAGGTGTACCATGGTCTGACGAACTACCTCGCCTGGGGGCACTATATATTCATGAATGTGGGAGTCGCTGGTTCTATGCTCCTCATGATCTGGGGTGGTTATATGGCAGGTTATGCCGCAGCTCCAGTTGCCTCGGGAGGCCTGGGTTACACAGATCTACAAATCCACGTGAACTATCTCGGTCAGCTAGTCAACCCAATTGGCGGATTCGTCCTTCTGGCAGCAGTCGGTGCAATCCTCGGAGGACTTGGATTCATACTCAGAAGCAGGATGAAGTAATCATCGAAATCTATGCGGGGATAAAATTCCCCCACCTATTTTTTATTCGGAGAAATAATTTTTAGAGAAATAAAATGGTGAAATTGGTAAAATGAGAGCAAAGTACGCAACAGTCAAGATTCCACAAGAACTCGCCATGAAGCTGGATGAGTTTGTCGTGGACTTGGGTTATAGAAGCAGGGCAGAAATTGTGAATGACGCTATCAGAAGGTTTATCGATGAAAGGAAAAGGTTGGATAATCCATCGGCAGTCAGCGAATCGGAAGTACCTACTCGGAATCTCAAACGGAATGAACCGATCAAGTTAACTCCATGAGTTTAAGCTCGGTTAGGTTAAGTTGCAACGTTCTCCTTCAGTCATGAAAGTTCTCGATGTCATGTCAACGGATCTTGTCACCAGTCAGGCTGATGAACCACTTAACGAAGCCGTGCATCGAATGCTGCAGCGAGATGTCGGGTGTATAATAGTAATGGATGATTCGGTTGTGGAGGGGATCATAACGAAGGGTGACGTGTTGAAGAAGGCATTTCTTCTCGATCTGGATGCTCGGGAAGTTTCTTCGAAAAAGGTGATGTCGAAACCGGTAATAGCAATCGACCCGGACTCGACGCTTGAAGAAGCTTCGCGAATGATGACTAGAAACAACGTGTCGAAGCTTGCGGTCGTCAAGGGAAAGAAACTTGTCGGTGTTGTGACTTCCAGCGATATCATCAGGGCGGAGCCAATGCAGGTGGGCTATCTTCAGGAACTCATCAAAGCAAGGTTTGTGCCCCACGACATCGGCTAAATCCCTGGGGCCGATGATGATCGTTCATGAAAGTAGATTCGAAGAGGGCGAAAGCTGCTGGAAGAAAATGTCCCAAGTGTGGCACGGTTATGATAAACGGTGTTTGTCCTAAATGCAAATACTCGGCAAAGACAGCCTACAAAAGTAGACGGGAAGCTAAGGAATTCACTTTTGCTGGCGACTGAAATGTTATTCTCTTTAGGAGAATCATTAGTAACTTCCGTTCAACACAAATTCAATATTGTTAATTGTTGATTACTTCTCTTCAGAGTTTCTCGACTATGACGAAAAGAATCGTGAAAAAGAGACACATCGAGCAATCTGTAGTCTCCCACAGAAAGTCGAAAAAGTGCCAATTCAGAGCGAAGGCTTTGCCTTCCCCCATCAAGAAGTGCGGGTTGTCTCGGCTATATTCAACTGGCCTAATTCCCACGTCTTCACGGTCAGATCCCAAGGAGTTACAATACCTCGATCTGTAAGAGCACAGTCATTGTCCTTCAGCGACAGCAATTCGGCTGCATCTGAGATTTGTTTTCTGCCGTCGATCCAGGGGACTTCTCCAAGTTCGATATCATCCAATGTTCCATCAAGCAATCTGTTCTGAAACCTCAAGATGTGGCCGAGTCTCTCTTGTTGGAACAAGTACGCAAGAATCTGTTTGTCAGAGATCACAGTCCTTGTACCTGAAATCTGGACACGTCTGAATTTTCGACGCCCAATCTCCTTCAAGGATACGTCGAGCTTGTTCCCCGAGAAAGTTGGAAGACAGGGAATGTCACTATATCATCGACTACAAGCTTCGACGAAAAAATTCCAAGATGATACAATTTCAAAAGATCTTTTACAGAAATTTTTTCATACTGACTTTTTTTTCCATGAACCAGGGCAAATCCAAAAGTGGATGATTGGAAGACATGCAGTAGAGAAAGAATGTCATCGTTCGAACTGATCGTTCCGGCCAGAAGGGAACTCTCGAGACAAGGAGAATTGAGAAACGAAGCGTAATTATGCGGATTCATTTGCATCATTTTCGAAACAATTGAATATCCGGAAATAACCAGTGGCCTTGCCTCCGAGGATCCCTGATTCGATTCTATTAACAGAAGGTCGAAATCATTTTCACGAAGTTTTTGAATCGCCTCTAGGATTATTGTCCTGCCGGATATAGTCTTGAGAGGTCTCACATCCAGACGTGGAAGGATTTCTTCTAGGTTAGCTGCCAATTTATTTATTCATCCTATGGAAATATTTGTTCGCCGGACTCTGCATCCTTCACAGTAATCGCTTTGTAGGGACACATCTGTGCTGATACGATTATCTTTTCGCTTGGAACTTCTCTGTCCTGGACATCCTTCATCCCAAGTGGTTCGTCCGCATTTCTTCCAAAGCCCAAGTTGGAGTAATCCAGTGCGAATACTTCCGGTGCAAGTGCCACGCAGACTTTCAACTCCCATGCATTTCCCCTGCTCGATGCTCAAAATTAGCCTGCGATTGTCCCGAGTCACGATTTCCTTCTCCCCTCTTCTTTGCAAGCTATCCAGAGTGCCGGAAACTAGACGAATTATCACGTCAGAATAATCTTCGTTTTGTTTCTTAGCCCTTTGTATCGTATCGTATGCTCTTGCAGAGATTTCTATCGTTATTTCGTCAGTCATGAAACTCAAACAGTTAAGCACAGATTATGATAATAAAGAGCCACCACGATTACCAAGTTTGGTTTTGAGACTTCTCTTACAGACTGGAGCTCTGAGAGTCAGCGATTCGCGATCCCCAGTTTTGACGGTAAGAATTGTGAATCCAGGTTGAGGGTACTCAACGGCCGGGCCCCCTCGAGACAATCGTCAAACTAGGATTCTAATCTTCGAGAGTAAGGAGGTGTCGTTTGAAATGGAGGTTCTCCGCTTGTAATTCCACTCACGACATTGTCGTTCCTGCGTTACCATCCAGTGCTTGCCTGCCTTGCTCCAGGGATGCAATTATCGCCTTCTCTCCCCCTGCTTCCAAAAAATTGATGGCGGCTTGAACTTTGGGTCCCATGCTCCCGGGAGGAAACTGCCCCTCTGTCAAGTATTTTCTTGCCTCCTCGATTGTTAGCGAATCAAGCTGCTTTTCATTAGTTTGACCATAATTTAGTGCAAGTTTCTCAACATCAGTCAGGATCAGTAGCACATCGACTTTCATCAACGAAGCAATCAAACTGGCGCTCAGGTCTTTATCGATCACTGCTTCAACTCCCACCAGGCTTCCGTCATCATTTCTTACCACTGGGATACCTCCTCCCCCTGAATGAATAATCATGAATCCTTCGTCGAACATTTTCCGAATTACCTTGAGTTCGACAATCGATTTTGGTTTTGGTGATGGAACAACCCTGCGATACCCCTTGTTACTATCGTTCACGACGATCCACCCCTTCTCACTTGCGAGGTTTCTCGCCTCTGTTTCTGAATAGTAAGGGCCGATTGGTTTGGTCGGATTTGCAAATGCCGAGTCGTTCCTGTCTACTATTGTTTGCGTGAGGATCGTGACCATTGGAATGTCCAACCCCGCCTTCCTTAGTTCATTGTCTAGGGACTGTTGCAACATATAACCGATCATGCCCTGACTTTCTGCCCCACAAACATCGAGAGGCATTGGCGGGAGAACATTTTTCGCGAGATCGTCTCTTAGTAGGATATCTCCGACTTGGGGGCCGTTTCCGTGAGTGATTGTTAACAGTGCTCCGTGAAGAAACAAATCTACAAGTTGAGAAGATGTGTGACGTATGTTGGCAAACTGCTGTTCGGAAGTTCCAGTTTCTTTCCGTTGAAGAATCGCGTTTCCCCCGAGAGCTACAAGAACTTTCATCTGGCTAACCAAATCCTCACCTGAATACAATTATAGTTTGGCAATTTAAGCTGAGAGAACGTTTTCAAATTCGAAAATGACCGATCTCTGTTTCGATACTGATACCTCTTTATCTATAACCTCGAAATTATCAAAATTGGCGATCATCCTCGTTTCTTAAATAGCTCAATCGGCAACTAATTCCAAAATGTCCTATTCACATTCAATCGATCATCTCAGAGTTTCAGATTTTGTTGAACCTGCTTCTATGTTTAATTCATCTGATTCTGTATCGCATTTGATCGGAACTTTGAAGAGATCCAAGGGGTATGAGGGTTTCGTCGAGGAAACCAGTCGGACTTGCACGATAACTCTCCGCGAAATTCTAGATGTTGAGAGCGCAGATACGACTAAGGTCTCCGCACTAATGCTTCCAGTACCGAGATTGAACGCAGGCGATTCGATTATCTTTGCAGCAAAACTGATGTTCGAAAACAAATTGAGGGCGCTCCCAGTCTACGAAAATGGGAAACTGCAGGGAAAAGTAACTTCGCCATCGATTGTCAGAAGAATGATAGAATCAAATCCTCCCGAAGAAACGCTCCCAAAGATTATGACTCCGGGTCCTATTTGCCTTGTAGATTCGGATGCAATGTCGAAAGCGAGGAGTATAATGATAAGAAGAAAAATCGACCAGCTCCCGATTCTCAGAGCGGGAGAACTGAGCGGCGTAATAACCTCGGAAGATATCGTCTTCAGCTTTCTTTCTGCTCCGCTGGATAGAGATTCGAAGGGAGGGCGAGAAGACAGCCGATTTAGTGCCCCGGTGTCAACTCTTGCCTCCGTCGAAACGACATCTAACGACATCAAGGACTCACTTTCAAATGTCGCTCAGGAGATGCTGAGGATGCGGACGAACTATTCAGTAATATTGGGCGGTGGATCTGTCAAAGGCATAGTTACGTTTAGAGACTTTCTGAAGTTGCTGCCGATCAGTGGAGCAAATGAGGACGTACCAGTCTCGATCATTGGACTGCCCGACAATCCACTAGAAGCAGAACTGGTCACGTCGAAATTCACCGCTTCGGTGCGCATGCTGCAGAGGATGGATCCCACCGTGAGCGAGGTCAGAGCCGTAATCAAGAACAAGGAGGTTAATTCGAATACGATACTGCATCAGGTACAGGTCTTCATCGACAGTTCAAAGTGGCACGAAAGCTATGAAGCTTCCGGGTACGACATCTCGAAAGTATTCGCCGAGATTGATACATGGATTAAGCGAATAGCCTCAAAGCATGACTTCAAACCTGACCGGGAAAGAATGTCATTCAAGACTGTCAGGCACTCTGACGGAAACGTCTAATCCCGGATCATACCTTCTCTTCGGAAGTTCCGGGTCTGATCAAATATTCCGTACTGCTCGGTAAATTCTCTGAATATCTGTCGTTTCTTCAGCTGATGTTTCTCTTCCGTAGCCAGTAAGTTCGCCAATGTTCTTGTGGCATCCAAAATATGTGGACCCTTGTTCAGCATGACGCACTCTGCCCGAATTCCCATTACTGCATCGGTTATCTCTGCCCTTGAAGGCAATCCACTTTTCGCCATGGTCTCCAAGACCTGAGTTGCAAAGATAACTGGAATGTGAGATGCTTCACACATACAAAGAATGTCTTCTTGGACGAAAGCAAGATTTTCAAATCCGACCTCAACTGCCAGATCTCCTCTTGCGATCAAGATTCCGAATTTCGGAAGGTTCAGTCCAGCCAGTAGAATTTCTCCGAGCTTGTGTACAGCTTCTCTGGTTTCTATTTTCGCGATGATTCCGAAATCGTCGTGACCCAATTTCTTGAGCGCCTCGTGTAAAGAATGCAAGTCCTCGGCGCGATGAACGAAAGATAGTCCAACTGCGGTTGCATGAGAGGTAATGAAGTCCAGATTATTCTCGTCCTCGGGTGTAAGAGCTGGAATTATGATTGATGAATCAGGAAAGTTCAGCCCCTTCTCCGACTTGATTCCCGCCGTGCCTTCAGTCGGAGAAAGAATTTCAAGCTCCAAGAACTCGTCGTTTATTTTCCGAATGATACAACCGATCTTTCCATCGTCAATGAAGACACGTTCCCCGATTTTTGCAAAGTCTAACGCCCTTGGCAACGTACAGCTGATCCCTGCTGGTTCCTCATTTGTCTCAGGGGTACCTAGCCGTGTTGGATCTCGAAAGAGATTCAATTTGTCTCCAGTCTTCACCTGAATTTCTACGGGCTGCGGCTTCATTGCCCCAGTAGTCAGTTTAATCCCGCTTTCTGATTCAATTGAAATTCCTTCTTCCAGATATGCTGTTCTGGCTAAACCTACTCTGATTTTAGTCGGAGTTACCTTCTGAAGGACGACGAAAATTCTTTGTCGATCTCGCGCGTCGTTGAACTTTAGCCTCTCACCCACTTTCAGGTTCGAAATATTGGGATGATCCTTCAAGGCTATCGTAAACCCGGGCATCATCCCGGTCAGGTTTTGCTTTTCGGTCAGTGTTGCATCGCAATCCAACAATCCCTCCAGCAGTCTCGAAGTCTTTCCCGCGAAGTCCTTAGGGACTGAGAGTTTTAGAGGCCGTTCTACAAGCGCAAGAGGGCCCGTTCGAATCTTCGGGCCGGCAAGATCCATCAGAATTCGACAAGTCCTTCCGATCCCTTTTCCTCGTTGTACCAATCTCTCTTCGGCCGTCCTGATTGAGTTGATCAACATCAACCATTCACTTTCGGAATCGTGGGCGCAGTTAATTCGAGCGATGTCCATTCCTGAGAGCAACAACTGCTCTAACAGTTCAGGTTGGTAAATGTACGGGGAATCGAGGGTCACCATTATTCGAGTCTTCCTTCCATCACGTGGTCGACCGAGAAGCTGTTTGCTTCGTTCTTCGAGAAGGGAATTCGCGAGAGAAAACGTGGTCTTATGAAGAGAAGTCTTGGTCGGAGGTATCCCTAGGTTTCCAAGCACCTTCACTATGTTTGATAAAGTGTCTCCTTCCAATCTTCCAAGAGAGGACAGTCCTAGATTTGAGAGTGATATTTGAAGCAGCGAAAGGTCATGCTCTCGTAGGGCAAGATACAACAGAAAGTTGTCTCGACTGTATTCATTCTGCGGAGAAAACACGGGAAATCTCGGAGCAACAGTTTCAGATTTTCTCAAAATTTCCGAGTATAGATCGTAGAGTTGTTTTCCAACCTTAACTCGATCTGGATCGTCTCTTTCCACAACAAGAGGAACTTGACTGTCTACCATTCTCTAAGTCTCATCTGGGACTGAAAAATATACTAAAAATTATTATTTTTTCGGCTCTCTTCCACCTAAAAAGATGACCTCGATTTTCAAAAACAGTAATCACCCGAATAATTCTCAGTGTTGGGAATCGTCTCCATGGATAAATATCGTCAGAGTGGTCTTTCAAAGTCAGGTCACTGAGAAATGCAGTCAAGTCAGAGCCACAAAGAGGAAGACAAACCTGCGCTGAAGAAGGAACTTGGTCTCTGGAGCCTCGTGGGCCTGGGCGCTGGCGGTATCATCGGATCTGGGATATTTGGGCTGATAGCCGCTTATGGTGCAGACGCAGGACCTGCGCTGACTTTGGCCATCGTCTTTGTCGGGATCATCATGACCATACTTGCGCTAATCTATGCGGAGTTAGGCTCAAGGTTCCCACTTACGGGAGGTCCCTACTCAATCCCAAGACTTGCACTGGGTAATTCTGCGGGCTACCTCATCGGCTGGGGATACTTCATTTACGCTTTCACCGGCACTGCCGCGATTATAGATGTCTTTGTAACCTATCTCGGTTTCTATGTACCCGGCCTCGCTGTCGGTCTGACACTTACCCCTCTCGGGATAGCGATCTCTCTGGTGGCGCTGGTCGTCTTTACCGTAATCAACGTCCTGGGAGTCAAGTGGGGTGGACTATTTAGTATAGTGACCACAGTCACGAAGCTGATTCCACTAATTCTTTTTGCGGCCGTGGGCTTGTTTTACTTGAATTTCGGAAATTTCACGCCGTTCATGCCCTTCGGCTGGACTGGGATCGCTGTGGCGATGGCTCTCGCTGTGTTCATGTTCACGGGCTTCGAGGGTGTCGTCATTCCGAGCGGCGAGGTAAAGAATTCATCCAAGACTATTCCACGCGCCATGATAATCACGATGGCAATAGTCGTCGTAGTCTATGTGCTAATTGGGGTGGCTTTCGTCGGCATGATCAATTGGTCGGGCCTCGGTATTCATGTGGGTGACTGGTCCTATAGCACAGGCATAGGGAGCCTATCTTCACCGCTCTCTGATGTCGCGAAGGGTGCGGGCTACGGAATACTTGCGGCTGTGGTGACCATTGGCGCAATCATCAGCACGGCAGGAGCTGGTAGCGACTGGGTCCTTTTCCAGGGTCGGATCCCATATGCGATGGCCGACGACGGGCTCTTCCCCAAGGTCATGGACAGGGTCAATAGCAAATATCGTACTCCCGCTCTTTCGATTATCTTTGCCGCGATCCTGACCGGAATAATCCAGGTGCTCTTTCCGTTCTTCCCAAACGTTGTGCTACTCGCATCAATCACGACCCTCATCCCATACGCAGCCGCTTCGGTATCGCTCGCAATCTTGAGAAAGAGCCCTCAGTCAGGAGTCGCGGATCACTTCAGACTCCCTGCAGGCATGATATTCGCCTTCCTAGGGTTCGTCTTATCAAGCGTGCTGATCTACTGGGCTACCTGGCCACTGACACTAGTGGGAGTGATTTTGACACTCATCGGGTTTCCCCTCTATTTGTTCACGAAGAACAAGAAGATGGAGTGGCGCAGGCAGGTATGGTTGTGGGTTTACGTATTGGGGCTGACAGTGATATCGTTCATCGGAGATACGAACTTCGTCACTTCAGGCATCCTGCCTATTCCAGGCCCGCTTGGGTACCTACCTTTACCGTACGACATAGTGGCCGTAGAGGTGTTTTCAGCGTTGATATTCTTCTGGGCTTACAAGGCCAATGTAGGAAAGGTCGTTGAGCTAAAAGCATGATAAGAAGCCTTCCGCTCGGCGACTCTGCATCCTTCCTCCTTGAATCGATTCTTAGACGAGCCGCCAAACTGAACAAAGAAATAAAGCAGGAAATGGAGCTCGATTTGTTGAATCGAATGGTGGTCAGTGTATGACTCGATCGTTCCTTTCAGTTTCAGATATCTCTGCCGTGGAAATGGACGTGATACTAACGCGGACCAGGAGCATCAAGGCGAGCATCAAATCAAGGGAGAAGATTGCAACTCTCGCGGATTACGTTGTATGTCTTCTGTTCGAAAAGCCCTCAACTAGAACGAGCGCGGCTTTCGAAGTTGCGACCCTCCGGCTTGGGGGCAATCCGCTTTACTTTTCGTCGCAAGAACTTCAACTAAGCAGGGGCGAGCCCGTCAAGGACACAGCTAGAGTACTAGGTTCAGATATGGACGGGATAGTGGCGAGAGTATTCGCTCACGATACCGTCAATCAGCTGTCGATGTATTCTGGGATTCCGGTAATAAACGGTCTGAGCGATTTAGAACACCCGACACAGATCGTATCGGACTTCTTCACCATTCAGGAGGTCAAGGGCAAGTTGAAAGGATTGAAAATGGCCTACATAGGAGATGGTGACAACGTCTGTAATTCTCTGCTTCTCGGGGCGGCCATGGTCGGAATGAACTTGTCGGTTGCCTGCCCTATAGGATACGAGCCAAATAGCGAGATCCTGGAAAGAGCTTTGGTGGATGCCAAGATTACAGGATCATCATTAGTTGTCACAAACAGCCCGAGTGAAGTAGTCAGGGACGCTGATGTCCTCTATACCGATGTCTGGGTGAGCATGGGAGAGGAGGCAGAGCAGGAAAAGCGAATGAAAGCCTTTGTGGGATACCAGATCAACTCTCAACTAATGAAACTGGCGAAAGGCAACGCAGTTGTGATGCACTGTCTCCCGGCACACAGAGGCCTTGAAATCACTGATGACATTATCGAGGGAGCCCAGTCAATTGTGTGGCAGCAGGCGGGCAACAAACTTCCCGGCGCTGCTAGCGTTCTAGAATTTTTCCTGAGAAAATAAATAAGTGAAAAGGAAATTGGTAGCAAAAATTAGGGCGGAGTTCGATCGACTGAGACGAGTGGCGATTCACAGGCCGGGAATCGAAATGTTCTTCGGCTTGCTGGCGCCAGAAGCGTCTCTTTACGAGAGAGTGTTCAACAGGTACGGGGCAAGAATGGAGCATGAAAGGCTCGAATATACGCTCAGGCACGAATTCGGAATTGAAGTTTTTCGAATCAAGGAAAGATTGCTCGAGCTGGCGGACAAAAAACCGGAAATCAGGGACAAATTAGTTGTCGCCGGCCTGAACGATCTCAAGTTCACCGGAGACGAAAAAACAGTAGCCGAAGCAAAAAAAGAAGTTCAAGAAGGATCTGCAATGTACGACGGTGGCCACTTTTTCAATCTGCTTTTACTCCACCCGACATTGGACCTTGAAAAAGGAGGAAAGGCGGCCAGGGCAATTCATCTGGGTGTCACCGAAAATGATCCTCTTGCAAACCTCTATTTCATGAGAGACCAACAGGCTGTAACTGACAAAGGGATCTTCCTATCGCGAATGTCGAAACCCCAAAGAGCAGGGGAACCTTCCCTGACCAAGTTCGTATGGCAGGCGTTGGGAGAGCAGATAATTCACGAAACCCAATCCCCTGGGACCTTTGAAGGCGGGGATTTCATTCCCATGAAAGATTTCGCCCTCGTCGGCTTCGGAGATAGAACCAACAGAAGCGGAGTTGATCAGATGCTTGAATTTGGTTTAAATTTTGATGAAGTGGCGGTGGTCCATCAACCCAGCCACCCCCTGATACCCGGAGACGAGATTGATCCGATGATCGACATGCACGTCGACACCTACTTTAACATCGCAGGCAGTGGAGTCGCAGTAGGATCTGAACTGTTACTGAAACGGGCTAAAGTCGAAATTTACGACCACGAAGGTGAGAATGTTTACAAGAAATCTGAACGCGAAACAAACCTGCATGATTACATCACGAAGAAAGGTTTTGACATCATAAATCTAACCACACTCGAACAGCTATGCTATGCTTCAAATTTTCTATGCATAAAAGACGGGCAGATTTTGGCAATTGAAGTTGAAAGAGAAGTAAAAAATGTCCTCAAGACCCTTGCCTCGCAGGCTGAAGAGAACCCACATCGCTATGGTAGGCTCCTTGACCAAGCCCGAAAGGATTACCAGGACCTTCAGGATTTAGGCGGTTTCTTTCCTCACAAGAAGGAGATTTACCAACACGGAATAGATGCGTATGCGATCGTCATGACAAACCTGACCGGCGGATATGGGGGAGCGCACTGCATGACGGCGGTGCTAGAAAGAAATTAGCCCCAAGACGCTACCTTACGACAAGTACTGAACAGTGCGCATGGGCAATTATCGCGTTAGATACGCTGCCAAGCAGCAGTTTCTTGAAACCGCCTAAGCCTCTCGTTCCGACAATGAGCAGATTGATTTTCTCATTGGAAGCCTCTTCCAAGATCGTCTCGGCAACAGAGGTAACTGTCCTCAAAACAATCCCTCTTGCGTTGACGGATTCGTTCTTCGCATCCGCTACAGCGTCATTTACCAATTTCTTCGCGTCATTCTCTGCAAGCTCCAGATAGTTCGAATAATCGACTGCAGGAACATTCACTCCGATCGGAGAGAAAACCGGAGGAACCATTTCCGCAACCACGTTCAAGATCAGCAGTTCCGATTGAAACTGCTTTGCAATACTAATAGCTGCCTTTGCTGCCCTTGTCGCATTTTCCGATCCGTCGATTGAAACGAGGATCTTGCTCAACGGCAATAAATGTGATGATTCGTCTGACATCTGATTTCAACAATACATTCGCATTCAAGTTAATTAAATAATCCACAGGATCTCCATGATTGAAAACAAGTGGATACGGAACGGATATGAATCTGGAGCTTGCTCTTCGCGCTAGATCATGACGAAATTGTCGAGTTTTTTGTTCATCGCCCTTGTTCTTGCGGTAAGCGACGATTAAAGAATAGGAGCTATTTTCTGGAGAGCTGAGGTACCGATCGCTGCCGACTCTTGCAATTTTTCAGGGATTGCTTGGCTAGCTTCTTTCGGTCTCAATGTTGACCAGATGTCACTCAACTTATCCGCTGGATCTCTATTGGAAACAAGATCTACCTTCAGTTCTCCTGATTCTAGCTGAATAGTCGCGTTCCTGAATGACGACTTGTAACACACGAATTTCTTACCGTCATCATGAATTATTGTTCTATCCGGTCTGACGATACCGTATTCCAGCATCTCGTGAATCCTTCGATAACAAGTGCTGACAGGAATGTGCTGTTCTTTGCTGATCTCCTCGATTGGAAGGGAATTTGAGATGATCGTAAGAACAATTTTTCGAGAATATTCGTCCGCGAGTACCTTTATGACTTCAAGGGCCTTTTCCTCGTCAGAGACGAGCAATGAATGATTCACTTCCTGTGACTCACATATGGATTCTGCTCGTTATTGGATATAATCCCGAATAGATACGGGATAGGAGTATTCGACCAATCTACATGCAAAGATTTTTTCCGGGTCGAAGTTTAGAACGGAAACTTAAGAGCACTGATTACGACTACGATGAGATGATTCGGTTATACTTACGATAGTACTACTGTCGGTTGTTTTGTCGATTTTGACCATCGTCGTGGGTTAGGACTTTTCAAAATATCCGGTTATTATCCTTCTTTCCGCCCTTCTCAGGATCTCGGATGCGGTGCTTGGGGAAATCCCGACTGCTTTGGACAATTCTTCCGTAGAAATACGCTTTGGATAATCATAGTACCCAAGTTCCAGTGCAGATTTCATGACGCGCTCCTGCTTGGGAGTCAAAGCCCTAGTTGGGCTCATCTTCGCAATCTCTCCAATCTTGTAGATAACCCCATTCTCGTGCAAAGATTGAAGAAAATTTGGAATGCCCTCACCACTCATGAAAAGCTTGTACGTCATCTGGCAATTACTCTCGGTCACGGCAGGGCCGACAAAGTATCCGCTCTGGGATTGCATGATCAAAAAGCATACTAGGCAGTCCTTGCTGGTTACTGCGCCTACTAGTCTATTCGGTCCCACGCTCGCAAGATCGCATTCCGTAACATCAGGCAGGTTACCCAAATCCTTTCTCAGATGTTCCGCGGTAACTTTCTCGGATGTAATCTCGACAAAGTGAGTGATGTTCCGTTCAGAGTCCTGCGACTTCATACTTAGTACCCTTACGATTGCAGAATCATTGCGGCAGATGTTATCGATCCAGCTTTCTGGGTTGACGCTGAACTGTAGCTGGATCACAGATGAATGCCTTTGTCACGCGATTAAAGAAAATATCGTCTATAACTTTGGAAGAGATAATCTCGGAAACGCTAATAGAGCTAACCGGTCTGGAACCTCCCCTGTGCAGATTGGAGAAGCGCTTCCACAAGTGTTCAGGAGAACGTATCCGATCATTGAACCAACCACACAGCTGTTATTGGCTCTTTCACTCCTGAGATTTCATGAAATTGATGCACTTCCAATTGGAATCAAAGCGAGTCAGAAAAAGAGGCTCGCCGTGTTCGGCTATTCCTGTCTTTCCTTGCTTCTTAAGACGCCGCCCAAGAACTATGGTAAATTCCTAGAACTCCCGGCCAAGAAGGCCGCACTCGAACTTGCTACTATCGGCATCAACAAAGACATCTATTCATTGGTTAAGATTTTCAAGAGAACAAGGTTTGGTTTCGCCTGGGTGGAATCGGAGAAACTGGCAGGATTCGCAAGTCTCAGAGATCTACTCGAGCTTTACGAAAGCGGTGTGTTAGAAACCAGGATGACGCTTGGTGAATTGGCGTCTCCGATTTTTTCTATGCCCAGGGGCGAAAAAGTCAGAAACGTGTTGAAAGAAATGTTCGACAGACGAATTCGTAGAGTATTCGTTGAGGGGAAAAAAACCGTCGTTACGGATAGGAGAATCATAGGGTTCCTTTTTAGCACTTCAAGACTAGACAGCACAACAAAGAATCCGGAATCACTACTCGACTTCAATTTGGGTGATATCGAACCGCTAGAACCGTTTTTCGTTCGAGGCAGTTCTAGCGTAAAAAAGGGGGCGCAGTCAATTGCCTATCACAGCGAGGAATGTCTGATATGTGAGAAAGGAGTCATCACTCCCTGGGATCTAATAATGAAGCCTCTTGCTCTGGGCGCCCTTAAAATCAGGGACTGAGTCCGTGGGCTCCTTTGAGCATCTCTTCTCGAATATGGACGTTATCGATGTGGTTAGAAAGATCTTCTCTATCCTTCAAGATAGAGCCGCAATATGGGCAACGAGCTCCTCTCGACGGCTCCAGCATCGTTAAGGATATGGAACCTTCTCGAGAATTCCCCACTACTTGACTGAGTGTAATTATCCCGAGCAATCTCGTTCCCTCTTTCACGACGAGCCGCCTGTACTTGTTATGAACCATCAGCGAAATTGCCTCCCCTGCTTTCATCTGTGCGGGGACCGACAGTACGGGAGAGGACATTACATCTTTCACTGCAGTCTTGCTGGCATCTTTTCCCTGAGCGACTACACGCGAAAGGACATCCCATTCAGTCACTATTCCTACTGGCTCGCCGTTCCTTGTGACTACAATTGAACCCGATTTGTGATCTACCATGAGCTTCACTGCGTGGTTCACCGATTCATTTACGTCAACCAGAATCGGAGATTGAACGAACTTCGACACGGGTTCATTAATTGCAATATTTATTTCCGACAATTTCTTTTACCTTAGGGATTCTGTGCAATTAGTTTTCTTAAATCGTCCGGGATGTTTGGCTCATATGCTACCTTCACCGCCCATTTGAATAGGTCTCTCTCTGTGACAATCCCCAAGAGCTTTCCGTCTTTTACAACCGGCAGACGTCTTATCCTATTCTTCAACAATATCGCGAAAGCTTCCCAAAGCGGAGTGTTCAGACTAACCGTTATGACTGAACGTTTTCCTGTTTCTGCCAATTTTCGATCCAAGTAATCGAAGCTCTTCGTTATCTCCCTCACAATATCTCTCTCGGTAATAATGCCCACAACTTTTCCATCATCTAGAACGACTACAGCTCCGATGTCGTTCTTAACCATCAAGTTGAGCGCGTCGATTGTTTTATTCTTTGGACTTAAGGTGAAAACTGTTCTGGTCATAACTTCCTTTATCGTGTCTCTGTCTTCGCTCAAAATTGCATCATCCGCTCAGGGGTAAAGGAGCAAGTGTCAGTATTTATGGGAGGCTACGATTCCCACGGTTGAGAACCAAAAATCCTAGGCAATTCGCTAGATGAGATTTACGAGGAAGCCGATCAAAAACCCCAAGAAGATCCCTATGTAACCAACCCTCTGGGTGATCCTATCGGATTCTCTGAAAAGCATTCGAAGCATCGGTAAAATTGCATAAAGTATCGCCCCGATTGCAACCCCGTCAAACGCCACGTCGAGTATTGGACCATTATAGAAGTATCCTATGGCTCCTCCGAGTATCGTCGGGATCGAGCCAACAAGGAAAAGCAGGAACATTACTAGGACCTTACCTTCAGTACGTCCTAAAAATGGAGAAGCAATCGGAAAGCCTTCTGTAATATTTTGAAAAACAAATCCAACCAGCACGACTAGCGTTGTTCCCGTGAGACCAATGGTTTCTCCGAGAGCGCCAAAAACGAGACCTTCGGTGAGGTTTTGAAAGCCCATCCCCAAAGCGATGATTAGCGCGAGCTGCGTGGTACTTAATCCAGCGCGTGACCGATTTTCCGCAATGAACAGAACGAGGAATCCCGCCGCAAAAGAAAGGCCGAATGCGAGATCGGCTGAAACGGATGACCCGTAACCGTATAATGAGCCGTTGTATAATAATGGAGACGCATCGGAAAATACATCAGCGATCAAGAAGACCAAAATTCCGATCGCAACGGCGTTCAGGAGTCTAGTTTTAAGCTCGCCAGTTTTCTTCCGAAGTACTATTGGGAGCGAAATAAAAATCGACAACCCCATGATGGCGGAAAATAGGAGTATTTCGGCGAGGCTAGCCATTTACAAATTATATGACATACGGCATATTTCAGCGTTCAGCTTGCTTCCAGCAAACGAGTCTACCTCCCTTCAATTTGGCTTGCTCCTTCCTAAATTTCAATCCATTCTCACAAAAGAAAATCGTATCTGCGTTTATTTGCTCTGGATGCAATAATAGTCCGATGCAAACCAACCGAGAATGCTTTCAGATGTGTGTCAATTTCGTATTGAAAAATCCTGATTTCAAGCTCGTTCACGGAGTAGTAAACTCAGTTGACCGGTCCGACATGCAGTACGCTTGGGTGAAAAAAGACTCTAAGGTCTACGATGCAGAGAATGACAAGTGGTTTGAGCTAAGTGAATGGTCTAATCAAGCGGTGGAGCAGAATACGTATGCGTATCCGGAAGTAGAAAGGCTCATCGATTATACGGGACATCCTGGCCCATGGTCTAGGGAAGAGTACGAACTATCGTCGGCAAAACTATCTCGCTGACAGAGACGAACAGTCTTTTCATTGACTGTTCGTGATTTTACTAGAGCATCGATTGACTCAAGATCCGGAAGTAGGGCGGACTGTTGAAGATGACTTTGAGTGCATCAGATCTTCGAGATACTTGACATATTCTGGTTCGACTCTGATTACATCCGTCGAAGTTATGATCCCGACCAACAATCCTTCAGGGTCCAATACTGGAAGTTTAGAAACGTGACGCTCTGACATTATCTTGGCTGCATCCTCAAGCGAAGCCTCTTGATCAATAGAGATTACCGGAGTAGACATTATCGACGAAACCTTAGTCGACTTGAGATCCAGCTGTTTCAAAACCGAGTTTTTCAAAATGTCACCTTTTGTTACGATTCCTGCTATATCGTCCTGTCGCATCGCGACAACGCATCCGACGTTACTCTCTATCAGCTTTTTTGCGGCCTCCAATACAGAATCTGAGACGTCGACGACTGTAACCTTCGTTGCCATGCAGTCACTTACGGACGGCGAAGCCATTTTGTTTTCAACCTTAATCTAATTTAGACAGAGATAAAGACCGTGACGATTCTCAACGGTGATAACGAAGTCTCAAAGTTCCGAATACGAATTCAGATTCGGAGAACATCGATTGTAGATTGGCGGTTGAATTGTTGATATTTCTACGTTTGTAGCAGACGTGATAAATCAACTAGAAATAATTGAATTCGCAAGATTATGTTACAGAACCATTTCTTTAAGGGCAAAGAGTCGTGCAAGAATAGCATAAGGGAATTATTTCATAAAAACCTCTAGGGCCTGGTTTGTAATAAAATGAACAGACGGGAGTTTATTCAAAGCCTGGTTGTGACGGCTGCCCTTGTAGGAACTGCAGGAGCTGGCTTGCTGGAGCTAGGGAATCTGGTCGAAAAAAGTCAGAACAATCAAGTTTCGCTGCCAACGATACAGCAATCAGGCACACAACAGAGTACCTCTATTGAAACTTCCAATTCAGCATCCGCTCAAATCAGTTCTAATTCTACAATCCCAACGGGTTATTCCCTCATCAATGAGTCAGCTATCAGGAAAGAGCTACGCATATTTTACGCATCCTACTTTCGGGAGTTCGATAGTGATTAGCATCACGGGACAGTGGAAGGCATTCAGCGCCACTTGCACTCACCGCCCGTGTACCGTCCAATACCAGAGCACGTTGATTTACTGCCCGTGTCATGGCGGCACGTTCAATCCTAACGATGGAAGCGTCGAGGGAGGGCCGCCCCCGACTCCGTTGCCAGAGTACGCGGTTTTGATTCAAAATAACAATCTATACGTCGGCGACACACAAATCAACTAGCTTTTATCTTTCACTTCGAGATTCCTCGCATTACCGATCATCTAGATTATTTGCTAGTTTGGGCATGGCTGAGATTTCCACCTAGCGCAAAGGGCTTCAGCCGCCTGCGTAAATGGGAATTAAATCAACTTCCGTCTGGTCTTGAAGCGCAGGATTATCTTATGCGGGAACACCATTCACAACTATCTGCATCGTCGGAAGCATTGTGGTTAGCACCGCATGCGAAATTGTGATCGAAGGAAGCGTCTCAGCTCGTTCTATTATTCTCGTTGGTGCCGTTTTCTGAGAATCAATCCAATGCACGACACTACCGCAGCCAGAAGTGCGACTATAATTCCAAATGACAAAAGGTTGCAGGCGAATGAAACGCTCAATGTAGTCGGAGAGGAAACGGCCAAAGAGTAACTGTTCGAGGAGCTCGCGCTGTCATTCCCTGAGTTCCAATCGCCAACGCTGTAAATCAGTGAAGAGGGTGTCGCATCAAGAGTCACGCTCGTTCCTGGAGGGACATAGATCGTCTTTGACGAAGCCTCATCCACCTCTCCAGCAATCGAGCCGTAACTGTATGATAACTGACCGTTTGTCCCCGTGCTAAGGGTGAGAGATGCGTCAAACTCTGCCGTCTCGTTCACCGGACCGTTGACTCGCAGAACTCCATATCCAGGCGCGCTCGCATTAGAGGATGTCTGGCCGTTCCCCACCCAGTTTGCAAACTCCCAACCTTCATTCGCTGTTGCAGAAAGCACGACCGAATCATTTTCGTCATACCAGCCGTCCGATGGGAGGACCGAGCCGCCCTTCAAAGTGTTCTGGTCAATGACAACGAAGTATTGCCTTCCATATTCAAGTACAATATGCGATTGCGAATCGATCGAGCCTGATGTGGTCGAATTTTCTGCTATCCAACGTTCAACGACGGAGGACCCGAACAGCAACGACGGGGCAGACCAAGTCGAAAAGGCATCTATCCAAATCTCGTTTTGATTCAGTTGCAGCGCAATTTCCAAAGATGATCCAAGACTCTGGAAGTCGAATATTGGGGCTGGTAACCCCGAGTCTCCGCCAGTCAGTTCAAGCGTCACAACGATCAGGAACTGATGGCGGTAGCTGGGATTCTCAGTTACAGATCCTGAAACTCTTCCCGTTTGATTTGATTCCACAGCCCATCTTTCCGAGGAAGATGCGTCGATAACGCGGGAGTACGAATAGTAAGATGCTGCGTCGACCCACATCTTTGATCCGGAAGGAGTCGCAGTTATGACTGATGGAGAGCCAAAGGAGACAAGTGTCACATTTGGATCTTGCGGAATCGATACTCCTCCATCAGTCTGAAATCCAAAGTTTACGTTATACTGATGATAGTAAACAAAAGTTTCAGTCAATGCATTTGTTGCATTTCCCCCCATCATTTGGTTAGACATCCATCTTTCAGAGGAAGTTGATCTAGTGAGTGGATTCGTAACAGCCCACATTGACCCGTTGTCCATGAGGTACTGAGTCGGATGCTGGCTCAGCTCTGCGGTAACCCGAAATCCATTTGAGAAAAATGTCAGCACGGGAGAGGTGTAAGCAGATTCACCTCCTTGAACTTTGTAGCTCATAGTGATTCCGATCAGGCCCGTCGAACCGGTAATGAAATCATAAGAATTGGATGTTTCCGTCGCCCCATTCGAGGAGAATGATTGTAACAGATTCGGATTGGAGTAAGTTATTTCCCCAGATGACGCCCTGAAAACTGACTGATTATTGGTGGGGTTCCACTCATCAATCCACGAGATCGCAGATGAAATTGCAAAATAAGGATCACTATAGCTAACTTTTGACTCGGAGCCATAGTATGGATAAGCATGATACTGCTCTGTCATCAGTCCGGTGAAAAAACCATTCGAATCCGAAGTGTTCGATGAGCCGAGGAACTCTGTAGCGCCTTCATCACTGAAACTCTGGTAAGCGGTCGCGGTAGTATTCCAGTCTATCGAGTACATGTTGACGAGGCCGTCTGAGAAATACAGATTCAACAAAACGATGTCCCCTTGATTTACAGGTCCGGAATATGCCATGATACCTCCTCCATTGGCTGCAGGGAAAATCGAGTTACCAGAAGGATCAAATGTTTCATAGATCAAATAGAAGCCAGACAGATGTCCTCCCGCCAGCACCGGCCAATCCCAAGACAATCCCATCTGATACCAATAACCTTGATCAGAAAGTCCGTTCAGAAGGTATGCTGGGCCGTATCCATAACTATCAGATTGCTCGACAGCAGTAACATTGTACGCAAGGCTGGTAAAGTTCTGCAAAAATGTAACAGCAATCTGCTCGTCATAGTTTGCTGGCGGTGGAAGAGCGAGATTACTATCGTTTGATTGCTGAATTCTTCCCAGTGCTTTTTGAGTCGCGGGAATGAATTGTGCTTGTCTCGGTATATCTTCGAAAGAAGATCCGCTTGGAGCATTTGACGGAACAAGACTCGCGAAGACATTATCTGTCGAGTTGTTAATTGCAGCCTCCGAATGAATGTATCCAGAAAAAGGCGATTTTTCTGCAGGAACCATAGTGAAATTTGGATGGTATGCAACCGAGAACTGAGTCGAACCCAAAAGAAGAACTAGAGCGACGATGATCAGTGTATTCTTTTTTGAAAAGATCACGTAATTTCCGAACAAGAGGGGAGGGGGCCTTCATTCGTTCACATGAGATCAATCAAGCTAAACTGGAATAGCAAGTTCCTGCATGCGACTTTCTCATTTACCAACTACAAGGGAATTCCGACTAACCAAACGAAACTTCTACCAGCTTCAATTCCCGCGGCTAATTGCATTCGTGCACCGTTTCAGACGACGAGGCCTGCGATAAGGAGGACCACGATGAAGGAGGCTCCCGCGATTATCGGGATCCTTCCGAACCGATCATGCTCCATTATTGATCTTACCAAGTATGAAATCATGAAGAAGGCGACGAGGTCGATGGCTAGGTAGACTGCAAAGCTTGACTCGACACTGCCCCCGATTGGATTGAGGATCCACAAGAAATAAACCGTGAGAAGCTCGAGAAGTATAAGCAACGCGACAATCCGGACTGCAAGCTTCTCGTACGCGTCAGAGATGCTACCACTGCTCACTTCTTCCACCCCACCTCAAACGCCCTGACTCGTTTCTTTAACGAACCCGTTGAGAGGTCGAGCCTGTACAGCAGGTACGCAGCACCACACACCGCAACTGAGATCAGCGCCAATGATGCACTCAGCGAGTAAAGCAGAGTTGTTGAGAGCGCATCAACGGTCATCATACTCCCGATCGCAGTTATTGAACCACTGATACCGAAAGTCCCCAATACGAGGAGAATCACGAAACTACCAGCGGTCCAAAATGAGGCGGAACGCAGCGCCGACTGCACGGGCGGCGCTCTAACCGCAGCTCCTCCTGAAGGTGGAGAAGCTTGCGTGACTTTAGAGATTCCTCCGAAGACGAGCCTATATGCCGCCACCGAGCAGAGTGTCACCAGAAGAGCGGTACCGCCGAGCACGAGAACTGCCTGTTCGTTTGATATTATCTGCCCCGGCGTTAGCCTACCCCAAACAGTGAGCACTGCAATCTCAGCCACGAAGATGAGTCCGAGGGTGATGTACTTCATTCTTTTCGTGATTGCCCTGGTCTGGCCTCTGTCTATGAAGGGCAGAAAGATCAATGCTAGGAAAATCAATGTAATAACGCTGAGGGCAACAGGCAGGCCCCAAGTCTCGAAAGCCTGTATCTTCAGAATCTGATAGATCCAGAGAAAGTACCAGTCCGGTTGCGCCGTGAACTGAGCCGCCGCAGTTGCCGAGTACTCCGGAGGTAGACTCAAAGGAAAGATGATTGAGATGAGGAGCATCGCTGAACCGAACAGGGCAGCGAGTTCAAGCAGGTAAAAGGAGACGTCTGGAAAGATAGGTATAAGCTTCCGTTTCGTTGTCGCGGAGGCAGTCACGGGTTCGGCTATTCCGTGCACCTCCAGCATGTACATCTTCACCGCCAGCAACACAAGAAGTACCGCAGGGAGTACGACAACGTGCAAGTCATAAAACCTGAGCAGCTCCCCCGCGTCTCCTCCGCTTCCCACTATTAGGAAGGTTAGGAACGATGAAAGTTGGCTCGGCAACGCGCTAATCATCCCCATCCCCACGTCCGTAGCAGATTTCGAGACGACCGTCCACGGGAGAAGATATCCGGTGAACCCAAATCCGAGTGTGACGAATCCCATCAACATCCCGACAATCCACATCAGCTCCCTGGGTTTCTTCTGGACGGAGACGAAGTATCCACGCATCAAGTGCATGAATGCTAGGAAGATCATCGCGTAAGCCGTGTACAGGTGCACGGTCTCGAGAAAGGTCCCGTAACTCACATTCTGGAAGATGTACTGCGTGGTGGCGTACGCTTGGGTCGGCCCCGGAACGTAGTACAACATCAATAACACTCCCGTAATCCCCTGAATTACGAAGGCAACTACAGCCAAGGCCCCCAACCAGTAGAACGGATTTATCGAGTACTCAGGAGCCGGGCGCAGTAAAGGATAGGAAAGTCCCAGCCTGTCATCGAACCAACCAGTCAATTTTTCGGCCGGCGTCGTCCTAACCGGTTCGGACGGGTCTTCTGTGCTCTCAACCAAGTTAGGACACCAATGTCCCGCCTTGCAGATCGTATAGCACATTATCGCTGCCCGTGTGGTAGCCGAAGATGGTTGGAGGTGACATTCCCGTTGCGTAGATGTCTCCGGTCGAGTCGTCGTAGCTCAGCATCACTTGGGGTACCGGCCTCGGAGCTGGTCCTCCCAGCACCTTCGCGCTGTTTGCCAAGTCGTAAGAGGAACCGTGACAGCAGCAGTAGCCCACAGGCCCGGATGCCTTGTATGTGTTATCGCATCCTGGTGATGCACCCGGCGCCACGAAACCGTAGATGCAACCCAAGTGCTGGCAGATCTGACTGAAAGCGACGATGTCGCCGTCGGGGCCTACCCCGTTCAGTGCCTTCTCGCCTAGCTTCACGAGAAGATTCGGCGTCTCTTCAAGCGGATAGTTGAACGTGACGGTACTACCTCCCGTCAAGTCACTAATGTTTGCGACCTTGATTGTGGGAAAAGGACCTGATGACGATGATGATGTCGTGGTCGAAGACTCTGAAGCGGTGCTCTCAGTGCTTTCTGTGCTGCTCTCGCTCGTCGGCTGTGATGCTACAGTCGAAGTGACGGTCACAGTTGCGGTCTCAATCTGAGTCTGGGTGGGGATGACCTCAGCAGGCAGCGCTTCAGACGGGCTCACTATAGAACGTGTTACTGATCCTATTCCCAGAGCGGCCAAGACCACCCCAAAGGTTAGGCCGACCTTAAGAAAATTCCTTCGGGAGTTTTCCTTTGCATCTGTGCGGGCATTGTCTGGAGCACTCTCACCGCCATCGTTCTCTTGTGGCATTGTATCACCCGCTCACGGAGTTCTACAGCAGTGATATGCTTACCGCCCCGCGCTTTCACGAATCGGTCTTGCAACCATTCCTGCTATCAGGCCCACAATTAGGGTTACCACTGCTGTGATGAGGGCCAGGTCGAAGGATAATCCCCCACTACTAGAGGATGTCGTGGAGGTGATTGTCGTTGACACGGGAGCAGCTGTCGAGGTTACCGTTTGGGTGATGACTGACGCCGTACTCGTCTCGGTGACCGAGGCAGGTACTCGTCTGGGTGAATGACGCCGTACTCGTCTGCGTGACTGATACGGTCACGGTCGATGGAGAACTAGTTCCTGTTGCTGAACCCTTACCGGATGATATTTCCGTCACAGTTCCATTGTATGCGAGTTTAACGGTGGCGTCCATAGTGTTTCCACCTACCATCGTATTGTTGCCGTTGACGACTAAGACTCCAATGGCCTCGTTCTGGAAGGTGTTCCCCGTAATCACAGTATTCACGGCAGCAACTGGCCCTTCGCCGCCGACGATGACTCCTTCGAGGGTCGGGAGATATCCATCTCCGCTTATGACGTTGTTCAAGATGGCGTTGCCTGTAACGACATCGCCTGGCGCATTATTGTGAACTATTACTCCGCCTTCGCCGTTGTCGATGATGTTGTTGCCAATAACTGTGTTATTGATCGCGACGGTGTTGGGTGTGTCTGCTGCCACTATTATGCCGTTCTGGTTGTCGATGACAACGTTGTCGCTGACTACGTTATTCGAGACGCCCTCTCCCTTGTCGTACGAAGAGACCACAATGGCGCAGTGATTCGGTCTGTTGTTAATTATTGTATTGCCGCTGATAGTGTTGTTGTTTCCGGGGTTCGGTGTTCCAGTCGGGATGTTCGAGCCTGGGGCGGCTGTAGCATTCCAGGACGGGTCGATAGCTCCGTCATCAGTTATGCCCACCCCACCGTACAGATTGCCTACAATCGTGTTGCCGTCGATTGCAGAGTCCGATGTTCCCGCTAACTGGATGGCTTTGTCTTCGCCTAGGCCAGCTTGTATGTTTAGGCCGTTGTTAGAGGCGAAGTCGTTCTCCACTCTTACGTTGGAGCTGTCTTGGACGAAGATTCCGTGGTTGTTAGCATTAATGGTCGCGAACCCTTCGACGACCGTGCCCGAGGCAGACTCGCCGACGACTACGATGCCGTTCGCCAGTCCCGTCGCGTTTATGATAGTGCTCAGTGGCATCCCATTCTCTGACATCAGGTCAATGGGTGTCGTGATGACTACCATTTCATTATACGTGCCGGGTTCGACGATTATAGTCGAAGCGTTTTTTGAGCTCGCGTAGAAGCTCGTCGCCTGAGCTACCGCGTGAGTAATGGTGGCGAAGGGGCTAGCAAACGAACCGGTGCCAGTAGTGTCACTACCCGTTGGGCTTACGTATAATACACTGCTGTTGTCCGTTGGTGCAGCCGCACTTACTGTCCGGCCAAGAAGAGCACCGGACGATAAGGCAAATAGGATGACCAAGCATGTCGCCGTGAACATTTTCGTACTCAAGGTGAAATTTGCATTCTGTTGCATAGACGAAGTCGCTTAGTCTTAGTCTCATAAACTCTAAGACGATTCTCAAAAATGATAATGAACAGGATAACCCTCCTCAGCAATTCTGAGAGTCTGGAATGCATTTTCAAAAGAGAGAATCGCCTCAAGTGTTATAAGAAACTCGTGCCCGGATCTACCAGTGGTTTGAAATGGCAAAGAAAGATAGAGCCGAAAAAGAATCAAACAAGAATAATCGGATTGCAGTTTGGAGTCCGGATGAATACGCTCGTGAAATGGATCGAGTCTTTTCAGACTTTGAGCAACGGATGAACAAATCTTTCCCCGGTTCATTCGGCGGTGGTTTTCCATTCCCGAGATGGAGATCCTTTGAATTACCTGAAGTGAGGCGCCCGTTCGCCGATTTGATAGATGCGGGTTCGGAGTATCGGGCCCGCGTGGAAGTACCGGGAATTCCAAAAGAGAAACTCAACATCTCAGTAACGCCAAAAGAAATCAAGATTGAGGGAGAGGCAGAGTCCAATTTTGACGAAAAGAAGGAGGGCTTCGTCAGGAGGGAAAGGACTTACTCGAAGGTTAGGAGAGAGTTGGCCTTCCCTGAGGACGTGATCGCGGAAAAAGCAGAAGCGACGGTTAAAGACGGGGTACTCGAAGTTAGGGTCCCAAAAAAGGTCCCGAGTGAGGCGAAAACTCACAAAGTTCAAATAAAGTGAGACGTCCCTCACTATCGTCCGGAACTCGGTCTAGAAAACTTCTAACAGTGGCCGAGATCAACTTTTTCGGATTACTCAATTGTTAGACACTATGCTAATTCAGGTTGAAGTTCCCGACGGGACAAACGTGATTATCGGTCAATCTCATTTTATCAAGACAACAGAAGACATCCATGAAGCCCTGGTAAGTTCTGTTCCGGGGATTCAATTTGGACTTGCATTCTGTGAGTCATCGGGTCCAAGATTAGTACGCGTCGAGGGGACCAGCGAAGAGCTAAGGAAACTCGCCATTAAGAATGTTGTTGAAATCGGTGCTGGTCATTCCTTCATCATCTACATCAAGGGAGCTTTTCCAATCAACGTATTGAACGCTCTGAAAAATCTGGGAGAGGTGTGCCAAATCTTCTGTGCTACTGCAAATCCGGTTCAGGTTATTGTGGCTCAGTCAGAGCAGGGCAGGGGAATTTTGGGGGTCATTGATGGTGGCTCTCCGATGGGTGTTGAATTAGAACAGGATGTCAAGGAGCGACGGGCTTTTCTGAGGAAAATCGGGTACAAACTCTGACCAATCTGATTGATCCTGCCCAATCCTTTAATTCTGCACTAAATTCCTCTTCTTTGAAGTGAGCAAATTGCCAGCCTCTCTTATGGCTAAGGACGTGATGGATTCGAAAGTCGTAATGATGGATGCCTCGGCTATCGTGAATGATGCGATAAAGAAAATGGTATCTTCGGATACCTGGTCGATCTTGATCGAAAAGAATGGCCTTCCAATCGGTGTTCTGACAGAACGGGATATATTCAGGCGATGCCTAGGAATCGGGAATTCCCCTGACAAGATGATGGTTGAAGAAATCATGAGTTCTCCCATCGTTTCGGTAGCTCCGGACGATCGGATGGGAACGGTCATGGACACGATGGTTCAGAAGAATATTCGCCGTGTATTCGTAATAGAGAATGGCAAAGTTATTGGAAGGATTACTCAGACGAAGTTGTTTGATGATGCAGTCAATCTGATGGAGAGCCTTTCTTCCTTGAGGTACCAGATGTGAGCGCTTCAGTGTATTCTGCCCTAGATCATTCTTCTAGTGAGATTTGATCTATCCCGCGTTATCGATTGTCGAAACTGCGACCGAAATTGGTTCAGGGATTTTTTCACCGGTGCGAAATTTCACTTTATGACAAGGACGTTGCAAGGGGCATGAAGTACTACCCCGCTCGAAACGCTTCCCAGCAGAAGCTTCTTGAAACCTCCCAGACCACGGGTGCCCATTACGATCAGGTCGATTTTTTCTCCGGTTGCCATATCGGTTATAGTCTCCACGATGGTCGAAGCTGTCCTCAGCACCTCTGATCTTGTACTAACACCAAGCTGGTTTGCATTCAGCTACCATTTCTCCGACTGACTTTCTTGCATCCTGGTCCATGTAATCATAGTATTCATCAAATGTTTTCCGGGGCACATCAAGGCCACCGACAAATCGAGGCATCGGTATGACACTGAGAACGATCAATTCCGCTCCGTATTCTTTTGCAATTCGTGCAGCAACCTCGGCTGCCTTCTTGGACATCGGTGAACCGTCGATCGGGACGAGAATCTTGGAAGGAGGAAAGGCCGATTCGAATTTTTCTTGCGATGATTCTGCGCTCAAAGTAGAATCCAGGTGCTCCATTTTACGTGTGAGGATCACTAATAAGAGAATTAGACCATTATCAATCTTGGGAAACTTTCTCAGACACCAAGTTTTTGTCCTGGCGAGAGAAGCTGCTCCTACGGTTGAAAATCGTATACTAAGTTTAACTACCATATGCTCTTGAAACCGGCGCATGGATCAAATTCTCGTGGCGGTTGACGGCTCCAAACATTCCTTCAATATCGTGGACAAAGGTTGCGAACAGGCAAAGGCATTCTCTTCTTCCATTTTGCTGGTTTATGTGATGAAAGAGTATGTAGAGGAACCGGAAGGAATAGTGTCCTATGAAAAGTCTGAGGGTTATCAAGACGCGTTTTCCGATTATCTACAGCAACTGGGGGACCAAATAACGGGCAAGCTCAGCTGAGAAGATCCAACAAGCGGGCATCCCTTTCCGCACAATTACTCCTTCAGGTAATGTGGCCGATGAAATTCTTAATGTCGCAAACGTGGAGAAGGTCAGAATGATCGTGATAGGAATCAAAGGTCTACATGGTCTGGCCAAAATTAGATCGCTCGGCAGCGTGACTAGAAGGGTCGCCGAAAACGCAGAATGTCCCGTACTTGTGGTGCCCTGACTAGATTCAATATCGTTTCTACAACAAGCTTCAGAAACGAGTTTCTATCAGGTGCGACGCTCAAGAATCATGTACCACGTTCCTAGCGCCTTAGCACACAATCTCCCATCTCCATCTCGTATTTCAGCTTCGGCAACGGAAACATTCCGTCCGTGTCGGAGGACTCTACCTGTTGCCGTGAAGGGTTCCTTTCTTAGTGGTTCGAGAAAATTGATCTTGAGTTCCAGAGTGACTTGATCTATTCCGGTGTTATTCGTCATAACTGCTATTCCACCGACGTTATCTAGTGCAAACGAGATTATTCCTCCATGAACTATCCCGCCGTGACGCGCAACTTCTTGACTGTAGGGAAAAGTCAGCTCCGCATAGCCGTCACCGACCTTCTTGACCGAGAACTTTGCTATAGAGAAAAGACCGCTCTCTCCCTGCAGGAACCTCTCCAGTTCGGATTCAACGCTCAGACCCTGGTTTCTCACAATTTCGAAGAGGCCCCTGAATCCACCAGAGCTCTTCAGCATTTCTTCGAAGCTCATATCTTCGGCAGGGAACGGTTTCTTTTCTTATTACATTAACGAATAGCCTCACTATTCCAAGAAGGCGCTTCCTTTCCGAATATCAAAAATGATAATCGTCTCTTCCTTTCAAATACGACAATCGAGGGTAGACGTCTCAGGGATCGACGGGAATGCCAATAAAATGTCCTGATTGTTCCTTGGAAATGGTGAAGCACAAGAAATCCTTCATCCTCAATGAAAAGGGTGATGGTGGAACCACAAGGCACGTCATTGCCTACGCATGTTTGAAATGTGGAATGCTCCGTCTCTATTTCGAGCCGACGAATCTGTCGCTCGCAGGGATGGAATGAACTAACGAAACGCCGAAAGAAATCCGACGATGCAGTCCTTTATGGACAATAGTGTCATGTGTTTCACCGGACGCCCGTCTCTCGGAAAATTTGCGAGTCTATCGATCCTGAAATAAATCGGGGGATGAGGGTCGAACTGGAACCAGTCCAGCAGTTTGGCCATCGGACTATATTTTTCATGATAAAATTGCCTCATGCCGATTGATGTCAGAGCAGCCGCCAAGACTTGAGGATTTCCCAAGGTCACGGCCGACTCCGTGTCCGCTCTGGTCTCGAGGACTTTTCCCACTGCGAAGATCGCCCCGAAAGCGACGATGAAATACAGTATCGGCTGGTAGATGAATAAAGGGTACCAGATGTAAAACCTCGCGAATAACTCGAACGAAGTCACGGCGAAAAGAATGATAGGGTCGTGACCCTTGATGTGTCCGAGCTCGTGTCCTATCACGGATTCCAACTCTTCCTCGCTCAAGTCCTCCAAAGATCCCGCCGTTATCATGATCGACGAATGATTTGTGGAAATACCGGTTGCGGCGGCGTTGGACACCAAGCTGTTTGCTATCACGATTTGCGGAGGAGCTCGATGGAATTTGGCGGAGACTCTCTCGACGATCGCGTATACATTGCGTGTCTTGATCTCGACGTCGTTCACGTTTGCGTGGATTCCGTGCTTTGAGAGAAT
Source organism: uncultured Nitrososphaerota archaeon (assembly GCA_963799845.1). GTDB lineage: Archaea > Thermoproteota > Nitrososphaeria > Nitrososphaerales > CADDZS01 > DATLTL01. Next base: position 334,755 of record CAWCYI010000004.1, read on the forward strand.
CTGAAGGACAGTTGTTTTCACGCCGAGTCTCTCGGAAACCGTTGTCGGAATTTCGATTGACTTCATTACTTCGTCTCTAATCTCTGGCAAAATTTTCTTCCCATAGGTCGAGAGAGACTTGAGGGTTTCCTTGTCCGATCTTACACTGACGATAGTCACAAGCGGCTTCTCGGCCGTAGGGTGAACGTTCCCCATGCTCATCGCAATTCTGTCTGAGAAAATCAGGTAGACCAATTGGAGCGCGATCAACACGAATACTGTATAGATGCCGATTATGAAAAAAAGGACGAAACTCAGAAAAAGGAAAGTCAGAAAGACATTGGCGGTATTTCCCCTGAACAGCCGCTTCAAAATGCTCCGAAGCGGCGAGTCCTGCTGACCCGGGGCTTCGGAATGTTCTTCATGGCCTCCGATCACGAAGTAGAGCGTACTCAGCTTTGTATTTTGCATATACTGCCAGACTATGCTCTGAAGGTCGTCAATCACTCTAGAAGACAGGGCGACCTGCTGAGAGTTACTGACATCAAGAGCCTCGAATCTAAGCTCTACAGCAAGCTGACTGATTGAAAGGTTGATAGCGAGCGGAACTGTCGCTCCACCTTCGTGAAGCTTGAATCTCCAATAAAGCTCAACAGTTCCCTGAGAGTCAACCCGCCTGAATGATGCCGGCTCAATAAATTGCATATTTGGAGTGATGTAATACCTTTGGATCGCCTCAGCCAGGCCGTCGACCGCGGCCGCAGGAATATTTTCTTGAATAACTACTCGTTTTGTTGAGGTTGATTGGATTGCCAAACGCCTAATTCCCCACTGATATTCCAACTAAGGTTCGAATATTCTTTTGATCAGTCTCGTCAATTACTAAACTAACCTGGCCGACATAAGTTCATAGACACCTGTTGGTCAGAAGGAATTTCTTCATGTCAAGATGCGAGCAAAACCTTCGCGTTCGATAGTATTCTGCCAGGATTGATTTCAGTTCTTTCAATGACGTCGGAAAGGTTGGAAGCCTTGAGAGATCCTTCTCACCCTCGCGCCAACACTCCTCCATCATGTTGAACTCTGGCGAAGCTGTCGGGATCCATCTGACTCTGAGAGTCTTCCTGTTCTTACCCAAATAATCAGTTACGATCCTGGTTTTGTGGTGTTGCCTTGCTTTGTCAAGGAAGAGATAGAGTGATCCAAACTTCCTGTGCACCTTCTTCAGGTAGTCGAGGAATGTCTCGCCATTGAATTTCTCGTACTGCCTGAAGATTTGTGTCCCGTCCAGGCTGATCGCTCCAAACACCACGGTGTTGCCGTGCGAGCCTGACACAATCCGAATCGGTCGAATCCCTTTGACCGCCCACACCCTTTTGGTTTCTATGTTCTGGACGAAGATTGATTCGTCTTCGGATGCTACGGTGAAGCCTTCCGGGATATTCCTGAGGAGTCTTGCGGTCCTTTTTTAAATTCGAGCCTCTCTTCGAGGGAAGCCTTGTGAAGTAACCTCTTGTCAGGGACAATTGCTCTCACTCCCCACTTCTGCATCAACCTGTAGATGTGTCTCTCAGTGTATGCCACGTCTGCTTCCTTGCGGATCATCTCCCTGACCTCCTTCACGGTCCAGCCGCATTCGTTCTTCACGACCTTCCTCTTCACCGCAATGAACTTGTTGTGATCGAGCTTCGGAGGTCTCCCGCTCCTTTCCATCGTCTTGAGTCCTTCTAGCCCATCTTTCTCGAAACGTCTAAGCCACGGTGTCGTCCATGATTTGTGCCGGTGAACTTCCCTTGCTACGTGCGACGCCGGGACACCCTCGTACTTGACCTTCAGAACGAGGAATATCCTCTTGCTTACGTTTGCGTCCCTCTCCTCTCTATAAGCCTCTTCAACAATCTCCTTCGGTGCCTGTAATCGAGACATACAACCTGAGATAGGAAGGGAAGTTGGCCAAAAATGAGAATGTCTAGGTCTGTGGCCCTTTCAGTCTAATAATTTATGTCGGCCAGGTTAATTAGGAATATTGAAAACACCATGATCTTGGTCAGCATATCTCAATTTTCGATACTATCATCGTAGTAAAGAATTAGGCAGAACTATATAATCTCCAAAACTGTTACTTGTATGACTCCTTAATGTCAAAGTCTGACGCACTGTTTTACTTCCTGACGGCCGTCCTTGTTTTCATAATAGCGACAGCCATAAGAACTTCTTAATTTATTTTCAGTGGAATGAAATTATGGAAGATGTGTCTAATTAAGGATATCAAGAGTTTCATTCACCTCAAATTAGAGCCAAAACCGTTCATACTATGATCGATATTATACCTTGCTTGATTTGAAATTTGAAAGAGAAGAGTTAATTCCATGGAATAAGGTTAGTTTTTTCTTGTGGCAATAACAAACAGCGATTTCTCGTCAATCGGAGAATCTCTTTCAAACATTCTGTCAGGTACTCTAACCGTCAACGTCAATAACTTTCCATTTCTGAAGATCGACGGAGAAACGAAAACATTAGACGTTGAAATCAAGGGGCTAAAAGCCTCCGGAATCCAGGCTTCCGATTTGGTGGGCGATTCTCGTCGAGGGTTACTGGAGACCCTCAAGATCTCTCAAAGGATTGCGAAGGACCTCCATCAAAAGGGCTGGAGGCTGCGCGTCTTCGAAGGGGGTAGTTCGCTCTTTTCGATGGGAAGGGGAGTCTCTTCATTGACCAGCTTTGTTTGGGGAGATCCGACCAAGCTTCTAAAAATCCTGAGCTCTACTTGAGCGGAGAGAATTGTTCCTTTCCCTGCTGACTTGAAATATTCGCGACATTCTTGGAGACAAGAGCGTTCTTTTCCTCATCCGTGAGCTCGCGCATATGAACAACCATGCTAATTGTGCCGTTGATCTCCACGCTGAATGATGTGCCGGGAAACCTCACATTCGTCCTCTGAAACGTGAGATCAACCTGTGATTGCTTGTTAGCGAGAGTCGTAATCAGACCTTCGAACAGATTCTTTTCCGTGTCTTCGGTGTTTGACATACTTTGCATCGTCTTGGATAGTGTTTGGGAAGTATTTACGAATTCTCTCAATTCATCTCGCGAATCTTCGGCTTTGACGAGCTCCGAGCATAGGATGGTCGGAAATCTGTAATCCTGACTGATAGGCTAAAATGCTGTAAAGTTTGCGTTCGCGATCAGAAACTGAATTGAAAAAATTGCCCAGCAAGCTGGTATCAATTTCTGAGGCGCTGTCACCGGTCCGAGACGAATCGGTTGTTGCGATTTCTGGGTTCAACATGGCGGCAACTCCAGAACACCTGATTCTCTCACTTTTTGAAATGTATCAGAAGACTGGTCATCCAAGAGGTCTTTTTCTTGTGTGCGATTCCCTCCCCGCAATCCCTGGAAGGGCGCTCGACTTCGTCAGTGAGCAGATCTACAGGGGGAAGGACGAAGGTTTCCTGAGTGGACTGCTGATCCCATTTCTCGGTTTTTCGCCGTGGACTCAGAAGATTGTCGAGGAAAATATGCTCGAAACATATAGCTGGCCGATTGGAGTTGTAGCCTATTGGTTTCGAGAGGTGGCTTCTGGTAGGCCCGGATTGATAACGACCATCGGCATCGACACCCTCCTTGACCCGAGGAAGGAAGGAGGAGCTATGAATCAAAAGGCGGACCAGAAAAAGACCTGCAAAGTAAATCTTGTTCAGATCGAAGGAAACGATTTTCTTTTTTATCACGCGCCGAAGCCGACTTTTGCCCTAATACGTGCCAGTGTGTCCGATGAATTGGGTAATCTGTCTATGACGGACGAAGGAATCCGTGGAACGGTACTGAATATCGCGCAGGCAACAAAGGCAAGACCCGAGCCGGGGAGCGTTGTTGCTCAGGTCAGATGGATTACGAAATCCGGAACGATGAATCCAAGGGACGTGGACGTACCCTCGCCGCTCATCGATACCGTCGTCATCTCACCGAAGCAGCACCACTGGCAGGGAGGAACTTTCGAGTATGATCCGAGAATCTCTTATCGAGTCATGCAACCGGTGACGGAGGAGATCGTTTCTGATATTTTGCCGCCCCCAGAAAGGGAGTTTGAAAGGGTGATTGCAAGACGGGTGCTGGTAGAACTGATCAAAGTCCTCGACGAAAAGGATTCTCCAGTGCTTGTCAATTTGGGAGTGGGAATCCCTGCTCTTGTCTCCGCTGTTGCGGCGGAAGAAAATGTCGCTGACTGCATCCTGACAGTCCTTGAATCGGGGCCGTGGGGCGGTATTGCACTTTCAGGGGTCGATTTCGGGTTGGCGTTCAGTCCGTTCGCCCTTTCTTCGATGCCAGACATGTTCTCCAATTTTGAAGGCGGCATCATCGACGCGGCCTCTCTGGGCTTCCTACAAGTGGATCAGGCAGGAAACGTAAACCCATCAATGCTTCCGGGAAGGATCTACGGCCCGGGTGGTTTCCCCGTGATAGCGGGCGGTGCTCCCAGGACCTATTTCTCGGGTGCATTTGCCGGTGGGCCGAGCAAACTTCGAGTCGAGTTAGGTGCCCTAAACATTATCGAAGACGGGCCGGTCAGCAAGTTCGTCCCTAAGGTCTACCGCGTGTTCTTCAGCGGAAAGGAAGCAATCAAGCATGGAAAGGAAATTCTGTATATCACAGAGCGTGCAGTTTTTCGACTATCAAGAGACGGCTTGGTGCTGGAGGAAATTGCGCCGGGAGTAGACCTGGACAGAAACGTTCTTCAGAAAATGGAGTTCAAACCGGAGGTCAGCCCGAAGTTAAGGGAAATGGACAGGATGCTCTTCTTGGACCGGAAGATGGGAATCAGGGACTCTCTCTTCGACGAGTAGATTTGGCCGAAATCCCTTCGAATATGTTCGTAGCGACCATAATCACTTTTATTTTTTTGTTAATTCTCTCGACCACACAATGCTGGACACGAGCTCATTCCGGATAAATCCGGGACAGAAGATCAACATCGCAGAACTTGATCCCAACGACACCTCAGCCGCGGACGAGAAAAAAAGCGATTCGAAGGACGAAATTAAAAAACTTGTAGAGAAACTGGATGATCTTCAAGAAATGCTGTACGCCGAGCATCGGCATAAAGTTCTGATCGTGCTTCAGGCGATGGACACTGGAGGAAAAGATGGGGTCATTCGCCGGATCTTCGAAGGCGTGAACCCTTCAGGAGTTCGTGTCGCACATTTCAGAGAGCCATCGCAGGAAGAGAAAGACCACGGCTTCCTTTGGAGGGAGTACAAAGAAGTTCCTGGAAATGGCGAGATCGTTATCTTCAACAGGAGTCATTACGAGGGTGTTCTGGTAGAGCGGGTCCATAACATTGTACCTAAAGATGTCTGGGAGAAACGCTATGATGAAATCAATGAGTTCGAAAGACTCCTAGTGGAGGAAGGAACGACCATTATCAAATTCTATCTTCACATCGATTCTCAAGAGCAGAAGAAGCGGATTAGGGAAAGACTCGATGATCCCACGAAGGAATGGAAATTCAGCGCTGACGATCTGGTCGAGAGAAAAAAATGGGACGATTACATGAAAGCTTACGAAGCATTACTGAACAGGACGAGCGCGGAAAAATCTCCTTGGTACGTCATACCCTCGAATCATAAATGGTTCAGAGATCTTTTGGTGGCCACAATACTCGTTGAGACACTTGAAAGCTTCCGGATGAAATATCCGAAACTGCCAACGCAGTTCAAGTCTGCGAAATTGGGCTAGGGAATGGCCAGGCTTTCGACTAGTTCGTTCAGCCAGTCGTCCCCGAAAATTAAATCCTGCAACACCGTTTCATTGTCGGCCCCAGCTTCTTGGCGAGGTTCGAGGATGATTCTCTAAAGTTCCGCCAGATCGGTTCAATCAAACGGAAACGGACATTAAAGAGGTAAGCATGTCTAGATTCCAAATAATATTAGGCACCAGAATATAGATATGCCGAAAATATCGCTCTGAATGGAACCTAAATCCCAACTGAAATATATTCTGGAATTATTTTACAGAAAGGTGAATATTCGCAATCGTACAAGATTCGAAGAGCTTCGATGCAGGGGAGATGTCCAAACCACCATCTCGTTCGACTCATAGGTTAAGAATCCTGCTCGTGATTATGCTCGTAATTCTAACCGTTCAGGGCTGGTTAGGGGACACTACTAATCTTTTCGTGATCACATCCGGTACTTCGTCAATTCCTTTCTCCTTGAGCGCAATTATTCAGAGTATAGTCAACAATGGACCGATTCTCATCTGGCATGCAACTGAAGGATTCTTGCTACTGATCTTGTCATTGGTTGCGATTGGACTTTCATTCAAATGGTCGGGCAAGAGAAACGTGCGGATTGCGTCTATCTTCGGTGCACTGATGATAATTTCGGCCGTGATTGGAGGAGTAAGCTTCCTGCTTTCCGGGTACAATGCCGCCGGCTCTTCAGCCGAAATGGGCGGGAGTTTTATTGGAGCGTACGCGTTCTACTTCATGGAACTCTATTTTACAAAATAAATTCGGGCATGGCAGTAGATGTGGACGCAAGATCCGGAGTGCGTCTTCATTTTTGATTTATACAATCTTCCGCCACATCATTCAAAATCCCTTAAATTGCCGCATATTTCATTTCTCGCGGGTTATTCCGGGCCCTAGTTTCGCAAGTGATCATCATGATAGTCCTGACACCCATAATTGCGGAGTTGGGAGCGTTCATCATAGCCGGGTTTGTATTCTACGGTTTGAAAATAAGGTACGGCTGGACGGTAGCGTTTCTTTTCCTGATTGGATCGATTATCTGGACGACCCCTCTTGAAACTCTGGGGATACTTACCGGGTCTTACTCGTATACTACATTTGCAGGTTCTCTATTTCCAAGCTACCGGGGCTACCTGTTGTGGATCGGCGTCGTACCGTTATGGATCGAAATGGGATGGTTCATCGTGTCCGCATCGTCCTTCGTGTTGTTTCATGATGTCCTACTTCCAAAGTCGAAAACTCTCGCGGCAACTCTCTTTGCGGGGCTTTTCGCGGTAAACCTCGATCTCATGATAGATCCGGTCGCCTCGTCAAACAGGCTGTGGGTCTGGATCGGCCCGTCGCTGAACCTCTTTGACATCCCGGTATACAACTATGTGGGATGGTTCGTAATGATATTTTTCTATGACATTATTATCTGGAATACGGTCGTCGGCTTCCGGCAGATAAAGGGTCTGAGCGTTATCGAAAAGAGACTCTTCTCGTTCAAAGGCACGGTGACTTCTGTTAGCTTTAGGAAAAGAGCGACTGGTTTCCTTTTTAGGATGCTAGTTTTTGAATTTGTTGCAATCATCCTGATCAAGATGGTATCGATGGTGACCTAACAAATGAGCAGGGATTCCATGTCATACGAGGAAAAAGGTGCGAAAGAACAACTGGAGAAAAAAGACAGCAAGGGAGCGCGAATTGTTGTCTTCGGAGCGCTCGCCTCGATGCTTCTCTGGTTTACTGTCCTGCTGTCTGGAGATCCGATAAAGTACTTTGGCAGCCCGGAAGCGAGCAATTTCTATGCTATCGCGATTAGCGCGCCTGCTGCGATAATTTCGATCTTTGCTCTGATTAAAGTTGGGAAACGGAAAAAAGCTTACTGATTTTTTGCTACCTGTTACTAACTCCGATCTAATTCAAGATTTTACGACAGTATCTCGAAATTGGCGAGGCGGTTTACCTGACGTTATCAATCGAAAAGTTGGTTTTAATTGATTCTACGCCAGGCCAGTGAGTTTCAGACTAACATCCCACAGGCGCTTTGCTTCGTCCCCGTCGTAAGATTCTTTTGAAGACTGATTTTCTTTTTTCTTGTAAAAGTACTTGCCGGTCACTCCTTCGACTTCTGGGGAAGACGCCAAGTAAATGGGAGTCTCAGCCCCCTTTTTCGGACTGATCATGAACGGCCTTCCCAACCTTATCCCAATTCCCAACGCGCCACCTTCGTCCCCCCACCTCGTCCTGACCACTCCGGGATGTACGGCGTTCACGGTAACTCCAGTGCCGGCCAGTCTCCTTGAAAGTTCGTAGGTAAAAAGAACCTGTGCCAGCTTGGACTGTGAGTACGACTTCATCGCGCTGTATCCCTTCTTCTCCTGAAGATCATCAAAGTCTATGTGACCACTCAAGCTCGCGCTCGAACTGACATTCACTATTCTCGATGGCGCTGAGACTTTCAAAGTATCCAGCAGAAGCATTGTGAGAAGGAAGTGGGAGAGGTAGTTCACTTCAAATGTGGTTTCGAGATTGTCTACGGTTATCATCTTTTTTCCCATGATCAACCCCGCGTTGTTTACAAGGACGTGCAGCCGATCATGAGTTTTCTTGAAGTCGTCAGCAAGTTTTCTGACAGAGGCGAGCGAGGAAAGATCCGCAAGCAAAAGCTCAACCGATTTGTTTCCGGTCCTCTCAATGATCTTGCTTTTCGCCGCTTCTCCCTTCGTTTGATCGCGGCAAACGAGAACTGTGGTCGCTCCCAGCTGCGCGAGACCCGCAGCAACCTCTCCGCCGATACCGCTGTTCGCCCCCGTAATCGTGCATGTTTTACCTGAAAGGGAAACGCTCGACAATCATACCACCAAATTTTGTAACTATACAACGGCTCTAATCGAATGTTTACTATGTATGCATGTCCCTCCCCCAAAATCAATGTTAATACCATGTATTTTCTGATGTGGGCACATTCCTCCGCGGGCCTTGCAAATGAAATACAAGTGGGTGGCGCTCACCGTCACATCTGTTGGAACCGTGATGGCAGGCGTAGATACACGAATTGTGATCGTCGGACTGCCCACGATCGCAAAGCAGCTCGGTGCTGACGTCGAGAGCATCATATGGGTCAGTCAAGCCTATCTCCTGGCCAGTACCGTCGGTCTTCTTCTGATCGGGAGAGTAACTGATCTTATCGGCAGGGTCAAGATCTACAACCTCGGGTTTGCCGTGTTCACGATAGGTTCTCTGCTGTCCTCAATTTCCTTCTCTTCCGTGGAATTAATCGCGGCGCGGACTGTCCAGGGGACTGGAGCAGCTGATGCTTCTCACGAACAGCACCGCAATTCTAACAGACGCGACACCCAAGGAAGAACTCGGCACAATCCTCGGTCTCAATCAGATTGCATTCAGAGTCGGGTCGGTCGCCGGTCTAACTTTGGCCGGAGTAATACTCGCAGTTGCAGACTGGCGCGCGCTCTTTTACATCAACATACCGATTGGGATTTTCGGAACGCTGTGGGCTCATCTAAGGCTGAAGGAAATCTCTACCAAAGACGTAGCTCGCAAAATGGACTGGTGGGGCTTCATAACTTTCACTCTGGGCATAACGTCGATCCTACTTTCCATCACGTTCCTGAGTTACGGACTTTCGGACACTCGGATCGGCTTGGGGCTGGCAGTGTTCGGATCGTTTCTTCTAATTGCGTTCGTCCAAATTGAGTCGAGGATAGAAGCTCCCATTCTTGATCTTCGTCTATTCAAAATCAGGGAGTTCATGGGAGGAAATCTAGCACAGTTGCTAAACGCCCTCGCTTGGTCTGGCGTCATTATCATGCTTTCCTTTTACCTGCAGCTGGTGTTGAGCATGTCAGCCCTCCAGGCCGGCTTGTCCCTTCTTCCACTCGAAGCAACTTATGCCATATTCGGCCCGTTAAGCGGTAGATTATCGGACAAATACGGTACCAGGTGGTTTTCAACGATCGGGCTCATTGTAAGCAGCGCGGGCTTTTTCCTGTTGTCCACGGTCAGTACCGGAACAACTTACCTTCAGCTTGCGCTTCCTCTCGCATTACTGGGAGTCGGAAACGGAATGTTCGTTTCTCCAAACATTTCGTCAATTATGGGCTCGGTGCCTCCCAATAGAAGGGGCGTCGCCTCCGGATTTAGAGTAACGGTATTCAATATTGGCTTGACAGCAAGCTCTGGAATCGCAATCCTCCTGATTACACTGGGCCTGCCCTATTCTGTTTTTTCATCCTTCATCGAAGGTCTGGCCCCAGCGAGCGTTACCGCTACAGCAATCGAAGGATTCGTCAAAGGTTTTAGAATCGCAGCTTTTGTTCTCGCAATAATTAACACCATCGCAATTATTCCATCGTTCTTGAGAGGACCGCGACACTATTACAAAGCCGTCCAAGAAACTAGTCCCGAAAACTCTGTACCCGGCATAGGCATGGACAAATCCTGAAACTTTCAGAGATCCCTTGATTACAGTTATTGCTTAAATAGTTCGCAGAGTCCCATTCACCCAATTATGAAACTCCCGCTTAGTCCAAAGGAAGAAACCGAAATAGTCGATATGCTTCAAAATGTTGTTCCGATCTTTTCCGGGCTTCCGAAAAAGGAGTTAAAGGCAATGTCACATTCGTTTGTCGAACGAAGTTACGAGCCTGGGAAAGTGATCGAAGCCGAAGGTGACAAGGGTCTTTCGTTCTATCTGATAATCGACGGTTCGGTAGACGTTCGCAAGGGGGGAAAATCAATCGCGAAACTTTCGAGGGGGCAGTTTTTCGGAGAGCTTTCGTTACTTGACAAGCAGCCCAGATCCGCTACTATCGAGGCGGTGGAGCCTACCAAGTGTCTAGTCATGACGGCGTGGGTGTGGAGCGGATTCCTGGAAACCCAACCGAAACTTGCAGTGCCGGTAATGCGGGAACTCGCCAGACGACTTAGGGAGACCGACCAGAAACTAAGCACTTTGAACTAGTAGTAAATATCGCGCATCTTCGAATCATTGCTCCTGCTTCAGAGACTTACCCTTTACCGTGACCTTGTAAATTGAATTCTTGTCTTCGGAGATCACATTGATATTCGCATAATCGTCGTGGAACAGGGAGAATTTGTATTTTTTCGGATCTAGATCTTGCGATCTTACTATCATGGCCAGCTTGTCGATTAGCCTCTGGTTATCGATCTTGATATGTCTCCTCTGCCTTGCAACTTCACCCATATGACTTTCGTAAAAGGCGTTCACCATCCTAGTCAACTTCCTGTTCAGCCTAAAGTATACACCAAATCCAACAAAGTACGCTCCAATAAAAGCACCAAGAAAGGCGTAGGCACCGACGATTCCAAGGTGCGCGATAACACCTGTACCGAGCAAAATGAAATAAATCGTGAACACGATAAGACCCAGGAACATTATCACCGGCCTCAGTATTCCTAAGCGTCTTGATAGCTTCATTATTTGATCCGATTCGGAAGGCAAGCCGGCAATGTCGTCCACGTCTTTGGATATATCCTTCCAGACTGCCTTAACATCAGGGTCGTCGGAATTGTTCTTGACGATCCTCTTTATCCGTGCCGGGTCTGTTACCGAAAGAGCAGCGTATCCATCAAGCAGGGGTATCAATGTTGCAAGCTGTTTTGGATCTATCGACTTTTTGTCCGCCACATCAGATCTCCAATTTCTTTTGAAAGCAAACCAGACAAGAATCGCGTACTCAATTTACTTTAGCTATCAGCTCATCGAGTCCCAAATAGTCTTTCCTGTCCACCAGACCCCTCAAAGGCTCGCCCTTGGTAAACCTTACGATATTCTCGAATGAACTCAGGAGTGCGAGTTCCTGTGTTTCTGGAACGGCGCCAGAGTCATGCGGTGTCCCAAGGAAATTAGGCAGGTCGAAGAATGGGAATTTTTGCTCGAATTTTTCTCCCTTTTTCGGATAGTGCCACCAAACGTCAAGCGCACATTTGAAACTCGGATTTTCCTTGAGGTGTTTGTATAATGCAGCTTCGTCGATTATGTATCCCCTCGCGATATTGACGAGAACGCACTTTGGCTTCATTTTCGACAGGGCTGATTCGTCTAGCAAGTGGAACGTGCTTACAGTCAGAGGAAGCGCGATCACAACTGCATCAGCTTCCTTCGCCAAATCTTCAAATTTGTCCAGACTCACAACCTGATCGAAGTCGGGCACTGACTTTCCGCTCGTGTTCACGCCGAGAGTTTTCATTCCAAAGCTTGTAGCAAGTTTAGCGACTGGTTCACCGATTCCCCCCGCACCGAGGACAAGAATCGTCTTTCCTTTGAGAAAAATCGATTCAGGAATTTGCCAGATGCCTTTTGCAAGCGACTGGTTCGACAATCCGATGTTGCGCGCAAAATATAGTATCATGCCAAAAACATGTTCGGCAATCTGCTCGCCAAAGGCGCCAACATTTCCACAAACAAGGACTCCGGGGGGTATATTTTCAAACTTGATGACGTCGAGTCCGGCTCGGGTTGATTGTATCAGCTTCAGATTCGAAAATCTCCCGAGGTTCTCTGGAGAGAGCCACTCCAGGTCGTTTTGGAGAACTGTGTCTAGCAACAATATTTCGACGCTCGGAAAATCCTCATCCCGCAGAGTCTCAGATGGTTTTATCTCATACCCCCTTCCCAAAGAACTTGAGAACTTATCGCTCAAACTTTGTGGCAGTTCTCTTGTGATGAGAATGATTTTCTTTATTGAGTTATTGCTCATCTCATTTTTCAAATCCTACAACCACTCTATTTCAGTACAGCAGTAAGCAGGTGATTCCCAAGTCGTCGTGACAGCGCCATTATCGTGAGGGACGGATTTGCATCAATTACCGAAGGTATGATGCTGCCATCCATCACATACAATCCTTCGACATCGTGCGATCGGCAATTTGAGTTCACGGCGCTTCGTTTGGTATCGCCGCCCATCCTGCAAGAGCCTTGTACATGGTGGCTGAGGTATATCGAATCGACAGTTTCTGTAGCACCTGCCGCATAAAGACCATCCCTGCACATCGATTTCGCGGCCCGGAATCTCGACTTATCTTCTGGGGTGACTGGCTTGTAGATTTTTTCTTGACCGGTTTCAGGATCACGAAATATCCTGCCATCGTTCTTATCGTGAATATTGATGAAGATGCCAGCGAAGTGTCGGTAGTTCTCGAGAATCTCTTTCTGTTTCCGTCCCCAGAGAGGAATTTCGTCTTCATCTACCATCACTTCCGAAAAAGTCAGAGGCCCCTCCATAATTTCAGAGGCTTCCAAGAGGAAGCCGCCTTTTTCCTTCTGAGCGAACTCCTCCATCTGTCCGGAAAGAGGATGCATGAGCCAGTTGTTCAGTACTCGGTCGAATTTGCCAAAAACTACTGCCGCGGTGTTTGCCCCAAAGTTCCTTCCGATCTGCAAGACGCTCGGGGAATCTCCCGCAATTTCAGCTATTTTCGAATCCATGAGGAGGCCGGGTGTGTTTAGAGCGCCCGCGGCAATGATGACGATTTTGGAAGAAATCCTCTTCCTTTCGCCGTCGTCTCCCACGAGTTCGACTCCTTCAACAAAAGGAAGTTTGCCAGCCGATCTGGCTTTTGAAAACAATATTTTCGTAACCGTCGAATTGTAGAAAATTTCAGCGCCAAGAAAGATTGCTGGCACGATGTAAGAAAGTTGCGTCCCCCTCTTGGCTTCGGTTGGACAGCCGAAAAGGCAGCCTGACTTGTCGCACTGGGCGGTAATATACGCATCAACCGGGTGGAACGGATGGCCCATCTTCTGGAAGCCCTCATCGATTAGTTTCATGCCATCGTCCCACTCGGTGTACTTTCGAACGCTCGTGTCTCGCTCGACCTGATCGTAATATGAGGAAAGATCGGAAGACGTAAATTTCTCACCTGATTCGTTAGTCAGCCCGGTTGCCTCATGCCACTCCTGGAAATTGAAATCTGGCGCGCGGTGGGCGACCGCGGTGAATATAGTTGTCGATCCTCCAACGCATCTTCCCATTCCAAGAGCAATCTCTCCATCAAGCCCCAGTTCGTAATTCTGAGTCCACCTCGGCTTCGCCCAGAGTTTCCTCAGTGCCATTAGCTCAAAACGATTGAACTCGTTGGCTGTGTAAAATCCGCCGGCCTCAATGATTGCAACTTTTTTGCCTGCCTGGGCTAGCTGCCAAGCTACAGGGCCGCCCCCTGCGCCGGATCCGATTACTATCGCGTCATACTCGTGAGGCATTTTCCGGATTCGTTCTCCCCGAATCATAATCTTTCCAGACTTTTAGAAACATCCAATCTTTCTTCAGATCCGAGATTCTTTTGCCCTCGAATTTTACCAGTTTCCAGGGAGTAATGCCCCTGTACCATGGATCGTGGTAGTCGGAGTAAAATCCCTCAAGTGCGATCGATCTCAGATCAAAAACTCCTTCTCTGGTCTTGGGATCCAAAAAAAGACTCTTCAGAACGAGATTCTTGTCGGAATCACTTATTTCACAAAAATCGCTACCAAACTTTTTCCTTGATTTTGCATTCACTTGGGATATGATTCCGCGAAAATATCTTTGAACTTCTTTTGGGAAATCAAATAGGGTCGAATCGACATAGTTAACCGAGCCTACTTCCAAAGCGCCCGGGTCGGTCATTGGTTCTTTGCCGGTCGGAATCACTAGAGCGCAGAAAGCCTGGAAAAACTTCGCTTCATCCTCCGACAAGAAATATCTGCTGTTGTTCGACAATGAATATCAGGCACTCTCCATCGGAGTAGATCAAGAAGATAATTAGTCAGCCCGAAACCAGCAGATGAGACTTGAGCTTCTCTCCTTCTATCTGGAATAGCAGCCCCTTCAGGATTCCGGAACCGTACTCGCTACCGGGATTGAAACACATCGTCTTTCCGATTTTTACGGCCCCCTTTGATTCATGTATGTGCCCGTGAATTCCAACAAGCGGCTGGTACTTTTCTATAATTTTTCGGGTCGCAGTACTACCTGCAGAAGTCATCTGCAATTGGCCACCCGAGGTTACAGGCTTCAGAGTTGCGTCCAGCTTTGGAGCCTGATCCAGGATTGTGTTGATTGGAGGGACGTGCAGGTTGAAGATAGTAGTTTTCATATTATTGACCTGAGACGCCATCGCTTCAATTTTCTTTTCTAGAACATCTTCATCCGCTTCCCGGGGACTATTCCAGGGGGTGTGGTTTGCGTACCCTAGAGTGATCATCTCGTGCTCCCCGTCAACCAGGACAACTTTCTCCTCCGGATTTACCACGTAGGTCGCAGAATTTAGAGCGGTGTCGATTTCAAATTCATCATCGTTTCCCGGAGAGATGTAACACTTTATGCCAGTGCCCTTGAGTCTTTCTCCGGCAAGATCCATCCAACGCTTGACATTTTCAACCATGATTTTTGAAAAGAGTCTTTTCACTGCCTCAGGGCTTGCCTGAAGCTCCTCGTACTCCTTTCTTTCGGTCATGTATGGGTATGTGCCTGAATCTCGAAATGCTTTCACTGCGTCATCCAGCTCCTTCTCGGTCTTCATTCTCATCTCCTGACCAAAGCCAGGAGAAGTCCATGTGCCGTCGTTCAGTTTGATTATCGGAATAATCATTTTCCCCGTTATGTCTCCGCCAAGGATGAGGACTTGGGCCTGGTAGAATTTTCCCGCGTTCAAGAACTTTCGAAAGCACCTGTCCGAGCCGTGTACGTCGGTGACAAAGTAAATCGTGGTTTTCGCCACAGTGACCAAAACACGAACCGATTTTGGCGGGATTAAAACTTTGAGCGAGAGTGTTTATCGAAACCAATTGCCGGTTGGAATCGAAAAGCAAAAGTGCCGAAAGAGGATGAATCCGCCATCGCAAGCAGCGAACAAACGTTTCAAATGGAACTCCTTTGGAGTTTGCAGTATATTCGCGAGCGGTGCGGGGGGTCAATTCATCATTGTCGCCGAGACAGTGGCAGCCGATTTGGACGGCGATGCTCAGGGGATGACAATGAATTTCTCCAGAGACTGGGGTTAGAGCAGTCTCGAAACCGGATTATCCTTTGGGAGATAGCCTTTTTCAAGAAGGCTTCTCGTGACGGTCTTCCAATTCTGGTTTCTCGAAAATATTTCCTTTATCATCTCCAATCCCTTTTCTCGGTTCGGCTCCGATTCCAGAAGAGTTATTCCGACCCAGAATCTGATCTCCTCGTTTCCGGACGCCAGTTCTTCCGCTTTCTTGAATGCCGTCATCGATTCTTCGACTTTGCCAAGAGAGAGAAAATCATCCCCCTTGTCCACCCAATCGTAGGCCCTCTTTATTCGGACGAGTCTTTTTAGCTCGGGGATCGGCTCTTCGTTGTCCTCGACCCTAAGTTCCATAGCCCTTCCCATCCAGGGGTTTGGAAAAATCTTCGAAGTCACCACAAGTAATGCAGCAGATTGTTTTCCCCTGGCATCACCCCCGGCAGACTCTGCAGCTTCTAGAGTTGCTACCAGCCTTTCAGGCAACTCCAGATCGGATCGTTTTTTGTATGCCTTTTCCATTTCGCCCCAAATCGAACCGTTTGACATCAGGTTCGCCTGGCAGCTAAATCCATCGCCGGTCACGTGTCCCGCGTAATCTATGCATCTAGAGCCAGTGTGGGCGCTAACCAATCCATTTGAATCAACCATTCCCACCTGTCTCGTATCGGCTCTACCATCTGATTTGAGAAGCGAGGCTAAGGCTTCCGGAGCGGATTTTCCTGCCGCCAATAGGTCGAGCCCAAGAGGACCGTAACTAATTTCGGCCATCGATTGCGTTGCGATCGCGCCAACTCCAGATCTTGCCCACGTCACAACCGTGCCAACGGAAAAGTAATGTGATTGAACGGCGACGCCCAACTCTCCCGTTTTCGGATCTCTTGCAACGACTGAATAGGTCAATGATTGTCTTCCTATCAGAAATTCTAATATCGACTATAAGTTTTGAATCAATTACTCCTTGGGCAGATACTCTAGAAGTCTCTTTGCCACTATCTTTGCGTCGTCCTCTGAATCGAAGGTCCAGATTGCGACTTTGCGATTAGGTGCCGATCTGTATCCAAGTTCATTCGGTCCGTCAACGTCTAGAACTAAAATCCCAGATTTTATCTCGCCAATCTTATTCCCGCGAAAGGTGGCCTCAACAGGATCGGTCCTCAAGTGCAGTGATATTCTAACTGGCTTTTGCGACTTTCGTATGAAGATCAAATCATATCCGGCTGCCAGGACAATAAAAAATGCAAGAGCGACGTAGCCACCTGGCGGTGCGAGTATCGCGAAAATGATTCCTAAAATCACGACCGCCGACGCGATAAGATGAATTTGCAGCAGCGACACGTTGCCGACTCCTTGAAACTCGACAACCTCAGGGTACTCAGAAAGGTCTAGGTCTGCCACACGCACATCAGCGGCCAAAGCCGGTTGTTGAAGCTCTTACTTATCGTTTGAGAGGAATGACTCCATAGTCTCATTCGCTATCATGTATAAGGGCAAAACGTTTTCGTATGATTTTGCCATTCTCGTACAGATCGCCCTTATTATCTCATGGTTTTCATCGCTATCAGGGAGCATGAGTCTGAGCGCAATCAGATAGCCGCGCGCTTTCTCCCTGTCCACTTCATCGATTTCCTCCTTCATGATTCTGATCTGAGTCGCGTAATTGATGGGTTCCTTCCCGCCCTTTCGAAGGCCTTCAACGTATGCGTCGATTTTTTCAAGGAGCAAACCCAAATTGATATTCGCACCTCCCCTCTGAAGGGCCTTCTAGATAAGCGTGGCTCGAAAGGTACACTAAAATAAGCGAAAGTGGTACATGTTAGTTCGCTTCAGAAGGGAATGAGGTAATTGGCGTGGGATGACCCTGTTGTCTGGGTTTTGTTGGTCGGTGCAGTCATACTGCTTTTTGGAAGCAATAAGATTCCCGAGCTCGCGAGATCGCTCGGGGCTGCAAGAAGGGAATTTGATTCTGCCAAGAAAGGACTGGTCGGTGCTATAAATTCTGAGATAAATAATGTTCAGGGAGAGAGCAAGTATTCCGCCAACGCGCCGCAGCCTATGATCCCAAGAACTCCGGCTCCCATTGATTCTACTCCCGATGATGATCCCCTACTCATAGCGGCAAGAAATGAAGGGATAGACACGAGAGGAAAATCCAGATCTGAAATAGCTTCAGAACTGGCTTCAAAAGTAAAAGATTAGGCTCTATCCGACCGACGAAGCTGGTCCGTATTCGAGAACTATGGTGTGTCCAGTCCCGTAGGGATAAGTTGAAGCACCTCCGTTCCATTCAGGGGTTCCCGATGCTGTGGGATAACAAGGTGAATTAGTCTGGGTGTCTGATGCATTGCAATAAGCTAGCGTATTTAGGACTAGTTGACGATAATCCGACAATGTCGAGAGCTTGCCATCTACCAACAATGCTATTTCGTATGTGCTGTTGGTTGTATATCCAAGAATGTCTGAAGGAGTGAAAACTATCGGATGTTTAGTACCGTTGATAAGAGCATACGAGTAAGACTGATTCCATACGTTGAAGAAATCACCCAAGGTATAGTTCGTGTCAGTGGGAGACTCGATGTGAATGATACCGGAAGCATCATGCGTGTGAACTGGCTCAAAACACGAGGTGCTTCCCCCTCCATACACTTCTCCCCACGTCGATACTCCTTCTGGGACGGCATTTTCTATCCCGACTGCTCCTGGTATAGTGATATTTTGTCCGTTAACAACGATTCTTAACCATACGTGGATGTGCAAAAATAGTGACTCGCTAGGAAGACATGAGAATGGAAAATGCAACGTTCCTGGGGTTAGAATCGAAGTAGTAGTAACATCGTTTCTGGTCTCTACATAAGCAGCCGCGATGATAATTATAATGACGATTATGGCAGGAAGAATATACGCCCAAGGCAAACCCTTCTCCTGCTTCCGACGGCGCCTCGCGCTGATGTCTTTGGTGCTCTTGGAGCGCGACATGTCTGAATACATTGTCTGATTTTAGGTTATTTAATTGATCTGGGAACCGAATTCTCATTCAAATTTGCTTATGCAATCATGCTTTATCATATCGATTTGAAATCCAACATTCAATCTTTCTCTTGTCGATTGTAATCAAAACCATATTGGGAAAATTGCGCTTTGGCAAATTTGAATTTGAATAATCCGAAATAGCCTGTCCTAAAATCGTGAAAACATTTAGGCCAGCATCTTTTGGTTCGAAAATCTTCAGGCCAATATTTTTTTGGCTAAAGGTTTATTGCCTAATACACTGAACGCAGACGGGATGCAGAAGCCAGTACTTTCAGAGATACAATCAAAGATACTGCTTGCGCTTTTGTTACGAAGAAAGGTGTCATCCTTGGACATCCTTCAGGCAGTTGGGATCAGTGGATCTACTTGGAATAAAGAAAAGATGCTCCTCCAAAACACTGGGCTTGTCGAATCTCAAATCACCCGAGAATTAACCGAAAACGGTGTTGTTCGGAAAATGGAATTCAAATTAACTCTGAAGGGTAGACAAGTAGCTCAGAATTTGCTTGCGATAACGTCACTGATCGGAGACGAGTCTTTCGCCTCTGAAAAAATAGAGAGCGTTCTTGAATTAATCGTAAAAGCTTGAACGCCCAAGCGCTAGCAGCACCTGAAACAACTCGCTATTTTAGGGCAATTACCACGTAGGTAATTAGGCAGAGCAGGGATAGGTTATTCACTTCAGCTTTGAAAATAACTGCAATTGGTCGATTCAATAGGTTATCCTGGCTAAGACTAACAACCCTACGAATTCCAGCGCAGAAATTCCAGATAAAAATGGAAGAGCCGCAGGCTCAAAGAAAGGGGCCATCGCAACGTATGAATACACTGTGGCAAGATTCTGGGCGAGCAAAAACAAGGCAAATATCATCAACCCAACTGAGTACATCGCCTTTGCCTTCACTGCAATTCGTCCATAGAGAACTAGAAGGAAAATCAGGATAATGGAGTTTAAACCAGCAAATACCACGGCAATCTCCATCATCACTTCCAATTATGTCACACCTTGAATGGTCCAGCTTATTCCTTTACTCGTTTAACCCTTTTTCAAAATCTCTTAAATGTGTATTAAGACAGTTGATTCATCTGTCTAGTAGCGACTTCCGGGGAAATCTGAAGAGAAATGCCTGATGATCCCGAGCTCAGGAGGCTTTTGTGGTATCTTCTTGGAGGGACTCGAGGAGGGGAAAATCGCGCCCGGATTATTCACGAGATCAGGAACAGGCCTAGCAATCTCAATCAGCTGGCGACGAAATTATCGCTTGAATACCGCTCGATTCAGCACCATGTCGAGGTCTTGAAGAAAAATTCGCTGGTTTCCTCTCAAGGAGAACGTTATGGGCTAACCTATTTTCTCACTCCGTGGCTCGAATCAAACATAGGCATCTTCGATGAGATCACGAAAAAACTCAATATTTCTCTAAGATCGTCCCCTGAACAATCTGGAACAGATTTGTAACAAACTAAATAATTATGTCAAGGATTTACTTAGAAGATAACTCAGAATCTTTCGTTTGTTAGGGTAAATCGGATTGGGATTGCCTTTAAGCGAAGACCTAGGAATTTTAGATAAATCTTGACAGTCAAGAAACAGAAAACCAGCATTTTGACCCCTCTGGAGAGAGGTGCTTTTGCCGGTATCATCTCGCTTGGTTTCCTTTTCATTCTCAGGATCGGCAACCTGGCCCCGTTCCCGCCGGAATCTGCCCTGGAAGCGTTTCTGAAAATCATTCCAGAATCAGTGCAAGAGCCGTCCGTTCAGGCGCTCGGAGATTTTGCCGGACAGCTCGGTTTGATAGTGGCGACCATTCTCGCCGTTGTGGTTTACGGCATCTTCGGTTTGATTTTTGAGAGGGTCTATGCTCCGAGAATGTTGACAAAGAGTATTTCTCGATTTGAGAAATTTCTCATTTTCTCTCTCATTCCATGGTTGGTCTTCGGATTCATAGTTTTCCCTCTCGCAGGTGTTTCAGTTTTCGGGATATCTTCTGGATTCGGTTCAGCTTCCACGGATGACTGGTTATTTCCGCTGGCTTCGCTAATCGCGAATTTGATCTATGGAGTAGTGTTAGCTTGGGAGTATAATGGCACGAAAATCTTTGTGCCTGGAAAGGTTGGAACAGGGACTTCAATATCTCAGTCCAGTCCAGTAAAAATCAGAGAATCTCAAAATCTTTCGAGAAGATCGTTCATCGAAAAGGGAGCGATCGCTCTTGGATCTCTGGCTCTTTTAGCTACCGGTCTAGACTCGCTTTTGACTACGAGCACGCCTGTCACACAGCCGAGCACTAATTCGTCGGCCACTGGGGCAGGTTCTCCGATTAACATAGGACAGGCACCCGCAATATTTGATGATCCCCGGCTCGCAGACCTCGTAGATTCAGAAGTCACTTCCAACGACAATTTCTACAGAGTCGCCATCGATATCTTTGATCCGTCCGTTGATATCTCATCTTGGTCACTTCAAGTAGCGGGTGTAAACGGCTCCGGGAAGACTTACACGATCGCGAATCTTCAATCGCTGCCAAAGACCGTCGAGTACAACACGTTCGAGTGTGTCAGCAACACGATTGACGGCAATCTAGTCTCAAATGCAAAATGGGGAGGAGTGAAGCTATCGGATCTTTTCGCAGATGCCGGCGGAGTGCCCCAAGGTGCGCAAAATGTCGTATTTTACTCGGTCGATGGATACAGCGTTGCAATTCCGATCTCCAGAGCTATGTTAAGCAACTCCATGGTTGCCTACGAGATGAACGATGTGACCCTGCCGCAAAAACATGGTTATCCTCTAAGGGCAGTAATTCCAGGTCTGTATGGAATGATGAGCGCCAAATGGGTCAGGAAAATCCAGATCATCGACTCGAGTTACATGGGTTACTGGCAGACCAGAGGTTGGTCGAGCGTTGGAACTGTCCAAACTGTCGCTTTCATCACTATCCCCGGTGACGGAGCTTCGCAGAGTCTCTCCCAAAACAATGGAACGATCTTAATTGGTGGTATGGCGTACGCAGGGGATAGAGGTATCTCCAAAGTCGAAGTAAGTACCGACGGCGGGCAAACATGGCAGGCAGCGACGTTGAAACCGGCACTTGCCGACAACACCTGGGCTCTCTGGGCCTTCTCTTGGACACCTACAAAGACAGGGACCTTCTCCTTGTATGCAAGAGCAACCGACGGCACAGGGGCTGTTCAACCGTCTACGGAGACCGATACTTTCCCCAATGGGGCAACCGGATACGCCATGAGTGTCGTTACAATCAATTCCTGATTTCAAACAGGCCTCGCGACAAGGAATCTAGGATATTTGAATTCCGGATGTATCGAATACCGTTACATCGCTTAGGCAAATGACATAACAAAACGGTCGTTCGGATCTAAAGAACAATCGTTCAATACCCTACGATTAAAGAGGACGACTGCATATTTGGATCCGAAAAGGGATAACCTCACTATGCAATTAGTAACAAGCAGATCACTCACTATAAAGGCAGTAGCTCTCTCATCGATTGTCATTTTCGCGGGATTAGGAATATTCGGGACAAAGATAGCCTTTGGTTCGTCTTCCATCCCGGCCTATAACAACATCCAGATTTTTGTAAACCCTCAGAATTCGAGTTTGAACCAATTTTCAGTCGAAGCATACAACTCAACAGGCGGCCTGGTGGCGAGCTCACAAAGTCCCTACCCGGCGTTCTCGTTTGAGTTGCCGATAGGAAATTATTTGTTCGCAGTCTCAGCGAGCTCTTCCTATGCTTACCCGGTCGTCGGACCGCTAAATAACGGCGCAACTGCATCTGAAAAATCAGCCATAGCTTATCCTGTTTACTACAATCCCGCAGAATACGGTTATCTCGTTACCGAACTGAACTCTTCGAGAACAGTCAACATTTCAACTCATCAAATTGAGAATATGTCCACGACGAATGTTATGATAGTGGCAAAGTTCGCTAACGGAACGGCCGCGGCCGGTACCAATGTTTACGCCTCTATCGTCGGTGGATATTACGGGTATGACGAACCGAACAATCTTGTGATGAGCAATCAGACGGGAAACGACGGAATAGCGACCTTAGTCGTCCCGTCTGTTCCGCTTGAGATCACGGCCTGGAATTGGGTTCCAGTCAATCTTCCTCAGAGTGAAACTACTACACAGGTTACGATCGGCGGCGAGCCGATTAACGTTACGGTCTACTGGCAGCCGACCTACGTTGGTTTGGCTGGTTCTGCCCTATTGATTCCTCCTTCTCAACAAGTAGTCATCACCCTGAAAGCCCAGCAGCAAAACTTCTGGGCATTTCCTCAGGGAGTCTCTTCATCTCAAACGGTAGCTTCTGTCCCCGGAACTCCAAGCACTGCTCCCAGGACCGTTGCTAACGGACCGGGTGCAGTACCCGCCAGCGTTGAACAAGACTCTCAGCAGCTAGAAGCCTCATCTCAAGCTTCCACCCAAACAACTCCGACTCAGATTCCATCATTGCCAGCCAGCACCGTGACTGTGACGACTACAGCTTCGGTGACCGCTCAATCTTCGGCTAATAATCTAGCAGTTGAAAGCGGGATTGTCGCGGCGATCATAATCTCAATAGCTGCCGCAGTGTTGGCTTTGAGAAGAAAATAGACTCTGGAGCTAACTTAGCAAGTCCTTTCGATTGTAATCCTGCATTGCCTCTAGCACAGGCTAACGTCGCCTGTCCGGGTAATTATCCTTGCAACACGGGCGTGTCTACCGACGGACCCGATTTTGTCTTCCAGTTTGGAGGAGACACGGGCTACATCAGCGAGACGGCTGGCTCCAGATTCACATTGATTCAGACAAATCAAGCGAGCCAGGATGCGTATGCACAGTTTTCATTCCTTTGTCCGGAGCAGTCGACAAGACGGATAGAATGGGAATCTCCCAGCAGCCACATGCTGGTGCGTTTGCATTTATCCGAGTGATTACCCTGGTTCGTCTGTGATTCGACAAGACAAGATTTCTCTTGTCTTGCTCAAGCTTCTGTTTTCCATGTAGTTGAAGTGCCTTCATGTCCTTGCATCAAAACATGGTTCAGGACTCGGGACTGCCCATATGGGTTGTCGTCTGTCTTTGCAGACCAAGCATGTAGCGAGAGTCTAACTAATACCGGCAATCCCACGTGAACCGTTACAACAAATCTGCGGTATACCTTAGAGCAGCCCCTCTGTTCGTATCTGGGCTCAGCAACGATGTAGAAAAGTCGATTCTACCGCGAGTTGCTCTGGAGAGATAACCTGAGATAGGTGCCTAATAGGGAATGGACAGGGGAATAATATGCTCATGCAGAACTGATTATCGCCGATGGAAGTTCCGTTACAGCCACAAAACAAAATTCCAGGAATCGCCGATGCAAAGATTGAAGCTGTGTATGTTATCAGTGTTCGGTCCAACACATTTGTTGTACTATGACTGTTCGCTCTAGTGATAAGTAATCGAGGAAGCTATCCTGGACTGGATAGGGAAAGGGAAGAAATGAAAGCATATGTTAAGGAAATTGGTTTTGTTAGAAACAATTCATCAATCGTTGCTTTTGACGCAATATCAGCTTCCTTAAATCTCGGTTGTTTAGTCCCGACGGGCGAGGGCAGTCTAGAAGACAACTAACAGGTTGGGCCCGGGGCAGCGTTCATTCTTTATTTTTCGAAGTAGATACGTTGATCCAAAAAGACCCCGGGGAAGACAACTTTCATCCAGAAAGGGAAATAGCCACAAAACATCTATTAAACTCTGTATGATGGGAAATTCCGAAAAAATATGCCAGTGTCTACCTCGTACCTTCTCATAAACGCTGACCTGGGAGCAGAAGATGATCTGATTCGGACGCTAAAGGAAGTCCCAAATGTCGTTGAAGTGCACATGGTTTACGGCGTGTACGATATTATTGCCAAAGTCCAGGCCGGGGATATGGAGACTGTAAAGGCGACGATTACTTCGAAGATCAGAAAACTCGAAAAGGTTAGATCCACTTTGACGATGATTGTAGTGAATCCGGGTAGCTGACGCGACATGTTTGATCCCCCTGAAGGATCCAAACTGAAAGAAGAATTAGACTCGTGGCCCTATTTTGAAGCCACTCTTGGACTTGAGGATCGCGTAATTCTCCGAAAGATGAACGAATCAATCCTTCAATGCGTGAAAGCTATTGAAGTAGTGCTGGAAGGATACGATACCGAGGCTTAGCTTTTGAGTCATCTGATTCATCAGCAAAAGGTCATAGACTTCCTCGAGCAGAAACTTTGCCCGGCGACTCACTGAGAAATCGTGTCTTTTCTTTGATTCTTCTGGAGCCACCCGGCAAACTCTCCGGCTTCTCCAGATATCAGTCGCTTGAGCAATTCTCCACAGGCCGAAAGTAGGCTTCCCCTCTTCATTGAAGATTTTGTTGGATTACGACCAGAGTCGAACCCTTTCGAATTTCAAATTGAGGAAAAGTAAGACCAGTAATTAACAGTCATACAAAACGGTCAGATGTTGGAAAATCAGCCGATAGAATCAGTTCTCGGAATCTTCTGAGTCGACTTTCCTGTAAACAAAGAGCATTGAGCCAACCGCTATGACAACTGCTCCTAATGTTAGTATAGCCAGCGTCGAAAACCCGCTATAGTCGAATGTTTGAGGTGACGAAGATGGCCCCGCGAGAACTGATGGACTTGAGGTAATCGAAGAATTTCCAGAAGAAACGATAACGGTTGTGACCGCTGACTCTACGACAGTAATCACAGGAGTTTGAGATTGATTTGTGGAACCGTTTTCACTATTATTCACGGATCCGGAAGAGAGATTGCCTAGAGACGAGCTCGAGAAAGTTGGTACAGGCCCGTAGGTAGATCCTAAAGAGCTGATTGATGCATTAGATCCATTGCCGCCAACTGAATTTGTAGGGGCAGGAACACTTGAAGTACTCGCCGCTGCTACAACCGTTGCGGAACTAGAAGTCGAAACAGCCGTCTGAACACTGCTAAGAACAGAAGTGGACGAAGCGGACGAACTCGAAAGAGACTGGGCAGAACTCGCAGAATTAACATTGGCCGCCGGGACAAGATACTGAGGTGCCTGCTTCGAGCCAACGATTCCTGGCCATGAGAGAAAGCCCAACACTATCAACGCAAAGACCACGCCAAGAACAACGTTCAAGACGGGTCTGTCAGGCAATCTCATTTTTCTATCGGCTCCGATGTATACACCATAAAAGCTCGTTAAAGGGGTTCATAGTTCTAGTCATCAGAACACTAGCCATTTCAGAAGGGTCTCCTCTTCCACGTGCGATATGCTTCGTACCATGCGAATACCGAAGCAAAAATGCCAAAAGCAATAGCAAAAAAATTCACATTCTGCTGAAAAAGCAAGACGTATCCCATGAGCAAAGTGGAAAAGAAAACCGCGTAAAAGATGAAACGTGGTACGAGCAATCGACCTACCTGGGTAAACGCCTGAAGAACGTTCACGTTCACATTCTTGACGATCGTATATTCTCCGTACTGATTTTTGTCAATCAGCCCTAAACGCATGAGCTTGTCGAGGTGATGATATGCGACACTCGGACTTGAAAGACCTAGAGAACGCTGCAGACTCCCTTACCCCAACAGGTTTTGGATTCTTAAGAATGAATAGGTACGCACGGAGGGTTCGTCCTCTCAACTCCGAGTCCGGATCAGAATCGGACGGTACGCCAGATTGCTTGTCAGGAATTTTTTTCGGTTTTTTGGGAATGTCAGTGCCCGAACCGTCCGGGAGGTCAGAATCTTTCAAAATGTTTCATTTCTCAGTTTAGGTTTTTGGTGGGATTATTCTAAAACCGATGATATATTATGAATTTAGTAGTCTGAGAAGAAATATTTGCCCACCCGTGCAAAACATAAATAGCAAAACTCGGTTGCTTTAATCACGAATCTATCAAAATGGCGAGAGACAGAGCAATTGGAGCCGCGTTGGTCGTAGGCGCAGTTGTCGGCGTATTCGTCTACGGTTTCTTACTTTTCTATCCTTTTGGCGCAAACAGCAAGATTGCCCTTTACACGCTTGAAGTCACAGCATTCGTTGCAGTTGTCGGAATCCTTGCAATCCTAGGGTGGATTGGATATGTTATGGCGACAACCCCGCCGCCGGTCCCATTGGAGCCTGAGCCCGCCCCTACTACCCAGAGTTCGGCGAGCTCCCAAACGACGACTGCTGAAAAAAAGGCTTAGCTTTTCTTCGCCGAATTTGTCTTCTTTATGAGACTTTTTTATACTCGCTTCTAATCGTGATGCAACCGGCGTAGATTTTTCACTTTTGGTTCGGCTCTGGATCGATGCGCTAACTCCGAAACAGGCTCTATTCTCTAAAGCTATGGTCGAAGGCGCCCCTTCTAATTTTGAACTCGTAGTTACGACGAGGAGTTATTCGGAGCTCAACAGATTTCTACGGAGGATCACTCTAGAATCCGTTTCACTCGGAAGACACGGCGGTGGGGATCTACTTGAAAAACTAAAGGCGAGTGTGGCTAGGGAAAAGGAACTAATTTCATTTGCCGAGAAATCAAACTTTGATTATTCTTTTTCCTTCATTTCACCAGAGGCAGCCCGGGTCAGTTTTGGATTAGGTCTATCGCACTTCATCTCCAGTGATTCGCCCCATGCCAGCGCTCCATCGAGACTCGCAGTTCCTCTCTCAAGACTATTGTTCACACCGTTTCCTATTCTGAGAGAAAGATGGACCCAGTACGGACTGAGAAAAAGCCAAGTTTCAAGATACCATGCGCTGGATCCGTGGGCTTGGCTAAAGGATTCAAAGTTTAGAGCATCCCCGCAGGTCAAGGGGAAAATCTTGATCAGACTAGAAGAGTGGTTTGCTTCCTACTTCAGGCAGGGAAAAGGGATCTCATCGATGTTGCCGAAGCTACTCGACGGAATTCACAAACTTGGCGATTTCGAAATCACACTGGTTCCAAGGTATGAAGAACAACGAGATTGGGCGAGACGGATGTTTGGGAAGATGGCGACTGTTCCCTCAGATGCGATAGATGGAGTGGAAGAGGTCAGCAAAACGGATCTCCTTATCGGCGGGGGTGCAACGATGACACAGGAAGCTGCTCTCCTAGGTGTGCCCAATATTTCCTATTTTCCCTCGGCGGAACTTGACGTTTTTTCCGAGTACTACTTTCCAAAGAAATTATCTGTGGAAGCACGTAATCCGTCGATACTTCTCAGGAAGACTTTCGAAATCTTGAAAAATCTTGATTCAGAAAAGAAAGATTTCATAGAAAGAGCGCATAATGAGACTTCCACTTTTGAAGATCCAATAAGATATGTTTTCGATCATCTGCCTGAACCTAACTAATGCGTCTACGATCTCTGGGAGACAACAATGATTCCTATCGTCGGGACTGTAGCTTCGGTCATCTCCTTACTTTCTGTCTTGGGTTCGGTATCGATTCTCATCTATCTTTTGACAACGGAGCTGGAAGCTCCCAAATTCACCCACCAATCAAGTGCAAAAACGCAAAATGGAACACCGATGTCAAAAGTTTCTGTCATTGTCACGGCACGAAACGAAGAACAAATGATCGAGAATTGTCTGAATTCTCTAGCTAGTCAGACTTCCAAGAATATGGAAATAATAGTTGTCGATGATTCTTCAACAGACCGGACGGCTGAAATCGTCACAATAGCAATGTCGAGGGACGATAAATTGCGTCTAATCCATGCAGGTCAGAAACCAGAAGGATGGGTTGGCAAGAGCTGGCCTTGCTGGAGGGGATTTGAAGAGTCGAGAGGAGATTTCCTCTTGTTTGTTGATGCAGATTCTACGTTTGAAGCGACGGTTGTTGAGCGTAGCCTTTCCTATGCAACCAGAGAATCAATCGACGTGTTTTCTCTCTCCCCTAGAATCAAAGTGCATAGCGTGTGGGCAAAGACTGTCCTTCCGCTCGTCTCCGGCGCGATCAATTTTCTCTATCCGATGAAGAAAGTGAACGATAAGAAAAGCAAGAGAGCGTACGTATTTGGCACCTTTATCCTTGTAAGAAAAAGTGTGTACGAGAAAACAGGAGGACATAAGCAGGTCCGGGATCAAATTGTCGAGGACGCCGCGATTGCGCAGCTTGTGAAATCTTTGGGATTTAACTTGAGAATCGAAAGGGGACCAGAATTCCTTTCGACGGAGTGGGAAAATGATCTTGGAAACATCTTCAACGGTTTGGAACGGGTGACTTCGACTTCCATCAAAACTTATGGATTGAAATCGATTCTGAACGCTGTCCTTCTATTTTTCCTCATAATCTATCCAATAATATTTCTTCTTGCGTTTCTCGCGAGTCGCAATTTCAATGAAATTCTTGTTCTAGGAGCAATTGCAAGTTTATTGAACGTCATAGTTTTCATGAGCCTAGGTGCTTTTGAGATGAAAACGGTTACAGGAAAAATCGGGCCATCAATTTTCATTTATTTCCTAGGTGGAATCATTTTCATTACGGCTATTATTACAACTTCTTTCAAAGTCGCGCTCGGGAAGGGAATCTACTGGAAGGGCCAAGGTTACAACCAGTCGCCTAACCGATCTATCAAAGAAAGGAGTTGAACAAGTTTCGAAGCGATTTAAGCGAATACCTCATTAACAGCCAATTATCTATTTTCAGAAAAATGGATATCAAGAAAGCTCCTCTCTTAGACAAAGAGCTGACGAAAGAAGAGAGTCGAAACAGTACTCAGGGCACTCGGAATGTATCAAATTCATTTGTATGATGAAATGAAACTAAAACCAGAATCCGTTGCTACTCTTCAATTAGAATCGAAACGTACTTCTCAAGCGATCAAGAAAATTCATGGTACAATAGAACAGAAAGGAAACAGCGAAATAAGCGGTTGACCTATTGATTTTTTGAGGAAGATTCGACGGGTTCCAAATCTCCATGGCTCTTATTTGCTTTTGTCAAGTTTCTAAAGTAGAAGTTTTCAGCATATTCTGTGACCATTCTGCTCGAGCTGAATCTTGGAGTAAGACTCGACATTGAATGCTTTATCCTGTCTATCCACTTCAAGGGAACACCGTTAGTTCTCTCATAGTATTCCGGAATTACATGGTTTTGCAAGATATCGAACAACGACTCGGCATCTTGTCTGTCTTGTAAAATTGGATTTGATGTGTCGGCGCCCGTTCCAATAGCCCACCCATTCGAAGGAGTATAAGCCTCATCCCACCAACCATCGAGGATACTCAGGTTGAGCCCGCCGTTGCAGAGGACCTTCATCCCACTGGTTCCAGAAGCTTCCAGAGGTCGCCGCGGATTATTCAGCCAGAGATCAACTCCCTGAACCATATTTCTAGCGACCGTGATGTCGTAATCTTGCAGAAAAACAATTTTCCCAATCGCCAAATCCCTGTTTGCAAATGAAATAATCTCCTGAATTAACTTCTTCCCATCGTGATCTCTGGGATGAGCTTTCCCGGAGAAAACAAACTGCACCGGTCTCTCCTTGTCCAAGAGTAACTGTTCCAGTCGGGAGTGGTCCGAAAATAACAAGGTCGCCCGTTTGTAAGTGGCAAACCTACGCGCGAATCCAATCGTCAGGGCTTGTTGATTCAAAGAAGGGCGAACGGTTGGAACTTTCCGGCTGACATATTCCATGAGACGAATCTTTGCTTCAATTCTTGCTTTCCATAGTTTCTCAGCAGGGATTTGTGATATCGGGCGCCACACACTCTGCTTCCAAGTTTCGCTCACCCAACTCTTGCCAAGATATTCATCGAGAAGATTTGCCATAGAGTCGGAAATCCACGAAGGTACGTGAACGCCATTCGTGACCGAGCGCATTCGCGGGCCTGCCCTTGAAGTACCTTTCACCTTGTGGTCTTGATCCTCAAAATCGAAATCCTCCTCCGACAGAACCCTTTCCCAGAGTTTTCGGGCAACATGCCTGTGCAGGTTTGAAACTCCGTTAATCATCGAGGAGCTTCTGATCGCTAGAACCGCCATGTTGAATCCCGAAGATTCTGGCATTTCCTGACCTAGAGAAAATAGGTCATCCATGCTTATCCCTAGTCTTTTTGGATATTGTGAAAGATAATGTTCAATTTGTCCTCGCGTGAAAATATCAATTCCAGCTGGCACGGGCGTGTGAGTCGTGAACACACCCGAATTCCTGATAATGGAGCGTGCTTCCGCAAATGATCTCTTAACTTCCTTGTCTTCGAGAACCTCGGCCATCCTTTCCAGGGCTACAAAACTCGAATGACCTTCATTCATATGATAGACCGAGGGCCTTATGCCGTGCAAACGTAGAAATTTCGCCCCGCCGAAACCGAGAATTATTTCCTGTTTGATTCTTGTGTCAGTATCTCCTCCGTAAAGCTCTGCTGTGATTTCGCAGTCCTCAGACGAATTCTGACTAGGGATATTCGTGTCCAAAAGATACAGCGGAATTTTTCCAATTTGAGCTCTCCAAGCTCTTACTTTCACCTCACGATCAGCCAGGGAAACCGAAAAAATAAGAGGGTCTTCCGAGTCTGACTTCAGGACTGATTCGATTGGAAGCATTGATGGATCATTAGTCGGATAATGCTCCACCTGCCATCCGTCTGAATTGATTACTTGGGAGAAATACCCCTTCTTGTAGAAGAGTCCGACTCCGACAAGCGGAACACAAAGGTCTGAGGCAGACTTTAGATGATCGCCAGATAGCACGCCGAGCCCCCCGGAGTATATCTTGAGAAAAGATGCTACTCCAAATTCAGCTGAAAAATATGCGACGAGACCCCCATTCACAGGATCTTCGAACGTTTGCTTAAACCAGCAATTCGCATTCTCTGACAGATAGTTGTCTTGCAGCGCCGACAGTACTTCCAGCTTTGAAATAAACCCTGAATCGGACTTCAGTTCTTCAAGCCTGGCCGACGAAACCGCATTTAGTAACGCCACTGAATTATGATTAGTTTCTTCCCAGAGGACCGGATCAATTGTCTCGAAAAGATTCCTGAGATGCCTATTCCACGTAGAGTAGAGGTTTGAGGCTAAAAATCCCAGAGCTTCGAGTTCCTTCGGTAATATTGGAATATTGTGAATTTTCTTCGAAGAAATCAAAGATCGCGGCTAACGCTCTGAAAAGAATCCACCGAGAATCGATAATATAGTTTTAGAATCAAGGTTGTGTCCAGCTTGACAGATCTACTCAGTGCAGAGATTTTCGTAGTATCGGCAAATGTAGAATTCTTTTATGAATTCTGAAACCCATTTCTCCGGATCAACAATTGTTCCATATGTCACCCGAATGTCGAAGTACCGAATTTTTCTTTCGGACTCCCTTTCGTGTGAGAAGAACGTTGTGTTCTCAGGCGGAAGTGGATCCGAGAAACAAATGAAATAATAATCGCGCTGAATCAGTTTCCGAACAATTGGCATTCCTCAGAATTTTTGTTTCTCAAGCATTTCGTCATCAGAAAACGAAAATTAAGTTAGGTCGTTTGTCTGCCACTAAATTAACGTGAATAGCTTAGATTCCATGTTATCCTAGAGAGCGTTTATATTGCAGTTTTCATTGATTCATTAAGAAAAAATTTTTCTGCGTTTCACACGCGGGCGTGCTTTTTCACTGAAGAGTGACGTTCAAGCTCTGTAAGCTCAGAAGAGCTCGTTTCGAGCTGAATGGAGCTTAGAGAGCTCAGAACGAATTGAACGGAGGCATGAAGAAAGTTGTGACGGAGAGGGGCCCCTAGGGGAGTTCTGCAACCGTGCACGTGTACTCTGCAGATTGCTTTCTAACAGCTCGTTTCACTTAGTCTGAAGCTCGAACAACCGAGTTCATACAACTTGAAATCACCAAGCATCGGAGTGACTTCTATATTTTCATGAAAAAGATCAAGCTCGGCAAAATCTTTGTCATATTTCAGACTTCAGAAATTTGGTCCAAATGCACGACTTTACTGATTTGCAACTTAGACTATTTTCCGTCAGATTATTGAGCTGATTATCATTCCGCCAAAAAGGATGAAGAGATATGGAAGCGATATCAGAAATGCCCTGAACCCATTATCAACCGTGGGATTTTTCAGCATGCGATAATCAACCACGACGAATGCGGCGCCCATCACTATCGCAACAGCATAGTAGAATACATCGAAGGTTCCGAGGGCGTGGATCGCGAGCGGAAGTATCGAGAACACTAGGAGAGGAATAGTTGACCAGACTATCCAGTTGATCACCTCCTTCTGATTTTTCACGACCGGAAGCATCGGGTATCCGGATCTTACGTAATCATCCTTGAATTTCAAAGACAGCCCCCAGAAGTGTGGGGGCGTCCACAGGAAAACAAGCAA
The DNA here is from genome assembly GCA_963799845.1 of uncultured Nitrososphaerota archaeon. GTDB lineage: Archaea > Thermoproteota > Nitrososphaeria > Nitrososphaerales > CADDZS01 > DATLTL01. Next base: position 367,814 of record CAWCYI010000004.1, read on the forward strand.
GCCTATGAATATTGAAGGCCATCCGATGCTGTTTCTTATAGCGGCCCAACCCGCGAGCGCCGGGAATACTCCGGCAATTCCACCGATCACGATATTCCAGTACGTTCTCGGTTTTAGATAAAGCGTGTACAGGAAAAGGTAGGAAACACTTCCCAGAAAAATCATCAATGCCGTAACGAAGTTAAACAGGAAAAACGCGACGGTGAGCCCTAGGCCTATTGATACTACTCCAAAAATCAGCGCGTTCATGGGGGCAATTCTATTGGTCGCAACTGGACGCTGGTCAGTCCGGCTCATCAATTTGTCTTTGTTTCTTTCAAGATAGTGATTGAGCGCGGCAGAGCCTCCAGACGACAGAATTCCTGCGACGGTGATTCCTGCTATCGCACCGAGCTGGGTCGATCTGCCGCCCGCTACAATCATGGCGGTGATGGCTTCCAGAACTAGAAGCACCATTATGCCGGGCTTCGTCAGCTGAACGTATTTTGTGATGGTTTCCTGCAGTTGCATCTGTGAGCACTTCTAAACGGTACAACCGAGCAAAATGGTCCTGATACTTTTAGCCTGCCAAAATATCGACCCCAGAAGTAAGGGAATGGACAGCACAATGATTACCGGCTGATACTGTGAAATTACGAGCGAGAAGGCAGTCGCTCCGCTCCCTGCAATCATCGATAGGAAAAAGACGGCCGCGCATGTCGGACAGCCAGCAAACAGCCCGAATGCAGCACCGAGAGCTCCTCCCATTAAAGAACTCTTACGAAATTGTGGTGAAACTTTCGACTCTTGTTTCAACGATCTCGTTTTTCTTACCGAGACAACAATAAGCGAAACATTCACTCCGACCAGTAACGATACAAGCACCATAATCAGAACTGAAATTGGTATTAGCTGAATCCCAAAGTGCTGGGCCGGAAAGTAGACCAGACCAACCGGGATGTATCCTGGAGGACCACAACAAGTTTCGACGAAGGCCGAAGGGTTAGCAACGCCGTACGCGGAAGGGAAATCAACTGTAGGTTGATAAATCAAGATTGCGTCCACAAAGGCAAAGAATATTCCATAAACGATTCCGGAAATAGCAATGATCAGCCCTTGTTGAAAAACCGCATCCGAGATAATTCTCCTTATGCTCCAGCTTACTCGCGAATTGCTGTCGACGGACATCGGTCTCCTTCTTTGAGCTTGAAGAAAAGACAATGCGCCGTACAATATGAGAATAGATCCAGCACACAACAGAACTAGCGACAAATCAGGGTAAAATGGTGAGGAATCAGAAGTGAGGAACGCCGATTTGTTTTCAGCGTAAATAACATTCAAAGCGATAAAAAAAAACAATGCTACAACTAACGAAAGCTTTGCCCCAAGATAATTTTGCGTGGTACTTTTCTCTTGTTTCTGTTCATTCGATATATTCTCACTCAATTCGACGCACTCAGCTTGAAAAGAGCTTATGTCGGTTTGGTCACGTCAAATTTAGTATCAACCTTGATCATTCCGGTGGCAAGATGAATTTCGGCTTCCCGGACACCGGGGATCGATTTTATCTTCTGCGAAGCTTCGTTCATCGAGTCCATGCTCGGATAGTGAGCTACCACGATCAAGTCGTGCTTTCCCGTGGCTTGCAAAATATGTTTGGTCTCCTCAAGAACAGCGAGTCTTTCAAAAACGTCCTTCAGCTGGTTTGGTTCTGTAGTTATCATCATTATCGCCGCAAAAGGAAGGCCGATCAATCTAGGATTCAACAGCGCGGTGAATTCCTTTATGACGCCACTTTTCCTCAGTCTCTCTATCCTGTAGCGTATGGTATTTTCGTTATAGCCTGTTCTTCTTGAAATCTCAGAAGCAGAGGCCCGCGCATCATCCTGCAAAATCGTTAGCAACTTTCTATCCAAATCGTCTAGGCTGGGCTGTTTGGATTTTTCCTCGATTACAGTTTCAGTCAATGGTCGTTCAAACCACCCAAATCTTACGAAATAGTCCTCTTCCCCTGCCGGTTAGTAGAGTAGGGAGCACTCTTATCGTTGATAATGTTTCTTTCATCAATAAGCGACGTGAGAGTTTTCATTATTTCGTAATGAATTATCCCCACATCCTGCACAGCATCAATGGTAAACCAGTTCGGCCGCAAAGCCAAGGCGTCATAGACCTCGGAAACACGATTCAGAAAATTGAGATTGGCTTCAAATCTATCTCTTGAAGTTTTTCGCATTACCGAGATATCTGGAGAAATTTTGAGATAAAAGATATAATCCGATTTCGGCATACGTCCCTCTAGTTGATCCAGCCAGAGAAGAGGCAGGCCGTCAGCGACTCCATACGCAATATTTGACTCGCAGTATCGGTTGAGTACGACGATCTTTTTTTCAGAAATCCACCGGTCGATGGATGGTTTTAGTTCATATCGATTGGCAGAGTAAAGCAGGTGTCTTGTCTCAGCGCCGTATTCATGCTTCCCCATCAGGTAATTCTTGATCTCTTGACCTATCGGCGAAGAGTAAAACGGGAAACTCACGTATTCACAGGGAATGCCCTTTTCTCTCAAAACATCAAAGAGCATTCTCGACTGGGTATTTTTACCCGAGGCATCTATACCCTCGAAACTTACCAGCACCCCGGTCTCGGTAAACTTGTTCAACCGCTTGGGCTCTTGAGCTCTCGGCTCATAAAAGGATTGAATTCAGCTATTTAACAGGCGGGATGCGAATTCGAGTGGCAGAGATTTGGTAGGAAACCAGACCGCGTCAAGACAGGTCAGTTTTGTCGACCTCCCATTGATAAAATCCGGACTGTTGGAGAAAAGATCCTACCAGGAGGAGGTCGCCAAATCGTGTTCAGCCCAAAATACGCTCATCATGCTTCCTACCGGTCTGGGAAAAACTGCCATTGCTCTGCTAATCGTGGCTGAATTTCTTTCCAAGAACGACGATTCGAGAGCTCTCGTGCTCGCGCCGACTCGAGTTCTCGTTCATCAGCATTACTCCTTTTTTTCAAACTATCTGGACATTCCAAGCGAGCAGATTGCCATTCTAACGGGCGAGGATCCGCCTGAGATAAGGGATTCTGCATGGAAGAAGAGACTTGTTTGTGCGACGCCTCAGGTCGCCGCAATTGAATTGGAGAAACAGAAAGTCGATTTGCGAGATTTTTCTTTGATAATTTTCGACGAGGTCCATCGGGCAGTCGGAAATCATGCCTACACCGTGATAGCTTCGTTATACAATGAATTCAGGCCGGACGGCCGCATAGTCGGCATGACAGCTTCGTTGCCTTCTGACAAGGCCAAAATCGAAGAAATTGTGTCAAAACTGAAGATAACTAAAGTCGAAACCCGTGATGAAAAAAGTGAAGATGTTCGGCCTTTTGTTTACAAAACAGATGTTGATTGGATCGAGGTCGAACTTTCTTCCAGTCTAAAATCGATCCGGGATCTGATGCGAGATTCTTTGAACGCAAGGTTGAAGATGATGGAAGATGCTTCGCTTCTGCGACGAAATAACTACGGGTCAATTACTCTTAAGGATCTGTTGAAGTTACGAGCAAAGGTAGATCAGATCCAGAGCTCGCAACTCAAAAACGCGCTTTTTAGCTCGATTAGACTGTATCATGCTCTAAATCTGATTGAGACGCAGAGCCTTTCCGCCTTCAAGAAATTCATGGATAGATTGATGGAGAGGAAGAGAGGATACGGGATGTCAGAGCTGCTTAACGATTCCCGAGTCGTGGAGGCGTACGAAGAGGCAAGAGCCGCTCTCATAGCCGGAAATGAGCATCCGAAAATTACCAAGCTCCTTGAGCTTGCAAAGTCAGTCAAACCCGGCGAGAGGGCTATTGTCTTCGCGAGTTACAGGGATACGGTGGACCAGATTTACTCAGAGCTTGTCAAAAATGGTTTCAAAGCCGGCTATCTGATCGGAAAAAGTGGAGAAAGTGGGCAGAGTCAAAAGAGTCAGATTCGATCACTGCGGCAGCTCAGGGAGGGCGTGTCCGACATTTTGGTCGCAACTCAGGTCGGAGAAGAGGGCCTTGATGTTGCCGATTGTAACATGGTTGTGTTTTACGACAACGTCCCCAGTGCAGTTAGGTTCGTCCAGCGAAAAGGTAGAACTGGAAGAAAAAAGGAAGGACATCTGTATGTCCTGATCACGAAGGGGACCCGTGACGAAGCATACTACTGGTTGAGTAAGAGACGTCTCAGTGACACGAAAAAGTTTGCAACTGCTCTGGTGAAGTCAAAGACCGAAAAGAAGGGGCCTCTTGATCAGTTCGTTTCTGCCGGTAGTGAAAATACGCCTCTTGTTTATGCGGACACGAGGGAGATTCCCGAGCTTATCGAAAAGATTAGGCAGAGGGGTTCGAGGGTCGAGGTCAAGCAGACTTGATTTTGGCGATTTTGTCCTTTCAAGCGACGTGGTCATCGAAAGAAAGACGCTTGATGATTTTGTGAAATCAATCTATGACGGAAGACTATTCAAGCAGCTTGCCACTATGAGCGAAAAATATTCTCGCCCCATACTGGTAATTCAGGGTGATAAAAAACACCTTTCGGGAATCGGAGAGACTGCATTTTACGGCGCCCTCGCGAGCGTTCTAGCAGATTTCAAAGTGCCAGTCTTCTTCGCTGCAAACGAAAAGGAGGTTTCAGAAATCATTTTTCATATTGCAAGAAGAGAGCAGGTGGAAAAGAAAAGGGAGACCAGAATAAGAGAGGGGCGGAAACCAGTTACTCTTTCTGAGAATCAAAGGTACATTGTCTCAGGCATTCCGGGTGTGAGCGGGGTTCTCGCTGATCGATTGCTGAGTGAAATGGAGACTCTTGAAAAGCTGTTTTCCTCCAGTGAGCTGAGATCTTCTCAAGGTAAGTGGGATAGGTGATATCATGGCAAGCAGGATCAGAGGACTAGCTACCGCCAGGTACGTCACTGCTACTCCTGCGGAGATGGAAAAAATTGCAGAGAAAGACACGTTGGAGCAGTTTTCAGTCGTCGAAAATAGAAGTCTGATGGGACTCGAAGTCAAGAGTTCTAAAGAGGAGGAGAACCTGGACATACCTCCTCCTAGCGATGACTGACAGATCTGTTATGCCAACTGACAGACTATGGAAACTGCTGCTATCTTAACGCTCGATATTTTTTGTCAATTAAAGGACGCATGGTACTTTTCCCTGCACAATGATCTGCTATCGTATCCGAAAATTATCGACGTGAGATATGAGTGAGCGGTTCGATATCTCGATTCTTCGAAAAAGAGAGGGACGAAGATAGGGATACAGCTGGAATTCAAATACCCAATTATTATCAAAAGGAAATGAGGGATTTCTCGCGAGATTTGTGACACGAAAATCTAGTCACATTTTTAACCACAATTCCAATTTTCTTTTTCCAAACAGCTGACAAGTAAGTGAAGAAAACCGACAACATATGGTTCGATGGGGAAATTGTACCATGGGATAAAGCTACAGTTCACGTAATGACGCACTCCCTTCACTACGGCAGTGCGATTTTCGAGGGAATAAGATGCTACAATACTGAAAAGGGGACGATGATCTTTCGTCTCGATGCGCATCTCAAGCGTTTTTACAACAGCGCTAGAATCTATGGGATGCAGATACCATATGCTCCCGACGAGCTTGCATCTGCGATTAAGGAAACTATCCGGTCAAACAACATCAATGAATGTTACATCCGCCCTATTGCATTCTACGGATGGGACGAGGTCGGTGTAAATCCGCAGGGTAACAGGGTTCATCTTGCCATAGCAGTCTGGCCGTGGCTGCCCTATCTTGGAGAAGAGGGCCTGAAGAGAGGCGTCAGATGCAAGGTCTCCTCCTGGGCGAGGATAGATCCGAGGTCAATGCCGATGATGGCAAAGGCCGCTGCCAATTATGCAAACAGCATCCTTGCCCGACTCGAAGCCCAGAACGATGGTTATCATGAAGCGATCCTCCTCAACGGCAGCGGAATGGTTACGGAAGGAACTGGCGAGAACATTTTCTTGGTCAGCAACGGTGAGATAGTGACGCCGCCGCTCAGCGCCGGTATCCTTCCGGGAATTACCAGAGAATCGATAATCGAATTGGGACGCAAGATGGGTTTCAAAGTCCGGGAAATAAATGTGAGTCGAAGTGAGCTCCTCCTTGCGGATGAGCTGTTCTTTTCGGGAACAGCTGCCGAAGTAACGCCTATCAGGGAGGTAGACAATCAAAAAATTGGAAACGGCATACGAGGCCCAATCACAGAAAAAATCCAATCAAAATTCTTTGAAATAGTTCGTGGCAAAGATCCTCAGCTTCTCGCGCTGGCTTAACGCAATTTGAAGCCAAATAGGGCCAAGATTGCTGGTTTAAGTTTCAAGAAAGGCCGATTCTGCTATTGCCATAAATTCTGGTGGTCCCAAGATAAGAAGAGTAATAAGGCGGATTCATGTATAATATAGTTGATGTATTTTAGGGATCAATTTTTTCAAAGTTCCTGCTTTGACTTTTGTCGGATTATCGGCAACTCGTTTCAACTGGCTTTCACGGCTATTTTCCAAAGGAAATCCTTTGGAGTTTGAGTTGGTGAAATAATTGTCAGAACACATTGGGACTCGTCAACTCTACCCGATCAAAGGAGGATATTACGTTCCCGCAGAAACCTTTGTCCTATTGCAGGACTACGAGGAAAAGGACTGGCCCGAGATAGTCTCAATCGTAGCCGGTTATACAAACGGATACAGCAGCAAGGTCTGCCTTTCTCAAGAAGAGTCTGAAACTCTTCTCAACAAGTTTCAGAGAAAGGAAAGGACTGAACTGGAGCTCGATGAAAGGATGCAGAAAATACTCATAGCTCTGGTCGAAAGGTCGCCCAGGCGAATATGGGAGATTGCAGAGATAGTCGAGCCACCCCTTCAGCGAGGTCGAAAAATTATCCCGAGTCCATTCCTACGCTCTGCCATAAAACGGATGAACGGAACTCTTGTTATGAGCACGAAGAGTGAAGTCGAAATTACCGATGCCGGATTGAAAGCGGTTTCCAAGGCTGTTGGTAGTACTCGGGTGGCAAAAGCTCGAAAGGATGGAGCCGTAGCAAAGGCCGCGAGGGAACAAGATTTACAGCTTAGGCGCGAGCAAAACCTTTCTCAAAGCTTGCTCTAATCTGGTTCAACAATTCTTAACTTCAACAAGGAAAAGCCTATCTGAGTCGATCGTGTCAGAAGGCTAGCCCAAAATTAAGGTGATATTCGAATGGTGAATGGCGTGGTGAAGAATGATCACTTCACTTCCGGTAAAGAGAATTCTTATGTTACAACCGGTGGTAAGAGAGTTATTCTCGTGACGTACCCGGACGAATTTGTGCAAAATGAAGCAATCGAACTGACGCAAGCTGCGGGCTATCAGATAATTCATCTGTTAACCCAAAAGAGATTGATCCACCAACAGTACGGGGTCGGAAACGGGAAAGCCGAGGAGCTCCGGGATATTGCTGAAAATGAAAAGACTGATATGATTATAGTTGACGAACGTCTTTCCTCGGGACAAGCTCACAATCTGGCAAAATTTTGTCATCAAGAAGTGATAGATCGCGAGAGGCTTATTCTGGACATATTCAATTCCAGAGCAACTACCACTGAAGCCAAGCTTCAGGTAAAACTTGCTGAGTTGAAATATGAAATTCCAAGGGCGAGGGAAGCCGTCAGGATTTCTCTGAAGGGGGAGCAGGCGGGGTTTATGGGGATGGGAGAATACGCCGTTGATATTAAGTTTAGAGCACTCAAGAGACAGATGGTTTCAATCCAGAAGAAGCTTGAAGATGCGAGAAGACAACGTCAGCTCTTTAAGACTTCCAGGGCGAAGCTTAACATTCCGTACGTTTCCCTTGCAGGTTACACCAGCAGCGGAAAAACTACACTCTTCAACAAGTTTGTCTCAGAGACAAAAGAAGAGTCTCCCAATCTATTCACAACTCTTACGACGACCACTCGAAGTTTTGAGCCACTGCCACAAAGAAAAGTACTCTTGTCTGACACTGTCGGGTTCATCAGCAGGCTCCCGACCTACATGGTTGAAGCATTCAAGTCGACCCTGGAGGAGTTGACATACGCGGATCTTATTTTGCTTATGATAGATTCGAGCGAGCAATTAAGCGATATTCAGATCAAATATCAAAGCTGCAGAGAGGTTCTAGATCAACTCCACATTAATCCGGTGAAAATTCTATGTGTCCTGAATAAGATCGATCTGGTCCCGAACGAGGAAATCGCTGAGAAGGTAGCAATATTTTGCGATCTCCCCACCATTTCTATTTCGGCGAAAACTGGAGAAGGCACAAAGAAACTGCGATTGAAAATCGTCCAGAGAGTTTTTGAAGAAGAGGATATTATGAGTGAAGCCCTGGACGAAAGAAAAATCGTTTCTGGCAGTCCGCTTCAAGCGATGGATCATCTGGATTCGAACCCTGATTGAACCGGCTTTCGGAGCTGGGGAGATTCCTAATTAGCCCGTCGCGATAGGTAAGAAGAGTTTCCTGCAATTGATCAGGACCATTCTCGAAATTATCGGGGCGCTTATTCTGATTGTCTTTGGCCTGCTTTTTCTCCTGTTTCTTCCCACCACTATTTCAGAAATATCAACTGATGCAATTTTTATCGGGGCTGGAGTACTGATCTTCCGAAAGGCGGTCCTGGATCAAAGGAAGGAAAAAATACAAAATAGGACAGATCAGAATAATCAAAAGAATCCAAAGTCAAAGACGGAGAAAAAGAAGATGCGATGATGATTTGAATAAAGAGTTATTTCGGCGCGAATTCAGAAAGAGCTTAGAATAAGCATGGTTCTTGCTAAGGAATCGATTTTTTATTGAGACCTCTTGAATTGGGGGAAAAGAAGACCCTTTACAGATTCTCCAAATCTATTCTTATTCTCTCGGGCGCTTCTTTAATATTTTATGGCGCATGGTACGTCGTTAATGGATTGCTCGAGAGTCCTCACAGTTCTCAATTCTGGTTTGGCGTATTTCCGGTCTACGTAGGTTCCATGATGATTCTAATTTCGCTTGCGATGCGGATTGAATGGTTTACTGATGCAAGAAGATTCTGGTGACCTCGTTGACAAAACGAAAATTCGGTATTTCGATTGAACCGACGTGGCCGATAAAATACTCCGTAGAACTCGCGATCCTGGCAGAAAGAAACGAATTTTCGAATATCTGGGTTCCAGACGGAGGACCATCTCCTCCCTACAGCGATTCGATAGTTACTCTTGCGGCGGTCGCATCTAGTACTTCAAAAATAAAATTTGGCAGCGCCATCCTAAATTTCTACACGCGAAATCCGGCATGGATAGCATCAAGCTTTCTAGCATTGTCTGATCTGGGTTCGAGAGGAAACAGGTCGCCGTCCCAAAGATCGGTCCTTGGACTTGGAGTTGGGGCGGATTATAACGTGGCTAAGTTTGGAATAAGGAATAGGAAGGGAGTCATTATCGAGCTTCGCGAAGCTATCGAGTCCATCTCCGATCTCTTTGAAGGAAAAGAGGTTACCGTCAGAACCGATGCTTACGCTATCGAAGTCGTATCTCTTTCTAAACCCCGGAGGAAAATCCCGATTTATGTTGGATCAAGTTCGGCGAAAGGCCTCGAATTGGCGGGAGAAATTTCCGATGGAGTTATCCTCACAGACAGAATTCCCTCAGATATCGAGGAGAGCGTAAATCACATTATTCTGGGGTTGGCCTACTCTTCGAGAAGCAGGAAAGATATCGAGATTGTAAATTCAGTTGTGGTTTCTATTGATGATGATCGTGAACGAGCAAGACGTGTAGCCAAACCCACTTGTGCCTATTTAGTAGCGTGGATGAGTGATGAGAAAGCCGAAGCTCATCAAATTGATCTGAGGAATAAAAGTCAAATTACAAAATTCATTGAAAGCGGCGATGAAGGATCGGCCGCGAAATTAGTCGACCACAAGATGGTCGACTTGTTGACAGCTTCGGGAAACGTTCATGATTGTCTCGAAAAATGTAGAGAGTACTTCGAACATGATGTTGATCAGCTAGCCTTTTGTGAACCATTTGGGCCGAGGCCAAAGGACAGCATTACGAAGATAGCAATGAAAATAATTCCGAAATTGTAGGCTTACGCCAGCAAGTTAAAATACGCTAATCAGGAAAGATATATCCGCGCATTAAGGATAACCATAGCAAGAGTGATCCAGTGATGTTCTTCCAATATCTTCTGCCCTTGTCGGGCCTATAGAACAGTGTAGCGCAAGTATTCCATCTACCGGTCTTTCAAGTACTCAGATTTTACGTGTTTCTTCAGACAGGCGAACTGCATCCATGAGCCTCATTTTGTTTGAGGGGTCGGTTTCGATTTGAGCATTGTAATGAAACCTTCCGCAACGAAAGACGAAATTGACGTTGTTATACGTAAGATCAAGTCAGCTGGACTCAGGGCGGATGTCTCTTCCGGAGAGTATCAAACGGTTATTGGTATCGTGGGGGACGAAAAGAAGGTCGATTTTGACCAGATTAAATCGATGGATGGAGTTTTTGACGCAATTAGAATTCAAGTCCCATATAGGTTAATCAGTCGAAGCTACATACCTTCAGATATCACGGTTAAGGTCGGGGACATTGCGATAGGAGGCGACAATCCTCCAGTTTACATGGCAGGTCCCTGCTCTATTGAAAGTTACGAGCAACTTTACAGAATTGCAAGAGAAGTTAAAGACGCGGGTGCACACATCCTCAGAGGTGGCGCGTTTAAGCCCAGAACTTCAGTTCACTCATTCCAAGGACTGGGAGTGGAAGGGTTGGAACATTTGCAGAATGTAGGAAAAGACCTCGGTATGCCGACCGTGACCGAGATAAGGAGCGAGGTCGATGTTGACACCGTAGCTAGACATACCGATGTACTCCAAATAGGAGCGAGGAACATGTTCAACCAGGACCTGATTGAGGCTGCGGCCAAAACTGGAAAGCCTATTTTGTTTAAGCGTGGTTTTTCTTCTCAGATCGATGAATATCTAAGCTTCGCCGAAAGAATCGTTGCAAATGGGAATCGCAACATTTTGCTTTGTGAAAGAGGTATAATGCCGCTCGGGGGCTCGTTCAAGTTGCAAACGAGATTCACTCTTGACCTCAATGCGGTCCCGGTTCTAAGAAAGGAAACCCCTTTCCCGGTCATTGCTGATCCGAGCCATGGAACTGGTCGTCGAGATCTTGTTTTACCGATGAGCAGGGCAGCGATCGCATCAGGTGCGCACGGATTAATGATCGAGGTTCACGACCGTCCGCAAGAAGCGTTGAGTGATGGCGCGCAGGCCGTATTACCGGAAGATCTAAAGAAAATAATCAAGATTTCGGACCTTGTTTACAGAGCAATTCGAGACAGCGGATCTCCTTTTTCAAGCGACATAAGAAATGGCACCGAGCACGCTTGAAATCAACTTCTCCAGAAGCCGAGATAAGTGCTCCATCGTTTTGGGAGACGACCTTTTAGATGAGCTGGATCTAGAGCTCTTTTCCGGTGCTAGCTCGGTTGCAGTAATCAGCGACGATATCGTGGCTAAACTCTATTCTGTAAAGCTGCTGGATCGCATGTCTGGGGCAGTAAAAACTCATCTCATAACTTTCCAACATGGAGAGAGAAACAAAAACTTGGCGACCGTCGAAAAGATCACAAAGACAATGAGCGCACTAGGCCTAGATCGCAAGAGCATAGTTTTGGCTTTAGGAGGAGGAGTCGTTGGCGACCTCACCGGTTTCGTTGCTTCGATATACAAGAGGGGGATCAAATATTTTCAAGTGCCTACCACTCTTCTCGCTCAAGTGGATAGTAGCATCGGAGGAAAGTGTGGAGTCGATACGGGGTGGGGGAAAAACCAGTTGGGATCGTTTTATCAGCCCACGGCGGTTCTAATCGACAAATCAACACTGGACTCCCTTCCGGAGCGCGAGATGATTAATGGACTGGGAGAGATGATAAAGTCCGGAATTATAGCAAACAGCGCCCTGTTCAAATCAATCGAGTCCGCTAAAGAATACTCCATCCAGAAATTAAAACCGCTGATTGGAGACACCTGTAAGATCAAGGCAAAGATTGTTGAAGCTGACGAACGGGAGTCCAATCTTAGAAATGTGTTAAATTATGGTCACACAATTGGACACGGGCTAGAATCCTCATCGGGATACAGGCTCTCTCATGGGAAATCTATAATTCTAGGAATGAGTTGCGAGGGCTGGATCGCGCGCGAGTTAGGAATATTTGATCCAAAAGATTACGATCGACAGAACAACTTACTCAAAGGAATAAGAAATCGATTCAAAGTTGGAACTCGATTCGACCCAAAAGCTGTCCTCTCGTTTGCACTACTAGATAAGAAGAATGTCGGAGGGGTGGTGAATATGAGCCTGCCCCAAAAGATCGGCCGCATGCATTCAACTGGTGGTAAATATGCGACGCCGGTTTCGAAGAGCCTTCTTTTGAAATCTTTGGAAAATTTGCGGAATGGTGTGGATTGATGCCCCTTCAGAAATCAATCTGTTTAACGCATTCAGCAATCTCAGTTGTTAGCGCGTTTGCTTCCGGTAAGGGAGCTGCGATAGGAATTGGAATTCCTTGCAGGGTCAGTGCTGAACTCAAGGATCGCGATATAGGAAATAGATCATTGGCTATCAGAATTGTCGGAAAAATTTCCGATCCTCACGACCTGGTTCGTAAATCTGTGAGCTCTACTATGGATTATCTCAAGGTTGCGATCCCAAGCTCGCAACAACTAGTCATAGACATAGATTCCAAAATCCCTGTCGCAGTGGGACTAAAGAGTTCCAGCGCGGTATCCGTTGCGGTCGTGAAGGCGGTGTTCGAACTATTTTCCGAAGGCCAAACGCGAGACAAAACATTGGAGATTTTGCGTCTGAGTAGCAAAGCTTCAAAACGATCAGGAGCATCTTTGACTGGGGCTTTTGATGATGCAGCTGCAAGCCTTCTCGGGGGGCTTGCTTTCTCCGATAACACAAAGTTCAGACTACTAGGACATGAACCAATAGGCGAGGACTATGGATCAATTGTTAAGATCCTCGTTCCGGTGAGAAGGAAGAAGCTCACGAGTAGCATGAACCTTTCGATGTACCAGAATTACAGAGAGATGAGTTCAGAGGCGTTCAAGTTCGCTCTCGACGGCGTTTTGGTACAGGCGATGCTTCTGAATTCAATAATCCACTCTCTTGTGCACCACTACTCGATGAGGCCCGTGGTTTCCTCTATCTCCGAGGGGGCTACCGCATCCGGAATATCGGGCAAAGGGCCGGCAGTAGCTGCGATCTTCAGAAGCTCAAAAATTGCCAACCGGGTTGCTCGCCGTTGGCTCGAAGAGAACCAAGATTGTAAGGTAATCACTTCATCAATCATTCAGCCCTCAAACCAATTTGGAAAACGAGTAAAATGACCGAAAAGGTGTTAAGAATCTCCGGGCGTCCCAAAAAGTTTTCCGGGTCTGTGAGCTTGCCCCCAAGCAAGAGCTATCTTCATCGCGCATTGTTTGTGTCGGCGATTGTCTCGAGTGAATCAAGGATAATCAATTGCGGGGCGATCTATAACGAGGATACTCAAGCCTCGATGAGTGCCCTAAAGTTATTAGGGACGAGAATTATTCAGTCTAGTCTCTCCGGGGGAGGATTTACGGTCATACCTGGATTGACGCGAAGGCCAAACATTCAACTTGACGCGAGGGGATCGGGCACTACCGCAAGATTTCTCATTCCCTTTGTGGCGCTTTCCCGAGTAGGAACAAGCGTGACAATAGTTGGCAATGAATCGCTATCACAGAGACCTATGGATTCGATTTTTGAGCCGCTTTCGAGGTTGGGAGTAAACTGTCGGTCCATAAACGACGACGGGAAGCTCCCTGTAGTCGTTGAAGGAGGTGGAATCAAGGGAGGTACTTGCGAAATAGATGGCTCTATTTCGTCTCAGTTTGTCTCGTCACTGCTGATATCTTGTGTTAGAGCAGAGAAAGATACCGTTCTGTCCATTAAAGATCCTAGTAATCAGGTCTCGAAACCGTATATTGAAGCAACACTAAGGGTGTTGGCTTCGTTCGGATTTAGGATTAAGGTAAGAAGATCGAGAGCTGATGGATTTTGCGCGTTCAAAATCCCGAGTGATCAGATTGTTGAAGGGAAAGAATTCAGGGTACCAGGAGACTTGAGCAGCGCTGCTGCGTTGATAGGCGCGACAATTGCAGCAAAGGGGACAATTAGGATTTCAAACGCGGGTTTCAAGGGTTTTCCCCAGTCCGATTCCGAGATTGTTCCAATCGCGAGAAAATTTGGTGCAAAGATTCGGTCTAAACGCAATATTCTGTCAATCAAGTGGTCGAACAAGCGCTTATCCAAGCCTGTGACGTTAGACCTCAAGGATGCGCCGGACCTTGTTCCAATTATCGCTGGACTGGCGGCTGCGACCGGGAGACGACTCCATATCTCTAATATCGGCCACCTTCGCTTCAAGGAAAGCGACCGCATTGGGGTACTGTCACGTGAGCTCTTGAAAATAGGCGTTCCAACGAGAGAAACAAAATCAACCCTGAGTATAATGAATTCGAATCACGCTGACTCAAGTAAAGTCGTTAAGATTGATCCTGCAAATGACCACAGGATGCTTATGGCTTTGACAATAGCAGGCCTTTCTGGAAGTTTCGGGGTGCTTCTAATTCAAGATCCTGATTGCGTACGAAAGTCCTATCCGTCTTTCGTCAGCGATATCCAAAAATTATGTCATGAAATGTCCACAGTCAGAATCATAAGTCTGCCCGAAGAAAGTAAAGTGAAAAATTGAGCCTCCCCAATACCATCGGAAGTAGTTTTGCCTTCGCCTGCTTTGGCGAGAGTCATGGAAAATGCATTGGAGTAGTGATCGACGGGTGTCCAGCGGGTTTGGAGTTGTCGGAATCCGACATTCAAAAACTCGTAGACCTAAGAAAACCTGGGCAATCGATAGTGACTACACAGCGGAAAGAACAGGACAAGGTAGAAATTCTCTCAGGCGTTTTCATGAACAAAACGACTGGTGCTCCGATTTGTCTTCTAATCTGGAATTCCGACCAACGAAGCTCCGATTATGACAAGTTCATAAATATCCCGCGACCTGGGCACGCAGACTATCCAGCGTTCGTAAAATATTCGAAGCTGAATGATTATCGGGGAGGGGGTAGATTCTCAGGGAGGATTACTGCGGGATTCGTCATGGCAGGATCCATTGCCCTAAAATTGTTGGAAAATTCTTTAGGTGTGAGGATTATCGCATTTACCGAAGAACTAGGAGGTATAAAGGCCGATGTTTCGAACCTCTCGTTCGAAGAAATAGCGAAGAACCGCTACACCAATGAAGTAAGATGTCCGGATCAACTCATAGCCGAAAAAATGAAGGAGTTGATCGTTCGAGAAAGGGGATCTGGAGATTCTTTGGGAGGAATAGTCGAATGCAACATTGTCAATGTTCCTGTGGGTCTGGGCGAGCCAATTTTTTCGTCGATCGAATCCGAAATGGCTCGATCGATTTTTTCCATTCCAGCAGTCAAAGGCATCGAATTCGGCTCCGGCTTTTCCGGTTCCAAAAAGAAAGGCACTGTAAACAACGATGTTTATTCGAAATCCAGCGATGGCAAGATAATAACGAAGACAAACAACTCAGGAGGAGTTCTTGGCGGCCTTTCGACGGGCATGCCAATCGTTTTTCGAGTCGCCTTCAAACCGGCTTCGTCCATTGCATCTCCCCAGCAAACTCTTGATTTTTCTACCATGGAGGAAAAGGAGTTAGCGGTTCCGGGCAGGCACGATCCAACCGTGGTTCCTAGGGCTGTTCCCGTGGTTGAGTGCATGGCCGCCTGCGTAATCGCTGATCTAGCAATCAAAGGTGGCTACATTCCTAGAGTTCTGAACTAGCCTCTTTTCATTCGGTAAAAAGTAGTCTTTAGCTTGAAGCGAAAGAAAGTTCTGACAATGAAAGAACAAACTCTGGAAAGTCAAAGGGAAGAAATTCAGAGCATTACAAAGTCGATTCTGGATCTCGCGTTAGTGAGACAAGCTGTCTCTATAGAAATCGCAAACACTAAGAAATCCTTGGGCCAGAAAATTGAGAATCCTGAAGTCGAAAAAAAACTAATCGCCCTTTCGACCGAGTATGCGAAATCGATTGGTCTGAATGATGATCTTGCTCGCGCAATCGTTCTCGAGTTGATCAGATTCTCCAAGATTGCGCAGTCCGAGAATTTTTACAAGGATAAGATCAGAGAGTTTCTAAAATCCAAGAAGATCAGAACAGTTTCGGTCGTCGGAGCCGGTAGAATGGGCACATGGTTCGCCAGGTATTTTCAAGATCTTGGAGTTGAAGTATTTCTATACGACGAGATGACCGAGAAAGCAAAAGCGAGTGCGGAAAAGATTCATGTCCGTCACGTGGACAATCTAGAGAAAGCGACAGATTCAGACTTGATTGTCATTTCAATCCCAATTACAAAGACTCCAAGTTTGATCCGTGAAATTGTCAGACATATCCAAAAGAAAGGTTCTAAGAACAAAAGAGTAATTGAGATCTCTTCAGTCAAAAACGAAATAGGATCTTCCGGTCTTTTTGACGAGGGTTTTGCGGGAAAGAGCAAATTAGCTCTATACTCAATACATCCTCTATTTGGTGCTCATGCTCTGCCTTTTGAAAGAAATTCAATAATCCAAGTTTTTCCAAAAAACGCATCTTTTTTGAATGGAATTTTCCCACAGTTTAGGATAGTATTCCTTAACTGGAAAGATCATGACCGGCTAATGGGATCATTTCTCACATTGCCCCATGCTCTTGCACTAGTTTTTGCAAATCTAACGACAATCCCGGCTCGATTCGGAGAGGAGCTGAAAGACGTAAGCGGACCGAGTTTCTCGCACATGTTGGAGCTATCAAAACGGACGCTCAGCGAGGATCCTAATATCTATTTTGAAATTCAATCATCGAACCCAAATTCAAATGCCATTGTCTCAGACATCATTTCCTCGACACGCAAATTTCAGAAGACTCTCAGGAGTCGCTCGGATTTTGAAGGATTTTTCGAAGAAACAAAAAGCAACATCGAATCGTAGTCTCCCCACTCTCATTGTGGAACCATCACGAGACTGCACATTGTTTCAAATTATCGATGCACCCGTTTCCTCGCTGTTAACATCATCGTTTTCCTGGGCGCACTGATTCCTGTCCAAATCTCGAAAGATTTTGCCGCCTGTTCCACGAGCATGAGTAGTCCGTCTATCGTAACCAAACCTTCTTTCTTTGCATCCTTAAGGATAGGTGAGTCAGTTCGATAATTAAGGTCAAAAAACTTCATACCTTTTGCGGCTGAGCTGAAATTCACGCGAAAAGGAATCGAGGCCGTCAGCGGTATCGTGTTGATCAAGAGATCGACTTTATCCGACAAAGAACCCTCAACAGAATCTTTGGATAGCTCAGAAGATTCTGCCTTTTTGCCAGGGAATTGAAGCTGGAAGGCATGGGCGACTTCCTCAGCTCTGTCCTTTGTTCTGTTCAGGATTTTCACTTCTTCAAAGCCGTTGCTGAAGAGGGCGTAAATGCATGCGCGGGAAGCTCCTCCTGCCCCAAGGACAACGGCGCGCTGCCCTTTTTGGCCGATCAAGCCCAATTTTGACAGCGAGGCAACCACGCCATCAATATCGGTATTATGACCGATCATCTTTCTTTCTTGAGTGAAAGTGACAACGTTTACCGCCCCGACAGCATTCGCATCGGGCTCCAGGCGAGCCATCAATGATAGAATCCTTTCTTTGAATGGGATAGTGACATTAAGCCCAACCACATCTCTATCCATAGCGAATTCATCAAGTCTAGAACGGAATCCAGAATCGGGAACGTCGCTCAGGCCGTATTCCATGTCGAGCCCCAACTCTCGGATAGCTTTGTTGTGAATTGCTGGTGATATCGACTTCGCGATTCCAGAACCAAGGAGGAATACTTTCTTTAATTTTCCATGAGTCTTCTTGCAAGCTTTTGGAGTTATCACCAAGATTCTCCGCTCACCTCCAGGCGGCCAAAATCGCTTTCATTGATCCAGCGTCTAGCTGTCCTGGAGCTGTCGCTTCGTCAGGAAGAGAGGCGTAAGTAAACGGACTTCCAAACTCAACGCAGGAGATTCTAGAAAAAATGCCGAGAGAACCCGAGCAGAAAGCTATCAGTTTTGAGGGATGGATCTTGTCTATTATTTTGTAGAGCGAAAGTACTCTCAAGTTGTCATCGAATTCATTTGCTTTTCGAACGACCTTAACATAGCTCGGAGAGTAACGAACGGCAGCTCCCTTAACCAATTTCCGCAGATCGGATGTCTGTTCCGTTTCAACAAAGTTGTGTGAGGAGGCGATCAGCCTAGAATTTGAATTCCTCAAAGAATGAGCTATGATCGGAAGGGATTCCAATGTTGAGATCTCAATGTCGAGAAAAGTCGGCCTGCAAATAGAAATGATGTCCAACAGGATGTTTTTGCGAGTATTTTCATCAATCCTTGCTAACCCTCCCTCCGTGTGCTTTCTGAAAGTCATTATTTCGTTTCCGCGAAGATGCCGCCGAATCTCTTCCAAGTCTGAAGTTCTGATCGACCCAAGATAATCCAATCTTAGTTCAATGAATTCAGGGTTAAATGATCGCGCAAGCTCAAGCCTTCCAATCAAGCCAAGCAAACTTCGACCATAAACTGAAACACAAACTCCCTCAGTCTCTTGACTCATTCGAGGATGTCTCGAAGTGCGTAAGGACATCAGCTACCACTCGGGCGAAATATTCAACTATGCTCCTACTACAGTAGTAATAAACTTAACAACGGAACGGCCAAGTCGACTATTCACAAGAAGAAGGGCTAAGAGGCCCTGGTTGGCCCTTCTGAGAATGATACTACTTACGATTTAACTTCCAAGACAGCTCGGAAGCAATCTGCTCCTTGGTCTTGCCTTTCGTGTCAATGCCCTCTTTTTGCGCGGCGACAACTAGAGGATCATCGGGAGACGGAGATGAAGCAGCTACTTGAGCAATGGGAGCATCGCTCGTTTCACCCTTCGAACCCTTTTCGAATTCCCTTCGAGCCTGACCTAGAGACCTCGCAAACTGAGGAATCCTGCTCGCTCCAAACAGAAGAACTACTACCGCGAGAATCAGTATGATTACAACGGGATCGTCGAACCCCAACTAACTTGACCTTCCTAACCCTACAGTAGCTAGTTCCTGATATTTAAGTGCTAACCGGAATTACATCATCATTTTATCGGCGAAAAGAGGGGCGTTTTGGTCTTCTTTCAAACCGCTTGGACTCCCCGGATGAGTCGCGGTTGAATCTCGGCCTGTCTCGATTCCCGGAGTATCCTCCTCCACCGGCGATATTTTCAGTGAAGCTGAAAGATCCTCCGGAAGGACGAGGAGGCCTGCTATCTTGACCGTCCGGCCGATCTCTCCGGAAGGAAGATCTTGGACGATTCCCATAGGATCTGCGGTTTCGCTGCTGGCCGTAGTGCTGTGACTGATCGACTGGAGGCGGTTTGTATCCAGGTGGGAGAATATCCGCAACCCTCTTGATCTCAGCTTCTGTCATTCCGGCAATCCGATTGAAGTCGGGATATTCAGAATTTGATACAAGTGAAATCGCCTTCCCTGCCCTACCTGCTCTTGCAGTCCTGCCAATCCTGTGGAAGTAAGTAAGAGGATCCTGTGGGACATCGTAATTTATCACGTGACCAACTTCTGGGACGTCGATTCCTCGAGCTGCAACGTCGGTCGCGACCAGGATCTCGATGTGACCGCTGCGAAAGTTCTGCATCGCGTGTTCCCGTCTGTTCTGGGAGAGATCTCCGTGGATGGGTGCCGCTCTAAACCCTTGCGCCTGCAGTCGTTCAGCTAACCTCTGAGTCTTGATCTTGGTGGCACAGAAAATTATTCCGGATGAGATCTTGTTTTTCCTCACGTATTCAACCAGCGCCTGAAACTTGCTCCTTTCATCAACTATGGCGTAGGACTGGTCGATTTCATCAAGTGATAGTTCGTCGCTGTCTATCAATACGTTTACTGGATGATTCATGTATCTGTCTGCGAGCCTAACTATTTCGTTAGGCATCGTCGCGGAGAATAGCGCTGTCTGACTTCCATTGGGTAATTTCCTCATGATGTAGTCGACATCGTCAATGAATCCCATATCCAGCATCCTGTCTGCCTCATCAAGGACCACAAACTGGACGTCTTGAAGATCGATTGTCCCGCGCTCAATGTGATCAATCAATCGACCGGGAGTAGCTACAACAATCTGGGGTGTTTTTTTGCGGAGTCTCTCGATTTGCGGGGTGATGGCCTGACCGCCGTATATCGAATAAGCCCTTACGTTAGTATGCGAGCCGATCTTGTTGAATTCATCTGTAACCTGGAGAGCTCAGCTCCCTGGTAGGGACGACCACAAGCGCCTGCACGTATGGCTTCTTGCCATCAACTTTCTCGATGATCGGAATTGCATATGCCGCGGTTTTTCCTGAACCCGTGTGAGCTTGCCCTATGACGTCCTTTGCTTCCATTAGAGGTGGTATCGCCTGAGCCTGTATAGGAAACATCGTCTTGTAGCCGATTTCGTGTAGGCTCTTGAGTACTTCTGGTCTCAACCTGAGGCTATCAAAAACTGGAGCAGCGCTTTCTTCAATACTGTTTGTTTGCATTTTCTTTCTTTCACTTTTCTTGGTTTTTTCCTAAATCTAATTGAACCTAGGAGCAGAAAATAGTTCGGAGGTCTTGCAACCCCTCTGTCTTCCGCTGTTGCCGATAAACGGCCCATTTCAATTGCGGAGCCTCTCATTGAGGCAAACCAAAGGTTACGATTAGTGAGCTGAATTTGAAAGCGTCCAAAATCGTCTTATCGGTCTGTCATACGTCAAAAAGGGGCTCTTAATCTAGTCTTCAAACAGTCATAGTATCTTTGCATATTTAAAGTTTGAAATATCGTGAATAGGGTTGCTTCGAGCCTTTTAGACTCGATCCGTTGCTGAGGGCCGAAATAATTCCCCGGCTTAAGGCGGATTTTAGGCGGTGGGTCGGGATTGATAATGGTACCCGATATATGGTATTTAGGCATAACCCGAACTGGGCCTGTCCCAGAATTTAGGCATTAGATCTAATTGTTTTATGCGAAACCGCGATCGGTCGTCTTCGATTTTTCTAGCGCGAAGGATAAACCATATATTTGATAGGTGCCCTCATAGTGCTTGCCCTAAAATGGTAACAATATGCCCAAAATGCGGCAAGAAAGCTTGGAAGCCGTACAAATTTGTAATAAAAGGAAAGAGCGGAAAGAATTACACATATCTTGTCTACCGTCACAATGAGAAGAAAAGGCACACTCCACGAAAATGCTATGTTGCCCAGAAAAAGGCAAAGCCGAAACTGGCCGTGAAGAAGAGCGCAAAAAGTTCTCCAACTCACTCTAAGTCTCGAAAGCGGTAGATAGTCTGCGGTAAACTTGTCGTGATGTGGCCTCGGATTTGTCCGGGGCTAAATTTTTCTAACTTTCTTTTCGGGTCATCGCGTAGAGGTTCGTATTTTTTCTGATGGCGCTCGTATATTCTATCAGATTCTGAAGTTCCTGCTTGTTCAACACCTTCATCAGCTTCGCGATCTCTCGCCGGTGGGAGGTGTATATTCTCTTGAACAACCTGGAGCCAGTCCCGGTAAGTTCAACCTTGACCAATCTGCGATCGCTTGAATCTCTGAGACGCCTGACGTATCGCAGCTTTTCCAGATTATCCACGATCGTCGTTATATTTGCGAATGTGACTATCATTTCTTTCCCGATCTCGCTCATGGTAAGCTGGCCTTCGCGCGAGTTTCCGATAACTCGAAGCACCGTATATTGGGGCGGGGTCAAACCATACTGTCTCAGATCAGACATTATGTGGGAGTATACTATCTTGTAAGTGTTGGAGAGGCTGCTCCACGCCGTGTTCTCAATTGGTTCTAGATCGACATTCTTCACAGAGGAGTTCTCGATTCTTTGCATTTCTTAATGGTCCAACTCTCTACCCTTGACTCTAAATTGCAGTGGAAATCGAAGAGCAGTGCAACCGATTGTTCAGAGATCATAATGAACTTTGTTGCGTTCAGCAATTCCTAATTGAAATCTGTTATCCTTCTCTGTTCAAGTCCTTGCTTCAAAAGCTCCGAGTTTTCGATCCAGTGCTTCCTAGAGATCATGAAATTTGTGCAGGCAAAATCAAGCGCCTGGCCTATGGTGTCGAATCTCCGATAATTACCGGCAAGAAGGGTCCTGATGCTCTCTCTGACATTCCATACCCCGACAGGCAAGATGTAGCCGGGATGAATTTCGCGCAGCATTATCGCCCCAGATTGCCTCCTGACCTGTGAAAGATATTCGGAGACCGCAAATCGCGTCGAATAGTAACAACCGCCCGGCTTTGCATAAGTTTTCCTTCCGGAGTAACCTTCGAAGTCGCCGATCATTTCCGGCTTTGAACCGAACTGATTCCATGCCGTACCCGAATGCCAGGCCTCTATCCATTCGAATTTCCATCTTTCGGGAGTGAGAATTGCGACGTAGACGTTGTCCAGGTTCGTCAGTGTGAACACTCGGAATTCATCGACTGTTTGGTAGTCCTTGATTTCTTCCATCAGCCGGAGCGACAGAGTGCTGTCAACGGCGGTTATGCTCCACCTCGTTGGGACTAGCTTCCTCCTTTTTCTCTGGCCGAAAACTCCTACCGAGAACGCCTTTTCAAGTTTGGAAAAGATGACCCCATCACGGTAAAGGGAAAAGACTGCATCCGCGGCTTTCAAATCTCCATCGTAGTACGCCTTTTCCATTCTTTGGTCGACCGAGATGTTGCCGCTAGCCTTGAACGCTTTCATGGGAGCGCTCGGTCCGAAGGGCTGACTGTTTTCGCTGAAGGAGACTCGATTGACGGGCTTTTTTGAAAGGAGCAGCTCAGAGTCAGCCGATTTGGTGGACATCGCAATCTCCTGAAGCGTATCCAATAGTCTGGATCCCGTCTGCGCATCTGTAACGTTTGCTCTGAGGCATCCACGAACAAGAGTGTATCTGTAACCAACAATCTCCTCAATCGTCTTGCCCTTCCACAACTCTGGAGTGTCGAGGAACCCTGTATCGCCGTGGAGCGCAGGAACCATTGGTCCGATGAACACTTTTGGATAACCGAATCTTCCTACGAAGACTCCGGGAGGAGTTGATCCCTGAATTATGTCAGAACTCAGGAATGCTTGGGCGTTTTTCGCAAACCCCTCGGCCTTCGTCAAGATTGGACACTTTGGCTTCCCACAAAGGAGCTTCGCGCCGCGACAGGCAAGGCACATTTCAGCGGTAGGCCTTTCAATGACCAGTTTCGTCCTCCACTCCGGATGAGCGAATTTCGGAGCAAACCATGGAATCGAAGACAATTGTGTCTGACCAGTTACCCTTTCCTAATAGTTACGCTGTTACTTCGTAATTTTCATGAGAACATCATTTTTGATCATTGAAACCGTCGTTGGCATCCTCTTGGTTTTTTTCTTGACGATCAAGCTCTTCGAAGAATTGTTTTTTCATCTGAGATTTTTGAACTGTTATGAGAATCTCGGCCAACGCCAACGTTGCAATGCCAACGACTGCCAAGATAGCAAAGACGTTCATCTAATCCACACTGGGAGGAATGTATGTGTCAAAGCCTGTGGAGAGCCCGGAAACTATGAACTGTCTTCTGTACTGATCAATGTAATCCAGAGCAAACTTATCAGCGTTCTTCTCGGTACCTCGATGGTTGCCCGATGTGGATCTAATCGCGTGGTACATTTCGTGCAAAACGACGAATGGATTGAAGAAATGATCCTGGTCTGCAAACGCTATCGAATTCGATGAGACTGAGTAAACTGCCAACGCCAATTTCTTCCCCTTTGTGTGCCCTATCTGGAGGCTCGGAGTCCGCACTTTGAATTTTCGGCTCACGAGATTTACGGCTTTTTCAGTATCTTTGTTCAATATCAGGCCGACAATTGCGGCCTTGAATCTGGACTCGTCCAGAGCCAGGATTTCTTCAGTATCATCTGACAATTTATTTTCAACCTCTTTTCAAACTATGACCATGTGATAAAATTCGATTGATATACTCAAATCCGAAACGTGGATTCCAGCACAGATAACTTCGAACGCATTCTGAACTCATTTCCAAGAGACTATGAAGGGAGTAGACTTGTCTAGGAGTCTCGCTATAAAGTGCTTGAGATAGCGATCAATGTTCAGAGTGAGTGCCTCTTTCGGCTCAACCCAGATGACTCCTTGAATCTCATTTGAGTCTACTCTTGGAGTCTCGTTTCCCACCACACTGCAAAGGTAGTCAAAGAAAATGAAATGAGCGCGCTTCCAAAATTCCTTCGGATAGATCACCTGCTGTATCGATACGAGCTCCAGTACCTTGATGTCCAGTCCCACCTCTTCTTTTATCTCCCTAACCAAGGCATCTTCGCATGTTTCTCCCAATTCGACATGACCGCCGGGAACAGTGTAAAGGCCTGGCCACTTGTGCGAATCGCAGAGCAAGATCTTTCCGTCTTCTCGCTGGATCAGACCACCGACAGTAGGCTCTGGAAATACTTGAATCATCAATTGAGATTCAACACCCTTGTATGTATGTGTGACCTTTTGTAAGTTGTAAATTCCCAGGAAAAGGAGATCCCACGAAAAAACGTTTGTCAAATCATCCTTCGTTCCGAATGAATGACGTGCTTCTGTTCTTCCAGAGATGATCAGACGTCCGTCTTTCCTGCGGAAGGTATAAATTACTGTAACCTTGCAGTAAGGATTCCAAAAATGACAATCAGTCAAGTGGAAGCGGAAGTTCCGGCAAAAGAAGATGATCGCACTTTTTTTGATACGACTTCAAAAAGTACAATCCCAAGCGCGATGCAACTTAGGAGAAATCCGCCGGCTAGAAACACTTCGCGCTTTTGGTTCGAGAGATTTCTTACGGTGATCCAAAGACAAAATCCTGCAATAATCGATTCTTCATTCCTCAGCCAGATCGCGCCCAGCAATGAGGGAAAGCTGCTGTCCCAGCTCAAGTTCCTTGGGGTAGTCGATGATCAGGGAAAGCCAACGAGAGTTCTGCCAATCCTGAATATGGTCGGAGACGAACAAAGAAAGGCCTTCCTGGAGATCGCGAAGGAATCGTACAAAGATCTTCTTTTGGAGGTCAAAGTAGACAAAGCAGTCCCGGATGATCTCGTCAATTTTTTTATCAGAAAGTACGCCTTCACCAGAGACAAGGGAATCAACGCCTCAAAATTTTTCCTTTACTTGACAGAGAAGGGTGGAATATCGGTCTCTAGCGAGCTTGATTCATTTCTATCCGAAAAGGCACCCGTACCGTCGCAACCTGGCAACGGATCGGTTTCTGTCACTAGAATCTCCGAGAAGCAGTCGTCAAGAATTCATACCAAGGAGTCGAGGCCCTCGACTACATCGAATCGTCAGGCATTGCAACGAAAGATAAAGCCGTCTGAACAGGAGCAGTCTTCGATACAGACCGTCATCAGCATAAAGCTCGACAAAGATACTCCGAAAGAATACTGGGACAGGGTTCTGGCCTTGATCGGAGAAAGACCGGTTGATGTATCCGTTGAAGCAGGTCGTAACGATGGACAAGTGGAATCATTTAGCGAGAACCTGGAGCAGGACGCTTCTACGGATTCCGGGTTCACCTGATCTGAGCTCGGCCTTCTCGACTTTAGCTCCAATTGTTCAATCTTAGCGTACATCCATTTGCCTAGCGGAAGAGCTTGAAACGAGCTGATAGAAAGCAATCTGCGGAGTACACACGCACGGTTGCAGAACTCCCCTTAGGGGGGCCCCTCTCTGTATAATAGCTTGAAACGAGTTTTTCAGTCAAAACGTACGCGCGTGCGTAGAACATAGAGAAAATTCAGTTCTGCAGTGTAAAGCTCTCGAGCAAAGATCTAGTAAATCGGTTAAAATTTCCGGAACATCCTCGAAAACTCGAAAATCCAATACGAAATGATCAACTCGAGGATTGTCGGAGAACACTTTTGTGCCTCCGTTCAATTCGTTCTGAGCTCTCTAAGCTCCGTTCAGCTTGAAGCGAGTTCTTCTGAGCTTACAGAGGTTGAACGTAGCTCTTCGGCCAAAAAGTGCTCACGTGTGTAGAAACGCAGAAAAAAATTCTATATAAGAATCAATGAAAACTGCGATTTAAGGTCTCGAAGGGAACTCTTAGCGTTCTAAGATTCCGCCTTGACGGTGACTGTCACCGGATCTGCCACGGGTTCGACTGTATTATCTTTCTTTGAGATTAACTCGTTTCCGTCCACCCACATCATCTTTCGCTGCAATGTGGAGGTGTAAAGCATCTTCCAATCGAGGCCGACCCTGTTCGCCCAGGTCTTGAATACTCTCGGATCAATGTAGTTTCGAAGAGAAGTATTCAGATTGTAGTCTCTCGTAATCTTCGTTAGCTCGACCTGTTTTTTCATCTTTGCGACCCGCTCGACCAGCTTTGCTTTCTGTTTATCGGTCTTACCGTGCATTTGCTCTAATTCCTTCAGTCGTTCCTCCTTCTTTAAGAGAGACTGCTCGAACGTCTTGGGAGGAGTCCTCTTGTGGTTACACTTTATCGCAGCTTCCAGATTTGCAAGTTTTGCTTGATACAACTTGTCGAAATCCGGAGTATCTTTTTCGAAAGCGTTGTGGTTTTTCAGATAGGATTTGACGGCGCTCGTGGCGTGATAAGTTCTGAAGACCTTCGCCGTCAGTCCCGGCGAGGCCCTGCTCAGAAACTCGTTGACGTGACGAGACATGATGCCGTCGAAAATCAGGTCATCGGGCTTTTTATCCTTACAGAATTGCCTCAAATTTTCAACTGCCGCCCGGTCCTTTGGCTCAATTTCAAGGGTCTTCTGCCACCTGACGTAGTCTTTGCCGAAAAAGTCGAAATCTACCGCATTTTCCCTGAACTTCAGGTGCTCGACCCTCAGAGTCGAAGCTCCGACAGTGTCAGCCTCGTCTTCGTCTTTTTCATCTCCGACCCTCATTGCAAGTTTGTCGATGAGGTAGCACGCGGTTGAAATTCTTCTAATCTTTGGATCCTTCGAGCTCATCGACTTCGAGATAAAGTTCCTAACTCTGTCTATGCCTTTTTCAAGATCCCGGGCTTTGTCGTACTTTCTTTTGTCACGGGCCTGCCTAATGCTGGAGGAATCGTGGAGCCAGACGTACTTGACTTTCTCCGACAGCTTGTCTGTCCAACATGCAATCCACATACAATCCGGGGCATTAATGATCTTCCACTTACCGGGAGGGATAACAGCTGTCTTGTCCAAGTTGAGGGTAATGTCTTCCTCCTGAATTCCAAGTTTCCAGCGCCCTCTCATAGGATGCTGCCCCCGCCCCATGAATAGACCGGGCGGCTCGACCACCCAGTTTGCGATTTCTGTCTTCACACCGTCAACCGTCGCATAACCAAATTTCTCCTTTAGTTCGAGTCTCCTCTTCTTACGTTCCGCCGCAAGAGCCTTCTTTTGTTCTTTCGTAAGCTCGACTTTTTCGGGGAGCGTCGGAAAGATGATGTCAGAAATCTTCGCCTCTTTGAATTTCTCGGGGAAGAGTTTCACGAAATCTGAGAGAAAATTGGTCTGAAAAATTGGATCTTCGACGTATGGTGTCCCGATCTTCTTGGACCATGCCACCGCCATCTCTTCCTGGGCCGGGGTCATGGTCAGAGGCTCTCCCTTGATCGTAATCCGATTAGTGCGTGGGTCAGATCGATAACGTTCTGGAAAGCTCACTCCAGAATGAGACAAGCTGGACCAATGTTTTTTCTTTAGCTTTGGCTTTTCGTTTTCTTCCTCGTCGGGAGATTCTTCCTCGACTTGCTCAGTTTGGGACATAATTGTATTAGCTCCATTATCAAAGTGATTGTAATAGCTGCTGAAAATTTGCCAGAATGATATCTTGTGCGCTCCTCATTCATAAAAATTGTGCATGCTGTGTCAAAGTCCGCAGAAACCTCCTCAGGCCAAGTTTGATCCTACCATCATTTGGTGGATTTTGAGAAATGAGACGGGTCGATGAACTCCGGCCCCTTTCTCATCAATTCCCCTTAAATCTCCGCTTTTCAAGACGGTCATCGTTAAGTGATCTTTGGCCATTGAGCAAAATTAAGGATAAATCGCTTGCTGCGGCTGGGCGCTTGAAAATAGAGTGGGCAGAATCGCGGATGCCCGTTCTGATGAAATTGAGATCCTTGAACTCCAAGAAGAAATCGCTTGAGGGAATCAAAATCGCCGGATGTCTTCATGTAACCAAGGAGACTGCCGTCCTCGTAGAGACATTCAAGGAGGCGGGTGCTGAAGTCTCATGGTCGGGTTGCAACCCATTATCGACCCAGGACGATGTGGCGGCTGCTCTTGACGCGAACGGAGTCGATATTTTCGCCTGGCGCGGATTATCGTCGGACGATTATTACCGGTGCATCGAACAGACCCTCAGGCTGAAACCTGAATTCACACTGGACGACGGCGCGGATCTTATCTTTACGGTGCACACCAAGCATCCGGAGTACCTGCCTGGATTAAAGGGTGGAACCGAAGAAACGACCACG
Source organism: uncultured Nitrososphaerota archaeon (assembly GCA_963799845.1). Classification (GTDB taxonomy): domain Archaea; phylum Thermoproteota; class Nitrososphaeria; order Nitrososphaerales; family CADDZS01; genus DATLTL01. The sequence goes on from CAWCYI010000004.1 coordinate 396,489, forward strand.
GGCATCCACCGGATTAGGGCAATGGCAAAAGAAGGCAAGCTCAGGTATCCCATCATAGCGGTGAACGATGCCGAAACGAAATCAGATTTCGACAACGTGTACGGCACTGGGCAGAGCGCCATCGACGGCGTGATCAGAGCGACAAATGTGCTTTTCGCAGGGAAAAATGTTGTGATTGCTGGCTATGGTCACTGTGGTAGAGGATTAACGTCGAGAGCGAGAGGCTTCGGGGCAAATGTTATCGTGACGGAAGTCGATCCGATCAAGGCCCTCCGTGCGAGGATGGACGGGTTTGAGGTAATGCCGATGAGCGTCGCATCTAAATTAGGTGATGTATTCATCACGGCTACCGGGAACAAGAATGTAATTTCAAGGGCTCATTTTTCGAAGATGAAAGACGGAGCGATTCTTGCCAACGCTGGTCACTTCAACGTCGAAGTCGCCGCATCAGATCTTGAAACGTTTGCGAAGAAACGGAGAGAAATGCGACCAGACAACGTCGAGTATACGCTGCCTAACGGAAATAGAATCTATCTTCTTGCAGAGGGTCGACTCGTCAATCTCGCTGCCGCGGAAGGGCATCCCAGCGAGGTGATGGATATGAGTTTTGCAAATCAGTTCCTTTCTATCCTGCGGCTCGTCAAGGAAGGCAAGGGAATGAAGCCTGATGTCCACGAGATTTCGAGGTCTCAGGACGAACATGTCGCGAGGTTAAAACTGGAAAGTATGGGGATCGAGATTGACAAGCTGACCGAAGATCAGACAAAATACTTGGCTGGTTGGGAAGAAGGTACTTGATTTCGCCAAGGTGAAATCTTTAGTTAATCCCTCTGCAATAAAGTTCTTGATTGTTAACCCGCGATCTTTTCCGTTTCTCTGGAAATCGTCGAGTAATCGGGTTCTACTCCAGGATTCTCTGAAACCCATTTGAAACGGACGATGAGATCCTTGTCTAGGATATACACCGCCCTTTTCGAAGCCGTGTACCCCTTGATTCCAGAAAAGTTTTCGTGGTAATTTCCAAACGCTTTCACTGCGTGGCGATTAAAGTCGCTCAGCAAGGTAAAATTGAGGTTATTGGCACTCTTGAACGCCTTATTTGCGAAAGGCCCATCTACGCTGATGCCGACGACATTTGCATTCAATTTGTTGTATTCAGCCAAAGAATCTCTCATCGTGCACATTTCTTTCGTGCAAACACCCGTAAACGCACCAGGGTAGAATAGTAGAACTGTCGGCTTGCCTCTGAAGCTTGAAATTTTTACTGGGGCCTTTTCTGTATCAACGAGCTCTACTTCCGGAGCTTTGTCTCCAACTTCAACCATATCTATTCACACTATAGAATTCCATTCGACTAGAATTGCTATTAATTGTTGTCATCTTATCCCGCAGGATTTCGGGAGAGTCCAGAAGTTCGGAATGGGAATATGGTGTTACTAGTTCAGAGCCGCATCTAGAAAAGCAGAGTGCTTTATCCACGCACCTTCAAGCGAATCGAGCATCTTTTCTCTGCACTTGTCGCAAATGAACTCATCACCCATCTTGTTTTCCACAGTCGGGTTGGACAGTACTGTCCCACAACCAAGACACTCAGCCGCATTCTGACTTTTCAGGTCCTTCGTTTCGTTTGGCATCATTTTTCCAGCTTAGGTTTTTGAATCCAATTTCAACCTGCGGATTTCTTTAATTTATCAAGTGTCTCGATGTACTTCGAGATCAAATCTAGGAGCTTTGCCTGTTCAGCAAGATCTGAAGCGGAATCTAGCTGCTTCGAAACAGTGTTCAGCTTTTCTTCAAGCAGTCTACGAAGGGAATCCGAACTCTGAGAAATTTGGGGAGAAGTTGTCGATGGTTTTTCTTCATTTTTCGTTCCGGGCCTGTTTTGCGTCTGCGGCGTTTCAGCGCCATCGGTAGAGTTCAGAATCGAACTGAGGTCGTCTTCACTAGTGCAATATATCCTACCTTTGTATCTAATTTGAACGGCCCCGCATCGTGGACATGGCTCCTGAAGAATTGCCGCGCCCCTCATAATGAGTTGTGCGGTTGTAACCATTTTAGACTTGTTTTGAACTTGGGACAAACTTCTTTCATTTGGGTAAACTCCACTATTTTTCCGTTAGCTTCGGAACTGGGGTCCGGCGGTTAATTGTGCCAGTTATTCAGCAGTCTACGTTTGCAATCTGAATAAATCTAGACGCAATCAGAATAAAGTTGAAAGTGAGTATCAGATTGGGAAAGAGCTAACCAGAATCCTTCATATATCGAACAGAATCTGTTCCTCAAAAGAATGCGTCGACCAGTTACAGACATTGCCTTGCTCTCGTACATCGCGAAGAAAAATGCGAAAGTTGTGAGCTACACAGAGGCAACCAAGGCATGCAAGAGCAGCAGCTCCGCCAGCAGGGCGCTTCATCAACTGATCGGTGAAGGGATTCTCGAGCCCAAACCAAAGTTGCTTGGCCTGCGATATGTCACGCAGTACGTCGTGACGCAAAAGGGCGAGCAAGTCGCGGATCTCGCCCTTCAATTAACTCAGCTCAGGGAAGCTGCCTTTAAGATGAGCGCTGCTCAGGTCAAGTTGGAAGATAGTGACGCACATCCGACAAAGGCGGTATCTCAGCTCGAAAAATCGAGGGGTGAAGAGAAAAAGGCCGCAAGAGAAGAACGCGTCGATTGGATTGACAGATCCCGCGACCGGGGAATGAAATTATTTCTTATTTAGACCGTGTTTTGACCGTTCTCTGAAGAACATAGTCGAGGATGCCGCCGCTCTCATCGTACTCTCTTTCCACCAATGAATCCAGTCTGACTCTGAGATTCGCTTCGACCTTTTCTCCGCTTTTTCTCGAAACAATCAGTCTTGCTTTTGAGCCCTTGTCTGATATTTGCTCCAGTCCTCTAACGGAGTAAGTCTCGCTGCCATCGAGCGCCAAAGTCTTTGCATTTTCTGCCAGTTCAAATTGCAGCGGTAAGACTCCCATGCCGATCAAGTTGCTCCTGTGTATCCTCTCGAAACTCTCGGCGACGACTGCCTTTACCCCCAGAAGTTTTTGTCCTTTGGCAGCCCAATCTCTGGAACTTCCCGTTCCGAATCCTTTGCCGGCAATTACTAGGAGTGGTGTATTTTCCCTCTTGTACTTCATCGCGGCGTCGTACACCGACATCGTTTCTCCATCGGGATAGTGTTTTGTAATCGATCCTTCAACCCCACCCACCATGAGATTTTTGATCCTCGGATTTGCAAACGTTCCTCTAATCATGACTTCGTGATTTCCCCTCCTTGATCCGTAGGTATTGAAGTCGTCCTCAGAGACCCCCTTTGATAAGAGAAACTTTCCCGCTGCCGATTTCGGGCTAATAGCGCCCGCTGGCGAAATATGGTCCGTGGTAACATAATCGCCCAAGATCAAAAGAGGCCTTGCTTCTAAAATGTCCGCATTAATTCGTTCTCCCATAGTGAGCCTTTGCGGATAGTCTTCGAAATACGGAGGCTGCTGGATGTAGGTACTCTTCTTGTCCCAGCTGTACCGGAGACCTGTCGGTGCGTTCAATTTGTTCCATTCGGAGTTTTGATCGTAGACCTGAGCATACTTTGAATGGAACATCCCGGTACTGATTATGGTCTCGTATTCCATCACCTGACGATGTGATGGCCAAAGATCCTTAAGGTAAACCGGATGGCCGTCTTTATCATTGCCGACGGGTTCTTTTGTCAGGTCGATTCTCATGTTACCCGCAAGTGCGTAAGCTATCACGAGAGGTGGAGACATCAGGAAATTCGCCCTAACATCCTGGTGAATTCTTGCTTCAAAGTTCCTGTTACCAGATAGGACGGCGGCAGTCGTCAGGTTATTTTCCCTAATTGCCCTGGTCACAGGCTCCGGAAGAGGGCCGCTGTTTCCGATACAAGTGGTGCACCCGTAGCCAACGATTCCAAAACCAAGCTCCTCCAAGTACGGCAATAATCCCATCGCCTTCAGATATTCTGTGACGACCATAGAACCAGGGGCCATACTCGTCTTCGCCACATCTCGAACGTTCAGCCCTAATTCGACTGCTCGCTTTGCCAAAAGCCCTGCGGCAATCATCACGTCGGGGTTGCTAGTATTCGTGCAACTGGTTATTGCGGCAATGACTACATCGCCGTCGGAAAGCGGGAAGCGTTTTCCCTCAAGAGTGACATTGATCGGGGTCCTCTTTTCACTTTCTTTCAGTGAAGGAAACGCCTCAATGAGGTGTTTTCCAACATTCGCTAATGAAATTCGATCGTGAGGCAGAGTCGGCCCCGCGACGCTTGACTCTATCTGCGATAGATCAATGTTTACAACCGTCGAATAATCGATCTGTCCATCGGCCGGCACCCCGAACATCTGCTGTGCCTCATAATACTTCCTCACAATTTCAACGTGCGACTCCGTCCGTCCAGTCAGTGTTAGATAATGTAGTGTTTCCTCGTCCACAGGAAAAAGGGAGGCCGTTGCCCCAAATTCCGGAGTCATGTTCGAAATTGTAGCTCTGCCCGCAACGGTCAGCGCTTTCACCCCTTCTCCAAAAAATTCCACGAATGCATCAACTACACCCAGGTTTCGGAGGGTCTGAGTGATTGTCAGGACAACATCAGTTGCGGTTACGCCCTCTCGCAGTTCACCTGAAAGGTGGACACCCACTACCCGCGGCGTGACAAATGTAACTGGCTGACCTAAGAGAGCAGCTTCTGCTTCGATGCCTCCGACTCCCCAGCCCAGAACTCCGAGCCCGTTGATCATTGGAGTATGCGAATCTGTACCCACCAGAGTGTCAGGAAACGCGAGTGACTTGTTTTCGCCGAGATCCTTCACCATGGCGACGGTTGCGAGAAATTCCAAATTTACTTGGTGACATATCCCGGTGTCCGGCGGCACCAGCTTCAATTTGTTGAATGCCTGCTGCGCCCACTTTAGGAATTCGTATCTCTCTTTGTTTCGTTCGATCTCCTTCTCAGCGTTTATCTGGAATGCATACTGATTCCGAAAGGCGTCAACCTGGATAGAGTGATCGATGATCAGGTCTATGGGCACCTCGGGCTCTATGATCTTGGAGTCGAGTTTCATCGTTACAACAGCGTCCCTCATTGCTGCGAGATCGACGAGGGCCGGCACGCCCGTCAAGTCCTGCATCAATACTCTACCTACTTTGAAGGGAATTTCTCGATCTGCAGGTTTGGACGCGTTCCAAGAAGCAAGGGCGAGAATGTCAGAATCAGTTATAGCTTTTCCATCTTTGTTTCGAACGAGAGACTCTAACAGAATCCTGATTGAAATTGGCAAGCGAGCAATGTTTACTTGCGAGCCCAAAGTTTTTTGCAGTGCAGGAAGGGAATAGTATTGAATCGTTTTTCCGGATGAAGTTGCAAATTCGTCGACTGCACTTACAAGTCTAGAGTTAGACAATGTTTAGGCACGACCAAATGAACTATGGTCGATTCTCGATATTTCAGTGTTGCCGGCTCAGTTTGGCCGCTTGAAACGAGTGAACTAGGGAGTTCTTTTCCCTCGAAATCTACGCTTTGATTAGTTCGACATTATTTTGAAATAATTCCGTTAACGCAGCAAAAATTTCGCGCAGGTTTGCTGTAGCTTCGAAAGTGGCTGCAATCATCAATTCTTTTTCAGCATCAACGGGGAAAATAATCGCATTAAATTTCTCTCTTCCTATCACTATGTACTTGGTTTTCGTCCTGACGTCGTCTTATCGCGTCATAGCCTTGAATGCAAGCATGCCCCAGTGTCCCACCATCTCCCCGGTGCGTTGACCCAGAGCGCCTAACTTGTTCTCCATTTCCTTTTTCTCAGCTTCAGCCAGAATCGCTCCACTCGGATTATTCCAAAGAATGCAAGAATAGATTCTTGAATCTAGGTTGACAATACTATTTGCGATTAAATCGTATCTTCGATTGTCAGATTCAAGAGGCAGTTAGTTAGGCTACATACTGGTCATTTCGACTTTAATATCAGAATGGAGTCATGGTCTATCCCAGACATTACGAAACGTGCTCACATATCCTTGAAATGGTAAATCACGGGTGAGCCGGATAGACTTTCTGTGGCTTTCCTCAATTATGAGAACTTTGGAGCGCACACAGCACCTTCAGATGCAGATCCGACCAGGCTTGCATATTTTGCAAGAGCACCCCATTCATAGTTCGGTGCCGGAGTCTTCCACTCTTTCTTCCTCCTTGAGAGTTCCTTCTGCGAAACAAGGAGGTTTACCGTCTGCTTGTCTGCATCGATTTCAATCTCGTCCCCTTCTTCCACCAGTCCGATGGGCCCTCCGACCATAGCTTCCGGACAAACGTGCCCGACCATGAAGCCTCTCGTCGCACCAGAGAATCTGCCATCTGTGACGAGGGCTACATCCTGTCCCAAACCCTGCCCTACGATTGCAGCCGTTACCTGGAGCATTTCTCTCATCCCCGGGCCTCCCTTAGGTCCTTCGTACCTGATCACTACAATGTCTCCTGCGGATATCTTTCGTTTTGACACCGCATCAAATGCAAGTTCCTCCCTGTCGAAGACCCTCGCCTTTCCCTTGAATTTTAAAAGTGAAAGTCCTGCCACTTTTACGACGGCCCCATCAGGGGCCAGAGACCCTCTCAGAATGACGTCGGTCCCGGTCTTCCTTATCGGATTATCGACGGTTCGGACAACATCCTGGTCTTTCAGAAATCTCGCAGCCTTAACGTTCTCTTTGACAGACTTGCCCGTTATCGTAATGCAATTTTCGTTGATCATTTTTTTCTCCATCAGCTTGCTCAAGATCAACGGAACGCCTCCAACCTTGTCGAGATCGGCCATCACATACTTTCCTCCTGGACGAAGATCGGCTATGTGGGGGACTTTCTTCCGGATTCTCTCAAAATCGTCCAGCGTCAATTTTACTCCTGATTCTCGACCCAAGGCAATCAGGTGCATGATCGCGTTTGTAGAGCCGCCAATCGCCTGCAATACGCTGATCGCATTTTCAAATGTCTCGAAGTTTAGAATGTCCCGTGGCTTCAGATCGTCTTCTAACGCTTTCAGAACTACCTTGCCGGTTTCGAAGACCATCTGAGCTCTTCTGCCATCGACCGCAGGCGGAGTCGCGCTTCCAGGCAGTGCCAGGCCGAGAGCCTCGCTGAGGCAGGCCATCGTGTTCGCGGTGTAGAGCCCGCCGCAGGAACCAGCACCGGGACAGGAGAGGTCCTCGACTCTCTTCAAGTCGTGAGCGGAGATTCTCCCACTCTCGAAAGCGCCAACTGCTTCAAACACATCTTGAATTGTGACGTCCTTTCCGTCGACCACGCCAGGCATTATCGTCCCGCCATAAACAAAAGCCGAGGGTCGATTCAACCTAGACATCGCGAGCATGATCCCGGGCAGGCTCTTGTCGCACCCTGCTATTCCTACGAACCCGTCGTATTCATGTGCCCGGATCATCAGTTCAACCGAATCAGCGATAATCTCTCTGCTCACGAGAGACGATTTCATGCCCTCCGTTCCCATCGCAATTCCGTCGCTGACGGCAATCGTGACAAACTGTCTTGGCGTTCCGCCCGCCGAAACGATGCCTTCCGAAGCTTTGTTAGCAAGCAAATTCAAGTGAACGTTGCAGGGAGTTGCCTCGTTCCAAGTATTGGCAACGCCGATTAGAGGTTTTGTTAGATCGGAATCTCCGAGCCCCATCGCTTTGTAGTAGGACCGGTGGGGTGCATTTCTGGTTCCCTGAAGGACTCCTGTGCTACGTAGTTTTTTTGTTTCGCATTGAACTGTCTCTTGCTTACCTGGCACTTTGCTTTCGGAAAGGCTCTAGGAATGCAGTTTAAAGCAATTTACTCGATGTAGATATGCCCGAGCGGAATAGGCCGATCAATTGCACAAGATTACAGTATTCTCCAAAGAGGGATGCCATCTTTGCGAAAGGGTCGTAGCCAAAATGAAAGAGCTTTCAACGGAAGGAGACTTCGAGCTGGAAATTGTGGAAATAACTGGAGACATATCTATTTTTGAAAAATACTTCCTAAAGATCCCTGTGGTGCACCTTGACGGTAAGGAAGTCTTCGAAGTTGAGGATATCGCACTGCCGCAGGATTGCGAGGTAAAGCTTGAGGCTCTAGTTTCGAAACTGGACTGACTATTACAGGCCCTTAACGCTTCAAGTTGATGGAATTCCGAAAAATGAATTTGTAGTACCTAACACTCTTTTATCTACGATTTTACGACTTACATATACGACGGGTCGATATGATTTGGCAGACACTCTTTCTGTAAAAGATAATCGAACGGGAAAAGAATACGAGATTCCGATCAGTGAGGGAGCAGTTCGTTCTACCGATTTTAGGGACATCAAAACTTCTCCCGAGGACTTTGGGCTACTAGCTTACGACCCGGCTTTCGTAAACACGGCTTCGTGCAAGAGTAAAATTACTTTCATCGATGGAGAAAAGGGCATTCTTCGTTACCGGGGGTATCCTATCGAAGAGCTTGCCGAGAAAAAACTTTACCTCGAGGTTGCGTACCTTCTAACTTACGGGGAGTTACCATCAAAATCCGAATATGAGGAATGGGTTCACAACATTACGTACCACACAATGGTTCACGAGAACGTCAAAAAATTCATGGATGGATTTCACCATGACGCACATCCGATGGGGATGCTCGTCACGACAGTCGCCTCGCTTTCGACGTTCTATCCCAATGCAAAAAATATCTTTGACGAAAAGGCTCGCGAATTGCAAATTTACCGTTTGATAGGAAAGATTCCGACGTTGGCCGCTTTTGCATACAGACATTCACAGGGCATGGCTTACATCTATCCGAGCAATGATTTGACCTATGCAGAGAATTTTCTGTCAATGATGTACCGACCGTCGTCTACGTCTAGTTACGAACCAAACTCGGTTCTTGCAAAGGCCCTTGATGTCCTCTTCATTCTACACGCTGATCACGAACAAAATTGCAGCTCGACCGCGATGAGAGTAGTGGGCAGTTCACATGCCGATCCGTACAGCGCGGCGGCGGCCGCGTGTGCGGCTCTTTATGGTCCACTCCATGGAGGAGCAAATGAAGAGGTCGTAAGGATGCTTGAGGAAATCGGGTCCAAGGAGAAAGTTCCTGAAATAATTAGGCAGGTCAAAGACGGCAAACGGCTGCTCATGGGATTCGGCCACCGTGTTTACAAGAACTATGATCCCAGAGCGAAGATAATCAAGAAAATTGCAGAAGATGTTTTCGAAGTCACAGGGCGAAATGAACTGCTCGATATTGCGCTCGAGCTTGAAAAAGTAGCATTGTCTGATGATTATTTCATAAAGAGAAAACTGTATCCGAACGTGGATTTCTACTCTGGCCTAATCTATCAGGCAATGGGTTTCCCGATGGACATCTTCACAGTCCTCTTTGCGATCCCCAGGATGTCTGGATGGCTCGCCCAGTGGAAGGAAATGCTGGGCGATCCTGAACAAAAAATTGCGAGACCTCGTCAGATTTACGAAGGTCATCCTGAAAGGCACCTGCCGTAGTAGGATTGCGTCGGAATAGCAAACGAAATATCCCAGCTCGGTTCACCTTATCTGGTATGATAAAGAAAATCGGCTCAATAGCGGTAGTTGTAAAAGACGAAAAGAAAGCGGCAAACTGGTACAAGAGTAAACTTGGATTTGAGATCAAGAGTCAGATGGAACACTGGGTGACAGTCATTCCAAAGGGAGCTCGTGGCCCCGAGTTGCATCTCTGCAAAACGAAACCTCTTGAAAAAGGAAACACTGGAATATCATTCACAACTGACAACCTTGGCAAAACGTACAAGGAGCTTTCGAAGAAAGGAGTAAAGTTTACAGCGAAGCCTAAGGATGAAGGTTGGGGACCGTACGCGATGTTTGCGGATCTCGACGGAAACGTGTTCTGGTTATTCTAGTCAAGGTGTAGAGCTCTGCTCGGGCCTTCTTAGGCCCATTCTCTCTACCAGCCTTTTCAGTTGGTCTTCCGTTATCCATTCGATTTTCAGATATTCAATTATCTGATCATCGGCGAACCCGATCCTTCTTGCCTCATCCACTGTGCCGAGGTAGGCTTCTATCTCAATTGGGCTATCGACGTATTCAAAGTCATTAAGAAAGAGCTCCTTTCCATCCATGAACTGCTTCACGTGGTGTAGCTCGTGTATAACATCCAGGTAGATTATTGCAGAATCAGCAGTCCTCAGATGGTAGGCACTAATCAGCAAGTGTCCGTCCTCATCGCTCGTCGCCATGTAGCCGAATCGGGCTGAATAGAACTCGACTTTCAGATTGTGGAGAATTTGATCGGTCTTTGCACCGAAGAGCCTTCTGATGGTAGGGATTTTTTCAAAACCTTGAAAGTAATCGGTGAACGGATAGAGATTGAGCTTGGCCTCACGCTGGATTTGTACATCCGGCAATCGAGGTTCTTGCGATTCCAATATTCGTCCAATCCCAGATGAGTCAGCGATGTTTGCTAGTTCAGGGAAAGTGCGAACTCGTTCAGATGCCGATTAAAATCAGAGGGTCTTTCGAGCATCGGCAGGTGAGATGCGTCCCTCAAAACAACGAGCTTCGACTTTGGAATGTTCTCTTTCATGTATGATGACCAAGCGACCGGAGACATTTTGTCCTCCTCGCCAGCGATAATCAGGACAGGAATGGAGATCGTCTGCAATTTTTGCCTGACATCGAAACTGTTGCACGCCTCATAGTCTCCAGCTGCGACTCCGTTGTTGCACTTTAGAATTTCATTCGTTACGAAGCGAATTGTTTCTAAATTCGTCTTTGAGGAAAATTGCCTCGGTCCCACTACGGCCTTTACTGTCTCCTCGAATCTAGACCTCAAGCCCTCCCTGATCGAGGGCAGAACGCCTAATTTCGCTCCCGTGCAAACTAGGACAACCCCCCTGAGGGAATTTGGATGCTCGATAGCGTTCAACAACGCGATCGCTCCGCCCATTGAGTGCCCCACAAGTATCGGTTTGTCCGGGCAGGTCTTTGAAACAAATTCAGAAACAATATCGGAATAAGATCTGATTTCAATCTCGCAGTGCAGGGGCGATGATTTTCCATGACCGGGAAGATCGATTGTGATTATTTTGAATCGATCCGAAAGTATTCTCTGATGGTTCCAAAACGACGAGTTCTCGCATGCGCCGTGAACAAAGACAATTGGTTTCCCAGTTCCCACTTCATCATAAGAAACGTTGGAGCCTTTCAACAGCAATTGCGTGACATTTGACGTTTTTTTCTTGCACCATGTTAACAGTTTTGTAAAGAAACAAGTTGAGATATTTCAGAAACGACCTAGGCTTCCTTACAGCGTGCTACTATGAGTAATTCGCGGGTATAAATAATTCTACTGAGGTGCCAGCTGCGAAATTAATCGAGGATTGGATGACACCTACGGTAATTGTCGATTTCACAATCATTTTTCGGTAAAGACACTTATGCGACATTACTAGGATGATACTCGCCGTATGCTGATCTTAGGATGTCGCTAATTTCACCCGTTGTCGCGCCCATTTTTGTTGCCTCAATTATGAGTGGCATCAGATTTTTCCTACTTTCTCGATCTTTCGAGGCTTCTTTTTCCAGAGCGGAAATGGCCTTTTCAAAGCGTGATTTGTTTCTACTCATTCTGTATTTCTTGATCTGTTTAAGCTGACGTTTCACTGATTTTTTGGAGACCTGCAGTACTTTGATGGGTTCTCTTTCGGAGCTTTCAAATCGGTTAACTCCCACGATTACTTTTTCTCCTTCATCAACTGCCCTCTGAAACTTATAGGCGCTCCTTTGAATTTCTTTTTGGATATAGCCAGATTTGATCGCTTCGAGGGCTCCCCCAAGTTTCTGCACCCTGTCCAGCTCTTCAGTTGCCCTCGCTTCGATTTCATTCGTCATGGATTCCAAGTAGTAGGAACCTCCGATTGGATCGGCTGTCCCGATGACTCCAGATTCCTCTGCTATGATCTGTTGAGTTCGGAGAGCAATCGTCACAGATTCTTCAGATGGTAAGCCGAGGGCCTCGTCGAAAGAATTGGTGTGAAGCGATTGTGCACCTCCGAGGACTGCTGCTAGTGCCTGAATAGAGACCCTGACCACATTGTTATACGGTTGTTGAGCTGTCAGCGTTTCTCCGCTGGTCTGGGCGTGAAACTTTAGTTTCATCGAGTTTTCGTCCCTTGAATTGAATTGGTCCTTTACGATCTTTGCCCAGATTCTCCTAGCCGCTCTAAACTTCGCAATCTCTTCGAAAAAGTCGTTCCTGCAAGCAAAGAAAAAAGAGAGCTGATCGCAGAACGAATCGATGGGGTACCCCTTCTTGATCACTCCGTTCACGTATTCGATCGCATCAGCAAACGTGAAGGCGAGCTCTTGGATCGCGTTCGCTCCCGCTTCTCTTATGTGGTAACCCGAGATACTGATCGGATGCCACTTCGGCATTTTCTCGGCGCAGAAAGTTATGAGATCGATGCTGAGATCGAACGAAAAATCGGGGGGATAGATGTAGGTGTTTCTCGCAGCATACTCTTTCAAAATGTCGTTTTGGGTCGTACCCCTCAACTCAGACCTTGGGATGCCCCTCGATTCGGCCGCGACGACATACATCGACAACATCGTCGAAGCGGTTGCATTGATCGTCATGCTGGTGCTTACCTGATCTACTGGAATATCCTGAATAAGAGTCCCCATGTTTTCAAGGGTGCTGATGGCAACACCAACCTTTCCAACTTCTCCCTCGGCCCGCTTGTTATCGGAGTCGAAACCGAGCTGAGTGGGGAGATCAAAAGCCACGCTCAAGCCAGTTTGGCCGCGTTTCAAAAGATACTTGAATCGCTTGTTTGTATCAGCTGCGGTACCGAATCCGGAGTACTGCCGCATAGTCCACAATTTCTCGCGATACATCTGGGGGTAAATTCCACGAACAAACGGAAAACTTCCCGGCTCACCAGTCTCGTCAACTATAGGCCGTGATGAGTAGACTGGATTAATTGGAATTCCAGAATCGGTCTCGAACTTTTTCTCTCTTTTCTTGTCGTCTTGATTATTGTTCGTCAAGAAATTGTCCCTTGCTCACTCTGCTACTTTTTTCCGAAATGTCTCTACTCTGCAAATATTTCCTCGCTAATCGATTTGCCGCGCTATCGGGATCGATCCCCTTGTTCAATAGTTTTTCAATCAATACTTTGAACTCTGGATCGTTTTGAATTTCCCTTTTTATTTCTGAAGTTATTATGTCATTTACTCTTTCTAACAGTTCATCTTGCAATTTCTTCGAAGCCACGTTGGATGAAACGCTCTGATTTGAAAGAAAAATTCTACGTTCATCAAGCGCCTTCGTCAAATTTTCCAACCCCTCCAAAGTTTTCGCGCTAACCTTGACAGCGAGCTGAAGCCAGCCCGATTCTTTGGTGGAAAGCACCGATCCCAGATTGTAGAGAACCTTATCCGCACCCGGTAGATCGCTCTTATTAATTGCAAATATGTCGCCGATCTCCATTAGCCCGGCCTTCGCCGCCTGTATTTCGTCTCCCAGTTCAGGCATGAGTACGACTACTACCGTATCGGCAACGCCGACGATCTCAACCTCTGTTTGTCCAATCCCCACCGTTTCAACGAAGATAGGATCGAACCCGGCGGCATCGAGTATTCGGACGACATCCCGTGCAGCCTTTGAAAGTCCCCCTTCGTCACCACGTGAGGCCATGCTCCTAATGTAGACATCCTGATCCAAAGAATGCTCTAACATTCTCACGCGATCTCCCAAGATGGCGCCTCCAGTTATTGGACTCGAAGGGTCAACTGCCAGAACTGCCACTTTCTTTCCCCTCGTTCTGTAGGATCTGACGAGCAAGTCCACTAGCGAGCTCTTCCCGGTGCCTGGTGGTCCCGTTATCCCTATCACATGGGCCCTCCCCGTGTGACTGTACAACGCGCCCAAAAGATCAGAATAGTTTGATTGCCTATTCTCCGCCAATGTGATAGCTTTTGAAACTGCGTTGCGATCACCGCTCAGAACTCTCTCTGTTAGAGTAGGCAATTAGATTCGAATCTGGAAACGGAAGTTTATCAATCTTGAAATAAATCTTGATTGCATATTAGGAAACTGGAACGATATCGGAAGAGTAAACTACACCAGTCTCAATCTGAAATACTGCTATGTCTCAAACTCTTGCCCCGATAAAGCCATTGATCACGATGCAGGAACTGGATAAGATCGATGTCCGGGTGGGAACGATTGTCCTGGTCGAAGACGCTGCCAAGTCGGACAAGCTCGTGCGGTTGACGGTCGATTTCGGCACTTATCGAAGGAAGATTCTTTCGGGCATGAAAAATGAAAGAAAGGACGTCAAAGAGATTCTGGGCAAGCAGGCGCTGTTCGTTGTAAATCTAGAGCCCAGGAAAATGATGGGCGAAATTTCAGAGGGAATAATTTTTGATGTCGGGTTCGCGGATGGGATAACAACTGTACTTGCAATCCCAGAAAAAGAAGTACCTAACGGAGTAAGGGCCGGATGAGTCTCATGGGATTTTGAAGGGATAAAACTGGGCTAGCTCAGTGAAGAGAACAAACATTCTAGCTTTCGCATTGACCTTTCTCGTTCCCGGTTACGATTGAAATTCAACAGGCCGTATCTCGAACATCGATGCATCTGCTGCCTAGATGCAAGGTTGTAGACTCGTTATGAAAGTTGAACGGATTTTGTATCAATCTGGGAAAGGGTGTAAATAGATCATGTTTTGTTGAGATAGATTGAATCCAAGTGATTTCGATGACCCAAGAACAGGTCCAAATCCATAGACACCTCAGTAGCAACGCGGAGTATTATGCGCCATGCTTTACATGCGAGAAACATCCACATTATTCGCAGGCACCGATAACTCTCCATAAGGGAGATCACTGCCTAATCTGCAACAACGTTCCTTCGGTGAAGAACGAGCCCAGAATCGATTTACCTAAATTTTAGTCTGATCATCGGTTTTCCTCTTTCGATCATTTCTCCCTCCTTCACGTAGACTTCTTCGACTGTGCAATCTCGGGGGGCTTTGATCTGAGCCTCCATCTTCATGGCTTCAAGCACGATCAAGGTTTCTCCATGGTTCAGGTTGTCGCCAGGCTTTATGTTTAGTTTAACGATCTTTGCTGGAAAATTAGAAACTATCAATTCTTTGTTTGATGCAAGCCGAGAAGCCTCTTCTTCTACGGCTCTATCAGATTCTCTTCTACCCGCAATGCTCTTCCCGTTTGCCACGAATGTTACAGAAGACCGCGTTTTGGCTAGTTGAAGAACAGAGTACACTTTGTCATTAACGCTGATAATGATCCGGGCTTTTTCTCTGCTTAGCACGGCGACTCTAATTTTTTCTTTGCCTCCATCTGCGACGCTCGCAAGATATTCATCGCCAGATTTTGACGCCGAGGGATCTAACTCGATCTCTCTAGTCTCTTCATCGATGATAATTCTAAATCGCATCGATAAATCGACCATTTCCGCTGGTGGTTAGCCACGCGGGTCTTCTTACTCGTTTCTCGGAAGAATTTTCATTCATTGTCGAAAACTGATTCTTAGAGAGCAACAATGCTGCTATGATGAAATAATCACGATCAACATTTGGGCGAATCCTATCCGACAGCCCTAAAGACTCTACGAAGCCTGTGTCAAATTCTCCCCTTGAGAACCTAGCATCTTTTAGTACTGCTCTGTGAAAAGGAATCGTTGTCTCAATTCCCGCGATTGAGAGCTCTTCAAGAGCTTGCAGGACTCTTTTCCTCGCTTCCTCGAAGTTCCTGCCGGCGGCAATTAATTTCGCAACCAAGGAATCATAATAAGGGGATATTTCGATTCCCTGCCGCAGAGCAGTGTCAACCCTGATTCCCGGCCCACCGGGAATGTTGAGAAACTCGATCCTTCCTGTGGTCGGTACGAAGTCAAGGAAAGGATCTTCCGCGTTAATTCGGCATTCAATGGCACATCCACGAAATTTCACGTCCCTCTGACGAAAGGGGAGTTTATTTTCCGCAGCAATTCGAATTTGCGTCGCGACGATATCTATGCCAGTAACGTGTTCCGTGACTGGGTGTTCGACCTGCAAACGAGAGTTGATCTCCATGAAATAGAAGTTGCCGGTTTTCGAATCTCTAAGAAACTCAACAGTCCCTGCGTTTGAATATCCAGTAGCTTTGGCGGTGGTAATTGCTAGGGTAGAGATCAGTTTTCTTACGTCTTCATCAACGACAGGAGATGGAGACACCTCAATCAGTTTCTGATAACGTCTTTGGATTGAACAGTCTCTCTCTCCGAGATGAACAAACTCATGAGAGTCGTCACTCGCAATTATTTGAATCTCGATATGCCTTGGATTGATAAGCTTCTTCTCCATAAAAATTGAAAATCTGCCGAAGGAGCTTTGAGCTTCTCGCTGAGCAGATTCGAACCCTTGCTTGAGTTCGTCTTCGTTTCGAGCTTCGCGGATTCCGCGTCCACCCCCTCCGAATGCGCTTTTGAGTAAGACTGGGAAGCCAATTTCCCTTGAGAATCTCACAGCTTCCTCGATAGTCCTTACCGATTCGTGCGAGTAGGGAACCACCGGCACTCCTTTTGACTCTGCGAGTTTCTTGCAAGCGAGTTTGTTACCGCTAATTGCCAGAGTTTCCGGGGACGGACCGATAAACTTCAACCCGTTTTCTCGACAAGCTCGTGAAAAGTCGCTCGATTCCGACAGGAATCCGTATCCGGGATGGATTGCATCGCAATCTGCGCTCTTGGCGATCTCGATGATTTTTCTTGCATTGAGATAGGTATCGCCGGGACTGTATCCTGGAAGCCTGATCGCCATGTCTGCCATGCTGACATGCATCCATGCAACGTCAGCATCAGAGAAGATCGCAGCTGATTCAATGTTCAGTGTTCTTAATGCCCTGATGATTCTAACCGCGATTTCTCCACGGTTTGCGACAAGAACCCTTCTAAAATCTGGCGTTGCGTTCACCTCCAACAAAGTATCCGAGCAGGACGAATCCTAGAGTTGAATATTCCCGTGTTTTTTTGCCGGGCGCTGTTCATTCTTTTCGGAGAGAACTTTCAACGCTCTCGTGATCTGAGTTCTTGTTTCCCTCGGCATAATCACCCCGTCGATAATTCCCCTTTCGGCCGCGATGAACGGGTTGACGAACTTATCAGCGTAATCCGCTACGAGTTTGGACTTGAATGACTCGCCCGGATTTGATTCTAGATCGCTCCTGAAGATTATCGCCACTGCTCCCTCGGGACCCATGACTGCAAGTTGGGCAGAGGGCCAAGCGAAGTTCAAATCCGATCTGGAGTACTTGCTTCCCATCGCGCAATATGCACCGCCGTAAGCTTTCCTCACGACTATCGTTATTTTTGGGATCGTAGCCTCGCAGTAGGCATAGAGCAATTTCGAGCCGTGCCTGATGATTCCTCCCGACTCTTGTTCGGGACCTGGCATGTACCCGGGTACGTCCACAAATGTAATGACGGGAATGTTGAAAGAATCGCAAAATCGGATAAATCTGGCCGCCTTGTTCGATGAATCAATGTCAAGAGCTCCAGCAAGCTGCATGGGTTGATTTGCCACGACTCCAACGGTTCTCCCGTTCATTCTGGCAAGCCCGACTATGATATTTGGTGCCCAGTGCGAATGAACCTCGAGGAAATCATGCTCATCCACGATCTCAGAAATCACATTCTTCATGTCGTACGGCTTGTTTGAGTCCAGAGGTATCAAGGCGTCCAGAATATCATTTGAACGTTCTGGGCTATCGGACACTTCGATTTTCGGGGGAAATTCTGAATTGTTAGACGGAAGGAAAGAAAGTAGTTTTTTTATTCCTTCGAAACACTCGTCTTCGTTATTGGAGACGAAATGTGCCACCCCGCTTTTGGTCGCGTGGACTTCTGCTCCTCCGAGCTCCTCAAAAGTCACTTCCTGTCCCAAGGCGGCCTTTACCACATCCGGACCAGTTATGAACATGTGACTCGTCCCTTCGACCATGAATACAAAATCAGTCATAGCCGGTGAGTAAACCGCCCCTCCCGCGCACGGTCCCAAAATAGCCGAGATCTGAGGGATCACTCCTGATGCGAGCGTGTTGCGAAAGAAAATTTCGCTATAGGCAGCCAAGCTCTGCACGCCCTCTTGAATTCTGGCTCCCCCCGAATCGTTCAATCCGATGAAAGGGGCTCCGGCCTTAATCGACAGATCCATCACGTTGTTGATCTTCTTGCCAAACATCTCTCCGAGCGAACCCCCGAAAACGGTGAAATCGTGAGAGAAAAGAAATACAGTCCTGCCTTCAATAGTTCCGTATCCTGTGACCACCCCATCCCCGTAGAATTTTTCGGTCGATTTGCCATTCTGTTCCGATCTGCTAACCACGAACTTGTCAATCTCCACAAAAGAACCCTCGTCGAGCAAGGCCTCGATCCTTTCGCGGGCGGTTTTCTTTCCCTTCCGATGCTGAGCGTCAATTCGAGCCTGACCTCCACCCAGGTCGGCGGATTTGTTCATCAGGTCGAGCTGATTTGTGACACGCTCGTTCGGTTTCAGAATCTTGTCTTCCAATTTGTATTTTGCGGTTTCTGCACTCGCGCTTTAAGTTGTTCTTCAAGCACAGTAATCGTTGACTTTTTGACGAACCAGGCGGACATCCTCTGGCAAGAGAATCCGATCTTAGTATGTGGAATTATCCA
Source organism: uncultured Nitrososphaerota archaeon (assembly GCA_963799845.1). Lineage (GTDB taxonomy): Archaea > Thermoproteota > Nitrososphaeria > Nitrososphaerales > CADDZS01 > DATLTL01. The sequence continues at coordinate 415,224 of CAWCYI010000004.1, forward strand.
ATGGATGCACCAAATCAGGCTTAAGTACCTCAGCACGAATCACTGCAAGCGCACAAACGATGTCTGAAGAGGCAGTAACTGTGACAAAGAAAGGACAAGTTACAATTCCTGCAAGATTCAGAAAACAATTCAAGATCAAAGAGGGTACCAAATTGCTGATTACTCAGGGGGAAAATGTGATGATTGTTCGACCACTTCCCGACATTGATGATTTGCTGGGAATTTTTTCCGGAAAAATCGCCCTCGCTGAAATTCGAAATGAATTGGATCAGATGCGAAAACAAGACAGGTACTAGATCCCGATGGTTCGGATTGTTGATACTAGATTTCTTCTCCTGCACCTCCTCGCTGACACCGATGATCTGAAAGCTAGAGCTCGCTCCAAAATGGTTGAGCTGCGACAGGAAGGGGCCATAGTACCAACGATTGTCCTCCACGAAATGTACAAGCTCGTATTCCAAAAGTTTGGAAGGGACACTGCGGACACCCAGCTAAAGTCGATTGAAACATCCGGGCTTAAAGTAGAGGATCTTACAGTGGACATTGCGAGAATTGCAGCTGTATTGCGTAGCAAGTATCTCGACTTGCCAGTTGCAAACTCGATAATCGCAGCAACTTCAATTGTCAAAGGCTCCAAGATCGTGTTTTCTGACGACGAACAGTTCGCAAAAGTGAAAGAAATTAGGACGGAATGGATCTGAGCGAGGATATAGTCCTGCTCTCCATGAGCTGCTGGAAAGATGGATTTTCTGTTTAACTACCGGAAATATCGCTGCTTTATCGTCGCCGCTGTTTTGTATTCGATCCTAGCTTTACTCCTTATTCACTACTTTCGATTCAAATCACCACATCTGACGTGCCGGTAAACATCAACCAAGCGGATTCGTACCTCCTCAAAGGAGTAAATCCGTACGGTCAAAATTACACCATTGATGTTAGGTCAAATCCATACGATGCCAGTGAGAACGACATAGAGACTGTGAGTATTTTGCAGTATCCACCGGCAATGGTGCTTTACTACTTCCCCTTTTACTTGATGGGGGACATTCGCTACGGCAATCTGCTGGCAGACATCGTGATCTATTTGCTGATCTTGCTATATTTCAAAGGTAGAGACTTTGAGAGCAAGTTTGCCTATCTTTTCCTGTTCAATGGACTGAATCTCATCTCCAACTTCGTTTATGGCGCAAACGACATCGTAGCAGGTCTTTTTGCCGGGATTGCCCATCTATTTTCTGAATAGAAGGGAAAAACTGTCTGCGCTGAGTTATGGCATCAGCCTCATGACTAAGCAACTTTCCATACTGCTGATTCCATATTTTATTCTGAAGGCAACGCAGAGAATCAAATTTCTTTTCATCGTATTCCTTGTCGGTGTGTTGATTATTCTCCCTTTTTCCCCGCATGTCATTTATGATACAATCTTTGGAATATTTTACAGACGGGTTCCACTTCTATCGTATAACCTCGTTTTCTATCCGTTCTTCTTTATGCCAGTCTTGGATTGGTTTGCGAACAAGAGAAAAAGGCGAGTCAATCCTATTTGATCCGAGTTAGTCCTCAATCTGGATTTTGGGTGCTTTCACTTCAGAACCTGCATCGTTCTTTACGAGCCGGCTGCTTATCACTATCGCGCCAAATGCTACAGCGGCCCCACCGATCAAATCAATTAGATAGTGCTGTCCGAGATAGAGTGTTGAGAAAAGTATGCCGACCGTAATCGGTATTGCAAAAAGGCCGTAGGTGTGTTTCAACTTTGTCATGTAGAACCCAAACAGGATCGCATAAGCCGCATGTAAGCTGGGGAAAGCGGCAAATTTGTCTGAAACAAACGACTTCGTTGCATTGTCTACCGCGGTAATCGCCGGAGCCAGATTCGAAGGAACTGCAGCAGGTTTCGTCAGCAGATTAACAGCGACACCGAGTTACCACGGCGGGGAAGTCGGAACCAAGAGAAAGATCATCAAAGAAACATAAGAGGAAATCACAAGCGCGGAGACATACCTTTTGAATAGAATCTTTCGCGAATACCAGAGAGTTATCGCCAGTATCGCGACTAGGGCGAAGTGCAGGCTGTAGAAGAATGTCGAAAGATCGGTCACGATGTTCGAATAGAAGGCGTTCTGGATTGTCCCGGTTAGATTAAAGCCCCAGAGCTTCTCGTCGATGGAGTAAATAGAAAACACTCCCCTGGAAGCAGCCAGAGAACCCGCTATTCCCTGAAGAGCCTCGTAAGAGAGCAAGAGAACCAGAAACGGAACCCAGTCTTTGATGTACTCCTTCGTCTTCCCCAGCACAAAGGTCACAGGAATCAGGGCAAGCGAGATTATTCCCAGCGTAGACTGGAGCATTACTCCAAAGTACACGTAGCTCACTAGAACGATGCTGAAGTAACCGGCGATTAGCAAAAGGTAAACGTTGTATAGAATCCATACGAGTTTTTCCAGAGTCGAGACACTACCCTCCTTCTGACACCCGGATGGACGATCATCTTACCTGCCAATTTCAGAGGCCCTCAAAAAATGAAAAAAATGTTTAGAAATCGGATATAAAAACCCAAAAACTTCTTTTTGATTTTAGATTTGAAGAGGATATTATTTGGGAAGGCTGGGATTTTCGAAAAGTTTGGGGTTTTCGCTTTCCAAAGCTAAACTAGTTTAGGTCGGTCATTATCCTTAGGACTAAGTTAACCAAATGAACGATAGAGCTGCAAAATACGCAGCGATGAAGAGGGCTTCCTCGGCCAAGAAGTCGGGCCCGTTGTTGATCGCATACGTTTCAAGAACCCCTACGGGCAAAGTACGATTGCGCAAGATCGGCATAAGATTTGAAGGACAGAAGGAAGAGATCGTGGCAGATTTGCGTCTCGACGACCCGCATCTCGCGCTTGAAAATGATTACAAGGTGAGAAAAGCTGCGCACGAGATTGTCAAAAAATCTGCAAAGTTCGGCAGGTTCTTTGATTCAAGTACAAGGATTTCCTATGATACCAGATAGAAAACTTCTAGCTTTCGGAATTCGATCGGTCTTGCGTTGGAAGTTTCTTGAAGAACGCACCGTACTTGTCTTGTTGGATCAACTTTTCTTTAGCCAGTCGGATGCAACTGGCTTCTAGGTCATCGGGATCGAGGCTAGCTCCGTAAGTCTCCTCCAAATCCCTTTCAAGCTGAAAGAAGCCCTTCCACTTCATATCACCCAACGATTCCAAGACCTTGGAATCCAGTTGATCCCAACTCGGACTAGATTGCACCATCTCCTCTTGCTCCGTTTTCACCTCGGAAACAGCGGCGTCCTCTATTTGGAGAACCCACTCGTTGATCGCGTTTTGAGCCTCAGCCAAATTGCGTGGTCTGTTCTTTTGAAGAAATTCTGTTTTGGTGGTAGAGGGACTGTCAGCCGGATTGTGCCACACAACGTTGAGCGACTGTCTGAGAATTCCTCTGTTACCGGCAGCGGTTACGACCTGATCAAGGGGTATCGAAAGGGCATCGGGCCTGTCTAGCATTTTTTGTATATCCTCATCCTCAGGTTTCTCCTGCCCTGCGACAAACACCAGTCTACGGTTCGTAAGGAAAAGTGTCCCCTCCAGAATGGTGAGTGAGTTTCTGCAGATAACGTTCTCTTGCGTCCTGACCACATTTTCCTTCTTGGTGCCTGAAAGGCTTTGACTCGGGACATTTTCCATGGAAATTTCGTTTGAGGTGCTTCTCGGTTGTTCTCTCAGCACCGGTCCAGAGGTGAGTTGGTCTTCGTAAATGTATCCGCAATAGGAACAAGTTTGGGAAGAGGGGTCCCGGCTCGTACCACACATCGGACACACTGAAAGTCTGGCGGGCAAACGTAAGGTCTTGATTCAGATGGCATTTTCATTCTTTCGGAGCCCATCCTCGCTCGATCGTTTATAAAATCGTAAAAGCGAAATCTGGAGGATCCAAAGCGTATCAATTGGGACTCGCAAGATTGCTGGATGAGGAGAAGGATCTCAAGGAGTTGTTGAGTCACAAAAGACTCCGAAGGCTCCTGGTGAGCAATCCAGTCATCCTTGAGTCTGTTGATTCGACGCAGTCATACGCCGCCAACGAGCTAGAGAGCAATCGTGAAGGCGATGTGGTGATAAGTAAGGTACAAACGGCCGGGAAGGGCCGAGAAGGTAGAACATGGAACTCTCAGAAAGGAGGCCTTTGGATGACGATAATCCTTCTCCCTCACTCCACTGAAGTCGTCGGAAATATCCCGACCATTGCGACAGAATCAATTGTGAAGACGTTTCGAGATTTTGGAATCGCAAATTGTAAGATCAAGCCACCTAACGATGTGTTCTGCAACGGGAGAAAAATTGCGGGTGTCCTGGCTGATGGAGTTATCCAGGGTACGAAATCGATTGTCTATCTCGGAATGGGAATGAATGTCAACAATGACCCCTCTGAAATTGGGATGATTTCTGAAACCGCAACGAGTCTTTCGAGGGAGACCGGGCGCAAAGAGAATTTGACGAAATTTGCCGCGATGCTGATTGAGAACTTAGATCGAGAATATGATGAAGATATTCTCGGCGAAAAAGTTTGAAGCTCAATAGTAAATATATCAGTTGTCTGACCTGAACCCGTCTTTCTTGAAACTCTTGAACCTTTCAGGCCTGCGGGTACAAAACTACCCGACCTAGGGGCCATTCCAGTAAATCTACTGAAGATGTCAAAAGTAACTCCTCTACTTTACAGTGGCATTAGAATTTGGCCGAAGAGCTCGTTTCAAGCCCTTCGGTACGCAGAATTGCACTGTTGCGCACGTATGCAAAATTTGCATAATAAATCAATGAAATGAATCAATTGCTACAGGAAGTACGATTGGCGAACAGGTACAGCAAGAGGAAAAGACCTGCGGACCTCCTTTACTCGATTTTCACAAATCCACTGATTGGACCAAGAAAGCAATGCGACTCACTCGCAATTGCATCTAAACGTGAATTAGGGATCGTGTTTAGTGCATTCCACATGCGTGACGTGATCAGTCTGTTCGCATCTTCCAAGCTCGTCGTTTTCGCTGAATTGGACAAGGCAATGAGTGCAGTAGGTATCCCTGTCAGCGTTGAATTCTGAACTCGACCGATATTCTTTGTACTTCAAATGTAACCGAGCTTATTACTTCTCGCAAATTAATATTTCTCGAAGAAACGATATCAAACTGCCTGCCCGACACCGTTTTTGTAGCTCGGAAAACCACAACCGAAAAATACGCGATGGGAGATTATTGAGTCTGCAAGAATTGGAGACCTCTTTGTAAAATGACTGATGAATCTTACTGGATTACTAAACTGAAAGAAATTGAAAGGAGGAGGAGCGCGTCTCGAGCTGGCAGTTTCGACGAGACAAGGTTGAACGCTCTAAAGGAGAGTGTGAAAAACTGGGAAAAGACAATTCTTGCCCCATATCTGACGGAGACTCCCGAAAGGAAAGAGGTTTTCGAAAATCTCTCCGGCATCCCATTGAAGAGGATTTACACACCAGCTGATACTGAAAATCACGATTACAACAAGGACCTTAATATGCCCGGCGAGTTTCCCTACACTCGCGGAGTTTACCCTACGATGTATCGGGGCAGGCAATGGACAATGAGGATGTTTTCAGGTTTCGGCACGGCTGTCCAGACAAATAAGAGATTGAAGTATCTTCTGAAGGAAGGCGAAACGGGACTCTCGATAGCGTTTGATATGCCCACGCTCTATGGTTACGATGCCGACAGCGACAGGGCGGAGGGGGAGGTGGGAAAGTGCGGCGTCTCAGTCTCATCCCTTGAAGACATGGAGACAATCTTTGACTCGATCCCGCTGGATAAGGTGAGTACGTCGATGACGATCAACGCGCCAGCCGCTGTCTTGACCGCAATGTATGCGGCGGTCGGAGAGAAGCAGGGTGTTCCGCTCGACAAGTTACGCGGAACGGTTCAGACCGATATTCTGAAGGAATACATCGCGCAGAAGGAGTGGGCCTTTCCGCCGGACGCGCATTTGAGAATTATCAGGGACCTGATGATTTTCTGCACCGACAAGATGCCCCTGTGGCACTACATCAGTATCTCCGGATACCACATCAGAGAAGCTGGGGCTAGCGCGGTTCAGGAACTTGCTTTCACCCTGGCTGACGGGTTTTCTTACGTTGAACTCGGCAAAAACGCCGGCCTCGATGTTGACTCGTTCGTTCCCCGCTTTTCGTTCTTCTTCAACTGCGACATGGATTTCTTCGAAGAGATTGCAAAGTTTAGGGCAGCAAGACGAATCTGGTCGAAGGTGATGAAGGAAAAATACGAGGCAAAGAATCCCAGATCCATGATGCTTCGTTTTCACACCCAAACATCCGGAGTCTCACTCACCTGGCAGCAGCCGTTGAACAATATCATCCGCACGACTATCGAGGCTCTGGCCGCGATTTTAGGTGGAACGCAGTCCCTCCACACCAATTCATACGACGAAGCCTGGGCTCTGCCCACCCAGGACGCGGTCACGGTAGCGCTGAGGACGCAGCAGATAATCGCAGAGGAGACCGGCGTATCCGACGTTATCGATCCCCTCGGCGGCTCGTATTACCTGGAGTGGCTCACGAACCAAATGGAGGAGCAGGCATACCGATATTTCGAGAAAATTTACCAGATAGGCGGAGTACTCGAAGCTATCAAACAGGGTTACATTCAGAGAGAAATTGCAAATACTTCGTATCGTAAGACGCAGGAGCTGGAATCCGGCGAGAGGTCTGTGGTCGGTGTAAACAAGTACGAAGTCAACGAAGAAAAGCCGATTGATTACCTGAAAGTTAACCAGGCACTTCGGAGGAAGGCGATGACAAAATTGCGCTCTCTCAGGAGGTCCCGCGACGAAGTACGGGTCAGGAGGAATTTGGAAGTTTTGAGAAAGGCGTTCGAAGACCCAGATGCCAACTCTATGTATCCGATCCTCGAGGCGGTCAAATCATACGCGACGCTTCAGGAGATAATGGATGTAGGACGACAGGTATTTGGCGGATGGAAAGAACCCATCATTGCTTAACAATATGCCCAAATAACTGCCTTGATGATCTAGGTCAGAACAAATGTCAACCACTCAATTGCTGGATGACGGTTTAGGCACCAGTCGGGATTCAGCGCTCGGCAGAAGAATAAGAATTCTAGTGGCGAAGCCTGGTCTTGATGGCCACGATCGCGGCGCGCTGGTTCTATCGCGGGCTTTTCGAGACGCTGGAATGGAAGTAGTCTATTCCGGCCTGCTTCCGACCCCCGAACAGGTGGCCCAGATGGCGGTTGACGAAGATGTCGATATAGTTGCGCTCAGCCTGCTCAACGGAGCTCACATGACGGCCTTTCCCAAAGTTGTTCGTTTCCTGAAAGAAAAGGGTGGCAAGGATATTCTGGTCGTGGGCGGTGGAATAATTCCTGATACGGACAAACCAAAGCTTGAGAAGATGGGAATTACTGGAAATTTTGGTCCCGGCACCTCTCTGAAGACTATAGTCGAATTCATCAAAGATTCTGTTTCGAAGAACAGAGCAAGACTAGCGAAGGTAGAAAAGAAAAATTCCAAGGTAAGAACAAGAAGTGCAAGTCGAAAAGGTTCGAAGGGCAGGAGCACCAGACGTTCGAGATAACTTTGCTGTCGCCGAGAACTCTAGCATCGAATTCTAAAAATTCCTTCTTCCATTCAGTAGAGAAATTTCAATCCTCACGTGCAATTTTTGATACTTTCTTCAGATCATCTTCTAGCAAGGTCCTCAGGGAGCGATTTCGAAAAACCGAAGCAGGGTGGTAGGTCGGAAACACAGGAATTTCCGATTTTCGCGAGTGTGCAAGTCTGCCATGATTCGGCCCCATTTTCTTCTCTCCGGTGAAGTACTCGAAGAGCTGTCGCGCCGAGCGTGCAGATAATTTTGGGTTTTAGTATGTCGAGCTGTTTCTCCAGATAGTTCGAAGTACAAATGACGATTTCGTCAGGTTTTGGCTTTCGATTTTTGGGGGGCCTGCATTTTACGATATTTGTAATGTAAACCTGATTCCTTTCGAGTCCTGCGACTTGCAGGAGTTCATCCAGGAGCTTTCCCCCTCTCCCAACAAACGGTTTCCCTTGAAGATCCTCGTTTTTACCCGGCCCCTCGCCGATAAAGACTACACTCGGATTCTCGATATTGCCGGAACCCGGCACTGCTTTTGTTCGGGTCTCACAAAGCCTGCAAAGCATGCACGAGCCGATTTTTTCATCCATCCGCTTCATCAGTCGAGTACCTTTAGAATATTCACTTATCACGGGATTCACTTTCCTTTAGGATTAAAGTGCTGGTTTTGTTGTATCTCCTGAAAAATCGGCAGGGCGATAGATATCGCTCAAAGAGTCGGTTGGCTTCGTCAACGAGTGATTGAGTCCAATAAGAATTAGTCGATTAATCAAGAAAATGCTTTCGATGCTTTCAAGAATCGTTCCCAGATGGAATTCTCACTCGCAAATTTCTTATGTGCAAATTCGAACAGATATAATGGGCATGAGCAAGCGCAAATCTGTCGGAAAGGAGACTTCTGGTGGCGCTCAAAGAATACTTCAGCTTTTGGACGCAGAATTTGAGAAGTGGATGGATTCGGTCGAGCGAGCCGGGTTGAAGCTCAAAGCATCCTGAGTGAAGACGGAGCCCTCTGCGCTTTGTCTGACAGAATGCTTCCGAGTCTCAAAAAGAGAATTCTGAGGCACGCAGAGAAGGATCCCGATGTGATGAACTAGGACATGTACTCCTGTCTAGCATCCTCCAAATCCGGAAGGAATTGAACTGTGAAATTATTTGAACGTACAAGGCTTGGCCTTCATCATTGAACTCCAATTCGATTCAGGATTAGTTTGCTAGCTATTTCTGCTCCGGCAGAAAAGTCAGGAGATGGATAGGACTTGGCCAAAGCTTGATTGATAGCGCTAACGAGCGATTTGACGCTCATCTGCTCGTATTTTAGCACTGCAAATCCATATTCCTCCGAAAATCTTCTTGCATTAGCCTCTTGTTCAAAATGGTTTGAAATTGGAATCGCAACACATGACGTACCAAGAGATGCAACTTCGTTCAGGGTCGACGCTCCTGCCTGACAGACTACACAGTCTGCAGCCTTGAAATATTGAATGCTGTCCGGTGTAAAAGAGACGAACCGAACCGGATCCGAATTGTCGACTTTGTATTCTGATTTCCCAATCCTTGGGCCGAGAAGAACGATTATCCGACAATTCAGACTCTCTTGAAATTTCACGGAAGTTCACGAAAAGAAAATCGACCAGGACTTTCCCAGTCGAAGTTCCGCCGACAGAGGCAACGATCAATTTCTTGTTATCTGGTTCGTCGCCAAATTCAGTCGAGATTATTTTATTCCTCAGCTCTGCCTTCGATGCAAACGGCAGTTTGGGCAGTATTGGTCCCACGACTTCGAAATCGGCTAATCTCGAACGTATCTTCGGGGAAACCGAATCCGGATTGTCGGCAAAAATCCTGAGTGAAGCTTTTGAGAAAGCTCTCACAAGCATCCGGTTCGCGTACCATGTTATTATCCGACTCAAAGGGCTCAGGCTGCGTCCGGACTCAAACTGCAGATAATCTGTGATTATGATTCTAAAAGCTGGGAGTTTCGGATTTTTGTCCCACATGAAGCAAAACATCGTCTCCGCGAACTCGTCTTGAATGAGCACGTCAAAGTTGGCTAATTGTTCCTTCAACAGTGTATAGTTAGTGCGGGCGATGGAGGAAGAGTTCCTCGCAACACGCGACATATCGTCGAGCCGGCCGGAACTGACGCCTTTCTCCATAACAGGGCTCAGCGATTTGAGCTCCCTTGAAACTGGCAGGATTTTCTCACCCTCACTCTCAAGAAACGAAATACCGGGCTCTGCAGTGATCCAGCTGATTTCGATGTCGCTTCGAATCTCCCGAAGGTTTCTTGCCAGAGTGAGGCTCCTTCTCGCGTGGCCGAGTCCTACCGAGGAAACTCCGTAGACTATTCTCATTGAAAGCCAGAAAATTCCAGACGGCTTTAGACTTCAATCAAATCTCTGGAGGCGGTCGTTAGGACTCTAGGTTTTCCTTTCGTAACAAGTACATCGTCTTCAATTCGCACTCCTCCGAAGCCGGGTAAGTAAATCCCCGGTTCGACCGTCAGAACCATTCCTGGCTTTAGTTTCTTTTTGTACCTGGGGGAAAGACCGGGGCCGTCGTGCACGGATAATCCCAGGGAGTGGCCCAAAGAATGGATGAATCTTCCTTTGTACTCGGTCGAATCAATTAGAGCTGCGACTTTTGAGTGCACAAACTCACCGGTGTTTTCGGGAGTGCAAAGCTCGGTTCCGAGTTCAAGCGCGCGCCTGATCAGTTCGTACATTTCCTTTTGTTTCTTTGATGCTGCTCCAAAGACCAGTGTTCGAGTAATGTCGGAACAGTAGCGACGGTACTTCGCGCCGTAATCACAGAGGACAAACCGCCCACTCCTCAACTTCGCATCTCCTGCTGCGTAGTGAGGTTCCGAGCTGTTTTTCCCAAATGCAATTATGGAATCAAAAGAAACACTGCTTGCTCCGGCTTCTTGCATATCAAAAGCCATCTGGGCGGCAACAGAGCTCTCGGTAACTCCCTCGGACAACATCGAGGGTATCTTCCGGTAAGTGGCAGAAGCAATGTCGCACGCTTTCTTGATGAGTAAGATCTCGCTTTCGTCTTTGACGAGTCGTGCCGCCTCGAATGCTTCCGATTCATCCAGTAATTCTGATCCTTTGAAAATAGATTTGATCTGAAGGTATGAACCATACGTAAGCTCGGACGAGTTGAGTCCAATCGATTTGAGGCCGTTTCCCGCAAATGAAGCTAGTCTCGACCTCATGTGGTCTTTATCCGGTTCCGTAAACACCTCAATTTCGGTCGAATGGGCTCTTGCTATGGGCTCCTCAAGCGGAGAAGTAACCAGTGATATTCTTCCGTTTCTTTCTGCGATCAGGAATGAGCTCTCAAACAAGCCATAGGGAAACCCGGTAACGTAGAAGAAAGAAGCGTCTAGATGGGGTTCCACTCCGTTCGCGATGATGAAGGAATCTGGCCCCTCCATCTGTTCGAAAATTTTCTGAACTCTCAACTTTGGACTGATTTTGGACATGAACGCGCACGACTGTAAAGATGGCAGAGAAAAAGTCTTTTGGATGCCGCTGTAACTCTTGTGATAGATGAATTTCGATCTTACAGACGAGCAAGAACTGATCCTGGATGTTGCAGAGGAGACCTGCCATAAGATCAGGCCTGTTGAGGACCGTTTTTACCTTGAACGTCGTTTCAATGATCGAGTGCTCCCGATTTTCAAAGAGTCCCATCTACTGGGACTGCCGATCTCCAGAAATTATGGCGAGGGTCAGGGAGCCGATGCTCTGATGTACGCGCTGGTATTGGAGAGGATAGGCCAGGAAGGGACCGGAATCAGAACTTTTTTCTCGGGTCATATATCTCTCGGGCAGCTGACCCTCCAAAAATGGGGGAATGAGGAACAGAAACAGCGCTATCTCCCAAGGACGACGACGGGGGAACTTGTCATGGCATTCGGCCTAACTGAACCAACAGCCGGCTCAGATCCCGCGTCGATGAAAACAAACTTTGAAGATCGCGAGGGCAGTTATTACCTCAACGGGCAGAAAGCCTGGATCTCTAACGGCTCGATTGCTGATCTCATCGTTGTCTTTGGTTACCCAAAGGGGAAATCGGAGGGGATGTGTGCCTTCCTAGTCGAGACTGACAGCGAAGGGTTCTCTGCCGAACCGATCAAAAACAAGTTAGGGCTTCCAACATCTGATACTGGACTGCTATATTTCACGAATTGCAAGGTGTCAAAGGAGAATCTGCTCGGCCCTCCCGGAAAAGGTCTGAGCATCGCATACACCGCGCTGATGAGCGGAAGACTCTCAGTTGCAGCTGGAAGCGTGGGCATAATACAGGACTGCCTAAATGAAGCAGTGAGGTATGCCCGCGAGAGAGTACAACACAAGAAAAAAATCGGAAAGCACCAGCTTGTTCAAAGGGAGATAGCGAAGATCTCGCTTGATCTTGAGACATCAAGGATGATTATGTACAAGGCAGCTACCATGAAAGTAAAATCAGATGAGTCCCCGGAAAATTATGAGCTTCGGTCGGAGGCAGACTGGTGGATCGCGCAGGCTAAGTATTTTGCAGCGAATGCTTCATTCAATGCCGCCGACCGGGCGGTTCAGGTCTTCGGGGCGAACGGTTTTTCATTCGAGAACAGGCCGGCTCGGCACTTGGTTGATACGAGGGCATGCAGAATATACGAGGGAACGGATCAGATTCTCGAGCAAAAGATCGCAATCAAGTTGCTAGGGCCGGAGTACGAAGCCTTCTCGTAAATACAGCCTGTCGCAACAATTGTGAAATAGATTAGGCTTGAAAAGATTCGCGATTTCGAAGACTATTCACGGATCGTAATTGGTGTATCAAATTTTGCCAGAGATTATTGTCTGCTTCAAGCACGTAATCGACGAGACAGAGCTCCGGATTGACAGGACGAATAATAAGATCAATTTCGAGGGTGCGAAAACAAAGATCAGTGACGATGACAAGAACGCGATCGAGGAAGCCGTCCGTATCAAGGAAAAAAACGGCGGGAGCATCACGGCGTTGTGCGTCAGCGGCCCCGACGCGAAAAAGAGCGTGAAGGAAGCCCTCGCCATGGGATGCGATCGGGCTAGACTCATGGTTGATCCTGCGTTCCAGGATGGAGATGCACTGACTACGGCTTACATTCTGTCGCAAGCTGTCAAGAAAGTCGGAAAATTTGATATTGTGATTACTTCGACTGGGACAACGGATTCGTACACAGGCATAGTCGGACCCGCGCTCGCTGAATACCTGGATCTTCCGCAGATGACGTTTGCCTCGAAAATTACGCTGTCGGGGAGCAAGATAATGGTCGACCGCCTGCTCGAAGACGGCGTTGAAACGGTCGAGTCAGAGCTTCCAGTCTTGGTTACGGTGTCCCGGGAGATAAACCAGCCCCGATTCCCCACTCTGCTGCAAATAATGGGCGCGGGTAAGAAGGAGCTTCTGGAGTGGAATGCCTCGACACTGGGAATAGACACTTCTCTTGTCGGCAGGGCCGGATCAAAGGTCGAGGTAAGGTCTCTGAATGTTCCTAAATCATCGAGGAAAAGAGTTCTCTTTGAGGGCAAGCCGGAGGAGAGCGCAAAGCAGCTTGCGGAAGCACTTGTAAAGGAAGGGGTCGTCAAGTAGATGACGAACATTCTTGCGTTCTCCGATTCTTCAGACACCGCGTTAGAGTTGGTTACTCTCGCGGTAAAGTTAGGCGGTCAGCTGTCTATCGCCGTTCTCGGCTCCGGCGATCTATCGGCTCAATCGAAGAAACTTTCTGTCCAGGGAGTCTCCACTATCTATGAAGTATTACACGAATCTCTCGGCAATCTTTTGGCCGGGCCATGTACCGATGCGCTGGAGTCGGTTTGCAAGAAGATCAATCCGGACCTGGTCTTGATTGGGGCGACGAAGAAGGGAAAGAGCTTGCTCCCCGGCTGGCCGCAAGACTCAAGATCGGCTGCATTTCAGATGCGATGAAATTATCTCAGGAGCGAAGCAGCTTTGTTGCAGATAGACTGGTCTGGGGAGGAAACGCCATCGCGACCGTTGTCTCAAAGGGGGCCACTATCGTCACGATCCCCCTGCGAGCCAATGAGCGTGAAACGACTGCTTCCAATCCAGAAATCATCAAGGTTTCGGACTTTCAACCAAAGCCAAATAGGGCAAGCGTGGTCGGCAGAAAAGAGAAACCGAAGGGACAGGTGAACATCAAGGATGCGGAAATTGTCGTCTCGGCTGGGAGAGGTTTCAAAAAGAAGGAAGACCTGTCAATTCTCGACGACCTTGCCAAAGTGATCAACGCAGTTGTCGGAGCTTCGCGGCCTCTGACATCCGACCTCGGGTGGGTACCGGAAGATCGTCAGGTCGGCCTTTCCGGCACTACCGTAAAACCGAAACTGTACATCGCAGTTGGAATCTCGGGTCAGATCCAGCACCTCACAGGCATGAGGGAATCAAAGATTATAGTCGCTATCAATACAGACAAGAACGCGCCAATCTTTCAGGAATGCGATTACGGCATAGTGGGCGATCTCTACCAGGTGGTGCCCGATCTAACGAAGGATTTCAAAGCTCTTCTCGGTCGATGACTGGATCCAGCGATAAGTAAAAATCCGGTTTTCCCAGTCGCATCCAAATAATTCGATTTTGAACGCTCTGCCCGCCCCCCTGCCTTTCTTCGACACCTGCGTCCAGACCGAAGTCTGCCGTCTAAAGTATCCGCTTCTCCCGGCCGATACGCCAGACTATCTTTACAGCGCATTTGCAATCTTTCTGGTCATTTTCTTTTACGGCGTCTACAGAAAATATTCCATTTATGGAATCGGCTGGAAAGATGTTTCTCAGAACTTACCAAAACTCGTGACAAACGGTAGAAGGATAATCGTAGATGGTTTCGGTCAAAAAAAGATCCTGCAGCGGAGATATGGTGGCGTGGAACATTCGTGGATGTTTTACGGAATTACGGCCCTGACGATCGGAACAATACTTGTCGGCATCGATTACGATCTTCTCAGACCGATGGGGATAGTTCTACTCCAAGGTGATTTCTATCTGGGTTTCAAGACAGCCCTCGATCTCTTCGGCCTAGGCTTTGTGATAGCGATAGTTCTCGCGCTGGCTAGGCGGCTGTCTTTCAAGCCCTTCTTCATGGGCGAGGACAAGGCTGACCGTTTTCTCCTTGTGGGTCTGCTCTACATGGGCGTCTCGGGTTTTGTGCAGGAAGGGCTTCTGCTTGCAATGATTCCGGTCCCGTGGGCTTACTTTTCTCCCGTTGGTTGGATTTTTCAGAAGCTGTTCATCGCTCTAGGCGCGGGAGTTTCGGCTTCGACTTACCAGAGCTGGGTCGGTACTTACCAGACGCTCTGGTGGATTCACGCCCTTGTCGCCTTTGCACTGATCGCCTCAATCCCCTTCACCAAATTTTTCCACGTCCCGAACGCGCTGATCAACATGATGCTCACGGACGAGGAGCGGCCTCTGGGAAGGATGAACTCCCCGTTCAACCTAGCGGAGATAATGAAACAGCAGGAGTCAAACCCCGACTATATGCCCGACCTGACCATCGGTCTCAAAACCAGTGACGATCTCAAATGGAACCAGAGGGTGATGCTTGATGCCTGCACTAACTGCGGAAGGTGCGAGGCGGCCTGTCCAGCCAACGCTGCCGGGAGAGATCTCTCCCCGAGGCTCGTGGTTCAGGATCTGAAAAACAGGTACTACAAAGATGAGAAAGGGACTCCAGGAGTACAGAAGGATCTTTTCGCGAGCGGAACCATTCGGGACGCCGAGATGTATTCCTGCGTGACGTGCCTTGCGTGCGTTTACGAATGCCCCGTTGAGATAAATCAGGTTGATTTTATCGGAGATCTCAGGAGAACGATTGTCTCGTCGAACAGACTCGAACCCGCGCAGAATACCCTTCTTTCAAATCTTGCCTCGCACCAAAATCCCTACGGCCTGAGCAACTCCACGAGGTCTAATTGGACTTCAGGGGTACCTTTGGAAATCAAAACGATCGCCGAAAATCCGAACGCGGAATATCTCTACTGGGTAGGATGCGTCTGCTCATTCGATCAGAGAGCCCAGAATATTGCTAGATCTCTCGCCAAAATCATGAACGCGGCGGGAGTATCGTTTGCGATACTCGGAAACGATGAAATGTGCAACGGCGATCCCGCGAGGAGACTGGGAGAAGAGGGAAGGTTCCAGGAACTCGCCCTGCAGAACATTGACAGACTCAACGGGTCGAATACGAAGAAAATCATCACGAGCTGTCCCCACTGCTTCAACACGATAAAGAACGAGTATCCGACCTTCGGCGGAAAATACGAAGTGGTCCATCACACCCAGTTGATTTCTGATCTTATCGCGGCGGGAAAACTCAAAGTTTCCTCTGGTAAGCTCAAGGACATTTCCGTGACTCTCCACGATGCCTGCTACGCGGTTCGGTACAACAGCATTTTCGAGGAACCCAGACGCATTCTCAAATCTGCGAAAGTCGATTTGAGGGAGATGCATAGGTGCAAGGACAAGACTTTCTGCTGCGGAGCGGGCGGCTCAAATTACTGGTACAAGGTCCCGCAGAAACAAACGATCACAAGCATCCGGACTGAAGAGGCGGCTCAGACCGGCGCGAAAACTCTCGCGACTGAATGTCCGTTCTGTCTTTCGATGTTTGAAGATTCGACCAAGGTCACCGGTACTAAACTTGACGTGAGGGATGTGGCGGAGCTCATCGCGGAAGAGCTGCCCTAACACGTTAAGGCATCTTGGATGATCGGAATACCCGTCAACGCCTGTTCCTGCGGCGGGAATGCCCCTATCGAGTAAGTAACGCTGGCCGACAATACATCACCGGTGTCGAAGAAAGAGGGTAGGGGGACGGTGATCGTTTCGAACGTGGAATTTGTGGCCAGATATTCGGCCAGTGCCGTTTGATTCAGCGGAAGATCCGCCCTCTTCTCCTGACCGGTGTCAAATACGATAACGGACCGGAAACTCATTGATGTCCTGTCGCCGATCACGTTGATCTCCAACCACTCGCTGAAATTGTTTAGTATGGTACCGCACTGAATGGACTTTGGAGTTTCGACCGCACTAGCCGTGAAGGAGTAGACCTGATCAGAGTCCTGGCTCGTCCTTACCAGAAGGCCCAGCGCCGTACCCGGAGCCAGCGAGCCCACGACGACGGCGATTGCAAGAATCATGACCGATTTCAAAAATCGCTAAACAAAAAGCTCGGAGACACCCGCGTATAAAGACTGCCACTTTCATTCTTGGCCCAGCGCGAAGTTTGAAATTACTATCTTCATGATCTCGGAAGTTCCCTCGCCAATCGTCATCAATTTGGCATCCCTCCAGTGACGATGAATGTCTGCTTCATCGGTGTAACCGTATCCTCCGTGAATCTGGATCGCCTCGTTGCAAGCGTTGAGAGCCATTTCGGTCGCAAAAAGCTTTGCTTCGCACGCTTCCACCGAAAAATCCTCCTTCAAATTCTTCCTGTAGCCCGCATAGTACGTGGAGAGTCGGGAGGCATCGATTTGCGTCTTCATATCCGCAATCTTTGATCTGGTGATTTCAAAATCCGCGAGAGTATGGCCGAACGCCTTCCGCTCCTTCGAATAAGCTATTGATTTTTCTAGGGCGATCTGGGCTATACCCACGCTGAGCGCCGCGATCGTAATTCGACCGGCGAGGAGCATTTTCTTGGCGTATTCGAAACCGTCTCCGTCCTTTCCGATCAGGTTTTCTTCGGGCACGGTCACGTCGTCAAAGTTCATCCCCGTCAGAGTCGAGCCGCGCAGCCCCATCTTTGGAATGTTCGCTCCGCAGGAAAAACCGGCGGCATCTTTAGGAACCATTATCGAAGCGTGGCCCGTCGCAGTTTTCGCAAAAACAAAATAGTAATCCGCTTTGCCAGAATTTGTGATGTACATTTTAGAACCGTTGATGTGCCACTCTCCGTCCCGAAGTTCGGCGGTCGTCGTCATTGCTCTCGCATCACTGCCAGCTCCTGGTTCAGTGAGCGCAAATGCCGCGATCTTCTTCCCGGTTATCAGTGGTCTGAGATATTTTTCATGCTGGTCCGAATTTCCAAATCGGAAGAGGCCATCGCAAACGGTGCCGTGAATTGCAAGTGAGATCGCTGTGCTTGCGCATGCCTTCGCGACCAGCTCCATGCAGGCGACGTACAGTGGGTACGGCAGTCCGAGTCCTCCGAGCGACTCCGGATAAGGAATGTTCGTGAACCCCTGTGCGAATATTTTGCCCATATTTTCACCAGGAAAAGTTCCGTTCTTGTCAATCTGTTTGGCGGTCGGAAGGATCTCTTTTTCGACAAACCCCCCAAAGGATTCGAGGATGTTTGAGTAATCGTAGTAATTGTCAGGATACATCATCTGAATGATGTTCTTTTGCTCTGGAATAACGAATGCCGTAATGATCAAGCCTTGCAAGAATAGAAAGGAATTGGATAGAAATCATTTCTGCCCAAGGGTTAACGAACCTCTTGAATCACGGCCGATGAACCGATCCCCATATCCTTTCTCCGACTTCAAGCAACCTAAAGTCGTCAAGGGGCTCCCCCGAGATCTGGAACCCGGTCGGCAGCGAAGAAGAATCTAATCTGTTTGAGGGTATGCTAAGCGATGGGAATCCGCAGAGATTGAACGGCTCTGTATTCCTCACGAGCTGCTTTCGAATGCTTCCCGCTTCCTTTCCCATGACATCTTCCAACTTCGGGGCGGTAGTAAGACAGGTCGGCATTGCGATGAAATCGACTTTGCGGAAAATCCTAGAGATACTAGCGATAAAGGAAAGCCTCTCCTTCGAGGAAACAAAGAATTCCATCATGCCCGTTTTTGAGCCCGCATCAAAGAAACTCATTACGTCCTTTGCGACGAGCTTCCTCTTTTCCGGATTTGCAACGAGATCTTGATAGAACCAGGATGCTTCTTTGACTTGAATCGTTCTCCTAGTCCTCGATATTTTTTCGCTACCTTGGATTTTCAGATCCTCCACCACGATGAAGTCGGCCACTCTCAGTTTATCGATTACGCGCCAGAATGCCTTTTCTACCGCGGGAACGCAATCCTCAAAAAAATAATTTTCCGGGATTCCGATTTTTGTTTTTGAGCTCGAGGAGATCTTGGATCTTTTCAGGTACCCACCATTGTTTCCAGAGATAGCCCTGAAAGCATAGCTCATGTCGGACATATTCTTTGTCAATATTCCCACATGATCAAGCGTAGCGCTCAGCGGAAATATTCCTGACATGCTGATTGTGCCGATTGTCGGCTTGAAGCCGCAAACTCCGCACAGGGCGGCAGGAACCCTCACAGAGCCGCCTGTGTCTGTTCCCAAACTCACTATTGGGTAGCTCGACATCGCGACCGAGACTGCCGAACCACCACTCGAGCCCCCGGAGATCCGTGAAGGATCTACTGGGTTTCGCACGGGTCCGAAGAAAGAACTCGATGAGGTCGCGCCCATTGCAAGTTCATGCAGATTTGTCTTTCCCAGAGGCATGCACCCTTTTGACAAAAAAGAATCAACTACTTCGGCATTGACGGCGGGAACAAACTGCTGAAAGGCTTGTGAGCCCGCAGTGGTCCTGTTCCTCGCAACGAAAATATTGTCCTTTATTGTCAAAGGGACGCCGTACAGTGAAAAGTCCTTTCGGGCAGCCGTTTGCTGTCCAAAATCCTTCTTGCTTTGGAATTTCTTGGTACCGTCTTGCTCTCCAATTTGCGAAATCGACCTGGCCGAGTCTTCGTCAAAAATCGTGATGAACGCGTTGAGTCGAGCGTTATACTCGGTTGCGTTTCGGAGTTCATCTTTGAAAACTTGAGCCGCGTCAATTTTTCTGGAGTCTATTTCTTCCTGAAATTGTATGATGTTTTTGATTCTACTTAGGAGCATGTTGCTTGACTCCTCAAAGAGGTACCTCCATCTTTAAGCAGTGATGGGACAGTCGTGGCAAAATTTCAGGATTCACTGATAACTCTGATCGAAAAAATATACATAATCTTAAATGAACACCTCAGAGCTTTCCGTTCTGACTAAGTTGCCCGGCAGGGATGTAGCTATTGTCGGCATTGGCGCTTCGAAGTTTGATTCTACTACTATAGGCCAGTCGTACAAGGAACTTACTTTCGATGCGGCAAAAAAAGCGTATGCCGATTCGGGGATCGATGTCCGTGACGACGTTGGATCGTTCATCTGCTGCGCTGAGGATTTCTGGGAGGGTAATAGCATCAGTGATGAATACGCGCCTGATCAACTGGGCGCAAAACTTCGACCCCTGTTTACCGTTTCAGGCGACGGCCTTCTGGGTCTTGCCCACGCATACATGCACATCATGGCCGGAGTTTCTGACGTCGTCGTTGTCGAAGCGCACAGCAAACTTTCCGACGTCGAAAGCAAAGATCTAATCGAGGACCTGGGCTTCGATCCGACTTTTGCCCGAATTCCCGGGGTTGATTCAAAGTACCTGGCGGGACTCGAAATGAGGCGATATCTCGAAGAATCTGGAAGTACTGTTGAAGACTGCGCTGCCGTCGTCGTCAAAAACTCCTCTAACGCCCTAAAAAACCAGCTGGCTACATACGGAGGCAATCTTTCTTTGGAGGATGTTTTGGAAAGTAAAGAGATTGCCTCGCCGTTGAAGAAATTGGATGTCAGTCAGCCTTCGGACGGCTCGGTCGTGATTGTTGTTACTTCTGCAACCAAGGCAAAGCGGCTTTCCGACAAGCCAGTCTGGATTTCGGGAATCTCATGGTTTTCAGATACGCCCAACGTTGAGGAGATGGATCTTGGACAGGCAGTTTATGCTTCGAATTCTTCAAAGAAGGCCTTTGAGATGGCGAGGATCACAAGGCCAACTGAGCAGCTCGATTTTGCTGAAGTGGACGACGCTTACTCGTTCAAAGAGTTGGAGCACATCGAAGCGATCGGGTTAGCAAAGAGAGCGGGCAAGTATGTCTCTAGTGGAAAGGCTGATCTGGACGGCGTCCTGCCCGTGAATCCCTCGGGAGGATCAATTGGCATGGGCTACTTTGTCGAGGCGAGTGGTCTAGTTAGGGCATACGAATCAGTCCTCCAGTTGAGGGGCGACGCGGGATCTGCCCAGCTAGCAAAGGCTACAAAGTGCGTCGTGCAATCGTGGAGAGGAATTCCAACCCAGTCGGGCGTAACGGCTGTCTTGCAAAGGTGAATCGAAATAATTGGCTGAGAAAAGAAAAGTCTGTGTAATCGGGGCCGGCTTGACGCTCTTCAGGAGGCGACTTCTCGAGACCGGTAAGGAGCTGTCTTTCGAGGCGGTCAGGATGGCTCTTGATTCGGCGGGTATCTCCAGGAAAGAGGTTGACTCGGTTGTACTTGGTTCGGCTCCGGACGCTTTCGACGGAGTCCACATGAAAGGAGAGTACCTTTCTGATGGTGCAGGAGCTTACCGGAGACAGTATTCGCGCGTCTTCGTTGGCGGAGCAACCGGAGTTTATACCCCGGTGTCAGCGTGGTGGCACGTTGCTTCCGGGCTTAGCGATGTTTGTATAGCTGTTGCCGAGGAAAAGATGTCTCCGCTACAGCCTCACCCGCAGTACGCCTTCTGGAGCATTTTTGACCACGACTACGAGCGGCCTCTCGGCACAACTCTCCTCTGGATTTTCGCCCTCGAGATGCGGCGCTACATGAACGCCTACGGAATCAAGGAGGAGGAGATAGCGCAGGTCGCGGTCAAGAACAAGAAGAATGCGCTCGATCATCCGTGCGCGCAGTTGGCAGCCAACATTACCGTTGAAGACGTGATGAAATCCGAGCCGATGGTGTGGCCGGTCAAGAGGCTCGACGTCAGTCCACCGAGCGACGGCGCCGCCGCGGTTATCTTGTGCTCGGAAGAGTTTGCGAAAAAACTTACCAAAGATCCTGTCTACGTGGCGGGTTGCGGCTGGAATATCGACAGCATGTACTGGACCGATAGGGACCTGTATTACCCGCAGTATCTAGAGAACGCGGGAAACATGGCGTACAAGATGGCCGGGATAAAGAACCCCAGAGCTGAAATCGATTTTGCAGAGGTCTACGATCCCTTCGATTACAAGGAGTTGCATCACATGGAAGGCCTGCAGCTTGCAAAAAAGGGCGAGGCGCCTAAAATGACGACGGCCGGGATCACTCAGAGAGACGGGGAACTGCCGATCAATCCGTCGGGTGGACTCCTCGGAGTGGGAAATCCGATCGCCGCGGCCGGTATGATGAAAGTTTGCGAACTGTATTTCCAGCTTACAAATCAGGCTGGGAAGCGTCAGGTGAAGAAGGAAATCCACACCGGGCTGGCACAGGCGTGGGGCGATCTGATGCAGTACAGCTCCGTTTTCATAATGAAGAGGCGATAGAATGAGCGAGAGAGTAAAGTACTTTCCGGGGAAGGAAATTCGTCCCGAGGAGCTGGATAACGGCGAGCTCCTGATCACGCATTTCAATGCTGATCTAAAGTACTCATGGGCAAGCGGCGTCGCCGTTGGAAGATTCCTTTCCGAACTGAAAAATGGCCGCTTGATCGCGAGGAAGTGCAACAGATGCGACAGGATCCTCATACCTCCGAGGATGTTTTGCGAAGATTGTTTCAGAGACACGGACGAATGGGTCTATGTCAAGGATACGGGAACAATCAACACCTATTCAATTGCCCACGTCGGCACCGACGCGCACAGGTTGACGGAACCGCTCTTCGTCGCTGTTATCAACATCGATGGCGCAAGCGAATTGATGGGTTTCCTGCACCTTCTCGGAGAGATAGATGAGAAAGACATCAAGATAGGCATGAAAGTCCAGGCCGTTTGGAAGCCAGCAGAGGAAAGAGTAGGCTCTATACTAGATATCAAGTACTTCAGGCCCGTCAAAAACTGATTTGGGTGGGATGGATAACGGAAAAAATCTCAAACAACAACGAGATAAGGACGTGGCGCGACCACATCCCGCTCGACTGGAAGTACACGGCAGGAGTTGCCGGAGAGCGCTTTTTGCAGCTCCTGAAACAGGGGAAAATTCAGGCAGCGATCTGCAGATCCTGTAACAAGAGTTTCCTTCCTCCAAAGATATTTTGCAAAGACTGCTTCATCCAATTGACAGAGTGGAAAGAAGTCGCCGGCGATTCGGGTTTCATCTATTCGTTCACCAAAGTTAGAACAACAGACAAGAAAGAAGGGGCAAACACTGCTCGGATAATCGTCCTCGTAAAGTTCGAAGGTATAGAAGGCGGATTGTTGGGCAGGTTCAAGACGGGTCGGGAGGAACCCAGAATCGGGATGAAGGTAAAACCTGTTTTCAAAAAGCGCGAAAATAGAAAGGGGGAACTATCGGACATCGAATATTTCGAAAAAATTTAGCCGGTTTTTGAAAGGCATCGGTTCCTCACAATGGGATAACATTTTGAATCAGGATTAGGCTTATCTAGGAAATGGTACTTTTTCACGCTGTTCTATGTCGTGAACTTTGAATATTTCGTCATTAGGAGCTGTGCGATTTGAAACTTTCACCCGAAAACACTCCCGTCATAGTAAGTGCGGTTAGAACTCCAATTGGAAAATTTGGGAGGACGCTCAAAGATTTTACCGCGCCCAAATTGGGAGCTATCGTTGTCAACGAGGCTTTGAAGAGGGCCCCGGGATTAAAGGAAACTGAAATCGATGAAGTGATCATGGGAAACGTGATCTCCGCCGGACTGGGCCAAAACCCGGCTAGGCAGGCCTCGATTTTTGCTGGCCTTCCGGCATCCGTGGGTGCGACTACCGAAAACAAGGTTTGCGGCTCCGGTCTGAAAGCGATCATGTTTGCATCGCAGGCGATCAGAGCCGGAGATGCAAGCTGCCTCATCGCCGGCGGTATGGAGAACATGAGCCAGTCTCCCTACATCCAGAAAAATCTTCGCTGGGGCCTGAAATTCGGAGACTCAAAAACCCAGGACGCCATGCTGCTGGACGGGTTGTGGGATGTCTACAATGATTTTCACATGGGGATGACCGGAGAAATTATTGCGGAACGACATCATGTTTCTCGCGAAGATGCAGACAAGTTCGCTCTGTCATCATACAGAAAGGCCTCTGATGCGATTGAGAAAGGGGCGTTCAAGGATGAAATCGTTCCCATTGAAGTGAAATTGCCGAACGGGCTGGTCGGAATGTTTGAGAATGACGAGTGCGTCCGCTCTGACACGACGCTCGACGGATTAAAGTTGTTGAGGCCCGTTTTCAAACCGAACGGTGTGCTGACTGCCGGTAATTCCTCGCAACTGAGCGACGGAGCGGCAGCGGTTGTCGTGATGTCGGAAGCAAAAGCGATATCTCGTGGCATCGAAGTCATGGCGAGAATCGTGGAGTACGGACAGGCCGGCGTAAAACCAGAACTCGTGATGGAAGCTCCCATTCCTGCCTGCAGGGCCGTCATGAAAAAGCTGATCTTTCAATCCGTGACATGGATCTGATCGAACACAACGAAGCCTATGCTACCGCCAGCATAGTGGTGGCGAAAGAACTGGGAGTCCCGGAAAACAAGTTCAATGTGAATGGAGGGGCAATCGCGCTCGGCCATCCCATTGGATGTTCAGGGGCGCGTCTCGTCGTTACCATAATCAATGCCCTAAAGAGTAGAAAGTTACATCGCGGGCTGGTTACCCTCTGTCTAGGAGGCGGAGAGGCCGTGTCGATGATACTTGAAGTATAGCGACTTATTTTTTCTAGATGAATCGAACTAAATCAGAGGATGAGATATTTTTTGCTTGCAGAGTTGACCCAGGAACAGGAGCTACTGCAGGGGACCATCAGAGAATTCGCGGCAGGTGAAATATCTTCGCTTGCTTCTAAGATTGATTCGGAAGCAAGAATCCCCGGCAAACTATTCCAAAAGCTTCCCGCCCTGGGGTTGTACGGCATTACGGTTCCATCGGAGTTTGGCGGAGCTGGCGCAGATTTCTTGAGTTTGCTCTTGGCGGTCGAGGAACTGTCCAAGGTCTCAGGATCGGTTGGGGCGCGCATTTCCTTTCATAATGCCGTGTGTGAGGCTCTCGTCTCTTCTACGAATGAGCAGCTGAAATCCACTCTCCTGCCAAAGCTAGCAGCAGGCTCGCTTGCCGCTTTTTCAGTGGATCCGAAATCGACTATCACATTCAAGAAGGAAAATAGGAGCATGACCATCGAGGGATCATCGGAATTTGTGATGAATGCCGACTCCGCGGAAATTTTTCTGGTTCTCGCGAAGGCTAGAGATGGGTCAAAGACTTTCATCT
This sequence comes from uncultured Nitrososphaerota archaeon, assembly GCA_963799845.1. Taxonomy (GTDB): domain Archaea; phylum Thermoproteota; class Nitrososphaeria; order Nitrososphaerales; family CADDZS01; genus DATLTL01. The sequence goes on from CAWCYI010000004.1 coordinate 440,151, forward strand.
GTTTTCAACGCCCAGATTCCCAAGATAAATTTGAAGTTGGTGAGCCGAAGAAATTAATGGGAATGCGGGGAACAGGAACGTGCAAAATCTCCTTTCACGGTTTGAAGCTTTCAGACCAATCTGAAGTCTTTGAGAAGAACGCGACTTTCTCAGCGCTGGAATTGTTTCTAGTCAGCACAAGACTACTTGTCGCAGCTCAGGCGCTGGGAATTGCGCAGGCTTCTCTTGACGAAGAGGTCAGATACGCCAACGAACGTTCGCAGTTCAACACGAAGATCGGGAGATTTTTTGCCGTTCAGGACTTTATTGCGCAGGACGAGGTCAGCATCCAGACATCGCGATCAGTGACATATGGTACGGCTCCGCGATCCTCTTCGGCTGAAAAGGTACGGGACAGCTGCATCGCAAAAATCTCAGCCTCAAATGCTGCCGTGCAATCAGCGAGACATTCCATCAGAATCCACGGAGGCTACGGATTCGTGAGGGATTATCCGGTCGAGAGATATCTCCGCGACGCGCGAGCAACGCAGCTTTACATTGAACCAAACGAGGTTCTGAAGGCTAAAATTGCAGAATCCCTACTTCTGAGATGACCCGGGAGCGCTTTCATCCCTCAACTCTCGCCTCAGGACCTTCCCAACGAGAGTCTTTGGCAATTCGTCTCTGAATTCGATAATCCTAGGAACTTTGTATGGAGCCATCTGCGTTTTACAAAACTCCCGAATAGCTTCCACGCCCGGGTTCTTGTTCTTGTCTTTCAAGACAACGAAGGCCTTCACGTTTTCACCGCGGTACTCATCTCTTACTCCCACAACCGCGGCCTCTTTGATGTCAGGATGCGTAAACAATACTTCCTCTACCTCTCTGGGCCAAACTTTGAATCCGGAGGCGTCTATCATGTCTTTCTTGCGATCAACGATGAAAAAATAACCATCCTCGTCCATCCTTGCTATATCGCCGGTTAGGAGCCATCCATTCCTCATTACCTTGGCTGTTTCCTCTGGTTGATGCCAGTAGCCCTTCATCACCTGAGGGCCTTTGACTGCAAGCTCTCCCGTCTCGCCGAGTGGGAGATCGGTCATGCCAGTTTCCATGTCAACTATCTTTGCATCGGTCTCCGGGAGCGGGGTTCCTATGGAGCCAGATTTTACGGGCGCACCTTCTCCAATGGGATTGCAATGGGTAACTGGACTTGCTTCAGTCAAGCCATATCCTTCGACCAAGTTGCCCCCGGTCAACTCGTTGAATTTTCTCTGAACCTCCACTGGTAGAGGGGCGGCGCCAGATACGCACTTTTTGATCGATTCGACCGAGTATCGGGAAAGTTCGGGATAATTGATGATGGCAACGTACATAGTCGATACTCCGGGAAAGGATGTGATCTTGTGCTTCGAGATTGCTTCCAGTACCTCCTTGACGTGAAATGAGGGAAGCAGAACAATTTCCATCCCCGAGTACATTGGAGAGATCATGCCAACCGTGAGACCGTAGATATGGAAAAATGGAGTGACCCCGAGCAGGCGACCAGAGTTGTCTCCATGTTGCCAGTTCGCCAAGACTATGGCATTGGAAACAAGGTTGAAGTGAGTGAGCATCGCACCTTTTGAGGTTCCTGTAGTTCCTCCAGTGTACTGAATTACTGCGACATCCTCCCTCGGATTCATTGACATTGGAGGCGGTTCATTTTTTGGCTTGCTCGCTACGAACGCTGCCAGATTAATTGTATCGGGTTTCTTCAGTGTCTGAATTTTCTTCACGGTTCCTGCAAGTTGCTTTTTGATAGGCGGCAGATAGTCCGTTAGAGACGTCACAAACACATGTTTTACATTCGAAAGCCTCGGTCTCGCTTTCTCAAAACTGGAGTAGAAATCATTCTTGTTGTAGACATTGTTTAGAATCACAACTGCTTCCGACTCCGAATCCTTCAACTGAAACTCTATTTCTCGCTCCCGATAAAGCGGATTGCAGGGTACGACAGTCAGTCCGGCTTTAAGAGCGCCCCAGAAGCAGAAAACGAATTGAGGAATGTTGGGAAGGATGATTGCGATTTTCGATCCCTTCTTCAAGCCAAGTGAAATCAGCCCATTTGCAAATTGGTTGGAGAGTTCATTCAACCTCTTGTAAGTTGCCTTGTACCCCTGGTATTCAATCGCCGAAGAATTAGGATACTTCTCTGCCGCATTGACCAGTATCGATTGAAGGGATTCTTGAGGAAAATCTATGGAGTGCGCTACTCCCTCAGGGTAGAATCTAAGCCAGGGCTTCGGTAAAACCGAGCTTTGCATTTATTCTAAAGAAAAATAGGTCGTTCGTGTTATTTTAACGTTCATGGCCGGAAACACGGTAAATCCCTCATTCTCTGAAAGCAAAGGGGTCGTTCATACGAATTGTTTAGGCGGTATTCACTTCCGTCGGACGTGTAGCGGAGGCGAGAATACTTTCAATCAATTCTTATTAGTTTGAAACGACTATTTATCGTGGAATAACAAATGAGAAATGTCTACATACTTAGCGCTGATATGACGAAATTCGGAAAATCGCCCCTTTCCGCGAGAGAACTAGCGCTTGAAGCCTCAAAGAAGGCGATCTTGGATGCTGGAATTTCACCATCTGACATTCAGGCGGCGTTTGTTGCCAATGCTTTTTCACTCGCCGAAAAACAGGGTCACTTGGGCCCAATCATAATGTCCGGTTTAGGCGTACCGGATGTCCCGGCATCGACCATTGAATCTGCCTGCGCAAGCGGAGCTTCGGCGATCAGAGAGGCTTGGATAAACATCGGAGCTGGCATCTATGATTGCATGCTGGTCGTTGGTGTGGAAAAAATTAGCCAGCTGGATACAATAACCGCTACGACCTACTTTTCCTTCGGTTCCGACTTTGTTTTCGAGGGAGCCTGCGGCGCCTCATTTCCAGGATTGTATGGTGCAATAGCTGAGGTCGCACATGGCGAGGTATGGAACTACTGAAGAGCAGCTCGCCAACGTTGCCGTTAAGAACCACGAAAACGCGCTATCAAACCCGAACGCGCACCTCCACAAGAAGATAACCGTTGACGACGTGATGAAATCTCCCGTTGTCGCAAGCCCGCTGAAACTCTTTGACGCGTGCCCGTTCTCCGACGGGGCCGCAGCTGCGATCCTGTGCAGCGATGATTTCCTGAAAATGAAAAATAGGAATACCTCAGAGCAAGTGCTCATCAGAGGCTCGGGCCGTGCTGGAGGGACAGGTGCTCTTTTTCAGAGGGATGATCTTACGACCCTGAACGCGGCGGTGCTGGCGGGGCGCGAGGCGTTCAAGATGGCCGGGATGTCGCAGAAAGACATTGATTTCGCTGAAGTGCACGATTGCTTCACGGTTGCCGAGCTTATCGCCGAGGAGGATCTTGGTTTCGCCAAGAGGGGTGAAGCCGCAAAGCTCACCCAGCAAGGTTATACAAAGATCGGTGGGGAATTGCCGGTAAATCCGTCGGGTGGTTTGAAAGCAAAGGGCCATCCGGTCGGCGCAACTGGAGTGGGGCAGGTCGTCGAAGTCTACGAGCAGCTTCATGGAAAAGCCGGTTCGCGACAAGTAAATGGTGCGAGAATCGGACTCACACACAACGTTGGTGCAACCGGTGGAAGCTGCGGGGTGCATATCTTCGAACTCACTTAGGAGGCATGGGTGTAGATTTTCGTGAGCGCGCAGACTCAAAAGGAATTTTCTTCTGAAATGACGATAAAGGATTTCCAGGAAGGTATCCACAACGGCAAGATTGAGGGTTACCAATGTTCAAACTGCGGTGAGAAGCGGATTGACATCATGGAGTTTTGTCCGGTGTGCCACAGTTCGAAGCTGCAAAAGGTCGAATTTTCCAACACCGGGTCAGTATTAACTTACACCATCCAGTTCGTTGCTCCCGAGCAGTACATGAACGAAGTTCCCTACGCCTGGACGATCATCCAGCTTGATGACGGTCCCAAAGTGACCGGCTGGATTCCCTTCATATCCAAGCCCTCCGATCTTCCATTAGGTCAGAGAGTAGTCTTCAAGAAATCCTACCTCCCCGGAATGGTTTTCGAAAAGTCGAACTAGATCCTCGCAAAAACGCCTTATTACGGCGACCTTCCCGAAGTGGCGTCGAGAAACATGCTCTACGTTAGAAAGGTGGGCGTCGTTGGATCAGGTGCGATGGGCAGCCAGATTGCAGAAATCATGGCACTGAACGGCTACGAAGTGTATCTGAAAGATGTTTCAAAGGAATTCCTGGATAGGGGTATGTCAAACATCAGGAAGAACCTTGATGAGCTCGTCGCGTTTCACAAATCCAAAGCCGATAAGGAGATCGCCCGGATTCTAGACCAAGACGGAGTTGCCCTGTCCGAGGAGCAGGCTTCCGTTGTCAGGGCAAAGCTGAAACCGACCTATGATGAAAAACGGGCTTCAGAAATCTATTCGAGAGTTCACCCCTCTGAAAGCTATGATCCGTTCCGCGATGTTGATCTTGTAATTGAAGCGATTATCGAAGAGATCGAGGAAAAGAAGAAACTCTTCCGCGAGCTTGATCAGGTAGCAAAAAACGCGGTACTTGCGACGAACACCTCAACTCTTTCTATAACCGAGATCGCAGGCGTCTCAAAAAGGAGGGACAAGATAGTCGGGACCCATTTTTTCAATCCTCCAATCACTCTTCCGCTCATCGAGGTGATTCCGGGCCTCGAGACCAGTGAGGACACAGTTTCTGACATGATTGATTTTCTTTCCTCACTACGAAACTTTCGCTATCCGATGCAGCCAATCAGGGTCAAAGAAGTTCCGGGCTTTCTAGTGAACAGAGTTCTCGGGGCCATGTGGAACGAGGCGTTTGCGCTTTACGAAGAGGGAGTGGCCTCGATGCGTGACATTGACCTGGCGATGAAAACTGGAGCGGGGATGCCGATGGGTCCATTCGAACTCGCAGATCTTGTCGGCATAGACGTGATGTATCACGTGGAGGAGTCAATTAAGCGAATGGAGGGGAGCTTTATTTCTCCCAGACCAACTCAGATCGTTAAAAAGATGTACTACTCGGGTCGGCTGGGCAAGAAGACGGGAAGAGGATTCTACAATTACTGAAGCGATCGCGATATACATCTGACTGGAGGTACATCCACTCATCCTGGCTTAATCTCGCACCGATACCATAGGATTCATGAAGCGATACCGTTTAAATTCCAGCGTGACGAAAATACACTCTATGCACAAGAGAGTCATCATTATTGGCTCTGGCCCGGCGGGCTACACCGCTGCTATATACACGGCAAGAGCCAATCTAAGTCCGCTAGTTTTGGCGGGAACCCAATCCGGGGGACAGCTCATGATTACAACCGACGTTGAAAATTATCCCGGCTTTCCGGAGGGAATTCAGGGCCCCGAGCTCATGGAAAGATTTCGAAAGCAGGCCGAAAAGTTCGGTGCCCACATTCAGGATGTCGATGTCACCGCAGTAGATTTTAGGCAATCGCCTTTCGTCGTACGAGCTGGCGAACACATGCATACGGCGGACGCTCTGATCATCGCTACTGGCGCAAATGCAAAGTGGATCGGCCTTGAAAACGAGTTGAAACTTCGCGGGAGCGGCGTGTCGGCTTGCGCGACATGCGACGCATTCTTCTTCAAGGGAAAGGACGTGTTCGTTGTCGGCGGGGGAGACACTGCGATGGAGGAAGCTAACTTTCTTTCAAAGTTCGCAAAAACTGTTACAGTGGTTCACAGAAGAGAAACGCTGAGGGCATCAAAGATAATGCAGAAAAGGGTGATGTCAAACCCGAAGATATCTTTCATCTGGAACTCGGAAGTCACGAACGTACTGGGAGACAAGCGTGTAACGGGTCTCGAACTACGCAACGTCAACGATGGCTCGACCAGAAAGGTTCCAGCAGATGGATTGTTCATCGCGATCGGGCATGAACCGAGTACAATTCTATTCAGAGGTCAGCTTGACACTGACCCGCGTGGCTACGTTATAGTAAATGACCACACCAAGACAAACATCGAAGGAGTGTTTGCCGCCGGAGACGTGAAGGATGCCAGATATCGCCAAGCAGTCACTGCAGCCGGATCTGGCTGTGAAGCTGCACTTGATCTGGAGCGATATCTCGAAGAACACTTCCACGAACATCTGTTGCCAGAAGAGCTTGAAAATCCCGCAGTAACTTCTTAAGCTCACAAAATTAAGGCAAGTCTTAATACGGAAAATCAAGTGTAGAATGATCCGCTAACTTTCATGTGAGAATTGATTCTCTTTGCCTGATTCAGATTTTCAATTTCTTAAAACAAAGAAGGATGAAGCCGCCTTGATCATTACGCTGGACAATCCGCCCGTTAACGCTCTGAATTTGAAAATGCTTGAGGAAATCTCCCGAGCAGTAAAAAATGGGAACGAGGATCCTGAAGTTCGTGGACTGATAATTACTGGTGGCGGTACGAATGCCTTTTGCGCTGGCGCCGATCTGAAGATGATGGCTGGATTCAGCCCAGAGGGAGCGGCAAAAATGGTTCAGACAGGTCACAGAGCTTTTCTTGCAGTTGAAGAATCTCCAAAGCCGGTAATTGCAGCTGTCAATGGTCTCGCGCTCGGCGGGGGAAATGAACTCGCAATGTCATGCGACATTAGATTTGTTTCGGATCGTGCCAGGTTCGGCCAGCCCGAAGTGGGTTTGGGGCTGATACCCGCGTGGGGAGGTACCCAGAGGATGAGCAGGCTGATCGGCGTGGGAAAGGCAAAGGAGCTGATTTTCTCGGGACAAATAATTAACGCCCAGGAAGCTTTCAGGATTGGCCTCGTTAACAAAATAGTGCCGGACGGCGAAGAGCTGAGAGCGGCGACTGATTATGTCCGAATGTTGGCAGCGAAAGTTTCGCCTCTCGCAGTTTCTCAGGCGAAGATCGCGATAAACGAAGGGATTCAGGTCGCTTCTCTGAAGGATGCCCTGGAGTACGAAGTAAAGGCGATTCGAGTTTTGGCCGCGAGTGATGATTTGAGGGAGGGCGTTCAGGCATTCCTGGAGAAGAGACCGCCTAAATTCTCCGGCAAGTAATTCTGTTGGGCGATTTCTTTGGCGTTAATTACTGCCATCAACCGAGCTACGGATGCCGTCTACGACTACAAACTTCCTCCAAAATACGATCTTTTCCGTCTCGCTCTGCGTGAATTTCTCCGAACTGAAATCTCGGATACTGTCGAATACTACGACAAGATAGAATTGTTCCCGGAAGAGAACATCAGAAAATTCGCGAGGCTAGGTTACATGGGGATTCCGATTCCCCTAAAGTACGGAGGTGCGGAGCTCGGCGAGTTCGGTTATGGCCTGGCGGTTCAGGAAATAAGCAAAGTCTGCTCTTCTCACGGAACAATTATAGGGGCCCACACCGGTCTCTGCGCGATTCCAATCTGGCTTTTTGGAAACGAAGATCAGAAAAGGCGGTACCTTCCAGACCTAGCGAGCGGTAGAAAGCTGGGCGCGTTCGGATTGACAGAACCGGGCGCTGGGAGCGATGCGGCGAATATCAAGACGACAGCTGCAAAGGTTGGAGATCATTTTGTCATCAATGGCACAAAACAGTTCATCACTAACGGCGACAGGGCGGAGACGTTCGTCGTTTTCGCATCTAATGATCCAACACTCGGGGCATTCGGCGGGATAACAGCATTCATCGTCGAGAGGTCATTTGGCGGAGTTTCAACCGCGAAGGTCGAGAAGAAGATGGGTATAAGGGCCTCGACGACGGCGCAGCTGGTCTTTCAGGATTGCCCGGTACCGAAAGAAAATATTCTCGGTACTTTCGGTGCGGGGTTCCTAGTTGCTCTTACCGCTTTGGATGGCGGCCGGGCGTCTCTTTCGGCTGGCGCGGTCGGGGGCTGCGAGCTGGCTCTGGAAACGATGATAGATTGGGCTCGAGAACATCCGAAATTGGGGTCCATGCAATCGATCCAGTGGATGATTGCGGACACTGCAATCGACGCGCATGTTTCTCGTCTGATGAGCTACGAGTCCCTTGAAGAAGTGGGAGTTTACTTCGACCGGTTATCGAGGGGAGAGAAAATTCCGCGAACGGAGCGTGAAACGATTTCAAGACACACAGCCATGGCGAAAGCGTTCTGTTCCGAAGCGGCAACGAGATCAGTTGAAAGGGCGATCCAAGTAATGGGAGCTGAGGGATACGTCGAGGGAAACGGACTCGAACGTGCCTACCGTGATTCCGTAATCGCGGAGATTTACGAGGGGACGAACGACATTCAGCGACTGGTGATAGCGCGGGATCTGATTGGTTCTGCACCTGCAAACTAGCCTTTTTGAAAGGTAAGCGTCCCTCCAGTTGACAGAGAATAATCGGATTCTGGTTTACGTCCAGGCGATACCTTCCTCATTGCCGACTTCTCTCAAACAATTTTCAGATCTTGAAACATGCGACTTTCAAATGTCGCACTCGAGCAAGGTCGCACTTGCGTTTGCTACCTCGCTTGGTTTTCCGGAAATAATCGCTGCGGGGTTCTCTCCGATTCTGCAGGAGGCACTGGCTAGAGGCGGAACCGGTTACCATTCCATGCCGCTTTGCGACGATCCCCTGGAGCAAATTTCATTTTTTCCAAAAGACGAATTCTCGAACATCATCGTCGGTGAAAATCCAGATTGGGTATTCTCTGGGGCATCTCTTTGCGGAGCTATAATTGGAACGAAAGGATTCGATCTCTCCCCCGTATCGAAAAACTTACCTCAAAGATCCGTTTTGGTGGTTCCGGATTCTGGGGAAGAGAGTGCCGGCGTTGATATTAGAAGGATAAATTTCTCTACTTCTTCCAGCGTCAACCCGGAAGGGATTCTTGGCGCATCAATCTTTGCAAAATCGGAGACCAAGAGACCGGAACTTGTGATCGGATCTCCAAGCGAAATTATCTCGTTACTATCAAGACGAATCCGGAGGCTCGTGATCGACGAATAATGATCGTCGTCTTTTGCGAGCAGGGAGGATCAAGGCTCCTCGGTAAGGCGAGAGAGCTTGCTGATGCAACAGGCGATAAATTACTGGCACTTACTTCCGAAAGTATCCGAGGATTTGCAGCTGCGTTTGATTCATCTTGGTGCGGATGAAGTTGTCAGTTGCTCGATTGAGAACTCGAGCGATTGGATCCTTGTGATTTCTGAGGTTATTCGATCGGAATCAAATGTGAGGATGGTCATTTTTCCATCGAATTCATCCGCGAACATTCTAATGGGTATCTTATACTCCAGCGTCAAAGTAAAAATTTCTTCCTTTCTCGATGGAGCAAAAGCCATCGATGCAGACTCGATTTCAAAACAATTTGAGGACTCCTTCTTTCTGCAGAAGCGATTGAGCCCAGACAAGACGGCACTTGTTTCTCTTAAACTAACGTCTTTCGCAGAACCATTCGAGGACGCCTCACGCTATGGAAAGATAAGATCTATCCCCAGAGTGAATTCGGAAAGGGTAATTCCTTTTCCCCTGACATCGGATTCTTCAAGCAAACTTACCGTGCTGGTCGGAAGGGGAACCAGTGAAAAGACTTTGAATCCGGCAAAGCGCCTAGCCGAAAAATATCATGGGGAGATGAAGCCCAGTTCCGGGAAGGTAGAGGTCATCTATGGCCCTTGCATTGCCGTGGAGATATCCACAAGGCTAAGAGAATTACCGGAGTTCAAAGGGGAATTGATTTCGATTGCCGAGAAAAATCTGCCAATCGGCACTATCGCCGAAGTGGCAGTAGTTACTCCTGAACTCGATTCCGTGCTGGAAGGCTTAGCTTCAGACTAGTGGTATTCATAGAATCCCTTTCCCGTCTTTCGACCCAAGTAACCCGCCCTGACCATCCTCCGGAGCAGCGGGCTGGCGCGGTATTTGGGATCTTGAAACTCCCTGTAAAGCACTTCCATAACGTCCAACACTATATCGAGCCCCACAAAGTCTGCAAGCTCGAGGGGACCCATTGGGTGATTCATACCCAGCTTCATCACAGTGTCAATGTCTTCTCTACTCGCCACGCCCTCTTCCAGCGCAAAGATTGCCTCGTTTATCATTGGACACAAGACTCTGTTAGAAACGAATCCAGCTGAATCTTTGACGACTACGGCTGTTTTTCCCAGCTTCGAGCTCACTTCTTGAATTGCAGCAACGGTGTCATCCGAAGTCTGCAGGGCGCGCACTATCTCAACGAGTTTCATGAGCGGAACGGGATTGAAAAAATGCATTCCGACGACTCGCAGTGGATTCGAGACGAGGCTCGCGAGATAGGTAATTGGAATCGAAGAAGTGTTACTTGCGAGTATACAATCAGTTGAGCAGATTTTGTCAAGCCTCCGAAACACTTCGCTCTTTACTTCGATCTTCTCCAAGGCAGCTTCGACGACCAGCTCGCAATCGTTGAACTCCGGCAGATCAGGAGTCGGCCTGATTTTGGATTCAATTTGTTTTTTCTGAATTTCAGAGAGCCTACCTTTTTGAACGGATCGAGTCAAATTCTCGTCAATCCTTTTCATTCCCTTATTCACGAATTCTAGACTTACGTCGTTAAGCTTCACGTCGAAACCTCCCTGCGCAAATACCTGGGCTATTCCATGCCCCATCGATCCGGCTCCCACTACACCAACTTTTGCAACGCGCTGCATTCTTGTTTATCGGGCATTAGGGATCTAGGGTGGAGATTTCACTCTTTTGACTTAGCTATAATAGCAGGATTAGAAATGATCTTGCAATCGGGAGTTTTTCGAGACTATGCTTTACTTTGTTGGATTAGGGATCGAACAGTCACTGTCGGTAAAATCGGTGAACGAATTACGCACATGCGAAGTTGTGTACCTCGAAAGCTATACTTCCCCAAGTGTCAATGGTGAAACGATCTCCCAGATTTCGAATCTGCTAGGTCCTGCAAGAGTTGAAGTGGTAAAGCGGGAGTTGGTGGAAGATGGAAGAAAAATTCTGGAAATCTCAAAACGTACTGATGTCGCCTTACTCTGTTCCGGCGACCCGATGGTTGCGACGACCCATCAGGAGCTCAGGACTAGGGCTGTCAGAGAGGGAATTACCACCAAGATAATTCACGGCTCGTCGATACTTTGCTCGGTTGGCGGAGAACTCGGGCTGCACTCCTACAATTTCGGCCGCGTGGTAACGATGACAAGGGAGCCTATGCAATACACCGCTTACAACACAATTTTTGATAATCTCTTTCGGGGACTGCACACGACTATCCTTTTGGAATGGAACGAAACTCAAAATTTCTTCCTAGGTCCGGCTTCGGCAACTAAGAGTCTCGAAGATGCGGAGAGAGATCTTAGGCAAGAGATTTTGGATTCGTCGACCCTGATCCTGGTCGCCTCCAGACTGGGTTCTGATTCAGCGAAAATATGGGCGCTGACTCTTGATGGGCTGAAGAGAATGGACCTCGGGCCCCCACCTCACGTTCTCGTTATACCTGGGAGATTACACTTTACGGAGCTCGAGGCTCTGGGTGCATTATTCGGTCGAAGCGTAGATTCTTTTCCGGACAATTCCAAGCGAATACTAAGATTATCGAGGAGAATGGTGGAGAAATATACAAAGAAGACCATGATCGCCCTTGCCGGAGCAAAGAAAGCGTCCGAATCCTCTGATCGGAAAATAAATTTCGCGGATATCTTCGAAAATGTGGAATGCTACACCAGGGACTCGGAGCGATTCCTGAACGAGGGCAGAGACGAACTTGCCGTACTAAGCATAGGCTATGCGGAGGGCCTTCTGGACTCTCTCAGGTTTGGTGGCCAGCTGGAATTCGACTGGTAAATTTTACCTGAATTGTATGAGATACATCAAGAGAAGAGCCCCAAGTCCCAAAAGAATTGGAACCGGGAGACCCGGCGCAACCTCCCTGTTTCTGAACACATAGAACGATAAAACCAGTCCAATGTCTAGAACGACCATAACGACGAAGAACGCCAGCACGCTTACGAGAATCAGAGCGATCGCAGGAACCATCGTATAGAATGCAATGTCGGCCATCCCGATTTCGATTTTTCCGAAATTTATAGTCAGGAGTCCAAAGTCTGGCCACTTGCCCAGCCTAGATTTCCTGATCGGCTTTGATTGCTCCTTCGGCTTTGCGTCACTCTCCTTCTTCACTTGGCTCTCCGCATCTCCGACCTGCTTCACCAGTTTCCCCAGGCGGCCGTAATAGATTGCGTAGATGTCGAACACTGAATAGACAGTGGGCACAATCCAATTTAGAGGAGCTTGCAGCAGGATCGGAAACGAGCTACCGAGCTCCAAAGCAAGGAAGAGCGCAAGAAGGTTTACGATCTTGGGGTAACCGCGGGCCGCCGCCACAATCGTAATGACCGACGCAACAATGCCCGCGACAACTGGTAGAATAGAATACAGCCCCGCGATAAATGAAAAATACAGAAGAGTCACGTTGAAGATCAAGAACACGCTGATCACTATCGAAAACCACTTCATCCGCTTTCTTCTGTAGAGGAAAGCGAGCATAGAAACGACCGCGATGTTCGCTATCACGAATACCGCCGCAAGAAGTAGAGACGGATCTAACCCATTCCCTGCCGGATTAACAAACTGAGGTGTGGTACTCGGGACCGATATGCTCTGATTCAATTGCGTTGGAACGACGACAACCTGAGAGGGAGAGCTGGGATTTGTCCCAGCGATCCCTGTTGCGACGCGAAGGAGCGTTAACAGAGAAATGATCTGGAATAATATGGAAAATCCGAGGAGAAGCGCCTCGCTACGATCTATGATTTGCTTCAGCTGACTTCCCTTCTGGAAATAATTTCTTCGGGAGACTCTTAACGATTGTTGAGTGGTACTAGTGGAAGATCTTTCATTTTATTGATCTCGTGGTAAAGAGAAATGAGGTAGACGAACGAAAAGAGGGTGAACAGGAGCCCGCTAGCTACCATTATTCCGTATCGCAATTCACCAAGTTTCCCACTCACAAACATAGTGTCGAGGATTTCGTAATGGATAGAGAGTGGCTCAAGAAATCTTGTAAAGTACGTGTTGTTTGCGATCAGGAAAGCAAGCGAGGATATCCAAACTGCGTGGAATAGGCCTCTTCTTCTCTTTGACTCCATAACGTAATAGTCTACAAGCCCGAGTCCAAGAAAGTAGATCGTGTACTGCTCGTTCACGATGGATTTTGTAAGAAAGAATACAAGCGTCACAAATAGAAGCGAGAGACTGACGTTCCGAGTAATGTTTTCTTTTCCTCGAACTCTGAGAGTACAGAAGATCGAAGCAATCAACACGGCTGGGATCCAAAGGTAAGCCAAAGTACCTAACAAATTTAGGATGGCAGGAGAAATATTGCGATAAGCATTGTATACGGAGAGGACAACCCAGTAGTTCATGCTATTTCCGATTTTATTTACGACGTTGACTCCGACTCCCTGAAGCTGCGACAACTTCCACTTCGTGAAAAAAAGATAGGGCAGGAGAGCAAAGAAGATGGATGATCCGACGGAGACAATAAAAAAAGTCGCTATTTTTGTCTTTGAGGTTTGGACTAATGCCAAGATTGGAAAATAGATTAGAGGGATGACCTTGAGGAGAAAGCCAAGTGCCTCCATCAGTGCGCTTTTCTTGGTTTCATTCAAGACAAGGATTGAACCAAGCACCAGAACCATTATGATTTGGTCGAACATGCCCCAGACGGAAGAGATGATTATCGTGAAGGGGCAGAGCATCCAGAATGAAAACGCTCTAACTCCAGATTCAACATTTTTCAAATCCGAGATCATCCCCATCAGCAAATAACCCGTTAGCAAATCCGCGATTATCATTGGCTGCTTCACGATGTAGTAGTAGACAAACCGGTCATTTATTCCGGACAAGAGATAGATCTTGTATAGTCCCGCCTGAAAGAAAGCCCAAGTCGGAGGATACCCGATCCAGGTCATGTACTGAGCTCCCGGAAAACTAAGATTCGGTATCGGGGCGGTGATAGAATATGGATCATTCCCACGCGAAACGTAATACCCGATTCGGAGCCAAAGCTCAAAGTCGAACGGATGGCCAGTGAACGGAGCCAGCACCTCTCGAATCGTCAAACCCGCAACGAGTGCAAGAGTGATCTTTGAACCTGTTTTCAGTCCCGAGGCTACCTTCTTTTGGACAAAAGTGCGGGTCTAGTTCGAAATAGGCACTGTTAAGCTTTTTATCGAGTCGGCAATCTTTTGCATGCTCAGATTCTGGAAAAGTTTTTTACTACAGCAGTAGGAGATATCCAAGATTTAAACTGTCACCAGGAACCACACCAACTAAGCAGTTGGAAATAATCGGGGAATTAGAGTCTGACGTCCTTGAGGTATTGAAGACACGTGGCCAGGGGACGGCCGCAGATGTTATGGAAGTGTTGCAAGGAAAAAGAGAGATCGCCTACACGACCGTGAGCACTACTCTCGATAGGCTGTACAAAAAGAGGCTCGTCGAGAGAAAGGTGTTGCCCGGTCCGGGAGGAACGAAATACCTCTTTTCGCTAGGAAAGGACGAAAAACTGAAACGGAAAATAGTGGAATCTACTATCGATAGGCTAACGAGTGCTTTCGGAGAAACAGCATATTCTGCCATTTATCGAAAATTGGACTCGCTTCCTGAAAGTGAGCTTGATCGGTTGAAAAAGCAGGTTGACAAAGCGCGGAGGAAAAAGTGATCCCTAATGCTACATTGGAACCCAAGCTTGCTTGACATTCTTGGGGACTATTTCAGGACGAGCTTTGTCGTTGCTGGTATCGCGGTAGCTGCCGTTGCTCTTGTTGCGTCAATATCGGTCTTCGTCTTCGCTCGAAATCATAACACAAAAAGTTTGTCTCTACTTACCACGATGGGAATTTCTTCGTCTCTTTGGATTTTTATTTTTTCCAGTCTTGCGCTTTGCGTCGGTCTGGTGAAGGAGTACGCTCGTTCGCCCGATGGAACTATTCTAAACGTGGCCAGACTGGCGCTTCTTCCGACACTAGTTCTCGGCCCGGTTGCATTCTACTTTCTTAGGAAGCGAGCTGTCAAACAAGTCTATCCATTCTTCACTCTTGCAATTAAAGGGGATAATTCGGGAACAGACTCTCTTCGAAGAAGAACCTCTTCCCTATTTTCTAATCTCATATCCGGTTCAAGACTATCGGGAATTGGTCTTTCGATAGTTCCTGCTCTAACCAATTTACCCGTCTCTGCTGCTCTAGACTGGAAGGGTGAAAAAATTGTTGCCATTTCGGTAAGGACAATTGAAACTCTGGACGACGATGAGCTGAAAGCGGTGCTTGCCCACGAAATAGGTCACATCGCACACAGAGATTCCCTTCGCAAAACTATGGCGACCGCATACAAGACTGCATTTGTCTTTGATCCGGTTGCCCGTTTCGTAGAAGCTGCAGTTTACAGAGACGGTGAGTTGTATGCTGACGAGTACTCAGCAGAGTTGACTGGCAAGCCTGCCGCTCTCGCCTCGGCATTGATCAAAATTTACGAGTCATTACGCTCATCTCCCTCCTTAATTCCAAATACCACAGGGCTTTCACTATTGATGAAGGATCACGATTCCGGTCTATTCAGCAAGCAGCCTTCATTGACGCTCAGGATTAAGAGGCTTCTGGAAATGGAACGGCGTATGCAGGCGGGTTCTTTCTAAGACAGGAAAAGCGTTTACTGAAGGAAAAATATGTTACGAGTGCTATAGTAGCAAAAAAAATCCTTTTTGAAATAAGTATATTTACAGCCTATTTGCTAGACCAATCCCCTTGAGGACTAGACGTCAATCTAATTCTAGCTCTCATTGAATAAATAGAAAAAAGTGTGGATGCAATGCTCGCGCTGCGTCGAATTCAATCGTTCACGATTGGGATCTGCGCAAGCGATATTGCTGAAAACTTGCCCCGCCTTCTTGAATTGATCCAGTCTGAGAGATTTCCGGAAGATTATCTATTGGAGCGAGTGGTTATAGTTGCAAGTGGTTGTTCTAAAGCTGCTCTAGACGATGCTCATGCATTCGCCAGATCTGATCGCCGGGTCATTTTATTTGAGGAGCCGATCAGAAAAGGAAAGGCGGATGCAGTAAACAAGATCATTCAAAACTCGGTAGGAAGCTATCTTGTCTTCATAAACTCCGACGCGCTACCCGACAAGGGCTCTATATTCCAACTCCTTTCGGCGATTGAAAAGGACGAGTCGATTGGACTCGTGTCCGGTCGGCCCTCCTTTAGTCAGAGAAGCAGCGCTACATCGCTCATCGAACAACTAATGTGGAACGTGCACATCGACTGTTCCTTCAAATTAAATCACATGAATGAAAGCAACCATGGAAGCGATGAGATGATGGTTGTAAGAACTGACCTACTCCAGAAACTTCCTATCGGACTGGTAAACGACGGAGCATACATTGCGGGAAAGGCAAGGCTTCGAGGATATTCGATCAAATTTTGCCCCGAAGCAACTGTACAGATAGATGTGCCCGCAAGAACGATCGACTTGATAAGACAACGACAAAGGATTATTTTTGGTCACTTTCAAGTCTGGAGGATGACCGGGAAGTCTCCAAAGACAGTAGAATCGCTCTTGCTCAGTTCTCCTTTTTTCAGTCTGGCAATAGTGGTTCGAGCGGTAGCGAGAACCCCTAGATTTATCAAAGTGATTCCCTTGGCGTTCATCGTTGAGGTTATTTCGATAGCTCAAGGCTTGAAGGATGCCATTTCATCGACGAAGAAACATGGAGTTTGGGAGAGATATGGAAACTGAAAACCCACAGATATCGCCAATATTGAACGAAAAAACTCTCTTGAATATGAAACTCTTTTGTGATGTTGCCAAGGCGAACGGCGCTTCGGTTTCACTCAAGGAGTTGATTGAATTAACCTCGATAGATTTTACCGAACAGCAGCTTGCGCAATCGTGGAACGATTACGAAATTCTTTCTTCCCGCTTTAGAATTGCGTCGGGAATTGTTCTGGAATCACTTGTCGAAGATGATCCAAACAGCGCCAAACTAACTCTTAGAAAGACGGAGGAGATTTCGGAGAATTTCCAAAGAGCGATTTCCAACATTTCTTTCGCGACCCGATTTGGCTCGTTTCTTGGATCTGATAGCTTCAAGGTTCTTTCGATCAGCGGCTCAACGTCTTATCTCTCGGCTTCGAAAACGGACGACCTCGATTTCTTCTGCATCTCGGAGTCCGGTAGGATGTGGAAAAGTTTTGTCAAGTCTCTAATTCTCGCGAGATCGTTCCGACTGCTGCAAAAGGATTCGCCTTGGTTGTGCCTCAGCTACGTTGCCGACGAACAGTTTGCAAAGCGCGAATTTGCCAGCAGTCGCGACGGATTATTTGCAAGAGATGCAATTTCCGCCCGAGTTATTCATGGAGAAGAGTACTACTCGAATCTTCTTAGAGAAAATTCTTGGATGGCCGAATACTTTCCAAAGTTATACAGCCTGCAAATAGCCAAATCTTCGAACGCGGTGAAAGCGATGAAGAGAGATTCTACTTTTGCTAGGATTGTCAATTTGTTTCTTTATTACACAGCTGGATCTTACATCAAGCTAAAATCGTATCTTCTAAACAGAAAGTTTTCCAGAGATCGGAAAATTTCCTCCCTCTTCAAATTGAGGATCGGTGTAGACCACTGCGTCTACGAATCTCAGGATTACCTGAGACTCCGAAAAATGTACGCAGCGTTTAGAGCATCGTAGACTATTGCTTTACTGTGATCGCTCCCTTCATCCATCCCGGATGGAAGGTACAATAATATGGATATACTCCAGGGGTGTTGAAGGTATATTCGAAAGTTTGGCCCGGACCGAGAGCGCCGGAGTTGAAGGAAATGGAATCGCCCTGATCCGATGTCACAGTGTGATCCGCGGTATCCTTGTTCGTCCACTGGACCGTGTTATTCGTCCCAATGACAACAGTAACGTTCTGCGGTGAAAACGTGATTTGGTTGGCGACACCGCTTTGAATTGCAGAACCTGGGAGAATAACCAGAAGCGTTCCGGGAGGAGGCCCCTTCGTCGTAGCGGAAGGAGTCAGAACGAGTCCGGTAAAAACCACTCCAACGCTCAGTATTAACAGAAAACCGATGAAGACTTTCGCTGTGTAACCTGGAGATGGAAGTCCATCCTTGAATAGACCCGCAGGGAGCAGTATAAACCCGATAATCATCATGTAACCCGAAATATTTTGCATCTCTTGGAACGAAGCAATTGTAGCTCTGGGATCGCACGGGGCGCCGAAAAGGTATGGATTCCCCCCGGCCGGGTTGCAGGGAATCCCTCCGAAGAAGTACCAGGCTAATTGTCCACCTATACCAACAACCAGCATGAACAGACTGATGTAGAAGAGGTCCTTGTCCAATTTCTAAGCTACCTCTTTGCTCTTTGGAATCTGATTGAGCGAACCAATTCTTGAGCTGGGTGGAGAAACTCCTGCCAGTGCCCCAGAACCAAGCTCTGTCGCGTTTTCAACATCGGCCGCATGCACCATCGGGGCAGGGACTAGCATAGGCATTGCCTCTTCAAGAGTTGCGGGAGTTACGACCGGCTTTAGCAGCGTGGGACCGGTCAATGTCTTCAAAAGATTCCATATGAAAGGAATCTGTGCCGCAGCCACGACAATGGCGAAAAAGAATGCAATGTCAAGGTATAGCTGGTAATTCAACGTAATAGTGAATGGTAGTAACGGGTTGATTGGCGCAAACTGTCTCCTCGCTACTCCCAGATATCCCATCGCCGTGAAAATAAAGGCCAGACCAAATCCTCCTACGACACTACCCCAGAAGTGAATTTCCCCAAGTGTCTTGCTGTACCATTGCTTCGAAGAAATTTCGGGTAGGATCCAGTAAAGAACTCCGAAGCCAGCAAAGACTATACCATCTAGACCATTAAAGTGAAAGTGACCCACCACGGCATAGGTGTTGTGAAGGTAAACGTCAAGCGAAGCATTTCCTTGCTCCACACCCCCGATCCCGCCAATAATCCATCCGAATATGCTTGCCAGCAGGAATTTCGCAGTTAGGTTCCACTCGTACTTGGATCTCCAGATCAGGGCAAGTAAAGTAAAAACAGAAATTCCGGATGCAATCCCGATAACCATTGACATGTTCTGGGACATGAACTGCAACGCAAACGGCTGAGATGTATCCATGAATAAGTGGTGGCTGTAAACTCCCACTCCCGTAATCAAGAGAAGAGGCCATGGTGCTTTCGCCCATCTGCTACTCGAGAAGTTTCTCTTGGAGAGAATTGGAATCAGAGTGTAGTACATTCCAATCAGAGGGAAGAACGCATAGTAGACAATTGGGTGGTAGTTTATCCAAAGAAAGTTCTTCGCAACCAGGTTGTTGAGGAATGTTGGATTGTTCAGCGACTCCCACGCGCCGTCAGCCAGTAAAGTTAGGAAAGGCGGCGCGGATACGATCATGTCGATTGTAGTTACGACGCAAGCTATGATTGCAGGCGGATAACTGAAAATCCTGGATCGAACCGCTTTTGGCATGTAAGCGTCAAAGCCGATTGATCCGGCAAACTTTGCGGACATTGAATGATTGAATCCAGGCTTCAGGTTGTATTCGTCCTGATACTTGTTGGAGAACACTGTTCCCAAAACGATGTACGTGAAAACGAAAAGAGACACATTCGTGATCATCATTCCGGCGAAAAATAGTAAATCTTGGGCGAGTCCCCAAGGAGCAGTCCCCGCCGGGCCGCCGTGGAATGGTAACGGGAACAGGAAATACCATCCAGGGCCGAAACCGAGAGCGGTTGAAAGCCAGACGAGATAAAACCCGATCGTAAATAGGAAAAATACAACAGGGAGAAGCTTCTCGCCGTACAGTTTTCGTTTCATATACTTCGGAATGGCGTATGCAATCAGGCCGTACGTAAAGGGAAATTGCCAACCGACGAACATTCCCAGCCCGTGAGCCGTCAGCAGCTGGCCGAACACCTGTGGGGTGCCGAGAGGGCCAATCGAAGATGCGGCGCCTGCTTGATCAGTCCTCATGAAAAGGGCGAGCGTGCCTGCAATGATGAAGTTTAGAAATGAAAGATAGAGCAGACGCCGCGACCACTTTCGCGTGAAGGGAGTGAGCGCTTCATTGACCGTACTTTCAGGCTTTGCAATAGTTTGAGTTGATGGACTTGTGCTCAAATTTTTCACCTATGATGAAGTAACATTGAACTGGCTTATCATATCCGTATGACCATACCCGCAGAACTCAAGACAGCGTATGTAATAGATTCCCGGACTCGTGAATTGGTACATTATGTTATTGTAATATTGCGGCATTACCTGTACTTGAAAAATTATTGCTCCTGCTGCATCGTAGACTCCGAAACCGTGTGTAACGTCTAAACTGGTCACGTTAAAGAAAACGGTACTTCCAACCGGTATGGGGAAGTTAGGGACGCAAGGAGATCCCCACCTGGGAGACGGCGTTAGACACCAGGCAAACTGCTGTGCCTGGACATCGACGATCATGTTAGGTTTGATATTGCTGTGTCTATAAGGATACGGCAGGTAAGCCAGAGTTGAAACGCTAAACACAATGAAGATTATCACAATGATAACGACCCAGTGCTTTTCGTATTTTGCCAGCGCGTGGCTATCGCTCTCCTCGGGATGCCTCGTTGAGTAAATCACTGCGATAATGGCGACCGCGGCAATCAGCGTGCCCATAACAAAGATTATCGTTAGATAGGTAATGTTCATGCCCACGCTTGCGGGGAATATCCCAAGAGTGGCGACGCTCAAAGCTGCATGCCCCTCTCAACTTACGCACTATAAATGTTATGTTGGGAAACCATTTTGGAAAAAATTATTCAAAAATAGTCTCGCCAAGAAACAATTCGTGCTGATTTACAGTCCACTATTTGCGTCAGATTTTCTGGAGTAGATTGATTCTATGTTTCAATGATTTCTCATGTTCCAAATACGAGGCTCCTCGGATGTGTTTTTGATGGAACCATCAGCTGCTAACTTTGAGCTGCTAAAACGATCACGGTTCCTTTCATCCATGTGTGGTATGAGCAGTGGTAGTTGTACGTGCCCGGAGAGGAAAAAACAAAGGTGTAGTTTGAACCTGGCGAAATGTTGCCTGAATCAAACACGTTAGTGTTTGAAGTCGCGGTATGAAATGCATAATCCTCATTTGTCCAAGTTACACTGTTGTTCACGCCTATCTCGACTGTAATGGTGGACGGAGAGAAACCTTCGGAAGAATTTGTTCCCGCGCCGTTTTGGATTACGACTGTCACCGTCTTTCCCGTGAAGAGAACACTGGACGTCGTACTGATTGACGCGGCAGATTCTCTGATAGATTGGGTCAGCCCGGCAGTAAGAGAAACTCCGACGAGGACAACAAGCAGCACTCCGATCAATGTCCGCCCTACTTGGGAAGAAGATCTGGAATCCTCTTGAGAATTATTTCCCAAAAATCTCACCGTTTTCCTTCAGGAAGTAGAGTTCAGCCCACAGGAAGAAGCGCCGTCACCGTCGCAGTAAGCATTCGGGAGAACTATGAGATAGCCAAACATTCCGTTGGCGACGTGGTATATACACGTGAATTCGAAGACTCCCGCGTAGCTTGCCTGGAAGGCGGCGATCCCCCAAACTTCAGAGCTCGACGCGTTTGACGGAATGCTGACGCCACTAAGATTGGCACTGCCTCCAAAGTAAACCTCGTCGGAAACTGGGATTGTGATCGGGTGCGGGTTTGAGGCGTTGCCCAGATCCGAGTGCGGGTTGGCGTTCTGTTCGGAAGCGTAATCGGAAGCTCCAAGAGCTGATAGGGAGCTTGGAGAGAGTAGACTAGAGCCAGAAACGCAGTATGATGTGGAGATCCCTGAAGATTCTTGAGCATAATTTCCATTGATGCAGCTGCTGTTAAACGTGCTTCCACTTTGCAAGAAATCAGCTGAGCCCGCGACAGTATTGTTAATCTGAAAATCGTAGGGCCCCGACGTAAGAGTGAATGTGTGCGCATCGGTGTCATTCTGAATGAACAGTATCTGCACGATGTCGCCCTGAACTACCGTGATTGTGCTGGGACAGAATCTATCCTCTCCGGAATTGTCCGTGTTGCACCAATCTATCTTTATTGGCAAAACGGTTGGTTTCTGATTAATTGAAGCGGCTGGCGGCCCTGCTTGAGTGGTCGTTGTGGTACTCGCAGAGTGAGTAACGGCCGCTATATTGTAAACAATGACTGTGGCTCCAACCCCCAGCACGAAACTAATTACTATCAGCGCGAGGGCGGCGAGAGTTGTAATCCCCGTCCTTCTTCCTCGGCTCTTACGAATGTGGTAAGAAAGAGGTACATTAGTTCGCAAAGCCCTGAAGTTAGATGAATGGGACATAAACATTGTCGGGGATATGAAATACGTCAAATTTTAAAGGATTTTGTTTTACACCTTTAGCGAGAAGACAATCTCTATGTCACAGTTTTTCGTTTACGATATTGCCACTGTTTTCGAGAATTTTCTCAGTGATAAAAAATCAAGAATCGCGATACTTATTTATGCGCTGAACCGAGGTTCCTCTTTACCCGCGGTAGCTCAGCTTGGTAGAGCTTCCGACCTCGGATAATCAAAAGTCCCGGGGGGAGACGCTGTAGAGATCCTCGGCTCCTCAAAGAATCGTAGAGGCGCTGATCCCAACCCAGCCTATCAAGCCTACAGAAACCGGAGTGTCGTCGGTTCAAAAAGCGTGGTCAGTGAACGCGCCTGAAAGTCCGACCCGCGGGACTTTTTTTCCCTGATTGCTATTGGACTATGATCTCTACGACTTTAGAGACTGCGAGGGTGTTAGTACCGAGTTGTCAATGTCACAAAGTAGACCCCAGACATTGATCCATTATTCTGAATCTCCACTACCGAATTGAAGCTTCCCGATCCTTGCTGAGGCGCAAATGTGAAAGTGAAGTTGCCCGTGAAATTGCCAACGTAACCCTTTAGATAAACGAGCGATGAGTTACTGGTTACCGATAGCCCCAGATTGATCTTACTTCCGTTCGGAATCGATACTGGGCTAGAATAATTGATCAATTGCACCTTAACGTCCAGTGCTTTCGTCGTATTCACTGTTCCTACTTTTCCTGAAAATAGCTCTGTATACCATGGTTCGCCACTGGGTGACAAGGTACTGGTCAACATGTAACTTATGTTTCCGGCGTCCCTAATTTCCGTAGGGATAAAGTATTCAATCAAACTATTACTGACAGGGTCGAATTCTCCCATCGCGTTCCCATAGTGCTCGTTGAACCACACATTGCCGTTTTGGTCAACCCAACAAAAATAGGGAAGTGATTCGATCAGAGAATTGTTCGAAGTCGAAATCGTCTTGAAGTAGTGCGTAGTTGGATTGAACTCCGAAATAAAACTTGGGCCGTGTTGAGTCATCCATATGTTCCCGAGGGAGTCGACCGCGATCCCTACTGGTGTTGTGATCAAACCTGTCAAGTTTTCAATTGTAAAACTGCCCTGATAGTAAGATCCGATCGAATCGGTCCCTGGGAGGGTGAACCAGACCTTCCCCGTCGAATCGGCCGTGATGCCTGATGGCTCAGGATCTCCTTTGGATGGCACTAATAGTTCATACATGGAACCGTTTGCAGCAATCTCTCCTATTTTGTTTCCTTCAAGCTCGGCAAACCAGACGTTATGATTCGTATCAATTGTTATTCCAAAAGGAAAAGCGTCTGGTGTGACCAGTTTGTGCTGCTCGAATCGATGATTATTCATATTGAAACTCCAGATCGAATTCGAAGATTCTTCAGTAAACCAGATCAAACCCAAAGAATTATCCACAGACATCCCCCAGGTCATCATACTTCCACTCTTTATTCCAGGCACACGGTATTCGTGAATTGTTCCGTTTGCCGGGATTAATTCAGCGACTGACGAATCGTTCTCCAATGTGAACCATATGTAGCCGGCAGAATCGACGGTTATTGCGTTTGGTGAGGTTGAGGAAGATTGGGTAGGGTACTCTATGGTGTAAGCGCCTACCTGCGGTTTGGAGACGTATAGGTAACTCACCACAGTAGCAGGTTCTAGAAAATAGTACGAAAGCCCTACGACTAAAAGTGCGATAATCAGAACTCCCAGCGGGATTAGAAACCACTTCCGTCTTTTCTGTGTACTCAAGCGTCACACTTTATCTTAGTTGGCTGAATGTTTTGCAGCGGAACGACAGTTCGAATCCCATATTTTCCAAACCGTCGAGACGCCGTCACTTGCGATTCGCTCGCCTACTCGTCGGTCTTCTCCTTGAAACAAGTACTAACGAACTTACAACAACCGCCGCTAGAGCCCCACCTATCGCCGCAGCGTCAATCAACAGGGATGGGTGGTCAGGAGAGCTTTCAACTTTCAGAGACAGGATTGTGGAATAGATGTCTCCAGTCAAGTTTGATTTTCCACTGATGGTAAGATAGTAAATCCCGGGTAAAAGACCGTTTGTCGAGATTGAAAGATTTGATACAGCTTTACCTGAAGAACTGAAGTTCAATGAAGGCGGATTAAACACGGCCGATGCATTCTGCAGATTTCCGGTGCCCGAAATTCCCGAAATATCAAGACCGATATTCTGGTTCGAGTCCGCAGAGATCATTATCGGAACGGAGATATTTCCACCGCTGGCTTCAAGCTCGGAAGTAGAGTTGCCTGTCGAAAGAATAACCGATTCATTGGAATTTGCTGGTACAAGTTCTCCAATGTTATTTCCGTCGAATTCGGTAAACCAAACGGTTGAGTTTTCCCCGAGTGCAAGGTATAGAGTGCCGGCAATCTGGGAGCCGCAACACGGAATGGGATACTCGATCATGCTTTTTGTCGAGGGATTGAACTCCGCAATCTTGTTACCATAATGCTCTGCGATCCAGACATCGCCATTGTTGTCTATCGCGATCCCATTCGGCAACGAGGTAGCGTAATTGGGGTTATGAGTCCGCGAAGTCCAGAATTTGTCGAGGACTTTGGAACCAATATTGTACTCGTCAAAAGAACTTACGATGTGCTCAGTGATCCAGAGTGTCTTACCATCGGGGCTGATTGCGAGCTGGCTCGGCGTCTGGAGGCTTGAGACTATCGTTTGCGCTTCGTTGTTGACTGATAGGTCAGTGGGAGGTGGGCTATTCACGATTGTAGTGAGATAACTGCTGTTCGTCGGAGCAAATTCCTGGATGCCTTTACTTGTGCCGGGTTGAAGCTCGGATGTAGTTACATATCCGATCATGTTAGAATCGGCTGCTGTAAACCAAAAGTTTCCGCTAGAATCAAACGCTATGTCAAGAGGAGCAGAGTAAAAGACTGGAAGGTCAAACGACAAAAATGTCGAATTCGTCGGAAAGAATTCGTCTATCTGATTCGAGAATTCGCACGTAAGCCAGATTGAGGACTTTGAAGCAGCGACCCCGATCGGGCCGCAGGAAAGATTTCCAGGAGCTGTTGGAATTTTGAATTCGCTTATTGTCCCCGAGACCGAGTTCAGCTCTCCCAGATTCTCTCCATTCAGCTCGGTAAACCACGGGTTTCCAGATCCGTCTACTGTGATCTGCTCGAGCAACGAATTAGGAGTAGGCACGTTAAACTCTTTGAAGGTTTTAGATTGGGGATTGAACATGCCGATCTGGTTTGATCCCGCCTCGGCAACCCAGACTCTTCCGGAAGCATCGACTGAAATGCCCCAAGGCTGAGAGGAATTTTTTGGTAGCGGGAACTGCACTATCCTGTAAT
The DNA here is from genome assembly GCA_963799845.1 of uncultured Nitrososphaerota archaeon. GTDB lineage: Archaea > Thermoproteota > Nitrososphaeria > Nitrososphaerales > CADDZS01 > DATLTL01. Next base: position 465,892 of record CAWCYI010000004.1, read on the forward strand.
TCTGCATCCCAAATGTTTGCGAGCTTGCAGTGACCATCAGGGATACCACACTAGGAGAAAAAAGAATTATCGTTGCCACGGAGACAACTATTATCGCTAGGACAAAGGTCGGGAGAATCCTGTCACTCTGAATTCTCAAATCCGGATAGTTTCCAAATCGCATACCGATTTTGCGTTTAAGAATTTTCGGGTTAAGTTCATGCGGCTTAATCGTTCACCTTTTACGCTAGATTTCCCGACTCTTCTATCCTCTTTCTCAAGCCCAATTTCACTTCCGGCCATTCTTCCTTGGTTATCGAATACACCATCGTGTCGCGGATGGATCCATCCGATCTGAACCTGTGGTTTCTGAGCCTACCTTCAAATTTAGCCCCCAATTTCAAAATTGCTCGCTGCGAGTGAATGTTGTTATCGTCTGTCTTTAGTTGGACCCGAACTGCCCCCCAGTCCTCGAAGGCATGTTTCAAAAGCAGAAATTTACACTCCGGGTTGACGACGGTGCCTCGCACTCTTGGAGAGTACCACGTCCATCCTATCTCGGTTCCCTTCTGCTTCGGCTGAGTGTCCATGTACCTCGTACTCCCAATTATCTTGTTAGTAGTCAGATCCCGGACGACGAAGGCGAATTCTTCGCCCCTTGCCTGAGCTGCTAGTGTCGCTTCGATCCACGATTCAACTGATTCCAGACCGTCGAGTTTTACCGACATCCAAGCCCAGTCAGAACCCTTTCCAGCTTCAACAATGTCAGGAGCAAATTGGTGAGAGATCGGCTCGAGCCTCGCGTACTTCCCTTGCAAAGTAATTGGTCCGAGCTTCTTACTTGCAATATCCATTTCCAATTTTTCATCCATGGAGGACTAGGCAACAAAACGGAAATTACATCCCGGAATGTTTTGTTTTCTTGTAAAACATTCCCGACGCCATGTCAAGTCCCTCTATGCCGAAGCTCCAAGAGACTTTCGGTGTAATCTTGAGATATTTCCCAGGACCGAACTGCCCGTCGTGATCTTCAGCTTCAGCAGTGCCGTTTACCTTGATGCATCTCGGTCTCCAGGGATCCACCGACTGGAGATCGTCGATTGTAAGCGAAACTTTCTTGTTTCCATCTTTGACATTCCTGTACTTGTGGCTTCTCACGAAAATGTCCTGGCTGTGACTTCCGACCCAAAAGTTCTGTCCGTCGAATTCTAGCCCGACCGGGACTACATCCGGCTGGCCACCTTTCGACACGGTTCCTATTCTAAGTAGTTCCTGAGATTTTATGTAATTTACTTCGGGCTCTGAAAACAACTTTCCTTCCTCTAAGCAGAATTTGATCCATAGGATATAATGATTCCACACTTGTCATGAATTCAAATGAGCACGAAATCCGGCTGTAATTGATATCGCTCTCTTTGATAAGTTCGAGCACTACTATTAATATGGTAGTAAATGGGGATTTGGAGAAATGCTTTAGTAGTTCTACTATAGCGATAGTAGTTGTCAAACACTCGTAGCGAAGTTTACAGTGGGAATATGAGCGAAAACAGAAACGGCGACGAAGAATTCCGTCGGCTTCTCTGGTTTCTTTTGGGAGGGAGCAGAGGCGGAGAAAACAGAGTGCGGATCTTGAATGCGATAAGGACAAGACCGAATAACCTGAATCAACTTTCGAAGTTGCTCGGAATAGACTACCGATCGGTCCAGCACCACATGGGGGTGCTCCTCAAGAATTCGCTTGTAATTGGCTCGGGCGAAAAGTATGGGGTGGTGTTTTCTATCCATCCGTGGCTAGAATATCATAGCGCAACTTTTGAGCAGGTCTGTCAGAAGCTCGGATATCCAGTTAATGCACCCAACACGTCTCCATTGAAAGCTAGGAAGCACGCAAGTCGAAAAGTTGGTGCAACTGTCATGCGGCAAATTTTACCGGCAAGTGACGGACTCCACCTATAGCGACGTTCCTGATCGGAGTTCAGCTCATCATCCTTAACTTTCAGTTCGACCTTGGTGTATCTTTCCGCCAGCAGCTCGATTGCGACTCTTGATTCCAGCCGTGCGAGCGGAGCTCCGAGGCACATGTGGATTCCGTGTCCGAACGCGATGTGGGGGTTTGGTTTTCGCTCGATGTCAAAATTCCCTGGGTTGTTGAATTTCGAACCATCTCTATTTGCAGCGCCGATCCAGGCCATCAACGAATTCCCCGCTTTCACCTGCTTTCCCGATAATTCCGTGTCCTTAATCGCAATCCGGAACATGCCGCGAACCGGAGAGCTGAAACGAAGCACTTCTTCAACTGCACTCGGGATGAGGGACTGTTTCTCATTGAGCTTTTCGAGGGACCGATAGCGAGCGAAAAGGCGGATCGCGTTTCCCAGAAGATTTGTCGTTGTCTCGTTTCCCGCGATCAGAAGAAGGATGCAAAAGCTCACGGCTTCGCTCTCTGTGAGGCGCTGTCCGTCGACTTCGGAAGTGACTATCGACGAGATCAGGTCGGAGCGAGGACTTTTCTTGCGTTGCTCTATTATTTTTGAAAAGTATCTCTCGAGTTCGATGTGGGTTCTCCTGCGAGCCTCGGGGCTTTCTTCAGAGGAGCCGATTTCGTTGTCGGACCATTTCTTGAACCGCCTGCGGTCTTCGCCGGGAATTCCCAACATCTCGGCGATCACAGTGACAGGTAGTGGATCGGAAAAGTCCGTTACAAAATCAGTCTTGGAGACATCCAAGCCGTTCAGTAATCCGGAAGCTATCTCACGGATTCTCGGCTCAAGCAGTGAAATCGACGCCGGAGTGAATGACTTTGAGACGATGTTCCTCAGCTTGGTGTGAAAAGGAGGGTCCGTCGTAAGCATGCTTCCCATGATGTTCGCCTCTTCGGAATCTCCCGACGAGGATAATCCGTCGTATCCGCCAAATTCGGAAGAGAATGTACTAAACTGGGTCAGGACGCGTTCGACATTATTGTAGCTAAAGACGTTCCAAGTTCCGCTTCCGCGCTCCAAAAAGATCGGCATCGAGCGAAGCATGAACTCGTACCAGGGAGACGCGTCAAGGAACCAATCATCAGTGCCAAATTTGGGAACCTCGGACTCTTGCATAGTTACTCTCGACTGCAAAGCTGCGTATATTGAAATCGCTTACTCGCCACGCTTAAGAAATACAAGTCCTACCAATAATCCATGAGAACAATTGAATTTATTTTCGATTTTTCCAGTCCAAATTGTTACGTCGCGCTGGCGAAAATGGACGGATCAAGAAAAGGAAGGAAATTGAGGTCGTTTATTCTCCAATATTTCTAGGCGGACTACTCAAGTCAACAAACGACGCGCCTATCCCGCTTGGGACTCTCGAGTTCAATTACATGGAGAGAAATCTGCAACGGTTGTCGCGGAAATTGGGAATAGGGTTCCATTTTTCCCACGAACGGTTTCCTGTGAATTCGCTAAAATCAATACGTGGATATTACTCTGCGAAGAGTCTAGGCAAGGATCATGACTATCTTCATCGATTGTTTCGAGCATGCTGGGCGGATAACCTCGACATTGCAGATGAGGCGACACTAAAGGTAATCGTCGAGTTACTTGAGCTTGATTATGATTTGTACGATGAGTTTACAAACAAAAATGATACCAAGCAAAGACTTAGGGCGGATACTCAAAAAGCGTTCGAGCGAGGCGCGTTTGGGGCGCCGACGTTTTTCCTTGATGGCGACATGTACTTGGGAGCCCGGAAGTCCTCTGGTACCTAGAAACAACGCTCTAAATTACTTTGGGGGCCGCAGCGACGAAGTGACGACAGCTGCAAGCCCGGATGCGAGAAACGCGATCAGTATCGTAATCCCAAGGGGAGCCACGAATCCGCCCGGAAGTCCTATGATTGCTCCGACGAGAGACGCGTTTGCAATCCTGGTAGCTGTGTCAGACAAGAAGATTGGAATTACCGCACCGAGGGCCCCAGACAGACCGAAGTAAGCCAGGTTCGACCACCTGCTCTTCAGGAGAAAGCCCAGAAGTGCAGAAGGAGCGAAGACGTAGTACCATAGCCCCACGTAAGACAGCGCGAAACTTGCAACAAGGTCGATGACCACAAGAGCATAGAGTCTCTCGGTTATCCGCATCATGGCGAGGAACTGCCTCCGGGATACAGATAGTAGAAGACGCTCGGAAGACTGCTAGGGATCAACGTGTAATAGATTCCATCATTCCAGTCAGAGACGGTGTTCGAGTAGTATTGCGTTAGGGAATTTTCGCTGAGACCGCCAGGGTAAATCCCGAACGATGAAGTGATCGGCTGACTCATGTCCGTAACCTGCCGCCAGCTCGGCCCGGTTGTCGAGTTCAGGCCGTAAGCTGCGTTCGGTGTATTGTCGTCTCCTTCGGCCGACAAGATCGGCCCGTCAAGAGCACCAAGCCCGAACAGACTGGGATCGTACCTCATGTGAATCTCTCCCCACGCCCACGTACTCTCGGAATAATTCCCCCGGATAGACGAGAGTTGGTCTAGCGCCTCCCCGAATGCCTGCACCATCAGTATCGTTGCGTTCCGCTTTTCTCCGTTGGACGGATTGTTGAACCACTGAATCGTGGGATAGTTTACGGTCCAATTGGCGAGATCCTCAATCAGGGGCCCCTGGTCGATAGAACTCGATCCCACAAAGAAGCTCGTCCCGTAGAGTCCTTCATCCAGCGTGATGTTATAGTAACTCATGTACGGAACGAAAGTGTCGTTGATGTATGAGTTGAGCCAAAAGTAGTAGACTGTTGCCGCAGAGGAGTTGATGTCCATGTTGCCATTCCATGAGGAAAGCGCCTGAAACTCGGCTGTAGAGCTGTAATTTGAGCCCTCCAGCGCCGTAATTAAAGGCTTGAGAAACATGTTAGACGAATAATCGTGGTCAGATAACTGCAGCAGCTCCATCGTAGAGACGTTCGGGTGCGCTGTCGAATTCAATGTCGAATATATCTGATCCGCGCGGTATCCCGATTCATAGTCCCATCCGATGTAGTATGGATAACTGGGCGACACCTGGATCTGGTTTGCAGAGAAAACGAAACCGTTGGAAGGATTGTAGAGATGAGGCTGGTCTGCGATTGGAATCGAGCCGACCCAGTCGAAGCTGCCATTTCCAGGAAGGATCCCTCTCGGATTTCCTCTCTCGATAATCGGATAGTAGCCGTAGGTGAAAATCCCGATATTTCCCTCGCGATCTGCAACCGCCCAGTTCTGGATTCCGACCTGGAAATTGGTTAGGGCGTTTTGCGCCGAGGAGACATTTTGTGCGTAATCAAGCGAAAGCACCGCGGCGATTTCGTTGGTCGGATAGAGGCCCGTCCAGTCCATCGCAATTGTCCCGTTCCAGCCCGGAATTATCACGCCGTTTGCCGCTCGCTCTATCGACAGAATAACGGTCCTCGATCCTGCGACGGAAATAGATTCGTTCAAGATGTCAAACTTTGTCCATGAGCCGTCGTGCATGTACTCGCTAGTGTCGGACGGGTTCAGGGTCTCGTAGTAAAAGTAGGTTGCCTGGACATAAGAATCAGTGGAGCCCCAGGCGATGTAGGAGTTGTGTCCTAGGACTACTCCCGGAGCTCCCGGAAAAGAGACTCCGACAACATTCTCCCCTGGCCCCACGAGCTGGAAGCCAAGCCAGATTGGCGGGACCGTTATTGAAAGATGCGGATCGTTTGCGAGCAACGCACCACCTCCAGTCAAGTTCGAGCTTACAGCCCAGTCGTTGCTGCCCTTGTCGATGAATGATGGCAGCGAGTAGCGGATTGAGTCCAGCTCCGATAGGAGTGGGGAGAGAATGAGGTTTGCCTCTCGATTGTTCGAGATTGGGGTAATTGCAAATTTCGTTGTCTGATCGGGGGAGACATTCAGGTTCGGGATCGTCGGGGAGTAGAGCGAGAGATTTTGGAGGTTGCCGGTCCCTTCGTAGATCGTCGCATTAAGAGATGACGGCTCGACTGGATGCTGGACCGACCCGGGGTATGCTGGATAGAACGCGTTTATGACGTTTTGCGGCATTTTTTCCAATGCGAAGTTGAACGAGAGAGGGTCAAACGAGGAGCTGAGTTGCCAGGTTAGCAACTGCTGGACGATGTAGGTGTCCTCCATCCTCCACGGAGCAGGAGAATATTGCAGTAGCTCGAAGAGCAATGGTAGCGTAGTCTTTGTCAGCGATGAAATGTAAAAGTTGACACCCGCGGTGTACTCGCTAACTGCAGTGTAGGCGAGGCTGGTTTTTGAGAGATTACCCACGATCTCCTGAGCAACCGGGTACATCTCAAGAGTTCTGTAGAACTCGTCGCTTCCGAGTGATGAAGACCCCAGTATCGCGGAAAGGTTTCCCTCGGCGAGCCGTCGAGTGAAATCCATCTGGGTCAATCTGAACTTTGCTGTCAAGTACCCCTGTTCGTAGTAAAGGGCCCACGTTTCGTTTGAAGCGATCCGGATGAATCCGTTTGGGTCGATATCCGTCGCAACGCCTGCGGTCGAGCCATTTTGCGAGACTGAAAAGGAATTCTGTCCCGTTTCAACCGAGTTTGAATTAGGCGCCCAGATTCCGATCTGAGGGTTCAGTAAATTCGAAAGCGCTGGCAGCGCGCCGAGCGGCAACGCAGTCGCGCCGAGCAAAATTGCAAGTATGGCAAAAGAGACGACGAATCGGCGCCTGTACAATTTAGTCGGATGGACAGTTCAGTCGTTCATTATTTATTGGTTGAATTCGAATGCTTCGAGAAAGCGAAATTTTAGATCGGGCAAATCCCAAGCTACGGCGTCTGGAATGCTTTCCTTCGTGGCGAATCGTTCCTCATCCCAGATGTCCTCCCTTTCGTTGTAACCATACATCTTCCAGTATCCGTCTTCGTAATCTGGCAGGAACTGAATTTCATTCAACCACTCTGCGCCCGGTTCCTAAATTGGTTGCCACAAAAGCGCGTGGGTCTCGATTGCTAGCGGTAAGGTTACGCACTCCGAGAAATGGCCTCGCGCCTAGAAAATAGAGTCAATAGGCGGCAAACGTTTCAAGTTTTTTCAACTTTTTCGCAACCGGATCGATCTCGAAGCCAAGTCCTTCGAGTAAATAGACTCCCAGAACATAGGCATCGCCTCGCTCTGCGAATACAACTATCGAAGTGGCTCTCTCGCTGCCAACTTCTAACTCGGCTTCCCCGACACTTCTTGAGATCTCTCTGCCCTCTATCGTCTTGAACCTCCTTTTCTCAACTCTGGGTTCTATACCTAGTCGAACGAGCGAATCACTATCTATCCAAGTATATACCGATCCAGTATCCACTAGAAGATTGAAGGTCTCAGCCTTTCCATCTCTGCCGTGAACCCGAACTTCTGCGAATGTCAAACGGGCTCAAAGAGAGATCTCGATACCGCGTTTAATAACTTGAATCATTAAAGGATAAAATCATATCAGGGAAACAAATGCCAGCCAGCGAAAAAACTCAAGGGGATGAACCGAAAATCCTGGATATTCCAATCGGCATCATTGCCACAGGGATGCGAAAGGAAACGGACTCACTTGGAGAAATCGAAGTCCCGGCAGATCATTACTGGGGCGCACAAACTCAGAGGTCTTTGATTCATTTTCCGATTGGAAACGACCGGATGCCAAAGGAAGTTTACCACGCATACGGCTACGTGAAAAAAGCTGCGGCGCTGGTCAACACTGCTGAGGGACTATTGCCGAAGTGGAAAGCAGATCTGATAGCCAAAGTCGCGGACGAGGTCATCTCAGGCAAACTGGACAGCGAGTTTCCACTTTATGTCTGGCAGACCGGTTCCGGTACCCAGTCTAACATGAACGTGAACGAGGTGATAAGCAACCGGGCGATCCAGCTTGTTGGAGGAAAACTGGGCAGCAAGAAACCGATCCATCCTAACGACGACGTCAACATGAGTCAGTCCTCGAATGACACGTTTCCTACGGCGATGCACATTGCGACTGTCTATGAATTTACTGATCGCCTAATTCCTGCTGTCACCGTGTTCAGGTCTGTCGTTCTAGCGAAAGCGCGCGAGTGGGTTGATATCGTGAAGATAGGCCGTACCCATTTGCAGGATGCGACCCCGTTGACTCTGGGTCAGGAGTGGTCCGGATATGCTTCACAGCTCGAAGATTCTTTGGTCTTGTTGAGGCAGGCTCTTCAGGGCCTTTACCGTCTTGCGATGGGTGGGACCGCCGTAGGGACGGGTATCAACTCACCTGAAGATTTTGGCGAAAGATCCGCTGTCGAAATTTCTCGTCTCACCGGACATCCTTTCGTGACCGCCCAAAACAAGTTCGCCGCGATTGCCTCTCTCGACGCGATGCTCGTTGCGAGTTCGACTTTGAAGAGCCTCGCGATCGTCATGATGAAAATGGCGAACGACCTTCGATGGCTGGGATCGGGACCGAGGGCGGGAATTCATGAACTAATCCTGCCTGACAACGAACCGGGAAGCTCGATAATGCCGGGAAAAGTCAACCCGACACAGGAAGAAGCTTATGATCATGGTGTGCATACAGGTCATCGGTGAGGACAATGCCGTTTCGTTCGCTGCATCTCAGGGAAACTTTGAGCTGAACACCATGCGGCCCATAATAATCAACAACGTGCTGCATAGCGCAAGAATTCTCGGGGACGCCATGACCAAGCTTCGAGAGTTCAGCATCGAGCGAATCGAACTCGATCGCGTAAGGATCGACAGGTACGTTCGAGAGTCGTTGATGCTAGTTACGGCGTTGAGTCCGGTCATCGGGTACGACAAGGCTTCAGCTATATCCCATCGTGCGATGGTGGAAAATTTGACTCTTCGGGAAGCCGCTCTGAAGAGCGGTTACATTGGCGCTGAGGAATTCGATCGAATCGTTGATCCCCGGAAGATGGTGGGGAATCCTCACCGCGATGTTGGAATCAATTAGTCTGCCTGAGACTTTCGTTGTGGGAAATCAATTAAAGCAGGGCTCTAGTTCAAACCCCCATGCCAAAGTATCTGTTCTCAGTAAATTACACAGCAGATGGTATGAAAGGGGTCGCTAAAGAAGGAGGATCAAAACGTCGTGAAGCTGCGGATCAGGCCGTAAAGAGTGTAGGAGGAAAGATTGAGGCTTTCTACTACGCTTTTGGTGATCACGATGTCTACATCATCGCCGAGTTACCAGACCATGCGAGTACGGCGGCGCTTGTTGCAACTGTAAACTCAAGCGGCACTACCATGATCAAGACTACTCCCCTCCTCACTGTGGAAGAGATTGATCAAGCCGCCAAAAAGATGACGCAGTACCGACCTCCGGGCAGGTAAGCACAACATCTCCTTCTGGGTACGTCGCCCAAAGCTCTCAATTGAGAGCTAATAACAAACCAGAGGCCTCCTATTCATAAATAGTAATCCAGTTACGGGAGAACGTAGGTAAGCGACGATATGGCAACTTGTCAATCTAGCGAGGGCTGCACAAACAGAGCGACGCACTGGGTATTGATAGAGTACAGCTGGCCCATATTGCCGAAGGAGATGCGAACGTATTTGCTATGCAAAGAGCACTTGGCGCATGCTCAGAGAGCTGCAACGACCCAGATGTCAAAATATCCGGAAACTGGCATCAGAATAGTAGAGCACGGGGCACTAGCGATCAACTGAATTGGGCAACTCTCCAATCCTAAATAGTTGAATGCAGCCCAACCACACACCTAATAATCGCGGAACTCGTTATTTTCCTGCGCATTGAACTCTGATTATTCGAACGAAGTAGCCTGCTCGTCATTAGACAATCGGCAATAAGACCGGCTACCTTAGTTTTCATCTATCCGCTACAAGCGAATAGATTTTTGCCGCGGAGCTTTATTTGCGAACAATCTCGAGCGAGATTCAGGGCTTCTGCGAGATGTCTAGTCGCCCATGCCGCCGTAGCCGCCCATTCCACCTGGTGGAGGGCCGGCCGGGCCTTTTGACTTGCCTGAAGACAGGACATCGTCCACGCGCAGTATCATGCTGGAAGCTTCGGTTGCTGCCCTAATTATCTCCTCTTTCACTGCGAGTGGTTCAACGACTTCATCCATCATGTCTGCCACCTTTCCCGAGCGCGCATTGATGCCGAACCAAATCTTGCCCTGAGCGTGCTTTGCTCTTAGCTCGACTTGGACGTCGATTGTCTCCATCCCTGCGTTCTCCGCAAGCGTCAGGGGGATCGATTCGAGAGCATCGGCGTACTTCAACACAGCCAGTTGTTCCCTTCCTGGAAGCTTCGTAGCATAATCTCTCAACCTCGATGCGACTTCGGCTTCCGGAGCTCCTCCACCGGCAACAATCGCGGGTTCTTCCAAAACATCCTTCACGACCATGACCGCGTCGTGGAGACTTCTTTCTGCCTCATCCACGACTCGTTGCGATCCGCCGCGGACGAGTATCGTCACTGCTTTGGGGTTCTTGCATCCTTCGATGAATACCCACTTGTCATTTTCCACTTTTCTCTCCTCCACGAGCTTCGCGAATCCTAGGTCCTTCACGGACAGATCATCAAGATTTGTTACAGTTCTCGCACCGGTAGCTTTCGCAAGGCGGGTCATGTCGCTCTCTTTGGCTCTTCTGACCGTCAGTATCCCCTTCTTTGCGAGCAAACTCTGAGCGATATCGTCAATCCCCTTCTGGCAGATGAGGACGTTAGCACCCGAGGATTCTATCTTTTCAACCATCGATTCGAGCATTGTATTTTCTTCGTCAAGAAAGCCCTGCATCTGTTTGGGCGTGTTGATTCTGATCTCGGCCGAGAATTCCGTCTTTTCAATTTCGAGCGGCGAAAGAATCAGGGCGATCTTCGCATTCTCAATCCTCTTCGGCATGCCAGGGTGGACTACTTCCTTGTCCAGGATGATGCCCTTGATCAATCTCGTATCGCTGGACGAACCGCCGGCCTTCTTCTCTACTTTGATATTGTCAATGTCAACCTTGTAAGTGCCGTCGTCATTTTTCTCAGCAACCAGCAGCATTCCATCGACCACGACGGAAGCGAGCTCCTTACCGATGTCGGAGACCAGTTTTGTCTGCATGCTAGTTTCTGCTATCCGCTCGAGAGTTTTCCTGTCATCTGGCTGTACTTTCACGGCTATCTCCTTCAGGATTTCAAGCGCTTTTTCTTCAGCTTTAGAATAACCGTCAACGATAACCGTCGGGTGGACGTCCTTCTTGATCAGTTCTTCCGCGTTTTCAAGCAGTGCACCTGCGAGTACTACCGCGGAGGTGGTACCGTCCCCAACTTCACTGTCGGTTGTCTTTGAGATTTCGACCAGCATTTTCGCGGCCGGATGCTGCACGTCAATCTCTTTGAGAATCGTTGCCCCGTCATTTGTGATCGTGACGTCGCCCAAACTGTCAACGAGCATCTTGTCCATGCCTCTTGGACCAAGGCTCGACTTTACAATCTCGGCGATCAACTTCGCCGCGAAGATGTTGTTGGTCTGGGCGTCTCGACCCTTTGTTTGAGACGAACCCTCCTTCAAAATTAAGACCTGTTGACCTGAAGACGTAGTAGCTGGAGTAAGAGTTGCAGACATTTGATAACACTGTACAACAGAGCCGCCGGCTTAAAAAGCGAACTACAGGACGGAGCTTTTTGGACTGGTAATTCGGTCGGAAGACTCACTGGAAAGTCATCCCGCTGTCATTTCTTCAATAATTTCTTCCGGTAAGCTGATTTCTAGATTGTCTACCTCTTTTGTCTCTCTTTGTCATTTCTTCAAGGTAGGCGACTCCTTGCGGCGTTATTTCGTATTTCTCGTTTTGCAGATTGAGGTATTGGTCTGTAACCATGGCGTCAAGAGTTTCGGCACATCTCTTACGTGACATCTTCGTAATCGACGTTATCTTGTTCCTAGTCAGTCCATTACGAATGGTCAAGATTTTCAGTATCTTCTTTTCGTGGACAGTTTGCGAGGTCTTCGTCCTCATCTGTTAAGCACCCAATTTGAGCAGCTCGAAAATTATCAAGTCACGGTTTTGTAGTGATATATCGATTACTCGAACGAACGGCTGGCTGAAAACGTGGGGCGTCTAGAATTCAACTCGTGTTCGAGATCAAGGCTTTCCATGTCACAAAGTGTTTGCAATTGGAGCAGGGCGTGGAATATCCCGGACTTGGATTTTCCGCAAGAGGTTCTTTCGCGACCTGGACTAGCCTAGAGAAAGCCGTTTTGCAGATGCACGAGCATGTTCGTTCCTGCTTCTCGATGTCACAGTGCTTGCACAATTATGATAACACCGTCAGCATGAATATTCTCAGAGCTGATATTTACAGCCCTAACACGATTCTCAATAATGATACTGAAGGAGAAAATCAAGTGCTCGAATATTTGTATCTAGATGAACTCCCGTCAAAACAAATTAAACACTCTCCTAATGAAGAGGGATTGCATGCTGTTTCGCAATCTTGGAAGAAATTGTGGATTGAAAGTCTCTCCTATCTGTCTGGGTACGCAATATTTTGGGACTTCAATCGAAGAGCCAGAAGCAATAAAGATTTTCAATCATGCAATCAATTCCGGCATCAATTTTGTCGATACTGCAGATATCTACGGTGGCGGTGAGTCAGAAATCGTCGTCGGGAAGGCGATCCAAGGAAGACGCGAAGACATTGTTCTTGCCACCAAAGTTTTTGATCGACGGGTGACGGGCCGAACGATGGAGGCCTCAGTAGGTATCACATCCTAGGCGGATTAGAAAAGAGCCTGGAGCGCCTGAAGACCGATTACATCGATATTTACCTGCTTCACGACCCTGACTATCTTACGCCGATCGAGGAAACTCTTCGCACGCTGGATATGTGCGTGAAGGACGGAAAGATTCGATACATCGGTTGCTGCAATTTTTATTCATGGCTTCTCATGGAGGCGTTGGCGAAAAGCGAGGGGTTGAATCTCGAAAAGTTCGTCTGCACCCAGCCATTGTACAACATCGTCAACAGGGACATCGAGGTGGAACTCCTGCCTCTATGTGAGAAATATGGAATCGGAGTTACATGCTACAGTCCGCTGGCTCGCGGTGTCCTCGCGGCAAAGTATCATTCTGGAGAGGAACCGCCCCCGGACTCGAGAGCAGGCAAGGGGAATAAAAGACTCTTTGAGACAGAATGGCGCGAAGAAAGTTTTCGAGTCGCCGACAAGCTCAAGGAGATCGCCAGTTCGCATGGAAGTACGGTCACTCAATTTGCTCTCGGATGGGTTCTCGCAAATCCTTCGATTACTTCTGCGATAATTGGGCCAAGAAATTTAGAGCAGTTGAAGGACAACCTGGGGGCTCTGGATTTGACGATTACTCGGGAGGACGAAAAACTGGTCAACGAACTCGTTACACCAGGAGAGCACACCGACAGAGAATTCAACAATCCAGATTATCCGGTGAGGGGCCGGCCGATCGTTAAAGAAAAATAGAAAAGACCGCCGTTTGACGACGTTCCATTCTCAGGTTGGAATGAGTTGTCGAAGAAAATCACATTCGGAATCGTATTGCCCACGAGGGGCGTCCTGTTCTCAGGTTCAGATCCTAGAAAGGACGTTATCGGACTTTCGAGGTTGACCGAAGAGTACGGTTACGATGGAGTGTGGGCTGGCGACAGCATTCTCGCAAAGCCTCGGTTGGATTCGATTTCCGTTCTCTCCGCGGTAGCTGGAGCAACTGAGAGGCTTAAACTGGGAACTTCGTGTTTTGCAAGCTTTCCATTGAGGCATCCGATACTTCTTGGATATCAGTGGGCGACGCTTGACCAGCTTTCCGGCGGGAGGACTATACTCGTCGTCTGTCAGGGGACTCCGACGGGGCATGGCCCGATCTACAGGAATGAGTACGACGCGTTCGGAATTTCGCCGAAGGACAAGGTGGAGAGGATAGAGGAGGGCATCGAGATCTTGCGAAAGATATGGAGCGAAGACAATGTATCTTACAACGGGAAGATCTTCAAGTTCAAGGACGTGACGGTGCAGCCAAAGCCCGCGCAGAAAAATTGTCCGATCTGGATCGCGTCGAACCCGCGCTCCACCGGCGAGCTTGAAGGTCCACCCGGAAATATCGAGGCAAACTTTGACCGGGTGGGCAAGTACGCAGATGGCTGGATGACGACGATGGTCAGCCCGGATGAATTCAGGGAAGATCTCGACAAGGTGCTCACCTGCGTATCGAAGTACAAAAAGCCCAAGGACGAGTTCAAGGCTTCTCTTTACCACAATGTCAACATGGATGAGAACAAGAGCAAGGCGAAAGAAGAGTCTGCAGATTTCCTTCAAAAATACTATCGGGAAGATCCGTCGGGAATTCTGGATCTCTGGGTAGCGTTTGGAAACAGAAACGACGTCTCCAAGAAACTGGAAGCTTACATAACGGCAGGAGTTCAGGACTTTAACATCAGGTTCGTCGCCTGGGACCAGATTACCCAGCTGAAGAAATTCAGTACTGAAGTACTGCCCTCTTTCAACTAGAATCTAGGAAACGCGAAATGTCGGCCCAAAGACAGCAGAACGACACCGATCTACTTCAACTCGGAGCGTCCGTCTACCAGTGGACTAGCTCGTAAGGTGTTAGGGACTCGACTCCGCGGCTCGTTACGAGAATAGTGTCTTCGATCACAGCAGTCCCAAAATCCAGGATGTGAGCCATCGGCTCGAATGCGAAAGACATGTTTTCCTTCAATACGACGTCCGGCAATCCGAGAGAGGGAAGTTCGAAAAATGAAGTTGCAATTGCGTGGTGTACTATCAGACCGAGATACATCCGATCCTCGAATTTCGTTCGGAGTCCGGATTTTTCTTCAAGCTCGTGAGCCTTGGCGACAATCTCGGACATTTTCCTTCCTGGTTTCATCATCGAAGTCAAAACGCTGTAAGCGCTCAGTATCACGTCGAGAACCTGTCTTTGCTCATTATTTGCCCCGCCTAGGACGACCGACCTTGACATGTCGATTTGATAACCAAATTTCATCGCCCCCATATCCAGATAGATCATATCGCCGGTCTGTATTTTTCTCGCGGTCGGATAGCTGTGCTTCAATCCGCCTCTCGGCCCAGAGTTTACGATAGTCTGGAAACTACGGTCGTGTGCGCCTCTCTCAAACATCACCCTGTATGCAGTGGCCGCAATCTCGTTTTCCGTCATCCCGGATGAAATTGATTCGATGGCTACTTTCATAGCCAAGGCGGTGATCGCACCTATTTCCCGCTGCAGATTTATTTCGAGATCGCTGCGGATGCTTTTCATGGTAAGAAATTCTAGCCATAGATTTACCCATTCAATCTCATGTACATTTTTGAGGCGTTCCCAGATCATGATGGGAATATTGTCGAAACCGACGACTCCGACTCTTTTGGATTTATTGTCCGATAGGATGTGATCCAAAACATCTGCGAATCGATTCAGATCGTTCGGAACGGGAATAAAGTCGTGGATCCAGGTCAACCACGCGTAGGAATTTATCGGCTCGCCGTGAAGGATTGCATCGGTAACAAGCGTTGGATCTCCCTCTTTTGAAACAACTATTGCAGCCCTTCCCAACGGGATAAAGTTCGAAGCGTATACCAGATCGCCGTAATCTGAAGAGTTGCCGAAGATGAGCACCGAGTCCAATTTATTTCGTGACATTATCTCTCGAAGAAGTTTCACCCGCCTATCATATTCTGACATGGGGAACGGGAGGTCGAGATATTTTTTCCTCGTCTCCCAATCATAAGGAACCTGAGAACTGTATGTGGTTTGATACTCTCCAGTCATCCTGGAACAGACCTTCAATAGGATGCTTAAATCAATGCGTCATAACGTTTTGAATTCAGGTGTTTGTCGCAACGAAGATTGATCACGTGTCAATAGCGTGGAGCAACTTAACTTTTTTGCAGGATGCCTTTGAAAGTGTTGGCCTGAAAACTGACTACGGTGGCGTTCATTCCAGTGGCGCTACCCACATGTCTCTTCTTGCGTTCAACGACGGGTCTTACATCGAACTAATCTCAGTCGTAAAACCGGGCAGCCCTTCGCCGTCATGGGGCAGGCAGATCGCCGAGAATGGAGGGCCGTGCGCCTGGGCTGTTCGGGTCGATGATCTTGCTTCCGAAGTTCAGCGAATAAAGAGTCTCGGAATTCCAACGATTGGACCCGATGATTACTATCGAGAGCGTCCCGATGGAGTCTTGGTGGAATGGGAGCTTGCATTCATCGGAGACGCGGGACCCGGTGCGACGCTGCCCTTCCTGATAAAGGACAAGACGCCGAGAGAATACCGGGTAAAGCCCTCACCTAGCGTCTCATCCTCCGAGCTCACCGGAGTAACGAAAGTGATCCTCGGAGTAAGAGATCTCGAAAGAGAAGTGAAATTATTTCACAAGGTGTATGGCTGGAAAGAGCCGGTCAGGAACAATAATCTCACGGGGGACTTTCGAGGATTAATTGTTGCCGATTTTGAAGACTCTCCCGTGGTAATCGCCTCCCCCCAGAAGGAAGATTCGTGGCTTTCGAAAAGGTTAGGGCAGTTTGGAGATTCCCCGTGCGCTTTTCTGATAGGTACATCTTCCCTGCCCCAGACGCGCATGCGCTACAATCTGAAGGAGGAGCAACCTTGGATTCGGGAGAGCTCAAGGGTCGCCTGGATGCCTAGCTCAAAGCTTGGCGGAATAAGACTCGGGTTCACAGACGGCTGATTTTTCGGCGTCTTTACTCCGGCGGGATTTCTCTCTGGAGTAGGCTCAAGTCGATCCCCTGACTCTTCCTGACGAAGTAAGATATAGAATAGATTACCGCGCCGAGGACGAAAGTCGCAATGACGCCAGCGAAAAGTGTCTCCACGAACGTGGCGCCCCCGATCAGCGGCTTGATGATAGCATAGATCGTTACGATGCAAACTAGTACACTTATCGCTCCCAAGATCGTGATCAACGGGATTCCACCAATCTTGCGCTTCGCGGTTGGATCAGATGCGTCGAAAACATCCTTTCTTCTGTACGGATAGACAACCGCAATCACAGCAACCACGAGAAAGACGAGAAACTGACCTGCTGTCCCATAGTTAAACAGTGAAGACAGGAGACTGAACTGGAAAATGGAAAAGTAGGTGTATATTATTCCGACCACCGTCATCACAATTACTGCGTAGATGGGAGTCCTAGTTCTCGAGTTTATGCTGGCAAATGTTGCCGGAACTACTCTGTCAAATGACCATGCAAAGAGGTTTCTGCTCAGAGTAAAAAAAATCGAAATATTCATGACTTCTGCTGTGAGGCCAAAACCTATGTTAAACATGGAAACAAGGACAGGATTTCTAGTCCAGAAAATTGACAGCCCCGAGGCAAGAGGCGGCGTTCCTGCTAGGAAAGGATAATTGCCGTAACCGTTGATCCACATCCCCGCCATTGAATTGACGAATTTTGGTCCTTCTCCGAAATACTCGACTGCGATCATGATGGTTATGAAAGTTGCGAAGATTATTGTGCCACCGAATTGAGCCAGAATCTGCGATTTGCGGTTTTGCTTCACCTCGCCTGCAAAATATGCAGAAGAGTTGAATCCCAGGAAAGCGAGAAGACCAAGAGCGGCCGCGTAAAGTGTTGAACTGCTAAACAGAGGAGGCACTCCGTTATACGCGCCGAACTGCTGCTGACCGACTGATATCACCTGATTATACGTCATATTCGAACCTGAGTAGGCGTTGAAGTTGTTTGCAAAAGTAGTACTTCCTGCCGACAGGACTGTAGCGATGAAAATCACCCCGATTATTATCGAAATAAACGCCCAATATTTCACGACATTCGCAGCCAGTTTCGTGCTTGCGATCACGATCAGTCCCGCTATTACGATGAAAACAGCCGCGATCCAGAATGCATCTCCTGTAGATTGGAGACTATTTGCAATGCTGATGTAATTGGAGTTGTTCCCGAGTATGCCCAGGTCGTAGAACATTTCGCCAAACGACCACTGCCCGATCCAGGGTGCAACAGACCCTACCACGGACAGAACGATCAGGGTAAGAGCGAAATTGGACACGAAGCCTATGCCGGGATTTGCGACTCTGCTTACCCAGACATAATCTCCACCTGTTCTGGGGATTCCAATGGAAAATAGAATGTAGACTCCAGCAACGGGTAAGACTAACAAGAACCCGATGAGCGGACCGATGAGCGGATTGGCATCCGGATAGAATGCCGGAGTAAACGCGACGACGTTGAAGACGTACAACAAACCCATCTGGGTGACACACATACCGAGCGCTTCCAACCCGGAAATCTGCCGGACAAGGCCCGTCGCCTGCCTGACAAAAATCGTCTTATCTGATCCGCTAGTAGACAAATTTGACGAATCCGACCGGGACGGCGGATATATTAGAGTTATTTTGCTGCACGTAGAACAGACATTACCCGCAGGAACGGCGTGGAGTTCTCGCGGACCGGGGCATTCTTAAATCTCCAAGGCCAACCCGCGAACTCACTTTGGCACAATCTCCTGATCAAGCCGAGTACGAGGTTCATCTTGAATTCGGCGTAAAGCAAGAAATGCGCGACGGAGTGAGACTTTCCTCCGATATCTTCAGGCCAGCTGGTACTAAAGAAAGGTTTCCTGTCATCGTAACACGTTCCCCTTACCAGACTGTTGCAGGATTTCAGAAGAGGATGTCTGACGAAGCAAAATTCTACGCCAGCCGCGGCTACGTTTACGTCATCCAGGATTGTCGCGGCAAAAACGATTCCGAAGGAGAATACCATCCGTTCTTCGATGATCCCACCGACGGATTTGACACGTTGAATTGGTGTGCGAAACAGGAGTGGTCAAACGGATCGATTGGCACCACGGGTGCTTCCTACCTTGCGTGGAACCAGTGGGGTACTGCGGCACTAAACCCGCCGGGCCTAAAGGCGATGATCTGCACGGTGGCGTTGCCCGATCCAGTACTTAACGTTCCATTTCAGAATGGCACGCTCGTCCTATGGATGTCAGAGTGGCTTGCGATGGTGGAAGGAAAGAGAAACACGGATACGTCGATTTTCGATTCTCTGAAGATATACGATCACCTGCCGCTTGCGACGATCGACGAGAAGTTCGGCAGAAAATCTAAGACATGGAAGAATTGGATTGGACACCCGTCGGCAGATGCTTACTGGAAAAAATCATTTTATCAGGACAAGTTCGATCGGATCGATGTTCCCGTTCTTCACATATCGGGATGGTACGACGATGACGTAATTGGAACGCACATCAATTATGTGAGGATGACTGAGCTGTCTCCCTCAGAACGATCGAGAGAAAATCAGAAACTAATCATCGGTCCTTGGCCGCATCATGTAAATTTCTCAAGACAGCTAGGGCCGATTGACTTCGGGGACAGCGCGATGGTAGATCTTCAAAGAATCAAACTTGAATGGTTTGATCACTGGCTCAAGGGCGTCGACAACGGGATTACTAGCGAACCCAAGGTTGACATTTTTACTATGGGAAAGAACCAGTGGCAGAAGGCTGAAGAATGGCCGTTCAAAGACATCGCCTATACGAAGTACTTTCTCCATTCTGGCGGTAAGGCGAACACTTCTTTCGGCGACGGTACGTTATCAGTGGAGCAACCTTCAGTGGACGAAAACATTGATGCTTTCACATACGATCCCATGAACCCGTGCCCAAACATATTTGATTCATCGATTACCCCTGCCGAGGGCCCGTATGACCAGAGGCCGATCGAATTGCGCGATGATGTGCTCGTGTACTCCACATCTCCCCTTGAATCAGACACCGAAGTCTCAGGGCCGGTTCATGCGGTTCTGTATGCGGCGACCTCCGCGCGTGATACGGACTTTTGGGCACAGCTCACCGATGTATTTCCAAACGGATTCTCAATGCACCTAACCGAAGGTATCATTCGCGGAAGGTACCACGGATCGCTAGAGACTCCTGAATTGTTAGTGCCAGAGAAAATCTATGAATTCAAGATTGATCTATGGGTTACAAGCAACCTCTTTCTGAAGGGTCACAAGATCAGGCTTGATGTTTCGAGCAGCTCTTTCCCAAAGTACGATCGAAATCCGAATACGGGGCACGAATTTGGAATGGATGCCGAGACCATCCCTGCAAATCAGCGGATCTATCACAATTCTAAATTTCCCTCGCATCTTGTCTTGTCAATTGTCTAAGTATAGAAGCGACGCAAGAAAGCGTTTTTTCAGGATTTTCTTTCGTACCTACGGAATATTTCTTGCAATCGAGGATCTGTCCTAGCTTTTGTTGCCATTGGCGAATACTTCAGGACTGAAATGGAAATCGTGTGATTCTCACCCGCCCTCCTCATTGCTTCAAAGAAATTATCGAGGTCTCCGAGAGCGCAGTAAATCAACCCAATGCCATTGATTGCCACGAAACCCTCCTCAGAAGATTTCTGAAGAACCTTGATCATTTGGATTGCTTTTTCTCGCTGGCCTTCGACGGCAGCCAGATACCCCTCCCAAAAATCATTTTCCTGATTAGCTGGATTTAGCTTTCGCAGAGTCTGTATTATGCTCCGGGCTTTCTCGTAATCTTCTTTGTAGATGTAGTAATCCATCATGCTGTCATAGGTCATGTATGGAGCAAACTTCAGTGCAGTTTCCCAAATTTCCAGTGCCTCAGATTCCCTGCCCGACCAAAAATACTCGTCCCCGAGGCTTGTCATATTCCATGGCTCGAGTGGATCGAGCTGGTAGGCTTTCTCCCTCAGCCTCACAGATTCGTCGAGATCCCCTCCAACCATCATGACACCCGCGAGGTTGGAGTAGGCGTCCGCTAGGTTTGGGTTGATTTCGATTGCCCGTCGGGCCTCCTTCTCGGAAGCGTTCATGTTGTCCTCCATCTGCTCAACTGTCGAGAGCGCCGAATGTGCCTCGGCTAGCATATCGTTGATTGCAAGCGCCTTTCGAAGTAATGCTCTGGAGTTATCGATCGCCTGTTGGAAAGGAATATGGGCGTACATTGCGAGAGAATAATAGCATCCCGCCTGCCCCACATACGCTCTGGCAAACTTTGGATCTCTCTGGATCGCCTTCTCAAACAGATTGAGAGCATCCCTCAAGGCACTTTCAGCCGTTTCGTGCGATAATTGCTTCGCTTGGAGAAAATACGTGTAAGCTACAATATCTTCAGTGTCCTTTTCTTCATGCGAAACAGGTCGCACATTCAGACCGAGGCTGGTTGCGATCGATCCAGTCACGTTCTGGGCTATGTCGTCCTGAATCGCGAATATGTCGTCCAGATCTTTATCATATCTCGAAGACCACAGGCGACTTTCAGATTTTACATCGATGAGAAAGACAGTGGCTCGGATCTTGTTTCCGACCTTTCTGACGCTTCCTTCGATGACGGTTCCGACCTGGAGCTCCCTCCCTATTTCCGAAATCTTCTTGTCTTTGTTTTTGTAGCTCATCGAAGACGTTCGCGCGATCACTTCGAGCGGTTTCACCTGCGACAGCCGATCAATCAGCTCCTCAGTAAGACCGTCCGCGAGGTACCCGTCGTTTGCGTCCGGGCTCATGTTTGTGAACGGTAAAACTGCGATTCGTCTTCCTGTGTCGTGATCTAAGGACTGTGAACCATCCCGGTTCCAGGGCATCACCACTTTGTAGACTTCAATCGACTGGCTGATATTCTTCAATGATACATTCCCCATGCTCTCGATTGGTACCCGGATCTTGTTTAGAATGAGATCGTAGACCTGGCGAGTCAGACAGATGCCATCGACCTCCGCAAGTTGTTGAATCCTCGACGCTATGTTAACGGCGTCTCCAAAGACATCGCCCCCCTTGTGAACGATATCTCCAACATGAATGCCGATTCGAAGTCGGATCTTCCATTCATCCGCCGATGAGAGATTGTAGTCATGAAGAAACTCTTGAATCTCCATTGCACACTGCGTCGTGTCGAGAGCGCTTTCAAATTCGACGAGAAAAGAGTCTCCAATCGTTTTGATTTCCCTACCTCTTTGCTTCTGGAAAAACGGCCTCATGAGTTTGTTGTGTCTTTCAAGCACCCTGAGTGCCTGATCTTCGTCTGACTGGGCGAGAGCGGTATATCCCACAATATCCGTAAACATTATGCAAGCAAGAGATCTTCGGCTCGCACCGAGATCGGATCACTCATTGGCTTCCTAATATCAAAGAGACTAATCTTTATGATTAATCTCCGCACCGATTCATTGTTGTAACAATGGTAGAGGACGTTAGAGAGTTGGGAACAATAGTTCTATGCTTTTTACGCAATCTTGTAGAGAATGACTAATGAAGAAAGGTGCCACAGATCTCGCGGGAAAAGGGTTGGCAAACTTATAGAATTTGTCCTGGTCACGTCTGGGCGACGAGCACATGTTGAATCGTGTTTTTTTGGCTTCGGCGAAAGATCTCCTTTCATTTTGCCAAATCTTTACAAATAGGCTCCGGATTCTTCTCGAAAAATAAGCCTCTACAGATTCTATCTGGATTATAATTGGACGCAGGAATGGAACTTAACGATTGGGTGAAGCGCCCAGGCCGGGATTTGAACCCGGGTCGCGAGAGTGACACTTGAGGCTACCGATATAGCAGTCTCACATACTAACCTATTTTTACGACCGCGAACGTCTCTATACTACCTGGGCAAGAGAGGACGGTTGGGGAGACACGCTTCCAACTCTGAATTTAACCCTTTTCGCTCATGGGACAAAACTTTTGATACTGCCAAAGAACGCAGGATGATTTCCGTTAACGTCCGGCAGTTGAGATCATGAGCTATGATTTTGCACCGCTTTCGCTGAACGCGGACTCTACTTCTATCCTACTCGTTCTCGCGATAGCTCCCTCGATATACCTGCTGTGGTTTTTCTACAACTCGGACCGCTACAAGCACGAGTCCAAGAAACTGCTCGCCGTGACGTTCGCACTCGGTGCCCTCATGATCCTCCCGGCAATATTCCTAGAACTTTTTGCCAAAATACTCTTTCCAGAAGGCACGACTCTTCTGGGAGTTTTCGTTTACTTTCTTCTTGAAGTCGCGCTGTTCGAGGAGGGTCTGAAATTCTTTGCCGTCAGAATCTACGCTTACAATTCGAAGATGTTCAACGAGCCGATGGACGGTCTCATTCTGGGTGTCGCCGCCGCGTTGGGGTTTGCAACCGTCGAGAATATTTTTTACGTCCTCAGCTCCGGAATTCTAACCGCGCTTGTTAGGGCGATTATCAGCGTCCCATCGCACGCCCTTTTTGGAGCGGTGATCGGCTTTTATCTCGGGGAGGCGAAATTTCATAAGAAACCTCTTCTTGCTCTGAAGGGACTCGCTGCTGCGATCTTTCTCCACGCAATGTTTGACACCATTGCAACCGTTGTCCCTTCCATCATCGGGATCGTGGCGCTGGTTGCATTTGTCCTCGTGCTGTACTACAGGGTCGTAAAGGGCGAGGAGAGGACGGCAGAGGCGGAATCTCCGTTCAGGCGGAGCGGACCCCTGTGATTTTATTCTGGTAACATTTTTCATATTATTCCGTCTCTATTATCTTGCTTCAGCTGCCATTAATCGTCGCCAAAGATTTTGTTTGAATCTGCCGATTGCTTAATATTGCATCTGGCTCAAGTTCGGCTGTACGAACTAGAGTAAATGGGCCTCTAGCTCAGCCAGGTAGAGCACTGGTGTTTATCGCGACCCAAAGTTGCGTAGACTGGTGAGACTTTTAATCCAGGGGTCTGGGGTCCGAATCCCCAGAGGCCCGCTCAAGTCTTCATATCGCTTGAAATCCTCTGAATCCCTTTTTCAATATCGGCTACCTTGCTGATTCTTGAAATAGGTTCGTAAAATTCTCGTTCCAGATATCTTGCTACTTGTCCTTTGGGAAGTCCCTCAATTACTAAAGCATCTTGAATTGAATTTTCAATATTGCGCTTAGTTAATTTTGGTGGCTCATATCCATCCGAAAGGTCTAGTTCGAGAGAACTTAACGGGGCGCCTAATTTTCGAACTCGTCCTAATTCCTTGATGAACGCTTTTCCGTGGCCGTTCTTAGTTAGCCACCAAAGTTTCGCGTGAACCATTTCATGAGTCATAGTCTGGAGTGTTCCATTCTTAGAAACACCGGAACGAAGAAAGATCTTCCTATCTCTGACAGAACAATATCCGGCACTCAAATGAGCAAAATTCTTACATTTCGAACCAATGAGAATCTTGTACTGAGGCAACGTTCCTTGAAAATATTTCTCGTTAAACGACTGGAATATTTTCTCAAGGGAGAAGTCTCGACGACAGGTATTCAAGAAAAAAGGATTCTCAAGAGATTCTCTCATTTCATTCTCCTTATTTCGTTTCTCAACCAGGTATCGGACGGCTTCCTCGATTACTTGTCGCTACAACAAACAGTCATAGTGCAACAAGTGTGTTGGGCCGGACACTGATAACAGATGCATCCACATTCTTTGCAACGGCGATTCCTGGAGTTTTGTTTCGTAGATGTAACGGGCCTTCCGTCGACGATGATCAGTTCTGCATAAGCTTCTGATTCTCCGTTCTTTTGTGAACTTTCAAGCATTGCGGTCATTTCTTATTCAGGTGAGTCCTTCGTGTATCCGATTTAGCGTCTTCTAAGGATTCCTAGCCTTTCAACTTGCCATATCCTTCTGGGGACTTTTACCAATGGCCAGGCACTAGTTCGGAACGGGAATTCCAGTTGCGCAAAAGACCGGTTTAATTTCATGCTTGAATTTGATCGCAAAAGATCGAACAAGTCGGCAAGATATTAAATATGAAAATGAGGTTCAATACGATGTCACGGGAATGCCCCAAACATATAGCCCGAGATTCACAAACTATACTTCCGAGAAATTCTTTGACCGTTCCGTTGGCACAACATCAACAATTTGTTGGGTAATCACTGCGAAAAGTGGCAAATTTGTTTGATCAAAGTGTCCCGTAATTCTTCGAATTTGAGTGACTACGCTCCGGGCGCGCAACGTATGTCCATCCTTCAAATAATACTCGTTCCACGGTTCGGAATTCGTCAAAGTCTCTTCCAGCGTTGATTGCAATTTAGACCAATCAACTGGAGTGTTTGTCATAGTAGAATTACCTGTCTCTTTCTCACTCGCAACCACACGTGTCTGATTATTCCATGTAATACAGTAGACTGGCATCCCATTTGGATTGAGTTTGTTTGTTGTAAATATCTGCGGCATCCCGAGAAAGCAAACCGTCACTCCACTCCTTCAGCTCGTATTTGTTCCATTCAACTTTATGGATGTCATAGTCAAGCAATCCAGTTATTGAGGCACCTTCTGGTAAACCCTGCATTTGTGGAAAAGGCATAGTCAAATCAAAAGAATAATTTCAGTAAAAAGTAGTTTGGTTCAGTAGAGATCCCAAAAGAAATAATAGATTCCGCAAGCCTTCAGCTGGGTTGTCCAAATCTGATGTTTTTGGATGAAATTGTGATGTATCTCATAGCTTTCTCCTAAAGATGAAGATCAAAATGACATATCAATAAAAAGTAGTCTGGGAGTTTTCCCAAATCATAAGGACATCTTCTAATTGAAAATTGTAGTTATGGGCAGCGGGGGTCTTGGTGGATACTTCGGCTTCCGTCTCGCGCGTGCTGGCAATGAGGTTCATTTCATAGCACGTGGAGAGCGCCTCGACGCGATGCGCAAAAACGGGTTGCGTTTGATCACCAGCGATGAAGATTCCACTATTCAGGTTAAGGCATCCGAGAACCCCAAAGATGCTGGAGCTGCCGAACTCGTCTTATTCTGCGTCAAAACCTATGACACAATCAGCGCAACAAAATCGATTTTGCCCATTTTGGAACGCAGCAGCACCGTTCTTACTCTTCAAAACGGCATCGAAAATTTCGATCAGATTCTCGGATGTAGTTGGGACGGATCGAGTTGTTCCCGGGACTGCTCTTATAGGAAGTGAGGTTCAGGCTCCCGGCGTAATACATGTAATGACTCAGATAAGAAAAGTCGTATTCGGAGAAATTACCGGACAAAAGACTGCAAGGGCTGAAAGAATTAATGATGTGTTCAGATCAGCCGGTATTGACTCGGAAATCACGAGCGAAATTTCCAAACTTCTCTGGCAAAAGATGGTATGGTTTTGTGGTTTCGCCGGAATGTGTTCTATCATTCGGTTGCCTGTGGGAAAACTCATGTCTTACCCCGAAACCCGGGAAATGTTCAAACAGATCATGGAAGAAGTCGATGAAGTGGCAAAAGCCAAAGGGGTTGATGTCGGACGCGATTATATTCAGAATCGAATAGATTTCGCAGATCATTTGGAAAAGAATGGAACACCTTCGATGATGCGTGATCTCTTGGCAGGACGAAAGCTCGAACTCGACGCTCTAAACGGGACTGTGATTAGAATGGGAAAGGAACAAGGGATTGCGACGCCGATGAACTGGGCAGTTTACAGTGCACTGAAACCGTACGTGACGCCCCGCGTAGCTTCTGTTGGCGGAATAGGAGAGGACTGAACTTACTGGTGGATTTCTAGTCAAAATCAAGTTCAATTTCCAACCTTTCAAACGATGTAAAATCATAATAGCGCGCGCGCGCGTTTCGCCGTCAAGCCGCGCTCTTTGATTTGGACGACCCTCAATCCTCCGCATCTCCCACTGGCGAGCAAGCAGCTGTTAGTCTAGTTCGCGAATTACACAAGATCGAACTTTCAAATTATCGAGTCGTCGGCGGAATTGTAAGATACGACGAGTCCGCGAGAAATATTCTCAAGGATACAAAGCAGCGGATAGTCACAAGTCTAACTTCACAGACTCGAGGCCGAGACAACTACCTCATCTGGGCACCACCGGGCAGCGGCAAAAGTTTCTTTGTTCAGGAGATAGCAAAATCTCTCGGCGATAAAATAGACTACACTGAACTGAACCTAGCGCAGCTGGATGAGCAGAAGTTCAGAAGCGAACTTTCTAAGATCGAGAAATCCAATAAGCCCCGCTTGTGCTTCATGGACGAAGTAGACTCCAAATCGTCTGAAGCGTGGCCGTACGAAGCTCTCCTCCCATATCTTGAACCGCCTGATAGGAACACCATCAGGACATGCTTCATCCTTGCTGGCAGTAGTGGTAATTCCCTTTCGGAGATGAAGGAGAGGATTGCCAAACGTCCAAAGGGAGTTGATCTCTTGAGTCGAATACCGGCTCGCAATGAATCAGCTATTCCGGGATTAGCTTTGGGCGACAGGATCCTTGTCGCATCAACCCAATTCTTGCGAGCTTCAAGCGAAAAGGGACGGCAGACCGATGAAGTCGAAAAGCTGGTGCTCTACTATATCGCTCTTAATCCAAAATTGAACAGCGCACGTCAAATCCGAGACCTTGCAATTCATTGTATCGAACGCATGCCCAGAGGCGAAGAAAGGATCAAGTTCGATTATCTTTTCGATGCCGGAGACTCTGAGAACAAGGAATTTTGGAACACTGCGGGGACGCTGAGAAACGAATTTGTCAACACGTTTGTAAGATTAGAAGACGATCAAGCTGTTTTCAAAGGCTCAAGCCCACAGCAAGGGATTTCGAGATTTGATGAGAAACGTGTGTTCGAAACGCCCCTAGAGAAAAACCGTATCGCAGTTCTGCCGTTTGCCAACATCAGTCCAGATCCCAAAGACGAGTATTTTGCGGACGGGATGACTGAGGAAATAATCTCAACGCTCTCAAAAATACGTGGACTGAAAGTCATCTCCCGTACTTCAGTCTTGAGGTACAAACAAACTAACAAGAGTCTCTCAGAAATCGCAAGAGAACTGAATGTTGGCGCTATACTGGAAGGGAGTGTCAGGAAGGCGGCAGATGAGTTGCGAATTACAGCGCAGTTGATCGACGTGGATAATGACGAGCATCTGTGGTCTCAAGATTATGACAGAAAATTCGAGAATGTGTTTTCACTGCAGAAAGAGATCGCGCAAAAAGTCGCTGATTCTCTCCAGATTACAATTCTATCCAAAGAGAGCAAGGAGTTAGGAAAGAAACCAACCCAGAATATGGAAGCATACAGTCTTTACTTGAAAGGTCGCTCTCACCGGCACCGATGGAATCTTGATTCTTTCAAAAGAACAATAGATTATTGTGAGCAGGCTATTCAAAAAGACCCAAATTACGCCCAAGCCTACGCTGAGATTGCCAATTGTTACTCCATCATTGGTGTCAGAGAACTGCTCCCATCGAATGAGGCTTTCGCAGGCCGAGAAGTTTGCTGAAAAGGCAATCCAATTGGATCCTTCCCTTCCGGAATCTTATCTCGCACGCGGTCTGGTTCTGCTTTTACACAAATGGGATTTCCGACGTGCGGAAATAGAAATCAGAGGATCTCTTGAATTTAATCCTAGCCTGGTTGATGGTCATTTATATCTCGCGCAGCTGCTGGTGTGGAGCAGAAGATTTGGCGAAGCCGTTTTGGAAAGCAAACGCGCTTTGGAACTGGATCCGATGTCAGCATGGACATGCTCATGGGCAGGCGAGATGCTTCTGTTTTCTCACCAAATTGACGAAGCTATAGAATTGTCGAGAAATGCCATCGAACTAGATCCGAAGTCGGCTTTGGCGCGACACAATTTGGGCCTTGCTTATGTTATGAAAGGAATGATCGAGAAAGGAATTTCTGAACTCAAAAAGCTAGAAGCCACGCCTTTCTCGCCTACGCCTATGGCAAAGCTGGAAAGATCAATGAAGTGAAGAACATTCTCGCAGACCTGTTCAGGATGAGGGAAAAAGGCTACAGGTCAGAAGTAGCAATTGCTGCAGCCTACTTGGGTTTAGGTGAAAAGGACAAGTCCATAGAGTGGTTAGAGAGGGCTTACGAGCAGCACGTGGGTCATTTTCCTGATGTGAACGCTCAGCCCATTTTCGACGACCTTCGCTCTGATCCAAGGTTTCAGGCTCTGATGAAGAAGATTGGATTTCCAGACGCAGTCTGATACTAAATTGATTTTTCGAAAGGAATTTGCACAGAATTAGTTGGAATGCCAGATTATATCCTGGTCGTTCAATCCCAACATTGCCATCTTGCAATATATGAAATGGCTACTTTTTCAGCGAAAGTGTCGTGCGTGAACCCTCCGATCCTTCGTTCTTTCGCTGAATGTCTCGAAGCCGAGTTTGGCCGCCCCAAGCAGGCAAACGTCCGGATTCAGCACGAGGTAGACCGGGATGTCCGTCAGAAGTTCGCTCTGGCGCCCTTTCCTCGTTAGTGCCTCCACAAACTTCCCGTCCTCCAGCACGGGTCTGATTCGCGCGGGGATTCCCCCAGCAATGTAGACGCCGTTAGTCGCGAAGACTTTCAACGCGAGGTTGCTCGCTTCGGCTCCCATTATCGCCACAAACGTGTCGAGGGACTTTTCGCACAACTCGCAGCGCACTCCACCGAGCGCGGCCTTGACGATGATCGGGACCGGGTCGTCAGCCCCGGTTATCATTCTTGAAAGTTCAGCGTGTCGCTCTCGCGCGTCCACGATTTTGTGGTAGAATGTGTGAATCTCTTTTAGCCCGGGTCCCGAGCACACCCGTTCGTAACTAACGTGGTCAAGCTTTTGTTGCATGTACTTCAAAAGCTCAATTTGGACCGTGTCCCTAGGTGCGAAGTCGCAGTGCCCTCCCTCGGAGGCGAACGCGCGATACTTTTTTCCATCCCAGGTTAGGAAGGCTTCCCCGAGTCCCGTTCCCGGGGCAATCACCGCAATAGTCCCGCGTTGAACCGGCTTGCCCTCGTTGAGGACTAGATAGTCCACCTTCGGATTCAGAAAAGGTATAAACGAAGCCGTGGCGACCAAATCGTTGACCAGCAGCACGGAAGAAATTCCAAGGACGCGTCTGATCTGCCTTTCGCTTATCACCCAGGGCAAATTGGTTATCGAAGATTTTCCCCCGATGACGGGGCCTGCAACGGCGAAGCACGCCTGGTCGATCGAGTACTTGTTTTTGGACAGGAACTCGAAAAGGAGAGATTCGATGTCTTCGAACTTTGGGCTGGAGAATGTCTTTTGCGCCAGTGGTTTGCGCAAGTTTCGCTTCGATGAAAAAACGGCGATGGAAGTCTTCGTTCCGCCCACGTCTCCCGCCAAGATCATTTTCGAGTAACCATCCCTTCGACTTTTTACGTTGGGTAGTTCCCAGTTTGCGGAAATAATTTTTCGACGCCTCTTAGGACTGATTTGTTTTCAGTCCTCAATGTTGAGGTCATACATCTGCCTGGCCGACGACTTGCCGCATCGATTCCACGTACTTGTAATGGTCCTTTCTTTTGAGCTTCTCCGCCGCCGCTTCGTCGAGGAATGCAGTGACCCTTGGATGGAGTTGGAGCGCGCTCGCGGTTATTTCCGAAGTAATGGGCCCTTCCAAAGCCAGCCTTACCGCATCCGACTTTTCCACGCCGCTAGCGAGGAGAACGATGTGGCGTGACTCGAGGATCGTCCCGACCCCCATCGTGATCGCAAATCGCGGCACCTCGTCGAGACTCCTGAAGAACCTCGCGTTGTCGGAAATCGTTTCTTGGGCTAGCGTCTTGAGCCTCGTTCTTGATCCGAGCGATGAACCGGGCTCGTTGAATGCGATGTGCCCGTCGCGCCCGATGCCAAGCAGCTGGATGTCTATCCCGCCGGCTTCTCTTATGGAGGCTTCGTACTCGGAGCAGGACGCCTCGATGTCCTTTACGAGTCCCCCTGGGATGTGCACGTTTTTGGGATCGATGTTCACATGCCTGAGCAGATTTTCGTCCATGAAGTAACGGTAGCTCTGGGGATGGTCCGGCGCGAGGCCGTAGTACTCATCTAGGTTGAAAGTGCGCACTCCTGCAAAGTCGAGGCCTTCTTCCCTATGCATTCGCGCGAGCTCGCGGTATATCCCCAGCGGTGTGCTGCCGGTAGCGAGGCCGAGGACGGAGTCGGGCTTCCGTCTTAATTGGGCTGCGATGAGCTTAGCCGCAGCGTTACTCATTTCAAAGTAGCTCGGCGCGATCCGGACTCTCAAATTCGATCTCTTAATCCAGTGTGTCGTGCGGATTAAACTTTATCCGACTACATTGGAAATCTACCGATTCTCTTCTCCTCTCTATCCGTGCGTACCAATAAATAGACACGCACGCAGAGAAAAAAAATCAAAAAAAGATAGAAGGAGAGAGTAAAAACTCCTCCTACCTAGAGCGCGAAGATCTTTGCTTGAATTTCATTCATGTCTGGCGCACCTTCAGCAGTGAGCTCAAATCTCCCCTTCTTACCATTCAGCCACGAAAGTCTTGGGGAGGTTGTCATGAAGGTAATTTCGCCCTCACCCTTGTTCGTAGTCGGGCCAGTCATCCTTCCAGTTCCATGACCGATTCCCAGGATTATATCTCCTTCGTTTGTTGAGTCCACGAACTTCGTCTCCCAATCATACGCACCGCTCGTCTTGAAATTGAATAGGGAGATTGTACGCGCGCGCGCTTTTGCCAGTGACAAATATTTAACGCAAGTGATTTTCAAGGTTTCTTTTTTCCCGAAAAGTGCGGAATTCAACTTCTGCTCTCTGAAGGATCAATTGTTAGTTTTGGTGGAATGGGAACGATGACGTTGAGTCCATAAGGCGGGGTTTGGACTCTGGTAACATTATAGTGTGTTGTACAGAGATGTTTTACTTCGAGTGTTGAGTGCTAAAGTTTTGCCTGTTGGTTCTAAATTACCCAATGATTCATGGAATCAACAATAGAAAACACGGCAGCTAATTCGATATTAGTACCCTTGATCTCTTGGTTCTTTTTCTCCTTGCTTTCTTCTCACTTCTTCTTCATCCATCTTGGCGCCGAGCCAAGCAGAGCTGACATAAGAGCCTGTTTGCTTGGATGGAGATAATGGTTCTAGCTTATTTTCATCATCTTTCCTTGAATGAGGGAGAAAACCCAAAACAGCTAGACAGATTACGCCGCCAATGATATAGAAGATGCCGAGCGGCGAATATAACACGAAGCAAGCTATGACTGCAATAACGCCTATCGCAAGCTTGAGTAAGAATTTCGTTTCGCCCACCCGAATGATAAGATTGTAAGTCCCTCGTTTTACGCTTTGTCCATTTGAAGATGGTTCTCTCGTCTCTTATGCTATGGACTCGTTGATGTATCCATAGCTGAATCCACTGATTCCTATCAATTCTCCGACAGCACCGTAAACGTAACCACAACTGGCTTCGTAGACATTGGAATACGCGGAGATGATAATGTGTTGCGTATCTTGATTTACGATCAGAGCGGCGAATTGACACAGTCCAGAAACACTCAGGACATCATAACTCCCCGAATTGGGAGAGACATTGAAACTGTACTTCACGAAGAACTTTTCATCGGAATTGTTACCAAAATGAAGCTGGCTCGGTTGAGCAGTGATTGTGATGTTTGGAGCGCAGCAATCCCAACCAGACGGCAGTGTCTGGGTCAAGATCTCCGCACTAACATTAACATTGGACACACCAAGCGCGTCTGGCGATGGATTTTTAGTGTATTGAACGCAGAGGCTCGCCGTTGAACTGGAACTTGAATTTATCGCAAGAACTAACAGCCGAATAGTAGAGCTATTGGGATTATTATTCACAGATGTCCAATTCAGATTGGTTCCAAGGTTAGAATTGGATGAGCAATTTTCACTCGTGGGCGAATTCGTCAGAGTTAGTGATGTAGTGCCGACAGAACCCGTGTAGGACAAAGTTACTGTTAAACTAGAAAGGGAAGTTGTGTGGTTTGCAGTTGCCAAGTACCCCACACCAAAGGCGGCGACGATAATCAGAAGGAGAAGAACCACTACCTTCGTGGTTCGCCCGATTGCGTACAATTTCGACATTGTTACTTGATTCTCGTTTGCACTGAATATATTACCTGATTACAATTGTCAATTTTGAGAATCGGACACATGGGTTCAAGTTCAGGAAATACTACGACAAGAGTTAACCCAACTAACAATTTGACATTGACATCGAGCCTGCTGAATCCTTAAGGATGGAATGAAGAATTGAATTTCAAGACCTTCCTGCCATGAGTTCTATTGACCCATCTCCCTACATTTCTCTGGCATTTCTCTTCGGCATCGCGGCACAATTTCGTGCAATGGACGGATATTCGTTCTTGCGGAGAGTGATTGCGATATTTGAAAGGAAGATTGGAATACTCTACACTGTAGTGATTGTTACTTCGCTTTTCTCACCCTTCATCCTCAACGATGTAGTTGTCATTATCCTTACTCCCGTGATTATTAGATATGCCAAGCAATTCAAGGTCGATATTGCCCCGCTCTTGATTGCGGAAATTACATTCACAAACATTGCGAGTTCCCTGACTCCTCTTGGCAATCCACAAAACATTTTGCTGTGGAGCACATCCAAGATAACTTTTCAACAATTTGTAATTGGGACGTGGTTGCCGCTTGCAATTTCAGGAATCTTAGCCACAATAATTCTTTTACCGTTCAGGAAACAGTTTGGTGATGCAAAGGAATTTCCGACAACCGCAGGCTCAAAAATTCCTGCAATCTATTTAGGAATCGTGATACTGTCAATTGTTCTGTCTGACCTTTTTGGACTAGCACCCTACATTTCCCTTGGAATCGGTTTCCTATTGGGATTCTTGTTTACGTCTCGCTCACTGAAACAAGTCGTCAGAGAATACGACCTAAAGAGCCTCCTTATCCTGTATGGGTTCGTTGGTTCAGTTACTCTCGTCTCGATTGTGATCGGGCCTGCCTTGAGTGGCTATGCATCACCTGTTGGTCAGGGCACCCAACCATATTCTGCCCTGTTTATGGGAATCCTGTCGAATTTAGTTAGTAATGTTCCTGCAACACAACTAGTTCTGAGTGTTACTTCGATTTCACCACACATTGTACCTAAGATTGCGGTCGAGGCAGGACTCGCAGGCAACATAGACCCAATTGCATCTTTTGCAAATTTGCTAGTTCTGTTAATGGTAAGTCGAGCGGGTTTCTCGGTAAGAAAAACAATCATGTTACAATTTTTGATTGGCACTATTTCCTTTCTGCCTGCGTTTCTTTGAGACTTTCATCGGATTTTCATTGAAGAGACAAGGACTATCGAAGAGGCATTTGATCGGCCAGAGACCCCTCGCATCTTCCAGATGCTCGGTGGTGCGCGCTGGCAAGACTAGGTGATTCGGCCTTGCAAGTTCGTCTACCGAGAGTGGTTTATTTAGAAGTTCATAAGTGAAGGC
This sequence comes from uncultured Nitrososphaerota archaeon, assembly GCA_963799845.1. Lineage (GTDB taxonomy): Archaea > Thermoproteota > Nitrososphaeria > Nitrososphaerales > CADDZS01 > DATLTL01. The sequence continues at coordinate 500,049 of CAWCYI010000004.1, forward strand.
CTAGGTCTTCTCAAGTTCCTAATGACGGATCCCCGAAAAATAATTCTGAGGATGCTGTGTAAGACTTCGGATAATTTCACAGAAACAGAACTGGGACAGGTGCATTTTTGCGGGAGCTTTGCGAGTTGTATGAAAGCAGAAATCGAGTTTGCTTGTGTGCATGACATTGACATCCTTGTTGATGGGCCGAATATGGCAGCTAGATTTTGGGACTTCTTGGATAGTTTACTCGAACAAGGGTTGCGGTCTTTCAATAACAGCGAGCACCCAAAAAGCGTTAGAAATTGGAAAACTTGCAATGAGGGAAATTTTTTACACCCAACGTTGCTTACATTGAATTGTAGCCTAATTGGTCACAAAGAACAGCAACTTGACATCTTCATTGCGGATGCAGCGTTGGGTATTCCTTACTTGGAAAAATGGATGTGGGACGGAGGCAGAAAGGTGGAACCGTTTGCAACGAGTGAGCACAGAAGGAGCTTTTTGAAAAACCTTCCACTCAATCAAATTAGTTTCTCGACGGCGCTACGAAAGGTCAAAGACTTCTTAGATTCGCAGAGAGAAGAATCATTGTGGATAAGGTAACTAAGCAATTGTTCGATGAGATGTGGAGAGCTGGGTTTATTCCAGGCGGCTGATGAGACTTTAGCTGATCTGTATCTGGACTTGCGCGTACCCGTAAAGCCCAGTTGCATTTGTGACGCCGATTTGCATTGTGTATTTTCCTTCGACTCATTCAGCGGAAATTTTGAACTTCGGTAGTTATCCATTCTTTCAAAGCTAAGGTCAGATTAATTTTGAAAGGCCGTTTACTGGTATCAAGTTGTATCGCTACCAGACCTGGCAAGATGGCTTTGAACGCAGAATCGTACAAGCTTGTGTCGTTATCCATTGGAATCATAAGAAGCCCAAAGTTTCTCGCAGCTCTGTTGATCCAATTTTGAGTTCTCCTATCAACAAAAACTACCGATTTTCGACAGATGATTTGAAATGTCAAGCACGACAGTTTTGATTTCCGACCTGTCTTTCCCAGGCCGATCCAACAATTTGATCAATTGTTTCGCCGAATCAGTTAGTAGGTTTTTTTCTTTCAAAACTATCTCTATTTGTCTCAGACGCATCTGATCCTGATCTGGCAGTTTGGACATTCACGTCATTCCTCTATCGCAAAGTCCATCTCGTCTCATTATGTAGTAGGAGTACTTACTGTAACTACAGTTTTGTACTTCTGGTTACAGCATCCATAATATGTCTCGATATATCCAATCTCGCAATGCCCAGAATTCTCGTGAATAGAGAAACTTTCGAGAACAGCGCAGTTTTTCAAAGATTTTGCTGGTCTATTCGCGACTCGACGACACAAAGCATGTTGGAAGAATTAGCCATTGAGTTCATTAGACGAGAATCAGATAATCTGACAGGAGGTCAGTGCAAGGCCTTGGAAACTTGCTTTGTTCAAAGAACGCTTTTACCTGTGTCGAATGAAGCAGCACCTGCCCCTGTCTAGTCGTAACTATCCGTAGCTTATTTCAGCTCTACGATGAGGGCTCTTCCAGTCGTTCCCATGCTTTCAACAGAATGAGATTCCGCATCGTACCAAGCTATCTCTCCCTTCTTCATACTCCGACTCTGAGCCTTACCGCCTGGCGGTGTAGACTTGTATTTTAGCGGGGTAATAGCATACGCGAAATATTTTGGATGGGAGTGCATATCGATTTTCAAGCCCTTCTTCCAGTTGAGTTCGATCACCCGAACGTTATCATTCTCTAGGAGTACTTTCGAATATTTGGACGCTGCTTTGTGAACATCTTGTGACATGTGTTTGGGAATCAGGCTGGGGCGATATAAGCCCTATCATTGTTTCAAAACGCGTAGTTATGGCCTATTGGCCCGTCACATACTGAGAAATCTCGGAAATGAATTGAGACTTTGCTCGACTAGATGTAAAGAGGTAGAGTTCCTTCTTGCACCTGGTTAGGGCAACGTAAAACAGCCGCCTTTCCTCTTCAAGTTTGTCCACCTTCTCATCCTGACTCTTTCTGGCAATTTCGAGTAACTTTTCTCCTTTGATCTCCGATGGAAATCCAAACTCTCCCTTGATGCAACCTAGAAGCAACACATACTCCGCTTCTCGTCCCTTTGACCGATGAGTCGTCAGGAACTCCAAGTCAATCTCCTCACTATTTGGAAACTCGACAGCAAGCCGATTCAGCTGATCACGATACCTAGAAAGAACTAGGATTCTCTCGCCAGAAGCTCTCTTGAGGAGTAATCGGTTTAGCAGATCCTTCACAGCATTTAATTCCCAATTTTGGTACTCCTTTGAAGTAAGATTTTCTGGCATCTTCACCAAAACAATCTGACAAGATAGATTGGACTTCGCTGTAACATCCTTTCGCATTTGGAATCTGTTGAGTGAAATCAGATGGTTAGAAGCCTCCACTACGTTCTTTGGGCACCTATAATTCGTTCCGATGAAGCTTTTCTCGGGAAAGGCGAAGTGACTATCAAAATTCAAAATGTTCTGAATATTTGATCCAGCAAACGAGAAGATGTTCTGCCAATCATCACCAACGCAGAATAGATGAGAGTCCTTACCTCCAACGATGCACTTGATCAACTCAAGCTGATTGTCTGTAATATCTTGAAACTCATCTATCAGGACATATGGGTACTTGTGTGCTAGGTCTTCCCTGTTCTTTCTTGCGACCTCAAGTGCGAGAATAATCATGTCGTTGAAGTCGATCGCATCTTTTAATTTCAGTTGCGATTCGTATTCTTCCCACACAGGAATGACGAAAGAGAGAAATGCTTTCTGTCGTCTGTTCAATTTCATTGTTTCTTCCCTTCGGGAAATATCTTCGATTCTGAAGCCGTTTGACTTTGCCGTACTGATGAACGAGAATGTCAATATTTCAAGCGGATCATTTTTTGGAAGAAGGCTGTACACTTTACTCACCACTTCATTCGTGTTGAGCTCGCTTAACACAACTCCATGTTCTTCGAGTAACTTTTTCAAATCTCGAAGGAGCGTTCCCTCAATCCATTGATAATGGAACGTCTCAATCAGTGAATGTTTATGCTTCGCAAACTGCCCCCGTGACCACTCCATGCGCCTCTGGTATCGTTCCGATGGATCTTCAGAATTATCCTTGTCACCATATGCAAACCATTCAGGTACTTTTCCCTCTCTGTCAACCCCTCGATGCTCAATCCAGACATCATAGTCTAAAAGGTGAAAATCAGGAGCATAAGTTCGATAATTTTTATTCATGTCTGCCCAAGTGACAGGATCGGCATGCTTGAATTGAACTTGATTGATAAAGAGAAAATTTGCGATGTCACGCTCCGCGACGGAATCGACACGTTCTGAACTGAGAGTCGTATATCTTTGGTTCCTCACGTACTCGTAGTACTTTTGTGGATCTGGAAAGCTCTCTGCTTCTAGCTCGTCGTTTTGGTACTCTATTGCAAACTGGAGCATTGACAGAACGAAATCGCGGTTGCTGGATAGTTGTTTGAGAGAAGTACGAATGATTTCATGTTGATCACCCTCTTTAGCCACACCATTTCTGAATTTGTGAGAATCTTTTGCGAGCTCTCGCCCAAAAGAATGGAGTGTCCTGATGTTAAAGCCAGAAATTCCATACTTATTCGAGAGACGTTCCTGCATTTCACTTGCAGCCACTGTAGTGTATGCTAGAGCTAGAATGTTGTTCGGTGGAATTCCTCTTTCGACTAGGAATGCAAGTCGTGCAGTCAAAACTCTTGTCTTTCCAGAGCCCGCCGCACCAACAACTAGGCTGTGGGCGTCGTCTTTCACCACTGGTTCAATCTGCTGCGGATCCAGAGAAGCTTTTGAAAAGAAATCGGCGTGCGTTGCTGTCATCATCTTGACGTAATTCTTCATGTAAGATTGTAAAAAAGAAATGAGCGACTCGATCCTTTTCGTAGATGAGAGGGCCAATTGTTTTTCCTTTTTTGAAAGGAGTAGACGAAAAATTAGAGCATGACTGGCGTGGTCTGCCATCTCTTTCAAGGATTTCCGAACATCTAATCGCATCTTTCCATTCAGATATTGATTGAACGAGAGATAATCGGTTAGCTCTAAGTTAAGCTGGTCAAGTTCTCCAGCGATGTTCTTTACCGATTTTGCAAGTCTTAATCTGAATACGACGATCCCGACAAGAACGAATACGGCGATTAGGAATGAAACGATAAGAATTATTCCTGTTGAGCTCGAAAATGGAGGGTCCAAAGACGAATTTTATGCAATTTCCTGTAGATACTTTAAGGTGCTCAGTGCGAGGATAATACAAACATAGTCAGTCAGAAAGACCCCCAGAGTGAAAAGAAGAATTTCCGCTCAGTGCTTTACTTTCATGACACATTCTACAGTCTAAAAGCTTTTGAATTGAACCCATATGGTCAACAATGAATGACCAGGGCTGAAGATGTAATCAATAGGGTTGTGGAGTTTGCAAACAAGCATGACCTCGATTCCTCGGTTGCATTATTTGACCCTGACGTCATCTGTTGGAATCCCATCAGTCAAGAGATCAAGGGGAGAGAAGCTCGTCGAAAAGTTATCGAAATAGCACTCAAGGCAATTCCCGATCTACAATGGCAAATTAAAACTGTATTAGTTCAAGGCGACTCGGCAGTTTTCGAAGCTTTGGAGTCAGGTACATTCACTGGCCTTCTTGAATTGCCAAATGGAAATATTCAGCCTACGAAAAAGTCGTATAGACTACCATTCATCGCATTCTTGCGAATAAACAATGTTGGCCTAATCGTAGAGTATCGTAATTATTGGGATAATCTTTCCTTTATCCGTCAGCTTGGTATTGAGCTTAGAGCATAACGAACTTGAGGAAGCGGTCAGAGACCAAAAAAAAGTTAGATTCTAGAACGCTGGTCATCCATTGGGTCAGGAAAAATCCTGAGAAGAAAACTCTAGAGCAAAAACTCGATTCTGCGAGTATCCAAGCAAATACAACAATGAGAAGGACCAACCTGCTTTATCCTTTTTTCGAGAATTTGCTAATTGCCTGGAAATAAGATCAAAACTGGTTGCACTGGTTGGAGTTACGAAGATTGGGTCGGTCCCTTCTATCCTCTCGGATCAAAACCAACTGAATACTTGCCCTTCTATTCTAGTGTCTTCGACATTGTCGAGATTGACACTACTTTCTACTCGAGTCCCAATGAGTGGCTGGTCAATCGCTGGATGGAGGTGACTCCCCCGAATTTTTCATTCACGGCCAAGATCCCGCAGACAATAACGCACGAAAGAAGATTCAGAGCCTACGACACGGAACTGTCAAACTTTCTCTCCGCTTTGCAACCACTGCGCCCCAAGTTGAAATGTATACTCGCTCAGATGCCTCCGTCTTTCAACTACAGAGATGATTTCGAAGCGCTAGCCGAATTTGTCAATGACGACAAGAAAACGCGCGGAGATGTCAGGCTCGCAGTCGAGCTGAAGAAATACTTCGTTTTTCAGAGACGAGACGTTCGACCTTCTCTGGGAAAACGGGGTGTGCTTTGTGTGGTCTGCCAATCAGTACACGCGTGACTTTCTCGCCAGGGTCACGGCGGACTTTCTCTATGTGAGGTTCATTGGCGACAGACAGCTCACGAAATTCGATAGAATCCAGTTGAACAGAACAGTGTTACTCGAGGAATGCTGGAGGAGATTGAGCTCAGCACTTGACTCTGTGAATGAGGCTTTCGTATTTTCAAACAATCATTTCGCGGGCTTTGCCCCTGACACCATAAGGGAGTTTAGGAAGATCGCGAATCTTGAGTAAGTTAACCAGGCGGCTCGGTAATTTGAAACGGATATTCTTGCTCAGTTCTGTGGCGAGATGACAGCTGAAACTGATCCTTATGACGAGAATGATGAATCCTTTTTCTGTGCTGCCTTAGGAGATTCTAAAAAACCAAGAAGCTGGTTTTCTATTCTTAGCTATTTTTGAGCCCTATTCGCTTTAGTAACTTTTCGAATCGCTCGTCAGAGCGAATATTATCAAGCGGGAGACCTCCCCTAACAATTATGTACATATACGTAGATCTTTCCGTGTATGCTCTTTCTAACCATTCGAACGCTTTGTCTTTATCACCGAGCCCAGAAAAAGCACATGCCCAGGTGAACGCGCTAACATGTGGATAGTTGTTGCTGTCCTGCAGTTCCTCGACAATCTTCCTTGCTTCGGTAACTCGGCCTGCTTTTGTTAGTGCATACGCAAGATCTAATTGGTTATACGCGTCCTTCCCCTGGCTGAGTTCGATAGCCTTCTGAATTTCTACAATTCCTTCACTAAGCATTCCTTTTTGCACATACGTTAATCCAAGATTATCATGTGCATTTGCGACAGCAGGATCTAGACTTATTGCTTTCTTGAATTGTTCTATTGCCTCGTCGTAATGGCCAGCATACATTAGCGCGCTCGCTGCCACAGTCAGAGTTACTGTTGACAAGGGATCCAATTCTAGAGACCTCTTGATCTCTGTAAATGCTTCGGGAAATTTACTTTCATCGCCGTGGTAGATCGTCCAGATTGCATGATAGACATATGCCCTAGCAAAACTCGGGTTCAGCTCAATAGACCGACGGAATTCATATTCAGCGCCGTCGAAATCCCAGTCATAATTCAGATGTATCTGAGCCATCGACAGATGAGCGTCAGCCAGCATATTGTCGATTTCTAATGCTCTGGCAGCGAATTGCTTTGCTTTCAGTCCTGCTTCATCTCTCGTTATATAACTCCAGGCACCTAAGTACCAATAAGAGTCAGCGAGCCCGACAAAGGCCAAAGAGAAGAACGAATCTTGTTCTATAGCTAGTTGGAAGTATTCTATTGCAGTTTCAAATTCCTTTCCAGCAAGTTTGTTGAAATGGAACCTTCCTTTGAGATATAGAGTGTATGCTTCCTGGCTTTTTGTCGGGATCTTTTCGAGGCTTTCTTCCTCTTTCGGCAAAAGTTTGACTTTCAGGGCTTTTGCAACGCTTGTTGAAATTTCGCTTTGGATTGCGAATACGTCCTGAAGCTCTCTGTCATAGGTTTCTGACCAAAGGTGTTCATCTGCCTTCGAATCTATCAATTGAACAGTGATTCTCAACCTGTTCCCAACTTTTCGAACACTTCCTTCAAGCAAATTCTCAGCCTGTAATTCCTGTCCAATCTCTGTAGTATTCTTGCTCGTTGCCTTATACCGCATAATCGAAGTTCTTGAAATTACTCTCAGTCCATGTATCTTCGATATTGAAGAGATCAGCTCCTCCGTCATTCCGTCTGCGAAGTACTCATCTTTAGGATCAGGGCTGATGTTTGCGAACGGTAGAACTGCGATGCGGTTTTTTCCATAGGTGGTTTCTTTGCTCGTGCGGTTTTCTTCGATTCTAGATGTTTCCCGTTTCGCACTTGAGCCACTGAGCACGACTTGATCGTCTTCCAACCTTACAAACGAGTTCACAAATTCGTTTCTTAGCGATCCCGCTCTAACCCAAAATTCCTTGTTCTCAGGATTACCAGCATCAAAGAGATAATCGAATTTGATTCGCTCTTCGCCTGCGGGCATCCTTTCAATACAACGGACAGCGAGCTGACGAATCTGACGTGCGCTCTTTAGTTTGGGATTTAGTGCCACGTAATATAGCACAAGTTTTTCGACTTCATCGATCTGACGGCCATACTCCCTTGCTGCGCTCAAGAATTGAGTTGAAACGACTAGAAGTCTATCACCCAGACCAAGACCTTCTATCACGAATTCGTTGTCTGGTGGGATCCTACTCAGGAGGTCTATTCCCTTAGGGCGCTTCGCAATATTGTCTTTCATGCCATCAAGAGAATTTCCAGAGCTACCTGCGAGAATGAAGCAAGTGCGTACTGTTCTTCGGTTGATGGGTGGCTCAAGCGAAGGAAGGAGAGCTTCGTACGGCCATGATTCCGTTGGTTTCGAATCCACTTCGTCGATGAAGCACAGACGAGGTTTATCCAGTCTGTCTATTTCGAGTACCTCTCTTCGGAAATCTTGTTCGCTCATTTGAGCCAAGTTAAGCTCCCGATAGAGAATATGATCGCCCATCGACCTCGCAATTTCTTGGATGAAAAATGACTTCCCGCTTCCAGGTGGTGCCCAAATCAGGTAATTATCACATCCAAAAGGTTGCGAGCTGAGGCTCGAAACGATTCTTTGTTTCGTATCTTTCATCGAATTTCTCGCGGGCTCGTCGTACCTTACAATTCCACCGACAACTCGGAATCTAGAAAGATCTAAAGTATCGAGTCCTCTGATTAAGGAAATGGCGTTTTGTTCCTCAGAATCGTAATGAGAACCTGAGGAGTTCATTTCGACAATAGTCCTGAAATAATTTGATTAATATGGCTTAATTTGCATCATTACCCAGCCTTTTCCGATCTTATCATGAATGCTGAGTTTTCGAGTCTTCTGATTTAGTAGGGAGACCTAGTTTCACCGCTCGATTCGGTGCTAAGAAGAAGAGTATTGGAAGCAGAACAATCGCGGTCACGCCAGTCAATGTAAATGCAAAAGTGTATCCTTGCGTCACCGAAACAATTCCAAATAATATTGTAAAGCCGCTGGTAAAGACCAGTTGAACCGAATTTATGACCCCGATTCCTAGTGTTACTGATTCACTCTTGCTTTCTTCGAGATACGCGGGTATCATGAACATAACTGAACTTGCGACTCCGTAAAGGAATCCAGCTATTGCGTATAATCCCCACAAGAATAATACCTCCAGATGCGGTAGAAGGAGGTAGCACAATCCGATGAGAAACGTGAACAACGCCAGGATCGTCCTTCTATCGTAGCCTCTCTCACCGACCCAACCTCCAATTATGCCGCCAGGTATGGTGAAGAAGAGGCCTAATCCTAGGATTTCAGCTGCCGTGTCGATGCCCCAGAGTGGATGGACTTGACTAAAGTATTGGGCGAGGAAATCGGAGCCGATGTATCCACCCGCTGCGAAACCAGCAAGACCAAGAGAGATAGCCCATATCGATTTCGAGCCAAGGACCCGACGAGCCTGCGACCAAACAACTGATGACAAATCGTGTTGTTCGTTAACTTTGTTGGCGGGAAGAATTACTAGACTCAGGATGGTTGTCACAAGAATTATTCCCCCGCTAAGTTGAAACGGCGCACCCCAACCATATGCCAGACCTAGAACTGCGCCAGCTAAAAGGCCTACGATTCCGCCAGCGCCGTTTGTGATCCCGAAAAAAATTCCGATCAGTTTCCCCTTTTGTCCCTCGGAGTAGTACGAGGAGAGCAGACTGTAAGCCGAGCCACTGGACAAGGCTGCGCCCGCTCCCGTTACAAACCGCAGAAGAGCGAGTTCTAGAATGTTGATAGAGTATCCAGATAGGAGAGTGGTTGCTCCCATTAAACCGAGTCCAACTAGATAGATCTCTTTGGTTCCCCACTTTATAGCTCCGAATCCAGATGGAATCTGGAATATCCCAAATCCCCCTAGAAAAGCTCCCAACATGAGCCCAAGCTGAGAAGTATTCACTTTGTACGCCTCACCGATCAACGGAACTATAGGGGCGATCTCGACGGAAACAAACGTGACTAAAGCTCCGCCGAGTATGAGGACTGCCGCGGACAATGCGCGACGATTGGAGAGAGTCAATACAACCCATCAAGAGCTAAAATATTCAATGACGGCCTTTTTCACAACTAATCATTCTGCATCGGGAAAACCAATTTTCTTCAGCAATGCCTGAAACCTTGGATCTGACCGAAAGTCCTCGAAAGCAGGATCGCTATTGATACTCGGAAGAGAGCTAAGATGATACTCATAAGCTCTCTCCAGCCACTCCATTGCCTTGTCCTTTTCACCTAAGCTCACGTAAACTCCAGCAATAGCTGCTTCTGACCTGTAGCCTTGTTCCTTCATTCTCAGCAAATCGGCAAGAATGTTCTTCGCTTCATCGATTTTTCCAGCTTTTGCGTACGCCCAAGCAAGATTGCTTATTTTTGTCACATCTTCCCACCAGACATTTCTATGCCTATTTTGATTTCAGAAATTCCTTCCTCAATCATTCCCTTCATGATGTATGCACAGCCCAGAACGTCATGCGCTAAAGCAGAATTCGGGTCTAGCTCGATAGCATTTCTGAACAAAACTATTGCTTCGTCAATTCGGCGAGATTGCAAAAGATAGCCACCTGCCATTGTGCACGTCCAAGCTGACAGCGGATCTCAGCTCCAAAGCGCGGTGGCATTCCAAAATGGCTTCGTCAAATCTCCTGCTAAACACGAGAACCTCTGCGAGATCGATGTGACCATCCACCGAGCTGGGATTAAGTTCGAGCGCTCGTCTCAATTCGATTTCAGCAGCTCGAAGATCCCATTTTTCTGCAAGTAAGAGCCATCCTAGCGCAAGGTGAGATTCAGGAAGGGACGGATCCAATTGGGTTGCTTTATCAGCAAACATCTTCGCTTGTGGCAGGGCTTCATTCGATGGCAGAAATTCAAACCAACTAAAGGCAGTGTAACATTTGGCCATCACCGAATAGGCTTGAGCGTAGTTCGGATCTTTCTGAATTGCTTGTTCGCAGTAAAATATCGTTCTTTTGAGGGAATCAAAAGTCAGTCGATGCATGTAAGATCGGCCCTTCAAGTATAGAGTATAAGCTTCCAGGTTCAGCGTTGGTCTCTTTCCTAATTCTTTGCTCTGCTTCGCGAGAATTGTAATCTGAAGAGAATCAGCGACCTTTTGGGCGATCTCCGCTTGCAGTGAAAACACGTTCTCGCATTTTCTATTATAATCTTGAGACCACAAATGCTCGTCGTTTTCCACATCAATTAGTTGCGCCGTAATTCGCAGATCGTCGCCTGCTTTCCTGACACTTCCTTCCAATACCGCCCCAACATTCAGTTCCTTGGCGATTTCGGAGAGATGCTTGTTCGTTTGCTTATAGCCCAAAACAGAAGTACGGGAGATGACTCTTAGCCCTCGAATTTTAGATAACGTAGAAATTAGTTCCTCGGTCATGCCATCCGCAAAGTACTCGTCCTTAGGATCAGGGCTGATATTTGCGAAGGGCAGCACGGCGATACGATTTTTTCCGTAGGTTGTTTCTTTGGTTGCAAGCTTTTCGTCAATTCTAGAATTCTCCAGATTCATAGTTGAGGGTCTGAAAACGATTTGATCATCCTCTAATCTTACAAACGTGTTGACAAACTCGTTTCTCAATTGACCTGTTCTGGTCCAAAACTCCTTGTTTTCGAGATCGCCCGCATCGAAAAGATAATCGAACTTTATTCTCTCTTCTCCCTTGGGCATGCGCTCGATACATCGAACAGCTCAGCTGTCGAATTTGACGGGCACTTTTCAGTCGGGGATTCGAAGCTACGTAGTAAAGCACCAATTTTTCGACTTCATCGATACGCCGTTCATGCTCAACTGCTGCATTGAGAAATTGGGTGGAGACTACGAGAAGTCGATCCCCCAGTCCTAAACCCTCAATCACGAACTCGTTCCCTGGTGGAATCCTACTCAGAAGATCAGTACCTTTAGGGCGTTTTGTAATATTTTCATTCATACCTGCTAGAGAATTTCCAGAACTTCCTGCCAGAACGAAGCATGTTCGGACAGTTTTTCTATTTGCAGGTGGCTCAAGTGAAGGTAGAAGGGCCTCATACGGCCATGATTCACCTGGTTTGGAGTCCACTTCATCAATGAAGCACAGACGAGGTTTATCCAATTTTTCTATTTCAAATAAAGCTCTGCGGAAATCTTGCTCACTCATCTGAGCCAAATTAAGCTCCCTGTAGAGAATATGGTCGCCCATAGACCTCGCAATTTCTTGGATGAAAAATGACTTCCCGCTTCCAGGTGGTGCCCAAATCAGATAATTGTCGCATCCGAAGGGCTGCGAACTTAGACTGGAAACAATCCTTTGTTTTGTATCTTTCATAGAATTTCTGGCGGGCTCGTCGTACCGTACGATTCCTCCGACAACTCGAAACTTTGGAAGTTCAATGCTGTGGAGCTCGCGTACGAGACGAATAGCGTCTTGTTCGGAAGAAAGAGATGCAGAGGATTTCGATTCTTCCAATCCAATGAACGCGACTTGATCCCGAAAACTAAGCTGGGAACTATTATGATTTTGCTTACACTAGATAGGGCAATCTAGATCGTCTGAAATTTTCAGCGCTTGAGTTGTGAACTCTAGCAGGTCTTCGGACTCGACTATGAATTGACTACTTCGGAAGCATTCTTGGCAAATTGATAACCTGTTGTATCGTCCTTTTCTCGCCACAGAACGTTGATGATCTTCCACTTGCCGTTGAACTTAGCCAGCCCTATGTAATCAATACCCCAATTCGCTTCAGTCCTCACCATCGCCATGTCCTTGTATCGATCAAGAATGATCATATCTTCCTGGCGTTGAGCCACAGGGGTTCGCTTGACATGGGCTTTCCTATCACCCCAACCGCCCTGAGTGTCGCGAATCAGCTTCGAAGCGGATAACTCGTACATTTTTGTACGGCCTGTTTTGGGATCCGTCCAAACCATACGCTTCACAAGTCTGGGGTGCAACGCACGCTTCATGCGGGAACCTTCCCAAGTGTAACATGAGTCGACGTAGTCGAGAACCGTCTTTCGGATTGCCTCGGCTTCTGGATCGGAAGCAGAAGGAGTGAGGGCCATCAAGACCGCGATTCAATGCGGCTATAAAAAAGATTGTAGAGATTGGACTCTTAGGAAGCTACTGATTGATATTATCCGAGAAATTTAACCATGTTCGAGTTTATGTGAACTGCTAGGCGCTCTAAATTTGGCTATTTTTAATCAAGAATCTCAATTGAAAATACGTCATTGCGTTGAATTGGCTACACCGACAACGCGGAAGTAAAGATTGCCGTTAAGCAGTGGGTATGATACCCCAGGGATTGAATGAACTTGAGAAGTGCTGGTGGTGGTTACTTCAGCTGAAGAACTGGATAAGTATGTCGTGTCGTATGTAATGCAGCCAGAACCGCTAACATAGCTTGGTTGTCCATTTCCAGCCACAACCTGGCCATAGTCTCCGCACTCCTCGGGTTCATAGGCAATGAGCCAGTGATCTAACCCTGGTGAGGAGGAGAAAAAGCCCAGCTCGTAGGTGCCGCTCGCTCCATGATTGGCAGTTAGGTCATACTCGACGATCAATCCTTCATTTTCGTTCGTAGCTCCTCCTATGGTAATCTGATTTTGGCTAATCATTATGGAAAAGTTTGATGATCCGTCAAACGATCTTGGTGTGCCGACGCTGCCGTTGTAAATATACTGCACCGCCTGAATCGATAATGCAGTCGAAAGATTCAGTGTTAATGGCGCTCCATAGTAGTAGAGTTGCAAGCAGATGACGGCGGGAGAACTAGTATCTGTAACCACATTGCCGAATCCAAAGCTTGGTATTTGGAGATCGGAGCATGCTAGCGCGATATTTGTCGTCGAAGAGCTGGTAGTCACATTCGATACAGACGATTGTTGAGTGGTAATGATCAATGAGGTGGAGTTGGCCGTTGCGGAGCCGTTCCCAGTTAATGCTAAAGTACTGTTGGCACTACTCACAGAGACCGCAGGATTCGTATTATTTTGATTTGAAATCTGCAACACGTTTGTAGCCATATATGCCCCAAAAGTTGCAATTATCACTAGGATTGCGACTATGGAAACGGTGGCAAGTTGCGACACTGCATGTTGCATTTTTTAGAACGCCCACCAATGATAGAATCGTTGAGTCTTTTCATCTGCTGCGATTTTCTTACACGAAGGCATGCTATAAGATTCTAGCCATCAGAACACCTTGACCCGTCTACCAGGGCCTAGAGTTTCTTTTCACTCGATAACCGTATGATTAGCTCCCCAACAGCAGCACTCGCTTAACGTGCAATTCGGACATTCCTTCGGGCTTGAACTGTTAAGGCAATCCAATGGGAAACAACCACAATCGGCACACTTCACTTGAAACGGTAAATCCATATTTGAGTACCCAGAACTTTGCACAATGTAGCGATGTATGATGTTTTCTTTTTTCACTCGTTTATTAGCAACGGGGGGTGGCTAAAAAACACACTTGCATATCATTGGTCCTTGTTCGGATAGAGAAACGAAGAGATTGATAGAACATCTCATCACAACTCCTGTAGCAAGAAATTTCTTTCCTAGCTTTGAAAAGCGCTTCTTCATCTCGAATGTACAAATATCCTCCTTGAAAGAACTTGGACGACTCAGAACGATTTTTGGGGATCTTGGCGGAATAAAGAGTTCATCCAAGGGCGCGGCTCAGAAATTCACTGTTTGACGTGTTTTGCCAGCTTTGAAAAAACCCGCTTGCACTGATAAGGAAGAACTAGAAACTATTCGGAAATTCATGAATAACTTGGACGAATTTCCATTTCTTGTGACCATTGTCAAGGACCAGGTAAACTACATGATTGTCGATGGTGACAAGCACGCCGTGGCATTCTATGAACATTCTCGGAAAAAACCAGTCGAGGACGAAATCGATTTCAGGGCATATCTCATTTTGCCAAAGTAAGAGTCACAATGATTTCTAATTTCTTACTGGCGAAGGTGATCCGTTTTTGGCTGCCATGATGAAATCGTTGCGATGCAATCCCTTGATTTTGTGAGTCCACCAAGTAACTGTCACTCCTCCCCATTCAGTTAGTATCGAAGGGTGATGTCCTTCCTCTTCTGCAATCTGACCTACCTTGTTCGTGAATGCAAGAGCTTCTGCGAAGTCCTTGAATTTGAAACACGTTCGAGTCACTTGATGCCGTCTCTTTCGACTATCGACCAACTCGTTACCTGCGGTTGAAGCCGAGCGATTTCTTCGGAGTTGACGGTCGGTTCGTCCGCACGACACGCTGTGCACTTTATCTGGGAAAGCTCTTGTTCCATGAAGATGACCCTGCATAGTAATCATTCGTTCACAATTATTTAGTTATCCTACGAGGAGCCATATATAGAAATTCGGTACGAGGGAACGAGTTGAAGACTCAAAAACTAGTTTTCAGAGAGGATTATCGCGTGAAGGAAAATATAATGCTAAGATCAAGTGCAATCTTGCCTTCAACTAGCGAGATTTTCATCCAAATATTCTGATAATACCAGACGTAGCCCAACGTCCGAGTGCGAATCAACTATAGTCGTAAATACTCGATGTCTTCACAAACATGACGAGATAAAAAAATTGGCTTTTGATGATCCTATTGTATTCATAATATTGATTGCGTTTCTCTTGATTGTCGTCTATGGAATATTCTATGTTGCAAGACTATTGTACAAAGCAAACAAACTCGCCGATCTCAAATTGAAAGAAATGCAACAGGATAGAGCAGAGTCTAATCAGCCGAAAAAACAGGAAGAAACTCCTTAGCGGCTGAAGAGAAAAAAGTGAAATCGAATACCAAAGACAGAAAATGAGAGCACTTTGTGAATCTTGTCATGTATGAAGATCCGTCGGCCTCACGAAGTGTTTCCCATCAGAGACGAGGGATACAAGATTGCGTCGTCTACTCAGCTCTGCATGCACTCTTGGTTTGCTTGGCTGTTGCAGTGGTCTTTTTGCAAAGATATTTTGAACTTCGATTTCTCGCCGTTCACGGTTATGGCGTTACGACCAGCGTCTACACTCTTGGGCTCTATTCGGCCTTCATCGTGCTCCTCGATGCTTGGATTGTCAAAGGTACTCTGAATTCAAAACGAACTGAAAAGATACTTGCGCTAGTAGTTCCCGCTTTGTTTCTCTTCATGGGCGTCTTTATGATTCTAGGCAGTCTAGACGTTGAATTGCTGCCGTTCCATTGATACAGGTAACAGGAACACCGAATGTAAAACATCTCAAAGTAGATTATTCCATTCTGCCCGAAGCCAAATACAGGAAAGACCGACACTCAAATCGAGTTTATAGTCTATAACTGCCAAATTTCTGAACTCCGATTAATCATTGGTAGCGGGTTGCTTCAAGTCAAACTCGTTGCCGTCAGGGTCCACAAATTGACAAAGCCATTCTCCCCATTCCATCTTCTGGGGGCGACCGAGAAATCGAACGCCATTTTTTCTAAAACGTTCATAGTCAGATTCTATGCCATCAGTCAGAAAGGTGATCCCCGTCGGGCCCCGTTCTGTTCTATGATCGGATAATTCACAAAGATGGATTCTGGTCATAGGTCTCCCCTGACCTAACTCGATCCAGTGTCCTGGATTTTCAACTGTTCCCTGCACGCTCGGGTCTGAGTTAGGCATAGGCGACCCGATGTAACTTATGTTGAGACCGAGTTTCTCGGAGTACCACTTTAGCGCTCGCACTTTATCGGAGACGACGACCGCGACAGAGTCAATTCCTGTGATTGGGATTTCTCAGCACCCTAAATGGGATAACAGAGTGGGCATGTAATTCTTGTTTTCTAATTCCCCGTAAGATTAATTCTCGCCAAAGACCGAATGACACCAGGGTTTGTACTACCATTTAACGTGGTTGATATGTTAATGGTCGAACACGCGTCGCTGAGGCTGCACTCTCAGTTTGCCAAGAAGACAGTTATTGGGGTTCTATCTATGACGTAGAAGAGTTTGTGCGAAAGTCCCATGCCAAGGTTGAAGACGAGTGGTCTTTCCCCGTCTCAGAAACTTGGCGAGCGATGATGAAGTTCTCAAAGCGATCTCAAGACTTGAAGCAGACCACAAGCTCATCGACAAGATAGATGAACAGATAAGGGAGCGTACGGTTTCGGGCCACGATCCTGACATATTGCGAAAGAGGATCCTGCTTTATGTCCCACAACTCAAGCGAAGAGTCGCTTATTTTTCCGCACTGGAAACTGGATGAAGTGAATAAAACTGCTATAGATCAGACGAGAGACATAGTTCGAGAATTTGGTCTCAACCGTTATTATCAGATCACAGGAATCTCGGAGAAACTGTTCTAAGAGTCGAGCTCGGATAGAGTGCGATTTCCATTCAGGAGCAAAAGTGGCTGAAAAAATCGGAAGAAAGCAATGACTATGAAGAGTACTCTTTATCTGGTCGTCGATTGCGTACAAAATCGAAGCCGAACGGCGGGGTTGAACGATCTAGTTCAATAGTTCGACGTGGTTTTACGAGCTCTGATTTTGCGAAAATGCTAGAAGAAAAAGAATCCAAAGACCTTGTAGAGCGAACATTGGATAATAGCACAGATCAGATTCTTGGAAAATACACCATCTCAACTATTTTCGAATCTGTTGGTACAGTCCGTGGTCGCTTTTTCGTCGTAAAACTTGATTGTATCAATTATTCTCAAGATCAACCTTCTATGTATGCCATTTGGACCAACATCTTTCAAGATGATACTCTGGCCAATCGTCTTGCTACGGGGCGTGATACTTTTACTACCCTTACAGATGCTCTTTCAGCTTTCGAGAAACTGGTTGACAAGTATCATCTTCAGCTTCAACGCAAGAAGTGAAAATAAATTTGACCGAAGATACAAAAAGAAAACGGCTCGATTATTTCCGTCTAGATGCTTTTTGGTTTTCAGTTAGTTGGCTGAACAACTAAGAGGATAATCCAATAAGCCACAAAACCGAAGGCTGTAAAAGGCTGTTCTAAAGACTAGAACCTCATAGGATTCGATCTGACCGTAGTTATAACTCGTTTTACTTCAGTTGAACGGCCATTCATCCAACCGCACCTAAATTACCATTTACACCTGCCATGAAAGTTCCTTCGGTACAGTTTACTATCCAGAGGAACGACTGATTTGGCAAAACAGGCGATCCCAAATAGAACTCATAGAGACCTGAATCATAAAATCTCTCTGTATAACTTCGCACGATAAAGCTGGACGAATCGAAGTTGACAGCTGAAGCAGTGCGACTGATCACGACATTGATAGATTTGCAACCTTGGATAGCTGGAGGATACTGTTGAGATATTTCCAAAGAGACTGTTGGAATCATTTTTTGGAACTGGTCCAAACAACGAAATCGAAAATCCAGTATCCGAACTGTGATAGTTGGCAATGTCGATCCCAAAGCTCGCGGTTCCTCTAGACGTTTTTGTGCTTGCTGTTCCAGGACTAAGAATAGGGTTTCCAATAATCTCTAGATTGGTAACTCCGCCGTAGGTGGGGTAGGTTAGGGAAGCTCCCTGATAAACGGCTAGAACTCCTGACGATATTGTGAGAAGTGAAAAAAGTACCAGTGCCCCACGCAGCGGCCATTTGCTCGATCCGAATCGAGTAAGAAAAAGAACCAGATAGAATGCAGGGAAGAAGAGAATAGCAAAATCTAGGACAACCATCGGAGAGCTATTGATTATTGGCGAGGAGATAGAGCAACCATTCTCGCCAACTATTTGTGTACAGGACTGACCCGAACTATACGAGAGGTCTTGATAGGAAAAAGGTACTCCAAGAAGGGGAGGCGGGGGAAGGCTGTAAAGGCCTAAAGCTGGGGTAAGAGTAACAAAGCCCAACAAGCCAAACACTGCAGCTAATGTCGCGCTCCAAAGTAAGCGCTTCTTAATTTGCAAAATGGTTCACTAATCTTATGATCAGAATTATAGACCTTGAACTCGAAGGACTGACTTAATCCTTGAAAGATCTTAGATCTGGTTTCTAAATCGTGGGCGGTCTGAAAATGAAAGCAAGCATCTTGGGTGTCGCTGAAGCACCCAGGCGCGCAGCTGGGGATAATCATGAATCTTCCGTTGAGACCGATGGCTACAATGAAAGCCGCTATGTCCATCGTAAAAATGTGAGCGGTTCGAACCTAACTTTCCTTACAATGATAGATGTTTTCAGGTTCTTCATTCAAATTCTCTCCCGATTTGTTGGTTCCCTATTTCGTTGAGATCCAAGTGGAACGTAAGAGTACGCCGCTCCAACATTACTGAAGGATACAGTACTACCCGCGTAATCAGTTTGTGTACATTGATACTGGTGGTGCCATCCATACGCAAAGTCACTGTAGTTGATTTGATCGTAACCAACCGAGAGCAACATCAGTGGACAGATACCCGAGATAGAGAGTACGTAAAATCCACTAGCGTTGCTTCCAACATTTAGAGCGAAGACTGCGTATGCTTCGGGAGCAGGACCGCTTTGACTTGGGAGAGGTGGCGCAGCAAGGGTGGCAGGTTGGACGAGTACTTGGATGACGTTAGCTGGAACATTGGACATATTGTTCTGATCAAACACAGATGCGTTCAATGCTGCGTTTACAGATGTAGAGGAAGAGGAATTGAATTCAACACAGAACTTCGCAACGGTACCTGGGTTGACAGTAAAGGCTGCCAGAGTTTCTAGCTGACTAGTATTCGGGCCTGGTTGAGGAAGCGATTTCGTTGGACATTGCTGCAAATACTGTGTTCCAGTATCTATGGGAAAGTTGGGGAGTATGACAACAATTAGAAAGTAAAGAATCAGGATCCCACCTATAATAGATACGACAATCCATCTTTTTGAGCGCATCAGAACCACGTTGTCAGGCGTGAGTGAAGCTTGTGAATAAAACTAATTTTCAATCTGCGTTTCGGAACTGGTACCCTACCATAAGAATTCCATTGATAATGTTACGGAATCTTCCTGAGTGGAATTGTTCAAGAAAGCCAGATTGAACCCTCCCAAAGTGTCCATGGGAAAGTACAACTTATATCCGTGCAGTTGTCCGTTGTACCCCCAATTAGCTCCATCTAGGGTAGAGTTCAAACTCGGCGGAGTTTCTAGGATTATTTTGTCAAGAAAGATCTTGATCGATGTGTCTTGAGTTGCGTTATAGTCTATTACGAGATATGCCGCCCCAAAACCGTACACACCAAAATTGTAGACAGATTGTCCTGCAGAGGAGTTGTATGTCGCGGGATTTCCAGCATATTGGCACGGCGGGTACCCATAGCAATTACAAGGGCTCTGTCCGAAACAGAATGGATATCCTGCCCCTGGCGCAATTTTGAAACTACTCACGTTCAGACTTTCGTTGTAGCCCAAGGAGAGAAAACTCGAAGCACACTGTGCATACTCGCTGACATTCCTGGCATAGTAATCGCCTTGCGAATTGTAACATGGAGAAGCGTCGGCGCCCAAGTAGGCAGGACTCGATGAATTCGTACTGGTTGTCGTATTTTCTGGAGAAACTGTCACTAGTGAAACGATAGTTTGTGTTTTCGTAATCGTAGTTTCACTTTGAGAGCTATTTTGAGAAGTGCTCGTTGTCGTCTGAAAATGAGAATTCGCGAGAACGACCGTCGTTCCCGCAAGCAAAACAATAACGACTACAAGCGCGGAAGTCACCACGCGTCCAGTTCCAGGAGAAACCATCGTCCAAAAGACCATTGCAGTTGGCGAAATGTCATCATATAACCCCTTGTCCCATTCTACCTTGGTATGGTAGTTCGCCTTGCAGCATTCTTGAAAATTTGAACCAGTGTTCACCTGAAAAAATCACGTCACAATGTCGACTGAGCGAAAAGAACGTGGAAAGGAAGCTAATCGTTAGGATTTCTCTGAGTTGTCCTCAAAGTCAGGATCTGGAATCATGTCAAATGCCCGTTTAGCCAAAATGAAACCGTACGCTAGAAACGGAGCAGATATTATCGCAATTGGAATGCTATACCACCATGGAAGGAAGGCACCTGGCGGTTCAAACAAAACAGACGCGAAAGTGAAGATAGCCAAAAGAATCAAACCAAAGCCTAGCACGAAATATGGAACCGATTTCTTTCTGGCGTTCCTCCACTTGATCCGCCAATCATCTGCATTGTCTGAATCTGACATATCGAATCAGTCCTTGATGACTCAATGACAAAACTGGACAAGACTGATATCAAACTTTAGATTTTCAGAGTCTCAAGGTCGACACGCTTTCCTCGAAAGTGAACTTTGAAAGCAAACCACATAGTTTGAAATTAGCTGATGAATGTAGCACCCCAGTCACCGAGCTGGGCGAGAGTGTCATTAGAGTAATCTCGAAATGATAAAGTGTATAATCTATTTTCCGACTGATAGAACTTTTGAGCTACTGTTTCGTATTCTAAAATTCCATCGTTCACTAAATGAAATGTGATATAATTCCAGTTTTCTCCAATAATCGTTGTATTTCCGCTTTCAATCAGAGTGGCATTAGGACCTGACATGAATGGTTGCAAGTCGATCGTATTCGAAGATGTATTGAACCACTGAATTTGGAGTGTGGTTCGATAACCATTCCACCTCCATGTTATCGATCCAAAAGAAGAGTTAGCGGGCTTGTTCAAAAATCCAATAGTTTGCTTCACGGCTCCAACAGGATATTGTATTGTTATTCCATAACCTTGGAATGTTTCTCTGTCGGAAGGATTCACAGTGGGAACGTATTGAGAATCGTAATATTGATAGAAGAGGCAAAGTGGTCCCAAAGAGAGGAGAGCGGCGATCACCACTACAATTATCAAAATTCTTCGCAGAGTCTTGTCCAAATACTTGGCACCCAGAATTTGTACCGCATCAGACCAAGCCTATTTTCGTACTCAGGAGGAAGTTTCTGACTTTTTCTCTAACATTCGGTACAGGTCCTCGCTGTTTGACTTGATAATTCCATCGTTCACATCCCAAGAAAGTTTCTTTCCTTCATCGACAAAAGAGATCTTGAAGTGATTCGAAAATCGTTTCATTTCAACGCGAACCTTCTCTTTGCCAAGCTGAATCTCGGAATATGGAAAATCCCGCTTTCTCCCAATCAACGATGTAAATACTGTGACATGATCTTCGTAAAACTCTACTCTTTTTGATCGCAAGAAGACGCTGAGACAAAGTATTCCTACGATACAAAAGGGAATGACGATAAATAACAAGGTTTGCTCAAAATTCTCCAAATCTAAATTCGCATTTACATGCGGGCCATTATTTGTCAGAAACAAAGTAGGAAAAATAAGGCCGAATGCAATCCAAAAAATTCCGAGTACAAGCCAAGTACGTCTTCTATAGCTCACGAAAATTGGATCGGATTTAGCAGACAACGTCGAGGAATTAAAGCCTCGATATCATAATAATTTGTTCATTGATTCCATCATTGAAAAGTCCAGAAGCAAAAGCCATTCACCTAAGTCGCAAACGAGAAATTCTGATTCAATATTCTCCAATTCAAGAGAAACAACGCATGAGAAACTCCCAATTCGACCAAATCGATAAATCGATGTAACCAGCAAATTTCCATACCGAAAGTTCAAGCCAAGTAGATTTTGTCTAAGAAAGAATTAAGAAACTGCCAGAATTGCGGTCATCCGATTCTACAGCCAGTAATCAGTGATTTTTGCACCAACTGTGGCAAACTTACGGAAGTAGGCACTTATGATTCATCATACGTTCCAAAACAAAATGAAATCCTTTTCGAAGTCAACACGCTTTTGGGAAAATCATACAAGTTTTTTCCAGACAGATTTGTAATTTCAAAGGGTTCTAACCAGTTAGAAGAAATCCCTTATTCAATGCTAAAAGATTGCGATGCTCAATTCTTTTCTAATGATGAGGCTTGGGGTGGCGGTGGCTATGGCGGCCCGAATTACTTCATGCGAATAACGCTAACACTAAAAGAAAATCCTTTGCGTTACGTCGAATTTAGGGGTAATCCAATAAACGGAAAACTTGGATCAGATCTAGCAACCTGGCTCAATGTCAAGCTTGCCGAGAACGAAGTCAATCAACCGAAAGTTGTCAAGACCTAGAGGGCTGACGATTTTCAAAAGTAAAGAAATTCCATTTCAAATTTCCGAAGGATTGAATCTTCGAAAAATTATCATCATTCAATAATATACTCAGCTCAGCTACACGGCTCTTCCGCAACTGGGACAGAATTTCGAATCCATTTCGAGGGGCGAACCACAAGACGCGCAGAAACGACTTGGAGAACTGCTGGATTGCATTCCTGGTTGCAACGTTGGATATGGAGGTGGAGGAATCCACTGGTTCGAGTCTCCCGAGGGAGGCGTGACAGACGAAGGTCCGCAGGTGATATACGTGTAAGATATGATTACTGCCACCCAGGCGGCTAAGAATATGTTTAGGAGTTCGTCTATCACCTGCCCTAGCAAGTACGACACAGCAACTGAAATCAGCAGGTCAAAGACAACGAAAGTGACTGCGTATACGACTCCCACTGCCAAGAACATCAGAAACGTGCTACCTTTCTTGTCGCGGCCAAAAGCTTTGCTTGCACTCATCCCTTCCGTGGCTCCCCTGTTCTCCAACATTATGGCGGGAACAGTATACGCATACCAAGTCGCGAGGATGATTCCTGGGACAATTAGAGCGATAGTGCCCAGAGCCACAAGCAGTCCCACGAGGATGCCTGCACCGAGCAATGTCCAGAATCTCTTGAGCGCCCTTCCCATCGCATCAGTAATGGAAAACTGGCCACCATCGACTACGGCTTTGACAATGAAGGGGTAGGTTCCGCTGACTATTATTCCAAGCACGAAAGAGACTATGTCTAGGAGTATTGTCAGAGGAGAGAAAAGAGACCCTCTCAGAACCAGAGCGATGAGGAAAGTAGGAATCACTGCTATCACCTGAGGCACAAGTAGTATAGGATTCTGAATGAGTAGGTGTACTGACCTGTCGAGCACTTCTCCTACCTTGATCGGTTTCCCGACTGTCATATTCTGGAATGTGTCGAGGTCATGATTGTATTGTATTTATTCCTGATGCGAATGAAGAATCAAATTCTTCGCGTCCCTGACATTGAGATAATTCTAATCGTTAGGATTCATCTGAGATCTCCTCGAAAGTTGGATCTGGAATTAAGTCAAATGCTCGTTTAGCCAAGATCAACCATACGCAACGAATGGACCTCCTATGATCGCAATTGGAAGTGAGTACCGCCATGGAAGAAAGGCACATGGCGGCTCAAACAAAATAGATGCAAATGTGAAGATCGATAAGAACATGAGCCCAAAGCGATTTTGTTGCATCTTTTGTGATAGAATGAAAAGTGAATTTGGTTATGATTTTTTTCTTAAATCTAGCACGGGCCGATAATGCCACCGAAGACGGGATTAGAGCCGTAACAAGATTGTAGTCCCGAATTAAGATCGTAAGTTACACCTAAACCAAAAGCATAGCATGTTAGGGAATTGTACCAGCTAATTGCGATGTCAGCTTGACCGTTAGGACAGGGAATGTGGATTGTTTGAACATCCACAGGAGCAAGGAAAAAGAAACCAAGAATGAGCACAAGTATAAGAACAATGAACAGAGATTTTCTCCGCAAATTGTTCTGTTTTTTGAGATTTCCCTACTTATGAGCTAAGCTGTGTATATCCCAAATATGTCTCTCCTCTCGAAAACGAACGTTCCAATCATCTTGATCGCCATTGGCTAAATCATCTGTCAAATCAAGAATCAGTCCTCGATGACTTGGTAACTAATTAGGAACTTGCAAGTTTCCATCTATTTCCGAACCAAAGTCAAACAGAAATGTTCGTCCTTCTTCGCCAGTTGCTTAACCGTACATTTCTTGAATAATCCGACCAACTCGGCTTTGAAGAAATGGTGATGCGGAATGTTTGCCTCTATTCCCTTGGACCATATCAGAGTGCCAGGCTCAACTTCAATAGCGTACGGGTTTTGGATTTTCTCGGATTTCGACCAGCTGAGGTACCTCAACGTAAATGTATCCACCCTTTCTCGTCACCCTCTCGATTTCGGCAGCGATTTTTCTGATCTTGTCAATGAAAGCGTGGTGGAAGACCCTCATTACTAAGACACCGTCAAAAAATGAATTGGTGTATGGAAGTGGGACATCATTCATGTCCCAAATTTTTAGTTTTGCACCAAGCCGTTCCTTATACAATTCTACTCTAGTACGGCTTACAGCCGTTCGTGACCAGTCAAAACCATAAACATGGAATCCCGACTTGGCAAAATAGACTGTATGTCTGCCCGTACCGCAACCAAAGTCGAGTACTCTCAGAGTTCTTCTTCTCCGCTTCTTCTTCATCAGACTTGTTGATAGGGAGACCACGGCTTCCTCTATCCGTCTGTCTGGATACCAGTCGAGCCAAGTGTACTTGATGACAGGTCGGGGTTTATGGGGCATCTTTAGCGATCTACGACCAAATGGACAATTTGAATCAGGATAGGTAACTCTCTAAGTGGTGAACGATATGTCTTTTCCTTCTTATTGAACCGCTGAATGGGATAATGATCAAGGGCGGCGAGTACCTCGAAAGGACTCAGAAGATTGACACGATTGTCTTTGACAAAGTTTGGGAGACTATCCCACTTACGTTTAGCTTCTTTCAATCAGCTGTAGTTTCTTCCCTGATACTCGCTCAGACATTCCATCGAGCAAAGCAAACCTTGTTCACGGATTTCTAGATTCGTACCTGAGATTCAGGTGTTCGAATTATAGAAGAAATTTATCCTTGTTCGTCGGAAAACGATGTCGTGCTTTTTCTTCTAACCACTGACGGCTCTATTCGTTCGTTTCATTGCATGATAACTTCTTTGGAAGCTCTGGATCCGTTCAATGTTGGAGTCTTGTTTGCCGAAGAGTTATCGTGATTAGGCAATTTCGCAAGTGCCTTAATACTGAGTAATCTAGTAGCGAAGTTCGCACTCTTAAAAGCCCGAAAATTTGTTGTGTTTTGGGAAGGGGTGTAGTCGCTGGCGAATGGGTTATACCATCTTCAGCGCTCACTCTTTCCCGCCTCATATTGCTCATGAACTGTCTGAAAGTTTCGAGGGAAGCTTTGCTTTGGTCTATCGGATTTGGGCAATAACTGGGGAAAAACGATTGTACATTTTGCGTTAGAACTCTCCAATAAACGTCAAAGGTTATGACATGAGCAGCAGTGTACAACATGTGCAATGAGTTCCGTTGAACATACCTACAGAGAAGTGGCCAAGTTTGTCTCTCTTGCTCTCTCTGTCACTCCCAATACCAAAACTGAAGGTTATCTGGAAGAAGCTTGGAAACTGATTGAGACGCTTCCAGATAAGAATAAGCGTGGTTTTCGGTACACGTACCCTGAGATCTACGAAGCGATAACCGTCGGAAAAGGCCGACCTTAATAGAAGCGCTCAGGGATGAGCTTTCAGAGTTAAGTCTGACTACGAAGGAAGACGTTGAATCCATACAAAAAGATGTAGAGGAAATTGAAGATCAGAAGAAATGAGTCAGTTCTTATGAATACTTTGCAGACAACTTTGAATTGTTCGTATCTTTCCTACCGATTATCTACGGAGCATCTTCTCAAACAGAAGAATAACAGCCGTCAACAGAAGGAAGAATTTGTAATTTAGCAAGTCATACGAATCTGCCCTTGAAAATCCAAGAGTTAACTCCCGAGCTGGTGCTGAGCGTAAGACGGTATCTCGGTAAAGATCCGATTCCGAATGTTTACGTCCTCCAAAATCTTGGTCCTGTTAACCAGAAGCCGACATTCTTTGTCGCGACAGACGAAGAGAAAAGTCAAAACATCATCGGCATTCTACTCATCCGTAACGGGTTGCGGGGGTCATCCAGTTGCCTGGCTTGTCTCGGAATCAACTGAAGCCGCAGCAGAACTGGCTAGATTCATTCAATTTCCTGCTGGGTCGATTTGGACGACTAATGAACTCGGAAAAGTTCTCGATGAGGAATTTAATGATCGAATCAAATCAAAAATGCAATTTAACGTAATGAGATTGGATAAATTAAGAAAAGGACTTGAAATAAAACATGAGTGGAGGAGACTGTCTGCAATCGATTATTACCAATGGCCAAGAATGAATGTAATGATGGATAGAGAGGAGTCGGACGAACGTCTGCCTGACAAAGAAAATACTGCACGAGAGCCGACGATCGAAGAACTGGAATCAGCCAAAAGTTTTCTAGACAGATCTGTAGCATTCGGGATATTTGATGGAGACGAGCTGATTTCTATGGCCTCGGTCGAGGTGTTAAGTCAGTTGGATTCGGTTATTCGAAGGGTCTTTACACATCCAAAGTACCGAGGTCAGGGATTTGCAAAATCTGTGACCTTGGTTTCGGTGAAGGAAGGGCTCTAACACAGCGAGAGGGCATTGCTGTTTGTGAGGAAGGATGACTACGCAGCAATAAAGGTCTATGACGATATTGGATTTAGTACTGTAGCTGAAAGGGTACAATACGAGCTTTAGAGTTGCGTTTGGCGATCAGGTAGAATAGCTCTCACGTCGTATTGATAACTTACTGCCTAACCCAAAATGGTTCTTTAATAGACTGTGATTCCGAAGGCTGAAATAGACTCATCGTTCTGCGCTAGACACATTGAATCGGAAAATCGAGCCTCCGTACTCTGTCATGGCTCCCTACTACAACGCGATTTACCGTGGCATAGTGGACTACAGAGGAGATTGTGGTTTTCTGGAGAGAGTTCTCCGAATACATCATGAGGGAAGCAAAGTCCAATCAATACTTGACGTGGGTTGCGGCACTGGAAGCCACGCCTTCATCCTCGCGGAGAAGGGGTACGAAGTAACGGGGATAGATGTTTCCAGAGCAATGATCAAGATCGCGATGTTACAGAAAAACAAAATGAAGAATCCACGATTCTTTGAGATGGACATGAGGCGTGTTGATCTGCCACAGAGCGTGAAAAAGCCATTCGACGTTATTGTTTCATTTTTTGGTGGCTTTGGATATCTTCTTCGAGACATCGATGTGGAGAGTTTTTTCTCATCTGTGAAGAGGAATATGTCTAAAGATGGGTTACTATTTTTCGAGTTCTGGCAGAGCTCTGGGGTCGGACCAGAGGCCAAAACGTCTTCGGGGTTCAGGAGCTGGGTTGAAGCAGATGATAGGCGGAGAGGTTGGCACGTAATCAGGTTGGGCACGAGCAAATTCGACTCCAAGACGAAGATGATGACGTTGAAATTTGAAGGGTACGTCTTTGATAGCAAGAAAAAGGCAGTTTTGGATAGTTTCTACGAGGTTCACAAGCTTAGGACTTTTTCTCTCGCCGAGATTAAGAGACAGCTTACCGTGAATGGACTCGAACCGTTAGCGTTCTACGACGCTTCGGACAACAAGAAGAAGTCTCTGACACCAGCCTCGGCGTCAAATTTCAGGATCGCCGTTGTGTCGAAAGTCGCAAATTAGATTAGAGGATTGCGACGTGGTATTATCTTTGCAAGAGCCGTGACCAAGCCGACGCCTGTCGTCATGAAATCATGGGTCTTCTATTGTTACCTGCCCATCTAACCTTAGGTGGTTTGTACTCCCAATGAAGTAAGACCGTGATATAGTAGCAGTAACTTGTTTTGAAATTATCTTACGCACGCTCGAATCGCTCATTAATCACAGGTTGTATCTTAATCAGCACACCGCGCGATCAAGAGGCGGGCGCGACCAATGATCGCACCTTTGGGTTCTTAACCAGAAGCCACACCATCATTGATACCTCTCCAAGCGCTCCCAGTGCATCTGTAACGAGAGAAACAACATTCCCGTAAGGTAGCGACAGTAATGGGACAAGACTTTCTCCAAGGTAGGCAAAACATGCGATGACGAGAAAGACACCCAGAATGCGTGGAAAGAAACCTGATCTGTATACTAGAACCCCGAATGGGAAAAGCCAGAGGCCCCAAAATATATTGACAACATCAAGCCCATCGCCATGCAGATTGAGGAACACCATGACCAGGGCGTCCAGCTGACTTTTTTGAAATACGGACAAGAAGTTAGCACTGCTCAATAGTTCCAGAGCAGCAAACTCGTTCAACACGTTCAGGAATGAGATGGGAACGGCGATCAGCACGAAGGCTACCATCAGTGAAGCATATCCCTTGTTGACCCCATTGAGTAAGCGATACAGAGCCTTGGCACATAAGAAAAGCACTATCGCGGAGATCAGTTCACCAATGATGCCGATGCGGAAAAGCGTCTCGGAAGCCAAGATGTTGCTGGCCGTCTCGGTTACGTTTCCAGGCACGACCAAAGTAGGGAGAATAAAGATGATGTTGAAGCCTCCTGCAAGGCTGGCTAACAAATACCAGATTCCTGCGATTCTTCCAGTGTTCTTGGTTGGGTAAATCTGCTTCTCTAGCAATTTAGGTCATCGAAGAAGCGAAGAACCGAAGCTTGAGATAAAAGACTCACGTGTTAACGACAGGTGTTGATGACACGTTTCCCTTATGTTGTAAATCACGATGATTTATTTCTAGGTCTTGAGATGTGAATTCAACCTCTGAAGATCCCAGCCGACGGCAAGACATACAATCCAGCCTCAAGTCAATTGTTGAAAGTTCCGACAAGTGGTTAGGGCGTCTCAGTAGACGAGAATCGCGGGTAAGACTCGCTAGTTCGTTCTTGACTGTGATCCTTGCCTGGGCGCTAATTGGAGGGGTTTTCCTTGGGCTCATTGTAATTCAATTTGGGGCTTTTGGAGGTCTTTCCCACTTTTTTCAACAGCCCATTCTGGACGAATCAGTCGCGGCCACCGTATTTCTCGCGGGAGTGATCAGCGGCTTTGCAACCTTTTTCTTACTAAAGAGGAAGCACGAGGCACAATTGAAGGAGTTATCCTCCCTAATAGCAGAAATGAAAAAGGTCGAGGAAGATCAAAAGAGGGCTGCGAACGACGGGAACGGTGAAGTGGTCGCGGAAAACGCACTCTACTTGGCGGATAAGATGCTCACGCTTCTTCCCGAAATGGTAAGGAAGAGAGGTCAGGATTCTCTATTATTCGGCGTAGTCGTGTTCATAGTCGCAGAAGTTGTCGGTAGGAATCTCGCAGTTGCAATCTTGGTTGGAGCGATTGTGTGGCTATACTTCAGATACGAGTTTAGCAGGACATATGAACAAGAGATGTCAAAGTTCGAAGAACAGAAGAGAGTCTTTGAGCAACGAAAGAAGGATTTCATGGAGACTATGGAGACTCTGTGATTCTAGGGATTGGAAAAGCCAGACGTCTATGTGGTAGCTCGCTTTCTTGAGATCATGTACAGGAACGGTTCGTCGATGAAAAAGACGAATATTCAGATGCTCGTGGGTATCCGCTACCCGCGCTTCATTGAGTACCTCGAATGGTTATTGAAACACGAGTTTGTTGCAGAGAGTCTTGATGAAGAAAAAGCGAAGATAATAATCTTGACGCCGAAGGGGATTGATTCATACCACAGGCTTGTAGCTTTGATAAAAGAAACTTTCGACGTAGAAAAGATATGACGCTTATTTGATGATGTTCAATTATCCTAAGGTGTAGGACAAAATAAGTGCTAAAATAAGCGAGATGTGGATCTCTCGTAAGAGATTCCTTTGGTCTATAGTGGATCTGAGAAGAAACACGAAGGTTTGCAGATGGCACGCAGGTCTCACCTGCCGAGCGAATCATCTGACTTGTGTCAGATTAAGAAAGAGATCACGAGATGATCGCCGAATGTCCGAGTGGACAGTCTAACGGAGAAAGCAAATAAGGAACCAGGCCAAAGACAAGCTTAGAATTACGAGCATATCCATTAAATTCTAGAGTACCCGCACCCTATACGGATCCGAATCCCCAGAGGCCCGTTTTACAACGACAGAAGATTTTGATCTCTTGTCCATGATGTCTAAGGAAGAATGCGAAGAGAAAGCAGAATCTGCAAACAAACAGAAGCTTTCAGAATCAGAAATAAGACGAATCGTAGAAGCTACTCTAACAGCTCCTGCTCAGGCCCTTCAACATGCCTCCAATTTTTAGTGGAATATTGGTAAAGATGTGGCACAAACGACCGAATTATTATTATCCACGATCGCGGACGAGAAAAAAGGACGTGGGCCTATTTGGTGACTGACATTAAATTGGTTATGCAAAACCGGTTCGCAGGGTTCTGCCTACGCGTCCGCGGAAGGTCATCATCTAATGTTTGAGCAAGGCGAGCGACAGCTTGTAGCCATTATGTTTACCGACATTGTGGGATATACTGCCCTAACCCAGCGCAATGAGTCGCTTGCATTACAGCTCGTCGAACGACACTGGAAACTTGTCCGCCCTGTCTTGACGAGATATGGAGGAAGAGAAATCAAGACCATTGGAGACGCTTTTCTGATCGAATTTGGAAGCGCTCTTCAAGCGACCGAGTGTGCATTTGAAATCCAAAAGGCCCTTCGCGACTACAACGAGATCGCCGGCAGCGCCTTAGAGCAAATTAGCGTGAGAATCGGGATTCACATCGGGGATGTGGTGCGTGCGAAAGGTGACGTATTTGGAGACGCGGTGAACATTGCTTCGAGAATTGAACCGCTCGCGAAGGGCGGCGGGATCTGTATTTCGGGGCAAGTTTTTGACCAAGTTAGAAACAAAATTCCCTATCGCGCAACCCTGCTGGAGAAAGCCCAGCTGAAGAACGTGGCTCTCCCCGTCGAGGTGTACAAATTGGATCTTCCGTGGGAAAAGGCGAGTGATCCTTCTCCTTCTGCACCGAGCCTTCTTCCAGCAGACCGCATTGCGGTCTTGCCATTTGTGAACATTAGTCCGGATCCCAACGACGAGTATTTCGCAGATGGGTTGACCGAAGAATTGATCGCAAACCTATCCCTGGTGCGCGGATTGAAGATCATTGCGCGCACGTCGGTAATGAACTACAAGAAAGAAAAGAAGAGCGTCGCCGTGATCGGAAAAGAGCTTGGCGTAGGTACAGTGGTAGAAGGAAGCATCAGGAAGGTTGCAAACCGGATCAGAGTAACGGTACAGGTAATCGATGTGAATACTGAGGAACACCTATGGGCTTCAAACTACGATCGCAGTCTCGATGACATTTTCGCTGTGCAGAGTGACATTGCCGCGAGAGTGGCTGAATCTTTGCCGCAGGCTATGATACCGAAATCGAGACTCCCAGAAAATCGTGAGGAATTGCAGGACACCGATAATGTAAGCGCGTACATGTACTTTCTTCACGGTAGACAGTCGATGTACAGTGCAGATGCGATCTCTTTGAGGAAATCGTTGGAGCTTTTTGATAACGCGACTCGATTAGATCCCTACTTTGCACGCGCGTATGTTGGCAAGGCACGCGGTTTCATATCTTTGGGAACAGAGAACGTCCTTCCATGGAAGCAATCGATTGAGGCGGCCGAAGAGGCAGTAGATAGAGCGTTGGCGATTAACCCCAATCTTTCCTCGGCTCATGCTATCCTATCAGAACTCGCGTACATGAGCGATGATCTCGAGAGGTGCGCCGCCGAAGCCAGGAAAGCGATCGAATTGAATCCCAACCTTGCAGACGCTTATTTTCAGTTGGGCGAATACTTGGCACTGAAGGGAGACCTTAGCGAATACGTCAGCCAGCTGAAGACAGCTCATGAACTCGACCCACTGTCTCCCATGATAGTGCGCAGATTCGGGTATGCGCTTCTATATGCAGGGCGGGGGGACGAAGCGAGGGATCACTGGTACAAAACTCTGCATCTTGATCCTTTCAATGCGTATAGAGGCCTCACAGATTATTTCATGATAAAGGGTGAATATGATCAGGCTGCGAAGATGGTAGGAGAACTCGAAAAACTCCAACCGCTCAGCTCATTCACATTGCTCAACATGGGTTTTTTGGCGGCGCTGCGCGGAGATCGAGAAAGGGCAGAGAGCGTGATCCGGACAATGAAGCAAAATTACCCCTCGGGATCAGTTGCTTCAGCCTTTGCTGGTTTGATCTATTTTGCCTTGGGAGACCTTGACAAGTTCTTTGTTCAGATGCAAGAATCATCCGCCAACAATACTCTACCCGCTCTGATCCTAATGCGATCTCCGCTTTTTGCAGGGGCAAGAAAGGATCCTCGAATGCTTCCCCTTTTTTCCAAATTAGGCATAACGATACCGTATCGGATCGAAAAGCTCGCTTAAGAATTGTGATTGTTTGGGATTATCGCTTGCCCGTTCCCAGTTCTGATCAATTTGACTGGAGGTTAGTACTCGCACTTATCAGGTGCGAATATCCAGAGGCCCGCATCTATTTGGTTACGAAACCAAATGCGGTTCCAGACCTAATTATTTGCGAATCGATGTGCTTCCGACAATATTGAAAGAAGGGTGGATTTTTCATCTACCGCCGACTTTCTCAAGTTCATTTTCAGCCGATATGTACTGGGAATTAAGCTCCCCAATTGGATGGACCCGTGAAGTGGAAAGGTCGGATCCTTCTCGTTTCTTGCTTTCTTTTCCCTTTGCCCTCCGCTTTCGATCAGCCTTCTCTATCTTGCCGGCGAGTTTTGTGTGGGGGCGCTTGTTTTTCATGGGTGGTTCAGAAATCTACAAATTAAATTGTTTTGGATCTGTAAAATCTTTTTGGACAATTAGTGCTCTACGGATTGGGCATGCTCACAGATCAAAAGCTCGTCTGGCGACGTATTACTGCAACAACTCAGGCAAATTAGTCGCCTTTGGTCATTCTGAGGCGAAATTCGAGCATCTTGCGCCAATTTTGTGTCATTATTTGATTAGCTTCCCTTCATAGTAGGTCACATCTTCTCTCACCAGTGTTTATTGTGGAATCGAGGAAGATTGCGCGTCATTCATTAAAGCTTGAAGAGAGGACTCACGCTTTGACCCCGGATAAGATGAATAGAACTGCGAGGGGAAGGGATGTGGATAACGTTGAGATACCCTACCCCCTTTCTGAGGAAGAAGCCACCCCGACAACACCTGAATCAGAAAAAAATCTGCTCGTGTAAGTGAACAAACGTGACCCAAACCATTCAATCAGTAGTCTCAATGACACTCCAATATCGTTCTTGCTTCAAATGCCAGAGGCACCCTATGTACTTGGAAATTCCTCCAATGACATTACACAGAGATCAGGAATGCCTAATCTGCGAAGGCAGGGATTCGTATTGAGTTTTGTCATTCCCGGAACGTTCCCGGTATCATCTGAATAGTCCTATCTTCCAGCTGAAAGAATCCATTGATGTCCGCAGGCTAACCTACTTCTTCATTAGAATCGTCTTTTTTCGCTTTTCCTACCTCTTGAGGAACGTCAGGCCTATCCTTCGTTTTTTCTTCGAATTTATCCTCAGCTTTTTCTTTCTCGTTCTTAGTCATGCATTATTCCAATACTTATGAATCCTACGAGATGTCTATATTGGCTCTGGTCATCCCTGATTGAAACTTGATCTGCTTGTTTCATTATCAGGCTCTAATTTGAACATCTTGTTTTCATATGAGCCAAGACCTCTTTTGAGATGGACGTTTGAAGCGACATGAACACCACTCAAAAAGTAAAAGACACAGTAACAGCGACAATCAAGAGTACTGAAGAGTTCATTGAAAGCACGAAAGAATCCTTGCAAATGCAGCTCTCAAAAACAGTACCTAATATCCAGCATGATTTGGATAGTTCTCTCGAGGAAGCTGGGCGTGCCTTATCTGATGCATTAAGCTCAATCGAGAATAAGACAAATAGTGAGCAGATGCATTTGCTCAACGCTTACAAATTGTTTCTCCAAAAGCAGATTGCTTTTGTTGATGACAGAGTAATGGCGATTAAGAAAATCTGAATTGGATAGTCTTGCTGAATCCAGATAAGACGAGAAGGTCAGAAATTGGATCTTTTCTGGAGTTTGGTAGCGGTTCTAGTGATCCTGTGGCTTCTGGGACTACTCGTCGGATTTGGCGGATTCTTGATAAACGCACTCATAGTTATCGCTTTAATAATCGTTGTTTACAGATTATTTGTAGGAAAGAATATACTTACAGGCAAGTAAACAAGATTCCGATTTGAGTTATCCTAGTTTGTTTATCTTTTGTTCGAGCAAAGAATCAAACTCAAGGGCGGTCCAAGATGAATTCACGAATTTTATGCGAGCAATTTTACTCCAGTGTTAGTATTTTGAATCAGAGCGTACGGCTATAGCGCATCGTATCTATTCTAGTTTGGCGATTCCAGACATTCAGCGAGTTGTTCCACTGAAAATGGTTTCAGGAGGAAGGACAGTCCCGCCATTATTGCCTCATGTTTTACAAAATTATTAGCCGTCGCGATGATTATCTTCACCTTGCTTCTGTATCTCTGGATGATTTTGGCTGCTTCGATTCCGCTCATCTCGGGAATTTGATAATCCAT
Source organism: uncultured Nitrososphaerota archaeon (assembly GCA_963799845.1). Classification (GTDB taxonomy): domain Archaea; phylum Thermoproteota; class Nitrososphaeria; order Nitrososphaerales; family CADDZS01; genus DATLTL01. The sequence goes on from CAWCYI010000004.1 coordinate 535,100, forward strand.
AATGATAACATCAAAAGACTGGCGATCTCTCGTCAATGCTTTCACCATCGAAGTTCCATTATAGAACATGGAGGGCGCTGGATATCCCAATTTCTCAATACCCCTAGAATAGACATCGGACAATTCCTCCTGGTCATCCACGATTGCAATTTTCAAATTACGATTTGCTTCTACTAACATTACATTTTTGGCAGCGTGAGGGGTGTATGAATTCAAATCGTTCAACTATCCTTTCATAAGTGAGAAAAAATTCAATTTTTACTATCCCATGTGACCGTTTTTCTATTATTAGAACAGATGACTAAAGTGTGTCGTGAAATACGGAAGCAGGACTGAATTTATTGATACAATATTCCGCTCAATAAGATTAGGAGCGACAAAGACTCGAATGAAGTATGGAGCTTCTCTGTCTTTCGGGCAATTGAAGGATTAGAGTCCTCGAAGAAAAGGAATTGATAAAATTAAGATCCCACATACATCTTTCGCCAAAGAAGAACGGGAATTTTAACTTTTACGAATCGTGAGGCTCACTTAGATTCCAATGTGATTCGGAGGATTCTTCCTTCCGATAGTCTCAATCACTTCGGTCCAGATTACGTCTCGAACTCCTTTCATGGCCTTGACACGCTCTAGGAGATCTAGCAAGACGCCGTTATCCTTCACGAATACTTCAATGCGCAAATCGATCGTATGTTCCCCGATTGTTCTCGCCGCATAGGTTACCTCCTCACGCTTCAAAAGCTCCTTCCCGACGTTCATCGTCTCGCCGCCTTCGGTGTAAATCAGAAGGTCAATCCGTCTATACCCGAATTTCATAGGATCTAACGAATAATGTTTGATGAGATATTCTTCCTCCAATCTCTTCCTTCTTCTCTGGACTGTGCTTATCGGTACATTGAGCTTTTGAGATATTTCGTGTGTCGGTATACTCCCCTCAGAATCAAGAAGCAACCTCAACATCTTCCTATCCATGTCGGACAGTTGAGAATACAATGGCAGCGTCAGTAGAATAATTGATGAACTCTCAGAAAAATAGCTTTCTACAACAGTTTACTATGATATGTGAATGTCAATCATGTAATAGTAATAGCAAGACTATTTCATGCTTCGGCTATGGTATATTATTCGCCTTGAAGTAACCCTTCTAGCGGTCATCATAGCACGCCATTTTCCAAGCGAAAGATCAAAATATTTCGCGCACTGGCTTGAATTAATCATTCACCGATCTCGACAAGTCAGAGCCTGATTCCTGAAATAAAATAAAGAAATCTTATCCATCCGGTTTAGTAAATTCGTCTGCGAATTTCCGAGCTGTTCAAAATGTGCTTGGTGCTTTTGGCTCAAATCTCTCGTCAATGTTTTTTGTATCATTTTTGAATGCGTTATGAACGATCCGTTCATTGATTAATCGATATTTGAACGACCTGCTTTCATAAGGGGGGATAAAGCCAATGCCGGCCCACATTTCTTTCACTGAGTTTGAAAAATATGAACGACAGATGGAACAGTCACAAAGCGGCTCGCAAAGAAGCCGGTCTGAAGTTTCACTATTACTGGCGTCGTATGTACTGGATACGAAGTCACATGTCGTACTTTCTCGTTTGCGTTGCGACTCTGTCATTTGTTTTGATCGGGATTCCGAATAATCCGAGTAGCTTAATCTATGCAGTACCGCTCGTCGTTCCATTCATTGTAATTAGCATCCAGTTCTACTACTCGTACATGATGCGTCTGCATTATAGGCGATGGGGCGGCAATGATGAAGCGGGAGGACTAAAGTCGTCAACTCCACCAAGAGGGTACTAATCCGGTGATATGTACTGCAAGTGGTGTACTACTGCTCTCCGTGTGCGACGCCAGTGTCTATTAAGTGCATCACTGTATTTGAAAGTCAACAATGTTACTGATGTCGGTAAACGGAATCTGATGCTAATCGATCGCATCTATGATGGCTTGCGCATCTGTATTCTGTAACCGGGCCTTTTACCTCTGCCTAAGATATTGCCCTAGTCTCAGCAAGATGGGCCAATCATGGAGTGAAGTAATTGTATATAGAATTCTGGGTTAAAACGAGTGCTTATTAACGACCGCTAGCAAATCCCGAAGTGGATCGTGCGGTAGTTCTGTCGTACAACAAAAGATTAGCTCTAATGTCTACGTGCGCTCTTTCAATCATGTTTCTGTCGCTTCTCTTTGTGACACCTGTCAGCGCTTCTAGAACCTCGGCTTCAAGCTCTGCGACAGTGACCCTGACGGTGAATAAAACAACAGTGGGGACTTATCTGCGTGATTTAGCCACCATCACAGGTGCACCCCAGCTGGTCACGTTGTCATACACATCCACAAATCCTGGGTTGACTATGACATTTGAAACAACAACGATTACTGACAGCTTGTCTGGTGTATTGGTCAAGACAGTCATCCACGAGAGTTCCACGCTAGCGACGGGGACATACTATCTGACTGTCACGGCAACCGGCGCTGATGGAGCAAAATCCTCTGTCACCATTACTGTGTCTGTGATAACAATGAGCCTGACGTTGAGTTCGAGTTCTGTAACAATTAGTCCCAGCAATCAAGGGGTCGATACGGCTGCGATCACAGGTTCACCCCAAAGTGTCAGTTTAAGTCGGGGTACATGCAAAAAAGCGTGCGTTTGTGACGAAAGATGTATACTATACACATTCGCATCAAGCCCGATTACTGACAGCCTAGCCGGCGTGACTGATGTCATGACTATCACGGTCGGTTCGTTGGCGTCAGCCGGGACATATCAAGAGACGGTTACAGCGACCGGTGTTGATGGACAAACGGCCTCTGTAGTTCTTAATGTGATTGTTACAGGTTAGCGTCTCCGCATCGTATCACTAGATGGGCGATGGCCACTCGCTCACTTAGCCCAATCTTCCAATGTTTTCTAAGGCCCTGAATTGTCCCAAGTAACGGTGAAGCTGGAACCACCGGAAGCTAACGCGGATGGCGTTGCTTTGATGGTAGGTGCAACTTTCATCGTTATTTCCCGGACCGCGCTTCCAAAGCTTCCAATGTTGCCAGAGATCGTAGTTGTGATTGCGGAAGCGCTAGCAAAGGAAGCAATGCCAAAGTTTGGCATTGGCTCGTCTGGCGGCGCCTCAACTATCCACTCGGCAGTCAAGCGAGCAGCTATGAATGCTTGAGTATGCGAAAACGACACACCCGTTGTCACATCTCTTATCGTGGTTGTGAACTCCTTCGTCGTTGCAGAATAAGTTACGCTAGCGGTGAAGACATTTCCGGGCGAAGCGGTGATGCTAGTGATTAGGACAGTACCTTCTGGATAAAATTCGTACCAGGCATAGTATGCAGGAGTAGTGCCGGACCCTGTACACTCCGCATCTGTTCCCGTTTGTTCCACAGTTTTGGAACCAAAACCGTCAATCCCAACCCAGAACGCCGCTTCTTCTAATGTTGTAACCGAAGGGCAATCAATCGCCGGTTGCGTCCACGAACCACTTACCGAAGTCACCGCCTTCCTCAACTCCTTGATCGCGTAGCCAGCCCAGGTTTTGCTAGTTACGCTCTTACCAATGATGGACGAGTTAGTTCCCGGCACCATAGGCGCAGCGCTTGACTGGCTCGCGAAAACTGAAACAGATAGAAAAGGCGAACCTGCAAATAGGATGAAGAGAACCAAAAGGCCTAGTATCGAAAATATTTTTCTTAGCATGATACTTGTTTCTGCGGGATGATACGCGTTTATTTATGCCTTGTACCGGTCGATTCTTTCGTTATATCGCGATGCGATATATTCAAGCCGATGTACTGCAGAAATTAATGGGAAGAAGAGATCAGATCTGTCTCTCCCAATTGCCCACGGCAGCGTCGCGGAATGGTTTCGCATTGATGACAATTTTTCTCCTCACTATTCAGCCCGCGCCAGTAATGGTTTGCACTTGACTTGATTGGAATACTTTCGGTTGTTCGGGAATGGAGAAGAACGAAACCGCAAGTAGTATCTCCGCGACCAGGATCAAAAGGAATCCGATTCCGATTACTGCGGTCACGGATCCAATGAGATATAGCAAACCTGCTGTCTCAAACATCTTGACGTTCAATTTGGATCCTATCGAGTTGTAGCTTCTTCGAACAAATATCGCCGAAGCAACCAAGAGCGCCTCCACAGCCAAAAGTCCCACGATGATCGTCGCAGCTAGTCCTATCCAATCTCCAGCTGTGATACTAGACGCCAGAACAAATTTCGAGCCGACAAACGATCCCATTCCCAGCACATGATAGACTGCCCCGATGACCGTGACGGTTCCCACGACTATCGCGCCGATAGCCAGGATAACTGCGGTTCGCATGTTGTTGTAGATCTTTTTTTCGTTGACTACTTGGGAAATGTCGTTGACTGCGATCAGTATCATTATGAATCCGGCTATTCCAAGCACCCAACCGACGCTTGGTACAGCTGTTAAGAGAACCAAGATAGAGCCTATTCCGCCTATTACTTTTGCATCTGATAAAGAAGCCATTTCTCATTCTTCACATTCTCTCTAGTGCCTTACTGTCGGATAAAAGACCCGCGTGTGGGCGATACGTATTGGCAGGACGTTTCTCTTGAGTAGCAGATCACGATAAGAAAGGATTGCTGGTATTAAGTTAGAAATTTTCTTCGAAGATCTGAAATTTGCCTAGCAACATCCGAAGATAATCACAGTTCGCGGACGAAATATGAATTTCTCGGACTGTGCAGGCGACCGTCGGAAACTGTTAGGAAGAGCTTTGCGAAGAGCGTTGAAAGCCGTTAAGTGGTGACCGCACTTTGCATCAATCGGCGATCATCTTCGGCGGCCTTCTGCTGCATCCAGCAATGGGGTTTATGCTCAAGCAACCCTCGTCCCTCTTTTCGATGATCTCTCACGTCCATCGAAGTCACTATTATTGGCATTATCAAGGCGATCAACCCAGTTAAGGCGATCAAATAGTTAGATAACGAACCCACTATTTGCGCTATTCCGAAAATTAGTAGGAGAGTACCGATTATCCAAGAGTGAGAATATCTTCAGTGAAAAGAATGTGTCCTCGTTGAAATAATCCAAATAATTAGCGAGGAATAGTAGCCTACTGCTCCAATCACCCAAATCGAATAATTCATTTCGGAAGAATGAACCGGAGATCAAGATAAAAGATCCGCGTGCCAGAGAGACGTATTGACAGCACGTTTCCCTTAAGTGCAGATCAGGCAAATTATTTCCTGGATTAGACAACAGATCGGATGGTCTTGAGATTTGGATTCAAATGAAGATCCTAAACGACGGCAAGAGATACAGTCCAGCCTGAAGTCAATTGTTGAAACTTCCGACAAATGGTTAGGGCGTCTCAAGAGGCGAGAATCACGGGCCAGGTTGGCAATTTCGTTCTTAACCATGGTCCTTGTATTTTTTGTTGCTGCAGCCTTTGTCCTGGGTTTTATCATAATCCGATATGGCTGGCCTTACCTCATCGCTCTTTTTCACAATCCGAGTCAGGCTTACCCACTCGCGGGTTTCATATTTCTCGCGGGACTGATCAGCGGCGTTGGAACGTACTTTATACTAAAGAGGAAGCACGACCCGCAATTGAGAGAGTTATCCTCACTAATAACCCAAATGAAAAAGATAGAGGAGGAGGAGACGAATGGTAAGAGTGCCGAAGGAATCACTGAAAGCGCTCTCTCCGTGGCAGATAAGATCCTGACGCTGCTTCCCGAACTAGTGAGGAAGAGAAATCAAGATTCTCTGCTTTTCGGAGCGGTCGCGATCGTAATCACTGCTACTCTCGGTGGAAATTTTGCAGTGGCCATCCTTGTCGGAATAATAGTGTGGCTATACTTCAGATACGAGACCCGGAAGACGTACGATCAGGAAATATCAAAGCTCGAAGAACAGAAGAGAGTCTTCGAGCAAAGAAAGAATGATTTCATAGAGACTCTGTGATTTTGGGATTGGAAAAGCCGGATCTTTACGTGGTAGCTCGTTTTCTTGACATCATGTACAGGAACGGTTCAGGGATGAAAAAAACAAATATTCAGATGCTTTTGGGCATCAACTACCCGCGCTTTATGGAGTACCTCGAGTGGTTATTGAAGCACGATCTTGTCGGTGAGAGTCTAGACGAAGAAAAAGTGGAGAGAATAATGTTGACGCCTAAGGGGATTGATTCGTACCATAGGTTGGTAGATTGGATAAAGGAAACGTTAGATGGAGTAAAGATATGAGACCAATCCACACCTCCGCGTACTCGTAAAGAATGGGAAGAAGCGCCTTCACTCAAAGAATTCGGCTTATGTCACGAAAGAAGGCAGATAGTGAATGCTTATAAAATTCAAACTGATCTTGATCTAACTATGATAATCGACGCACAGCATCACTATTACATTGAAGGTCCTCCTCCGGGCGATATCAATCGTCGCCTGAGCTGGATGGATGAGTACGGGATAGATGTCGCGATCCTCACCAACCCTATTCCATTTACATCCGTTGAAAAACTCTCCACCCTGCGGGAGTACAACGACAAAATTGCTGCAGTAGAAAGGGAATATCCAGACCGGTTTATCGCGTGCCCCTCAATTCCCATCTTTGATCACAAAGCGGCAATACACGAGTTGGAACGCGTCGTAGCCTCAAACGATTCGAAAGCTGTACTTGTTCAGCCATATAACTGGAGGATGGATTATGATTATCTCTCGCCTGTTTTCGATAAGTTGTCAGATCTCGGGCTGCCCGTATTCATGCATCCCGTTTTCGACGATGTCCCAATCCAAAAGACATACGGGGACTACGCCATGGCAGCCGCGATAGGATTCCCTTTCAACTCTACTGTAGCTATATCTCGGCTAATATTTTCGGGACTTCTCGATACGTACCCTCGATTGAAATTTGTCGTTACACATCTGGGCGGCGCGCTACCCTTCTTGCTAGGCCGAGTAGAAGCCGTTTACGATCCTGCGGAGTATAAGGCAGCTCGACCAGTGGCGGATTATTTTGATTCCTTCTACTTCGATATAGTCTGCTACAGAAAGGAAGCGCTTGAATTTGCGCTGACGGTCTTCGGCCCAAAGAGGTTAGTATTTGGTACTGATTTTGGATGCCCCGGGAAAAATTTCGTGCGTCCGCAGATGCTAAAGGATTTTGTCGGATCACTCGATATCAGCAGGGAAGAAAAGGAAGGAATCCTAGGACGGAATTTGGCGGACCTTTTCAAAATCAAAGTACTCGCAAAATAGATCTCCACACTAAGATCTTGCGTAATGCTAAAACATATTACGAAATTCAATCCGTTGTTTGACACGAAATGAAGCCGCTTCCAGAATCCGTCAAGAAGCTCATAGAGGCAAAGACATACGCGAATGTTGCCACGCTTATGCCGGACGGTTCCCCTCACGTCGTTCAGACATGGGTTGACCACGATGGAGACCTCGTGCTAATCAATACCTTCGAAGGGAGCCAGAAGTACAAGAACGCCGTAAGGAATCCGAAAATTGCGCTGGATGTCTGTGACACCACCAATCCTTACAATGTGGCAGTGATCCGTGGGCGTGTCAAGGAAGTGACCTTCGATGGAGCAGATGAACAGATAGACAGGATGGCGAAGAAGTACCTAGGGCAGGACAAATATCAAAGGCGCCAGCCTGGAGTTAGACGCGTCCTCATCAAGATCGAACCTACGCACGTGATCGCTCCATTTGCGTAGAAATCACGTCTGAAAGTCCGTAATTGCGAGCGCTATCGTATCCGTTTCTCCCGGCTAGACGAGGAGATCTGTTCTTGCTCTAAAGATAATCCGATCGGGGTCATTATCATTCCATGAAATGAATCGATGAACCTTGGTTTCGATGCATCGGGTACAAACTGGCAATCCAGAACGATCGCGGTTACGAAAAATAGTGTGTGAATCCAAGTGATGGCCACACAAGCAAAAGATAGAAGCGCGGCTGAGATCTAGTGTTGAACTTTCTGCATTAACCAAGTAATTACAAAACAAGCACTCCGCTAAGAAATATTTGAAATTGCGGTATTTTGAAACTGGATTCGTGGTACTGAGGCGAAAACCTGAGGAACAAAGTTCGAGAGTGCAAGAAGAATTTTCGAAAATCGAATGAATTCTTTAACATTGACTACTTGGGCGAATTTTCTGAAATCAAATCAGCTTTTGCTCTTAAACATCAAAAGCATTCCACAGGTCATAAGATAGAACAAAGAGTGAGGTCGTCTCACCATTTACGTTTGAAATATTCTCGTTAACTTGAATCTGGCCATTCGAGCACTTGTAACCAGTCCAGACCCCTCCTGTCGAATTTTGGAGTAAAGACATTGTGGAGGATATTTTATTTGCAACAGGTTCGAATCCTTGGGCGAATTTCTGAGTGTTTGACGTATTCAACAGTTGATTCCACGCAATCAGATAATCCGCCAGCTTGTACGATGAATATACGCCTCCAGTCATCGCTTTGTCAACGAAACCGCATCCATTCCACATTACGGTAAGCTTCGTAAAGTCAGTTTCTGCCAGAGAATAGTTTTGATGATGAATGTCGAGGAGAACGCGATAGGCTAGCGCATCAGAATATTGCGAGTAATTGAAATTGGGATTAGCGGAGAAATTTGTGTATTTTATTGTGTAACTACCATTCGTTCCATACGTGATGTCACTTCCGTTGGCTGGAGAGTTACCAAAGGGACCGTAATTTCCCAGAATTTCAAAAACGGGGTTCCAGTATTGAAATAGCCCACCATATTGGGCCATTGTATTGTTGATCTTTTGGGCTAGATCTGTGGCATCCGTGTTACTGGTGTCATGATAAATTTGGAGCAGTGAATAGTAATCCAGAGCCTGGTCATCGCTAAGATAAATTTCATGCGAGTTTGGAAATGTTGTTACCAGTCCAAGCGATGTGGAAATGTTAGAATAAAATGTCAAGGCCTCAGATTCATTGAAAGAGAATCTCGGTATTGGAGTATTTCCAACCGTAACGGTGGCATTTCCCGAACCGCAAGATGAAGAATTGGTAAAACTCGACGATGTTGCCGATTGAGAAATCGGGGAGCTGGTATTGCACGATGTACTTGAGGTTGTAGTCGAAGTCGATGAAGACGAAGAATGAGAATTCGAGGGTGTGCTTGCAGCCGTGCTGATTGGAGGCGAGCTGGTGGACGAAGAGGAAACACTAGTTGCGGTACTCGAAGTCGTAAGGGACGTTGAAGACTCGATCTGATCAGGGACCAAGTAAATCAGCGTCAACGAAGTCAGAAGCAAAGCCACGATAATTACCGCAAGTACTGCGATGCGTTCTTTTTTCATGAGATCTACTTACTGGATCGAACTCCAGTACACTAGCTGCTGTCTCAGACTAATTAAATCAAGACGCAATCCACAATTTGCATGATATCTTCTGCTTGGGTGAAATAGAGGGCTTCGCCAAAGCACTGGAAAGAATGGGCAATCGAGTCCCAAGCTAATATGGTACGAAACGGTTACAATTGATTGCAAAAAATACAGACCAATCATATAGGGCTAGTCGGTCTAGAATCTTCCGAGGAAAATGACTTCAAAGATTCTGGTGTCGGTGTTCGACGCGCAGACCTCGAGGAGAAGATTTGAAACCATCCAAGACTACGAGCCGTGTTTGAATTGCGCTTGTCATCCCTCTTATCCGAAAACACCCGTGGTTACGTTGCACGTCCGAGGAAAATGTGCAATATGTGGGACTTAGTTTCTTGGGTTTCAAGAACTGTTCGAGTGATCAAGGTCATTTTGATTGGAGGATGACGGAGAAATGAATTTTATTATGAGTGTGCTTGTTCTGGCTGGGATTGTTGGAAGTTTCACACTAATAGTTGCGTATTACGTTTACTTCTTAATCCACATCTCTCTTGCCGAGAGTCTATTCATCGTCATATTTGTACCGAACATGCTCTGGTTCCTTATCGCGCCGATGGCGCTACATAATGCTCGGGCCACAGTTGCATCGTCCAGAGAATACCAATCTCGCCAGAATTGAAGTGGAAATGGAAAATGAACCTCCTAGATTTTTGAGAATCGTTCGCTCGAAAATCAAGCGTTTTTAAGAAAGTTAAATTCAATCTAGCTAAGAGCGACACTCAAACGTCAATTCCTTATGAAAAGGGCTTCAACGCCACTTTATTTGATTGCATAGGCAGAGCGCTTAGCTCGGTGTTTGGAAGACCCGCGGCATCAACGTTCTATTTTGCGATTGAGGAGCGAACTGGCCTACCAGAAGTCGATTTTCAAAAAAAGCCGCTGGTCGTACTGCAACACTTGAAGGAGATCCTGGGTGAAGCCGGGTTCCAGATTATTGAAAGATCAATAATCTGCGAAATCGTCAACACTTTTGGAATTGAGCAGGGTGAATCTCAAGGCACTCTAACTGTGGTCGTTGAACTAGCGAGGAAGAACTATATTCAGAGTTCTTTGCAAGAAAAAGTCATAGGACCAAGCAGCTGACCGTGTCAAATGTTGCGGGCTACGTTTTAGGGCAAAAGATCCGGACATGTTCAGCCGTAATTTATCTCGAAGTTTCAGGAAATGTCTTTACAGCGATGCGATAATATCCCTTCTCACTTTCTCTATCTTTTCACCTGGGCTTGCGTTTTGTCCGGACATTCCGAGAATGAAATAATTCATTCCGGCATCCACGTAACTGTCCACCTCTTTCTTCAGGGATGAAATGTCGTCCATGTAATTGATCAAAATCGAGAATACGAAACGACTCTGGTCTCTCCCGTGCTTTTGGAGACTCCCGACGATTGTTTTCTTCATCTCCGAGTAAGCTTCCGGCGGCGGAAAGAAATCGCCCGCCCATCTAGGTCCCACTGGAATCCAACCGTTACCCATTTTCCCAGTCAGTCTCAGCGTCCTCTGTCCGTGAGATCCGAACCAGATTTCAGGATGGGGCTTTTGTTTCGGCTTCGGATCAACTATCGCATCAATAGCATGCGTGAATTTTCCTTCGAATGTCACCGGTTGATCCTCGGTCCAGAGTCTCGTGATCAAATCGACGCCTTCCTCCGTCGCCTTTATTCGATCTGAAGTCTCCAGCCATTTCGAGAAACCGTCAAACTCCGGCTTGTTCCAGCCAATTCCAGCCCCCAGGATGGTTCTCCCGTTCGAAAGGTAATCCAGTGTTGCAACCATCTTGGCAAGTATACCGGGAGGTCGGAACGGAATCGGAGTGACGCAAGTCCCCAACCTGATGTTATGAGTCCGTCCCGTCAAATACGGAAGAAAAGTCCACGCGTCAAGCGATCCTTTTGTAAAGTGGTCTGTAACCAGAAAACAATCAAAACCCAGCTCTTCCCCCTTGTCAGCTATCTCCAGCAAAACCTCCGGGCCGGAATCGCCATCGGCAGCAAGACCAAATTTCATTATGATTTCTTTCGACTCCTGGATAACTATTTATCAAAAATGGTTACGAAGTGGTTTGCTTCACAAGATCCCTTTCCAGGATAGATTGAGAACCGACGGCTACGGAAGTTCGCAACGGAGAATGATAGGTCGAACGCAAAGCAATGCTTACAGACAGCGAACTACATCGTAACTTCCGTGCGGATCAAAGTTCGGGTTTCCCCCAATTCTACGGAGGCACGCGTAGTCAAAATCGGAGAAGTTGACTACGAGGTCAAGGTTGACGAAAAACCCGAAGGAGGTCGAGCAAACAAGAGGCTCGTGGAAATCCTGTCCAAACACTTTCGAGTACCCAAGAGCAAGATATTCATCGTTAGCGGGACAAAATCCAGAGACAAGATTGTCGAGATAATTTCCGACAGCGGCAGAAATCAGGAAAATCCCTAAACCGCCGCAGGTTTCTAGATCGGATCTGCGTCCTTCAGTGTCTCTTTCCACTCGCGAATTGCTTTGTCTCCGGCCCGCCCTAGTATCCTCTTCTTTATTTTCAGATCAGCCCATCGATCCATGTCGATGACTCTCTGAGTCTCGGAGTAAGAGTAGTAGACGCCTTTACCGGAAGAAATCAGCCTCTCCCACTCGATAACGTTTTCCAGAACATCTTTCAACTGAAGCGTGTCGGTCCACATGCTCTTGAAAACAAGAGTACCCTGCTTGTTAATCACGAAAACTCCGTTCGCCCTCGACCCGTAAACCTGGTTTATCTGGCCCTCAATTGAGTCAACCAGAATCGGGATGCGAAAATCCTCCGCGTTTTTCAGATCTTTTGCCCTTCGCAACTTCTCTTCATAGGACTTGTGCTGGGTAATGTTCTCCCCGGGGTGTGCCTCCCTTGTGTACACGATGAAAAATTCGAATCCCTTACCGGAATATTCCAGGGCAAGTTTTTCCAAGGAAACAGCGGTGTACTTTACAGCGTTCACGAACGGCGGACAGGTTGAGCAGCCAAACTCCAAGACGACATTTGACTTGCCTTTCAAATCGGAGAGCCTTACTCTGTAACCATCACTCGTCAGCGCCTCGAAATCAGGGGCAGGATTTCCGACCTTCGGGTTGTTGATGAAGCCGGAGAGTAGTTCCGGACGAAACGAGGAATCATACCATTGTGTGAATGATTCATAATTGTACGCGTCTTGGGAGATCATAACGATAGCCGAAGTTCCCCCGCAATTAAACAATTTCCAGAAGAGGGACTGTCGCGAAAGAAAATCATCCCGGTTCACACTCTTTCACTATATAGTCTAGGGACTTTCCGCATATATCCATCGAGAGGATACGATTTTGCCATGAGGACCGTGCTCGGAGTCTCACTTCTCGTAATCGGATTGGTCATCGGCGTCGCAGCAGGCTTTGTTTTGTCAACAGGAAACATCGTTCCTTCAACTTCGGTAATCACTTCGACAACTCTATCGACGGTGTTGAGTCTCATGACTTTCACTCAAACCACAACGGTTCGGAGTGCAGTCTCATCGCAAAGCCCAATAGCAATCCATAGCTCCACGTCAAGTGTAAGTACTTCTTCAATTGTGCAAACGACTAACGCCTCTTCAGTAGCGTCTTTTTCGCAGAACGTAACGATTTCAGGTCCGGTTTCGACCGAATACGGTACTGTCCCTTACGAAGTGGTTTTCTATTCGGCCTCGGGTGTCGGATACAGTTTTCCAGTCAACGGTGGTCAAGCTTTTACAGGGAGTATTCCTAATGACGAAACCTACACAGTTACCATCTATTTGTACACTAACCAAGGAGGGACTTCTTCATGTAATCTTGCGCAACCACTTACTATTGAATCCACCGTGCCGATTTATTCGGTAAGTCTATCCTGCTGATAATTCTCTGTGAAAAATCAAGCTCAATGTTCTCTTAAAGAGCTCTTCAAAACTAGCCCTTTGTAGGATGCTCGTAGGACCTCTCCTTGGACTTGCGACAGCGGTCATTTGGGGAATGGGAGACTTTCTGTCCCGCAAACCTTCGGAACAGATCGGTTCGTTTCTCTCTTCGATCCTAATCCAGCCGATAGGACTCGTGATGATGCTTTGCATACTGCTTCTGTCCCCCACACAAAATTATGATGCCATAATTCTATCGCACCCATTTTACTTTGATGTCAACCTTGCCCTGGGAGGAGTAGTTTTTCTTGGGATTGTTTTCCTATTTCGAGGATATTCTTTGGGTGTGATGTCTGTTGTGGCGCCGATCGCGGGAGCATACCCAATAGTAACTGTATCGCTCTCAGTTTTGCTCCTTGGAACCGTTCTGACTCCGATTCGCACTTTTGCTATCGTCGCCACCATCATTGGCATTCTGTTGACCGGAGCAAAAGTTTCTACGTTTAGATCGGTATTCAGAAAAAGTGCGAGAAACGAAGGCGTCATTGTAGAAAGGAAAAAAATCATAGAAGGAGCGGATTACGGCCTGGCCGCTATGCTCTTTGCTGGGTTCGGACTGTTTGGTCTGGGCGTGGTTGCGCCTGTTATTGGTTCAATTTTCAGCGTAGTGATCCTAAAGACGGTTGAAACCATCGTGGCTTTTTTTATGTTTCTTGTCCTCTCAAAGAAGGTGAAGCCCAGCCGCCGAACTTGGGCCTACCTCATCGTAATCGGGGCGTGTGACGCTGGCGGATTTGCTACGTACAACTTTGGCGTGCTCGCCGCTGGAAGCAGTTTACCCATAGTGGTGACATTATCGAGCTTGCTTGGCGCTGTGACTGTCATTCTGGCGAGGGTTTTCTACAAGGAGAGACTCGAAAAAATCCAGACGATCGGTATCGTGATTATCTTCGCGGCCGTCGCAATTATTCTTTATTTCTAGTCTCAACCCGGCATCCACTCATTAAGTTCGATCAGCATAACATTAAGCCTTGAAAATCGGTCTGAAGAACGCATGCTTATATCGGTGTTAGATATAATTCGCAAGCGGAGGATCTTACCATTCCGCATGAAAACGACGAATGCGAAGCGAAAGAAGGTTCACGGTTTTCAGACTTTCAGGATTTTTTCAAAGAATCCTTTTTTGATGGAATTGCCAAAATTACCGGTCAAAGCTCCGCTGAAGCAATCCTGTATCACATAAAGTTTGATGAAAATTCGAGAAACTTCCTGGCTGTCCATTCTGGAATCGAATCGATGCTTGGAAAATCAGGAGCGATGATTGTCGAAAAATCGATAATCAACGAAATGTTCACGCGCCTCAAAGAGAAGCCCCCGCAGATCTTGAATATGTCGAATGAAACCTTTGATTTTGCAAAATCTGCAAAGTACATCCGCACGATTTACAACGAACGGGCTAATCGATAGTAAGCTTTTGACTTTACGATAAGAATGTACGTTCCTTTTATGATCTCGTATCGTAAAATTAGCGCTAAGATATTTCACTTTCCAGAGAAAAAAGATCAACACAGCTCGCCTTTTTCCTTACAATAATTGGTTTGAATATAGATCCAGTATTGATGCTAGAACCACCAACCCCTGCAGGAGAACCGTTTGCGGCGCATGAGGCAGAGGAGAACAAAACAACAGCGGGCTTTGAACAGGTCTGCTTAACCCTAGTCGAACGCGGGTGGAAAATAATGCCCAAGAAGGGAAATTATCCAATCAACAAACAGGGCCCTCGCTATGTAAACCTGGTAGATCCACGCGGAAACAGAAAATCGGTTCGAGTTACTGACGAAAATCTCTGGGAGAAACTGAGAGTCGTCGAATCGAAGAGATTGCACAAGAGGGAGAACAAGAAAACATCGAAGACGACTGAAAACGCGCCTTCTAGAGGTGAATCAGGCAGTACCAAGGTAGAAGAAGCGAATCAGGCTCAAGTGGCGTCGATAGCAGATGTTGAACATTCGCCCACAGTCTCGATCGTGTCCAATCAGCCATCGCTTGAGCAGACCAATGTCAGCTAACTCACCGACCGAAATTGAATTGACAACAACCGCGGAAGATCCGGCAATCCTTTCTCCAGCCGAGAATACTCTCGAGAGCACCGATATCGTGCCTCGGCCTCAGGAAAGTCATGAGACAAAGGCCGAAATTGTCGGGAATCCTCCAAAAGAATTCCAGAATCTTGCCCTCACCAGTCCCGAGCTCCAGAAATCAATCTTTGATCTGGGATTTGAAACTCTCCTGACTGCGCTGCAATCTGAGTCAATTACCCCGGCCGAAATTGTCCAGAAAATCCAGGATTGGAGCATGGAATCAAAGAATCTGATAGAGTACGTCCACAAATGGCAAGAATCTAAGCAGAAGCCAATGCTTCCTGACACCTCGGAAAAAGATGATCTGATCGCTGAACTGCAATCGACATTGAAGGAGACCGAAGGAAAGCTATCTGAGATGCTAAAATCTCTCCGCGAGATTTAACCCCGAAAGCCCCAGAAACTCACTGGGGCAACAGTTTTGTTTCCACCCGTTCGGTTTTCAGGATAACGTCGCTTTCAAGTCTTATCAGCTTGCTATCTACCAGTCTTTCAGCTTCCTCTTTATTCCTGGCTGAAACTGCAATTTTTACACTTACTTCAAAGGTCGGCAACGGTCACTGTCACAATACAACTCTCCGAGTCGGTATTCAGTATTAAGGTTTGAACCCCTTTCCAATTGGCGGCAATCGAGAAAATTGCGTTAATCCTTTTTAGATTCTTCATCACACAGAAGGGCATGACAGACGAAGAGTATCGTAGATATTCAGCTACCGAAATAACAAACGAGATGAAGAATCTCAAGACCTGGAAGGTCGTAAAGGGTAAACTTCACAGGGAACTTGAGTTTCGAACTTTCGACGACGCCGTGGCATTCATGATGCGCTCGTCACTAGAAATTACAAAGCTTGACCATCACCCCGATTGGTATAATGTCTACAACCGGGTGAAGATCGATTTGGTCACGCATGACCTTGACGGCATTAGTGGTTACGATTTCATCCTCGCAAAGAAACTGGATGAGATTGCGAAGATCTTCAAGGCCAAGTAAGAAAGCTACTAACACTTTCCCATTTTGGCCTAAATTAGTTTTATCATAAAACTAATGCACCAGCCAATCAGTTTATTAGACAGCTTTCTCCATTATTGATATAGAGAAGCATCGGCTTTCGATCTTTTCCCTTTCGAAGACCTGATAATTTGAGTAATAATTTAGAGCAAGAGAAGGAAGAATCCGTTTCCGAAAAGATAGCGGATTACATCTGGGAAATCTGGCGTGCCTCCAAGACGGCATCGCATCCAGTGCGAGTCGGCGAAGTTACGCCGGAACAATACTGGATACTTCGTTTCTTGTATACCGCGGGTTCCCAGCGTGTGAAGGATATTGCGTCCTACATTGGAACGACTCCTAGTCCCGTTACGATTTCTGTAAAGAGACTCGAACGCCAGAATCTTGTCAAGCGGGAAAGGAATACCAAAGATGAGCGGGTGGTCATCGTCAATCTCACAAAGCAGGGGAAAGAGCGGTTTGAGACCTGGAGATTGCGAAGAAGAAAAGCGATTTCAGGGGTTTTTGATTCGTTGAACTCTACCGAGAAGAAAGTTTTGCTGGGATTATTGCAAAAAATAGCGCTATCTAACAATTAGGAGACAAGAAAATGTACGCCGTTGAAGCAAATAAACTGACGAAGACTTTTGGCAAGGGCTTCGTTGCTGTGAACGCTATTGATCTTAACGTCGAGGAAGGCGAGATTTTCGGTTTGCTCGGCCCAAACGGAGCCGGTAAGACGACGACCATCAGGATAATAATTACTCTGACCAAACCAACTTCAGGATCAATTTCGGTGCTGGGAGTCGATGCGGTAAGAAAGCCCTCTCAGATCCGCCAGATGATCGGATACGTCCCTCAGGCAGTTTCTGTAGACGGAGACCTGACGGCTTATGAAAATCTCCTGATATACTCGAAACTCTTTCACGTCGACCGCAACATCCGAAAGAAAAGAATCGTGGAAGCTCTCGAATACATGGATTTGAGCGATAGGACAAACGACATGGTGAAACACTTTTCCGGAGGGATGATGCGAAGGCTTGAGATCGCGCAGTCCCTTGTCAACCGTCCCAAGGTGTTATTTTTAGATGAGCCAAGCATAGGACTTGATCCGACATCGAAAAGGCAGGGGTGGAAGTACGTGAAAAATTTGAACCGAGAGTTCGGTGTTACGATATTCATCACCACGCATGACATGCTAGAAGCTGACGAACTCTGCGACAGGATCGCCATCATGAGCCGCGGAGACATTGCGATAATGGGTTCTCCGGCAGAATTGAAAAACTCAGTCGGTGGGGACATGATAATCGTCAAGACCCCCATTCCGATCACCAACGTTCTGCTTCCAAGGGAACTGGGTTCAATTGTCAGCACGGATCTCAATGAAATCAAGATTCAAACAATCGGCGCGGCAGAATTGGCTCTACCGCGAGTAATGGAATTTTTCACCAGGACGGGTACAACTATCGAGTCGATTTCGATTAGCAAGTCAAACTTGGAGGATGTGTTTACAAAGTACACAAAGGCGGCCCTGAACGAGGATCAGGACGCGGGACTTTACAAGGAAGCGAAGGTTGCCCGCCGAAGTTTTCAGAGACATTCCGGTTAAGCAGTGGAAATTATGTCATCAATCATTACTTCACTCAACAGGTCAGTCGAAAGCGCGCTTACAATAGCGGAGATGGAAGCAAGAAAAATTCGGCATGACTCGACAGAACTCTGGGCAAGAGCAATACAGCCCGCTCTGTGGCTTTTGATCTTCGGAGAAGTGTTCAGCGGGATAAGAGCCGGACTGGCTCCCGCGGGATTCACGTATCTGCAGTACATCGCCCCGGGCATACTGGCTCAATCAGTCCTATTCATCGCGATATTCTACGGAATTACCGTTGTCTGGGAGCGAGATGTCGGTCTATTGACGAAGTTGATGTCCACACCTTCGCCGAGGACGTCGATAATTGTCGGTAAGGCTCTTGCATCTGGCGTGAGAGGAATTTTTCAGGCGATAGTGATATTCGCGCTGGCTCTGATTTTAGGCGTGACTATCAATCTTGCCCCGTTGAACATCCTCGCTGTCCTATCAGTGACAGTATTGTTTGCCATGTGCTTTTCGTGCCTGTCAATGTTCATCGCTTCTCTGCTGAGAACGAGGGAAAGGATGATGGGAATCGGTCAGGCGATAACCATACCACTGTTTTTCGCAAGCAGCGCGATCTACCCGCTATCCCTGATGCCTTCGTGGCTGAGAGCTATTGCCGTCATAAATCCTCTGACCTACGTCGTGGACGCCTTGCGTGCACTGCTCCTTCCAAATTATCAGGCAAATCTTCCGCTCGATGTATTCGCTCTTGTCACAGCGACTCTTCTATTCACCGCACTCGCGTCGATCTCTATCAAACGACTGATAGATTGAATATTCCATTTAGAGCGTTGAGGAATATTTTTTCTTTTCAGTGTCGACAGATTTTCGCTTGATCACTGCCTGAGCCGACGCAAGACGGGCGATAGGTACTCTGTAGGGCGAGCATGAAGTATAGTTTACTCCGACTTCGTTGATGAAGAATTCGATGCTCTCCGGATCTCCTCCGGTCTCTCCGCAAACTCCCACTTCTAGTTTCGGATTTTGCAGACGTCCATCTTCGGTTGCGATCTTCATCAACCTACCTACTCCTTTCTTGTCGATTACTTCGAACGGATTGTTGGGAAGGATCTTCTCCTCCACGTACTTTACCAGAAACTTTCCCTCAGCGTCATCGCGAGACATACCGAACGTCATCTGGGTAAGGTCGTTTGTCCCGAAAGAGAAAAAGTCCGAGTATTTTGCGATCTCGCCGGCGGTAACAGCTGCCCGGGGAGTCTCGATCATCGTACCGACGGGAGAATCTGGGAGTATTCTCTTGATCAGTTCACGAAGGCGGACGAGCTCGTTTGCTTCGGAAGTGAGGGGTAGCATGATCTCCGCCCTAACATCAATTCCCTTGGCCTCGACGGCGACCTTCGCTTCTGCGATAGCCTGGGCCTGCATCTCATAGATCTCTGGATATGTCATTCCAAGTCTGATCCCCCTGTGTCCGAGCATCGGGTTATCCTCCTTCAGGCTGGGAAGTTTCTTTGCAATCAATTCGCCGAGCTCGGGGCTCGCCGGTGCGTGGAGAAATTCGTGCTGCGGTAGGTCGAGCAATCGTATGACGACCGGACGCCCCTTCGCCGCCAGAAAAATATCGTAAAAGTCCCTCTTCTGGAATTCCTTCAATTTTTCGAGCCACTTTTTCCTCTCCTCAGTGCTCGAAGAAATAATCATCCTCTGCACGAAAGGCAGGCGGATCTTTGCGTTGAACATCCTCTCCGTACGAACCAGACCAAAGCCCTCTGCGCTGAACTCGATCGCTTTCGCAACCATCGTGGGGGTATCCGCGTTGGCCCACACTCCAGTCTTCCTGAACTTGTCCGCAAGTCTGAGAAGTCTATCGAGATCGCCTGAAATTTCGGGATCCACGAGCGGCGCCGAACCCAGTATAACATCCCCCGTTCCACCGTCAATGGTGATGATATCACCCTCGTTGATCAGAACATCACCGGCCTGGGCAAAATTGTTTGATATCAGCAGAGTCTCCGCCCCGACGACAGCAGGCTTACCCATCCCCCTAGCTACCACGGCAGCGTGGCATGTCTTCCCTCCCCTTTGGGTCAGGACACCCTGACTCGCGATCATTCCGTGTATATCTTCTGGGGCGGTCTCTCTTCGGACAAGTATCACGCTCTCTCCCAGCTTTCCCAGCTCGGCAGCTTTGTTCGTGTCAAAGATAGCTTTTCCAACCGCTGCACCCGGGCTCGCTGCGATACCGCGAACCAGTATGTCAATGTGGGCTTCAGGATCAATATGTTTGTGAAGCACTTGATCGAGCGAAGCGGGATCGACTCTCATCACGGCCTCCTCCTCAGTTATTGTACCTTCACTGACCATGTCGAGTACTATTTTCACGGCAGCCTGTGCAGTCCTCTTTCCCGTCCTTGTCTGCAGCATCCACAATTTTCCGTTTTCCACGGTAAATTCAAAATCCTGCATATCGCGGTAGTGCTTCTCAAGAAGCCCGCTGATTCGGGAGAGTTGCCCGTAGAGGTCCGGCATGCTTTCTTCGATCTCCTCAATCGAAAACGGCGTCCTGGCGCCTGAGACCACGTCCTCGCCCTGTGCATTTATCAAAAATTCCGCAAAGAGTTTTTTCTCGCCGGTGCTCGGATTTCTGGTGAATCCGACGCCCGAGCCAGAGTTGTCTCCGGTGTTTCCGAACACCATCGCGATAATGCCGACTGCGGTTCCCATCTTGTCGTCGATTTTGTAAAAGCGTCTGTACTCAATCGCGCGCTTACCATTCCACGATTGGAGCACGGCTTCGATCGCCCGCCGCAGCTGGTCTTTCGGATCGCTGGGAAACTCTCGGCCGGTTTCTTCTCTGAACAGTGCCTTAAAGTCGCGGACAAGATCTTTCAGATCACTAGAATCGAGCTCGACGTCGCTCTTGACCCCCTTCGATTTCTTTTTCTTCTCGATGAGGTCCTCGAATTTGTTGCCGTCGATCCTCTCCACGATCTTTCCATACATCTGAATAAATCGGCGGTACGCGTCGTAAGCAAACCTCTCATTGCCAGTCGAGGTCTGGAGATATTGCACCACCTCATCATTTAAGCCGAGGTTCAGGATGGTGTCCATCATTCCGGGCATCGAAAGGGGCGCTCCACTGCGAACCGATACAAGAAGTGATTTGCCAAACTTCTTGTCTGTCCTTTCCTCGACTACTCTCAATTTTGTCAGGACTGTCGGCATGAGATCCTCCGGAAATTTCATGCCACTCTCGTAGTATTCAGAACAGACTCGCGTCGAAATTATGATGCCAGGAGGAACCGGTAGTCCCGCGTGAGTCATCTCGACGAGGCCGTGTCCTTTGCCGCCGAGGACGTCTTTTCCTAGGCCGTAGGCCTCTTCCAGAAGATATACATTCTCAGAAAGAGCAGTCTGAGTCGTCAAAATGCAATACCGGTAGTATTTTCTCTTACTGCTCTATATTTAGGTACCTTTTGTGTAAGTAGGATTCCTCTAGAACTTCCATAAAACGGGCAAAAGACGCGAAAATTTTTCCATTCGATGATTTCGGCGAAGAACACGGCGAGGGAATGTATCTGAAATCTAATAGAACGATTTATTCAACGCCGGATTGAATCCGGGAAACCGATCTACCGAAATTTAAAACCCTTCAAACCATTCGACGACAGTTAGCAAGGAATCCTAATGGACGGTTAACAGAGCCAAGAATTCAGTTGATTCGCAACTTTGCGTTTTCGAAGGGTCTTCCTGTTCTTCTTCTCGTACCTTTGGTTTTTTTTGCTTCCCAATGTAATTGTTTAACCTTTATTGATTTATTATGCAATTTTTACCCTGTTCTACACGGGAGCGCAATTCTGCGTACCGAAGAGCTCATTTCAAGCCATTGTAAAGTGGGGGGCCCTCTTGGTGGAGCTCCGCATCCGCGCGTATGAACTCGTAGATTTATTTTCTAGCAGCTCGTTTCAAGCTCCGTTTGATTGAAACAGCTACTTCTTGGCTATCAGATCGATCGCAGCTCAAGGAACTACTGAGCACCAGATTCGTCAGGTATCCTATTCCCTCACACCACCCAAGATCACAACCAGATCTCCCCTCGTGACGTGAAAACTCCCAGATCAAGACAAAATTCGTAAATATCCGTTGATATTAAGATATTAGCTGATTTTTAATAATGTCCCAGCAGTGCGAGGTCTGCGAGTGCGCGGACGACTCCTGCGAGCCGTGCAAGAGCCAAGCTTGCCTCCAGAAAAACTGCTACTCCTGCTGCTGCGTAGAGTCACACAGCGAGTGGAGGAAGCGGAGAATCCACCGCGGATTGCAGATCGAATATCTCAGCGTCGTCTGGATGCTGGTCGAAGTCGTAGGAGCCTTCGCCGCGGGAATCGCTGCTTCAAGCTTCGCTTTACTTGCCTTCGGGTCTGATTCCGTGATCGAACTGGCATCAGCTTTCGTGGTGTTAAGGCATCTTAGGATAGACGACTCCGGTTCGAACGCTCAGGGCGAAAGGACGGCACTGCTGACGAGCATACTTTTGATCTCAATCGTTCCGGTGATCGGTATAGGTTCGACGTACGCCTATTTTGTATTGAAAATTCATCCTCAACCGTCAGTTATAGGCATCGCTATCGCACTCGGTTCCGTGATAATAATGCCGATCCTCTGGCGCGAAAAGAGTAAGATCGGCCGCGAGACAGGTTGTCTTCCGTTGTCTATCGACGCGATGGAATCCGCAGCGTGCTTTCTCATGGCGCTCGCGCTGCTCGGTGGACTAGTTGGAGAGTACCTCTTCAAATTAGGTTGGCTGGACTACGCCGCGACTCTCGTAATCCTGGGCTTTGTAGCCTTCGAGGCAAAGGAATCATTCGAAGAGGCTAGAAATCACTTTGTCAACTTTGTTAGGAAGTAGATTCTCAGGAAATAACCGGGGGACTCATTAGAGCTTTGCGGACTGGATTTCCACTTTTTTTCATCATTTCGTCGATCAAGCCAAAGGACAAGCCCGTGGCGGTCACGACATGAATTAAGACGCAATAATTTTTAGGCAAACGCGGTACTATTTCGATTCTCTTTTCCGACAATTATTTCGCAAGCTGGTAAACAGGAGTAGACTGGGAGAGTTTTGGAAGAGCGTAACAAAGCGTTACGAGAAACATGTGCCCGCGAAGCTTGATAGCGACAAGATCAGTTACCTCTTCAGAGCTAGAGAAAGGGGCGAGACCTGCGCAAACATTGCTCTCCAGCTCGGGGTGTCAAAGAGGAGGGTTGAGCAGATACTTGCCCAGCATAGGAAAGGTGGGGGTGTGCCTCTCCTCCTCAAGAAACCAGGAAGGAAAAGCATTCCAATTACCGACGAGGAAACTTCGCTCGTCATTGATGCTTATCAGAGATATAGGGCAAACGCCCTCTACCTTGAACGAAAGATCGAGTGCGATAGCAAGATTCACATCAACCACAACAGGATACACAGGGTGCTCCTGATGAACTCCTTTGCGTCAAACTCTAGGAAGAAGTGGATAAGGAGAAAGTGGGTCAGATACGAGAGGGAACACTCGAATTCATTATGGCATACGGACTGGCACGAGGTAAAGGATCCGAGGTGGAAGGGCAAGTGGCTCACCTGCTATGAAGATGATGCTTCTCGTCTCATTACCGGATTTGGGGTCCATGAAACGCTGACCTCGGAGTACTCTGTTTCCTGTCTTGAGAGCGCCATGAAGGAACACGGCAAACCTGCATCGATCCTATCCGACCACGGAACCACATTTTACACGATGGAATCTGAGAGGAGGGAGAAGGGGATGACAGAATTCGAGAGGTGTCTCTTGAAGCACAAGATAAGATTCATCCTCGGAAGAGTCAACCACCCCCAGACGAACGGCAAGATCGAGAAGTTCTTCGACATATTCGAGAGTAAGATCAAGTGGTTCTCCTCGATAGATGAGTTCATGAAGTGGTACAATGAAGTGAGGCCTCATGGAGCCCTTGACCTCAAGACGCCAACCCAGGCTTACTACGAGAAGATGCCGCAGTTAGATGCTCTTGAATATCCTTTGTCTATGGAGGTCTCCTGACAGATGCGAAATGATTTCTGGAAAAAACAGGTACTATTTCGATAATAAAATCAATATAGGTCCCTCCTTCACGAGTGATCCATGAGTGACGATAAAGAACTACGAGAATTGCTTGCAGATAGTATAGATGCGGTAAAGGAATTATTAGAGGAATACGACGCTACTATAGCGGTCTATGCGAAACGAGAAACGGGAACAACTGAAGAAATTCGCGATGCAAGATTAAATCGAGAGTTATTCATTGAATCCCGATTCAATCTCTCGAATACATTAACTGTTTTGAGCTTGTTAGAATTGTTTGTCGATAGCTTTTCTAAGAAAATCGGAAGCTTATCCGAAAATGCCGATAAAGTCCGAGAACTCCTTGAGAAGATGAACCTCGAAATCGACAAGGCAACGGAACGCTCTCAGGAGAGGCGAAGCAATTTATCGCTAGGTCTTCACCATTAGCGTTTCCTACTTTGTCAACTTTGCGAAACGATGATCCTGGGACTTCCAGACCTCGATGCCCGCTCGGTTTGCGGCGGCGAGGACATTGTCGTTTATCCGAAAGCAGACGATTGCGGTCCTCACCTTTGTCGGCACGTGGTCTCTTTCAAATCCTGCAGCGAGCCGAAGTATCTGTCCAACCGCAGAATCGTTTGCCTGCCGCTCGACCTCAACCATTAGAAACGAGCCGCGTGAGTCCGTGAAAAGAAGATCAGTCTTGCCGGTAGGTGTCGTCTGCTCGGAAGAATGGAATACAAGGCCAGGTTCTAGCTTTTCCGGATCGCTCCTGAGAGTTTCCATGAGCGTCTCCTCCATCTCCCCCGGCAGCTCGACCAAATTTGGGAGTGAACCCTTCAAAAATGAAATCCCGTCAAGAAGGCTGTAGTAACGTTCTCCGACCTTGCATGGAAAAACGTACACCGGCCTCGCATCTCCACCGTCACCCAGCTCACTCACCAGAAGGACCGGCGTATTCTGGAGGTTTAGTTTCTTTGATCCAGAGATCGGCAGCGTATTCCCACCGGAAGCGACGACCGACCCGCGTGCTTGAGGCTTTATCCTTCGGATCTCCTCGACGGCGCGCTTCATATCCTGTATGGGGATCTTTGATCTCTCTAACAGGGACACGCGAACGTCGCGTGACTCTAACTTCGAGACTTCGGCCAAGACGGACTCTAGTTGTTTAGTTCCGCCAGAGTTCTTGTCGTAAAATGCCGCGATCTCGAGCAACTGGTAGAACAACTTTCAATTCTCGTTATATGCGTGATGCATCCAGAGTATTCAGAATCGCTATCGCAGATTCATCCCGCTTATTAGAGAAAAATGCAGCTTGTGAGTGCAATCATCTTTTTCTGAGTTGAAACCACCTGGTGCTGGATTCTTACTTTGCCGCAGCAAGACAGAGGAGGTCTCGCCTAGAGATCAAGATCACCATTTTGGACGCTATCTCGCATGGAAACCAACGGTTGGCGCACATCATGTATTACGCGAAACTGCCGCCAAGAATGTGTGGGAGCATCGTTCGTACGATGGAACAGCAGGGCCTTATCGAGATATTACCTCCCGAGGAAGGTCGGAAGATAAAGCGCTACGCCCTAACCGAGCGGGGAAAGAGGGCGCTCGACTCCTACGTCGCGATAATCAAACAGCTGCAACTCGAATCTCTGGAAGAAGCTCCGCTGACCATCGAAGCTCGAAAAAACTGAAATCTATCTGTCCCTCAAGATATTTGAATGGCAACTGATCGAATATTCTGCCGGTTCAACCGTGGTAGATCCACTACGACCGGCAAGTTCGATGAAAGCCCGATGTCGCTCAGGGAAATTCCACCGGGCGGTCTATGCCTCTCCGCATTTCTTGTTCTCCGCGACGAAGACGGCAGAGTCCTGATGGGGAAGATCGATACGGAAGCGCCTTGGGATCATCTGGGTGCCCTGGATCCTAAAAGAATCGAACTGCACCGAAAAGGATGGATGCTGCCGTCTTCTCACCTGATCGTCCACGAATCTCCTAGGGAAGCGGCAACAAGGATCGCTAAAGAGCAACTGGATCTGGATGAGCTTGCTTTATCAGAACCGAAGGTCGTTTCCGAAGTTTACCCGCCGAAATATTTTCCGGATATTGACGAGCATTGGGACATCGAGTTCATCTTTTCTTCTGTTATCCCGAAAGAGGAAATCCCCACGAAAACGAGCGCATTCAGAGAAATCAAGATGCTTGATCCAAGGATGACGAAGAAATCCGAGATAGCGAGATCTCACGAAGACGTACTCGCTTCCGCAGGCATTGTTCTAACTTCTTGAAATAAGCGAGTGAACGATTTCAGGAGTAGCGGGCGCGAAGTTTATCTCAGATCCTCCGATGGCAGAAAGTGCGTCATTCAGAGCGTTGAATACTGCAGGATACGCAGCTATCGTCCCGCTCTCTCCGGCTCCCCGAGCTCCGTTGAGCGTGATCTTTGATGGAGTTTCTATGTGGTACACTTCAATGTCGGGGCTTTCCATCGACGACGGGATCAGATAGTCCATGAAGCTCGAAGTGAGTAGATGTCCTTCATGATCAAATACAAGTTCTTCGTAAATTGCGCCTCCGATCCCGTGTATGACACCGCCGTGGATCTGTCCATCGACTATCGCCATGTTAATCACGCGGCCAGCATCATCCACCGCCACATACCTTTTGATCGCAATCTTTCCTGTCTCACGATCTAAGACAAGGGCGCAGAGATGTGCACCGCTTGCGAAGGTTGGAGCGCTCATCCTAAACTCGGTACTCGAAGAGATTTCGGTAACGCCTAACTTCGCAAAAAGATCTCCGATCGTCATCGAATCTCCAGAAGAACGTATCGCGCCACCGCGAAAATCAAATTGAAACTCATCTCCCATGACCTTCGACGCGTTCTCGACAAGTTGAGCCTTCAACTTTCGTGCAACCTCCACAGCCGCGCTCCCCCCTGCTGCAATTGAGCGACTACCGAATGTCCCGGTTCCAAGCGGGATCAGATCGGTGTCCCCGTATACGACCCGGACCTTTTCGAGTGGAACGTCCATCTCCTGAGAGACTAGTTGCGCCAGCGTGGTCTCAAGCCCTTGACCATGCGGGGACGACCCGGTGAAAAGGACTAGAAATCCCCGTGCATCCATGACGAGCTTGGCCGTCTCCGTAAATTGAGATCCAGTGTCCTCAATCTCGGTGCAAATTCCCAAACCCGCAACTCCACTGGAATTTTTCTCTAGTGACTCGCGGTTGAATTTCTCTCTCCATTCGACCATCTCGCTATAGTCGCCGGATTTTTCAAGCGTGTCGAGAAGGAGTGGATAGTTCGCGCTGTCGTAGATGAAACCGGCCCCGTTGTCATACGGAAATTCTTCCGGCAGGATGATGTTTCTCCGTCGGAGCTCGACCGGATTGATCTTGAGCTCTTTGGCCATAATGTCAACCGCTCTCTCGATGAAAAAGCAAGCTTCCGGCCTACCCGCTCCGCGCACTGGACCAGATGCCGCCTTGTTGGTCACGTAGACCGCCGCCTTCAGGTCGAGATTTGGAATCCTGTAAGCGCCGGGGAGCAATCTGAGCGTCAATCCCGCCATGACACTAAGCGTGCCGGAAATCCCGGCATCTGTTTCGATATTCGCACGAAGAGCCACAAATTTTCCCTCGGCATCGCACGCAAGCTCAATATCGCAGTATTCGTCGCGGCCCGGTGCGGTCTCAAGGAGATCTTCGGTCCGCGTGGACACCCATTTTACAGGTAGGCCGGTCATCCGTGAAAATATGCATGCGAGCGCATTCTCGGGGTTTGACTGCGCGCCCTTTGATCCAAAACCACCACCCACGTCCTTCACGATAACGTGAAACTTTTCCTTCGGCATCTTCAACTCCTGGGAAAGATAGATCTGCAGCCTGTTGGCAGACTGGACGGTCGCGTGGACCTCAAAGATTCCGCTTTCCGTATCGTATCTTGCAAGGACGGCCCTCGATTCGATCGGAGTTGCAGCCTGTCGTTTGATTCCCATCCTTTCTCTGACCACGTGCGCGGCCGATTTTATCGCGGCATCCGCGTTGCCCTTCTTCGACTCGGTCCTCAGTGCGACGTTCTCCTTCCATTGTTCGAAGAGTAGCGGATTGTTTCTCTTCGCTTCTTCGATAGTTGTTATCGGCGGCAGCTCTTCGTATTCTACCTCGACGTCGTCTATCAAATCTTCCGCCGCGTACCTGCTTTTTGCCACGAGTGCGGCGACGGCTTCCCCAACGTAGAGGGCTTTGTCTGCCGGCAGGTGGTAGCGGTTTGCTGGTTTTTGCATTGGGAACTGGACGAGCGGCGAGACGTCAAGCTTCAAGAGCTCCTCACCGGTCAGGGAAGCGATGAAATCGGGTGATTGCGCTGCTTTCGAGAAATCAATCTTCTTGATCTTAGCGTGCGCGTAAGGGCTCCTAATTATTCCAAGATATGCCTGGTTTTCGAACTTTATGTCATCAACGTAGGTGCCGGCACCCGTTATCAGTCGAGCGTCTTCTACCCTGCCTTTTGGTTGCTGCTGATTTTCTCGATCCATTCTGCCCCGTTCCTTTAGAAAAATAAAATTGGAAAAGTAAACTATTCCGAGACCTCATATGCCTTGTGTTACGAGAGTCTCTGCGCAGCCCGGCTGAGGAGCATCTCCTTGGAAACTCCCAGCGGGTCGAGGACGCTTGCGCAGCAATCAGCCAAGAGCTCGATGTATCGCTTGGAATCGTAATCGTTGTAATTTTCATTTGCGAATTCTTGCGGGTACGATCTGTCCATCCCCTTGCTTTCGTATCTCGTAATCACGTAGGAGATTGATTGTCCCGCCTGGAGCTCCAGGCCTTCGTTTTCAAGTTTCAGAGCCGCGTTGACCTGGAGCTGGCGCTTTGAAGAGTATTCACCGGGCTTTTTTGACAGCTGTCTCGTGATCATGAGGTCGAATGGGGAGATCCTGTGGTCCTCCAGATTTTTTGCGTAGTTTTCAAAAATTTGAACGCCCGATGTACTCGCACATTCTCTCAGCTCCTGCTCGTTGTTGCAGAGTTCGAGTTTTGTCAGTATCTCTCCCTGGCATTTTTTGAAGTACGCCGGCGTATCGTGTCGTCTGTGTTCGATTCCCCGCACTTTCAGCTGATTTCCTTCGAAACACCCGAAGTATCTGTTCGTGATGCTTCTCGTCCTCGGATGAACTTTGCTGGGCAAAAACACGATCCACTTGTAGATGCCCTCCAGCGAAGCGTCGAATCCGGTACTTGCTTTGATTTCTCTGCAGAGCTGTTCGTAGTCATCTCTTGTTGCATTTTTCTTGTAGAGCCAGAGCGAGTCCACTATGCCGTGCATGACCCGGAAATTGAATGACTCTGCTGTCTGCATAGCTTTGACGAGAGTCTCCCTTGCAAGAGTGCAGACTGCGATGTGCGAATCGATCTTTCCGAATTTTGCGTTCCGGTATGAAAGATACCCGAAGCAATTGTGTGTGAAGACTGCTCCTTCTCCTGTAAAGAATCCAGGGATTTCGTTATTGGCAAGCTGAAAACAATAAACGTAATCGTCGGTTCTATCCAGTTCCTCGATTTTTCTTATTCTGGCAAATCCGAGAATCGCTCTGAAACATTCGTTTCACATTTTCAAATGAAACTTCTGATTCTACTCTTAGTTTCTTTGCGGCGATCCTCTCGATCGTTATAGCTGTTCTGTATGGACAAGCCGTATCTCTTTGATCCATTCGGGGTGTCCTTATGGTACGTGCTTCCCTTGCCAGTAATACTAAGTTAGATTCTTCTGCAGGAAACATTTGGTATACAGGATGGCTGCAATTCAAGTTTCCATTTTGGTCACACGAATTTTCCAATGCAGGTTCCAAGATAGCGCGATGCGCTACTTTCAAGTACTTCCATTCAGAGATCTCTCTAAGAGTTTCAGGCCCGACAAAATTTATGGTGTATAACGCGTTAATTGGCGGTTTAGAATGTGAAGCTATTCTGAAACCCAAACTCAGTGTAGCTGCGAGATAGCCAATTTGGTTCACGAAGTCTTTTGACGCTGTGGCAATGCTGGCAAAATTTCTGGCTTTATTCATACTCCCGTCGCCTGCCAGCATTCCTTCCAAGAAACCGCGCGCTACGATTTTGTCAGAATCAAATATTATCTGAGGGACGTTGAGCTTTCCTTTTTCAGAAGTATGGGGAATCTTGAGTACTCTTTCAATAAATTTGACAAGTGCCAAGTTGTTTATCTGAAGTACGTACATGTTCACATCTGTCTCCTTGTAAATCCGGGGTGATACTTGGAAGATTGACTCTGATATCTTTCGAGCGTTTTCAAGGAGATCAGGTTCGAAGTAGCCTATGTCCAGCCGAATGTAGGTGTTAGTTGTGCTCCCATCAGAGACGTAAAGACCGAGAAAGAAACCGAGCTCTTCGTTTATCGGTATAACGGCAGGTATCCAGCTAGTTCTTCCGCGCTTTCCCTTTACTCTTCCAATTCCTACCCGCAGGGTGTTACGTAATTCAAAAGGAATGTTGAGAAGATGGAAGAACAGGAGTGGAATTGTTCCTGTCTTAATCCATACGCGAATAGCTTGACTACTGTATCCTGCCTTCATTGATTCTTTCAGTACGGCGTCTCTATTCTCCAGTATCTTCTCCGATAAGATTGAACCAGTTACTCTCCAGCGACCCGATTCAAAGTCCATCGACTTGACTAGGGCGTAAATCACATCGATGAACTTCTCGCTATTTTGCGACGATGGTAGTTTTTTTGCTACTGGAATGAAATTCCCTTTTTCGAGTTCTGAAGCTTGTTTGATCTCCAGATTTCCGTTTTTCAGCAAATAAAATGGGTGATTGGGAGTTGCCACAACGCTTCTTCCATCGTCCATAGTGATTTGGAGCAACTTTTGTCGGTTCGGTACCTTGAGCAGTTTCTCGATTCTGCAAAATTTTGATTTGAAATTGTTTCCAATGCTGGCGACAGATATGTCTGAGGGACAATCAATGATGCCTTCCTTCTCCCCAGCTAAACTGTCAATAAAATTACCAATTTTTGCAAGTTGCACCAGTCCGTTTTTCTTGATTAAAACTGTTGATTCTTTGGCGAGACAGCAGACCAAAATCCACTTCAACGAGGCCGATCTTTCACTGTAGATATTCCTCAGTGTATCATCGGTCTCGAGACTTCTGAGTCTCTTGTACTCCTTTCTTTTGTCCAGTGGGAGCACCAGGCTCCTCGCGATTATGCCTTCTCTCTCGCAGATGTGCATCCCGAGCTCTTCCACCCAGTGTTTTCTCGAATCAGGACAGCACTCGCAGTTGATGGTCTCGGCGCTAATGTTGTATTTTCTGATTATGGAAGGGTACAGGGAGGCAAAATCGATCTCGCCGATGTGTTCGTATACGCCGCTCTTCTGCGGCTTGAACACCATCCCGCCCCGGTCTGCAACGAAGAGATCATACCCATTTTTCCCGTCTTCGACGATTTCTGGCTTCCACGGGACCAAAAGGTCTTGCTTTGTCGCGTAGTAAAACTGCAGGCTACTGAGGCACTTTCCGATGCTCGCCCGCATGGAAGTGTGGAGCGGAATCCGGCACAGGCGGGAAACTTCGAACAGACCCTGGAGCCGGCACTGGTCGTAGATGAACGTGTTTTCTTCATCCAGGTGCAGCCGGCCGAACAGCCGGTGGGTCGCCGGTCTGTACATGATTTTGCCGTAGGAGAAGTAAGTCTTTCCAGAACTCTTCGGCACGTAATTGTCGATTGAATCGTCCCTGTTCAGGTTTCGAAGGTCGTCCAATCCATAACTTCTTGCTCTCGAATACAGGAACGGGAGAACGAACGAGTCTCCTCCGACGGTCAGCACGAGATCGGGATCGTAGCGCGCTAGTTCGCGGGCCGCGTCGACTATCATCTGTGATTCAGCGCTTTCAAATTCGATTTTTTTCTCCGGTGAATCGTCGGGAAAAGTTGTGAGCGAGATCGCCTTGAGCCTTGAATCCATCCTCGGGACTCGATCGGAGACTTTTATCTCCAGCCTGAGAGTCTTGAGTTTTGGCGTCCCGTCAGCTGTAGCTCGTAACGCTGTCCAGGAGGAACCATTCCCTGATCGATCCATCCGGGCCGACATCCGCATCGATCCGCGCCAGCGGAAAGAGATCTTTTTCGTAAAAATACAGCTGCTCCGGAAGAAAATCGACGTTGTACAGCTGCAGCATGTCCGGGTGGCGAAATATCTTCGAAAGAAATGTTGCGAGTTTTTTCCCGCTTCCAGCCTGTTTCAGTTCTAGCTCGAGTACTTCGGCCTTCTTCCTGCTGAACGGATCTATCCGCTTGTATTTCCTTCGCGTGAGCGAGACTAGATCGGAAGACTCGCCTGCCGAGCTCAGGTAATCGAGGTCGTTTGCGCCGGCGGCTGCGTAGATTCTCGCGCGCCACTCCCTGTCCTCAAATTTTACTGCCTCTCCATCGTTTTTCTGCACCCAAAAAGTCATGCCTCCCGCCTTGGAAGGATAGCAGTCGAGCAGATAGCCCTGGAGCAGCAAGTGAGGAAATCACGCGCCGCGCAAAAACTCGCTTTTCTTTTGATCCAGGAGATCTATCGTCTTCTGCTGCGAGATGAGAAGGCTGAGTAGAAAGGCTTCCGTTTCGTAACCTTCCTTGCAGTTCTCTACGGCGTCTTTGAAAGTCCAGATTTTTTCCAGCATCCGTCTCAGGAGCTGCCGATCTTCAGACCTCAAAGCTTCTGCAAAAGATCTCCAAGAATCTGCTTCATCCACGAGTTTTGCTTTCTTGTCTTCGTCCGGTGTTTCATCGTTTTTCTTCAAATGTTTCTCCACTCAAATTTCAGACTCTGCAAACTGCTTCGAGTAGTGCTTTGCCAGCGTTGCTCTCTGCCCAGATGGCGAATGAAGTTCGATGGCTGTATCGCACTTGGAAAAAAGTGATCCGACCCTTTCCTTTGAAGAGGCTACGACGAACATGCCGTTTTTTTTCTTGCCTGAGGCAATCCTGGCCAGGTCCTGCGCGATCAGAAGCTGCAGTACCTCGGTTTCGTCCGCGGTGTTGTCCTCCTCGTTGAACATGCTGTCTATGCCGGTGACGAAAACCGATCTGACCGGTTCCCCGGTTTTGGAAATTTCTTTTCCGAGCTTGTCTGAAACGAGCTTTCGAAGCTGGTAGCAGGTGAAGGCTCGAAATATCGTGATGCGTTCGCAAAACTTTCTTGCGGACGCTTCGCTCTTGATCGGCGCGCACTTTTCCACGATCAGGTACGGATCAAAAGAGTTTGCCGCATCGATGAAGATCGCCTGCTCACCGAATATTCGGATCGAATTTCCGCAGAGTATGTTCATCAACAGATCAGCATTCTTGCCGTACAAAAATGTCAGAGTGTTCGGAGCGAGCCCTCCGGAAAGGAGCGCGTCGATTTTGTTCCCAAAGACGAGCCCCCTCATCTGCGAAGCTTTTTTCACGAAGCGCATTGCACCGAGAAGGTCGTCGTCGTGTTTTTTCTCCTGCTGATACTCTAGCAACTCGCCTTCCTCCTCAAAGAACCGTCTGGAGTAAAGACTCGAGCTGCGCTTCTCTCTCTAAAATAACCGCAAGCATCACGGAGCGCATGGGAACAAGTTTTACCGCGGCAGAACAGGCTTGGGAATTCTTGTCGCAAAACTGCAACATTTCCAGTAACAGCAATTTTTCCCTTTTGGGCAATTTTTTCCCGAAGGTCTGCATCATTCGGGTGATCTCCTGCGAAATCACCATCTGAAATGCCGGAATCGTCCTGCCCAAGATATTTACAGTATAATTACAGTAATTTTACTATAGTTTTAAGCATTTGTGGGTAGTCTCTTCATATACGAGTTCCCATTGATTCATTAAGAAAAAAATTTTCTGCGTTTCACACACGTGAGTACTTTTTGGCCGAAGAGCTACGTTCGAGCGCTGTTAGCTCAGAAGAGCTTGAAACGAGCTGAACGGAGCTCAGAGAGCTCGAAACGCCGAGTTCAATTCTTGGAGGTCAGCCGGTAGCTGTCCCGAAATCACGGCCGGTCAGCTTTCAGCGTCGTCCCGCGGATCGTATCCGATGACCTCTTTCGCGTGCGAGATGTCCCAGAAACGCCACTTGTTCTTTGAGACGCCGTAGAAGACGTCGTATCTTACCTCGGTTTCAAGTGATTTTTCAACGAGTTGGACGAGATCGCGATGAGACAGCCACGTCGCAAAGAAGCGAACCTCCTCCGGTCTGGGCCGCTCGTAGGGGCGAACTGTTCCAATCCGAAGGCATATCACGGAGACTCCGTATTCACCCGAGTAATACTGCCCGAGCCCCTCCCCGAAAAGTTTGCTCGCGCCGTAGAAGCTGTCGGCTCTGGCGGGGGATAGATGCGACACCATTGAGATTTTGGAAGTATTGATTCCGCGAAACTCTCCCTTGACTATGGAGGAGATCGGCCAGTCCTTCTCGTATAGTCCAGTGACATGGTTTGAACTCGCAAAAATTATTTTCCCGATCCCGTGCTTGCGCGAGGCCTCGAAAACGTTGTAAGTTCCCAAGATATTTTTCGAGTACACAGAGTCCCAATCAGCCTCGAGCGAGGAGTTGGCGGCGAGATGGATGACGGCATCCTTGCCCTCGAAGAGATGTTCGATATCATCCAGTTTCGTGATATCTCCCTTCACGCACTCTTTCCCGTCTGTTTCAACGTCGAGGCAGGCAAGTTCGTACCTGTCATTCAGAGCGGGCTTGAGGATTGTGCCGATTACTCCACAGCCACCGGTTATCAGCAATCGTTTCCTTGTGCTCATATTCGCAAGTTCTCCAACCTACAGTCGAGGAACCTCCTTTTTCAATCTGTTTTCATAAGCAGGCTTGACTGTCCAATCTGTTACGCTATCAAGAATCCCACAGTGGGTTTTGCTAAAAAAAAGTCAGCTATGATCCATGTAACTTCGGGTGGTTTACTTTCGTTTTGATAATGCATAGTCCGAGTTCAGGAAAAATTCAACTCGCCATCGAGTTACTTGAGGGAATCGAGAGAAAGAAGAAAAGCACCCGCGATCCCAATCAGTGCAATAGAGGCGAGGGCCCCGAATCCAAGCGAGAAGCTGCCGGTTCTGTCCAGAATTATCCCAAAAAGAACAGGCGACACGATTGAGCCGACGTTACTGAGAGTGTTGAACACTCCGAAAGTCATCCCGGCTGCGGAAACTCCCTGTCTGGAGGCATAAGGTATTAGAGAAAAATCTGTCGCAAAATATAGGTTTGCCCCAAAACCGATCCCAAAAATCAATACAATCGTTGAGCCGAGCGATCTTGAAATCCCGAAGAGTAAAGTAAACAGAAAAAGAAGTACCATTGAAACACCGATGGTTTTTCTGCTCCCGAGTCGGCGGTCGGAAATGCCGCCGCAATACGACCCTATGATCGTTGCGACGCCTATCAGTGCCACGATCCCGCCGGCGGTCGAGTTTGAGACCCTGAAGGTTGAGATGAGATAGTCGGACGCCCATGCGAATGACCCAAACGTCACTGCCACGGATGCAAAGTTGGGAAGCATCAGCGCAAACATGTTTCTGGTGAAAAGACCCCTTAACCACACCTTCTGTCTCGCGAGGGTTCCGGAGATAGTGCTTGTCGTCCAGATTGCCGGAAATATCAGCAGGATTGCTGTAACGATCGAGTATAAAGTCGTGGCCAGTAGTGGAGGCTTCCAGTCGATTCCGGAAATCAGGAGCGGAAGAAGCGATGATGCGACTAGCCTGTCCCGCCCCGTTTGCAGATCCGAAAAGACCCATCGCCTTTCCGAGCTCATTTCTAGGGAACCACTGGGATAGGAGCCGCACCATGGAGGGAAAGACTACGCCCCCGGAAGCTCCTGCAATAAATCGTGATGCGAGTATTGCGTCAAATGAGCCGCCCGTGATAAACGGTCCTGGTGCAAGCGCCATGACGAACGAGGCCACGAGAAGTGTCCTTGCCGACCCAAACCGATCGGCGAGGTATCCTCCAGGTATCTGCATGGAAGCATAGGGGATGAAGTAGAATGAGGTCACAAGACCGGTCTGCGCGTTTGAGAGAACAAATTGGTCCGTGACAAGTTTTGAGATCGAAGGAAAGTCGAGGTTGGAAAGCACGAAGGAGACTGTAGCTGCAACCACGATGACGAGGACAAAATATCTCCGTTCGAGCGGTGCGTTGTGCCCCATGAGCGAATTCTCGCGATCTTGGGTCACCGATTATCTTAGTCTAGAAAAGCAATTCTGTACAAGTCTGGACTTCTTGGCACGATACTGCTCTAAAAAAACCTATTCGGAATGAAAAACGTCCCTCCGGGGTGCGGGTCAAGCCCACGGCTTTCCTTCCTTAAACGGATAGTCAAGCTCTGCCCCGGAAAGAACGTCATTCCAACTTTCGAGAACCCATTTAGCAGTTGTGGATTCCCGCCTCGATATCGGAAAGGGGAATAATTTGATGGGCAACCTTCGAGTTTGTGTCGGACTCTTGAAGTATTTGATTCCACAGTCCTACATTACCTGCTTGTGGCGAACGGAAATAAGAAAAAGAGAAATTCTCTGCAGTCAATCCGTTGGATATTAGAAACTGGCCCAAAGAATGGTAAGAAAACTAGGTTCCTCTCAAGTTTTCTTATGACTACCAGAATTTGACAATCTGTATACAATTTTTAGATAACAGAACCAAATATTTCATGATAAAGTCGAGCAAAATCTCGATCTCAACTCTGGCCAAATACGCATAATATCGTAATTGGCCTGCACGACGTTTCTACAGAGTATTCATTCCAGATGTCGGAACAAGAAGCACAGGCCTCCGGAAGAAAGTCGTTTTTGGGATTCAACGATTGGTTAGAACCTGATGGTCCGGTAGACGAACCGCGTAGCGCGTCATCCGAAGAGCCGGTGATAACATTCGTTGAGCTCGCGATGCTCTCTATACTAGATTCTACTCCAATGACGGGGTACGTTCTCAGGAAGACGCTGCTCACGCAGTTCGGGCTGAAGACGAGCTTTGGCACGCTTTATCCCCGACTGAAAGCGCTCGAAAAGTCCGAGATAATCAAATATTCCGAGAATGTGGGTCGGCTCGCCACCCGCAAGTCCGGGATAAATTACGAACTTACCCCATATGGTAAAAAGATCTTTAATTCGAACTTGAGATTATTTCAAGAGTACTTTAGAAAAATTCAGTCGAATGTCTCCGCTCGATTTCTTAAAACGTCACAGTGAAATCCAGCTCAGTTTGATTTTTAGCGTATCAAATCACGAGCAGCCCCGATTTTTTGAATCCCAAAATTGCCCGAGTTTCGCCAGTTTTGGATACCTAATATCCCGCAACCAAAAATCGATACTATCTGCGTTGGATATATACGTGATATATAGCTCACAAATCCATTTACGCGATCAGCATCTCTTAGATTTCTAGTCAAGTATTAACCAGAAAACCCTTGCGATCAAAAATAGAGTGAATAAGAATAATGTTTCTAAAAGACAGTAATGGTGCTAGATCTTCGGCGGCTATTTCATTTAGCGTCTTGACGCTTTTCATTGTCTCTTCGATCTTTGTGTTGAGTGCCCTTGTGCCTACTACCGCTGCTCTAAATAATACGACGCCAGTCTTCAATGCTGCGTTTAACCTCAGTAGCGATAAGGGGAATGCAATGTACCCCATGGATGCGAACTCTGGTAGCCACGTCTACGTAGTGTGGACTGAGGGACATGGAGGGATAATGTTTCGGTCCAGTTCGGACAACGGATCTACGTGGACTCCACTTTTGACTTCTCCGCCAATGAAGTTGAGCGTCGGTAGCTCATACATGCAGTATCCGGTGATACAGGCGAATGCGTCCAATGTTTATGTCGCCTGGACTCAAACGGTCGGTGGATTCCAGCAGATATATTTCGTCTCAAGCACTAATTACGGCGCAAATTTCAGTACACCAATCGATGTTGATGGAAATACCACCACACAATGCGTCACGCCCGTTATCGGGTCTTGGGGAACTACCGTCTATGTCGCGATGGCGTGCGGCGGTGGTGGCGGTGTAAAGGGCTTTTCATATGTTGTCGCAAGTACAAAAGCCGGGGCCGCGGGATCATGGACAAAGCCGCTCTTGATATCGCCGTTCCATGAGCCACAGCTTTACGCATCCGCCTTCGCGGGAGTTGCAGTTTCCGATCAAGGGATCGTGGTGACACAGGATAATGGTACTACTTGGACGCCAGTGGTTATCTCTGGTTGTTGCGGCGGCGAACCGTGGGTGTGGGGATATGGCTCGAACATCTACATTGCCTGGGAAACTAAGGGTAGTATGAGCGAGACTTACTATGCGTACAGCCACGACAACGGTACCACGTGGACTCCAGAAATTTTGCTCTCGACGACAATCACGGATGCATGGGGACCAAAGATAGCAGCGTGGGGAAATAACGTGACGATAACCGTGACAGTGCATCCTGCCAGCCATTCAGCCCAGGATTACATCTACGTGTCGCACGACGCGGGCGTCAGCTTTACGGGTCCGATCGCCGAGAGTGGAACTTCGACAGACATCGGAACCACTCTGAATGTGAATGAGTATGGCAACTACCTGTTTGCGATCTACGGGAGAGAGACGACTCCCAGCGGCACCTGGATTACGTATGCGACGTACAGCACCGATGGTGGAACAACCTGGGTTGCCGCGCCGGGAATTAACATCTCGAACAATGCGAACGGAGAAGCAGCGAATCCCAGTGACATTTCTTCGGGCTGGGTAATGAATTTCGGACCGGCGGCGTTCGCTTGTTGGTCTTACACGCCTTCCGGATCGTCAATTTCGCAGATATACTTCGCTTCATCTTCCTGAGAGAGTAGCGAGGAGTCATCCCTCTCCCTTTCTCTGAGGAGCTTTTTTCTGCATAGTTTTCTTATGGTTGAAAATATCGCGTGATCGTTTCCAACTTTTCTAATCTAACGATTCCAAGATCCTTTCAACATATTCCTTGGATTCCGCAGCAAGATCCACGAAGGACTTGCCCGTAATTCCGTAGCGGTAGGGAATCATGATCATCGGCCCATCAAAATTAATCTCGACCAGCGTCCTGACCATCGACTCGATGTCCAGAGACCCCTTACCCGGAACTAAATGCGAGTGTAAAGATATGATGTCCAGGTGGTCCCGGATCCAGGCCTGGACCGGCTTTATCGAGTCGGCCATGTGAACCTCGGAGAGTACGCCCTGGACAGCCGCATACCTGATCATGGCGCTGGCGTCGGCTTCCATCCGGCCGGCGAGGACGAATGTGTGCGGAGCCACGTAAATGTATTTGACGTTCTTGCAACCCGACTCGCGGATGAGGTCGACGCACGGATCGGATTCCTCGATGAAATCTCCGGGGTGCGGCATGAAAGCGAGCTGGATTCCCTCATCACGAAGAACAGGATCGAGCTCCCTGACTGATTTTGTCCACGCCTCTTCATGGTCCAAGTGATAGAGCGGTCTCCCGCCCATCTGGGAGTAGATCTGCCTGCAGCCGAATTTCTTGCAAAGCTTGATCAACTTTGTGAATTGCGCGACGCCCCTCTTCCGGAC
This sequence comes from uncultured Nitrososphaerota archaeon, assembly GCA_963799845.1. Taxonomy (GTDB): domain Archaea; phylum Thermoproteota; class Nitrososphaeria; order Nitrososphaerales; family CADDZS01; genus DATLTL01. The sequence goes on from CAWCYI010000004.1 coordinate 574,756, forward strand.
GATCTCGTATTCGGGATCGGCGGGCGAGCTGGGGAGCTGCTCCATCGCGCCGGATAGGCCGAGGGCGTTCCAGGCGTTGAAGGTCACGAGGTCCGTGGGCTTTAATCCCGATTTCTCGAGCTGAGTCTGCACCGATTCGACGACCTGATCGTTTGGGATCATTCCCATTTCGATACCCGGAAACAGCATCGGGTGGAGCGCGACGTATTCGAAGCCCCGGTTTTTGAGATGATCAAAAGCGTCAAGGGAGTGCGCGTAGGCGGTTAACTTCAATTTAGGTTATCCTGCCTACCTGAGATTTCAGACCCTTATAGCAATTAACTCAGCCCAGTCCGATATGATAAGAATTCAAAACGAACTCGGCGTTTCGAGCTCCGATTGAGATACAGATAGGCGAAACAAGCTGTTTCAATTGAACAAAGCTGAGAAACGAGCTGAACAGAAAGTACTCTCTAGAGTGCTTCGAGCACGGTTGCAGAACTCTCCTGGGGGGGCCCTTTCCATACATAATCGGCTAAAATTTCCAGAACATCCTCGAAAACTCGAAAATCCAGTACGAAATGATCAACTCGACGATTGTCGAGTAACATCTCCATCAATGTTCTTTGTGTCACCGTTCAATTCGTTCTGAGCTTACTAAGCTCCGTTCAGCTTGAAACGAGCTCTTCTGAGCTTACAGAGCTTGAACGTAGCTCTCTCGTCAAAAGGTACGCGCGGTTGCGAAATCGCACAATTTTTTCTATATAAGAATCAATGAGAACTGGTATTTGAATGACGAGGGTTTTCTTGAGTCAGTTAGGTGCTTCTGCCTGGATTTCATATTCCTAGAATATCGTCACGTTGCGTTGACCACCAGTTCTCCATTTTGCATGTATGGATGGATAGCACAGAAAATGCTGCAATAGATTCTGAAGGTTCCAGCCTGATTTGCTGAGAACGTTAGCGTGTATGTTTCTCCCGGGCGCACGGTTGCGCCGCTGTTAAAATAGTGAGTTATCGCAAAGCCGTGGGATTCTGATGAAGCACAGTTGAAAACATGTATTTCGACCGTTTGCCCTTGGTAAACCTGAATCACGGGCCACGGTGTCGAAAGATGAAAGGCACTTCCGTTCATACCCTCATAATTGTTTCCCGGATCCGATTCTATGATTGTGAAAGAAACGGTTGAACTCGTGGAGGAGCTGTTCGCGATCCCGGGGGCGCTCTGGGTGGTACTGATCACGGAGCATGGAGAATTCGCATTAGTACTAGTTGAGCCTCGGGATGTTAAAGCAAGTATTCCACTTATCGCCACGACCGCGATTATTGCGACAATTACGACAATAAGAAGTGGGCTAAGTCCCCGAACGGATTTCGATCGCATGTGACTGTCTCCAGTTCACCCGTCCCTGGATATATCGAAGTTCTTATGCTTCTCTCAGTGAAATAGAGCCGCGATATAAAGCAGCATGAATCCAACTGCCAGCGCGAAGAATTTTCTTCCACCGAGATAAGAGGGAGCATTCACACCAATCGCAAACTTGTCAGACAATGCCTGGGAGAGCCGTATCGCGGCGTAGAATGCAGCTGTCACTCCAAAAGCGTAGAAGTAAGTTGTGTCAAGCGAAATGTAATATCCCAGAGAAGTTCCGATTACGGAAGTCAGCCCGAAAAACAATCCCAGAACCGGTAAATGCCACTTTGCCTTCTGAGCTAATTCGGTTCGACCTATATAGCACGTGTAGACAATGGCTATTATCGAAGATTCGAAGAATTTGTGAAGCGGATATGAAATTACGGCATTCCATCCTCCAAATGCAGTGACCAGACTTCCGGTCGTCGCAGCTGATGCGGCCGAGGCAAAATCCCAACCCTCTCCCATACCGTGTATTCCCATCACCGCGGCGACCCCTATCGGAACTAGGACTAGGGTTTTCGATTTTCCTGTAGAAATTGAAACCTGTCCATCCTCAAATTTTGAGTTTGGGACCGCGTAGTGGTCGATGATTGCAAGCGCTACAATTCCGCCAAGGAATGCGGCAATTACTGCAAAGTGCGTCGCTCCGTTGAACGAAGAAAATGGGTATATGGCATAATTGACATCAAGCTGGGCTGCGTCTCCCATCGTATCAAAGAAGAACCAGAAAGTAAGTCCAACTCCTGCGGCGGCTAGAATAGCTGTCTGTATCGGCTTTAGTCTGGGAATGATGAACAGAGCCAGGTAAGCGGGAATGAGAGTCCCGGCAATTATTGCTAATAGGGTAGTTCCGTAATCTATCATTTTTGGCGAAACTCGCAATTGAAACAACGTATTGAAGGTTATGGCTCAATCTGCGAACTCTGATCAAGTGGTGAACTTCGGTAACGTATTAGAATAGAAGCGAGTTATCGTCAGGAGTGTAAATTGCTCGATTCAATAATCAGCGGCAGTTGGCTGGTCACCTCTCCTAGTTTGAGTACCTCTTCGATAGATTGGGGTGACGCAGTGATGCACATTCTCATAGTTGCCCTATCTATCGCTGTGCTATCTGTATCTCTTCTTGCTTACAACAGAAGACGAAACAGGAGATACCTGTATCTTACGGTAGGGTTTCTCTTCATCTTCTTGAGTCAATTTGCAACACTGTTTGAGGTCGTATTTCTTTCTAATGCCCTAATAATAATTCCTTCGATCGGTCTTCATCTTTCTCATGTGTTTGATTTCTTGACCCTTATCTTTTTCCTGTTGGCGCTTTCCGGGTATGGACAGGAGGGAGCCCGCAAAAAGACAGTTATCGAGCCATTCTCAAGCGCTCAAAAGCAAGCACCGCTTGCTAACAAAAAGAACATCTGACAATGCTTCTGAGTACATGTTCAAGCAAAATAAATTACATAATTCACTTTTTCCGTTCTTGATGGAAAAGCTGGGTTCAAATAACGATCAGCTTGACGCTTTTCATCTTGTCTTCCCTCTGGAATTCTTTTGCCATCTTGGAAACACGTTTTGCATCACCTTCGACAAGGAATAGCTCGACGCAATTTGTGTGTCCAATCTTGTTGTGAATGTGCGTCTTTACGATTTCGTCAAATTCGTGTTTAACTTTTGTAATCGGAGCCTCATCGGACTCATCGTGAGTAACAACTATGATCGCATTTGCCTTCCCAGCGAGAGAGTCTTTTTCCTTGGAGTCTTCGAGCAAGAGCCGAATAACTGCTCTAACCAGTTCAGACCGACCGGTAAATCCCCCAGCGCTCTGGACCTGATCCATTTCCTTTATCATCTGTTCCGGGAATGACAAACTGACGATTGGCAAATCCGAATTACCTCTAATAATTAATCAATAAGATCTACCCGTTAAGTTATTAATATTTTGATAACTATTATCAGTATTTTCGATAAAAGCGCGAGTGAAATTGGATATGTTTATCTCATAGGATAAGAATTCCCTCATTTCATGCCGACATATGTTCTGCTGTCCAAACTCACCCCGGAAGGTCGTAAGACGATAAAGGAACGCCCAGAAAGGATAGGCGAAGTCAACAAAGAGATAGAGCGATTTGGAGCCAAGGTCACTTCTCAGCTCGCAGTATTGGGTGCCTATGACTTTGTGACAATCGTTGAAGCTCCAAGCAATGAATCGGTCGCTCGCTTGTCTGCTGAACTCGGTTCGAGAGGTACTATTGAGATAATGACACTGCCTGCGCTTTCCGTGGACAATCTAGTCAAGAGTCTAAAGACTTGATGCCTAAAGCGAATAACAACTTTTCATTATCTTAATCAACTGTACAAAGGCACGGAGATCCGTCCGTTTGACGTTTCGGCAGAATGGGTCACTTGTGATTAAGGCAGAGGCTTGAATTTTCCGTGGACTCTGCTTTTGCAATGAGATTCGGTTGAATTCTCGCCGAAACTCACACACCGCAAGCCGTATATTGAAAATTTCAACCGTGTTTTTCATTGACCTGTAATGTCGCGCCTTCTTGCTTTCGTGGACATTTTTGTCGAATCTCCTTACATGGATGAAGTTGTTCAAGCATTACAAAAGCTCCCCAACATGGAAGAGCTCTACGAGGTAACCGGGGAGTTTGATATCGTATCCCTCGTGTCTGCTGCGGATATTGAAGAATTCAGAGACATCCTGAAGAACAGAATTATGAAGATCAAGGGAGTTAAGAGTACCGTTACTTCAGTTGTGCTGCATTCGCACAAGGGCCAACGTTTCGCGTCCAATGGAAATGTCTCGCAATCGATGAGCGCGGCGGTTCCAACTTCCAGTTTGCGTTAGCTCCCAGAATAAAAATTGGGTGTGCAGTACTGAAGGAACTTGATTACGCTAATTCAGGTTGGAGACCTAGCACTTCTCTTTGCCGTAGTTCTATTTTCAGCGTGGTTACTAGCCCCTTACATTGTAAGGATCTATAAACGGACCCCAAGTCGTTTAGACAGGATATTCAATCCTGTTGAGAACGCGATCTACAAGATTTCCGGCGTAGACCCGAACAAGACTATGGGCTGGAAAGAGTATTTTCTTGCTGCCCTCATTCTAAACATTTGTCAGATGGCAATAGCATTTGTCATATTGATGAATCAGAAAGTCTTGCCACTGAATCCGCAGGGTTTTCCCGGCCTAAGTTGGGACCTTGCCTTTAACACGGTTGTTTCGTTTGCGACAAACACAAATCTTCAGCATTACGCTGGTGAAGCTACGCTGTCTTACTTCAGCCAGATGACAGCAATACAATTCTTGCAATTCACGTCGGCTGCAACCGGTATTTGCTGCGGAATCGCTATGGTCAGAGGCTTTGTTGTTCATTCAAAAGATCTTGGGAACTTTTACGTAGATTTTGTAAGGTCTCTTACGAGATTGTTTGTACCGCTTTGCTTGATTGCGGCAATAGTCTTTGTAGGCTTAGGTGTTCCGCAGACTTTGAGCGGATACACAACTGTCAAAACGATTGAAGGCGCGACCCAAAGCATACTTGTCGGACCAGTTGCTTCACTCGTAGCAATTATGCAACTTGGTACAAACGGTGGAGGGTACTTCGGCGCAAATTCAGCTTATCCTTTTCAGAATCCAAACCCGGCTTCGGATGTGTTCGAAATTTTTCTAATGCTTCTCATTCCCACTGCGCTTTGTTTTGTATTCGGAGAATTCATCGGAAAGAAACGCGAAAGTACACCCATCATAGTTGGCGCGTACGCCCTCTTCATGATCGATCTCGCGATTGCATTCGTCCCGACTCAGATCCTCAATGGACCGGGTCTTGAAACCAGATTCGGTGGATTCATGACGAGTTTCTGGACAGTTGTTACTACTGCGGTAACGACGGGATCGGTGAATTCATCTCTTGCTGGCAATAACCCGTTAGCAATTCTAGCTGGCTTCCTGGGAATGTTCATTCAATCAACTCCCGGCGGCAAGGGAGTCGGGCTGATGTATCTGCTGATGTATGTCATCATCACGATATTTGTCGTAGGCTTGATGTCTGGTCGAACTCCTGAGTATTTGGGGATAAAGATCAACAGTAGGGATGTCAAGCTGGTGATGATCGCGTTTCTTATTCATCCATTGATAATTATCATCCCGACAGTTATTGCGTACGCTGGGGGTTTCGTAACAGCCATAGGTTTGTCAGGTAATTCTCTTGGATTCACGCAGATTCTTTACGAATTTACCACTTCAGCAGCAAACAACGGTTCGGATTTTCTCGGAACGACCGCAAACACTCCCTTCTTCAATGTAGCGACTGCGTTAGTAATTTTCTGTGGGAGATATGGTCCTATCGCTTGTTTACTAGCAGTCGCAGGTTCTATGATCGGCAGAAAGAGAGCAACGACCGAGGCCGCGATAAAGACACATAGCTTAACGTTCTCACTGATCCTGGTTGCAAGCATTCTGATTCTAGTGGTTCTAACTTTCTTTCCGTTTCTTGCGCTTGGACCGATACTCGCCTTTCTACAGGGCCACATTAATTTCTTTACTTAGACGGGGAAGAAAATGAGTCAAGCAACTGTCAATTCAGAAGTTCCGAAATTGAAAGAGAGCAAAAAGGAAACTCGTAGTTTCGGCGGTATGGTTCTTTCTCCGAGAGTTCTAGTCGATTCCATAGTCCGACTGAATCCGATCTCACTGCTCGCGAATCCTGTGATGTTTATCGTTGAGATTACGTTTTTCATAGTCTCTGCGATGGCGATTGATCCTCAGCTATTCTATCCCGTAGCCGCTGCTTCTGAGCGAACGTTCTACATCGAGGTCGCGATAATCCTCTTGATTACTGTTTGGTTTAGTACGCTATCTGATTCTCTAGCTGAAACGCAAGCGAGGATAACAGCAAACAGTCTTCGAACTCTCGAAACCGAAGTGATGAGTAAGAAAATCGTTACCGGGGCAGACGGGAATACGAGCCTTGTTGTAACTCCTTCAAATCAACTTCGCAAGGGCGATCTAATCTGGCTTGACAAGAACGATACCGTTCCAATCGATTCGGATGTTCTAGAAGGTATCGCAATGCTGGATGAATCCCTGCTTACTGGGGAGTCTACACCCGTAAGAAAAGCTCCCGGCGATCAACTGATCGGTGGTTCTAAGGTAATCAGCGACAGCCTTACTGCAAGAGTCAGCGTGAATCCCGGAGAAACCTACATCAACCAAATGATAAAGCTTGTAGAGTCCTCAAAAAGACCAAAGACCCCTAATGAACAGGCGGTTACGATTGTCCTTATTGGCTTGACAGCCATTTTCTCCATAATTCTCGCCGGTCTCCTAGGATTATCTGTCGCGCTCAATCTCGGTGGAGATCTCTCCGTTCTGATCGCGCTGTACGTCTGTCTCTTACCAACTACAATCGGAGCGCTTCTTCCCGCGATAGGGCTTTCTGGGATCTCAAGGTTATACTCGAGAAAGATTGTTGCGAAATCAGGAAGAGCGATTGAAACTGCAGGCGACACTGACACCATTTTGCTCGACAAGACCGGGACAATAACTGTTGGCAACAGGCAGGCTATTGAGTTCATTCCATTTGATGGCTACAAAGAACGAGATGTGGGTGAAGCCGCTTTTCTGTCTTCGTGGCACGACGATACTCTCGAAGGCAGGAGTATTATCAGGCTCGCTTATGAGCGCGGTTTCATCCCGAGGGAAATCAACGATCTGGACCTGGCAGAGGTCTACGAGTTTTCGGCGACGACTCGAACTAGCGGCGTGAAATTAACGAGTGGAAGTGGCTTCATGCTGCCAAAGATTGGAGACACCGGTAAAGGAAGGTATCGTCGCAAGAACGCTGACGAAGCTTTTGCGGAGTTCGTCGATTTCGATCTTAACGCGGAGAAGAAATCCTCAGACACAATTGAGATCATCAAGGGAGCCCCTGATTCGATCCGGAAGCTTGCGCTTTCTGTCCCCAGCAATTTCCAGAGTACGGTGGAAAGTATTTCGCTGGCGGGAGACACGGCGATCGCAATTGCGAGAAATCGGAATATCATCGGCGTAATCAGGCTTAGAGACGTTCTAAAACCCGACATCAAAGAGAAGATTCTCGCCGTTAAGACGATGGGGATAAGGCCAGTGATGATTACCGGAGACCAGTCACTTACAGCAAAAAGCATCGCGAATGAGGTGGGAATAGATGAGTTCGTTCCCCAGGCAAAGCCGGAAGACAAGTATGAGATCGTTCTGAGGGAACAGGAGGAATCTAGGATCGTTGCTATGATTGGCGATGGGACGAACGATGCACCCGCCTTGGCAGTAGCTGATGTGGGTCTCGCGATGAATTCAGGTACTCAAGCGGCGAAAGAGGCTGCCAACATGGTGGACATGGAATCGAACCCGGCTAAAATTATTGATGTCGTCATGCTTGGTAAACAGCTTCTGATGACTCGTGGCGCGGTCACAACTTTCAGCATAGCGAACGACGTCGCTAAGTATTTCGCGATAGTTCCCGTGTTGTTTGCCGCAATCCCCCAGCTACACACATTGAATATCCTCGGGCTTGGACTACACAGCGCGGTGCTCTCCGCTTTGATTTTCAACGCGATAATTATTCCAATGCTGATTCCACTTGCTATGAGAGGCGTTTCATTCAAGCCTTCTAATACCATGACGATTTTTCTGAAAAACACTTTCATCTACGGAGTGGGCGGGGTGATAATCCCGTTCGTGGGAATCAAACTTATCGACATTTTCCTTCAGGCAGTATTCCATGTTTAGAGCAATTTGCGCAACTGAGTGGACATAAAATGAGCAAGAATTTGGCAGACAATAGCGATAAGAGGAAATCCAAGATCAGGGAGCATTTGCGACCTCTCGCCGGGATAGCTGTGATATCATTACTGATCGGGGGAGTATTCTTTCCCTTCCTGATCACCGGAATCGGCCAAGTTCTTTTTCCATATCAAGCGAATGGCGAAATCGTGCATCTCAACGGTCAGGCGATCGGCTCAAACCTGATTGACAACGGTTTCACGCTCCCAATTTTCTTCCACGCGAGGCCTTCAAACGAATCGGCATCCGGTGTGGATCCAGACATCAACCTTCAAGACGCCTATAATCAGTCCATGGGTATCAGTAATTCCACTGGGATACCGGTGGCTTCACTTAATCAGATTATCAACCAGAACACTGAGGGAACTTTCTGGATCTTCGGATTTTCCTACGTCAACGTACTTCATCTGAACATTATTTTGATACAGACGTATCCTTCCGTTTACAAGAATTATACAGTATCTGCTTCATAATTTGAAAAGACTGTTTTCTGAACTTCGATAATCTATCTTAGTTTGCATCCTCTCCGAGCCCTTCTATCGGCCAGAAGTATCGCCAACAAAAGAAGGGGTGCACTGATCAGAACCAAAAGGGATTGCAGGCCTATCAGCCTAGTGAAATAAAGCGAAGAAATTCCTGTCGCTAGTGCGATAACTCCCGGGAGGGGGCCGCAGCAAACCATGGCTGCAAAAGTGGTAATCGCTGATGTCCATACACCGCCAACGAGACCTGCCCCCTTTGGGAGAATCGTTTTGGAATTTGGCAACGGATTGATCTTGAGGAGCGTACCAACTAGAAGAACGAGACCAAAGAGACTAAGAAAAATTATTAGAGCATTTCCGTAGTCGAGCTCATAGGGCGAAAGCTCAAGAGAGATCGCGGTCAGCATTGAGATATTAGCACTGCCAAGACTCGAAAGTCCGGAAGCTACCTCACCTATGATGTATACAGCAAATCCGACTAGCCCTGCATATAGAGAAAGAGTAAGTAGTCTCTTTTGTTTTCCCAAGTCATACCTAGCGTAGAAATAATATGCCGCTGCTATCTCGATGCCTGCGATTAGGAAGGCGGATGCATAGCTGGCGAGGTATTCCACAAAACAGGCAGCAAGAGAAATGGCGTATTCTTGGGTATTGAGGTAGATCCAATCGGATAGCCCACCCAAAAGAAGGATCCCCATTACTGCCAAAAACGCCAAGCGTCCGCCGGTAAAGACGACCGCAGAAGCGTTGTTCGAACTCCGCGTTACTATAATTCGTCACTCTCCTGATCTTCAGTATCCTCGCTTGAATACTCAGGGTTTCGGCGTCGTCTGATATCCCTGATAGTTAATGCGATGAAGACCGCGGCGACCACACCTAGACCGAGATCGATTGAAATGTCGATATAGTCAGGTCCCCCAGAGTAAGCGCCAAACGGCAGTCCGGGACATTTGGCCTCAACCTTGAGCAACGCTATTTGAAATTCAGATGAGAGATATTCACTTCCCGTTCTGCTAAGCAATAACCAAAAAGCAAGAGACGCCGCGATTATAGATAGAAGATTCTTGGCTTGAATCGCTGACCTGACCCTAAAAGAAGACCTCTTGTTCAATTCTTTGTTTTGCGCCTGCTGGGTCGGGGACGTCTTGATACCGCCACATAAGTTACACCTAAGACAAGAATTAGAACGATTAGCACGAGTTGATAATTTGAGGTTATCCATCCGATAACGCTAAACTGTCCCTTAACTGAAATAAATGCGATGCCAACACTCGAAGAATTTTGAGAGCTCGCTACTATTCCTATTGAATAAGTGCCAGACTGCAAAGACGCACTTGGGGTTATCTTTGCGGTAATTGCCGCTTCACCATTGGCGGGCAAGTTGATGCTTGAAGAATTCAGTGAGATTTGTTGGCTGGAAGTAAGTCCGCTGTAAGAAAAAGAGCTAGTGGTGTTCAGCGTCACCGACTGCGGAACTGAGAGAGAGTTGCTGACCGTCACTTCCGCATCAATGCTATTGCCTGAAGAGACAGTACTGCCTTGAGTGAGTTGCACTGTCGTCTGCAACGGAGAAGAGGCGTTCGACGGAACCTCACCAATCTCATTAGCACCAAACTCGGTAAACCAGAAATTCCCCTGCGAATCCAGAGCATTCAAGACTGAGTAAGCGGGTTGCGAGCTGGGAATCTGGAACTCCTGCATAATTCCGGTCGTAGGATCTAGGCGCCCCACTTTGTTTGCAAAGTGCTCTACGAACCACAACCTACCCTGCTCATCAATGGCGAGGGTAGCAACCGCGGATATTGCATATCCGTTGTTAGGCACTGAGGTTGGATAGGATCTAAAAGTAGAATTTGAAGGGACAAGCTCAACTACCGCACTACCTCCATGCTCAGATACCCAGACATCGCCAGTGCTATCGACAACTATGCCAACGGGAGACTTGAGGGAAACTGAGGTAGGTGGCGAGAATTCATCAAAGGTGTGCGTTTGTAAGTTGAAGCGAGCAATTTTCCCGGCGTAAGTCTCGGTTACCCAGATGACAGATTCATTTTGCCCAAAGGTAATCTCGACAGGGCCCGAATTCGAGGTCGGAAGCGTGTATTCAGTCATTTTGTAATTGGGATAAGATAACTCTGTCAACTTGTTTGCGGTACTTTCTGTGAACCAGATATCATTTTGATCGTCCGCGAGCAAGAAAAGAGGAGTAGACTTTGGCGTCAGAGTATCGAACTGGGTAAAGTCATCAGTTTTAGGATCAAACATCCAAATGCTACCACTCCCACTTTGGTCGGAGAACCAGATCCTTCCGAGACCGTCCATTGCGAGTGAAGAAGGAATTGAATGATTTTCGGGGATTGAAAATTCTTTGAAGGAATCGTTTTGAGCGAAAAACTCTCCCAATTTGTCTGCCGTGAACTCCACAAACCAGAACGTATCATTTGGCGCAGAGATTATTGCATTGGGTCCGGAATTAGCGGTGGGGATCATGAAAAGCTTGATTTGACTCATAGGCTGCAGAGCGGTTGCAGCATTAGTGTTGTCTGAATAACCAGTGCTTTGAGGTCGTGTCGAATTAAGTAACGCAATCTCTGGGACAATCATAAGGGTACAAATGAGAATTGCAACAAGCGTCCGAAATTTGCCGATTCCACGAAATTTTCTATTCGTGCCATGACTCCTGATACTCGTGGAATGGCCAGCTCCCGCAAGAGTTCAGAAATCCCACAAGTCTGCGAAGTTTTCTACAACGTCTTTTCTTTGAAAGTCTTGCCTGATACCGGCAAGTAGCGACTGAACATGTTCTCTGTTTTGGAGTTCCACTTTGAAGTTTCCGTCTTCTGAAAGAGTCAACCTCACCAAGTTCGCGCTCAGGAGCTCGTGAACATGTTCGCTGACGGTTGACTTTGCAAACCCGGTTCTTTCGGCTAATTCTTTGTTCGAAAGCAGACCCAGATTGCCAAGTTCGAGCATGATCTTGAAAGTAGTTTTGCTCCTAGACAGAGAATAGATCAGCCTGTCTTTTTCAGACGTACCAGGAGGATAGAAACGAGAGTAACCTGAACTCTTTTCGCACACGATTTCGCCCGAATCGGACATTTTTTCGGTGTTGTATCTTATGGCATTGAACGAGACTCCCAAAGATCTTTGAAGTTCTCTCAGATGTATCCCTGGGCTCTGGCAAATAAGCCCGAGTATCCTCGATCTGTTGTCTGATCTCAGGCTCAAATCATTCACTCACTGTTTGACTAAGGATTCTATTAGAGTGAGCAACAAATAATTCAAGTTTTTCCATTTACGTGTTTCTTTAGTTCGTGGTTTGAACCTGTTTGGAGAGGATTATTGGTAGGATTCGGGGCCGATATCTGAAGTGTCTAGGAAGCTTATTAGTATCGACTCTTTTGTATGGGAGTGCTTGGATTTGAAAGACTCGGACCAGCTCAAGAATGAGAAATTCATCTTTCTGACGACAAAAGGTAGAAAGACCGGGAAAATGCACGTCGTTGAACTTTGGTTTGCTAACGCGAATAACAAGATATACCTGAGTCACGAAGGGGCGTTTACCGACTGGATGAAGAACATAGAAAAAGATGGCAGCGTGAAAATGAAGATAGGATCTGAGAATTTGGAAGGCTCTGCTGGCATAGCTCCCATCGGCAGCGACGCAAGAGAAGTGGGAAAAAAGGCACTTTATGAAAAATATTACGGACCAGTCTCCCAGCAAGCGCTTGACGATTGGTTTGAACTATCCGCTGTGATCGAAATCAGTCCTGACTCTTCTTAAGAAAGATTGTTGCCTTTGAAGATACTAAAGGAACTAAAAATTCAATTCCGCAGAAATTTACTCAACTAGCATATTCTCCTGATTGAGCAATTAGTCATGTTTTCTGTTGAAGCGCTGATAGCTGCCTTTCTTGCGGTAATGCTACTCGCTTCGTTTATCTCGCTTAGAGCGAAAGTTCCTTACACCCTTGTTCTGGTAATCTTAGGAATAATTCTTTCCGCAGCATCCGGCCTCTCGATTCTGGGGCAAGCGAATATTCAGCAAGCTGTCTTACAAATGAGCTCCTTCTTTGCCGGCTTGACCGGTGGTCAAACCGGCGGACTCTTTGTAGGACTCGTGGTTCCACCTCTTCTTTTCGAAGCAATGATTCAGATAAGATCGGATGACTTGAGGGCGGTGATCAAACCGGCGATCGTTCTTGCGACGGTCGGCGTTTTGATATCGACGATTGTGGTGGGACTGATATTATGGAAAATTGCCAATCTGTCGTTTCTCGTTTCATTTCTTTTTGCCGCGATAATCTCGCCCACGGATGTGGCAACGGTACTTGAAGTCTTTCGCAAAGCGAAGGTCCCGTCCAAGCTCTCTACCATGATGGACACCGAAGCGGCTTTCAATGATGCGACCGGAATTGGAGTTTTTACGATCATTCTGGCATCCGCGACATTTGGGAAAGTATCGGTCCTGTCTGCGGCGTCGAGCTTTGTGGTGTTGTTCGCTGGGGGCGCTCTTGTTGGTCTGATCGTGGCGTTTTTGGCAGAGCTGCTAGCGAGCGTTATTTCAGATAAACTGACGCAAACAATCCTGACTATTTCAGTTGTCTATGGATCGTATGCCCTTGCCTCATCGCTGGGGGTATCGGGGTTGATCGCGGTCGCAGTAGTGGGTTTGTATTTTGGTAATTTTACAATAAGGACGACGATGGGCCCTTCTTCGAGGGAGACGATTACCCTTTTCTGGCAAATCGCTGCTTTTCTCGGAAACTCGGTCGCGTTTCTTTTCATTGGATTCAGCACTGACATATTCAAAGTAGCAGCGTCGATTGGTCTGATAGTTCTCGCATATCTGGCAGTCACCGCTGCCAGAGCAGCTTCGGTCTATCCCATCCTCACAATTTTCGACAGATTTGACGGCAAAATACCGCTAAAGTGGAGAAATGTCAGCATGCTCGGCGGGATGCGAGGAGCGTTGTCGATTGCACTGGCTGTTTCAATTCCCGCCGCGGTACTTTCTAGCTCGGATGAATCGTTGTTAACGACGCTCGTTCTGGGCGTTGCTTTCATTTCGATAAGCATTCAGGCTGCGGCGTTGTTTCGGTACATTAGAAGGAAATTTCCTGCTGAACAACGTGCAACTGTTGAGAGTCTGAATGCGAGACTATCAAAATCCGCCTCTGCAATCGAGTCCTTGGAGAGGCTCAGGGAAGAAGGTGGAATATCCGACGAGGAGTTCGCCACTCAACTTGAAAGCGATCGGGAAGAGCTTCGCGACGTTATGAGAGAAATAAACGCAAATGTAGATCCCAGGAGCATTCTCAGACAAAGAGCCGCCGAACTTTACTCTAATGTCCTGTCAAATCCTGTCACCAGGGCGAGGCATGAGTTTCGTGCTGAGAAGAATGGCAAATCGAAAGGGGATCACGACAAAGACGAGGATGGGTCGAAATAAGTTGGATATGGTCAAAGACTCTGGCTCGAAAAAACTAGAAAATTAGGTTTATTCTTGGCCGTTTGCGTTTTCACTCCAGGCGATTGTTTTCTCTCAAAATACAGTTCACCGATTAGAGCTCCAAATATGATTAGGGCCACGTATTCGTTGTACGGGGTCTCGGTGACATAGCCTGCGAGCGGAAACTGAAGTACAACTTTTCCAATGTACATGGATTGAGTGATGTTAGTATCTATCAGCGGAATCGAACCAGGGTTGGCGTCCCCCTTCGTGGTAATTATTTCATTCCCACCGCTATCGACATCAATGTTTACGATTCGATGTATAACAAAACATGGAACCTGGGTCTCACTGACTAGGGATGAGGAAGGAGTACTATCGCAAGGAAACATCTCGGAGAGTTGTGGAGCGAAAACGATTACGTTTCCCTTTTGAAGTTGATTGAACGGAGTCCTGGTGATAAGAGCAACAGAACCGGGAAGAATGGTAGGTTGCATACTCGTTCCGGTAACTATGGTGAACGGATAGCTCTCTTGGGTCACAATTGTCAAAAGACCATATCCGCCGATGATCGCCAACACCGGGATGAAATAGAGAATGTAGCGGAGAAACCGCAGTTTTGATCTGCCGGAGCTCATCTTTCGCACTCAATCCTATTTTCCATTAGATCAAAAAAATTCGAGTCCAGCGATCGGTTAACCCAGTAATTTTTATGTGAATTTCAACCTATTTCTGAATTTTGGAGAGTCGGCCGATCATGCATCATGAAATCTCATGATACATAGTTCGAATTCTTCTCATCTTAAATAGGCAAATTTGACTAAACGAAAAGTGCGATGGAAGCCGAGAATCCCTTCAACAACGCTCTCGCGCAACTTGCCTCTATTGCCGACATTGTATCAATAGAGCCTGAATACTATGAGATGCTGAAGAGTCCGAGGAGGGAAGTGATAGTTGCTCTTCCCCTGAAGTTGGGAGACGGAACTTCGGTTACATTTACTGGGTATCGAGTCCAGCACAACAACGCAAGGGGTCCGTACAAGGGCGGGATAAGATATCATCCAAACGTTACCCTGGGCGAGGTGAAGGCGCTGGCAATGTGGATGACCTGGAAAGCTGCGGTGATCGACATTCCTTTTGGAGGTGCGAAGGGTGGAGTCACTGTCGACCCGAAAAAACTCAGCAATGACGATCTTGAAAGATTAACGCGAAAATATATTTCCGCCATTGATCGGGACATCGGTCCGGAAGTCGACATACCCGCCCCTGACCTGAACACAAATCCTCAGACAATGGCTTGGATAATGAACGAGTATTCCAGATTACACGGGCACAACGTGCCGTCCGTCGTGACTGGAAAACCAATCGAAATCGGGGGATCGGAGGGGAGAGCCGCCGCGACGGGCAAAGGAGTTGCAATTTGCACTCGGGAGGCCATAAGGAAGTACCTTCATCGAGATGTGAAAGACGTGACTGTTGCCGTGCAGGGATTCGGAAACGTGGGTTCGAACACGGTAAAATCGCTCATGGAAATGGGCGCGAGGATTGTAGCGATGAGCGATGTCGTCGGAGGTGCCAAACCCAAGTCGTCCAGCGGATATTTTGAACAGTCGTTTGAATCACTCATTGAAAATTCCACCAAACTGGGGTCAATTAGCAGGATTCCGAATATTCAGCGAATCTCCAACGAAGAAGTGCTTGAGACCGAGTGCGATATTCTGATCCCGGCAGCTCTTGAAAATCAGATAACCGAAAACAACGCAAACAAGGTCAAGGCGAAAATTGTGGTTGAAGCTGCGAACGGCCCTACCACACCCATGGCAGACAAGTTGCTTGAGAGGGCAGGAGTGAGACTGGTTCCAGACATACTAGCAAATTCTGGAGGCGTTCTCGTTTCTTATTTTGAATGGGTCCAAAACTTGAATCGTGATCATTGGACCGAGGAAGAAGTGAACAATCGACTGGAACACAAAATGGTGCACGCGTTCAACGAGGTAGTCACGCTTGCCGAGAAGGACGGGATTGACCTGAGGCGTGCGGCTCTGGTACTTGCGGTTAACAAAGTAGTCGCGGCGATGAAACTATCGGGATGGCACTAGAAATTCATGCTCATTCGAAATCTACACTCCTATTCCTTCTACCAGCGATTGATTGCATACTTGCCTAAGCCTTCATACATGATTATATGCATAATTTCTGCCATTGGTATTAGGACAATCTTCGAGCTTAACGGCGTCCTGTAATACATCTGAAAAGTGTGAGTAAAATTGCCATCATTAGAAGCTATTAATCTTAGCAAGGCTTACGGAAGCTTTACTGCCCTTTCTAATTTGAACCTCAAGATAGAAGGAGCAAAGTGCGTCGGTTTTCTCGGTCCCAACGGGGCAGGAAAAACGACTACGTTGAAAATATTCACCGACATGATATTCGCGACTCAGGGGAAAGCTCTCATCAACGGCATTGTGGTTCATGAGAATAAGAGAGCGGCGCTCGAACATTGCGGAGCGCTGATCGAAAGCCCTGAAATTTACCCTTCGTTCACGCCGAACGAAGCGCTTTCAATGGTCGCGGAGATCAGGGGCGTGCCATCCTCCGAAAGATCCAAGAGAATCGACGAAGCAATAGCTGAAGTGAAAATGGAGGAATGGAAGGACAAAAAGGTTGGGAAGTTCTCCAAGGGGATGAAACAAAGGATAAACATCGCTTCGTCGCTCCTTTCAGAACCCGATATCCTTATTCTCGACGAGCCGACCACCGGGCTTGATCCCAGAGGGCAGGCTGAGGTTAGAGATATCGTCAAATCTCTAAAAAAGAGAAACCGGCTCATATTCATGAGTTCCCATCTTTTGCCTGAAGTCTCGGATGTCTGCGATGAAGTCGCGATGATTGATCACGGCAAACTGCTTGTCTACGATACTCTCTCCAACGTTACGATGAAGTTTTCGGGCGACGGTGGTGCGAGCATCGTCGAAATCGGGCTGTCCAAACCGATTGATGATTCGATGGTTTCTGGAAGTATTTCGAAGGTTAGCGGCGTAATCTCGGTTGAAAAAATGGATTCCAGAAACTTGAGGATAAAGTTCTCCGGGGGAACCGAAGCTCAGGAAAGATTACTTTCCGACCTGGCCTCGATGAGAATCGGAATGATAAGTTTTAGAGCATCAAGCTCCGCGCTTGAAGACACTTATCTGAATCTGATCAAGGATACCTTGTGATCATGAAATGACTCAAAACGAACCGTCGTTAGAGGGTAACAAACTCCCGACAAGCATGACGCAGGTGGGGATTATCATGCGCTACGAGATTTTGAATTACTTCAGGTCTCGAAGATTCTTCATCCTCTTGGTAATCGCTCTTCTGATTTCTGTACTTCTTACGCTTGTGGTTGGCTACTACGGCGTGTCAAAGATTGCCGGATCACCGCCGCAACCTCTCGCATTTTACGGTGCCTGGTGGGGATTTGCCTCCAGCCTGGTTGTAGTATTTTGCGCAGTATTTTTCGGTGGAGATGCGATTTCGGGAGAATTTCAGAACAAGACTGGCTACTTTCTGGTGGGAAATCCAATCCGACGTTCATCGATTTACGTCGGAAAATGGATTGCCGCGTTGATTGCGTCGCTGATCATAATTGCGGTGTTTACTGCAATTCTAGTGGGCAACGGATTCTACTATTTTGGAGCTAACATTCCGACCCAATTTGGAGAAGCTTTCCTGTTCACTTTGGTCTATCTGATCGCCGCACTCGGCTTCACTTTCTTTTTCAGCTCGCTTTTCAAGAGCAGTTCCTTCTCTATCCTTGTAACTGTGATTCTGCTGCTGTTCGGATTCAGTCTCATAGATACGCTAGTGACGAACATTGCAAACGTAGAGCCGTGGTTCACCCTCAGTTATGGTTCGGGCATAATCACAAACGTGTTCACGGTTCCCTATCCTAACCATGTATCGACTCTTAGCGGATTCGGCGGTGGTGGGAGAGGCCCATCTCTGAAAGAGTTTATCCCGACAATTCCGGAAGGTCTCGCCATAATGGTAATCTACTTTGCCGTGACCGCGATTCTCGGTCTCCTGCTCTTCGAGAAAAAAGAGTTCAACTAGAATTTCTTCATTGCCCGTTGGAGGCGTTTGGAGAATTTTCGAAATTAATTTTAAGATCGTGGTTGCTTCGGTTCTAGGAGAATGTTCTCTGACTAATCATCAGGAAGATAGTTCCTGACTTCAGTAGCGTTTAATCCTTAACTTGATTGCAGTCGAGTGAAATAATATGCGTTTTGTCAGATTCGTTTCCAACGGCAAAGTTCTCGAAGGCTCCGAGGAAGATGGAATTCTAGTTGAGACAGAAGGAAAGTCCCACATCGAAGCCGAGGTGGTCTGGTTGCCCCCGGCTACCCCGTCCAAGATCATTGGGCTGGTTCTGAACTATCGCGACCATGCAGACGAGCTCGGACTCAGCATCTCTGAAGAGCCTGTAATATTCTTGAAACCCCCCAGCTCGCTAATAGGAAACTTTGGCGACATTGTCTATCCTAGCGGAGTCAAGTACATGCACTATGAAGGGGAGTTAGCTGTCGTAATCGGCAAGCCGGCGAGAAAAGTCAGTTCCAAAAGAACGATGGATTTTGTCAAGGGTTTTACGATCGCCAACGACGTTACGGTGCGTGACTACATTTCGAACACTTTTCGGCCGCCGCTGAAAGCGAAGGGATTTGATACTTTTTGTCCGGTTGGTCCCTCTGTTGTCACTCCGGACGAGGCTGGAGATATCTCAAATCTGAACATCAGAACACGGGTAAATGGAGAACTTCGTCAGCAGGGCAACACTAAGAACCTCATACATCCAGTTCCGAAGTTGATAGAATTTCTGTCAGATTTCATGACCCTTCTGCCGGATGATCTGATACTCACGGGAACGCCGAAAGGCATTTCCCCCGTACATCCTGGGGACAAGATCGAAATTGAAATCGACAACCTCGGCAAACTCACGAACACGGTTGTCCCGGAATTAGAAAATGCGGAATAGATCCCAAGTGTGTTGCACGAGTACTTCGATTCTTAGTCTCGGATGTACTTTCAAAATCTTAACCATTGCGCACTCCAAAAGACCCCGTTTCGAGCTCTGTAGACTCAGAAGAGCTTGAAACGAGCTGAACGCATTGAACAGAGCTTGAACGTCAGCTCTTCGGCTGAAAAGTGCTCACGTGTGAAACGCAGAAAAAAAATTCTACTTAAGAATCAATGGGAACTCGTAATTAAAGACTCCAAAAGAATATAGAAGTCCAGTCTCGAGCGAACACCCATTGGGAGCAAGAACAGGAAAAGATTACCTCCAAGCTCTGGATTCGAACACTAGAGAAATATGGATCTCCGGGGAAAAACTCTCGACCGAATTGAGAAAGCACCCTGCATTTAGAGCGATGGCAAGTTCGATGGCCCACCTCTACGACATGCAGCACGATCCCGAGCTTTCAGAAGAGATGACGTATGTCTCTCCTTCTTCTGGCGAAAAAGTAGGGATGAGCTTCTTCAACCAAAGTCCGAAGCAGATCTCCTGAGGCGGCACCGGATGATGAAAATCTGGGCGGATTATTCCGGCGGCATGCTGGGTAGAACCCCGGATTACCTGAACAGCGACCTGATGGCTATCGCCTCGGCCTCCAAATTCTTCGGGCGGAAAGATTCGAGGTTCGGGGAAAATGTCCAGAGATATTACGAATACGTCCGGGAAAATGATCTTCTCTTGACGCACACTCTGATCCACCCGCAGGCAAACAGGGGAGTGGGACCGAGCAAACAATCCGACCCTTTCCTGGCTGCGCGCATCGTTGATCGGAATGATGAGGGAGTTGTCATCCGCGGTGCGAGGATGCTCGCAACGCTTCCGCTGGCCGACGAGATTCTGGTATTTCCATCAACCGTTCTCAGAGGAACGACCGAGGACGCGCCATACTCTTTTGCATTCGGCTTGCCGGTCGCGACGAAAGGAATGAAGTTCATATGCAGGGAGTCTTTCGCCGAGGAATCGAGATTTGATCATCCTCTCGCATCGCGGTTTGACGAGCAGGATGCGGTCGTTGTCTTCGATGATGTGGTCGTTCCATGGGATCGATTATTCCTGCTTGAGGATGTTGAAGCCGCGAACACGATGCAGGAGGTCAGCGGCGGTATTGTCCACATGGCGCACCAGGTCATGATAAAGAACGTGGCAAAGACGGAGTTCATCCTCGGGGTCGTCTCGATGATCGCAGACACGATCGGAATAACTGAATTCCAGCACGTCCAGGAAAAGATCGCGAAGATAATCATGCTGGTCGAGTCGCTGAAAGCCATGGTCCGCGCCAGCGAAGCCGATTCAGCTTTGAACCAATGGGGGATCGTGACACCCGACTTTAAGCCGCTCAACGCGGGGCGAAACCTGTTTCCGAGGCTATATCCGAATCTTAGGGCAGTGATACAGCAGTTGTCAGCCAGCGGCCTTATGGCTCTGCCGACTGAGAAGGATATGAAAAGCGAAATTCGAAAGGACATTGACATGTACTATCAGGCAAAGAATACTTCGGCTGAAGAAAGAATTCGTCTCTTTCGACTGGCGTGGGACATTGCGGGCAGTTCGTTCGGATCAAGGCAGGAGCTCTACGAGCGATTTTTCTTTGGAGACCCGGTGAGGATGGCTGGAAATCTCTACAACTGGTACGACAAGCAGCCATACAAGGATCGTGTGAGGCAACTCTTGCACATGGACGAAAAAGATACACGATGAAAGAACCAGTACCGGATTTTGACATCGTCCGTACAGCCCACGTAGAATTTCGCGTGACAGACCTGGAAAGGTCCCGCGAGTTTTACGTGAAAACGCTGGGACTGGTTGAAACAGAGTCAACTAGGAACCGGATTTATCTCAGGGGCCTTGAGGATCGGTGCCATCATTCTCTGCTTCTGACGGAATCAAAGGAACCTGTCGTCGATCATGTGTCTTATCGAGTGAGAAATGAATTTGATCTCGACGGGATTGTAGAATTACTCCAAAAACTTAATCTGCCTTTCAAATGGATTAAAGCTGAATCCGAAGAGAGAGGACAGGGTAGAGCATTGCGCTTTCAAGATCCTCTTGGGTTTCCTGTTGAATTTTTTTGCGAAATGAGTGAAGCCGAGTGGCTCTGGCAAAAATTCGATAGGCACCAAGGCGCGCGGATAATGAGAATCGATCACGTTAACATGCTTGTTCCGGACGTCGAGAAAGCTTCAGACTGGTACGTTTCAAAGCTCGGCTTTCAGTGCACAGAATACACCGAAACTGAAGGCAAGGACCCAAAATTATGGGGTACCTGGCTCAAGAGAAAGCCAACGGTTCACGATGTCGCGCTCATGAATGGTACAGGCCCGAGGCTTCACCACGCAGGATTTTTTGTCGCTGACAAACATAGCATCCTCGACGCCGCAGACCTCCTTGCCGCGAAGGGCTACCGCAAGTCCATTGAGCGCGGCCCCGGAAGGCACGGAATATCGAACGCATTTTTCCTTTACCTGCGAGACCCCGATGGGCATAGAATCGAGCTTTACACTGGAGACTATTTGAGCGCCGATCCGGACTGGAAGCCGATCAAGTGGAAGCTCGGAGATCCCCAGAGGCAGACGTTTTGGGGAGCTCCCGCTCCCGAAAGCTGGTTTAACGAGGCAAGCAAAGTTGTTTCAGTCTTCAACGGCGAAAAAATGAAAACAAGAAAACCCATTCTATAGTGATTCAGAGAGGAACCGGAGCGTTACATCTCTTTTTTTATAATCTCGTTTTAGAAATTCAAAGGAATTGAAAAATCAGCTAAAGGAGAAACTTTACAGCGGCAAGACTTCGTTTGGAACCTGGATTACGATAAGCAGTCCTGATGTCGCTGATACCCTGAAGCAGCTCCCGTTTGATTGGTTTGTTTTGGACACAGAGCACTCTTACTTCTCGACCGAATCTGCAAGAAACATAATGCTCACTTTACTTGACTCCAAGATTGTCCCAATCGTCAGAGTAGGCGAGATAGATCAATATCTGATAAAGAGGGCGCTTGATATTGGAGGGTATGGAATTCTCGTCCCATTTGTAAATACTCGCGAGGAGGCCGAAAGAGTCGTGAATTTTAGCAAATATCCTCCAATGGGCTCGAGAGGTGCGGGTCCTGTTAGGGCAGCGGGATATGGAAACAACCTGAAAGACTATGTAACAACGGCGAATGACGAATTGCTCGTAGGAATACAGATTGAGACCGCCGAGGCGCTCTCCAATGCAGAATCGATTTCGTCGACCACAGGTGTGGACATTGTTTTTGTTGGACCGAGCGATTTGACATTATCCTTGGGGCTCGTGACCGATCGTGGAAACCCAAAGGTAATGGAAGCGATGCAATCAGTCGTGAAGATTTGCGATCGTCTTGGAAAGATTCCGGGAACGCTTGCTGCTTCGCCAGAAGAAGCCAAAAAGTGGCAGAAGCTGGGTTTCAGGTTCATTGCGCTTGGCTCTGATTCGAAATACCTGTTTCAGGGTGCGAAGAATTTCTTGGAACAGACGCAAGCGTAAGAGACGGGATTCGGACACGAATTTACCAGTAACGAAAACAATTCCCGAGTCCTGGAGTTAGGCTTTGCTACGGGTTACCAAAGCTGTGTCAGGTCCAAGCGTTACGATCAGCAAGATTGTCGTAGGCAGAAAAGTAAGCAGTTGAATCAAAAATTCTTAGTCGCTCGGTCAAGATTCGGGCTTTTGTTCACAATCTCCTCGCGAAGCAGCGGGAGATTTCCAGTTAGACTATTGATGCTCTTTTTCGGTCCGAGATTAGTCTACTTTTGCGTTTGAAAACTTACTTGGCCTTAAGCCTAGACACTCACGAACCAGATGAGGAAGGAGTTGACGAAGCAGGAGCCGGATTTTTCTTGAGCTCCTCATCAAGCCGCCGCGTCTGAATGATGGAATTACCCCAAGCATAAAACAGACCAGCAATGAATAGGGCAATAATTACTCCCCCCGTGTAATATTGGATCGACGGAGTTTCCACAAACGCGATTATCAGTGCGAAGGAACCCAGTAGAAAAAGAATCATCGCGCCTGCAGTATTCAACTTGGAACACGTTAAGTTCCAGAGTGTTCTTTTTTATGGCTTGTGCCGTTGTTTTTCGGAATTTTATTCTAGCTGGAGTTTGACGTAACGCCTGTTGAGGTAGAGCAGAGGTTGTTTTTCCTCAGCACTGACGTCGATCGCTTCTCCCATGAAAATCGTGTGATCGCCGCCCGGAATAACTTCTACAATTTTGCAATCGACATATCCTATCGTGCCACGAATAATTGGGCTTCCACCCTTTCCAGTGTAGAAATCAAGATTCTGAAAGCGACCGGCTTCCCCCGCAAGAGAGAATTTTTCCGCAATCTCTGTCTGATCCTCGGCAAGGATGTTGACGCAGTATCTCATCGACTTTGTAAGAAGGTTTGTCGCGGAACTTTCGTTCCTGATGCAGATTAAGACGAGGGGCGGTTCGAGGGAAACCGACGAAAAAGCAGAAACCGTCAAGCCAAAAAGTTCCCCCGAGTCAAGCGCCCCCGTGACCACAGTGACCGCGCTCGCAAAATATCGCATAACCTTTCTGATGTCTACAGCCTGCGGCGGCTTTGAGGCCGCGCCCGAGAGCACTTTGCCATCGCTTGTATTGATGGGATCTTCCGAAGTTTCCGGCATTTTCATTTGTACCACAAGTTGATTCCGAATTGCGAATTGAAGCGAGACGCGACTCTTCGTCAATTGAATTTTTCGTTTCATTCCAAATATGTATTTGGATTGTCCCCGGTATGTCTCAAAAGACACCAAAGACCAATATGATTGCGAAGGCGATTACAAATACAGCAATTACGACGGCGACCCATATCTTGTCGGTAAGCTTTAGCCTAGTTCCGTCCTTTCCTGTTTTGCGATCATTGTCATCGGGAGACACCAAACTTTGTCATCCATTGTGCATATCCAATTTCCTTTGACTCCTTTTTATGTTTGCAGATAAACGAGACCACAATTCTATGGCACTCTAACCACCTTACGCGCCCTAACCCATCCTGCCAGAATAGCTAGTGCCGTGTCCATAAAGGTCGTCTGTGTTTTCTGCGACCATCTCTCCTCTGAGTGTCTCTGAACATTTTGCCTCTTGCCTTCCTTTCCGAGTTTCTGTAGCTCACCGCATCAAGGAATGCTCTTCTAACTTCATCCCAGCTCCTGTAATCTGTTCCGCTCATTGCAAGCTTCTGGATATCGCCAGTGTGGCACTCGACAGGATTCATCCAGCTTGCATTCGTGGCAGTGGGAACGAGTGCTGTATTGGTGGAATGAGCCCATCTTCGAATGTCAGCAGTCCAGTGAGCTGGGAGACCGTCCTGTATCATGTACACCCTTTCGCCATCAGGATAATTCGATCTTTGATTCTTCAGAAACTCTAGCCATGGCTCTCCTCCCTTGTGATCATACTGCTTGATAGCGAGCTGTTGGTGGTAGACGTTGAGGCAGACGTACTCGAATCTCACACCTCCAAACTTGTTGTATGTTGCAGGAATCCTTTTCGGATTTGTCTCCTCAAACCATCCTCTTCCTCCGTGAGGAACGAGATTGAATGGACCCATCTCATCTAGGCTAAGTACCACGGGAGGATTCGATTTCTTTCGCGTCAATCGCTCTATGCGAATTTTCTTTTTCTCAAATTCAGGATCTTTTGATTCCTTCCATGTCTTCACGCTCTGAAATGATATTTCTGACTCATCCAGTATTATTCGAAGCCACTCCTTGCTAATCGAATCGACAATTCCTCTCTTCTCAGCTTCACTTTTCAGACGACGCAGAGCTCCACTGCTGGAAAGGTAATCCGAGATTCTTCGGTTGGCTTGTTGCAAGAGAGACGAGCTTTGTCTTCTGTTCGGGAGTGAATTTCCTGTTTCCTCCAGGCTTCCAATGAGGCTTGAGCATCTCCAGCCCTTCCTCATTGAAAGATTTGATCAACGACCTAACATAATCCTGACTCATCATCACAATCTCTCCTATCTTTGGAGGAGTGAATCCCTGAGCGCTAGAAAGTACGACCTGAGCTCTTCTCATCTCTATTGGATCCTTGCCGTAACGTACTATCTGTCTGAGCTTGTTCCCCTCCTCATTCGTTATGCTGCGAACATGGACTACCATGTTGCAGGACGAGCACAAGGCGTGGCCTTAAAGCTTCATATAAAAATTAGAACAACCTATCTGGCCACGGCACTAGCATCATCTGTTGTTGTGATTTAGGATGCTCATGTTAGAAGCCGCGAAAGAGTACTTATCTTGAAAATTATGTAACGTAGTTGAGAAAAAAAGGCCGTTAAAGGGTTGTTTCATATATCGGGGACAGTCCTTAAATAAGCGCTAGTTTTGGCGCATAGCTATTCTAAAGGATGTAGCAGTCTTGTCGAATTTTCATTGCGCTACAGGAATCGTGGTTCAGTGAACATGGTCGCCCTAATAGTGCGTTATCGGCTATGAGATACAGGCATTAGAAACATGTGAGAACTTCGAACACTTTAGTGATCATAAAGGGGAATCGACGAGCAAAATGAGTAAGCAAATCATTCTCATCACCGTTGCGGTATTATTGGCAATAATGATAGGCATAACCAGTCTTAATTCAGGCGTTCAGGCATTCGAGCAACAAATAATAGATCAGCCAATTAGTGCTTCTAATCCTGCGACTCCAATCCAGCACATCATCTTTGTCATAAATGAAAATCATGCCTTCGATAATATGTTTGGAACGTTCCCTGGCCTCCCACCTCCCCCGGACAGTCTATATCTTGCTACTTGTATGCCGTACAAGACTAGCGAAACAACTCCCTGTCAGAAACCCTACAATGCTGACAACAATGCAACAATCCAAGAAACTGACCAATGTCATACTTCCGAATGTGCTGTTCCCGCTTACGATAATGGACTAATGAATGGCTTCTATCAGGAAGATGGAAACCGCACAATGGCATACTATGACGGAAGTGGATTGCCCCAAGTCTGGGATTTAGCATCGTACTTTGATTTGAACTATAATTTCTTTTCGAGCGCAATGTCCTATTCAGAACCCAATCACCTTTACGCTGTCGCCGCATACTCTCCAAAGACTGAGGATGTAGATAGCATTGCTCCTCTTAATCTGACCTATCCTGAAATCGGAACCGCGATGACAAATGCTGGTGTGACTTGGGGATACTTCCAGTACAATTGGAATGACTCGAAAGACTGCACTGGAAACTATAATTCACAGTCCCGACTTTTCACTGCGGGAGGTAGTGACGGCTACTGGGAAGGGGAAGTGCAATTTAGAGCAGTTCAAAATACTGCCGTGGAATGCTCTTCACTTGGAAATATCAAAGACTTTGAGAATGGACTTGCGACCAATACACTTCCACAAGTAAGTTTTGTCATACCTGAGCCCTCCGAAAGCGGTCATCCAGGGCAAGGTACTTGGCAAGCAAACCAACAATTCATTACTTCCGTAATAAATGACATAGAGCAGAGCAGTATTTGGCCCCATTCCGTTACCTATGTAACTTGGGATGACTATGGTGGATATTATGATGGGGTCGTGCCTGTTCAACTGGATGAATTTGGTGACGGTTTTCGTGTTCCTCTGATAGCGATCAGTCCTTATACTATTCAGGGGTTGATTGGAGGATGCTCTGGGTCACAGACAATCGATTGTGCTCCCGTATACTCCTATGTCAATAGCTACACGAACGCTCATGGCACGACCAATCAAACTGACTTTAGTGCATTCTTGTCAACAATCGAATACAACTGGGGAGTCAAACCGGTCGCTGTGAGAGATGCTGAAGAACCCAATCTCTTTTACATGCTGAACTTCACACAAGCTCCTCTCGCTCCATTATACTTTAACTCCAATTATGCACTAGCAGCATACCCTCTACCTACTTGTGAATCTAATGGCGGATGCCAGATCGGCACTCCGTTTGCTGCCGATCCTCTAATTCTTGCGCCACACTCTGCCTTTGTAAGCGTGGGTTCGGGCGGAACTAGAATATATTCTGTCTATAATGCAGCGACTCCATCGTGGGCAGAGTCTAGCGCGCAATCAGCAGCCTACGCGGGAAACGGTGACCCCGACGACTAAAATGAAATCAAAAGGCACCGTTGCAGTAATTGCCCTAATTATAATTTCCGCTGCTACAATTATAACACTTCAAAACTATATGAGTGTGCATTCGTCCCGGTCATCATCACCTTCCCTCTCAATACTTATCTTTGCTCCGCAAACATATCCTGTTGTGGATAGTTCCTGCTTGGCCGCTTCTAATGCCTTAAACAACAATGCTTGCTTACTGTCTACGACATACGCGTCCGACCTGATTATAGCTGAAATAGGAACGGGCAGTGGTGCGAGCGCCATTAGTTCTGTTTCTGACAAGGCAGGCTTGACGTGGTCCCTTTATGCCCACTACACTCGGACAGGTACTAGTGCTAAATCTCTCTATGTGTACTATTCTTTTGCTTCTTCAGTTCTGAGTAGTGATAATGTTACAGTAAAGTTGACTGCTGCCGGACAAAATAATGGATTGGTAGTAATAGCAGTCAATAACTATAATCCCGCGAACCCTTTCGACCCCTTAACAAAGCCTGCAACTTCATCAGCGGCGGGGGCGACAAAAATTGGTGTATACCCTGTAAATACCGTATATTCCAACGAATTGGTATTGGGCATGTTTGCCATTTCATCTACCCCTACAGTATCGGCGGGAACAGGATTTACCGCATTATCCCATTCGGGAAGTCCAACGGTATATGCCGAATGGCAGCAATTTTCTTCCCCCGCGAGCGATCTCAATGTTACCGCCTCCTTATCTGCATCTGAGACATATTTGGGCACGGCATTTGGTGTTCTCTCTGCTCCCACTTCAACAACCAGTACTTCTAGCTCGCAAAGTACGAGTACGTCATCCTCTTCTACCACATCAAGTTCAACAAGCACGTCAACTTCAACATCATTGACCGTCACAAGCTCATCAACAGGCAATCTGTGTTTTGTAAATGGTTATGACAGCAACATCATCGTTATGAACTCAATTTATTGGGAGTGCGGGGCAGCGCTGCAAGGCGGCCAATCAATAAAACAAAATATATTTCGTTCCTCAGAACTTTTTGGTTCTTTCAGCATTACCGTAAATGCATCTCAGACAATTGCCGTGAAGATAGTTGAAAACGGACTCGTCGTCTTTTCTGAAACTGGAACGAGTATTAGTTATAGCGGGAGCGCAACACAGAACGAACCAATTTACATCACAGTCTCTAATTCTGAAAGGACCGCTACAACTTATAGGCTTGGAATTGATTGGACAGAGGTATGATCCTATTCAAGCAATCCTGCAACCTCCACAAGATTATTCGAATCCAATGGGTTGACTATTCCTCTTCGGATTAGGTAACGAATCAACCGGATAGCGCAGAGACATTGCAGAAAAAGGAAAAAGATAGGCTTCTCTCGCCCCCACCCAAGGAACGAGGACTGAGAAGGACCGGATTCACCGTTGCTGGATATCCCTTCGCATTTTTCGGAGTGCCTATCTTAATTCATGCAAAGAGAGTTGATCTTGTTGGAGAAAAATGGAGAGAGACGGATATCGATTGCGGAGGCCTTCTGAAACTCGCGAAACTGTGGGTAAACGACTTGCCCGGCGGGTACGAAGTTGTCCTCGGGCTACAATGCCAAGACTGCAAATACTCCGACTCCATCCGGATTCCGTATACCGGCCACAAACAGCTATTCAACAGCACATCAAACCGAACTTGGTCACTGAAAGACAGGCCGTAGCAGAATGCTCACTTTATGAAATTAATCAGATCGACTTCCAACCGGGCGGAAACGAGGAGTGTTGCCACCACGAATAGAATTGAGCACACCAGCCACTTCCACTCCCTGGATCGGAAATCTCGGTTCTTGAAGGAAATTATGATCGCCAGACTTTCTTCCACGGCCAGCGAGTAACAGGTGAACTCGATCCAAAAGATCGGAGTGAGGAGCAGTACCAGGAAGAGTTCGAATCCACCTATCCCCACCGTCGAATTGGACTGGGCAAGCGCCGCGAGTGCGAGACCGGTGTCGTACGAGCTGTATGCGCCGAAAGCCGGACCAAATCCTGGCACAAACTCGAGCAGTGCTATCTGAACATTATTCTGGAATATTCCGACCACTGTGGCATTTATCCCCTCGACCCCCTGGCTCAGAGATTGCGCCTCCGACTGGCTCAGCTCGAAGGAAGAAGAATAGGCTAGAATCGAAGTGAGGATTATGAACACAATTATGAAGATGATCACTCGGGTGTTGGTCTTCACGAGGTATCAAATCTCACTGCGATTGGATACTGAGATTACTGCTGGTTTTGATTCTTATCCTTGGCTGGCTTGCCCTTGCTATTTGCTGTGTTTTGATTATCTTGTTGCCCGGACCTTCTGAGCGCGCCCATCAAGTACAAGCCCCCGAAAAGAGCGGCGATGGCAATAAACAGATAATCAGGATTGCCCGTTCTGTAGGCGAGCCCTATCGCCACCAATCCGATTAGCGAGAGTAAAAGTCTGGCGGGTTTCAAGGATTTTTCCTCAATTCTTTCAGACGGTAATCTGAGAATAATAACATTGATCCTAGAAGACCGAGCGTACTGTTCAGATTTAGCGAAAGTGGAAAAAGGAGAGGGAAAGAGAGTAGAGGAAAGGGAGACTCTCTACTCTCTTATGTGAAACTCTAGGTTATCATCGCTTGTACTTTGGTGCGATTACGGCGATTATTTTCGTCCTGAGCTCTTCGCCGCCTGAGTGACTCTCCCTGATTGATCTGATGGAATCTGCCGAGCCGTTGTCGGAAAGGACGTCCATGAACCACTTTTCAAAATCACCATTTCGCAGGTGATTCTGCAGGATGTCGAGTGGGATTTGTTCCAAGTCCTGGACGAATTCTAGACCTGATCGCGCGCAAAAGCCGGTGTTCCTGAAGATAAAACCCATCGAATAGTCGACGACCTTCTGGGCGGGTGCGAATACTGTCGCGCCGGAATCTTCAGCGCTCTTGATGTCGGAAAGCTGTGACTGCATCTCTCTTATCTCCGGTTTTGCTTCTTCCACGATTGCGGGCGCCGCAACCGTTTCTATTGAAACCTGGACCACTTCAGTCGCAGATGATTCCACAACTTGAACAGTTTCAGTTACAATTGTTGGAGCTACTTCGGCCACAATGGTTAGAGCTGATTCAGTCACGGCTGTAGGAGCTGTCTCAACTGCAACGGGTGCGATCGTTTCGGCTACAGACATCGGAGCAGTTTCAGTTACAATTGATGGTGACGTCTCGGTCACAACCGCGGTAGTTGGTTCAGTCACGACGGTCGGAACTGTTTCCACGACTGGCGTAACTGGTGATTCTGGCGACAGCGTCGATGGCGTCTCGACTGCGACATTTTCAACTAGGGGAACTGTCTCAGCTGGCGGAGTGACCTCAGCAGGGGCAACGACTTCCGCAGAAGTAGCAACCTCAACTGGAGGAGCACTGAGTTCTACCGGTGCCTCAAATGATTGGACTACTGATGCTTCGACTGATGGTGACGACGACAGATCTACTTCTGGAGTTTCTACGACGGTCACAATTTCTGGAGCCTTCTCGATTGTCGGAGACGGCACGGCAGTGCCTTCAACCGAGGCAGCTTCGAGCGTCTGAGCTTGGCTGACAGTTTCAAATTGAACTTGGACCGTTTGTGGCTCGGGAACGGATGCTTCGACTGTAGCAGATTCTGGCACCGACTCTGTAAATGCTGGCGTTGTCTCCGCAACCGCTTCTGCAACTGGCGCCTGAACGGTTGGGGTCTCGACAGTTGGAGCTTGCGCAATGGTTTCCGCGACTGGTGCCTCTGGTGTTGGCGCTTCGTTCGAAACAGTTTCAACTGGAGAACTGGCGGCGTTCTCAACTGGAGCTGCTGCTGCAACCTGCTCCACAACGACTGCTTCGGGATGCGCTAATTCCACTTCAGCCTGAGGAAGGGTTTCCTGCGCAACGGTTGAAGCTTCGGTTACGACCGAATCCAGAACCGGCGTTTCAGGTATTGCTGTGGGTACTGCCTCTACTGGAGCCTCGCTTGAAACTGCGATCGGGATTTCCGTCGCTGAAATTTCGGGGTTGGAATTATCTATCGGTGTGACAATCGACTGTACGATTGGTGAGGGTTCCGTCGTTGAGGCTTCAAGGGTCAACTGGATTTCTGATGACGCATCTGAAATGGTGGGAGTACTTTCTGAGCTCGGCTGATCTTGAACCTGTTCTAGCTGGACAACTGATTGCTCAATTGCTATAGGCGCTTCCGTGTCGGCGACTTCTGGCAGTTCAGCATTGACAGTTGGGGCCAACTCGATCTGTGGTTCAACAACTGTTTGGACGGTCTCAATTTGAGGCTCAACAGCAGTCTGGGTAGTCTCAACCTGAGCTGCAGTCTGGACGACTTCTAGTGCCTGTGGGGTCTCAACTGTTGCCACCTCAGCAACTTCGATCTTTGGAGCCTCTGTGATGAGTTCGGGAGTCACAACTGGAAGCGAGTTCTCAGCGGCGATCTCTACCGCAGTAGCCTGGATCTCCTGAGCCTTCAGTGAGACGAGCGCCATCTGCGCGTTCAATTCATCATAGAGTGCTTTCGGGACCGAATCAGACAGCCTGAATTCGAGTTCTTGTGCCTTGGACTCTGCGAGAGCTCAGCTCCTCGAGCGGC
Organism: uncultured Nitrososphaerota archaeon; assembly: GCA_963799845.1. Taxonomy (GTDB): domain Archaea; phylum Thermoproteota; class Nitrososphaeria; order Nitrososphaerales; family CADDZS01; genus DATLTL01. The sequence goes on from CAWCYI010000004.1 coordinate 606,685, forward strand.
ACGTAGCTCGAGAACTTTGCCTCAACTTCCTGGATCTTCGCTTCGCTCGCCAAGAACTGGTCGCGAGGAACTGAGTTGGCGAGGGCGTTCTGGATCTCCTCGAAGCTTTCCTTCGGGACATAATTTGAGAGTTGAGCTTGGAGAGATTCGTAGTCGGACTTTGGAACATAATTCGAAAACTGTGCTTGCAGTGTCTCGTATTCAGACTTTGGTACCATCGTACCCAGCAGCTCTGTAAGCTCGGCAACCTTCTGCTGGATCGCCTCAAAATCACTCTTGGCTACGTACTGTGAAATCTTTTCCTCCAGCTCATGAGTCTTCGAGAGAGCTTCATTGTACATCGTCGCTGGGATGGTGTCCTGAGAGAGTTTTCCCACAAGAGATTCTATGGTCTTGTTCTGCGCATCAATAATCTGGCTCTGATTGGAAGCAGTCTGCGCCTGTGAATCAAGCATCTCTTTCTGGGCAGCGATCTGGGCGCCGAGGGCGTTGATCGTCTCCGTGATTCCCTTGGTCCTCTGGAGCTCGTCTCTAATTCTGTTGACCTCTCCATCCAGCTCATCGATGGTCGTCTGCATCTTTGCGACGACCTCTTCATGATCCTTTTTGGGGATCGATTGCTGAAGCTGGGCTTCCATGGCTCTGCACGTAAGTACAAGTCTTCTAACTTCGCTCGTTATTTCTTCGGCTCTGCTCAAACTACCACTCACACACTCTCTTGTGTTGTAATGCGTGTGAGAGAAACTCCGTGCGTTATCTAATGGGCAAGGTCAACATATCTTAACCAAAAACTCTAGTAAATCGAAATTATCTGCGGTTTTGATGACATCGGTACAAATCGCCTAAATGGCAAGAAATGATCTAGGCGGCGGCTGGTTCATCCGCGTACGAATCCGGTTCGATCAGGCTGTTGTTTGAACATCTTAGGCAGTCGTCGCATTCGCAGTCGTGGTCGCAGCAACCGCCAGGACAGGAATTCTCGCCGTACTCGTCTTCATCGGTCTCCTCTTCGTAGTCGGTCGGCCGGTCGAAGAACTTGAATCCGTAGGGGTTAGCCAGGCTCATTCCCGAAGGATGAATCTCCTTTCCCGCTGCGATCATCAGAAAAAACTCGAAGGGCGACACTACTCGAAACTGGCTCTTTTAACTTATTTCCCTTTCCCGGTTACCGGAACTAAGATTTAGATGCATTTTCTGATCGGTAATTGGGGAGAGATTTGGAGTCGTTTCTTGAGGGATCAGTCCTCGAAAGGCGTGGCGAGAAAATTCGCTTTGGATGTCTCAGCTGGACGTATCCTGACTGGCTCGGTGCATTTTACCCTCCCGGGACAAAGCCGTCGGAGTTCCTTCATCTCTATTCCAAGATATTCGATCTCGTCGAAATTGATTCCTCATTTTACAGAACCCCTTCCCCATCAACAGTGAAGCAATGGAGGGAAAAAACGCCCCGGGAGTTTCTGTTCACCTCGAAATTGCCAGGAAAAATTACCCATGAACTCAGACTTGTGGGGATCGAACGTGAATTAGAGCGTTTTGAGAAAACGATGGGCGAGCTCGGGAATAAGCTTGCTTGCGTGATTGCGCAGCTCCCACCCTTTTCGAAGTTTGAGACGGATTTTCCAAAAGTGGAGGCATTTCTCGGGATGACAAACCCGAAGATCAGGTATGCGCTAGAATTTCGAAACAAGTCCTGGCTGAGGGATGAGACGCATGAGCTTTTGTCTCGAAAAAAGGCGTGTTTTGTCTGGAGCGTTACCGATCGGATGGACGAGCTCCCACCCAAAGTGACGTCAGACTTCATTTACCTTCGGTTCATGGGAAAGTTTGGAGAATTCAAGAAATTCAACAAAGTGCAGAAAGACAGGTCGGAGGTTCTTGAGAAATGGTGGAATCATCTCTCGGAAAAGATTGACAGCGTCAATCTTGCCCTGGTTCTTGTGAGCAACCACTTTTCCGGTTTCGCGCCTGCCACAGTCAACGAACTCAGAAGGCTTTCCGGCAGGGAGGAAGTTAGTTGGGCCAACATGTCTTCTTCACCCTGAATCGAGCCCGAGCTGCTCTGTTTCAACTCGCATCGCTCGCGGCCTGAGCACTTTCATGTCTTGAAAATGCCAGGCCAACCCTCGTTCCTATCTTTCGAAGCCATCGATGAGGAAGCAAAGCCAAACTGTCTCAAGTCAAAAAGGCACGCTTAAGAGGCCGCCAGCTCCATCTTACTTTCCGGTTTACCTTGGTGTCCGACATTTTTGCTGAAGTAGAAAAACAGGCCGAGAATGCGACCAGCTCGAGAGCTTCTTGGCGTGGAGTATTGAGTCTCAACATCCCTACGCTCGGATTGGGATCCGTCGAATATCACCTTCGGGCCGCGAAGGCTCATGGCGATCTCCAGCCGGTAAAGTTCGTCAAAGTCGACAGCGTGACCGGGAAAGAGGTGATCAGCAGGGAGGTTCCAAAACTCTTCAGGTACAAGCTGGGACCGAGCGACGAGCGGCTCGACGTGCAGGAAATTCCCCAGGAGGAAGTGAAGGGAAAAGTCCTGTACGGCAATGATTATCACGTTTTTGCGAGGAACGAACGCGGGTATTTTCTCAAAGAAGAGCTAGAAGTTTCCGGCAAGTGGATAGAGGTCGTCGCCTCCCAGGTCATCGACAAGCAGGAGGACGGACAGTCGATCTAACCGTTTGACCGGACTACGAAAATTGACGTAGAGCCCGACGGTTTCGTTCCGCTGGAAAGACTTGCTGAATACAAGTTCAAGGAAGTCTACCAGATGGCACCGGACACGGACAAGAAAGTCAAGGAGACGTCGTCGAGGGTGAGGCAGCTCGCGAGGTATCTACTTGAAAAACAGACAGCCCTCGTATCGTTCTTTTCGTGGGGGAGGGGCTACCAGTTCTACACAGCAGTCGTTTATCCCTACGAGCGGAAGGACGGCCGCCTCTGGCTCCTGATGGGTCTGAGCGAGGGCGTGCTCAAGCTCGACGACACCTGGGCGCTGCAAGAGGATAAACAGGAAGAATCCCTGCCTCCTGTCCCGTTCGCCACAAGTCGCAAGCCAAAGGTAAGTATTTCAAAGTAGTCGGCTCCAACCAGATGCGGGTCTTCCGCCTGCATCTCATCTGCTGGAGGGTCAACCTGTGAGCGACGCCCTCCCCAATTACGTCCAGGAGTATCACGCAAAAGCGAGCAGCCTTGATCTTTCGTCGTGGCTAGCCAGCAATCCTCTTCCCACTATTTGCGAGCCGAAATACGAGGGAATAAGGGTCTTTTTGTTCAAGAGCGGCGACAATCTCGTCGTCTCGGGGAAGCTTGGCAGCATCTACACGCCGTCCTCGACTCCTACAGTTTTCTCGAAAGTCCCGGAACTGGTTCACGCGCCAAAGCGGATGATACTTGACGGGGAGTACGTTTCGAAGGACGGGCTTCACCTGTTTGACATCCTGCACTTTGATGACCGAGATTTGAGGCCCCTCCCGCTCTATCGCCGAAAGGAGATTTTACACCAGATACTCTTGGGTACCGAAATTGAAACCCAATCCATCACAGCCGAATCTCTCGAGGAGATTGAAGGCTACAGGGAGGAAATTCTGTCGAAAGGGGGAGAGGGCATTGTCGCAAAAAATCCAATGTCGTTTTATGGGGAAGCCGACACGTGGCTGAAGATCAAGCGTTTCGATACGGTCGATTGTTTCGTGATAGACTACGAAGAATCTTCCGGGCAGAAGAGATCATGGTCGATCGGGGCCCTTGACACATCCGGCAAGATAGTGAACTTGGGTGAGGTCTCGTCGCTCGTCGAAAGCGTGGATCCAAAGAAAATAAGGCTGGGCTCTGTGGTCGAGGTCAGGTTCAGGCTCATCGAAAATAAGTTTAGGGCGCCGTTCATCCTCAGGGTTCGCCGCGACAAGGCGGCGAGCGAGTGTCTCATCACACAGATCCCCCAGTTCCAGATGCCGTAGTGTGTGCTTTTGTCACTGAAGAAAGATCTTGATCCCGCTTGTGCGCTTGAGATCGCAGACGATTTCTTGGAAAAGACAAAAGATCTCTACGCAAAGGCGGAGATCGCGGGCAGCCTACGAAGAATGGAGAAGGTCGTCCACGATATCGACTTTGCAGTAATCCCCGCGATTGAAAATTTTGTAGCATGGAAGGAAAAAGTCTCCCAGAGGGTGGTCGAGATCGGCGGAACGGTGAAGATATTCGGCGAAACAATAAGCGATTTTCTCTACCGCGGGGCACAGGTCAACCTGTTCATCTGCCCGGGGGAGGACTCGTGGGGCGTGACGCTGATGTGGGCCACAGGGCCGAAGGGTCACACCATTGGAATGACGATAAAGGCGCAGAAGAAAAACCTTCTTTACAACTCGCAGGGAATCTGGACGAGAGACGATCCGCCGAAACTAATTCCTGCAAGAACCGAGATGGACATCGCGAGGATTCTCGGCTGGAAGTACAAGCCTCCGGAAACGAGGGGCAAGGACATGAAGACAGAAGTGCACTAGAAGCGAAAACCATGGCCAAGAATAGCAAGGGCTTCGGCCCCCGGGTTCCAGAGCTCTACCTCCAGATTATTCAGAGTTGAGTACACCCTGATTTCTCTCGCGATCGCCGCGTACCTGTTGTGGAGCTACAGGTCGGGAATCGGATTAATTGACCTGGCTGTCCTGATTTTCTTAGCAATCCTGCCTGATCTGGTACCCTTCGTTCCAATCGGGTTGTATTCGTCGCGAGAGGAGAGGGGTTCGGTGCCCCGATGGGGTTCGAGCCTTTACAACACATTCCACACGATCTTACTCTGGGCTCTAGTCTTTGGGATCGCCTGGATTCTTCTGCAAGCTCCGTACCTCCCGCTGCTCGGCTGGCTGATTCACATCACGATCGACAGGTCGGTGGGCTTCACTCTCAGGGCCGCGAAATAGATGCGGATTTTGGGAAATTGGCAAATGGGTATGGCCAAATTAGCACAGATGCAAAACCGATAAAGAGAGTTTTCTGTTTCCAAAGGAGACATGACTCAGGAGTCTCAACAGCCGAGAATCAAGATCAGGATTGAGTCGTTCTCAGATCTGGTCTTCGGACTGGCCCTGTCTATCGGATCTCTCGTCCTACTTTCTAGGCCCTATTCGAGCATCACAGACGTCGAAGTCAACGTATTGGACTTTGGGTTCAGTTTCGTGATCATTGTCTTCACCTGGCTCGGATATTCTCGGACGATGGCAACGCTTCCCGGTGAGACCTCGACTTCACTCTATCTGAACATCGTACTTCTCTTTCTGGTTGCAATCGAGCCCTACCTCTTTTTCATCTTGGTGTCCGCGCCAACCCCCCAATCAGCGGATGCGTTTTCCGTACCGTATGGTCTGAATGTCGCTGCACTTCTTCTGGTTCAGGGGGGACTGTCTCGTCTCGCTCTTGTCGCAAATAGACAGAAAGCGCCCGGAGGTCTGGACAGATTGCATCCCGAAGTGATCGCTCGATTACGCAGAGTTTCTATTTCCGCCGCGATCATCGGAATTGTGTACCTAATTTCGACACTTCCATACTTTTGGGTACCAATTGGACCTACTTTTCTTAGGTTTGTGATCTGGTTTTTGTCCTTTCCAATCGTCCCTGCGGTTCGCGGTGCGAGGAAACCAAAAATTTTATCCCAAACAAATGCTTGATTTTTCACAGCCTCAGTATTACCGGGAAACTAGTGAGCCTTCTAGGCACTCTGGGCTTTCTTTTCGAGGACTTTTCGCTCAGCTTTCTCTCACGCTCTAACTCCGTCCAAATCTCTCTCCCTTTAGAGATACTTCCGAAGAGCGAATCAAATTTCCTTCTCGCTTCTTTCAATCTCTTCACTTTCATTATCAGAATTTTTTGTGAAATATCAGGTCTCGTAGACTTCCTTACGGTGTTCAAATCTGAGAAGGATTAGTCTTCCATCCTGTACCGTGTAAATCAGTCTATAGGGTTTGATTCTTACCGTCCATTCGTCCTTTAGCCCATACTTGAGTGGCTTCCCAGACTCGGGGTCCTCGACTATTTTCGTTATCTGTTTCGCCAATCTCCCCTTGACCGAGTTGTCCTTGATTTTCTTGACATCGCGTTCAAACTTGTTTGTATAGACGATATTCTTGATTTCTACCAATGTTTCAGCTCTTCAAGAAATTCCTCTTTCGGTTTCACTTTGTAGCGGCCCCTTTCGATATCCTTCCATGCTTCTTCGACCAGTCTCAGTGTCTCAACATCCTGCCGAGTCAACGATGAGTTGACACGTTTGAGTACGATCATATCTTTGTCCGTTGTGACTGCCAGAACGTTTCCTTCCTCCAGACCGAATTTTTTTCTGATCTTTCTGGGGATTACGACCTGACCCTTAGAACTGGCTCTAGTGAATTCGAATTCTTGAACCATGACGCTAATCCACAAGTAAGACATTCTTACGTAGTATTAAGTGTATCAGGATTTGAGAGATCACTCTGAGAGTCCTGCATGAACAACGGAAAGGCATTATACTGGTGATAACGTTCTATCAAGTTAGCAGGGAAAGATATGGGTTATAAAATGAAATACGATTCCGGATCAGATGTGCTTTCTGTCATCTTGAAAGACAAGGGGAAGCTTTCTCATGCAGAAGAGATCGGTGATTTGGTACTTCACGTTGATAAGCGTGGAAATCCGCTCTACTTGGAGGTACTCAATGCCAGCAAAGTAGTTCCTGTAATGGTTCAGGCCATCAGCTAAAGGGTGAAGCCATCGCCTAATTTTCAAACTGACTGATCTTGCGAAACCGAAACAGATGTGCACCGCAACGAACTTTTGAGTTATCGCCATTCACGACGGACGAGCTCGTTTTCCATTATTGTCTTTCTCAGGTCGAGCTGTCTTGAGTGGTAGACAAGGCGCTGCCACTCTCCTGGGTCTGATTCCTCGGAAGCGAGATTGCAGAGGAGCTGGTAGGCCGGCCGGATTTTCTTGAGCTCCTCCCTCAGCTGCTCGTCAGACCAATCGAACACGCTATCCTCGAACAATAGAACTTCCTTTTGGTCGTCCTTATCCAGAAGTACAAAATCGTCGCTGAGATCGACTGACAAGGTCCTAACGTAATCCGGAATTTCAACGGTAAGAACGTTGACTCTATAATCTAATTACGCTTCCTAATACTATAGTGGTCGTACGCTGACAGATAGGAAATTGATTTTTCGAGAATCAGGCGTTCTTCTGAAGAGTTAGTTTTACTTTCGTTCCTGGAAATGCGCCGAGCTTCATGGCGTCGTCCCCTGAAACTGTTATCCAAATGTCCTGATCAAAATCATTGTCGTGCAAGCACAGCTTGACGTTACCACTGTCATCCCCATCCATCCGACTCAAGACAACAACCTTGTCAGGCATCGATTGGCCGGACGGCCCTTCCGCATTTAAATTTTCTATTATTGGAACCGCATGCATCTCGGGAACATTCGGAGTTGAAATTGTTGGAGTTATTTCCTGCGTTTCGACGAAATCGAGTTTGCTCTTTGACCAGCGCGCCGTGTCTTCTTTCGCACTGATATTGAACTGCAGCGCGTCGGTCAGATCAGATTTCCACTGATCTAAACTGTCGTGGATGATTCTCGCGAAAAATCTATCCCGTAGTAACTTCAGAGGCTCAAGATGGTCGGCTGCGTAGAGATACTTCGAGTATTCTGGGGTGTTCAGCTGATCGTCTGAGAGGTAAATCGGCTTGCGACGGAAGCCAGTTGCAATGATTGCCTCGTTGAGATCGCCGAGAACAATCGCAGCCTGTTCGGAGAATTTCTCAGCGCTCGCCGTCGCAAACTCGGCGCGGGACATTACCCTGAAAAGATAAGTTGCATGACCGGTTTCGGAAGTAACCTCCATTACTACTGCGTTGCCGCCGGAGGACAACGAACCCATCGCGGGAATCATGAACCACACGTAGACGGCGTCCTTTGCTTTCCTCAGACCAACGCATTCCAAGTTTGATACCCTGATCGAAGAAATGTATCGATACGATTCTGCGAGCGGAGAGAGGTCCACACTTTTTTCGAGCTTCGCCCAGAGGCCCGGCGAGATCTGGTCCACGTCCTTCCGTGAAGCTGAGCGTCCCTCGACCATCAGCCAGCTCAGTTTCTGGAGTTCATCGAATGTTGCCGAGGGCACGTTCGCCTTGATCGTTTCAATCGAGCTCGCCTCGACCGCTTTCATGGAATCCCGCAGTTTTTCAACGAAGAACTGTGTTGCGTTCGCAAGCCTTGAGAGTTCGATAGTTGCGCCGTTCCTTGTTGCCAGCCTTACTTTGAAGTTCTCCAAATCCACTTTTTGGATCTGAGAAAAAGGGAAACGAATTGGAAGGACACTTGTTGGAAGAATTACCAGTGCGGTCTCGTAAATTCTCGCCCTGCACGGAGCGGGAGTCTGACCTGGCGCGTGTGGATCTTGGATGGCGTAAAAGCACGGCGCTTCGTAAAGAACGTTTGCCTCCTCCATCAGCAGGGCCTTTGCGAGCGCGTTGCCCCAGCTTTCGCTCAGCTTCTTGGCAAAGTTGTCGTACTTATTCCCGAACTGAGAAAGCGCGATGTTTTGGCCGTTGCTCGCGGTTATGGAGACTCGATAATTCGAAGCTTCGACCCTTGCCTCTGTGTATGCGACGAATACGGTGCTTCCTCCGCTCGGTTTCACCATGATTCCTAAAGTCCAGATCTCAGCAGCGGCATCCACGGGACCAGATTGAGAAGCAACGAGTGCCTTGCAGTTAGAGTCAAACAGCTTCTCCCCGAACGAAGAATCAGGAGCGGCCGGGTGGCTCATTCTACATCGAGTCTACTATGTCTCGCTCTACCTGCTGGATCTCTTTCTCGGTGTCCTTCTTCTTGTCCTTGTAGACCTTGTCTGAAATCGTCCCGTCTTTTTTCATCTGCTCGAGCGACTGGAGCTTTGCCTGGAGCTGGTCTTTCTTTGCCTTCAGCTCTGAGACCGCATCCTCGCCAAGCTGAGCTTTCGCGATCTGGATATCGATCACGCGGATCTGCTCCTTGTACTTCTCCAGATAGAACTGGGCATCCTGCCATGAAAGCCCGTTCCCGATCATCTGCTCGGTGTGAGCGATCTTCGACTGGAGGTCTTCCTTCTGCTTTCGCAGATCGTCGGGCGAACTCATTTCCTAACCAGACAACTTTTGGCCGCAGTTGTTGCAGAATCTTGCAGTCGCGGATACCTTCTGTCCGCAGTTAGGGCAGGCCGACTTGTCCAGCGGCGCCCCGCAGACCTCGCAGAACTTTCCGCTGGAGGTTGGTTTCCCGCACTTTGAACACAGTATCTTGACCTCTTCGGCGCCCTTGATTTCGGCCGAGTAGTCTTGCGCCATCATGCTTTCCGCAGCTTTCTGACCGAATGCTTGCGCCCGCGCCTTCTGGACGGTTATCGCCTGCCTTGGGGAACATTCCACGCACATCAGTCCCTGCTCATTCCAGCAGGTCGCGTCGACGTACTTCGTGCAACCGGGACACTTTGTAAAGTGGCCCCTCGCTTCCGCTGTAGCATCGTCCAGAGCCTTTTCGTGAGCTTCGCGCCATTTGGAATCGTGCATGTAGCCCGCCGCGGATGAAGCTCCCCACGCGCTGTTGCCCACACCCCCAAAAGATCCGCCGAAGCTGCTGCCGATGCTGCTGGCGGCCCCGAAAAGTCCCTTCGCTTTGGCGTACGGCGCCTGACGGTACTTGGTCATGAAACCATCCTGACAGATATCGCACTTGAACTTGAACTGGAACCCGTTCTGGTCGGACATGTCGTCAAAGTTCTTGACAAAGTCTCGCAATACCACTGCAAGTCACCTTTGGTGGCCGGCCGTCAACGAGTTATAATAAATCTTCGCCGGTTTTGCGTTCGTAACGTATTCGCATCTATGGTGAATCACTCGACGGCCGTGACGATCCTCCTCAGGATTTCCTTCTCCAGAATCGTGCCTTCAAGCACGCCGTCTTTGTCCACTACTGCGATGATGGGAATGTTCTTTTCCTTGAAGAGGGTCGCGAGATCGAGCGTCTGTTCGTCCTCATGCACGATCAACGGTTCGTCTAGATCAACTTCAGACACCTTCAGCGATTTTAGCTGGCGGTTGCTCAGAGACAGGGCTTCCCCGAGTAAAAGTGTCCCAATGGGTTTGTTGGACGCGTTTACGACGACAACCGCCCGAGCGTCCTGCTCCAGGCACTTTTTCAGCGCAGACTCTCACGGGCTCGTCCTCCCGGACGCTGACGGTTGGAAGCGTCTTTGAAATCTCCTTGGCGGTAAGTTGGTTCAACTGCTGTTTCACTATTTCCTTTGTACTTCCGGTCTGGTCAACCTTGACGATTGGCGCGCGCAGCCTGAATAGCAGCGGGGCGGCGATTGACAGAAGCACGATCCCGATCGCGGTCGCGGAGTACGCAAAGCCCCCGATCAAAGCGACCGTGGCAGTTAGAGCGGTAACGAGAAGTGTTGCGTCGACTCCGCCCTTGACGCAGGTGCCAAAAGCATTCTTCCACGGATCGACCTTGAATATCCGCGAAGAGACCGCCCCGACGGATGAGTCAATTGCGAGCGCGACTCCGAATACCACGAGCCCCAGCAGCAGAAGGTACGGAGTGAGCTGGACGAAGTAAAGCCCGATGCCAATGAAGAATAGCGGCTCGAAAAAGCCGAACGTGAACGCGTGAAGCTTCGTCATAAGCAGCGGTCGGTTTGCGAAGAATTTCTGGAGCAGTAGGCCGAGAAAGAGCGCGACGAGCGCGGAGTTGAAACCGGTGAGCTGCCCGATAAAGCCGGTGATGAGGAGGATGCCGATGATGATTGCAAACACCGCTTCCCGGCTCTCGAATTTTCTTTCGACGAATTCGAGCAGCGGGATCATGACGTAGCGTCCGAAAAGGACAATCCCCAAAATCGCAACCGACAGCTCGGCCGCGATCAGTACGAACGATTCCCAGACGAACGGCTTGCCGGCGAGGTCGTAGATGAACGAGAAGACCACCACGGCCCCGATCTCGATTATGAGCACCTGCGAGAAAATCGAGGTGCCTTCGTCGGTCCTAGCAAGCCCGGTCTCGGTGAGGAGCCTCGTAAGCGGGCCGGCGCTCGCCATGCCGGCGACTATGCCGATGATCAGGGATGGTATCAGTTGGTTAAACAGTGCGTATGAGACGATGGTAATCGCGCTGAACCTGATCGTGAATTGGAATATGGACAGGAGCATGTTCTTCTTTCCGAGCATCGCGGTGACCCGAGATGCCTCGAACTCCTCCGCGCCGCTGACGAATAGGAGGAAGTTGATTCCCAAGCTGATGAACAGGGAGATTGGCGGGATAACCTGGATGAGGTTGAAGACCCCCGGCCCGATCAGGATGCCCGCGAGTATGGAACCGACAAACGGGATGAAGCCGAGTTTCCGGAAAGTTTCCTCTCCCAGCTTTGATAAGATTACGAGGACGCCGAGGTATAGAAGCGAGAGCAGCGATTCGCTAATTACCGGTATAATGGACATGCTCGGCGACTCGCCCTAAGATTTTGTTAACTTAAGGGTGTCTTCCAGAAAATAAGACCTTGCTGAATAAGCCCATATCATCTAAGGAACGACTCGCCACGGTTTTAAGAAGACGCAAATCAAAAACTTAGCTTTAGAAGTTCAGACGATGATGGGGGTATATCGCAAGATAATATCTCAAGTTTTCGATACTCTAACAGGTTCCTGGCTGAAGAAGAACTTCCAGGGTATAGCAAGAATAAGTGAACCAATTTGGAAGATTGGGATTGAAAGCTGTCAGAGTCTGCATATTCGGTTCTGGAGTTCTACCACCATTATTCGTCCGTACGAGACTCCGGAAATTCAAGACTCGCGATCTGAAATTCCACAACCAGAGGAAACGAATCTGGCGACCGCGAGATAAACCGTTCTTGGTACTCCGACGACGCGTACGAACTCTAGTTTCTAAAACCGAGAATTTTCTAGGTTCTCCGTTTTTCTTTATTTTTTCTGAATTCATCCGTCTAAAATCGGACGGGCTATTGTCAATGCATGATCTCACTATATATGAAAGGTATTTATCACCGCGGGTCTTGGCCTGAGGCCACGGCTCTCTCACCTGTGAGAGGATCGCAATTTTCGCAAAAAGTGAAAAAATTTTGAAATCGGAAAATGAAACGGGCGGAAATTTCTCCGCAATCTCCAGTGAGTGAAAAGGTCAGAGAAAATGGCAACCCAAACAGCAGAACAGACAGAACCAGCGCCGGAAGTAAAGGAGGATTCTTTGCTCGGTGAGTCTTCAGAGATAATTGGTCAAATTCAGGATTTGCAGGGCGAATCCGAGAGTATCAAAGACATTCTCGACATGGAAAAGTCGTACGCCGCCGAGGTTGCGACCATCATGAAGCAATTCCTCGACCAGATTGGCAGGTCTTACGTTCTTGATCCGAGCCTTTTCCCGAGGCTGGGCCATGGGGTGAAGGAAGTGATTCTGACTCCCCAGGGAGTATTTTTCCTCCAATACAACAATGGCCTGAATATCGCCAGAACCGTGGACGACCTATCTCCCGACAGCTTGATCAAGGTTCTTGAGCGGATCTTGCCGGACGTGAAGGCTTTCCTGACCGAGAGGAGACAGAAGATTTCAGCGAGGGCGACAATGCTGGAAAAAGTCGCTGGCGAACTCAAGAGAGTTCCGAGCATACCCAAATCTGCGCGCGGTCCGTCAAAAGCTCAGCAAGCCTCGCAGTAGTCACCCGATTACTTTTAGCTTCTAGTGCTAGTGGTGACTATAGACCTCAGTCCAGAAAAGTCGTTTTCCAAACAAGCTTAAGCCGCATAGATTCTAAGCGCGTAGAGACAAGTCACTGCGGCCGCAAATTCCCTTCGGAAACTACGTCCCTATCTCGTTGATCTGGTTCAGCGTGAGGGGTAATTGAACCCAGCCCAGCAAGAAGCGTTGCGCCGAAAAAGGGGTACTCAATGCTGGTAAATGCTTCGTGCGTCGGGCCAGAGTTAGATTACGGTGTTTAAAGAAATTTAGAACTGGTCCCAAAAGATCGCTCAAGCTTTTGGGAGAGCGGCTAACGCTTTTTCGCGGTCTTTACGTTACGCAACTGTGGTCTAATTTCATGCTTCGCGTTGTTGCGCTTAACAACGGCTACTAGGGCTTCATTCGTTGCATCCGCGAGAGTACGTCAGCTCTCGCTTTTGCCTTTCATTTAAGCTCATGATTTCCACGTTGAAATCGTCTTCAGTTCCTTTAACCTTGTAGCAGTGTCAATGTTGGTCTCTGGCATGATGCAGGGTTTTTTAGAACAAACGACATCACTCCGATCACGCCTCCGTGAATGGAGAAGTCGGTGTCTTGAAAGCATAAATCGTTCACCATAACCGGATTGGTCGAAGCCATCCGAAAATGCCAACCACTCTCACATTCTACGGCGGCATCGGCGAGATCGGCGGAAACAAGATACTCCTTGAAGACAGGGGAACGAAGGTCTTCTTGGATTTTGGTAAAAGTTTTGCAGCCCGGGCGAAATTCTTCGAATGGACAGACAGGCCAAGGACTGCCAACGGCATCGGAGATTTTCTCGCGCTGGGAATCCTTCCAGAGATCAAGGGAATCTACCGGAGAGACCTGTTACAGCTAGCAAATTTACCGGCCGTCGAAGACAAGGCCGTTACTGCCGTAGTATTGAGTCACGCCCACTCAGATCACGCGGATTATATTTCGTTTCTCAGGGAAGACATCGAGGTCTGGATGGGCGAAACCACGAACCGAGTAATCAAAGCGATCGAGGAGGAGCGAGATTCAAACATCGAGTACGAGATTACCGAGTTCAAGCAGCGGCCGATCGATCGCAAGGCGCCGAGAATAAAGCGGGAGATCAAGACTTTTCGCACCGGGAAAAAGATCAAGATTGATTCCATCGAAATCGATCCAGTGCACGTCGATCACTCGCTGCCGGGATGCTACGGCTTCATAATTACCACGAGTTCCGGAACGCTCGTCTATTCCGGAGACCTGAGGATGCACGGGACGAGGCCCGACCTGACGCATGATTTCATAGAAAAGGCAAGAGAGGCCAAGCCGGGGTGGATGATGTGCGAGGGTACGCGGATCAACGAGACGAATGTTTCGGACGAGAAATTCGTGTACGACACCGCTCACCAGTACGTAAAGCAGGCAAACCAGCGAGATCTCTTCGTGTTCGCTGATTACTCCTACAAGGACATCGACAGGTTCCAGACCTTTTTCAAGGTCGCGAAAAATTCCGGAAGGAAGCTCCTCATCACTCCAAAGACCGCCCGCTATCTCCAGCGGCTATCTGAAGACGATCACGAGCTCGCAAAGGTGATTCCGAAGATGGAGGATGAATCTATCGGGATCTACAAGAGCCGCCTGAAAACCGGCACTTACGCAGACGACGATTATGACGAGTCTGATCTCGAGCTGTTCGACAGGGCCGAGGTCTGGAAATCCGGCGACGTCCAGGAGAAAAAATCGAAGGTAATCATGGCGATCGGCGGGTACCACCTGCAGGAGCTGATCGACCTAAATCCGGGGCGGGGGATCTACATGCACTCCTCAAGCGAGCCGTTCAACGAGGAGGGAGAGATCGACGAGTCGAGGACGAACAACTGGTTAGAGCGCTTCGGCATGATCAGGGTTCACGCCCACTGCTCCGGGCACGCCTCGAGCAGAGACCTGAATCACATTCTCGACCAGATAGATCCCAAGAAAATAATTCCGATACACACGGAACATCCAGAGTTCTTTGGAACGTTCCGCGGCGATTCATCGATCGTGCAGGCGCAGCCGATGAAACCGCTTGCGCTCTAGTTCGACTTTTTTTCTCGATTGTAAAATATCGAAGTGATCATCGTGTCGTCGATCACTTCCTGGACGAGAAGATTGACGCGCGACCTGTCGGCCCGCTGGCTTGCGATGAATTCGTCTTTCTCACCGTCCCACGAGTAGATCGGGGCCTTTGGAATCTCTCGCGTGAAGAAAATCATCACCGAGTGGTCGATCGGTGTAAACGTGTAGGTGTAGTCCCTGAATCGGATCAGGGAAAGGAACTGCTGCCCCGGGATGGATTTTGTAATCACGAATGAGAATAGGTCCTTCAACGTTCGAAACTCGACGAGGTGAAAGTTGTCCCCGGTTCCCTGATCGTCGTTGTCTTGCATGAACCTCGAAATCCCGGGTTTGTCCTTTAAGCTTTTTTTGTCGGGAATGACATCGAAGACGGAGCTTCTGGAAAATTGGCTCCGGATCTTTTAGGCATTTTTGCTTTGCTGGTCAACTGACATTCATGACATCGCAATACACGCCCAACTGGAGGTCAAATTAGCGCAAGAATGTTGTACCATACTGTAAGGATATATAGGCAGGTTATGGTCAGTATAATTTCATAGATTAAGAGGAATAATGACCGTGGCCCCGTCGCGTTTTGTGCCTTGTTCTGGCTCGGAAACTTATAAGCAGGTAGATTTAGCGTGGAGAATGTAATTTTGAAAAAGACAGAGACCGTCCAAAAACCTGCCCCAATAAAGGGAATCGACGAGAAAAAGCCGGTGCTCCTCGGTCAGACCCGCAGCATCAAGATCGTTGACCTACAGGTGAGGAAACGCCGTCGCAATCCGGCCAATTGCAAGTACTGCAATCTCCCGATAGAATCTCGCTACGCATTGAGCAAGGGCTCCCGCACGGGTGCGAGGTACTACCACATCGAATGCGCGATCAAGGTCGGCTTCGACATTACTGTCTGAGTCTTTGAAATAGTTCTTTACAGGTCATCTTCCCTTGGTAGCCATCTCTATCGAAGTTTGAAGATTCGAAATCTCTACTTCAACGTCCATGATCTCGGCCTGGCACTTATCTAGAGCGATCTCCATCTTCCTGACTCGCTCGGTCATGTCGACTACTGCGGTCATCAATTTGGAAAGCTGTCCGCTCTCCATGTGATCCAGGTGGTCGTGCAGCCCGAGGCCAGTTCTCTCAACGGTCTTTTGAACGTCTCGAAACTCCTGCTTCACTTCAGCCTCAAATTGACCTTCTAGCATGAGAATTACAGTAATATTACAGTAACTATAAGAATTTCTGTTTTCGGTTCTGTTAACTCTTCGGTAAAAGCTCGAAGCGATTGGCGGTTTTTCTCCCTGTTAAATTTCGCTTGATGGATTTCTAGCGTTCTGAAAACTACAGCGAACCTTTTCTAATTTCGCATTGGGGCCCTTTTTATTTTGATTCCGTGGATGTCTTGCTGTTCCAATTCCCTTCCGTCTGAAAGTGCGAGAAAAATCTGACGTGAGTCGGCAACATGTCTTTATAGATCGAGGAGCTTATGATCATGGCTTGCTGGTGGGAAAATCTTTTGTTCCCCTTTAGAGACGATAAGAACCTTTCCGCGCAACAGATCATGTTAGTCAATTGGGTCATGGAGGCAGGAGAGGTTCCTCTTCAGGAATTTGTGGGTCAGATCGACGACCTGCGCGAGCTGATGTCACGTGGTTTGTTGCGGCTCAAGATCTCAATGCATGTATGGGGGATACAGTATCTTGTCACGAGTCCCAAGGCACCACTACGTCACGATTTGGAAGTGAAGTAAAATTCGTCCAATCTCTGATATTTTTGAACTGAGTAAAGCGTCCCTAAAAACTGTCAATTGAACAGTTCACTGGGGAAATAAGTGAAAATTAGTCAATAGAAACCGGAAATATATCGAAAAAAGATAGATTACGGACGCCCTTGGTTAGGGGGACGCCGCATCTCAACTGTTGACTAGGAGAATTGCTCCAATATTACGGGTTTTACTGAGATTCTTCGGACCCTGTTCTTGAAGAACCGGAAAAATCTGTTGTAAAACCTCTTCTGTCTGTTCCAAATTAGTCTATTACCTGCGTTCATTAATCAAACACCTTGGGAAAACAAGTAAGGCATTTCATCATTGAAAAGCCTTTTCGTTCGTCTGTGAAAAAATCTTGTCCAAGCTTTTTGAAAATACCAAAAGGATGGCCGGATTTTTGTTTGGAAAGATTTGAAATTTTTTTTCACATGGAGATGATTTCTTTTTCGCAAAGACACTGAATCCGTACTACGAATACCAAAAAAAATCGACGGAAGAGAAACAAATGTCCGTTCATTTTCCCAATTAGCGCGTGGTACACTAGACCGATTTTCGATCACAAACCATTGTTTCTTAAATAACAAGACAAAATTCGTGAAATAGTGAGGCGAAGAGAAGGAATATGGCTGGCAAAACTGGCAAGGCACTCTGCTCCCTCGTCTCAGCGGGGTGCTCTAGGTACGGGAACCGGGCAGGACTCTCGGGAACGGACCTATTCAACGAGGCGATGGACGAACTCTTCGATAGTTGCCCCGCAATTGAGCGAGAAAATATCAATGCTCTTTACTTGGGTCTAGGGTTTGAGTCCTTCGAGCACAGAGCCAACGTTGCCCCTGGACTAGCAAACAACTACGGACTCCGTAACAAACCCGCGATCAGAGTGGAATCAGTGTCTTCGTCTGGTGGAACTTCTCTGCGTCAGGGAATTATGGGAATACTTTCAGGAGTCTACGACGTTGTGATTTGCGCCGGAATGGAAAAAATGACTACGGTTGAAACTGGGCTCGCTCTCGAAATAATTTCCGAAGCTTCGGACAGGCCCTTCGAGCAGTGGAATGGAGCTACTCTCTCGGCGTTGAATGCGCTCGCGGCGAGGGAGCATATGAGAAAGTATGGCACTACCGAAGAGCAGCTTGCCTCCATCGCGGTGAAGAACCACGAAAACGCATTCTACAACGAAAAGGCATACCTCAGAAAACGGATCTCCATCGCCGACGTTATGGCATCGCGAAAGATCTGCACCCCACTGAAGCTGCTTGACTGCTCGCCTGTTTGCGATGGTGCAAGTGCTGTTCTTCTGTGTAAACCCGATATCGCATCAAAATATTCGGAGACTCCGATCGACATCATTGGAAGTGGAGAGGCAAGCGACTCCGATTTCGTGTACCGGGAAGAGTTCACGGGATTTCCCGCTACCAGAATAGCGGCAAAGCAAGCTCTCGAATCAAGCGGATTGAATATTCGCGATATGGATCTCATCGAAGTCCATGATGCGTTCACTATCAACGAGATAATCGCCTATGAAGACCTAGGTTTGTGCGAGAAAGGAAGTGGTGGAAAGTTAGCTGAAAGCGGAGCGACGAAAATTAGTGGAGAGATCACGGTGAACACCTCCGGAGGGCTGAAGGCTAAAGGCCATCCCATCGGTTCAAGCGGAATAGGTCAGGTCTACGAAGTCTTCGAGCAGTTGACTGGAAAAGTCGATGGGCCCCGAAGGGTTGATGGCGCGGAAGTTGCCATGACGCATTCGATGGGCGGGGCCGGCGTGGATGCCCTGGTTCACGTATTCAAGAGAAGGTGAAATTGATGCCAGAAATATTATCCGTTGACGCTTTCTACGAAAACGGCAGGAAAGGTAAACTGGTCGGGCTCGAATGCGATTCTCAGCACGTCACTGTTCCGCCAAGGAAAAGCTGTCGGGCCTGCAAATCTCAGAATCTAAAACTTGTTGAGCTTTCGGGAAGGGGAAAGATAGTATCCTTCACCGAGGTTCACGTTAAATCAAAAGAGTTCCCGATTGCGACGCCCTATGATTTAGCTCTTGTCCAACTTGCCGAAGGAGGAGATTTGCTGGGTGTTTTGGAAAAAGCGCCAGGTATGGCAATCCAATACGGCGCGAGTGTTTGGGTAAAATTTCGAGATGTTGCCAATGAGAAGGGGAAGTGGCCGCGGATTTTCTTTGAATTTGATTGACAAACTTCTCAGTAGGAGTTCACAATTGTTACGCCGGTCATGAACACTAAGGGAGTAGGGACGCTCGCCGAATTTACTGGAACGTCTGAAATCTGCAAAGCCACGCTCATTCCGTCAAGCACATAACCGAATACGGTATACTGTCCATCCAAGCTTGCACTGTTATTCGCGACATTTATGTAAAATTGGGAGGAACCGCTATTCACAGACGACCCTCGAGCCATCCCAAGGTATCCGACAGTGTTATGCAATGTAGGAACAATTTCAAGTGGAACTGTTTGATTCGATCCGCCCTGCCCCCAGGTACTTTGGTCTCCACCGCCATTCTTTGTATTGGGGTCGCCGGTTTGAATGACAAAGCCCTTGACTATCCTGTGCCATACTAAATTAGTGTAGAATCCCGACTTTGCAAGACTAATAAAATTGCTCACTGTCTTCGGAGTTTGGCTTGCAAATAGCTCGATGTATATTGTCCCATAGGTTGTTCCTATTTCCCCGCAAATAATGCTACTAGTTGTTGTGCAATGAGTAGTTACATTTGACGAAACACTCGTCGGGCTGGTCGATCCGGTTGATCCGGAAACCGTTGTCGAGGGTGTTGATGAACTGGTAGCCGCGATAGATGTGTACACATAGTATCCACCTGCTGCTGCAACAATCACGATGATA
This sequence comes from uncultured Nitrososphaerota archaeon, assembly GCA_963799845.1. Classification (GTDB taxonomy): domain Archaea; phylum Thermoproteota; class Nitrososphaeria; order Nitrososphaerales; family CADDZS01; genus DATLTL01. Next base: position 626,167 of record CAWCYI010000004.1, read on the forward strand.
ACAGCGACAACTATGATCGTAATGCGATTGTTTCCAGAGGGAGAGTCCTGCTTCCTGTATTTCTTGGAGGTGTGGGGCATGTGGGAGAACTCCCTTCAAATAACAGGCTTTTGTGAATTTCTGTTTATTTCAGGAATTCCATTCGGTCCTACCAGCTCTCGCCGGATTCCTTTAACTCGAGAAGCGTGTCTTCGTTGACCCGAACTTCGCCACCTGGGATTGTCGATAGCACTTTATAACTGACATCCAGCCCTGCACTCGGATCCATGTCATAAACAGCTTTGAAGCCGACCTTTCCGAGATGGCCTTTTGATACCACTCTTCCGAGCAGTGCTTCGTATTTTACCCGACGGGTTATTGAAGACAGATACTGCTGCTTCTTTTTGGACCACTCGCCAAATGCTTTCTTTCTCTTATCGGCTTCAATTTCACTTTCGCCCGCTTTCTTGCTAGGCCATTCGCTTTCGTCCCACTCAAAACGGTAAGTGAGATCTACAAGCTCCCAGTTTAACTTGCTCAACTCGATCGTCACCTCTTTCGCGTCTTGAACGGGCAAGAGAATTTCGAGGATTTTGGATATTTTCCGCTATTTACATTTTTTAAGAAATAAATTTGAATTTCACTGGTTTAGGTGAAGAAATTCTGGAAAGAGTGAAGGGTTAGAGATTAGGACTTCGATTCTGTAACACCCCGCCCCTTTCATACTCGAAACTGAATGACGGTGACCGGGTCGTTATTCGCTCATTCCAACTTTCTTTCATACAACAGCATGAAAGTTCAAAAATCTTTTCATGAATGTCTCCCCCAATAGAGACCTTTACGATCTTCCTCACAGAACATTCTCTGTGCCTATCTTGCTCACAAGCGGAACAGGTCTTGGGATCCTTGTATTCAAAACCTAGAATGGCGTCCAAGAGGGAGTTCAAGAAGATCTGCCTCCCGGTCGTTTATTTCCTTTAATCTAATACTAGAGCAAGCTCCCGAACCTGTACGTATCCTGTGTCCCGATATACCAGTGATTACGAAGATAAGAGAAGTTCGGTAGACCGGAAATCCGAAGTAATCTAATCATCGTTCTTGTCTTTTCATAACTTCCCGTTGGTAGAGAGGACACAATGTGCATCCCATCGACTCCATTTCTTTGAGACACTGAAACGCAATTACCTCAGAGACATCAGTGCCCAGATCTTTTGCCAGTTCAAGCAAGATCTCATCGTACATCTTCCAGATTTGTTCGGCGGACGTAATATTCTGTCCCGTGAGATCGAGCCTTTTTACAATTCTTTCTACTAACATCTCTCCGGCGGATTCTCTGAATATTCGAGAAAGGGACTGTTCAAGGCAGATTGGGAATCTGTGCTTTTTGCAGTCTTTTATTCTGCTTACAGTGGCTTGATCCAGAACGTACAAGTTCAAAAGATGTTGGTTCTCGTTGGATAAGGGATAGCTCCCGAACACATGCGTGAATCACACATATGGATCCGCAATACTACTCGACAAGCATGAGCGCCTAGTTTTGAGGGGAAGTAAATCCATCCAAATTACTGAAAACTTTACCCGAACCGTATTAGCATATAACGTGCCTCTTGATTACGAGCTCGACAGGATCTTGAAAAATGAACGAGCAGAGCATAGTCTTGAAATGTGGATGTGAAATAACGTCAGAAGGCAATTACGTATTGGGCAAGGAGTGCGAAGACAGTAACTGTCGAGAATGCCATATTGTTCAAAGGCTGCACCCGTTTGGAACTGCTCGATTCGCGGACTCTATGATTAGATTAACCGGATAGAAAAGATTCATTTTCAACAAATTTCAGCACACTACGAATACCGTTTCTGCTAACTTCAATTCGGGGATTCACTTGGGCGAGATAGTAGTGAAGATCCTAAATGGCAGAAACATATACGAATGTAAAATCGGCGGATACTCTGACGGTCATACCTGCTAGTTCCTTGAAAAGATAAGTTTGCGGCGAACAAAAGCAGGGAGTGCTCCGTAAAAAAACGATTTGTCCTCTTCGTTCAATACCCGGAGCGCAAAGATGCAGGTCGTGAAAATTGCCGCACCAATCAAAGTGTATGGCAATACCGTCCAGGCCTTACTTGACACAAAGCCTGTCAAGTACCAGATTGCGACGAATGGAATTAATGCAGATAACGTCGCTTTCATATAAAATCTGGAACTATCAAGTTTCTTCAAAAATCCTCTCGCTACATAGCAAGCCACAGCCATCCCGGCAATCGCAGAAATTGATCTCGCGATCGAGGCACCAGTAAGCCCAAAGTAGGGAACGAGCAAGACGGACAATCCGAAAATTGTCGCAGCCGCCACCGCGCTGATGATAAGTACCTCGATGGTATTTCCCGTTGCCTGAAGAAGCGAGTAGATGACCATCTGGACAGCTGAGGAAAACGTAGAGGGTCGCTATAATCTGGAGCGGTTCTGACCCTGCTAGGTATCTGGTACCTCCAGAGAACAGCTCCAGCAACTGTGGCGCCAGAGCAGCAACCAGAAAGGAGGCAGGCAGGATGGCGAGAAATACAAATCTGATCGCGAGTCTTAACCCATTCGAAATCTCGCAGAGGTTGCGAATTCTGGACGAAGCTTCGGGTAACAAAGCAGTAATGAGCGGGCCTATCAAAACAAAGGTAAGCACGTTCGCAATCGTGACTGCGGTGTTGTAAATCCCAAGAGAGGTTGGATTCATGTCTCCGCCAACCACCACAAGATCAATGTCCGACGTCAGGATAAAGAAAATTCCGGCGATCCCCAGCGGAATTGAATACCTGAGAATTTTTTGATAGCCGAGCGACGAACCGGTTGATTGCGATCCAAAACCGGAATTGGACGGAAGACTTCTAATTAAAATTCGAACGGACCAGAAAATGAGCATGCTAAAGTAAATTATCCAAGCGTAGAACGCTACTGAAATGTTGTGATACAGTTCCAGCCCCACTATCGTTAGGGCAACCATGGCAGCTCGCGCGATGAAAAGCATCCAAGCAAGCGACGCATACTTCTTCAGTCCCTGAACAGTCCCCTGCAGTACCGACCCCATCGAGCTTGAAAAGAGCCAAAGGCCCCCAAGAACGAAAGCTTGCGACCATGCGGAGCTTTTTGTGAAGTACTGCGAAAGAATTGGGGAGAAAAAGATGAATCCTCCGGCCACGAATGAACTCATCAAAAGTGCGAGTATGATAATTTTCTTGGCTCGCGATCTCAGTTCTTCCTCTCCATCGTTCTTTACGTCGGCAAGGTGCTTCGCGGCGGCCAGTTGGAGACCCATCGGTGCAACAACGGAAGCGATCCCGACCGAGACCGAGACCGCGCTGTAAACTCCATAGTCGATATTTGGTAGAAGGCGCAGCAGGACGGCGAGGAAGACAAACCCGAGGGCGCTCGTCCCAAGATTCTGGAACGTCAGCGAACCGATTCCGCGGGTAATGTGCCGGCTCTGTTCTTCCGGTTCGCTGGTTTCCCCGTTGACCGTCAAGAGCGACAAGCTCCGAAAGATCTAGAGGCTTGCCCCGGCGACGCTGAACAGAAGGAACGACAGGAAGAGAACCGACGATAGGATAATTGTGCCCCTCAGTAGCGGGCGGGTCCCTGATACTCGACCTCCCAGAACAGTATATCCAATCAGTGTCAGCGCGCCGATCGTTGTCGTTACTGTGTAGAGATCGATGCCGTGCTTTGCGTTCTCGATTGCCGGGAGCAAATTGTACTGCGCACTTCCAAATATCATGTAACCCGAGCCCTGGGTGAAAGTAAGTATCAGGAAGGCGGTCATGGTGCCGAACGCAAGCATGTAGATTCCGACCGGATATTTTTCGGAGACAAGCGCGTAGACGAGACCAAGCGGGAGGATGAATACCCACCACTGCGGCTGCTGCGCCGAGAAGATCAGGAATACTATGAACGCGATCAGCGTATAGGACACAAGGCTCTGGAAGTCGTATTTCCTACGGATGACAAAGACGACTGCGAGGGCTCCAAGAAGTATGACCAGAGGGTGCAGGGCTGCGATGGACGGAAAGTTCGAGAGAATCGTGTAAGGGGTGTGCGGTGAAGAGAGGAGCAAGACCGAAGAGACTCCCGCGGCGGCAGCGAAGATGAGGTATATGAGATGGAATTCCGGCGGGTAAACGACCAGAAGCACCAGCGGGCTGAGTAAAATCAGTATCGAGGTTATCTTCAGGGGCCTAGTGAACAGCGATTTCAACAGAAGGAACGCGAGAGGAATCAGCCCTACCATTTCGATTAGGGCGGATATGGCGAAGGCGAGCGATGCTTTCCAGTCCTGCAATATCGATCCTGTCTCCTCAGCATTCCTGAACATGAAGACAAAGCCCAGAACGATGAATGAGACTGTCGCAGCTTCGTACTGTCCCCACACTGATGAAACGTAAATCGAAAGTGGATTCAGCAGATAGAAGAAAGCAAAGAGTTTTCCAACCTTGCCTGGGTTGAATTTCAGTATCAGATAGGTTACGAAGAGGTCTGCCGTGATCGGGAATGCCTTGAGAAATATTGATTCGAAGAAGCCGGTCTGGTGTCCTAGAATGAAAAAGTCCTGGAATCCTGAGCTTTAGTGCCAGCGCGTAAAACGAGTACGGAACCCAGTAGAGGAAGAAGGTGAACGGCAGCGTTGGGCCGAGAGAAGTACCGGCAGATCCGAATTCAAACCAGCCTCTGGCCGACGTGGCATAGACACTGATGTCAAACGGCTGTGCCGCAACGGGCGCGAGTGCGAGTCTGCAAATTACCCCCACGCTTATCGCGGCCCCGATCTGCCAGGGCTTGAAATCGTCCTCATCGTGCCTGTACCTGTTGTAAAGGAAGAATGCGGTGCATATCGGCGCCACGAAAAGGAAGAAGATCAGATAGCCGTACCAGAATGATCCCTGGGAGGCGACTGTTGCCGCCGTTACCGCGGGGGAGCTCGAATTTTGGACCGGGGTGAACACGAAATTTACGCTCTGCACGGTCACATTGCTAAGAGATCCGGTCTGGGCGACGATTGCAATTGTGTATCCGCTGGACGGAGGTAAAGAATCGGGAAACACGATCGGAGTTCCTTTGGGATACAGGGAGTAATCGTAGGATGCAATGGTTGGGCTGTAATGGTACAGACTTCCAGGAAGCGCTACGGTTCCATTCAGTTGATAGATTTCAAACGCGGTCCCGGGAGGCGCCGAGATCTGCAGACCGAGATCAATTTTGTTCAATTTCCAGGATGAATTTCCTGCGGTCGGTAGTTGATCGAACGTCAGGTAAACAGAGTGATAGTTTGATCCGTCCTGGAATGGTACAATTGGATAATTCAAGAACTTCATGTTCTGGAGAATGAGGCTGAACTGAGTAGTCGCGTTCAGCGCGTGTCTTTCGACGTAGACCTGTATCTGAGAAATGTTTTGGATCGAGGTTCCAATGTTCTGTTCCGCAAGGTTTTCGATGTTTACTTGAATGTTTTCAAACTGCCCTGTCCCGGTCCTATGGTCAAGGATATCGGAGTTGTTCCAGATGGGAACCGTGGTTTTTCCGTATGATGTGAAAAATCTAATGCCATAACCTATTCCCTGGGTCACGTCAATTTGCAAGAAGAGTATTGGATAATTCCTGACATTGACCGTAAGCTTTCTTGAGATCTGGACCGATGACGGAGTCGAGCTGGGTTCGAAAGATCCTGAAAAATTGATGATGTTTGGAGAGCTCAACTGGGTTGTTGTGCTCGACGATGAAGAACTCGTCAAACTCCAGGGTGACGGCGCCGTGTCCCGGTAGCCTACCGAAGCGTTCACCGACTCGGCGTAGATATTAGAGAGGTATTGCTGTCCATTTACTTCCTGGAGATTTTGTGGAGGTACCGTACCTGAAAGACCGATGGTAAGCAACACTCCAATAAGTACAACGACGGAGACAATTTTCTTTCCGCGAGAGAGCTGTAAGACTTTAGTCTTTAGCTCGTCGAAGTAGGTTTTCAATTCCAACGCTCTAACTCCTCCCAAACGGCCATCGACTGGTTTGCAGAGTCGAGATCGTGGATCGAATCATAGGCCTTGCCGCCCATTTCAGCCGCTGCCTCCGGTTTGTCCGCGAGATGTCTTGCTCGCTGCTGCATCAGCGGAACGTCGGTCGGATCGCAAAAGTAGGAACTTTCTTCGTCGACCAGAAGCTCCTTGACTCCGCTGCGCGTTGTCAGGATCGTTGCTTTGCGGTGCAGAGCAGCTTCGGCGGGGATAAAGCCGAATCCCTCGAAAAGCGACGGATGAATCAGGAAACTTGCCTTCGAATACAGGCTGTGCATCATCGAGTCGTTTGAGCCGTAGAAGATGTGCAGGTCGACTCCCAGTTTTGACGCGAGAAGTTCGTACTCCTTTTTCAATAGTCCAGATCCCACGATTGAGAGCGCATATTCATCCTTGAGGGGGGTCATCGCTCTTATTCCCGCTTGGAAATTCTTGTAGGGCACGAATGCTCCCACCATCATCACGTACGGCCTTTCAATATCGAGTGGCACAGTTTCGGCCGAGAGCAACCCGCTTTCCACAGGTGGATAGACGACAACGGAATCTCTTCCGTAGATGTTCTTGATGTACCTGGCCTGGTACTCGCTGTTCGAGATTATCTTGCCATACCTTGCAACTGTCTGAAAATCAATTATCCGCAGAATCCGCTTGGAGATCGGAAAGAATGCGAGGCCCAGTCCGCCGAGCAGGTTTCCGTAAAACGACTTTGTGGTCTTCTCAAATGTGAGGCTGACGTTCCTGTAGTCATCACCGTGCAGAAGATCCGAGTACGCGGGCTCGAAGATGCTCCCCGAATACCAAGCAGTCTTTTTCCCAAGAGACCTCACAATCCTGTAGGCGAGCAGAGGCTCAACGTGGTGGTGAATCAAAATCCGATCGTAATCGTCAAGGTCGCGAACCAGCGTTATCGACTCAGGTTCACCGAGACCTTGAGGAAGAGGCGTAAACGAGATCTTGTTCAACTCCTGCCTCGCCCAGAGGTGTTTGTCTGTAAAATCTGCGAACAGGTCAACGTCTTTTCCAGCTTCCTTGAACCTCGAGTAGTGCACGAGCGCTGCGCGCTCTGCCCCTCCAAAACGCCCGAAGGCCTGGATCAGAATAGCTACTCTCAAACGAGCATTCACTCAATGAATTTTCTTCCACGTCGCTTGCCCACAAGCGAATCATCTAACTTCTGGAAAATTGCAACAAAAATTCATAGTTACAGACAGTTGTAAAAAATTCAGTAATCCGACGGCGGAAACTATTTTCAAAACCAATCATGAAATTATTTGAGATCTCTATCGACATTCAATATCAATTTGAATTGGACGAGATAGAACTGATATCAACAGATCGTAACGGCGGTTTCCAGAAACGGGGGAAAGATTTTTCGTGCTTGAGAGATCGCCCCAACTCCGTTATACCGTATTACGTTGTTTCGACAGAGGTGATAACCAAATACGATTCAATCAGCTTTCGATGTGGCGTATCAGTTTGCGAATGACAGAACGTTCCTGTAAACGGGATCAAGTTCCGATCCCTCAGATTCTACTCATGCGTTTTCGAAAAACGAAAACTGCCAAAGGGATTATTTGCCAATTTCCAGCACTCAGAACTAATACAGTAGTCAAATTATCCGATCAAGGATAAGTATCGTAATGACTATGATATCTATTAGAGCTGAACCGGAAATGGCAGTCAAGACACACCCACAAAGGAACCCACTTTTCGTTTTAGTCTGGGCGCTTACATTTGTCGCGATTTTTGAGCGCAGCCTGACCTTGAGAGAGAGCAGAAAGCGTTCAATTGACGAGTGAATAAGCGAAAATTTCTGATAGTAATTGCTTAGTTGCTCGAACTTTCCCAGTTAGCATCTGCATCTTTGATTTCCCTCTTCAAATCTCTTCGTTGTTCTGCGTCGATCGACTTTAGCAGCTCGCGCATAGTTGTCCTCTTTCTGCCGAGATGAATTCTGGCAAACTCATCCTCATCATTCACCCTTTCAAACGGTGTCGTCATGGCATAGAAATCCCCGAAGAGCCGTCGTGACCTTATCGGATAGGGAGGCAGGCCGTAAAGCACGACCAAGGCTCCAGTCCTCGTTTGTCTCTGTATTTTCTTTATCACTTCAAAACCGATGGAAATCACCGAGTATAGGATCGTTGCGTCGCGATACGAAGCTTTGATGATATCGTTCCAAATTATCGTAATGTTATGCAATCCGGATTTTTCGACTTCCCGCTTTGCACGCAGGTACCTGTAATAGTGGTCTTCTATTCCGACAGCCTTCTTGACATTTGGAGCGATCCAGATGCACGGGCCTCCGTAACCGCAACCCAGATCGTAGAATACGTCAGTTTTCGAGGGCCTCATGCGGTTGATGAGATGGGTGAACTCTCTCTTGTCTGTAGCGCGGGGATTCCCTCGCCACTCTGCTGCACGTTCCATTTTTGATTTCTTCCCGTTCAGGATTCGGTTTCCATAATAAGTGGAAATGTGAGTACGGATAAAATAGATTCAGCGTTCAATCTCTTAATAAGAAAAATCCATGTTGTATGGAACATAGGGTTCGAACAGAATCCGACTTAACATGGCGAAGTTCGATACATCACTGTCAAAGAAATGCGCGTTCTATGAAAGTTTGCTGGGGCATTTATCGTGTTAGTAGCCATCCGGGAAAAATATCAACAATGACAATATACTTGCTTGGTCTGGACGGTGCTTCGACGAATACGATTCAGGAAACGCTCAGTCGCAGACGCCTTCCAAATTTTGAAAGATTGATGAAACAGGGAGCCTTCGCCGACCTTCGCTCGGTGTATCCTTATGTCACCGCACCCGCGTGGACAACACTGTTTTCGGGGGTCAATCCTGGAAAGCACGGAATATTCGAGATGTTCGAGATCAGGGAGAACAAGGTTGTGCCGTCAAACATGCGGGCAACCGACGTCCCGTTCTTATGGGACTATCTCACATGGGCGAACAAGAGGAGCCTTGTCATTGGGGTTCCGTTCATTCATCCGGCCCCCAAAATAAACGGAATATTCGTTACCGGCAGATTTGCATCAAGACTTTCGTGTTATCCCGAGGATACCGCCACCAGATTTGACCTGAAGGGATTTGATTACGACGACCTGTCAATGGAAGAGAAGACAGAAAAGATCTTCGCTGAGGGATCTGACAGGATCTCCAAAACTATTTTGGAGAATCTGGAAAAGCGTGCTGACTCGATCACTAGAATGATCGATTCGGAGAAATGGGACGTGGTCATCGCCGTCGAAGGGCTTCCGGACGATTTGCTCCACATCAGCTATGGGAATGATGAGATTGTGGACGAGATGTATTCTTCGCTTGACCGATTCGTCGGGCAGATCTTCCATAGAATGATATCCGACGATGTTCTGATAATTTTTTCCGATCATGGATTCTGTAAAGTGGAGAATGTCCTTTTCATGAACGAGTGGCTCCTCGAGAAAAATTATGCAGAGCTGAATGAGAAAATGTTTGCAAGGTTTCTGTTGTGGCTCGGGGTGGACTGGGATTCTTTGAACGAGCAGGGTTTGACGAGCAAGTTTTTCAGATTCTTGCTGGGACATTTTCCGTGGATTGTCAACAGAACGAAAGACATGCTCCGGCCCAGCATGATCGTCGATGAATCCAAAAAAATCAAGATCGCTAAAGTAAGCGCCTTCAGCATCAACGAACCGCTCGCCTGGCTCAGAATTTCAGAAAAGGAGAATGTCCACATATCCAAAGACGAGTTGGTCACTCAACTGGAGGAACTTCGACAGCAGGGAATTCTCAAGAACATTTTTGAGACCGAAAAGATCTACAGCGGGAAGTATGTCCAATTCGCTCCCGGTCAATTACTGGTCGAGGCAGCGGACGGCTGGTCGATCGATACTCTAAGATGGCACAAGAGGAATCTTACAGGAAAGCCACTCTTCACCAAGAAGGGGGTTCACAGGCGAGAAGGAGTATTGTTCATCTATGGCAGAGATCTGGCTATAAGGGTGGATTCTCCTCGCGTCCACGATCTGGTCCCGACGGTTCTTGGCTTGATGAAGCTCCCAGTACCGGAAAGCATCGATGGAAAGTCTGTTTTGGGATTATTTCAGGTCAAGAAAGAAGTTCTAAATGTAGCCCAGAGCCTTTAAGCGAGCCGTCACTACTTCAGTATCTTCCGCTGACAGGTCTTCCGATCTCTTACCTATAGAAGATTGCAAAAGATAATTGATGTAATCATCAACGGTGGAAAAGCCGGTCCCCGCTATCTTCTTCTGAAATTCATCGTAGATCTCTGAGCTAATGAGGACTGAAACTTTCTTAATTTCCTTTGCAGGCAAGTCAATTTGCACCAAATAATCGAAACTCTAATTTCGTGAAAACTTTCAGGAAAACTGCTCTAATTGTACACCGGATTCTCGATCAGATATTTATCGAAAGCGGATTCAATATACGAATTATCTTGATGTTACCGAGATCACGCTTTTCGAATATTGCGAGCATTTATCTCTGCCGAGGTTCCGATTCGTTCCGAGACCTCGGCTTCGATCCACATGCCCGAAAAGATTCTTTATTCCTCGCGAGACAGAGGTATTTCCCAGATCGTCTCGATTTTCATTTTGATATTCTTGCTCGTCATATCGTTGCTTTTTGCCAACTTCTCCTTCGGATCAGGTACAAGATTTCCTTCCTCAAAACCTGTGTTCGCATATTATTACGGATGGTACACGAAAGATGCCTGGTACAACGGAATTGGTGGTCCGAATTCTTTGGCTGTGGCAGATTCGCCTTCGATCGGGCTATACAATTCTCAAAATACTACCGTGATTGATACTCAGATAAACGAAGCACTCTCTGCGGGGATTAATGGATTCATCGCGTCGTGGTGGGGCCCGGAAAGTCTCACCGATAACTCGGACAAGATTCTGATAAATCAAGCCTCGAAGTTCAGCGACTTTAGTGTCACGCTCTACTTTGAGACTGAAATAATTCAGGAGATGAATTCGAGCCGGGCATCCGAAGGCGCGCAAATCGTAAATGATGTTTCATACATAATGCAAAATTATGCATCGTCTGACGCTTTCACTCAGATCGGCGGAAGGCAGGTCCTATTCTTCTACGGCGTTGATAACTGGCCGGTCCAGTTCTGGGCAAATGTCACGAACGCTATTCATGCTAACTATCCAGACCTCCGGTTGATTAGTGACTCGTTCAGCTCTGTCTACCTTTCAGCCTTCGACGGGGCGTCATCCTACGTCGATCTTGGATACATGACCCAGTCCTTACCTCTTGAGAATGAAACTTATCCCACCTTTCTGCAGATCTCCCAGCTCGCAAGAAGTGAAGGTAAACTCTGGCTTGCTACCGCGTCCCCGGGGTTCAACGGGACAAACGATGGTAAGGACGAATTTCCAGTTGTTGCAAGAGACAACGGAACCACGTTCATCAAAGGCTGGGAGATCGCTCAGGACTCCAATCCGGATGGGATAATCGTCGGAACGTGGAACGAATTTTACGAAGGGACGTCGATTGAACCCGCTACTTCATACGGTACTTCTTATCTGCAGTTGACGGCACAGCTTTCCATGGCTTGGAGATTGCCCTCACCTATTCCAAGCGGAACTTCGTTTGTATACCGATTTGTTAGTTACTGGAATCATTTATACGAACCTTATGGCAGTAGCTAGGCGAGCGGTTGAGCATAATGGAGAAGATAAATTCCAAGTGGCATGAGGCGCACAAAATGCCGCCTCACCCGACGGTGGAGCAGAGAATGGAATGGCACACCGAGCACGTCAAAAACTGCGGCTGTAGACCAATTCCAGCCAAACTTCCAGCCCAGTCAAAAAAGAGAAGTGAATGACAAAGGTCTCTGCAAGATATCTGATCCTGTTCGACTAAATTCCTCATTTCCATCAGAAAGGGACGCGTCGTTTCAGGAACTTTGGACTGCTTAGGTTGAACAGCGTCCTGGCCAATGTCAAAATTCAAATTTTTTTATCTTCTGTTCCGATGTCGGAAATCGCTTTGGGGTTCACCACCGGAAAACATACCCGCGGCGTCTCAACTCATGATCGAGTTCGTCCTTTCGCCCTCGCACAAGTTTGGCTGCATGAAGTAAATCGCTCTCTGTCCAGCTCCTTAATTCTGCGGGTGTCAGCATCTCATTGTAGACTGGCGCTGACATTGCTGACTTGTCCAAGAACTCGTCCAATTTTCGTCCAGTACTATCCAAACGGGTTTTTGACTCCACAAATTCTGTCAGAGCGGTACGAAAAACGCTAGTGACATTACAACCCTCTTTCTGCGCTATTGAGACAAGAGCTTCAAAAACTGGCCTATCGACCTGCCTAAAACTAACGGGGAATGTAAATGTCGGTTGTGGTGTCACGAAATAACTTCCACTTGATTTCAACCAATCAACTTTCTTGTGATGCATCATGCACTGCGCGCTCTGACAGATCCTCAAAATCTATTTCAATGGCGTGGTGCTCGCTATACGTTGCTCGCCAGCTGGCGCCTTCCTTGCGAGCTCTATCAATGCCAGACTCTGTGATCTTCCATACGCCAACCTCCACCTCGCCGACCGGGAACACTTGTTTTTTGATGACGAGCGATTTTTTCGAAAATTTCAGTATGGTGTCGAGCGCGTTTTTTCGCGATTTTTCATAAACCACTTCCTTGTCCTCCATCCTCAGCTCGCTGAACCATTTGCCGTTCCTAAGCTCGTGCAACACTGATTTGGTTGTCATTTCGCCCTCGGGTGAGCTCGAGAGCAGGAGAAGTATTGGAATCTCAGCCGCACTCCTTGCAGGCAACGTCGCGATCACGCTTCGCTCGACAGTCCTCTTCCTTTTTTTCGTGCGCATGTGTTCGCTCACAGGTACGTTTTCCGTGGCGGCTCGAAGGTCCATTTCTTGAGTTCTTGAATTCCCATTCATTTTGCTAGAGTCAGGCGACACGCACACTTCCGCTGACTAATAGCCAAAGCCGTCTGTAGTGACAGACTGCCGCGTTTGAATTTGAAACGTCGAACTTGATCATTGAATGACCTATTAGAAATAATTCCAAATAGGTTGGCAAAAATAAAGGGGTTTGGGCTCGTGATTCTGATCTGACATTCTGAATCGGGATCATCCAATATGATGCACTCTGACAAACTGAATTCGAAATGATTGCACGATCTCTCGACTCTCATACTAATTTTGTAATAACTTATACACCTAGGCTGTTTCCAACTGCTGGGAATAGGAAGTGCAAGAATTTTCAGATCTGGCAGTAGATGTCACCTCGCAGAACACATACGGGACTTGGAGGTATCAAAAGGGATGGAAACCGCTTCACATAGTTGATGCTGAAGGTTGTTACTTCACAGATATCAATGGAAAGAAGTACCTCGATTTTTCTTCGCAGTTGATGTGCTCTAATCTGGGGCACAAGAACAAGGCTGTTATCGATGCAATCTGCGAGCAGGCAAGAAAACTTGCCTACATTGCACCCTCATTCACGTGCGATGCCAGGGCGGATCTAAGCAAATTGCTTCTGGAAGTCTTACCGGAAGGGCTGGAGAAATTCTTCTACACGACTTCAGGCACGGAAGCGGTTGAGGCGGCGATCAAGATTGCGCGGCTCTATACTGGGAAGCACAAGATAATCTCCAGATATCGATCCTACCACGGATCCACGGGCGGTTCGATCGCCGCGACGGGCGATTTCAGAAGGATTCCGATCGAACCCACAGGAAAAATAGACGGTGTGGTCTTCGCCCCTGACATGGATCAGTATAGATCTCCCTTTGGAATCGAGTTTGAGGATCGCGCGCTTGCCTCCGCCCAGTACATCGATTACATGATTCGAAACGAAGGGAATGTCGCAGCTATTCTGGTTGAGCCCGTTGTAGGCACGAACGGAGTGCTAGTCCCGCCCAAGGAGTACCTCCCGATGTTGAGAGAAATTGCGACGAAGAGAGGGGTCCTCCTCATTACGGATGAAGTGATGTCGGGATGGGGGAGGACAGGCGAGTGGTTTGCAGTGAATCACTGGAAAGTGAAGCCGGATATCCTGACAACTGCGAAGGGGATTACCGGTGCGTACGTTCCGTTAGGAGTTGCTGCGACGACGAAGGAAATCGCGGACCATTTCGAGACGCACTATTTTGCTCATGGGCACACTTACGAGGCACATCCGATGACGCTCGCTCCGGCAATAGCTGCGATCAACGAGTACAGACGACTAGATCTCATCCGAGCGGCAAAAAAACAAGGAGAATATCTGGGCAAACTCCTGCAAGAGTTGAAAGAAAGACATCCTTCGGTGGGAGACGTCAGAGGTCTGGGACTTTTCTGGGCGGTCGAATTAGTGAAGAACCGAGAAACGAAAGAGCCCTTTTTCGGAGCCGAGGATAAGCTTGCGGGAAAGCTTTCGGTACTGGACAAGATCGGGGCCGAGATGATGAAAAATGGAGTGTTCGTCAATAATTGGTTGAGCCACTTTGTCGTTGCCCCTCCGTTGATCATAACAAAAGATGAGATTGACGAGGGAATCCGAGCTTTCGACCAGTCTCTGAAACTGGCTGATGAATTGGTGGCGGCTTGAAACCTACGAAACCATTCGAACTGTAGTTTAGAAATTGACAATAGGTTCTATCTGATTACTCTTCCTTTCTGCCCACGGTCACGCTCCTTGCAATCGAGATCGCAACACATCTCGCAGAAAGATAACCGACCGCATCAAGAAGTCGGGGGCGCGACTCGGAAGATTTTACTTTCCCGGTAGCGACGGCAAAGATAGTGTCTCCATCGGAAGTCGTGTGCGTCGGTCTTATCGACATCGCTAGACCATCGTGCGACACCTGGGCTACCTTGATCAGCTCTTCGTGATTCAAGTCAGCGTTGGTCGCGACGATCCCGATAGTCGTGTTCTCCTTCCTAGGAGCAGTGCGAACGTATTCTTCGATAATATCCTCAAACTGGATGAATTTTCCATTTTCATCCCGAGCTCCCTCAAGAGTCTCCCCCGTATCAGGATCTCGAATATTCCCCGTGCAGTTCGTAATCATTAGAGCAGCGACATAGATTCCATCAAAGAGTGGAATTGCATACGAGCCGGTACCTCCCTTGCCTGCACGATCATGCCCTGCAAACCCGCCAGCGCTCCCTCCGATCCCTCCTCCAACATTTCCTTCTGCAACCGGATCCCTTGAAGCGTTCAGGCATGCATTGTATGCAATATCTCCATAGCTCACCTTCTCAATATTCGCCCTCCACATATCGTAAATTGTCGCGCCGACAATCAGAGGCATCTGTCCCCCGGCCTTCATCGAGACCAGCCCTCTCTCAAGAAGGTATTTTCTGATACCGATAGGAGAATCCAGTCCGTAAACATCACCGCCAGCGAGGAAGATGGCGTGCCGCTTCACGAATCTCTTTGCCACGTCTATTCCGTCCGTATCGAAAGTTGTAGGATAACCTCCTCTTGCCTCGCAGGCAACATCGACCATCGGCTCAAGCAAAACCACAGTGCATCCGGTCCCTGCCCTGTCTTCCGCGTGTCCAACCCTCAGTCCCTCGATCGAGGTCAGAGTGCGGTTCATTTTCTTACGCTTCGTCGTTCCGGCACTCTTTAAACTGCATCGACGGTTCAATTTCCGAAATCATGAGCTTAGAGGAAAGAGTCGGCAGCCCTTACGGAACCTGGGAATCCTCGATCACAGCGAAATCGGTCGCGTCCGGGAATCATGTATTTGAGTTAAGACTTCATGGTGATGATGTCTACTTTGTCGAAGTCCGGCCGCTCGAGGAGAAAGCGCGCTACTCGATCATGAAAGTAGGCTCAAGCGGCGGGGCTTCTCTTGAAATCACTCCAGCTCCATTCCACGCGAGGTCAACGGTTCACGAGTATGGTGGAGGCGGGTTCCTTCTCTCAGGTGAATGGATAGTCTTCTCGAATTTCACTGATCAGAGGCTTTACAGGAAGCAAGTAGATTCAGATGAAATTCCAGTTCCAATAACCTTCGCTGGTACAGATGCTCGATATGCGGATGGGATCTCTGACGAAACCCGAAAAAGGATAATCTCGGTAAGAGAGCATCATCCCGTCCCGGGAAAGAGGGACGCAGTCAATACTATAGTTGGCATTAATCTTGAAGATGGTGGCTTGGGGGAAGTTCTCCTCTTCGGGAACGATTTTTACGCATTCCCAAGGTTGAGCCCCGACAACACGAAACTCGCCTGGGTCACCTGGAATTTTCCCAACATGCCGTTTGATGGTTCGGAACTTTGGGTCGGAGAATTCAATAGCGAAGGAAGGCTCCATAACAAAACGAAAATCGCCGGAGGACTGGACGAATCCGTGACTCAGCCTAACTGGTCTCCATCTGGTGATCTGTACTTTATTTCGGATCGAACCGGATGGTGGAATCTCTACCGCTGGCGGGAAAGGATCGTGGAAACTGTTTGCCCTAAAACATCCGACTTTTGCCATCCCGACTGGAATTTGGGTTTTTCCTC
This sequence comes from uncultured Nitrososphaerota archaeon, assembly GCA_963799845.1. Taxonomy (GTDB): domain Archaea; phylum Thermoproteota; class Nitrososphaeria; order Nitrososphaerales; family CADDZS01; genus DATLTL01. The sequence goes on from CAWCYI010000004.1 coordinate 642,693, forward strand.
GTATGCGCTCGAATCCGAAAAGAGGATAATCTGCACCTTTGCGGAGAATGGAGAATGGAAACTCGCTTCTCTCGAAACTGATTCGCTTGACTTCAAACAGATAGAGAGTCCCTTCACCGATATCCAATACGTCCAGGCTTCTCAAGGCTACGCTATTTTCCTTGCAGGATCTCCCAAGGAATCGCACTCCATTTTCCGGTATGATTTTTCTTCTGGCGAAATTCAGAAAATCTACGAATCGCCGGGAGAGTCCACTGACGAGAATCTGACCTCATTGTCAACCACAGTGACGTTTCCTACTTCCAATCGTGTCACGGCCCACGGCTTCTATTACGAGCCCCACAATCCGAGGTTCGTTCCTCCTAAGGATGAACTCCCGCCTCTGATTGTGACGGTGCATGGCGGCCCGACTGATGCATCTTCGAATGCGCTTCAAGGCAGGATCCAGTTCTTCACTTCTCGGGGTTTTGCGGTTCTAGATGTGAATTACGGAGGTAGCAGTGCATACGGGCGGGAATATCGTCGGAGGCTAAACGGTCAGTGGGGAATCGTCGATGTTGAAGACTGCGAAAGCGGTGCGATGAGCCTTGCCGGAGAAGGAAAGATAGATGGAAATCGAGTAGTAATCAGGGGAGGAAGCGCTGGCGGCTGGACTACATTATGCGCCATAACTTTCAGCAAGATGTTCAAGGCAGGTGCGTGTTCATTCGGGATCAGCGATCTAGAGAGGTGGGAACTTGACTGCCACAAGTTTGAGTCTCAATACCTCCACTCCTTGATTGGTTCTTATCCGCAGGAACGTGAACTTTTTCTGGATCGGTCACCAACAAGTTATGTTGAGAACGTTTCAGCACCATTGTTGGTCTTGCAGGGTTTAGAAGACAAGGTTGTACCGCCGAGCCAGAGCGAGCTGATCGTCGAGGGCCTTCGCAGAAAAAATCGAGACGTGGAGTATGTCGCGTTCGAGGGCGAGCAACACAACTTTCGACAAGCGAAACACGTCGAGGAAGCTTTGGAGAAGGAACTATCATTTTTCCTGAGAGAGCTCGGTATTCAGGCAAAGTCTTCCATATCCTAAAGAATTCATCTTCCGAATTTTATTTGACGACGCTTCGCTGACGCGCATTTTCGGCAGGTCTGCAAGCTCTTTTTCTGTACGTGCTGAGTCAGGAGAGGAGGGACAGAAAAATGTCTGCCCCTAGTTCCCTGTCAGTACATAGTGGCGAAGTAGAAGGTATACTGTCCAGCACCGTCATACATGGGCTCCGTCGGATTGTAGAAGAACCCCTGGATGTTCGAAGTCATCACTTCGAAAGATAGTGGGTAGACCGTCTGTATCTGCTCCACTTCATTGTTTGCGAACTGGAACGCCTCCGATGTCGTCTTTACTAGATCTGAGAGGTCTCCTGCGTGCGAGTAGTTGAGCGCTTCGTTCGACAGAGTTCCTAGTATGGAATAATTGTAGTGTTGTATTCCGTACCATGTCCCGCCCGGAGCCAGCAGCGTGCCTGTGTAATCAGTCACCCACGGATAGTCTGCTGTCCAGTCCAAACCATCGAAGGAGTAAGTTTGTCCCGAAAACGCTTGTGTAACCAGTGTTCCCTCTGGCTCCGGTACTACTGTTACTGTCACCCCCATGTTGTACGTCGAGCTGATATTGTTTATCGCCTCGGCAATCTCAGTAACTATTGTACCGCCGAGTGTGTCGCCGGTCGCATAATTCAATGGAATGGTCTGCTGCACCGGAGAAGTGCAAGTGCCGTGGGAATTTAGAGTCGCGCACCCGAAAGTGTTGTTGAACTCTCCCGGAGCGGCAACGTGTCCGTTATAGTTTGTAAAGCTCGTTATCGGATTCTCCATAGCCGCGAGAAGCAGGTCTTGCGAAGCCGTCAGGTTGAAGCTGTACTTCGGGACTATCGATGTATTGTAAGCCCCCGGCGGCCCAATACCTGGTGGGATTAGATTAATCTCGACCTGCCCCATCCCATTGTTTTCAGCAATGTTAATTTCAGACATATTGATCGAGTCCGCAAAAGCTAGCCTAACCCTGAGATCAGCGAATGGCTGGAAGGGATAATACTGCCCCGTCAACGGATTGGAAACATTGGTGTTGAGTCCGACCGTCTGGGTGTTAAGCGAAGATTGGGGTCCGTAAAGAGAAACTCCCGGTATTATCGATTGAAGTGTCCCGTTATTTAGCCAAGCATTTCTGTCGGCTACGTCGTAAAGATGGTCATTCGTCACTGCAATAATGAGCGCCTCTCCAGTCCGCCCTGCATTCTCGAGGTCCAGTAATCTTGTCGAAGCCGATGGGACGAAGTTGATGTTTATTGTCTTGATCTGTGGAATTATCTTCTGTCCGCCCATGAACTGATAGGGACCGCCCCAGTAGTTGGGATTTGCCTGCAGAACTATATCCTGAGTTGTTTGGCTCCAGCTTTGCAGAGTATAAGGTCCAGTGCCGCCCATCGATCCCTGCGCCGACTCATCGTAATACGTAGTAGCGCAACCGCCAACCGTTGGCGAAACTCCGCAGGTCGCAACTTCATCGTCAAAGTACTGCGTTATCTGCGTCGTCTCATTGCCGCTAAGCGCCGGATACGGCAGCTTGTAACCAGCGGCCGTCCAAGTCGCGAGGTCATGCGTCATCGTATATTCAGGGGCAACGATCGGATCGCCCCAAGTTGCAAACAAATACGGAAATGCGCCGTCGTAGTGCTGAAGATTCATGACAAAAGTACTGGGGCCGGTTATCTGGACGAAGTTCTCCGCGAGAACCTGGTTCACCCACGACTCTGTGTAAGCTTGCGGCTGTCCGCTTAGTACGTTGCTCAAGCTGGTGTTAGCGAGTTGCTGAACGATCCACGACGGACCGTACCCGCCCAGAGAAGTCGGTGATGACCCGTCAATGATTAACCCTCGAAGGATTGAGAAATACGCAGCTGTTGAATTGAATGGCTCACCGTCTTGGAATGCTATGTTCGTTCTAAGATTGAAATCAACCGTCTTGTGATCCGCGGCAATCGTGTAATTCTGAGCAAGCCAAGGAATAATCAGACTTCCGCTAGACCCGTTGTACCAGAGCAGATATTCGTAGACGTTATTCATGATACCGAGATCGTAGCCTATGTAATCAACAGTCGGATCCATATACTGCGGCGTAGTAAATGTCTCGTACGTGAGTGAGGACGGCACAGCCGAGGTCGAGCTGCTGCTAGTCGTAGAACTGCTGCTAGTGGTCAAAGAGCTAGTGGTTGAGGAACTGGAAGAAGATGTTGTAGAACTGGAAGCGGAAGATGAAGTGGCCGAGGAAGAAGATGTCGTCATGCTCGAAGTGGTACTTGGAGACGTACTCGATGTGGTGGATTGAATGCTCGTAGTAGTCGACTTTGCCCCATAGAAGGCAAGATACGCGGCCCCGGACGCAAGGATAATTATGACGACAATGACAGCAACGACAAGAGCTACTCTTCCGATCCCGGTTTTCGTGGAGTTCAAATTAAGCACAGGTCAATCAGACGTTAGTTAAGCATTTCCTGAAATTCACGTATGACTCTAATGGTGATCTATTCTTTCTCTGATCTCTCTATCCCTAAACTCCCGAACAAATGAAAGTAGCCTGTCAGAACAGGTTTCGAAAATCTTCTTTCCCTTTTCTTTCGTCGATTTCGTAGGGTCTCCCATCGTTCCGGTTTTGCTCATCCTGCTCCACCAGTCCATGAATTGGACTTTTCCTCCCGCATTCTGGAACGACCTGCCGCCGGGCTCGACACCGTAGTTGATGAACTTCGATTTTTCAAAGTTCCAGTCCCTCTCGGCCTTGCTCATGTCAACATTAGCAGGATCGAGGTACATCATCAACGATGTTTCGATCTCTCCAGCGTGAGCATCCTCGCCCTCTAGCAGATCAAAAACTTCTGGAGCGATCGCCAGGTAATCCAGTGAGGCACAGAGCGAATGTTTTGATTCAAGCGTTATCCTTCTCGCCGCGATTTCCATCGGTGCGACATTGCTGCCGTGTCCGTTGACAATGATTATCTTCTCAAAACCGTGATGCGCAAGACTCTTCCCGATATCAATGACGAGTCGGATAATTGTTTCGTAATGAATGTGAATCGTCGCTGGAAAATCTAGGTGATGCTCGTTATACCCATAACTCACCGAAGGCATGTAAAAAGAAAGTTCGGGCGCAGTTTTGGATACATCTTTGCAGAGCAGCTCCGCGATGAATGCATCAGTCTTCGTAGGAAGATGTGGTCCGTGTTGTTCTGTTGATCCGACTGGAATTAGAGCAACCCTCTTTTCCGTGGAAGCCTCGTTGACCTCGGGCCAGTTCATGTCGCCGTAGAATGATTTCAAGGTTCCCACCGGTACTTTTCGACGACGTTCTGATCGATTTCTATTCCTAGGCCAGGAGCATCGGGCACGATGAGCTTGCCATTTTCGATCTTGAATTTCTGTTTTGATAAATCTGAAACGAGAGGATTTTCCTCCTGTTTGAACTCCATCAAGAACGCGTCCGGCGCGGAAGCCACGAGCTGCATCGAGGCCGCGCTGTTTATGGCTGTGCTCCAGTTGTGGGGAACCCACCTCATGTTGTTGATTCTAGCGAGTTCTATGATTCTCTTCATTTCCGAGATGCCTCCGAGTTTGCTCGCATCAGGCTGAATCAGATCGGCAGCCTGCCTTGAAATAACGTCAGCAAAATCATACACAGTGTAGAGGCCTTCGCCGAACGCTATCGTGACATCGACCGAGTTCGTCAGCCGCTCGTATCCCCTCATGTCATCCTGCGGGAGTGCTTCTTCAAGCCAGAAAATGTCGTACTTTTCAAAACGCCTTGCCATCCGGATCGCGTGATCAGACGACCAATTAACGTAGCGGCCGACATCAACCATTATGTTTCCCTTGGATCCGAAAGCATCCCTGATTGTCGTAATCATCTTTTCATCCCTATCCGGATCGGCTCCAAATGGTTTTGACGGAATCATGCCCCAGCCAAACTTTACGCCGAAATAATTGTCATTGATGTACCTCAGCCCTTTCTTCGCAGTTCCTTCGACATCGTCCATGTCAAACAAAAGACTCGCGTAAAGCGGGATCTCTTTTCGATATGTACCCCCGAGAAGTTTCGAGACGGGAATTCCGTAAGACTTGGCTGCGATGTCAACAAGCGCAGTATCCACTCCGCTCTGCGCAAAAGCGGTAAGGCCCCGACGGCCGAACCACGAAGTCTCGTTGTAGAGTTTTTCCCAGATCTTTCTATAATCTCGGGATCTTCGCCTTTGATCCTAGGAATAAACCCTCTTTCGATCAATACTTTAACGGCGAGTGCTGATTCTCCGTACTCGCTGCCCGTGCAACACTCCCCCCAACCGTCGATTCCCTCGTCCGTTTCAACGTGGACGATAACCTGGTAGCCGGTATATCCGCCGACGTTCAGCTCAAATTCGAAAGAGCCGGGATCCTGTGCATAAAGGATAATCGCTTCAATGTTTTTGATCTTCACGGGACCGACGAATTATCGCCGGATATTTAAGAAACGGGTGAAGGGAATTTATCGAGAGGAAGTCTGTCAGATAAAATGATCAGTGGCATCGGTTCAGTGGCGGTTTTTAGTTCATAATGCAAGTGAACTACCCACGACTGAAAGATCGTGGGCTTCTCCACGACCATAGCAGGGCTTCCTGTTTCAACCACCATGCTTGCTCTGATGTGTGGAATGCTGTTGAAGTATTCCAAGAGAGTATAGGCAAGAGTGTCCGCAGGCGTTAATTCCCTATGCACCATAGGTACTCCTCCTTCCTTTTCGATGTTTATCGCGGAGTTCAAGTCTCTGTCCATTACGAGACCACAGTATGTGCATTCATAGATTCGATCCGCAAGAGTGACCTGATTCCTTGCGTTGCACCGCGAGCATTTCTGGGTCGTGGGGATGAAGCTATTCACTTTCCTCGGCGTTTGTGCCTTCTTTTCAAGCGCACTGATTATTCCGCCGAGCGAGGTGTTCAAAATTCTTCTTCCCCAGATCCGCTGCCAGGCTTTGATTGTATCATCCTGATAGCAAATCGTTGTGAACTGTTTTGTGAGTCCGCGCACAAGCTTGTTCTGGATATCCTTTTTGACGCTCGTCGTCCCGTCATAGGCTTTATCCAGTTTCGTTTTTGCCTTCCACCAGTTATGGCTGTGGTATTTCTTTCTGCTTAGCTTCCTGCACAGCTTCTTCATATGATCTGTTATTGGCACTTCGTAGTTGATTCTGATCCCGCTTGATAGCGTGAGCTGGTTTTTGATTCCCAAGTCTATGCCTACGTTTTTTGATGGCTGTTCTTCTTCCCGATGCTTCGGAACTACTTTAGTCTGGTAGGTTGTCACGTGCAGATAGTAGTCTCCATGCTTTCGGATCAGAAGCACGGATGCAAGATCGGCACTCGCAGGAAGCTGAAAAATCCCTCTTGTTTTGAGTCCCTGCTTGATTCCCTGAATGTGGATGTAGTGCTTATCGAAGATCTTGTACGTCATCCCTTGCTGCTTGAGTGGGATGGAACAGATTTCACTTTTGAATTTGAGCGCACCAACTTTGTGTCCGCTCTTCTTCAACCTGGAAAGTGATCTGATGTTGTCTCTCATCCTGTCGATGAGTTCCTGTTTCATCTGGGATGAAAGACATCGGATTTCTCTTGTTTCGAAACCGTCCTTTGCCTTGACACGGACCGAGCCTATCCTGTAGTCGGCCTCGAATATGTTTCCGTTTGCAAGCACATGATTGTAGAACCACTTGGCTTCGAGAAATAATCTGTCGAGATGTTTGTGTGTCTTGTCGCTGAGATGGGAAGTATCTATTTTCAGCTCGTATTGCTTACAGGTTTGAGTCCTCCGTCTCTCCTTAGTTTTCTTGAGCGAGCCGCGTATGGCGTCATTCTTGAGAGACATCCGACTCTCTCAAGCGCAATTCATCCCATGTTTTAAAACATGGGCTTTCTTGCACAATCTGGTAAATCTGCTGAATGGTTTCGCGATAAGCTGGGTTTCGAAATAGTAGAAAATCAGGGGCACGCAGTATTTGTGAAACCGCTAGGTTCGCAGACAATTCTCATTCATCTCTGCGGAAAGTGTCACGACTGGCAGAATGATCAACCTGGTGGTCGTACCGGAATCTGGTTCCAGTGCGGGGAGGGCATCATGTTCAGAACTGAAAAAGGCCGACTAATCCCGTGCAGTAAGCCGGAAAACGTCGAGAAGACCTACTATGTTTTGAAGGAGAAGGGAGTCGAATTCGTCGAAGACCTTGCTGTCACGAATTGGGGAATGCAGGCGATATTCAAAGACCTCGATGAAAACGAATTCGAAATATCGTGACCTTTTGCTAAGTTCTTCATATACTAGTTATCATTGTTTTTTAAAGGTAGGAATGATTTACTACCATTGTTTTTCACGCATTACGCACGATCGCCTAACTATTTGTCAACCTTGATACGTGCTAATGCTTTATCAGTTCGTTCGTGCACAAGCCCGCAAACGCTCTAGACTGACGTTATCTTCGTCAGCATTAACGATATACAATTGGGTGCGGAAGTAATATTCCCTGGACGTGTATGCATTTCTTTTCAGCGAAGAAGCGTTCATGAGTACCTGATGATCAAGAGTTTAACTGTGTTATTCCGTTATTTCAAAAATCCTCCGATAACAGAATAACAGAGACACCTTCCAATCATGCTTCTTCTACTCATGGGCTCAACGCCATCGTCCCCATCCCGCCAAAACCGACTATTTCGCCGTCCGAAAGGGGGAGTTGAAGGGAGCAACTCGAGGCAATAAAGAACCCCTCGAAGTCGCTCGCGTTGACCTGAGCTGTACCATATCCTACTGAAAACGGAATCAGTCCAGGGCACGGTTCGTAGTAGGAGAGCGTATAGAAGCCCTTGGCTTGAGCAGTCGCGGTGATCGTATAGTTGACGATTATTCGCGATTGGTTGAATCCCGCAGGGATGGTCAGAATACTGGGAGTCGCCGTCTCAGAGATTCCTGGAGCGGGGGAATAAGAGTAGGAGTAGCCACCTCCGATGCTCGAAGCATTTACTTCCAGAATTTGGGAACCGGAAAAGTTGATGGTCGCTGGAAGGATCGCGTCGTTTTCCAACTGATAAGCTACACAAAGGGTTGCGGTCGTACCGGACTTCATGAGGAACGTCAGATCGCTTTGCTGGTTATTGTTTGATTCATTCACCAGTGTCAGCCCGGATGGTGCCAAAGTCGGACAGCTGAGTAGAAGAGACGTAATTCTGAATGACTTCGGAGCCTGTCTCAGTCAAGTTGAATAATTGGGTCATTGTGTCACTTTGAGTCGAAGTAACCGAGGACAGCAATGTTGTCGTTTCAATCTTGGTTACAGGAAAGATAATTGAGCCCAGGGCCAGGCCAATAATGAGCATGATGACAGCAACTCCAATTAATGACACAATGGTTGAGCTTTTCATCTATCCTGATTTTCAGACGAAAGCATCCTATAAGGTTCTGGTTTTTGGAACAGTGTGAACGATAATTCCAATTACTAACTGTTCGTTGAAATGCGACTTGATACAGATGAAGAATTTGTAGAGGAATATCTGTAGCTCTCCGTGTGGCACAGGGTGAGCACTTGCGTTGTATTGTTCTGAGTAACAGTGGCGGCGGCAGTGCAAGTCTGGTTAGAATTCGTAGATTTAATCGTCGTGTCATTCGATGTTTGTGGAGTGGATGTAGTACATGGGAATGATGGCAAGAAAACTTGGATGATAATGTTAAGTCCATTCACTATGACAACGCCAGAATTAGGCGTGAGCCCTGAAGATGGGTGAATAGTGTAGCTGTAAGTTCCTGATGCCACGAAGAAAGTTATTGTTGAGAGATTCGCATAATCGGTTCCCGCGTTCCATTGATTGTCTGGTATCGGAAGTGTTGCATTGAATGGTTGGGCTTTAGTCTCGTTACCCAGTGTTACTGACCACTCTGCGAGGTAGGATGGATTGCAAGGAGTTTCAGGGGTTTCAATAAATGTCAAGTTGTATAGCCGGGCTTGAGCAGTTGTTACTGTGAAAGTCGTAGTTGAAGTAAAGGAGGAAAGCAATGTTGTTGTTTCAATCTTAGTCATTGGGAACATGACAGAACCAAGAGTAGTACCTACGACGAGCATGATGGCCCCTACTCCAACTAATGATAGAACGACTGATCTTTTCATTAATCTTGATTTTCACACCGAGGAATCGTATAAGGTTCTAGTCTCCAGAACAGCGTGCAATAGGATGCTAAGCAGGCAAACGTTCTCCCAATCAGAACGTTCTTGCTCTCGAATAGTGTCAAATAATAGGAGTTTCCATGAAAGGGGCAATTGTAATCCGGCGTTCAATAATTGGTTATCCCACGCAGAGCAGCTCTAGTGGCTTTCATCCCACTAATGATGATTCTCGCTTTATTTGGCACTTATCTGTATGCCGCAGTTCCTTCTTCTTCCAATATCAATGAGACAACCGCGACGAATGCTACCTCTTCTACGGCGCCTTTACTGACCAACATTTCTTTGTACCAATTCACCGCTCCTGTAATTCAACGTTATTCTAATCTGCCACATGGTGCGCCTCAATATTATCCAAGCGTGACTTATGATGAGCTGAACTTTAGAATTCTCCTTCCCTTGAGCTTGTTTCCTATTTCGGATTCTCATACCAGTTATTTCTACTTGGATGGCATCCAACTGGGTTGTGATGGGGTTTCACTGGTTCCTTCCCCGGGAATTAATTCTGCCCAAGTTGAGAGTTTCGCATGTGAACTGTTGGGGCTGTATCCGATTGGTTCACTTCACAATCTGACCGTCATAATTACAAGCATGAACGGCACTACCTTTCGTCTCCAAACCAGCGCCGTTCTTACCTATTACGAAGGTCCTTCCGCACCTGCAACAGTCCAAACAACTAACTCAACTCTCGGACTTCAACTTGTACTATCGCTAAACACAACGACAATGCAATCGGGTCAAACGGTCAACGTTACAGCTCTCATACTGAATACTCTACCCAAGGAAAACAATATCTCGGGTGCGAATGAATGGGCAATCCCTTCTGTGCCAAGTACGACTTCCTTTCCATGTGCCACATTTCTTTACTACCAAGTATTCCAGGGGTACTATTCTCAATCGAATTTGTCGTCCGCTGGAATGCTACTCCAAGTTTCTCCGGTTTTCCAATTTCTTTCTTGTCCGATCTTTCAAAGAAGCTACTACCTCTTCCAACCTTACAGTGCATCTGCCGCAGTCCCCATTGGATTTTCTAATGTAAGCTCAAGCACTTTGTATCAGGTTACGCCAATGTCAATTTCGGGCTATCTTTCGGGAAATTACAGCAGGGTCTATAATTCATCGGTCTTCACTCAAAATGGTGCGCTCCCTCCGCCACCATTCAAATCTGGCATCTACACGGTGATCGCCGGGGACGAATGGGGACAGGTTGTCTTGCTTCATTTTACGGTTCGAGGTTAACATGAATTGCAGAGCCGCGCCATTTCTAGAATTGCAACGATCGTTATTATCGTAATTGTCATAGTTGCGGCAATTACTGCAGGTTACTTCGTCCTGAACTCTACTGCAACTCCGACAACTTCAACAAGTTCAAGCACTTCCTCTTTGCACAGTAGCAGTTCTACGACTTTGGTTAGCAATGCCTGCAATTCAATAGTGCTCAACGGCGAGAGCTACTGCTCCCTCAACGTAACAAATGATATTGTCCTAGGAGAACCCGGCGAAAGCTATTTCGTCAATGGTACGACTGCGATCAACTACATGGGTGTCACTTTCGAACCCTTGTGCCCGACGAATATCCAAGGCTGCCCTAATCAGCAAACCTCCGGAACACTTATGGAGATGTCCAGCGGTGCAATCCAAATCAGCCTCACGTTTCCCGATAACAGCACAGCGGTGATCGGATCGATACTTCAAAACGGAGGCGAAGAACCACTTACAATCCTATCAAATCATACCAACCCGACGGCAGGAGTTTATATTGAATATGTTGCAGCTTCTTCGCACTTTTATGACACTTTTCTGCTTGTCAGCGAGGCGACTTATACAACCACTCTTACTCCTTCTACATCGTCCTCTAGTAGTGAACTGCATTCTTCTGCGAGCATTTCAACGATAAATTCCACTCTAGGACTGAAGCTAATCTTGTCCTTAAACTCTACCATTATCCCCAGTGAGGAAGCGATCAACATTACAGTTCTGCTAGAGAACACTCTAATGACTACGAACAATTTAACAGCGGAAGCCGACTGGCCGATTTCGGCATCCTCCGGACCTTGTGACGGAGGCGACAGTACCAATAAATTATATGATCCAACTGGCATCGCAATTTTTAGGGGAATTTACGGACTCAATAATATCTCAAGTGCAAGCTTCTTACCTGTCTGGGCAGCTATAGAGTGTCCAGCCAACTTTGCCTTCAGTGACAACGGGACCATACTAGGTATCTGGACGAATATTACGAATTATTCTCTCCTTCCAGGGTTAGACGGTGGGAGCCGGTCGGGTTACTACAGATCCCAAAGTGGAAACCAAATAGAAGTAACTCTTCCCACAGAGCTTACCTTTGGCGCTCAATTCTATGCGAACAACGCGACTGGTTTCCAACCGTATAACACACTCACTTCGGCAGTACCGGCGAATTACACCGTCGCCGCAGCTGATGAATGGGGGCAAATAGTACTAATGCATTTTCAAGTGGTAGCCTCGCACCATCTACCTGTCGTAGGAGAGTTCTTGGATGCTTCGGGAGGCTGCAGCGCAAGTGGTTATCCCGTTCCTTGTATTGCATCTGAATTCTCCAGTGCAACCATTTTCAACTGTGCTGCTCCTGCACAAACCGTCGCAGGTTGTCAGTTTGAAGCCAACTCAAGCTCTGGACAAACTCCCACCACGTACACGATCACAGTGGCCTATCCCCGGCTGAATCAAACTGGAGAACCAATCTGGGCAAATTGTCTGTTCAATGAAAAAGGGGAACCCACGACTTTTGGCTATTGTTTTATGATAAATTCCACGGCTTTTGTCTTCAGCGAGGGAGGGCCTGCTGCCTCGTCTCCTTGACTTGCTCCAATCGTTTGATCTTATTCTTTGGTATCCTCTCCCTCAATTTCCTCCACGTCTTTTTCTATTGATTCAACGTCTTCCCTGGAGGTGAGCACCAACTCTGAAAGCTCATCCTTGATCGCTTCAATGAATGACGGTCGTATGCCAATAGTTATCGCGTCATAGATCTCAGGGTAGGTGTATCGAAAACCGCGTTTGTTCTTATCAGGGAGCGTTTCAATTAGTTTCCAAGCTTCCTCCAAATAACCTTCAGTTTTGGTATTGGGATTAACAGAGAGAGCTAATGAAACAAATTTGCCTACTTCTTTGTAAGTATGTTCGACCGAGTTCATGATGAGTCTTCAGTAGTGTTGGATTGTGATAAACTTCGTTGTTTCAATTGTTAGACAGTGCGCAATCTGATCCAGACGATCTCATGTTACGGTGATAGAATAAGAAGGCACATAAAGTCCGAATTGGTGTCTGATACTCGAGCTCTTAATGTCGATAACAATTAAGATGAAAGTGACCGCTGTCTCAAAGGAAAGCCCGCACATGCCAGGAATGTCGTGGAATAGTGGCCCTTATTCTCAGCTAAACCCTTTTGTCTACCTCTCTCTAGTCCCTGCTGAACCGAAGAAATTATCTTCTAAACCAAAATCACCAGAAAGGCTTCTTGAGCATCCGACGGAGAAAGTAAGAATCAAATCTGAGGGCGAGGGAGAAAGAGAGGCTGAGATAATCAGACCAATGGTCCAGTGGAACGAGGCAATGATGCCTTCAGTTCCCGTTGTAGTTACTCTTTCGGCGGAAGAATTCGAAGGAATTGGAAGACCCACGCTCGGCGACAGACTCACTCTTACTATCCGATTCCCTAAGAGAATTGTTCGACCCCGGAGAAACTTTGAACCCTGAACGGTTCTATTCCTGACCCGGATTTTACTCCCGGCCGGGTACTCCATACTTGACCGCTTAGGATGCTACATCTGAATTAAAGAAACTAAAGTCATAACTTGAACAGAATTCAAGATCATGCAGTAGAAGCTTTGTTAGATTATTTCATTCTGGTTTCTGATATTCTCGGAGTCTCAATTATGGGTTATGTGGGAGTTACTGGAATGAAATATTTCGTCTATATTTTGAGAACTGCCGACCTCAAAAACCTGAGATTTATCTGGGTGCCTATTGTAATGAGTGGTAGCTTTTTCTTCGTTGTTGTCTTGGGACTATCGATCAACGACGTTTTCGGCAATTATATTGATACGTCATTTTACTTTGCAATTCATCCTTTCCTTCTCGTTGGAAGCGGATTCTTTGCCTTAAGCACTTATCGATTCGTCAAAACAGTCAAATCTTACAAGGACTCTAAGAAGCAAGCAGAAATTTCTGTCGAGGAAATGCAGAACGAACTGGCTAAAAGATGACAAGTCATCCATCCTGACGGTTTCTATCCCTGACCGGCAAGAAAAATTCCATCCCACGCTAGTTAACAGGAAGAATTTCCCACGCAAAGTTACCAAAACCAAAAATTTTCTGCGTTCGCACGCGGGGAGGTGTTTTCTGAGTGAAGAGCTGACGTTCAAGCTCTGTTCAAACCGTTCAGCTTGAAACGAGCTCTGTTAGCTCGGAAGAGCTTGAAACGAGCTGAACGTAACTTAAAGAGCTCGGAACGAATTGAACGAGGTTCTCGGTAATTGTCGAGTTGATCTTTTCGTACTGGATTTTCGAGTTTTCGAGGTTGTTCTGGACTTTTCATGGAAATATCAGATCCTCGTCTGATGCCGTGAATCAATGGCGGAAATTTTCACTGTGGTTTACACGAGCGGGCACATTTTGGCTGAAGAGATTAATTCGATCGAATGTCTTGGAAGTGAGCTAATTCTAGAATCATAACAAAAAAAAGTCAAGATTTCACCAACACTCACATGTGAGCGCAAATGATATCAAGCCTGAGACCGGATTGAACTAGAACTTTACAGAAAACCGTTTTTTGGGACGAGTGCCAAAAATGACAGAAGAAAAGAATCTGGAAAACACAGCTTCCCAGAAACCAGAAAAAGTATCCTCCCACGCGACAAGAGTTTTGCTCGTTCTCACGGGCGTTGCATTACTCGTTAACTATGTCGAGACAATGGTCATACCGGGAGTTCCGACGATCCAGAAAGACTTCGCAACTACGGCGACCATCGCATCTTGGATTACTTCCGCATATCTGATTGTAGGCAGCGCCGTTTCTCCACTTTTTGGAAAGCTTGGAGATATTTACGGCAAGAAAAAGATGTTTCTGATTTCCCTTATTTTCTACATGATCGGCGTCAGTCTGGCAGGATTTTCGCCGTCGATCTACTTTCTCTTGTTTGCAAGAGCTCTTCAGGGGATTGGCTTTGCGATCATACCGCTGAGCATTGCGATAATTACAGAGGTCTATCCAAGGGAGAAAGTAGCAGTCGCTCAGGGCATCCTAAGCGGGACATTCGCGATAGGTGCGTCCTTGGGGCTGATAATTGGTTCCTACGTTGTCCAAGATCTAGGCTGGCAGTACGCGTTTCACACCGCACTGGTCCTAAGCATCATTCTGTTTGTCATCGCTGCGAAAGTTCTGAATAAGGACATACTGAGAGCCGTTAACAAAGCAGTCGATTATGTCGGAGCAGGGATTTTGATGGCTGGAGTCACGCTGCTACTCCTCTACGTAACTGAAGGCCCGACCTTAGGATGGTTATCTTTGGAAGAATTGGCCTTCCTCATTCCAGGAGCTTTTCTAACTTTCTTTTTCTTTGTCTTTGAAAGTAAGAGAGCAAATCCGCTGATGAACTTGAGTCTGATTCGAATAAGAAATGTGCTAGTTGGAAACCTGGTTGGGATGGTCTCTGGAATTGTAATGTTTCTCCTTTTCTTCGCGGTGGTGTACTACGCGCAACTCCCTCCAGGTTTCGGTCTGAATGAGGATATCATTACTGTGGGGTTGACGCTTGCGCCATCAACGCTTGGAATGCTGGTTGGTGGAATCGTTACTGGAAGATATCTCGCACGCACTGGTCCGAAACCGATCCTCGTGATCGGATCGGGTCTTCTGAGTGCAGGACTCCTTTTCTTCATTCTGAACCGGTCGACGGCGAGTTTTGTCGCGGCGGATCTATTTGTCGCGCTCTTCGGGATTGTCTGCATTCTTGTCCCGCTCGTGAACATGCTCGCAATCTCCCTTCCCCGGGAAAACGTCGCCGTCGGGTTGGGAATGAATACTATGCTGAGAAATCTTGGGGGAGCAATCGGGCCGGTGGTCGCGACCACGATAATGGCTTCCTATACGACTACCGTAGTTGAGCAGATAAGCGGACATAGTGTGCCTGTCGCTTTCCCGACGGCTACTGCTTTCAACATCATTTTCGGAGTCGGAATCGTCCTGGCTGTCGTGGTACTTGGAATCAGTCTGGCAACAAAGAACTATACTTTCAGGAATGTTCAGAACAATCCCGCGATGACTAGCTCTGCAAAATAAGCACAAAACATATAACATTACAGTAATTCTACTGTAATACTACAGTCCGAAAAGGCGTAGGAAAGAAACAAGAATTGAGTGATCATGGAATGAGCGAAGCAATAGAAGTTGACATTGGTGACCTGCCGGGTGTTGGTCCAGCGACAAGGGCGAAGCTTGAAAGTGGCGGAATAACGACCATTCTCGACCTCGCAGCCTCGACCACAAACGAGCTCGTGGATAGCCTGAATCTGACGGAGGAGACGGCGCATAATCTGGTTTTCGAAGCTCAGAAGCTCTTGAAGGAGAAGGGTTATCTCGAAAAGGACCTCGTCTCTGCAAACGAGCTCTTCGCAAGAAGGGCAAAGATGCTTAGATGCACCACTTATTCTCAGAACCTCGACAATCTTCTCATCGGTGGAATCGAGACTCAGGCTGTGACCGAGTTCTACGGGGAGTTCGGTTCAGGAAAGACCCAGATCTGCCACACGGTATGCGTTTCTGCGCAGCTTCCGGTAGATCAACACGGACTGGGCGGTTCAGCCCTTTACATTGATACCGAGTCAACATTCAGACCGGAAAGAGTTGCCCAGATAGCTAAAGCAAGAGATCTGGACGTTGAAAGTATTCTGAACAACATCCACGTCGCAAAAATCTACAACGCGAGCCATCTCGAACTTATCGTCAGGGCGATGGGTGGCCTGATCCAGCAAAACAACATCAAGCTCGTAATCGTCGACAGCATAATCAGCCTCCACAGGGCAGAGTTCCTCGGAAGGGGATCGCTTTCGGAACGACAGCAGAAGCTCAACGCGATCATGCACCGTTTGAAGAGGGTTGCCGAGATCTACAACGTCGCAGTTATCATCACAAATCAGGTACAGGCGACTCCGGACACTTTCTTCGGCGATCCAACTAAAGCCGCTGGAGGCAACATCATCGGACACGCGTCTACCTACAGGATCTACCTGCGCAAGGCGGGACAGGAGCGCAAGGCAATTATGATCGACAGTCCGATGCACCCGTACGGCGATACAAACTTCATGGTAGTTGAGGCCGGGATAACTGATCCGATGGACAAGAAACCTGCCAAGGTGTTCAAGAGTCCATCGAGGCATCAGGAAAAGGAACGCGATAATGAGGAAGAGTAGGAAACTACTCTTTTTCCTATGCCGTCAATACCAGGGTTGAACTTTGGTATGACAGGCGCATGGACATAGAATGTTGTATACCAAGCCGTCAACTTTAATCAAGGACTGGTTGTCGTGGTTGTGCTTACACGTCGCACAAACCTGCACCGTTACTGCCATGAGAAATGGTGAGCCAGTTTTATTTCTAAAACTCCAGATCAAGCGATGTTGACAAGAAGCATTCCAAAAAACTGACTCCCCATGACTTCGAGACCGCTCTCAATAGATAATCAGGCAACATTCAAGAAGGGAATCGAACACCTCCGACGGAACGACGCCAAGCTAGCCACGGTGATTGAGAAACATGGACGTCTTGAGTTTACGGCAGAAGGCGAGATGTTCCAATCTCTGGTCGAATCGATTCTAGGTCAACAGCTCGCGGGGGCCGCCGCATCTGCAATTACCGGTCGCGTGAAGAAACTCTATCCCGGCGGTACGATTGAGGCTCTTGCTCTTTACGCGACACCAATTAGGAAACTGAGAAAAGCCGGAGTTTCGCCCCAAAAGATTCGATATCTGAAGGATCTTTCACGCAGGGTCGTGAAAGGAAAACTCGATCTCGAATCTCTGAAAAATGAGGAAGATTCGGTACTTCTGGAAGCGCTTGATGAAGTTCTCGGGATCGGTCCCTGGACAATACACATGCTGCTGATTTTCACTCTCGGGCGACCTGATGTATTGCCTGTCGACGACCTCGGAATCAGAAAGGCTATCCAGGAGCTCTATTCGTTGCCAGATTTGCCAAAGAAAGAGAAGATTGAGGAGCTCGCGAAAAATTGGCACCCATACTGCTCCGTTGCAAGTTTGTATCTTTGGAGATACAAAGACTCGGCCTAGGGTGGAAAGACTCAATATTCCAAACTCTGACTGAATTGTGCGATGTCAAATTACAAGGAATTTGCCGATGATTCACTTGTCATTTCCGTTGACGAAGCTGCGAAACTCGTCAACAACGCCAACGTCGTATTCATAGATACCAGAAATTACTGGAAGTATGTGAAGGGTCACATCCCCGGCGCGTTCAACCTTGAGCTGTACGCCTTCCACTGGGTCGATACTTCGGAAGATGGAATCCGCGCATTCGCAAAGCAGATGCGAATGTTATTCGGATCACTGGGCATAAGTGAGAAGACTACCGTCGTATTTTATCAGAATAACAGCGGGTACGATGCGGCCCGAGGTGTTTGGCTGTTGAACTTTTTGGGGCATGGTGATTCAAGATTGCTTGACGGAGGGCTAAATCTCTGGAAAAGAAGAGGACTCGCGACAAGCACCGAAGATCCTAAACCTCGGAAGAAATCAAATTTCAGAGAGTTCTTGAATGAATCTGTGTTAATTACCAAGGGCTTGATGTCATCAGACATCAGGAATAAATCACTGCAGCTGATCGACGTCAGAAATGCAGGGGAGTTTGGCGGCACTTTCCGGCGGGCGTCAAAAGCCGGGCATGTACCTGGAGCTATCAACCTGGAGTGGAAGGCCGCGTTGAGAAATGATGGTACTTTGAAGGATGCCCGCCAGTTGAGCAAGTTGTATTCAATCTTGGATAAGAACCGCGAGACTGCGACATACTGTCAGAGCGGTTATCGAGCAGCTCATTCTTGGTTAGTGCTGAAGTTGCTTGGCTTTGGCGACGTCAGGAATTACCTAGGTTCATGGTACGAGTGGGGAAATGACTCTGACGCAAGTGTGACAAAATGAACAATCGCAAATTGAACCAGGTGATATCGTAATGGCTGTGCGCGGGGCATCTGACAAGATCGTGGCGAGGGTATCTTCGTGGGAGGGAGTTACAGCTGCGCCGCATCGTTTCGGAGGAATAGAATTCAGGTTGGGTCGAAGGGAGATCGGACACCTCCACGGAAATTATCAGGCAGACATTCCTTTTCCAAAACCGCTCAGAGATAGCCTGGTCGCGGAGGGAAGGGCAGAGCCACATCATATTCTGCCCGAAAGTGGCTGGATCACTTTTCGACTAGTGAAATCTGAAGATATAGAGAAGGCGGTCGAACTCTTTAGGATGTCTTACGATAATTCCAGATCCAAAATAGACGGTTCAAGACCGCTCAATTCGTGAACTTCAGCAAGAATATTACCACGTTGAAAGAGGGGTGGAACACTGGACAAATTATTGGCGACTAGGAACAAGATTACACCTTTTCTCGATCGCGTTTACAACAAGGACGTACTGGAGTTACTTCGCGAGCTCCCCGACAACTCGGTAGACTGCATCTACGCTGATCCGGATTACAACGTGGGTGTAAAGTACAACAACGTTTCTTACACAAAAAAATTCGATGAATACATTTCCTGGTGCATATCATGGTCAAGAGAGAGCCATCGGGTGCTGAAAGAAAGTGGAAATCTATTCATCATAAACTATCCAAAGAATAATGCTTACTTGCGAACTCGGTATCTGGATGAAGCGTTCTGGGATGTTCAGGAATACGTGTGGATTTACAATACAAATATCGGCCACAGTAAGAGGAGGTTCACCACGGCGCACAGATCAATTCTCCATTGCACAAAATCCGAGGATAATGATTTCTTCAAAGAAAACGTTGCCGAGCCGTACGAAAATCCGACGGACCGAAGAATCAAAAAACTACTCCATGACGGAAAGCCGGGTCGAATGCCGTACAGCTGGCTGTATGTCGATCTTGTGAAAAACGTTGGCTTCACGAAGACATTCCATGCTTGCCAGATTCCGGAAGATCTGTCTCACAAATTGATCGCCAGCTCAACCCAGCCGGGAGACACTGTCCTGATACTCTTCGGAGGGAGCGGATCGGAGATCATGGAGTGCAGGAAAATGAAAAGGCGATTCATAGCTGCTGAAATCGACAAGCGTTATTTCGACCTGATCTCACGAAGATTGAAGACAGACGGCCCTCTGCCAGAAGAGCTTCGTCTAATGAGCAATATGAAGAAAATCTAGGCAGATATGACTCGCCGAACTATTCCCTTATTCAGCGACTAATTCTTCGACGACGTCAAATCCTTCGTCTGTTGATGGTGGCTGAAGTATCTTGTAGTAGAATCGAACGGCTTTATCTGGAACATGCTCTTTGCCTGTCCGCGAGGCATTTCTCTGCAAAGCAAGATCAACTGGACAGTTGATGTAAATCGCGCGGATTGGAATCCCGAACAATTTTGCAATTTGTACATATTTCTTTCTTGACTTTTGAGTTGTATTCGTATTGTCCACGATGATGTCGCTACCGTTCATGAGGCAAGTCGCTATCTCCTCATCCTCTTTCTTGCGAGTGTGCAGAGTGTCGAGGTTCAAGCGCTTATGATTCGGAAATCTATTCCTCGCAATGGTGGACTTTCCGCTGCCAGGAATGCCGACAAGTACGATGATTTCCAAGCGACTCTCCGAAAATTTGATCCAAAAAAAAGTGAAGACGATGAGATCGAACCGATCTCAATCGTTCCTACATCTTCAGTGATTCTTTGAGAGTCTTGTACCTGTTTCTGATAGTGACTTCAGTCACTCCGGCCGCTTGAGCGTAGTCCTTCTGCGTCTTTGCCTCGTTTTCCATTACGCTCGCGACATAGAGAGCAGCTGCGGCAAGTCCCATGGGATCTTTTCCAGCCGAACCGCCTGTCTCCTGAGCTTTACGAAGGATCTCGAGTGCACGTCTTTGAGTTCTCTCGCTCGCTCCAGCCTTGCTTCCGATTCTCGAAATGTACTTCGCAGGATTCCTTACTGGCATTCGCAAGTCCATCTCCTTCAAAATCAACCGATAGCTCTGGGCCAAGTCGTTTTTCTTTACACCGCTAGCTGACGCCAAGTCCTTCAAAGTCCTCGGTGTCTCGGTGTCTCGCAACGCGGCATAGAGCGAAGCTGTAATCATGGAAGAAATAGATCTTCCCCGGATCAGTTTCTTCTCCATCGCTTTACGATAGATGTACGCGGCCTTCTCGATGACCGGCCCGCCAACATTAATTTTCTCGGCGAGTCTATCCAGTTGACTGAAAGCCTGCCTCAAATTTCTGTCGGCAGAATTATGTACCTTGCTCCTGCGATCCCAAGTTCGCAGACGTTCCAGCTGATTTTTCATCGATGCCTTCAGCGCATTTCCGGAGGCATCGGTGCTCTCAAGACCGATTACGGTTGAGAGGCCCATGTCATGCAGAGCGAGACTACTTGGCGAGCCAGTTCTGCTCCTGTCGTCCTCGCCCTGTTCCTTTGCAAAGTTTCTCCACTCTGGGCCGGTATCCTCGATACCTTCCTTAATCACGTAACCGCAATTTGTGCAAACCTGCTCTCCAGTATTTGCATCCAAAACCAAACTGCTCTGTCCGCACCTCGGGCACCTGATAAGACCCTGAGGCCTTCTCACCATCGACAAATTCTTGCTATTCTCTATGCTCAAATCTCCTACACCTCTCTGGAAAGTATTATTAAGGAGCACACGCCCTTATAAACCTTTGTCTTCCCGAGACACTATGAACGGAAGATTTAGGGCTTTGAGGGCGACTCTGTCGGAAGTTTCTCTCCGGACTTCGAATCGGTGGGATTTTGGGGCGAAGAAGGTCTGTTCGCTACCCAGTGGACTATTAAAGCAAAAGCAGCAAACAACGGAATCAGGACCAAATCGCTAATCTCCGGATAAATCGTCTCGACGAACCAGAAAGTTGCGAACGATAGCAATACCGAAGACACAACAACTTTCATGTTTGCCTGTTTTATCTTCCGAACCTGATTTCGCAGAACGAAAGTCGAAACGATGACGATTGCAATCCCGACAATTAAACCGAGTATTGTTGAAACATAATTGTTGGGGAGGAGACCAACGAGAACTATCGAGGCTTCAAAAGCCTCGATCGCCCCCACAGAAAATCCTGTGTAAAATAATCCTTTTTCAAATTCTTCTGAAGCGCCAAACCCCCCTTTCCTTCCTCTGACAACAGATCGCCTAGCGCTGCGGGTCAACCTCAGACCAAAGTAAAGTAGTAGAATTGCACCTACCAATCGAATTACAACTATTGGGAGAAGGGAAATCGCGTCACCGAGCAAGAGAGTCGGGACGAGTACTACAGTGATCCCAAGAGCGACGTACAGAAAAGCTGCATGTTTGCGGGTATCCCCGTATAGTGCTACGGCGACAGCTGCCGCTTCAACTAGCTCAAGGGTAGTTATTCCCAGTGCAGCTAAAAATACCGCGGGATCAAACGGCAAAATGTTTCGATAAGAAAAGTTCCAAATTATAAATGCCTTGTGAGCTAAGAGGGCTCCGGTTTATCTAAGCTCGTCGAGTGGCGTCGGCAGTTTGGGTTCAAGCAAGTCATTGTCGTGAAAAGGTTCCAATTTACCGTTCACGTCGATGAAATGCTTGTCATATCTCGGGGTAACTTCAATTCCTGAAGTCGCACGCCTGACAACCTCTTCCTTGGGCACTGGTATCGAGGTGTCGTAATACTTGAAAACCTTGATCCTCGGATCGGAATAATCAAAAATCGAGCCCATAATTCGCGTGCAATTCAGACTTTTCAGGGCGGCAGTGCGGTGGTGGCCGTCGTGAATCATGTACTTGCCTTTCCATTTTGAACCCAGCAGGTCCAGTCGCGAGATCGCTATAGGTCTGAGTTGAAATCCATCTCGCTCCATTTCGGATTTGACTTCCAAGATATGCGCCTCGATAACTCCCTCATGAGGCACAAGGTCTGTCATCATGATTTTTGAAATTTCGAATTTGAGGGCAAATTGCTCTCCGGAAGAGCCACGACTCAATGGATTACAAAAAAGCTTGCGAGATCCACCATATTTAAGATGTTGAGTTCCAATCGGTACACAGAAACCGAATAATTCAGGGAATTCATTCTTGTAGACGAGAAACCCAAAATACCTGTAGAAACTGAATCGGTGTTTGGTTAATTGATGCGCGAGCGAAGTCCAAATCATTCCAGAAGACTTGACGGCATGAAGACCGGATTTACTTTTGATGACGTTCTACTAGTTCCGAAATATTCCGAAATTAGATCCAGGAAGGAAGTTTCGACTACTACCGTATTGACTGAGAAAATTGAACTCAGCATTCCAATTGTGTCAGCAAATATGGACACCGTGACCGAGGCCGACATGGCAATCGCGATCGCGAGAGAAGGTGGAATAGGGATCATCCACCGTTTCATGAGTCCCGAACAACAGATTGCGCAGGTCTCCAAAGTGAAGCGAACCGAATCAATAATCATCGAGACTCCTTACACGCTTCGCGAATCATCAAATGTTGCAGAAGTCAAGCGTTTGATGAGCGAGCGAAATGTTGGTGGCATTCTAATCGTATCCGAAGATGGAAAGCTGAAAGGAATTGTCACAACCCGGGATCTGAGGTTCGTTGACGAACCCAATTTGAAAGTCGGTGAAGTCATGACCAGGAGATCAGATCTCGTCGTTGCCCCCAAGAAAACTACTCCCGAAAGGGCGAGGGAAATAATGCGAGAAACAAAAATTGAGAAGCTGCCGCTCGTCGATAAGGAGGATCGACTGGCAGGTTTGATTACAGCCAAGGACATCCTCAAAAGAAAGCAGTTCCCGAACGCAAGCAAGGATCCAAGGGGAAGACTGAGGGTCGGCGCGGCAGTCGGCGTCAAGGGGGATTTTCTCGAAAGGGCAAAAGGCCTGCAGGATGTTGGGGCAGATGTGCTAGTCTTGGATATTGCCCACGGGCACAGTCGACATGCCCTTGAAGCTATCATGGAGATCAAGAAAACTCTGGGACGAGACCTGCAATTAATCGCCGGCAACGTCGCGACCGAGCGAGGCGCTCAAGATCTGATAAGAGCTGGAGCCGACTCGGTGAAGGTCGGAGTCGGGAGTGGATCAATTTGCATCACAAGAATAGTTACTGGATCGGGAGTCCCTCAGCTGACTGCGATTTCCGAATGCGCCAAGGCAACCAAGGATGCTGGAGTTACTTTGATTGCCGACGGCGGGATACGAAATTCGGGCGATATTACAAAGGCTTTGGTTGCCGGAGCCGACAGCGTCATGGTGGGAAGCCTTCTCGCAGGAACAGATGAAAGCCCCGGAGAGATTGTGTATCGAGGAAATTATCGGTATAAAGTTACCCGGGGCATGGCATCGATGTCCGCGAGAAAAGACCAGCTGTCGAGGGGGAGAGACTTGCGGTTGGACATCCGCGCGGAAAACCTCGAAGAGCAGGAACCTGATCTAATTGATTATGTCCCCGAGGGAGTTGAGGCGATTGTCCCGTACAAGGGACGCGCGGTAAATGTGATACGACAGTTGGTCGGAGGGCTCAAAAGCGGCCTAAGCTACTGCGGGTCGAGGAATCTCAAGGATCTTAGATTGAACGGCGAATTCATGAGAATCACAGAAGTTGGGTTGAAAGAGTCGATGCCTCACGATGTGAAGGAACTCTAGCAATCTACGCGCCTCTCATATCCGGTTTGATAAATTTCGTTCTGCTCAATATCGGCCAACAAATCTAGCCATTATTGTTGACAGTTCCTGTAATCATCGAAACTGAGCGCACTCGTTTTAGCCAGTGGCTACTATGTTTTGTTTGGAGTTTATCGCGGATCAGAAAATCACTTCGTGAATTGGAGGAATTAATTTGGACGCCGAGAAAAACAAGAAACTCCAGCAATACGCGACGATTCTCACGGATCAAGCAAAAGAAGCCGAGCTGTCGGGTAAATCCGACGACGCGATAAAGCACTACCTCAAGTTGGTGGACGTATTCCTAGTCCTAGCGAGCGAGGCGGCCGATCACAACACGTGGTTACAATACATCAGACAAGCGGAAGCGTACCAAACGAGAATCAGGTCTCTCGTCCCAAAGGATCAGGGTTCTCAAGACTTGATCGGTAGGATTCCCCCACCTCCTAACGAGAGAATAAATCCGCTTATTGTGCGTAAAATGGACCCCGTTTCTCAACAAACAACCAGCCCGCCTACGAATCAGTCAGCGGCGAATCCTCCCAGGTCAAGTCCAATCACAAAAATTCTCAAGCCTTTTCAGAATCGCGAGGTAGAAGTCGATCCGACTACAAACTTAGTGGCGAGGCAAACGATTCAAACACCTGCTCCATCCCCGACCATGCAATCACAGGTATCTCCGCCCGCTCCTCCTAAACCATCGGTGGCTCCAGCCGAGGAAAAAAGTCCTGTACCGCACGAGCTTTACGAGCGAGCGCTGTCAGAAAATAGGATCCTCCATGAGAGGCTTCAGACTATAGTAAAAGAGACGGATGATAAAGCGGCTTTCCTAGAGTCTAGAAATCGGGAGCTTGAGGAGAGAATTGCCATGATGGTATCCAGATCAGAGTATGATCTCCTTCGAGCGGAATTTGAGAACACGGTGCCGAAACACGAGTATGATCGAGTAAAAACGGAGCTCTCAAACACCGTTCCGATCACGCATTACGATCAACTCCTAGATCGGATTGCAAACATGGTCCCCAGGGAAATCTACATGACTTCCGAGCGCCGTATTCTCGAACTCGAAGACAATCTTCGCCACTCTGTTCCATTCAACGTGATTGACGAAATCGCCAACGAAGTCTCTTACGTCAGTATTCTAGCAGAGGTTCCTCCGATCGTTTCGGAGAACCCAAAGAAGGACAATGACGAAGAGATTCAGCTTGTTAAGAACGCCGAAGAAAATCCTAAGCTATCGTGACTTCGACTTTCTTCAACTTGTCAAAGTAGTGTTTTCGGAACTTTGCAACTTTTGGAGCTACTATCGCCCGACAGTAAGGTTGGTACGGATTATTCTTGAAGTAATTCTGGTGGTACTCCTCAGCTTTGAAGAATTCCACAAGAGGAACTAGCTGCGTCACGGTCGGCCTTCCCCACATCTTACTCTTGTTTATCTCGTCGATGACTTCCTCGGCTACTTTCTTTTGATTCTCGTCGCTGTAGAAAATCACTGACCGGTATTGGCTGCCAGTGTCCGCACCCTGTCTGTTTAGGGTGGTGGGGTCATGGATTGAGAAAAAGACCTGAAGTATTTCTCGATATGTGATTACGGAAGGGTCGTACGTGACCCGAACAACCTCAGCATGACCAGTTTCGTCCGAACAAACGTCTTCATAGGTCGGATTCCTAACGGATCCACCTGAATATCCAGATTCGACCTTCAAGACACCCTTCAGCTCAGTGTAAACCGCTTCGAGGCACCAGAAGCAACCTCCGCCGAGAGTCGCTATTTCAAGATCGGGCAAATTACTACTCATGGGTGAGGTAAAACGATGTTCCGGGGTATAAACGTGTCAGTCAACCCCTAGATCATGTCTTTGGCCAATTTACCCGGACGGGTTCTTCTCACTAGATCGGTCGAAGTAATGATCCCTACGAGCTCGCCGCTTTCTAATACGGGGAGTTTCGTTATGTTGTTTTTCGACATAATGGCTGACGCCTCGGACAGCGTCTCGCCAGCTTCAATAGTAACTACGGGCGTGGTCATTACGCTGGCAGCTGTGATTTTTTGAGGATCGCGCCTTTTCATTACTGCCTCACGAATTATGTCGCTCTTGGTGGCGATCCCGATTACTTTCTTGTTTTCAAGTACGACGACGCAACCAATGTCGTGATCAAGCATTTCTTGTGCGATGTCATAAGCAGTAGAGGTAGAATCGACGGACACCACCTTTTTCGACATGAGATCCTTGACAGGTGCAGTCATCGCCAGCTGGGTCAATTGGTATTCGGATAACTGGTTTCGCGATGTGACATATTAGGCTAGCTTTGCACTTTGATTGATAAACGGAGAACGTAGTGCCAGACTTGCCACGCAATCAAGTAGCGTAGCAAATCAACGTAAAGGAAAAAGTTCAGTCTGAGAAAATTGGACGGAGCTAGCCCGAGGACGTAAATTCACGAGCTTCCTCAGCCGTTATAGAATTATCGTCTGAGTAAAGACAAGTCTGACATGTTCCGTCCTCTATCTCGCTTTCACACTTTTCGCAGTTCTCTTCAATGACCAACATCTTACCGCCTTCTAAACAGAAGCTCCTGTAAGTACTTACAAAGAAGGATGGAAATAATCGTTTAGTCAATATTGATTCTTCTGGGGAATCATACAAAATTCAGGCAAACGTTCTCAGGAGATTTCGCCGATTAGAAACGCAGAGATTTCATCGCCCTGTCTTACACTCGTTCTTCCGTCTCTTCCGATGACGGCAATCCCATTCGCCTCACGCAGCCACGACGAGAACTGTGCCTCCGTTGGTCTGACGATCTTCGCCCAGTACATCTCCCCATCTCGGGAGATTCTAACCCTGAGAAAGTGTGTCAGCCCCGCCTTACCATCGTAGTCGTCATCGATCGTTGCACGGATCATGGGGTAATCCAAGGATGAACTCCCCCCAAGCTTCAGGATAGCCGGTCGACCGAAGACAAGGAAACTGACAATCGCAGATGTTGGGAATCCGGGTAATAGAATCAACGGTTTTCCGCGGCGTACTGCAAGACCAGTCGGACTCGAAGGCCGCATGGCGACCCCGTGAACCAGGATCTTGACGCCTTTGATAGACTCGGCTGCCTTGGTGACGTAGTCTCTTTCGCCAACCGAAGAGCCGGCGGAAAGGAAAAGTGCATCGTACTTGAAGCCTTCAATCATTTTGGCTCTGACCTGCTCCAGATTATCTCGCGCGATTCCAAGATCCTCTGGAATCCCGCCGAGCTCATTAATCATCGAAGAGAGAAACGGACGATTCGAATCAAATATGCCGACTCGATTCGTAGATCTACGCTTTCTACTTCCCCCTAGACCGACATCCTCGAGTTCGTCTCCCGTTGAGAAGAACGCCACTCTGGGCTTCGCGTAAACCAGAAATCGATTGATTCCCTGCATCGAGAGGAGGGCAATGTGTTGGGGTCGCAGACGCGTACCAGCAGAGAACAGGATCTGTCCTTTTCTCAAATCCTGTCCCGGGGAAAGAATGTTTTCGCCGACTTTGGCAGGCTTTGTTGCCCTGAGACTGTCTCGTTCCACCTGAGCGTATTCAATCATGACAACGGCATTAGCTCCCTGTGGAATGTAAGCACCTGTTGAGATTCTCGCGGCTTCGCCAGCCCGAATGGAGAGCCTCGGAACCTCTCCGATCCGGACTTCGCCGACAATTTTGAGCGGTTGATTTTCCTCGACACCCGTGTCCTCAGGGAGTTTGATCGCATATCCGTCGCGAGTCGACCTTGCGAACTTTGGAAGATTCTGCGGACTCATCAGATCCTTAAACAAGACTCTGTTATCGGATTCTGAAATCGTTACTTCTTCAGATCTGGTTTTTCGAATCTCGTTTAGCAAAATTTTTAGGGCGTCGCTGACGCTCATGTGTTCTTCGGCCCTGTCAACACCGTGATAGTGTGAGTGGTTGTGTTCTTCTTCCATTGTCATATCATCTGCAAAGTTTCTGGACAAGCTTGCCGAACTAACTAGCTACCTGACCAGGGTGCTCTAGTCTAATGTCTCTCTTCGGGTTATAGATTGCTATTACGAGGAAAGCGATCATAGCTAACAAACCGAGCCCAATGACTGCAAAATTATGTAATGAGAAATTCGCGACGACTCCATCAACCATGAGTAGAACGTAAGCTATCACTGAATCGCGGCCATTGCTTCTCTTGATTAAGTTTGAACCGCTCTTCGGGGAAAGCAGTGAAAGGCAGACGAAAATCATCAATGCAACGAGGACAAACCAACCTAGAAAGTTCGTCAACGGGATTCCATCGAGCTCGGGCAGGGGGAGGAACTGACCCGTCCAGACCCAATATCCGTAGGCTGAAAACATTGGGTCTATCATAAAGTCCCACGAAACGGCACCAAACGCCGATAGCAACGCTATTTTTGCAATCAGTGAAGCCTTGCCGGAACCCCCGCTAAATTGTCTAGAATTCCCCGCGACAATGCTGTAGGACAGGTACGATATTACAAACCAGACAAGTGGAACTACAACAGGTACGCCTAGAAATTTTTCACCCAGGAAATCAGTGTAGTAGTATTTCCCAAATGGAATCCCAGAATTCGTTCCAAGAACTTCTGCTAAAAATCCGATTGCTGAAGTAATTGCTAGAAACGAAATGGCATTTTTGATCCCAAACTCGTAAATTGATTGTCCCAGGGCAAAGAAAAGTAACGCGAACGACAACCCAAAGAATATGTCCGCAGATACGCTGAACTTGAAAATCAGACCGAGCACAATGAAGATGAGAATTACTGCGTAGACCGCGAGTAGAATATGTACAACCAAGCTTCCGAGGGTTCGAGAGTTGTTCCCCGATTGCAAAGTTGATTTACTCATGACGTGCTTCTGGGTATTCCGCCTCTTTGCTGTGCCTCTGTTTTGAAAAAAGTTTCCCTACTGCGCGAAATTGTCGAGGGTTGGAGCTGCATCGTCATCTCCAGGAGACCAGCATAAGGAAGACCCAGAAGTGTCTAGCCCATATTCGGTTGCTTTACTAATCACTTGCTGGCGAACTGTTGATCCACCCTCCATGAGTTTCTCGGCACTCTGCCCTGATCTCTCCTCAAACATTTGTTTGGATTGTTCGTATCCTACGAACCGCAACAAACCAACCGTCACTGATGAAACCTCGACTTCCTTCAGGCTCCTGAATAGGCTGTCAAGATCAGTCAGTATTAACTTTGGAATTAGCGGAGCCATCGAAACCCAGGTTGTTATGCCAAAGTCACGTAGCTCTGCCAAAGCTTCCAGTCTTTTTTCAAGCGATGGAACTCCCGGTTCGTAAAACTTTGTAGGAACGGTGGAAATGGAGAAACCCACCCGAATCCAATCAAATTCTCTGAGGATATCAATATCCCTTAGAACGAGTGGAGACCTCGTTAGGAGGAGTACGGGAAATCTGTGCTTTGAAAGCACTTTGAGAACCTTTCTTGTAATCTTGAATCTAGCTTCCACCGGCTGGTACGGATCAGACGCGCTTGAGACAAAGACTACCTGCTTTCTCGCTCTCGCGAGCTCCCCGTCAAGAACGCTCGGTGCATTGATCTTCGCATCAACGTAATCTCCCCACCTTCTTTCATCGTGAATCAATGAAGGCGCGTAACAATACACACACCCATGCGTACATCCTCTGTAAAGGTTGATAGTGTACTCGGTGGATGATCCAAAATTCATTTCATGTAGGAGCGAGGAGCATCTGATTTCGCGTACTTCCACTCTTGAATTTTTTGAACGTGCCGTCGAATGATCAAGAGAATTCTCTAGTGAGAAAAAAGAATTCAATGAAGCTGAAGACAATTCGCGAAAAGTCTTATGTCATTTATTATAAAGTGTTACTGTAATCTTACTGTAACATTTCAGAGATTTCCTGTCTGTAGTGTCAGTACGGCCTAGAAATCTTGTAAACATTTAATATTAAAGATCAGGTATAGATCTCTTCCGGCAACGAAGCGAAACGAAGTTGGAATACCAACCCATTCCCGAGCCCAAAAAGAGAGGATGGGCTGGCGTAATCGGGGCTATTGTTGCGGTGATCTTGGTTGTCATCGTCGCACTTCTCGTTTTGCCCAGCATATTTTCAATTAGCAGCTTCTCTCGAGCAATGATTCGACCTCGACTTTTGTCGTAAGCCCCGCCAACTCGAACTCGTCCGTCCCAAGTTCCACGGTTGAGATAACTTATCCCGCAGATTATGATCAGCTGGTAAATTACTCCCTGACGATCATTAACGAAAACAGGACCAGTTCCGGGCTGTCCCCCGTGACGCTCAGTCCTGAGCCCTCGGGACAGCAACATGCTGATTCCATGCTCGCGAATAATTATTTCAGCCACTGGGACACGCAGGGTGAAAAACCCTACATTCGTTACACCACTCTGAACGGCACTGGATTCGTCGAAGAAAATGTTGCCTACGAATACACTAGTCTGCCCACGTTTACATCAACGGCCCAGGTCGAGAGGGCAATTGGATCTCTCGAATGGCAGATGATGAATAACGACTCTGAGTGTTGCGGCAACGGTCACAGGGACAACATACTGAATTCGTTTCACAACAGGGTGTCGATCGGCGTGTCCTACGATGCTACGCATGTTTATTTCGTGGAAGATTTCGAGACCTTCCTGACCAGTCTTGTCACCCCCATCTCTCAGGGGAACTCAGTAACACTTACCGGAAACACATCTGGGACAATCAATCCGAATTCAGTATTGATCTTTTACGATCCACTTCCGACATCGCTCAGCAGCGACGCGCTCAATTCGCAGTATGCTGGATCTTACGACCAGGGTACTTTTCTAGGAGGGATAGTACCTCCCTGCAGCAATCTCTTGGGCCGTTGCCTGGAATTTGCTCAGGGCATCACCGAGCAAGCTTCAACCTGGCAGGTTGGTGGAAATACGATCAATATCCAATTCTCTCTTTCAAACTTCATTCAAAAGAACGGAGATGGAGTCTATACTATTTATCTGGTGCAGGGATCACAAGACAATCCCGAGTTTCTCACGAGCATCTCCGTGTTTATCTCGGGTTGAACCCCCTGAATCCTTGATCTTGTGGGACACTAGCAACATGCCCGAACATACTGACCTGGAACAGATAAATCCGGCTTCATACCCTAATTGACCTAAGTGCGTGTAGATTTCGGAGGCGGAACAATTGGATGACCAGTTTATCTCGAAGATAGAAGAGCTGAAGGATCTCAATCTCGCAATTGCAACTATCACAAAGACCTTCGGATCAACCCTCGGCAAGCCGGGGTTCAAAATGATTATCTCAGAAGGTGGCGAGATAGTCTACGGGACTCTGGGTGGCGGCTGTCCTGAAGGACCAATCGTTAGAGTGGGCCTCGACGTGATGAAAGCGCAGCTCCCAAGAGTTGTGAAGGTCTATCTCGAGGATGCCAAAACCGCTCTTGGAAAAATATCGATTTCAGACGACGGTGACGAAATCCACGTGGAGACTAACTGCGGCGGTAACATGGAAATTCTCGTTGAACCATATTCGCCCAGACCCATTTTGATGGTCTTCGGTGATACTTTCAACAGCCCCTTAGAGCGGACGATTGTCAATGTTGGAAAGGAAATTGGATTCAAGACGATCGAGCATAATCCGCTCGGCGCTTGCGGTCAACCGGACCTTGCAAGTACAACTCTTGACATCGATTCCATAAAAATACCTGAAGGCGCGTACGTAGTCCTAGTCACTCGAGGTGTCAACGACGCTCCCCTCCTGAAGCATCTCTCCGAGTTCAAATTAAGCTACGTTGGAATGGTCGCCAGCGAGAATAGATGGAGGGCCACCAGAGACGAACTGATCGAGCTGGGTGTCAGCAAAGAGTTTGTGGGGAAGGTCCACTCTCCCGCCGGGCTTGACATCAATTCAGTTCTGCTCGAGGAGATCGCAGTTTCAATACTAGCCGAAATAATCGAATACCGAAGGACAGATCAGAAGGAAAAGCAAGTTGGAACAGCAAGAATGGTTCCGAAATCTCTCTCCCAGACTTTCGGCCGCTAATCTGGTCTAGTCTTTGAACATATTCTCACTTATCATGAACTATCTGAACTGGTTCGGGCTTTATCGTTATTCGCCCTAACGAGACGATCTCCTGTCGCATCATCTTCGCAACTTCCTGGGTAATCGCGTCTGCCTTGAACAGCGATATATTTCCATCGACCTTCAGGTGCATCTCAACTGTAAGGAATGGTCCGTTCCTCCTCACTCGCAGATCGTCGATTGCATAAACTCCCGGAACGGCTGACGCGATGTTCTTGATCGTCTCGATCATTTCTGGATTACCATAGGCATCCGCCAATACCAGAGAGCTCTCTTTCACCGCAAAATAACCAGCTACCATAACAAAGACTCCGATTACGAGAGCAGAGAGGGAATCGAATTCATAGAGTCCAATTGAGCTCAAACCTATGCCAATAAAGGCGATTAAAGAAGCTGAAGCGTCTTTTATGGAGTTGTAAGCATCCGTCCGGAGAGACACAAGACCACTAGATTTCGCGTAGGTCTGCTTCGCTTTGGCAAGAATGACGGCTGTAACAATCGAGATAAAAGCTATCAGGAGCGGATAAAAAAACGACGACTGGTGGTGCGAGGCAGGTTTGAGATATACTTGCACTCCCGTATAGCTGATGACTAAGCCTGATGCCACCATGATCATCGCGGCAAATAGTGAAAATATCGCGTCGAATTTGTAATAACCATAATGGAATTTACCGTCTGCCTTTTTTTGTGAATATCTTATCCCAAACCAGACTGTAAGAGAGACAATGGCGTCCACGAACGAGTGGATGCCGTCCGCAGAAAGAGCGAGGCTGCCGAAAATTGTACCGACACCGAGTTCCAGAACTCCAATAGCAAGATTCACGAAGAAGGAGATGATCGCAATTCGCTGACCTTTTGATACCCTTTGGCTCATCTGGGCGCGGATAGTTTCCCGCGCGGGATCAGCGTGAAACATGTATCTTGTGCTGAACTAGTCTGGTTGTTACTAAAAAGTGTGTTATCGTGCCTTCTTGGTTAGAAGGGGAAAAGCGAAAACAAATACGATGAACCCGATTGGTGGAACAAGGAACGGAATGGCCAGGGATGTCCCGGAAATCGACCCTCCAATTAT
Source organism: uncultured Nitrososphaerota archaeon (assembly GCA_963799845.1). Taxonomy (GTDB): domain Archaea; phylum Thermoproteota; class Nitrososphaeria; order Nitrososphaerales; family CADDZS01; genus DATLTL01. Next base: position 676,017 of record CAWCYI010000004.1, read on the forward strand.
CGGCCCCAAGCATGCTCCCACTCCGATGGAAGACTCGAACAGACCCGCGTTACGGCCTAACTTGCCCGGACTCGACTCTGCAATCATGCCGGTTTGCGCGATTGCGTAGACAATTGATATCCCGATTCCGACTATCGCGTAGGCTACCAGGTAAGCGATCCCAGAGGGGTCTCTCACAAAGATCAGGAGGCTCGAAACGGATGTCATTGCAAGAGCCAAGAACATGTTTCGGGCTCTCTTGTCGGAACGGAGAAGAGCGTACCGAACTCGCTGATTTACCGTCAAAACATAGAAAAGAAATCGTCCAAACCCGAAGACGAAAGTGATTACCCCAACCAGTAGTATGGAGATTCCCATCGACCTCGCGTAGGGGGCAAAGAATGTGAATAAGACTCCGGAAGAAGCCGCCGCGAGCGCACACGTCACCATGTAGAACTTCATATCGAGCTTCTTGGTTATCTTCGGAGCAATCTCCAGGTCATTAGTTTCTGAAATTGGGACCTGATTAAATTGTGGGGCTTTCTGAGGCTCTCCGCGATGAAATAGAGAAGGATACAAATTCACCGCGAGAGTCAAGACCATGATGAAAAATGTCAGTAGAAATGCGTCCCGGATCGAAGTTAGGAAAATTAGAGCAGAACCCATTAGCGGGCCTACGGCAGCGGCACTAGACCACGAAACATTGTAAATACTAAAGGCCTTCTTTGCATCCATCGAAGTCACGTCCTTACTTATCGCAGCATCCATGGCGGGCCAAAGCATCGCCCACCCTATTCCCTCGAAGACTCGAGCTATGATGAGAGAAACTGGATTAGATATGAGGACGTAGGCTATTGAGACTACTGAAAGCACGGTAAACGAGGAGATGATGAAAATTCTCCGCGAGCCTCTTCGGTCGGAAAAATGCCCCATAACGAACGGCATGAAAGAATAAACGACGTTCGACGCGCCTCCCACCAAGCCTATCTCAAACAGGCTCGCGCCCAGTCTTGAAGCGAGGAGCGGAACGAATAATGCGTAAATCGGAAGAGCCAGATTTCCCGCAAATGCCGAAAAAAGATATCTTTGGAAATCTCCCGAGAGATTTTTTGGGAATGAGAAAAATCCTCTTTCGACATTAGGTTCTCTAAGATTGCGATTGGACAATTTTTCTCGTCATCCTGGCTGCACAAGCGTTGTTGAACAATTGGCTTGCGAATCAGAAAATTCTTCTTCTAAAATGAAAACCCAGAAATTATGGTATTAAGCCTTCACGTGAACAAATGTTAAACCCGGGATTCATGAATCTTTGTACAGGATTGAAACTGCGGATCCGCACTCCTTGCAGAGTTTGAGATCCACGTCTGGCTTTCTAACATAGATCACTTCATTCTCTTTATTGCAAACGGGACAGAACTTGCGCTCGGCCATTTCAGTTTCCTGGATTAGATGCTGCTCACGCGAGAATTTTCTCCAGAGACTTTGCATCTGTGGAAATTGTTTGAATTTGATCTGGCTTGACGCCTTCCAGCAGGGCGTTTGGATCTTTTAGTCCGTTGCCTGTGCAAATGCACACGATCGTTTCATGCTTCATCTGATCAAATTCATCCGATCCTGCGCTCGCGATTTTAGCAAGGTAAGCGATCGGCGTTGCAGAAGCAGGTTCAACGAAAAGTCCTTCTTTCGATGCCAGCAGTTTTTGCGCGGAGAAAATTTCTTCATCAGACACAGAATCTGCACGACCGCCAGAATCGTAGATCGCCGCTAGCGCCTTCATCCAGCTTACCGGCGATCCTATGTTAATGGCCGATGCCTCAGTTTGAGGGTTCAATACAGGCTCGATGGAATCCTTTCTTCCCTTCTTGAACGCGTGGGCAATCGGAGCCGCCCCCTCGGCTTGCACGCCGATCATTTTCGGCGGATTTTTCCCTAGGTGGTTTCCAAACAATCCTCCAAGCCCGTCCTCAAATATCTCGGAAAATCCCTTCCAAGCGGCCGATATGTTGCCGCCGTTCCCAACTGGAAGAACTAGAAAATCAGGAAAAGTTCCTCCAAGCTGCTCAACTATCTCAAACGAGACGGTCTTCTGTCCTTCAATTCTAAACGGATTCAGGGAATTTAAGAGGAGAATCTTGTTGTCTCTTTCGCAGATCTCGCTTGCGACTCTCAGCGAGTCGTCGAAGTTGCCGTCCACCTGGTAGATTTCGGCACCGTAAGCGATCGCCTGCGCCATCTTACCCATGGCTATCTTCCCCTTTGGTACTAGAACGATACACCTCATCTGAGCTCTTGCAGCGTAGGCTGCGAGTGAAGCCGACGTGTTCCCAGTGGACGCGCACATTGCTATCTTGTAACCGAGCTCCTTTGCTTTCGAAACTCCCACGGTCATCCCGCGATCTTTGAACGAGCCCGTCGGGTTCAGGCCTTCAAATTTTACAAGTAGAGACTTTACTCCGAAGAATGCAGCGAGATTACGACATTCGATGAGGGCCGTTCCACCCTCTGAAAGTGAAACAATGTTACTCCTGTTCCATAACGGAAGCAAGTCGAAGTAATTCCAGACGCCAAATGAAGCGACGGAACGTGGAGATTTTGAACTGGATAAACTGGCAATTCGTCTAACTTCCAGAAGATTGCCGCACTGCGAACAACGGTAAAACTTGCCATAATCATCAATACTAAACTCCGTCTTACACGCAAAACAACGAAGAATGTATTGCTCTCTTTTCTGCTGAATTTCGGCAGTCATACAAGAAACCTACCAGAGGAATCTACTTAATTGTCTTGAGAAATTGGGAAAGAGTTTTCCTTGATCAAATATCGTATTGTTTGACAAGTAATTCCGCAGTTAGTAAAGCGCCACCGGCCGCACCCCGAATTGTATTGTGAGTCAGGAGGTGGTATTGCAGAGTCCTTTGGCCCGAACGCCTAACTCTACCGACGACGGTCGACATTCCCTTCCCTTCCATACGATCCAGCCTCGGCTGCGGACGATCTTGTTCTTTTCTCAAAACAATCGGTCTTTTTGGGGCGGAAGGAAGTTTGAGCTTTTGCGGCAATCCGGTGAATGATTCGAAAACACCTTCAGGATCTCTGATCGCATCTGCGCTCTCGAGGTAAACAGATTCCAGATGACCATCGATCACAGCTACCCGATTGCATGAACAGAAAATGTTGATTGAATTAGGGCTAATGGAATTCTTGGAAACATTACCGAGAAGTTTGTTAGTCTCAGCGGGCACCTTTTCTTCTTCCCCAGGAATATAGGGAATCACGTTGTCCTCGATATCGAGAGAAGGGACTCCAGGATAACCTGCGCCCGAAAGCGCCTGGAAAGAGGTCATAACGACCTTTTTTACCGAGAATGCGTCGTTGAGCGGTTTGAGGCTTATCGCGAGACCAATCGTAGTACAATTGGGCGTCGCGAGGATAAATCCAAGGTTTTTCTTCAGACGTCCTTCAACCAGTTTCAAATGGTCCGGATTTATCTCTGGAATCAGAAGCGGGACGTCCGGATCCATTCGATGTGGGGACGCGTCAGTTATTACTTTGAAACCGCTCTCAGCGAATTTCGATTCGGTCTCCCTTGCAACCGCGGTGGGGAGTGGAGAGAACACAAGGTCTGCCTCGATCTTCGAGGGATCAGAATCTTTGATCTCAATTGATCGCATGCTTGTTGGAAGATCAGGCGACACATCACCAAGTTTCATTCCCACTTTGCTGTTTCCAGTCGCCTCTGTAACTCGAAACCAAGGATGATCCTTCAGCATCTCCAAGTATTCTAGTCCGACCTTGCCTGTGGCTCCAAGCACTGCTACATCGATTCTTCTCATTGCATTCAGCTACCCTTTCTGATCATAATCGCTTTGGCTATCGAGGAATCCACTTTAGCGAAAATTCATTGTAAAGCTTTTCCTACTCAATTTAGGCAAGATCAAAGTTTTGTTGGAAAATCGAAATGGTTAATAGGAAATATGCGATCTGAGAACAGCCTTGCAATCTTCGATCTCAAAAAGCGTGCCTGATCTGATCTTCGGGGGAATCGAGCGCGTACGAGAGATGAATCCTGATTTTCAGGAAGCCTATGACACGTACCTGCAACAGTATGGTCGTGGAAAAATCGCTCTCAGCGAACCAGTGGATTTGACCAATTCGATTGATCCCGTCGTCCTCATTCTCGGACGAAACTGCGCCATAACGTTCAGCGATTCTACGAAGCATCTGAAAGGGAGTCAGGGTGGTCTGAGCTTTTTACTAAATGAAATCTACGTCGTCGGCAGGAGAGAACCTCAAGATTCCAAGTTAGTCGTCTGGAGTTCGAGAGGTGGAATTGAACTTGAGGAATACAACTCGATGGTGGATACAATACCATCGAGGGTCCATGGTGTCTTCGCTAACCTAGCAGATGGTAGGACCCTGTATGCCGACTTGGGAAGCTCGGCCGGCTCCATAATTGTAGGTCAATCACGCGAACTTGGAGGAGCTTTCGTCAGGATATACGATCCGGGTTCGAAGGAATCGCCGACAATTAGGTCGGACCGGATATTCACTTCCAGAAGAACCTAAGCAGAGTAAGAAACTACACTCACGAAGCGTCAAGTGCGTCTTTGAATTCTGCTTCTGTCGAATCGTAAGGTTCGATTCCGACCGATACTCTGATCATCGCATCCGTAATTCCCGATCCTCGTTTTTGTTCCTGCGTTAGACTACGATGTGAAGTCTTGCCGGGGTGGGAAATTGCCGTGTGTACCCCGCCGAGAGAAGGGGTCAGGGTTACGGTTTTCAACGACTTGACGAATCTGCTTGCACTTATAAGCCCCCCAATCAAATCAAAGGACAGCATTCCTCCGAAAATTCCATCCTCGAAAATTCTCCTCGCCAGTTCGTGCTGCGGGTGAGAACGTAGTCCCGGATAGTACACCTTCGAGATCTTATCCGATCTCGATTCTAGATAATTCGCAAGCCTGATTGCGTTATTGCTAGACTGTCTCACTCTAACTTCCCATGTCGAAGCACTTCGAGTTGCGAGCCAGCAGTCAAATGGCCCTGCGATAACTCCCGATCTCGTGCAAAATTGCGAAGCCCGCGACATCAAATTAGACGTGCCGCACAAGATTCCGATAGTAAGATCATCATGACCTCCCAAATATTTAGTTCCGCTGTGCATTACGATGTCGGCTCCAAACTGCGAAGGTCTGACGACAAATGGAGTGGCGAATGTGTTATCGACAAGAAGGACCGATCCCGCTTTGCGTGAAATCTCGGCGATTCTCGGAATATCGCACACCTTCATTGTTGGATTGGAAATTGTTTCTACAAGCACCATCTTCGTGTTCGTTTCGATAGCTTGCTCCAGTTCTTCAATCGACGTAGAATCTACAAATGAGCTCTTTATTCCAAGCCTTGGAAATTCATCTTTCAGAAGCGAGGATGTCCCGCCGTACAAATCCTTCGAAGCAACAACACGGTCACCCACTCCTAATGATGAGAGAATTGCAACAGCCAGAGCGCCCATCCCGGAGGAACAGACAACTCCTGCATCTGTTCTCTCGTAATCAGCTACGAGCTGCCCGAGCTCTTTGGAGTTCGGAAGTCCGTTTCTGGAGTAGAGGAATCCATCGGGAATCCTGCCTTCGTAAAAATCATCGAGCGATTCCAGATCTGGGTAATCGTAAACTGAAGTCTGAAAGATCGGTGTGGAATGTGGCTTTACGTTATCCCAGATTTTTCTTTCTTTCTTTGATTTCTCCTTACTTCGGATCGCCGGCATTGTCTATAGGTTTGAAAACATCCAGCATAGCTTGATAAAGTTCTATCTAGTTATCGGCAGTTCATCAGCATAAACCCGGCTCAAGCTGGCAGAGACTGATCAAATTGTTATTCCTTTCGTGGATTTTGCTGTTTTGATGCGAGCGTCGCAGTAAAGTCAAGAACACTGGTGCGAGTTATGCTCGCACACATCAACTTCTTCCAGATTATAGCGCCATAAGATCAGAAGTTTCTGATGATACTAATTTCGCCTTTTTCATACACTGTCTTCATCTGAAATTTCTTTCGTAACTCTTCGGACAGTTTCTTGTTATGTACTTCGATTACTGAGTGCTTGTCAATAGAGGTCAAATTCAAAAGCTGTTCCTCGCAACCCTCACAATCCATCTTGAGAAAATCGTAACTGTAAGAAATTCTTGCGAGAGAAAAGTATTCATTCAAGAGCTCTACGTTCCAGCCGTTGACCCTAGAATTTTCGCTGAGAATTTCGAAGGCTTTCTTATCGGGCTCGATAGAGATAACTTTACTGGCTCCGTTCTTGAGGAAAAAATAAGCAGTTTCGCCGCAGCCTGCTCCTACATCTAGAACAACTTGACCTTTGATTCCCTTCCTATGGTCGGGAGGCAGATACCATTTCTTCCATTTCGTGTACTCGGAAAGAAACATCTGGCGGTATCCAGAAAGTAGCTTGATCTTCGACCCGTTGATCTTCAGCACGCTTAGTTCGTCGCTATCCTCAAGCAACTTCCAGCTTCTTGCCGTCCACAACAGCCCAACAAACTCGTGGGGCCAGAATTCTGCCTCGTGAATTACTATAAACGGAATATGTCTGCGTTTAGACAGTCTAATTGATACTCCTCTCGGAATCAAAGTTGGGTCAGTGTTCTCGGTATGACATTATGTCGATTGACTTGATCGGCTTCACTTTGATGAGTATCCGAGGGAATCGCATCAACGAATCATACTGGTCTTTGACGCTTTCCTTGTCGACATATTTTCTAACAATTTGCAGCGTTATCCCTTTGATATTTTGCTTCGTAAGGACCGCTTCTCCCTCGACGATAACACCTTCGTAGGGTAAATTGTCAGAGTCGATCACTAGGGCTACATTTGGATTTTTCTTGATTGCTCTAACCTTCAATCTGTCCTCCGCCGTCGAAATCCAGAAATGATTTCTTGACCACAGATACCAGACAGAAGAGATGTGCGGCTTTCCATCCAGAACAACAGCAAGTCTCAGCAGCTTGGGAGGGTCACGGATAAGAAAATCCTCCGTTGCCTTATCCTTCAGATTTACCTTGACCAATTTTATTCCGTCGCTTGCCGTCGGCCTTGCTTGCCGATTTCATGCATTCAATAACCATTGTAGCCGAAACTGGGGGAACTTTCTTCATCTATTCCTTCTTGGACTGATCTTTGGGTTTTGAACCAATTCTTGTCATAATGACGCTAACCTGATATCGCTCGCCATTATCAAGCGGAATTTTATCACTCCCATAGAATCCATCGCTGCCGGATGAGAACTTCTTAAACGATAACGGTATTTCCCTTAAAATTCTCTTCTCGCTGTTTGCGTCCTCCTCAAATACAACACGTATTCTTCTTTTCTTGCCTTGTTTGTCTTCTTCTGACATTGTTGATTTTTTACACACCCGATACGAATTATTTTCAACAGGAACCTAACGGGGACTAAAAATCTTTCATTTTGTTTGTTCTCTGATCCAGATGGCACGAAGAAAAAGTTTTGATCTTAAAGCAGAGTTTGACTATTCAAATGTGGATTACATTATCCGATTGAAGAATCTCGAGGTCTTGGAATGCTCAAAGATGATTCCATCCACTCTGCAGTTCGGGGCGGTCCTATTTTCTCAAAATGCCTTGAATGTAGGCATCGGACCAAATGCCCGATTCATTTAGACACCCATCTTTGAACAGATTTCTCTCAGTGATTTCAGGAAAAGAACATTAACCAACAAAGATTTTGGTAGTGGCTTGACAGCAGTTCCTTTCGCTTTTTGAATGTGTGGATCTTTGTGATTTCAGATTACTGGTGCTGCATCGTAACCAGAGATGGAGCAGAAACCATCGGGGCCACAATCGACTCGATTATCTCTCAAACCGCATCCCCCAGATACATAGTGGTCGTAAACGACGGTTCTACCGACAACACCGAAAAAATCTTAGTTGCAAAATCGAGCGTATTTCCTGGTATCCACACGGTTAACACTGGATCTAGAACGAGGGACATCCGAAGGGTTCCAAGGCTCTTGAATCTTGGATTAGATTTTTCAAAGAATAGAGAATTGCCAAGAACTCGCTATATGATGGTCTCAGGGGACGACAACAAGCTTTCAGTGAATTACTCCGAAAAAATGATGGAAAGAATGGACGAAGACCCGAAGCTCGTTGTTGCTTCAGGCGACTGGCTGTCATCGCGTGGAAGAAGGGGAGATCAGATGCCACACGGCGGGGGAAGGTTCGTCAAGACATCCTACATTGAGAGAATAGGGGGTAGGTATCCAGTCGCATACGGGTGGGAGACATGGCTGCTTTACAAGGCAATGCAGCTAGGCTATAGGGTGAAACTCTTCCCCGATCTCAGATATGAGCACCTGCGTCCCTTTCGCCCCAAAAACCTCCTGGGCTGGGGCAGGGCTATGTACAGCCTGGGCTTCCCAACCTACTTTGTACTTTTGAGGTTCCTGATCAACTTCTTCTACTCAGGCAGGGGAACTCAGACAAGGGAGGCCGCCGTAACAATGCTCGCCGGGTTTATGTCGGCAAAAATAAACCCCGAAGCTCTCAGCGACATGTTAATCGAAGACAAGGGACTCAAAACCTTTGTAAGGTACTTTTGCACGTCGAGGCTGACCAGACTCATTTGATAAACTACAAACGCTTCCTCATGCTCGCTCCCCATACGGACGACGTGGAGCTCGGATGCGGCGGTACAATTGCCAGATTCTTGGAAGATAATTCAGACATTTACGTGGTGGTTTTTTCAACCGCAGAAAAATCGGTCCCAAAGGGTTTCCCGACAACCGCGATCAAGGACGAATTCTATCGTGCAATGTCGATTCTGGGTGTCAAAGAAGAGAATCTGATCGTTTTCAATTACGAAGTCAGGACTCTTTCCTACCATCGCCAGGAAGTGCTCGACGAGCTGATATCGCTCCGAAAAACAATCAAGCCAGACATGGTTTTTCTTCCATCCGGAGAAGATCTCCACCAGGACCACCAGACGGTTTTCCACGAAGGCTTGCGTGCCTTCAAAGAAATAACTCTCTGGGGATACGAGCTCCCCTGGAACACTATAACTTTCCCTACGAGAGGGTTTGTCACTCTTGAGGAAAGGCACATCATGAAAAAGTGGAAGGCGCTTCAAGCCTACAGAACCCAGTTTGCCGCAAAGAGGCCGTATTTCACGCTCGACTATGTCAAAGGTCTCGCCAAGGTGCGAGGTATCCAGGTGAAGGCGAAATACGCTGAAGCCTTCGATACAATAAGGACGAAGTGGTGAAATTCAAATTTCTCTCCCTAACGTCCTAAATGTTCTCCTGACCGGAATTGGCGCGCCCGGAACTAGAGGTACTCTCTACGCTCTGAGACAAAACGTCGATGGCATGAAAATCAAAGTAACAGGAGTAGATTTGAAGCATGATGTAATCGGAAAGTACTGGGTCGACAAGTTTCGCGTCGTCCCAGCCCCAGAGGATGATGATTACGTAGACAGAATTAACGAGATCTGCTCAAATGACGACATCGACGTTGTAATTGCCCAGACAACTCGTGAAACGGCGAAACTTTCCAAGACCTCCGAGGAGATCGATGCCGAAGTGGTCGTCTCAAGCGCGTCTGCGGTTGAACGAGCGAACAACAAGTACCGAGCTTTTGAAAGTATGCAAGGAACTAGACGTTCCAATACCGGAATCTCATCTAATTAGATCCAATGAAGGCTTGATCCAAGCCGCAAGAGAGTTAGGTTACCCTTCGAAAGCGGTGGTCGTAAAACCACCGGTGAGCTTTGGGAGCCGAGGGTTTAGAGTACTTCGAGAGGGTACTTCTTGGACTACCAAGAAGTTTCTAACTGAAAAACCGAACGCAACCGATATCACTCTTGATGATCTGATTGAGATCTTGTCGCGAGACGATCAGAGTGGTTTTCCCGAACTGATGGTCTCGGAGTATCTCCCCGGAAGCGAATATTCGGTCGACGCTTTCATGGGCAAGAAAGTGGCGGTAGCGATTCCAAGGCTGAGGAAGGAAGTAGTGAACGGGATCAGTTTCAGGACTTCTCTGGATTACAGAAAAGACATCATGGAAAACACGCTAAAGACGGCAAGAGAGCTTGGTCTCAGTTATGCTTTCGGTTTCCAGTTCAAGCTGGACGAAGAGGGCGTGCCAAAAGTGCTTGAATGCAACCCACGTGTGCAAGGCACGATGGTGGCCAGTCTTTTCAGCGGGGTGAATGTAATCTGGATGTCCGTGAGAGAGGCGATTCATCAACCAATAGACAGCATCCCAAAGACACTCCAAAAGTCAGAGTTCTACAGGTACTGGGGAGGGGTCTCTGTTACAGATTCAGAAACGCGGGAAATATGACGCTGCCATCGACATAATTTATCCTCCTTCCTGCTTGGCAGCTTTCACTACAGAAGGTTCGAATAAACCAATATACTCGCAATTGAAGTAGCTGACTACGGTTCGAAGTTGGAGGGAATGAGGCGTTTCTGGCTCCGCTGGTTCCGAAGTCGCTAGGCAATCAGTCAAATCAAGTGTGATTCTGCTTGCTGGATCATTCATTTCCAATCTTCTGCTACTGCTAAACGTTCTAATCGTCGCCCGTCTTCTGGGTCATGATCTATACGGGGAGTACACCCTTTCCATCTCTCCAGCAACAATTTTTATTCTCTTTTCAGGCCTGGGCGTCAACACTGCCATAACTAGATTCGCGGCGTACCACCTCTCTCGCGGAGAAGTAGAAGAAGCAAAGAGAAAAACAACCAACGGAATAAGGTTCCTATTGCTTTTGGGCGCAGCACTTACCGCCGCTTGTTATCTCTCTGCCCCGTTCATTGCTAACACAATTTTCCACAGACCCTTGCTAGAACCAGACATTCGTCTCTCCTCGCTTGCGGTGATCGGCCAAATAGCATTGCAGTGCGGAATTGCATCTTTGGTGGGCTGGTCCCTACCGAAACAAGCCGGAGCAACCTACATAATCCAAGGAGCGGTCAAGGTCGGCCTGGCTCCTGCCCTAATTTTGTTGGGGTTTGGGATCTTCGGAGCAGTTTCGGCTCAGGTATCAAGTCTATTGGCCGCGGCTTGCTATGCGATAGTTGGATTATATTTTGTCAAGCTCGGTGGCGTAAAGCAAGCAGCTGGATTCAGAAATTTCCTATTAGATGTGAAGGGTTTAATCAGGTACGGTTTACCTTCAGAGATAGGGCAGTACTTTTCGAATTTCGCGAGTCAGAACTTCGTAACTATTGTACTGGGTGTGTTTACTTCAAATGCTACCGTTGGATACTTTCAAGCTGCTACAGGAGTCACTGCCATCATCTCCATAATCTCAACTTCCCTCAGCTCTTTCCCTGTTCGCTGGATTTTCCAGCCTTCACGGCCAGAATAAGGATACCGGACTCGCATTTGTTTATGCAGTGAAGTACGTTGCATATGTAGGGGCACCCTTCGTTTTCTTTCTCATTGCCGCGGCAGGTCCAATCATCCGAGTAGTGTTCGGAACCGGTTACGTCTCGGCTGCTCCTCTGCTTGCTCTTATTTCCTTCTCGAACATCCCGATGATAATTGGGCAATCAGTTTTCGTGCCGTACTTTAACGGAATCGGAAAAACGAGATTTACCATGTATGCGCTTATAGCCGATGGCTTGGCAGCGCTTGTCCTCGCACCGATACTGGGAATGTATTATGGAGCCTACGGAGTAACATTTGCACTCCTTGGATCAAATCTCGCTTCAGGAGTTGTAGCTTTATACCTCGCAAAGAAATATCTTAACACAAAGATAGATTATAGATCGAGTTTTCTCGCTCTCAGTGCTTCAATAATATGTGCTGGGATCGCCTACGCTTCGGGCCTTCTGAATTCATCCAGTTCGCTAATTCCCAGTTTGATAATTCTGGTCATCCAATTTATCGTATTCTTTGGACTTTACCTTTTGCTCGCTCCGCTATTTTCAGTAGTTAAGAAGGATGATATTGTCAGACTGAGCGCGGCAACAAAAGGGATGGGCATTTTTAGCAAATTGTTTCGGATCTTGCTACAGATTGAGGATAAGCTCGCAAGATGATTCTTCACTTTCGTCATATACGTTTTCGAGATTTGAGGATGATTCTCTTCGGCATGTTTGTAAGAAATCCCGCAGATATTCTCGGATTCGAACAAGGGCTGTTAACCTTCTCGGACTATCTCAATCTAAATTTCTTCCGAAGGCAGTAACGCCTGCCCTCAAGTCTGCTACAAACTTGAAATAGGCGAAATTCGATTTAGGTAAAATATCCATTGCCCACAAAAGTGCTCTTGACCGGTACCACTGGCTTTATTGGCTCCCATCTGGCTCCTCGACTACAGGAACTAAACTATGATGTTTACTCGCTCGAGAGGTACGTGACTGGAAGACCGAGTTCAAATCACGGCTTCAAAACGGTCTTCGCTGATCTCCGTGATTACTTTCAAGTGCAACGAGCCGTCAAAGAAACCTCAGCGGAAATCATCATCCACCTCGCGTCTATATCTCCAGTGAGCTACAGCTACGAGAATCCGTTTGAAGTGCAGGAGACAAATTATATGGGTTCGGTTTTTCTTGCCGAAGCTGCGCTGCGCAATCTGCCGCTGCTCAAGCAGTTCATATTCGCCTCAACTTCTGAGACTTACGGAAATACTCAGACTCCGATGAGTGAAGAAAAAGTGCAGTTCCCCAATTCTCCATACTCGGTCTCAAAGGTCGCGGCGGAAAAGTACCTGTTCTATCTCAATCATGCTTACAAATTCCCGGCTACGATCCTGAGGCCGTTCAACACTTACGGCAGAAAGAAGGATACGCACTTTTTTATCGAGAAGACAATCACGCAGATGCTTCAATCTGACGTGGTTAAACTGGGCAATCCTGATGCAGTTCGAGACTTTTTGTATATTGATGACCACATTCAGGGTTACCTCGCAGCTCTTGAAAATCAGGATTCAATCGGTGAGGCGATCAACCTGTGTACTGGAAAGCCGTACAGCTTAGCGGACGTGATAAAACTTGCAAAGGAAATTACGGGGTTCAACGGAAAAATTCAATGGAGAACGATTCCAGAGAGGCCGCTTGACATCAAGGAGCTCTGGGGAACAAATGCGAAGGCGAAACGAATCCTCAACTGGTCACCCAGTGTAACTCTTGAGCAAGGGCTGAAACTAACCGCGGAATATTGGAAAAAGGCCGTGGTCTCAGAGGTCGCCAAGTCTTGACCGAGCGAAAGCTCGATGTGCTGATAGTAACAAAGAATCCGGAGTTATCCGAGAAATTTCATTCGATGATCAACGAGTCGGAGATCCCCACAAATCGGATCATCGTCGAGACCTCGAAGCCTCTGGGACCGGCAAGAGATCGAGCAATCCAGAAGGTTACAACGGAGCGATTCGTATGGCTTGATGATGATGTCTGGCTGCCCAAAGGCTGGTACTCTAGTCTGATGAAATATTGGACTTCCGAAAAGATCGGTTGGCTGGAGGGCCTCGCATTGCCGAGCTCGCCAAAATGGTACGCTGATTGGTCCAATTACACTTTCGAAAAGAACCAGCGCACCGTTCAAAAACTGGGCTACAACGAGCGAAGCTTTAACTGCTGCGCGGTTGTGGTGACTGAGGCCCTGAGCGACTGGCATTATCCTCAAGGCCCCTATCTCGGTTTCGGTTCAGAAGATTTACTGATGAGTAATCACGTTACGCGGAAGGGTTACGAAAGATGGAGAGTTCCGTTGAGGGCAGAACACAGGTTAAACTACACTGGTTCGATTTGGAATCACATTTCAAGCGGATCGAAGGGACTAGGTAGTCTCAAGGAAAACCATAAGCTGAGCATCGGGATGAAATACGCCGTAACGTGCCTCGGCTCCGGGTGTCTAGCAGCGGTCCACACGAAAAATCCTGAGATTATCCCAAACGCTCTTCACTGGTCGTGGTGCTGGTTCAGAGATCTGGCTTTGTGAGTTTCAAAGCAATTCTTTCTGTTAGATTACACTTTAGTCTGGATAGTCTGGATTAGTTATTTTTCTCAGCACTTCTGCCGAAATATTTCCACCCGAGACGATCGCAACCGATTTTTGAGCCCTTTCACTGACATTCTCCTTTTTTGATTTCATCAGACCTGCAAACGCCGCGGCTCCCGACGGCTCAGCCAACACGTGCTCCTGCTTGATCAGCTGCCTTGTCGTATCCAAAATTTCTTCGTCGCTCACGAGAACTATCCTGTCCACATACCTTTTCACGAATTCAAAAGTGATGTCGCCCGGTCGTCTGACCGATAGTCCATCTGCGATAGTTTTGCTTTCTTTGATGGTTGCAATCTCGTGTTTTTGAAATGATTCAAACATCGAGGGAGAACCCTCGGGCTGGACTCCAATCACCTTTACTCGGCCCGACGGTCTTTCAAGTTTAGCGGCAAGAGACACACCGGATATGAGACCGCCTCCGCCAATAGGCACGAAAATATTTTCAACGTCAGGGACATCCTCGATGAGCTCCAGCCCGCATGTCCCCTGACCCGTGATTATCTCAAGGTCATTGAAAGGTTGGATGAATTCGTATCCCTCTGACTGTTGAATCTCGTTAGCCTTCCGTTGTCTCTCATCCTGTTGCTTACCGAAAAGCACGACCTTTGCCCCCAGCGCTTTGATCCAGGCGAGTTTTTCGGGAACTACGTTTTCAGGAAGAACTATGGTTGCGTCTATCCCAAGTTTGTTCGCAACATAAGCCACTGCCAATCCATGATTGCCTGAGGAGGCAGTCATGACTCCCTTTCCCAGTCTGTCCTCGGGCAACGATAGGATCTTGTTTGCAGCCCCGCGTATTTTGAAGGAACGTGTAGGTTGAAAACATTCAAGTTTCAACCAAGCGGAGTCTTCAGAGTAGGACTTGTAAGTCGGAGTCCTGTATGCATACCCATGTATCCTGGCAGTCGCCCTGGAAATATCCGAGAGCGAAATAGAAAGTTCGAGACTCATTTTTTTCTCTCCAGTTAACGCCTGAACTTGGTTCCAAATTTCTTGAAAGCAGCGTCGCAGATCGAATCTGGCATTACCTCAAGCGGCACGGCGAACATTACAGTTTGACCAGCCAACGGCATTGTAACCATTCTGTACTTGTCGCTGACCACGACTGTAAATCTAATGTTTCCCAACTCCTTTGGAAGCGCGTCGGACAATCCCTGGATAACGAGAGCTTTAATCGTTACTAGAGAATTCACTGGAAGTTTAGCTTCCTTTCCTCTTTCGGATTCTGCGTAACTTACGACCCTTCCAGCGTCGTCGAGGACCGCACACCGCAGAATGTCCGGGCTCAGTGCGAGAAATTCGTTCGCATCCAAGTTCGTTACTGGAACCCGATTTCCTTGCCACTATTAATCCTTGACTTGATAGAAGCTCAAATCGCTTCGAGCAAATAAGGTCAAAAACAACAACGGAATAAAGTCAAAATCACGTTTTGAAAGGAGGGCGACAAAAGCAAAATCGAATGCGCCCTATAGATATCCTTCGTCTTCGTTTAGAAAAGGCAAAAGCTTCTTCAGTCTTTCATGGTTAGCAAGGCCCTCGTTCCATCTTTCCGGTACCGAAGTCTTGCCATGCTTATCAACAGTCTTAGCCAATTGTTTCGCTATACTCAAATCACCTCTCTCCTGCGTAGTTAGTTAGGCCAAAAATAACCATAAGCCTTTATTATTGAGTCTATAGAAAGAATAATAGAATATATTGTCTATATACGTTGTCAATATAGACACACCGAATATATGCTTGGACACCAAATCCGAATAGAGTATTGAGGAAGTAGAT
Organism: uncultured Nitrososphaerota archaeon; assembly: GCA_963799845.1. Classification (GTDB taxonomy): domain Archaea; phylum Thermoproteota; class Nitrososphaeria; order Nitrososphaerales; family CADDZS01; genus DATLTL01. The sequence continues at coordinate 691,812 of CAWCYI010000004.1, forward strand.
AATTCTCCTATGAATCATCCCCAACAGCAGCAGCAAGAGGAAGAGGAAAGAGTGGAAGAGTCACAGGATGTTGATATTGCGCAACCAGGGGCCCAATCAAAATCAAACCGTGGAGAAACGCGAAGAGTTCAGCTCACCGGCGGCTCGACATTGGTTGTTTCTTTGCCAAGTGACTGGGCAAAGGGTGTGGGACTAAAAGCCAAGGACGAAGTGTTCATGGTTCCTCAGACGGACATGTCCCTGCTAGTTATCCCAGGTACAAGGGTTGAGAAAACACCAGAAAGGGTAATAGAGATCACGCAGAAAGAGGATGAGGACGAGATTCTTAGGGCATTCATAGCTTATTACGTTTCAGGATTTGACGTTGTCCGTCTAAAGTTCAAGACGCCCCAGCCGGAATTAAGATCAAAACTGAAGGCTCATATTCGACACAAGCTGATTGGGGTAGAGATTGTAGAGGAGACAACAGATAACATTCTCGCCCAGTGTCTTCACGGGAACGTTGACCTGCCTCTCAAGAAGGCGCTCAGTAGGATGGCCATCATAACGAGTTCCATGCAGTTTGACGCCGTAAAATCCCTTACAAACAGCGATACTGCTCTGGCTGCTGAAATCATTGATCGCGACGATGAGGTTGATCGGTTTGCTCATTTCATATCAAGACAGCTCAACCTAGCGGTACACAACAGGGTTATGATTCAAGAGATCGGTCTTGCAACGGCTCAGGATTGCATGAATTATAGAATGATCGTCAAGAGTATTGAGAGAATCGCGGATCATGCTGCCCAGGTCGCAGGCTCCGAAATACTATTGGATCGCAGGAAAATATCTCCGTCGTTGAACGAACACATCATGAAGCTCAGCAAGCTTTCAAGCGAAGTTTACGATAATGCCCTAAGAGCTGTTCACAGTGGTAGCAGCAAAATGGCGAACGATGCCATATTGAAGCTGAAGCAGGTCGCCAAAGAAGAGGAGCTAGCAACCGAGGAATTGATATCTTCGAGGCTGGACAACAAGGCGGTCATATCCCTGCGGCTTGCTCTGGAAAGTCTGAGAAGAATAGCCGAGTACTCTTCTGATATATGTGAAATTGTGGTTAATATGATGGTGGGCTCTCCGCTATAGAGAGTCTACTGTTTGGACATTTCCTTTTTCTCGGAAGCCAGATATACTTTGAAGCACTCCGGATTGTCGTAGACGTGATCCAGATATTCGTCCGGAGTGAACTCTTTGTTGCACGCCTTACACAGCCGTAAACCAGTCGTGACTGGCTTCGTTGTACGCTCGCTTCCGCTAGACACTAGATTCACCAATTCTATGAATGGAAAGGTAAAATGGGGTTCGGCTTCTTTAGAGTTGCTGTAGAATTTTCAATAATAGTGTGCCATTAATAAAATATCTATACCTTTCAGCTGTCTTTGGGAATTTTGACGAGAACCATAGTTCGAGTTACTGCATAATAGTGAGCTTATTGGTCATTAAACCAGTGATTGAAGATGGTAAAGTATGCTACAGGGAATATGGATAATCATTGATGCTGCTTTTTCATTTTTACTCATTGGTCTATTTGTCTCACTGACAGCATATCTCTCTGATCCAAAAAGAACTTTAATGTGTAATATTAGTCACAAGAAAGGCGATGTATTTCTTGGCAATTCGATCAATAATTTCGATGATCGTTTGATGATCTATGATGACTATGAAACCAAGTGTCTTCGATGCGGAATTAACTTTGGATTTAAAAGCGTGAGAGTGAATTAGTTGCTGGTCAAGGTATATGTTTGAGTCTCTACGAATCATTAGGGTGCCTTGGATAGAATGACCGTTACTGTGGTTTCATACGAGCTTGAGTTTCCTGCACGATCAGGAACGACGTTTCATTTTATCCGATCAGTTATATGGATTCTTTTGAAGGCCAAATGGGATTTTCTTTGGCACAAAAGAGCACACCCTTATGTCAAATCTGAGTCTAAAACAAGTTTCAATAACAGAAGGTGGGATGCATATCTTTTCCTATCAAACGACATTCGATGAGTCTATGGCAGACTATGAGCCTGATCCATACGATATGGCTATGGAGACAACAGTCTGAATTTCATCTACCATGTCCCATCAATAGAAAAGCTCAGAATTCGTAGACATGCTTACGAAATTAGACCCAAAGATGCCTTTTGGAGGAGTAAAAAAAGTCGGGTATTGGTTGGGAGCCGTCGAGCTTTGGACTGCAAGAATTCGTTAACGCAAAGTCGGTGAACATTTACGGAATCGGTCAGAAGACTAGCATCGGTTTGGATAGGTCTCATTCAGCAGATCCTGGAGTAGAGTGTACGCGATATTTCCTCCGCTTATCACGAGTCCAATCTTCTCTCCAGATTTAGGCTTGTAGGCCCCGCTGAGCAGCGCGGCTACCGGGGCAGCCCCCGATGGTTCTGCTAGAATATGCGAGTCAAAGAGGAGAGACTTTACCGCAGCCTTCATTGATTCATCAGAGACCAGCACAACGTCGCTCACGTATTTCTTGCAAATCTCAAAGTTCGTTGTTCCGATTGTCTGACCCAATAGTCCATCGGCGATAGTTCGTGGTTCCTTTACAGTAAAGAGCTCCTTCCTCCTGATTGATTCGTAAAGAGATGGCACACCAGTCGCCTCTACTCCAATCACTTTGCAATTAGGCAAAGACTCCTTGATTGCGATAGATATCCCCGAAATCAAACCGCCTCCACCCACAGGTACTATGACTGTATCGAGATCTCCTCTCTCCTCCAACATCTCAAGGCCACAGGTCCCCTGACCGGCGATTATCGAGGGATCGTCAAACGGATGTATGAAAAATCTTCCAGATTCTCTAGACACTTCTCTGGCTTTCGATATGATCGAATCCGATGTAGGGCCGTCTTCGAAAACTTTTGCCCCGTAAAGTTTGATCATTTTCACCTTGTCCGGATTGGCACCTTTCGTCACTACTACCAGACAATCCACACCCAATATTTTTGAGGAGTAAGCGACCGACAGCCCGTGATTGCCAGATGAAGCTGTTACAACTCCACTCTTTTGGATGGAAGAAAGGTTCTCCAGCTCTATGTTGAAAGCTCCTCTGATTTTAAATACGCCAGTAGGTTGGTAACACTCCAGCTTCAGAAAAACATCTGCCCCAAACAGTTGGCTGAGATACAAATTGGGATAGAATGGAGTCCTGAAAATGTGATTCTTAATTCGGTCGCGAGCTTTTTCCACGTCGGCAAGTGAAATGGTTGAACTCAGTGAATTTTCGGATCTTACTGACAAGAAATGAAGTCTCTCGAATCTATCAGGAATCTTCGAACACTGTATTTATTGATTCGCGGGAGCTTATGAAATTTGGAAATTGATTAGAGGCCCGCGTCAATTTTTTGATCTGGGCTATCCTAGAATCGTCTTCATTTCTTGCGCATTTTGGTCGGCCACCAGTTCAGTCTCTGAGCCAGTCCCATCAGAGACGGAACGAAAAACAGTATGACGATAAGAACATCAATCATAATCGCCGACGCTACTGCAAGACTAATCTCCTGAAATACCGCAATTCCCGTGATGAGCAGCGAACCGAATACTGTCGAGAGGACCAAGCCTAGGCCGAGGATTGTTACCCACACCCTGTCGACTGCGGTGACGATGGCTTCGTTATCGGTTTTACCTTTGAGCACTTCTTCGCGAATCCTGGTGACGAAAAATATGTCGTAATCTATACCCACGCCAAGCATTGTGACCACCACGAACAGCGGGGCGAAGTCGAGGATTGGAAGATTCAACAAGTGATAGAATACGATCGAAATAATTGTGAGCGAGAAAACCACGCTGCAGAGAACCGTGAATATCAGTCGGAGAGGAGTGAATGCCGATCTCAGCTGAGCGAACAATATGACGTAAACTGCCGCAGCCAGGATCAGAATTACTTCAGGTAGTAGACCGTTAAGGAATGACTCGCTATCGTATGTGCTTTGCGTGTCGCCGCCAAAGTAAAGTGCTTCTCCTTTCGAGGATGGAACGTTCTCCACATTTTTCTCAATTTGTTGCAGAGTGGAAATTGCAGCCGCACTTTCTGATGGGCTAGAAATTCCAACAATAATCAGGGCTGTCTTGTTGTCCTTACCAATCTGTGAGATCATTCCGCCGAGATATTGCGCTCTAAGCGCCGCAGAGAAATTGTTCACCCCAGAATAGTTGAAAGGATCACCGAAGGGTCGTGTGGGACCGACAAGATTGGTCACTCCACTCGTGTTTGCGGCTGCGCTTGAAATCTGCTCGATTTGATTTAGGATTGTTTGATTGAATTGGTTATCGCTGTACGTAATGGGAGTCGGAGTGGTCAAGATAATTGTCATCGGGGCGATGGTCCCGCTGCCGAGACTGTTAGTGATGACCGTAAGCGCTTGATTGCTGGGAAAGTTTGGAATGAGTTTGAGAAAATCTGCTCCGACCGGAGTGGTATACGTAGTATACAAAGCCCCCAGAGCTATCACACTTATGACAGACGCGATTATGATTTTTCTATGGAGGGTTCCTCGCGCCAATTTATCAAGCCTGCTTGGGCCACTGCTCTTTTTCATATGCCTTGCCAATCCGGGCCAGAAGATCCTGTCCTTGAGCGAAAGCTCAATTGCTGGAAGAAGAGTCAGAGAAGCGGCGAGGAGAATTGAAACGCCTAATGCTATTGCGGTGCCGACATCGCTGAATATAGGGACGTTTGCAACGGCCATCACTACGTATGCTACGATCACGGTGATTCCCGCCGTAAGAACAGCCTGGCCTGCCCACTTTACAGAAATGGCAACGCTATCTTCGGTCGATTTGCCATTGAGTCGCTCTTCTCTGGTCCTCCTCATCTGGAGAACGGCGTAGTCGACCGCGAGACCGAGGACTAGGAGTATCGTGAGCGTCGGAGTCAGGAACGAAATATTTCCGTTTCCGATCTTTATGATTGCGAGATAGATAACAGAGAGCGCAATTGAAATCGAGATGCCGCCCATCAGAATTGGGATTAACGCGGCGACGGGCGAAAGAAATAGCAAGGCAACAATTAGAATCGATATTGCAATTCCGGGGCCTATAGTGATAGAGAGAGCTGGAGTAAAGGCGTTCTGAAGATCCAGAGAAACTACTGACGAACCCGTGACGTAGGTCGTCCCCAGTCCGTGAAGATCAGATTTTTGAACGTCGGATTTGATCTGCTGAATCGCAGCCGGGCTCGGCTGGTATGAGAAATTGAAAATTATGATCATAGTGGAATTGTCCTTGCTGACCAAGCTCTGAGTAATTGCTCGAGTGGGAACGTATGGATAATCCAAGTATGCTTGATTCGATATTTCGTTGTTGATTGCTTCATGAATTTCAGTTGTCGAAGCGTTAGCGGAAAGACCTGCCAGTAAGTTCCCCAGAGACGTACCGTTTACCTTGAACAACGGCGAATTGAATAATACGACTTGAGTAGCATTTCCTGTGAATGAGGATGCAAGTTTCCATAGCGCGCTCGAGGTGAAAGAGCTCCCAAGATTGTAAGCTGCAATCACGAGCTGCGAAGGGGTGAAGCCGATCCCAGAACTTGTACTTGTGTTTTTTGACAGACTTGCTTCGAACAACGAAATGGTGTAGTTTGAAAGTACCGACGCTGAGGGCGATGGGCCGAATTGATAAATGTTCGAGACCAGTTGTTTAGGCATTATGCCCAGTGAGGATGATAGTTGGGGCGGGATGCCAGAAGCAATTGTCGAGATGGTCAAGTTTGAAATTGAACTTGTCATGTTCCAGTTCGAATCATTCAAGCCCGTTGAAACTAGACCGATGATCTGGGCAGTTTGTGAGTTAATGCCTGGACTACTCGAGAGTACTGAAACGGCACTCTGAATTGCCTTAGACTCGCGGGCAAGGGGGGTCGTTGAATTTGGTAGAGTCTGGAACGTTGCGTTCCAAGCCCTGAAAAAGACCGCGTAATATACGATAGATTCCGCACTACCGCCAAAGTTAGCTGTCTCTTTGTAAATCGTAGAATTCGCGATAGAGTTTGCTGCGAAGGGATTTGTGATCCCTTGAGCTTGAGCACCCATCCAGATCTGAACGAAACTCGATGGGATTCCGTAGATCAATTCAGCGCTCTGGTTTATGCCATTCTGAAGCTGAAACAAATCCGTGCTTAACGAAGATAGGTTTGACTGAACAGAGTACATTCCCTTGTTCAGGCTGGCAATGTTGGATTCTAGACTGCCAACCTGTAGAAGCAGACTTGGCAGGGATGAATTCAGTATTCCGTATTCGGTCGAATAGACGCTGTCCATGCCGGTGTAGTTGCCAATGTTCTTGTCACCGGCAATAGTGGTGTTGAGGGCGAATACACTATTTTTGACCGAGTTGGAAAAAACGTTACTCCCCTGAAACACTACTAGAATACTTGTTGTACTCCCATTACTAGAGCCGGGGAATTCTGTGCTCAGAATGTTTGCCGCTTTCACCGATTCAGAGTTGGTTGGACCACTGCCGCCGGTGATATTGTACGAAACTGACGAAAAAAGTCTCGGAATGAATACTAGGGAAATCCCGAGAGCTACGACCCATGCCAGAATGATCCAGCGACGTCTTCGTCTGATGAAGGTATTGAGAGCGTCAAAGCGGGAAACTGACAAGGGAAAAAGTTCACTCTGTACTTTTTCGCTTTTTTACATAATATATACTAGACTGATGGCATTTGCTTTCCTACGAGCTTCAGGAAAAGGTCTTTCGATGGTTGCCAGAATCTCGAATTGTTTCAGATCCCGGACTCAGATTCGGTCCCTTTTGAACGAGCAATTGTTCTAGCCGATCGAGCTTTCCAAGTATAGTATACTATAACCCCGACGAGAAGTATTAGTCCGAGGAGTATCGATACAAAGAGAGTTATCAAAATAGATACGATGATAAGGATGTAAAAGGTTAGGCGGCCCGGAGGTCTTGGATTTTGCAATTTGATCTATTCAGATACAACGGCTTTACAATCGTCGTGTCGATAATAACATATCTATGTTGGCCAGATTCATGTAACTTGTGTCTCTAGCTAGTTGACTAAATACCTGATTTTCTTTGGAGAAAAACCTTTCCCGTCAGGGTGAGAGGTCAATCGTCAGGATGCGAAGGACGGGATCTTCTTGGATGTTATCTGAGGTCTCCGTACTTTATTCGGCCTAGAATCTCCCGGCAGATGTGACAGCCGCAATTTGCGAGGGCTGATTTGAAACCTATCTTCGCAATGTTCCCAAGGGAATCGAATATGATCATTGCTTGATCTACTCGCTCATCGGGTAACTCTAACTCCATCAATTGGGCAATGTTTAGGCCTTCAATTCTTAAGGCGGTTATGAGCGTCGCCTCTTAATTATGAAGCAGTAATATGGATCTGTACCTTGCTTAAAGCGTTGAGAGTGCCCATTGGCTTTAGAATATTCATCTGTTATTCTGCTGAAGAATATAATATCCAGGATTGTTTTCGAAGGTCGTCTTGCAGCTCTCGCTGCAAAAATACGCTTTCTGACCGCCTAAGGAGGAAAAATATTCAGAGGATTCATCTACGGTCATTCCACAGACCGGATCGACGAACACGGCTTTTCGGGTCTCTGAACTATTTACGACGTCTGTTTGGGGGACCGAAGTTGGATTCATCGTTCTCGAAATTTCGACTATCTCAGCCATTATGCTTAGAGCTATTTCTTCCGCAGTTATTGATCTGATATAGATACCCGCAGGAGCCTTTATTCGGGACAGCGCGTCCACGGATAGTCCGGAAGACCTGAGGTAGGCGAGAACTTCAGTGGCCCGTTTCTTTCCCGCCACGATTCCAATGTAATGGACATCTAGTTCCGCAAGTTTTTCGGCATACTCCTGATCTCTTTCACCCATCGTTGCAATGACTGCAAATGTGTTTCTAGAATTGAAGCTCTTCTCCAAATCCTCCATCGATTTCAGAATAACATCCGCGTCCGGGAATCTTTCTTTCGTGGCCGTCCTGTCAATGATCGTCACGTTGAAATTAAGGGATTTTGCAAGTCCAGAGAGAGCGCTCGCGATCGGAACGTGCCCAAAAATCAATAGCTTCCTCTTTGGAAGATAAGGCTCCAGATAAACAGCCATGGTGCCCCCTTGGCACGTTGTCAAATCCAAAGTTCGGGAAGTACCTTCCTTGAGACATTCTATAGCATTCGTTACGATTTCATTTTCAGTACAGTGACCTCCAACCCATCCCTCAATTGAGCCGTCTGAAAGGATGATTGCCTTATTCCCGGCTTTGATTGCAGTGGGACCGTTCGTCCTCAAGACCCCGACAACGACGAACGGAATGTCTTCAGAACCGAGCTCAAGCTGCCTGAGCAACAAGTCGTGCGTCATCGGAAATCTTCCAGAAATTAGGTTCGTTGAAGTATAAATCAGTTGTCGATTGCCGGCCTCGTTTGGATCATTGATTTACGAGCTCCATCTTGTCTAGAGGCAGTTCCGAAAACGCTCCTGAACTTGTTTCTGTCGAAGAATATGTCTATGCCGGCGAAAACGTCGACGAGGGGGAGGGCAATTTTCATTCCTTCAGCTAAAGGCCGATAATCGGGACTATCAGCCTGCGGATTCAGCCAGACCACTCTCCTTACCTGACGACCTATTCCCCGCAACCCATTCCTGAAAGTGTCGAGATCGCCCAATTCCCAACCGTCGCTTATTATGACGAAGACAGTGGAGGATCGAAGAACCCCCGAATATTTCAAAAGAAGTTCCATGAAAGCAGATCCGATTCGCGTCCCGCTGCTCCAGCTATCGACGTTCCTTGAAATGAGATCTGAAGATTCCCTCAGAGACTTTCCCTGCAGATATCTGTTCAGAGGTACTACTCTAGTACTGAATCCGAAGATGGTTGACCCGCGGATCGTATTGCTCATATGGTACACGATCTTGAGAATCTGGTTGCTGTAAATATCCATAGAACCGCTAATATCGCACAGGACGACGATTCTAGATTTTGAGATCTTTTTCGATCTGAGTTCGATCTCAATTTCTCGGCCGCCTGTTTTCAAACTAGTTCTGAGCGTCCGTCGGAAATCAAGCTCACGACCTTCGTACATTCCATAGCGCCGCCCCGGCAAAGTCGCGGTTACTCTTGCAAAACTTCTCAATCCGCGTTTTAGACGGAGTCTGTCCTTCGCTTCGTTCAGCTCGGCGAAACTTTTGCGGCTCTGCGTTTCAAGTGGGCTGTAAACTGCAAGAATTTTGTTATCCAGGTCGGCGCCCGGAGCTGCTGACTGGAACATGCTTCCGGCGGTGACTCTTCCCCTGCCTATCCGGTTGGAATTTGGAGATTTTAGTGATCTCTCAATTTTTTCTCGTGGTAGACTAACCCTACCTAGAGGATTTCTTCTTCCGGCTTTTGGATCAAGCCAGAACGTTCTGAAGAGAGTCTCAAACCGTTCGTAATCTTCAGACCTCTTCACAAGGGTTGTTCGGAGTACCGTGCGAAAGTCTTCCAATTTCGAAAGATCGGTTATCGGGATCGCTTCAGCCATATCTAGAGTCTCCGACGGAGTCACTTCGAACGATTCCATGCGAAGAAGCTGACTGAATCGAACGAGCCGATTCAAAAAAGGCACTTCTTGTTCGACCTTTGAATTAACTTCGTCAGAAAGATCAGCGGTCATTTCGGAGACTCTTCAAGGATGTTTCTGAGTCTTTCCTCGTCGAAAAGAGCGAATTCATCCGAATTTTTCAGTATGCAACTGAGAGTCTGTCTCGCCACAACGGGAGTTAGTCGATTTTCTCCCAGGACTTGTAAAGCGGAAGCCCAGTCCAGTGTCTCGGAAGTTCCCGGCTTACGAATCACATCTTCGGACGAGCGTATTTTTTCTACGGCCGCAACGACATCCTGAGCAAGTTTTTCTTCGATCCCTGGAACTTTCAATTTCACTATTGCCAGCTCCTTCTCGAAAGATGGATATGACAGATATAGGTAGAGACAGCGGCGTCTCAGGCCGTCGCCGAGCTCGCGAGTGTGGTTGGAAGTGATGATAATTATTGGGCGATGTTTTGTCTTAAATGTCCCAAGCTCTGGAACAGTCACTTGAAACTCGGCAAGGAGCTCGAGTAGAAATCCCTCGAATTCTTCGTCTGCCCTATCTATTTCGTCGATGAGTAAGACCGGCGGAAGGCTACCCTCGTCGAGTACGGCGTCAAGAAGTGGGCGCTTCAATAGAAATCTTTCGCCGAAAATCTCTTGCTCTAACTTATCGGGAGATGACTTCTGCTCTTCGATCCTTATGTGCAGAAGCTGTCTCAAGTAATCCCATTCATAGATCGTTGAATTCGCGTCCAAGCCTTCGTAGCACTGCAAACGAATGAGCCTGGTACCCAGTCCCTCGCTAAGAACCTTCGCAATCTCAGTCTTTCCACATCCAGGATCTCCTTCGATCAACAATGGCTTGCGCAGTTTCAAGGAGAGAAAAACAGCCATTGCTATCTGGGGGTCTGCGACATACTTAGCTTTCTCGAAAAGTCGCGTCAGATCTTCAATGGTTTCAATCCCGATAGTTTGATCGGGCCTATTCACAGGACTCCCTACTTGCAATCTTCCAACCTATCCCTCCTCGAGCCATACCAATAGTATCATTCACGTTGTTCTAGAAAAATCTTCTATTTCAGTGGGACATGACTTTATCGGTTCTCCTTCAGCTCGAGCCCTCCATAGGGTTAGCATGTAGACGCAGTCAAAAACTTGTGAATGCTCGTCACGATAGTTTTATTCGCCTGTAGCCAATCGAACAGGCTTCGCTGACAAACGGGACGCCGCCAGCAATTTTGACCATAACAGCATGTTCAAGTCTACTTATCGGTTATTGAGTAGCGGCATTGTTAACTTGGTGCAAACATCATTGTTAACTTGAATGAAACATTGCGTGCTCGTTCTGTCTGCTCTTTGCAGATGTGCTCGATTCGTTCGTGATCTGAGTATCTTCGTTTTCGGATGTCAAACTGATGTCGTAACCATGTTGCGGGTGACAATGATTTAATGTTTAGTGAACGTTCACAATGATGTCAACCGGATAATATCGCCAAGTTGTTTCAATAACAACATGGAGTATTGTCATGTTGTCAATGATGTTGATTATGATGTTGTCAAGCATGTTAATTGGCATGAACGTGGACAACACTGGTATGTTGACGCTGTCTTGTCTTTCTAGTGCGTCATCGCACTGACGGACGTCGCGCCGGTTGGTTTACCAGCCATACGTGTTAGATACTTTTGAATGTCGCTCCAGGATTTGCCGGCGATCGGAATGCGCTTTTCTCTCTGCCTTTGGAATCAAACCAGATGGCGGTTGGTGTTCGGGTGACTTTGTATTTGTCAGCGAGACTGCCACAGGCGTCCATTTCGATTGGTGCTTTTAGTATTGGAATTTTATCGCCGATTGCTTCATTTGCTGCTTTTAGGAAAGGCGGGCAATTGTGCGTGAGATGCCCAAGTGAGCATATCAAGTCACCATCAACAGTTACGTCAAACACGTCCCCTTTGTAGAAAGTTCGTTTTATTGATTCCAAATTCATGAAATAATAATCTTCATCGAGCCACGACATTACTCTTATTTGATTGACAAATGGGGTGAAGGTGTTGCGATATTCTTGTTTGACATTCACACGACGCCCCATTATCACGTCTTCACCAGCAGGTGTACCGAGTTGTAACGAACTCAGATAGCCAAGCTTGATTCCCGGAAATTGAAGTCCATGCGCAAGCTCTTTACTAACAGTTGATGATCTGTGGCCATGAATTTCCGGAGTTCCATCGCCTTCCAGATAGTTTTTCAGCAGTATTGATCCCATTCTGTTTGGAAGCGCCAGTTCCCGCCCGGCAAACGTTTTCCGATTGCACCTCTTCCAAAATGATGTGCTAAAAAACGCCCCAGCTTCATCGAATACACAAACAACCTAACACCGTCCTTCGTTGATTTAATGCTGTTTGACACTTTCAGTCGTTTAAAATGCTGGGATAATTACAAGGCGCCCTCATATTCCAAATTGCTTTTTCCTAGACTGAATAGTACATCCGTCTTTTTTGGCACAAATGTACCTTCTGCGAGATACCTTCCCGCAACAGCCAACATATCATCATTAAGCGGGATCCGCTGGACACGTCTGATGCATCTAACTCTGATTCCATCCCAGTAATGCTGTCTTTGTGAATATTCATGCGTTGTTTCGATAAATACTAGCGCTACCATTTCGGGCCGTGGTCTTGGAAGACAGAGGAATGCGCTCTCTGGAATATCAGCTGCTCTCGACCACATCTGACTCAGTTGAGAACCATTCCGCACAGGGATGGCAGCCATGTATTCATGGTCGGGCGTGGTGTTGGTAACTGCATACGAACCATGTGTCTTACACCAATTATCTCGCCAGCGAACTCGTGTTTATTGATTGATTTCACGGAGCGAATATGCCATCTTCGGTTAGAACGAGGTCGCCAACCACCAAAGTTTCCACTGTTTTGATTCTAGAGGCAGTCATGATTTCCTCGCCTCTTGGAAAGCAAAGGGGGCACCCTCCTGCTGCGTCAATACTAGCAATTCGACACAAGGCAATTTGATCTTCAGAATTGATGTTCCCGAGTTTGCAATAAAGAATGCCTCGGATTGAGGTTCGGATGATACAGGAGCGGGACTTGATTTCCTTCCTTCCTCATCTGCCATAACATACGAGAAAGACTCTCCGTTAAGAACAAGAAGGGCGACCGGCTCAGAGTTTATCTCAGAGCCTCTTGCAGGCATTAAGAGACGCTTAACTCGTCTAACCTGTCCCGGATAAACTCTGGAGCCTCCCTTGGTGGAATTCCTTTGGAAGCGTCGTGAGTCTGCCCTATCCCTTCCTTAGGTGTGTCAGGATAGCCTCAGGCTCTTTTTGAATTGGAATCCAGAGCTTTGTATCCATACCACTGCTGTGCAACTACCTTCCAGTCGGCGATCGGTCGACCTTCATTGCTGATTCTACGCCGCATCAAGAGCCTCTTTTTCATTCTATCGACTGCGTCCTGCGAAGAAAGCTCGTCCGTGTTGAACTTTCTTGCAAACCCATCTAATATTCTCGCGGAAGTAATTTTTACTTTTTTGCCAAGTTTGTACTGCACACTCGGAGGGAAAGACGTCATATATTAATGACTAACCTGTGTCAGAATTCCGTCGTAGAAAATTCGCTAAAAGCATAATAGTGTCAGGTAGAGCCAACGTCTTCGGTTCATAGCATGATACCGTCTTCGTTTGAGTACTATTCGCCTACTACTCTTCCGGAAGCACTTTCTTTGCTCCAGAAATCTGGAGAGAACGCCAAGATCCTGGCCGGGGGGCAAAGCCTGATTCCTGTAATGAAATTGAGACTGGGTTCACCGTCTCATCTCATTGATATCAATCGAGTTCAGGGATTGAATTACATCCGGGAATCTAATGGTGTTTTGCAGATAGGCGCAATGACGAGAATGGCAGATCTTGAATCTTCCGATCTTCTCCGGTCGAAGTATGGTATTCTCCACGATGCGGCTATGAATATTGCAGATCCCTTGGTTCGTAACAGGGGCACTGCTGGTGGAAACATCAGCCACGCCGACCCAGCGAATGATCTTCCTGCAACAATGCTTGCTCTAGATGCAGAATTTCACGCCATCGGACCAAATGGATCAAAGAAATTTAAGGCACAGGACTTTTTCGTTGATACGTTCACTACATCGCTGTCTCACGATGATATTCTGACAGAAATCCAAGTTCCCGCCCACACTCCCGGAAGTGGAGGAGCTTACTTGAAACTGGAAAAGAGAGTTGGAGATTTCGCAATTGTCGGAGTGGGTGTTCAAATCTCCTTGGATAGTAGGGGAACATGTTTGAAAGCCGGAATCGGATTGACGGCCGTTGGGCCTACTGCGATAAAAGCGACGAATTCTGAAGAATATTTGGTAGGAAAAAATCTCGCGGACGTGAGTGTCCTTTCAAGAGCTGGAGTATTGGCATCGGAACAATCGAGTCCGACAACAGACCTGAGGGGCCCCCTGGAATACAAGAAAGAGATGGTAAAGATCTTCGTTATTCGTTCGCTGAAGGTAGCCCATAAGCGGACTGTTGGAGGGGGAATGTAAGACGGTGAACAAGATGAATATTTCCGTGAATGTAAACGGCCAGGATCGAAAGGCGGAAGTCGAACCCCGTTTACTTTTGGTCCATCTCTTGAGGGAAAAACTGAATCTCACGGGAACGCATATCGGTTGCGACACCTCAAATTGTGGAGCCTGTACTGTTCTGCTTGATGACAAAGCGGTAAAATCATGCACTGTCTTTGCGGTTCAGGCGAATGGTTCTAGGGTAACTACCGTGGAAGGCCTAGCGCAGGGAAGCAAGCTGCATCCAATTCAAGAAGGATTCTGGGAAAAACATGGGCTCCAGTGTGGCTTTTGCACTCCTGGTATGATGCTAGCCTCAGTTGAGTTACTTCGAAAGAATCCCAATCCGAGTGAAGAAGAGATCAGAAGAGGGATCTCGGGTAATCTTTGTAGATGCACTGGATACGTCAAGATAGTGGAAGCTGTTCAATACGCCGCTGAAAAGATGCGGCAGCAGCAGATTGAGGTGCCCGCGAGGTAATCCAAGAGGGTAATCGAAATTGGCAACAATCACAGAAACACCAGTAATTAACGGACTAGGCCATCCGATTAAGCGGAAAGAGGACCCTTCACTGATACGCGGCAGAGGTCACTACGTCGACGATGTCAAGCTGGAGGGGATGCTATTCCTCGACTTCGTCAGAAGTCCATACGCCCATGCTAAGATCAAGAGCATCAACGCAGAGAAGGCGAAAGCCCTTCCAGGAGTCGTGGCCGTCATCACTGGAAATGACCTCAAGGGACTGGGTCTTGACTGGATTCCTACTCTCGCCTATGACAAAATGATGGTTTTGCCCACTGAGAAGGTGGTCTTTCAGATGCAGGAGGTGGTAGGTGTCGTGGCGGAGGACAGATACATTGCCGCAGACGCCGTTGCCCTAATTGACGTCGAATATGAGGCTCTTCCTGTAGTCTCAGATCCTTTCAAGGCACTTGAGAAGGATTCTCCGATAGTCCGACCCGACAAAGGGACAAACCACATTTTCCACTGGGAGGTTGGAGATCGAGCTACAACGGACAAGGCGATCGCCGATGCTGATGTAGTCGTAAAGCAGGATATGTACTATCCCAGGATCCATGTTTCTTACATGGAGACCTGCGGTTGCGTTGCGGATTTTGATCCGGTCGAAGGTCATCTGACTTTATGGATGACATCCCAAGCGCCTCATGCTGTAAGGACCGTAGCAGCGATGGTCACAAAAATTCCTGAGAACAAGATCCGGATAATCTCTCCCGATATTGGAGGAGGATTCGGTGGCAAAGTGTACGTCTATCCAGGGTATATTGTGGCAGCAGTTGGCTCGATAATAACCGGTCATCCAGTAAAGTGGATCAACGATCGCTCTGACGACCAGCCATCGACGGCCTTTGGAAGGGACTTCCACATGTCGGGCGAAATAGCGGCGAAAAAAGACGGAACGATCACGGCAGTTAAGATAAAGACAATCAGCGATCATGGGGCTTTCCACGGAGATGCTAACCCGACTAAGTTTCCAGTTGGACTGTTCAGTATCGTCACCGGCTCGTACGATATGAAAAATGCTTTCTGCGAAGTCGATGCTGCATACACAAACAAGCCCCTCGGCGGGATCACCTATCGCTGTTCGTTCAGAGTTACCGAAGCCGTTTACATCATCGAAAGAATGGTTGACATCCTCGCCCACAAAATCGGGATGGACCCCGCGGAATTGAGAATGAAGAATTTCATTCCCAAGGAAAAGTTTCCGTACAAATCAGTCCTCGGCTGGACTTATGATAGCGGAGACTACGCTCCCGCATTGAAAAAGGCGATGGACAGGATCGGGTACGACGATCTACGAAGGGAGCAGGAGGAGAAAAGGAAGAAGGGTGAATTGATGGGGATTGGTATCAGTAGCTTCACCGAAATCGTTGGCGCTGGGCCGTCGCACGATTTCGACATTCTTGGGTTGAAGATGTTCGACAGCGCTGAAATCAGGATCCATCCAACCGGCAAAGTGATCGCGAGATTTGGAACGAAGTCACAGGGTCAAGGACATCAGACGACATATGCCCAGATTATCGCTGAGGAGCTGGGAATCCCGACTGATGACATTGTCGTCGAAGAGGGCGACACTGATACCGCTCCTTATGGTCTCGGGACATACGCTAGCAGAAGTACTCCTACGGCGGGTGCTGCGGCATCAATGGCTTCACGAAAGATTCGCGACAAGGCAAAGAAAATTGCAGCGTACCTGCTTGAAGCCAGAGAGGAAGATCTCGTCTGGGAAAGGGGCAGGTTCTACGTGAAAGGCTCTCCTGACCGCGGTAAGACTATCCAAGAGATCGCTTTTGCCGCGTACACGAATAATCCTCCCGGCGTGGAGGCGGGCCTCGAAGCCGTTGACTATTACGATCCTCCCAACATGACGTTTCCATTCGGGAGTTACATCTGCGTGGTCGATATCGATAGGGGAACCGGCGAAGCAAAAGTTAGGCGTTTCATCGCTGTCGACGACTGCGGCAACATCATAAACCCGCTAATCGTTGACGGACAGATTCAGGGAGCCCTGACCATGGGGTTCGGAACGTCCTTCCTCGAAGAGATCAAGTACGATGAAGACGGTAACGTCTATGGAGGGAACTTTATGGACTACCTGATTCCTACAGCCGTAGAAACTCCAAAGTGGGAGACCGACAAGACAGTGACGCCATCACCTCATCACCCGCTCGGCCTGAAAGGAGTTGGAGAATCTGCCACGGTTGGTTCCCCAGCGGCTTTCGTCAATGCAGTCGTTGACGCCCTAGCCCACGTTGGAATAACTCAAATCGAAATGCCCCTGAATCCTTGGAAGATCCGGAAAGCCCTAGAAGAGAAAGGACTTGCGTTAGAAAGTTAGCAAGAAACAAACCCACGGAGGTGGCTTTCACGAGCTACAACGAGAAAGGGCTGCCTCTCGTGGCGACTCTGACTATGTTCGCGATGCTCGCGGGATTCTTGCTCGTATTCCTGCTTCCGTACAGTCAGGTTTTCGGATGGGCTGTATTTCTAACAGTGGAGGTAACAATCTGCGCATTAATAGTAAAGAAACTTCTTGAGGCGAGAAGACGAATTTCTGCCGCTAAATTATCTAAGGATTCAAAGTTGCATTGATTTGTGATACATATAATTAGGGCATTTAAGCCCGCAATTTGGGCCGCCGTTGACAGTACAGGCTATTATTTGCGTGACTTTCAATTATCAATATAGTATCGGGAACCGCTACAATCTCAACTCATGAAGAGGATTTGCAGGAGTTACTAGCAAGTTCGACAGCCGGTAACACAATCTCGATATTCGATCCCGTCATTCTGAAAATAAGGTAAGTTATGTCCCAGACTCCAGCCGAGAAATTCTTCTGGCGGAAAGATCCGACCAGCGAGGAACCGCGGGAGGCCACGACTACGTCGAAACAACCGACTCCCGCCAAAATCGAGACGATTGAGAATAAGGCTAAACTGAAGTCAACAGTTCTGATCGGAATACCATGTCACAATTCTGAGGGAACCATCGCGAAGGCAATTGTCCGCCTATTACCTCTTGGAGCAGATATTGTCGTTTGTGATGACGGATCGTCAGATTCGACTGAGGAAATTTCCAGAAAGATGGGATGCCTAATTATCAAGCATCCGAGAGAGCTCGGAAGATCAGACGCTGTAACCTCCCTTTTCCTGGCTGCAAAAAAACTCCAAGCCGAGGCCCTCCTTACAGTGGCCGTAGATTCCAATTTCAATCTGATGGACGCGACGAAATTAATCGATGCCGTGGAAAAAGGTGAGGTCGATATCGCAATTGGATCACGGTTGGATCGTGATTCCATAGATCGGGCTCACAACGAGGGCCAGATTGCCGACAAAGGTTCTATCTTCCGTTCTTATGGAAAGAAAGCCCTAACATTGATTTCTCCTCCAGGAACTGGAAGCGTCGTGGTCGAGAAGGAAGTACTCGAGTTTGCAGAGCAGCAGGGCCTTAAGGTGAGAGAGTTTCCTATCACTCAGGCAGCCATTATTCCAGTTGCGGAGACAAAACAAGCCCAATTCGACTTCGATTCAAGATTCATGAATTATGCCGCGATCAAACATCCGCTGGTATTTCTGGGAATACCGTCTCTTGGGTTTCTCTATGTGTCCGTGCTTAAGACAGCGCTGGGAACTGATTTCGCCAACTTCTCACTGGCGACTTTGCAGAAATTTGCTCTGTCTCTTGCAAGCTCTCCTCTTTTTATTGCATCGATAGCACTCTCAATCGGATCAGCTGTTCTCTATTCTCAGAAACAGATATTCGCAAAGCTAGACGTGATTAATCGAAAAGAAGAACGGCTCTGACCCTAAAATTCTGGGATCACTGAGACGGAATCCATTTCTTCTATTTTCGGAATAAATAGAAGCAATATTCAACCGAATCTACTTGGCTAGCACGTATATAGCACAGTCATTCATCATGAGAAGACATTCGAGATTAGCTTGGTCGAGAGAAGTTCTGTTGAGCATTCAATCAGCAGGCTAAACCTTTTCCTAACCGGGGGCGGATTATTTTTCTTCATCATTGGAAGCTACATGTCGCTTTCTTTCAGCTCTCAAACAGGTTTGCTTTATCCGGGTCAATACTTTTTCATTTTTGGAATGGTCCTTTCTTTCATAGGAATAATCTCAATATTCCTGAAAACCGATTTCTAGTTCTCGGCGGCACTTCGCTGACTTCAACGTGAGAAAGGCATTCTTTTCTGCGCGAGCTCCACTTTCAAAAAGCAAGCTTACACAAAATAGTCGTTACTTAAAATCCAGAAGCTTGCGATGATTTATTCCTAATCGTTCTTTAAATTCTAGCTCTCATTGATTCATAAAGAAAAAAATTTTCTGCGTTCGCACAAGGGGAGCTGTTTTCTGAGTGAAGAGCTCGAAACGAGCTTTGTAAGCTCAGAAGAGCTTGAAACGAGCTGAACGGAGTCTAGAGAGCTCGATTCTCATTGAACGTGCTTGCATTGTCCCTCCTCATTGAGACGAAAGACATTTTCTTGAGCTGAGAAAAACGGTGCAAACAGAGAATTAGGTCCTGAAAGTTACCGGACCGACCTTCTGACTAGAGCTGCAATTATCCCTAATTCGCCTGCTGAAATGCACGTCATTACCAATATTGAAAGTTCGTGGTCGAGACTGAGCAAGAACGTTATTGCGTAGCCAATGACGGGAGTCAACAAGATCGTCGTGGAGATTGCAAATGATTCCATGAGGCGCTTAATGTCAGAACCTGCCATTATGCTGAATCCCTCCTGACTGATTCCGTCCCCGGCTGCTCCATCTCTCCTTCGAGGCTTGACAAAAAAAGCAATTTCGAAGATGCAAGCAGCAATCACGGAGAGAGCCTCGACAAAGGGGATCAGAAGAGTGTACTCTGAACTTATGTGCTTTGAGAGGCCGATTGCGAGCAATGTAATAGGAACGGGTGCGTAGGTTAGACTTGCAATTATCGTCTTGGCGTTGATGATTGTCCTTCCCCGAAGGGGAAGTGAAAGAGTGTATTCAAGACCAGAGCCCTCCGTGTTCAGAAGGGTAGAACAAATCATGATTGTGAAAAAACATCCCAACACTGTCGCAATTATCATCGACGTCGCTTTCATCACCGGAAATTGTGACGTTACAACGGCTAGGGTTATCACTTCGAAGAGGGGAGTGGCGTAGAAGAATGCGAGAGAAGGATTCTTTGACGCAAGCCGGAGATCCTTCAAAACATAGGCAGTGAGAGGCTTCTGCAATCTAAGGGAGAAATCTGTAACCCGCTTATTCACCGAGGTCAACCCGTACCCCCGAGTTATTGCTGAAACTGACCGAAACGTCCGCTGACCGGCGAAAAATGAGAGAATGAAATAACCAAAGGTTGCGAAGTACGAAAGCAACGGAGGAACGTATCTCGGCACGAGGAGAATGACTCTTGGTGGGAGAGGAGACGAGTAAAGTCCTGGATAGACCACATTCGTGATTGCCAGGCCAATGGAAAATGGATGCAACACGGAGAGAACCAGACCAACCGGCTGGGTAATGCTCCCTAAAATCGCACTAGCAAAAAAGGGAAGTGCGTAACTTACGAAGTTGAACAGGAATGCGATGCTCATTGCAGCAATCCCCCACGTTATCAGAAACAGAGTTCGTCCTATTTTGGCGGTAAGAGATCGTCCTCCTCGAGTCACGTTTCTGTAGAAAATTCCCGAAAACCAGAGCGCGATTGCCATCGCGAATACAATATTCGCAAGCGATCCAGCCGTCATCATTACCGTGGCAATCAATGAGTGAGTCAGCAGTGCAACGGCGCAGATCTGGACTAGAGTCGTTGTGACGGCAATGTAATCGAAGGTTCTAATGAAAGAAAGCAAAGCGATCAGGGAAAAATCTTGCTCGTTCAGTGGCAAAGAGCGGAGAAGATAGTAGGATTCACCGCTCGAAAATGATGGTAGGATCTGAAGAGAGAAAAATACTATGTAAGCGAGACTGATGGCGAGACTGAGAGAAATTCCGCTGACGAGAGCTTCTGGCGTTGGAGCCACGATGTATTCCAGGAACGGAAAAAATGCCCCGATGGTCCCCAAGACGGCAAATGCGACCTTGCTGGTCCTAGCACTGCCGATCGTCCTGTCGAACCTTTTCCGCAGATCCTGACCATGTAACCCGTAACCCGAGGTCGAACCGCGACTGTTTTCAATCGAACGATAGGCGACTTCACGGTATGGATAGCGACTTAGCTTCCAAGCTTCTCGAAGTCTCATCCGCTACAATCATTTCCCGACGAAGAAAGCTTCTCTCAACGTTCGGATAGTTTCCTGGATCTCTTCTTCCTCGTGAGTTAGTTTGAGAAACACATCTTCGAGAGTTGCTGGTGCGACATTCTCTCCAAAAGCCACATGATTGTTTCCTGAGGTAACGGCTACCGCCTTAGCTTTTCCCCGAAGTTCGTCCAGTGAGCCTTCAGCAACAATCTCGCCCTGGTAAATTATCCCGATACGATCACAGACGTGCTCCGCGACCTCCATGATGTGGGTCGAGAAGAGGACAGCTCCTCCAGTTTTCTTCGCATGGAGCGTGATGATATCCTTGACTATGCGACTGCTCCTAGCATCCAACCCGTTAAGAGGCTCATCCAGAAGTAACAATGGAGGTTCATGAATCAGTGCGGCGATGAGTGAAATTTTTTGCTTCGTGCCCATTGAAAGAGTCGCGATTGGTGAATCGTAATACTGATCCAATCCAAAGACTGGAGCAAGAGCTTTGATCCTTTCCGAGGCAAGTTTCGGATTTGTTTTCCGAATGGAAGAAATGAATTCGAAAAAGTCTCGTGGGGTCAACGAATCGTAGAGAGTGGAGCTTTCAGAGACATATCCAATTTTTGACTTTACTCCTAACGGATCCGTAGAAGGATCCTGTCCCATTACGCGAATTGAGCCCGAGGTCGGAGCGACCAATCCGGCGATTATTTTGATCATTGTACTTTTTCCGGCACCGTTTGGTCCCAGGAGTCCATAGATTTCCCCTGGCATCACGTTTAGGTCCAGATTTGAAAGGGCCCTGACGTCACCGTATTCTTTCGAAATCGACTTTGCTTCAACAATAGGGGCATACTTCAAAGTAGACAAAGAATTTCCGTCTTGAGAGAACTATCTCATCCAGATATTCAATTAACCTTGAGATTTACAGATCTGGAGTCGGAATACTTGCAGAAACAGATCTGAAAAATGGCCGGTAGTTATGGCAACAGTTGTAACCTGTTGCCAACAGACCTGTCTTACGCGAAGAGTCTTGTCGGAACCAGGTTCTGAGATTAAGGTCCCGAAGTCGTGTAGGTCGATGTGATAGTCTCTGTGATCGTTGTAGCATTCTGAGATTCCGTATAAGTCTCAGGGATAAAGAAAGTAGTCCCCGTTATTGTGTAAGTCGTTCCGTTAAGCGAGAATGTGGTTGCGGGGTATACCATGCAGTCATAGGTTCCACCTGAAAATGCGAAAGTAGTTCCCGTTATAACTCCCGTCGTTCCAGTTATTACGATGGAAGAAGCAGTATAAACTGAAGTGTATCCAGTAAGCGTCTCAGTTGTCGTGTACGTAGTAGTAACGTTGTAACATCCAGATACCGTGGCCAGGGTGGTCTGGGGACCCGAGGAGTTTGCTACGGTGCTCATCGTCGTACTATTCGAGGACGCTGCCATACTGGTACTAGTATTAACGATCTCAGTGGAACTTGTCATCGGTGAAGATGTGGAGTTAGTAACCATACTTGCGCTGGTCGAAGGAGTACTCGAAGACGAGCTGAGTCTGGGGAGGCACTGAAGATGTAGTCAGAGGAGTTGTCGTGACCTGGGCCACGCTCGAAGTGGAACTCGATTTTGATGAACCGAGCGCGAGATATGCACCAACTCCGACGGCAGCAATTATCACAATTATCACAACAACTATCGCAGCAGCTGCGATTCCGCTATTTTCCCGATTAAGGCCTTGTCTCATACGAAAAGCAGAATTGGTATTGAAGGGCGGTATTTATACTGTTAGTGTGGTTCGTGCTTGATCTTTGATTTCTAAGATTTCCTCTTTTTTTTGCAAACTTTTCGAGAAAACGTACAAGTTTCTAGCCTCAATCCGACACACAGGTGACTCGTCTTGAGATTGATTGCTAGTGGCTCAAAAATAAGGTCTAGTTGAATCGAAAAATGAGATGAACGAGAAAAAAGAGAGAGGCCTCCGAAGAGGTCTCAGTTTGCGGTTATCTGTACGGTTTGTGGAGTTGGGATGTGAGAGATTTCTTCCATTCCGGAGTGCGTGACCATCGGCGCCGTCTTTGTCAGCGAGTCGATCTGTTGGGATAGGTCTTCGAATTCGGTCTTCGGCATGGAGTTTGCAAGAACGTTCTCAAGTTCGGCTATTCTGGATTCCGCGCGGTTGTATTGCTCTTTTGGAACTGTCTGCTCGTGGATTGTGTGAATCTCCTGATCCTTTCTGGAGACGACCTGCTCCAGCTCTGAAATCTTGGCCATTGCTTGCTGGAACACTTGGTTCGGTACCGTTACTTCGGACAGTTTTACCGTCGCTTCCTTGATGGTGTCGCCTGAAACTGTGACCTGTTTGCTCAGTAGAGCCAGTCCCTGTCCAATGGTCTGGGTTTCCTCCAACTGAGACTTTGTCCGTCTGAGTTCCGCTGACATTCCGTCAATGGTTCCTTGCATCCTTGCGATGACTTCTTCATGGGTTTTCTTTGGTATCGATTGATCTAACTGCGCCTGAAGGCTTCTCGCCGTCAAAACCAATCTCCGTACTTCGCTGGTTATTTGTTCGGTTCTGCTGCTCAACTGTTTGAACACACACGCTCTTTATGTGAGATCTGGGAGTCTGAACCATATCTAATGAACCTAGTCAACATATTTTGATAGCTTAGTTTCTTACTTTGCTCTCCAGTTAGTTGAAACAAACCGGAATCAAAAATTCACTTACGAAGAATGAGTATCTTCGTTTCTCGGAAATGTTCGTGTAAGGGTATGAGACAAGACACCATAATAGGGCGATCTTTAGGAAAAGCGTCTTACTCACTCAATTGGCAAAAATTGATTACCTAGGTTTTGGGCAAATCGGTCCAACAATATGAAAATCAGGTTTGGTCTGATCTACCTGGCATTCGTGTTGGTCGGTGCGCTTTACGAGGCTGAAATGAATCATTTTTCAGGAATCGCCGTTGTAAACTACTTGCTGACAGGATTTCTCTATTCGTCAGTCTTTTTCATCGTTTTCTACATCGTCGTCCGGATAGCAGTTTTTGTTTTTGGGAGATTCAAGTAGGTAATCCGTACAGAGCTTGAAGTGGGATTTTGAAACAGTATCTAGAGCTCTCAACTGATTTATAACAAATTTCCCTTTTCTGTTTGAGCCCGCATTTGAAGCTGTTTTCTCACAAGTCCGGTTCAACTGGATTGATAGTTACCGTAATCGGAGGGATCATGCTTGCGGTCACATTCGTGATCGCTTTCGACGTTTACCAAGTTTACTTTGGTCTGGCTCAAAGCGACTTGAACTCATCCGCGGCTGATTTCATGCCAAGCCTGAACTCTCTTTTACAGGCTGCCATTGTAGTAATGTTTCTCGGGATAATGGGTTGGGTTGGATCCGCCTTCCTTTTGAGGGGCGTTGATTTCATGAAAGTGGACAGGGGAGTGGGCGTCGTAACCTTCAAAGTCGACAAGGGCGTCGGAATGGTCTCGGGAGTTGAAGTGACTGGTAAGCAGAACCAGACCCAAGTCCTTGAAGTTCCCGCCGACAACTAGAATTCACTTTCTGGCTGTGCTTCTCCTATGGCCAGGGAAGCTCCGTTCATCTCAAAGGCGCTAAAACTCGTTTCATTGGCGATTACGGTCGCAATCGTCGCGATTGCGGCCACCGCGGCTTATTCCGGCTATGAAGAGTATGGCGCACTCGTTTCAGTCGGAAGTGCATCTTCGAGCCAGCTCAATGCAGTCCTCAACAGTTCGACTCTGACCATCTCCGGACTCAATGTGCCGAATAGGATGATCTACCCCCTTACTTTGGAACTCCTGGGAAACGTATCTATCGATGATACGCGCGTCGGAAATTTTGACACTGGCGCATATGTCATTCAGCCCGGCTATTCGCAGAGCATTAACGTATCGATTCCTCTAAATTACGATGCCCTCTTGAACAATACAAAAGCCCTGCAACAGGCCATCTCGAATTCGAGCATCCTAACGATCAACACAACAGTAGCGGCGAATATGGTCCCACTCTTGGGCATCAACATAACGAAATCTGCTAACATGACGATCGGTCCGATAATTGGTGATCTTTCTGCAAATCTCAATACTTCTGCTACACACATATCGGCAGACCACGAGTCGATGATGATTCCAGTCATATTGAGCTGGAATAATTTGTCGCCGATTTCAACAGGGTCGTTTTGGCTGAACGCGAATCTGACAAGTCTCCCGGGCAGACAGAGCGGAAGTTACGGAACGGCGTCGGGCGTCCTAAATTTTGTGCTGGGCAAAAACACGCAGATTTTTGATCTGAAGCTGCCAATCAAAGATTTTGAAGGAGGTAGCGTTTCCTCCGGAACTTACTCCATCCTTCTTTCATTCAGCCAGAGGGAATCTTCGGTACCGTTCATGCAAACAACGAGATTGATGGGTGTCTAATTGAAATGACAAGAAAAATATTTGGCATCGATTTGGGCGTATTTTTTTCAAGAACGGGATACGCAGTTGGTTATGGCCTCCTGACGATAGTAGTTTTTTACGAACTACCAGATCTTTTGTTGAAAAATATCAATGGGAGTGTTGCTAACTTGCCGTTGGACAACGGAACCCTTTTCATCTCGTACGCCATCCTGATCACTATTCTAAGCTGCGTTCAGATTATTTTTCAGGATCACTTCGTCGGCGACGTTGCCGCAATATCAAACGGGATAGCACAGATTTTCTACATTTACATCTTTGCAAATGGTGGACTGATTACCGAGAACCTGTCAAGCTCTGGGATAACACTGTCGCTTGATTTTAGAACAGTCATTTACTTGATGCTTATTCCGTCCTCCCTTTCGATCATTTCGGCCGTTGTCTCTGCCAGCTCGCGATCGTCAATCGCTCGGTCGGAAATGGTGGAAGTTCCGCTCAACTAGATTTGCAAAAACTCGCAAATGAATCCTAGAGACAACTATCAGTTCACTACCCTGTAAGGAGAATCTTCTATTGCAGGCTGTTACAGGGAAAATCTGAACCAAGAATTACATTGGTTTGCTTTCGTTGCTAAAGTCGGAAAACAGGTAAAACGTGAAGAACATGCAACAGAATATGGCGGCAAATCCCATGGCGGGCCTCGCCACAAAAAACACAATGGACAGCAAGACGGCCCAAAGAAAAACTGACAGCAAATCTTTACTGAAGGGGGATTTCATTGAATCAAGACATAATTGAAGACCTAGTTATTTGTCTTGACACAGTTCACAAAAAACATGATTGATTCTTTTTGGAAAATGCCAAGGAATAGATTACAAGTAATCTTCTTGCCAATCTATTCCAATCAAGAGGAATTTGCGATGTGAACTGTCTTACGCGTCTTCTACCAGCACGTCTCTGACGCTCGCCGATTGAATACCATACAACCTGAGGAACTCTTTTGCGGCTTCACTTTCGTTCTTTGCATGGATGTCGGCATCGAGAATGCACCAGAATCTTTTCTGACTACTTTTCTTAGAAGATTTCTTCATGCTGACCCTTTGGTGAGAGAGATATATTCAGACTTGTGAATGCAAAATATAGATTGCAAATCAGCTGGAGTTAGAGTCGCCAAGAACGAACGTGCAGGCTCGCTTTACGAATTCAATGTATCCACAATAATTTTCGCAAGCTTCTCGCTTATCTTACCAACTTGTGAAATTTCTTCGACCCCTGACCTCCTCATTGCTTCGACCGAACCAAAATGCGCCAGCAGGTTGCGTTTTCTCTTTTCTCCTATTCCTGCAATTTCGTCAAGTTCTGACTTGGTGACGTGCCTTGATCGCAATTTTCTGTGATAAGTGATGCCAAATCGATGCGCCTGGTCCCGAATATGCTGCATGATATGCAATGCCTCGGAATCCTTTGACAACTTGATTGGGCGAACTCTTGTGGGAGTAAAGATGAGCTCCTCTTTCTTCGCCAGCGCGACTGTTGGTATCCCAAAAATTCCGTCGGTGTGCATCTGGTTTATAGCCGCATTCAGGTGCCCCTTGCCTCCATCAATTACGACCAGATCGGGAGGATCCTTCGCCCATCGTCGCCCTTCGGCGTTGGTCTCAGACAATCTCTTGAACCTACGGCTGATCATCTCTGCCATCATCGCGTAATCGTCAATTCCCTCGACCGTCTTGATTTTGAATTTCCTGTACTGGTTCTTTTCTGGGAATCCGTCTACGAAGACCGTCATCGCCCCCACGGCTTCATCCCCGTGAATGTTGGAAATATCGAAGCATTCGATCCTCCTCGGTAGGTGATCGAGATCAAGCTTCTCCTTGATATCCTTGAGGGCACGCAATCTTTCCCTCTTTTTCACGTCTTCTTTGGATTCTTGTTCTTTCAGAACCAATAGTGCATTGTCCTGCGCCAGCTTCATGAGCCTGCGATTTTCTTCACCCGAAGAAGCGGAGATGAGCTTCACCGTCTTTATCGGCTCTTCTGCGTCCCTATTCATTTCGGTCCGAGCGACACCCTGAATGAGCGCTTCAATTTCTGCTGAATCCGGCAGTTCGATTGGGACAACTATCTCACTCGGAAATTGATGCCCAACCATTGCCTCTGTGGAAGAATAATGCTGTTTTATGAACGCCGAAAGAATTTCCAAATCTTCAACTTTCGCGCTTACCACATCCAGAATATATTTTTCGCGCCCCACCACATTTCCTTCCCTTACCTGAAACACAATAGCCGCGGCTGTATTACTCTCCGTATTCTCTTCCGCATGGGTCTCTCTCGCGATTGTCACTACATCCTTATCACGGTCCTTCTGGCTGGGAAAAGCTATTCTTTGCTTCAAGGCCGTCGCCTCGAGCGATCTAATTTCATTTCGAATTTTGGAGGCTCTTTCGTAGTCCTGCGACTCAGAAGCTTTCCACATGTCGTCATACATCAGCTTTGAAAGTTTGACGAGCTTGCCCCCCAGGAATAGCTCGAATTTCTTTACGTCGCTGAAATACTCTTTCTGAGTAACGGCGAAAATGCAGGGAGCTTTGCAGAGACCGATATTGTAGTCAATGCAAGCTTTGAATTTTTTTTCCCAATTTAGTGGAAGTGTGCAACCTCGGATGGGGAATATCCTCCTAAGGTACTTTACTGTTCTCCTGGCAGCTCGTGCGTTTCCATAGGGCCCAAAGTAATGAGATCCGTCATCTTCTACCCGCCTAGTAACAAGGACGCGCGGCACTGCATCTGAAGTGATTTTGATGTATGGATAGCTCTTGTCATCCTTCAACCTTATGTTGTATTTCGGCTTGTACCTCTTGATCAATACGTTTTCGAGAATGAGCGCTTCGAGAGGTGACTGGTTGAAAATATAATCTGCGCTTTTGATCTGAACTTTGAGGCTCTGTCCTATCGGATCGTCGAATTTCGGGCGAAGATGCGCGAGTACTCTTCCTTTGATGCTGGTTGCTTTTCCAACGTAGACAGGACTTCCCTCCTCATTTCTAAGGATGTAGACTCCCGGCCTTTCAGGAAGCTTGTCAAAATTATCCAGTGGAGTTGAGATCGCTTCTTGCAGTGATAGGTTCAACAAGATCTTCTTCTACCTTCGGCATGGTTTGCGGTTGTTCAAACCGGCGTCCAAGCATTTTCTTCAGGAATTGTCCGGTGTAAGATTGGTCTACCGTTGCAACTTCCTCGGGTGTTCCCTCCGCCACCACCAAACCACCGCGCTCTCCGCCCTCCGGCCCAGATCTATGATCCAGTCGGCAGTTTTGATAACATCTAGATTGTGTTCAATTACGATTACGCTGTTTCCCGCATCGGTCAGTCTTTGAAGCACGATAAGCAATTTCTTGATGTCTTCGAAATGCAGTCCCGTCGTCGGTTCGTCCAGCAGATAAAGTGTCTTGCCGGTGGGTCTCTTGGATAGCTCCGAGGCAAGCTTTACTCTCTGAGCTTCGCCACCGGAAAGTGTCGTCGCGGATTGACCCAGTTGAACGTAACCCAGCCCCACGTCGTTTAGCGTTTCGAGTTTTCTCCTGACTCTTGGAATGTTCTCGAAGAATTGCAGCCCCTCTTCTACCGTCATTTCAAGTACTTCGGAAATGTTCTTGCCCTTGTATCTAATTTCGAGCGTTTCCCTGTTGTACCTCTTCCCCTTGCAAACCTCACACGGGACATAAACATCAGGCAGGAAGTGCATCTCGAGGCGGATTATCCCGTCTCCCTCGCACGCCTCACACCTGCCCCCTTTGACGTTGAAGCTGAATCTGCCGGGTTTGTACCCGCGGGCTATCGAATCTGGAAGCTTCGTGAAAAGATCCCTGACATCGGTGAAGAGCCCAACGTATGTTGCCGGGTTTGATCTCGGAGTTCTTCCAATCGGTGATTGATCTATGATGATTGCCTTGTCGATGTGCTCCGTTCCCAGTATCTTGTCATGCAAACCGGGTTTATCCCTAGAGGAGTACAGCTGTTGCGCCAAAGACCTGTACAGAATGTCGTTAACCAATGAACTTTTTCCGGAGCCCGAGACACCCGTGATGCAAGTGAAAATGCCGAGCGGAAACGTGACATCGATGTTTTGTAGATTATTCTCCTTTGCTCCCTTTATGACTAGATAACGGGAGGAGTGGGTTCTCCTCCTATCTGGAACTGGAATTGTCCTCGCTCCGGAAAGGTACTGACCGGTAATCGATTCCGGATTTTTTGCGATTTCATCTGGCGTGCCGGTCGCTACAACAAATCCCCCGTGAACTCCGGCACCAGGGCCGAGGTCCACGACAAAGTCAGACTCCAGAATTGTTTCCTCATCATGTTCAACAACAAGCACGGTGTTGCCAATGTCTCTCAGTGCTTTCAAAGTAGCGATCAACTTCTTGTTATCACGCTGGTGTAGACCGATCGATGGTTCATCCAGAATGTATAGGACCCCGACGAGGCTTGATCCGATCTGGGTTGCAAGCTGAATACGCTGGGCCTCCCCGCCAGAAAGACTGGCCGCTGGTCGGTCGAGAGTCAAATAATCCAGGCCGACGTTCATGAGGAAGGTAAGACGGGCCCTAATTTCCTTCAAGATTTGGGCCGAAATTATTTTCTCTTTTTCATTGAGTTCCAGATTCGTGAAGAACTGGATCGCTTGTCGAACAGAAAGTCTTGACACCTCAGAGATGGATTTCTCGTTCACAGTCACGGCCAAGATCTCCGGTTTGAATCTCTCGCCGTTGCACGATGGACACTTCTGGTTACTCATGTATCGCGAATACCAGTCCTTCATATATTCGGATTCGGTTTCCATGTACCTCCTTTCGAGTTGGGGCAGTATTCCCTCCCATTCGTAGCCGTGGTACCATCCATGAAATCTGGACGGCTTGGGTCGCGGAATGTTCTCTTCAGGATTGGAACCGTAAAGCAGGATTCTCAACTCCTCTTTCCGAAGCCTATTGATTGGAGTGTTCAGCCTGAACCCGTAGCGTCTGCCCACCGATTCCAGATGCTGCATCGACCAGCTGTCCGTGCTTCCCATCGTAACGATCGCGCCGTCTAGAACCGACAGTGACTTGTCTGGAATCACAAGGTCAGGATCCATGTTCAGCAGAT
Source organism: uncultured Nitrososphaerota archaeon (assembly GCA_963799845.1). Lineage (GTDB taxonomy): Archaea > Thermoproteota > Nitrososphaeria > Nitrososphaerales > CADDZS01 > DATLTL01. Next base: position 722,273 of record CAWCYI010000004.1, read on the forward strand.
ATCCGAGGCCGAGGCATTGCTTGCAAGCTCCGAATGGGCTGTTGAAGGAGAACATTCGAGGAGACAGTTCTTCAAGAGAAAAGCCGCAGGTAGGGCAGGCCATGGCTTCGCTCAGGACTACCTCCTTTGTCTTATCCTCGTTCACGTCAAAGACAATCGTCCCCTTCGACAGGCTGAGGGATGTCTGGATCGAGTCCGCGAGCCTCTTTTCGATTCCCGGCTTAACTACGAGCCGATCTATAACGACTTCAATCGTGTGTTTTTTGTTTTTCTCGGGCGCAAGTTTGTCTTCCGGATCATCCAGGCCGTGAATCTTTCCGTCTACTCTTACTCTCGAGTACCCCTGCTTGCTCAGGTTCTTGAAAACGTCTTTGTGCTCTCCCTTCTGCGCCTTGATGACAGGGGCCAGCACCTGAATCTTAGTGCCCTCCTTCAGCTTCATTATCTGATCGACCATCTGCTCGACCGTCTGCTTCGCGATTATCTTGTGACAATTGGGGCAATGCGGAATGCCGATCCTCGCAAACATGAGCCGGAGATAGTCGTGGATCTCAGTAACGGTTGCAACAGTGGATCGAGGATTTTTCGCCGCAGTCCTCTGTTCAATTGAAATTGCGGGAGACAGACCCTCTATGTAATCCACGTCCGGCTTGTCCATCTGCCCGAGGAATTGCCTCGCATAAGCGGAAAGGGATTCGATGTACCTCCGCTGTCCTTCAGCGTAAATAGTGTCGAAGGCAAGCGAGGATTTGCCAGAGCCTGACAGGCCAGTCAGGACAACGAACCGATCCCGAGGTATGTCCAGGTTGATGTTCTTCAGATTGTGCTGGCGTGCACCACGGATCACAATTTTATCTTTTGATCTCTTTACATTGAATTCGTCGCCGGGAATTTCGTTTTGCAAAAAAAGCTCATCTCCAATCGAAAATTGTCCTGAAGAGTCAAAGACGAAGCTTTCACAGCTCAATTAACTGTTTCCATGAAGATTTCTTGACGGGTCTAGAACACCCTAGAAAAAACATCCATACCCGAATCCTGTCAGATGGTAATATGAAATACCGACTGTATGAGCAAGCCGAACAAGAACAGTGCTGCGCTCGCTCCCAACATGATGCCCGCGAGTTCGCCAAAGTCCCGGAGAAAGCGACCTTGGGATACAATGGAGTTGTAATAGGTGATAAACGCGATTATGAAAATCGCCAAGACAATCGATATGCTGATTGCGATTATCTGAGTCTTGGTGAAAAAATATGGGGCTGCGAGGATTATCGCGCTGACAAAGTACGAAACACCTGTGAAAATTGCAGAGATCGTTGCAGAGCCCTGAAACCCCTGCTTAGCCTGTGCGTATGCGGCCGAGGCCATTGCAATCGATGCAGACGCTCCCGCGACGATTCCGGCAAGACCAGTGATCTCGGTGGAATGATAAATCCCCAGGGAGCCAGCGTGAATGCCGGAGATTTCGACGATGGCGTCCGCCAGTCCCAGGATAATGAAAGAAATGTACTTCAGATACCGCCCTTGCAATTGCTCCATGAAGGCATTCTCGTGTTCTTCCTCGTCCCTGACCATCTCGTCAAAGTCTCTCTGGTCGGCCTCTGGGATCGAACTCTTGACCGACTTGTATCTCTTGATGACCGTGGTCTCGTGTTTTTCGAGGTACTTGATCGCAAACGTGTTACCGAAAATTAATCTAAGGCATAGAGTCAAGTAGAGCGTCCATTTGCTCACCGAAACCTTGGTATCGGGAGAGTATTTTTTCCAAAATTCGTAATGTTTGTATTCCGTTTTCGAAAGGGTGGTCAATATTTCCTTCAGCTTAGGATCTTTCGTTCTTGGGCTCTCCGAAAGGCGCTTGTAGACCATGTAGTCGGTGTACTCGTCATCGGCGCTTTCTCTGGCTACTTCTGAAAGACTAATCGAGGAGGCCAAGTTTTGATCTGCTTCCGAAGATAGTATTCTATCTCATGCCGTTGTTTATCTGTTTTGTCTCGATTTAATCAATAGAGGATTCGAGTTTCCGTTGAAGATGACTATGCTTTTTCGCCCTTCAGAAGCGCCCTGATCCTGTCCCTGATCCGCGCTGCAACTTCGAACTCGAGATTGTTAGCGGCCATTTTCATCTGTTCTTCGAGCTCCGAAATCATCCTGGGAAATTCGGGAGACTCTTTGGTAATTCGCGAGCTCGAGAGTTCTTCCTCGATCTCTTCGGCCTCGGCAAGGAGTGCGCGTATCTCTTTCCTAACCGTTTCGGGAGTTATGTTGTTCGCTTTATTGTACTGGACTTGAATGGCTCTTCTCCTGTCCGTCTCGTCAATTGCGCGCTTCATCGAGTCGGTGATCTTGTCGCCGTACATTATTACCTGACCGGCTGCGTTCCTCGCCGCCCTCCCGATCGTCTGGATCAGAGCAACATCAGACCGAAGATAACCCTCCTTGTCCGCATCGAGAATCGCGACAAGGCTGACCTCAGGCAGGTCCAGTCCCTCTCTCAGAAGGTTGATTCCTACGAGCACGTCGTATTTGCCCAGCCTGAGATCGCGCAAGAGTTCTATTCGCTTCAGAGTTTCCACCTCGGAATGAATGTACCTCACGCTAATTTTCAGGTCTTCCAAGTATTCGGCAAGATCTTCGGCCATGCGCTTCGTCAGCGTTGTGACCAGCACCCTTTCCTTTTTCTCAACACGCTTTCTAATTTCTTTGATCAGATCGTCGATCTGGTTCTGCGCGGGTCTGACAATGATTTCCGGGTCAATCAGGCCGGTTGGTCTGATTATCTGTTCCACGACCTGTTCTGCCCTTGACATCTCGTAAGGCCCGGGAGTAGCCGAAGTGTAAATTATCTGGTTCATCTTTAGGGCGAACTCTGAAAAGTAAAGCGGGCGGTTATCGAAAGCAGAAGGAAGCCTGAACCCGTAATCCACCAAATTTTCTTTTCGCGAACGATCTCCCTCGTACATTCCCCTGACCTGAGGAATCGCCATGTGGCTTTCATCTATGAACGTGATATAGTCGTCCGGAAAGTAGTCAATTAGGCAATATGGAGTATCTCCGGGTTGCCTTCCAGTAAAGTAGCGCGAATAGTTCTCCACCCCGGTGCAGTATCCTGTTTCTCGCAGCATCTCCATGTCAAATTTCGTTCTCTGCTCTAATCGCTGCGCTTCGACCAGTTTTCCCGCGCCTCTCAGTTCCTGGAGTCGAGAGTCGAGCTCACTTTCGATTTCCCGGATCGTCCCATCCAGACGGTCTCCAACTACGGTGTACTCCGTGGCGGGATAGATTATTGCCTCATTTCTCTTTCTGATAGCTTTTCCGGTTAGAGCGTCGATCTCTATTATCTTCTCGACCTCCTCTCCAAAGAAATCGACCTTGATGATGTTCTCGCTCGCCGTTGCAATTTCCAGTGTGTCTCCCTTTACACGGAATTTACCTCGCGAAAGCTGGAAATCGTTTCTCTGATACCTAATTGCAACGAGCTTTCTCAGTAAGACATCCCGGTCGATAGATTGCCCCGGAAAAATTCCAATTACATTATCTCTAAAGTCGTCAGGCGCTCCCAAACCATAGATGCAACTCACACTCGCGACCACGATTACATCTCGCCTGGATACCAGCGCCTGCATTGCCCGTTGTCTCAGGGTCTGAAGGTCTTCGTTGATCGATGTGTCTTTCTCGATGTAAAGATCCTGCTGAGGAACGTAGGCTTCCGGTTGGTAGTAGTCATAGTAACTTACGAAATACTCGACAGCGTTATGGGGAAAGAATGCTCTAAATTCACTCGTGAGTTGTGCGGCGAGAGTCTTGTTGGGTGACATTACAAGCGCCGGCCTTTGAAGCCTCTGTATAACATGCGCCATCGTAAGTGTCTTTCCAGTACCAGTCGCTCCGAGGAGAACCTGATGTTTTAGCCCTCTGAGTACGCCGTCGGTCAGTTTGTCGATAGCCTGCGGCTGATCGCCCTTGGGAGTATATTCGTTGCTGATTTCAAACCTTCCGGCTTTTTTGGATTGAACGTTCAGCGTCGAGGTCAAACTATATCAACTCGCGCTCTGTTTCTTCGGTTCTTCCGGATACTTTATGGGGCGGCCCTCCGAAACGTCTTTGATTCTTTGGAGTGCGTCCCTTGTTCCTTTCCTAACGTGGCGCTGAATGAAGGGGGTTGCAAACCAGTAGATTCCGGTAAAGTGGACGTTCCACATGGCCACAAGTTTCTGTCGATTCTCGCCAAGAGTTTCCAATCTCAGAAATTTCACTCCCTCGGTCAGACCGTTGAGGTACTGAATCTCAATTTCAGTTCTCGGTCGCAGGATGATCTTCTGTTTTATGGCGTGTTTGCGAAAATTCTGGTAGATTTCGCGGTCAATGATGTTTCCCTCTTTAGAGAGATTCCTAACCTCCCTCGTGCCCCACCAGTACTCCGGTTCGTTGTCGAGATCAGAAATGACATCCCAAACTCTATCACTGGGAGCATCAATTTCGATCGATTCTTCGATTTTCGGCACTTTCCTCGTCGATCAAGGTCTGGAAACAATCAGAAAAACCCTTTGCTTGTCAAAAGTCATGGCTGAAAATCGACTACTGATTTTAAAGGCCACATCGAAAAGTGTGTGAGGGAATATTGAACTCGACTAGTAAGGGAAGTTCTTCGGCGGAAGGCCATTCACGTGAACGTTCTCGCATGTCCGTGCCTGTAGTAGACATTGTAGTCAGGAAAGGTGGCAAGATACTGCTGGAGCAAAGGGGAAAACCTCCGTTCGAAGAGATGCGTTGTCTCCCGGGCGGCCATGTCGAATATGGTGAGACCGTCGAGGAGACCGCGCTGCGGGAATTGAAGGAAGAGACCTCTATTGATGCTAAACTAGTCGGAATTTTAGGAGTATTCAGCGATCCGAACAGAGATCCTAGAGGGCAAAGGATTAGCACCGTCTTTGTAGCCGACTGGACGAGTGGTAAACCGATCGGAGCCGATGATGCAAAAAGTGCAGAGTGGTTCGACGAATCAGATTTACGAAACCCTTCGTTCCAGCTAGCCTTTGACCACGCACTCATTCTCCGGGATTACTTCAAGTGGAAAGATTCGCAATCGGAAACTTTCTGGTCTTCGAAAAAAGACTAGATCCTTTCCGCGGAAACCCACATTTCCTCGATTGAACCTTTAGTCGATCTTGCAAACGAAGTATTTCTCACCCAAATGGCTATTGCGTGATTGAGTTCTTCGGAAAGGGGATCGGGAACTCCGATTATAACATCGTCAAGGTCCGTAATCATCATGTCAAACATTATGTTGTCAGATTTACGGATCTCCACGTTTGCTCTTTTCGCTTCCTGAAGATCCTCTTTCGTTATCTTGACGCTTTTTGGGGCGATTATCCTGATTCGCTTGTTGCCGGACTCCTTGTTTGCAAATTCGAGCAAGATTGGGATGAAGAACTCCCTTGCTTCCACGGCTCTCTTTGCAACCAGAATGACATCGTGGGAATCCTCCAAGAGCTCTGCGAATTTGTTTGCGATCGTGTTGAAGCCTTTCAGCACAGAAATCTCTGACGAGCCAGTTTCTTCGCTCTGTGCGGGGGTATTCTCCAGAATCGTAATCAAACGTTCTTCCGCTTCCCTCCGTCTCTTTTGTTCGTCCGAAAATTGGACTTCGAATTGTCTTGCCCTGCCGTTAAGCGCCTGTCTTGGCGGAAGAGCCAGAAAATTCTCGTCCTGCTTTATTATGAAGCCCTTTGACATCAAACTCTCGATTGTGTCGTAAACTCGCGGAAGAGGAACATTCGCGCTGGATGCGAGTTGCTTTGAGTTTTGCCTTCCCAGCCTCAGGAGTGAGATATATGCTCTCGCTTCATAGCCGGAAAGTTTGAAGTTCTCCTTCAGAGAGCTTTCAATTTCTTGGAGTGACTGTGATTCTCTGCTCAATCGAAGATTTCTACCCGGCAATTTTTGCAGTTGGTAAGCGGAGATCTCTATCCTCCACGGGGCCGGCAGCTACAACCGACAACTTATCAGGACTAATGAATTTCTGAAAGCTGTGGAGGATCTCCTCGCCGGATATCCGCGCGAGAATTCCCGGATACCTTTCCAAATAATCTAGACCCAGATTGTCGTACTCGATGTCGTGAATTATCCCAACCCTTTCTGAGGAAGTATCAAGCGATATGGAAAGCGAGCCGATGGAGTTTCTCTTCGCGGTTTCAAGTTCTTTTTCGGAAATCGGTTGGGTCGTGATTTTCGTAACTTCTTCGGTTATCCCTTCCACTGCCTTCTCCAGGTTTGCAGGGTTAACGCCCGCAAAGATCCCGAAGAACCCGGAGAATAACTTCCCCTGCAACGCGCTGAAACTGTAGTACGCCAAGCCCCTTTCCTCTCGAATGTTTTTCCCCAATCGTCCATAAAGACCCAATCTGCCCAGGATGAGGTTTCCGAGGTTCAGGGAATAGTAGTACTGCGAAGATCTCGGGACTGCCTTGGTCCCAATCGCAAGATCGACCTGACTCTTGTGTTTCAGATCAACAACCGATACTTTTGGATTATTAGGCGCCGTTTCTTGATACGAGATCTTCGACTTTTTATCTCCATTCCAGCTTGAGAATATTTTTCCGAGCTTTTCTTTGACGCGATCGTAATCGTAACCACCCGTTATTGCGAAGATGACGCGGTCTGGAAAATAATTCTCTTCATGAAAGTGAACCAGATCCTCTCTCGTCAGCCTGTTCAAATCGTCTGGGATTCCCAGAGAATCGCGCCCATAAGGCTCGGCGCGTCCAAAAATTAGTTCGAGCAGCCTTCTGTAAGCAGAAGACCTTGTGTCATCACTCTGCGCCTTGATTTCCGAAAGAATCTCGTTTCGAGAGAGTGCTATCTCAGTCTGGGGAAACGAAGGCTGCATCAGACAATCTCCCAGAATTTCCAGAACATTGTCCAAGACTCCGTAGTAGCATCTCGAAGAAAAATAGACCGACTCGTCCCTGTTATCGAAGCTGAGAGTTGCGCCGGACTCCTCGATTTTCTGAGATATCTCGGCACCGGTACGCGTTTTTGTTCCCCTCATGAGCGATCTTGAGACCAGTTCTGCCGTCCCGAAACGACCTTTTTCGTCGCAGATTGCGCCTGATTTTATGCTACCCGAAATCGCGACCGTTTCGCTGTCGCTAATTTCATTGCTCAGCAGGACGAATCCGTTCTCGAAAACTTCCCGTTTCAGTTCCAGGTTGTTGAGTCTCTTCTCGGACAATTTTTACGCGCCCTGCTTTGATTCGTATTCCCCTACGACGCGGTTTGACTCGGTAAGATACTTTTTTGCGACTATCCTGACATCCTCGGCGCTTACTTTGAGGGACCGTTCTACCAACGTGTCAGATAAGCTCCGGTCTTTGATCCTTTCCATGAAACCTATCGAAAGAGCTTGCAGGCTGATGCCATCGTTTTCGTAAGCATGCCACGACCTGATCTGGTTGAAAGCTACTTTCATTTCGTCTTCGTTTGGCGGCACGTCGCGCGCCCGATCGATTTCGGAGAAGAATTCTTCTTTGGCCGTCCCCAACTTTACACCCGGATTGAGAGTTACGTCAAAGTAGAGCAGCGAGGGATCAACATTGACAGGGAAGTACGTGTTGACTTCGCTCGCTATGTTTCCTTGAACAAGTCTCTTGTAGAGTCGGTTTGTCTTTGGCACGAATCGATCGCCGAAAAAACCTATGAGCCCGCGCCATCCGCCCAGAACCGCAGAAAGTACAATCAACCCCGGGGCGTCTTCGTGAGTGATTTCAGGAATGTGATAAGCTAAGCCCAAATAATTTAGCATCCCGGGCTGGGCTACTTTCGTCGTTCGCTCACCTTTCTGCGGCAGTTCCTCGAAAGGAATTTTGTCCGGGATTTTCTCTCCGGCGGGGATTCTTGAGAAGAAACTCTTAACCTTGATAGCAGTTTCGCCGGCATCAAAATTTCCGCAGACCACGAGAATAGCGTTGCTTGGATGGTAATACTTCCTGTAGTGATCATACAGGTCGTCGCGGGTCATGTTTCTCAAGTCATTCTTCCAGCCCACAACGGGCCACATGTACGGATGCATGTGATATGCGGTCGCGTAGACCTCTTCCCTGACCAGATATTGGGGAAAATTCTCGCTTCCCTCCCTCTCGGAAATTATTACCTGTCTCTCGCTTTCTACTTCCTTCGGTTCAAAAGCAGCGTTCGCCATTCTTTCCGACTCGATGAAAAGACCCATGTCCAGCTTGTCTTTAGGCAGAACCTCGAAGTAGGCGGTGACGTCGTGATCGGTGAAGGCATTATTTCGACCGCCTTCACCACTGACGAGAGTGTGGACATCGCCCTTGCCGAGCTTTCCGCCACCCTTGAACAGCATGTGTTCGCACCAGTGTGAAGCACCCGTTATCCCTAGTCGCTCGTTTCTAGAACCTACCTCGTAGAAAATCCATGTCGTCACGGCACTAGAAATCGGCACCGGTTTCAGAAGAACCTGTAATCCATTTTCCAGCTTAAATTCCTGGATGCCGTCGGACAAGTTGAACTTGCTCTGTAATTCTGTTGTCTCCACTTGCCTTCCAATGAAATACCAAATTGGCAGGTATAATTCTGTTTCAGAGATTAACTGATGGAATAATCTCCATTCAATTGGTCTCGGCACAACTCTAAAAAGCTGGATTAGAATCGAGTGGCTCTGTCAAACCCAAGAAATGCCGACTCTCGTTCCAAAGAAAATCTTCCTTACCAAAGGTGTGGGCAGGCACAAAGAGCGGCTCGCCAGTTTCGAACTTGCATTGCGTGATGCCGGAATTGAAGCCTACAATCTCGTCACTGTGTCGAGTATATTTCCTCCAAGGTGCAAGGTCATTCCCAAGAAGGAGGGAATCGCCGAACTCTCACCGGGTCAGATTCTATTCCTAGTACTCAGCAGGATTGCGACCAATGAGCCAAACAGGTTGATTGCGGCGTCGGTCGGACTGGCGATTCCCCAGGATCGCAACACATACGGGTACCTTTCAGAGCATGAAGATTACGGGGAGACGGAGGAAAAAGCGGGCGACTACGCCGAAGATCTTGCAGCCACGATGCTCGCTTCAACTCTCGGAATACCTTTCAATCCAGATCAGAGCTACGACGAGAAAAAACAGAACTGGAAAATCTCCGGCAAGATCGTGAAGACGACTCACATAACACAATCTGCCGAGGGCGACAAGAACGGACTCTGGACTACTGTTATCGCAGCAGCAGTCTTGTTGACCTAAATTCTCAAGACTTGCGCGGGTTGATAATAGTCCCGCTCGTTAACCGATCATGTGGGAAATATGCGAGCTGTAATGTGTGTCCTTCCCGAAAAGATGCAAAATGGCCGGAATTCGTGTCTGAAAAAAGACTGCCTTTACTTTTCCATCCCATGTGAAACGGTGAGATGCATTTCGTAGTTCCTGATTTCGGCGACATTGAAACTCTCAACCCTTCTCTTTGCAACGAGGCACGCTGGACACGGCATCGCAACGGACTCGAAGTGCGTATTAGAGAATGTCAAACCTGATCTGGTCGTACAGATCTCGGATCCTGTCCTAATTAAACAGGCTATGAGCGTTTCCGCTATATTCTTGATCAGATGTGTTGCTTGATATATCCTAGAGTCTTGCCGAAAAATTACACTTCGTTTTCTACGTAAAGAGATCTGATTTCGGAGGCAATCTTCTCGATTGCGTCTCGACCCTCTTGAAAATACCCCGGTAGTTGAACGAATCCATGGACCGTTCCGGGATAGTCGAGGAGTTTGGTCTTGACCCCCGAATGCTCTAATTTTTTCGCGTATTCGAGATCTTGGTCTCTCAACGGATCGCATTCGGCGGTTACTACGATGGCAGAAGGCAATCCGTGCAGGTCTCCGTATTGAGGAGATACAAGAGGATCCTTCATCTCGAAATCGTGTTTCAGGTAATTTCGGCCGAACCACTCCATAGCCTCTTTGGAAAGGCCGAATTTGTACTTTGAGTACTCTGACAAGTCACTGGTGAGGTCAGTAATGGGATAGATCAGTACCTGAGCCGCAATCTGAGGGCCGTTCTTTTCTTTCGCCATCAGTGAGACCGCAGCAGCCAGATTCCCTCCCGCGCTGTCTCCTCCTACGATGATCGTGTCTTTATCTCCCTCAAGAAATTCAGCGTTGTCAGCAGCCCACTTTGTCACCGAGTAACAATCATGCAATCCGGCTGGAAACTTGTTAACGGGAGCCAGTCGATAGTTCACAGAAATCACGATCGACTCCGAGCGGTTCGCGAGCATCGAGCATAGTTCGTCATAGAGATCGAGTTTCCCGACGACCCAACCACCTCCGTGGAAGTAGACGATAATTGGAAACATGTCTTGCTCGTCTCCCGAAGACTTGGGCCAGTAGACCCTAACCGGTATTTCCGAAAGACCTTCATGAATCGTGTGGTTTTCTATCTTCTCGACAGTCTCCGGTTTCGTCAAGAATGGTAGGGTGATTCGTTCTTCCTCTTTCCTTGCGTCCTCAGCCGTAAGTTCAGAAATATCCCGCGCGCCAATTGAATTCAACTTGTCTGCCCACTCAAGGGCTTTGGGGCTCGCCGTCATTTCATTCGCGGATTCAGCCCGTTTGATTATTATTACTATTGGGAGATCCTAGAAAAGTCGAGACATTTCATACAGTTTTGCGGAATAACTTCATCTCAATTTCGCCGTGAAGTTTCTCACCTGCTTTCAGCACGACCGCGGTTCCATCGCGGATCTGATTTTGAAGGCCCGTCGTGTTTGTGGTCGTCGTCGGTTCAAGCGCGAGCGTGTGGGCTCTACCAAAGTATGGGTAGTCCAGGATTCCCCAGTTCAGCCAGTACCAGAGGTACGGAAATGCGCTGTTCCACGAAAGTTCTACGCCAAGGTCGAGAGAGGGATTGTACAAAGTGTATGATGGTGAGCGGAGTTCGGTGATGGGGAAATCTTCCTGGACTCGCAGGCTCTTGTCGGGGATTTTGGTGAGGTCTACCTTCCTGCCGTCGAGACCCGGAGCCATTGGCCAGTCGAAGGGGACGTTCCTCTTGATCCTTTCATGTGACATTTCGTATCCGTGCGTTACTGCCCTAACTGCCGAGATGTCGATTTGGAGATCTGATGAGATGAACGGCTCCCCGTAGGCGATGTGTTGCGCCCACGAGAGCTCGATTCCCTGTTCTGCGGTGTTGATGATGTCCTCTGAAACTGTGAGTTTTGATCCTTCCAAGCTCAGAGTCTTTTCTGCCCGCAGGGGATAACGGAGGCAATTCAACGACAAGTGGGAAGTTACTTTGCCGTCGGTGACTTGAAATCCTGTGCATGACCAAGGCAGGAGCGCGCTCTCTCCGTGCGATCCGAATTTCGTTCCCCTGTTGGACGAAGCGAAACCATAGTTGGGAAAGACGTCGTTCCACCCGCCGCCGTAATTGTCGGAAAATGCGCTGTCCTGATTCGATATTCTCTCGATATGAGTTTTTGGATCCTTGTAACCGTTGGGCGAATGCCAGATCACGTCGATGTCGAGCGGCTTGTAGATCACCTGGAATATGTCCGATCCCTTGTCGAGTAAAACCGAAATTTTCGCGACGTCGGTCTCGAGGATCAGCGTCTTCATTCCTTTGTAAGTCCAGTCAAGCGAACCGAAAGCTTCGCCCATGTGCGCAGCTGGTCTGAAGAATGGGTTAAACCCTTTCTCTGGCGTCCTAGACAGACTTAAATAAACAGCCGGGTTCGTGAATGAATCGAAATGCCCAAGCAGGTCATTAAATCGGACAATGCTCCAAAGCCGGGAGGCCCCTATTCACAAGGAATACTCGCGGAAAAGTTTCTTTTCGTCGCAGGACAGACAGGGACCGATCCAAAGTCGGGAAAGTTGCCAGATGGTGTCGAAGCCCAGACGAGGCAGACGCTTGAAAATATAAAGGCGGTCGTCGAAGCCGCAGGTGCCACGCTTGACAACGTTGTTAGGGTCGGAGTCTATCTTACCGATATCAAGAATTTCGGCGCGATGAACGAGGTTTACAAGACATATTTCACGCAAAATCAGCCGGCCCGGTCAACAATACAGGCCGCGCTCGTGGGGCAGTACCTCGTAGAGATCGACTGTATCGTTTTAAAGCCCTGATTTCCAGAAAGTCGATCGATTACGATCTCGAATAGAGACTTTCAGACCCAAATGTGTTCGCGCTTCGAATACCTGGGCTAGCTCGCTTTCCCTATTCGTAACAGGGCCCCCAAAACGAGCTGAATTAGCTTTAGGCCTTTAGAGGAAAAGCGCTAAAGCGCCCACGGGCAATCTCAGTTATCAAAGCACTCATGGAAGGGGATGATAGCACTGCATTATTGCAGACACATAACCTCTCGGTCACTTACGAGTCGGTCGGCGGAGATGTTAGGGCGCTTAGTGACGTTTCGTTCAAAGTAGGCCAAAAAGAATTCGTCGCCATCGTCGGTGAGTCTGGCGCCGGAAAGAGCACTCTCGCTCTAGCAATCATAGGACTGCTGGGTAATACTACTATAAAGGGCGACATTATTTACAGAGGAAAGGATCTGTCTACACTTTCGAGGAAGGAGTGGAATAAGTACCGAGGAACGGAAATCGGAATGATTTTCCAAGAACCCCTGAGCTCCCTCAACCCGATCGAAAAAATTGGAAATCAAATTGACGAGGCTATTAAAATTGGCAAATCTCGAGAGGGCCTTAAGAAAGAACTCAGGGTGCATAATTATTCGCCAACAGGATTGGTCTCCTCAATGCCCCAACAAGAATACTCTCACCTCGTAAACGTCCCCGGCCTGTCAAGAGCCTCTTCATCCTTGAAACCTGAGGCGAAAGAAGAAGTCCTTCAGTGGTTTAGAAAAGTCAGAATTCCCGATCCGGAAAACGCAGAAATGCTATGATGCCCTAAGTGAAAAGGTTTGCGAGGTACGGGATTCTGACACGAGTATACTAGTAAATCCCGAGTGTGGAATGTGGGACCCCCGCACGAATTTACTAGTAAAAAATTGCCAAATTAGGATGGGATTCCAACCTAACTTGGTTCAATTCTAACTCCCGGGACCTCTGTTCGTATCTCGGCTCTGATTGCAGAGTACCTCATGTTAATACGAGCGACAAACTGTCGCTAGCCAAAATGATGAGATTTTTTCACATCCGTCAGGGGGACTTGAAGCCGCTAACGGAGCTATCCAAGTCAGAATCTCAAACTTTGGATTATTAGAAACTCATCGTGCTGCATTGATCATCCGTCTCAAATGACTACTACGCGACGAGGGTATCAGTGTTCAAGTCTCTAACCCCGAAGAAGGTCGACGCAACATCTCTCCTGCTATGTTGTATCTAGCCGAATGTTACAGTGTTGATGAGGGGCATCGTACTCATTCCACCCCAGACAGGGTCGAGGTAAAAGCTATTGATTACGCCCTTTTGCCACACTATTGAACCGGAAACATCGAAGAGCTTGTCCCAGCCAAGCCAAGCGTAAGGCGCGTCGTTATAGATTTGGCCCTGGGCTATCTGGCAAAGGCCTTGTATGTCCGAAAGATTGCCATTAGAGACCATCGCATCCACGCAGGCCTGAACCTTCGGATTGTTATATCCGGCAAAGTTTCCCCAAGCCGACACATTACTCACGAACGAAACCCAGTCATCGACTGGAGTTTGTGCAGACGGTGCCCAATCCTCTCCGCCCAAGAGGCTGAGTTGCCCCTCCTGTTGTGCGTTTTTGACGTTAAAGGAATAACTTCCATAGGAACTTAACCATGTATTTGCAGTAACTACTTCGATGTTCACATTTATGCCCAGGTTGGCCAGATCGGCCTGCACTACTTGAGCTACATTGGTGCAGAAGGCACACGCCGTTTCCGTGTAAAACGTAAGGGTGGGGAAGTTGGCTGTATTTATTCCAGCGTTCTTCAGTATGCTTTGTGCTTGAGTGAGATTGTACTGGTAGGGGGTGTAATTACCAAGATCGTAAAAGTTTGACCAGGCTGGATACTCTGGGCCCATCGTAGGTGTCACTTCTCCAAAGAACGCCTTATCGGCTACGTCGGTGTAATTTATCGCATGGACGATGGCCTGGCGTACCGCTGTAATGTTAGTAGGGTACTCGTTCGTGTTGAGCGTGACGTCAACACTGAGTCCGGCCCAAGGAGGAAGAACCTCGTACGAATACTTGCTCGGATTTGCGAGAATTAGATTCCAGTCCTCCGATGAAATTGCTGCTATCTGCGCCACACCTGTTGAGAGATCAGTGTATCTTGCGAGGTCATCTGCTTTGTAATATATGATTACTTTGTTGACGTGACCTTGGTCCAGAATTGGATTGGCAGCTATCTGAGCGGCGGTGAGACTCTTACCCCAGTAGTTCGGATTCTGCTGAAAGGTCATATACGAATTAACGGACACCCCAGTTATTGTGTAGGGCCCTGTCCCAGGAACAGGATTCGTATCAAAGTACGTGTTGAGGGAGGCAGGTGCGCCAAATCCGCCGTGATCGAGCACGAACTGAGTGTCGAATGTCAATCCCACATATGAGACGAGCGTTCCGAGGAACCAGAGGAAGGGCGCCTGTAGGTGGAAGACTATCTGATAGGGACTGGTCACGTAGATCGGCCATGAGCTGTTCTCCATCACGCTCAACAGCTGGCTACTGGGATTCACCACTCCTCCGCTCTGATTCATTAGGGCAAGAGTGCTGGGGCCAAAGTTCACTCCGGTCATGTTAAAGACAGGATAGGATTGCCACCATCCTGAGCTATTGGCCGACAAGTAGTACAAACCGTACAGCTCTGCCCATTCCTGGTAGGCGTTGAATAGATCTCCGTTTGAAAAGTTGACACCCTGCCTCAGGTTGAGGGTGTAGGTCCTTGCATCGGGTGAAATTGTCCAGTTGGCCGCGAGACCAGGCAGGTACTCTACATTTCCTTGGTTGTATAGAGCCGAAAGATTCGCCCCAACGAGTGGCTGGTACACGGAAAACGCATACCAATCGGGCCAAGGAACCTCCTGCACGAAATAAAGTACATTCGCGCCACCAGGCGAGGGATAGTTGAAATCGTCCATCACGAGTGTTTGGGGAGCGGCGGCGGTGGATGTGGACGATGAAGAAGTGGAAGAACTGGAAGAGCTGGAAGAGGTAGAAATGGTGGAAGATGAACTAGAAACTCCGGATGAAGAAGTCGAGGGTACACTTGAGCTTGATGATTGAGTACTAGGCGCGGTTGTAAGAGACGAACTTGTTGACGATGATGTAGTAGTAGTGGAAGTACTGTGGTTACTAACCGCATAAAAGCCGCCCACCGCAATAATTATGATGATAACGATAACAATGCCAATCATAGCACTTCTGCTGAGAGCATGTTTCAACCTAGACTTTCGAGATAGCACAAATCGGGGTTTCGTCACTTAACTCCTTAATAACTTTGTTACCAATTTTCATCTCGTATTGGCCGTCAACGTTTTTTACTGAAATCACCTTTTGCCCCGCGGATGCGAGAAAATTGAATCAGCTCGAAACACCAAGTGACACACTCAGTCAATTAGGTGTGAATAAAATAGTGAATGCTTACGGTCCTGCAACGATCCTCGGAGGATCGACTCTTGACCCTCGAATAACGAAGGTGATGGGAGAAGTAGCTCGAAGCTTTGTTGACATGGACGAACTATTGGACAAGGTGGATTCCAAGATCGCGAGTATCCTTGAAGTTGAAGCCGCTCATGTTACATCAGGAGCGGCTGCCGGACTTGCACTTTCCGCTGCTGCCTGTATGACGGGCTCAGACCAATCCAAGATAGAAAAGCTCCCGGACACGGCCGATTTTGAACGAAATGAGGTAGTGGTTCAGGCAGGTCACAGGAATACTTACGATAGGTGCCTACGAGTCTCCGGTGCTAGATTAGTTATGGCCGGGATACCTTTAGGAGTTACGCGGTTGACCCAAGAAGATAGATTGGGTGTGCAATGTCAGCTCCTTATCGCATCTCTGACGATTCTCGCCTTCGCTTCGTACCAGCTTATCCCGGTCATCAATCTGCACAATTCTAGACGTATGAACGCCCTTATTGACATGTGGATGTGATTCAGAATGGATGTCGCCTTCCTGACCTGAGCCCTCTCAATGCCACAACACTGCTTGACTCCTCTGTGGTACTCCTCGATTCCCCATCCTTGGTCAGAGAGTTCATCTCTCTTTTCCTCATTCATCCCAACGTCATCGGTAGCCCAGTGTTCAATGTCTCCTTTCTTGGAGGCTGTCCTGAACACCCTGACCATTCCGAATCCCATGAGATGAACCGTGGTTCCCTCAGGCGGGATCTCCACGTCCTTGATTGGTTTGTTTCCTTTTTTTCTGCCCGTTGGATTGACGAGCCTGTTCTCCTTGAGGCGGCAGAAGAAATGCCACCCGAGCTCCCTTGCGATGAGCTTCAGATTTTCCATGCTCGAGTACCAGCTGTCAAAGAGGACGTATTTTGGTTCCATCCCTCTCTGCTTTGCAACCAACAACATGTCCTGGAAGTGATCGTTCTTGGTGAGACCGTCTTTTGACGCATTGTAGAGTCTAAAGTCACATGGAATGAGGGCGTTACCATCGCTCCATAGTGTTGTGATGAGATTTATCCCCTTCACCACACTGTGGTGTTTTCCGCTCCAGTGGTACGTGACGTAATCCATCTTCTCCGCGTACGGTTTGTCCAGAGTTGAATCATCGACTATCAGTACTCCTCCCGCAGTAACGGCGATGATCCTCTTCGCCTCATCCCAGAGCGCTTCTGTATCCGCAGGCAGTCTCTCCAGAAGGCGGGTGAAGCTATCGTGTGCTGGCGGCGTGACTCCTGCATCATCATCAGGCTGACATCTAGCAGCTTCGGTGCAAGCGAATGATTTCTGGGATGCTATCAGGAAGTCTATGTAGTCATTGTCATCGCATTTTGGAGGGTTCATGCAGCGTCTGATGAACCAGAGAAACAATCCTGGCCAAATTCTTTTCGGCCAAATGCGTAACTCCTAACCTTATCTCACATACCCATGGCAGTTAGTAGCTGCGATTTCCAAAAAAACGGCAGCAATCGCTCATTTTACTCTTGGAACCGCGAGGCCAGGGGTCCTCGCACTGGAAGAGGTGCGTAGGATTGCTGACGAATTTTCACTGCCGATTATCGTTGATGGCTGCAATGCGGTTCTCCCAAATTTGAAAAACATTCCAAAGTATTTCGATCGCGGAGCTGACCTTCTTGTGTTAAGTGGAGGAAAAACTGTTCAGGGCCCTAACGATACGGGAATCGTTTGTGGAAGGAAAGACCTGGTAGAAGCCGCCAGGGCTAATCAGCTATCCGCACATGAACGGGATCGGCAGAACGATGAAGGTGAGCAAGGAGCAGATAGTCGGAATCTTGACTGCTCTTGAGATTTACTCGACCATTGACCCCTACGAGCGGTACAGTAGCTGGATCAAAAAATTGAATGTTATTCACGATGAATTGGTGGATCTTCCGAACATCAAGGTCAGGAGAGTCCCCAATCAACCCGACATGAGCACCGTGCCAGTCATCGAAATCCAGCTAGACGAAAAAGCGATCGGAGCCACGGCTCGCGAGATAGTAGGAGCTCTGAAGGCGTACGACCCTCCAATCGTACTCGACATCGATTACTGGAAGAACTTCACGACACAGACGATTTTCGTGAATCCAATCTGTATGCAGAAATCTGATGAGATAATCGTTGCTACCGCCCTAAAGTCAGTCTTTTCGGACAAGGCCGTCCTGGCAGAACTGCAATCAAAGAAATACCGAACAAGGGCCTGTGCGTATCCCTGATTGAGCGCTGCTTCGGTAACAAGGGAATAATAATCGGGCAAAGTCTAGCAGCGGTCAAATCTCTGCACCTTCCCGTGAGCACGGCGAAGGCTTCCTGTCTAAGAGCAAAGCTAAATGAATACGCCCCCGAGACTTTTCCGGTAGTCTAACATGTTCGATGTAGTCGCACTCGGCGAGTCTCTAGTCCAGTTTAACCCTTTAGAAACGGGGCCGCTCAAGCACGTCTCTCTGTTCGAGAAGCATGCTGCCGGCGCAGAATCAAACGTGATAATCGGAATTTCGCGCCTCGGCTTTAAGACGGCTTACATCACAAAGTTGGGAAAAGACGAGTTCAGCAAGTTCATCCTAGCGACCCTGAAGGGCGAGGGGGTCGATGTTTCCGGAGTCAGGCAGATGGACGGAAAAAACTGCGGAATTTTTTTCGTGCAGCGCGGTTATCCGATCCCCGGGAAAAGCGATGTGATCTATTTCAGATCGGATTCGGCGGCAAAATATCTTTCGCCCGGAGACCTTGACGCAAAAATGATCTCGGGTAGCCGGATTCTCCACATCACTGGAATCACGCCGGCCCTTTCGGAATCGTGTCGAGAGACGATTTTTGAAGCAGTGCGCATCGCAAAGGGAGGCAACGTTCAGGTGTCCTTCGACACTAACTACCGTAGAAAACTGTGGTCAGAATCAGAGGCGAGACCGACTCTGATCGAGCTTGCGAGAAGTTGCGACATACTGCTGACTGATCCTGATGATGCGAGAATCATAATGGGAAAGAAACTCGACGACGATCCTATTACGGCGCTTGATGAGCTTCTTTCTCTGGGGCCTTCGACAATAGTTTACAAGCTCGGAGCTTCGGAGGGCCTTGCCGCAATCTCTAACGGAGAAAAAGCAACCAGTCTTCCGATAAAGGTGCCGCTGGTCGACTCGATCGGTGCAGGGGATGCAGTAGTCGCGGGTTTTTTGGCCGGGTACTTGGCGGGAGATTCGCTCCAGCGTAGCCTGGACATTGCGTCCTGTTGCTCGGCTCTAACAGTGATGAGGCGCGGTGATTTCGAAAACCTGCCTGATCTTGCGGATCTTGAAAAGTGGCTCAAAGCAAAGGAGCAAGGCTTCGAAGTGGACTTTAGATGATTACAGCCTTCTCGCGATAGAATAACCCGCCTCTATCGCGCCGCCTATCCGACCGCCTGCCACGTTGCAGTCGCCAATTTCGTAAACCTCGCTGACGGATTTCTTGAAAAGATCTTTGAGACCACTCGTCTGAATTCGCCCCGTGTTCAATACGACGTAATCCGCCTCGATATCTTGCTCCTCGCTAGATGGAATATTATAGATGACAACTTTCGTTTCGTTTATTCTCCTGATCCAGCTGAAAGGTATTATCTTCACTCTGACAGCCTGGAGCCTGCGGGTGACGTGAACGAGCTGATTGTAGAAAGAAAGTTCCGGCGAAATATGTGGATGTGGAGTGACAAGAGTTACCTGTTCAGCTCCCTTTCTAACCAACCACTCGCTGACACCCGGGCCCTCGATGTAGGTCGTACTGTCCGCAACGATAATTTTTCCGCTCAATTTCTCACCGGAAAGGAGGAGGTGGTCAATCGTCCTGACGTTAGGCGAATCCCATCCTGGCACCGGCGCGAACGTAATCATTTGAATGCCATTATCGATGGGAACCGAACCAGTTGCGATGATGACACGGTCGGGCTGTTCTTCGTCAACTACAAACTGTACTACGGATGGGTCTACGGGAATTTCTTTGTGAAATTCTATCCTCACTTCATTGTTTTGCAGCTGGGTCGAATACCACGTCACAATCGAGCCAATGTCCGCGCGTCCAGGGAGCATCTTTGCCCAGTTTGCCTGACC
This sequence comes from uncultured Nitrososphaerota archaeon, assembly GCA_963799845.1. Taxonomy (GTDB): domain Archaea; phylum Thermoproteota; class Nitrososphaeria; order Nitrososphaerales; family CADDZS01; genus DATLTL01. The sequence goes on from CAWCYI010000004.1 coordinate 741,960, forward strand.
GCCAATTTCCCCGGATTTTTCGTAGATGGTGACTTTGTGTCCCCTCTCCGATGCAATTCTCGCAGCTTCTAATCCGGCGGGGCCTGCCCCGATAATCAAGATTTTCTTCGACACCTCAGCTCGTCCGAGTTTTCCAATCCCTCTGGACGTTTCCCTTCCAGCAGCTGGATTCACGGTGCAGTGCATCGGCCACTCACGCGATACTGATCTCCCCCAGCAATCTTGCAAAGTACCGATACATGGGCGAATCTCGGTGAGCAGGCCTTCTCTCGCCTTGTTAGGCAGGTGCGGATCTGCGATCAGGGCTCTGGTCATTCCGACAAAGTCAGCCTGATTTTTCTCGAGGATTGATTCACCTAGAACGGGATCTGTGATCCTCCCTGCTATGCCGATGCGAGTTTTTGAAACTGCTCTCTTGATTGGCTCGGACATGTATGTCCCGTAACCTGTCTCGATGTAGAGCGGTTGGGTCTGAAGAGCATGCTGGTTCACAGCCTCGAACTGGGAAACCGAGCCGCTGTCCACGTTTATGAAATCGAGCTTGGCGTCGAGAAACTTTGCCATCTCCACCGCATATTCGGGATTGACTCCGCCATCATATTTTTCATCAGCGCAGAGACGCATTCCCAGAGCGATTGAATCACCGACCACAGCCTTCAGGATGCCTATAAGTTCGTCAAGAAACCTCATCCTGTTTTCAAACGAGCCGCCGTACTTGTCTGATCGTCGGTTGATGATTGGGGAGTAAAAGTGCTCAATTAGGGCGCCGTGCGTTCCGTGAAGATCGATCCCGTCAAACCTGCTTTCCTTGATCAGCCTCGCGCCGTCGGCAAAGTCTTCCTGGATCTGCGTGATTGCCGATTGAGTGAGTTCGTTCAGTGTAAGCCCCGACTCAAATGGGACGGCCGAGACCGGTCCGTAGAGGTGCGTCCATGCCGAAAGTTCCATGAAAATCTTCGAGTCGTATTCGTGAACCGCATCTGCAAGTCTGGACAGTCCGGGCACTATCTCCGGATTGGTGACAAGCGGAAATCTCCTCGCGCTGTCTGTCTCCCAGTTTGGAAAGACCGCTCCGTCAGATGGTTTGATGAAAAGCTGTGAGACCTCAAGGAGGCCGACTCCGCCCTTTGCCCTCTCAGTGTAGTAATCAACCATCGCGTCGGTAGGGAGGCCGTCCCGCAGGTACTGCTGCTCGTGCGGAGTGATTTGGATTCGATTTTTTATCTGGATGGGTCCGATGTCCAGAGGAGAAAATAGCCTATCGAACAATTCCTGTCAGCTCCTTATCCGAGTAAATTGAAGTTAGTGGAAGCTCGTCGTTACCTTCGGCAGAATATTCAGGTCTGCAAGTATTGTCTTCAGTCGTTCTCGCTGTTCGCTAGTCAACGGCAGGAGTGGTGGCCTCACAGTTCCTCCAGCCATCCCAAGCAGGTTCATCGTCTCTTTTGTCTGCGCGATCTGGATTGGAATTCCCTGGGTGACGGCCTGTAAATCCATGTGACGGAACGGTACTAGAAAGTCAAAGTATATCGATCGCGCCTTGTTGCTGTCGCCGGATTTGTGCGACTCGATCAGCTGCCCTATCTTCCCGGGAGCAAAGTTAGCCATCGAGCTGGTCGCTCCGATCCCTCCGGCGATCAGCCCGTAGTACATCAACTCTTCCGCCCCAACTATGATGGGGACTCTTCTGCCGACTACCTTCATCGTCTCGGCGAGCTGAGATAGATCCTTCGTGGCGTCCTTGATCGCAACGATGTTTCCGACCTTGTCCAGAATCTTCAGCAGAAGCTGAGGGGTAAGATTTGTTCTCGACTGTCCGGGCACGTTGTAAAGCACGATGCCGATGTCGATGCCGTTGGACACGAGTTCGAGGAACTTGATAAGACCCTCGTCCCTATCTTTCATGTAATATGTTGGCGGCACAATTAGAACTGCGTCAGCTCCGGAGTCTTTCGCGTACCGGGCTAGCTCGATCACCTCGACGTGGTTTGTGTGCGACACGCCCACTGTCACGAGTTTTTTTCCGTTTGCGGCATCGACGACGATCTTCGTGACCTTCTTTCGCTCTTCTGTTCCGACTGACGAAAATTCTCCTACTGTCCCGAGGGGAACTATGCTCGTTATTCCCTCCGATTCGCTCAGGAACGTGATGTTGTCGCGAAGACCCGCGTAGTCAATCTCGTACGTTTTCTCCGAGAAGGGAGTGACCGTCGTTACGTGAATTCCGGAAAAGTCTAACATAAATTGTTCACCGCTAACGAGCTGGCTCCGTCATCAGGCTGCGAAGATAGTCGGGGGCGAGCGGCATCGTGTTGATTTTCGCATTAGCCAGTGCATCTTCGACCGCATTCACTATCGCTGGAACAGAGGCGACAGTCCCATTCTCGCCCACTCCCTTGATGCCTAGCGGGTTAGAACTCGTCGGCGTAAAAGTGGTCGACCATCTTATCGGAAACATGTCTCCGGCTTGAGGAATCATGTAATCGAGAAAACTGCCCGTGACCAAGGCGCCGTCCTGATCATAGACTATTCCTTCCAATAACGCCTGTCCCGCACCCTGGGCAATACCTCCGTGGACCTGACCTTCAGCAATCATCGGATTCACAATCACTCCGATATCGTCGACGGCGACGTAGTCAAGTACTTTGATCAGACCCGTATCTCTTTCGACCTCCACGACGGCTACGTGCGTGCCGTAAGGCCACGTCCAGTTCTTCGGAGTGAAAGCACTGTACTCGAAAAGAGTCGGCTCCATCCCCTCAGGCAGCTTCGTAGCATTGTAGCCCATCGCTGCAACGGCATCAAATTGAAGGGAATTTTTCTCGTTCCCTTTCTGAAAAATCTTTCCATTCTGGAACGTTAGAGACTCCGGCACGACGCCTAACTCTTTTGCTGCAATTGCAGCCATCTTCTTCCTGATCTTTTGTGCAGACATCATGACGGCTGAACCGCCAAGCGCCGCTGATCTGCTTCCACCCGTTGTCGATCCCCATGCGAGGCGATCAGTATCGCCGTATGTAACGCTGATTCTCTCGATGTCTATTCCGAGTTCATCGGCAGCTATCTGGGCTAACGGAGTTTCGTGCCCTTGTCCGTGTGGAGAAGTCCCAGAAACTATTTTGATTTTCCCAGTCTGGGTAATGTTGATCGAGGCAGTCTGAGGGTTTCCTGGGCCCCAGGAACTGATCTCAAGGTAGGCGCCGATACCGATTCCAATCAACCGACCATTTTCCTTTGATCTCTCCTCCCTCTGCTCTCGCCTCCACTTGTAATAGCTTACTATGTCAAGCGCTCTCTTCAGGCTCGTCTCGTAATCGCCAATTTCGTACGGATAACCGGTCAGAGATTTAAATGATGGATTTGCTCCGCGGAGAAAATTTTTCAGCCTGACTTCCGTCGGATCTAGACCCAGCTCGCTCGACACCCGATCGATTACTCTTTCGATGAGATAGGTAGCTTCTGGCCTCCCCGCGCCGCGATATGCGTCAAACGGCACTTTGTTCGTGTAGACGCAAAAAAGTTCAGCGTGGAAGTTTCTAAAGTCGTACTGCGCTGGAATCATGTTCACGGTTACCTCCGGGTCTCCAAAGGTTTCAGGCGACGCAAAAGCGCCAGAGTCAGAGACTATTTTCACCTTCAGCCCGAGAATCGTTCCGTCATTCTTTACCGCGGCTTCGACAGACTGCTCCTGCCCTCTCCCGTGGAACATAGTAGCAAGATTTTCGCTACGCGTTTCAATCCACTTGACCGGTTGCCCTAAATCCATCGAAGCAATGCAAACAAGCACATCTTCGGGATAGAGGTAACATTTTGCGCCGAAAGCGCCGCCGACGTCTGGAGCGATGACTCGGATCTTGTTCTCATCCACGTGTAGGACCTCTGCTAGAGCGAGCCTTGTATCAAATGGCTGCTGATTACCCATCCACACCGTAAGATAATCCGTGCCAGGATCATAACTCGCAAGAACGGCCCTCGTCTCCATTGGGCTGGGCGCTACCCGCTGATTGACAATGTCGATCTTGATGATCTTGTCGGCGGCTTTGAAGGCATCGTCAATATTCCCGGATTGTTTCACGTAATAGTCCCCGACGTTGTCTTTTACGCTCTCGTGAATTAGCGTGCTGCCCGACATCATGGCCTTTGAAGGTTCGACTAAACTTTCCAGAGGCGAATAATCAATCTCAACTTTTTCTCCCGCGTCCTGTGCTAGGGATCGACTGTCTGCGACTACAAACGAAACGGCTTCACCTGCGTATCTGACTGTGCCCTTAGCAAGCGGGAATCTCGGGACCGGTTTCTTGTTGTCAGAAGAGTCAGGAATCGGCAGAGTGCTGATCCGGCCTTGAATTTCCTCGGCGTTGTAGATGTGATGAACACCTGGCGAGGAGATCGCCTGTCGAAGGTTAATCGAGTTAATCTTTGCGTGAGCGTAAGTGCTTCTCACGACGTAAGCGTGAAGCATTCCTGGCAGTTTGATATCATCAACAAACTTGCTCGCGCCGATAAGAAACCGGAGGTCCTCTTTTCTCTTGAGAGATCTGCCGACCAGTTTTCTTGTCTCGGTCTCGGTGAGCGTTGTTTGTAGGGTACTCGACATAAGAGGCACTCATCCCCGACAGAGTGCTGGATGGCTAATATGTTTTGTAGGGCGATACAGACTCGTCTGCTCAGGTCGTCGCGACCATCTCGATCTCTACAAAGACTTCCAGTCCCAGACCTGCTTCCACTGTAGTCCTTGAAGGAGGAATTTCAATGCTCCCAAAATATTCATTCCATATTGCATTGAGGTACTGCTCCCGATAACTTAGATCCGAGAGGTAAACGGTTACCTTCACGACTTTGTCGAACGATGTTCCCGCCTCCTGCAGTACTGCTCTTAATTTTTCAAAAACGTTCCTGATCTGAGTGGGAACATCTCCCGGCTTTCCTGTGACCCCGCTAGTGTATACGGTGTTACCGATCCTCTTGAACCGGGACATTTTTGGTTGCTGGCTCATTTGACAATATTCCTCCGAGGTTGTGGATTTAGGAATTTCGATCTTGGGAGTATTAACATTTTTCAAAATTTTGGAATATCTATTCTCAGGTGACAGTCTCCCATTTGCCAGTCAAAGTCGATCTTGAGATTGTATCAGTAACCTTGTCTGCCATGAGCCCGTCGTAAAACGTCGCACCCCACGGCTCTATCGGTTTGTCTTCGGCGACTGCTGTAAAGAAATGATACATCTCGTGAACCATTGGATGCTCCCAACCCAGAACGTGACCCGATGGCCACCAATTCTTGGCATATGCATGCACGGGTTCAGTTGCAGAGATAGTTCTGAACCCTCTCTTTTCCTGCCCATCTTTGTTCGAATAATAATCCAACTCGTTCAATCTTTCCAAGTTGAATGAAAGCGAACCTTCAGTGCCGTGAATCTCTATCCTCTGAAAGTTCTTCCTTCCCGCACAGAACCGTGAGGCCTCGACCGAGCCAATGACTCCAGACTTGAACCTCAACAACGCAATGAAAGCATCGTCCACGTCGACCTTTCCCGTTTTATTTTCCCCCAACCCATTTTCGGGCAGAGGTCTCTCCTCGATAAATGTCTTCGTCATCCCCACCGTTGAATCAATGTCACCCACGAGAAACCTTCCGAGGTCGATGACATGAGTCCCTAGATCTCCCAAAACCCCGCTACCCGCAATGGATTTTCTCAATCGCCATACTAGGGGAAAATTTGGGTCCATAATCCAGTCCTGAAGATAAGCTGCCCTAAATTCAAGAACCTTGCCAATTGAGCCATCATCAATTAGTTGCTTTGCCAGTCGGATTGCGGGGATAAACCTGTAGTTATACCCGACCATGTGCTTAATTCCCGCCTTTCTTGCTGCCCGTAGCATCCTCTCGGATTCCTTTGCATTGCGCCCGAGTGGCTTTTCGCAGATCAGATCTTTTCCCAGCTCGGCGGCTTCGATGCAAGGATCCTCATGAAGGTTGTTTGGGAGTCCGTTATCGACAACTTGAACGCTATCGTCTTTCACGACCTTATGCCAATCGGTATAATATTTTTCGTACCCAAAATTCTTGGCAGCTTCTTTTACAGCCGATTCGGATCTGCCGGCAATTGCACTAAGGCTCGGGATGGGGGAGTTTGGAAAAATGAACGGAAACTGGATGAAAGCGTTCGTGTGAGCCTTTCCCATAAAGGCGTATCCCAGCATCCCGGTCCCAATCCTCTTTCTTTGGGAACTTGAATCGCTCTTTGTTTCGACAAGAGCAACATGAGCTGTCCTCTCATGCGTTGAGCCTCTCGGTTTTTTCATTGTCGTACGAAGCGGTTTCAATCTAGTATATTTTTCAGTTTAGCTTGGATTCCACGAACTGGACATTACTTAGAACGCTTTTATCCGAAAAAGAAGTCCTTGAAAATTGGTTTTCATCTCGAAATGAAGCTCGGAGTGTTCAATCCAATTTTTTATCACAAGTCCTTCGAAGAGTTCTTGGACGCTTCCAAAGCTCTGGGATTAGATGCAATTGAGATCGGGTGCGCCAATTATCCTGGTACAAAGCATTGTGATGCCAAGCGCTTGCTTGCAAACAGCGATGAGCTTGCAGTGTTCAAAAAAAAGATTCAAGACCATGATTTGATAATCAGCGCTCTCAGTTGCCATGGTAATCCTCTGCATCCATCTCCGAGTATATCTGAAGCGCACCGGCAAGGGCAGCGAGACGCAATCCTTCTCGCCTACAAACTTGGGGTTGGGCGGATAGTTACCTTCTCCGGCTGTCCCGGAGATTCAGATTCGTCAAGGTACCCCAATTGGGTTACAAGCGCGTGGCCGGAGGACTACCCGAAGATCCTCGATTGGCAGTGGAAAGAAAAGGTGATTCCTTACTGGCAGAAGGAAGCAGAGTTTGCCGAGAAGAACGGGGTTGACAAAATTTGCATCGAAATGCACCCAGGCTTTGTAGTTTACAATCCTGAAACGATGATCAAACTCAGGGAAAGTGCGGGGAAGGTCGTGGGCGGGAACTTTGATCCTAGTCACATGTTTTGGCAGGGAATAGATCCCTGCGTAGCAATTCGCAAGCTCTCTGGGAGCATCTATCACTTCCACGCGAAGGATACCTATCTCGATTTGCAAAACATCCAGACGAATGGAGTAATTGACTCCAAGAATTACTCTGGCATGAAGGATAGATCTTGGTACTTCAGGACTGTAGGTTATGGTCATGATGCAATAACATGGAAAAACATCATGAGTGCCCTACGACTCGCCGACTATGATTACGTCGTCAGCATAGAACACGAAGATGCTCTCCTCTCCCGCGAAGAAGGCCTGAGAAAAGCTGTGGAGTTTTTGAAAGGGGTGTTGATAACGGAACCACCGAGCGAGGCTTGGTGGACTTGATCGATGAGGCTGCAATAGTTCTAAGATTCTTAGGAACTAGACTTTGTCAGCATTCGGTTCTTTTGATAGTTCTTCTCGAATCAGCTCGCCGAGTTCCAGATCGGGCTGCCCAATACACGAGATAAACGATTCCGAAACCCGCGAGCACAACAAATAGCAAGAAAATTACACTTGAGATCAAGCTACTGTTTCCAGTCAAAATCGATGACAAGTTTGGCTCACTTCGACTAATGGTAAGTGTAACTTGCACTTACACCTTTGGCATCGTCTTCATAGCCTTTGAGTTTAAGACTGGCATTGCTCGGATAGCTTAGGCTCTTGGGACATCTATTTCGTGAACTACCCTTGAATAAATTCGTGGGCTTCTTGCTTCCTTGACTGAAACTTGCTGATCCGTGTGATCAGTAGAGGCTCTGTCTCCACAAGGGACTGCTCCAGTCCCAGCTTCAGGTGATTGCGAGCTGCGTTCACGTCACGGTCCAGTTCAAGACCACAACGCTCGCAATGAAACACTCTGTCCTTCAGAGTGAGTTTCGTCGGCGAGAGTCTATCCGCATCTAGAGCATTTCTGCGAACTGCCAATGGGATTGACGAGTAAGACTCGCCCGCTACGCCTTTCTGCCTTGTAAGCAGTCATTACGCGTAGCTTCCCCCAGGTGGCATCCAATATTGCTGATGCGAGATTGTGGTTTCTCACCATGTTCAGAATCTTCAGGTCTTCGAATACAACCAACTTGTTCTTCCGAGCAAGGTCATTCGAAAACTTATGGCAGAAGTCTTCCCTCTGTCTCCGCACTTTTCTCCACGCCTTGGCGAGAACGATCCGTGCCTTCTCCCTGTTCTGAGAAGCCTTCTTCTTTCGTGAAAGCTTTCGCTGAAAAGACTTGATTCTCTGCACACTCCCCTTCAAGTAGCGTGGGTTTTCTATAAGGGTCCCATCGCTGAGAGCTGCTACACTCGAGATCCCAACATCCACGCCAATTTTTCCATCGGAGCATTTCACAGTCGGATTGGATTCGTCGACGAGCAGTGCCACGAACCACTGGTCGACGTCCCGGATAACGGTCACACGCTTGATGACGCCGGAGATTTTTCGGTGTAGCACAATCTTGATCTTCCCAATTTTGCTCAGGTAGATCGTGCCACCTTTCAGCTTGAAGCCGGATTGAGGATAGGTGAAGGAGTTGTAGCGACCGTATTTCCTGAACCTCGGATACTTCATCAGCCCTTTGAAGAATGCTTGGAACGCCTTGTCCAGTCTCAGGGCTACGTCCTGCAGGACTTGGGAGAATACAACCTTGAGATATTTATTGTCCCGCTTCAAAGGCACGAGCTGTCTTTTCTGTTGGTAGAATCCAGTCCGATTCTCATTCCGATCCGCAAGAAGATTGTTGTATAGACGCCTGCATGTTTCAAGAGTCTCGTTGAGGCTTCTCTCTCGTTGCGTGCTTGGATAGATCCTGAACTTGTAGGTGATCAAATCTCTTTCTGCTCTGCAATGTATTGCTTGATCGTGTCGAATGAGACGTGTCCGTGTGTTGAAACAAAGTAGCTTCGACTCCAGAGAGTAGGAAGCCGGGTTGCAAGTTCTGGGAATTCCTTTCTGAGCTCGTGGGAAGTATGACCCTTGAGAGCCGCGATGATCCGGTTTGGTGCGATCACCGGAGTAGCCTGGATGAATAGATGCACATGGTCAGGCATTATTTCGAGTGCGATAATCTTGCAGCCGAGAGCATCTGTTTTCTCTTGAAGTAAAGCTTTGAGTCGAGCTTCAACTTTTCCAACGAGAACCTTTCGCCTGTATTTGGGGCACCAGACGAAGTGATAGTTCATGAAGTGAACTGAAGTCTGGGAAGGGAGATAGCCCCGTGGCACGGGAAAAAATGGATAACATTTACTTAATTAAAATGCTCGCTTTCATCCCACGGCTGAACAGTAGTTGCGAATCAAGTATGCTTTCCTCTCATGTCAAATGACTTGTTCATTATTAGACCGATGAGATAGAGTTTCATTTGGATTACTTTGATCGATACATAGTCATTCGGATGGAGCAGCTCTCGATCGGCATTGTACATGACCCACGCGTTGTATACAAGACATGCAAAGAGATAGTAAAATAACCTTACCACGTAGTTCCTTGATGTTGTTTTATCAGGAATTGATTTGACATCCGGTAGCTCGTCTCTATGCCCCAACGATTCTTGAACAATCTCAATACTGTCTCAGCTTTGTAGGGAAGATTGGTTGCAAACAGGTACTTGTAATCCTTTGATTTGTCGTAGACCACGACCACATCAAATGACGTTTGTTCGGACTTTCTTCTCCTGTGTCCACTAGTCGTGTATGTGAATCTCCTGCCATTCCAGAGCCTCATTTTCTTTGTGCTGTAGGTCGGAGCCATTCGGACGATGTACTTGAGTCCAGATTCCTCAAGAAATCTCAGGAAGCCTGTGCTAAGGAATCCACCGTCAAACACCAAGTATCGAATTCTGATTTCCAGCTCTTCTCGCAGTTTTCGCACAATTTGTTCGGCAGATGAAGCAAGTTCCGCAGCTGATTCTAACCCTGTAACAGCTACGATCAGTCTTTCCCCATCTACCAGAACAGAAGCTGTAAGATACTTGAACGCATAATTGCTTCCATCTCGGTGCATGGTTCCGATGACCATCGGTGTTTCTTCATGATCGCCGTAATACATGACATCGTGCAGATCCACCGCTACGGGGACTGGAAGTCGTAATTTCCGTCGTTTTCGGAGCTTCTTTACATTCATGTCTACCAAATCATCGAAGATTCGTTTGAGCCTCTCTTCTCTTTGTGATTTGATGTACGAAAGAAGAGTTTCTGCTGTCGGTGATTCGTCTAGAGACTTTGAAACACCTTCTGCAAACCCATTCACCAAGCTTGCAGAAATAAGCAGTTTTAGGTGATCGGCTTTTGAGTAAATGGCTCTCTCCTTGAGGTCGTATGTTAGCAATCCTGAGATACTTTTCTTCACGAATTCATGCAGCTTTCTTGAATTGACCTTCAATGAATGTCGGAAAGAAGCCCTAAGGCACGCTGGCCATAATAATTACGGCCGAAAACGCTTGAATTCATTCGCATCTACTGTGAAGCACGTGGGATTTCCCGCTCGACTTAGTGCTAAAATACTCACGAAAACTTAAGACATTCCGGAAAGATTGCCTGTCTATAGAAAGAATAAGTCTAGAGCTTTGCTCAGAGAATCAAAACCAACAGTTGCTACACATGTTCACAGTACCTGGCCGGGGATGATGGAAGTCATCGGCTCGACAGGCCTCGTAGACTATGTGGAACTTTCCGCACAATATGCGCCGTACGATTTGTATCTCTCGACAATCTTGCGATGGCAGCTGACCTTTATGAAATGTCGGCCATGATAAAAATCGATCCCGAACCCAGATATTTCGTGGCCCAGCGGGCGATAGGATCTGGATTCCAATCGGTGCTATTTGCAGATCTCAGATCAGTGAAAGATGTCGAGGACGCTATTTCAATAGTTAGGGCAGAGCCGAAGGGCAAAAATGGATCTGCGATGAACAGGGCAGCCAAATACTTCTACGGCGGTAGCGAAGAATTTGTGAAGTACTGCGACGATATTGTAATAGCCGTCATGATTGAGAAAAAGTCCCTATACGAGCATCTGGAAGAAGTTCTCAACTTGGACGTTGATATGATTCAGTTTGGTCCGTCTGATTTCTCGATGAGCCTCGGGGTCTGGGGCCAGACCAGTAATCCAAAGGTTCTCGAAGCGCAGGAAAACACGATCAAGATGGCGTTGAAATACGACAAGCATCCGAGAATTGAGCTGTCGAGCTTCGCGAAGGCAGAGAAATATCTCCAGATGGGCGTCAAGGATTTTTGCATCGGATGGGACGTCATGGTGATGAGGGACTTTCTGGTTCAGAACGCTGAGCCACTCCGAAAGCAACTCGGCATTTGATGTAGAATCCAATTGAGGAACCAACATGATTCTGTCAGCCGATCCGCTTTCTGACAATTGCGCTGAATTACTCAGCCAGTTTGGTCTCAAAAACGGAAGCGAGGATCGAACTGATTTCAAGGAGGCGAAGATCCTTTTAGGCGCGCGCGGTTCCATAAGAAAATCACTCCAGTTCGGGATGCCGAATCTGGAGGCAATTCAGACTTTCACTGCGGGCGTTGATGACCTGCCATTTGAGCTGATCCCTCCAAATGTGAAAATCTTCTCTAATGCTGGCGTATATTCTCAAAGCGTCTCGGAACACGCTCTGGCTCTCGTTCTGGCACTATCCAAGAATGTAAACCGGAAAGATCCGACCGTGAGTTACGGCCTTCGGGGCAAGACTTTAGTCGTTCTGGGATGCGGCGGGATCGGAAGCAAAGTAGCTGAAATGGCGCGAGACGCTTTCGGGTGCAGGGTCATAGGGGTATCAAGGTCGTTCAAATTCCCTGGGCATTTCGATGAAAGAATTGGAGTCGATCAACTTCAGTATGCCGTGGCCTCCGCGGGTATTTTGATCAGCGCTCTTCCATTGAACAAGTTTACCAGGAATCTTCTGAGATATGGCGATCTGAGTAAAGCGAAGAAGAATTCGATCATCGTGAACGTAGGAAGAGCCGAGGCGATAAATGAATCAGATATCTATCGGTTGCTCGTCGAAAATCCAGGAATCAGATTCGGTACGGACGTCTTCTGGTTCGTTGGGGAAAAGGAGAATTTTGATTCCAAATTGTGGGAGCTTCCAAATTTCATGGGAACGATGCACAGAGCTGGTGGGCATGCAAGTCCGGAGGTGATGGAACATGCTATGGAGGTCGCAGCCCAAAATGTTAGAGACTACATCCTAACTGGCAACGTTCAGAATTTAGTGAAGCGGGACGATTATGTTTGAAGATCTATTTTGAACCGTGGGAACTATTCCTATGAGGAGGTCAGCGATTGAGAGGCGGCGTCTTGTCTTCGTATCGATCGTCTTGATAGCGCTCTCGCTGGTCGTATTCGTTGCTTATTTTATTGGAGCCCAATCCACTCTTTCGGGCATTCAAGCGATTCAGCTCAATGCCCCGATTACTCATACGCCCACTTTTCTCGGCAGTTACACTTTCATTCTAGGAGGAAAGAATCTGTTTCAAAATGGGACTGCATACTCTTACGTCTGGATTAATGCAAGCGCGATAGAAAGAGGAGATATCTTCACAGCTTTCCCGGCCCTTAATGTCGGACTTCTAGGCAAGGGCATAAATGAAAACAACTTCACCGTGGAGATAATTTATTTTGGCTCGACTTTTGGATCCTCGCCCTACTGGCTCAATTTCTCTGTCTTGATTCCCGTTCTCCATTTGTCGACAAATTCCTCACAAATTGGGTTTTCAGGCAACTTTTCCAGATCTAACATTTCCATACCTGACTCAAACGGTGCGGAGTTTTTCAGCCAAATTTCTAACGTAGTCAATTCGTACGATGAGTTTGAGTTCTTTTTCTACATCGGAAATTCGACCACGCCTGTGCCCGCATTGGCACATGGTCCAGTGAATTGAGTCATCAGCTTCAAAATTGGTAGTCTCGAAACGAGCTGTCGAAGCTGTGGATGATTGTGAAAACGTCGATACTACTCCAGTTTGATTACCGGATTAGTCAGTAGTCCAATCTTTTCAATTTCAATCTCCACCAGATCACCGTATTGCAGCGTAAAATCGTCAGGTGGTACGATGGAGGTCCCCGTCATCAAGAACGTGAATCTACTCAGAACGTTGTCTCGCTTCAGATAAGTCAAAAGCTCCGAAATTGATCTTTTCATTTGCGATGTGTTAACGGAACCTTCAAAGACAAGAGCATTATTTCTTCTGATTCTCATGTTGATCTCGAGCGATTGCGGACTGGGTATCTCGTCCGGCGTAACGATTACGGGCCCTACTGCGGAAGACGCTCGGTAGACCTTTGCCTGCGGAAGATAGAGCGGATTCTGTCCCTCGATATCTCGCGAGGACAGGTCATTTCCAATCGTGTATCCAACGACCCTTGCCTCCTCGTCGCACAACACCGTTAGTTCCGGTTCAGGTACAGACCAATTACTGTCGCCCCTCACAGCCACTTCTTCATTGGGTCCCCTGCACCGAATTCCAGTATCCTTTAGGAACAGCTCCGGCCTCGCAGCTTCGTAAACATAATCGTAGAGACCCTTCGTTTTTGTTTCGCTTTCCCTTGCTTCTCTGCTTCGCAAATACGTTACACCCGCAGCCCAAATTTCAGCCCCCTTCACAGGAATCTTGAGAGAATCGTAGTTAAAGGGAAACTTTCTCGCTTTCTGCATTCCATCCGATGCCACGGTAAGCAGCGAGGGATAGTCGCCCTGTACCTTGTCGTAGAGGCTGTTAAGATCTCTGAATACCTGATTGTCAACACCCGTCAGATCATAAAGCCATCCATCATCTAGCACGCCAAAACAGATGCCGTTGGAGGATTGGAATCTGCAGAACTTCATTCGTGTGAAATTAATCCGACAGAATTAAAAGAGTTCTTAACTCGGCATGCTCGTGAGGAAGTCCATTATCGCCTAATATGAGACCATTTTGATTACATCAAGGATTTCCTGATCGATCGTTCTTGTTTTTGATGTTGATTCTTCCAAACTTACCGCAGTGATCTTAGTTCCCCTCAATGATACCATCATACCGAATTTGCCATCTTTGATCAATTGCACAGCCGCGAGACCAAATCGAGTTGATAGTACTCTATCAAAAGCCGTAGGTGACCCTCCTCTGATTGTGTGACCTAAAACCGTGACTCTTGTATCGTACTTCGTTCTCTTCTCTAGCTCGTCACCAAGATACTGACCGATGCCACCTAATCTCATATGGCCGAACTCGTCAACTTTACCCTGATCGACTCCCATCTGATTCTTAAGAGTCGCGCCCTCTGATATGACAATTACAGTCGCCTTTTCGCCTTTTTCATGCCGAGCCTTGACAAATGATACCACTTCTCCAATATCGAACGGCTCTTCCGGGACAATTATCAGATTAGCACCAGAAGCTATGCCGGCATATGCTGTAACCCAGCCAGCTTCACGACCCATGACCTCGACAACGAAGACACGATCGTGGGACTCTGCTGTGGTTCTCAAATTGTCAATCATGTGCGTTGCTTCGTTGACAGCAGAATCGAACCCGAAAGTGTAATCGGTGTTCGAGAGATCGTTGTCCATCGTCTTAGGAACTCCAACGATTTTCAATCCTTTCTTGTAAAGCTGAGCTGCAACTCCAAGTGTATCGTCGCCCCCGACACCAATCACTGCATCGAGGCCGAGTTTCTTCACATTCTCAATTATGATCTCGAGACCGTTAGGACGCTTTGTCGGATTCGTCCTAGAAGATTTCAGAATAGTGCCTCCCTGATTTATGATTCCTTCCAGTTCATGGAATGATAACTTTACAGAATCGGCTTTAAGGAGTCCCTCCCATCCGTATCTAATCCCCAAGACTTCCCAGCCAAATTCTTCTGCATGTTTGACGACAGCTCTTGTTACTGCGTTAAGTCCGGCGCAATCACCACCGCCATTGAGTATTCCAATTTTCAAAGCCACAGATCACTAAAGGATTGTTTCTTTGAATTCGTTTCTCCAAAAGCCTTTCTGCTGTTATGAAATGTTCCCTCATATCGAATGATAATGGCAATGTATGCCGGATCTAGAAATCGATAATTCGTGGACAGATAATCAAATAACTTATTTGGCTCGAATACGATCAAAAATGTCAGAAACAGTAGCTGTCATCGGAGCAGGGTCAACCGGATCTAGCACGGCTTACCATCTCGCCAAATCCGGATTCCGCGTTGTTCTCCTAGACCGGGGCGAGATCGGATACGGGATGACAAGCCGTTCCACCGCCGTTGTTAGAACTCATTACAGCAATGACATTGTCGCAAGGATGGCGCTATATTCTTTGAAGACATTGAGAGATTTTTCCTCAATTGGAGTCTCCGGTTTTATCAACAGTGGAATGCTAGTACTAGTTCCTGATGCCTTCAGGAAACCAGTTGAACAGAACGTTCGAATGCTAAGGGACGCAGGCATAAACGAGATTGAGCTCACAAAATCCGAGGCAACAACAATGTTTCCCGATCTTGATCTTGAGGAGTGCGACTATTTTGCCTTTGAGCCGGAAAGTGGTTATGCCGACCCCGTGGCTACTGCAGGGGCGTACGCGTCAAAAGCTCGCGAACTTGGTGCTGAGATTTTGCTTAGGAACGAGGTCGAAAAATTAGAATTCGAAGGGGAAAAGGTCTCCAAACTTCTGTTGCAAGACGGAACCAGGATAAAATGTGCGAAGGTTATTCTCTGCACAAACGTGTGGACAAATCATCTTCTAGAACGAAGCGGAGTCCGCGAAGAGCAGCTACTTCCAATAAGAGCAGTTCCCCATCCCGTCGTGGTCTACCGCAGGCCGAGTGGATATCAAGGGAAGAGGATCATCGTCAGCGATTATTTCAACAAAGCATATTACAAACCCGAGGGCCAATCTCTTCTTTTCGGAGGGAGCATAGACGCTTCGATCGACAATCAATCAGTCGATCCCGACAATCCTCCGGCCGATGTTCCGTTTGAGTATGTGTCGAAATATTCTGAAACGATATCCAAAAGAATACCAGCGATGAAGGATGCGGAGTTCCATTCGAGTTACATCGGGATGTACGACACCTCTCCGGACGAACACCCGATCATTGATGACCTTTCGAGTATAGGCCTAGGCGAAGTCTATTCTTGCGTCGGACTAAGCGGCCACGGATTCAAGTTGTGCCCCGCGTTTGGAGTCATGAACACTGAAATGTTGATCGGAAAGGATCCTTCAGATCTGACATTCGATCGTTCGCTCTTCGCACTTGATCGCTTTAGAACAGGAAAACTTCTCAGAACGAGGTACGAGGGCCTAGGAAGCGTCGCCTGAAAAGAACTGGTCAGCTTCGTAGCAAGTGGGTAACTATCATACGACTATTGGACCTTTCTGCGGCGCTTCAGATTGTCGGGACTTGACGTAGGCCGAAAGGACCGCAATTATTTCTTCTTTCGTCGCCTTTAGTGTGATCACGTCGCCGATTCCCTGAACATAAGAAATCTCAATGGGGACACGATCGTGCTGAAGGGGAAGTTTCTCGCCAATTTCGTTTTCAATTTTGTCGTTGAGTTCAACTTCTATGTGGGTGATCCTCCAGGAGTTAATGTCGCAAATTATCTCCTTTGACTTTCCTATCTTCCAGCCATTGAGTCCCACAACTTCCTTGTCCAAGAAATCTCTGCTGTGCATGGATTCGTCTGATTAGATTTACGGGACTGTTTAAGGAGATTTTAAAGCTGTTTCAAGCCAAGGCAGCTGGAGACAGGATGTAAGATCTCCGCAGCTACTTCGTCACAAGATCTTTCAATCGCTCGTGGTTCCATATTTTGCCATTGTAATGCGGATTTGAAGGACATTTTGGACAGTACGGATTCATTCCGCAAGGTGGATTCTCTTTATTCGTGTAATCGAGGTCAAGTTGTGTGATGTACGGTCTCTCCCAGGATCTGATTAATGTGAATTTGACTTCAGACACACCTTCGATTTTTTTGAGATGTTCATCCACAAGGTAATGAAACATATCATTGTCTTCGGCTGCAAAATACAGCGAGAGTGAATTGTCCCCGATGCCTGTGGAAGCGTTAATGAAAAGCGGGCACTTTTTGGCCCAGGAAATGACAAGATTTCCGGCACTTCCTCTAACGTCGACTCTACACATCTCAATTCCTAATACGGCATAGTTTACGCCTGATGAGTCCACAAGCAAATTTCTGCGATGAAGGTTGTACAACCTCGCTGCAATCGAAGACTGGGACATTCCGAGCCGTTTTGCGAGGTCTGCTTGTGTGAGTTTTGAATCTATTTCCAACAGTGCGATGATCTTTCTATCGGTGTCGTGGCTGTTAACCCCTAATTCCCTTTCTGAGTTCACGTCGTCGGCCAGCGAACGAGCGAACGTCATCCGCCTTATTTACGCTATTAGGCAGTAAGAATTTAACAATCGGCAATAGTCGAAATCTTGAAAATTAGATTTGCTTCCTAAGAGTTTGGCCACGATAATCTTCCGAAATAGCCTTTCATATTATCAAAAGCCTTCAAATTCACGCTGTCCGCATAAACGCACTTCGAATCTGGATTATTTCTGTCATTTGTCCAAACCGATACAAAGAAAATCTGTTTGTCCAGAGGTTCCAGATCCTGCGAGTAAACATGCATTTTTTGGGCAGCGAAGCAACGAGATCTTGCGACGTTAGGAATCTCATTTTCGCCAATGATTTTCGCTAACGCGAGAATAGCTCTTCTTTCTCTGAGTGAAGCTTGATAATACATTCTGACCTATTAACTCCGAACCAACTTGCTGCGCAGGCTTACGCAGTGATCCATCCTCGTATATGCCTCTTTCTGAATGCTAGTCCGATTACTTAGGGCGGTTCATGTAGATAACCTAACTAATTATAGCTTCTAATGATCGGAACACGATGGATTATCGAAAAAATGACAAGAACCAACTCGAATATTTCCTGGTATGTTTGAGATGACGATAGTTCATTCTCAGGAGTTATTCCCTCTCGAAAATACAATAAAAAGCCTAATTAGCGATGGAAGGCTCTCTCTTCGAACCAGATTAATGTCATTTGAAGCGGATCACTCCTTCCTTGCAATATTCGTTGAGTGCGAATACTGTGGTGAAATCTTCCGAGGTCCGAATGCTAAGATTATCATCGCGAGTTGCAACAGCCATATCATTGAAGCTCATAAAGCCGAGTCGACGGGGTAGTTTTTTGCCTAGAGAAGTTACCTCTTATTTATCGTAGCAATTTCGGAATTTGTAGTCGTCATAAGGACGCCTGTGTTCGAATTCATTGAACATGTTCCAAGCACTCTGCATTGGTATAAAGACAACAACCCAATGGTGTATTAGGCAGGAAGTCTCTTCATTTAGTGTCCTGTTGGTAACTTACAATTTCTGCGAACGATGCGGCCATGATGACGAGATTGCTTACTGCTCTACCCACAGGCAATTTCTCTGTCTGACTTGCGATTGGCGACTTCATGAAACCGAGATAAAGCAGATATCGTATTAGATCTTGACTTGTTGCTAGTTTTCGCTCTGCACGTCCCTGTTATTGCCTCGGGAATGATACCGCGGACGGTTAACGCACTTGCCTAAATGAGTCGATCTAGTAGTAGCCCGACTGGGTAAATCGAATCTACTGCCTTGTTGTAGAAATTAGGTAGGCTTTTTCACCCAGATTCCCGTGCCTTCTACCTTTACTTCGAAGGTAGGTTCGGGTTTTTGTGTAGGACCGCCAACGACGGCGCCCGTCCTGACATCGAATTTCGATCCGTGCCAAGGACACTGAATGATGTTACCGGTAAGCTTCCCTTTTCCTAACGGCCCGCCAAGATGGGTGCATTTGTTGGACAGAGCGTAAAACGATCCTTCGACATTTGCCACAAATAATTCGACTCCTCCTATTTTCACGATTTTGGTTGTCCCCTGAGGTACCTCTGAGACTTCAGCGACTTTCTCGAATTCGTCCATCATTGTTTCAAAACACAGCGGTAGTGATTATTTTACTGTTCCCAAAAACACGACACTAGTCGCAAGAAAGATGGTAATAGAATCTTCTTGAAATTGATACTCGATGGTTTCTTCTTATGAAGGACCAACAATAGCTTTCAATTCGGACTCGAGGGGTGTTCATTTGGCCTGATAAAAGCTGTTTATTGGCCAGTACATTATAATTCGAATCTCGAGCATATTTTATGAATACGCTTCAATAATTAGATAACAATTGAACATCTTGCTCTTATATCCGAAGCTTAGATAAAGTCCTAGAAATAAAGTTCGATCACCATGCTAATTTTAGACGCTTTTCTATTCAGCATAATTCATGCGTTGCCAAGTACTTCCCTCTTTTTGGGAGAAAGAATCCTGACCGGAATCGCGGATGTCTTTGGAGGTCTGATCTTGCTCGTCATAGGCGTACTGATCATAGTATTACTTGTGGCCGCCGCCATAGTCCTACTGCCGGCGATCATTGTCGCGGTTCTCGTGTGGTTCTTGACAGGCAGTTTCTTTTACGCGGGAATTGCCTTCCTAGTTGTCGCTCTGATAAGCCTAGTCGCAATGGCTGATTAGAAATAGCTTATTTGGAGCATCGAACATTTCTAGTGCCGCAGGCTTCTTAAGCAAGTGCAGGCATATCCCGTACGTACCCGGTTGTCGTCACGCATGCCGATGGAGAACCTCCGGCAACGGGTTAAGAGGATTTCTTATTAAAACAACTAGGATTTCAAATATTTACCAAACTCGTCAACATTCAAAGACAGATTCGTTGGCTGAGCATAGTTATCGATGGTTGCGTCCGGCTGATTTAGACCGAAACCCGTGACGATGATCGCAACCGATTCACTGCTATCAATTATCCTGTCAGCAAGCAACTTCTTCAAAGCTGCTAGAGGTACAGCCGAAGACGGTTCTGCATAGATTGCTTCAACCTCGGATAGGAGTTTCGTAGCTTCGACGATACTTTCATCTGGTACGGCTACGCCGAGCCCATTTGTTTCTTTGAGCGCGGTGATTGCGAGATCACCATCTGGCGCCCAGTCGTCCAGAATGCTGTGAGCTATGGTTTTCGGATTTGCTATTTTCGGAATGTTTCTAGGGTCGAGATTCTTATTGAACGCTTCTACAACAGGAGCACAACCTGAAGCTTGAACTCCGACGAGTCGTGGATATTCTTCGATCAACCCCAGCTCAATTAATTCGTGAAGGCCTTTGAAATACGCTGCAATGTTGCCCCCTCCTCCAACTGGAAGTATTATCCAGTCGGGAAGCTTGCGACCGCCCTGCTCGAATATTTCAAACACCGCAGTTTTTGCTCCTTCCTTGACATACGGATTGTATCTTGACGCAGCAGAACAGTTTTGCAACTGGAAGGCGTCGCAGACTTTCTTGGTAAATTCTAAGACATCGCCAGTACTCGCATTCGTCAGGAATACGTTCGCCCGGTACGCCAAAAGCTTGGCTAACTTAGCGTTGGAGATGCCCTGGAAGGCAAAGATGTACGATTCGATCCCCGCTTTCGCAGCATAAGCTGCGACCGAAGAACCGGCATTGCCGGCAGTGGCGGCGACAACTCGATTGTATCCATCTTCGACGGCCCTGGATATTGCAACGGCAGATTTTCTATCTTTGAAACTGCAAGTCGGGTTCCTCGATTCGTCCTTGACAAAGAGGCTATCCATCTTCAACATCGAGCCAATCTTTTCCAGTTTGTGATATGGCGTCGACCCTTCACCCAGCGAAACATAATTAGCAGGAGATTTAACGGGAAGCAATGGGGAAAATTTCCAGATTCCTTCGGCGCCTTTAATTAGCGGCAGGGCGTGGTATTTTTCACGGATTTTCTTGTAATCATAAATTACCTCAAGAGAACCCCCGCAAGTCGTGCAGGATCTTTCAGCCAGATCTCCTGTGGCAGGACGATCGCACCAAACACACTGCAATGAATAATCCAATTGAATGCTCATTGAGTTAGACTACAAATTAATGCCAACTGCCGATAAGATAAACTAAACGGCGTCCTTTCTATCCCGAATACCTTGGTTAATTGCCTTCCTGTTTGTGTAAGAAACTCACGTTATGGTGTCAAAATGTCAAAGCGTACACTGAGGTTCCGGTTCTTTTAATACGAGTTCCCATTGTTTCATAAAGAAAAAAATTCTGCCGTTTCGCAACCGCGCGTACATTTTGACGGGAGAGCTACATTCAAGCTCTGTTAGCTCAGAAGAGCTCGTTTCGAGAGCTCGTAACGAATTGAACGGAGGCACAAGTAAGTTGATTGAGAGATTACTCGACAATTGTCGAGTTGATCGTTTCATATTGGATTTTCGAGGATGTTCTGGAAATTTTAACCGATATACCAGATCATTGCTCGAGAACTTTAGCCTGCAGATCTGAATTTTCTCTACGTTCTGCACAAGCGCATACTTTTTTGGCCGAAGAGCTTGTTTCAAGCCATTATAGAGAGGGGGCCCCCTAGAGGAGTTCTGCAACCGTGCACGTGTGCGCAGAAGATTGCTTTCTACCAGATCGTTTCAAGTTGTTCAATTGAAACAGCGTGATTTAGCTATTTAGCTCAGTCAGGGCTCAAAACGGCGCGAGTTTTCATAGTCAAGAAAAAAATGTTTCAAAATGGTAGGTCTCGCTTTGAAATGGATTCGTTGTTTCAACGATAGATACTTGTCGAGATTCCCGACTCGAGCTTCCCTTGCTCACACTTTGAATAAGTTTAAGCCACTGCCAAAAACAACTAAGGGAACGGATCCAAACTGACAAAAGTCTCGAAGAAAGCCGCACAGTTCACTGAATCTGTCATCAGGGAGATGACGCGCCTCGCCGGTAAGCACAAAGCGGTAAACCTCGCCCAGGGATTTCCTGACTTTCCCTGCCCTGAAGAACTAAAGATTGCCGCGGCCAGAGCGATTGACGAAGATTACAACCAGTACTCAGTTACTTGGGGTGCTCCGGTCCTCAGAGAGGCTATTTCGAAAAAGGCAAAGAAGTACAACAAGATTGATTCCGATCCGGAAAAAAACATCGTAGTGACGTGCGGCACGACCGAAGCTATGGTTTCAGCCCAGCTGGCAATCCTTGATCCCGGTGAAGAGCTGATCGTTTTCGATCCTCATTACGAGAACTATGCGCCTGACGCGATAATCTCGGGGGCGAAACCGAAGTACTTAGAACTCGATCAGGAAAATAATTTTGCACTAGACGAGGAGAAATTGAAACAGGTCTTTAACTCAAAGACCCGTGGTATTGTGCTCAACTCGCCACTGAATCCAACTGGAAAAGTTTTCGACAAAAAAGAGCTGAACTTAATCGCCGATCTCTGTGATGATTACGACACCATCTGCTTCACCGATGAGATTTACGAGTATATACTCTACGGCGGCGCGAAGCACATCAGCATCGGGAGCCTCCCATCAATGAAAGACAGGACCGTTACGATAAGCGGTTTCTCAAAAACCTACAGCGTCACGGGGTGGCGTGTGGGCTACATTATCGCAAACGCCGAACTTACCAACGCGATAAAGAAAGTCCACGACTTTGTTACAGTGGGCGCTCCCCATCCTCTCCAAATAGCCTGCGCCACAGCCCTTTCATTCCCACAGTCTTACTACGACCAACTGAGGAGCGATTACGACGAGAAAAGAAAGATGCTTCTGAAATCGCTCGAATCCATTGGTTTCTCGTGCGTTGACCCCGCAGGAGCCTACTACATCTGGTCCGACTTTTCTGAGCTAGACCGAAAATCCGATGATCTTGAATTTGCGAAGAACCTTGTGGAAGATGTCGGGGTCGCTGCGGTTCCCGGCTCCTCGTTCTATTACAAGAGCAACCATGGTAGGAAAAAAATCAGGTTCACTTTCTCGAAGAAAATGGAAACTCTGCAAAAGGCGTGCGAAAGATTAGAAAAATTAAAGTGAATTATTTTTGTTCCTGCGCTAAAATTTGAGGTGAGTATCAGAAACGGACAAAAAAGATTGAGTGAAAAAAGAAGAAAAGGATGGAGTTGGCCGAATTTGCCAAACTCCGATTGAATTCTGTCGTGTACTGCTTATTGTCCAGAGGTAGTTGTTGTAGTTGTACTGGTGTCTGTTGTTGTTGCTGATGTCGTTGTGGTGTCGGTCGAGGATGTTGAGGATGTAGTTGTGCTTCCGGTCGAAGTTGTTGCAGACGTTGTGGTGGCGTCAGTTGTGGATGAGGTTCCCGATGTGGTTGTTGCGCTCGTCTGACTCGAGGTGCTGCTCGAAGTCGAAGTTGCCGAGCTAGTAGATGTTACGTGCGCAGTAGTCGAACTGGAAGTTGTGGTCGCAGATCCGCTCGCCGTTACTGCCATCTGCGCGTGTTCTCCGCTTCCGAGAACGGTTACTATGTACTTCTGTCCCGCAACAATGCCGTGAGTAGGAGTATGTCCCTGCAACAGTGCGAGTGCTCCTATCGTGACCCCTCCATTGTAGGTGAACGTTGCGCTAGATCCCGGCGCCAGTGCGAATCCCGACAGTGCTAGAGTCTGGACGGTTCCTTGCTTGGTCGATGCAGATAGTGCAAGTAGATTTCCGTTCGGCGCTACGACGAAGAACTCTGAAATCTTGGATACAGGTCCGAGTGCGGTACTGGTACCCATCCGCCGCTTGGAGTGGACGTCGAGGTGACTGCGACCATCCGGAAGATGATTGTCGCATTTCCGGTGTTATCCACTGATACGCTGACAGAGTTCGGGCCGAGACTTGCTCCAGTGAGCTGGAACCTCGTCATGTACCATATCGCTGCAGATACTCTGTTATTGTAGTCGTTTCTGTCGCCTACGTGTGGATGATTTGCGATGGAGTTTGCTGGTAATGTGTATCCAGTAGCCGCTGGGATGAAGGCGAATGTTGGATCAGTGGTGTTCCCCAATAGAAGAACCGTCGGGGTCATGTCGATCATTGCTCCGGTCGTCTGTCCGTCGCTGATGACTATTCCTCCTGGGATCCAAACGTATAGTGTGTGCTCCTGGTAGACAAGATCTGCCGTGTAGTTGGTTCCTTGGAATGTGACAACCGCCGAGGTCACGTTGAATCTCAGTCCGTTGAACTTTCCAGAGGTGATGTTGGTTGAGGCAATGGTCTGGCTCTCGTTGACTATGCTCATGAGGTTGATTTCGCCCGATGTTTGCAGGTCCGTCCAACCCGTTTGGTTACCCGCGTCGGCGAAGTGGACTTCGATGCTGCTGTAGTTGATGTAGACTGCTGTTACGCCATCCGGCACTGTTGGTGGGTCCGTCATCAGAACCGCCAAAGTCCCGGATCCGCTCGGTGCATTCGCGCTGGAACTGCTAGTACTTATCGAAGTGCTAGAAGTTGAACCCTTGTTCACAAGTCCAGGCGTGAACACTACCGCGCCTATCAGCGCCACCGCAATAATAGCTGCGAGGACGCCAGATACGATTACTTTGTTTTTCGTAGACATGGTATTTCGTTCACTTGACTCACAGATATTCCACGTTTGTATTAGAAACAGCGTTCTTGAACGGTATGTTCAAGCAGTGCCCCTTGTGTTCAAGTTGTTGAACATGCAATTTCGTGCGGGGCCAGCGATTGGATTGACCTTAAACCTAAAGATATAGAAAACACATCAGTACCGGTAGGAGCGAAGATTATTCGACGTTTTTCGAGCTCATAGCGAATAACGATATAACCCGTCCCGACGACCTGAATCTGATTGCCTTGGCTCTTACTTGATCGGGGCTTGCTTTTCGTTCATTTACTAGTTACCATTGATTCATTAAGGTAGGAACGACCTACTACCATTGTTTTTCACACGTTTACGAACGATCGCCTAACAATCATTGACCCGAAATCGTTCGGCAAAGGTCGATTATTCCAATGCCTGGAGGTGGTCGTCTAACCACTTTCGTGTATAATCGCTGAACGACATACCTGCAACTTTTGCTCTTTGTTTGAAGGTCTCTTCTTCTTTTTCGGTCAGAGGGAACGCGACGAAACGCCTCCCCGTTTTCTTATGCATTTCTACTGCGAATTTGTCTGCTTCTTCATAATCTGATTCCGGTGAATTTATCTTTATTCAGCAAATGGATTCATTCATCGAACGTTAATTTATGGTTAGATTCGCTGTTGGTGCCGTGTTCTTTGACCTGAAACGATTCTGCATAGGTGGACTATCTTTGTTTCATGGACTCTTCAGGCAAGTCGTCGCGTGATCTCCACGCGCACCATGCGACAGTCTGACATAATCGGTTCATGTGTGACCCCGATATTTTACTCGATCTATCGATTACAAGATTCGATAATCATGGTAGCGCCATAACGATTAGGCGAGGCGTAAGGGCGAATACGAGAGTTATCGCCCAACGACTTGATCCGGTGTTGTTTCCCTCGGTCGTGCCTCAAATGCTACGATAAAATTCTGAATATTTTACTTGATCGGTCGCTTACCAATTTTCTCTTTTCCGACAATTATTTCGCAAGCTGGTAAACAGGAGTAGACTGGGAGAGTTTTGGAAGAGCGTAACAAAGCGTTACGAGAAACATGTGCCCGCGAAGCTTGATAGCGACAAGATCAGTTACCTCTTCAGAGCTAGAGAAAGGGGCGAGACCTGCGCAAACATTGCTCTCCAGCTCGGGGTGTCAAAGAGGAGGGTTGAGCAGATACTTGCCCAGCATAGGAAAGGTGGGGGTGTGCCTCTCCTCCTCAAGAAACCAGGAAGGAAAAGCATTCCAATTACCGACGAGGAAACTTCGCTCGTCATTGATGCTTATCAGAGATATAGGGCAAACGCCCTCTACCTTGAACGAAAGATCGAGTGCGATAGCAAGATTCACATCAACCACAACAGGATACACAGGGTGCTCCTGATGAACTCCTTTGCGTCAAACTCTAGGAAGAAGTGGATAAGGAGGAAGTGGGTCAGATACGAGAGGGAACACTCGAATTCATTATGGCATACGGACTGGCACGAGGTAAAGGATCCGAGGTGGAAGGGCAAGTGGCTCACCTGCTATGAGGATGATGCTTCTCGTCTCATTACCGGATTTGGGGTCCATGAAACGCTGACCTCGGAGTACTCTGTTTCCTGTCTTGAGAGCGCCATGAAGGAACACGGCAAACCTGCATCGATCCTATCCGACCACGGAACCACGTTTTACACGATGGAATCTGAGAGGAGGGAGAAGGGGATGACAGAATTCGAGAGGTGTCTCTTGAAGCACAAGATAAGATTCATCCTCGGAAGAGTCAACCACCCCCAGACGAACGGCAAGATCGAGAAGTTCTTCGACATATTCGAGAGTAAGATCAAGTGGTTCTCCTCGATAGATGAGTTCATGAAGTGGTACAATGAAGTGAGGCCTCATGGAGCCCTTGACCTCAAGACGCCAACCCAGGCTTACTACGAGAAGATGCCGCAGTTAGATGCTCTTGAATATCCTTTGTCTATGGAGGTCTCCTGACAGATGCGAAATGATTTCTGGAAAAAACAGTCGCTTACCAATTTATCGTTTGACGAAATACGACTCTAAACTCAATTATTCGAACCGGAAGTTGCTGTCACCATAAGATTGTGAAATTGTCGTTGTCAAATACGTGACGGTGAAGGCATCAATAGCCTTTTTCCCATGTATCCTAAACTGACGTAACCTTGCGATTTCAAAGAAGAAATGTCGATTCGCCTTTTTTTTGAAAGCTTTGAAAGATTTCTGCTTTTTTCTCTAATCATTGGACGTCTATGCGTAGCAAATAGGACACTCTACAGCTCCGGTGTCGGGTCGAGTTGAAGAAGAATATTAGTCGAAGCGTGAAATCGGTGTGCTATTACTATTACATGGTTGAAACTTGTATGTCATGGAAAACTATTTTTCTAGCAGTTCCCAAATTACCCCCTGCTGACGCTACGATGTATTCTGATCTCTCGGACTTGGATAGGAAGATGTTAAGATTGCTCCTTGATTCCGAGGGGAGCATGCCGACGCATGAAATATCTTTGAAACTCGATATGCCGATAAGCACAGTCCAGAGAAGAAGGAAGAGATTGGAGGAAGAATATCTCATCAAGCATTATTCGTTAGATCCTATGAAATTTGGGTATAGACGGATCGACCTTCTCATCTACACTGAAGGCGGCGAGACTATGAACGTCGGTAAGGAGCTGTTGAAGCATGAAGAGGTAACCTACGCTGCAAGAACCATCGGAGAACACACGATTGACTTGCGCGTCGAAGTATTCGTAAAGGACAACAGTATTTTGCTCAATCTCCTTGAAAATGTAAAAGCTATGAAAGGAGTTAGAGACGTAATCTGGACCGAAGTGATTGAGACCATCGGACGGAAGAATCCCCCGAATCACATCGTTCTGTAGCTAGTTTACTTTCAAAATTCGGCGTTAGACTCTTTCACACGAAAACGTCTTCAAGTTCTCCTAACAAAAAAACAGAATCCCAAATATTTATCTTGGGCATTTTTTTGATTTTGCACCAAAATGGTTTCTCAGCTTTCAAAAGCTGATATGAAGATGCTGCGGCTTCTTCTAGACTCTGAGGAAAGAGTGTCCTCCGATGAATTATCCCGGCAGCTCAAAGTCTCGTTAGGTTCAATCCAAGAACGACGAAAGAAATTGGAGGAAACCTGTCTTATCAAAGATTATTCGTTAGATCCAACGAAATTTGGGCGGCGACGAATTGACCTTCTCATCTATACTGAAGGTAGAGATACAATGATCGTAGGGAAAGCGATGCTGAAACGCAAAGAGGTTACGTCTGTTACCAGAATGATCGGAGAACACACAATCGACCTACGCGAAGTATTTGTCAGAGATAATAGCAAATTACTCAATCTCATCGAGGAGATAAAAACTCTGAAAGGAGTGAGAGACGTGGTCTGGACTGAAGATGTGGAGACCCTTGGACGGAAGAATCTGACGAATTACATTGTAATTTAGTTTAGTTGAAAAAAGTTCCCCGATTCATATCGGAACGAAAAATGATTTTACTTGCAATGATCCAGGTCTCGGGATTTTCGCATTTTTTTCAATTTCTTTTTATTGTAAAATCGGCAGCGTAAATCCCCGTTCTGTTCACGAACCGGTTGTCTCTGGAATACAATTTGTCTGAATAGTCACCACTAGAAATCAGACCACGCCAGCAGGACCAGTCGGCTGCTAAGCTATTTGCTGCGATTTATTGTAAGCAGAAAGTATTGAGATTATCTCTTCTTTGGTGATTTTTAGAGTGATCAGATCACCGACTCCTTGAACGTGGGTAATTGAGATGGGAAGATTGTTCCGCGAAAGCATGGCACTCTCCATCCCAAGCTCTGTCTCTATGTTTGCTTTGAGCTCGATGTATAGATGTGTGACCTGCCAGGTGTTTGGATCTAGAAGTATTTCCTTTGATTTGACTATTTTCCAGCCGTTTAACCCGATTACATCTTTGTCCAATAATTCTTTTCCGAACATTTTCCCATCGGAATACATGTACATTCTTGCTTAAGAAGTTAAAGTTGTAATCGTTTCGCCTTTTCAGGAGATTTTTCCATTAAACTAATAAGAAAGAGTCGTTCCGAGAATTGGTGTTATCGTGTCGAACTACGGGATAGGAAGCATTAGAGAATTCCAACATTGAGTCGAGAAACGAAGAAGCTCTCGAGCAAGGGAAGATAGAGAAACAGAAGGAAACTAGGATAATAGAAAAGACCAACGAGCGTCTGAAGCAGCTCGTCCGAAACGACGACCTATACGAGGCTATGGAGAATTTCCTTCTAGGCGATCCCGAGAACCAGATTCCCCAACTAGGAGTGCCGGCCGATATCATTGCAAAATGGAGCCAGCAACCAAACAAGGGGGTGAACCTAATGACACGCGCGGAGTATGAGACCGCTGCGAAAGTTGCCATTTACGAGCAGGATCCTAACCTGGTCAGGAATAGTCTGGAACTTGCATCAAGCGTAACAAACCCCAATGACAGGCACGCTCGAATGCAGAAAACGATTCTGGACAATCTGAATGACGTAATTCGGATTGCAAGCGATTACTACAAGACAAAACAAAAGGTTACTTCAGAAGAAGAAGCCGTCATCGCTTCCGCTGCCTCAGATAAGAAATAGCATTTTGAATTTGATCAGATCATGTATTATTGACTTTGGTCATCAAATAGTGAAATCTGACTAGTCTAAGTCAATTTTCAGGCATTACTTGAATGGCTTATTTTCATAGTAGCTCATTGCCCACTAGAATCAATAGTGCATATCGAATTGTCAAAGGACATCATTGAAGGAGAGAAGGACAAGATCAAAGGAAAATTCCGAGAAGCGGAGGGCAGAATAACCGGCAGTCCAACTGAAGTAGTGGAAGGAAAATTGGAGCAAGAAAAAGGGAACGTGAAGAAGAAAATAGGGAAATTGAAATACGATCTATAGACCGATTCTAAGTCATCGTGTCCACTTCGCTCGCAGAAATTGTAGGATACCACAAGGCACACTGGATGAAACACATCCCTGCCTTATACACCATGGGGTTGCTGTTTCGAATTATACCATCTGATTAGCTGATGGAATAGATCTAGGTTGATTTAGCGTGATCTGGCGACGGATTCGTCGACCGTTTCACACCTAATCCAAACCAAAAAGCTAGGCCCCAGACAGAAGCTCCAGCAAAGATTCCAACAAAATCGGCAACGGTGCTTGAGAGCAAAACACCTCCCAGAAAATGAAAGAGCGAAGTAACAAAGACTCCCGATAATGTGAGCAAACAGAAACCGATGATAGCCGTCCGCCTATTCGGAGGTAATTTCTTCATGAATCCTCTCAGTTCTAATGTCAAAGCAATTATGTTCTATACGAAGATATGTCGTTAGACCTCATATGAACGACTTTTGGTTTAGGCCCTGCTTACAAAAGGAAGAGGACGAGGGCATTACGCACGGTTAGTCATTGCGAGATCTAACCTGGAGAAAAAAGAATACTAGCATGCTGAACTTATGCTAGTTGCCGCGATCGTTTGATTCTCCCACTTTGGTATCCTCCCCTTCAATTTCCTCTACGTCTTTTTCGATTGAATCAATGTCTTCCCTTGTGGTAAGTACCAGCTCTGAAAGCTCAGAAGAGCTCGTTTCATGCCCTGTTTACTGCGAATTGTAACAAGAGAAGGTGGAAGACGCAACGACTAATTGCTTTCCTACCATGAAGGGGGCAAATAATGCAAGGAAAATAAATGAAAAGACTAATTCTCGAGAAATTGCCAACTCTTCTGCCGAGAAACCCGCTGACTGACCCATGAACGTTCTTGAGCAAAATTCTCGATTATCGGAGTAATTTGGGGTGAAAATCCTTTTGAATCCAGAAAACTGGATTATTGGGAAATTATCAGATCCTTTCGATGCGATTTCCAAATTAATGAATCAGCATCAAATCGAAAAGTGAAATTGAATGGCCTCCAATTCTATTCTCGATTCCGCTGGTAATACTCCGCTCATTAAACTTGCGGGGACCGCGGGGACACTTTTTGCAAAGGCAGAATTTCTCAATCCGACCGGTTCCGTAAAAGACAGGGCCGCTGCAAGGATGATCAAGGTGGCGTTCGGAGAAGGCAGTTTGTCCAAAGGAAAAGAAATCCTGGATTCCAGTTCCGGCAACACAGGAATATCACTGGCAGCGTTTGGGGCATCGCTCGGAATCAAAGTGTCGATAGTCCTCCCGGAAAGCGCGAACATCGAGAGGCAGAAATTGCTGAGACTCTACGGTTGCAACATTATTTTTTCAGATCTGATGGAAGGCTCCGACGGAGCAATCGAGGTTGCAAGAGATCTTTTCTCGAAACAACCCGGGAAATATTACTACACTGACCAATACAGCAACGACGCAAACTGGCAGGCGCACTACTTCGGAACCGCGGAGGAGATCTGGAAGCAGACTTCTGGGAAGGTAACGCACTTTATCTCCGGCGTTGGAACCGGTGGAACCGTCATGGGAACCGGAAAAAGGCTGAAGGAGCTAAACCGGGAAATCAAGGTCATAGCGATAGAGCCGGATGAGCCTTTTCACGGAATCGAGGGGTTGAAACACATTCAGTCGTCAATCAAGCCAAAGATCTTCAGTGAAAAATTCCCGGACGAGACGATCTTCGTAAAGACAGAATATGCGCAAAGAGAGGTCCTGAGACTCGCGAAGGAGGAAGGGATATTCGTGGGAACTTCGTCCGGGGCGGTCTCCTTTGCTGCAAGAAGATACGCATCGGCGGACAGCCTGATCGTCGCTATATTCGCGGATCAGGGCAGCAGGTATCTTTCAGAAAAGTACCTAGGTAATTCGAGATGAATGCCGATTCAGCGCGTTCCGGTACGGACTTTAATCCTGCCGGGACAAGCGTGATTCTTCCAGATGCGGTTATTGCGGACATGCAGGCTCATGCATCCTCGACATATCCGGAGGAATGCTGCGGTTTGCTTCTAGGAAACTTCAAGGAACAGTCAACGAAAAAGCGAGTAATTGAGTCGAAGAGGATGGGTAACGTTTTTGTGAAAGAAGAGAGATATCATCGCTATACGATTGATCCCAAAGAATTCATGGGGGTCGAGAGCGAAGCAGAGTCGCGAGGTCTGGACGTGGTCGGAATCTACCACTCGCATCCGAACGCGCCAGCAAAACCCTCGCAGTATGATATGGATCTTGCTTGGCCCACGCTCTCCTACATCGTAATCGAAGTCAGGAATTCAAAGCCCGTCGAAACAAGAAGCTGGCTGTTAAAGGACGACAGATCCAAATTCGTTTTGGAAGAAATGAGGATAGAGAAAAAATGGTAAGAGTTCTAATTCCTACAGCATTGAGGCAGTACACCGAAGGCTCGAAATCCCAGGTCAACGTTAGCGCAGACACCGTTTCCCAGGCCCTTGCGAAGCTTCTCGATGAAAACAAGAAACTAGCATCGCACGTCGTCGACGAACAGGGAAACCTGAGAAATTTTGTCAACATCTTCCTGAACAACGAGAATGTCCGCGACCTCGATGGGCAAGACATCAAAGTCAGGGAATCCGACACGATTAGAATAGTTCCCGCGATCGCGGGGGGATCTCATCTTCAGGACAAAAATCGGTTCATTCCTGACATCGACGAGCGGAAGATCACGATTACTCCGAAAGAGTACCGCAGGTACGGGAGGCACCTGATAATTCCCGAGGTGGGCATGGAGGGTCAGAGAAGGTTGAAGGCTGCGAAGGTCCTAGTTATTGGAACCGGCGGTTTGGGTTCTCCCAGTTCCCTTTACCTGTCAGCTGCCGGCGTCGGGACAATCGGCCTCATCGACTTTGACGTCATCGATGAAACAAACCTCCACAGGCAGATACTCTACACAGAAAAGGACGTGGGAAGATCCAAAGTCCAGACCGCCAAGGAAAGACTGCAGCTCGCAAACCCCAACACGATAATCAAGACATACGAAGAGCCGCTGAGTTCGGAAAATGCTCTAGAAATTTTCAAGGGCTACGACGTCATCGTTGACGGCACGGACAACTTTCCCACGAGGTACCTGACAAACGACGCATGTGTTATTTTGGGCAAGCCGAACGTCTATGCGAGCATCTTTCGCTTCGAGGGCCAGGCAACAGTGTTTGATCCGAAAAACGGAGGCCCCTGCTACAGATGTCTGTACGCAAGGCCGCCCCCTCCAGGATTGGTTCCGTCGTGTGCCGAAGGCGGAGTCCTTGGTCTATTGCCGGGTCTCATCGGTCTGATCCAGGCAACCGAGACAGTGAAACTAATCCTGGGTAGGGGAGAGCCACTCCTGGGTAGATTACTGGTTTACGACGCTCTGTCGATGACGTTTGATGAGCTCAAGATCAAAAAGAATCCAAAGTGCCCAGTCTGCTCGGCAGATCCGGAAATCACCAGCCTGATTGATTACGAGGCGTTCTGCGGCATCCAGAAAGAGCCGGACATCGCCTCAGTGCTACCGAAGCAGTTGAGCGAGGAAATCAAGAATGGGAAGAAGGTCATGCTGCTCGACGTTCGAGAACCTCACGAATGGGACATCGTCCACATCGAGGGCTCCAAGCTTATTCCGCTGGGAGATCTCGCCGAAAGGGTAAATGAGCTCGACTCCGCAGACGATATCGTCGCGTACTGTCACATTGGCGGAAGGAGCGCCAGAGCCACCGATTTCCTCAGGAGCCTCGGTTACAAGAAAGTGCGAAACCTCGAGGGCGGCATCGAAGCGTGGGCAGTGGAAGTAGATCCATCTTTGCCACGGTACTAGTAAACTCTCGAGCCCAGAGGCGCGTCATCCTCCGTCGCAAGCAGTATGATCCCGCCGTCAGCGTCTGCGACTCCGAGTACAAGAACCTGCGAAACAAAATTGGCGATCTTTTTGGGCGCAAAATTTACGACGGCAATGATCTTGCGTCCAACGAGATCTTCTTTTGTATATCGCCGGGTAAGTTGAGCACTAGAATTTTTCAGGCCGATTTCTGATCCGAAATCAATCTTCAACCGGTACGCCGGTTTTCTTGCTTCGGGGAAATCTCTGGCTTCGACAATTCTTCCAACGCGCATGTCAACCCTTTCAAATTCTCCGTAAGCGATGCTCGGTTGAACCAAGATCAAACGAACAAGTCGGAATTTCAGCGGTATAAACTATTTTTCGTCGGTCAGCGCAGTTTGCTCTGCCAGTCGGCCATGTCCTGATCGTTTGCTAGCTCCTCAAGAGCGCTGTGGACCTTCACCTTCAATCGCTCGTTCAGGTAGACCGCGTACATCTTGTGGAACCCAATTGCAAACATGACGGCCGAGCTTACGAGCAGCGTAACGGATGTCACGTCGAAGAAATTCGCGAACTGCTCGTTTTGAAGACTGATAATTGATTGAACAAGGTTCATCGCCTGCGAGAGGGCAAGAATGACGATCCCTCCCACTATGGATTCAGGTCCGTCCTGCGTCATCATGATCATGACCTTCATCTTGCGTGCGAGCCGGGTAAGTCGGAATCCGTAATAACCGGCGATGGCAAACGAAGCAAGAGCAAGAACGTATAGAACCGATGTTAGCGGAACTAAAATCATTGCCTCAGAATTCACACTTTGAGAGACGAAAAGTTGCTTCTGGACTTAAAGGACTTATGAACTCTGGCTTCTAGACTTTCGAGTGTACTAATTCGTATGATGAAACTACTTTGCCGTTTTCCATATTTCTTCGCTAAGTATTTTGCTGAATAATCAGCTCCTCCACATTAGGGGCAAATATTTTCATGACGTGTTTTGCTTCCGTCATGTACTTGTTGGTACAAAATTTCGTCGGGATTATTTCAGACGGCTCCACCCATTTGTCGGGGCGAACTCTCGGAAATGTTCTAGGTAATATCCGGTGCAGGTATATATCTGCCTTAGAATCGGGATGATTATTTGCGGCATTAGTTGTTCGTGATTATAGGGAACGATCTGGTTCTTTATTGGGTGTCGATCTTGAGCTTGATCGCGCTCATCTGCATGGGAATCGACAAGTCATCCTCGAAACTACGCAAAAAACGGATCAGTGAAGCAACTTTCTGGTTGCTTTCTCTTCTAGGAGGATTTCCGGGGGTTATTTTAGGTGGAATTCTTTTTCACCACAAGACATCGAAGCCAAGTTTCTGGCTACCCGTAGCGGTCTCAGCTTTTCTGTGGCTTTCTCTACTATTCTCAGTTTCGGGAATTATTCAGCTGTGAAATAGAAGATCCGTGCCGTCCCCGTTTTCTCGTACAGACGAATATTTCCTCGGTCTTTAATGAACAGGTATAACACACGATCGCTGGTGTGGCATTCCGAGTTTGGTCTCCCCTCACTATGAACACGCTGTCGTATTCGCGGACTGGAGAGCCGCAACCTGCGCAAGTTTTCTTGCCGATTGAAATCAAATCTTGCACGGTGATAATCGAAATAATGGAATATTAATCCAATGAGAATCAATCTTATGCTACGGCGGTACTAAACCCACATTCACGTCTACTGCTCTAATTCATGAACGTGTGTTCAGTACCATTGCTTCACAAATTGCTTAAGCGCTAACGACTTCAGCAATACGGAATTCACTACTTGGGCGTCAATAGCGACGATTCTCTGAGTCATGGAACAGTCCTGGTCCCGAGAGTGGATGTCAATTCAGGCCTTATTAGAAAGAACTCGCTATTCGGTCGCATTTCCTCTTATGAGTTTTCTTTACTCGCACTTTTTTCTTGCACGGTAGTCTTGAGCGTCACTGATCTCCTTACCACGACGATGGCGTTGCGCGATGGACTGCGCGAAGGAAACGTCGTGCTCCTAGGCGTAGCATCGACAATGAGATTAAGTTTCTTTCAAACGATTGCCACTACAAAACTCGGATTCATCGCTGGAACTGGAGCGCTGTCATTTCTCGGAATCAAATCCAATTTGCAAACCACGAGGAATATCGTGTTTGGATCTATGGTTGCATTCGTAGTCTTGCTTCTTGTGGTCTCTCTGAATAATTTGATTTTGATTGCATGACCGAGTCCTGAAATAATTCTACGGATTTCAGACCAACATAGCTCGTTCGTATCGATGCTGATGCATATCTGGTAACCGATCCTGGCGGTTATTGAGAAAATCTCAACTATAACGAAAATTATTGGCTTCAGTCGATTTAGCGTGACTGATGTTTCATTGCAAAAGAAGCATTAATACCTGCTATCCCTGCCAACATAATTGGGATAAGAACTTGACCCAAAGCGACGACGACTATGAGATTGAAAAATACTCAGAGGAAGTCAGGACGTATGAAGATCGTCGTATCACAACCGAACTTTCAAAACTTTACCGCGATCTAAAAGCGATGAATGAAGATGATGAGATCACTCCTGAAGCAGATGAAAGGAAGGAAAAGATTTCGAAAGAAATAGAGATCACTAAACGAAGGATTGGTGTCCTGGAACAAGAAATTGGACGAAGAAAGAAAGACGGTTCATGGATCTGGTAATCTTTACGACTCCATCATCTAGTTCAAGATTTCTAAACCGATTTGATTTGCCAGATCTTACTCGCTGCAGGTGGTCTCTTGGCGATCCATTGCTAACAGAGTATCATGACAAGGAGTGGGGCACTCCTGTTCACGAAGACAACCTCCTATTCGAGTTCCTTGTGCTCGAGGGAGCTCAGGCAGGTCTTCAGCTGGCTAACTGTTTTGAAGAAGCGCGAAAATTATCGGGAGGCATTCGATGGGTTTGATCCCAAAAAGGTTGCGCGATACGACGCAGTCAAGATAGACACGTTATTGAAAGACAATGGGATAATCAGGAACAAGTTGAAAATCAAATCGTCTGTGGAAAACGCCAAAAGATTTTTGGCAGTCGAGAAGGAGTTTGGAAGCTTCGACAATTATATCTGGAGATTCGTAAACGGAGAACCGCTGAAGAACAGTTGGAGCTCGCTCGGACAGGTCCCCGCAAAAACGGCAGAGTCCGATTCAATGAGCAAAGATCTCATTAAACGGGGTTTCAGATTCGTCGGATCGACGATTTGCTACTCGTTCATGCAGGCAACCGGACTTGTCAACGACCACGAAACTTCTTGTTTCAGGTATTCGCAGGTTTAGACCATCGATTATGTGAAACTGCTCAGCTTTCCTCGCCAGACGCCCGACGTGAGAACATATTTCGGATCCCTGCCCTGAAGCTCCTCTTCGATGAGTTCTAGTTCGTCAAGCGTCCTTCTCATGGCTTCGATATCCTTTGTCTTCTCTTTCAGATCGTTCGGCCTTACAACTTTCATCTCATCAAGAAATCGATTCAGCCAAGAAATGTCAGACTCCACCTTGCTCATCAGCTTCTTGGTTTCCCAGTGTTTTATCCTCTCCTTGTATTCCGCATCGTCCAAGGTCTTTCGCAATTTGATCAGAGGAGACTAATGCGGATTGAAAAAATTAGTCGATGAAATCTGGTTACATCGGATTGGCCGGTAGTACGTATCAAACTAAAACTGTTACGCCACGAGAGCAATGATTCGAAATCGAGAAGAATCCATGATCTATCCTTCTCTCATACCACTTGGTAGAACAGAGCGAAAAAAGGTTGTACATGCCCGAAAAACTGTATAGTTAAACATGCCAGGACATATCCTCCTATCAGATGTGTCATGGCGCAACAGCTTATCGAGTCTAGACCTTCCGATTTATTCCTGAATAATCGATTGTATGGATGGCAAAAGCAGACAAGCGTCGAGGTTTTGCCGGCTTTGCCCCTGCGAAGAAAATCTGGAAAGCGTGCAATTCGCTCACAAGACGAAATCGAGGCGGCTATTCTGGATTCTTGCCGGACTCCTATCGTTCAGCACTGGATAATGGTGAAGGCAAGACTAGGCTATGACACTTTTTGGAAGCACATGAATCTCCTAATGATCGCCGGTCTGATGGAAGAGACGAGCGATGGGAGCAAGACCCTCTACCAGACTAACGCCAAAGGGCTGGATGTCCTCGGCCGACTTGCCCTAGAGTAGTCAAATCCGTTTTCTTTAGGTTAAGTTTCTTCCAGTATTGAAGTGTGTAGTCCCGGGACTCGAAGGCTGCCGAATACGATCGTTTCAAGAAAAAATCGCATCCTGAAGTTTCAAAAATACTTCATGACGTCTTGCTGTTTCTGTATCAACGAGGGCAGTTCGGTTTCAACATCCTTTTTTGGTTTCCTTCGGAAGAAGTGAGAGAGTAGCGTTTAGAAAAGTGTTGCAGAAATATTTCAGAAGCATGGAATATCTCCGCCGAAACCAGGACCTTTGCTTGACCAAGTCGTTGACTACTCCGAACTTTTGATAGCATTCGGAATGAGTTTGCTCAAAGACGAAACAATCGAATTTCAAATGCCAGCTGACGCGAGGTAAGTTTGGAGGGACATCGCGTTACTCCATGAGCCATCATACAGGTCTGCGGACATTCTCAGGGGGGGTGTCTGATGAGATGAGACGGTAATTTGAAAAATTGCAGAGTCCCTCAAGACGGAAGGGTGATGGTGAGATGGCGAGCTTTTGTCTCGACGCCTAAATGAAGTTCAATGCGTGCATCATTAAACCGGATCGTGGATTCACTTTTCGGCTTCTGTCGCTTAATGCATAATTGATTTAATTTGAAGAGGAACTTTCCTGAATCCAAGGAAATCAAAAATTGCCATCCGACACAACTTATGATGCAGATACGGTAGCAAGAATGGATGAAATGGCTGAAAGTGAAAAGATCGCAGCGATAATGCGAGCTGCAAGGCCCCAAGTCTCAGTGATTGGAGTCGGCGGCGCAGGCTGCAACATAGTCTCCTGGGTCAAGGAGAAGAAGGGCGGCATCTCCGGCGCGAAATTGATCGCGGCGAATACTGATGCGACGCACCTCAGCATAATCAAAGCGGACCGACGGATTCT
The DNA here is from genome assembly GCA_963799845.1 of uncultured Nitrososphaerota archaeon. Classification (GTDB taxonomy): domain Archaea; phylum Thermoproteota; class Nitrososphaeria; order Nitrososphaerales; family CADDZS01; genus DATLTL01. Next base: position 780,355 of record CAWCYI010000004.1, read on the forward strand.
GCTCGGCGAGAAGACAACTCGTGGAATGGGAGCAGGAGGGTACGCGGAGAGAGGTGCTGAAGCTGCTAGAGAATCAATCGAGCAGGTCAAGAAAGACACCGCAGGATCTAACATCATTTACGTTGCAACGGGACTTGGAGGAGGAACCGGAACCGGAGCTTCGTGGGTTATTGCCAACGCGCTTCGACCGATGGGCGCATTGATGATTGGAGTCGTTACTCTTCCCTTTGCTGTTGAGAGATTCAGGTTCCAGAGCGCGAAGGAAGGACTACAGAAATTGAAGAGCTTCTGCGACACCGTCGTTGTCATCGACAACAACCGACTGGCGAAAGTCGCGGGCGACCTTCCACTCAAAGAAGCGCTAGGAGTTGCGAACGAGCTCGTGGGCGAGTTTGTCAAAGGAATCACCGAGACAATTACCACGGCGAGTTTGATCAACATCGACTTTGCGGACCTCAGGGCGATCATGGAGAAACGAGGAATTGCAGCTATCGGAGTCGGTGAGTCCACAGGCGATTCGAGAGTAGAGAGAGCCGTTCAGATGGCGCTTGACGCTCAGCTGCTCGATATCAAGGATGCCACGAAGGCCTTTGGTGTACTGATCCATGTCTCTGGTGGAGACGACATCACTCTAGACGAAGTTACCCAAGCAGGGGAGATGGTCACGAGATCTCTTCCGGCAAAGGCACGAGTTGTCTGGGGAGCCAGAGTTGACCCCACTTTGCAAGGAAAGGTCAGGGTCATGGTAGTCCTCACAGGTGTCGAGAGCACTTTTGCTGCGGAAAAAAGCGGCTCGATATCCCGGATGATCAGATCGAGATCCTAGTAAACTGAGATCGGAGGCACGCGCAACTCGCGTGCTTTTCGAAAACTCGGGTGGCGTCGTTGTTTCAGGGGACACCCTGCAACTGAGATTTGATTTCCAATGCTGGAAGAAGAGCAGAGTCACAAATCGACAAAGCAGAAGATCGAGGCCTGGCTTGAAGCCGAAGGAATCAGTTTCGAGCCGGTTTCGGACTTTAACGCATATTTTCACATCGCCGCGAACCTGAAGAATATGCAGGTGCACTTGAGCGGGCCGAAGGTTCGGAAGGGCGTGCTCGCGGTCCAGGCGGTGGCATCGCTGGACGAGCAGCAACTCTGGAAGGCAAACCAGATCAGCCCCGAGGACAAGCGCTCAATATTCATCTCGCCATTCTCCAAGCTCGATCGGTCGGAATACCACTTCATGCTCCAGGAAGATTTTACATCCAAGAGCTGGCTCAGGATACAGAGAACTCTGTACATCGAAGACATCTCCAGGACGAGCGTACTCCGAGAAATGAAAGAGCTCGACGTAAAGTTCGTTGCGGTGAATTATGATCTGAACGAGGCGCTCGACATCGCGCCGAAAGCCGTGCCGGAAGAGACGATTTACAAGTAGTGAATTCGGAGTTTTGAGCTCTGATTGAGCCACAGATAGCCCCTTCAAAGTGTGCGTCATTTTCGTCGAGAATGGTTGTGACCGATATGTTATTTCCGACAGCAGAAAGAATGTGCATGGAGCCATTCAGTCCGATCTCGGCTTTGGTTAAGATCAGAAGGGATAAGCAGGAAAATAGAAAGCCGACTGTCTAATTATTTCCAGTGAATTTGCAGCGGCCGGAATGTCCTTCATCATCAATGCATTGAACAGTTTTTCTATAAATCCTAGTAACATTTCTGCACCTAGGTTTCCCACTTTCGTTCAGGGTTGTGTACTTTATTTTGAAAATTCTAGGCTTGAACGAATTATTCTCTTCTTTCTTCATTGTCTCATTCTACAGATTGTAATCTCCAACGGGTAGGCTCGCTTAACATTCTACCTTGCTTGCCTAGGCGGAGATTTCATTTTACCGAACTAGATTCTTCTCAATCATGTATTTTAATGTGAAAAGGATCATTATTCTAACATTGGAGCGCATCGAACTGGGTGTCTTTCCTGAGAAAAGCAGGAGATCGGTCAATAGAGGCTTTCAGGCTTTTCCGGAGTTACTCTCCTTTGTGAGCAGACTTGGCGATTTTCAAATTTGATAAAAGAATGGATACACAAACTGAGATTACGCTATACTGGGCTTTTCAAAATAGGGACGTTTGGAATCAGTTCAGGATTGGGCTTCCTAGTTGCAGAGACCATCTTGACGATTGGTGTTCTGTTGATCTTCGGAAGCATCAAAGTGAAAACCGCAGTGTATTCGTCTCCCGTGCTCCTGGCACTTGACATATTCGCACTCAGCATCGGTGTTACTGTGTCTTTCTTCATCAACCAGACATCTTTCAAATGGGCCGACTTAATTGACCCGACGGGAGCTCTCTTTACGCGGTTGTTAAGATTTCAACTGGTATCGTGGGGAGGTAATGCGTTCATAATAGGTGTTCAGCTGCTACTTTTGAAGGAGTTTTCGATCTCTCCATCGGTTGGAAATGTTATAGGAGCTTTAGTGACTTTTCCCCTCGCATATCTATTCTCGATGCGGTATGTGTGGAAAAGTTCGAACGCGAGAAACGTCAAAGGGAACATTAAAGGCACTACCTCTGGAAAAGCAATGACCTGCCAAAACTGCAGTCATCCTCTCCCTTCTAAGGTACTTCAGTTAAGAAGAAGGAGTTTCAGAGGCAACTTCTCGTTTTGACTCAAACCTCTGGCAAGAGCTTGAGATCTTCTTTGATCGAGACGTACTGTCTCAGGAGCATGAATCCCTTTTCCGTGAGCTTGTAGAGTCTTTTTCCATCACTGTCTTGAGAAACCACTAGTCCCTGAGTTTCGAGGTCTTTGATGTACCCCTGCATCACTGTCCACGACAAGTTAGCCCTATACATTATGTGGGTTGGTTTTTCAGCACCGGCCCCGATCGCTTTGACGATGTCGCAGTATGTTTCCATCTTGGATCGTCTGTTGAGTTGCTGCTGGCGTGGTTGCTGAGTCTGAGTTGTCTGTCCTTCTACTAGAGATGTGGTTTCCAATTCTGAGTTCTACTCCTGTCCTTTTCGATTATATCGTCAATAGATGTTCCCGGAATATATCCTTCCAAGCACGTTTTCGATAAGATAATTCGGATAGCTTCTGGAATTCGGCAACATTTCACTAAGATTTGAAATTCTCCGAGAAATTCGAACGAGCTGATCTCTGAGAAACATTTTCCCAAAACTACTGCTGAACAAGTCCGTAATTTAAGAATGAAAGGAAAATTCTAGAAAAGTTGAAGCTCAGCTCGATGGTTGCATCTGGCGAAGTTTCAACTCGGGACAGTTTTTGGCTCAAGCGCTAGTTGCAGAGCTTTCTAGAATCGCTCTAACCTGAAAACGCAAGTATGGATAACCCATTGGGAGTGAACGCGAGGCTGTGATAAGTCCTGTCGTGTTCTGTACCTCTCAACTTTTTGACGACAAACCTCGTTCTCATCTCCATTGATTCCGTCACGTAACTTTCGAGCTGGAAAATCCCGTCAGCCACAAATTCTTCTACGCCGGTTTGACGCGGTGAGTTTTTTGAAAAGTGCCTGGAGGCAGTCATCAAAGTTGTTATTCCCTCGCGCTTTAGCGTCTTGTATATCAGGTGCATCATGAAGGTATAATCGAACTTTTCCCCAGTTCCACTGAGAAAAGCCGTCAAGGAATCCACCACAAGTCGTTTGCCCTTGATCTCGTCCAATGCTTCAAGAAGAACCTGTATGTTTGAACTGAGGCCCCGTCCCTCAAGGGCTTCGAGGTCCAGCAGTTTCAATTTTTTCTTTGCCTCTAGCGCAGACAGGTCAAATCCAAATTTCATCATGTTCCTTTTGAGACTGCGGATGTCCTCCTCAAACGTAGCAAAGACCGCCGGCTCATCCATCGTCAGAGCAGCGTTGTAAACAAACTCACATGAGAAAATAGTCTTGCCAGTACCCAGCCCGCCGATCAAGAGAACAAAATCTCCACGTTGCAATCCGCCCTGAATCATGGGGTCTAGACCTGGAATCCCAGTAGGAACGCGAGCGTCTTGATTCAATTCTAGCGATGCATCTCCTGAGCCTACTAAAAAATACATTGTTTAGGCTGCCAGCTCAGAGTGATCAGATTATTTCAATTGAATGGGAAATTCCTCAAAAGTGTAGTGCAAGTCTGAAGCACGGCTCCTTTTTGCTTAATACAATTTGAGACCATTTTTTCATTTTGATGCCCATAGAGATGCGGACAATAGGGTACTGTCGGTACTCGAAATCCGCGGGCAATCTTAGGGGAGACGTGTAAATCTCCCATGCAAACAACGGTCGTTACTTCCAATCCCGCTTTTAGGGAAATCGTTTACGGCGGGCATTTGCTGGCCCTAGGGACCGCTAGCATCGCAGCGTCGAGTGCGATCATTCTTGGTCGTACTCCCAGCTTAATTCTCCTCGTTATGGCTTACCTTTTTTCTTACGGAGCTTACATGCTGAATAGAGGCTCCGAAGTAGCGCAGGACAGCGTCTCCGATCCCGCGAGAACAAATTACCTTCAGGGCCGCAGCAGATACCTGATGGTGATTTCCGGTCTCTGTTTCGGGATCGGATATCTTCTAGCCGCGACCGTTAATTTGGTTTTTCTCGGTGCACTGTTGATCCCGCTCGTTCTAGCGGTTACCTATACCATCGGTTCGAAAAAACTGGTGTCGTTAATCGGCGCAAAACGACTCAAAGAGAAACTCCTCGTGAAAAATCTCGTCATCTCCTTTGGGTGGTCGCTCATTCCAGTTCTTGTTGGACTATATTACAGGAGCGTTCCGATATTTCTCCTTGCGTTCGCTCCTTACATTTTCTTCAGGCTGATGTCGAACACTGTCTTCTTCGACCTACGCGACGTTAGAGCAGACAGTGAGTTTGGGGTTCGAACTATCCCCGTTGTTTATGGAACCGGGTTAGCTTACAGGTTGATGACAATATTCGATTTTGTCTCCGCTGCTTACATCCTTCTGCTAGTCACATTTCGCCTATTTCCAACATTCACCCTTGTCATGATCTTGCTCCCCGCGTACTCTTTGATCTATAGACGGATCTCTCAGAGTCCTGGCGCAAATCTTGGATTGTTGTGCGATTTAGTCGCCGATGGTGAATACCTCCTATGGGGGCCCTTATTGTTCTTTGGAAAAATTATCTAAGCTTGATAATCGGCTTCAAGGACGCCCCGTTGACCTAGATACTATTATCCAAAAATACCGCCTTGCCATTGAGAAGGCGATAAAGGAGACCGACCTAATCCAAGGGTCTCCCCTTAGCAAGGAAGCGAAGATAGTTATGGAAGCAGGTGGAAAGAGGCTTCGACCGGTACTCGTCCTTATGGGCTGCGAAGCAGTATCGGGTCAGTTCGAGACGGCGATACCCGCGGCGATGGCTTATGAGCTGGCGCATGAAGCATCCTTGGTGCAGGATGATATTTTCGATAACTCCGATTTGAGGCACGACAGGGAAACTGTTCACAAGCGGCAGGGGCTCATTATTGCGGTCCTCGTTTCCGATCTTATGATTTTCGAGATTTTTACTCAACTCGCAAAATACGAATCTTCGGAGCTGACGAAAGCCAAGCTCGCGAAATTGATGACGTACATTTCAAGAGCGGCAAATCTCACAATAAAGGGCGAGTTTCTTGAGGCAAAATACGCGACCAAATCAAGCTTTTCTGAGGAAGAATACCTTGAAGTTGCAAAGCTGAAGACTGGTTCGCTTCTTGCGGCAACGGCGGCTTCGGGTGCCCTGGTGGGTGGCGGAAGCGAGAATATCGTCGACTCTATGTATCAGTTTGGACTGAACCTCGGAATCGCCTTCCAGATCAGGGATGACATCCTTGATGTCAGCGGAAACCAGGCGCAGCTCGGAAAGCCGGTGCTCAAAGATCTTCAAAACAACGTCTGCAATATAGTCTTGATCAACGCGCTCGAAAGAGGGGACGCGTATCATAAGAGCCAGATCAATTCAATGCTTTACAAGAAATGGTTCGCTATGCCTGATGTCCAGAGCCTTCAGAGTTTGCTGAATGAACTGAAAGCCGTGGAATATGCTTCGAGCCTCGCCGAGAGATATACCTCACTGAGCAGAGAATGCTTGGCGTCATTACGAGAATCACCTGTTAAGGATAAACTTCTCGGCCTGACCTACGCACTTGAGACGAGGAAAATCTGACCCAAATGATAAAGATAAATGTGATAGAAGCGTCCGGCGTGCAAGGGAGACTCTGACAAGGTCTTGAGCGAGAGCACACTGTTGAAAGCGGATAGAATACCGACCGGGATAAATGGACTGGATGGGCTGATCCAGGGGGGACTGATGCGAGGAGATGTTCATCTTATTACCGGGGGCCCCGGGACGGGAAAGACGATCCTGGCATCGCGATTTGTTTTCAATGCCGCCAAGAATCTAGGGGAACGAATAGTGTATGCGACATTTGAAGAATCTTCGGAATTTTTCAAGAAAAATCTTGCAAAGCTTGGAACCGATTTTTCCTCTCTCGAGAAGGAAGGAAAAGTCAAAATTATCGATCTTGAGATCCTCCGGGGAAAAGGTTTGGAGTCGAACATATCATATGTAATTGAGCTCGTAGCAAAGGCCAGAGCTTCGATTCTGGTGATAGATTCGCTGACCGCGCTTTTACTTGCGTGCGAGACTCAGTTTGAGCAGAGGACTTTCATGAAAACGGTTTACAAATCGCTAAAGGCAAAAGATGTGACCACCGTGATGACCGTCAGTCTTGATGAGGACGGTACGGTCGGTTCGGAGGGCTTCATGTCGGACTCGGTGATGTTTCTAGAAAATTGGGTTGACAAGAATCAGTTCAAGACGAGATTCCTCATTCAGAAGATGAGGGGAACTGATCACAGCAGGAGATATCACAGTTTCACGCTTGGCCCAGACGTATCGGTATCCAGGTTTTAGATTGATGCGATGGCTATCAATTCGGCGGCACTCGTTGTTCCAGCAATAGACCTCGGTACACTCATTCTAACTGCTCTGTCAGGATATTACGTATCCAGGCAGAGCACTACACTTTACAAAGAAGTTAAGACGCTCCTTCTGTACGTCCATGTTTTCTTTGGTGGAGTGCTCGTCCTTGAATTCATAAGAAACTTTGTTCCGACCGTAACCCCGTATTCGCAGACAGCCATTATTTTCATGGATATCTACACCATCCTCGGAACTAGCTTTATCCTCTGGGATGTCCTGCTGCTGATGACCGTTGGCGCGGCGGTATACATCAAACCTGAAGGTCAGGGATTAAGAGAACTTCTGGTCGCGATTATTCGACGGAAAAATACCGGGGTCGTCTACATGATAGTTGCCGCGTTCGTTCTCGGATCCGATATCTATCTCGCATTTGTATCGCCGTTCACCATAGTAAGTGTCCAGAACATTGCGGGAATCACAGTTTTATCGACACAGTTCGATCCCAGTTATTTGATTCTTGTTCTAATTGTCCTTCTGCTTTTCCTGACTTACCCTACGACGTTGTTCATTCTCGCAAGAATGAAGACGAAAGACAAATCTGTCCGAAGAGCTCTACTTCTGTTACCAATCGTGTGGAGCGGAATCGGAGTAGACCTCGTAATTTTCAATGGTTTCTTCCTCTCGGAGGGACAAGATTACGTAGCGGTAGGATATCTCTTTGCTTCGATAGCCTTCGCGGTGACCGCAACTATTTTCAGAAGGGCGTCCTTATTATCTGGATTCTTCGGTCCTATCTCGGATTTGCAAATTAAGACATCGACACCGACGTACCCGTTTTCGAACTCGATCAAGATCGATCCTCAAACCCTGATCGGGCGAACCTTTCTATTTTTGACAGATCCTTCAACACCGTACGAAAGGGTGGTCGATGATCTCTGCATCGAGCTCCTGTCGAACAAGTGCTACGCGTTCGTATTTACCTCAAAGCGGAGTCCAATACAGACCTCACTATCAAAAGTAAAAGGAGTCAGGTATTACATTTTGACTTCCTCTGTATCCTACCCCCGAGGGACCGACGTACCCGACGAAATTCTGGTTCCACAGAATGATCAGGCCATACTTCTCGACATCATTCAGAAAACTATTCAGAACGATCCGGAATCGAAACTGGGAATCATTTACGACAACATTTCAGATATGATCCTGTCCTCCAGCGTTGAGAGTGCTTACAAGTTTCTGAAACAGGCAAACGAGATAATCGATCCGAAGAGAGTCATGGCGATGTTTCTCTTTACTCCTGGAGCTCACGATGACCGGACAGTAAACTTGGTGAAAGCGCTCTTCGCAAATCACATCGCGATGAACAAGGATGTTCCGCAACTAGCTGAGATAGAATGTACTTTGCAGCAACTCGGCGTTTCGAGCTGAGCCGCAGACAGGTAAAACAAGCTGTTTCAATTGAACAGAGCTTGATTTATCACCGTCAGCCGAACAGTGATCTTTTTCACCGTTAGGTCGAACAGAACCGAATTTTTTCTATATAAGGATCAATGAGAGGTAGTATATGAAGAACTGTAGAAAACAACCCGAGTCAAGAAACAGGTTGCTCCTTGTTAAAGCGCGTGATTATTTATCACGGTAAGAGAATCAGTTTTCGACTTTGGCGCTCTGGGCTTCCAGAGCTGGCGTCGGCGACTGCATCTGCAACAGTCTCCAGCCGCGCTCGCGGTCGTAGAGCTCATCTGGAACGTTGAGGAATTGAGTCTTCGTGGGATCTAAGATTATCATTTCTTTCTTCGTGGCAAGAAGGGAAGTATATGTGTCAAGGTACGACACTGTCTCGTGGAAATACTCCAGCGGAACATCCATGAATGCGAAATAACCCCTATTCTCAAAAGCGGCTTCAAGCAAAGTAAAGGGAATCTTGTTGCAAAGTTTTCTCACTGAATTCAGCTCCTCGGGTTCCAGACCCTTGAAAATTACGGCAATCTGCATTATCTCGGGAGTTCTGCCCGCGACCAGTCCCTTCGTCCAACGAACGTTATTTCCGAGAATGAGCTTGCCCTTCTGAACGTGCTCGGCGTAGTGGTATCTGATCGTTCTCGCGTTTGCTCCCAGATTCTTTGCTATCTTCGAGGGGCTTATCGTGGGATCCTCCTGCATGTACCTCAGGATTTTCGTGTCGATATAGTCCACCTTCGCATCAGTGTTTACCAGGTGCGACGTCGGTCCCATCTCTGTCTGGGTCATGTCTACCCTCTTCCAATCGACCTTCCATCTGCCGCTGTCCAGGTCGAAGAATTCCGATCTCATGGGAGGGTACCTTATCCACGAGATCTCGGTGGACTCGAACTCATCGACCAATCCGAGGTTTTGCAATTCAGTTATCGAGTCGAGGTACTTTTTCTTGAAGCGGTTAGGCAGTGCGTACAGGCAAACATATTTTTCCTGTCCCATGACCTTGCTGATGAGAATCAGGTAACTAGCACGATCGAGCCAAGTCCTACCGGCGTTCTGATCAGGCTTTACGACCAGCATCCCCATCGTGAATCCAAGTTGAGCATAGTCAATGTTTACAAGAATGCCTAAACCAAGTTTGCCCAGCTGCTTGTTGACTTTATACCGGACTGTTTCCGCACTAAGTCCGGTGAGTCTCGCGATGAGGGAATAATTTGAAACACCAACTTGCCTGATCGTTTCTATCAACAGGTACTCTGTGGTGCGGGATATGCCACCGCCGCTATCAGACAATTGGGTAAAGACATAGTTTAGGTCATGAAGGGCGTATAAATCGAAAATGAAGTCGGGATACAGATCCAGACTAGGCTTTTGATATATATCGCCAAATCATATTATGCTCTAAGAAATTAATTTGCCGTTTTATCTCAAAGTGGAGACTAGCGTTGTGGGAAAGATGACAACAGAGATAACTACGCAGCGCGATATTTCTACCATTACTCTGGTTAGTGCTTAATCATTGGAAACAAAAGAGCAGCAGCAGTTCCCTTCATTTGCTAACGTACTGAAGCCGAGTGCCGGCGTTCGCATCCCCACCGCGATACCCGGACTGGATCCGTTGATTCAGGGAGGTCTCAACCGCGGGGATTTCATTCTCCTGTCTGGAGGAGTAGGCGCAGGCAAGACTACATTCTCCTGCCAGTTTGCTTACAACGGAGCGACGTTCCTCAACGAGCCCGCGGTGTTTGCAAGTTTTGAGGAAGATTCGCTCAGTCTGAAGCGAAATATGCTGAGATTCGGCATGGATCTTGAAACTCTCGAAAGAGACGGGAAGATCAAGATCATGGACCTCGAGATCCTCGAAGGTCAGGGGATGGGCTCAAACATGGAGGTATTGCTCAGCGCTCTGGACAAGATTCAGGGGAAGCGATTGGTCGTTGACTCGCTCACCGCGTTCCTCACCGGCGCGAAGGACAAGTTCGATTACAGATTCCTGATGCACCTGATCTACAAGACTTTGAAACGGGAAGGGGTCACGACGATGATGACGATAAGCAGGATGCAGAACGATAGCCAGATTCTCGGCGTCGGTCTGGAAGAGTTTGTCGCCGACGGTATTTTCCAGCTCGAGAGCTACGTGACTGAAACGATGGAGCTGAGGACGCGGTTCTTGGTCAGGAAACTCAGGGGCTGCGATCACAGCCGGAAGTATCACTCAGTAGCCTTTTCTCACGAGGGCATCCAGATTCTACCCTGGTCGTCGTCCTGAGACATCCGCTCAGCTAAATTTTCAAGCCGCAGAGCTAGCCTTGCGTCTCCCCACAGGATTTCGGGTACGTGCAAAAGACCTGCGTACCTCAATGACGTCCAAAACCGATGTGCTCTAAACAGAAATATTGAAACCAAGCTGTTGTTGGCCAGCAGACCTTGAAACGATCTCTTCGGTACCCAGAATTGCACCGTTGCGCACACGTGCAAAATTCGCATAATAAATCAATGAAAGTGAAACTATTGGCTTTAGGAAGTTAGTTAGGTCCACAGGTACGAGAAGAAGACCTGGATCAGTATGCCCTAAAATATCGTGAAAAATGCACTCATACTGGAGAAGTCAGTGCAGTGGATTCCAAGACTCCCTGATCCGTGGTCAAAGTAATCAAGTAATGCTGATTTGTGTTCCAAGAAAATGAAGTCAGAGGAGCAGATAACTGCTCACTGGGCCCCAGCTCGAAATCAAAACTTCCGATTACTCCTAATGCCGAGGAATTTGTGTCATAGTGCACTAAGGTGGCAGAGACGGTATTGTAGATGTACAGACTGATCAGATGGACTGCGAACGGACTGTTATTAACAGCCGTAATCACCGGGATCGACGCGAATCTGACGTTGAAAGGGCTGGAAGAGCCGCTTGTCCACACCGCCCCGCTGCCTCCGTACGTTGATGACAGACCCGCAATGGAGGTCTCCGATGAACTCACGGTCTGGATCGAGCTCCACGAATTGCCGAAATTCGTGCTGTAAAGCGTGGAAAGGGTGGTCCCCGAGCCGTAGAATACGATGAGTGTCTCGGATGGTTCCTGGGAGATTGAAGTCAACCACCCCGAGCTTGAGCTCTGAAGTTGCGTTTCAGACGATGTTGCTGAAGCGCCGTTCGCAAAGCTCCAAAAATTAACCGTACCCGATATAACCCCAGTACTACCTGAAGCTAATCCTACAAAATATAGAGTGTTGCCGATCGCCGTTGCTGATGAGGAGAAGAGCATGTAATCTGACGATGGCGAAACCGGACTTGACCAGCTTGCACCAGTTGTAGTCGTAATAACGTTGACCGCAGCTGTTACACTGCCCTCTCCGTATATTAGGGCAATGCCATTCGAGAGAGGTACAAGAATCGGTGTAATGTCCGCTGGCTGGGGGGAGATGTCGTCTTCCTTCGCCCAAGAGCCCGATGAATACTTCCAGACTTCAATGTGCGCATTGGTTCCGTCGTTGGTGTTGAGGGCTACCCAGACGTTTCCGGAAGAATCGGTGACTATCGAATCGTAGGAACTAACCTTGTTCGTCGTGGACACTGTAGTCTGCGAGATCGCCCAGTTAATTGTTCCACCGGATTGTAGTGCCCCGTATCGCCAAGAGAATGACGCGCTCTGTTTCGCTGCATCTAAAACGTAGTAAAAGGTGTTCCCGCTGACCCAGATGTTGAAATTGTAACCGTCGGTAGAATCGGCGGATGAAGTCAAGATAGTCTCACTGCTCCAGACCGACCCGTCGGCCGAGGTGCGATAACCAATGTTTGTGCCGTCGCTGTAGAACGCCCACCACAATCCCTGTGAGTAAACGAGCTTGTGTTGAAAGTCGTAAGAAGTAGCAGTGCCCGTGGTGACCAGTGCAGCGAAGCTCGTGCTCGGCATGACACCATTCGGCGGGTAGAACCGGGCCCTATTCCAATTGAAATAGATACTGACGGCTGAAGAGCCACCTATCGCTCCCAGATAGAGGTGAGTTGCTGCGCTGAGTGGGTTGTTTGTTTCTGTGGCAGTATAACCACCTGTCGTTGAATAGAGCTGGGGAGCATCATACGCGCTCCACGAGGTCGAGCTCGTCCCTGGGTAAGTCACACTGCCGTACACCCAAGTTCCCGCCGCTGGCACTGCTCCTGCTCCATTTACAGGGATTGTCACCGCGCCAGAGATGTCGTAAGCTTGGAAGAAATAGTCACTACCAAATCCCATACCCATGCCGATTCCATTGTTCGTACCCGATGCCGTTGCTGCGTTCATCAGTCCTGTGACGCCTGTTCCATCAGCTGTATCTGCGGCTAGTGCAAAGCTCGACTCTGTAATTATTCCTACATTGCTCAAAGCTGTATTGAACACGAAGGCAGGGGCATGAGCACCGGAGGTGCCAGAGATTTGAATTGCGTTTATAGTTGCTCCTCCCGGCCCGATAACGCCAGTTGCCTTTGCTACCGTCAGTCCGGCATAAACTGAAAATCCCGAGGTCGCCGTATTGCCGTTGAAATATGCCGCAAAGACACTGGCTCCGTTATCATATTGGCCGTATGTCGCTGACAAACTTGGGGCCTCTCCCCAGTAGTTGTCATCGAAATTGGTAGATGTAGGTTGGAAGACCATGTATATTATGAGTGTCCCACCACTTGCTGATATCGATGATGTCAGTTTGACCCAGACGGTTGCTGACGTCGCTGCTGTTGTACAGGAAGGAGTACACGATTCCAGCCAGGCAAAAAGTTGAGTATTGCACGCGTAATCCTGGCAGAATCTTATGTTGCCCAAGTTGGAAGCCTCGATTGTTGAATCCGAAGATGGATTGAAAACTATCATTTGTTGAAAAGTCGTTGGAGTCGCGGACGTCTGACTATTCGTTATCGTTATAGGGATGTAGGCTGACTGTGACGATGATGTCGTAATTGTGTTCGCACTTGCCCCAAAAGTTAGCTGTGAAATGTCAAGTGAAGTCTGATCCTGCTGTTGCACTGAGTGATCGTACTGCAGCAACTTAGAGTTGTAGTTATTGTAATATCCGAAAATCGTGGTAATAGTTGTCAGCCCTAACATTAGGATAAGTACGAAAATGAGAGTGCCGATTACGGTCGATACGCCCGATCTTCTATTGCCAAGAGCTCTCCTGTGAAAGTGTTTTTTCCTTGATAAAATGGGGCTAGATGCTTGCATTTGTCGTTTACCTGTACAGAATAGCCTAGCTTGGGGAAGTTAGAGTCGAGGAAAAAACTACTCCCTGATCTGTTGTTACGGTGATGATATAATTCTGACTTGTAGTCCAAGCAAATGAGCTAAGAGGGATTGACATAGTTTCGCCAGCCCCTATCTGATTATCGAAACCAGCGCTTACTCCGGGCGCAGAAGAATTTGTGTCGAAATGAACTAGGGTATTAGTAACAGTGTTCAAAATGTACAAGCTAATCATGTGGACTGCGAACGGACTGTTATTGACGGTACTAAAAGTCGGAATCGCGGCAAATCTAACGTTGAAGGGACTAGAGCTCCCACTCGTCCAGAGTGCAGCACTTCCCCCTTCTGCAGAATTGACTCCAGTGACCGATGTCTCGGAAGAGCTGATAGTTTGAATGGATGACCAGGTCGTACCAAAGTTGAGACTGGAGAGCATGTACAGATTCGATCCAGCTCCGTAAAATACAACAAGCGTTTTCGAAGGCTCTTCGGATATCGAAACCGACCAGCCGGAAGTAGTTCCCTGTAACTGTGTTTCGGACGATGTAGAACCCGCCCCACTGGTAAAAGTCCAAAAATTAAGAGCCCCAGTAGTCGCCCCAGCACTACCTGAGGCCAGTCCGGCAAAATACACAGTGTTTGTGATCGAGTCCGCTGAAGATGAAAACAATGAATAATCGGATGGAGGTGAAACCGCTGCGCTCCAGCTAGAGCCCGTAGCACTCGTGATTATCCTAACGGGGGCGGTTACACTTCCTTCTCCATAGATCAAAGCAACCCCTGATGAGAGCGGAACTAGCATCGCCATCTCGTCAGTTGAAAGCGGAGAAATGTCATCGACTTTGCTCCACACTGCCGCGGAGTATCTCCAAACTTCAACATGAGTATTAGTACCATCATTAGTATTTAGGGCGACCCAGACGTTCCCGAAAGAATCCGTTGCCATCGAGTCGTAGGAATAAACAGTGTTTGTGGTGGTGACTGTCGTCTCCGAAATCGTCCAGCTAATCGTCCCTGAACTCTGGAGGGTTCCATAACGCCACAGGAAGGATGCACTCTTGCCATATCCTGTCAAAACGTAATATATCGTGTTGCCACTTGTCCATATGCTGAAGTCGTAACCTTTCGTTGAATCGGTCGATGAACTGACTGTCGTGGGGCTGCTCCAGACTGAACCATCCGGAGACGTTTCGTACGCGATGTTTGTACCGTCACTGTAAAACGCCCACCACAACCCTTGGGCATAAACTAGTTTGTTCTGCGCGCTGTTCGAGGTCGCGGTTCCAGTGGGAATAACTAATGCGGCAAAGGCGGTTGTCGGCATGACGTTGCTAGGCGGATAGGCTCTCATTCTCGCCCAGGTGAACGTGCTGCTTGACTGAACTCCGTTTGGTTCTCCAATATAGATACCATAGTTTGCAATCGCAACCCCGTTGTTACTCCCCGTATAGGTGTTCCCGACGCCGTCGCTGAAGTATTGTGTAGCCGTTGCGGACCAGGTGACTTGCCAAATCCCTGCGGGGAATGACGCTTGGGCGGTCGTGTGAAGGTTGGTATGGGTACCTGAAGCCTGATACGTCATGTGATCGTCGCCGCTGGCCCAATTTAACGAATAGCCAGAGTAAAGAGCAGTAAAACTGTTGGTACTTTGTGTGGTTGCAACTCCGAGAATCGAATTTCCGCTAGCGGTATAGGTTTCAGCGACAAGTGGGTACGTCTGAGTAGCGGACACTATGAAGCCGTAACCCGCACTCGTAGTGAGAGTGACTGTCAGACCGTTGTTCACCGTAATGGTTGCTGAACTCGTGATTGATGTCCACTTGGCGCTTAATGAGCTACCAGCAAAATTATCGTAAAACGTGAAGACGTTGGCACCGTTGTCATATTGGCCATACGTACCGGAAATGCTCGGGGCCTCGCCCCAGTAGTTGTCATCGAAATTTGTGGTAGTGGGCTCGAATACCATATAGACTATCAGAGTTCCACCGCTTGCCGCTATCGAAGATGTTAATTTGACCCAGGCGACGGCAGACGTTGCGGAGGTCACACAAGAAGGCGTGCACGATTCCAACCAAGCAAAAAGCTGCTTAGAGCAAAAGGTATCTAGACAGAATCGAATGTTTCCCAAATTCGAGGCCTCGTACGTTGAATAGGTAGAGGGATTGAAGGTAATCCTCTCTTGGAAAGTGGTCGGTGTTCCAGATGACTGACTATTAGTGATCGTGATCGCGACGTAAGCTAAGGATGCGCTGGTTGAAGTTGCAATCGTATTTGCACTCGCCCCAAATGTAAACCCGGATATCGAGAGAGAAGTCTCGCCTCTCTGGAGGGCCGACTGATTGTACTGGAGGAGCTGAGAGTTGTAGCTATTGTAGTAACTGAATACAGCCGCAATTGTCGTTAGTCCGGTGAGCAGGATTAGGACGAAAATCAAAGATCCGATTACGGTGGAGATACCCAGTCTGCGATTCTTGGACCGAAATTCTTTCGGCTCGGCTTCATAGGTCACACGGCTAAGCCTTGGCATTTGTTACCACCGTATTGCCTAACTGCGTCGCTATGATGAAACTGTACGTCGTGCCAACGTCCGGGGTAAAGGTAACCGCGATAATCTGGAATGATCCAGAGTTGATCTGCTTTGTGGGAGAGAGGGTATAGGACAGAACAAATTTGCTTGCCGTGACATTAGTGATGTAAACAGCGGCAACTATTGTCGGGTTCACTCCATCGTTTCGAACGTACAGATTCACGCCGAGCTTCGATCCAGTTTCGTTGAACGTTACTTGTTCTACTACCACCCTTTCAGACAGAGCATTTGCTGAATTACCGAACAGATTGGACAAATTCGAACCCAGTCCCGAAAACCCATTCGTAGCATAGGCAAAGATCGTGGCAGAAAGTCCGACAACTATGACGATCATCAGAAGGGAAGCGATTATTTCGCTGATTCCTTGTTTCTTTCTTCTGCGAGTTCTATTCGAGATTTCAAAATAGCCTGATCTCGAATATCTTCCTGTCAAGACTCAGATCTCAAAGGAAGCAGCCTTTCGTCAAATATATAGCTGCCAGCGTCTGTCTAGTAGGTTGGAGGACCGGGCTCTTTCAGGGAAAAAACAGAAATTCTGTCGGCACCGCACTTCTTGCATTTCATAGTCACTAAGATTCCGTTTCGACCCTGCTCCTCAGCTCTTTCTCAGCTTCCAATCGTGCGAAGCGAGCAAAATTTCGTAGTCTAGGAAATTTTTGAGGTTTCGTGGTTTAGTAAATGAACAAACTGTACTTGATAGGGACCCCATGTTTTTGAGTTTACTGGGAGACAGATAAACCAAGTGAAGCTTGAATCTGTACTAGCAACATCGATTTAGAGCACTAAATTCTGATCGCGAAAACGTGACTGTCGGTTTGCTTTGAGAATTGGCTCGATTCTAGTGGAGCGTAGCGGTTATCGAACCACCGAATTCGATTGACGGCGCAGGCCAAAGAACATTGTAAGTCCCATCGAGGGTCAGACCTTTCGGATCTGACATCGAAAAGGAGCCTATCGACGAAAATCCGGTTTCAAGACACGTTCCAGGAAGACCTACAGGGGAGCAATCTATGGTGCCTGTAGTGGGAATCGTGGAAGTGCCTTGGAATCTACCGTTCGAGTTGAGCGAGCTAGGAGTCATTCCGACTAGAGCAATCTGACCCTTGTCATTCGCTGTTCCGGTCACGTAATTCTCGTCTGTCGCTATTTTCTGAGTAAAACTTCCTGAAACCGCAGTTGATTTTCCAATTGTACCCGTTAGGGTTCCGGCTGTCTGGACACCGTCCCAGTGAGTCATGGCGTGGTTATAGGTTGCGACGACGAGTAGCGATCCGTCCAAAGATGATATCACTATTGGTGCACCGAAGGGATTCAACGCTGCGTCCTCGATTAAGAGAGTAACATCGTATTTCGGAGAAACGTTGGAATCGAGCTGGACTCTAAGGTGTCCGCTTGCGACAAAGTACGCAGGAATTTCACTCGTATCACTTGCAAGACAGACTCCCTGTGACGGTGTAAGACGGGAAACACACTGCCGGAATGGAGCTGCTTATGGTTGTGTGAACTCTCAGGTCGATCGTTCTGCCGTCTGCAGTCGTGCCCTGGAGTTGAAGTTTGAAGCTTCCTTTAGTTGAAAGACCGTTTACATCTGCTGAAAGATTGTAATTGACGCTAGTCCATGTGACATCAGATAACACGGGAGTCGAGATGTCTGAAGCAAGTCCAAGAACTCCACCAGACATTGTCCAATGCTGAGGACCTGCATCTGTGATCCATCCATCGGAAATGGTAAGAGCAACCGGCTGTGCATTCGTTGAAGCGGTTGCGTTGTAAGAATCAGCCCTAACGGTAATCGGGCTTGCGAATAGCAACAGTGCCAATATCGATAAAGTTGCGATTAACACAAAACTTGTTTTCAAAACGGTTTCACCTACTCTACTCTAGTTTGTAAGAAATACATTTCAGGGCCAGCTTACTTTAGCAAGTTTGCCAGATTCCAAGTACCGATATTAGAGAAGCTTTGAAAGCGGTAATGCATACTATCGTAAATCGAATATCAAAATAGGGTAATTGAAAAGATTTTTGGCTATTTTGGCGCTCAAAGTTTTTTCAGGACGTCTTTCATATAAAACAGGGCAAGAAACGAGCCGTTCTGAGCTTACGAGCTTGAAACGAGCTGGCCGAATTGAACAGAGTTTGAACGTAGTCTTCGGCCCAAAAGTGCTCACGTGCGCAGAAACGCAGAAAATTTTGGCTTTGTTCGGTCAAAGGGTGTTTTAACCTTATGTTCGGATTTGGGTGTTTAGTGTGCCATGAATAACAGATAGTAAGACCACATTACAGTCTCAAAGATTATAGTCCAGATTATTCCGAAGATCAAGAGATGTTTTGCTTCCTTCCTGTTTCTACTTTCGATAAAGACATAACCAAGGATTCCGCCAACAATTAACAGAAAGAAAGGAAGAAGATACCAAACCCAGCCAATTACTTCAGGAATTGGCTTCCCGCAATTAGAACAAAATCGTGAAGCTGAATCTTTGATATCTTGACCACAGTGATCGCAAAACAAAGACTATAACTTTGAAAAAACTGTGGGATTTTAGTCTTTCTTGCGTAACGATTGTTCGAGTAATTCTAGCCATTTGTTTTCAATCGGGATTCCAGCTCTTTGAGCCGGAGTTTGTCCTTCTAATGCAGAGTGCGGTTTCGCAAAGTTATAGTGGATTCTTTGACCTTCAGCGATCTGAGATTTCCAGCTTTTCCATCCACGCTGTACTTTGATTCTTTCTCTCAGAGTACCGTGAGCGTCGATATATAGAACTTCAAGATACTTGATTCTGAGAATCTTGAGTTACCTTCGTTTGGATGTTTCAGACTCCTCGCTGCGGTAGCTAAGGCTGTCCGAGGAGCTTGACGGTCTTTACCTGTGCTATGCGAACTGATTCAGGATTCCCTGCTTTATAGAAAGGAACCTTAATCTCTTCGTAAAGAAGCGTAAAATTCTATTGTGTAATCTCTTATTTCTATTGAGAATCAACCTATTTCCTGCATTCATCTAATTTTTCACTTTTCCCAATTAGTATCGAACGCTCATCCTTGAAAAACCTTTACACGCCCTGATGTAATTTGGTTGCACAGTCTGACAAAAAAAATCCTGATAGAAATAATAGAATTCGGTGGTCTGAAATCTAGCTCCGATATTAGGTTGCTGAAATCCATCGTCGATATAAAGAACGGCAATTTAGTCTTTACAGAAACTTTCTATTTGTCGGTAGTAGTTCACGACTCTCATTCTCATGAGGACATCCTACAATGCGTAGACGCTGGGATTGATGTTTTTGGGACTACGGTAAAAAATGTGATCTATTATCGCTTTGAGACTGTATTCAATTTGAAGAGGACTGACATCGTGAGAAAGCCCGAAGCCTTTTCTGAATGCTTAAGGAGTTTCTTTGGCGAAAGGGCATTTCACGTAGAAGCTGCAATCGTCAGCTGCGATTATTGGAAAACTCCATTTGACGGAAGTTAATTTGTCCGATAGTTCAGTCCGCGCTATTGTCGAAGCAAGAAAGCTCGTATGGTCGGAAAAATAAAACATCGAAATTGAGAGGTGAAAAGTAAAGCATGATAGGTATAGTTCAACTGATAACAGCAATTGCAGCAGTTTCAACCCTTGTAATCGGGACAATCGTGGTCTGGATCTTGATGGGTTACTACTCAGTAAGAATCCTCAGAAGCTTCAAGGGTGGGTTGTTGAGCAACGGCTGGAAATACATCTGCATTGCCGTGCCATTCCTAATCTTCGGACAATTGGCGACTAGCATGAGCGGCTCGGATTCAATCTCTGTGACCCTGGAGCAAACTTTCAAAGTCCTTGGCGCATCTCTTTCCCTGATAGGAGGCATCATGATCGTCATAGGGTTTAGGTCGCAGTACAGAATATGGAATCCGAAGGGAATGAAATCTGCTCCAACTACTGCTGAGCAAGAACCAGTTTCCCAACAGGTAGTGGCCAAGACTACCTGACGGACTAGACTCAAAATGTCAGGACGGTCCCGCAGTTGATGCCTGACCGACCCTTCTACTACCACCCCCTTCCTTTGTACACACATGGGAACTAGTATAAAAAAGGTGAAAATATGTGCTCTAAAAATTTATGTGCCTGTCGTTCGACGCGGGAGTCCTAACCTGTTGAAAGGATTTGCGAAATCTAATGATTCAATTTTTCGACAGCAGCCTTCGGCTCTATTCTCTTAATCCTCGGAATCCGATCGTAAATAGAGTCGGTTGAAATAATCGTGTGATCGGGATCTGCGAGGAGACAGGAAGCTGCATGGTACGCATCGAACACGGAGGCAATGTCGTAAGTCGCAATCAGAGACAGCGCGAGAAGATCTGTGTCAGTCGTAGTTGACGGCCACTCAATGTTTTTGATACGTGTGAGGGCTCCGATTCTAGATAGTGCCTCCTGCGGGGTGCTCCCACTTCTATCCAATAGATAATAGAGTTCGTGCAGCGATTCTCTGCAGGTATAGACGGTTCCAAATTTTCCATTCTGAACCGCGCGGAGGAATTCTTCAGCAGTTTCTTTGAGCCAGTCCTTTTCCTTAATGTGGGCAAACAATATGTCGGTTTCTATGAGCATGCTGATTGCGAACTCCAAAAGAGAGGGTCGTTTTCGCTAAATCTGTTTTCTACGTCTCGCTCCAGAAACAGCGTCCCTTGCGGCATTTTCCTCCGCCAGAGCTCCCAATTTGCCGTTTCTCTCTCTGGCTTTCATCCATCCGCCAGAGGTGGAGAGAGGATCCGGCGGTATGGGTATTCCCAGAAAATACGAATCCACGTCAATTATTACAACTGTGCTCCCTGGCTCGGCAATTTCCCTGGAAAGCTTTATTCTCCCCCGATCATCAACTTTTGATATCTGTGCCACTTTCTTCCCCAATTATGAGAATTATCCCCGAGGTAAATATCTTTCTCCGTGGAGGAGATACCGTTCTAGACGACCTCCGCCCTGAAATGAGCCTGAGGCCGGAATAATGGTTAGAAGCTGCATTGAACTCGGCGTTTCGAGGTTAATATTGCCAGAAGAGCTTGAAGCGAGTTGTTTCAATCAGACAGAGATCATTCTTGACTTTGCTCAGCCGATGAAAATAACTCCCTCAAGTCCCTTGAAATGTGGGTCTCCGCTAATGACTTGCGCTCTACGCGACCGGCCTGTGGCATAGACGACCGAATCTGCGATGGGCCAGTTTCTGATCCTCTTCTTCATGAGAAAATCAATCTGTCCTGCTTCCAAGCTCAATGCCATGTCAAGCGGCACAACTTGTGATACCGATTCGATGAACGCAAAGTGTTTCTGCATTTCTTGTTCACTCCTCCTACCTGCTTCAATCTCTCTCAAGTACCATTTTCTGAGTTCGACGATGACAATTGATGGGGTAAAAGAATGGCCGCCGTCGATGTACTCCTTTGAAATCTTTCCCGACTTGGAACCGATCAAATACTCTACCCAGGCATAAGTGTCGATTACGAATTCGCCACTAGAGCTTGTGTTCAAGCTCCAGTTCCCGCCTGAACGGCCTCGATCCTTTGCAGGATCCAAATAGTGATTCCGGCATCCGGGACTCTTTCTTTGCCAATTTTCCTATGACCTCGTCATAGCTTTTAAGTCCCATTTCATTTTTGAGCTTCTCTAATAGACGTCGCGTTTCGTTGCTTATCTGAACTGTCGTGGACATTGCTATAGACCTATAGTTATAGGCTTATAACGATTATTCCTCGGGCCCTAGAACCTGGCTCCACACTTCTCAAAATCAGAGGTACGGATCTCAAAGGATCATCGTCTATTGTCGTGTGAATCTGGAATTCCTCGGTGATACATCTCTAATAGCATCTTTTCACGGGTAGTGTCAGATGATTAAGTTGACTTTTCTTGGAAGGTTCCAGATGTCTGAGAAGCTCGTCCCGTCGCCGAAGAAGGAAAATGGCTGTGTCTTTACTCCGCTTGAAATCTGACAATTTGATTTGAGGCTTGTAAAGGATCGAAAAACAGAAAAGGATCGAAAAACAGAAAGGCCTTTATCGGAGATGTAGTCTAACAAATGATATGATGTCCGAAAAGCAAAGTGGAGACAGCGGATGTCTGAATCCGCAGAGAGTTATTTCGGGTAGCAAAGACGAAATGGCAAAGATGTTTGGAACGCATGATTGGGACGTCGACTCCGGGAAGCCTTATGGCGAGGGCGGAGTGGTCATTCACTATAGCTGCAAAAGATGCAATGCTGAAGGATACTCACTTGTGACTACAAAGGACTCGCCGACTTCCAAAATGATCGAGAGAAGAATCTTGAACCCGTTCATGGAATCGACACGTCTCTGAGATTGAATCCTCCCAAGCACCGCGTCTGAACTTAGCTTCCAGACAATTACCTGCCGTCGACGTTTCTAGTAAACAGAATGTATTTTGTCTTGATTACAATATGTAAAATATCGAATGGGCATTGTCGGAAGTCGTAAGTGTAAGAATAAAGAAAGAGACGAAAGATACGCTCGAACGCAATGGAGTGAATATCCCGAATGCAGTCCGCAGTTATCTCGAGGAACTTTCCTTGAAGGTTCAGAGTCGTAAAAAGGCAAATGAACTTCATCAATTGATTGAGAATAAGGTCAGGCCTTCAAGGAAAGGATCTGCGGTATCAAGCGTGAGAGAGGACAGGGATCGTGAGCACTGAATTTTTTGACATTCTTTCCCCATCGACCGAGAAATCAGAGAATGGAAGCTTTAGATGATATTGCCAGTAAAAGCAAAATCACGGAGAAGGACACATTGGAGTTAGGCGACGCCTTGAAAAGAGATCTCGCTGCACGATACAAGATTGCCATGAGGAGA
Organism: uncultured Nitrososphaerota archaeon; assembly: GCA_963799845.1. Classification (GTDB taxonomy): domain Archaea; phylum Thermoproteota; class Nitrososphaeria; order Nitrososphaerales; family CADDZS01; genus DATLTL01. The sequence goes on from CAWCYI010000004.1 coordinate 803,350, forward strand.
AGGCATGGCAGTTGAAACTAGTGGTCGATTCAATGGGGGCGAATTATGACGATGCGAAATATATCTGGGAAGTTGTTCCACTGGTGTACGCCCAGGCCGCGTAGCAGTTAGTGCCGAAGCTGGATAGGGCAAACAGCGTTATGTCGTAGTTTCCCGCAGCTACTCCCTTTGCGTTGTTGCTGATGTTAATCGGCGAGCTCCATGTAGCCCCGCTGTTCCCGCTGTATGAAATATATGCATGCGATACCGAACTTGATCCCACCGCTTGACCCCACAGCAGGAAAACGTTGACTCCGTCAGAGGTGAAAAGGTGGCCGTAAGCCGCTCCCCGGGTTGAAAGAGCCGCATTTGCTTCTACAGGCGTGCTCCAAGTCGGACTGTTGGAAGCGACATTGGTCGCCGATGTAACGTACACCGCTCCGTTGGCAAGAGAGCGAAACGTCGTGAAAATGTTCGTCCCGAATGCAACGTTTTGCGGTTCCCAAGTGTCCTCCTTCAAGTTCCCGCTCAAGATCTGTACTGGTCCCCAGGTCTTCCCGCCGTCCGTGCTCGTCACTCCGCCGTCTACGTAACGAACACCCGGTGATGTGCTGTTAGCCTCCCACGTCACAAAAACAAGATTTCCACTGGCCGCAACCCACGGCTCGCGTCCTTCATTGGGAAATGGTGAGTTGAATACGATAGTCGGCGCGCTCCAAGTTAATCCATTGTCGTAGCTTGCTTCAAAGTACACTCCATCTGCCGTAACGTAGGCATTACTTCCAGAGGCAACTATCTCTTGCTCTCCGCGCGACGACGGATTGAGCTGGATAGGAGCACCCCATGTCGCGCCGTTGTTATTACTGACGCTTACTGCAATGCATCCGCCTCCCGCGTTCGAAGAACACCCGGTAGTCTGGAACCAAGTCATGTACAAGTTTGACCCAGATGCTGCGACAGCAGGAGTAATTCCTCCCTCGGGTACTAACTTGAGTTGTCTTGAAGCTGACTCCGTTGTTTGTACTTACGGCCGCAAAGATTTGTAATCCGGTAGATCCGACGGCCTGCGCCCACGAGATTAGGACAGTACCGCCCGCAACGGATTGATTTTGAGTAAACATGACGGGAAATTGTGTGGTGTGCCCAGGATTGCTGATCTTCAGTGCGGCCGAAGTAAGGGGTGGAACCCAAATCTTACCGCCATCGGAGCTTGCCCTGAAAAACAAACCGCCGCTACCTTCGGTCCAAGCAACATACACGTTGTCTCCGTTGCTGGAAACGGCCGGCTCGGTTGCTTTTCCGGAATCGTGGCTCAGGTTAACTGCACTGCCGAACACCGGCGTTCCTGCCGCATAGGTAGTTGGAACAGCGACAGACGGTACAACGAGCAAAACGAAGCAAGACAAGACGGCCGCGATAATGCAAATCTGACGATTCATGAATTGAAACGTTCTCATATTTTCTCCCAGCGACTCCTGCGAAAGAAAATTGTCGGAAGTATTTACGCATTAATGAAGAATAGGTAGGGAAGAGATCTTTGTAATTTTAAGGTGAAGAAATCATCTGATTTTCATGTAATAGACAAAGGAACTCCCAAACACTTCCTCAGAACCGATCGGACAAGGAAGCTCAGTCCAGAGATTTGGAGCCGCTAGTTCCGCCCGAATTGAACCTTTCCATCCGCGCAGGCGTGACGGCAAACATTCGAAACAGAATATTTGCATCGATGAACGTGAGCGACATGGTCGTTTATTTCCACTGATTCCTTATCTTTAGTTCTAATTCTCTCGGCTTCATGCGCTCGTACTCCTTCGATAACAGGGACGAGGCCATAAGTATGGAATCCCCCCTCTTGACAATAGAATGAGACATTGAACGCTGTGCCCTGAGATTTTGAGTTCCGAGTCTTATCGCTTCTCCGAGACAATCCGTCTCGCTCTTGAAATCGAGTTCCTTGGAGAGGTCTTTCAACTCGTCTTTGAGACCCTTGTCGATAGTAGTCCAGACCTTCACGGTTCGAGGCATTTTTTCACTTTGACAAAAGTTGACAAATGGCAACTTCTAAAGCTTGCCAATGCAAACTTAACATGTCGTCATAGGCCAAATTTCATTGAGAGCGAGAGAATGATTACCCAGCGCAATGGCACGGTTGTCAGATAATTTAGACTGTAGTTCTTCTGGTACTGCGAGATAAGATGCTTTCATCGCTCCCGGATGAATTTCCAATTATTGAAGCGTTAACTTATTCCATCAATTCTATTGGTCGTAGATCGTCAGAGTATTATCAGAGGACCCTAGCCTAAGTCAAGGATTATTAGATTTCATTTCTCATTTGTAACAAAAGAAAAATTGTGCCATTATTGTGCGACTATCGTGCTAGGAAATGGACGCTCGAGTCATCGTTACTCCATCGGATAATGCGGTAGGTCACCTTGTAGGAAAATGGTAAAGTAAGGCCTAATGTTAGTAAGAGTGTGAGTAAGTTGTTCCAGGTACGAATCAAACGGAAGGGACAGGTGACTATCCCTTCAGTGCTCAGGTCAAAACTTGGCATGGAGGAGGGAGCGCTCCTCGAAATCAAAGAAGAACAGGGCGCAATCGTGCTTCGGCTCACTCCTCGGTTGAAGGGTGGAAAGGTGGTCGGCGAAAAAGAGCATGCCCAAATCATCCGTGAACTCGATGAGTTGCGGAGAGACTGGCGTTGACGGGCGTTGCCAACACACGGTTATTGCTTACGTTGGAGTTTCCATCCACTGAGGAGACCAAAAAACGGTTGATTTAGTCAAAAAAAGATTGTAAAGCATCTACTTGCTTCCACAATCAGTCTGGCTGAATTCATCCAGATAGCAGGGGTGAGGATGGGTGAGGTAGCTGGGTGGGTCGATTAGGGCACGCCCACCTTTGACGAAGGAATCAAACTGTCGGGGATCATATTCTGAGCTTCGACAATCCTCATCAATCCGAGATATATGCTCTAAACAGTTTTTCGGAGTTTCACTTACCTAATGGCGCGTGTAGGTCGGTTTTATCGTAGTCGCACCGGTTACAGTACCAGAAGTGGTACCCGATGCTGTCCACGTGTGGCTGCCCGAGTGAATGGAGGAGGGAACCGACCAGGTCGTCCCAGCATCGAGCCAGTAACCTGTGGGCGTTGTGGTTAGACTTTCGTGGACTGTGTGTCCGAATTGCGTGCCCGTGAGCACCACCGAGCCGACCGGGGGAGTCCCGCCCGAGCTTGTAAAGCTCGCCGTGACGAGATACTGGTGGTAGTACACGAACTTCATGCTCGCGCCTGGGGTGAGGTTTATTCCGCTAGTAGCTTGACTGGTATCCCACCTCTGAGACGACGAGCCTACGATTGGGTTTGTCACGCTCCATGAAGAGCGTCCATCAAACCAGTAGGCAGTAGATGTTGTAGTCAAAACTACCCCTGTTGGGAGGCCATATTGATTCGTGGTGAACTTCGGGGCTGTCGGTGAGCCGCCTCCGACAATTGAGTAGGATAGAGTTACCCTGAACTGTTCCCAGTAAGTTGTGGTGAATGCCGTGCAGGTACCTGAGGCGCACGTGGTTGTCTTGATTGAGCCAGCGCCACCCGCGAAGACGTATCGGTGAGTAGATCCCGCGTTTGGTGCAGTTATCGTTATGGTGCACCCGCCGTTCGCAGTTACAGTAACGGCTTTACCGTTGCCCGATATTGATGTCGGTGATACGCCGCAGCCCGAGAGTGTAAACGTAGCAGTAGTTATGCCGGCACCTGGATTGCCCAGTTTGAGGGTTATCGACAACGTGACCTTCGTACTTCCCGTAACTGTCAGTGAGAAGGTTCCGGAGCTCGATGAGTGACTAGAGTCACCAGGATATTTCGCCGTAATTGTCTGGGTTCCGGATGCGCTTGGAGTGTAGGTGACCGAACATGCCGCTACTCCCGTCGAAACTTGGCTCAGAGTGCAAGTCGTTGAACCGAAGGTACCGGAGCCTGAGGAAGAGAATGTCACCGTTCCGGTTGGTGTGATTAGAGTCCCTGACCCTGTGTCGGTTACCGTTACTTTGCACGTGACTGGAGAACTTACCGTGGTCGATGATGGAGTGCAAGTCACCGTTACCGAGGTGGTCCGAAGAGTAGCGCTCTGAACGACAACGGTAGCTGTATTGGATGTAACATGAGCTCCCGTCACGTCAGTGACGATCAGCTCGAAGGTCCATGTGCCCGTTATGGTCGAACTGGAAGTTGTGAACGAATAGGTTGGAGAGTTCGCTCCAGAGATTGAAGAGAAAGTACCTGGACCCGGGAGCTTCCTCATACCACTGGTACGTGTAAGGCGAGGTTCCAGTTGTGACTGCAGTTGATGACAACGTTGATGTCGTGCCCTGAGTCACGGTGCCAGGAGACGAGGAAACTGTGGGGGCGACTAGGGCAGGATTGACCGTGACTGTAAGTGCACTGGAAGCTGTGCCGTCCACAGAATCTGAAACCTCGATGCAATAACTGGTAGTTGTGGACAAGGCAGCGGTTGTGTAGATGTCGGAAGATCCGGTCTGCATGATGGTGCCGGTGCACCCTCCGTCGTAGAAAGTGTAGGAGTAAGCATCAGAACCGCCCGTTGCCGTGGCCGTTATTGTTGAGGTCTGTCCAGAGTCAATCGTCGAAGGCGATGCAGAAACTGAGACTGACAGAGCAGAGTTAACTGTGACGGTCACCGTGGTTTGGGCAGTACCACCAAGCGAGTCTGTTGCCTTGATGCAGTAAGTCGTGGTAGTTGACAACGCAGCCGTTGTGTACTGGTCTGATGAAGAACTCTGCAATGCGGTGCCACTACAGGTAGCAGCGTAGAAAGCATAGGTATAGCCGCCTGATCCTCCGGATGCTGTGGCAGTAATTGTTGATGTCTGTCCGGAATCGATGGCAGTTGGAGAGGCTGAAGCTGTCAATGAAAATGCACCGTTGACAGTTACTGTGACTGTCGTCTGAGTGGTACCTCCCAGAGAGTCGGTAACGGTGATGCAGAATGTGGTGGTCGTAGATAATGCAGAAGTTGTATAGACATTGGAGGAGCCGCTCTGTAGTGGGCTACCACTGCAGGTCGAGGCGTAGAAAGCGTATGTGGTATAGGTACCTGATCCTCCTGTTGCCGTAGCAGTAATCTTCGATGTCTGTCCAGAGTCGATTGGGGAGGGCGAAGCTGAAGCAGAAAGCGACAGTGCAGGGTTGACGGTGACGGTGACCGTGGTGGGATCTGTGCCTTCAAGGGAGTCGGTCACCATGACACAGTAAGTCGTCGTAGAGGTCAGGGAGCCTGTCAAGTAGGTGTTAGACGATGTGGATTGAAGCGGGGTACCAGTGCAACTGGTGCCGAAGTAGAACGCATATGTGTAGCCGCCCGAACCACCCGACGCTGTAGCAGTAAGTGTGGAAGTCTTGCCGCTGTCAATGATGGATGGAGAAGCCGAAGCTGAGAGTGACAGAGCTCCGTTGATTGTTACTGTTACGGTCGTGGAAGCCGTGCCGCCTAATGAATCGGTGACCTCTACGCAATAGGTCGTTGTAGAGGAGAGATCAGGAGTAGAATAGGTGTTGGATGCGCCTGTCTGCAAAGTGGTGGTGCAGTCCATGAAGACGTATGTTGTGTAACTGCCGGAGCCGCCAGTTGCAGTCGCCGTGATGGTAGAGGTCTGGCCGCTGTCAATCATGGACGGTGAAGCAGAAGCTGAAAGTGTCAGTGCACCGTTTACTGTGACACTTGAAGAATTGGAAGTGGCCGTGCCGCCGTTCGAGTCTGTCACGGTGACAGAGACGGAGTAGGGGCCCGGAGTGGTGGATGTCACGGTGCATGTAAGCGAGGAGGATGTGCAGCCAGAGGCTACTGTCAATCCGGAGGGGACTGACCAGGCGTAGCTATTACCACCGGAGCCACCGGAAGTGGTGATCGTGAACAGTGCACTGGTGACACCGTCAGCGTCGATCGCTGCAGACGTGGGAGCAATGGAGATCATCAGGACAGAGCTGACTGTGACACTCGCAGAATTGGAAGTGGCCGTGCCGCCGTTCGAGTCTGTTACAGTCACGGAGACCGAGTAGCTTCCTGCTGTTGTGGATGTGACTGTGCACGTTATACTGGAAGAGGTGCATCCAGACATCACCGTGAGTCCTGCATATGACCAGGCGTAGGAATTGCCACCGGAGCCGCCGGTTGTGGTCAGAGTGAACGTCGCACTCGTTACCCCATCAGCGTCGATTGATGCAGTCGATGGTGAAATCGAAGCTGTGAGTGTTGAGCTGACCGTCACGGTAGCTGTATTGGAAGTAGCAGTACCACCGTCAGAGTCCGTCACAGTGACTGAGACTGAGTAGCTACCTGGAGTCGTCGAGGTAACCGTGCACGTTGTACTGGAAGAGGTGCATCCGGATGATACGGTGAGACCGGAGCCGAGAGTCCAGGCATAGACGTTTCCACTGGAACCACCTGTGGTGGTAAGTGTAAATGCGGCACCGGTTACACCATCAGCATCGATTGATGCAGTCGAGGGTGAAATCGATGCGGTGAGTACTGCATTAACAGTCACTGTTGCTGTGTTCGAAGTAATCGTACCACTGTTGGAGTCAGTTACAGTCACGGAGACGGAGTAGCTGCCTGCGGTTGTGGATGTGACCGTACAGGTCAGGTCGGTGGAGCCGCATCCGGATGATGCAGAGAGACCGGAGCCGAGCGTCCAGGAGTAGGAGTTTCCTCCGGAACCGCCTGAAGTGGTTAAAGTGAACGTCGCGCTCGTTACACCGTCAGCATCGATTGAGGCAGAAGATGGACTAATTGAAGCAACGAGAGCTGCACTAACTGTCACAGTCGCAGTGTTGGAAGTAGCAGTACCACTGTTGGAGTCTGTTACAGTTACAGAAACTGAGTAGCTGCCTGCGGTTGTGGATGTGACCGTACAGGTCAGGTCGGTGGAGCCGCATCCGGATGATGCAGAGAGACCGGAGCCGAGCGTCCAGGAGTAGGAGTTTCCTCCGGAACCGCCTGAAGTGGTCAGAGTGAACGTCGCGCTCGTAATGCCGTCAGCATCGATTGACACCGTCGAGGGTGAAATGGAAGCGGTGAGAGCTGCACTAACTGTCACAGTTGCGGTGTTGGATGTTACGCTACCAGCGTCAGAGTCTGTTACAGTCACGGAGACCGAGTAGCTTCCTGCTGTTGTGGATGTGATTGTGCATGTTGTACTGGAAGATGTGCATCCTGATGACGTGGTTAGACCTGAGCCGAGTGTCCACGAGTAGACATCGCCACCAGAGCCACCTGTCGTGGTCAGAGTAAATGTGGCACTCGTTACACCGTCGGCATCGATCGATGTGGAAGATGGACTAATGGAAGCGGCGAGAGCTGCACTGACCGTCACTGTGGCTGTATTCGATGTAATCGTACCACTGTTGGAGTCTGTTACCGTTGCAGAGACGGAGTAGCTTCCTGCTGTCGTGGATGTAACTGTGCACACCAAGTCGGTGGGGCCACATCCGGATGATACAGTGAGACCTGAGCCGAGAGACCACGAGTACTGGTTACTACCGGAGCCGCCCGAAGTGGTCAGAGTAAAAGTGGCACTTGTTACACCGTCGGCATCGATTGACGCACTTGATGGACTGATAGAAGCGGTTAAAGCTGCACTTACTGTCACTGTGGCTGTATTGGAAGTAGCAGTACCACCGTTGGAGTCCGTCACAGTCACTGAAACTGAATCGGTACCTACCGTTGTGGATGTGACAATGCATGTTGTACTGGAAGAAGTGCATCCAGAGCTGACAGTCAGGCCAGAGCTCAAAGACCAAGAGTAGGAGTTCCCTCCGGAGCCACCAGAAGTTGTGATAGTAAACGTTGCGCTTGTGACACCGTCGGCATCGATTGACGCCGTCGAGGGTGAAATGGAAGCGGTAAGAGCTGCACTTACTGTCACTGTGGCTGTATTGGAAGTGATAGTACCACCGTTGGAGTCTGTTACCGTGACAGAAACCGAGTAGCTGCCGGGCGTCGTTGATGTGACCGTACAGGTCAGGTCGTTGGGGCCACATCCGGATGATACGGTGAGACCTGAGCCGAGAGACCAAGAGTAGGAGTTCCCTCCGGAGCCGCCCGAAGTGGTCAGAGTGAACGTCGCACTCGTAATGCCGTCAGCATCGATTGATGCAGTCGATGGACTAACCGAGGCGGTGAGAGCTGAGTTGACGATCACAGTCGCAGTGTTGGATGTTATGCTACCACCGTTGGAGTCCGTGACAGTCACGGAGACGGAGTAGCTTCCTGCGGTCGTTGATGTAACTGTACAGGTCACGTCGGTGGGGCCACATCCGGATGATACGGTGAGACCTGAACCGAGAGACCAAGAGTACTGGTTACCACCGGAGCCACCGGAAGTGGTCAGAGTGAACGTCGCACTAGTTACTCCATCAGCGTCGATTGATGCAGAGGATGGACTGATAGAAGCAGTGAGTGCGGAGCTGACAGTCACTGTGGCTGTATTAGAAGTTACAGTACCACCATTAGAGTCTGTCACAGTGACTGAAACTGAGTAGCTTCCTGCTGTCGCGGATGTGATTGTGCATGTTGTACTGGAAGATGTACATCCGGAGCTGGCACTCAGGCCGGAGCTCAAAGACCAAGAGTAGGAGTTACCTCCGGAGCCGCCCGAAGTGGTCAGAGTGAACGTCGCACTCGTAATGCCGTCAGCATCGATTGATGCAGTCGATGGACTAACCGAGGCGGTGAGAGCTGAGCTGACGATCACAGTCGCAGTGTTGGATGTTATGCTACCACCGTTGGAGTCCGTGACAGTCACGGAGACGGAGTAGCTTCCTGCGGTCGTTGATGTAACTGTACAGGTCATGTCGGTGGAGCCACATCCAGATGATGCAGAGAGACCGGAACCAAGAGACCAGGCGTACGAGTTCCCTCCGGAGCCACCAGAAGTTGTGAGCGTAAAAGTCGCGCTTGTGACACCGTCAGCATCAATCGAGGCAGAAGATGGACTGATCGATGCGGATAAAGCTGCACTGACTGTCACGGTAGCTGTATTCGAAGTAGCAGTACCACCGTTGGAGTCCGTCACAGTCACTGAAACTGAATCGGTACCTACCGTTGTGGATGTGACAATGCATGTTGTACTGGAAGAAGTGCATCCAGAGCTGACAGTCAGGCCAGAGCTCAAAGACCAAGAGTAGGAGTTCCCTCCGGAGCCACCAGAAGTTGTGATAGTAAACGTTGCGCTTGTGACACCGTCGGCATCGATCGATGTGGAAGATGGACTAATGGAAGCGGCGAGAGCTGCACTGACCGTCACTGTGGCTGTATTCGATGTAATCGTACCACTGTTGGAGTCTGTTACCGTTGCAGAGACGGAGTAGCTTCCTGCTGTCGTGGATGTAACTGTGCACACCAAGTCGGTGGGGCCACATCCGGATGATACAGTGAGACCTGAGCCGAGAGACCACGAGTACTGGTTACTACCGGAGCCGCCCGAAGTGGTCAGAGTAAAAGTGGCACTTGTTACACCGTCGGCATCGATTGACGCACTTGATGGACTGATAGAAGCGGTTAAAGCTGCACTTACTGTCACTGTGGCTGTATTGGAAGTAGCAGTACCACCGTTGGAGTCCGTCACCGTGACAGAAACCGAGTAGCTGCCAGGCGTCGTTGACGTGACCGTGCATGTTGTACTGGAAGAGGTACATCCCGATGATGCAGAGAGGCCTGAGTCGAGAGCCCAGGAGTACAGATTACCACCGGAACCACCAGAAGTTGTCAGAGTGAAAGTCGCAGTGGTTACACCGTCAGCATCAATCGAGGCAGAAGATGGACTGATAGAAGCAGTGAGTGCGGAGCTGACTGTCACGGTAGCTGTATTCGAAGTGATAGTACCACTGTTGGAGTCTGTTACAGTCACGGAGACTGAATAGCTTCCCGTCGTTGTGGATATGACCGTGCAGCTCGTGTCAGAAGAGGTGCATCCAGACATCACTGTGAGTCCTACATATGACCAGGCGTAGGAGTTACCACCGGAGCCACCTGTCGTGGTTAAAGTAAACGTCGCACTCGTGACACCGTCAGCATCGATTGATGCAGTCGATGGGCTAATCGATGCAGTGAGTGCTGAGCTGACAGTCACTGTGGCTGTATTAGAAGTTACAGTACCACCGTTGGAATCCGTTACAGTCACGGAGACTGAGTAGCTGCCAGGCGTCGTTGACGTGACCGTGCAAGTCAGGTCAGAAGAGGTACATCCGGAGCTGACAGTCAGACCGGAGTTCAAAGACCACGAGTAAGAGTTACCACCGGAGCCACCTGTCGTGGTTAAAGTAAACGTCGCACTCGTGATACCGTCAGCATCGATGGAGGCCGTCGAGGGTGAGATCGATGCAGTAAGAGCTGAGCTGACGATCACAGTCGCGGTGTTGGATGTTATGCTACCACCGTTGGAGTCGGTTACAATGACAGAGACTGAATCGGTGCCCGTTGTTGTGGATGTGACGGTGCAGCTTGTGTCAGAAGAGGTGCATCCAGACATCACTGTGAGTCCTACATATGACCAGGCGTAGGAGTTACCACCGGAGCCACCTGTCGTGGTTAAAGTAAACGTCGCACTCGTGACACCGTCAGCATCGATTGATGCAGTCGATGGACTGATCGATGCGGATAAAGCTGCACTGACTGTCACGGTAGCTGTATTCGAAGTGATAGTACCACCGTTGGAGTCTGTTATAGTGACAGAGACGGAGTAGCTTCCTGCGGTCGTGGATGTGATCGTGCATGTTGTACTGGAGGAGGTGCATCCTGATGATGGAGCTAATCCACCGTACGACCACGAGTACTGGTTACTACCGGAGCCGCCTGTTGTGGTCAGAGTAAAAGTGGCACTCGTTACACCGTCTGCATCGATAGAGGCCGTCGAGGGTGAAATGGAAGCGGTGAGAGCTGCACTGACTGTCACGGTAGCTGTATTGGAAGTGATAGTACCACCGTTGGAGTCTGTTACAGTCACGGAGACGGAGTAGCTCCCAGGCGTTGTTGACGTGACCGTACAGGTCAGGTCAGAAGACGTACAGCCGGATGATATGGTGAGACCGGAGCTGAGAGACCAGGCATAGGAGTTCCCTCCGGAGCCACCTGTCGTGGTTGAAGTGAACGTCGCACTCGTAATGCCATCGGCATCGATTGATGTACTTGATGGGTTGATAGAAGCGGTTAAAGCTGCACTTACTGTCACCGTGGCTGTATTGGAAGTGACTGTACCACCGTTGGAGTCCGTGACAGTCACGGAGACGGAGTAGCTTCCTGCTGTCGTGGATGTGATCGTGCATGTTGTACTGGAAGAAGTGCATCCAGACATCATTGTGAGTCCTGTGTATGACCATGAGTAGGAGTTACCTCCGGATCCACCAAAAGTTGTAAGAGTGAGTGTCGTACTCGTGATGCCATCAGCATCGATCGCTGCAGACGAGGGAGAGATCGAGATCGTTAGGGCAGAGCTTACAGTGACAGACGCACTGTTGGAAGTGGCCGTTCCTCCATTCGAGTCGGTGACTGTGACAGAGACCGAGTAGCCGCCGGAAGTGGTGGAGATGACGGTGCAGGAGATCGAAGCAGAAGCGCAGCCGGAGGATACGGTCAATCCGGAGGGGACTGACCACGCGTAGGAGTTGCCGCCGGAGCCACCGGAAGTAGTGATCGTGAAGGTGGCGCTCGTTATGCCATCAGCGTCGATCGCTGCAGACGAGGGAGAGATCGAGATCGTTAGGGCGGGAGAGACGGTGACCGTCGTGGATGAGGTAGCCGTATCGGAGAGAGAGTCAGTCACCTGGACACAGTAGATATCGGATGCCGGTCCTGTCAGTGCAGGAGTAGTGTAGGGGTTGGATGTCGAGACTGAGCCCCCGGAGGGTGGACACACACCAGAGTACCACGCGTAGGTGTAGCCGCCGGAGCCTCCTGATGCTGCAGCAGTAAGAGTGGAAGTCTGGCCGTTGTCGATGGTCGCCGGAGAAGCCGAGGCCGTAACTGTTAGGGCAGCGTTAACGGTCAGATGCAGCGTGCCAGAGCTCGCTTGGTGTGTGGCGTCGCTTCCAGGCACATAAGTCGCTGTTATCGTGAAGCTGCCAGTGGAGCCCGATGGGGTGAAATTGAAAGTGCAGCTTCCAGAGGACAGGGGTGTGCAGTTGGCAGGGAAGCCGGTCGGTGCTCCGCTGAATGTGACAGAGCCAGTTGCGGCTGTACTGTAGGATCCGTCGTTGTTGGAAACTGTAACTGTGCAGGAATCTGATACACCGCTGACCGCCGGGTTATTCGTACAGCTCAGCGTAGTCGTCGTGGCGGTTGAGATTGTAAGGCTCGTCGTGCCGGAGCTTGTGGTAAGGCTTGTGCTGCCGGCGAAGGTCGCCTTCAGCGCACTGTAAACTCCCTCGCTTCCCGCCGTCGGAGTGTAGCTGAAACTGCAGCTTCCTGAGATAATGTTGCAACTCGACTGGAATGTGGAAGGAGCGCTGCTGAACGTAACTGTGCCAGATGGAGAGGACGGAGCTGCTGGGAATTGCGCAACCAAGTCCGTCATACATCGAGTACTGCCTCCCGTCTCAGCCATGCTGAACGACTCGCTGGAACTTGCAGTCGCTGGATTCAGATGGCCGGCATATCCAACATTTCCAGTCCCGTAGTCATTGGAAAAGCCGGATGGCGCTGTATTGATGTCGCGAGTGCTACCTCCGCTGCTCTCGCAAACTGCTCCAACTCCAACCAAGAAGCTGTTCGCTGAAACGGCCATAGAGCTGGTAGACAATGTCTCTGGATTGCTGCAAGCGGTCGTGCAGCTGCCGGGAACCGACGAAATTCCTGCCGTAGTTGCTCCGCTTAATTCGTACGCTTCCACAACCGAGGCGCTTGGGCTTGCGGAAAGGGTAACGGTAATTTTGTCGCTCCCTCCTGGAGATTTGACTGTTGCGTAGTAGACTGTGCTGTACGAACAGCTTGTACTAGCAGTGTTAGAGGCGGAAACAACGTTTGCCTGCGTGAAGGTGTCAGACAACTGATCTGTAATGCTAGAAACAGTTGCACAGGTTGAACTCGTACTCGTGGTACCAATTGCAATTACGATGATTTGTCCTGTCGTCAAAGTATAAGTTGGCGTGCAAGAACTTGCGGTACTGCTGCACGCAGTATTTGGGAATCCCGAAGAAATTGATACTGATGAGGGCGGTCCACCTGAAACACTAACTGTGCAGGATGTGCTTCCTGACCCTTCGATCAGCGACGCCGGGCTGCACGAAACATTGGTAGATGTCGAATATATGGTAAGACTGGCTGTTCCAGAACTGCCGCCGTTGTTAGAATCACCGGAGTATGTTCCGGTTACCGTGACCGCACCAGCGGTTGAACCGGTTGTGGTAACACTGCAACTTCCACTCGAAAGAGTGCATGTTGTTGGACTAAAAGTAACGCTTCCAACTCCAGATTGACTCCATGTGATAGTTCCGGTCGGGGAATGTCCGGTTACCGTAGCTGTGCATGTTGAGGCAGTACATGAAACCGCTGTAGTTGTAGAGCCCACAGTTATTGAAAGTGCTGATGCCGTCCCCGAGCTACCTATGTTATTTGTGTCACCAGAGTAAGCGGCCTGAGGAGTAACGCTCCCTGTGGTTACTCCGGTCAGAGTCACCGAACAGCTGAGCTGGAGATCCGGATAAACTGCAAGTCGAGGATGAGAACGAGACAGATCCGGTCCCGGATTGGGTCCATGTCACTGTTTCGCTAGTGACTGTTCCGTAATTTCCAGTCACCTTGGCGGTGCAGGTCGAGGTTGCTCCAACAGCAAACGAAGTTGGTGTGCATGTAACAGCTGTCGAGGTTATTGCCTGAGTTACCGTGATTGACTGCGTGCCAGAGCTTCCAGCGTTAGCGGAATCTCCAGCGTACGCGGCCATAATAGTGGGACTTCCCACACCGGTTCCGGTGACTGTAGATGAACACGAGCCCGATGAAAGAGCGCATGTAGTGGGGGAGAATGACGCGCTTCCCGTGCCGGCCGATTGCGACCAACTAACGGAACCTGTTGGAGAGCTTCCCGCAACCGTAGCTGTGCAGCTTGTAGTGGTACCTGCTACAATTGAGCTGAGAAGTGCAGCTGATCGAAAAAGTGGTTGCCCCGATTGTGAGGGTGGTCGATCCTGTACTACCGAGGTTGCTCGAGTCGCCTCCGTACGTTGCAGTTAAGGTCGCTGAACCTGCCGTTGAGGCTGTAATTGTGCCCGAGCAGCTTCCTGCCGCAAGAGTGCACGTATTGGATGAAAACGTAACAATGCTGGTAGGGCTCTGAGACCATGTTATTGTTCCGGTGGGGCTTGCTCCGGAAACAGTGGCAGTGCAGGTCGTACCGGTGCAGGACACCAAGACGCTGGTTGAAGCTTTCGTTATCGAAACTGTGGTGGAACCGCTGCCCGGGGCATTGTTGCCGTCACCAGGATAGGACGCCGAGATTGTCACGCTGGTTACAACAACGTTGCCAGTAATGGTTACCGAGCACATGCCTCCTGCGAGTACACATGTTGTGCCGGAGAAACTGACATCTGCCGAGGGACTAGCTGTCCAAGAGATCAAGCCTGTCGGGGAGTTTCCAGTGACAGTTACAGTACATGTACTTGAGGAACCATCCTGGAACGGGGTGGGGCTGCAGGAAACGGAAGTCACGGTGTTCGACCTGAATGTTGCCGTTATTGTACCTGATCCGGTAACCTCCATGGTAGTACTCGCTGCGGTCGTGCTGGAGAAGCTTATTGCGCCGGTGGTCGTTGTTGCGCTCCACGAGTAGAAAGTGTAGCCGGAATTCGCGGACGCAGCTATGGCGTCAGCTGAACAGATCGTAGAACAGTAGTTGAAGTAAGCGGGATTCGAAGCAGGAGTGGTGACCTGCCCGGAACTGGTCGGTGTTACAGCAAAAGAAATCTGGAACTGATCTTGGAATGTGACCGCAGTTTCGCTGTTCCCTCCGGTTGTAGGTGTGAAAGTGTTTGTGTTTGTCGCCATCCACTGCTCAGTGGACGATCCTGTTGCTGCAACGGGCGACGTCACGGTTACTGTTTGGTCGTAATCGGACCAACCCTCACAATTCTGGTTTGTTCCTCCGCTTCCTGTAGCGCTTATTGAACAGATATTAGTACCTGTGGCGCCTGCAACTGTTCCTGTCACTGGAACGCTGAAAGCAGAACCAGAGTTCGGCGTAGTCGGCGTTAGTCTAAAGGTATTTTCAAGCTCGTAATAGTAAGTTTGGGAGAACGCGTTGCATGGCGCCGTTCCGCAAGTTGTAACACTAGTCGTAGTCACTCCACCGCTGAACATGTAACGTGTATTCGCTCCAGTCTGTCGGAACCGTGATGGTAATTGTGCAGCTGGGGGTAGCGGTAACCGTCTGAGCAGCGCCATTGCCCGGGATTGACGTCGGAGTAACCGAACAGCCTGAAAGTGTAAACGTAGCAGTACTGCCGGCTGCGACGGTTAGAGTGATCGATTGTGTGACCGAAGGATTAACAGTGTAAGTAGCAGAAGATACTATCGAAGCGCCCCCGGAGTAAACAATGACGGAGTAAGTACCTGGCGCGGTTCCACTTGGTATCGTGACTGTTGTTGCTGAAGGAATCGCTCCGCCACTGCTTGAAGTAAACGTTCCAGTTGAACCTGTAACGCAGGCAATCGAGGAGGAACTGGTGCTCAAGCAATCACCGTATGAAGTACTATCTGCATAGTTCGCGCCAGTCAGCGTCGTAGTTGAGCTCGAGAATCCTGAGGTAGGCGAAAGAGTCAGTGTAGCTGCCGAGTTAACCGTGAAGGCAGCAAAAGTCACAACCGTGCTTCCAGAGTACACCAATACAAAGTCTGATCCGGCAGCTGTTCCACTGGGTACGGTTATCGTCGTCCCTGAAGGAATCGAGGTGGTCGTAGTAGTGAAGCTCGATTCAGAAGCCACTATACAGCTCGATGTGGAGGTTGAGCTCGTGCTAAGACAGTCGCTGTATGTTGTCAAGGTTGCGTAGTTCGATCCAGCAAGAGTTGTGACCTGACCTGGCGGACCTGTTGTAGGTGTAAGCGTGAGGGAGATGACGCTGAAAGCCGCTGACGCCAGGATCGAACTAGTGCCTGAGTAGACGATCACGAAATCATTTGCCGCGGCGGTGCCGCTTGGGACTGTGACTGTTGCACTTGAAGGTATTCCTCCAGAACTAGTGGAGGTGAACGTTCCTGTAGAGCCCGAGACACATGTAACAGAGCTCGAGCTGGTGCTCAAACAATCATTGTATGAAGTACTCACTGCGTAGTTTGTGGTGGAGCTGGAGAGCGAAATGACTTGTGTCGGAGGACCAGAGACAGGAGCTACAGTTAGAGTGGCCGCTGGATTGACGGTGAATGCTGCTTGGGAGACAATCGAGATCGATCCGGAGTATACGATAACGAAATAACTGCCTGAAGAGGTTCCGCTCGGAACTGTCAATGTTGTACTGGAGGGTATAGCCCCGCCGGCACTGGAAGTGAAAGTTCCTGTCGTTCCAGTAACACATGTCACGGAAGTTGAACTCGTACTGAGACAATAACCATAAGACGTGCTATCCGAGTAGCCGGTACTGGAAGTACTGAGAGTCACGACCTGCCCGGGTGGACCAGTGGTGGGGGTTACAGTCAGTGTTGCTGTAGTAACTGTAAACGCGGCCCAAGATATGACCGTCGTTCCGGAGTAGACTAACATATAGTCTGATCCTGCAGTTGTCCCACTTGGGACTGTCATAGTAGTTCCTGATGGAATCGAGGTGGTCGTAGTAGTGAAGCTCGATTCAGAAGCCACTATACAGCTAGATGTGGAGGTTGAGCTCGTGCTAAGACAGTCGTTGTATGTTGTCAAGGTTGCGTAGTTCGATCCTGCGAGAGTGACTACCTGTCCAACTGGTCCGGACGTGGTAGTAAGCGTCAAAGAGATAACGCTGAAAGCCGCTGACGCCACGATCGAGCTGGAGCCTGAATACACAATAACGAAATCATTTCCAGCCGCTGTCCCGCTCGGTACTGTCACTGTTCCTGACGTTATAGTCCCCGAAGCGCTGGAGGTGAAGGTATTTGTTGATCCGCTGATGCAGCTCGCTGTTGAAGTTTGACTGGTACTCAAGCAATCATTGTATGAAGTGCTAATCGCGTAGTTCGATCCCGAAGCTAAGGAGATGACCTGCGTCGGAGGTCCCGTTGTTGGGGTTATCGTAACGGTAGCTGTCGGGTTAACTGTGAAGGAAGCTGAAGAGACCACTGAGCTCGAACCAGAGTACACTATAACGAAATCGCTACCAGATGCTGTTCCACTTGGGACCGTAACTGTTGTGGCGGAAGGAATCGTTCCAGTGCTACTCGATGTGAAAGATCCCGTTGAACCAGCGATGCATGCCACCGAGGACGAGCTGGTACTAAGACAATCATTGTAAGATATTGAATGCGCGTAGTTTGAAGTAGTAGTACTCAAAGTAATTACTTGTCCGGGCGGGCCCGATGTGGGAGTTGCCGTCAGAGTTGCCGCGGCGTTGACAGTAAATGCCGCGGTAGAGGTAATCGTAGTGCTTAGGTAAACGATTACAAAGTCATTCGCGGCCGTAGTTCCACTCGGAACTGTGACTAGCGTGTTGCTTGGAATAGTTGTACCAGCCCCCGTGGCGAAAGTAGATGTCGAACCAGAAACGCAGGAGATGCTGCTCGAGCTGGTGCTCAAACAATCACTGTAAGTTGTTCCTGTTGCATAATTTGACCCGGTAAGCGTAATGACCTGCCCTGGTGGACCGGATGTAGGAGCGAGAGTAAGAGTGGGTGCGGGGACAGCTTCCACCGCGTCGACGATTTCCGTCCACTCGGCACCTGGACTAGTTCCGAAACTTACAGTTATTCCTGATTGAGTTGTGCTCACTATCTCGTCTTCTGCAGCTATTCCTTGGCCTGTTTGATCATGAGCACTCCCGACGAGGGTAAAGGGAGATGATGCAGTTTCCAAAGTGGTACTGGCGACTCCTACTAATCCGACAATAATGTCATTGGTATTAGCTGTCGATACGCCAGTTACGGTGGGGGCTCCGCTAGATGAGTGGCCGGTCAGCAAACTGTTTGCAGTGAAGTCAGCATCGAATGGTGAAGCCGTATTCGCTCCTGTGATTCCGAAAGCGTAAATGTCGTAAGTAGAAGTACCTGCCATCGTTGCTGTAATCGTAAAGGTTGCCGCGGAGCTGGTAATGGCATAATACTCCTCAACACTTTCCGAATTATGTCCCGTCGCACCACAACTGGATGTACTACATCTCCCCGTATAGGTGAGATGAGTGCTTAAGCTATCGGTTATTGAAGAAACTAAATTGTTACTAGCAGATGAAATGAATACTATTATGACATCACCTGCCGCGCAGGTAATTGACGCGGTTGTGACTGTAGTACTGGTAGCGGAACTACCAAATCCTTGGCAGGCGGTATCCAGTCCGAGACCCGAATCAGTGAATGTAGTCTCTGCTGTGTTGGTTCCGTCAGTAGCGACCACGAAATAAAGGTGGCCCATTACGATTAACTGATAAGTTGTTGTGAAGGCCCCCGTACTATTTGCGAACACAGACCAAGAATAAGTTGAGTTGTCAGGATTCGTCAAAGTCAATGAGACATTGGCGTCAGGACTGAAGTCGCTGCCGTAGATAGTCACTAGGCTTCCAGGAGGGTAATCGGCTTTATTCGTCCAGATCTTCGCATTCGAATTAGAAAGATCAGGAAATTGAAGATTTGATGGAGCCAAAGCCGCAAGAATACCGGTCTTGATAGTGCTCGGACTCGTCGCGCTTTGCGTAGCCGCATTCGGAACAATTACAAACGAGGGGCTAGCTGTAGCTTGATTGGACACGGGGGTCGTCGATGTACCAGTGAACGCCCCAATTCCCGCGAAAGCAAGAAAAGTCACGATTGAGGAAGAAACCAGTAGGATCGCGACTATGAGCGATCGAGTCTTGTCGGACCTTGGCTTCTCGAAGGAGACGAACTCAAAGGCCAATTTTGATGTTCTCTCCGAATGATACGATCGTCCAGCACTTCGAAAAATAGGGCAAAAGGGATCCTAGATTCTTATCAGTATGGATCAATAATCTGGTCACGAAATTAGTACGCCAAATCTATGAAACCTGTTCTTAAACTAGACATACAATAATCCGATATATCTTAGGGCAGCAACCGATATCTATCGTAATCCGATATATTCGCCGAAACAGAGACCAAGAGTCAGAATAGCATACTAAGGATGTAAGATTCTTCATCCTTTTCAAAGTGGAGCTGCAAGAGATTCCGATAGCTCGCACATATCGGTTTATCCAATATTGGAGAAAAATGAGCATCTTCTTACTGAGACGTTTTTTAGGGGATAACGATTTACTACCATAGTAGTAATACCTTATTGGAGCTATTACCATTTCTTCGTTTATTTCCTGAGTTTTCATTCCGGCCCTCTCAGAGGCCGTATTCATAATCGATGGCGATGCAATAATCTGGTTAAGATAATCGTGGCTGGAAAGGGGGTGGTAGCATGTTTGATTGTGTTCGTACTGCGATCCTGACGTATGGTGCTTGATCCGCCCAAGACAATAAGATGCGTCTTTGCAAATTTGACGTCAGAAGGTTCGGTCCTCAGACAATGACACAAACTGAATGATATTTAGTCGGTATTCGGTCAAATTCTTACAACAATCGTTGTAATAAAGAATTAAGGCGTAAGTGCGAGTGAGTGCCCTAATTTCCATCGTATCGTTCTAGCTTAAGCTTTTTCCCGGGGCGGTCGAATCACGCGCGAAGATTAGAGGTGCACGAAGAATTGACATACGAAAACAGTGATGATGCTGATTGCCACGAGGAACGTGGCGTGCTTGAACCCGTCAGAGACGTTGAGCTCACCCATCTTCCCGGCGACGAGTCCCATGATCCAAGCCTGGAAGATTGATGCGGTAAGAAGGACTCCCGTGGCAGCGTTCGTGACCGGAGAGACAAACGGAGCGTTGTTTCCGCCGGTCGCGATGGATAGACCGGAGCCCGCGAGAAGACTCACCATCAGCGCGGTCGTGACAACTACCAGGACTGCTCCGATGTATGGGACTATGATGTAGGGCCTTACCTGCGACTTTCTTTCACTATCTAGAATCCGGTTCTTTTCAGTGAACTCTGCAAGCGTTTCAAACATCTCGGGCGAGCCGCCCCCGACCTCGACAACTTCCAGGAGGAGGAATGCCATCGCCTGCGTCAGCCAGCTGTGGACGGAATTTTTGAAGTTCTCAAGGACTCTCCTGATCGGAATCCCCCAGCTCAGTTGATGGGAGATCTTCTTGACGTGCACCGACAGACCATCATAATTCCGGTTTGCGAGCTGCTGAATTGTCCTCTCAGGTGCAAGGCCCGTCTTTCTTACCTCGGAGATGTCACGCAGAAAATTCGATAGGCGTGACTCGACAGCTCTCTTTCTCCTACTGTGAATTATGCTGATCAGCATGGCGGGAGTGCTTATGATCATCAGGGAGATGCCTAGCTGAAGATATTCGGGGATGCCCAGAGGCAGCAAGAAGAACAGAATGCCGACAGGTACGAACCCGAAGAACACGTAGTATGGTTTCTTGTCCATGAAGGGCTCCTTTATCTGGGCTCCGTCTATCACGGCGATGAAGGCGATTGAGATGGCAGGCACCAGGACAACTGAAAAGAGGAGAATCCACGTTGGGCTGATCGACTGGGAGCTCTTTCCGATGAGGTTCTCCGTCAGGTAAATTATGAATAGCGAAACGCCGGTGACAACGGTCGCGATAATGTAACTCTCGGCAAGGGTTCCTATCATATCGGAGACGGACTTTGACTTGATTTCCCGATAGGCGAAAATCTCCCTGAGCTGAGCTTCGAGGTAACTCTGCACGTTCCCCCCCACTTTCAACACTGAAAGATATCCGCCGAGGAAATCGGCAAACTTGCGGTTGGGGTTGTTGTGGGCGGCCTTTTCCAGCGCGGAGATGGGGTCTTTGCCAAAGAGGTCAATATCCATGATGATTCGTCTTGCTTCTCTCGCGCCAGCGGGGAAGAGTTCCCCGACGCTAGCTATCCTCTTTATCGCCGTGAAGGGTGAGACTCCTCCCGACGCTAGAACCGTGATGTAGCCCACGAGGTAGGGGAGCTCGTTATCCAGAGCAGCGCTACGTGAATTTGCGTTGATTTTTGGCAGGTTGATCGCGAGGAGCGTAGGGAGGATGAGCAGAAGAGGTAAGAATAACGACTCTAGGAAATAGCCCATTGTATACATGAAGTACATCAGGATCGCAATGACTGGGACCATAACGATCGTTACAAAGAAAGAGACTGAAATTATCCCCTCAGGAGTGGCGGAGAGGTTCGACCTTTGGATTTCCTCCCTCATGTTCGGAATCCTATCGGCGAGAAAGTTGGTGGGAGCTCGCGTGATCCTTATCGCAAATCTGAGGAGGTGCTCGAAGGGAGAAACATGCTGCTCCTTTGGCAGGCCGTAAGGTGATGGCCGCTGAGGAACTTTTTTCTTCTTTTCCTCTTCAACTTGGGTCTGTCTAAACATTTGCTCCTGTTCCGTCACGAGCTGCTGGCGCTGCGACGATGTGGCCATTTCTCTCTGCAAAGGAGGAGGACCAATCGCAGGCTTTGATTTCGACATGATGGTATCCTGCTTCCGACCGTCAACTCGCTCGTCAAAGGAGGGGGACAGATAATACTTCAGTCCGAAGGCTACGATTGCGAACAGAACGACTGATACCCCGAGCCCGAGGAAGAAGAGTGCGAGGACACCGCCTGAGTCGCTGAAATTTATTCCGTAGCTCCAGGGAAAATAGGCCGTTACGCTATTAAGCGACTTGAACACTTCGAGGAAGTAAAAGTCGTAGACGAGAAGAGAAACGCCCGCAACCAGAACTAAAGTTATGACGATAGCTAAAATTAGAGCGAGGCGTCTTGGAAACCATGTTTTACTAAACACATTCCTATTACCGGCTCTACCATCTTCTTGGCCATCGCTTTCCGATATTGGGTCGTTTTGGCGAATGGAAGACGAGTTTCCGTCGTTGGTCTCCTTCCTTTGAAAAATGCGGTCGATGAGGTTTGTCATGAGAAAATTAGGGCGTGCCTCCCATCTAGCTAGAAGCGGGGGACCCCGGCGCTGATCCGTTTGCATTGATCTTGTCAAGAACACTCTGCGGGTCGTTGTGGTACTGCGAAAGGACGGTCGAAATATCGACGAAGTTTCGCATGTTTTTCGACACAAGGTATTCGAGCACCCGGGCCCTGTTCCTGATCTCGTCCAAGATCTGATCCATTGTCTTTCCTCGATCCTGGGCGAGCTGGCGGAGTTTCACGCTGTTCTGAAGGAAATTTTCAAATTTGTCGGTCTGAGGGTTCCACGTGAACGTCCTGACAAAGTTGTCCGCGTCAATTATCTCGTCTATCGAAATCAGGCGCCTTGCGATCTTCGGAGCATCCGGATTCGATGAGTTGGAGAGCAAAACCCTCCTCACCGTGTAAACGAAGTCTAGAAATGGAATGAATGCCGGCGCAACGTCCATCGGTTTGGAGATAAGTCTCTGGAAAGCGGACTGGGTATCGTCCCCATGTATCGTCGCGAGACCGCCGTGGCCCGTTGACAGAGCCTGGAATAGTGCGTACGCTTCTTCACCACGAACCTCGCCCACAACCAGAACATCCGGACGCATTCTCATGGCCGTCTTTACAAGACCGAATAGAGAAATTTCTCCGAAGCTTGTTTCGGTCAACCCGTAGCTCAACCGGGAGACCATCGGGGTCCAGTTGGTGTGATGAACGTTGATTTCTTGGACCTCCTCGATTGTCACTAGCTTCGATGTGGGATTGATCGTTGAGAGCAGAGAGTTGAGGAACGTGGTCTTGCCGGACGCGGTCGCCCCGACGACCAGGGCGGCCGCTCTGTTTTCTATTAGCAGCCACGAATATGCCCCTGCGAGGTAGTCGATCATGCCTAATTTGATCAGGTCGACGAATGTCATCGGGTCCTCGCGGAACTTTCGGATGGTAAACGATGAGCCAAGAGGCGTGACTTCGGTGCGAAACGTGACGGTTAACCTGTGCTTCCCGGGGAGAGTTGCGTCCACGATTGGAAACGCGGTACTGATGTGCTTGCCCGAGATGTGGACGAGCCTTACTACGGCATCGTCGAGTCTTTGGTCTCTTCCGAACACCAGATTTGTCTCGAGGTTTTCGTACTTGCGGTGGTAGATGAAGACGGGCCTCGCGGCCGAGTCAAGGGTAATGTCCTCTATGCTCGGGTCCCTCATCATTGGGTCAAGGGCTCCGAAACCGACCATGTCCCTCTCAGCGTAGTAGAGAAGCTTGGCCCATGAGATTGGAGTCTTTGACTTCTTTGTTAGGCGGTAGCGGTTTGCAGTTCTCAGCGCCTGCTCCGAGAAATATTTTCTCAGGTTATCTCCAGCTTTGGGCGCTTCGATCTCGACCTCGAGTGCAGCAATGATTTTGGTGTAGAGGTCAGTCTCTTCGGGTGTCAGTGGAGTCTCTTCCACGAAGTACATCGGTAACCTCTTCTGGGGGTTTTCTGCGATCACGGCATAAGCAAACGGCGCGAGTAGAGGGTACTTCTCAATCGTCCTAAAATTAGGCGGCATTCTCAAACCGATGAGAGGGCCCTCGATCTCTTCTTCGACAAGTCCTCTTGACCTCTTCTTGGTCTCTGGCTGTACAGTTAGGGCGCTTTGAGTTGTGGTAGTAGTCACTGAATTTGTTTTCACAGATCTTGAAAATGGATTTTGCATGGTTTCCTGATTCACTTCGCTTTTTTTCGATTAGGTGTAGGTGAATATGGCATAGGCGTAAATTGTCGTCCCGATGTATACGAGCACATAGTACGTTCCCGCCGCTCCAACCGTCGGGGCGGCAAAGGTTGCACCCGCTGGAATCGCTCCCGTCGCAGTCGAAGTAAAGCCTCCCGTTGCTCCGTTGCACGCTATGGTTGGGGGAGCTGCCGGTCCGCTCATGCAAACGGTGTACGCCGTACTCAGCTGCAAAGCCCGACCCGGAAAGGGCAACAGATCCACCAATCGTGTGTGAGTACGTTGCCGGGTTAATGTTGAGCGTCGGGGGAGGAATCGTGAATGTGTCGGCGACTATTGGGGCTTGTCCCGTTGGGTAAATCACGACATAGTATGTCCCATACGTTGTTGCAAAAATGCTCGGGACGGCAACGCCAGTTCCGGTTGGAATTGTGCCAGTAGTGCTTGACGTGAACGTCTGAGCGGTGGTGGCACAAGTAACTGTAGCTGATGTGCTACTGAGACAGAAGTTGTAAGCGATTGACTTCCCGTAGCCTATTCCCGACATCGTGATCGTAACCGGCGCTGAAGATTGTGTCGGATTAATCGTTAACGTTACAGTTACTTGGAAGGGATAGAACGCTGTAACTGTCGTTCCCGTGTACACTATGACATAATCATTCGCATATTGCGTTGCCGAGCCTACAGTGAAACTGACACCATTTGGTATTGATCCGCCGGTTGTTGTTGTAAAGGCACACGTTGAAGAAGGTGTACAACTTGTGGTGGCACCAGCAACGCATGAAACAGTCGTCGAACTGCTACTCAGACAGTAGCTGTAACTAGCAGGGCTCGGCTTGTAACCAATGCCTGAAGACAAATCAATAACAGTAAGGGGTGGTCCTGAAGTGGGGTCTATTGCCAGAGTTGGATTCGATTCGAACAGAGAAGAAATGTAAGGCAGATCTTGCCCGTAATTGGGGGGGCTGCTGCTGCTGCTAACGTAAGTCAGGCCGCTCACGACCGGGTTAGTGTACTCCCATCCGCTCGTCAATACAAATCCCGCCGTACTGAGGTAAGGAGTGCTGCTCTCTGCTGAAGAGGGAGGCGTTTGTATCTGGCTACCCAAGGTGGAGCTGAGAGTTTGACAGTTAGAAGTTGGTGGGTTCTGACCTGCCCCGTACGAATCGACGACGCAACTATTGGCAGCAAAATAGATCGTAGTGGGCACATTGTAGGCTAATGGAATGGGTGTGTATTGATTCAGGATTTGCGTCGTCACGCCGCTTGATGAAGTGCTGACTATGTACCAGGGTATGAACGCTGCGGGAGTGCTTCCGCTTTCCGCACCCGAAAGTGACGTTGGCGCTTGGTAGAGTACTGTGAACTGATCGAGAACTATTGACTTCTGATTAGGATTCAAATCGGTAACTTGGACGGAGAACGCTATGGGCCCTGCCTGGCAGAGACCTTCGGGATCGTCTGAGTCATAGTCTCCACAGCCCTGATCATCACCAGAAGGAGGTTTCACTACCACTTTGGTAATAGGGATAATTGAAGCACTGGCTCCGAGCGATGGAAAACAGTATCCAGAATTCCCAGAACCTGATAAACAACCCGAGGTTACCACACTATAGTAGTCGTAGCTGCTGAAATTCATCAAGAGGTCTCCAACCGTGCCAGCCACAACGGCCTGAGGTACCACAGTTGTCGTCGGATAGATAATCTCGTCAACAGTTCCAAGACTGGATATCGCTTTTATCCAAACCGTATAGATCGAGCTACTGCTGGCGTAGGTGAAACATGCTCCACCACATGGTACGTTTGCAGTTCCACTAGGGTTTATACCGACAGCTGGTGAGATCGCATCAGTCTGCAAAACAGTGTTGGTTGACTCGTTTCCGACGACAATTTCCACTATGCTAATCGAGGTAGGGCCTGTATCTGTAACGTTCGCCGTCAATTTGGTTGAGCTTAGGTTTCCGGCAACTGTGAAAGACTCCTCGGCTGCCTGCAGATTCAATAGTGCTCTTTGGTTTGTGGCCTGCTCGGTAAACGTGAAGTAAGTTGCGATTGTAGAAAATATAATCGCAAAAATGATGACGCCACCAATGATAGTTGATACCGCTTTCTTTTTTCTGGAAGTTCTGCCTAAATTCTTCATTAATTTTTTTAACAAGTTTTATTTTCAACCAGTTACTTGATAGTCATAGTTTGTACCATACTGCCCGGTCACTACGACTGAGACAATTGTCCCCTTTGCCACTCCACTGCTGCAGCTACCTGAGGAGGTATAAGTAGCTCCACTGAGGCTGCCAGAGACACCAGTCAGAGATATAGATTGCAATGAGTTAAGCGTCCCAGCGCTAAGCGTCCATTGAGGGGCGGAGCCGGTCACTGAAATCGTGCATGTCCCATACGTGATTAGGATCGCTGCAGCTATCGTGTTTTTCTGTCCGCTGTTGAACACGTACAACGTTATCGCACTCCACGGCGCGGTTCCACCCGAAAAAGTAGAGGCAACGATCTCAAATTTTTCGGCAGTCACGTTGAAGTAACTATTTTCCGAACTTAGGGCGTTCGAGTTAGCCCAGACCCAAGCGACCGACCCGATAACAACCGTTATGGCGACAAGAACAATCGTCGCTATGACTTCGCTGATTGCAGATCTATTTCTGCGCCTGCGGACTCTTAGTTTCTTTGGCTGCGTCATTGTGGGTATCATTTATCCTGGCAAACTTTCGTTTCGCTTGAGAGAGGAGAAAAGAAAAAAGGGGGGAGTCGCTTAATTTTTGAAAAATCTAAACGGCGACTGCTACACCGGTGATGGCTTGTCCGTTCGACAGTGTGATGTCGAAGTTGTAGTTATTTCCTGAAGTTACGGCTGTACCTACAGTGCACGTTCCTGAATATACACCCGTAAATGCTGCGTAGGTGCCAGTACATGCTCCGTTTACAGTGACAAGACTTACAGTCACTTGAGAGCTGGCCGGATTATCCAAGGAAAAGGCGAATGTAGTAGGTGCTGTCAGGGTTGCTGACTTCAATGATACCGTGTTGGCATTGGCGCTGAACAGACCGAACGCGAACACACCAACCACGAGTGCCAGTACTAGGGCAACCGCGATGAGTATGATCGTAGCGATGACCGGACTGATTCCTTTCTT
The DNA here is from genome assembly GCA_963799845.1 of uncultured Nitrososphaerota archaeon. Classification (GTDB taxonomy): domain Archaea; phylum Thermoproteota; class Nitrososphaeria; order Nitrososphaerales; family CADDZS01; genus DATLTL01. Next base: position 830,359 of record CAWCYI010000004.1, read on the forward strand.
CTTTCGTTGTCTCAGACGTGAGATGGAAACCATAGGCGCCTAAATCTAGATCTGGAATCCTTAAACCTTCCGATGCATATCTATCGGCATACGATATATTTGTTGGAGGTTTCCTCTTTTGGCGAAATAGTTATGCACTAGAATTCGCTTAGAGGTGCTATTCATTTATTTCCGGATTCGTGTATCTAAAAGCGTCATATCGCGAATAAATAGGGAAGAATCTGAATTCCGATTCCATATTGGCTCTCTTGATCGGAGATAATGCTTCTTTGATTCGCACGATAAGGAAATCGAATAATATGAAAACTAAGATCGAATCTTCACAGAGGATTAAGGTCTCGGCTCGCAGAAGGAATGCAGCTGTTTTCGTTATCTTTATTTTTGCCTTGTCGACGTTGATTGCCCTAATTGGATTCCCACTCTTCAGCTAGTAGTGCGTCAGCACCTTCTGCCCCCTTCAACGAGGGCATCAGCCTACTTGCGAGACCTCCAATCCTCCCTGCGGATGGCGGCGTATATTCGTCTCTAGTTTTGCAGTTTGAAAATACTACATCTTCTGTACCTATTATTCCGAGTGTGAACATAACCGTGCAGCTGACATCTTCTAGTCCACAGACGGGGACAGTCCCTCCGAGCGTTCTGTTCCCTGCTGGACAGACATTCATCACCGTTCCATTCAAGACGACAACGTCACCAGGAAGTACCACGGTAAGCGCATTTGCCAGCGGATACGAACCCGCAAACTTGATTGTTAATACTCAGGAGCTTGGCGGAATCCCGGTCGCGCTTAATGTTTCTGTTACCCCCAATCAGATTCCTCCAGACAAAAGTTTCCAAGCGAGTGTAGTTGTTCAAGCCAGAGATTCGTTTGGAAATCCTGTGAAATTGGCTTCCAACCTGGTCGTGACACTGTCATCCTCAAATTCCCAGATAGGAAGTGTTCCCAGCTCGCTGACAATTCCGGCGGGTCAGAGCTTTGCCACGACCACATTTTCACCGAGTTTTCTCGCCGGGAATTCGGTGGTGACAGCCTCAGCATCCGGCTATCTTTCGGGTTCGGCATCAGTGTCTACCGTAGGTCCGGTACCGCGCCGATTGGTGATATCTATAGCACCCGCCCTCTTGTCCGATGCCAAGGGCACCAATGCAACAATGTCTATTCAACTTCAGGACAATAACAGCCAGACGCCGGCTCTCGCCGCTTCTCCCGTCAACGTCGTTGTCACATCGAGCAACGATAGTGTGGTCCAACCGGAAAACACAGTTGTTACCATCCCCGCTGGTTCAACGTATGCCACGACAACTTTGGTCTCAGAGGGCGATGCCGGTTTTGCAAACGTAACCGCGTCCGCCCAGGGATTCGTGAAGGGGTCAGCGCTTGTGACCACGAGCGCGCCCGGTAAAAAACCCAACAGCCTAGTCTATCTATTTTGTTCCCAATACTCTGCTCCCAAATGACCGGAGTTACAACGGTACTGTCGTTGTCGAACAGCAGGAAGCGTTTTCAAACGGAAGCGTCATCCCCGCGGTGTCTACTAACTCTACTTCAATTTACGCAAGGTCATCGGACAACGCAACGATGCAGGTCAGCGGCGCGACGATGAATATCACTGCAGGATCCACCTACGTATCGATGGATGTGAATACGACCTTCCTGCCGGGTCTTGTATCCATTACGGCGCAGAGTCCAGGTTTCTTGGCGGATACTGCCAACCTTCTTTCCTTCGGCGCGATACCTGATACCATCAGCTTGCAATTCGCGCCCGCCACTTTGATTTCAGATGGAAGCAGGTACAACTCTGTCGTCGTCGGCTTGATTAATTCTGGAACCGGAGGTCCCGCGATTGCTCCGCTGCCCACGATAGTCGATCTCTCGAGCAATTCCAGTTCGGCAGGCGTGATTCAGAGTTCCGTTACAATCCCCGCAGGTGCGACCTATGCCAGGGCAGAATTTACTACATCCGGTCTCCCGGGCAACGTACAGGTTATCGCGACCGCTTCGAATTACAATTCTTCAACGCAAACTCTAACCCTGGTGACCCCAGGCGCCACGAACTTAGGGCTGTACGCGGCTCCGTACTATGTGCTCGCCGACGGAGGATCCTACCAGAATGTAGCGGTCCAACTACAGGATTCAAATCGGAATCCCGTTAAGACTAGCATACCGGTGTCCATTCAATTGGATTGTCAATCAGCAGCCTACTGCAGCGTTCCGCCCAGCGTCACGATCATGCCGGGCGAGACCTTTGCTGTTTTCCCGGTCAACACGACTACCACGCCGGCCGCCTTCAATGTGTCAGCCTTTGCAGTGGGCCTCAGACCAGGATCAGTGCGGATGAACAGTACGTTAGAAGCCCTGCAGGCTAACATCACACTTGACACATCCAAACTGCTACCAAACGGGCAGACCCAAGCGACAATCACGGTAGAATCAAATGGACTTTTGATAGCTAACGCGAACGTAAAGTGGGTCCAATCAAGCGACACGCAATTTGTTTCTGTGCAAAACCAGACAGACTCGAATGGAGTTGCGACTGCAATAGTCGAAGGCGGGCTTTTGGCAGGGACTTTCCAAGTTCAAGCGGTTGTGCAAAAAGCCGGATATACGGACTACCTTGCCTCAACCGGCCTGACCATAGCACCGCCGGTGCCGGTTCAGAGCAACGGAATCTACGGGAAATACCTCTTTCTTCCAAAATGGGCTTGGATCCTGATTGTGGTCGCTGCCGCAGCCGCGGCGGGTGTGGTCGTTGTTTGGAGACGAAGAAGACCGGCAACAATCTTCGAAGAGGAAAGGCTGGAAATGCCGCCGGTCCCGATTGCTGAGGGTTCGGGAGACACAAACCCCTATTCACTATAAGCCAACAACTTACAAAATAATACCGCCGAAAAAGGAAGCTGGCATATCACAAGTCGAAATGGCGAGACGATAGAACTCTGACCTTGTGAAAGTCCTCGCAATACCCTCGTTCCCGAATGTAACGACTAAAGAAGAGGTCGAAATACGGGCAAGAAAGGAATTCGAGAGGATCCCAGAATTAGGCTATGGCTACAAGATTCGAGGGAATCTTTGAAGTGCCAAGAAGAGGAGACAGAAGAATGAGCAAGAAAACTTTGTCAGATATAACTGGGGCATCTCTGCTGACTGTTGGCGCGTATTTCTTTATCGTTCCTGTTATCTGTGTGGACATTCTACCGTTCATTAATGGTAATGCAATCTTTTTTCGCCTTGACAGCCCAATACTCCAGATTGAATATGAATTTGGTATAACGTCGATTGGTATTATCGCAGCAACAGGACTTTTGGCAATGTTGTCAGGTTTGATCATTGTAAGGCACAATCTCTTGGAAACAGTACTTCTTGTTGCGCCGACGATAATATTCATCTTTTCACTAGACTTTGTTACACTGGATCCTACTCAATTCAATCTGCAAGTGATTTATTGGTTTACACAGGTTCATCTAGCATGGATTACTAATGGACTGATGATGTATGTATCTGCGATATGGCTCATTGTAGGATGTATTGTTTTCATATTAAAACGAGGGAGATTAATAACGAATTGACAGAGCAATACGAAAAATTCGAATGCTGTACAAATCTGGACGCGAACATCAGAATTAGAAGTTAACGGTAATGTCTGAAGATGAAGAGGAGAATGAGATCGAATGGATACACGCACGATGGTACAGACTTGTTGCAAAGTCCCAGAAGCTCACTCAAAAGAGGCTCTTCGGGATAAGATCTTCTACCATATCGCAATTTCTCATTTAAGGGTTCGAGAATCTTGACAGGAGGCATGAAAAAAGTTCCGCACAAGTTTTTCAATTAAACTAAAAGCAAATCCTTTCACACTCCCTGTAGCAGATCTACTCTAGGCAAAGCGCTTCCTGCAAAAGTATCAACGGTGTTAGACGGAGTTAATGATTTCTTAATCTAAAGTCAAGCCAGTGGACTGATCGTCATGAGTGATTGGGAAATAACTCCAAGAATATGACTTTATTCAGTACATTCGGCTGTCGATCTAACCAGTTATGAAAAAGAAGGCCGGTCACCCCCAAAATCCCGTCACTATATCGTAGTCCGATACACTAAAATCCCGCTGAATGAACTCCCTTGGCCTATGAATCGTCACAGGTTGCGACCCGCCGGGCCAACGGCAAAACAAGGTTATCGAGATACAAAGTTACGGCTGGTCGATTCGCAAGTGCTTCTGGCTTTGAGAACGAAGCCGCATACGCTTTACTCGCTGTCGAGGTCCAATATTGATATTTTTGGCCGGGCGATAATGTCAACCGGCATTCTCCATCCCCACCTCATGAAATTGGAGAGCATGGGTTTCATAAGGGGATACACAAAGATGCACAAGCGAAGGTACACCCGAATCTACAAGGTAACGAACAAGGGTCGCGCCGAACTGGGTCGGCAGGTCAAACTCTTCAGTAGAACTCTAATGAAATTGAAAGCCGTCTAGTAGTGCAATTTTTCGCGCGCGTACATCCAAGGTCATACTAGAATCAACAACTTGGCAGGTCGATTGATGCCCAAAAGCGATCGGGCAACTTTGTGCATTATATTAGAGCAGATTGCTCAAAAGATCTAGATTTCTTCCACCTATCCAAGACGGAGCCAAAGTTAATCAGATCCATATGGCCCGGCATTGCAAGTCTGCAGGGAGGAAAAGTTTTCTTGTATCCCATTCTTGAACGACTTCGCCCTTTTTCAAGAGACCGGTTTTTCCTCTATTCGCTCGCTTCGACGCTCGTGTTAAATTTCATCGCGGTCACCCTAACCTGGTTTGTAGTATTTTCCTGGAACGCAGGGTACGAATATAGCCCGGTCTCGCTGTGGCAGCTTTCCAGCTTTGGTCCTGTAATTACTCTGGTCGTGACCCAACTCACCTTGACGGGAGTGTTCCTGATGGTGAAAATTGGCTTTTCGCGGATTGCAAGGCAAAGACCCAACACCCAAAGTTATTCAACGATTGCAAGGATGGTTTTGTCCGTAATTCTTGCAATAATTGCGGTTGATGCTCTAAATGATATTTCCAATTTCATCGTCCTGCTCCACATACTCTAACCCCAGGGAGTTGGGGCCGTGCCATGTCACGCGCTAACGTGAGAATTACTTTTGAAATAATGTGCATTTGTCATGACACCGTCGAGGGATAAGCCCGTGTCTATTCATTTCATACTTAAATAGTTCAAATGCTCATATGCTCATATGGGCATTAAGGTCGATCTGGACGAGGATCTCGAAAGGGAGTTTCGGGAGCTCGCGATGAAGAGATTCGGTTATTCAAAGGGCTCGATCAAGAAAGCTACCGAAAGTGCTATTCGCCAGTGGACAGCCACGGAATTGCAGATAAAGCCAAGTTCTATGGAAAGAAAGAAACAGAACAAGTCCGGAGTGGATCTTCTGACCGGCCTGTTGAAGGATGTCAAGCACAAGAGCTCAGTGGTAGAGCAGCATGAAATAAGAAAGCTCTGGATGAGGTCTGCAGAGGAAGGCCACAGGTAAAAATGCAGTCATCCTCTCGGCCGCTATACTTCATAGACACGAACGTTTTCCTTGAACTCGAGTTTCAGGATGCGAGATGGGAAGAGAGCAGGGGATTCTTGAAGATGGTGGAAACGGGAGAGGTCATTGCTTGCACTTCAGATTTTGTTGTCTACGGTGCGATTCTAGAGATTGAAGCAAAGACTAGAAAGAGATCAGAGTTAAAGATAGAGACTTTTCTCGATGCTCTTTCATCTCTAAGCGGGCTCTCGATTTTGAGACCAACAATCAAAGAGATGAAAGATGCAGCAAAATTCGTGTCGAGCCGGAAATTGGATTTTGATGATGCTTACGTGGTGTCATGCATGACTGCCAACGAGATAACTAGCATAGTTTCTTTTGACAGACATTTTGATAATCTGGAAGAAGTCAGGAGGCTAGAGCCGATTGAAATTCTTAGGGCTGTGGAATCAGACGAGGAAAATCATTGAACACCAGCAACCGGGTAGAGCTCGGTCATAAGGCCTTAAAGTATCGCGTTGCCGCGTCTTGAAAATTGAAATGGTTTTCTGGCCGATCCGTACAGCCACCGATCAGAATGGATTTCGGACATTATTCTGATTTTTTTACCAAAGTCGCATGACCAACAAGGGTATGTTGTGGAGCAAAACTATAGCCGTAAAATAGATCCGCGACTATCAGGCCGATGATCGCCGCCAATTTTACCTGTCTTATTTCGACCGGCTGGGCTAGAGGTTGATTTCCCTCCTTCAGCAGCAGAGGGTAGATGATTACCAGGGCAGGGATTACCTTGAGGACGAGCGTTGAAAAGACAAACCCGGGGATTCCGCCGCCGAAGAGAAGGGCCGCTACGCGGTTCAGCTCATAGAACGAGTCCTGGAAGACAGTCATCGCGATGAGCGTCGACGCAATGTCCAGTATGCTCAGGATGATGAACAGAGCGAAAAGGCTTCGGAGGGCTCTATCCAGCTGGCGGAGGTCGAGAGCGGAGAGCCACTTCTTGTCCCGCTCGTTGAGCCGATGAATCCTTTCAAAGTAATTGACCAAGAGTTGCAAAAAAACCTCTGGCAGTCTCAGACCAAAACACGGAAAAAAAGACCATTAAAGTTGATGGATCCGTGATGTGATTGCTTGAGTCCATAAGACTTGATCTATGAACAGGCAAGAATGAACCAGAGAACGATCAAGACTTATCAATTTTGAAATTAATTTCTTCGTCAAGATCTATCGTATCAATCTTCAGGACTTAGGCGGTCTCCTCCAGCTCTAGTTGCTTGATGATAAGATATTCAAGAAAGGCCGCGCAAATATTTGCACTTCGTTTGATGATCGACGAAACGAGAATGTTCTCCAATTTTGGAGAAATCATTCAGTAATTTCAATATGAAAATTTGAAACGCCGACAAAGCATAACTAATTGGGGCACGATGAGAATGGGAGTAATTAGTTGGCAACTTTTAGGACTATGGCCCTCGCCCTGACAGTGTTCATCGCGGCTATAGTCGCATCCGCCATAGTCGTCAGTTCTTCCGCCAGCCCGACCGCGACGTCGGTAGGAGAGGCGTCCGCCACTACGCAGACTTCGATTGTGATCCAGACCGTCAATCTCACCAGAAGCCTAACAACTGTTGTTCCAGAGACGACTTTTACAACCGCTCGCGTGACATCTACCGTCCTAAATTATTCCAATATCGTTAGATCGTTCAATTCAACTTTTGTCTCGACGGACGTCACCACGACGACTAGCAGCCAGACAACATATTACACGAGCAACGTCTTCTACCTCACGACTGAAACGCAGATAGTCTACACCACAAATGGTTCAGGAAGTAGTGCAGGTGTTGCTACTGTAACAACGACAATCACGACAACTAGATACCCAAGTTCAGCTTTCATCTCAACAGCTACGGTAACGAAGACAGTCCCTGACACTACGATTACCTCCACAGCTACTGTGTCTCAAATCACGACGACAACTGTTGCAAGTACTACTGTGACTGAGACGACGACGTGCGCTCGAAATGGACCACCGCCAAAATGTTGATCGCAGTTCAAACTTTACTTTGAGTGTGTTGAAGCTGGTAGACAAAGAGTCCTAATTCTTCAGATGCCTTTCGCGATGTTCCTCTTTTTTGTGACTTCCCGCTGATAGAGCGGACATTTAGCGCATCCCATCGATTCCATCTCAGTGATGCTTTGAATCCTTATGAACTCGGATACATCTGTACCCATTTCCCTTATCAGTTGATCTAAGGCTTCGTCGTAAATCTTCCAGATTTCCGTGGAAGACGTAACCTTCTGAACTCTCAGATCGCGTTTCCTGAATATTCGAAAAAGAGAACCTTCCAGACATATGGGGAACCCATGTCTTTTACAGTCCCTTATTCTAGATACAACGGCTCCATCCAAAACGAACAAGGTCGGAAAATATTGGATCTCGTTGGATATTGAGTTGAACCCGAACGTATACGTGAATCATAGAACTGGATTGCCAGTAGGTTAGTGCACTGGTAAACTTCCTAAGAGAAATCAGGACAAATCTCGGGAATCTCCAAACAGGCTGTTTTGCATGGATTAGCCGGAAAATTCGAGCATACTCTTTTTAACATGGGGGGCTCTTCCGCGAGTCGTACCAAAATGTCACAAGTCCAGAAATGGCACATGAAGGGAGATTTCTTTGACAGCTGTTCCTGCGAAGTCTCGTGTCCCTGCAACTGGTCGTCTCCTCCGACCGGGAATCACTGCATTGGGGCCGTGGCGATTCACGTCCGGGACGGAAAGTATGGGGACACAAAGCTCGATGATTTGAGCATCGTCCTAGTCGTTGACCTTGGAGAAGGCGTCATCTGGAAGGGTGGTTGGAGAGCGGGAGTGATATTTGATGAAAAAGCCAATCCGAGCCAGCGTGATGCGCTAGCAACAATAATGACCGGGAAAGCTGGCGGAGCTCCAGCGATGATCGCCTCTCTGATAAAGGAAATGGTGGGCGTGGAATTTGCCCCGATCAGTTTCCATTACAGCAAGGACGGCTGGGGTGTGTCGGTGGGCGGGGGCAAGGTCGAAGTTCAGACCGAAGCTACGAAGGATTCTAATGGAAACATCACGCAGATTCATAACGCGCCGGTTGTGGAGACGGGAACCGGGCCGATAACCTCTGGAAAGGCAAAGAGTTCTACGGTTAGGGCGTTCGGATGGACGTGGGACCTGACCGGCAAGAGCAGCAAGCACGAACCCGTTGACTGGAAGGGCCCGTGACTGACTAGTCAAAGTAATTAGATCGGCCGAGTGATCTTATGACTGAAACCCGCAAACCGTTTTTTGTCCCCGACAGGCTTGCGATTTCTGTAGCAGCAGCTCTATTGACCCTAGCCGCGGTCTCCTGGTTGGCATCCTACTATCTCATGCCTCTCATGGCCGGTGCCGGCATGATGTCGATGGGAGTTGCGGGCATCGTTTCGTCCCTCTCTTTTTCTTCGGTAGGCATCTTTGAAATCGTCTGGGTCATAGGGATGGCGGCGATGATGTTTCCCGCGATGATTCCGATAGTTTTGTTTTACAACAAGGTTGCAACTAAGCAGGAGTCAAATCCGTTCCTGGCGAGGGTCGTGGGGACGCCCCTCTTCCTGAGCGGGTACCTGATAATGTACGCAGTTTTGGGTATCGGAGCTTACCTTGCTGTTTACGAAGGCATCAACCTTTCAATGGGTTTCTCCGATTTGGCGACACTCGCGATTCTCGCTTCCAGTGCCATCTTGATCATCACTGGGGTCTACCAGTTTACTCCGCTTAAATCGCGATGCCTGTCAAATTGTGCTTCGCCGATCGGTTTCTTTGCGGTCCATCTCCAGAAGGGAATGGTCGGGAGCGTTCGAATGGGCCTGAGGCACGGAATCTACTGCGTCGGATGCTGCTGGGCATTCATGCTGGTTATGCTCGCCGTTGGGGCGATGAGCATTCCAGTAATGGCGGTACTGGCTGGAGTAATAGCCGTCGAAAAAGTCGTCGTGCGGGGAGCTGCGTGGTTCAACGCGCTCATTGCGGGGGCATTCATTGCACTGGGCGTAGCTGTGCTGATATTTCCGAGCATTCTGGCTCATATCTGAGAATTGCTTATGCATCTTCAGATCTGTGGAGGGCGAGATAACGTGTCACGATTTTGTACCCAAGAAGCCAATTTCATGTTTGAGAATCGTCTTCAGAATTTAATATATGGTTGACAAAAGCGCTTGAACCCGTGGTAAATACGAGCACGGGCTTTCCTCCTAACAGAACCCGCAAACGGTACGCTGTTTCCAACTCCGTCATGCTTGCCCTCTTCGCGATAATTGTCATCATTGTTGCAGGCGTAGCTGTCCTGGGTTATAACTTTGGAAGCACTCAGGCAAACCAGTCACTGGTAAATTCTCTTCAGAGTCAGGTCAGCACCATTAGCAACCAGCTAAAGTCGCAGGGGAGTAACCTATCTTTGGTCCAGGCAAAACTATCGTCTTTACCAGAGGAGAACCAGAAGCCCCAAGTCAGGAATATCAAGGTCGACTGGAGCAATACTGAAAATTCTGGTCAGGATAGATTCTACGTTCCTACCATCACGGTAAACCAGGGAGACACGATTGTGATCACCTTCGTCAGCAACGACACGGACGCGCATACCTTTACTCTGGAATCTCCTTATGACTTCCAGATCAACGCCACGGTTCCCGGGACTCTTGATTACCTGAAGAACGAGACGCCTTTCACTACGAACGCCACAAACAACTCGCCCGGCGTGAAGGTGTTCGGAACTCCGGGTAACGTCACCGGGACTGGATCATTTGTTGCAAAATACGCGGGAATTTTCGAATACTTTTGCATTTACCATGTAGCGCTAGGGATGTTCGGCTATCTAACGGTGCTGCCGAACGAGGCCTACTCAAATTCATATCTGAGCAACTCGACCGCTATATCAGGAACAGTAACTCCGGTCAGCATAGCTTCCGGCGCTGCTGCCAATCCCAATTCCAGCGGATTCACCCCGAGTGTGATCACGGTTGTTATAGGAGTCAACAACACCATACAGTGGACTAACAACGATTCCGTGCCACACACGGTAACTGCGGACGATGGTTCGTTCAGCTCCGGGAACTTGAATCCAAGTGACGAATTCACGTGGACTTTCACAACTGCCGGCAATTACGCGTATCACTGCAGCTACCACCCCTGGATGAAAGCGACCATCATAGTAAAGTCGGGATAACTGATCTGGGTATGGGTGGATCTATGGACTAGTTAGCTTCGAACACACCCGGGTTCCTTAATCTTAATTCCACAAGCGTTATGCGGCAATCTGCCATTTTAGAAATAATCCATTCGAGGGAATTTTGGAAAATGTAGAGCCGGGATATATATCCGGCAGCCACCCTTGATTGCAAAGAGGAGTTCTAAGCACACTTGGAAATGTATGATTTACTTCAGTGCGTGGATCGGGGACTGGATGCATTCGGCACAAACATGAAACAGGCAGTGTACTGGACGCTAATGTCCAAGGAAGCTATATCGTCTGACAGAATACTTGCAAATCCGGAAGCATTCGTTAGCGCGCTAAAGGAAATATTTGGTAACGGGTACCATCTTGCAGAGAGATCTATCGTCAGAGAAATGAAGAAAACTTTTGAACTCAACAAACCCGCGAGCGCTTACACCATCTTGGGGGCATTTGAGATCGTCAGTAAGGACATTACCAATGTTGCAGATCCTGTAATACTAACGCAGACACAATAACCGCCATCAAAGTTACTAAGAACAGATTTAGAGCAGCCTGTGTGCTCATTTCTTCGTCCAGAGTTCTGCGTTGAGCTCCTTGATAGAATTTCTTTCTATTGTTCTCTAATCGATAAATATGAACCGTTCAGTCAACTAGTGGAGCGTCGGAGAAATTCGAGTAATTATTCACATCGAAATTCTCGCAATATCCCAACGCTTTGTTCTTGTTCAGATGTGGGAGTCTCGCGGAAACTATCCTGCCACACGTGAGACACTGATATTTCAAAACCTGTTGCGCTCCTAAATAATTGGCGGGAAGTCCTAAAAAGAGTTCTCAGTATCGGTCCATCCAGAAATCATCGGACACCCGATATTACTCCGAAAATGGCGACTCGAAAGTGCTGAGTTTCGATATGATGTACAAACCCGACATGCAAAATCTGAATAATTTTTCACAGATTGAGATCATACATTGAGGAAAAAGGCCTAGTGGTCTGAAACTCAAGTTGGTAATGGTTTTGCAATCGAAATCATTCCCCAACCATCAGAATCCAACTCTCAAACCCGTTCGTGAATAAAATTCTTGAGTCTGGGTAGAGGACTCTTCGGGTTCTTCTAAAGGCATAGATTCCGCCAACACAACATGAAAACAAAACTAGCTCTGATCTCAACGTTAGCCGTACTAGTAATTCTGTCTTCAGTAAGCGTCGCATCCGCGGATAAATCGATCTCAATGGTCGGGTCGCAGTGGGCCGTCTTCGAACAGACCACACTGCCAAATGGCAATTTACTATTCTCTCCAGCGGCCCATGCCGACACTATCCCTTCGGGGGGAGTCCAGTTTTCAATGCCAGACGCTACCGCGTCCAGTCCTGCATACGTGAATTATCTGCTCGATACTTTCAACGTCGCCCTAACTGAGACAAATACAATAAGCGCTACGATAAATGTTATGACAAGTTCTCCGACAACAGACTTTTGTAGGCAATCCTGATGGGATCATTCCAGGAACATCCGTAAGGCTCTTTATCCAAGCCAATCTTCCCAACGATCACAGCGCTTCTATCTGCGGAATCGACAAGAACGTCAATAACTACTGGTGGGCAGATGATGCTTCCTATACTTTCGCCACAGGTCTAAGTGGTACTATCACACTAACTGCATCTCTTGGTGGAGCTTGGAGCAACATATGCGGGCAAGTTAGCAGTTCTAATCAGGCTGCGTTCGATTCAGCTATAGCGAGCATACACTTAATCGGATTGTCGTTCGGTAGCGGATACTTCTACTCCAACGGCCTGGGCGTAGACGGAACAACTGGAAGCGCAACCTTCCAGCTTGTCAGCTACTCAATCACCTAGCGCAAGAAATTGGGAGCGCAAGCTCCCTTCCTTTTGTTTTTAAGTGCTAAGGCACTGTTGCCTGCATGAGTCATTACCCTGTACTAGAGAGAACGTGCGCGTATTGACACACACGCCGTCTGTCAATATACATGTGAATCCCACGAGCCTCTGAGACTCGCAATTCCTGTTAGTTTTTGGATAACTGGATGTTCCGCGAGCCAACGTGGTCGATGTACTCGCCGTAAGATGAGTTCGAGTTGTTGTTATGGGGATTGTGACGCCGAAAGGGGATAGACAATTCCGTCCCCTATCCTGGGCGTCGTCCCGCAGACTCCCGTAGTTACAGCGGATAGCGCACGTCTTACTCAAGAGATCACACGGCTCAAAATCTGGGCAGGAGGTCAAGTTTCGAAAGCTCGACCACGTTCTGTAATGAGCTTACTTCCAGCTCCTCCTATGAGAGACCATATACAAAAAAGAAAGGAATGCGGGTGGTTAACCCGCTTATTTTTTAGGGCACGACGAAGTTAATTGAGGTCCCCCAGTTAGCCATCTGGCCTCTCGTTCCACCGCAGGTTGGGTCAATAGCGAACGCGGCGGGCGAACAGTTCGGGTACTGGATATAGTTGGTGGCGAAGTAGATCTTGTCTCCCGAGGCAATTGCCCAGCTGTAATCTCCCCAGCGGGGGCGATATGAAGCTGAAGCGCCAGGGCACATCGCGGTTGGACTCGCCGTATTAAGGCACTGGTACTCGGTAAACCCATCCTGAGGTGACTGACCCAGGTCTGCGATGTTTATCACTCTTCCAGTAAGGCCACCCGAGGTACTTGTTAGGCGACCGTACACCGTACTAGGATAGTAGTTGTGGCCCGATAGCGTGAAGGTAATTATGGCTCCATTATTCCCGCCGTCCTGTGATGGAGACCCGGTCGCGGCCATCGCTGGGAATTCCAAATCCTCGTGCATAGCTGTTACGTACGCCTGGCTCGTTAGGCTGAAGACTCCACTTGAGTCGAAAGAGCTTGTGCCTATGACCCAGTAAGCGGCTCCCATGTGGTTTTCCGGCGATCCAGAAATGAACGTTTGCTCCACCTGAGTGCTTATTGCGCTCCAAATCTGACCCTGTGCGTAAGAGGCTTGAGTAGCCCCGTCACCGTTAGTCGCGATTCCTCCTTCAGGGCAAGTACTTGAGCAACCCTGGTCGTTCCCGCCGGGTGCGTCCTTACTGAAACCCACCGGATAATTACTTGTGCCTAGAGGTATTGGCCCGCTTTTCTGCGTAGCAAGAAATCCCAGATTGTAGTACGATAGCACGCCGGAGAATAGCTGACCGCCGAAACCTATGCCCGAGCAAGTTATGCAGAAAAGGCTATTCAGGTTGATAAGGCCTGTCCAGTCGAATACTGCGATCCGGTTGTCCCCAGCGCCGACAAAGTCGAGCGATGCGAACATGAATCCGGAGCCTCCGTGGCTTTTGTCGTACTGTGATGGGTCGGATGACTGTGCTGGAATTACCTGGTACCAGCAATCAACTCCGCCACTAGCAGCACAGCTTCCGTCTGGTGTTGGGAAGTAACCCATGTTCTCGATAGCGACGTTGAAGGAGGGACTAGCAACCGGTAGGCCCAGTTCCAACGCTGACTTTGTAATCGCGATTTCTTGCGCCCCGTTGAAAAAGCCGCCGCCCAAACCGCCACCGCGCAAGGGGAACTCGTCATAGAACAGTAAGAAGGCGTCTCTGGTGGTTGCGATCTTTGCAAAGTCATTGAGGAGGTAGGGATAACCCGGCTCTAACGGATTGTAATTGGGGTTGAAGAAGTAGACATAGTAAGAGCCCAGCGGGTTTGCTGTTACGCTCACAGCAATCCCCTCATAGCAGGCTAAAGCTCCAGCTGAAAAGCAACCGTTTGGTGCAAAGGGACCCATCGAGGCCTCAGAACTTGCTGAAACGATCTCCGTAATGAACCAGTGTCCACCGTTGTTGTAATCGAAGAGGCATGAGGGGTCGCCGCCGCTGCTCCATGGTCCTCCCATTTTGGCAGGGATGCTTGTGAGACCCATCAGCGCGTCAAGGGAAATAGCGGGTCTTGCGTTGTTCAAGGCGGGGTTGAAAACCATAATCTCCCCTTGGTTGTTAGTCTCCATAACGAACCCGTTACCAGCACACAGGCCTTGGTCTGCGGGTTCAACGTTCCCGACAACCGGGAAAAGATTGAGGTCGTTTAGTGCGTTCAAACCTTTCACGCCCTTCGCACCGCCGGAAGATCCACTAACGGTGTCGCAACCCGCACCCGGGCAACTGACTACTGGAGGGGGATCCGCGGCAGGACTAGCCTGCAAATTGGAATTTGCAGATGTGACTTGTTTAGGGCTGTAGTAAGGAACCACATGATTTGGTCCGGAGACGGTTAACTGGTTTGAAATAACCGGGCTCGCCGCGGGTGCGGCAGTCGCCCTGAAGGGGCCGAAGGGCCCAGTTAGAACAGTACCTGGCCGGACCAAAAGTTAGTCCGGTATTTCCTGGTAAAGTGGTTGGAGTAATAATGCTAGGAGCGGCTGATGGGGAGCTCGTCAAGATCGAATAGGCTGTGACAGGAAGGGCCCCGCTAACCAGCATAAGCGCCAGCAACGCGATTGACACGATTAAGATTCTTTTCGGATATTTTACGAGAAAAGTCCCAATTCGATTCATGAGTCGAGAGGGCGAGAGCGCTGAGTAAATAAGTCTTCAGAAAAACCGGGAACTATGTTTTTTCCAGAAATCATTTCGCATCTGTCAGGAGACCTCCATAGACAAAGGATATTCAAGAGCATCTAACTGCGGCATCTTCTCGTAGTAAGCCTGGGTTGGCGTCTTGAGGTCAAGGGCTCCATGAGGCCTCACTTCATTGTACCACTTCATGAACTCATCTATCGAGGAGAACCACTTGATCTTACTCTCGAATATGTCGAAGAACTTCTCGATCTTGCCGTTCGTCTGGGGGTGGTTGACTCTTCCGAGGATGAATCTTATCTTGTGCTTCAAGAGACACCTCTCGAATTCTGTCATCCCCTTCTCCCTCCTCTCAGATTCCATCGTGTAAAATGTGGTTCCGTGGTCGGATAGGATCGATGCAGGTTTGCCGTGTTCCTTCATGGCGCTCTCAAGACAGGAAACAGAGTACTCCGAGGTCAGCGTTTCATGGACCCCAAATCCGGTAATGAGACGAGAAGCATCATCCTCATAGCAGGTGAGCCACTTGCCCTTCCACCTCGGATCCTTTACCTCGTGCCAGTCCGTATGCCATAATGAATTCGAGTGTTCCCTCTCGTATCTGACCCACTTCCTCCTTATCCACTTCTTCCTAGAGTTTGACGCAAAGGAGTTCATCAGGAGCACCCTGTGTATCCTGTTGTGGTTGATGTGAATCTTGCTATCGCACTCGATCTTTCGTTCAAGGTAGAGGGCGTTTGCCCTATATCTCTGATAAGCATCAATGACGAGTGAAGTTTCCTCGTCGGTAATTGGAATGCTTTTCCTTCCTGGTTTCTTGAGGAGGAGAGGCACACCCCCACCTTTCCTATGCTGGGCAAGTATCTGCTCAACCCTCCTCTTTGACACCCCGAGCTGGAGAGCAATGTTTGCGCAGGTCTCGCCCCTTTCTCTCAGCTCTGAAGAGGTAACTGATCTTGTCGCTATCAAGCTTCGCGGGCACATGTTTCTCGTAACGCTTTGTTACGCTCTTCCAAAACTCTCCCAGTCTACTCCTGTTTACCAGCTTGCGAAATAATTGTTGGAAAAGAGAAAAAACCGGGAACTAGAATGAAATTATATCGGTGTCCGATATAGATCTCGTTTTTCTTTAAATAAGATTCCACTTTTTGTTATTCGTTGGGACAATCGAGACGGTTCTCATGATAACCGGCCTGATCTTCGGGAAGAAGACGAGTATTTCACCATCGATTGACTGTATTCGCGAGCATCCATTTACTTGGTTTTTCGCATGAATCAGCTAAGTATATAGCAAATACTGCAAAAAAAAATTACGCCATTTTTTTGATGACCGACCGCCTAATATCTTGAAATCCCGAATATGTTAGGGCGAAAAGATAATATTCGGCTCGATTATGGCTGAATCATTTATTCCTCGGGGGAATCTTGAAGCAAATGTTAACCGAACTCGGTCCTGACGATTGGCGAATATTGGAGTTTCACAAAGACAAGCAAGGTGTTCCTTCTTTGCGAATCCAGAAAGAATTGTCAATTGATCATCGAAAGGTTGTTGAGTCTTTGCATAATTTACATTCCGAGGGGCTTGTTTATTTCAAAGGTCATTCACTCGCAGGGAATATCGAAAATATCGTATCCAAAATTACTGAAAAGGGGCATACGGCATTGAAGGAAAAACAAACGCTGGCAAATAATTGATGTACAAGATCCGATCTGAGTGGTCGGCACTTCTCGGTCTCTCCAAAGGCAGGGCAGAGGCGTCGTTCACGTGGTTTTGAGGATGGTTCTCTTCCTTGATTGTTTTACCGCGCGCACCCATTGCTCCTTTGTCACCCCGCGCATCTCGCGTTTGATCTCTTCGATCGCTTCTTTGGTTCTCTTCTCCTTCTGCACTCTGATCGCCTTTTCCAACCCGTCTTCAACAACATCCCGCACAGCGACGCCCAGGCGCGATGCTTCCTTTGTTCTCTCCCTGCTTTACTCTGACGGAGAGGATATCCGTGTTCATTGCTGTGTTTACAAGATTCGATTGCATACGTATCAGAGTTTACTATTCAATGATGGATGCACCCATTTGGGCTACTCGCCGGTGTATTTACAAAAGTGATCATTATTTGTCAGACGATAAACTCTTCGAGCTCGAAGCTCGCTGGGCTGCGGTTATCGTGGATGAGCTTTTCCAAATTATTCTTGGATTTAGGGATCAAAACAAAAGAGAAAAAAAGAGAGGGATGGACGCAGACTTTCATCTGCTGTCCTAAATCTACTGAGACGTTACTGTTGCAGTGATGGTTCCAGAGAACGTTACGGATGGAGCTGGCCATGTTACTGAGTAGCTTCCCATGATTGAGGTGCCACTCATCCAGCTGGATGTCGAGCTGCTAGAGCCCTGCATCGTGAACGAGCCAGTTGAAGTGAGTCCTGTCTCGGTGCAAGTTCCTTCTGGTAGTCCGGCTAGTGCAGAGCAGTCAAAACTTCCCGCTGTTGGAACGGTGGAAGTTCCGGTGTAGTAGCCGTTTGCGTCAAGCGAGCTCGGAGACATGTTCTGAAATGCGACTGTGCCGAATTCCTGTTCGTTACCCGTAACGAAGTTCTCGCGTGCGTTCGCTACCTGAGAGAAGGAGCCCGAAGCCGTCTGTCCGTTCAGTGTACCTGAGACAGTTCCGACGAGCTGGACGTTGCTCCAAGTTGCAGTTCCGCTTTGATAGCCTGCAATGACGTTGATAGAACCATCAGTTGAGCTGATTGCTATTGGTGCACCCCAAGGGTTTAGAATTGGAGATTCAATGAGGAGAGTTGCCTGACCAGTGGTCGTGGTTGAACCCAGAGTCTCTGTCGTAGAAACCATTGCTACGAAGAATCCGGGGATCGCACTTGTGTCAGTTGTCGGGCAGTTCCCGTTCGCATCTGGCGAAGCATAGCTGGGGAAGCAAATTGATGGGATCATGCCCACAATTTGACCATTTGCATTGAAGCTGATAGACTGTCCATCTGTGGTCGTGCCGGTCAGTGATAGTCGAAAGTTGCCGGTTGCAGATAGGCCGTTGGACGAAGCGTCCATGTTGTAGTGGATGGTAGCTCCTGGTGGAACTTGCTCCGGACCAAACTGAGCTCCGTAGAGGGTCCCTCCAGAAAGTGACCATCTCTGGTTACCAGCGCTGGAGATTACTCCTTGGATGCCAAGGGAGAGCTGTTGACTTGAGTGTTTGCCGGATGATTGTATTGAACTTGGTGTCGTTGCATGAGTTACTAACAAGCCGCTGCTGGAAAGCAGTACGACTGCAAGTAACGTGATCGCCGCTGTTAGTGTTTTCAATTGTTTTCGTACCTACGAGGGATAAAATCGTTCGGGAAGGAGTTATCTATTATAGCCGATTTACAGAAGTATGAGGATTGTGTTTACAGATTAATACGTATTCAGAAAAGCGATACGTCCTAAATAATTAATAATTCTCTATTTTTGGAGAATCCAGCTGATCATAATATCCCCTGCAGATTAGTAAACTAAAGGGTAATGACCTAAAGAAATCAGAATTTTTTTCCTAAACTGGGATGCGATGAGTTTCTAGTATCCTCCGGCGCTTCGAGGTCTCTGCTGTGTGAGATATTT
Source organism: uncultured Nitrososphaerota archaeon (assembly GCA_963799845.1). Taxonomy (GTDB): domain Archaea; phylum Thermoproteota; class Nitrososphaeria; order Nitrososphaerales; family CADDZS01; genus DATLTL01. Next base: position 849,280 of record CAWCYI010000004.1, read on the forward strand.
TCTGAAGAAACCATAGGGAGAAGGTTCCCTCGTTGTTGTTTGACTGCGACCAGATGGCATGCTCTAAATAGTAGTAATGATTCCTTTCATCATTTTCTTTGTTATGGTTGCCATCGGAGATGTATCACTACAGATTGATAAGATTTTGATTTTGGTTTCAAATGTAGTGATAACATTCTCTTAGCAAAAGCTAAAAATCGGTTCAGCCCCTTCCAGATTGCTCGGGTCTCTCTCTATTGTCGGTAATTTGCAAGAGTCCTGTGAATTTTTTTCGCGGACACACCTGAGTCACACGGAATCTTGGATAAGGAAAAGACATCTCTTCTATTAAGCTGTCAAATCTAAAGTCTGGTTGGTGGAGACAGCGACCAAGATAAGGCGGATTACAAGGAGATTATGACAGCTCCCCGAAAATAATTTTGGGACAGGGCCGAACAAACCATCAATTATTTATGATAACAGTTATCAACAATATATGGCGAGAAATGCCCTCAAGCTATAATCTTCCGGAACTAATGAAGAAAGAGATAGACGCTCTAGTGAAGGCCGGATACTATTCGAGCAAGTCGGACGTCGTGAAGGACGCCATGAGGACATTCTTGGGAACGAAGAGGAACCTGAGACTCGCCGCAGCTGTCGAGCTCTACAAACGGGGAGAAATCTCCCTCGGCAAGGGAGCGGAGATAGCGGACACCGGAATCGTCGAATTCAAGGAGAGGCTAGCTGAACTCGGAATAACACGTGAAATAAAGTCCGAGAGTGCTAAGAGAATGGATGTAGAGCTAGCCAGGATGCGGCGGAAATATGAATGAAAGTCGTGTTGGACACCGATATTCTGAGCACCTTTGCAAAAGTCAACAGGCTTGACGTCCTGAACAAATTATTCGACAAAGCCATCGTGTCTCCGTCAGTATCTCAGAACTGAGGAAGGCCGAAATAGAAGCCGACGATCTGAATTCAGAAGTTGCTAGGCTGACGCGGGATGAGCTCTTGGCACTGAGAGGGATGGACATCAGACTCGGACGAGGAGAGCGTGAATGTCTTGTGATAGCAAAACATAGGAATCTGCCGATTGCAAGTGGCGACAAAATTGTCTATTCCATCTGCGAGAAAGAAAGCATCGGTTATTTCACGCTCCCGAGACTTCTGAGGTTTGCGATCCTGAAGAAGGTGGTCGCCAGAGAGGAAACAAGGCAACTTGTTAAGCTGATCCAGCTTGAGGAAAGAACTTTGATTGTCGGGAAGGACGAGATTTTCGAATGATCCATTCCCAGGACTTCATGTACAGGCAACGCGAGCTACTATTAGGTTCGCACTGCGACATCTCCAACCACTTTGACAGATTCAATCGCGATTACGTCGGTGGGACCCACTCATATTTCTCGCTTGAGATGAGAGACTCAGCTTTTCGGAACGGCTTTCCTCATGGTCAATAAAAACACGGAACCCACTATCATTACTACAACCCCTGCGATCATATATGGCAGGAGATTTATGGGGATGATGTCTGTGCCCGAGGAATCACTAGCGGTCGTTTCGGTCGTTGAGCTTGCACCCGAAGTCTCTCTACTCCCCGAGGCTGACGAATGCGCAGTAGAGGAGGAGACAGAATCCGATGAAGAATGGTCGGAGCTAGACTCCGACACGCTAGACGTGGTAGAGTTGAAAGAATCTGAAGAACTGTTCGTCATTGCTATGGACGATGATGAAGATTCAGAATTTTGAGAGGAAGCAGTGGAAGAAATAGAATCATTTGTAGATGATGAGAAACCACTCGTAGTAGTTGTTGTACCATTCCCTGAGATGAATGAGGAGCTGTCTGTTGAAGAGGTGTTCCCAGAGCCCGACGACGATGTTGTTTCACTCGTTGAATTGCTTGAAGATGAAGAGGATGTTCCGGTGGTCTGGTTCGTAGTTGTTGTGATGGATGTAGTGTTAGTTGGACTCGATGTTGTTGTAGACGAGTTCGTCGTAGATGAAAAAGTAGAAGTCGTACTAGTAGATGAAGCACTCGTTGAGGTAGTTGGGGTGGAGGATGAGGTTGATGTGGGAATAAAACCCGTGGAAACTACTGACACGGTACTCGATCCATAATTCGCAATGTACAGGTAACCATTTGAGGAGTCATATGCAATTCCGTAAGGGTGGTCGCCCACGCTGAAACTCGTGTAAAGCTGATTCACGTTCGCGTCAATTACCGAGACCGAGTCTGAGTCCCAGTTGGTGACATAGACGTATCCGTTCAGGGGGCAGAAGGCGATCGCCTCGGGTTCGAGTCCCACACCGATCGTCCCCACAATTTGATTCCCTGCGATTATTGAAACCGTATTCGACCCATAGTTGGCAACATACATATTCTTGTTCGACGAGTCGTAGGTCATGCCTCCTGGAAATTTTTCTACAGCTGACACTGCCAGAATCTTCTCCGTTGACGATGACTACCGTACCAGAAGACACTAGGTTCGAAACGTATAGTCCTTCGTTCGAAGGATCAAAAGCGATCCCCCACGGAGCGCTTCCGGCGGAGACATTTTGGACTACAGTGTTTTTGGTGTCGTCTATTACTGAAACTGAGGCCGAGTCGTAGTTTGTCACGTAAATGTATCCGGTTGAAGAGTCGTATGCAACTTGGCTGGGAAGTGTACCAACACCAATAGTCCCGATAACCGAATTATTTGACCCATCTATCACTGACACTTGTTCGCTTTCGCTGTCTGCAACGTACAGATTCCCGTTCGAAGGATCGAAGGTGATGCCGTAGGGGCCGGTGCCAACTTTTATCGTCGCGATGACCGAGTTGTCTCTACCGTCGATCACGGATACGGTGTTGGCCCCCCAATTTGCGACGTAGATGTATCCATTCGAGGGATCGTAGGCAACCCCGTAAGGAGAAAGTCCAACAGAGACTGTCGTGTTGCTCAGTCCCGACGATAGGGGAGCAGCCTTGGAGAAAGCAAGAAAGAATATGGAGAACAACATAGGGAGGAGTATGGCAAGTGATAGATACTTTGACCGAGTGAAAGACTTCGAATTAGATTGCACTGTACCACGCCCGGAACCTGATCATAATTGGCCCTCAGCTCTTTCTAGAGTGTCCATTCACGTACTATAAGCCTTGTAGAGCTCATCTATTCTGCCTGTGTATGGATTCCAGATCTTGACCGTCAGATATGTCGGAATCTGCTATAGTTGGGTGATTTGATTATTTTCTTTGACGCCGTAGCCGACATTTTCTTCCGACGGGATTAGAGAACCATTGATGAAAGATTGTTTAGGGCGATCTCGGTTTACGCCTACTCTGGGAGGGAGGGTATTTCTCGCGTCTTCTTTAGTATTTTTGGGCTAGCCTGCCTTTGAATCATGTTATTCATTCTATCCTACAGTGACTGGACCGTAAATTACGGAAGGCAGTTGTGCATTAGGAGGATCGATTCGGATTCTCCAACCATAAAAGTAGGCCGCGGTATTCGACCCCGCGTAGGTCTCAATGCCGACATACTGGTTTGTTGCTCCCAAATGCGAGTCAGTTGTACTCGCGCTCGATGATAATGTACCTGAGCCATCTGCTTCAGTGTAGATGTTGGTTGTCAAAGACGATCCGCTTATTATCGCCTGATCGAAGTACCAGCCGGTCGCGCGCGACCCGCTTCCCGCAAGCAAAGTATTCGTGGTGCCGCTTTCATATGCGATTGAGGCTGCATCACCAGTCCAACCATCTCCGAGAATGTAGTTTGTCGTGGTCGAGCTGCTGGAGCCTCTGACCGCAAAGAGACCGTTCAAGTTGCTAGCAATGTTCACCCACCCCTCCACAATGAAATTATCACCCACTACTGCAGAATTATGCCAAGCGACTGTTTCCGAAGACGTGCCTGTACTTCCCTTCCCGGTAAGTGATAGAACTCCTGACGTGCCACCGTACGGGTTAGCCTGTGCGGAGGTTGATAGGGTACCACCATTAGTCACACTCAGGCCGCTCGTCGATACACCGTTATTGTAGTATAAGAAAACATTTGCGCCATCGTCGTATTGTCCATATGTCGAACTGAGCTGCGGCGCCTCGCCAAATGGGCCAGATGAGCTCAAATGGCTAGTCCCCTTTGCGTAAAATCCCATATAGATTGTGTTAGAGCTCAAAGGCGCGATTCCTGAGGAATTGAGCTTCAGCCAAAGTATTGAATTTGTATTTGTGTTAGCCGTTCCATTGGCGAGCCAGGCGTTCAGACTGTTTCCACTGTAGTCAAAGAACAAAACGTTGTCAACAGGGTTGTCAAGATATGAGCTGTATGTGTTCCAGTTGATATTCAACATCACTTGGGTTCCTCCTGTTACTGAAGAAGTCTGGAGGTTAGCGAGCGTAATTGGAACGTAGAATAGGACGTTGCTAGGAACCGTTTTAGGCACAGGGAAATTCAAGTTTGAGTTCACAAAGCAGCCTTGAGCGGTCTGAAGTTCGGTCAAAGCGCCTGAGGCCCAATAAATTGATACTGGAAATATGTCCTGTACTGCATAGCTGAGAGTAGGCGCAAGACCGTTCCAGACGAAATTCAGGTTGCTGTTAACCGCAATATTGTTTCCAGAAGACGAACTGGACCAAGTGATGATCCCGTTGCTAACACCTTCTGTCCATCCCGAAGGGGCAGTCGCGGATACTGATGAGAATGCTGAGGCGTTCAGAACTATTTTGTCAATTGTACTTCCAGAAAAAGCTGAATTGTTCACCTCTAGTTGGAAGACAGTGTCGGTGTCCCCTGAACAAATGCTCGGAGTCTCCGAAGACCATCCAACGTTGTCCCCGGCAATGGTTGACTCGAACGGAACGTTTTGCCCGTAAATTGAGACGCTTGACTGAGTAATCTTGGTGCCAGGTACCAAAAGAAATACGGCGAACTGACCATAGTAGGCTAAGTTGTTTCCCGGAATTACTGAATCGTCAGTACCCAGAGACATGATCTGCATGTTATTAGATTCCATCGGATATGCTGCCGCGAAGAAGATGGTTTTCGTTGCTCCGTAGGGAAGGTTGATCGGAACGAACGAGCCCGTTGTATTGCTTATTATTTCCCCATTTGCCTGATTCACGTTAACCGCATAAAAGACATAGACTGGGCTAGTCTCCCCACAGTGGCTCGTTGGAGTGCCAGCGTCGCAGGTCTCAATGACCCAGATATTTGCCAAAGAGTTAATCACCACCGTGCTCTGCTGCGAATCTGCATTCGTTATATTTACAGAGAATACGATCGGAACCTCAATACCGCAATAGCCGCAGCCATCATCGGTGTGGTTCTGGCCCTCGGGAACCAAAGATCCGTCGAACGGATGGTTAATGTCAAATTTCCATGTACCACCGTTGCATTGAACCCCTCCGCTGCAGAGGTTTTCAAAGTCTCCGTCTGAATCCGTCTGTGGGGGTCCAGTCAGATAATCGTACCATTTGAAAGTGCCGAACGACAGCTCGAGTGAGCCTAGTCCTTGTGCCAGCTCCGAGTTGATGGCCGCGGCACTTTGGTATTGGTTTGGATATGCTCCGTTCACCACTATCCCGCTGGTGGTTACAACCCTAATTACAAAGTCTTGAAACGCGCTACTGACTGTGACTGTTGTGTTGAACAAAGCCGATCGGCCTTGGCCGATGCCCACCGGGCTGGTGTAATTCTTGTACTGGACGACGGCTCCAGTGCTATTCATTACCAACCAAGCGGAAATTGAAACTGCGGATCCAGTATTATTGACGTAAAAAGAGAGTACTTGACCCGAAATGACCGTTCCATAAACTAGTAGGTTCGAGGCGCTTTGGATCAATTGATTCTGCTTCTGGTCATTTTGCAATAGATTCTGTTCGTAGGTCCGCTGCTGGGAGCTAATGCTGTAGAAATAGGTAGTTCCAACACTGAAGACTATCCCAAACAAGATAAGGGCAGCGATGACAGGAGCAGTCGCGCGTCTGAGTCGCATTCTTTTTCCAAAATTGTTATTGTGCAATTTTTTAGAACCACAACTCGGTCTTACTGGCCGACAGATCCAATCGACTTCGTTAGATCACCGTGCAGACTAATGCTTCCTGCATTGTAGTAATCTCACCCGTCGTCCATGTTATTACGATCGGAAACACGTACTGAGTGGTTGATGCCGGCGAAGGAGCTGTAGCCTTCCAAGTGAAAGTGTCTGTGGTTCCGTTCGCGATGTAATCGGATGGAGTAACAGAATTCCAGGTGATATAACCCGAATGCGGGGAGTTGGCGGTACCCGTCCAGCCGGTCGGGCTTGCTGAAACACTCACCGAACTAAATGCTGATGCGTTGAGTACTATGTTATCTATTCCCACAGGGTTTGTAGGATTTGCGTAGGCGAATATCGAATCATTTACAACTAGCTTAAAGGTTGCCTGCACACCGGGGGTGGCCGTTGTATTTGTTTCTGATATCCAGCCGAAGTTATCGGCAGCGGTTGTAGATTCAAACGGAATGTTCTGCCCATAAACTTGGACGCTCGGAGAAATTATTTTCGTTCCGGAGAACAAGAGAAATACTGCAAACTGTCCGTAATAAAACGGATTGGTGGTAACCGCGCTGGTTAATCCTACCGCTGACATTGGTTGAAGTGAAAGATCGTATGCCGCTCCGTAGTAGAGAGTTTTCGTCACTCCGTACGGAATGATAATTTCGGAGAAAGAGCCCGCCGTGGTGCTGGTTATGGCTCCAGTTGTGGGATTTACATTCATCAGGTAGAAGACGAAGAACGGATTTCCACTCGGACAGTTTCCCTCCGTCACTCCTGAATCGCAAGTTTCAATGACCCAAAGGTTTGAGGCAGAGTTGATTACGACTGTCCCCAGAGACGGATCGTCGTTTGTGATATTCACTGAGAAAGCGACGGGAATCTGGTAGTATGGTGAAGTTGTTGTGGTTGTTGTGGTGGTGGTTGTGGAGGTAGAGGTGCTGGTGGATGTAATTGTGGTCTTCGGAGCACTTGTAGTGATGGTTGACGTGATCGTTGATGTAGTTGTGCCGCAGCCGCACCCGACATGATGAGTCGTAGTAGTCGTAGTAGTGGTTGTGGTTGTGGGGGTATAGCTGGTCAGCGTCGTCGTAGTAGTAGTGGTGGTAGTCGAATAAGATGTGCTGTAATACACTTGTGTAGGATTGTAACCTCCGGGAACCAGTGATCCACTGTGCGGATGAGCGACGTCGATTGTCCAAGCCCCACCGTTGCAGTTTGTCTCCTGTTCTGAAGAACTAGCGCAGAGGTTATCGAAGACGGTACTGCCTTGTGTAGTTGTCGCTGATGGTCCGTTGCGATAGCTGTACCAATTAAAACTAGAAAATCCCATCTCCAGCGAACCGAAACCCCCCGCCACGAGAGAGTTTACCGTTGCGCCCGTAATTTGCTGTGAAGGGTATGTTCCCACTCCCTGTGTTCCTCGAGCGGTCAGAACTTTGATTACGTATTTAGCTCCCGCTGGAATTATAATCGAGGGATTCAGACTTATCGCATTGAATGTGGCTGACTGCCCCTGGCCAACATTGAAGGGAAGAGCCTCGTTTGAACTTGTAGTCGAATTCACGTATTGAATAATGTTGCCCGAGGTCCCGTTCAAAATCCAATACGAGACGATAGAAATTGCGACGCCCGTGTTGTTGACGTAGAAGGCGAGCTCTCCTGACTGGGACTCTCCGAATACAGTGAGGTGCTCAGCGCTCGGGCCATTAAGGAAATTGTTGTTGTTTTGAGCTATTGATTTCTGAAGGTTAGACTGGTCCTGCGTGATTATGTAAAAGTAGGTAGAGCCCACCGTTATGAGCATCGCAAACAGCATCACCGCGCCGATGACTGACGAGACTGATCTCTTTCTCTTCAACGTGACTTTGGACAACATTTTTCGACGCGCTCCTCCCTTTCCCTGAAAGTCTCTCTAGAGTACCGCGGGGGTCACTTGTTGGTACTGGGTTGAGACGACGGCACACTGATAAGAGTAGTAACTGCTAGTCTTGCTCACTTGCGTAAGTGTCTCGTTGTGTGCTTCAGACTGGAACGCATAAATTGCATTTTTAGAGAATGTTATCGGGGAGGTGTTTGCACTCGTCAGTGTGTTTATCGTGAGTGACTTCACATTTTCAGTTAATATCTGTCCAGTGGTATTGGTCCTTGACTGAGCCAGAGTGTAAGTATCCAATTTGGTAGAATTACTTATCTGAATATTCGTGATGTTAACCGCGCCGTGCCCATTATTGTAGAACCAAAGCGTGATCAAGTTGGCGTTGGTGCTGCTGAAATTTGCGTTGATAATGACGAGTCCGAGATTGAGACATCCAGAGTTGGTGCCAATCGTGTTTCCAAAATTCTTCTCGCTCGCTTCTGCAGCACTGCTCGCCCAAGCCCAGACTGCGAATCCTACAGCAAGTGTGACACCCAAAAGTAGAATTGATCCCATTACTTCGCTTGCGGCGAGTCGGGATCGTTTTCCTGCTAATTTTTTATTGAGATTTTTCAAGGTTTGATCAGATCGACTTAATGTAATTTTCATAAATTAGAGAATAAGAAAAAAGGGGAGGAGGGACACGTGATCCTCTCAGTAGGCTTAGCGTTCTACTGAGCAATCAGTGAACCCGATACGGACTGTCCGTTTGCGAAGTTAATGACGTAGTTGAAGACTTGTCCTGTAGTGATCGGTTGTGCTGGTGCAGCATTCTCCGGATAGTAAGTAAATGATGTGACCGTTCCAGCGGCCATCGCGTTGTTGCCTGGGTGACTTGAAGTGAAGACGACCAAGTTGCCTCCGGTAGCAACGTTCGTATTGTTGTCCCACGCTGCGATAGTTGCTATACCACTGCCCGTCATGGTCACCGAAGTGATGTATGTCGCTGAACCTGGGTTGTTAAGCGCAATTGTGAGGCTTGACGTTGCTGCTGCAGCTACAGTTGCGGTTGTCCCACCGTAGAGTGTTGCCGATGAGAGTGTTACTGTCTTCACGTTCGAACCGAACAGACCAAACGTGTAAGCTCCGACGACGAGTGCTAAGACGAGTGTTCCTGCGATCAGGATGATTGTTGCAATGACAGGAGTAACTCCTCTCTTGCTGTTCTTCATCCTAAGTCTTTGGGTGTTCATGAGAGTGAAATCTCTCCGTCGTAATATTAGGTCTTAGGAAGATACACTTTTGATTGAAGACTCAGGGCCGTAGTACGAAGAGCATATGATATATCGGATGTTGAGTCTTGACATTTGTACAACGAACGCCTAGGAATCGAGATTCGTTACATCGAAAAACCATTTTCCAAATAAAAAGACGATGGCTGCGATCAGGGCAAGATATTTGTCTGATTTCCATGATTCAGCTAAGTTCCATCTGAATAGAGCTGATTCAATTGTGAGGATAAAGTACCACAAAGACCAAAATCTTGAGCAGGTAATTGAGGCCGTTGTCAAACAGACTTGGTGAACGAAAGAAATGACAGCGTAACAAATCCAATCAAATCGAAGCACTAAGAAGATACTTAGCTTTATCAACAATAAACTCTCCCGGTGTGCGCACCTCTCTACAATGCTCCCTTTCTCTAGTGCAAATCGTTCGATACCTGAGGCGAATACGCGATTTTCAATCGGCGAATAATATCTTGTCTCCTGAGAGAGAACTCTATGAGAAATGCCGATATCAAAGCGTATAGGACTCCTAACATCCCAAACACCATAATAAAAGCCACGTGGATTGCATATAGTGCATACGACTCTTCACCCAATATTGTGAACTTGCTCAAAATATTAGGCGGATGCGCGACTATTGCCGAAAATCCTACAAGTGTAAAGCAGTAGAATACAATCGCGAATGGATAAGGAGCAGAGTAAATGTTCGCAAAAGGAAAAGGAGTGGAGAAAATATTCAACGGATTTACGAAATTTGAGAATATCAGACCAGAGATGCCTAATAGAGCAAGCCACCCCAAGTTGGAAGAAATCTTGTCACAATATGCGAATATTCCCAACGCATATGCAATACCAGCGACAGGAATGAATGTCTGAAGGTACGGCAAACCATATTGTCCGTTCGAAGAGTACGCGTACCCCAACAAGAACGCTACTCCTACGAACGTAACTAACCTGGCCGACATAAATTATTAGACTGAAAGGGCCACAGACCTAGACATTCTCATTTTTGGCCAACTTCCCTTCCTATCTCAGGTTGTATGTCTCGATTACAGGCACCGAAGGAGATTGTTGAAGAGGCTTATAGAGAGGAGAGGGACGCAAACGTAAGCAAGAGGATATTCCTCGTTCTGAAGGTCAAGTACGAGGGTGTCCCGGCGTCGCACGTAGCAAGGGAAGTTCACCGGCACAAATCATGGACGACACCGTGGCTTAGACGTTTCGAGAAAGATGGGCTAGAAGGACTCAAGACGATGGAAAGGAGCGGGAGACCTCCGAAGCTCGATCACAACAAGTTCATTGCGGTGAAGAGGAAGGTCGTGAAGAACGAATGCGGCTGGACCGTGAAGGAGGTCAGGGAGATGATCCGCAAGGAAGCAGACGTGGCATACACTGAGAGACACATCTACAGGTTGATGCAGAAGTGGGGAGTGAGAGCAATTGTCCCTGACAAGAGGTTACTTCACAAGGCTTCCCTCGAAGAGAGGCTCGAATTTAAAAAAGGACCGCAAGACTCCTCAGGAATATCCCGGAAGGCTTCACCGTAGCATCCGAAGACGAATCAATCTTCGTCCAGAACATAGAAACCAAAAGGGTGTGGGCGGTCAAAGGGATTCGACCGATTCGGATTGTGTCAGGCTCGCACGGCAACACCGTGGTGTTTGGAGCGATCAGCCTGGACGGGACACAAATCTTCAGGCAGTACGAGAAATTCAATGGCGAGACATTCCTCGACTACCTGAAGAAGGTGCACAGGAAGTTTGGATCACTCTATCTCTTCCTTGACAAAGCAAGGCAACACCACAAAACCAGGATCGTAACTGATTATTTGGGTAAGAACAGGAAGACTCTCAGAGTCAGATGGATCCCGACAGCTTCGCCAGAGTTCAACATGATGGAGGAGTGTTGGCGCGAGGGTGAGAAGGATCTCTCAAGGCTTCCAACCTTTCCGACGTCATTGAAAGAACTGAAATCAATCCTGGCAGAATACTATCGAACGCGAAGGTTTTGCTCGCATCTTGACATGAAGAAATTCCTTCTGACCAACAGGTGTCTATGAACTTATGTCGGCCAGGTTATACTTGCAAGTATGATCTTCTGATTTACCCTAAGTCTACTAATTATTGGAATCAGTAGGTAGACTGCCTCTTCAAGTTGCAGTGTCCAGAATATGGCTGCTGGCACGTATCCGAGTGGGTTTACATAATATTCGACAAAGAAAAGATATCTTACGAAAGCCCAAAATGGAATGTGAAATAGGAAGTAGAAACTAATGATTGAACCATAATAAATTGGCCAGATTCGGAGGATCCGTCTTTTGAAGTAGTGTTTCAAGTCGGGCTTTGTTTTTAGGCTGTTCAGAAGAAGGTACATGCTCAGCATAAAGAAAATTGGGACACCAAGATAGCCAAGCAAGATAAAACCAAAAACCAGAGTCGGAAAGTCAAAGTATCCGCCCATGTGAAATACCACTACGCTGAGCGCAGCTATTCCTCTCAATCCTGAAAGTCTCGGATCGAAGTTGTGGGTCGGAAGCTTAATTGTGGACTTTGCAGTGATCGTTTCTCTGGTCTGATGTGTCATTTTACGCAGTCCAAGATTCGATAAGACATTTTTCAGCATGATGCATTCAAGCTCTTTGGACCGCGATTTTTGGAAATTGTCTACCAAAGAAAAATGAGGTAGAGGGAACACCGAGTTATGAAAGGAGTAATCTTTTCTTTCCCGCAGTTGCGATCCATTGCGTTTCTATGAGTAATCGGTACGTCGACGCTCTTATATCGGTGATGCAGTTAGGATTCATGAACTCGCATCCATTACGGTCAAAAGTTGAGTCAAAGAAGTTACCTTGTATTTCATCTTGAAATTTCAGGAGAATTTAGGGCTATCTTGAATTGAGTTATGGTACTTGCTTAGTGGCGTAGAGCCACTAAGAATCATCTCCAGGGAGCTGAACGAGTCGATCGCGCACGCAAAGATAATAGGAAAGCTAAGATCTACATGGACGCACATTAGAGTCCGAACGAACGGTTTGGTTCCGCTACACATTCAATTATCAAAAGTGTCAGTTATATCTAATCACAGTATATTTGGAAGATAGTTGTTCCAGAGCAATTCGAAATCATTAAGCAAGTTTTACCCACGTCTTTCCAACCAGGAAATATTATTGCTAACTAAGATCACGCCCGTCATTAATGGAGGATTTTGATAGTATTCTGAACTACAGATCGGTACCCCAAGACTGGGTCGCGAAGAAATGAGCCCAAATCTTTAGGATTGATATTTCATGCATTCATTAATTTTTTTATAATCCGAAACGAGAATCAGTATATCGCGTCCACAACCACTATTAAAAAAAGTAGGAGCACATTTCTCGTTTCATACTTGAATAGTTGTTTCGATAATTGGACTGATCGTGCTCGACCAACGAACTGTCGAATGATTCTTCTTACAAGTGCCTTACTCTTTATCTTTTTGAGCGTAACTTTCATGTCTCCATCATTTGTAGAAATGAAATCCTCATCAGCTGTTGCTCAGACTGGACTCGCGTTGGAGTTGAGTGTCCGTCCTCCAGTACTTCCTGCCGATGGGGGCAGCTACCAAGCGATAGTTCTTGAACTCATGAATCTTACTTCCGGGAAACCGTACATTCCGGCGTCGGATGTTCCAATTTATCTTACGTCTTCGAGTCCCCAGACTGGCACGGTTCCCAGCGAAGTAACTTTCAGCGCCGGCAGTTTGTTTGAAGTCGTTAATTTCACTACAACAACTTTGCCCGGAAAAACTACTATCAGCGGAGTAGCCTCAGGCTATCAACTCGGCAGCTTATCGGTGACCACTAAGACAATTGGAGGAATTCCCAATGCTTTGCAAGTTTTCTTGAGTCCTGATGTAATACCACCAGACAAGAGCGTTAATTCTCAAGTGATCGTTGAAGCAGTCGACGCCTTTGGGAATCCTGTGGATCTGGACAGCAGTTTGAATGTTGCCTTGTCGTCCTCTGACACTCAGATTGGAACAGTTCCTTCGTCTCTTACTATTCCTTCCGGCCAAAGTTTTGGGACAACAGAGTTTTCGCCAACTTATATCGCGGGTGTGACAACAATTACTGCTTCCGCAGGAAATTATACCACCGGATCGGCAGTTATGAATACAGTAGGACCTATTGCTAGAAGATTGGTCTTATCGGGACCTTTGACTATTCCGGCAGCCTCGGGTCAAACTGCGCTTATCTCCATACAATTGCAAGACAACAATAGTCAGACCCCAGCGCTCGCTCCTTTGCCTGTAAGCTTGGTCTTAACAACTAACAACACTGCCGTCGCGGATGTGTCAAGCACAACTCAGACAATTCCTTCCGGCTCATCGTATACCACGATTACAATAACTTCGGGAGGTGGTGCTGGCACAGCAAACATCACGGCTTCCGCTCAAGGTTATGTTAAGGGTTCAATTCTAGTTCAGGCCATCGCAGCATCACCCTCGCCCAATGAGCTATCAGAGTATTTTGTGCCGAACACCCTATTGCCTAACAATGCTACATATTCGGGTGCATTAGTGGTTCAGCTAGAATTTCATAATAGCACAAGCGGTACAACAGTGCCGGCAGTTGCTCAGAATCCACTGTCCATCTATGCACGGTCGTCAAATAATGCAACAATGCAGGTCGCGACGCAATTTCAGGGGAGCCAGAATTCCGGAATTATCAATACAGGTGAGTCAGAAGTAGCAATAAGTGTAGCATCCACGTTCTTACCCGGGACCTCTGAAATAACAGCTCAAAGTCCGGGCCTCGCATCCTCGACAGCAGGCCTACTGTCCTTTGGCCCTGCCCCAAATACTCTAAGTGTAAGTTTCGCTCCATGGACATTACTTTCTGACGGGAGGACCTATTCACCAGTGACGGTTGGTCTAATTGACAATTCGACAGGTCAGCCTGCCCGGGCACCGGTGAATACAATTGTAAATCTTGCTAGCACAATTTCGAGCGTTGGAAAAGTCGAAGGAAGTGTAACTATTCCTGCGGGTCAGACTTATGCAAGAGCAACATTCACAACTTTTGCCGTCAATGGCTCGACGCTGATAACTGCTAGTGCATCGAACTACACGTCAACAAATGCAACGCTTAACTTAGTGACGAAGGCCGCCACAAGTCTAGGTCTTTATGCCACTCCAAGTTTGGTTCTCGGAAATGGACAAGAGTTTTCGAATATCGTAGTTCAGTTGCAAGACTCGAAAGGAAACCCAGAGAAAACAGATGCTCCTATCACGGTGAGGCTTTCAGTTCTAAACTCATCTGTAGGTTCGGTTCCACCTGAGGCCGTTATCCCAGCAGGGAATACATTCACACAAATAGAATTGAATTCTTCTTTGTTGGCAGGCTCTACAAATATCACAGCCGTGGCGACCGGTTTTCAAGCAGGACAGGCCGAATTCATGAGTTTTGAACTCCCCATGAATGTTTCATCATCTATCTTGAATCCACATCTGTATCCTGGTGAACGCACGAATATCACGATCCTAGCCATGTCTGATGGGAATCCAATCTTTGGTGCCAACGTAAATTGGTCTATAGTTACAGGCTCATTACTTAGCACAGACAACTTAACAGACGCGAATGGGACTGCCACTGCAGTATATTCAGCAGGCAACCTTCCGGGCGCAAATCTTGTTACAGTGCAAGTTTCAAAACCAGGATTTTCCACGTTCGTTATTCAGACTTCGGTCAGAACTCTTAACGCCAGTGCCTCAGAGTCAGCGACAAAACCTTCTTTGCTAGATTCAAATATTCTGTTCATCCCAGTCTGGATTCTTATCGTCATTGCAATCGCGGCTCCTGCTGGAACATTTTTCTTCATTAGGAGAAGATCTGCTAAGGGCTACACGGTAGACGAGGAAGAGTAAGACGATCGAGACACGTTACATGACCGGGCGAATTAACGGCATAAGTGACACACTGCTTGAGCCACGAGAAGCCCTCCAGTCAACATGGAGGAAACAACGTAGTCGGATCACGTTCGATAAAATTTCACGTCCACCAAACCTCGAATAGAGCGGCGGGTAACAGGCCCTACGTTTATTGCATCACGCGAGATGGACGGTTGCTTGTTTTCAAATTGGAAGCAAATACCGCGATCTCCGTAGGTGAATTTGCCGGGTTCACGAAAGGACTTCAAGTTTGGCTGCCAGTCCAGTGCAATAGCTGCAACTTGATCCAGTTTGTAGATCTTGGGACTGCATATGCTGACGAAACAACTTCCAAAGTAAATACTCTTGATACTGGTAGGGCCAGGCATTACGGGGGAAAACTCGAATGTGCAAGCTGCAAACAAGTTGTGAGAGTGCAGATACGCTTTTCATTTTACGCCTCTACTGCCACGTTTTCACTTGAAGAAATTGAGAACGGAACTATTGTTTTTGTAATTGGGATGCGTGAGTTTTTCAACTCGGCTAAAGAGTCCATCTCTCCAAACGGACACACGGTGCAGCAGGGATCTTTAATGCACTTTGGTTAGACTTTCTAGCATTTATCTAACCGAGAATATTTCTGCAAGATTAAAGTTCCAAAAGCTTCGCGAGAGACAGGAAGTCTTGGAGAGTTGACTATGATTAGAATAACATGGCCACTCCCTGCCGCGAAGTAAATTTGATTCTTGAAAGAAGGTAATTTAAGTAATTATTGTCCTTTTTTGGAAGATCTTTGATTAAGGAATTATCGATCTGATTTTAAAATCCATCAGGCATATGAACCCGAAATTACTTACGTTATAGAAGGTTTCTGACCTATGATTATCTCGCAAAAGCGATCGAAGAGAGGAGTTACTCCTGTCATTGCAACAATCATCCTGATCGCAGGAACACTCGTCTTAGCACTCGTCGTCGGAGCTTACACGTTTGGTCTGTTCGGTTCGAACGTGAAGACAGTAACACTCTCATCGGCAACACTCTACGGTGGGACAACCGCAACTACAGCTTCAGCAGCAACGTCAAGCCTCACAATTGCGCTTAACAACCCAGGTTCAGCGACATACATCACTTCGGTGACCATGACGGGCAGTGGTATAGCAACTATCGCAGCGTGGGACAATTCAACGCTAGCATCTTCGGGTGCTAACTTGATAGTCTTCACCGGAAGTTATCCAGGCAACAACGCGATGGCCGCTGGAACGGTCACATCATTTACTTACTATCCGGAGAATGCTGCACCAGCACAACCGATCACTACAGGACAAGTCTTCAACTACGTCATTAACTTCGCAAACGGACAGTCCGTATCGGGTTCACTGATTGCTCAGTAGAACGCTAAGCCTACTGAGAGGATCACGTGTCCCTCCTCCCCTTTTTTCTTATTCCCCAAAAATCACGAAAATTATGATTATCGATTTGATCGCAAACGGACAATCTGTACCAGGTTCGCTGATTGCTCAGTAATTCGAGCAAAGAGACTTCGAAAGCTGTAACGCTCGAATTCTAAGAGCCAGAATGAAGCATCTGGTTAATGGCGAGATGCTTCGAAAATTTTTGTTCTCTGCCAGAGTCGCTAATTTGACCTTGAAATATAGATCATAGTGAGTTAAGACGCCTCAGGATACTCCATCGGCATGATTTTCTTTGTAGAGTCAACAATTTCTTCATTCGAGCGGCTCCTCCTTTCGTTTCTGAAATAAGCTATTGCGAGCGCAGCAAAACCAGTCAGTACCAGCGAAACCGATAAGGAAACAATCGACTGCGCAAACTGGAATATTCCGACGACTAAGGAAGGAAGATTTGGGACGTTGATGGTGTCTCCGGCGTACAATATGAGTGGAAAATATGCAAAGATGAATCCAACCATTGAACCAAAGAATAGTAAAAGAATCAGAGTGCTATAATTCTCTCGGAAATGCGCTGTTATTCTCGACCTGCCCCATCCATAGATTATTACGAATACTAGGCAAGGAGCAAGAAGAAAAGAAACAAATGGCAACACTAGATAGTTGACATAGTTTATCCAAATCGAATTTACATTTGATTTGAAAAGCAATTGAAGAACCAATTGACCAATTACTTGGTTAAACGCATAAATGGCTCCAACCAACAAACCCACAAAGAAAATTTCCCTTACATGACAGTTAACCCTAAGCTGAGGAAGGTACAATTGCAGTCAATGCAATATCCCCATAATCTACGATTTAGACGTGCCTATACAAGACGTTTTCTTTATGCAAGGTACAACTGATCAGTACTTGAAATTTATCGTTCGAGGTTTGAAGAGCATCTCTAGCTTCGATTTTCCAATCTATTTCTGTTAAAATAACATGTAAGATCCCACTGTGTCATTGACACAATGACCTCTGATCTAGTTTCAGGCTCTCTAACCATTGAATGGAAATGGAATCCGTCACAAATATGGATTTGATGATTGTGTTTTCAATCTACTATTGGATTTGATTTTCATTATTGCCTAAATTAGAAGCTCTATACACAGCGAAGCCCATCAGTTGCAAGAGCGGATTCCACGATCCACCTGTTCTGGTCAATGGCTACTACGAATTTGCCACAGAAGAAAAGCAAGCCAGATTTTGGAAGTTCCTCTCGCCAGTTGAAAAATCAAGACTCATGAATGAATATCACGAGAGCGGCAAGTGCCTTCTTTGTTCAATAGATGAAGCTCTAATGCGGTAGCAAAACTTGAGATCGGATTATTTAGTCAAGACGAATTTTCGTTTCTGGTCTTTTCCGCGTTTCGTTGATCTGCTGCGAGAAGGTTTCTGTCGGTTTTCTCTCTTTACTGTCTTAGGTGAAGATGATTCAGTTTCAATCGGATCAAGAAGAATCTTGTTAATCGCAAAGCAGTTGGGACTAACCTCGTTGATAACCCATTCATCCTTCAACAAATGAATCTTTGCAAGAATCTCCGCAGCGTCAAGATCTGGAAACGACTTTTGCAGATCAGAGAAAGTGAAATCTAATTCGCCTTTGGATGCCCTCTTTTTCGTGAAAGCCATTATTCTCTCATAGGCTTCATCCGACAATAGCATACCACTTCTGGTTAAAGAATGACCCGATATTAAGGCACTCGGTTCCGTACTCCATACCATTTGTAAGTCAAGTTTGAGACTTTCTGGACATGAATCGAACTCTCTTACTTGGTATTGAAATATTTCCGGATTTCCAAAAGGAGAAATTCGGAATCAGTACCGGTCCTCCATCTCTGAGCTCAATCGTAGAAGTTCATAACCATTAATTTGTCGGCGAGCAGAAAGTTGAGAGATGTTCGTAGTAAACGTAGTTTCTTTTCCTCAAGGTTTGACAAATTTAGTCATTGCATAAAAAGTGTATAGTAATTGAAATTGAAATTACCATTCGGCAGTTCGAGTAAGAAACAAACTCCTACCGATAAGCTGAACGAAACTGCAAAGAAGGCTCACAAAAAGACCTCGCCTAATGAGCCAATAATCGTTGAGGGGCCAATGATCGGGAAGATCATGCCAAAGAACTTTGAAGTCCTCGAACGTTATGCGCTCACACCCCCATTTGCCTACGCGGTTATTGCTGAAGACACGTCGATGAAGCTTCCATATTACTTCGTTGACGAACTGGAACTCACTCTCAACGAAAAGTCACTGTACAACAATATCATCTCAGTCCTTCAAACCGAGCTAAAGGCCCCGAGAGATGACGTTGATCCGAAGAAATATTTTGCTGAACAGGCACGTATCATAGCAGATCGCTACAAGCTGACTCAGCAAAAGAGTGTCCAGGTATCGTGGGCGAAAATCCTGTATTACGCGGAAAGAGACCTCGTTGGATTCGGTGGAATAGATGCACTGATGCGAGATCCAAATATCGAAGACGTCTCGGTGGATGGCGCAGGGAAGGGAGTCTTCGTCTATCACAGGCGCTACGAAAGCATCGAAACAAATCTCACGTTTTCAAACGAGCAGAAGCTTGACGACATGATTGTAAGGCTCGTCCACATGTCGGGAAAGCACGTCTCGACAGCTTTTCCGATCGTAGACGCAACTCTCCCCGGAGGTCACAGGCTTGCTGCCACGTTCAGACGCGAAGTCTCTCCGCAGGGTTCGACACTTACTATCAGAAAATTCAGAAAAGATCCAATCACGATCATCGACTTGATCAATTTCGGCGTACTCGATTACGCGATAGCCGCGTATGCGTGGCTACTGATCGAAAACAGATTCACCGCAGTGGTAGTTGGGGCAACAGCCTCAGGAAAGACCACCTTCCTCAATGCGCTGCTCTCCATGATCAATCCAAACTCCAAGATCGTGACAATCGAAGAGGTCCAAGAAATAAACATCCACCACGTAAACTGGGCTCCTCTCATTTCAAGATTGAGCTACGGATTATCAGAGAATAACGTCGGAGAGGTTACATTGTTTAACTTGGTAAAGGCGGCAATGAGAATGCGTCCGGACATAATGGTCGTGGGAGAGGTAAGAGGTGAAGAAGCATATGCGCTCTTCCAGGCGATCTCAACCGGTCACGGTGGTCTCGCAACTTTGCACGCGGAAGACGCGGGCTCTGCTATCCAAAGACTCACTTCGAAGCCGATGGACGTAGCTCCATCTTACTTGAGCTTCCTTGATCTTACATTTTCAGTTAGGCGTGTCGCCATACCAGATCCGACTAGCCCCGGCAACCCCAGGATCGTGAGAAGAGTAATTTCAGTAGACGAGATAATAGACTCTACAAAATGGGTCCAGTCTTTCGTCTGGGATCCAAGCAAGGACAAATTCTACCAGTATCTGGACAAGAGTGTGAAGCTCAGAAAACTTGCCAAGGACTATGGAAAATCCATGGGTGACATAATGAAAGAAATCGCAAACAGAATTCAGGTTTTGCAGTGGCTCCGCTCGCGGAACATCAGAAACTACATCGAAATCAGTACAGTGTTCTCCCAATACCACGCAGACCCTCAAGGGGTCCTCTCAAAGATCAGAGTCGAGGCAATGAGCAAATCTGTCTTCGAAAAGGAAGATGAACACGATGAGGATGGCGCTCTGATGGTCGAACCAAGCACCGAAGAATAGAAGAAAAATCGGGCCCTTTGATTAAATTTGCCAGATCCGGAAACTCCAATCCCAAAGGAAAAAGAAGAAGATACTCGACCAGGGCAGACCCTCGTCGAGCCAGAAGTAGTCAAGGAGCCAGAAGTAATCAACGAGCCAGAGGTTCGACAGAAGACTAAGCTAAAACCAGCGAAACAGCCCAAAAGCGAAAAGAAGGTTAAGAAAGATGGGACGCAGAAACGTGGTTTTACAGAGAAATTCGTCCGGTTCTCATTAAGAATAATGAGTCGCCCGACTAAGCTGCTCTCTCCGCGCTTTCCAAAGTTGAGGGATCAAATACTGAGGTCGAGCATGTACACCTCAGCAGACATTCTAATCTCGATGGGTCTTATATTTTCTCTGCTCAGTATTCCAGCGGCTATTGCCGGAGCATACATTTTGGTCCACGCTGGTCTGGGACTCTTTGCCATAGGCATGGCGCCCATCCCAATAATACCTTTCATCATAATCATCTCGCTTCCAAGGATCAGCGCAGGGAGTAGATCGCAGGCATTAGATAATGAACTACCATACTTGATTGGTTACATTACAGTGCTGGCAGGTGGAGGCATTTCTCCTTTCGTAACGCTGAGGAGAATATCGAAAGCAGATTACCTTTTTCCAGCAGCCGCCAAGGAAGCTAGAAGAATTCTAATGGACATCGAGATTTTCGGTCTCGACGCACTCTCGGCACTCGAGAGAGCCTCTAGAAACACACCGAACAAGACCTGGTCGGACTTTATCGGGGGATACGTTGCCGTTCTAAAGACTGGTGGAGACGCAGTAAGTTATCTGGAATCGAAGCTCAAAGAAATTTTCGCTTACAGCGAATCCAAAGTCCGGAGTGGTTCTGAGTTCATCGGGACGATGGCTGAAGCTTACATCATCACGACAGTCGTTATGGGAATCTCTCTCGTAATCCTGTGGGCAACTCAAAATCTGTTAGGCGGTATAACGACTGGAGGCGTTGGTGGATTAGGCGGAGCCACCCAGTTAAACCCATCCCTCATCGTATTATTCTCAGGGATGTTCGTTCCTATCATTTCACTGATATTCATCGTGGTTATAGGAAGCGCGCAAGTAAAGGAACCGTTCAGCTATGACAAGCCGTTTTATGTCTGGCTAGCTTGTCTTCCATTAATTGTGATCGCGTATCTAGTCCCGTTCGCCGGATTACCACAGTACACTCGTTTGGGGCTAGGTCTAATCGCATCCACTGCTCCATCATCAATTATTCAGATGAGATATGTGAAGGCGAAGAAATCGGTTGAATCAAAGCTAGCGAACTTTTTAAGAGATATTTCGGAAATAAGAAAAACCGGTCTCGCCCCAGAGAAGACGATCGAGCAGCTTGCGGGACGAAACTATGGAGGTCTTACTCCATACGTCCAACAGATTTCCACTCAACTTAGTTGGGGAACTCCCATCAGGACAGTGCTTCAAAATTTCTCAGCTTCCGTAAAGAGCTGGGTGACTAGGGCAATGGCGTTTCTGCTTCTCGAAGTTGTCGATGTCGGTGGAGGTTCTCCGAGGATGTTCACAAATCTTGCCGACTTTACAGAAAAGAATGCTCAGCTCGACAAGGAACGACGATCGATGATCAAACCGTACCTGATGATCCCTTACGTCGGCGCGATAATGGTCGTTGCAACAACCTCAATGATGATCTACTTCATCAATCCACCTGGGCTAGCTCAGGCAGGGGTTCCAGCGTTGGCGTCTCCGGCACTGGTAAAAGCAGCTACGAATGTTCTTCTGCTATGCTCGTTCTTCCAAGCGTGGGTAATGGGCTTCGTCGCTGGGAAGATGGGAGAGGGCAGCGCAGCAGACGGATTCAAGCACGCAACATTGCTAGTCATAATCAGCATCATCACGGTATACGTCTCGGCACTTTTCATCGGCGGCGCCTAACCAAAGAACGGCGATCCGGGAGGAGCTGAATTGGAATATGCCAATTCAGACCGAACTCTTCATTCGTTACTTGGGCAGATGATTTCACTGGAAAGTTCGACGAACAAAGTGAACTTGAGTGTCAGTGCGGGTGCATAGTTGCTCGACTTCAGCGCTACTAGATCGTCACCCCTGAGAAAAACACGAAATAATCACGAAGATTCTGCGATTGGGTAAAGAAACTGTAAGTACCATCATCATTGTTTAGATTTTGCCGTACGCGTAGAACTTAGTACAGGTTACTCGGGTAAACTTCTTAATTGCGAATCATCGCCTGGGATTCCTTCCAAGCGACGACTTTTTTGCTAAGGAATTTCATTCCTTCGCTCGAAATTATACAGATGACCGCTAATACGGCTATCAATGAGTAGGAAAGAGCGAGCTGCAACTTGTCGGCTGACGCATCGATCATCCCTCCGAGTCCCACCACCGTGAAGACCATTTCGGCAATTATCACTCCCTCGATTGCCCTCGAAATGCCTAGCCGTAGGCCCACCATCACATTCGGAAGTGAAGCGGGTAAAATTACCTTGTACATCAGTTGAGATTGCGTTGCTCCGTAAGCCATCGCTGACTCGACCAAGGAACGATTGCAGTTTTTGACGCCCGTGTATACATTGATTATTATCGAAAAAACGGCGACTAGAAACGCGGTGAGCATGGCACTCACCCACGTAATCCCAGTCCAGTTCATAGTCAAGGGGACAAACGCAATCGCCGGAATGGAGTACCAGGAGTTGACCCAAGGTTCCAAGAAAAGATCAACAACCAAGTATCTCCCCATTAAAACTCCCACGGGAATACCCACAGCGACAGACAGCCCGAATCCCAGAAGTATCGAAAGAATCGTCACCTGAAGCCCCGAGATGAGATGCAATCTCAGTGCAGTGTTAGAATAGAGCTGTGTGAGCTCGTACCACGTCTCTCCCGGCCCAGCGATCATCTGTGGATTGTTAACAATGTGGGCCACGACCCACCAGATCAGAATCATCAGGACAATCGTCGCGGCAAGGACAAGATACCTAAGGCTTGTAATTTTCATCTTCCAAGCTCCCTCGAAATCCGTTCACCTTCCTTCCATCTGAAAAGTCGATTCTCCAAGATTTTCGGGGCTTGCAAAAGAAGAATTCCAACCAACGCGATGAGTACGACCGTTGCCATCATGGAAGGAGTATTGAGTATCTCCTCGAAGGTCATCATAAGTCCCCCCAGTCCGCGATTTCCACCGAGTAGCGTTTCAGCCATTATTGCTCCCAACAGAGCTCTTCCCACGGCTATTCTAACACCTGCGAATATGTCTGGTAGCGTAGAGGGAAGGACAATTTTTGTGATAAATTGCACATTACTAGCCCCAAACGTTTTTCCAACTTCGGCGAGGGCATTGCTCATGTATCTCACTCCAGCGTGTGTGTTCATGATTACAGTGAAGACAGATAGAACAAACGAGATGAATACATCTGCCAGAAAGCCTCCACCAATCGAAAAGTATAGACCGGGAATCAGCACCACAACCGGAATCGAATTCGTTGCAGACACCCAGGGCTCCGCAACCATTTCTGCAGTCTTCCAACGTCCCATGATTACCCCAATTGGAATCCCCACGGCCACACTGAGTCCCAATCCCAGAGTGACTACCTCAAGAGTCTCAAGTAAAGCACCATATGCATTTTCCAAGCCCAGAGTCCCGGAGGACGGAGTGATTTGGAGTAGA
Source organism: uncultured Nitrososphaerota archaeon (assembly GCA_963799845.1). Classification (GTDB taxonomy): domain Archaea; phylum Thermoproteota; class Nitrososphaeria; order Nitrososphaerales; family CADDZS01; genus DATLTL01. The sequence continues at coordinate 873,133 of CAWCYI010000004.1, forward strand.
CCGGATAGCGCCATCAGTACCGGAATCGGACCTGCGAGTATTGCAGAATTACCTGCGTAGTACGCCAAAACTTGCCAAGTCCCGAGGAACAGAGCTGAGCTTACAAGGAAAATCAAAATCTTCTTCGATAAAGACAGTCCATCGATGCGTTTGCCGCGCCTCTTCTTCTCTACTTTTTCTGTCGACTTCTTTTCGAACTTCAGCTCCTGCCCATCTTGGATTTCATCTAACTCCACTACGGGAGTGGTTGCGAAGGTATTGTGATCCTTACGAGGCTGCTCGTAGGCCATTGATTCCGAAGCCTCCATTTTCTGTAATTTCGGTTTCTAGGAACTTCCAAATCTTGTTTCGAAGATATCTGTATTCTTCCTGCGACCTCAGATCATAGTTCCATCTTTCAGCCGGAAAGTCCACCGGGATGATTTCTTTTGCCTTTCCAGGTCTAGCGCTTAACAACACGATTTCGTCCGACAAATAAATTGCCTCGTCAACATTGTGAGTAACCAAGAGGGTTGTCTTAGGAACTGTTCCCTTTACGATCTGCAACAGTTGCTTTTGTAAAATTTCTCGAGTCTGCTCGTCCACAGAAGCGAAGGGCTCGTCCATCAAAAGTACTTCAGGCTCTATCGCAAGCGCGCGTGCCAGCCCTACCCGCTGTTGCATTCCTCCAGAAACTTCGTGTACGTAGTGATTTTCAAATCCTGTGAGTCCAACAATCTCGATGTATTTTTGCGAAATTTTTTTACGCTCCTCCTCGTCTACTCCACGTAGCTCTAGCCCAAATTCGACATTTTTTAGAATGTTCCTCCAAGGGAGCAAGCCGAATTGTTGGAATACAAAACCCATTTTTTGTGGTGGGGATTTCACAGGTTTTCCATCGAAGATTACTTCTCCAGAGCTTGGTTCAATCAACCCGTCAATGATCCGAAGTAACGTCGTCTTGCCGCATCCCGAAGGGCCGATAATGCTCGTCAAAGAACCTGCCTTCAATTCGAAGGTCACCCCGCCCAAGACTTCCGAAACCTCATCCTTTCCCTGCCTCGATCCCTTCTTCACGAAGGTTTTGGTCACATCGATTGTTTTAACGATCGCTGATGACAAGAGTTCCTTAGCAACCTTCTCGCGCTGGAAAAGATCAACAGACCTTTCTGTGGAACTCTATTTGATTGCAGACTACACTTAGAATTAGAGCGATCTGAAATTCTGATCCAACCCACCGATTTACAATCAAAGCACCCAAAAATATTCTGACATCGATCCGGTAATCTCCAAGACGATCGTCCTAGCAAAATGATATTCTCCAAACCACAACGGGTAAGAGGCCCTCGTGTGTTCTTTTATCCGTTATAAATTCCGGATCTAGATTGATCGATCCATTCTGACTCGACTGACTAACGCCGAAAACTCGAATCTGTCTAGATCAAGACTACTAGATTCCCGTATCTGTAGCCTGAATTCCACCTTCGTTATTATATGCCAGAGCGTATGGAATCACTGTGAAAGGGCACCGTCAGATTCCTTCGGAAAAAATTTTGATGCGTGACAGTTCTGCAAATTTTTTGAATCATTTACTTGATTCTCAGCAGATATATATTAGGGCAGACTGGATAATTTCAAATTGTTAATCTGAATTATGAACCCCTTGGATATCCCAATCGCATCGCCAATCAAACACTTGGTGTGAATAGTTTGAATCTATCTAGGTATGTCCCGCTCTTTCTTTCAATTGCGTTGGTTTTATCCATGGTGTCTTATTCCGAGATGAATCTACCGGTATCATCGGCAGGTCAGACAAACATCACCCTGACAATCGGTTATCCGAATTCGATGGACGAGAGTGAAGTAACCGATCAGTATGCTTTCCAGCTCTTAGCGGCCGAAGGCATACACGTGATTCCTACATACTATGACAATCCCTCGCTCGATTACAAGGGCTTGATCGCTGGACAACAGGAGATTTCTTACGACGAGAGCGAAGGGTCACTACTTTCAGGACAGGCTACTACATGCGTTGGTGGCTACATGCTCGCCGGAACCTATCTAGCTGTTGCCGGAGATGGCATAACGAGCCCATCGCAATTATTGGGAAAGACGGCCGAGGACTTTGGTGCGGGCACTATCGAGAGATACCTAGACTATTACTGGTTTGATCAGGCGGGTGTTCCAACGAACACCATCGGACCGAATCCCAATTCTGTTTTCTTGAAAACTGGCGGGGAAAATGTCGAGACCGTTCACGATCTCGAAACTGGCGCGGCGCAGATGATAGTTGTTGACGATTTTATTCTATCCGACCTGCAAAATCCCAGCATCAACAATTCTGCCCATGACGGCCCGTTCCACGTTATTTTTTACGCCCCACACAACTACTACGATACTTGCTTCGCTGCCAGAGATGATTGGCTTTCCAGCGCATCCAATCAGGCAGTATTAGTAAAGTTTCTAGCTGCATTGTACCAAGCACAGCGTTACTTCATCTCAAACCACGACAGTTATCTTACGTTTGCGGAGCAGCAGCTTCCGGAGACCCCAATTTCTGAAATTCAATTTGCTTCAACTTACTATCCCGCCCACTATGCGTACTGGCCTTACGGCATCTACAACCTTCAGGGTGATCAGAACATTAGTGTAAAGTACAACGGAACTAACCAATTCTTCATTACTGCGGGGGTCCTGAAGTCTCCTGTCGCCAATGATTCTGTAAAGCCATTCGGAGTTTACAACAAGTACTTTGAGCTTCAAGCCCTCCAGATGCTGGGCCCGTATTCGTATCCGAACGAAAGCTGGGTTGGGACAACACCATCGTTCGAGTCCAACCTTCAGTCTTGGGTGCCCTCTTGGATGATGAACAGTCCGAGCGCTACGAGTTCTGGATGAGGCTAAAATACCATGGTATCGACAAGTATATTCATCGGACTCGGGCTACTTGCGCTGGGCGCTGCGATCGGATTTTTTGGAGCCGCGACGCCAATCGCTTCGGCATCACAACAAACGATTCCCCTGATCAACACCGTCATCGTCGTTGCCCCCAACGACTACTCGACACAGAGTCTACAATTGGCCAAAGGTGAAACGGTGCAGCTCTCGTTGAGCATAGAAAATCAGACAATATTCACATTTGACATCATGAATCAAAGCCAATTCTACATCTACAATAACTGCGCGCCTAAATGCGTGCAACCCTTCTTGGGAGGAACTGGTTCTTATTATCAACAGGCTGGTGAAGCTGAGCCGTCCCAAGTAAATGTCTCAATTTCCCCTTTGTCACCCTATTCCAAGCAATTCACCGCCCCCGCGAACGGAACTTACTATTTTGTATTCGACAACTCGATCGGACCTCAGCTGGAGTAGTTACTCTGATCAAAACGCAAGCGGAGCCACGGTCGGTCAGTTTTCGTTATCCTCAATCCGAGCTGTTACTACTAGTTCGGTGAACTGGGCCATGGTCGGTCTTGGAGCTGTAGTCACTATCTCGGGAGGTGGAGCAGCAAGTGCATCATGGGGAACGAGACCCAAAATGAAAGCGGCATAATTTCTTAATTGAGAATTGAGCCATGAGCTTCTTTGGAAAATGACTCGCGAAGCTTGCCAAGGAGATGCGTGTAGTGGAGCTTCTACGAATTACCACTCGGAAACAAATCAGAAAATATCTCTGTTTGACAATTATAGCTGCGATATTTGCTCCTGCTTTCAGCACAGCCTTGACATCAAGCCGAGTTAGTGTCCCTTCTCCTTTTGTGAAGTATACACTTTTTCTGTCCAATGATTCGCTGATTATAGGAAATCCAGCCACGAGCGTCGGCTCCCAGCATTCTGCATATATCGAGAAACTCGAGCAAGGAGCGACTGCCGACGGTACCGTTTCTACCTCAGTAAACGTGGGCGCTGTTCCAAACGGAATAGCTTTCGACCCTACCAACGGCAATTTGTACGTCGCAAACTTTTCTCCGGGAACCGTTTCTGTCATCAATGGAAGCACGAATTCCATTGTGGAGACTGTTAACCTAAACTATCCGGTCTCTCCGTGGGATGTCGGATTCGATCCCTACAACGGGAACATTTACGTCGGCGACACGAGGAGTGGATCTGTCTCCGTGATAAGTGGAGACAACAACTCCGTACTGGCGAACGTGGCCGTAGGAGATGATATGTTGAGCGGTGATCACGACGATCGTCCTAATGGAGTTGTATTCGATCCGTACAATGACTTCATGTACGTGGCTATGTACGGCAGTGGATTCTTGGCAGAGATTAACAGCGATACAAACGCTTTGGTGGCTAATGCGCCAGCCAACTACAGTCCTTACGTAAATAGAGGTGCCTGGGGCCTTGCTTACGATCTTTTAAACTGCAATCTGTACTCCACGAATGAACTTGCAGACACCTTGATTGTCGTAAGTGGTGTCACCAATGCCTTCGTGACTTCAATTAATGTCGGACACAGCCCGAACGGTGTAGTTGTTGATGACTTTCCGGGGCCCAGTCATGGAAACGTGTTTGTCACAAATTATGCGGCAAACACTGTATCGGTTATCAACGGATCATCAGATCTAGTGATCAATACCATTAATGTCGGGCAAAATCCCGACGGAATTGCCCTTGATCCGAGAACTGGAGAGTTGTATGTCTCAAATTTTGGTGATGGCACAGTGTCTGTTATTGACGGTGTCACAGACTCGGTCGTCGACACCATCAAAGTAGGATCAGGGGCCAGCGGAATAGCTTACGACGCCTGGAACGGTAATATGTATGTGACGAACTCTAATGTCGGAACGGTCTCTGTAATCTCGACGGGTCAAGACTCGTACTCTACCTCGACGGCCTCCGCTAGTCTGACGAATAACTCGACGTGTGGTGCCGCAATCGAAACATCGAATGCAACGGGTACCTCGCTCAGGTACCTGGTCTCACAACTTCGGCGACGACATCTGTTTCCATCCCAACCATAACGTCAACGACAAGCCCGGATACTTCAACGTCATACGAATCAACGTCTGTGATTTCAGACACGACAACTTATTCGCTGACAACGACAAATGTTACCAGCTCGACCCTGACGAGTGGCTCTGGAGGCCCCGGGCAAGAACTCTTTCCGCTCGCGATTGCTACAGCGATAGGAGTAGGTACTCTGGCATCTGTATTAGTCCTCAAAAGACGGTCGAAAGCTAATAATTAGGAAAAAGTTCCTGTACTTTAGTAGGATCTAACGCCAGATATTTAGCTCAAAGATCGCCTTCTCATTACAAAGAAGGCAGAACTCGCCGACACGATCCCTACCAGGACGACGGCGACAAGAACCAGCTGATCCGTAGAATTCGAGGAAGTATTGGAGTTCGTAATAGACGAAGAACCGTTGACAAAAGTCTCGGAGCTGGCTATCTGCGACTCACTAGTAGTAACCATTGTTGTTGAATTTGTAGCGCTTGTAGTCAGGGTCTGACTTGAAAATAAACTAAAAGAAGAATCTGCGGTCGTTGTGCTGGATGAAGCCGAGGTAATAATTGTAGGCGAAGTAAGGGCCATGGAATCCATCGAAATTACCGTCACAGTACCATCTCCGAAGTTTGTGACATATAGATCTTGATTCAAAGGATCTATAGCCAAGATGTTCGGTTCTGTACCCGCTTGCGCATAACCGAGAACCGAGTCGTTACTCCCATCGATGACGCAAATAGTTCCCGATCCGTAATCTGTAACATAAAAGTTTCCGTTTTCTGAATTGTAAGCAATCGATTTCGGATTTCCGCTCACGCTGATATTTCGAATAACGCTGTTTGTCGTCCAATTGATCACGGAGACGGTATTTCCCTCGTAATCTGTGACAAAGATATTTCCAAAGTTCGGACCTGGAGATGTATCAATCGCAGCATAATTTGGGCTCTCCCCGACTGGTATTGTCGTGACCAACCCATTTGAAGTTCCGTTTACGACTGAGACGGAATCTGATTCTATATTCATGACATATACTCCCTGATTCGCGGGATCGTAAACAACTCCCCAGGGCAGCAGAGTAGACCCCAAACTTGCAACAGCGGTAATTGAATTTGAGACACTGTCAATGGCAAAGACTGAATCAGGTGCAGATTCAACAACATACATTTCATGGTTGAAAGAATTGTAGGCAATTCCGTTTGGATGGTCTTCCCGAGCCCCTACTTTCGCAGTAGCAATGAGGGAATTATTTGATCCGTCAATGATCGAAACCGTGCCATTGTAAGTATTTGTGATGTATACGTGGCCATTGGCCGGATTGAAAGCAACTTCCCAAGGAGATCTGGGCCGAGCTTCACCGTTGCTATTACTGAATTGGTCGTCCCGTTGATGACTGAGACAGTACCGGTTTCGAAATTTGCGACGTACAAGTTACCGTTAAGGGGGTCGAACGCTATTCCGTTTGGCGCATTGCCAACGCGGATGGTGATCGGCGAAGTTTCAGCCGAGGCTAACAAGTGGGTGTAACCACCGTTTGACACCACTAAAAGGGAAAAAAGAACAGATACGACAAGTTGGAAATGTTTCGGGCTTGTTCCCCTATTTTTCATTAGGAATTTTCAATCCCATCATTCATTTCGAAAATTCCCATTTTACGCTGTTGGAGCAGGACTCGACGCTTCTGCAGTTGCAGCGTACGCGGTCCTGACATGCGGGCGTTTCAATAGCGCGGGTGACGGATATGGCACATCAACCGTGCCTGCCAGCATGAATATCACGGAATAAACGGTCTGGTAAATCCTTGTAAACACGAACGGAACGTTAGTCTGCGGATCAGCCGAAAGAAGTTTCTCGATCTCGGCCTCTTCCCCGGAAATCCTGGCAGTGCCCTCAACAATGAACTTGGCGATGGCCGGTTCAGTGTCCATGGTCATCTTAAAATTCAAAACTACGCCGTCGCTCGACCTGTCTGCCTCTTCCAGATTAGCCCCGAAATCGAATATAACCGGAGTGTTGTGATCAGCCTTATCGTCCATCTTTTGGACATTGACATTTCTGATCGTGGTTATGACTTCCGATACGGATTTGTCTGGCATTATTGATCACGAATAGCGGGGTTGTCCAAATTTTTTTGACAAAGTGGACAGCGCTCGTTGTCCCCTCCATCCACTAGAGACTAGTGGCATAAGATTTCCATTGTATTTGAGTCTTTTTTCCAAAATAAAGACTTGTGGATTTAGAATCCTAATGATCAGTCCATAATTACTAAAGTATCAGGAAGTCAATTATATCTCTCGTCTTTATTTTCTGAGTGTAGATAATGTCTGGATTAGCAGAAAGTGCTCCGCCTGAAAAACCGAAGGAGCGCAAGACTCACACCGCGGAAGCTACCGGTGTCAGACTGAATATTACAATTTCCAAAAAGAAGCAGTCCGAAAGGCCCGAGCTGGTCGAAAAGTACGATGTCGAAAATTACGATCTGATTCAGGGGCAGACGTTCGACGACAAGCTACGCGCCCTAATTCCTAGAGGCACTCCCGAATACTTGGATCACGGAGAGAAATACGTCGAGAGGATAACGAGAGCACTGTATCACTTCAAGCAGTGCGCCCTGATTGGTCCCTCCGGTACCGGAAAAACTCACATCGTCTACCTCGTTGCCGAGCTCTCGGGTCTACCAATTTGGGAAATCAACTGTGGTCTACAGACCTCAGCTTACGACTTGTTCGGAAGATACGTGGGTCTTGGCAGGGAGAACTGGATTGATGGTCAGATTGTGTCGTGGTGTCGATATGGAGGGATCCTTTACCTGGACGAGGCTAACATGATGAAGCAAGACGTTGCAACCAGGCTGAACCCGGTCCTCGATACCAGAGGTCATCTAGTACTTACCGAAAAAGACAACGAGATCATACCGAGGCACCCCACCGGATACGTGATAATCAGCATGAACCCGTATTCGGCTGAATTTGCCGGTACCAAACCACTCAATGCAGCCTTCAGGCGCCGAATGTCTGTTTGGATCGATTTCGATTACCTGAGCGTTGGAACTAAGATTGCACCAGATGAAATAGGGTTGGTCGAGAAAAAAGCCAAAGTTTCAAAGGAAACCGCAACAGGCATAATCCGAGTTGGTGCAGAATTGAGAAGGCAATACAAGGCAAATGAGCTACCGTACGGTCCGTCAGTCGGAGACCTCGTAAACTGGGCGCTGCTGGTCGCTGACGGCGTTGCTCCCGAAGTTGCGGCAGAAGAAACTGTGATCGCGATGACCTCTGACAATGCGGAAGTTCAGGATACTGTCAGGCGAGTCGTCCGAATGATATTCACCGGTGCAGCGTCAAAGGGAGAACAAGAGAACGAAAAATCTGTACCAGCTCCAGAACCGAAGGAGACGTACGAAGAACCCATTGCTCCGAAAGTTGTCGAGAGGCCAAGATACACCGCGCCAGTTTCGGACGGCGGAGATTCCGATTTCAGTTTTGGCGGTAGTGACCTGTAGCGCCCTAAAGTGAACGTCTGAAAAATTGAACCCTACCGACTTTGCGTGGAGCTCGCTTCAATCGATCACCCAGCTCCAGCCCAAAGACGTCAAGCTTCTCGTTGATGAAATCGAGTACCCGACTCTTGGCACCGACTCTGTTGGTTACGTCCTCCACCTCAGCATGCCCAAAAAACCAAGAGACAACCTTTACTCACTTCACGGGATGTATTTTGACAACGACGCTCATGGCAAGTCTTCGATGTGGAGGATGTTTCGCGCATCAGTATACCACTTGAGTCTACACGCCAACACGACAGACTACCGCGTCTATCGCAGCCTCCAAAATTATACTCCGTCGGTTAACAACTTGATGTTTGTCATCTCAACCGTCGAGGACTATGCAATCCGCGGCCACATGCGTTCAAAATGGCCGGGACTCTTGCTTGACTGCGCGTACGCGAGCCACATGACCGCGCTTCGATTCAAAAATATGAACGAGGTTGGAGATCCATCCACTCGTCTAGCGGCGAATTTTCTTTCATACTCGTTGACCGGGAAACCGATAGTCTCTCTGGGGCAGAGCTTGACCAGCAAGTTTCTCAATTGCATGAATCCCTCATTGATCTTGAAGTTTCCGTACAGAAATATTATTCGACGCTTGGAAAAAATCCCTCGAATGAACCAACCTCGCCGGTGGGAATCGATTCTAAGAAGATCAACACTGCGAAGAAGATACTCGACTTTTTCGCGGGACAGTCTTGCTTCATGGCACAAATTCCATCGCCACCGTTTGCAGATAATCATGGCCCAAACGATCTCTTCGAACCCTCTCCAGCGACTGGAGAAGCGGTAAACTTTGAGTCAATTCTCAAAGACGCGGCTTCAGAGTTTTCATTGGAATTATCGCCAGCCTCACTGGCAGACTCTGACAAGCAACTTGGTATAGAGAGTCAGACTGTTCTAGGAGACTGGGAGTATTCCCTGACCGTGATGAAACGACTCTCGGAGATCTACCGTACCATCGATCCAAAAACCCACTTTGAGAATTTTCTGTTTCCGAAGGAAGATTACGCGGAATACGTTAGAACTAGGACAAAGTCTGATTGGACCAATCCGTCTAGTTCTAGATCAGCTTAGAAATGTAAAATCCGCGCTCGATGACAACGTAGCCAGATCTGGAAACCTGGAAATGTCGAAGGCAATCCAAGTGATCGCGACGAGATCAAACGACACCGATGTCTTTCAGAGAGAGGAGAACGAGACAAAAAGCGAAGCCTGGGCGATCTTGATCGATTCCAGCAAAAGCCTCGAAACCTTTGCGCGGGACGTCCAGGAGATCGTGGTATGTCTTGCCGAGGTCGCAAAAGACCTCATACCCAACCACAATTCGTGGGCATGTTACTCGTTTAATGAAAACCTCTACATTGTGAAAGACTTTTCCGAGATTTACGGGATGAGGACAAAATCGCGCATCGGAGGGCTAGATTCTGGTCTCAAAACCTATCTGCCGGACGCGCTGCGGCTGGCCGCGAACCGCATAAAGAACGCGACCGAGGAAATCAAGGTACTTTTGGTAGCTTCTGACGGCTTCCCGCTAGGCTATGAGGGAATAGATGAGGAACTTGTCGAGACGATCGAGCAGATAAACAAGGCAGGCATCCAGCTAATAGGGATGGGCGTGGGCAGCTCATCGATAAAGAAGTACTTCAGATCAAACTGCCTGATATCGAGCCCGTTCGATCTCATGAAGCAGTTCGTAAAGATCTACATTGAACTTTCGACTGCCTTCTAGCGTCGAAAACACTCTGTGAAAAGACTCTTATTTCAAAACTGCGATTCTGAACGATTCCTGGTACCAGAATTTTTTCTCGTCCTGCGCCTTTGGTTCACTGGTAGGCAGGACGTATTTCGGCAAACCATCCTTGAAGACGATCCTCAACCTCTGGTCAGCCCTAAAACCCTGCGAGGGCAGATCGGAAAGGAGTTTCGTGGCGGCTTCAAGTGCGGGAAGTTTCGATTTTAGTGCTTCTGTAATTTTGAAAAGTATCGAGATCTCGTTTGCAGCTATCTGGGTTTCAGAGCCTGTCGCTAACTTCAGTGTGTGATCCTCAGATTCGAGTGCTATCCAGCCCTTCTCCTCGCCTGGATCGCGTTTTTTGTCGTCTTTCTTTTTCTTGTCATTGCTTTTTGGATCAATGAAGCCGTCGCTCATTCCGGGCATTGGGATCTGGCTCCCGACGGACTTTAATCGCGGATCGTTTGACTCCCTCGCCTGCCGAAGCAAAGTGCCGAGGCGGTCCTCGTATCGCTTAATCATCTTCGAATGAATGTCGATTGACTGGTCCAGAACTGCGAGAACTTCCTTCAGGTTTTCAAACGACATGATAGAGTTCGCGAGTGTCAGTTCGTCTCGCATGCTGCTAAGATACCCCGGGATTGCCGTACTCTGGCATTATATATCTCTGCCCGGGGAAAAATGAGGTAATTCACGAAGGAATTACTGTTTATCGAGGACCGACTTCATCGCATCCTGGGTTGCACCGGAGGATGATTTATCGCTCGAACCCTGGTCAGAGGTATTGATCTTGCCACCTGGGTTGGTCTTGGTGGGGACCAGCGCGGGTACCTTTCTGAGCTCCTTCGCAACCCTCTCAAGCGTCATTACACGGCCGCTCATCTTCTGCCGCTTCTCATTCAACATGACCTTGATTTCGGGTATCACCTCAAGCAATATCCTGATCAACACATCACTCTGGAATGACTCTAGGGGTCTCGAGATCATTGAACCCGCATTGTTGAAAACGCAAATCATTCCCTGTGGAGTCAGTACCACATCCGAGATGGATGAATCAGTCTTTGAGATAGACTCGGGTTTGATGTGATATGAGAGATTGAGTGGCATTATGATCGCCTTCAGCTGGTTTGAGACCTCGGCGCCGTATGTGCGCTCCATCTCAATTAGTTCAAAGATCTGTTGAGTCTCTTCCTGCAAAGATTTTATCGCAAAATTAATATCAGATTCGCTACGAGCACTCTGCGCAGGTTGATTCTTGTGAGAGACTGCCTGCTGTGGCTGAGATTGCGTCTCAACTGCTGTGGTTTCCGTTTTTGTCTCTGCCAAATGTATCGCTTGTACAGTTTATTGCAAGAAAGCCGATATTAGTCGTTATGAAGCCATAATCCATATTTCAGGTTGATCTCTTATAAGCGGCAGTCCCTTCTAGATCTACTCTCTAGTTACAGCATCTTGATATAACAAACTCTGTTATTCGAATACTCAGTAAAGGTCGAACTAACATGTCACAAGAATTTCTGAATACACAGCCACAACAGGCACCGAAGACTAACGCGATCCAGGTCAGCAGAAGATCTCGCATGGAGACTTTTTGCGACATTTTGAAAGCAATCGGAGCGGGCGCTGAAAAGCCTACCCACATCATGTACAAGGCGAATCTCTCGTGGACTGTAATGCAGTCATACATCAGATCGCTCGAAGCACAGGGACTTGTCATTCCGACTATGGAAGACGACAAGAAGACCTACCACTTATCCGACAAGGGCTTTCAGCTTCTGAATCAGTTCATCTCGATCAGGGAAGACCTCAACTTACAGAGCGAAGCCTGATCGTCTCTTTTCTTTTTCACACTTCAAAATCCTCCGCCGCTTTTTTGGCGAGCCCCGCCCTAACACTCTTTCATAATGTATTTCAGCTTCGTACCCGGAATCTGTACCGCGTTCTCATTTTTATTATATACAAACCTCGACAACTTGAGAACTCGATTCTCAAGCTAAAACTTCAGGTGATCCAATTATCCCTAGGGGTATCGAATCCGTAGCAAGAGAAGCCACGAGATCAAAAAAATGCTATCCATGAAGCAACAGGAAGAAGCGCGCCTCTCGTCGCTGGCGTCCGCTGAATCTACCAATGTCGCAAAGCAGCTCGTCGACATTGAAATCCTGTATCTTCTGACCTTCTCGCCGAAAAGCGGCTACGAGCTTCGAAAACATCTTCTGAACTGGTTTAAGATAAACATCAGTTACGGCACCTTGTACCCGCACTTGCACGCGCTAGAAAAATCGGGGCAGGTGATCGGCAACTGGCAGCAGAAATTTGAGGAAGCGCCACTAAAGAAACGGATGTACTCCCTTACCCCTCTGGGTCAGAGTACCCTTCGCGGTAACATCGAAAGCCTGTCGAAGATATCTTTGACGATGCAGTTCATGGTGACGCAGGTGAACTTTGCGTCTCGGTCCGGCAACACAATCTCAACGGAACAGCACAAGGCGCTCGATCACGTCGAGGGATTTCTCTCGAGGCGCGGCTACACGGTTCGTAAACTTGCCCTGGTGAAGGGGTACTCCGGTCGAGAATACCCGGTCGACATTTTCGCGAACCGACAGGACATGAAATCATCCAACATCATGCTAAGGTTCTCCGAGCATGGCGATGTCTCAATCGAGGATGTGCTCAAGATGAGCGTCGTCTCCTTCGAGCTCGAAGCAAAAAGGGCGATCATACTCTCGCCGGTTTCTAACGTATCGGAAGCCGCTAGAAAGCTTGCTTCGTTCTGCCACGTTTCGATATACTCTGGCCATGATTACGAGAGCGCGGCAGCTAACATGAGCTCGACTTACGACGAGCCTTCTTCCTGAAAACAGAGAACGGGTAGCCCTGAGTTCAAAATATCGTGAGGAATCGAGTCTTTGTTTAATTACCAGTTCCCATTGATTCATTAAGAAAAAAAATTTGGTTTTGTTGAATTTTCGAGGGGTGCTTAAGTGGTGTTGATTTTCGGGTCATTTCTTTCCTAGTGGTCTCTGATAATCGAATTATCAAATGTGTTAGTGTAAATTTGGCAAGCGGGTCTTCCACCGAAGAGAGCGCAAGGGGGACTTCTTCCACAATTGGGACACCTAGCTGCCATTGCGCTACCTTTGCCTCCAGTAATCATAAGGGCGATTCCACCACAAAAGAACAAGATTCCGATAAGGTAAATCTGGAGATCTAGTGAAATGAATATGGCTGCCCCAAAGAATAACAATACTATTCCGATTATTCTACCGATGCCGAACAAAATCGCATCTACAAGAATAATAATCTGTTTGTCCTATTTAACTTCTGGTCTTTTCCTCCTTTGGTTTTGTTGAATTCAACAAAACCCTGATCCCTGACCGCAACACCCGAAACTGATCACTAGTTCCTGATCGTTGAAAGCACCCGAAGATTTAACCACCTTCGGGGCAGTTAAATCTGAGAGTCTAGCCAACTACGAGAACAGCGCAGTGTACATTGCACTTAGATTTTCATACGGTCAGAACCAAAATTTTCTGCGTTTCACACACGTGAGCACTTTTCAGCCGAAGAGCTGACGTTCAAGCTCTGTTAGCTCAGAAGAGCTTGAAACGAGCTGAACGGAGCTTGCACAGCTCAAATCTCATTGAACGGATCTGTAGGAATTTCAACCCGAAACTAACCGGGTAAATGGAGTCCCCTCACCTTTCTGTGACTGAATGCAGGAGACGAGCAAGGGATGATTGGAAAGATAGAAAGAAGCCTAATATCCGAATTTCGAATACTGCTCTGGCAAACACAAATTGCCCCGAAATTTATTTTTCAATGAGAAAATGGAGCGCCTCCCCCAGGAGGAGCTCCGCGAGTTACAGTCAAAGCGGCTGCGAGAGGTTTTGCACTACGTCTACGAGAATTCAATTTATTACAAAAGAGCCTTAGACAGCGCAGGCTTGAAGCCTGATGATATTACTGATATTTTAGGTCTCCAAAAAGCGAAATTCTTCACAACAAAGGACGACCTCAGAGAAAATTATCCTTTTGGCATGCTCGCCGTTCCAAGAAATAGCGTTGTCGAGATGCACGCGACCTCGGGCACGACTGGCACCCCGACGTTAGGTCTGCACACGGCAAAAGACGTCGAGGAGTGGGGGGAAGTCTCCGCGAGGTCGCTTGTGATGTCGGGCATGGGCAAAGACGACGTTTTTCAGATCACACCCAGTCTCGGGATGTTTTCGGGGGGCTTCGGATTCTACCACGGCGCGAGAAAGTTGGGGTGCACCATCGTCCCATCGGGAGCGGGATTTTCTAAAAGGCAGGTCGAATTCATGGTTAATTTCGGAACTACGGTATTCTCCGCGATAGTGTCATACGGTTTCAGACTGGCTGAAGTCGCGGCCGAGATGGGAATAGATCCTCGAAAAGATACCAAGGTGAGAAGGGGAATCTTCGGGAGCGAAATATGGACGAAAGAAATGAAGCGGAAGATGTCGAACCTCTGGGACCTCGATCCCTACGACATTTACGGATTCACTGAATTGTGCGGTCCCGGAGTGGGGAACGATTGCTACGTACATGATGGACTGCATATCTGGCAGGACCACTTCATTACCGAGGTCGTTGACCCAAAGACCGGAGAGTCGCTAGGACCCGAGGAGGAGGGGGAGCTGGTATTCACGACCCTTTCCAAGGAAGCGATGCCACTGTTGCGATACAAGAGCAGGGACATCTCCTTGCTAATGGATCAGTTAACTTGCGAGTGCGGGAGGACACATCAAAAATTCTCCGAGATCCGTGGAAGAGCAGATGATATGCTCAAAGTCTCGGGCGTCAACTTTTGGCCGTCGGAAGTTGAATCGATTCTGCTAAAGCGTGACACCCTGGGCAGCGAATACCAGATTCACGTGAGTAGGGTTAATTCTACTGATCACATGAGCATAACGGTGGAAGCGAGAGAAAGAGGTCTGGACACTCAGATTCGACAAAGGCTCGCAAGCGCACTGGGAAACGATCTGCATGATGTCTTGTTATTCACGCCGGACGTTATCGTGGTGGACCCAAATACCCTCCCAAGAGTCGAAGTCGGAAAGACAAAGAGGGTCTTCGACGACAGGTCATTTTGAGATCGCGGTTTGCATGCTCTCGAGAACTTTGTCAGGAGTCAGCGGAAGCTCGAAAATCCTCGCCCCGACGGCGTCGTAGACTGCGTTGGCAATTGCCGCGCAGGTTGGAATGCAGCCGTGCTCCCCGAGTCCCTTTGCCCCGAAGGGCCCTGCCGGATCTGGACTGCCAACGAACTGCACTTCGATTTCGGGCACTTCGAGCGAGGTGACGAGTTTGTAGTCAGCGAAGCTCGGGTTGACAACCATGCCTTCGTCAAGCAGGAGTTGTTCCATCAAAGCATAGCCCAGCGACATGACAACGCCGCCCTCAATCTGCCCCTCTGCGCCCGTAGGGTTCAGTATCCTGCCAGCGTCATGCACGGCAACCACCTTCAGAACTGTGACCTTGCCCGTTTCCTCATCGACCTCGACTAACGCCGCCTGCGTGCCGAAGGCATAAGCCATTGAGATATTTCCCCGCATGGTATCCGGATCCGCCATCTCCGTTGGAGGGTCGTAGAATGCCGTGGCGAGGATCATCGATCCGTCTCGTCTAAAATGTGCCCTCCTCAACACCTTCGTGTATTCCACTCGCTTTTTCGTTTCATCGACTAGCGAGAATATCTCCCCGTCCCTAATGTCCAGATTCGATGGGTCCTCGCCGAGCTCCCTCGCCGCAAGTCTTAGGAGCTGCTTCTTCGCGTCTCTTGCCGCCATCAGAGCTGCGTTCCCGCCGATGAAAGTTGCCCTGCTGGCGTGTATCCCGACATCCCACGGCTTTAGCGAAGTATCTTTGTTGACAAGCTCGATCTTCGAGAGCGGAACGCCTAACTCCTCAGCGACGATCTGGGTGATTGAAGTGTCCGAACCGGTACCGATCTCGGACGCTCCGGAGAGAATCGTTACTTTTCCAAAGTCGTCGATCTTTATGATTGCACCGCAACCGTCGGACTTGTAGACTCGAGCTCCCCCCGCAACGTGGAACAGGGTTGAAAATCCGATCCCGCGGCTTTTCCCCTCGCTGCGCGGCCCCTTCCATCCAATTTTCTTCGCGGCGAGCTGGATTGTTTCTTCCATCGCGCACGTGGTTATACGCATACCCTGGGAAGTAATATCTCCGGGCCGGTTTGAGTTCCTGAGTCTCAGTTCGACCGGATCGATGCCCAATTTTTGAGCGAGAATGTCCATCTGTGATTCAATCGCGAAATTGATCTGCGGGTTGCCCGCGCCGCGCATCGTTCCGGAAGAAGGATTATTCGTATAAACAGGCCAGGCATCGAACTGGATGTTGTCGACCCGGTACTGCCCGGACGTCGTCGCCATCATCACCCTTGCATCGAACGCGCCCCAAGAAACGTAAGCCCCGATGTCGAGAAAAACTTCGACCTTGCGCGCTAGCAGCCTTCCATTTTCATCAGCTGCACTCTTGATATTGATCAGTGCCGGCTGTCTCGTGGGCGAAAAACTCAGATCTTCTTCCCTCGAATAGTGTATCTTTACGGGTCTTCCGGTTTTCATGGAGAGAAGAGCAGTCTATCACATCGACGGGGTAGAGATCCATACCCCGTCCAAAAGCCCCGCCGATGAACGGTTGTATGACCCTCACTTTTTCTCCGGGAATGCCAAGCGCGTCGGCGATATCCTTCTGATACATGAACGGAGCCTGGGTGTTTGCCCACATCGTCAGACTGCCGTTCGAATCGTATGAGGCGAGTGCCCCCATCGTCCCGAGGGCGGTGTGCGTCATGAAGTGAACCCTGAATGAATTCTCGACAACGATAGAGTCTTTCCTCCTAAAGACAGCATCCGGATCGCCTGCCCTGAAACTGAATGGGATCTTGGCGATGTTTTTCTCCGCATCTTCATGGAGCTGCCTTGTGCCGGGTTTCATCGCCTCAAATGGAT
This sequence comes from uncultured Nitrososphaerota archaeon, assembly GCA_963799845.1. Taxonomy (GTDB): domain Archaea; phylum Thermoproteota; class Nitrososphaeria; order Nitrososphaerales; family CADDZS01; genus DATLTL01. The sequence continues at coordinate 890,345 of CAWCYI010000004.1, forward strand.
CGAAGAAAGCGGGGAGTCTTTCGTACTCCACTTCGATGAGCTCCAAGGCCCGCGTCGCAGTGGCTTCATCTGCCGCCGCGACTGCCGCTATTTCGTCCCGGTAAGAAAGTACAAAGGTGTCCTTCAGGGGAAGGTTGTCTTTCATGAAGCCAAACTTGATCTTCGGCGTGTCTTTTGCCGTGATCACGGCAAAAACCCCCTCGAGTTTTTCCGCCTTTGAAGTATCGATGCTCAGGATTCTTGCGTGCGCGTATCTGCTCCGCAAGATTTTTCCGTGCAGCATCCCCGGAACTTTCAGATCGAGGAGGAACTGCGCCCTGCCGGTGACCTTTTCCAGAGAGTCGTACTTCCGGACTCTCTTCCCGATCAAAGAATAGTTTTCAGCTTGCTGAGCTTTTTGCTGGCTTTCTTGGATAGTAGAGGACAATGCCGCTCCTACTCTTCCTCATTTCGACCGGAAAACTATTAGCTTTTAGCTAAACGCAGATCGATTTCAAGTGTTGGAAAAGGTCAACGGTTCAACTTTGACTGCGGCCGAGAGAACGGTTTCTCCATTTGAATCAGCATAGCTTGAAGTGATCACGTAACCCCTTGGTAAGAATGCGACAATTTTCAGCAGTGTCTGCGATGGTATGTTGCTCCTGAACTGACCTAACTCTTCGTTGATGATTTTTTCTCCGGAGAGCCGGTGGACGATTTCTATAATACTCGCACCCAAGAATTCTCTCACGCTGCTCCTCGAGGTAGCGAAGACGCAGTTCCCATTTTCGCGCAGTCTTTTCACTATTTCAATAGCTCTCGATTTTAGAGAACTACTTTTGAATCTATCAAGAGTGTCCTCAACTACAATTATGGAATCTTTCACGCCCGAGTCGAGAAAATCGCGAAGCAAGATAACTGAGATCAGCTGTCTTTCCTCCCTCGTGGTCGGATCTTTAAGGCCGCGGCCGGATACGTCGAAAATTAGATTGTCTCGCCCGACGCTGACGGCGCCCTTCTCTGAAAAAATCCTGGAGAACGTACTCTTGGAGAGCAGGTTTTTCCGTAATTTCTGACCCAGCTCGGAAAGTTCCGGCTCATTAATCATAAGGCTGGAAATAGTGTTGAGATTCAGGTTCTCCTTGCTCTGGGCTCTGATTATCGAGGCGATTCTTTCTTTTTGCTGATCAGAGCAATTGATAGAGCCCTGGTTGAACCACTCTTGAATCAGGTCAGCGCCGACAGTCGCGGATGCCTCGGTTGCTCCTGAAAACAGTGATACCTGGAACTCTTGGGCCTGGGAATCTCTGGCGAACGAAAAGACCTTCCAGTTGTATTTCCAAGCAATTCCTCTATGTTCCCCCTTTTGATCAATTACGATTATCGGCCTTCCAGATCCTTTAATCGCGATCCCATCGAGGATCCGCTTCAGGGTGGTACTTCTCCCTGAGCCAGAAGAGCCTACTATCGCGAGATTCTTTTTGTAATTGGATAGTTCGAGAGTGTAATCTCCAACTTGTCTTACTTGAGCAGGCAAATCCTTTTCCGGAACTCGTTTATTGATCACGGCCACAAGTTGATCAAAGTCAAGCTGCCTACCGAGAAACACGGCGTCCTGACCGGCGGATTGTCTTTGCTGAAGCTGGACTGTCTGCTTCTGCTGTTCTACAATGGGGCGCAGTTTTTGTCTAAATTGTTCGGATTTTTTTGATTGTTCATCTTTCCTCAGTTGCTCCTGAGCCAGCAATTTTTCTTCTTCTGCAAGTTGAGCTCGCTCCTCTTTTTCAGATTCCTCCTTCCGGAAGGCAAAAACATCGTCGAGATCGATTGGCGGGAGTATCAAATATTCTCCCGTTCTTTGAACGAAATCGGAAAGCTCTTCCGGGACTTTTTCACTCTTGTCCAGAACGCCCAAGTTATCCGTTAGGGATTGCAGGAAGGCGTCGATCTGGTCTAGGTTTGAGAGCAAGGCAAGCTGGCGGAGCCTCGCAAGCATCAAGTGTTCGTTTGGGAGCACCAGTCTCCTGATCAGAGCATCTGCCCCTTCCTTTGCAAAGAAAGAAGGGACCCAGATGAAATAGTCATGATCACTGGCTTTCAGAATCAGTTTGTTGAAGATGGCCTTCTCTACTATGAGGTTTTCATACCTCAGTTCTCTCATGGTAAGAGACTGCGATTTCACGGAAAGAAAGAACCTTTCAAACTCTTTTCCACTTGATGCAAGTTGCTTTCCGGCATCTGCTCTAAAAAGTATCTCAAACGGCGATCTCAAAATGAGTCTCAACGTAGCATCGATTGCACGGCGCTCTTCGTTACTCATCCTGGAGAAGCGCTCGGAAATCGAGATCACCATCGCCTCTACGAATCGGAGGAGCTCATTCCGCAATATTTGCTTCAGCCTGTCCGGATCGCCGTTGGTCGCAGACAGAAATGAGAGAATGTCATTTCGGGCTACGTTCCCGGCGCGCTTTGAAGCTGACATCGGGAAATCTAAGCGACAAGTTGTCCATTATTCTTGCAAATACATCGCCGAGATTCTTGAGTTCCAGAGGTCCTATGGGTGAGTCTACGAATTGGGAGTAAGCATCGAGAACAGCTGGAATATCCTTGTTTTTTTCTACGGACGAACGAACCAGTTGTACAGCATCAATTGCAGGCATTGAAATAGATCACCAAAAACCCAAAGTTCCCCTACAAGTAGGCCGTATCCTCAACATATCCGATGTTTAAACGTAAAAATCCGAATCCGACCTAGGAACAAGCATTACACTGATTACAACAGCGACACCTATCGCTTTAAAAATCTTCGTTGGAGTTTCCAGAGAATCTCTAGCCCAGGAATCGTTCGCTGTAAACCGCGACGCCATTTTCCGTTATTGAATACGGGTGCAATTGTCTGTCATGTTTGCATTCTCTCATTTTTTCGATTTCGATAGCTGACACGATGCCCCTCCCGGCCACGTGGGAATTATGCAGAACTAGAACTCCGTGGCAGAGGTACTCTTCAGAAGGAATTTCCCTTTGGGTCAGAGCCGAACCGAACCGGTTTGCAATTTCGGTCGTAACTATACTGGTGGTTCCCATGCCAATCAATGATTCCAAAAGATCAATTATCGATCTCCTTCTTTGATGATTATCCATGAACTGCAGGGACAGCGATGTCATTGGGTCTACTACAATCCTCGTAGCTCTGATCACGCGTACGTAACTTCGGAGGACAGTGCTCAGCGCCTGGATCGAAAACTCGGGTCCTCTTATGCGGACATTTTTTTCAGACTCCGAATTTGACTCGACCTGCTGATCTCCATCGTTTGATGCTTGCCGCAGTGGAGACGCATCAACTATTGCGATCTGATTTTTCTTTTCGTACTTTTCCAGATCCCAACCGAAATTGGACATCTCGGTGATCAGGTGTGACTTGCTTTCTTCAAGAGAAACGAAAACTCCTCTTTCATCAAATCGATTCACGCCGTCAAGGAGAAATTGCATCGCCATGAGGGTTTTACCAGATCCGGGGCCTCCAGTTACGAGAATGACACGTCCTCTGGGATAACCTCCTCCAAGAAGTTCATCGAGACCCGGAATCCCGCTTGGAACGTGTTCAGACTTCAAAATAATTTGCTCAGCTCGCCCATACGTTTCTTATTAGATTCTATTGTTCCGATGTGCTCTGGTGAGTAGCAACAAAACAGGCTTCGCCGTCCAATATCAAGGTGCCTATTTTTTGACCCGGTTTGGTGAAAAACAGAATATTGTCGATCCGGATTTCCGCATTCACCATTTTTTCTTACATGTGAGATAGGAAATACTACTTCCCATGGAAAGCGTTTCTCAGGGTCTATCGAGAGAGATCCGCAGTCAGATGTACTCATGCGTCTTCTGCGATTCTGTTTGGAAAAGGCTTCAAGAGGGAGAACTTCATTCTGAGCTTGAATTGCTCTACATCGAACATATGAAGAAGTATCACCGATTGACAGCGTGACTTTTTTCGAAGATCCAGTACAGATCACAGAAACAGATTTTCACTACCCAGTTAATCGATTACGTAGTTTGGGCTTCGACAGAACCTCTATTAGCTGACCGACTCACCATAACTCGAACCTGTGCATGCATCTTTCCGAGCGTGAAATCCTGATTGGCAAGTACAAGCATGCGGCATACAAGCCTTGCTACTGGACTGAGCAAAGCCTCAGAACAGGCGGCAGAAGACAGTGCTACAAGCACGACTTCGGGATAAAGAGCCATCAGTGCATCCAGTCAACTTCATTTCGAGGATGCAACATCGCATGCAGTTTCTGCTGGCGCGATGTAGAAGGCAGGCAGCATTCATTTCAAAAGCTGGATGAGCCCGTTGAAATTGCGGACCAGCTGATACTTGAACAAACCGCAATCATCGAACAGCATCTACCTTTTGCCCTTGATAATTACGATAATATGATCAAGGTAGTTCACGTGCTCGCGACAGATCGAGTTTCCCTTACGATACCGGAAATTGCCGAACGCGGAGGAATCTCCCGAGTGCGGGTGAAGGACGCCATAAACGATCTCAAGAACGCAGGAGTCATCAATGAAATCAGGAGAAAGCAGTTTGTAATTAGAAAAGATCTTGTCAGCTTGGCATCCGCATCTCTGGATTCTTCGAAAGACATCGTCGAGAAAATGGTTGCTTCGAAACAAGATATTGTTGATGTTCACGTGGAAGCCGCAAAGCCCAAGCACGTTGCGATCTCTTACGACGGGGAACCGACGATGTACCGCAGAATCGGAGAATTGATTCAAGAGTTTCGGAAAAGAGGAATCTCAACCTTTGTCGTGACGAACGGAACATTTCCGGAAAGGATCAAGGAGCTTCGGGAGACCGGGAATCAGCCGACACAACTCTACGTGACGCTCGCGGCACCCGACAAAGAAACTTATGTCCGGGTCTGCTCGTCAGTAAAGCCATTCTTTCCTGTTAACGAGGATCATTGGGAGAGGCTTAATCTTACTCTTTCCATGCTCCCGTCACTGAAATGCAGGACTGTGATCAGAATTACCAGCGTCCGGGGGGTGAATATGATCAACCCCGAGGCATATCGCAAGATAATTCAGAGCTCCAGCCCAAGCTTTCTTGAAGTCAAAGGGTTTTCGATAAGTGGAAACGCGCCGAGGATCTCAGAGAGGCTTGGAGAAACCGATCTCGGGTTCAAAGATCCGAGCCTGATGCAGCGAGCTCTGGCCTATGCGCCTACCCATGAGGAGATAGTTGCTTTCTCGAGAAAAATCTCGGATGATTACATGATATTTCCCCTGATTTTTCAGAGCGAGCTCAACCGCGATGTATTGATGAATGTCGCCTGGCACGATCCCAAAAATGTCGCGATAGATTTCCCTAATGAAATATGATATACCGAATTTTGATCGGTGTCTTTGTGGGTGTAATCAACCACCGTCTGGGGTCTTCGGAACTGTTTCGTCATCAGTTTCGGTGCTTTGAGGCGGCAGTGCGGCATTTTCCTGCTTTAGCGCTTTGTTTGCCTTGTCAAAGATGGCTTGCAGTTTTGATTTTCCAAGTGTCGCGGTTGTCTTCTCCTTGATCAACCCCTTGGGTCGCCATAACAGAATAACAAGCAAGAGAACGCCAATCGCAATAGGTTCCAGCGAATTGATGTCAATCGGCAGAGAAATCCCATTGGCGAGTATGCAAGTTCGTGCCTGATCGATTGTAGTAGTTATTCCGACGAACACCGCTGTTCCAACTCCGACGCCTAAATTGTTCGCAGCTCCCCCCAGAATCACTATTACAAACGGATAGAAAGTCCACATAGTCCTAGTGAAAGTGGTTGGTGAAATAGCAGGTTCCCAAAGCACCCACAATACTCCCGCAATTCCGCAGAGCGCTGATGAGATGATCAGAACATTGCGCCTAACCCCAACAGTGTCTTTGCCAATCGCCTCTGAAGAAATCTCGTTGTCACGAATTGCTCTCATCATCCTTCCGAGTGGAGATCTTGCCACCCTTTCAGAGTAAAAGTAGACTCCAGCCGCTGCCACAATCAAGATCGCAAGAACCACAACATCGCGCAGACCCTGCGTCGAAACAGCCCAAGAGACAGGGTCTGGTACGAGCAATCCTTCTGTACCGCCGGTTATAGGATAGTATGCCGTGACAAAGATAAGAAAGAACTGCCCAGCTGCGAGAAGAAGCATACCGAGGTAGTCTTCTCTAAGTCTGATCGCGGGAAACGAAGCTAGATATCCTATCACAGCGGCGACCCCGGCGCCGACAGCCAAGGAAAATAAAAGCAGCCCCAGGCCGAAATAAGGATGAGAAAGTATGTTTTGGTTAATATCTGTAGAAAATAGTGCTTGGGACGCTATGATATCCGAAGACTTTAGGTTCAAAACATACAGAGCAAGCCTGTAGGAAAGGGAGCCGGCAATCAAACCTCCGGCAGCCACAAAAAGAACCTTTCCAAAGTTCGGTATGCCAGTATATCCAAATTCAAGATTTACTGTCAGGCTGACAATTAAGTAGAGACAGAATAGTATGCCAACTTCAATGAAAACCGAAACGAGATCGATATGAGTTGTACCGCAGCTGACGGTAAACGAAGGGATGGACATTTACAAAGTACCTCTTAGCTTTTTCCCAACTCTTCGCCAATTTACGCCTGTAAGTCCTCGTGGAGCCACAAGCAGAACTATGATCATAATGGCGAGAGGAATTCCTTTTTGAAAGTCGAGAACCTGAGAGCCTGCAGACGCACCGTAAAGAGCGCTAAAGAGCCTGTCTAACAATACTGCGATATACGTTTCGCTGAAGCCTACAATTAGTCCACCGATTATTGCTCCGTAAATACTTCCTAGGCCCCCCAGCACGCTTCCTGCAAAAATGTCCACTATGATTAAAGACGATTGACCCTCCGGTGTTCCCGTAAATATTGCGGTCAGTCCTCCCGCAACCCCGGCTATCCCTCCTGCCAGAAACCATGAAACTAGGTTAACCCGCTCTACATTGATTCCCACTGTTTTGGCGAGATTTGCATTTTCGATAGCTGCTCTCATCGCTACACCAAACTTTGATCGGGTAAGCAAGAGAAACAGACCAAATGAAACGAGCAACAGGACGGCTGGAGCTATGAATAGCAACCCAGGATATCCAAAGATACGAATATCCGGTAGCTGTTGAAGGCTGTAGAATTGACCCCCGTATCCTTTGTCATCCAGAATTCTCCCGTATTTGCTTCCCATGTACTCTGCGAACAAATCGAAAAGTCCCGAAAAAACAATGTCAACAGCAAGAGTTGCGATCATAAGCACAACCAGTGAAGAACCACGACGAATCAATGGCCGCAAAACTATGAGGTACATCACGACGGCAACTGCTGCCCCGAAGATCAACCCCAACGGTGTAGTCAGATAGGGACTTGGCGCATCCCAAAGAATGTAGGAAGCCGATGATGCATAAATCCCCACGACGACGAAATCAGCCACAGCAAAATTTGGAACTTTGGTAGTGAGATATGTAGCTGTCAGTCCGACGCACATCAATCCCACGAGCGATCCGTAGATGATTGATTCTGTGATTGTCGGGTCGAGCATCCAGTTCTTCTCATGGCGAAGGTAAGAATAGTTAAATAGTTTCTCATAGCTGACCCTCAAATATGGTTAGAATAAATCGAAGACGTACGGGCGTCTCCACAGTGGTTGCTGCCGTCCTTTTAATTGTAGGATTGGTGGTGGGCGCGGGTGTAGGGCTTGCTGCGTCATCTAGCAAAGTTACGACGTCAACACAAACGACAACAATTACTGGATCTGGTAGCGCACCAGCAACGACAACAGTGACATCTCCCGGGACAACGGTCACGGTCAGTGGTTCAGGTTCGAGCAGTAGCGGCCTTTCAGGGATTGTTACAATCGGAGTCCTCGATGACCTGACGGATGGATTGTCAGGTGAAGGGCTTAAGATAAACTTCACAGTGCATCAGGCAGTGAATGACATTAACGCATATTTGCAAAATACTAGTTGGGCGGGCAAAGTAAGCTTCAACGTAGCAGTAGAAGACTATGCGTTGGACAACACAAAGGCAACGAACATCATGAACACTTTCAAGTCAGATGGAATTGCGGTTACTGTCGGACCCCTAAACAGCGGATCGGCACAAGCGATACTCAGTTTGGCTGATTCGGATCAAATTGTCATGATCAGTCCATCGTCAACATCTGCGGCTCTCGCAATCCCGAACGATTATCTTTTCAGGACTGCGCCAACGGACAATGTACAGGGCATGGCAGACGCGGCAATGATGTGGCAGAATGGAGTGAGGTACCTGATACAAGTTTACCGACAGGATACCTATGGTAGCGGCCTCGCCAATTTCACTGCAGCGGATTTCAAAGCCCTTGGCGGAACTATAGTGGATAGCGTACCTTACGATACAACCACAACAAACTTCGCGCCAACTCTAGCGACTCTGAATACCGACTGGGCGACTGGAGTAAGTGATGCAAAAGGCAACAACAATTCAGTAGCTATTCAGATGGTAGCCTTCGATGAAGGTGCGACGTTGCTACAGCAAGCAAGCACGAGTTATCCCACTCTACTAAAGACTCCACAGCCATGGTATGGAACCGACGGAGTAGAAGGAGAGTCAGTTTTCACAAACTCGACTATTGCCTCCACAATACAAGCTGTGAGGCTCCCCTCAACGGTATTCGGCTACACCAACAGCAGCAAAACACAGGTACTATGTACACAACTATTCAAGGCAACTAGTCAGACTTGTGATTCCTATCCGATAGGAGCATACGATGATGTTTGGATCGCGGCTCTCTCAATACTGGAATGTGGCTCCAACACTGGCTCCTGCATTCAAAAAGTACTGCCGAGCGTTGCTGACAACTACTACGGAGTTAGCGGATGGACGGAGCTGAACGCAGCAGGTGACAGAGCTATCTCTGACTACCTGATCTACTGCATCACTGGCCCCGCAAGCAATCTCGCTTGGACCGTCTGCGGATCGTGGTCGTACCAGACAGACACGGTAACTTGGACGAACAAACCTTCAACGTAAAAGGAGTTTAGGGAAACTCCTCCCCCTTCTCTTTTTTTGTTTAATTACCTGTTTTCTTCCGTGTTTTGAGAAACATGGGTCTTGCCTTAGAGGTTAAGGACGTACGTAAGTCCTTTGGAAACCTGCACGCTCTCGACGACGTTTCACTAGGTGCTGAAGAGAAATCACTTACGATTCTAATGGGCCCCAATGGCTCGGGAAAGACGACCCTGATCAACGTGATAGGTGGATTGTACAAGCCCGATTCTGGAACTGTATTCTTTCGCGGAAAGGAAATTACTGGTCTTCCACCTCACAAGATATTCAAACTTGGGCTTGCTCGTACATTTCAAATTCCTGCACTATTTCCTAACCTCACTGTTCTTGAGAACGTGATGGTTGCTAAGAAGGATAACCCGGGCGAAAGTTTCGCCAGATCCCTTTCGAAAAGATTTTGGGCGAAAGAGGAAACAAAAACTGCGGAAGAGGGTTTCGAAGTCCTAGCCATGGTCGGCTTGTCGCATATGTGGGACAAGCTCGCGGCAGTTTTAAGCGGAGGGCAATTGAAGCTCTTGGAAATAGGGAGAGCTTTGATTAGCGATGCAAGCGTGATCCTTCTCGATGAACCAATCTCCGGAGTAAACCCAACGCTTGCTCATCAAATCTTTTCAACATTAGTGAAAATTAGAGATAATTACGGAGTCACATTTCTGATAGTCGAACACAGGCTCGACATAGCCCTAAGTTATGTTGATTCAGTTATCGTAATGGCGTACGGAAAATTCTTGACCTCGGGAACGCCGCAGGAAGTGACCTCGGACATCAGGGTTATTGACGCCTATCTGGGCGGTTGAACGAAGGTTTTCAATAAAACTTGCTTTCAGTCGAAACAGTTTCTGCCGGTTATGGCAGACTCCAGGTTCTCTACGATATCTCGATGCAGGCTGCCGAAAAGGAAATCACTGTAATAGTTGGACCGAATGGGTCGGGGAAAAGCACTCTCCTGAAAACAATAGCTGGGCTTACATCAATCTACAGTGGCAGTGTTTCTCTCGATGGAAACAAGATTTCCGGTCTGCCTGCGCATGAGATCGCAAAGCGAGGATTGGCCTATCTTCCTCAGACTGAAAGTGTGTTTACTCAGCTGACTGTTGCAGAGAATTTCAAGATGGCCGGTTATACTGTTCCAGACGCAGAATTTGATTCACGGCTGAAAACTGGAATGGACATGTTCCCGCAGTTATCGAATTATCTAAAGTCCAAAGCTCAGAATCTGAGCGGCGGCGAAAGGCAGATGGTAGCGATGACGATGGCGTTGATACGCAAGCCTAAGGTAATCATGTTTGATGAGCCCACGGCCAACCTATCGCCTAAACTTGCGACCGAAGTCCTCAGAAAAATAGCGGATCTACCCTCAGCCCTCGGGCTTACAGTACTCCTAGTGGAACAGAATGCGAAGAAAGCTCTTGAGATCGGCAATAAGGCGTACCTGCTTGTCAGCGGGAAAAAGGTCTTTGACGGCTCTGCAAGGGAGCTGCTCGAACACGAAGAGCTTTCCCGCATGTACCTCGGCCTAAAAACAACTGGAGCAAATCAATCCCGGTCTTCAAAGTAAATCAAGCTTTTCCAAGCTAAGAAAAATCTACACTTGTTCCCACGTTGTTTTTGACAGCATTTCGATAGGCTAGCGAAGCTGCCGCGCAATCCTGAATGCCCAACCCAACCGATTTGAACAACGTAATTTCTTCAGGGGATTTTCTGCCCTGCACTGATCCGAGAATTACCTCTCCGAGATTGCCGAGGATTCTATCTTTTGAAAAGGCGCCTTCCTTAATCGGAATTAGCAGGTCTCCGGCTTCCTCCAGCGCCGCCTCTTGCAAATCCACGTAAACTTTGGAACGGACAACTGTTTGAGTGTCGATCTCCCTTTCCAACGGTTTGTAGTTCCCGAAGGCGCTAAGATGAGTCCCAAGCTTAATTTCGCTTCCATCAAATAGAGGATCTTTCGAAGGCGTGACGGTGGTAATGATGTCGGAGAGCTTTACCACAGAACTTGGAGTGTCGGCGACCTCGACGGATATTTTCAACACATCACTCATTTCATCCGCATAATTCTTGGCTCGCGCCCTAACATTGTCGTAGACAACCGCTCGGTCAATTGATCTAACTTCCACGAGCGCCCTGAGCTGCGTCCGCGCTTGAACGCCAGCCCCAAAAATACCTGCAACGTGCGAATCGGTTCGTGATAGATACTTTGCAGCAAGCCCCCCCAACCCTCCCGTTCTCATAGCTGTAATCGATGCGCCGTCCATGATCGAAAGCACCTGACCGGTCTTCGGATCGTTTAGCACGATTGTACCTATTATCGCGGGAAGGCCTCTTTCCAGATTTCCGTTGTAGAGTGTGACTATTTTTGTCGTAAAAGAATTCAAACTCGGAAGATAAGCTGGCATGATTCCTATCCAGCCTCCTTCCCGCGCGAGAGTTACCGTTGACCTAGCAATGGGCATCGTCTTGCCTGAAGCTTGGTCTTTGAACGCCGTCTCAAGCTCGGAAATCATTTCAGACATGGTCAAAACTTGATCCAGATTGGATTTAGAAAGAATCAAGACCAAAGAATTGCTCGCTCGGCAAGTTTCGACTGTGGTCTTTTTCAAGCATTCTAAGTGATTTCAGTCTCTCCCAATTTTGGGACATTCCTTACAATGAATTCGAAACGATTGTCTTAATTCCTTACAAATTACTGATCAAGATGTTCACGGATTAACGGTTCCAGAAGATTCAATCTCGCGGCAGATGCGTTTCCGTCCTTTACTGTATCTACTGAGAAAATGGGTATGACCGTTGGTGGCAAAGTGAGAATTTTTTCTTGAATTTTTTCAATGTCTCCGACAAGTGACAAATCGTCGATGAGATCGTTGTCTACTGAATCAGCAGCGGCTCTGCTTCCGCCTTCGGCATGCGCTTTCTGAATCTTCTTTACGCTATCTTCGAACCCCAGTTTCGAGAGATTCGTGGCATAATAGCGACCCATGGAGCCCACGTAGAAGGCAATATTTTTTGCAATTTCAATTCTTGCTTTCCTTGTTTCCTCGGAGTTCAGAGTAATTTTCAGCGGGATGTATGCGAAAAGTTTCTTCTCTTTTCCGCTCGAATCTGATCGTCTCACTATATCCAGCGCGTGCGAAATTTTCGAAAGCGGATACATAGTAACTATCGCGCCGTCCGAGATGCGGGCAGCAACTGACAAGTTTCGATCGCCAATTGCTCCGATGTATATTTCCTGGTCGGTGCTTCGAGGCTTTGTGTAAAGTCTGAATCCGGATAGTCTCAGAACTTCTCCCGAGTATTCCAAATCATCGCCGCGAGCGACGCGCCTAATGATTTCGACGTATTCCTTGGTTCTCTGCAATGGTTTCGTAAAACTAGACCCGTGCCAGTTCTCGACCACAGTTTTCCCGCTTGATCCTAATCCCAAAAGAAATCTATCTGGAGCAATCTGGTCGAGTGTGGCACATGCCATACCGATTAGCGCGGCGGATCTAGAATAGATATTAACCACTCCTACGCCAATCTTAACTCTCTCAGTAATGCCGAGCAAGTAGCCGGCGGTCGATATAGACTTCTAGGCCCCAGGCTTCTGTCAGCCAGAGATACTCGAATCCGTAATTGTCGGCTTCACGAGCAATCGACCTGGTGAAATCTATGGTCGCTCCTCGCCAATTGATGCAAGCGCCGAACTTCATTCTAGAAACGAGCCGTTCCCTATGAACGAGCCCGAATCATAAAACCATGATGTTTTATGCGAGTGTTTAACCTACGCCGTTTCCGCCTCGTCAGCTCTCAGGCTCGTCTGGAACGTCCGGGAATTTCGCTCTCATACGTTGCTCGACTATCGTGCTCGCTTCCTCGATTACCCTCTCGGCTTCCTCGTTGTTCACCTCAAATGAAAGCTGCCCTCCATCGAGCTGACCTGCATCCACGAGAATGCCGGAGAGAAGGCCCGAGATCTCACCGATTTCTCTCTCAGCGTCAGGAATGACATTAACAAGTCCAGGCTGGACGCCCTTGATCGCGCTTATGGCGGGTGCGAGAGTGTTTGCAATATCCCCAAGTTCTTGTACTGTGCTCAAGCGAAGGTTGAGCTGTTCCAGAGCAAGTCTGGCCTGTGTGACTACGTTGTTCATCTTCCGAACTTCTGAGAGCTCGTTTGCAAGCATGCTCGCACGTGTGTCGTCATTTTTCTGCATCGATGAGACGACCTTTGAAAATAGTGAAGCGTCTTTTTCTCTCAACTTCGCTCCCAGCTGTTCCAGTTTTACTACCTGAATTTGGATCTGTCTTGAGGCCATCTCGAGCTTGGGCCTCAGCGGCTCTGCTGATCTCAAACCACCTGTCAATCGTGAACCTAATCCATCTGAGTCTTTTGAGGGCTTTTGCCACTTTTCAGAGAACTTTACCAAACAGATCTACCACTAAACTCCAGTACTACAGGCACAGTTTGATAGCTCGCATAAGGCCCCGTGTTAAGAAGAATTTACTCTTGGAACGAAAAATATTTGACTCAGGCGATTCTTCTGAGGCGTACTCACTAGCGGCCAATTCGTCGAACACATGCGGCTATTTGGATGAAACTTTCGTACAAATCTAACTAGCAAGCTCCCTTCATCCGAAGGGGAGCATATTTCATTCGATCTGATGGACTACTACTGGAATAGTAATAAATTTCTCTTATCGACTATTTTTGAGCATAGTTTACTTGGCAATTTCGAATAATGCCTATATGCCAGATAGAAGCTTAGAATCCCATGCGACTCAAGGAAAACGACATGGCTCCTGTCTTCGAATCGTTTACAGAGACCGGTGAAAAATTTTCACTAGGAGATTTGCTCGGCAAGACAAATATCGTCCTCTATTTCTATCCGAAGGATTTTACGATGGGATGTACAAAAGAGGCGTGTGCATTTCGAGACAATTGGAACAAGGTGATTTCTTTGGGCGCCACGATTATCGGAGTGAGCTCCGATTCTCCCGAAACGCATTCCAGATTCAAGAAGGAGCATTCGCTGCAGTTTACATTGTTGAGCGATCAGAATAAAGATATCAGAAAACTGTACGGCATCGATGGCATGTTCATCCCGCCAAGAACCACCTTCGTAATTGACAAGCGAGGAAAGATCCGCCACATTTTCAATTCCCAGCTTAACGTTACAAAGCACGTCGAAGAAGCCCTTGCAACCCTTGACAGCATCTCAAAGGAAGTTCATGTCTAATGGCGAAAAGCAGGGGAGTCTTGGTTGCCATCATGTTTTTCTTCGGAGCAATCTTTGCGCTGTCAGGACTAGTATTCACGCTTCAAGGCGAAGGTATTGTAGGTCCTGCGAGCAGTTTCATGTATCAAAGCCAGACATGGATTTATCAAGGAATAGGAGTTCTTGCGTTGGGATTAATAGTGCTGGGGCTAGCATTTCTCTTCCGTAAGAGTACAAACTCCAACTCGATTCCTGTTGGGGATCGATCGGCGGAAAATCAGAAGAATACGCCCAATGCCTAACCGGTTGCTTTCTTGATAGATTGATCCAAATCGAAGATCAGATCATCTACGTCTTCCAATCCGACCGACAATCTGATCAATCCGTCAGTAATTCCCGCGTCCAGTCTTGCCTTTTTACTCATCGCCGCGTGCGTCATCGTGGCGGGATGAGTGACCATCGATTCTACGGCCCCGAGGTTTTCAGCGAGAGTGATTAGGGATAGACTACTCGCAAACTTCAAACCCGATTTGACCCCTCCCTTCAATTCGAAGGCGAGCAGTCCCCCATGCCCGTGAAGATGTTGTCTTCTAGCAATTGAGGCCTGCGGGAAACTGTCGAGTCCGGGGTACAATACCTTCGTGACCTTTGGATGGCCTTCGAGATACTCAGCAATGATTTGGGCGTTCTCGCAGTGCCTTTTCATCCGAACATCCAAAGTCTTCAAGCCTCGAATTGTCAGCCATGCATTGAAAGGAGACTGTATCAATCCCATCGCGTTCTGGATGTACTTTAGATCCTCATGGTCTTTTTTGGTCTTGGTGACGATCGCTCCCCCGACAGTCGTATTGTGACCCTCGATGAACTTGGTAGTGCTGTGGAGAGTAATGTCGGCGCCCAAATCGAGAGGGACTTGAAGTGCTGGCGTCAGGAACGTGTTGTCAACCACGAGCTTTGCCTCCCCCTTGATTTCAGATACTGCTTTGATATCGGTAAGTTTGAGGGTGGGATTTGCGGGAGTCTCGACAAAAATCAGTTTGGTCCTTGGAGTGATGGCCTCCCTGACAGCTTCAACGTCTCCCGTGTCCACATACGAAAACTTTAGTCCAAATCTCGAAAGTATCATATTGCAGAGCCTCGGCGTCCCACCGTAAACGACGTTCGAAATGATTGCATGATCTCCCTGACTTAGCAAGGCGAATACTGCGGTTATGGCTGACATTCCTGTTCCAAAGCAGGCGCCACCTTCGCCTTTTTCCAAGATACTCAGGTTATTTTCAAGAACCTGGACGGTTGGGTTCCCCGTTCTGGAATAGGTAAATCCTTTATTGACTCCGACCGCCTGCTGGGCGTAAGTTGTTGTCTGGTAGATCGGAAGGGAAATTGCTCCCGTTGTTGGATCGGGAAACTGCGCTGCGTGAATTGCCTTGGTCGCAAAACCAGTTTCCGAGATCGAAGTCTGTTTCTTCTTGGTTGTTCTCTTTTCTGTTGTCTGTTCTGTCATCACTAACATCCATTTGCCCTAATTAAATTCCCCCACTGACGGAGTTTTGTCCAAAAAGCCGTTTTTCGCCATCCACTCGTCGTTGTAGACGGTCGAGAGATATCTCTCACCAGTATCTGGTAAAATGACTACGATGTTATCATTTAAACGAAATCTTGGTGCAATCTTGAGGGCAGCGAAAACGGCTGCTCCCGAAGAATCCCCGGCAAGTATACCCTCTTCCCTTGCGAGTCGTCTCGCTGTAAGAAAAGCATCCTTGTCTGAAACAGTCACCCATTCATCCACAACGTTTGGCCAAAGAGTCTTCGGAATAAAGTCATAACCGATACCCTCAACTTTGTACGGATGATCTACCCCTCCAGAAAGAACAGAACCTTCCGGATCGACACCGATAATTCTTATTCCTGGAGCGAGCTTTTCAGCTGGGTACCAGCACCGCTGATAGTCCCTCCCGTGCCGACGCCTGCAATCAGCGCAGAAATTTTCTTCCCCTTCAATTGATTGAAAATTTCATAACCCGTCTTCAAATGGGCTCGGGTGTTGGCTTGATTGTTAGTCTGATCCAGGAATACCGCATTTGGTCTCTCTCTAACTATTCTTTTGGCTACTTCGGAATAACTGTTCGGATCAGAGTGAGGGAGGTTCGGAGTAACGATTACTTCGGCCCCGTATGCCCTAAGAAGTGTTTTCTTCTCGGCGCTCATTTTGTCGGGAATCGTGATCACAAGCTTGTAGCCTCTGGATGCACAAAGTGAAGCAAGTCCGATCCCCGTGTTTCCGGAAGTCGCCTCAACGACCGTGCTCTCCCCGGGTTTCAATATACCAAGCTGCTCGGCATCCTCAATCATTGCAAGGGCGCAACGATCTTTTACACTCCCGCCCAAATTCTTCAATTCAAGTTTGGCATAAACCGTGGCTTCTACTTGATTTGGAATAATTCGATTCAGCTTGACTATTGGAGTATTTCCGATGTTCTCTGCCAGAGAGTTGCTCCTCGACACGTTCGAAATAGTTTCCTGCTGCGTGGTCAATTCGAATTACGACCAGTTTCCAAAAGCAGTAGTTGAATTAGATTGAAAGCTATATTCCTTTAAGAATATATTAAAGCAAAAATATTCTTGCAATACACGTGGTAGAATTTCAGAATTGGATTCTTGCTTCGATGAACTAGCCATCACTAGACTCCGATCATTCGGGCTTTGTAGTATTTCTGAGTACCCCGATTCCCTCGATCTTCGCTTCGAGAACATCGCCTACCTTAAGAAAGGGGGCTCCCGAGAATGCGGCAACACCAAGGGGTGTTCCCGTTGAAATGATGTCGGCAGGGAGAAGTGTTACCCCAGCAGATACGTATTCGATGAGATCATCAATCTTGAACACCATTTCGCCTATCTTGGATTTCTGTCGTTCAATCCCGTTGACTGAGAGCGAGATTTCAGACGAATATGGATCGGTTAACTCGTCTTTAGTGACTAACCACGGTCCCAGAGGGAAGGCAGTATCCAGTCCCTTGCCTTTGACCCAGTTTTGTCCCAAGTAATTTTGCTGGGCCGGTTTCTGTAGATCTCTGAAACTGATGTCGTTAGAAATAGTGTAACCAGCAACGTAGTCGATTGCCCGTTCCTTCGAAATATTCTTGCCACGCTTTCCAATCACAACGGCGAGCTCGACTTCCCAATCAACCTCTTTTGAGATCTTCGGAAGCAAGATTGAATCTTCGGGGCCGATCAAAGCGTTGTGAAACTTTGTAAAGAAATAGGGTTCCGTCGGAGGACTGACGTTATACTCCTTTCCGTGGGAAACGTAGTTCACGGCCGCGCAGTATATCTTCTCAGGATGGAGAACTGGACTCGTGAGCTTTACGGATTCTATTGGTAGTCCTTCCTTGCGTGTAATTTCTGATAGCTTATCGTGTACAAATCCAATGGAATCGCTCGACAAGATTTGATCGACGCTCTGGAATAGAGTTCCAGAGTGGTCGCTAATTGGAAATATTTTGGAGTCCCAGACCAGTCCGGCTCCAGTCAAGGAGTTAACAATGTAATTTGCGAGTTTCAATTAAGCCAAGTCTCCGGATTCTCGTTGTTGCGCTCAAAAGTGTTTTTGTCTTGATTCGCGGGATCATGTTAGAGTTTTATTCGATCAGTCACTTTCGGATAAGCTTGTAAGGAAGTAAAATTCTGGGAAATATTCGATATGTCATGAGCAAACCGACCGAACATATTGGATTTATTGGGCTGGGAATAATGGGAAAGCAGATGGCGTCGAACCTGATGCGGCGGGGTTACCAGTTGACGGTTTTCAACAGGAGCAAGAAATCTGTGAGTGAGCTTCAATTGCAGGGTGCGAGCGCCGCAAATAGCCCTCAGGATGTCGCGAGCAAGTCAGACATTGTTATTGACATGGTGACCGACGCGCCGGATGTGGAACAGGTTCTCCTCGGTGAAAATGGTGTACTCTCCGGTTCCAAGGAGGGACTGGTGGTCATTGATATGAGTACGAATTCGCCCCAGATGGCCCAGTCTATTTTTACCAGACTAGAAAAAAGTGGGGTCGAGTTTCTGGATGCTCCTGTCACGGGCGGCGACAAGGGGGCCAGGGAGGCAACACTGACAATCATGGTCGGTGGGAAGAGGGAAGTCTTCGATCGGTGCAAGCCGGTTTTTGATGCGATGGGCAAGGAGATCGTGTACATGGGAAGTTCCGGATCTGGGCAAGCCATGAAGCTCTGCAACCAGACGGCCGTTGCGATTCATACCCTTGCAACTTGCGAATCTCTTTTGCTCGGTTCCTCGGCAGGGCTGGACTTGAAAGATGTGCTCAGGGTGCTGACCTCCGGCGCTGCTAATTCGTGGAATCTTACCAATCTGGGGCCGAAGGTGGTGCAGAGGGATTACGAGCCCGGATTCAAGGCAGCCCACCTGCTGAAGGATCTTCGCTACGTAATTCAGCTCTCGGAGAAAAATCACCTGACATTACCTGGAAGCTCCACAGTTTACCAGCTGTTCAACTCGATAATGGCTGAAGACCAGGGAGAAAAGGGGACGCAAATCCTCGCGAAAGTACTTGAGAAACTCGCCGCGCGCGAAATCAAGTAAACCTGATGCAAAATATCAATCCTCTTTACATTCCCAAATCTGTACGGGCTAGTCGCCATCATAATATATTCGCGGGATTATTGTCTGGAGCGGACTAAATTTGGCTCTTGGAGTAGATGTCATCGGGTTCGGAGCGATTGGAAGAGAATTGGCAAAGAGAGTTGCGAGCGACGAGGCGCTGAAAAAATCGTTCGTAATTTCGTCAATCACAGATTCCAGCGGTACGGTATATCCCAAGACGCCGTCGGATGTTTTGAAAGCTGTCGAGTGGAAATCTGGCGCCCCGGGGAAAAGTCTTGACGCGTCTGGAGTCGATAAAAAATCTGGAAAGGGCGCGCAGATAGCCGTCGATGTCACGACCAGCGATTACAAGAAATCAGAGGAGGCAAAGAAGCGAGCTGACTGAAATTCTGGACTCCGGCAGGCATTTCGTAACAGCCAACAAGGTGGCGCTGGCCTACTATTGTCCTGAGATTTTTGAGCTCGCGAGGAAAAAGAAGCTAGTAGTTGGATATGGCGCGACTATCTGTGGAGGGGTGCATGCGATAAGCGTGGCAAAGAGGATTTCGAGAGCAGAGATCCAGTCTGCGAGCGCGGTCTTGAATGCCTCCACCACCATGATACTCTCCATGCTTGAAGATGATCACTCGCTCACTTTTGATGACGCGTGCAAAAAAGCCGCGGAGACGGGGGTGCTAGAGAAAGACTGGAGCGTTGATCTAGACGGCATCGATGCTGGTGCGAAGAGTGCGATACTTGCGAACGTGCTTTTTCCAGAATCAAAGTACTCGCTGGGTGACGTCGCGATCAGGGGAATCAGGGATGACAAGGCTCAGGCGGTTATAAGGTTCGTCACCCAGAAGAAGAACTCAGACGAGAGGGTCAGGCTCGTCTCCGAGATCACGAGAGAGGGTATCTCGGTAGAGCCGAGGACCGTGCAGAAAGATTCACCCCTCGCAGTAAGCGGCGGTTTCAACATTGTCTTGTTCAACACGAAAACCCTGGGTGAAATATCCGTCCGTAATTTAGGCGCGGGTGTTGAGCTGACTGCTTCGGTAATCATTTCAGATCTCAAAAACATAGAAAACTTTGAGAAAAGGAGTTAGTTTGAATCAATTTGATGTTGTGACCTCGATCTCTCCAGTCATGAAAGGATGATACTTGCAGTAATAGTTGTACTCACCGCTCTGCGGAAAAGAGAAATTCCAAGCTTCATACTGACTGAGAGTTGGAGAAACCATCGAGATACCGCTTGAGAAATCAACATCGTGCGATCCGTCGTCGGTCGGGCTGAGTATTCCGTTCAACCGTAACCAAGTCACTGTTGAGCCTTCAGTGACGGTGAGGTTTTGAGGAATGAAACTCGTACCTACCGTAACTATGAGATATTTTACAACTTTGATCGAGACGCTCTGCATGTAATTAGATTCTCCGTTTGAGGCTTCAATTGTAATCGAGTAGCTTCCGGGCAGAGTTGTATTGAGCGCTTTCAGCTGGAGCATAACGGCCATTGGAGTAGCGCTGGAAACCACGAGCGGTAAAAATCTAGCGGTAAGTCCTTGTGGTGTCGAGGCACTAAAGGTGAAGTTTCCTGAAACACCTGCCGGCGGATTGAAAATTACTGAATAGTTGATTGATTGAAGGTCGGATGATGCAAGAAGAGCTCCGGGGAATGATAGCTCTAGAACCGCTGAAGGTTCTTTCGTTTGGGTTTTGGTTCCAAAAGGATTCAGGAAAATGAGCGATACGCCAATCGCGAATACTACGATGAGAATACACAAGACCAGGGCAGTCGATAATCCGGATTGGATTTTCCGCAAATGCCCTTTCTAATTGACAAGCCTTAGAATCTGAGCTAATAATAACTGCTTTTCCAGTGATGTTGGAACGGCTGCCTGCATCAACTATCTCCATATCTTGTTAACGAATGTATTGAATTCTTCTGAAAATACTACCTCGAAATCCTTAAGGAATGCGCTAAACCTGCATTAATCTTGGAATCCTGAATGAGCGAGAAACTGATAATAGCGTCATTTTCAGGCGCTGGCAGCATCCCCAATCTCTCAAGAGAGGGTAAGCCGCGGGACAAGGGCCTGACCTTTGCAGTTGATGATTTGAAGCTTCTCGATAGGGATTACTTTTTGCAAACTGCCGAATACATCGACTGGATCAAGATCGGCCAAAGCCTTCCTTTGCTTCTCGATCGCTCGAAACTGATTGAGAGGATACGATTCTTTCACGACTCTGGAATGAAGGTGCAGAGCGGCGGGACGCTAGTACAAGTTGCGTACAAGAAGAAGATTCTGCCACAGGTACTGGAGCGCCTGAGAGCGTTGGGATTTGACACTGTCGAAATTAGTGAATCCGCAACCGACATCCCGCGGGAAGCTAAAGAGGAAATCTTGAACCTAATTAGAAAACTCTCCATGGATTATGTCTTCGAAGTCGGGAAAAAAGATCCGGCAAGACCACAGTCAGTCTCTTACCTGATATCCAAGGTAGAAGAGGCGATCGAGCTGAAGAGCCCTAAGGTGATCATCGAAGCAGGTAACGGGATGGGAGTCGGCATATTTGATTTGCAGGGAGAGATCGTCTGGGACAGTCTAAACGAAATTGTCGGACGATTCGGTCCTCCCAGCTTGGTGTTCGAGGCACCGCTTGAGTCCCAGAGGATTGCGCTGACATTGGAGTTTGGTCCCAACGTGAACCTCGCCGGGATTCTTGTGAATAACGTTACCACGCTCGAGATGCAGCGGCTCGGCCTAACAGCGGAAACGCTCGGAGTCTCCCCTCCTGTTCAGAGCGTTCAGGGATCTCCAGCTTCAAAGTTCGTGTACCACCTCATAAAATCGGAGCACCCCATCGACCAGCAGGCATTGATCCAGAAGTCCGGTCTTCCAAAGAGGACGCTTCAGGCAGCTTTGAGATACTTAGTCGAGGGTGGATTCGTCCGCGAAGTTCCCGACATGTCTGACCTGCGCAGACACAAGTACACCCCGAAGTAGCACTTAACGAAAGCAAATGTGAAAAGGAGTAGACAGTTCTCTATTCGATATCATGTCATTCAATGTTGTGAGAAAAAAAGCACAGTTTTATCCCGGAGACGCTCCTCCCGCTTCAATTTGCCTGTCCTCGTTTGCCGTCGTGCGCCACGGGAAGGAGATACTCGCTGGACGGATGGATCGACTGGACATCTGGCTCGATAGATTTTACGTCAGCCCGACGAACGGGCCGAGCTTTCTCGCGAGCGGAAAATTACTAATCCCGGCATCCCACCTCTTGTGGTACGAATCACCGCTTGACGCCGCCGAGAGAGTATTGAAGGAGCAAGCTCTCCTTGATGTACCCAAGGAAAAATTGAAGCTCGTGGATGCGCAGTCGCACCTGAGACCGTCGCCGGTAGATCCATCAGTGCCACACTGGGACATTTGTTTTGTTTATTCGGTCGAGCTCCCCGCAGGCGAGTTCAAGCAACCAGAATGGTTCAAAGATTTCGGGTTCAAGTCCAACCTGAGAGCAGACGATTTTACCAGAGGGCACGGCGACGTCCTCGAAGAAGCTGGACTGCTGGGCTAATTAATCGCAACTATTGATGCCGCGCAAAGAATAATCAAATTAAGGCAGGGAATTGCGACGGATCTGAAATGAAATCCGCTACAGACTGGTTGCTAGAGGAAGACCAGCCCTCGATAAGATCTCTCGCGCTCACTCAACTTCTGGAAAAACCTGAACATGATCACGAGGTTAAAACCGCAAAAGAACAGATGACTGAAAGAGGGTGGGCGGCTGATATCCTTGCAAACCAGGATCCAGAAGGATATTGGGTCAGCAAAGAGAGTCTCTACAAGCCAAAGTATCTGTCAACCAACTGGATGCTTTTGATCCTTTCTGATCTTGGAGTGACGAAAAAAGATCCTAGAATCGCGAAAGCATGCGAACTCTGGATCAAGGCATTCTCGAAACCGGACGGCGGGTTTGCGATGGAGAGCTCAAAGGTAGGCCACCTTTGTACCGCCGGCAATACCGCGAGAGCTCTCGTGAAATTCGGGTACGTTGATCATCCCAAGGTGAAGAGCTGCTTTGAATGGTTTGTGAAAACTCAGGCGAAGCTCGGCGGCTGGTCGTGCTTTGGCAGCGGGCGAAACCTCGATTCCTGGGAAGCGATGAGCGCGTTTGCGGTCTACCCGCGAGAAAAGTGGACGAAGGGAATGGAGGAGGCCGTTGAGAAAGCCGCGGAGTTTTACCTTGAACGAGAAATGCACATTCAGGGCGACCATTACGAGCCGTGGTACCGTTTTCACTACCCGGTTCACTATTACTACGACCTGCTTGTTGGACTGGAGTTTATGACGGCGCTTGGATACGGTCGCGACAAGAGACTTCGTCACGCGATCGACGTCCTGAAGAAAAAGAAGAGAAAGGATGGCCGATGGAACCTGGACGCTGTTCATCCCGATGTCGAGGGCGGCATCGGCGAATTTTATGCAAAACACCCGAAGCAGGCGCCTACTCATTTCGCGCTGGAAGAGGTCGGGAAGCCGAGCAAGATGATCACTTTACGCGGCATGATTATAATGAAGAGGCTCGGGGAAAGTTATCGAGACTGAGACGGTAAACGGGAACTGAACTCCGAGGTCCTCTTCTTGAGAGCTCTGAGCTTGCGACTTTCCATTGTTTTTTTCAGGTGATGCGCCCTGCATATCGACTGGGTGTTGCTGAGGTCGAACTCTGCACCACCGTCCGCAATCTCGATGATATGGTCAACTTCCCTCGTCCAGGTTCTGCGACCCTCCTTCAAGCACGGGACGCAGAGAAAGTGATCCCGCCGGAGCGCGCGCCACCTAGTTGATGCCCACGAGTTTGTGATGTACCTGTACTTTATTTTGAATTGTCTCCGACATTTACTGCCGCAGTAAATCCTGCGCAGGTCGTGGAGATCTTTCTGGCAGTACGCGCACTTGTTGTCGATATGAGCCTGCAGCCTCCCCTCGTTGTACTGGCTGAGTTTCTCCCCATCGACCGTGAAACGTTCTCGCACTGGAGCCAAGTAAACAGTCCTGCATTTCCCTTTTCGCATTAATATTTTTGGCACGAAATAGAGTAGATAGGATCCCGTTGAGTTTCCACATTGCATCTTTGGAAAAAGTTTATCACGTGATATCCCGTCCAAGGCGCTCGAAGCTTTTTGGCAAACTCATCCGTTCAGACTATTCGCGTCTCAAAGACGATTAACGCTCCCATGAAATATGTTTTCAATTGGTGCACAGATTTTAGGGAAGACGATCCGGGATTGACAGGATCCAAGAGTCGGAGGAAGATTTTGGAAAAGACGAAGAAGAGGGCGGTCTATGCTTCCCTGTATACCGGAGACGACGGTAGTCCCAAGATCGGCGTCAACATTGTCACTCTGAAATCTCCCGTTTCATGGCACTTGGAGTACTTTGGAGATGATGATAATGAAATCGGGGATTACAAGCTTGTGAGTCTCGGCAAGAACAAGACGAAGCTCAACATGGTCTTCAAAGAAAAGTGGAAAACCCAAACAATCCCGACTATCGAAGAACAAGTCGAATCGACCGACAAAGTCTGGGACCAGTACGTCATAGCGCTGGAAAAAGATTACAATTCTGGCAATTGACGGCGGGAGTTTCTCGTTCGTCCAGCCATGAAGAGCGCATTACGTCGAATGAAAGCGCTCTAAACTGGATATATCGTGAAACGAACTTTAGATCATTCTTGCCGATTTCAATAACACCTAAAAAGGCGTAGTGTGGAAAGTGACTTTCAAGCCTATATTCAAGAACGGCTAATCGTCTACCAAGAACTCGCGAATAGCTCTGCGAACCTGAAATTCATTCTCGCAGAGCTTGCCTGATCTCACCGGCTCTTTTGAAAAAAAATCAAAGTGAATCAAAATTGGCAATAGACACGCTAGTATTTCGAGACGATGGAAAGTCCTCATACGTTGAGAACCCGAAGCTGGATGGAGTAAAATTCTGTAGGCACTGTCGCGTCTGGCACCAGAAGCTGTCTCTGGAATCCGGCACGAAATTCTGCGCTTTCTGCTATACTACTCATCACTCGCGGGCATGCAGAGCCGGGCTGGGAGAAAAGTGTCCTGACCCCTCGATAGATCCAATATATGGATTCCTCAACGACGAATGCTCCAAGAATCAAAAGTTCGACCTGAGTTTCTGCAAAGAGTGCAACTGCTTTCATTCAAAGCAGGGGTGGAAGCTATGTCTGGAACAAAACAGGCCAAAGTCTTCGTGGAATCAGAGCAGGTACACAGTCTGGAAGATGAGGTGGGATATCTGCACGTCGGATGAATCTACCTCTTCGATCAAGAGAGAGCGCAGTCTGTTCAACATTTCGGAACTGATGATGATCGTCCCCTACGAGTATCCATATACGAATGGGAAGTTCGTTCATCACTGCAACGTCTAATTCAGCTTGCCTTTAGCGAGGCCCTCAAGATTGGCGTGCTTATTGGAACCCTACTTGTCAATCTAGATATTCCTCGGTACAAGATCAGTCAATTCGTATGTCAAGGGTTTCTATCTGACTGTTGACTGCATCAAAACCCATAAAGTTCACCCTGAGTGAGTCCGTCTTATAACTCTCCGATTACTCCTGAATAGGAGATGACAAAATCTGGAGACAAGAAAGTTTGGTTACTTGTGGCGATAACGATTGCCATAGTAATTCAGGTAACCGTACTATCGGAATTTCGTTCTGTATCTGAGGGAGGTTATGCAACTGGCCTGTCCGTTGTAGATATTACAAAACAGAATTATGTTTACGCCAGGTTGATTGTATCTGTCACTCCTTCAGCAAACACGTCAATCGTGATCTTCCCCAACGGAACACAAACCAGTGTGCCTGCATTTCAAACGGAATCATTCACAATCGTGATGCCAAGAACGGGCGACATCTTCGGGAACGGCGCAGCAGCAGTAAATGGATTGAGCATTTCTGAATCACAACCGATTGCGGCGGCCGTAATGTCAAACTATACTTCTCCATCAGGAAACCTCAACCTTTCATCGCTCACCAACATTCCCAATGTCGATGTGTACCTTTTGATCATCAAGGGCTATGCCGACGTAGGTATTCAGGGGTACGCGATCGCAATATGATAACAGAAAATGCTACGGATCGCACCGGATTGAAGAAGAAGATTGAAGAGCTTATGGCCGCCCTAGATCAGGTGAAAAAATACAGGGAACTCTCTCGATCGGTAATAGACCTTGTCCTAATTATCGGACTCTCTTTTGTGGTTGCGTTGTTTGTCTTGATTTCGGAAAACTTGTTTCTCTTGTTTTTCGGAAATCCAGCTTCCTCATACAACATTGAAGTTCCGACAATTTTCATTTCTGGAGGAATCATCCTAGCAGGGATAATTGTCGCGACACTCTCAATCAACAGGCGCGTGGATAGGGTGAAAATCGGAGAATGGAGGAGTGCTATCCCCGAGAATCAGGAAGTTTCGGGCACTTTCGCACTTCTTTCAAACATTGACTGGGATTCGACGTTCAAAGATATTCAAATCTCAAAGATTGGATTTGTTGTCTATGGAGCGCTCAAAGTAGCCGGCTATTGGCTGTTCACCTTCTTCTTGCTGGAAATTCTGAACATCTTGTTCATTTCTGGGTTGATCCATGCTACAATCGGAGCTGCGTATCTGGGAATACTGGCGCTTGTTGTGGTATTAGCAGGGAGTTGGGGTGATCTAAAGTTTCGATACTTGCAGTCATGGTCGCTTGACTCGCTACTATGGGAGTTGCGGTGGTTTGACAGTGAATTCAGGAGAGAAGGGTCCAACTTCGAGGCCTGACCTGTACGTGCTTGCGAGGATGATTGAGACTCTGAAAGAGCATGGTCCCATGAACAGGACTTCTCTCGCGACAAGCAGCGGAATCGCATACGACAGGATGAATAAGTACCTCCAATGGATGACGGCGAAGGGGTTCATGGAAGTAAGCGAAGAAGGGACCGTGTCATTGACTGAAAAAGGGCAGAAAGTTTACGATGAACTTGTCTCATGGATTTTGCTTCACGTAGGTAGACTGCGGTTTCCTAAAATCAATCGACTCTGAGGATCTTCAAATTACATTTTAAGCAGTTACAGTCTTAGTGACGAACAAGCTTGATCATCGCAGTTCTGGGCGCCGGTAAAATCGGGGAAGCGGTTGCTAGAGGCCTGTCTGGTTCGGACAAGGTCTCCAAGGTCATAATCACGAAGCGAAATCTTTCGACGCTGGAAGCTCTTGAAAAATTGAAGAAATTTGAGATCACATCCGACAACAAGAAGGCAGCGCAAAAGGCCGACGTTATCGTGATCGCGGTAAAGGCGGGAGACGCCAAGCACGTCCTCCAAGAGATCGCGGATTATGCGGAAGACAAGATTGTTATTTCGCTCATGGCGGCGATTTCGATCAAGACCATTCAAAAAACTCTTCCAAAGTCCAAGATTGTTAGAGCAATGCCGAACATCGCGGCGACGATTGGCGAGGCCATCACCGCCTACTCGACTGACCAGAAATTGACCAAGGAGGAACTGGCAAAGGTAGAGTTTGTCTTCGGCACTTTCGGAGATAGCATACCGGTCCCCGAATCATTGATGGACGCAGTGACAGCGCTCAGCGGAAGCGGCCCCGCGTATATCGCGGTCATGATCGAATCGATGGTTAGCGCCGGATTGAAAGTGGGAATGCCGCGAGACATCGCCTTCGTGCTCGCCACGAAAACACTCACCGGCACCGCAAACCTGTTGAGTCAGAAAAAGATGCACCCCGCGGAGTTGAGAGATTCGGTCACGACGCCTGCCGGTACGACCATAGCCGGGCTGTACGAACTCGAGAAGGGTTCGTTCAGGACGAGCATCATGAACGCGGTTGAAGCTGCAACTTTTGCCGCCCAGAAGGTCGCGCAGAAGTTCGAAGAGTAGATTCTCAAATTAGTTAGGCATCTTATTCGGTCTTGGCGCGGAACTTAAGAGTCAAATCTTGACTCGCATGGAGTCAGTAGGTCAAAAGATATCTCGGATCCCGAGACATGAAGATCGAAAACGCTGCCAACCGTTAATAGTCCTAACTCTCAATGCTCTAAATGCGTTTTGCCATGCAGGCCGCCAATCCGCCCGCAAATGAGAAGAAAAGTAGTAAGTTTACGCTCATCGCTCTTGTAGTTGTTGTCATAGTCCTTTCCGCAGGATTTGGATTTTACTATCTTCAAGCTTCTTCCCAGATCTCCAATTTGAATAACCTGAACGCCAACTTGAGCGGTAAACTTTCAAGTGCAAATAGCAATCTGTCCGCAGATCAAAACCAGATTTCTCTTCTTAACTCTAACATTTCTTCACTTCAATCTACAGTGGCGGTAAACAAAGAGAATATCGCTTCACTCCAAACTTCTGTTCAATCTGATAACGCCACGATAGGATCGCTGAATTCAAGGGTCTTGGCGCTCGATGAAAACATCTCAGAACTCAAGGGCAACCTGGATGCTGAAAACTCGCAGGTTTCCACCTTGAATACTCAAATTTCGATGCTCCAATCCAACGAGACCGCTGATGCCCAGCAAATTACTCAACTTCAGGGACAGATTACCAGCGACAGTAGCAACATAAGCAACTTGCAGAGCCAGGTCAGTTCGCTAAACGGCATCACGTCAATGTCGGAAAAGACCATGGAATTGACCAGCAAACAAGTCACGCTTCCCCAATCTGGCTTCCTTTCAGTTCTGAACTTTACAGCGAGTTATTCCGGATACATCGTCATCAGTTCGACATCTGCGGGTAATCAGACGTTCGCTCAATCGGCCGACCAGGTCACTTCCACAGAATACTCGGTTACCGATTCATTCTTCATGTTCAGCTATTCGCCCACCACAGTCATACTACCGGTCGGACCAGGTCAGATCTACGTCGGGTACGGAGATAACCCCGGTTCAACGGCAAGTTTGACGATCACGTATTACTACTAGAAAAATCAGACTGACCTCGGCCTGCGATTGGTCAAGGTTTCGGATCGCAACTAGATTGGTTCTATCACAATGCGACTCGGCTATCGATATCTCATTTTCTGAATCCACTAATGCTTCGCCCAAATTATAAGGAATTATTTCTTCGAATGATCCAGGATTAGTTTGAACATCGAAGAGCTTCCCACGCCCTGCTTAATCGTCGACCTCGATTTGCTTGAAGAAAACATTTCCACGATGGCTAGATACTGTCGTTCCGTAAATTGCGGCTTGAGACCCCATGTCAAGGCGCACAAGAGTCCGTTCATCGCCAAAAAACAGGTAGATGCGGGTGCCCTTGGAGTTTGCGCACAGACCCTGGAGGAAGCGGAGGCGATGATGCTGGGCGGGATAGACCACGTCATCCTCACGAACATGATCGTTTCTGGAAACGGACTAGACCGACTCATGAATCTCAGAAGGAATGGGGAGATCATCACTACGGTCGATAGCCTTGAAGGAATCGAGCTTCTGGCGAGAGCGGCGACTCGCAGAGGTCTCACAGTCGATGTCCTGATTGAGATAAACGTAGGCCAGAACAGAACAGGCGTTGAGCCTGGAGAACCTGCGGCAAAACTCGCAACCGCAGTCTCAAGAACCGAGGGTCTCAACTTCAAGGGACTTATGGGGTACGAGGGCTTTCTTCAGCTTACGATCCCGGAGATTGAGAAAAGAAAAATCGAAGACCACAGAGCGCTCGCCGGGATTTTCCGTAGCATCGATGCGGTAAGGAAAGCAGGTTTCGAACCGGAGATAGTGACGTCGGGCGGGACCGGAACGTATAACATCGCAGCCGAGTTTGAAGGAGTCACGGAAATCCAGCCGGGCTCATATGTGATGATGGATCACAGATATAACATGATGGAGACGTGCGGGACCGATTTCAAAAATTCTCTCAATATCCTTTCCACGGTAGTGAGCACGCCGGAAGATCGTGTGATCGTGGACATGGGATGGAAGTCAGCTTCAGTCGAGTACCAGATTTTTGGTTGGGACGGGATGGCACATCCGATAGGTACTAGTGCAAAATATTTCCCCGGCGGTGACGAGCACGGCGTCTTGAAGTTTGACGATTTGGCGAAGAGACCGAAGTTAGGCGATCGTCTCAGATTCATCCCGAGCCATTGCGACACGACCTTGAACTTGTATAGCAAGTTTTACGGCATCAGGGGAGATCACGTCGAGGCTATTTGCCCGATTGCGAAGCGCTAGTCTTTTCTATTGGGATTTTTCCTTTCTCGATTTTCTCTAGAGTAACCGACCAGTTAACAAAGCAGTCCCAAAGTAAATAATGCTCATCCTCCTTTGGTTTCTCAGATTGTTTGGACATGAAAGATCAAATCTTTCGAAAGCATTTCACTTTCTCAGGTGCTTGTTGAAAAACACAACCGTGCTCTCCCAAGCATCCTCGGCCGCAGCCTTGTTGTAGACCGGCCTCGTCTCGTTGAAGAAAGAATGTTGTGCGCCTTTGTACACTTTCATCTGAAAATCCTTCTTGTACTTCACCATGGCTTCAACAATAGCTGGAACTCCTGCGTTTATCCCCTCGTCCTCGCCCGCGTAAAATGCTAGAACGGATCCGCTTATTTTGGCGGCTGCTTCGATGGGCTTTGGGTTTGCCCCGTAAAACGGAACGGCACATGTGAACGGATACATCGTCGAGATCTGATAGGTGAGCCCGCCCCCAAGGCAGAAACCGGTGACGCCCAGTTTTTCCCCGTTAACAGAGTTCAGACCCTGGAGATAATCCTTGCAATTCATGAGGTCGCTGACCATCTGCTTTTC
The DNA here is from genome assembly GCA_963799845.1 of uncultured Nitrososphaerota archaeon. Classification (GTDB taxonomy): domain Archaea; phylum Thermoproteota; class Nitrososphaeria; order Nitrososphaerales; family CADDZS01; genus DATLTL01. The sequence continues at coordinate 921,021 of CAWCYI010000004.1, forward strand.
CATCGTTTCCCGCCCCGCGAAGAAAATTTCGAAGACCTTTCTATCAGTCTCAGACATTGTCTTCATCAATTCCTGCATCGCGTTTGGATCTCTTCTTTTCTCAGGCGGAACCGTCCAGAGATGTTTCATCGCGCTCTCGATATTCTTCTCATTCATGACTTCCGAGTTTCTCGCAAACAGGTGCGGTGCGATTGCAACAAATCCCTGTTCGGCGTACCTTCTCGCAACGCCTCTGATCTGTTGATTCAGTCCGTAGGCTTCGTGTATCACGATAATTCCAGGCTGCCTGCTCTCGCTACTTGCATTAGATGGGGAGGAGAGGCATGCGAGCATTTCAGTACCGTCGTCACACTTGAAAGTGATGTCCCTGCTAGAAGATTCCAAAGAATATCGAAATTTGGAATGTCTGGTCTCACGTATTATTTTTGTCGGCTTGAATTTGGCGAACCGGCAAGGAGATATTTCCCTTTTTCAATTGAGAGGCCAAAGAACGACCAAATGAAGGCAATTGCAAAGACTCAGCAGGTTCCCATCATGATGAGAGACACCTCAACAGCTGACAGGATTCGAAATCAAGATCCGATAACCGTCTCGATCTGTGGCAGTTATCACAGACATCTGAAGAAGATGCACAAGCTGATCAAGGAGTGCAAGAAGCTCGGGATCGAAGTTCTGATTCCAAGATACGCGATCAAGAAATCATCGACAAACGGATTTGTCTACCTGAAAGGTGAGGTTGGTACGCCCAAACAACTCCAGGAGAAGAACTTTGACGCTATTGCAAGGAGCACGTTTATTCTAGTGGTAAATACAAACGGTTACATCGGAGCGAGTACTTCGATGGAAATTGGATTCGCTATCGCAAAGGGAATTCCGATATTCTGCACCGACACACCGGAGGACTACGTATTCCGACTTTATACCGAGTACGGGAAAACCCTGCCGGAGATAAAGGATCAGCTTTTGAATTCGTAGAAGCTTTAGTGATTTTCCCCCTCGTCTCTATCTGACATCCAGGGAAAAATTCGCCATCAAGCATTAAGATGTAAATACGCTCTTCAACTCCACCTGAGTTTCAAGAGTGTGCTCATGGCCACAATTGTAGTGTGCCCAAACTGTGGTCATCATTTTCCCCGACCCTTTATCACGGAAAGGAGGTATGGATTGGGTTTCACCTTCGGTCCGCTGGGTGCGATAAAATGTCCGTGGTGCGGATACAAGGCAGGTTGGAGCGCCTTCAAAAAAGAAAAGGATGTTCCGCCCGCATCTGGAGACTTTCCTTCAGGCAAACCCTCGATGCCGCCGCCTCCAAATCCCGCCGAAGAGAAAGAAAAATCGCTCGAAGACACGAAGTACGGATCAATCTTGATAGTTGCGTCTTCGCTCACCAGAAGTTTCGGCAGCTTTACCGCTGTCGAAGATCTTTCTCTGGAGATTGAGCGCGGCGAAATATTTGGATTTCTCGGACCTAACGGCGCCGGAAAGACCACGACGATGAGAATGTTAACTGGTTTGATATCACCGACCAGCGGAACCGCAATGGTGGATGAACTTGACGTATCTTTACTTCGGAATATCCCTACAATTCACCGCAACGTCGGAGTTTTACCAGAGGTACCCGGGCTGTATGAAAACCTGAGCGCGTACAGGAATTTGGATTTCTATGGAAGACTCTACGGATTGAGAGACCCCAAGCTAAGAGAGAGAATAACGTCCCTGATGAAGACCTTTGAGCTCTGGGACAGGCATGCTGACGTCGTCCAGACGTTCTCGAAGGGAATGAAGCAAAAAATTGCGCTAATCCGGTGTCTCCTCCACGATCCTGAATACCTGTTTCTGGACGAGCCAGTCTCAGGCCTCGATCCCGAAGCCTCAAAGACCGTGCGAGATTTCATACTCGACCTGAAGAAAAATGGAAAGACCGTGATCTTGTCAACCCATAACCTGGACGATGCCGACCGGCTGTGCGACCGAGTCGCGGTGATCAGGAAAAACCTGCTCGCGCTGGACACGCCGCTCAACTTGAGGACTCGGATGTTCAAGAGGACTGTCGTATTCCATCTGAAGCAGGCCGATGATGCAATCTTGCCGAAACTTAGGGCGTTACCATTTGTCCAGTCTGTCGAGCGGGTGGGCAACAAGCTCGTGCTTGACGTTGACACTCCAGAAGACGACAACCCCGAGATCCTTGAACTGCTAGTCAGCAATGGATACAAAGTTCAATTCGTCGGCGAAGTCAGACACACTCTGGAGGAAGTCTACTTGAAGTTGGTGACAAATTAAATTGAACTGGGGTATTGTCGAACAAGTCTTCTTGAAAGATCTTCAGGAGCTGAGCAAGAATAGGTACGTGTTTTACTCGATGTTCTTCCTTCCGGTGCTTCTGGTTAGCATAACGATCATAGAAATCGATGCTGCGGTGACATCAACATCGGTGTCGACAACTGAAATATTACTCCTCATATCGACCCTCTCCGAGGTCATCATTCTTATTCCAGCGATAGTTAGCGTTCTGATCGGCTCGACCAGCGTGGTGATCGAGAAAAATAACAAGAGCCTCGAACCCCTTCTTGCAACACCGATAACTGATACCGAGCTCTTGATGGGAAAAGCTCTCGCTCCATTTATCCCGGCAATGATTCTTGGATATGCTGCTTACGGAGCGGTGATCCCCGCCGTAGACTTTCTGACCTATCCTGTCTTCGGGACTTACATCTTGCCGACGGGCATGATGCTATACCAGATGTTCGTGATGGCCCCGTTGGTCGGGCTCTTCGGTACTTTCGTCGCGCTCTTCATTTCTACAAAGATTAAGGACGTAAGGGCTGCCCAGCAAGTCTCGACTCTTTCGATCATGCCTCTATTCCTCGTCCTCATAATAGGATCTCTCGCCTTTGCCTCGACCTTTGATTTGTTAATCGTTCTCACTGTAATCTTGGTGGGCGCCGTCATTGGATTTGCAAGGTTGACAATCAAGCAGTTCAACCGAGAATCGATTCTAATTTCTTGGAAGTAAGTTGCTGACTTCTAAGATGAATGTGGTTATCTCCTGGAGCGGCGGAAAGGATAGTTCACTTGCGTTACACGAGATCATGAAAACTGATGTCGATGTCAAGGGTCTGCTCACCACGATCACGAAAGACTACGACAGGATCAGCATGCACGGAGTGAGAAGGGAGCTGCTCCGTCAGCAAGCGATGTCGGTCGGGCTCCCTCTCTATGAAGTTTCGATACCAAAAGACGCGGGCAACGAAATCTATGAAAAAGAGACTGAATCTGTTTTGCTGCGTCTGAAGAAAAGTAACTCGGTCTCGGCTGTTGTTTTCGGCGATCTTTTTCTCCAAGACATTCGAGAGTACAGGGAAAAATTGCTTGGAAGAGTAGGGCTGGATTGCATCTTTCCTATCTGGAGAAAGGACACCAAGAAGCTGGCGTACCAGTTCATCGAGAATGGTTTTAGGGCGATTGTCTGTACGGTAGATCCCAAGAAACTCGATAAACAATTTTGCGGCGTTGAATTTGACGGATCTTTTCTGTCAGAAATCCCTGAGGCAGTTGACCCATGCGGGGAAAATGGTGAATTCCATACGTTCGTCTACGACGGCCCCATATTCAAAGATCGATTGCGAGTCTCTATTGGAGAAACAGTCGAGAGAAACGGGTTTTACTTTGCCGACATTTTTCCTGTCTCAAAGGACAGTTAGAGCGGCTGCGAGTGCGCCGTCTTCTGCAAGTGCGGAAGAATCAGCGCCGGTCACAATCACAACATCCCCGCTTTTTGGTTTTGAATTATTTCTTATCGTCGTCCATGGCCTCGAAGGTCCGAGTGCCTCGCAATCCGACGGTCCCTTTTCACTTGGTATCTTGAACTTCCCCGCAGAATAAATGACGGTAAGAGCACCCGTCGCTCCCGCTCTTATCGACGCATCGCGCTGTTCAAGCCCTTTCTTGATTCGTGGAGCCTTGTCGCGAACGATGACCGACCAGGCAAATTTTCCCAGTTGTAGATCGCCTGCTTCAACCAAAGAGCTATAGGGGATCGCTCGGGAGATAGAGTCAAACTTCCTCCTTCCTTTTTCGGTCAGGGCACAACCCCTGGAATCTACTGTTATGAGACCAGCATCTTTCAGACGCGATATCAAAGTTCTAACTTCGCCCTGACCCAATCCGGTAACCTGACCCAGTCTGAACCGCCCCATGCTGGAGGGAGAATTTCCAATCGCAAAGAGCGCTTTCAAGACATCGACTTCACCGTAAGCAGCCATGGGCCCGCGATAATCAGAGGCTAGAACTGCTTGAATTTGCTTCTTAAGCGCCGTTTCCAAATATGAGAACTCCTTTCGATACCAGAGGGCCTTTACAAGTATCTCTTACTTCAGATAAATCTTCTTTCGGCCAGAGAATAAGCAGCAAACTTCGGAGTTTTGTAATCAGGGAAAAGTTCCGGATGGAGAATAGATGCCATAATCTCAAGGCCGTCAACGAGACGCGGACCTGATCTGCTGTAGTACGACGGACTGTCCATGACGAAAACTTTGGAATTTCGCACAGCTCGTAGGCTGCCCCAGCCTTCCTTTCCCGTAAGAGTAGAAATCTCTGAGAGAGTACGTTGGACATCGTAACCACAAACGGTCACGAAAATAACCTCAGGATCAATCTTCAACACTTTCTCCCACTCCACGACGGTCGACGGCTCTCCGAATTTCCCAAGACCTTCTCTGCCCCCAGAGTAATCCACCAGCTCGGGCATCCAGTGCCCCGAGCAATAAACCGGATCGAGCCACTCAAGACAAAATACTGAAGGCCTTTGGACAGAACTATCCATGCATTTTTCCTTGACCTTGTCGACTCTACTTTCGAGCTTTGATAAAATTTCCTTCGCGCGCTCTAAACTCCCGGTGGCTCTGCCTACTTTCACCACGTCCTGCAGCACCTCTTCGAGGTTATGTGGTGTCAAAGAAAGTATTCCTGGTTTTGGATTCAGGTTTGCTATCGTTTTCGAGACTTCGCGGAGCGGAGTGGCGCAGACTTCGCACAGTTCTTGCGTGATTATTAGGTCGGGAGCAAGCGATCTAAGGAGCTCTTCATCGATAGTGTAGACGGACTTGCCCTGAGTTACGCGTTCCAGGACCGAGTCGTCAATTTCTCTGCTCGTCATTTGAGTCGAATCAAACACCGATCGCATCACCACTGGTTTTAACCTGATTTCGGGCGGATAATCGCATTCGTGGGTTATTCCAACCAGTTTATCCTCCAGCCCAAGCAGGGCCACGATCTCGGTGGCGCTGGGAAGAGTCGTAATTATTCTCCTAGCCGAAGCTCCGGTGTCTTCCGCTGGAGAACGGTGATCCAGATGTGAAGGAGGATAGAGACTCATTTCGTGAGAATGAATCTGGGATTCTTTTTCTTAAATATTGGGCTCGCATTCACGGGAGGTACCGACAAATGTCCGAGCCTCTCAAATTCTACGATAATACGTATGGTAATTTTTCTGAATCGATCCTGCAGGAAGTTCGAAACGAAGCGTTCGGCATGGACATCGGCCAAAATAGCTGGCTTACGTACGACGAACATCTAAAATTCATCCTACATCTCAGGGCAAACCCACAATCTAGAATACTCGAGGTCGCTTGCGGATCTGGCCGTCCGGCACTAAGGATCGCGGAAGTTTCGGGCGCACGGGTAGTTGGAATTGACATTAACGAAAAGGGAATAAACACAGCAAAGGAGATGGCTCGGGGGATGAAACTGGATTCTCTCGTCCAGTTTCAGGTTGCGGATGGAAGCAAGTCACTGCCCTTCGATGACCAGTCCTTTGATTCGCTGATATGCGTGGATTCAATCAATCATCTTCCAGATAGACCGGGCGTACTCCGTGAATGGCACAGAGTTTTGAAGCAGGGTGGGAGATTACTTTTCACAGATCCTATAACTGTCACGGGAATTCTGAGTAATGTCGAAATCGCGATCCGAAGTTCAATCGGTTTCTTCCTTTTTACTCCTCCGGGCGTCGACGAGATTATGCTGAAAGAGTCCGGCTTCGAGTTGTTGGATAAGGAAGACCTGACCTCAAGCATGGAGATCGTTGCAAAACGGTGGCACGATGCTAGATCCAAGCGAAGAGAAGCTCTGATCAAAATAGAAGGAGAAGCTGAATACGAAGGCCTTCAAAAATTTCTGGAAGTTACACATACTTTGTCCCGGGAGAGGAGACTTTCCAGATTTGCCTACTTGGGAAGGCGACCATGATTCCCCAAGGCGCCAAATTTGGATTGGTTGTGATTCGATCCTATTTAGTCTCAAAAAGATATCTCGGAGGAGCCCTCTGTTCGAATCTCGGCTCAGATTCGAGAGGAATATGGAAATAACCCTGCTCTTCGCTCTACCCTCTTACCGTGAATCGCATATGATCATCTCAGATCTTCTGGTAGATCAATATTACCAGAAGGTCATTTCCAGGTGCGGGGGTCCCACATTCCGTACATGTTTACTAGTAAATCTCTTCGGGGTTGAAGGATCACTGCCGAACTAACAACCCTTCAAAAGAACTAAAGGAGTAAGACGAACATAGGCGGCTAACAAAGAAGAGAGTGAGAATTCTTATTATCTGGGATTTGCTGCGGGATAATAGAAGTTTATGAGCATAGCTAGAGAAGACGATAAGAATCCATTCGATCTAAGTGGCAAGAACGCTGTTGTGACAGGAGGAGCCATGGGTATCGGTTTTGGGATTTGCAAACGATTTGTTCAAGCCGGGGCCAACGTGCTTATTGCGGATGTCGCGGGAAGCGCGGTGGAGGCAGCCGCGCAGAAACTAGCAGGTTCCCGCGGTAAAGCGGTTGCGATCCAAGCCGATGTTGCCGCGGATGGTGTCGGCGATAGACTAGTCAGCAAATGCATGGAACTTTTTGGTTCGATCAATATTTTGGTCAATAACGCCGGCATTTATCCCATATCTCCCATTCTTCAAATGACCCCGGATTTCTTTGATAAAGTCTACAAAATCAACCTGAAGGGACTGGTTTTCCTATCCAAAGCCGCGGGAGCGAAAATGGTCGAAAGAGGTAAAGGAGGTAAAATCATAAACATTTCTTCCATCGACGCGTTCCACCCCACATCTGTGGGCCTCGGAGCTTATGACACTTCCAAGGGAGGAGTGACGATGTTCACCAAAGCCCTCGCTCTGGAGCTTGCACCCCACGGGATTATGGTGAATTCAATTGCCCCCGGAGGTATAGCGACGGAAGGCACTTCGAAACCTCTCACAGGAATGACCGAAGAACAAACGAATCAGATGATGAAAGCGTTTCTTGCGAGGATTCCTTTGAGCCGAATGGGAGTTCCAGATGACATTGGGAAGGTGGCCCTTTTCCTGGCTTCTTCTGCGTCCGATTACATAACAGGCCAGACGCTTATTGTTGATGGCGGCATGCTCCTCAGCTAGTTGCGAGAGAAGTACAGCTCACCTCATGGATTTACAAGTAAATTGGGGTTCAAATCCCACATTCCGCTCATGAGAATATCACAAGGTGAAATCTAGTAGTTTCCTACGAATACAAGCCACCCATTCTGGCAAATTCTCGTATTTACTATCAACAGCCTACAGTGGTACCTGCTCTTGGGTTCGAGTCCAGATAGACGCGCTTACATGTCGAACAACCGCCCATCTTGGATAGCGTGCAACTGCGACAGGAGGTTTCTGTCCGGAGTCTACTTTTTGACTTGGACACCTTGTCGCCACACAGCTCGGATGGACAGCGTGTCTGAGATGTTCGTCGTTGGGTCCCCATCGACCAGCAGCAGGTCGGCGCGAGCCTGAGGAATGACCCGCCCCCTGTCGGTGAGACCGAACCTGCGCGCAGGGATGGATGTGGCTGCCTGTAGTGCTTCGATCGGGCTCAATCCAGCCGCGACTAGGAGTTGCAGTTCCTGGTGCAAGCTGGCACCGTGGCCGAGTCCACCTAAACTGGGGATAGGCTCCGAAGCATCACAACCTGCCAGAATGTCTACACCCGCCTCGTGGAGGGCTATGACCCCAGCATACGCATCTTCGAGCTTTCCTTGGGGGTATACATTCATGCTGCGGGAGAGCGCGTCGAGCCACTTCTGGTTCAGCTTGGAACTTACTCGTTTGTCGGCGGCGAGCGCAGATGCATTATTGCCAACGGCAGAGGAGATCGTCACAAGAGTGGGGATAACAAACGCGCCGGAGGATGCAATGGAATCCACAAATTCGGCAGTAGGTCGACTATCAAAGAACAAGTGTGCCAGACCATCTACTCCAGCTGCAATAGCTCTTTGGCCCCCTTCGGCGGTCGTTACGTGCGCGATGGCCAGCCTACCATTACGATGAGCTTCCTTTACGGCTGCACCGAGGATTTCATCATCAAGCACAGGAAGCCCCGGGAAACCGATACAGGTTCCGTCCTCAATGAAGATTTTGATGTAGTCGGCTCCGTCAGCGATCTGCTTGTCTACGAATTTGACTGCTTCGTCAGGGGTCGAGACACAAGGATAACGATAGAATAGGCGAATGAGTAAGTTGTTGCTCGAACTCATGTATTCAGTCGGGTGACCTCCTGGAGGAGTGAGGCCCATCCCAGAGGATCGCAAATCCGCGACATCACTCCGTTCAGCGATTTCCTTACGCTTCTTCGTTGTCCAATGACCGTTCATCTCCAACTCTGTGGTGACACCAAACAACAAGGCGTCACGCAATCCGTGCATGTCGGTATGCACATGGGAGTCAATCAAGCCGGGCATCAGGGTTGCGCTGTGACCATCGATGACAGTTGCCCCAGATGGTACCTCCCCACCCACCGACTGTATATTTCCCCCGTTTATCACTACAGTCGCGTCGTCGATGATACGAACACCGTCGAAGATCCTCGCGTTGATAATGGCTGTAATCATGCTAGCAATAGATCTATTTCTATTCTACATAGGTAAGGCTATCTTCAATGGGAAGAGATTCTGACAAAGTGGAAGTAAACTGAGACACAAATTCCTAAAGTGAGAGACTAGGGATGGAGGTGAAAGAAAGTGTCGAAAAAGTTTGAAATCGGAGAAGGGAAAAGCGCTTCTCCACTGTCAACTGCGATATGATTACAAATCGTATCAAGATCGAGCAAGACTGAGGGATTGTTGCAAACGAATTGCACTATTCGCCACGCGCAAAAAATTCCAGTTCGATATCGGAAGTTAACCACATCGCGTCGACGCCGTTACTGGCAAGGTAATCTACAGTAGTCCAGGACCTATCGCCATGAGTCTGCTCGGTTTCAGACTTGATGACATCGTATTCGAATCAATCTGTGCCAGGTGGAATTAATGGATCTACAACTTCAATTCTCGGAAAATTAAACCCACAAGAATAGGTCGTTGGATTCTAATATTATTCTTTATACTATTTTACTAGTAAATTGCGGTTCAAATCCCACATCTCGCGCATGGAATTATTTTGTGCTCAGAATTTACTAGTAAAGAATAAACCAATTTTCATGTTCATGGTTGGCCCGAGTTTGTCTATTGTCAATTCTACCGTTGTCAATTTGCTTGTCTTGATTTTAGGACAAAGATTCATAATAAGCGAGCCACACCCTTGCGCAAGGCCTGAGCATGAAACCTGCAGAGAAGTCCCCGAAGTCCGCCAAAAGCACTACCGCGACCAGCAAGAAGTCCAAAGGATTCACGGACGAGGAACGAGCCGCGATGAAGGAGCACATCCAAGAGCAGAAAGCGGGCAAGGCGGACGGGGAAAGCGCTGTGCTTGCGAAGATCGCCACGATGTCTGAACCGGATCGCGCCATGGCCAAGCGTCTCCATGAAATCATTATGAAGAGCGCGCCAGCCCTCTCGCCGAGGACCTGGTACGGGATGCCTGCCTATGCTAGGGACGGCAACGTCGTCTGCTTCTTCCAGCCAGCGCAGAAGTTCAAGACAAGGTACGCGACATTAGGTTTCAGCGACGAGGCGAATCTCGATGAGGGCGATATGTGGTCGACCGCCTTCGCTCTGATGGGATTGAATGCCGCCGAAGAGGCAAGGATCGGCGCGCTGATAAAAAAAGCGGTGACCTGAATATGAAAGCAAGTGCAACTTCTTCCCCGAACGGTAAGTCTACCTCTCAACAGATAGATGCAATAATTAAGAAGTCGGATGACTGGCGAGGCAAGAGATTATCACAACTTCGCATTTTGATCAGGAAAGCCGACACTGACATAATCGAAGAAGTGAAGTGGAGAAAACCCAGCAACCCGATGGGAGTCCCGGTCTGGTCTCATGACGGAATAGTCTGCATAGGAGATACGCTCAAGAACGCCGTGAGACTGACATTCCCAAAAGGCGCTCAGATTAAGGATACAAAGAAGCTCTTCAACATGCGCCTAGACAGCAATACAGTTCGTGCAATTGACTTCCACGAAGGTGACGCTGTAGACGAAGCTGGGTTAAGAGCACTCATTCTCGAAGCTGTGAAGCAGAACACATCGAAAGTGCGCGAGCGATAAATAGCTCTGCGCGTGACTGGGCCAGCGAATCGTCCATTATCGCCAATTCAATTCCTGGGAACAATCAGTAGACTCCAATCTTTTTCATTATTTCTGCAAATTTCTCGTTAGTTTGTTTGAGCCTGTCAAAAACAGGGAAATGTCCGAAGAGGATCATGCTCAGCTTCCCTATCTCTATACGCTTTTTCAAAGAATTCGACGGCTCTTTCATCTTCTTGGAGACCCAAGTATACCAGGCCAATATCAAATGCACCCGACCTCCCGATTCTATCTCCCTTTGTAATTTCGTCGATAATTTCTGCCGCTTCCTTTTTTCTCTGAGAGACAGCTAAGACGTATCCGAGATAACTCAAACAGTATGAGAGTCGATCGGTGAGCTCAACTGCCTTGTTGGTCTCCCTTAGTGCGTCATCAAACTTTCCCTTCTCTACGAAAATTAGTCCCTTGAAAAGTCTCGGATAGATTCCTCGGGGATCCAGATCGAGCGACTCGTTGAATAAATTTAGGGCATTATAGTACCTTCTAGTATTGTAGAGCGTCTTCCCAATGTGCCATTTCAGGAACGCCCAGAGCGGGTCCAGCTCAAGCGCCCGACTGTTTTCCCGCTCTGCCTCCGCAGCTCTGTTGGACAATCCAAAAGTGTCCCCCAGCCATAAATGCGGAGTAGAATAGCTTGAATTAAGTTCAATGGCCCGCTTGAATTCTCTTTCAGCTGTAGGAATATCATAATCTGATTGTAGGGAAACTATTCCCAGTGAGCAGTGCGCCTCTGCGAGCTCCGGGTCTGCATCAATGGCGAGTTTTGCATAGTGTTTTGCTTTCGCGAAACCTTCCTTTTCGGTTATTTCCTCCCCCGCCATGTACGTGTAACATTCGGAAATTCCGGATAAGGCCAGACCGTAATTAGGTTCCAATACGAGAGCCTTCTCGAAGCATTCAATAGCTCTGAAGAAACGCTCTCCCATCTCCATAGTCCGCATGAAGTATCTTCCCTTGAGGAACAAATTGTACGCCTCCGCATTCCTGGATGATTCTTTCTCGATTCTTGCTCTGGCACTCGGAAAAAATGTCGATTGTAAAGTCGAACTAACTGTTTCTGCGATCTCTGTTTGAATTGCAAAAACCTTCTCCAATTTCCTATCGAACTTTTTTGACCATACGTGCCTGTCCTCAGCTGTATCGATGAGCTGCACGGTAATGCGCAGATCGTCTCCTGCCTTCCGGACACTTCCTTCGAGGATCAATCCGGCGTCGAGTTCTTTCGAAATCTCTTTTACCTGGACGACTGCATTATTCTTGTAACGCATTATAGAAGTGCGGGAAATTACGTCGAGACCTTGAACTTCGGACAGAGTCGTGATGAGTTCTTCCGTCAATCCATCTGCAAGGTATTCATCTCGTGGATCTGGGCTTATGTTTGAAAAAGGCAGTACTGCAATTCGGCGATCATTCGAATTTTCGCGAGTCTTTTCCCTTACGACGCCTGCTTCCCAAGGCATTTCGACCGAGTACAATTCCGTGGGAAATTCAACGTTCTTCAGTGACTGCTTTCCGAGCAGTCTCAGAGGCTGGTCTATTTTGTTGTGCACCTGGTCGAACACCTGCCGGGAAATTGCGACTCTTTCGGGAGGTGATAGCTGCTGAATTCTTGATGCAATGTTCACTGCATCGCCGAAAACGTCATTGTCTTGATGTATGACATCGCCCAGATGAATGCCAATCCGAAGTGTGGTCTTCCACTCCTCTCTTGAGGAGAAGTTGTAGTCGTGAAGAAATTCTTGGATCTTAATCGCGCACTTGACGGCATTCAGGGCGCTATCAAATTCCACGAGAAAGGAGTCTCCAATTGTTTTCACCTCACGTCCTCGATTTTTCGGAAAAAATGGACGGAGAAGATGAAAGTGCCTTTGAAGAACCGCCATCGCCAGTGACTCATTGGCTTGAGTAAGAGCAGTATAGCCGACCATGTCCGTGAACATTATCGCCGCGAGGCGGCGCTCATCCAACGACAAAAAGTTCAGACTACTCCGGTTAGTGGACATTTGTATTATTTTACTAGCAAATTCGTGCTCAAATCCCATATCTCACATTCGGGATTTACTAGTAAAACTAGATCTTATCTTAAAGTACTTTGCAAGAGCTCTCCCTAGCATAGTCTAGCGGAGTGAGAAGCCTTGCAGACCGGAATTTTTTCTGGTAACTATCTTTGATCTTCGTCTTCTTCTAGTCCACCAGCTAATTGGAATTGGACAATTATCGGCTAAGGCTATGCTCCCCTGTCTGAGCTTTTGGTCGACAATCGCAAAGTCTGATTTTGCCTCTTCGATTTCGTATGGAACGTCGTACAGAAAGAGGTCGACGCTTTCAACTTCCTTTATCAAATCTGGAAGAATTTCACTACTCTTTCCTAGTCTCAGATCCCAGTTTTTCTTCAACGATTGAGGAACCGCCCAACCGGATTTTTTTCCCGGGGGCAAAACCCAAGATACTTTTGGTCGAGGAATGTTTTCAATTTCTTTCTCGGGGAGATCTATTGAATGGAGCACGCCTTTTCCATTTGATTCCAAGGCGTGCAAGAAATATGCTGACGAAACACCGGCCGAAACACCGACCTCGACGACATGTTTCGGTCTCGTGATTGTCACAAGTGTGCGCAGCTCAAACGGCGCACAAATCTGAATGTAACTAGAGCGCCCACCCTCTGCCAAGTTGCGCTCCATCAAATGGCGAAAAACGATGTCTTGACTTATCAATTCGTTTTGCATCTTTGACATCCCAAGGCTGACTCTAGCTGAGCTTTGACACGAAGAGTGCATCGGGAGCGCCCCGTTCAATTTTTGGTCTGGTTTCTTTTTAACGAGTCTGACGTGCTAGGATGCGATGATTGCACCGTCTTTCATAATAAGAATTTGAAGTCTCCTATTTGAAAATTCAATTGTTGTACGAAGGGTAGTTTTTCCCTTCTAAAGAGCATCAGAAGTCTTAATCTCTGAGTTTCTCGACCTTCGATTTTAATTCGGAAAGATTCAAAGGTTTCGAATTCAACGATCATTTTTTACTAGTAAATTGTGGTTCAAATCCCACATCCCGCTGTTGGATTATCCTTCCTTGGGATTTTACTAGTAATTACGTGTCCGAATCCCGTTTCTGATTCGAATTCGGAATGTTCTCCAACGGGACTCGCACCTGTATTCGGATAAAATTCTTGCAGGCAGAAGACCGTGAGCTCCCGATTACGGAGCTAGATTGAGAGGATACAGCTACTGTCCTTAAAAAGACCCCAATGGGGTCGTAAGCCAGTGAATTATCATAACCACAAAACAATCTATCATAAAGAAAAAATCGATAGGTTACATGGTCGTCCCGGATCTAAGGGACACTCATACGCTGCTGAATCACGCAGCACTTGCTGCGAAGGCTGGATTCTCTGTGATTTGGGTTCCAGACCACTTTCATCCCTGGTTTCACACAGGAGCCTTCGAAGCTAATTCCTGGATTTGGCTTTCGACCGCCATGGATAGAATCAAAACGGTCCCGTTCGCTTCGGGGGTGACCGTCCCAATTCTAAGATATCATCCCGGAATCGTGGCACAGGCGTTTGCAACTCTCGAAGTAATGCACGGCCCAAGAATCATTCTCGGAGTGGGGAGCGGTGAGGCACTGAACGAGATACCACTGGGATTTGAATATCCTCCACTACCTGAAAGAATCGACAGAATGGTCGAAGCGATTACGGTCATGCGAAAGTTGGGCACAGAAGAGTTCGTGGATTTCAAAGGAAAGTACTACACGCTGAAAAAAGCAAATCTGTACATGAAGTCCACAGTACCGATATACATCTCCGCGCTCGGCCCGAAGACAGCGAAGATCGCAGGAAAAATTGGCGACGGTTTCATTACCTTCCCATCGCCGATGGACCGACTGAAGAATGTGATCTTTCCAAAAATCAGAGAGGGCGCGCAATCGGTGGGCAGGTCTTTTGACGATATCACAAAAGTATTAGAGCTGGACGTGTCTCTCGATCTAGATTATCAGAAAGCACTGGATGCCCTGAGGCCTCAGAAGCCAACTCTCGTCCCGAACATCTTCAACACTAACGAGTACGATCCGAGGAAATTAGAAGAGCGTGGAAATGCCGAAGTAAGTGACGAGGATCTCGCAAAAGCGTTCATTGTCGGATCTTCGGTCGATGATCATATCACGAGAATTGAAGAGGCGTTTGATGCAGGCTTCGACCACGTATTTGTGTCCAGCAACAGTCCGGACGAAGAGAGATTCATCGACGAATACAAGAAAAAAGTGATACCATACTTCGAAAAAAGATCTGAGGAGTAAAAACGTCGCCGCCGTTCATCATTTCGCGGAGGGAAATCGCAGGGTAGCGAAAGAAAATAATTCTGGGTGAGAACAAGAAACCTGCAACGATAAAAGTGAGACTTATCGGCCAGGAGACGAACTTAATATTCTCTGGTAGCGCCTTACGCTAGAACGCGATGCAGCAGGTACCTCACAGGTCTTTCTTTCCCGCCTTGCAATTTCGTTATCGAAGAAGAAGATACATAACTTCCCCTTTTTCAGCCCAGTCCAGGTGGACTGGAAGTTTTGTAGTGGTTGTCGAACCAGTGGTTGCCAGCGCCTGCTCCATCCCAGTAGAGATCGAACTGCCCGCTGTTCTTCACAGTGTTCTCTGCGATGATATTGTTACTTGACCCCCCGACAACTGCGATGCCGTACTGCCCGCTGTTTTTTACTAGGTTGTGTGTCACGTGAACTCCGTTTGCGGCAAACGTGCCGATATCCGGGAATGTACTACCTAGCAAAACACCTATGATCGTTCCATCGATTGTATTGTCACTGACCTGCCCGGGGTCGCCTAAAACGAAGACTCCAGTTCCTCCATCCAGAATCGTGTTACCTGACACTACGACCGATTTGAGATCCTGACTCAAGATCACGGGAAACTCTGCGGTGTAGCATCCACAACTAGTGTTTGTCTGAAGCACGTTTCCGGACACCACCGCGTTCAGAGTGCTTACCGTGTTGAAGTCTGCCAAGATGACGCCGTTAGCCCCCTCACTGACCTGGAGAACTTGGTTGTTCGTGATGTAAACCGTGGACGGCAAAGTGCCGGGCTCGTAGGCGTCCTCTTCCGCCAATATTCCCACGCCGTCTATCACGTTCGAAATTTGGTTCCCGCAGTAGGTTAGCTTGCTGTTGTACGCGTCATAGAAGCCCGTCGCCACGATGGAGTTGGTGATCGTGTTGTGGCAGACCATGACCGTTGCGCTAAGAAGAGTGTCGCTCCAGGGCCCAGAGTTTGAGGAGTTGAATACACTGTTGGTCACCGAATAAGTGCCGGAAAGTGGAATTATTTGTGTCAGGGCGTTGGTCCACCCCTTCGGCAGTCGGGAGACTTCGTAATTGATCCCGTTCAACATGTTTTGTCCCGAGGAGTCACCTGACGCTCCGAGCACTGTCACGTGGTCAATCGTGGCAGAGGCTTTCAGGCCGGTAATTTCGATTGCCGCGACGAGCGCAGTATAGGGTGTACCCAAATCGTTCCAGCCCA
This sequence comes from uncultured Nitrososphaerota archaeon, assembly GCA_963799845.1. Classification (GTDB taxonomy): domain Archaea; phylum Thermoproteota; class Nitrososphaeria; order Nitrososphaerales; family CADDZS01; genus DATLTL01. The sequence goes on from CAWCYI010000004.1 coordinate 937,098, forward strand.
TGGTCGGCGCAGTGTATGGATCGGTAAGCGTCATCCCGGTGATCGAGTACGAACCGCCCTCGAAGGTGAACATTGCGGGCCATGGATCATGTGGCCCAGGCAAGCCTGCCCAGAACGGAATTGTTGGTGTATTGTATGCCGGGTTGGGTGATGGCAAGTTTGGAAGCGCTTGGATTATCGTCAATCCCTGACCCATCCCGACGAAATTTCCTCGGAAACCATAAACAGCGATCTGATCAATGTAGTACGTTCCCTTCTCTAACTGAACCGTGACCGGCGACCCCATACTGCCTTGATTTAGAGCATTTTGGATGTCCTTTGTATCGTTGTGCCCATTTGGATAGACGGTAATGACCCTCATATTAGAGCTTGAGGACGAATATGCAGCCGTGCTTTGCATGAACAGAGGCGATAGTGCCAGTAAAAATATGACTACAATCGCTACTGCTGTAACTAGTGCCGAAGAAGAAACTATATTCCTTCTCTTGTTCTTCCATTCGTTTTGAGTTATCATGTACTTTCACATCTGTGTTTTTCTTTGAAAGATCAATGTATGTCGTTGGCTAAGAGTTATTTGAATGACAAACACGATTATCAAAATAGGTAATCAACTTAGGGCACCCATGATTCAAGCGTTGTAGGGCAGAAACCCTCATCCCGAGGGCAACGGAGGGAATGCTGTGTCCCGACAAAGGTCTACTCCTGCCGCGTGAGGAAACATCTCGCCTCTCGGGTCAAATCAAGAACAGTGAGGTCAGAAAGATTCAGAAGACAAATCACTATTCCATCATAACTTCCGAAAACTTTGAAAGTGAGGTTCTAAGGTTCGTCCGAGATTAGGACAAAAATTCAAGTCTCCGACTTAGTGATTACTTCTACCGAGTGTCGAACTTCAGGTTTTTTGTCAACGTTCAGGGCATAGCTTCTGCAACCTTCAAAAGCTCGTTTTCCGAAATTCTCCCCGGTGAATAGACGGACAAGCGTCTTTGGAGCATTCTCAAGACCCACGACAATGTCCTCTTTCTGCTTCAAGCGGCCTTCGCGGAGCCAGCCCGAGATAGCCTGGATCGCTTCCGGGAAGCGTGAAACATAATCCAGCACGAGGAAACCTTCCATCCGACTCCGCCGAGCTATGAGGATTGTGTAGTTCACAGGGCCGTACGGCTCTGTCGTGTTGTAGCGTGATATTGCACCGCAAAGCACTATCCGCGCGTGAAGACTTATCCGCATGAGCACTTCGTCGAGGACGGGGCCGCCGACATTGTCAAAATACACATCGATTCCTTTAGGGCAAAGCTCTGAAAGCCTAGTACCAACGTTCTCGGAATGGTAGTCGATCGCCGCGTCAAAACCCGCGCCTTTGATAACCCAGTCACACTTTGCTTTCCCGCCGGCAATCCCGATGACTCTGGACCCTTTGATTTTCGCTATCTGACCGGCAATAGAACCGACAGCACCGGCCGCGCTGGAGACGACAAAGGTCTCACCAGCTTTGCTCTGAGCGATATCGTTAACGCCAAAGTAAGCGGCGAGCCCAGTCATTCCAAAAAGGCTGAGCGCCAAGTTCGGTGGCACCCCGGGGGGAACTCTTTGCATCGTTAAGAGTCCTCTTCCATCAGTAGCGATATAGTCCTGCCAGCCGAATCCTCCTAAGACAAGTTCCCCGACCTTGTAGTCCGGACGGCGCGATTCCACAATCTGACCGACTGCAAAGGCTGGCATCACCTCGTCTAGGGGAATCTTCGGGACGTAAGTGTCACGGGACATCCAGCCTCTCTGCGTGGGGTCAAACGAGAGCCAGAGGTTGCGAATCAGTACCTCTCCTTCCTTTGGACTCGGAACCGGAGCCTCGGTCCATCGAAAATTACTTTCCTTGATCATTCCTTCGGGCCTGGAGCTAAGGAGCCACTGACGATTTGTTTGTTGCATTAGTGATGTCAACTATCTGACAGGTAACCCTCACTTAAGTTACCGAGACGATCTTCAATTTTGAGAACATACTGACAGAATTTATCGTTTCATTCCGTCCTCTACTGGCACAAAAGGGGATCAAAAGTGCAAAAAAAATTGGAAGGGCGCCACCCTGCGCGAATCCCGTTTCTGTCTTGAGCAGGGAATCTGCTCCAAAGGTACTCGGACCTAATTAGGGTCAAATCCCCAGAGATCGTCCCCATCGATTCATAGTCTTGGAAAGTTGTACAATAATTTGGATGTCTACTTGTTTTTGACACCTCGAAGCATTTCAAAACAATGGGGGACCGGAAAAATCGAGCCCCCTCAATTTCAAATTGTATCGGCCTGCTTGGTGTCCGCCTTGAGCAACCGTAGACGATCCTCATTTCAGTGCGTACCTGGAGGAAATATGATCGTTCTCGCGTCCCAGTACGTCTGATCTGTGTAGTGGATATAATCCGGATTCTTTCCATTTTCCACCGCAAAATAGTACGAGAATAGATAGGGAGGAATTACGCTCAGAAACGGGGAGAGGTACTCGTGGATTTTATTGATGCGCATGACGTAGTCGGCGTCAAAATCTGAAAGATCGCTAACCACCATAGTCTTCGCGCCTATCTTTTTTGAGGCAGCCAATAGATCTCTCGTTCTCTCGATCGAGGGCCCGGATGGAGCCAATGCAACGACAAGCGTCTGCTTGTTAAACGACATTGCCGGACCGTGAAGGATCTCTTCAAGCTCCATCCCCTCTGCCGCGAGGTAACTTGCCTCCTTGATTTTGAGTGCAGCTTCTCTGGCCGTGACAAAGTTAGGACCCGCGCCTGCAAAAAATATCTTTGATACGTTTCGAAGCTCGCTCGCGGCTTTCCTCGCCGGCTCGTCCATCCTGGAAATTGTTGATTCGATTTCGTCTGCAAGTTTCGTTTCAAATTCTTTCTTCACGTTTTGGAGCTCAGTATTGGCAGGTTGAGCAAATTTCAGCGAGAGTGCGAACACAGCCGCGGCAGAATTAGTGTACGCCTTTGTGTGGCATCTGGATTTATCGGGCGAGTCGCCGATGACAAGAGTACTGTCGACAACCTTGGAAATGGGCCTGTCCGCAAAGTGCGTCACTCCAATAGTTTTAGATCCATTGGACCTTGCTCTAGATAGCGCATCTAGAGTAGATTTTGTGATGCCGCTGTGCGATACTCCAACAGTCACCAGCGGCTTCCTTCCAAGCCGTTCGTAGTTTACGAGTTCGAAAGCTGGCACTGCGCGCCAATCCCTTTCAGAGAGATTCAAAACCTGCGAGCCCATCATGGCTGAATACAGCGCGGTTCCGTTACCCGTGAAAACCAACTGGCTTTGGGCAGATGGGTCTAGTGTAAAATCGGAAATGGTTCGAAGGGTGGATTTGAAACCTTTCGGGATGTCCCTTATCATATCGTAAGTGAGATATGGATGAGAGTTTCGCTCCGCGACCAGTGCCGGTGTGCTCATGTTTTTGAAATTACCAAGTTGATTACCTCTAGGATCGATTATGTAACGTTTCAGGTATAGATAGCGTCAGAGGACCTTTCGTAGGGCAAGAATATTTCTTTGGAAACCCGTTATTCTCTTTGCAACTGACCGAAATTCGCCCTGTCTTCGAATTTTTGCTCTGACTATCTCTCAGTAGTCTTCAAATTGTATGGAATCCAAGTTTGTTTGCGGTCAAGTTGTTGTCTCAGGAGCCCCTCTGTTGGAATCTCGGCTCAGCATCTAGGTGGAAAAGTCGATTCTACTGCGAGTTGCTCTAAGCGGATTTCCTCATTTCTAGCCAAAAACAAGGTCAAATGAAGCAAGCAGCTATATAGAGAAGTTTCCTCTTTTTCAAAGCTCTTGCAAACTTAATGCTTGAGAAAAATGTGTCTGAAGCGAAAAGCCCTAGGAAGACTCTCGAAATCGAAGCGGCGAGCTTCCTCCTTGGTGTCGCTGGTCTGTTTTTCCTGCTTGAGGGCATGATACATTACGCTGACTTTTTCATCACAGCACATGAAGGGAATAATTCCCTAGTTCCGGTGTCTTTGATACTTGGGAGCATCGCGATTGGGCTATTGTATTTTCTTCTTGCGTGTTTGTGTTTGCAGAACCAAGGAAATGCGTGGTTCTTCGGTTTTGCAGCAGTTTTTGCTGGACTGCTTTCAATATCCTACTTCATAATCGAGATTGTTGAGTCCCTTGGGCCGAAGTTTTATTTTTTTGGGTCTTTCAATTATGTTCAATTCATTACCGGATACGGATCTGTTACGATTCTTGCAGAGCTATTAATCGTATTTTTCTCTTACAGAGTCTTGAAGACACTTTCGACTTAGTTAGAGAAGGAAAAGCCCTCAGCATCGCGAAAGAAAAGTCGATTCTACTGCGAGTTGTTCTGGAGAGATAAAACGCTGTTCGTACCCTTACGATTCCGCCGACCCCTTGGTAATTCGAAAGTTCAATCCTCTGTAGTTCACGCACTAGAGCAATTGCTTGCCAAATCCAGAACTTCACGTATTACAATCTATTCGACCATTTTCCAATATGAATCCTTTCGGACTATCTTGCCGTTTCTGAATTCGAAGAGATCACAGCCTCTTACGGCTACGTGCTCCCCAGACTTCTTCGTGCCTGTAAGCAACCATTCAGAGGCACCCCTGTCCCCACATACCCAATGTGTATCTTCGCCGTAGTGCACATCAGGGATGCCCGCAAAGCGGGTGGCAAGGCCCTCCCTGACCTTTGCCTTCCCCACAAATCTTGTTCCCCACGGTTCGGTTCCGCGTGGAAGGTCGAATGTGCAGTCATCTACGAAGAATTCCATGATATCGTCCAAGTCGTGTCGATTGAAAGCATCTAGAAACTTCCTAAGAACATCGATTTGATCAACTTCCTTTTTTTCTGCCATATCGGGATAAACTTTGGCAAAGAGGTGAGATAAAGAATTCGCGCGGGGTCACCAATGTCCGACTTAGGTCAATGGGAAGCTATCAGTTAAGTCCCATGCTGCGATCTTGTTTAGCCGGACACGATGGGACTATCCCCGCAAGACATACCCTCACAGCATGCTCTAAATCCGTTCTTTTTCTTTTAACTAATGAAAGTCTGGCTCAGCAACGCGATGGAAAAGTCGATTCTACTGCGAGTTGCTCTATTGGATCGTTCTTCCAAACTTTCTTTTGTTATAATTAATAGTAATCGGAGTCCGATGCCATTTTCTTACTTTTCAATCGTTCTTCTTGTCGGACTGATACCGAAGCAGCGTGACTCCCGATTCAAACATCTTGGCTTCTATGAGTTTCAGGTTCATTACACTTGTTCCGCGTTTGAAAAGATGCTTCCCCTTCCCAAGAACTAGAGGATACACCCACAGATTATAATGATCGATGAGATTTTGTTGCGCCAAGCTATTCACCAGCTCGCAACTTCCGAAAATCAAGATGTTACCCCGAACTTGTTCTTCCTTCAATTTGGATACTTCCTTCGTGACGTTTTCCTTGATTAGCGTTGAATTATTCCATTTAGCTTCTTTCAGTGTGGTTGAGACGACGTATTTCGGTAGGCTGTTCATTCTATCGGCATATCCTGTCGGATCCTTTGGCATCGAAGGCCACGCAGCGGCAAAACCTTCGTAAGTTGCTCGTCCGAATAGAAGAGCATCGCTCGTGAATAACTCATCGACTTTGACCTTCAGGTAGTCTTCGGTTGGTTGGAATTGGAATGCCCACTGGGGATCCTCCATGACACTGTCCAATGTCAGGAATTCTGAAACAATTATTTTTCTCATGTTTGCTTTCTCGGTTTGGTGAACTATCGGCCAACTCTTCATAAGTCTTGGTTTGCATGAATTTCTAAGTAACCGACTTTTGAAATCAAGAAATTCCATTTCAAATTACCGAAGACTTGTTCAAGCTATCCAATGATATTGGAGGGTAGCCCTGTATGAAGTAGCTTCACGGATTGCTCTAAATTTGTTCCTAGTGACGGACCCCCTCATCACTAGCATAGCGGGAACCATTATCGGTAAGACTAAAGCCAGTCCAAGGAAAACACTTGAGTGGCCTGCGAGCTACTAACAGTGAAAGTAGAAGGGACCGTTTGCCGTTGTTAAACTAACCTTGCAGGGGCAGGCTTAAAGCTGTCAGGGAAGAACAAGAGATTGATTCCATTACCTTGGTTAGGGTTTTTCTGTCAACAATTTTCTCCAGTTTTGGAAAAAATGGTTGATGAAAAGCAAAGGCATTATTTTTTGAAAAATATCTTGACCTCATGCTTTAAGAATCAGGACTACACATTGCTCTCTTTGCTGTCTTGTTAGATCCGACGCAAACTGAAATCGATTTGGGAAGCATGATTTGTTTCCGTTCTATCGAAAAATCTGATCAAGCCTTCGGCAGTTAGAAAAAAAGTTTGACAACTCAACCCGGTACTTCTCCCTCTCATGCTACTCGAAATAGCATTCTAACCGTAATCATTATCGCATCAATTGTCTCCGTTGCGATCTTGAGCAGCAGCGGTATTGCATTTCAAAATTCCTCTAAAGTACCAGCAACCGAAACTATTGTTGAAACCTCGACTGGCATTGTTATTCTTACAACTGTAGAACAGGTTACGACTTCGGTTTCTTATCCAGTTACTCAAACAGTGATCTCCGTTACTCCCATAACCAGCGTGGAAGAAATTCCCACAACTATAATAGAAAACAGCACCACTGAGACTGTCGATGTAACCTCGGTTGGAACGCTATACTCTACTGTATACCAAACTCAAACTTCTCTGGTCTATTTCTTTACAACCGAAATTCAATATTCTGTCGTAACACAGAAAAGCACTTCGACTTTCGTAGTCACTGTAACTCACACCAGCGGAACTGCAACCAGCACGATTACTGCTACCACAACTCCAACTGTTACTCAGACTGCAACTACAACTTTATCCACATTTACTACCACTATAACTTCTCCAACCACAGCAACTACCACCCTTTCAACCGCGACCACTACTACTACCCTTCCGACTACAGTTACTACGACTCTCTCCACCGTTACCCTTACCACATCAATAACCAAAACAACAACCCTCAGCACCGCAACTACAACTGATACGGTTCCTACCACCACAACAACAACGACCGGAGGATCGACAGTCACTCAGACAGTGCCGACTACGGTCACGACCACGGTTACAACAACGTGTACGACCACTGCAGGTTTGGGTGGCAACTGTTAGATTCTCTTATTCGTCCTCAGTTATTATCGATATTTTGTTAACAAAGAATATCATTTGTCAATCTGCTTGACAAGATCCGACTCCATGACTCCCTCATTATCGATGCAAGCCTATGAAGAGGTCGGAAAACTGATGGATGACAAGAGCGAGCAAGTCAAAGGAAAGCTGGAGCAGGCCAAGGGCGAAGTAAAGAAAGACTTGGGAAAAGCAAGCCAATAAAATCTAAACGTAGGCCACGTGATTCTTATCAGAGGTATTTTTCCAAATATCTCCTTTCAGCTTAACTTTGCCGGATTGTTCAAAAATAACGAGGTTCTATTTTCTTGATACTGTTTGAAATTTCAGATAGACAGAGGACCCAATTCAAGACATATGAGACTAGGATCTGCTGTTTGTATTTTGGATTGGCTAAGTTCCGAAATGAATGTTGACATTGGAACGAGTGTTCCAAAACTCAATCGATCGGTTTGTAGTCTGTGTGAATTGTTTTCTTATCTGATTGCCGATAATAGGTTGACTAGCATTCATGATATGTAGAACTATCGTCTTTCCAAGACTGGGCAATGTTTCTGGATGGTCTCAGGAAACAATATTAGTTACCGTTGGATTTTCTGACGGACCCTGGTGATACGAAAGCCGATCGTTCATTTGTCCCGTGAAAATTGAAGAAAAAATTCGTTATGCCCATCTTAATTGACCGCTTTCTTATTATCACTCCCACAGATGCTCTGACGCGGGAAAGTCGTGAAGCATCGAGACTGAACGAAGATAATTGGTTTGATGAGTACTTTCTCGGAATTGAATTAACCTGGCCGACATAAGTTCATAGACACCTGTTGGTCAGAAGGAATTTCTTCATGTCAAGATGCGAGCAAAACCTTCGCGTTCGATAGTATTCTGCCAGGATTGATTTCAGTTCTTTCAATGACGTCGGAAAGGTTGGAAGCCTTGAGAGATCCTTCTCACCCTCGCGCCAACACTCCTCCATCATGTTGAACTCTGGCGAAGCTGTCGGGATCCATCTGACTCTGAGAGTCTTCCTGTTCTTACCCAAATAATCAGTTACGATCCTGGTTTTGTGGTGTTGCCTTGCTTTGTCAAGGAAGAGATAGAGTGATCCAAACTTCCTGTGCACCTTCTTCAGGTAGTCGAGGAATGTCTCGCCATTGAATTTCTCGTACTGCCTGAAGATTTGTGTCCCGTCCAGGCTGATCGCTCCAAACACCACGGTGTTGCCGTGCGAGCCTGACACAATCCGAATCGGTCGAATCCCTTTGACCGCCCACACCCTTTTGGTTTCTATGTTCTGGACGAAGATTGATTCGTCTTCGGATGCTACGGTGAAGCCTTCCGGGATATTCCTGAGGAGTCTTGCGGTCCTTTTTTAAATTCGAGCCTCTCTTCGAGGGAAGCCTTGTGAAGTAACCTCTTGTCAGGGACAATTGCTCTCACTCCCCACTTCTGCATCAACCTGTAGATGTGTCTCTCAGTGTATGCCACGTCTGCTTCCTTGCGGATCATCTCCCTGACCTCCTTCACGGTCCAGCCGCATTCGTTCTTCACGACCTTCCTCTTCACCGCAATGAACTTGTTGTGATCGAGCTTCGGAGGTCTCCCGCTCCTTTCCATCGTCTTGAGTCCTTCTAGCCCATCTTTCTCGAAACGTCTAAGCCACGGTGTCGTCCATGATTTGTGCCGGTGAACTTCCCTTGCTACGTGCGACGCCGGGACACCCTCGTACTTGACCTTCAGAACGAGGAATATCCTCTTGCTTACGTTTGCGTCCCTCTCCTCTCTATAAGCCTCTTCAACAATCTCCTTCGGTGCCTGTAATCGAGACATACAACCTGAGATAGGAAGGGAAGTTGGCCAAAAATGAGAATGTCTAGGTCTGTGGCCCTTTCAGTCTAATAATTTATGTCGGCCAGGTTAGATTGAGGAATTTGTAATGGAAGAGGACGATATCAAAAATAGAAAATGGGATTCTCGGGAAAGGGAGATGAATAGAATTCATAAACTTCGCTCCAAACGTGGTCTCAGTCCCCAACCTAAGACGAGAAAATTCGATCCGAGAAAAAGGTTCAAATCCATGCTGGTCTGTTTGAGCGTCTTCCTCTTTTCAACTCTATTCTTGTTGTGGAGCTTGAATGTTCCGGGAGCCCTTTTTCAGGAATTTTTCTCAATGATAGGCACGCTTTTTCGGGGACATTCTTGGCTATCAATTACGGCAAGGACGCAATAATGACACTCTTTTATTTACTCACCAAAAGTTCTCTGAGATAATCAATCTGGAATCAATGGGGCAAGTATCATGTCCAAAGCTAATGTTATTTGCGAAAGTTGCAGGGCAGCAAATCATAGAGAGTGCCAAGCCCCGATATCCCTATCTGTAACTCAAGACGGGAGAATAAAGAATACAAGTTATGTATGCTGCGACAACGTAGTGAGCTGGATCGAACAGACTGTTATCTAGTCTATGATTTTGGGAGAGTGCAGTCAATCATCTTCAAGTCATGAATGTGAACTATAAGCCCCAAACTTATCGTGTATTGCTTTTGGTCACCCAACTACATTCAGTATTTATTCGATCCTAAAACAGATTAGGCCAACAAAACCGATGCAAATGAGTCGAATAGACATTTATTGGCAGTCAAGCAATCTATCTAATTATGACTTCACTTACCATTTCGATTGAACACAACAACTCGTACGAACTCAGCTACCGAACTTGTCCTCACTCTTCAAGAGTCCAGAGCGGTTGTTAATCCCGTGAGTGCTCCCCAGACTGATAATTCTAGGACGACGTTGGACCTTCCAGATCTTCAAAATGATGCAAGAGAAAGAATAATGATGGAAGCTTCGAATTGGGCGAATGCCAAAGGCCTAAAGTCTATCCCAACAGTAGGCTTGCAGGATGAGACTTACTTTTTGACGATCCGCTAGACAGACTATGCCAATGTTCAATATTATCTGGACTGAAATTAATCCTAATCTTCGCAGCGTTGAAACGTCTTCCTTGACCTATTCCTTCTTTGACGGGTCTTTGGTTTTGAACCAATCCTTGTCATAATGACGCTGAAGCTGTATGGGTAAGGCTGAAGCGAAGTTGCCTGACAGATAGTAAAATTCGGCTGACCCAAAACCTAGGATGCATCCTCCCCCGTCGTCAGCGGGGCTTTTAACTCCAGCAGCCTGTTGTTTCCCGTGTCCGCGATTCACAGGTTGCCGCTGGAACACCCGCTCAGCCTCTGCCAGCTATCGCATTGGCCATTCAGCTCGCCAAGAACATCTGTTTTAACGCTTATCTTACTGGCTTTAAGCTTCGAGTATCATTGGCTTCTAAAACGGAGTTTGTGTGCGTTGGCTGTACTAACAAGATTGAAATCTCAATCTCGAGATCCTCAACATATGATTATCCGGGAAGCAAAGTGCGACACACTCGGCGATATCAAGATTGATTACAAATGCTCGAAGTGCGGAACTATTAACGCTCGTTTTTGGGATGTGGAACACAACGAATATTTTGGGACATCCTTCAATAGCGAATGATTTGCGTTTTTTTGGGGGAACGATTCGCTTTGGATGAAAATATAAACGGAATAAATGTACACTTCATCGACGTCGGGGTGCAAGACGATAGAAAGTCCCCAGTTGTACTAATCCATGGATTCCCTTTTAGTTCCGAGATGTGGAGCGCCCAGATCCAATTACTAAAAGACGAACATCGCGTGATTGCCTACGACATTAGAGGCCATGGCAAGAGCGGTGTTAGCGATGGTCAATACATGCTGGAGTTTTTTGTCGACGATCTAATCGCACTGCTGGATCATCTCAACGTCTCAAAAGCCGAGTTATGTGGACTTTCTCTGGGTGGGTATATCGCACTACGCACAATAGAAAGAAATCCTGAGAGAGTCTCTTCACTTATACTTTGTGATACTGGCCCCCAAGCTGATTCAAACGAGGCAAAACTGAGACGCGCCGCCAGCATAAGATCGGTGAAAACTGACGGAGTCAATGCGTTCGCCGAGACATTCTTGAAGGCAGTTTTTGCACCGGAGAGCTTCCAATCAAAACCTGGAGAAGTGGAAATGATTAGACGGATAATCCAATCCAATTCGCAAACTGGAATCTGTGGGACATTGCTGGCACTCGCGGGGAGGACCGATACTTCAGATGCCCTATCACGGATCAATGTTCCAACGCTTATTTTGGTTGGAGAACTGGACAAAGTCACGCCTCCGAATCTCTCTGAGCTGATGCACGATAAGATTCGAAATTCGGAGTTTCACGTACTTCCGAACGCGGCGCATCTGAGCAATTTGGAGAATCCTGTTGAATTTAACAAACAATTGACACATTTTGTGGGGTGAGGGTTTGCATGATCTTTCCTCTCTTTTTGCTTGAAAAGCAAACTACTCTAGTCGCGTTCTTCTATGGGGTAGAGGCTATCGATACTACATCGCAATAATCTACCCTTATGAAAGAAAGGATGGACGACTCTGGCAGTATTACTTGCAGCTGTGGTAAGACCTTTCCCGACCTACAGACGTTTTCTCGGCATCAGCAGGGAATAGATATTACAGTCGTTCCTTCTTAGGAAAAGTTCGACAATTGAGTAGGAATAGTTGAAAGCAACGAATAACCTCTTTCTCTGCACCTGTGTTATGAAATAACCAAGGGTTGTGTGATAAAGTGTACAGAACGTTCATTTTTAGCTTTCCTTTCGACCCATTGGTATCTATACTACAGTGCATTGTCAGTGAATCGAGAGAATCAGAACATGATGCAGACAAGAGGGAATATTTTGTGAAGTCATTTGCTGAACTCTGTCAAATGTCGAACGGGTTGCTTAAGCTACTTTACAAGAAATCGGTCAAATATGACGCTCTGGTGATCTCTGCTAGCCTAGGGATATTTGTATTGACAGTCTTAGCCTTTGTTCAGGCAAGTTAACCCGAATTCGAATGTTGAGAGAAATTTTTCGCTGAGTAATAGCGGTGATCTTAGAGGGATGATCGAGAATAGTTGCCATCCTACAATGACCACATTCCTAGCTCGGAGAATTTCGCTAATTCTTGGAAGTATCAATTCACCGTAAAGCTCCGACATTTAAGACTGCGAGCTCGTGATCAGCTACTAATTATTGTTTAATTGCCTTGTCTTATAGTGATTTTGTTTTAGCAAACCAAAGTCTTGATGACGACTCAGGAGGACCTTGGAAAATCGATTCCGCGGCTAGTTGCTCTGGAGAGATAATCTGTTGATTCTTCGAAGAGCACAGATCTTGTTTCTTAGTTCGAATGTGATGTGTGTAAATTAGTATTCGAACTTCTCACACGTGAAAAATATTACAAGGTTTTTCCTTTTCGATTATGTCTAGGAGATTCTTGTTAAAGTCGTTTCTTGTTTGACAAATCCAAACGCTTGGTGTTTGTACGATTAAAGAAGATCAGACTCTGCCAGACACATTACTCCGCAGCATAATTATGTTCGCAAGGTTCTTGCGTGCGGTGCATATGCTGAGCTATGTTGAAGTTTTTCAAGCTGCTCCTCATACACGGAATATAACGAGATTATCTCCTGCACAATGTCTATTCTCCCGGTTGAAACTCCCTTTTGAGCCAAAGCCCAATTCAAGATCTGCTGTGCCATGGCCAGGTTCGTAATTATGAGGGCAAAATATCCGTGATGAAGATCATCCAGATTGGCGAAAATTAGCTGGTCGCCGAGATAGGAAACAATCTCTTCTACGAGATATTTTCGTCTGGGATCGTCGTAGAATATCAAAAGGCCGCAGGCAATACCTCCGCTCAGGAACTTCGGATATCTAGTTCAGCCACCAGGTAAAGTGCGTCCCCTTCGCTCAACCGGTTGATCCTTCGCTTTACCGTCTTAGTCGATAGCCCGAGTTCATTAGCGATATCTGTGTACGGCTTTAGGGGTTCCTTCTGAAGACTTGCAATTATCCTTAGGTCATAGCTTGACAGTGTAATTCTGCAGATTGGAAAAGGCTCACTGGCACTGGTTATGGAACTGGATCCTGCAATGCTCGAAATGAGTTCCGTCGTCTTCTTCAGCGTCTGCTCGCCTTCGTAGTAAAAGGCTATGCAGAGTGAGGGCCCGAAGAGATTTTTTATCACAGCAACGCCGGGGATCAGTGATACCTTCTGAATCACTTCCTGTTTTGCGGATGGACTTTTCACATCAAACCAGATTTGGGCCATCTTCTGATTGACCAAGTTCGGATTAATACCAACCCACCATCCCCTCAGGAATCCTGACCTCCTGAGCCTGTCGATTCTGTTCTTGACGGTATTCTCGTCGACCTCTAATTTTCTGGCTATGGAAGACAATGACTTCCTGACGTTTGCATCGACGGGAGACGTAGCCTTGCTTTCGAGAATATCATGTATGATTCTGACATCAAGGCTGTCCATTTTTCTTAATCTGATTCCGATATTCGTCTATATTTATCTGATCTGGTGACAATTTTCTATTCAAACTCACGGTGAATTCTTATCGTGAAGTTACCAAGCCCCTGAGCATGAGCAAGCAAGAAAACTTACAGACATTCAACGAATGGATAAGCGCGCATAGGGCACACGATCTCGACAAGCTGATTGGCTTCGTGACCGATGACGTTGTCATCAGAAGCGCAGCCGGCGAGAACATGCCGCCAGCCAATGGGAAGGCCGAAGCCCGAGAGCACTGGCAGGGGATATACAACACGTTTCCAGACTTTAAGATGGAAGCTGTTGCTCTAACTGCAGAAGACGATAGATTAGTCGCCGAAATCTCGCATGGAGGAACTATGAAGGGAAAGATGGGCAATCAAGAACCAACAGGGAAATCCTATCGGTTAACTGGAGCTTTCCGAATGGACTTCACAAACGGCAAGATTCAGCATATCCAATCATACTGGGACACGGCTTCGATGGCGGGTCAGTTGGGCTTACTGCCTTAACGACCCCCCCTCCTTCTTTATTTCTGCCCAAAAAAACGGTTAATTTTAGCCAACTAACTGTTTGAAGTTGCTTTTCTGATTCCTTTGAGACTGCGATTCACTTAGTTACGAACTACTCAAACTATCCAACGATATCGTTGGGATGCCTGAGTTGAGGCGCAGATCACCTTGAACCCGAATTCAACCTCAAAGAATAGATCTTGGCGCGCCATTCGTCTACCCATTCATTCATCTCTCCAGCTTTGACTCGGGTAGCCACGAAACTGGAATTCCATATCGGAATGTCTTAATATTTTTAGATCACAATGTTATCCTGATCGTTATCCTTTTGTTCAATCGGTTGCGATAACCAAGTTCTTCAGCTCGTATGAGGTAGGTCAACAAAACGAAAATCTTGGTTATGTCGGATACACACTATCCGCTGACAGACACAAAGCAATTCCTGAGCATCATAAACGAAGAACGGCCAGACAAAACAATCTTCTTGGGAGATAACGTCCAGAATATCAGTTATGCCGATGAATTCCTACGGCTAATTCAAACATCTCCTTGCAAAGACTACTCCTTCATAGTGGGTGACCATGATTTTTCTCAACATGGTGAAAAATCACTGACTCTGGATCTAAATGGTAGAAAACTCATTTTCATTCATGGGTTTCAATTTAATTTACATTCGGAGTATATGACGGGCAGGTTAGCGTCCACACTGAGAAAGCTAGATAGCAATTTACCCGTGCTAGGATACGCGGTATTCTCAAAAATCAAATCGCGAACCAATAACACCTATTTGATACTCGGACACTCTCACGCGCTAAAGTTCTTTCCGAGATTGAAGATAGCTTGCGCCGGTTGTTTGACGACCGAGAAAAACATCTACAACGACAGGGGATATCTGGTCTTCAATACAGTGGATGACAGTGTGTTACTTTCTGTTAACAAGCTTGATGGTGGTAGTCACATCTTCGAAATCTAGCTATACACAAAAGCACGTACTGGTGCTGTTGTTTCCAGACGGGCCGTTTGTAATCAAACAAGGTGATGTTACGGTCGTGGTGTTGTAAGTGATTAATGAATCAACGGTGATGTTTTCGTATGATGTAGTGGTCGTAATGCTCGTTGATGTGGCGAGCGTGGCGTTAAAGTATTGATCAGTCGCATTTGTGGGAAACTGATAGATCGTAGAAGATTCACTAGTGTATCCTAGAAAACACACTGCATTTTCAACGATTTCCGTGACAAGCACCAATTGAACTATCTTCTGCGGCCTGAGGGATTCATTTACTGTCTTCGTCAAGGTCGTTTCTGCTGTCTGATTAGAAACCAGAGTCGTTAGAAACTGTCTAATTATAGTCTGGTTCGAAATGATCTTTACAGTTCGAAGAACGGTACTTGTCTCCGTAGTAGTCGAGTAAAAAGAAAGGCTGATCGAAAGACCAATTAAAAGAACCATGAAAGCAACAACAAGTATAACGATCAGGACTTTAATTGTGGAGCTCAATCGGAAGGAATCTAACAGTAGAATCTATTTTAGGATTGTTTTGTAATCGCTCATGATAGGTTGTTTAGGCACCGACGAAAATCCTGCAAGTAATTTTTGCAATGCCCAACAAACACTGCATTGCTATGAAGAATGGATTAAGAAATAATTACCTAGAGTGGGGTTATCGTGAGCTTCTGCAGAGGTCCGCCACGTTCGCAGACATGCCTCACGCGTACCACATTACCCGAGATTTCGCGAATCTCTGAGCCGTCTAGGATAGGAATAGTTGTATCTATTCATAGATAACCTTTTCGCTATTTCCACTCTGTACTCGCAAGATCGAAATCAGATCGGGTATTCGCCACACGCAGTGCAAAAAGTAGCCAAATTAGTTATATTCGAATTGCACGCGGAGCATACTCTTCGCGATCTATCTGGCCGGAGGGCCGAACGCATTTCGGTAAATTTCGTAGTAATGCAATTGTTCCTTGTCGCGCAATCTTTCTCCGTCACTTTCAAAGTACCGTCTCTTCTTCTCGCTGAATTCATCGTTGAGAATTTTCATCGAATAAAACTGAGGGAGGATCGTCGTCCCAGAACCGTACTCTATCGGGGTCTTTTTTCTCCACACAATCTCTTCAGGAAGCTTGCTTTCGAATGCTTTTCTCAACAGATACTTTCCAAAGACCTGACCTTCTCTCTTCCCTACGAGGTACTCGAAGGGTATCTCCTTCATTGCGAAATCTCTAACCCTCTCGTCGAGGAATGTGAGTATTGCTTTGATTTCTAGTGACCTCGCGAGCGGAATCGAGGAGAAGTGCATCACTTCCCACAAGTGTTTGAGTTTAGCTTGGGCCTCTGCTTTCTGGAGTGAATTTACAAAACTGTATCCTGCAAAAAGTTCATCCGCCGCGTCTCCCGTCAGAACTCGCTGAAAACCTTTGGATTCCGCCCTCTCTAGTCCAAGAAAAACAGTAACACTGTTCCTAACTTCCATCGGATCGAAAGACTTGAGTGTCTTGATGACTTTTGGTAATGATGATTCTATTTCGTTAAAGTTGACTTCGATGATATCGTGTCGAATCCCGAATTTCCCGGCAAGCATCTTGGAAAAGTCGAGATCAGGCGCAGGAGAATCTTTCAATATCACCGTAAATGCGTGGATTTTCTGATCAAGTGACGTCGCGATTGTAACGATAATGCTAGTGTCCAGTCCTCCAGAGAGGAGGATCGAATCTCCATTTCCATCTTGGACGGATGAATAAAGCAGCTCTTTGAGTCTCGAAGAGGTTTGCTCGAGACTTATCTCCAAACTGGTCACGGAGAAGTACAATTACCGCTACAGAAGCTCCAGGCGAAGACGGAGTCGTTGGTTACCTGAAGTTCGTCGGGGCCGACCGGTGCCTGTTGCCATGAAGTCGTCTTGTTGTAGGTCCACAAGAGCCAGTACATCGTATTCGTATTCCCTACATTCAAGATCGCTGTAACAAAATGAGACTGATACTGCGGATAGTAAGTCGCGTTGACGTCGCCCTTAGCAATTATCTGCGTTTCTACGTAGAGGTTAGTTCCGGGCTGCACGTTTGTAACGTTGTACCAATTTCTGGTCCCATTCCCGAAATCGATCAGGACATTTGAAAGGTACTTGACGTTCAACTGATTCAATTCTTGAACATAGGTCGAATTCTCCGAAGCAACCTGGCTGTACTGGTAGTAGTACAATCCCGCAATGCTTGACACAATCACTATTATCGCGACGAGGACCGCGATCAGGCCGTAGATAGATCTCGGCCGCGTCGTCAATTTGCAGAACCTCCATTTGAGCTGAGAGGTTGCGTTCCCTCAACCGTCGAAGACAGTAATTTGTTACTTTGCGGTCTCAAACGTCTGAAGTAAACTATGATAACTGATGCGAGAGCCGCCCCGATCACGAAGTCTCCGAGCTCATGGAACACCATGAACGGAACCCCAAACGCTTCAAAATAAAGGAACTTTGCCAAAGTCAGATAGGGCCACGTCGCTATGATGGCTGTGCCGAAATTTGTGATAGTATCCCAGAAAAAAGCGCAGATCGCCATTATCGAGCCGAAGATTAGGTTCAGAGAAGAAACGGGGGCGATGTCCTGACCCCAGACCCTTGAAGCCCCCCAGCCAGCCAAAACGTAGACCAAATTTCCTGCGATAAGAAACGGGATGATTGGTCCTCCGAAACCATAAGGGCTGATACTTCCCCAAATCAATTCAGAGAGAACAGCTGATAGACGTACCAATTTTAAGACCGAGGGAATAGGTCGAGGCAAAGGTGAGAGTAAATACGAGCTTGACGTTTGGTATCGGAGCGAGTACATAGTCGCTTGCAATGATCAGTGAAGTGAAAATAGCAATGATTGAAATACTCTTTGTAGATTGCATGGCTGGCTGGCTTAGCCAGACAGCTCCTTAAGCATTTCGTGGGAGGCCAAAAAGGGAAATGAAGGGAGGAAAACATCCTCCCGATTGATCGGATTTTCGCGTTACTAGCCCAGCAGATAGACGACCTGCACCTGCATGGTGTATTGAGTCTGGCCCGGCGAGATCGGGACCGAGTAATTCACTGAAGTAGTTGACGCGAGGACAACCTCACTGCCGTATGAGTAGTAGTTTGGCTGCTGATAGTTAGATCCAAGAACTGAAACACTCTGTATTCCAACGATCTTCACGTTCTCTGATCCTGCTGTCAGGAGAGCGGTCTCATTCGCACTGGCGATTGCATTCTTTAGAGCCTGATTTTGGAGCTGAGTCTGCAGAGAATTTGAAAGTACGTACTGGATGCTCTGAATCTGGTTTACTCCGGCATTCACGGCCGCATTGATTACGCTGTCAAGCTTGGAGACGTCACTGCCCGAGAGAGTTACCTGAACGTTGTTGCTCGCCTGATACCCGTTTATGGTGTTGGAATACTGCGCATAGGTCGGACCAAAATTGAAGTTTGTAGTCTGAACATCGCTGCTGTTGATTCCCACGCCCTTTTCGATTGCGGTAATAACGTTCGTCATGTTAGCGCTGTTTTGCAATAGAACGGAAGTAGCGTTCGGCCCCGAATTTGTCACGCCCAGGACGATCTGGACCTCATCCGGTATCGCGCTTGCGATTCCGACACCCGGAACTGAGATCGTTGACGGCGTGCTGCTGCTATTTGTCGAAACCGTGCTCACAGTATCGGCTTGAGAGGCCCTCGACACTGTCGCGGAATACGCGACAAGCCCGAGGAAGGCCACGGCTAGGATTGCTATCACAAGAGATATTCCCACTATCTTACCAGACATATTGTTGCTCATGGTCTGGAGTAGACAAAGGGCGGCCGATTTAGTTCTAGGGTAAAGAACAGTGATGTTGACTCTCAGAACGATCCCGAATGAAATGGCAAGGAAGCGTTATTTGGCTGCAGTCCAGTTTTAGGTCCCTATGGTCAGGACATGGGTCTCCGGCGGCCAGAACACCGAGGTGGTCGACAGACTCCGAAGGGAAATCTCCGATCTTGAGGCCAAGAGGGACAAACTGGTCGACTCTAACAAGTCAAAACTATTCCAGTGGGCGTCGCGCGCGCTCAAATCAGACAGCATACCTTCAGGAAACTTGACAAAAGAAATCAGGGAGATTATGGCAGAATACGAGTCGATAACCCAGGAGCTCTTTGACAAGGAAGTGCTTCTTTCAGAGAGAATGGACGAGCAGGCGAAATTCGATTCATTGGGCTGATTGTCCATTATTGTGTTTCTAAAGTTTCGTTAAAATCCGTCTGAATTTCATTTTGAGGTCGGAACGCTTTGCGCAGTTCGGCAGGCTTCATCGTGGGAATTCTCTTTCTCTCTTTGGGAAGCTTGATTATGATTACAAAACTTCTTACTCCAACTATATGTTCGTGTCCAGCTCAACAGGTCGGACAGCCGAATACTTGTGTCTGCCAACCCGACTTGTCATTCTATCTCTCAATGATTTTCGGCTTGATTATAGTCACAATGGGGGTCGCAATTGCAATCAACTACGGCAGAAATCCAAGAGCTTCGGGAATCTTTGGAAGTAGTGACCCCAGAAAATTAGGCGCACAAAACTGTTCAAAACATAATCCTGTTTACCAATCTGGAAAAATAGACACTTTCTCCGAGGTCTTAATTACTAGATTTCATTGATTCTTATATAGAATTTTTTTTCTGCGTTTCACACACGTGAGCACTTTTCAGCCAAAGAGCTGACGTTCAAGCTTTGTAAGCTCAGAAGAGCTTGAAACGAGCTGAACGGAGCTCAGTAAGCTCGGAACGAATTGAACGGAGCACAAAGAAAGTGGCGATGGAGAGGGGGCCCCCTAGGAGTTCTACAATCGTTCGTGTGTACTCCTTAGAAAATGGAATCCGAAGGGCCTTCTAGTCATCTTCCAGTCTGAGAACTTTTCCGGGATTCAGAATGTTGTTTGGGTCCCACTGTTTTTTGAGATGCCGCATTAGCTCGAGGACTTCTCTTCCATTGCTCTTTAGGAGCTGGGCCTCCGCGAAGGCTATCTTCTGCTCTCCGATCCCGTGTTCTCCTGTGACAGATCCCCCGACTTCAATCGCATAGTTGCAGATATCCGCGAACGCCAGATCAGCCGCCTCCCTGGACTCTTTCGAATTTTCATCATACAGAATGCTCGGGTGCACATTGCCGTCTCCCGCGTGGCCTCCTGTGGGGATCCGCAGGCCGTATTTTTTCGAGACCTGCTTTACAAATTCCAGATAGTCCACGAGCTTGTCTATGGGAACCACCACGTCCTCCGTGTGCAGCGCCATGTTGAGCGACTTTAATCCCATGTAGTTGAGCATCCTGGCATTGTACAGCCGCTCCTCGTCCGCCTCGTCCTTTGCCACGTAATTTGCGGTCGAGCCGCACTCTTGGCAGATCTTGAGCAGCTCGGATAATCTGGAATCCGTCTCGATGAACAGGATGGCCTCGTCTTCCGGTACGCCTAGATCAAACGCAGTGTTGACGGAGTGCATCGTCTCCCTGTCCATGAACTCCAGCAGCACGGGCTGGATCCTATTTTCCCTGATCTTCTGGATCGCCTTCCCCGCGGACGCCCAGTTATCGAAAAAGACAAGCAGCCTCTTGTGCTCGGCACTCTTCGGAGGGATGGGAGTGATCTTCACCCACGCCTCGGTGATCAGACCCAAAGTCCCCTCGCTACCGCACATAAGATGGACGAAATCGTAACCCACGCGGTTCTTCGGCAGGGGCTCGCCAAATTTTACGATTGATCCGTCGGCGAGGACAACCCTCAGTGACAATATCCAGTCCTTCACGGTGCCGTACTTGAAGCACTTCATGCCTCCCGAGTTCTCCGCGATTGCGCCGCCGATTGTGCACCAGGGAGTGCTCCCTGGATCTGGCGGAAAGAAAAATCCATACTTTTTCAGCTCGTCGTTCAGGTCTTCAAGAACAACTCCTGCCTCGACGTGCGCGTACCAGTTTACCGTGTCGATTTTCAGGATTTTCTTCATCCGGGTGAAATCGACTACTATCCAGCCGTGGGCCGATGACGCACCGGTCAAACTCGTTCCGGCACCCCTCGCTACGATGGGAGTTCGCGTTTCATTTGCTCTTGCGACTATCTTTGAGACTTGCAAAGTCGAATCGGGGCGCAAGACGAACAGTGGTTCGGAGGGGTAATCCGCCATGTCCTTGAGATAGTCCTGGATCTTTTCCTGAGAACTGGTCCGAATGATGTTCTGCTCGCCCAGGAGCCCAACAAAATATTCCGGCGACGACTCCACTTCGTTCACTGTCCCAGTTTTCATTCGGAAAAGTGGAGCGTCCTAACTCTGTCTCTGGATGTGAAGGTTGAACATCGGAGTCTGGTACTTCATCCGGAGCCTGAAAAAGAGCGTGAACCACATTTCAACTCCCCGCGAAGTCGATATATCGCCCAGGTCGATTATACTCTTCCAGCCGAGTTCACCGAGAATCTTTTGCACTTGCGCTTTCGCCTGCGGGTCGTTCCCGCAAACAAAAACATCATGCTCGCCTGGAACCCCCATCGGATTCACCATGACCTGAGCTGCCATTGTGTTGAGAGACTTTACCACTTTCGCTTCTGGAAATTCCCTCTGAATCTGTTCTCCAACTGAGTCTGTGTTCACAATGGTCAGAGTCGGCGGCATACCCTTCGAAAAATCAAGCGCGTTTGCCACATCGACCAGCACCTTTCCCTTGAGATTTTGAGCCCCTGCCATCCTCAGCGCCTCAACAGATACATTTCCAGAAGTACAGTTGAACACGATCTCCCCGAAAGAAGCCGCGTCGGCGAATGTTCCCTGCGAGGCCTTCGCTCCCGCATTTTTCACCCACTCTGCCGCCTTTTCATTGTTAGAGGTTCGAGACCCCATCTTCACTTCGTAACCGAGCTGAACAAGTTTCGTGCCAAGTGTATTGCCTACAATCCCAGTTCCAATAATTCCAATTCGCATGATCTGGATTGAGGCTCTCGCTCGGCTAATAAGCGTAGCAAACCAGCTAGCGAGTTTTGGAAGCGGCTGACGATTTTCCCGCGAATAACTCAGTCCACTTTTTCGAGAGATCATCCCTCCTCGGCTTGTACACCTTCTCGTAGAACTCTTGATGTGATTTCAGCGTGTCATCGTCATAGCTTTTACGATCTTGAGTGCTTCGTCCCAGGCTCTTCTAAAGTTGGTCTCGTTTCCAAACCTTGAAACTATCTGTTTTTCAAAATCCTTCGGTGACTGAACCTCGCCGCCGATTTCAAAGAGCGGGTTGTTCTTGGTTGATTTCTCATCCAGGAAGGCTTTCTCATTTCCGAGGAAATATTCTTTGTTTTCAGGTTGTGCTGATTCTTTTTCCTTTGATGATTTACCGTGAAATCCTTGGGTCGATGGTTTTCCTTTGAACCCCCTTTTCGCGGCAGCATAAAATATAGATCTATTCAGCCCCCAAGAATATGCGGAGTCTTCCGGCAAACCAAGCGCCTTCGCAGGGCAGCTTGGAGAATTGCCATAATTTGGAAACGACCTATCGCCATCTGTTTTCTGAGATCCCCAAAAACATTGTAGATGAAATGATTTATGGTCAAGAGGGATTGAAAATCTAGAAGAAATCATCGTTGCTACCGTTAGTTTATTGTGGAACGACGATCTCGGTGATCCAGGGTGACATTGTGGATCAAGAGACAGATGCAATCGTGAACGCTGCCAGCTCTTCTCTCATGGGCGGCGGGGGTGTTGATGAGGCAATCCACAGAGCAGGAGGTCCCGAAATCCTCAAGCAGGTGCCTTGCGATCCGCAAGCGGGAATGGCCCGACGGGCTTCCGACCGGGAAGGCAATTATCACTGGTGGGGAAACTTGCGAGCTGAGTACGTAATCCACACCGTAGGTCCAGTTTGTTGTGGAGGAGCGAAGGGTGAAAAAGAGAACTTCAGCTGCCTGCTACGAAAATTCTCTGCAACTCGCGGCATCCAAAAATCTAGAGTCGATTTCGTTCCCAGCGATCAGTACTGATGCCTACGGATATCCCATTGATCTAGCATCAATTGTTGCTCTAAATTCGGTTATAGAAGGAATAGACAAGATCGGAAATCGTAGATTGAAAGAGATCCGTTTCGTCTTATTCACGGTTGGAGACTATGAATCGTATCTCGGCGCTGCGAAATCCAAGTTTCAATGATGAATCATACGTGACGTCAGAATTTAGGTTTCAATTAATCTCCTGGGACATCAAGCCTGCCAAATGCATCTGAACTTCGTAATCCAGAAAATTTACTGGTAATTAGTACCACGAATCCATTATGCTCTAATTACATTATATCCGAACTTGATTCTTACAGGATCAAGTCTCCATTGACAGTACGAATTAAAGGCATGTTATTATATCACCGAAATACCGTGTCCCTAGGTAACTACAAAGTGAATCGTAAGATTCTCTCGAATATAGGAAAAGAGAGAAAAGCCATCTCTCCAATAATCGCGACGCTGCTCCTGATTTTGATCGCAATCGCGGCAGGGGTGGTAGTGTACGCTTACGTTATCGGTTTCATCGGCAATTCTACATCAAACACAGGGGGCAATACCAGTGTACTTCAAGTTGAGAATTTCTGCGCCAGCATCAATACACACTGTACCGGATCAAATGTCTACTCGGTTGTAATCCAGAATACTGGCAGCGGTGCTTTTCCAACTGGTAACTTCCAAATATACTTCGTCGACATCACTGCTTCTGGTCAACCCACGGGTGTTGTGGCCACATGCAGTTCATCGAATGTAAGTCCAGGATCCTCAGCGACTTGCTCGGGAAGCTCTTGGGCCGGAGTGCTTAGTCCAACTCCCAATGCAGGAGACACGATCACGGTTAAGGTCGTTACCCCTGACGGAGGAGAGGCGACGAGTAGCACGAAGGTCATATCTTAAAGGTGCATAGAAAATTGAACACAAACAAACTTTCAACAAGTAAGCGAGGAATCAGTCCGATAATCGCGACATTGCTTTTGATTCTTATCGCGATCGCGGCAGGAGTCGTAGTGTATGCCTACGTCATCGGGTTCGTAGGAAACAGCACAGGAAATTCTGGAGGACAGGTTGCAAACCTCAGTATCGACCAGGTTACATTTGCAAGTGCGGCATCGTCGGTGCCAGCTCAGGTGTTTCTGAGAAATCAGGGGCCTGTCGCTGATTCATTTACTGCAAACTTCTTCGTAAAGTCCTCGATCCTGAACCAGCAATTGGGACCAGCAATCACAGTCAGCTGTTCCGGAGCTACTCCATGCTCTGGGGCGGGAACATCGTATACTATTCCTGCAGGACTCCAATTAACTGCTACAGGAAGTAACACTGTAACGGTGTCTCCGATCACTGCGATTACTTGTGCAGGTTCCCCCAGTGCTTTGACGGTAAGCGTGTTCGGTCAAGCAGCTACAAACATTGAGACTTGCGCAGCGGGTACTGCAACGCCTGTTGTTGCCACTTTCACATTAGGTACAGGAGTCGTCGTGTCATCGAGTCTTGTGACTGCGGCCGGAGGCCCTGGGTCGAAGCAAATAATTTCTTCAGCTGCTTTGATCTATGGTGTAATCATCACTACGGGATCAATCACAGTGCCTGCGGGAACTGTCTTCCAGTTCAATCTTGCCCAACAGGGAGTTGGCACAAATCCACTCGTTTCGGGAACAACCTACACAATCTCTGTAACCGGTAACGACGGAGCATCGACAACGATCAGCGGCAAGTCCTCTTAGATCGAGGGCCCGATTTCTTGGGCTTTCATCCTCCTCCTTTCTTTTTTTATCGTAACGGACTAGAACGAGTTATTAGTCAAAGTACCGAATTCTCTGCCGTAGATGTCATCGATTGTTACACTGGGCCTCGTCCAGATGTCGATGAGCGAGGACAGAGAGGAAAATCTCTCAAAAGCTCTCGGAATGATCGATGAGGCAGCTTCGAAGGGTTCTCAGGTCGTCTGCCTCCCAGAACTTTTTGCAACTCGGTATTTTCCCCAAACTGAAAAATCCAGTTTACAGCCGGAGAAGATTCCCGGTCCCACTAGTGAATTCCTCTCGAACGCTGCAAGGAAAAACAACATAGTGCTTGTCGGCGGCTCAATCTACGAGATTGACGGGGACAAAAAGAAGTACAATACCAGCGTTGTCTTCGACGAGCAGGGCAAGTTGCTCGGGAAGTACAGAAAAGTGCACATCCCAGAGGACGAATCGTTTTACGAACAGGATTATTTTAGCTCGGGAAAATCGTACCCCACTTTCAAAACTTCTTACGGAAGGATCGGCTCGCTGATCTGCTTTGATCAGTGGTATCCGGAGGCCGCGAGAATTGAAAAGCTCCTCGGTGCGAACATTCTGTTTTATCCCACTGCGATTGGAACTGTCCAGGGTATTGAGCAAAC
Source organism: uncultured Nitrososphaerota archaeon (assembly GCA_963799845.1). Classification (GTDB taxonomy): domain Archaea; phylum Thermoproteota; class Nitrososphaeria; order Nitrososphaerales; family CADDZS01; genus DATLTL01. The sequence continues at coordinate 962,641 of CAWCYI010000004.1, forward strand.
AGAGGGAAGCTGGCAGGACGCTTGGGAAGCAGTGCAGCGGGGTCATGCAGTTTCTAACAGCATGGTGGTCGCGGCAGTGAATCGGACCGGTAGAGAGGGTGAAATGAAATTCTGGGGCGGATCATTTGTCTACGACCAGTTTGGAGAACTTCTTGCACGAGCAGTGTCCAAAGAGCAGATCCTCGTCGTAGAATGCGATCTATCTCTTGGAGATGAAATCGAAAAGGGCTGGGGCTTTCTTCGAAACAGGATGCCCAAGACATACACAAAGATAATCAAGTGAAATTGCAAACGACGCCGTTTGAGCTCGGCTTTAGAATGCCGGCAGAGTGGGAGAGACATGAATCTACGTGGCTATCGTGGCCGAAGGATCCGCTGACTTTTCCTGACGACATCATAGATCGAGTCGAGCAGACCTACCTAGAGATGATTCAAGCCCTTCAAACGGGAGAGTGTGTAGATCTACTTGTGGATGACCAGAAAACCGAGGACAGAGTGACTTCAATGCTCTCCTCCACGACAAACGTCCGGTTTCATCAGATAAGATCTCAGGACGTGTGGATCCGGGACTATGGCCCCATCTTCGTTCGAAGCTCAGGAGGAGTTGCCGTTACAAAATGGATCTTCAACGCGTGGGGCAGAAAGTACGATGAGCTCCTGAAAGACAACGAGACCGGAAAGGAAATCTGCAAAGAGTTAGGCGTTAGTGTGTTCGAGCCTGGTATAGTTCTAGAGGGAGGATCGATCGATGTTAACGGCTCAGGTTTGTGCCTGACGACGACGCAGTGCCTTCTAAACAAAAATAGAAATCCGCAATTGAGCAAACGTGAAATTGAGAAGTACCTACGCGACTTTCTTGGAGTCACGAATCCCATCTGGCTCGGGGAGGGAATTTCAGGCGATGACACGGACGGGCATGTCGATGATATTGCAAGGTTTGTACATTCGAATAAGATAGTTTGCATGATCGAGGATGATCCCTCTGATGAAAATTACGAGGCACTAAAGGGAAATTTGAAGACGCTCGAGAATGCGATAACCTCTGATGGAACTCCTCTGGAAGTTGTTCTTCTAAAGATGCCTGGAAAAGTCGAAAACTCCGAAGGCAAACTTCCAGCCAGCTACGCAAATTTCTACATCGGAAACGACGTCGTGCTGGTGCCGGTTTTTGGAGACAAGAATGATGCCGCAGCATTATCAACTTTAGCGGAGGTTTTTCCCCAGAGGAAAATCGTCGGAATAAACTGCAGGGAACTTGTCTCCGGCTTCGGGGCAATCCACTGCGTGACTCAGCAACAACCCGCGTTGAGTTAATGAAACTCCTAAATCATGGTTCTATGCTAATCAACTTCATTGGAAACCTGTCCCGGCGATGGAAACAGCCGAGTCGGGCAACGGCAAGAAATAGAGTGCTCATATCGTGAAGATCGACTACAGCAAGCATTGGGATCGAGTGAAATTCTGGAAGGATGTCGTAGAAAGAACCGACAGCTTCCTCGGCTCGTCGCCACCGGCGGTATTCATCGGCAGCAGTTTCTATCCCAAGGTCAACATCGGAGTTCTGTCTCCGCCTAACAGGGAGGAAAACGCGGGCATACTAGACGATCCGGAATCCTGGTACGCCCAGAGGTCGAGTCTCGGCGACATCCTAGACTACCGCAGCCGGATGATCTTCTCCCGCTCGCACGTGGACGATGTTGCAAGACCGGTCAGCAAGATTCTGGATTCGATGCAGGAGCTCGCGATTAGTTCAAAATCTCTGGACGTCGAGATCAAATTATCGAAAAAACCTTCCTTCGCCTTTGAATTCGACCAGCACGCATCCCCCATAGGAAATCCTGCGCCGGTTGAAAAGATCAGGGTCGTTGACAACGCGACAGTTCCGCGTGAGGTCGATGGGGTAATCAGTGACACGGACATGAAGACCGAAGACGCGCTGAGGTATCTCAGGGGAAATGTCCCGATATACCAGATCTCGAAGATTCTTTCCGTCGGAATGCTCGGTGTCAAAAGCGAGCGGCGCATCGTCCCGACAAGGTGGTCGATAACTGCGGTTGACAGCAACATGGGAAACCTGATTTTGAAAGAGGTGAAGGGCTACGACGAGATCGACAAGCCGCTTCTGTACCGCAACGAGTACCTTTACAACGACTACCAGATCCTTCTCCTTCCAAGGAAATATCAGTACCAGCTCGTCGAGATAGATCTGACGGAATCTATGGACGCGCCGACGGTCGGCTCGGATCATGAACCCCACTTTGGTCGGAAGATGTACGCTAAGGAGACGGCCGGAGGTTTTTACGCGGCGAGGTTATCTGCCTTGGAAGGTCTCAGCAAAATGAGGAGGCAGGCAACCGTGCTTATTGTTCGCGAAGTAAAGCCCGAATACACTGTGCCGGTCGGAGTCTGGGAAGTCCGGGAGACCGTCAAGGGAGCCTTTGACAAACCGCCGATAAAGTTTGAAACCGAGGAGGAGGGTTTCGCGGCGATATCCCATCATGCAATAACGCGAGACCTCTGGAAGTCAAAAAGCAGTTTGTTCCACTCTCTTCGAGAGCAGATGGAGATCCGCAAGTTCTTCTAGAGATGTCCTGATTTGCCTCCAAGAGCTCGAAGATCGTTCTCGTCTCTCGAATTCAGAGCGAGCGTTTTGAAGGCAGTCTGCAATTCAGGAAGTTAGAGTCCATCTATTCCCGCCGATTATTGGGAACTAATCCTCTTGGATATGTCGCTTTGCGATATAGCATTATCAGATTTTTTTCGTAGCCGTAATTCATCTGGCTTAAATCAAACTATTCCGTTAATATTTCGAATGCAAATTTAGGAATTATTCCACCGAGGATCTTGTTAAAACAACTTTCAAGATCGTCCGCGATAATATCCTAGTGGCCGTTGTAATTATCCCCATTCTTTATGTCGTATTCTTTGGTGAGGTTGCAAATTTTGTTTTGGGCTCATTTTCTATCCAAATATTCGAAGACATTACAATAGGCATTTTCTTGTGGGTCATATTCTTTGGAATAGTTTTGGGTAGCCATGGCCTGGACAAGATTCAAGGAAAATTAAACAAACACCTCTAGCTACAGAAAAGGATCCTTTGCGTGAAAGAGATTGTCGCGAATAGGAATATTTTTGGTTCCTAACAAAAATAAACCAAGAATTCATCGAATACATCCTAGAGATCGGCAATCATGAATCCCATTTCAAGGTGGTGGCTAGATCACCGCCAGAGGGTAGCAAGATCTTTCATCCATAACTCTGTTGTAGTTGACTGCGGTGCTCGTACTGAAAAAATCATTCCAGACGCGATAGGTTTCGACGTAGTCAAAGGCTCAGATCTCGTCGCGGATGCCTGTTATCTTCCATTCCGCAACAGCTCGATGGATACAATTGTTGCGTGCGAACTTATCGAACACATGAATTTCAAGGAAATAGAGGCCTATATCACCGAAGCCCGTCGTACCTCCAGTCACCTAGTTATCTCAACTCCGAACGCAGATTCTACGTCCTGGAATGTCTTTTGGTATTTTTGGCAGAGGACTGTTGGACGGCCCTGGCGACACGCCCATATCGCTCTGTACTGCTCCGAGTTCCTCGATTCCTTCTTCACCCAGCACGGATGGCGAATCAACAAGTTTGTGAAGACCCGCTGGTCGCTATTCTACGATCTGGTTTCTGACGGCAATGCCGCTATGGCGAGAAGTTAGCGGGAATATTCAGGAGTCAGATCAAGGGCTTCGAGGAATGCCTTGGCCTGCCGCTCTCTTACACACATCGGAAGTTTTCAATGGTCCATATCTGAGAATTTCTTTCGCGTTTTCGCAACCGCGTTATCGCTTTCACTCGATATTCACGAGTGCGACCAGCTAAAGATAGCGAAACCAAAAGGGCACAATTCTTAATAGTTACAGTAATATTACTGTAATATTACAGTAATATCGCTAATCTTCATAAGAGGATGTTGACTTGTTGGCAAGACGCGTTCGCCGTCGGCGGTTGTCTAGGAAAATGGCAGGCGGGATAGCTTTCATAGTCGCGAGCCTTGTTGGTGGGTTTGTCTCAAGCGTCGGAACAGACGTGTACCATTCTCTCAGGAACGAGTTCTCCAACCAGTCTGGACTTCCTTTGAGCTTTCCACAAGTAATCTTTCTTATCATCGGCATCGCCGGGCTCGGGCTCATGCTCTCTGGATTGATGGATACCAGTAAGCCCAGGGCAAGAAGAAGGTCGTGAGTGCATAGCGTATCCTTAATGCTTTAATATTTAATTTCCTAACTGTTTTAGCTTGTTCTAATTTCTTGCAGTACAAATGGACGGCTTTATCAAACACGACGATCGGCGCGCTGTTGGCGTCGCTCGACGGGACTATAGTTCTGATTTCTCTCCCCGCGATCTTTAATGGGATCAAGATCGATCCGCTCGCTCCGGGCTCCTTCCAGTATCTGCTGTGGATTTTATTCGGTTACAGCGTCGTTACCTCTACCGTCCTCGTTACCTTCGGCCGCATCTCCGACATTTTCGGAAGGGTCCGGCTGTTCAACCTGGGGTTTGCAATATTCACCGTGGGTTCGTTTCTCTGCTTTGCCGTGCCGAGCTCGGGGACAAACGGCGCGATCGAGCTCATCATTTTCAGAATCGTTCAGGGTATTGGGGGAGCGTTCCTCTTTGCGAACGGGGCGGCGATAATCACAGACGCATTCCCGGAGAACGAACGCGGCCAGGCCCTCGGCATCAACATGGTATCCATTCTGGCCGGGTCGTTGATCGGATTGATAGCCGGCGGGATTCTCGCCACATACAACTGGCGGCTCATCTTCCTGGTCAGCGTGCCCATCGGGATTTTCGGTACCGTTTGGTCTTACGCGAAGCTGAAGGAGGTAGGCGCGATAAGGCGAAATCAGAAACTTGACATCTGGGGTAATGCGACCTTCGGCGTCGGTCTGACGCTCCTTCTGGTCGCGGTCACGTACGGGCTCTCCCCGTACGGAAATGCGCCGACTGGCTGGGGAGATCCGTGGGTGATAGGGTGCCTCGTCGGCGGGACGGCGCTTCTACTTGGTTTCATCTTTATCGAGACAAAGACCGTCGACCCCATGTTCCGGCTCGATCTTTTCAAGAACAGACAGTTTGCCGCGTCCAACTTTGCCGGATTGCTCTCGGCAATTTCCAGGGGTGGAGTACAACTTATGTTGATCATACTCCTGCAGGGCATCTGGCTTCCCCTCCACGGTTACAGCTACGCTTCCACGCCGTTCTGGTCCGGGATCTTCCTCGTCCCGATGCTCGTGGGGTTCGTCATCATGGGGCCGATCGGGGGGCGGTTTTCAGACAAACACGGCGCCAAGCTGTTTGCGACGACCGGGATGGCAATCTCGGCAGTCAGTCTGATCGCTCTTTCGCTTCTGCCGTTCAACTTTGAATTTACAGAGTTTGCCGTGATCCTGCTGGTTTTCGGTATCGGTGCAGGGATGTTTGTCTCTCCGAACACGGCGGCGATCATGAACTCGCTGCCGCCGGAGCACCGCGGTGTCGGCTCGGGGATGAGAGCAACTCTGCAGAACGTCGGTCAGACGATGAGCCTCGCGGTATTCTTCACGATAGTCTTGGGGGCCCTATCATCCAGTCTGCCCGGCGCGATCTCTGCCGCGCTGCAAAATGCAGGGGCTTCGCAGCTGATACCGGCGTTCAACCACCTCTCGCCCTCTTCCGCGCTCTTTGCAACATTCCTTGGATACAACCCCGTCCAGAGCTTGCTCGCGGCGCTGCCGGCATCCACTGTCGCTGCCATCCCGGCTGCGACGAAAACGCTCTTGCTTGGTACCACGTTCTTTCCAAATGCAATCGCTCCCGCTTTCATTTCCGCGCTGAGGATAGCTTTCTACATCGGAGCGGCGCTGTCTGCAATCGCGGCGGTTACTTCCTCGCTGAGGGGAGATGCAAAGCCTCGGCCGCGAATCAAGCCAATGTTGGAAGCTCCTCGGGTAAGCGCTAAACAAGCTGTTCTTCCTTCCAGCGAGCCAGCGGCTACTCAACCCGACGGAGCAAAGTGAGCATTGTCAGTCAAGCGAGTCGAGTTATCGAAGGATCGAGTGGAGCTCTGGCGCGGGATATCTGATGCCTGGCGGCAGGTGCATCGCGAGGGCGAAAAAAATATCTCGAGGCTCGGGATTTGCACGACGGAGTTTCGGATTCTCCGCTTTCTTCACGAGACAGGACCGATGCCAATGGCAAAGCTCTCCGGCGATACTGGAATGAGCCAGCCCGCGATTACGGGTTTGATCGACAAGCTTGAAAGTCACGGCCTCGTCAAGAGAGACAGGGACAGCAAAGATCGTCGGATCATAAACATCGCAATTACATCAAAGGGCGAGTCACTATTTCGGCGTGGTCTCAGGATGCACAGGCGGTTTGTCAAGGGCTCGCTGGCAGCATTGAGTGATTCGGAGCTTTTCAGCTGACTTCGATGATGAAGAAAGTTGCTGAGGCCGGTTCGATTTCGAGTCTTCGAACCGGTTGATGGATCGAAGGTCTGCGGGTACTGAATGAACTTGAACTATCAAGACCTGCTTTTTTGCCAAGCTACTCAAGTCAGTCGGACTTGGGTGTTACTCACCGAAGCCGCCGAAGGTGGTTGGGGCTCGCGGGCACGGCTTTTGGTCGTGAGGAGTTTGCGGTCGATGAAGCTGCGATGAATCTGATTCAGAAATTTATCCGAGCAAGTACCATATCAATGGACACTCTGCCTCATCTTGTGGGAACATCGACATGCGACCGGGGAATACAATATCGACAACAGAAGATCCGGACGAGCTAGTCGAATCTCCATCATCGCAACTCTACTAGAACCCTATAGGCTCGCGGATGAGCACTAGCGTTATCCTACCGGGACGTTCGCCGTTGATTATCAGGATCTTCCCGAGAAAGGACGGACTGTTCCTCGTTTCGTGCATTCGGGCATCCTCGAGGGGATAACTGTATGTCTCCAGTCGACGCAAACCAGTATCAAGATCCGGAACCAATTTTTGCGAGCCAACCACCCAGATCACTTTCTCGGCCGATGCCGCATAAGGACCGAGCTGGTTTCCAGAACCGGACGCTACGAGGACCTGCCCCGCCTCCGTCACGGCATGCACGCTTCCGACGATTACGTCCGGCGCAGCACCGAGTTTCACTCTTTCTCGGAACTGTGTTTGTGGATCCATCTTGTCAAGTTCCCTTCGCAAAGATTTGTATCTCGATCCAACGCCATTGATATCTTGATCTAAGCCAGAAAGCCTGACAGTTTCGCTCAAAGAAGTGAATACCGTCTTGTCGAGAGGAAGTATAGTGTTCACAAGTGAACGAGCTTCGGTCGACGATCCGACTATTTGGACCGTGAAGCCGCGGTGCCTCAGAGAACCAGCAGCCACCTGGATTTGTTTCTCTGTTGCCGGTTTAGAGAAACGATAATCAATAGGGATTCCGTATTTTGTCCTAATTTCAAGCATATTTTCTTGATTTTCAAGGTTTTTTTCTTTTTGCGCTTGTTCTTGTTGCGTCAATTCTACACAGACAAGGTATGTATCGGGCGAGCAATATAATAGTATTGCACGTCCAATAACCCCTTTTACTGTGGTTGGAAGATAGAAGGATGGAAGTACGATGTCTGGATCGAAATCGAACCTCTGGTCATCGGCCCAAAATCCCATGAACTCGGTCTCTCAAGCCGACCGTATAGACTGTTGCAACCGATATTACTCCTCCCAGCGCTACGTCAAAAATTCGACCTCGGCATACTCCAGTCCGGCGGGGAAAATAATGTTGAGAAGCACTATGACAAAAGGTGCAAAGAATACTTGTACCAACCCAAGGTTAACTCCTCTAGTCGCGGACATCAAGAGTGAAAAAATAAACAACATTTCAGGAGCACGTACAGATTGCTAATTTCGAGTACCACTGCCGCGCCGATTGCTGTGCCTACTAGCGTGTCGATGACCATCATCGAAGTAAACGTCAAGGTCAAGCTTAGGGTGGGCCTGAATGTGAGAATTATAATGACGACAACCCAGAAATCTCTTGGCAATCCTAGCGCGAGCGCAATTCCGAAACCGATCGCCGATGCAATTCCAAGGGCGGCTGCGTTCAAAATTACCTCTGACCGAGGCGTTGTAGGATTGACAGGACTTCTTGTTGAAATACGATTAGTTTTGTCTGATGATTTTTTGCGCGAAACGATGAGTCGGTGAAGCTCGACACCAGCCAGTGCGAAGACCGCGCCAAGCAACGACAGATAAGATCTCTCAAACGCAGTTGAAACGGAGCCTCCAGGCAGGCCAGCTCCGACGGCGAACGAAATGGCAGTAAAAGTCGCGAGCTGAGCCCATTTTGGATCAATCCGAGCCAAGGCCGGGACGAATACACCTATACCGATTAAAGCAGGGGCAAGAAAACCAGTCGTTCCTGCGAGGGTTCCAAGTGCCCACGCCAGAGCTTCTGTAAAACATGCGGCCAGGAGTATCCATGAAGGCAGAGTGGATCGCGGCCCCTCGGTGTTGGTTAGAAAGACAGCCCCCAGCCCAACGAAGACCGCCCCTGGGAAGCTTGTTACAAATCCGATGACCAACGGGCAGCATGACTAAGATCGCCGATCGGAGACCAGTAGAGAAGCTGAACGCGGTCTTGTCGAGACTCATAACTCCCTTGAAGAGATTGCTCGGGCTGCTCATCGCGGTGATCTGCAGCTCAAACCGACCCCACAGTCAACTAATAAGGAGTGAATCAGCATAGTGAAAGAGTTGAACTAACACTCTTGACAACCCAAGACAAAATGCGCGCCGCAGTAATTTACCGCTTCGGCGGTCCAGAGACACTTACGATTGCAACACTTGATGTCCCCGAGATAGCACCAGATCAAGTGCTAATTCACGTCGAGTCCGCCGGAGTGGGCAAGTGGGATGCTTTTGAGCGCGAGGGAATGCTCGCCCAGATGTACGGAGGGACTCCCCACTTCCCGTATGTGCTCGGTTCCGAAGGAGCTGGCAGGATCGTTGCAATTGGCGAAAAAGTTAGGCGTTTCTACGAGGGAGACTATGTGTACGGTTTCGTGGATGCGAGAAATCCGAAGGGCGGATTCTACGCCGAGTACACCGCCGTGAACGAAGATCAGGTTTGGCCTGTCCCCGTCAAACTAACGACTGAACGGGCTGGTGCCCTGCCGATTGACGGTGGAACTGCTCTCCGCGGTCTGAGAGACGTGCTTGCCTTGAAACGAGGCGAAACTCTCATGGTCTTCGGGGCCAGCGGCGGAATGGGGCATTTGGCCCTGCAGCTAGGGAAGCGTATGGGTGCGCGGGTCTTCGCGGTTGCTTCAAGAGCAGATGGTGTCGCGTTCGCTCAGAGGCTCGGTGCCGATGCTGAAGTGGATGGTCATACGGCGGATGTAGCAGCTTCGGCGCGCGAGTTTGCCCCGGGCGGTATCGATGCGGCGCTCCTCACGGCGGGTGGCGAGGCGGTCGAAAGAGCACTGACGGCAATGCATGACGGCGGTCGCGTAGCTTACCCCTACGGAGTCCGCCCCGAACCAGTCGGGCGATCGGGCTTGCAAGTGAAGGGTTACAGCTCCAACTCCGACCGAGAGTTGATGGACAAGTTGAACGAGTTAATCGACCTGGACCCGTTCGAAGTGCACATCTCCCGGATGTTCTCCCTTGAGCATGTGGACGAAGCACACCTTGCGCTAAACACCCACTATCTCGGCAGACTAGCCTTGCAGCTCTGAGATACCCGGCATGAAGTATCTGTTCATTCGATACTTGCAATCATTTCAGATATCTGATTAACGTGGGTCCAAAATATCGACTGAATATTTTCATCCTGCTTTCGCTAACAACATCGTCTTAAAGGAAAAATAGATCTATAAAAAAATTCAATCGAGTTGAATAAACTAAAGATTAGTGTCGATGTCGGAGAAAATTACAACGATCCTCTTCGCTTCGTCGAGTGCGCACTGGTCGCGGAAAAGTATGGTTTTGACACTATTTGGTACGGCGATCACTTCCTGCCTTGGTTTCACGGTGGAAACAGGTCGTCATTCGTCTGGTCTGTCATGCCGGTCGCTCTAGACAGGACGAGAAAAATCAACATCGGCCCGGATGTGACCTGCCCCATTGGAGGCAGGTTTCATCCCGCCATCATCGCTCAGGCATCCGCCACACTCGACAATATGTATCCGGGCAGATTCCTTTTGGGAGTCGGCTCCGGAGAGGCAATCAACGAGGCGCAATTTTTTCCGAATGGCTGGCCGAACTGGAACGAGCGAATTGAAAGATTGAATGAAGCCGTGAAGCTGATGCGCCAATTGTGGGAGAAGAAGGACTACTTTACTTTTGAAGGAAAGTACTTCACGATGAAAGATATTTTCCTTTATACCCGCCCCAAAACTCCTATCCCGATCTATTTCTCGGCCCTGGGAGTTAAGGCAGCCTCGTTTGCGGGGATGTACGGCGATCATCTGGTAACGATGGGCTCTCCCGAAAGGTGTGCCGAAGTTATTTTTCCTGCCTTCGAATCTGGCGCGAGAAATGCCGACAAAGATCCTTCTCAGGGGGAAAAGATGGTCCTGCTCGATGTATATTTTGGAACGAAGGATGAAGGGATGAAGAGACTAAGAGAGACCGGGGAAGCGGGTTCCCTCGACATGGCGGCGTTTGGAGTTCTCGACCCACGAAAAATTGAGGAAATCGGACATGGGATCAGTGAGGAAAAGGTATCTTCTGTAAAGTGTTTTTGCCCCACGCCTGAGGATCTGATAAGAGTTATCGAGAGTTACGCTAGGATCGGAACGGACCATATCGCCATCGCGACAAACTCCTTTCCCGACAAGATTCAGATGATTGGAGAGGAAGTTCTACCACAATTTCAAAACGGATGATCGAGAAATCTGAGTTTGCCCTTCGTTTCATATAGAACTCTCTAAATAACTGACGATACTCCGGTCTAAATTATCGGCTGGGTGTATTTGTCATAATCCTCAAGAAGAATCTGGCAATCAGTAGAAGCGTCGCGGTAGTCATCGCCATCGTCGTAATAGTGGTCGCAGCTGGAGTTGGGGGATATGCCTTACTCTCTTCTTCGTCTAGCAGCTCTACAAGCTTGCAGACTTCGTCTGCGTCATCAACATCAACCGCGAGCACAACTTCAGCGCCAACCTTCTCCTCCAGCACTTCGACTACTTTGACTCAGAGCTCTCAGCTCGTCGTCAACCAGCTCGGTTTCAAGTACCTCTTCCTCTTCATCTACTACTTCTTCCGCTTCGTCGACTTTCCAGAACACCCTGACCATTGACGACGTATATTGGCCTGCGCCCGGTGATCTAAACCAATTATATGCGGTAGGCGAATCGCCATGGCCCGACTGGCTCGAGGACACGGTTTACCAGCCGCTGGTTGCAGTAAACTTGACGGCAGAGTACCAGCAGGGAATCATTCAGTACCTTCCGGGTCTAGCTTCAAACTGGACAGTCTCCGCTGATGGCGAGACTTACACCTTCACCCTGCGGCCGAACGTAACTTTCTCCAACGGAGATCCGCTGAATTCGTATCAAGTCTGGATGGAAATGTACGGATTCTATTACATATCGAGTAACAGCTCAGCCTGGCTGGAATCGTACTCCCTGTTCAACATGAACGCTTCCAATTTTGGTCCCGCGACGATCGCCCTAATCAACCAGAGTGGTTTAATTGATCCGTCGCAGCAGGCACTTGCCATAATGTCGAACAGCTCGTGGCCGATCTACGCCCCGAGTGCAAGTCAGATCGTTTTCCAACTCGCCGCTCCCTTCAACTATTTCCCGGGCACCCTAGTGGCGTTTGAAGGATTGATATTCGACACACAATGGCTTTTGGATAACGGCGGGTTCGGCACTCCAACCTCGTTCAACACTTACTTCAACCAGAATCCGATCCCCGGAACCGGGCCGTACGAAGTTAAGACAGTCTCAGAAAATGCGTACGTGCAGTTTATACAGAATCCAACCTACTGGGGCGACAGCCTCTCTCCAGCTCAGATCGCGATGCAGCCGATGTTTGATCCGGGTCACGCAAAAACCGTGATTGTGAAAAACGTTCCTGACGATCTAGTGCGCTACACGGATCTTACTACTGGAGCGGCCCAAATTGTAGGGGTAGAGTCTGCGGATTGGAATTTAGTACAGGCCAATCTCGATAAGCTCTCATACTTCACCCTGCCCCCATGGGGCGCTCTAACAACCGCCGTCGCGATGAATACCCAGATCTTCCCGACAAACAACACCGACTTCCGCCTCGCGATCGTGCACGCGATCAACTATTCGGACATCGCTAGCACGGTGTTTTTTGGTCAGACCGCTTCCATGGTCGGCCCAGAATACCCTGCGTGGAGCCAATTTTACGATCTGGGGAATCTCGCGCCCTACACCTATAACATCACCCTTGCAGAACAATACCTGAACGAATCCAAAATTACAAACCCCGGGACTCTAGATTTCAGCACGATTTCCGGCTGCTCGTTCTGCATTGCGATCGCACAGATAGTTCAGGGCGATCTTTCCCAGATTGGACTCAACGTCCAGATCGAGGCGAGTACGGTCGGCACCCAGCAGGCACCATACGGCAACTTTGGATACGAAATCACGAATGAAAACGAGATTGCACCGTTATCGATGCTCGGGACGGGTGACTGGGCGCCTGCAACTCTGACTCCCGCGGATTATTGGGTGTCGTTCGTCAGCAACCAATCATTGCTCGGGAACTATGCGATATACTCAAACCCGACTGTCCAAGCGTGCGTTAATGCCTTCACGAGCACATCAAACGTTGCGCAAATCCAGGGACTATGCACAAGTGCCCAGAAGCAGATCTATGACGACGCGCCCTATGCGTGGCTTGGGGTGAACAGGCTTTGGTATGTTGATGGCTCTCTCGTCTGGGAGAAGGGGGTGGTACAGAACTTCTACGTGGATCAGGTGTGGAGCGGTCAGGACCTTGCTCCTATGTTCAATACCGTCACGTTCGGCTGATCATCGGGATTTTCCGCGGGCGAGGATCGGCCAGACAACCTCGACCTCCCCATCTCGTATCCCGTAAAACTGGTTGTGCATGTTCACGGTTGTGTCCGTGTCGCTCGGATAGACCTCGACCTTGTCTCCAAGCTTGAGGCGTGTGTGGTTTGGACCGAGTTTTAGATGCGTGTGCTCGGCAGAGAGCTTCGTAACTTCGATGCCCTCCAGGCCCTTTACTTCGGGAAGTCCTTGATTGGTTGGAATCGATTTCAAGCCGGCGTCCAGGATGGCTCGATCTTCTGCGGGAACACTCGTTACTGTAGTCAAGATACTCAGCGCTAGCTCAAAATCGATCCCGCAATCGCGGTACGCGACATCCATCGTGACGTACGAACCCGCCTGCACGTCGGTGATACCTGAATAATTGCCGGTAAAGTTGTATGTTCCAGTCCCGCCCGCGCTGACAATCTCGACCGGGATACCCTTTTCTTCGATCAAGTCCTTGGTCGAAACGATGAGGTTGCAAGCTTTTTCATCCTCGACCTTTCTTTCTTTGGGATCAAGCATCAGACTGACGTGTCCCTCGTAGCCTCCCAGCCCCCTGAATTTGAGATTCTGCGACGATACAATCTTTTGGGCGAGAGCAAGAGCATCTGCGCCGGGTCTGACTCCGGCTCGATGATGGCCAATGTCCACCTCTATCACGATCCCGAGAGTTACCCCGCGAGCTCTTGCCGTGCTGGATAGTTTTGAGACATTTTCCGCGTTGTCAACGGCGACGATGACATCCGCGTGCTTTGAAAGACCTAGGAGCCGTCCAATCTTGTCATCGGTGACAATCTGGTTCATTATCATAATGTTCTTGATCCCGGACCACGCCATAACCTCGGCCTCCTCCAGTTTTGCAACGGCGACTCCAACCGCCCCGGCGTCGATTTCTTTCAGAGCAATGATCGGCGTCTTGTGATTTTTCACGTGCGGACGCAGCTTTGCCCTTTTCCCGCTGAAATACTCCGACATTCGTCTGATGTTTTTTTCCATCAAGTCAAGATCGAGCAAAAGCGCTGGAGTTTCCAATTCTCTAAAGTTCAATTTCTAGCGAAGCAGATTTTTATGCTGCACGTATTAAGGGAATACAGTTCCTTAGAGCTAGTCAAGCATGGCATCGTTTGCATAAGCCGCGAGATAGATGGAATCCCACTCGAGACAGCACATGTGATGCTGCATTAGACAGACAGAAGCCCTTGTGTCGAGGCAGATCTGGCAAATGCAAAGATCGGCTGTTACGCTATATTCGGACATCTAGGTTGACCTCCATGAAAGGAATTAGTTAGTAGGGAGTCATGTAATGGCTAGATCTAGATAACGATTGCTTGGGATAACCAGGTAGAATAGTTTGAAGACGAAACTTGATCTAAAAGCGCTCTTGGGAGTCTTGAATGAATTTGCGCGATTTTACGTTCAGGGGATCAGAGTTAGATTCTCCAATAGTATGCGGGGCGGCGAAAGTGGAAGATCAGATCTCGAGGGACGCATAATCTATCTCGCAACAAAGCAGCAGCTCAAGGCAGATTCGATCAGTCTGGGTCTATCCTACGCATATCGCATCGGACCAAAGTACAGAAGGATGAAACTGACAAGGAATGAAATGTATTTCCTGACTCTTCTTCATGAAATTGGTCATTTCAGAATCAAGGAGAAAGTTCCCTTGAGCTACCTGATGCTCAGAGACCAACTGATCAGGAAACACGATCACCGGGTCGAGTTTGACTACATCGAGCGGAGGCTCAGACGGAGGGCCAATGAGACAGAAACTGCGTGGAAGCTCAGGCTGGCTGGTTTCGAAACCTGGCTGGTAATCGGTGAATCGATTTCCCATCACATAAAAGTGGAGAACTGGGCCATCGACGAGTTTGAAAAGAAAAGAGGAGCAATCAGGAAGAATTTGCTGGCGACAGGTCTTTAGTTAGGCGTTAATCCTTATCCCAAACAGTTTAATTGACTGGACCGGAGTGAATCGGGATTATGGAAGCTAACGGGAAACCTGATTTTGAGGCTATAGTTTTCGACGCGTACGGAACTCTGTTCGATCTTGACTCCTTCGCGAGCGAAGCAAACAGGATCTATCGCGGGAGGGGAAAGACGATTTCTCAAACAGTCAGGCAAAAGCAGCTGGAGTTTGCGATGACCCGTGACATCATGGGAAAATACACCAATTTTGAGCTGCTAACAAGAAACGCGATAGAATTTGCTCTGAAAAAATCTGGAATAAAGCGGACGGATACGGCAGTCGAAAAATTGTTTTCAAAATTTCTCAGCCTCAGGACTTTCAAGGACGTGCTACCTGCTCTAAACGACTTGGACGAACTCAACACTAGGGTGGCAATCCTGAGCAACGGGACTCAATCCATGCTCGACAAGCTGATTGAAAAAGCCGGTCTGTCGCTTCTTTCGGAGGACGTAATCAGTATCGATGAGGCAAAGGCGTACAAGCCAAATCCCAAAGCTTACCGGCACGGGATGAACGAGCTTGAAATTTTCGAGAAGGAGAAGATTCTCTACGTGTCTGGGAATTCGTGGGATGTTGCCGGAGCGAAGGCATTCGGATTCAAGGTTGGATGGGTCAACCGCACAAAGCAGCCACTGTTTGACGAAGGTTTCTACGAATTCAGACCGGACTTCGAGTTTTCAAGTCTCGCGCAGATAACCAAGCTCTTCGAGTAATCTTCCGCTAAGATTATACAAAGTATATCGAAGGTATCCCGATGATAACTCCATTACCTCTCGACATTTTTGGCGCTGTATCGACCGATGCCTCTCTGCTCAGTTCGATCGCAATCATTCTCGGCGCCGTTTTCGTTGTGTTCCAGCTGCGCGATGACAAGAAGCTGCTCGAAGCTTCCGTGAGGCAGGCGAATTCCTCGCAAGAGCAGGCCCGCCTTACTACCGAACAGCTCAAGCAAAATCATGATCTTGCCACCGTAGATCTTGTAACCAAGATCTACGACCAAGCAAACAGCATAGAGGTTCAGAATTCGTGGCTGACCGTCCTCAATTCTAAGATCACATCCCCCGACGATTTTGCCAAGGTTCCAGAATCAACGCAGCTTGCCTTCCTACAGATGGCGTCGTTGTTTGAATCGATAGGGCTTCTCGTCGAGAAGAACTACGTCGATTCGAACTTGATCGACGACATGTTCGCGACGCAGCAGGCGTGGGAAAGTTTGAAGCCTTTTGTCATGTGGATGCGAAAAAAATACGCGACTGAAGAATACTACTACTTTTTCGAAAAGCTCAACAACAGACTTTCGGAGAACCCTGAAAACCTAATTGTAGGATAATCACGTCCAAAACTCCTAAATCTTGTCTGTCTGATTTTCAACTTGGTGGTAAAGAAACTTGGTTGACGCGACTACTCTGATCGTGATAAGCACCTTAGTACAGACGCTCGTGATAACGGTCACGCTGATTGTTTTTGTGATGCAATTTCGCAGTCAGGAGAAGGCGATCAAGGAGGCGTCATACCAAGGCCTCATGGGTCGGTACAACGATTTTATCACAACAATGGTCGATAAGCCGGTGGTTGCGAAGCTTTTGATGGACGAGTCGTTGCGAGAGACAGTTTCTCCGGAAGACGCGACCATCACTGCTCATTTGCTCCTGGCTTACGGCATTATTGAAGAAGCTTTTCTCCTTTAAGCAAAGAAGTGGATAGACGAAGACACGTGGCTGCAGTGGTCTGCGTGGCTGGTTGCATTATCCGCGCATCCACTATTCAAGGGCATCCCTGAGAAGACAGCGGGAACTTTTGACAGAAGATTTGAGGAGTATGTAAGAAAGATAATACGAGAAAATAGTGTCAAGGCTGCGGTTGCCGGATAGAATTCGTTACGGCAAATTCGGTGCATTAAAACTTTGGGAGTACGATTTCTCCGAAAAGCATCAAGGATTGTAATTCGTTGGGGCCACTGAAGCTTGTAATCAGGTACTCGATTCCCGCGTCGGCAAATTCCTCGATCTGGTCTTGGACCTGTTTTGGAGTGCCGTATATCATAGCCTCTTTCAACATCCCGGCTGGCATCATATTCGACAATTCCGCTACCTTCCGGTTTACCTCTTCTTCGTCTTTGCTGATAAGGACGCGAGTGAGCTTTGTCTTCAAGATCGAGTCATAGTCCCTTCCGGCTGCTTCGCAATGCATTCGAAGCACTGCTAATTTTTTCTTGACGGTTTCCGGCGATCCGAACAGATTGCACGCATCTCCATACCTTGCAACCGTTCTGAGAAGGAATTTTTCTCCACTGCCGCCGATCAAGATCTTGGGAGTCGGCTTCTGGATCGGCTTTGGATTGCAGATCGCGTTTTCAATCTTGTAGTATTTTCCATTGAAATTAGTTCGGTCTTCGGTCCACATCTTTCTAACTATCTGGACTGCTTCTTCAAGACGGGCGAGTCGTTCCCGGTCGGCGGAAACGGGATGCCATATGCCCGCGCTTCAACATCGTTCCAGGCCGCGCCGATTCCAAAGAACAGCCTACCCTTGCTCAGGACATCTAGAGTAGCCCCGATTTTTGCGAGCACTGACGGGTATCTGTAAGAGTTCCCGGTAACCATAGTTCCCAATTTTATTTCGGATGTCAGACCTGCAAGGACGGAAATAGTCATCCATCCTTCGAGCATCGGTTCCTCGGGCTTGCCAACATTCATGATCTGGTGAAAATGATCCATAACCCAGAACGAATTAAATTTTAGATCCTCGGCGGTGTTAACAAGAGTAGAAAGCGTATCGATAATTTTAGCTCCTTCGCCATCATAACTAAAGTTGGGGTGCTGGATTCCGAATTTCATGCGAGACAATTTCTTTTTCTGCTCACGATTCTAGTGATACAGGGTCAATAAACAAGTCGGAGACGGTATTTCAAATTCTTCATGTTACAAAAAGTTCTGTGCGCCGATACGTATTGGGAATACGTTTGTCTTAAGTACAAATTCCGCTCTAATCGCTCTTTAGGAAAAACTCGAAGTATTCCTGATGAGAAGTTCAAACTAATATAACAGCACATCGCGCGCCACTCAAGGAGGGAGACACGGTATATCTGCTGGATAAGAAGGTAAGAGGGAAGGTCCTCGGGAGATTGAAGTATCTGGTGCTACTTGAAATCGAGGGCACGCACGAGAAACTGAAGGAGCATCGAGGAGACCTCAAGCTCATCCACCCAAAGATGAGCAAATTCTGATTCGATGATGAGGCTAAATCTAAAGCGTTATCAGGATAGAATTTCCTTCAGCTGAGCGGGCGAAATGTTTGCTCCGCTCGTCACTATCGCGACCTTCTTTCCTTTCAATTTCTCCTGCGATTTGATCAGCGCAGCTAGCGGAGCTGCCCCGGCTGCTTCCACCAAGTTGTGAGTTTTCTCGATCAGCAGCAAAATGGCCCTTCGAATTTCATCGTCCGACACGAGGACGAAATCATCCAGCCGCGACCGAAGAATTTCTTGTGTGAGCTCGAAACCGACGCGGGTTGCGAGACCTTCAGCAAACGTCCCCATCTTGTCTGAAACCAGTTTTCCCTCCTTCCAGGAAAGATACGCGGCCGGCGCGGCGGATGCCTGGACGCCGATAACCTTTGACGTGGAATTCATCGCTCTTGCAACGATGCATGCTCCCGAAGCCATGCTCCCTCCACCGACTGGAAGTATGATCGCGTCTACATCTGGAAGATCCTCGAAGATCTCCAGAGAGAGCGTTGCAACTCCAGCGATCAGCTTTGGCTCGTTTGCAGAGTGGACGTATCTGATGTCATGCTGAGCAGCAGTTTTTTCTGCGTACTCCCTTGATTCGTCGAAATCTTTTCCGTACTGGACAACTTCCGCGCCGAGCCTCTTGGTCGCTTCGACCTTCAGCGGGTTCGCATTGACCGGCATGATAATCGTAGCTTTTACTCCGAAAATTCGCGAGGCATACGCAATCGATTGTGCGTGATTCCCGGTGGAAGCGCTGATCACGCCCCTTGATTTTTCGCTGTCGGACAGCTGCGAGATCAGGTTTATCCCGCCGCGGACCTTGAAGGCGTTCGTCGGGAGGTGGTTTTCATGTTTAACGTAGACCTGCGCCGACACCATATCTCCAAGGCTGTCGTACTTGATCAGCGGAGTCCTCGGGAGATAGGCCTTGATCCTTCGCTTGGCGTCGAGAACGTCTGACAGAGACGGGATGTCTTTTGCCAAATCAGGAATTTCGTGTCAATAAAGCTCCATAACTCTTTCTCGGATTCAAAGCAAAGGGCTGACGTGGCGGTCGATCGGGATTTCGATCAGGGAAGATTTGCCTGATTGGATTGCGTTTTGCACGGTCGAGGTTATCTGATCGGGATCGGCGACCCGCTTGAACTCGACGCCGTATCCCTTCGCCAGCCCCTCGAAATCGATTCCGGGGATGTCGAGGCCGGGCAATCCCTCTTCGTGGAGTAGTATTGCAAATGACTTGAGGATGGCGTACTCGCTGTTATTCAGGACGATGAACGTCACGGCCGTATGATAGTTTGCGGCACTCCACAGAGATTGAATCGAGTACCGAGCTGAACCGTCTCCCACTATGCAAACCACGGGCCTCTCGATCTGCGCAATTGCCCCGCCGACCGCTGCCGGCATAGCAAACCCGAGGCCTCCATTCGCGGTATGGAAGTGGCTCTTCGATCCGGTAAGATTGAGTCTCTCATATTTTTCAGAGGTTGGAGCTTCGTCAAACACTACTGCGTTAGAAGGGATAACTTCGGCAAGCCTCTGGTAGACGTACTCGGAAGTTGGAGGGATGGAACGGTTCGCGTGGGTAGTCTTGTGGTGCAGCGGCGGTGACCCTTCCCTCTGCTTCACCAGACTCAGCAGCTGCTTGATTCCAAGAGAAACGTCTCCGACTACGCTAGTTCCGGTGACAGCGCGAGACGCCATCATCGGATCGTTCGTAATCTGGAACACTTTGGTTCCAACATTGACGAAAGGTCCGGGGATGTAGGGGTAGTATTCGAAAACTGGAGTGCCGATGGCCAAAACGGTATCGTAAGGTGCGAGTGTATCGCTGACCGTCTTCATCGCGGATGGGAGACGACCGTGAAAAAGTTCGTGGCCAGGCGGAAAGCTCCATCGGTAGGCAACGGGCGGAAAAAATACGTGGGATCTCAAAAGCTCGGCCAGTCTTACGAGATCAGTGTTAGAACCGGAAGCGTCAACCTGCTCTCCGGCAATTAGAGCGATCTTTCCAGCCTGTGAAAGCGCCTTTGCAATCTCCTCGATCGCGCTTTTATCCGGAGCGACCCTGTAGCTGACACTTCTTATCTCAACGGTCGGGCACTCGTCTTCGAGCCCGTCCATCGGGATGGAGACAAAAACAGGGCCCCTCGGTTCGCTCATTGCAATGTGGTAAGCTCTCTCGATCGCTTCCGGAACATCGATAGATCTCTGCGGCTCAACGCTCCACTTTACGTAGGGTTTTACAAACTCCGTCTGCCTACCCCAGAGACGTGGTTCTGTCCGGAGCTGTCTGCGATCCTGCTGACCGGCAGTTATGATGAGCGGAGCCTGCGCATGCCAAGCGGTGATGATCGCACCCATCGCGTTTCCAGTTCCGGCCGCCGTGTGGAGATTTACAACGGTGGGTTTGTCGCTGAGGAAAGAATACCCAACGGCCATAGCTACGGCCGAGCCTTCGTGCAATCCTAGGATGTAGCTAAAATCACCGTGGAAATTTTCGAGAAACGGCAGCTCCGTAGAACCAGGATTTCCGAAAATGACAAAAAGCCCGTGGGCCTTCAAAACCTGAAAGATCCTTTCCCTCACGCTTGCCAAGATTTTCACAATTTGTCGTTTCCAGTCTCGCGATAAAGATAGTGGTAGAATCAAATTGAACTCGGTGTTTTGAACTCTGATTGAGCGGCAGATAGCTGAAACAAGCTGTTTCAATCAAACAGGGCTTGAAACGAGCTGCTAGAAAGCAATCTGCTGAGTACATACGCGCGGATGTGGAGCTCCCCGAGGGGGGGCCCCTCCATATTTTATCAAAGGTTTGTAGGAGGCGAGATGGCGGCGCTCGATGCTATTACAATATCGTCAATCTCACTAACCAAAGATTAGCAACGAAGACTCGGTGTTCCTTTGGCGGATCGCTAAACCAGAAATGTCGATTTCCCACCACTTCGTATGCAAATTTTGCTAGTCTTTGAGAGTTCAATAGTCGTGTGACGATGGCGAATGGCCGATCAGATACTCGTCAATGATTTTTAGCGCGTGTTTGTTTCAAAAATTGGTAATGCATTCACGAAAAGATTCCAAGTCCCTAATAGAACCTCTAACGACCTTCAAGTTATGAGATTCAATCCCTTTATTTGTATCCTCGATTACTTGCTCGAAAATTTGCTTTTGTTCGTCAGTTAGTCTTATCGTATTCTGATCTAAAACAGAAGGCTCCTTCGCGGATTGAAACAGAGACTCAAAAGTTTGCAATTTGTCCCTCACAATTTCATTAGCATTAGGAAGATCCGGGGAATTGAGTTCCTCAACATACCTCTCCTTCGTTTTCATTGCACTCACGATGTTTTCTACACTTTCGATATGAGGCTGGAATCGATTTTTTGGGTTCGATTGCATTATTCTAATGAAGGCTTGGAGATCCTATAATAGATTTTAGAGTATCAACTCATAACTCCCTTTTCCAAGGAAGGCAAAATGCGCCCAGTTTTGGAAGTCAGGAATCATAGGAGAGCCTGATACCTCCTCAAAAATTGGGACATGTTTGTCTAAGCACCGAACCTAGAAAAGCCATCGGAATGTGCTCCGCTGCTTATGCAACCATGTGCGGTCAATCCAAGATTAATAGATCTCCTCCGGCGTGACCACTGCAACGTATTTCTTGATTTTACTTGAAAATGGTTTGTCCCTCGTGACAAAATACTCGACACCGGATCGCAGGGCTGTAGCGAGATGGTACGCATCGTGGACAGTGATTTTGTCTTTCAAGACATGCCGGGCGGCTTCTCGGCACATGTCCTTATCGAGCGGAACGATGGAGAGGGACTGAATATCCTCAAGCGCAGAAAGAGCTCTCTCTGCTT
The DNA here is from genome assembly GCA_963799845.1 of uncultured Nitrososphaerota archaeon. Lineage (GTDB taxonomy): Archaea > Thermoproteota > Nitrososphaeria > Nitrososphaerales > CADDZS01 > DATLTL01. Next base: position 984,759 of record CAWCYI010000004.1, read on the forward strand.
CGATTCCATACCCGCTGGCATTCATGTCGAGCATGATTTCGACCATGGCCACGGCAGAGGTTACGGCATACAATTTGTCTGCCTGAATCTTTCGAAGCAAGGCGGCTGAACTTGCCTCAAAGGGCGATTCCTTGTACACGACATTGAGGAAAATATTCGTATCCAAGTATAAAGCGACGTTATCACTCAAAATCTAGTGGCCCTTAGAACTTACTTGGCGGTCTATTTCTTTGCGGAGCTTTCGAACGCTCGCCACAGAAGACCCCTTGCGTTGGATTCTCAATAGATTTTCTAGCCTGTTAACGGGATCTTTTTCAAGGGGCCTCAGCAGGATTCCCTCTGGAGATAGCTTTGCCTTCACCACGCTATCTTCTTTAATTCCGGCAGCATCACGCAGAGCTTTCGGAAGTATAGTGACCCCCTTCCTTCTGACCTTGAGGACGGCTTCGTTCAAACCAGACCTGTACTGGAGGTTGAACTTTTTTAAGTTTTGTTAAACCTGGTTTAACTTATTGAAAAAGCTTCACGAGGAAAAATCGTCCCGTATAATGGGTGGTGAAATTCGGGGAAATGACAGATGAGCTACGGATCGCAAGTACAGATTAAGGAATGAATTAGGAAAACGCGTAATAGGATCATCAACCATTATCTTAGGTTATGACTCTCTTTGGGAACAAACGTAAAGCAGAAGCTACCAAACAAATACAAGAGCAATCGCCCAAGAAGCTCACGCTGAAGGATCTAGTTCCAAACGATGAAAAAATGTATCTGGCAATGCAAACCTTTCTCCTTGGAGATCCAGAAAGGCAGCTTCCGATGCTTGGTAGTACCGATTCACTGCTAGCCAAGGGCGATCAAGATAAAGCGAACGGAGAAAAATTGAGGGCGCGAATGAGCTATGAGACCGCGGCAAAAATAGAAATTTACAAGCAGAACAAGGATGGCGCTGAAAAGTGCCTCCGGCTCGCAAAAGAGGTTACAGAGAATGAAGACCGCCGCGCGTTGCTCGAGACAATGCTCGCGAACATGGATGAAGTCCTGCGCATTTCAAAGTTGTATACTAGCTCGGCAACTCATCGGAACATGTGACGGAAACTTTTCCCCGAGCTTTAATTGGATAGTGTAGATTATGTTGGATTCTATCGATTGATTCCCTGAATCTACGCTTATTTTTCTATCGGGTTATTTTGCCGGCTTTCAGCAGTGCTCTACCATCTACAGTGACATCGGCTCCTCGAAGAAGCAGCCAAGATTTGAACTCGCCCTGGGGCTGCGTTCTTCCTGCAGTCCTGTTCGATCCTCCGAGCCATTCGTTGGAGCCAATGAAAAAGGCAACCACTCCCTGCTCCTGGTCTTCAAAGAGAGGCGAGTTGCGAATCTTCGGATTTAATCCAATAGATAGTATGCCGGGGCGATCGCGGATCTCCACCAGCCTTGATGTACATGTCGGAAAAATACTTCTCACCGCGAACGTCAGCTGTATCTTGAAAGTCTTCCATTGTTGAATGCCCAATCCCCACCGTCGCTACGCCCCCGCGAAGGACCATGCCTTGTCGGACGATTCGCAATGAACTTTCCTTCAGCAAACTTCTCATCAACTGCGACATCAACGACGCCAGAAGGAATGTTGCTTTCTCCAAAGCCCGCCTTTACATCTGCCTCATCAACAACGCCGTCGTCGACGAAAGCCTTTCTCCCTTTCAGGCGGAGCTCCAGCTTGGTTCCATTTCGATGAGTAATCAACACTCGATGACCGTTTTCAAATTCTTCCGCGATCTTTCTGCCGTCTCTTACCATTTGCTGGGGGTCTATCGTACTTGCTTCAAGGAGTTCTGTGATCCAGTCAGTGTAACTGATCCCATATTCTTTTGCAAGCTCTTCTGTCGCTCGGGTGAGTTCTATCCTACACCATCGCAGTCCGGTCTCCTCTGCTGTCTTGAACCATTTATCCTCATATGCAGTTAGTTCCTTTAACGTTGAGCTAGGAAGGTTGTGCCAGCGCGTTCTGTCTGCTGGACCCCAAAAGTAGACGTATGCATCGGTCTCCCTGAGTGTCGCCCACTCCTGGGCGCCGATCACCCCAAGACTCTTTGCACGGCCATCCTCGACGTTAGCCCAGAAAGCATTGTCGCTATCGTAAATCGCCATCGGTATAAGACCCATCTTCCTCGCTTCGATCAAAAAGGAGTCGAGCCAGGGGAGCGCACGTGTCCATGCTTCAATAGTGACTCTCTCCCCTTTTTTGAGGGCAAGAGAATTCCGAAGTACATTTCTCGCGAGCCGTGGGGCCCATGCCTTGATGTCTATTTCCATCTCTACTAGAACTGCTGCAAGAAAGACCAACTGCCAGAGATTAGTAAATCTTTAGTGCAGAACGTATAACCGTTATACGTGCTTTGACACCAAGATGCCCTTCACGACCATCAGAATAGAATGGGAAACTCGAGACAAACTTCGTGATCTGGGTCGGAAAGGAGAAACCTACGATGAAATCATCAAGCGACTTATTGAAACCACGGAGTCGCAGCGGAGGTCATCTGAAACGCAATCCTTCAACAGACCTTCGCGCCCGAGCGACTTTGGCTAGCCAGCTTCGAAAATGTTAAATGCACGCGCGCGTGCTCACAACCTTTAAGCGACACGTATAGTACTGTATAAGAACTATAATCGCTATACGATTTCGGACAATTGATAAATAATCGTCCACTGTTGTTCAGGAATATGCAAGCCTTAATTTCCCACGAAGAACAGCAGAGTGTGAATAGCAATGGACCAGACACTCAATCTGCCCTAAAGAATGTCAACTCACGTAGCAAGATGACGCTGTTCGTAAGAAGTAAGAAGGTAGCTGTTGCAAGTAAGACCGTAACTATCCCTGTATACGTTAATGCTCTCTCAGGTTCAAATAAGGTCTCAAAGCGAATCACAATCTACGAGAATGTTTTGGATGAGGAACAGAAGGATGCACTCGAGAACTCTGCCGCATTAGCAAAAAGTCTCGGCATAGAACTCGAAGTCAGAGATGTTGCAACGTTCAGGATATTTACTCGAATAATTAGCTCAATCTTTCGGGACAAGTTTGTGACACGAACTCCATCGGTTTCCTTCGCCGGAGAGGCAATTACATCATTGGTAAGCGCGAGTCATCCGATCGCCGTACCAAGAAATTATAAGGTGCCAATCTAGACAAAAATGTTAGTTCTCCGCATCCTTACGATTGCAACTTTCTTCGCTGCCTCAGAGATTCGCTGATTTATGGGACAGACGATGGGTATCGCAATAGTATATTTTTCTGTATAACCTATGATGATCTCTTCTAAATTTTCAAAAGTCATCATCAAAATCAACACGGGTATCTGCGAATTCCACTTTCGAGATATCCTCCCCGTAGGAGATATCAGTCAGGGCAAATTTTCCTACAGATCAATAACAGAGCGCAAACTTTGTTTGCGCTGTACTTAAGACTACGGGATCAAAACAGAAAAAATTCCGTGGAAGTATTCGAGATGGATTCACTATCTAAAGGAGAGTCAGGAGGCAGCGTTCTTTCAAGAGACACGAAGCTGATCCTTTCGTGGGTCCTGATTAACTCGATTCCAATCGGATACATGAACGTCGTACCTCTGGTATACCTCGTCGAGGTGGGGTATAACCCGTCTCTCATAGGCGCGATCTACGCGCTCGGGGCTGTTGCTAACACGATCGGGTACATCCCCTTTGGAATGCTCGCGGACAAGTACGGGCGAAAGGTCTTCGTCATTATCGGAGGTTTCTTGCCGTTTTTCTCGTATGCGATCTTCGGTCTGACTCTGAACGCGGACTGGCTCATCTTCGCAAGCATACTCGGTGGCATCGGCCTAGCCGGGGGCCTGGGGGTCGCGATAAACAGTACGGCTCTACTACCTCTATTGACTGAAAAGACGACCGACAAAAACAGGACTCTACTCTTCGGGATTCTTCAGGGGTTCTGGATAATTGCGATCACGATCGGCTCTCTGCTCAGCTTTCTTCCGAGCGTCCTGATCTCGAATTTTTCCTTGAGCTCGTACCAAGCTCATTCATACGCTTATTTTGTAATGTCTGCCCTAGTTGCAGTTTCAACGATCCCCATCTTGTTTGTCAAAGAGAAGAAAATAGAGAGAACGCCGTTTCCGCGTGGGCAGACATCCCGGATTTCAAGCAGGCTGCAAATCATTTCAGGAAGGAGGATTCTGAACTTTGTGATCGTGTTTGCATTCGCAGGCCTCGGCGTCGGCGCGATAGTTCAACTCATCCCCACCTGGTACGCATTGAGATTTGGGGCGAACGAGACTACAGCTGGACTGTGGATCGCGATTGCCGAATTTTCCGGGATCATCGCGATCCCAATCATCCCCAGGCTGGTGAAGCGCGGCGGTACCGTACTCGCTTCCTCCTCTACGATGATAATATCCTGCGTCTTTCTGGCTCTGATGCCACTGTCCACGTTCTTCCACGAAGCTGCCGCCCTTTTTGTCATTCGGGCAATTTTTACGACGATTTCGTGGCCGATCTTGCAGTCTTACATGATGGGAATCGTCAATGAAAAGGAGAGAGCCACCACGACGGGAATAACTTACACTGCTTGGGCGCTAATGTCGTCGATCGGGACATACATCGGGGGATATCTCTTGGGAGCGAATTTGCTGTCATTGCCATTTGTATTCGGGGTGGGTGGTTATCTTGCGTCCGCGATTTTGCTGTATGTTTTATTCAGAAAAATAAAACCGCCGGAGGAACTGGAACTCGATCTTGGTTCGAGCGAGATAAAAACCGGATGAGGTTTGAACCGGGAATGCAGGAAAACGGGAGCATCGTTATGAATTCTTAATATCTTAATAACAGATTTCACGCCGGAGATAGGTGTCATGACTGCTAACCTAAAGTTCGGTTTAACTTCCCTACATGCGGGTGTGAACAGCTACCCAGAAAAGATGATGTGTGTAGCCCAGGCCGCCGAAAGAGCGGGTTTTGATTCCCTGTGGGCGGGTGGACATCCATTTCTTTCCGAAAAACAAACACGCATGCCATCAGCTACGCGGATGCTAGACCCAATAGTCGCTCTTGCCTTCATCGCCGGTCAGACTCGCACAATTCGGCTTGGGACAGGAATTATCCTACTCCCGCAGTTCAATCCGCTGATTCTTGCCAAGGAACTTGCCAACCTCGATGTCGTCTCCAGCGGCCGGTTGATATTCGGAATCGGTGTGGGTTGGTCGGAACACGAGTACGAAGTACTAGGCGTCTCGTATCACGATCGTGGGAAGCGGGCAGATGAATATCTGAAAGCGATCAAGGCAATGTGGAGCGAGGACAAACCCGCCTTCCATGGTCGCTTTGTCTCATTCGATAGCTTGCAATCATATCCCCACCCCGTGCAGCAGCCGCACCCGCCAATCGTCGTTGGTGGAAACTCACCTAGAGCCTACCGGCGCGCTATTGAACAGGGAAACGGTTGGTTCGGCTACGGGCTCAATCTGGAGGAGACAGCACGCTCAATTGCTGATATACGCGAAGCTACAAAGAACCATGCTCGTCCCAAGGGCCTAGGAGAGTTAGAAATCAGTGTCGCTCCACGCGTGCCCGTTGATAGAGCAATCGCTCAACAATTCTCTGAGCTGGGCGTTCACCGATTGATTTTGATTCCGCCGCAGAATGTGGACACGCCTGCAGTGGAACAATTCATTGAGAATGTTGGAGGTACTTTAGTTGGACGAGTATGATTTTGTGCGATGAAACTAGAGCGATCTTAGATTGACTTACAATTAGATTCGGAACGTCTGTCTAGATTAAGCAGGAAATCACGGGTGAGATCCTATATGATTGGATCCAAATTATTGCCCTCAGTTCATAGCCCGGCTCAGTATCGAAGCAGAAAAATCTATTCTATAGCGAGTTGCTCTGTCGAGCAAAAAAAGCGAGTAGAAACCATCAGCTGAAAAGCTTCCGACGAAACTCCTAAACGATTTGAAACTTCAATGAGAGCCTTCGTCAAAACGAATCAATCTACATCGGAGAAACCAATTTTCTTCAGCAAAGACTGAAACCTTGGATCCGGGCGAAGGTCTTCGAAAGGAAAATCGCTGTTGATCGAGACAATAAAAACTGCATGTTGCGCATAGGCTCTCTCCAGCCATTCGAGCGCCTTGTCTTTTTCGCCTAGACTCGAGTAAACTCCGGCAATTATCGTTTCGGACACATGGCCTTGTTCCCTCATCCTGAGCAAATCGGCAAGAATGCCTCTTACCTCATCCATTTTTCCAGCTCTTGCGTAGGCGTATGCAAGTTCGTTTTCAAGATGTAGACCTGAATGTTCTATACTTTTTCTCATCTCCGTGAGTCCTTCTTCAACCCTTCCCTTCTGAACGTAAGCAACGCCCAAATTAGATTGGGCAAACACCGAATTCGGATCCAATTCCAAGGCACTTTTCAGAAGCACTATGGCTTCGTCGGGTCGGCGAGAATAGAGAAAAAGAGTACCTGCAGAGGTGCAGGTCGAAGCGGAGAGAGGATCCAATTCCAAAGCACGTTTGCATTCTACGATGGCTTCGTCAAATTTTCTGATCTGACAGTACAGATGTCCGAGCTCCAAATGGGCATCCACCAAGCTAGGACTAAGTTCTAAGGCTCGTCTGAATTCGATTTCCGCACCTCGGAAATCCCACTTATCCCAAAGCAGAACCAGGCCGAGCGGGACATGAGATTCGGGAACGGACGGATCCAACTGGATTGCCTTTTCAGCAAATCTTTCGGCCTTGGGGAAGGCTTCGCTCGATGGAAGCAATTCGAAAATACCGATTAAGGCGTAAGATCTTGCGATCTCAGCGTAGGCTTGAGCATAATAAGGATCCTCTTGAATTGCCTGCTCGCAATAATCTATAGTTTTTTTGGTGGAATCAAGAGTTCCTCGGTGCCGGTAAGATCTGCCTTTCAAGTAAAGAGTGTAAGCTTCCAAGTTCTGAGTCGGTTTCTTTCCTAATTCTATGCTTTCCTTTGGTAGAATTGTAACCTGAAGTGAATCGGCGACTTTTTGAGCGATCTCCTTCTGCAGTGAAAACAGGTTCTCGAATTTTCTATCATAATCCTCAGACCACAGATGCTCATCACTTTCCACATCGATTAGCTGAACAGTAATCCGCAGATCATCAGCGGCCTTCCGGACACTCCCCTCCAATACTGCGCCAACATTCAGTTCCTTCGCAATTTCTGAGAGACTCTTGTTAGTTTGTTTGTACCTCAGGACTGAAGTGCGGGAGATGACCTTCAGCCCACGAATTTTAGATAGCGTCGAAATAAGTTCCTCAGTCATGCCGTCTGCGAAATATTCATCATTAGGATCAGGACTGATGTTTGAAAAAGGCAGAACCGCTATTCTACGTTTGTCTGGATTTCCTTCGTGCTCCGTTATTCTCCAAGGAAGGACTACCTTGAACACTTCGATTGGAAGTTCTATGTTTTTCAGTTGTTTCTTGCCCAAACTGACAAATGGAAATTCGAACTTGTTTCTCACATGATCGTAAACTTGCCCCGAAATGCATATCCCACCGGGTTCGGCGAGGGGCTCTATTCTCGAGGCAACGTTCACGGCGTCGCCGTACATATCTTTCTTTACATCGTGAACGACATCACCGAGGTGTATTCCCATCCTGATATCAATTCTGCTGTCCGGAACGCGGGAATTGTTTCGTTCGTGCAATGCGTGCTGTATTTCGTAGCCACATCTCAAAGCTTCCAAGGCGCTTGCAAATTCTACCAGAAATCCATCGCCAATTGTCTTGATTTCCCTTCCGTCGTGCTTACGAAAGAAGGGGCGAATTAGTTTTCTGTGTTCTTCAAGCAATTCTAGTGCAAGGGCTTCATCCTTTTGAGAAAGAGAGGTGTAGCCAGTAATGTCGGTGAACATTATCGCGGCTAGTCTTCGAGCCGATCTTACTGACATCCAGAGTTGCTCCGTCAAAGTGACGGTAAGGGAGAGATAAATTCCTTTGGCACGTTCCGAAGCGTAGCCTGAGGTAAGATATCTCAAACTGATTTCTCTTAGCTAATGAAAATCCCGCTCAACATCAAAGCAGAAAAGTCAAAATTCTACGAATAGCTGATTTTCGAGTGAAAAGAAAATTTATTAGAGCTTCACGCATTCGGCGATAAATATGCAAAGTCATGAGGTCAAGAATATGTCCACCTCTTCCGAGGTTCGAAAATTTCAGAATGCGAAGATCGAATTGGTAAACGTCGCGGGGGGCACGGTCGGTCGGTTTGTGTTGCAAAAAGGATGGAAGTGGTCGAACGATATCAAGCCCATAGTCAAAACAGAGTGGTGCGAGGCTCCGCACATCCAGTATGTAATCTCCGGCAAGTACCGTGTAAAAATGAAGGATGGAACCGAGTTTGACATCGGGCCGGGTGATGTGGCGTCAGTACCCCCAGGACACGATGCATGGGTCGTCGGCGACGAGCCCACTGTGGGGATCGAGTTTATCGGTGCGAGAATCGCCACTGAGGGGCCAAAGAAAACTTAGGCAGCCCGATGGCGGTTTCGCAAAAACGTATTTCTAAGCCCCGTTCGAACGAATCCTTACGAGACTATACAAAAATGACAGACAAACCTGGTGGTAGAACGGAACTAGATTCGTTAAAGGAATTCTTTCGATACAATTCTTATGTCAGGAAGAAATATCTTAAGGCACTGGAAAAACTGCCGCGCGAAGAACTGATGCGGGATAGAGGCGCCTCATATCCATCTATGCTTGACATTTTTGTTCACGTCCTTGGGGCGTACGAGTATTGGTTGATGAATAGGTACCCGGCTCTTCCTAAAGAGGGCTTCGAGAATGAAGTGAATACTCTCGAAGAAGCAGCGGAGGAGGAAAGGAAGCTGGATCTCCTTATCCTGAATTTTGTTGAAGGACTGGACGACGAGAAAATTGAAACACCCTTTGAGACCGCCGATGATCAAACTAAGATTAGATGGAGATTTACAGTGAGGCAGATGCTGTGGCATCTGGTCGAAGAAGAACTGCAGCACCGGGGAGAACTCAACGCTCTTTTTTGGCAGATGAACATTGATCCTCCGGTTACCGATTGGCTTGACTGGAAAATTGAAATCGGGGAGATAAGAAGACTATCGTAGTTCTACTTGACCAAACCAACTTTCTCGCTCTCCTTCCCAAATCCGATCTTTTCTAAGAGCGCTTGGAACCTGGGTTCTGAATGCAGATTTTGAAAAGTGAAGTCGTTAAGAATGGAAATCAAGTAACCAGAGCGTTCTTCGTAAGCTCTTTCTAGCCATTCGAGAGCATTGTCGATTTCACCCAAGTTCGAGTAGATACCTGCGATCGCCGTGGCAGCTCGAGGTTCTTTGTTTTTCTCGCGCATTTCCAGCAATTCCGACAGAACATCTCTTGCCTCCCTTATCTTTCCTGCCTTTACATACGCGTACGCAAGATCGAGCTTCTGAGCTGGGTCACTCCCATGGGAAACCTCAATTGATTTCTTGATTTCGGAAATCCCAGTGTCGAACATACCTTTTTGCGCGAAAGCAACCCCAAGATTGTCACGGGCAAGCGTCATATCAGGATTTATTTCAAGCGCTACCTTGAAGCATTCGATAGCATCATCGTATCTGCCGGCGTATAGAAAGGATGTACCAGCGACGGAACAGGTCCTTGGAGATTTCGGATCGAGTTCAAGAGCCTTCCTTGCCTCTGAGATAGATTCTTCATACTTTCCAATCATCATCAGTCTGACTGAAAGTGCATTGTGGCCCATCGCAAGATTTGGATTGAGCTCTACAGCGCGTCTTGATTCTGCCACGGCGTCTGCAAAGTTCCAAGAATTCGCAAGAACAATCGAAATCACAACGTGCGCCTCGGGAAGCAGGGGATCGAGAGCGAGAGCTTTTTCCGCATACTCTTTTGCGTTACGAAACGCTTCGACTGATGGATGTATTTCAAAGAATCCCAAGAACGAGTAACAAGAAGCAATCTCAGCATACGCCAGAGAGTATTTTGGATCTTTTTCGATGGCTCCTTCAAAACACCGTATCGCCTGTTCAAATCCCTCCTTGGTAACTCTTTCCCTAAAGAATAGCCCTCTTAGATACATATCGTGGGCCTCAACGTTTGAAGTAGGAATTTTTTCTGTTCTCTCCTTTTCCTTAGCAAGTAATTTTACTTTGAGAGATTCAGCTACATTCCGTGCAATTTCGCTTTGAATTGTGAAAATATCTTCTAGACTTGCATCATAGCTGTGTGACCAGAGATGCTTATCGTTTTCAACTTCGATTAGCTGAACGGCTACTCGAACATGATTACCGGATTTACGAACGCTGCCTTCAATGAGACATCCAACATTCAGCTCTTTTCCAATATCTGCGACGTGTTTGCTTGTGTTCTTCTTGTATTGCATGACAGAGGTACGCGAAATAACAGCGAGATCGCTAATTTCAGAAATGATCGAAATTAGTTCTTCGGTCATACCATCAGAAAAATATTCGTCATTTGGATCGGCACTGATGTTAGAGAAAGGAAGAACTGCAATTCTTTTCTTGTCCAGAATGAATGCCACATCCATCTTTTGCTCTCCGTCTCCTCTTTTGTTCTGCCAAGGCATGACAATCTTATAGACTCCTGTTGAAAATTTGATATTCTTCAGCTCAGCACGCTCTAATTGTTCGAAACTATAATCCACCTTGTTTCTTATCTGGTAGTAGACTTGTTCCGATACACAAACTCCTTCGGGTTCAGCTAACGGTTGAATCCTTGAAGCAATGTTAACCGCATCTCCCAGGATATCATTGTCGCGATGTACGACGTCGCCAAGGTGTACCCCGATTCTGAGCTTTATCTTCCAATCCTCATGGGTTGATGTATTATAGTCGTGCAGGTATTCCTGGATCTTTACGGCACAGTTCGCGGCATCCAGCGCACTTTCAAATTCCACAAGGAAAGAGTCTCCGATAGTTTTGATCTCTTTTCCGTTGTATCTGGGAAAGAACGGTTTCAGTAGCCGGTTATGTCTTTCTAGTACTTGCAGAGCTAGAGATTCATCTGATTGGTGAGAGCACTGTAACCCACAATATCAGTAAACATTATCGCAGCAAGTCTTCGAGTCGAATTCACTGACATCTGGGACTATTCCAAAGTGAGAGTAGGGGATAGATAAATCACTTTAGTACGTTTCAGTGAAGACGGCGATCTAGAATCTGCGCATCGATTTAACTAATCGGGTATTTTCATCTGGTTTATGAAATTTGGAATAAAGACTGGACAGGGTTTAAGCGGGTACACATACGATGAGTTGTCATCGGTCTGGTATAAATCAGAAGAACTGGGATTCGAATCGGCGTGGCTGCACGATCATTTCGTTTCATCCACCAACAGATTATCTGACCAATGCCTCGAAGCCTATACGACCCTTGCGGCTCTTGCGACAGATACTAGAAATCTTCATCTCGGAGTAATGGTAACCTGCGTCGGTTATCGCAATCCGGCTTACCTCGCCAAGATCGGCGCGACAATCGATACGATTTCCAAGGGCCGTTTCATCATGGGAATAGGGACTGGATGGTTTGAGGATGAGTTTAGATCGTACGGGTACAAATTCCCTTCGATTCCTGAAAGGTTAGGGCAATTGAGAGAGGCATTGAAGATTCTGAGACTGATGTGGACTGAGGATAACCCATCCTTCGAGGGGAAACATTACATCATTCAGAACGCCCCGTGCTATCCCAGACCAGTCCAAAGGAGCATACCCATTTGGATCGGCATCTCAAGCGGAACGAAGACTCTTCCTCGAATGTCCATAGAACTGGCCGACGGGCTCAACACCACCGCCAAGCCAGACTTGTGCAGCAAAATCATAGCGCGAGCCGAAGAAACTCGTATTGGAATGGGCAGAGAAAGAAGCGGGATAACATACTCTGCCCAACCCATCTTGCTCGTCGGAAATGATCCAGAAATTGAGAGTATAGTCCTACAGGAGGCAAAAAGATGGGGCCTATCAGCCCAAGATTACTTGAACGGATTGAAAGAAAAAGGTTGCATCATCGGAACGGCTGAACGATGCGCCGAGGAACTCAAAGCTTTCAGTAACGCGGGAGTGGATTATCTGATACCAACGATTATTGGCGATAGACTTCTCTGGCCTCTGGAAAATATCAAGGACAAACTCCTTCCTCTGCTCTGAAAGACTTCCACTAGTTTTTGCTATTTTCTTTCCATCGACTTACGTTTGAGACTCCATTGGCGTAATTGTTGGTCAGACAGTTTTCTATTTTGAACTCAAAAAGAATGTACCGATCTTTTGGTTCGTAAGGACAAGATTGGACCGCCATGTCTCGGCAGGCTAGGTCAGTCAAGAGAAACGCTTTCCCTCCAATTTGAAATTCCCCATTAGTTCCGCGCATGTCAGTAACCAGATAATGAATCGAATACTTGCCGTTTCTCTGCAGATCCTTTCCTTTCGGCGAAGTAGGTTCCATGAATGCGAATAGTCTGCCCGAGCCCACAAAAGGAGTAAATGGATGAATCCTTGGATAACCGTCCAGTTTTATAGTCGCGATGTACATGACGCCGTGAGCGAGTCTTTCCTGGCCAAATTTCGCCATTTCCGGTTTGACTGAAGCAAACTCTCCCCAGCTCAGCAATTCCTAAGAATGCCCTCCTGCCCTTGTTTCATCGTGCCAGTAATAATTTGATATTGATACAATTTTTCTTTCCGCAATCCCAGTGAAAAAAGCAAGATGGGAACGGAACTTCTGATGATTCCATTTCATCCCTTACCGGAAGAAACAAGTCTTATCTGAATGTTGGTCCCGAAATAAAAAAAGCTAGAAAGATTTTGTCTATTCAACCGTCGAGAAATTGCCGTTACTGCGGTCATCCCATCATCTATCCTATCGAAAGTGAATACTGTACGAACTGCGGAAAACCGATGGGGACAATGGTGGCAAATTTGGAAACCGCTACTCCCAGAAAGGAATTCTTCCCGTCCGTCACAATCATTTGCACTTTTACAGCATACAGCATATTGTCTTATTATTTCCCAGCTGATCTGCTTTACTTTACCGCGGGCTGGTTCGCGTTCGCCATACCTTTCTCGATATACGCGCTGCCATCGCGGAGGAATAACCGAAAGCTTCGGCCAAAAGATGAAACGAAGAAAAATAGGGAGCTGCAACCAACAAGTTGACTTATCCGGAGAGTACTGGGACATTTCGAGAAATTCATTTCAAATTGGCTAAGACTGTGACAGCGAAAAGTGTTTAACGTCATTATGGACGTAGTTTTGATCGAATGAATCGCTTACATTTGTTTGTTTACGTCATCGTTGCGATCTGCATTCTTGGCGCTTTATTCACGAATGGGCAAGCGCAGCAATGGTTTGAGGATCTTTTGGGTTCAGCGGTAGTCTTTATTCTCGTGGTCGAGCTTGTACCCCAATTCATAGTCGCGGATGAAAAGGAATCCGTTCAAAAGGCGCAATGAAAGCAACGCCGAACGTTTTGAACTGGTCTACTTCGTGAGTGTGAAACCGTTGATACTTTGACACAGCTGTCCTTCGGTCAATTCTGTCTGAAGCGATCCTATCGAACGCTTATAATCACAATTTGAAGATGGATAATTTCTCTAGTGCTCTTCGAGTTTGAAACTCCGGCCGGTAGTCAAACTTTCAATTATCTACGTGGTGCTGTCCTTTGCATATAGCGCCCTCGGGTTCCTGCACGGCCTCCCGCACGGGAATGGGTCGGAGTACACAATTTCATTCCTCATTCCTGAGATAGGTGGTCACATCCTGTTTGCCGTTGTTGCGATTTTACCGTTTCTAGATGTGCAGCTAATTTTTCTTTCAGCAGTCGTTGCAGTCTTCATTGACATGGATCACCTGCTCGGGATTTTTACTACTCTACCGTTCGTTGGCAGGCCGAATCATTCGCTTCTGTTTACCCTCGTCTCCGCTTCAATTCTTGTTTATGCAACAAGAAGGATGAACCTCTCGCAAACATCCCAAATCAAGGTCGCGTTCGTCGTCCCGGTTGCCATTTTGTCCCACCTCTCGTTCGACGTTCTGGCTGCATACGACATCTTCGGCGGAGGATCTTACGCCTTTCCACTCTTCTACCCTTTCAGTTCGACGCTGATCGCGTTTCCGCTGTACAGTTTCGTGATCCTCGAAGCCGCCGCGTTTGGAGTAGCAATTATTGGAAGTCTGATTGTCAAGAGATACAAGAAGCCAACTAGGACACCAATGTTACCCAGCACGAGCCCCTCGATCTGAGCATAGTCCCCTTTTTCCAAGGTGTATAGTAACTTGCTGTGATTACTCTTGGTAATTTTCCAACGAGAGTCGGGCTTAAGTTTCACAGTTGAAATTCTATCTTTTTAGAGCATTAATTGGCAAACATAATTCAGGCAAAAGGTCTTACGAAAAAATACGAAGAAAAGGTCGTAGTTGATCACGTGTCGTTTGAAATCGCAGAGGGAGAGCTGTTTGGATTTCTGGGTCCAAACGGCGCTGGCAAAACAACAACGATCAAGATGTTGACCACGATAGCTTCCGTTAGCGAGGGTACAGCGACTGTCGTCGGACACGATGTTTCAAAAGATCCTGGCGCGGTCAGGGCTAGCATAGGAGTCGTACCGCAACAGTTCATCGCGGATGACGAGCTGAAAGGGGATCGAGAACGTGCTGCTCTCAGCCAAACTCCACCACGTTCCAAACGAAAAAGCCCGGAGGAGAGCCTCTGAACTCCTGCAGCTTGTCGATCTCCAAGGTTCAGCTGAGAAATTGGTAAAGACGTACTCAGGTGGTATGAAGAGGAGGCTTCAGCTAGCGATGGGCTTGATTCACGACCCGCTCGTCCTGTTCTTGGACGAACCCAGCCTCGGCCTCGACATCCAGACCCGGAGCAAGATGTGGGATTACGTTCGAAAGTTGAACGTTGACAATGGGATCACGGTATTCATAACCACGCACTACCTGGAAGAGGCGGACGCCCTGTGCGATCGCGTGGCGATAATAGACGGCGGAGTGATCAAAGTATCCGGACCCCCGGATGAGCTGAAGGCGAAATTGGGCGGCGATATACTTTCCATCAGCGTCACTGACGGCGCGGATCTGACTAATTTTCTTGAAGAAGTGCAAGACGTAAAGGAGGTTATGAAACTCGGGCTCTCATCCTACAGGATCAAAGTCCCAAGAGTTGAAAAAGCGCTGCCCGAGATCGTGGATGGCGTTGTCCAGAGAGGACTAAAAATCTCCGATATCTCTTTCACGAGACCAACCCTCGATCAGGTGTTCCTCCAAGTGACTGGTCGGAAGTTGAGAGACGGCGATGACGGATCCAGCGCTCCTCTTGAGGCCTCAGTTCTATTGGAACAGGTGAATTGAGATGCTGAGTGACACACTCGCACTGAGCGGGAGATCCTTGAGAAAATGGATTCGCAACCCCTTCTCGCTTATACCGATAGTAATCCAATCGATTGTCTGGCTCCTCTTATTCGGAAATTCGTTCAATCCCGGAAATTCACTCCCGTCGTCAACAGGAGGATCTCTAGGATTGTTAGCGCATTCTTTCGGGGGCGCGCCTAATTACATCACCTTCCTCACTCCCGGAGTGATCGGCATGCTGGCTCTTACCGGTATGACCTTTCTCGGCGTGGACTTTGTCATGGATAGACTCAACGGATACCTCGACAAGCTAAAGACCAGCCCGATATCGCGATCATCTATCTACTTTGGCGGCGTTTTACAGAACATTGTGAAGGCAATCGTGACATCGGCAATCACTCTGGTTGTCGCACTACTGATTCCAAACGGACTTAAGCTCGCGGGCAGCTTTGGCATTCTAGATCTTGTCGGTGTTTTCGTCGCCATCATCTTTCTTACCGCTGTCTTCGCATCTCTGTTCACCGGAATATCCATAGCCGCGAAAAGTACTGACAGTTTCTTCGCAGTCGTCAACTTCCTCTTCTTCCCCGTTGCTTTCACGAGCACCGCGTTATTCCCGATCAGCTTCTTTCCGGCGTGGCTGGAACCCATAGCTCGCGCAAACCCCATCTCACTGGCAAGCGAAGCGATCAGACTCCTCGTGGTGAACGGAACGCTCTCGATTGCGCAACTTTGGACATTTGCAGAGTATATCGGTGGCCTGTTCGCTTACACGATCATCTTCGTCGTGTTCGGAACGTTACTGGCAAGAGATGCTTTGAAGGCCGAGTAGTAATCACAAAACGTGAGCGAGGCTTTTAGGCACAAGGAGCTAAATTGGGAACCATGCCAGACTATCACGTCCCCCGAGGGAGCAACGCTAAGCTCGACGGAATCGAAGGAGAGCTCAAGGTCGGGTCCAGGGCAAGAATCGAGGCAATCAGCGGAAATCTCGTCCAAGTCTCTGAAGGAGCGTACTTTGACGGGGCCGCCGAAGTCAATTGCGACTTCGAGTGCGATTCCCTCAGGGTAGGATCCGGAGGCATTCTCCACATCAACGGCAATCTGACAGTACACAAACTGCTAGACGTGAACCACTCGATAGAAGTGAGCGGCGCCATCAAGGCAGGGCAAATCGACGTGGGGGGGAAAATCCGAGCGAAGGTTTTGAGCTGCGCGAGGATGAGGGTGGGAGGACAGGTGGAGGCCGAAGAGCTGCTTGAAGTCGAATCCATCAACGTAGGCGGTAAAATCGAAGCTCCAGGAACCGTGATGATTGGAGACTTTGAAGTCGGAGGGGCCGCCGTGATCGGAGGAGGGAAAATCTCCGGCAAAATAAGAGTTGGTGGAAAATTCGAAGCTCGGTCGAGACTTGAGTTCGGAGATCTCCAGGTCTACGGCAAAACCAGCCTCTCAGCCGACAGCAAGGGCAGCAAGATCTCAACTACCGGACAACTTTCCGTTTCGGGAGATATCGATTGCGATGAAATCTCTGTTTTTGGGAGGACGGAGATCCATGGTAGTTGCAAATCCAAGCAGATCAAAGTAAACGGGAGTCTCGAAGTTTCCGGTTCGCTGATGACGGCCGACTTGCTCGAGATCTATGGATCAACCGAAGTTGATGAAGATTTTGAAGGAACGGATGTTCGGGTAGGAGGGAAATTTGAGGCAAGGAAGATACTGATCAGGAATGAAATAGATGTTACCGGGCGGGTCGAAGCCGGCCAGGGACTGAAAGCAAAAACCGTCAGAGTTGGAAGCGGATCTCGAGTGGAGGGAGTAATCGTCGCTCAAAACGTCGATGTCGGCGGAAGCTTCGAAATCGTAAACTGGCAGAAAAATTGGATGGGACAAATTGCCCGAGCCAGGCTCGTGGGAAAATTGACAAGAGTGGACGACATCTACGCAGACGAGGTACGACTAGGAAGGAACTCAAGGAGCGAAAGAATTTTTGCAAGAATCGTGGAAGTGGAAGACGATTGCACCGCCGGGGAGATCACCTATACGTATGATTTGAGGGGCGACCTTGAACGCGTTCATATTGAAAAACCGCCTGTAAAAGTTTCCAGACTACCGGAGCCACCGATCTGAAAAGCAAATCTGCGAGGCGCGGCACACACCGATGAAAAGCAAGAGTTCCAAGAGATCACGAGTGGAATTGTACGCGACAGTCCTAGAGGTTATCAAGCGCTACCCCGAAGGTTCGCGGATTACCAAAATGTCATACGGAGTGGGGATGCCGATCGACAGGCTGAAGACAATCCTCGTCGATCTGACGTCCTTTGGACTCGTCCAGACCATAACCGACGAAGAAGAGGAAGGAATTTTTTACACTCTGACGCCGAGAGCTTTTGATTTCCTGGAGACCTACTGGAAGATGAAAAGTTATCTCGAAACATTCGGAAATTCTGGGAGCAATTCTTTCACTTTCTAATCGGTGCCATAAGAGGAAAATCCGATCACACCAATTTTATCCGATTCATCTATCATCATTGAGGCCTATACTTAACATTCCAGTTACGCTTATATTGACTATCCAATATTGGATATGCGATGTTATGAACTCCAGAGAAGTAGCTAAACTCAGCGAAATCCCGATGGGAAAGATGAAACACGTAAAGGCGTTTGACGAGGACATTTTGCTCTCCAATGTGAATGGCACGATTTATGCAACCACGAATCGTTGCGGACACCAGAACGCGTCACTTGCAAAAGGAACTCTCAACGGAGATGTTGTTACCTGTCCTCTCCACGCGGCAACTTTCGACGTCAGGACCGGGAAAAATCTCACAGGCCCACAGCTGATGATGCCGCCGGAAGTAATGCAAAAACTTCCCCCGGAGATGCTCGTGATGTTCAAGAAGACCGGGGAAATTCTCTCGGAAATAGAAGTCCAGCCTCTGAAGACCTTTGCCGTCGATGTCAAGGGCGATTCAATTTTCGTGAGCCGGCCCGAGTGAGATGGTAAATTCCACGATTACTTGTCAGTCTCAAGTAGTCGGAGGATGTTTCTCTTTCGTAACGTCATCCATATATGCCCAATACTTTAGATTGCTAACGTAAGATTGCGTAACGCTTAAAGTATGTCGTGGCTAACAAAGTTATATGCATCTAAATTTCGCAGATTGAAAATCAGTAGTGAACAAGCTTGACGGAAATTATCAATGTTAAAGATCTCGTGTTAACCTATGCCGACGGTACGAAGGCTGTCCAGGGAATTAGTTTCTCTGTAAACGAGGGAGAGTTTTTCGGCTTCCTTGGTCCCAACGGTGCAGGAAAAAGTACTACAATCAAGATTCTAACGACGCTTCTTCACAAGACTTCAGGAACTGCATCAGTTTTGGGCTATGATGTTGAAAAGCAGGCGGGAGAGATTAGAAAGTTGATGGGCGTCCAGAGCCAGGAAAGCTCCGTTGATCCAGAACTAACCGGTCGTGAAAACATGATCCTCGAGGGAAATCTTCAGCAGATGCACGGCAAGGAGCTTGAGGAGAGGGTGGATTCTCTTTTGGAAATAGTTGGACTAAAGGATGCTGCCAACAAGCGGGCGGGTAGGTACTCTGGTGGAATGAAAAAAAGACTGGATCTCGCTTCAACTCTGGTTCACAAACCGAAGATTTTGTTTCTGGACGAGCCGACGACGGGACTCGATCCTCAATCCAGGGCGACCGTGTGGGATTACATGGAGGAATTGAACAAGAAGGAGGAGATCACGATTTTCTTGACCACCCAGTACCTCGAAGAGGCAGACAGGTTATGCCAGCGCCTCTGCATTGTGGACGTAGGAAAAATAGTTGCTCAGGGCTCGCCTGCTGAGTTAAAGGCGGAGATCGGAGCCGACGCGATCACAATCACGATGAAAGACCCCCAGGGCAAGAGCGATGAATCTGTCCGCGCCGCTGGTAGGCAGTTAGTCTCGACTCTTCCGAACGTCGTGAACGTCGTGGATTCCGGCGACGGACTAACAATTTATGCAAAAGATGGAGGGTACTTCATCCCGGACCTTGTCAGAGCATTTGACAAATCCAACATCAAACTCGTTTCGATTAACCTCTCATCGCCAACACTTGATGACGTTTTCCTGAGACACACCGGCAAGAGAATCAGAGTGGAGGAGCTGCAGAAAGCCGTGCCTACTATGTTTGCGAGGGGACGGAGGTAGAAAGAAAATGACGCTTCTATTCGACACTCGAAACCTGTTCATAAGGGCATTGAAGAAGCTGACCCGAAATCCGATCTTGATATTCTTCTCGCTTTTTCAACCCATAATATTCCTCGTCTTGTTCACCCAGCTGTTTCATTCGTTCAATCTCTTACCTGGTTTCCCAAAGGGCGTGTCTTACCTTCAGTATGCGGCGGCGGGTATTCTTTTACAGAATGCGTTCAGCAGTGCGCTTCAAGCGGGAACTTCGATTGTAGACGATATTAACTACGGCTTTTTATCGAAGATGCTTGTAACGCAGGTAAGTCGACCAGCGATTTTGCTTGGAAGGCTTTCGAGCGACGCGTTCAGGGTCACGGTACAGTCGATCATAATTCTCGTGCTGGCGTACCTTCTAGGATTCAGAGTAGCTACTGGTTTGCCCGGAATCCTATTGATGATTTTCATAATCGCGTACTTCGGACTGGCCTGGTCTGGCATTTCCCTCGCGCTGGGGATGAAGACGAAGAGCTCGGAGACCGTGTTTGCAATCGGCGGGTTCCTGACATTCCCCCTGCTATTCGCGAGTACTGCTCTGGTGCCAGTCAGTTTTATGCCGCAATGGATGCAGGACGTTTCCATGGTTAATCCGATAAGTTATGCGGTTAATGCCGTGAGAGATCTTTCGCTCCCGGGCTACTTCTCGGCCAGTGCCGAATTAACTTCCTTAGGAGTCATTACGCTCATCGCGGCTATCACATTGTCAGCGACGCTCTACCTTTTCAGGAAAGTCGTTTCCTGAGCTTTCTGACCAAAGATTAGATCGGTCTATCCGTTGGAAGAAAAGCCCCGAGTGGTCCTAAAGGAGGAATCGTGCCACTTTACCCAGTGGAGACGGGAGAAAATCTTCCAAGTAACGCTTGTCGTCTTCATCTAAAAGTCCGAAGGCGCGCACGCACATCAGAACTACTGCCTCCCCGATTAGAGCGTACGGGATCAGGGTTATCGTGCTATCTGATACAAACGTGGACAGTGAATACAACACAGCGAACATGATGAATGAAATAACAAACACCTTGGCGTAGAATCCATAGTCAGCCACGCCTTTCAGATAGTACTTTGTCAAGTATACAGCCATAAGAAATCCTACGATATCAACAAGGATTCGGCTAGCTGTTGCTCCCAGTAAACCAAGACTGGGAACCATCAACACGGACAAAACAATATCCAACACTACAGTCACGATTCCTATTAGCAGAACTTGGGTTGTTTTCCCGGTTGAAAGAAGTAGTGAAGTGGGTATTCCCTGCATCGCAACAAAAATAAAGAAGACAGACATCAGCTGCAAGGAGAAATTGGCAGCAAGATAACTTACGCCTCCTCCAGTAAACAAATTAATCATTTGAGTAGAGAGAGCCGCAAGCGCAAAGGACACGGGAATCAGAGCAAGTAGGGAGTACCTGAAAGCTAGCCTCAAACCGGTGGAGAGCTGCTTGTGATCTCCCGAGCTTGACGAAGTTTCTGGTAAGAATGCTGTATTGAGTGGCGTAAAGAACACCACACCAAGACCACCTACAATAGAAATCACGGCGTTGTACGCCCCCAGTTGGGTTTCGTTTAGCAACCCACCCACAACTAGTGGATCAGCCGCACCAGTAGCGACTGTAACAATTCCTGCAATACCAAGAGGGATAGAGTACCTAAGCACTTGCCTGAATGCCTGTTCCTGTGTTTTCGTGGAATCCGCTGGCAAAAGGCCCTTGCGAGTGATCGCTAGAGACCAAATACAAATCACAGCACCATATACGACCCAAGCAATGATGGGAACAATTACACTTTGAAACTCGAGCAGTCCGAGTACTGTGAGACCAACCATCGCCAGACTCGCACTCATGAGAATCTTTGCGAGAGAACCATATTTCTTCATCCCCTGGACGAGACCCTGAAATATCCCTGAAATTGTACTGGAGAAAATCCAGGCCCCTGACGTCGCAAAGATCCAAGCTGAGCCTGTACTTTTTGTAAAATAGAAAGAAAGTGTTGGCGAGAGCAGCAAAACCACAATCGTAGCGGCAGAAGAGAAGATCAATGAAAGAACTAGTATTGACCTTGAAATCATTCTAGACTCTCCTTCATTGTACGCCATAAATGCAACGAACCTTGTCGCAGCAATTTGCAGCCCAAATGAAGCAACGGATGATCCAATCAAAGTTACGAGCACAACTCCAGAATAAAGACCGAACGCGGAAGGCGACAAGATATGAAGGAGCAAAGCAAGGAAGGCAGAGCTAAGAATACTATTGACTACATTCTGAATCGTTAGAGATCTGATACCGGAGACGATGTTCTTTGCCCTTTCTGATGTGGTCACAACACTCTGTCCGGACAAAGAATTCGCTGTTCCGACAGGTGCGCCAGAGTCAAGATATATGTTATCTCATTCCCACCGGTAACTTGGGATCTGGGGCGTCGAATTGTCGTGGAGACCAAAACAGCATAAAACGGCTATAAGGAAACTGGGTTACGTGACCACGGAAAGCGATGTCATGATAGGCAAGACTACCGCTAACGATGCGATATGGCCATCCAGAAAGTACCGGCCAAAATAGGGAGTAGTTAATAGTGTATCCAGTGGAGTTAATACCAGAGTGCCATTACACAAGCTGTTGATTATCGGAATCGACGCTGCAGATTTTCAGTTAACACAAAGTTTCATGGATAGCGGAGAGTTGCCGCGACTTTCTACTATCCGGGATAAGAGTAACTTTTCATGTTTGAAGTCGGTTATCCCTCCGAACACGGCTCCCGGATGGACGTCAATTACCACCGGTGTGAACCCCGGCAAGCATGGAATATACTATTTCTATAATTTTTCAACTTCTCCGCTCACGATAACTAACGCCACCCATACTTCTACTCCAAGGATCTGGAATTACGTTGAAGCTCTTGACGAAAGATCAGTAGTTGTCAACGTTCCGGTCACTTATCCAGTGCACGAGATCGCAGGCTCTATGGTGACAGGGATCCCTCCCTGGTACATCGACCAAAGATCCGTTTACCCCGATGATCTTCTGAAGAAGTTGAAAAGCGCGGATTACGAAATCGATACTCCGATGAGCAGAGGCCTCGAAAAACGACCCGACGCCCTGGTCTCTCGTCTTTTGGCGACGGAAGAAAAAAGAGTGGATGTTTTCCTCGATTTGCTCAGGGAAAAAGAATGGTCGTTTGGCATGATAGTTCTAACCGCTCTGGATCGGCTTCAGCACAAACTGGTCGGGAAGGGGGAGATTGAAAGTAAAGCCGTCAGGCGCGGCTATCATGAAATCGATGGGCTGGTCGGAAAAATTATTGATTCATTGGGAGGCGAAATCAATGTTCTTGTAGTTTCGGATCATGGTTTTAATTCAACGCCAATTGCATTTTATCCGAATGCGTGGTTGCACGAGCAAGGTTTGTTGCAGAGGAAGTCTTCTCTTCGCTACCGTACCTCAAAGGTTTTGCATGATTTGTTTGACGGACACCTGCTTTGGTTACCTCAAAGCATGACAAAGAGATTTCAGGGAGCAGCAGTAGTCGTGCAGACTATCGACGCTGTGGATCTTGCAAAATCGCGGGCCTTCGTGCCGGGTACTGACGGAATAATCGTCGTGAAATCGAAGGAGGATGAAAAGTCAATCATTTCAGGTCTTTCGGAACTGAAGGACGAATCTGGAAGGAAAATTTGCAGCATTTACACCCGAGATCAGGTCTTCAAAGGAGCTGAGACTCGATTCCGCTCCTGAATTGCTGATTGTTCCACGCGACGATGTCAACATTAGATCCGATCCATTCAACGACAAGGTTGTCTCCGGCCTTGGAAATTTCCCAAAGGGAAATCATGGGCCGAATGGAATATTTCTAGCAACAGGCCCGAGTATCAGGAAATCTGCAAGCCTTGAAGTTTATCTGGAAGACGTGGCTCCTACGTCGCTTACATTAATGGGAATAAAACCGCCAGATTCCATGGATGGGCACGCTCTTCAAGATATCATGGTTGCGCTGAATTATTCTGACTCTCTCAAGCCAGCGAAGGTTATCGGTGACGATCGCGACTTTGCATTCTCGGAGAAGGATGAAAAAAACGTTATGGACAACTTGAGGCGTCTTGGTTATACGTGATGCCGGAAAGATCATGGAGGCAAGATAGATTTGCGGAAAGATAGCTCCACGCTCAAGCCGGAATTTCTCGGGAAGAAACTAGATCATGTTCGAAAAGAGATGGAAGATTCGGACATCGATCTCTGGATTACATTTACAAGAGAAGGAAATCCTGATCCCGTATCGACCGATCTCGGGCTGGAAAACGCAGTCTGGAAAGCGGCAGCGCTTCTCGATGCCCGGGGAGGAATGAATGCAATTGTGGGCGGTCTGGACTCCGAAGCTGTGCGTCAGAGGGGAATCTATGATCAGGTCTACGGTTACGGGAAGGAAGGACACGCCCCCAAACTCGTGGAGTTTTTGAAGAAATCAAAAGCGAAGAAAATTGCGATTAATACTAGCGACGATTTCGGTTTCTCAGACGGCCTCACTCCCGGAATGCTCAGCTACCTGAAAAAATGTGTCCTAAGAGCAGGCGGGAAAAGAAAGCTTGTCTCTGCGGAAGATCTGATTATCACGTTGCGTGCCCGTTTGATTCCCGAGGAAGTCGATCTCATGAGAAAGGCGGTGGAGCAGTGCGAGGCAGTTTTCGACGTCGCGGAGAAAGATATTATCAAGGCGGGGAGGACCGATAAGCAGATCCACGAGATGTTTCAAGTGGAAGTGAGAAACAGGGGCCTCGAGCTTTCATGGGGAGAGGATCACTGCCCGGCGGTGGTTGTCGGGAACGATGTCTTCGGACATTCGGGATTTTCAGGGCGTACTCTTGAAGACGGTGATTTGATTCACTTCGACTTTGGTGTGAAATATGAGGGATATTGTAGCGATCTTCAGCGGGTTTACTTCGTTGGAAAGAGTTCTCCTACCGAATCAGTCCGAAAGCTGTTCAAGGCAACGAAAGATGCGACAGATGCGGGAGTGGACGCGATTAGGGCATGGGTCAAAGGATACATTGTTGACAAAGCTGCCCGTGATTCTGTGATAGCATCGGGGTACCCGGAGTACCTTCACGGGACGGGTCACCCGATCGCTCGCGCGACCCACGAAATAGGTCCAAATATCGGCCCGAGGTGGCGAGAAAGGTACGGCAGGTCCATGGAGAAAAAACTCGCTCCAGGCATGATTTTCACGGTCGAGCCATCTGTCGTGGGAGATGACGGGACGATGAACATTGAACGAGAAATTCTGGTAACAGAGAACTGGAAGGAATCATTTTCGACGGCGGAAGAGGAACTCTACCTGCTGGGCTAGATCAAAGTTTTTCTTATTACATACGAAGATGAAAGACGTCCCACCTTACTTTATTTATGGAACTGCGGGATTGAGCTTTCAAAGAAATGTTCGAAAGACTTTTCTCGCCGATCGAAATCGGTCCGATCAGAGTAAAAAATCGGATTCAGCTTCCGCCGCACTCGCTCCACTATTTTGAGAATGGACTTCCAACCGACACTTTTCTCGAATATTATCTGGAGAGGGCCAGGGGCGGAGCCGGTCTGCTTGAAGTGTCGCAAATTTACATCAAATCTCCTACCGGAGTATTCTACCCGGAATGGGAGTACGACAACAAAAAAACGTGGCCGATGGTAAACAAACCGGAAATTGTGCAGAGCCTCAAGAAGCTCGCGGATGCCGTTCACGAGTTCGAGTCCAAGATTTTCATGGAGGTTTCTGCGTGGACTTTTCTTTACGGACCGGTTTCGAGCGTCCCCTTCGAAACTGGCGTTAACCTGAACGAACTTACAATCTCGGATATTCACGAGATCGAGGAGGGATTTGCCGAAGCCTCTGGGTATGTGAAACAGAGTGGATTCGATGGAGTAGATCTGCATGGAACACACGGTGCCATGATCGAGCACTTTTATTCGCCAGTGATGAATCGGCGTGATGATCGATACGGTGGAAGTTTCGAAAACCGGATGCGCTTTCTTCTTGAGTTGATCGAGATTGTAAAGGGGACAATCGGAGACTCCGTGGCTCTCGGAATGCGGCTCTGTGCCGATGAACAAATCCAAGATGGGGTGACTCCTGATTATGCCGCGAAGATAGCCGAAGTATTGGATGGACGCCTCGACTTCATCAACGTGGATCGAGGGTCGATGTACAACTACGATGTTCTTGATCAGAACGCACTCCAGACCGAACCGTTATACTCTCCCATCGGCTACGGAACTTACTTGTCCGAACCTATCAAGGCGAAGGTTAAGGAGACCAAAATCGGCCTCGCCGGAAGAATAACCGATGCCCTAATTGCTGATACGATCCTGGAAAGAGGTCAGGCGGATTTCGTTGGAATGACGAGAGCACTGATAGCGGATCCGTATTTCCCGAAGAAAGTCTTGGAGGGCAGAGTGCAGGACGTGAGGTCGTGCATTGGAACGCTTGAGGGATGCTGGGGAAGATCAGCAGCCCACGACTACCCGATGAGATGCTCAGTGAATGCCGCAGTCGGGAGGGAATCTGAAAGAGGAGAAATGAAGATTCGACAGACTACAGTCCGGAAAAAAGTTCTTGTGATCGGCGCGGGCCCCGCAGGACTTGAAGCTGCACGCGTGTGCGCTCTCAGAGGACACGAGGTCGTCGTCTACGAGAAAGAATCGAAAGCTGGAGGACAGGTGAATATCGGAAAGCTCATTCCGGGTAGATCAGACATTAGCTCGCTAGTCACTTGGCTAGAAAACCAGCTAAGATCTCTGAACGTCCGGATAGAGTACAATCGAGAAGTCCCTCCGTCGGAGGAGGTCGTGAAGTTTCTCGTTGAAGAGGAGGAGAAGCCCGACGTGATCATTCTCGCGACCGGTTCAACTCCGATCAAGAGCGGTATCCAGATGATTTCATTCCAGGAAGTTCCTGGATGGAAGGAGGCTGATGTTCACTCCGTCGATGAGCTTCTCTCAAGGCAAGTCCAGATTTCGGGAAGGAGGTTCTTAGTTGCTGACAGCACTCCGTACCTTCAGGGCCCGGGCGCTTGTCAGATGCTCGCACGAAACGGAGCTTCAGAAATTACCTTCGTAACTCCCCAGACGGAGATTTCCCCAGAGATGAACGACTATAACCAACTAATATACACAGTCAGAAGCTTGCGAGAAAATCATGTGCGCGTCCTAACATATTCCTGGATCAGAAGAATAAACACTGACGGTGATAAGAAGGTCCTTGTTTACGACATTCCCACGGGCCAGGAAACAGAAGTACTGGTTGACGAGGTAATATTCTATACGGGTCGAAAGCAGAACAATTCTCTTCACTCGATGTTCAAGAGTCTCGTCGAAGAGGTCTACGAAGTCGGAGACTGCCACATCGCTGGGGGCAAAATCCTGTCTGCGATAGACGAAGGGTTCAGCGTTGCAATGAAAATATGATTCTACGATAGACTCGCAATTTTCTTATTGAAGTCTCGAACGTTAAAAAAAATTCTAATTTCATGGAGTCTGAAAGGGTTATCAATCAGGCTGAGGTGGGCGGTAAACAAATGAGAGACTTTTCGGGAAAAACCGTTCTTGTGACCGGTGGATCGAGAGGAATAGGCAGGGCGTGCGTTATCGCCTTTGCCCGCAACGGGGCCGACGTTGCGATAAATTATAACAAGAACGAGGGAGAGGCGCAGAAAGTTCTCGGAGAGGCGCGGGCTCTGGATGTAAGATCAGAGATTTTTAGGGCAGATACCTCAAAGTCGGACGAAGTCAACAAAATGGTTAAGGATGTGGTAGAATATTTTGGAAAAATTAACATCCTGGTCAACAATGCAGGGGTCCTTAGAAGGACTCCGTTTCTCCAGATCACCGAAAGCGAGTGGGACTGGGTGCTCGACATAAACCTCAAAGGATATTTTCTCGTGGGACAGGCGGTCGCAAAGCAGATGGTCGAGCAAAACACGGGAGGGGCAATCGTGAACATTTCGAGCAACAACCAAGAGAGGGCGGCAGCTCTCTTGACTCATTACAACGTATCCAAAGCAGGAGTCGCGATGCTGACCAAGACGATGGCCAATGAACTCGCTCCGTACCGGATACGAGTGAACAACGTAACTCCAGGCCTAACTGAAACCGACATCAACCGGAAGGACATTGCAAATAAAGAGTGGAGAGATGCGCGAATGGCGAGGATTCCCTTAAAGATAATCGCTACGCCCGAAGATATTTCCAGCGCCGTGCTCTTTCTTGCTTCTGAGGATGCAAAGTTGGCTACAGGTACGACTGTCTGGATGGATGCGGGCGCGACGATAAGCTGATGCAATAATTCTATTCATTCGACTCACAGATTTCTACAACCCTTTGTCGAAGCAGAGACCTTTGACTATTATTGTGAGGTCATTGTGTTGGAGAAAGGAGTAACTGGAGCTCAGAAGCCGGAAGAGTAGAACTTATATCGCTCGGATTCAAGGCCTTACCAGTCTGGTTCTCCAGAAAGGGCGTTAATTCAATTCTACGGTAGATTCCTCAGGACTCTTTTCCTGTTTCTTGGATTCCTCACTATCGTTTGAAGCCTCAAGCAACTCGCGTCTCATTTTTATCAACCTGTATCTATTTCCTGCATTCAATTTTGTTCACTGAAGAAATAATGATTCGATGGCATCGTTGAAAAGAGTTTTCATCCACAAATGAAAACTCACGATGCAAGGTTGGAAACTCCAGATCCAGAGTACGGTTTGAGACGTACATTAATTACAAACTCGAAAAGTAGAGTGCAAATTTGGAAAAATGTCAATCTAGAATATTTTTGTTCGGCCCATCAAAGGGCTCTTAACGATGAATTTCCGTTGATATTGTTGGATCTGCCTTTTTGTTTGAGATACTCTCTTCTTGCGAACAGATAAAATCCAATATCGACCAGACCGGTACCGCCAAATATTATTGCTGCACCGTTCAAATACGAAGTATAAGCGCCGAAGAGGTTAATTCTGAAAGAGAAAAGTGCGAAGGCAGCAATCCCTAGAGAAAGGACTGTCGAGAAAAGATAACCTCTAGTCCTTTTCTCGGCTAATTTGAGTTCTCCCTCCTGAGCTAACATTAAGGATTTGATGTGAAAGGTAGGATTTAGACTTTCTTAGTTTGGAGTATACTTCGGTAAGAGAGCGCAATGGATCTCAAAGGTCGATCCTGTTGATTTTCAAATCACCTGGAGAACCAATATCACCGCTATTGCCCAGCCCGCAGCAGATCGGGTGGAAGCTCTCATATCTACGTGAGAGCCGCGAAGTACTCTATCGTCCCGAATATTCCAGGGTTGTAAGTCAGTCCGTGGACGTTGGATGTGACCGGCTGGAAGAACTCTGGATAGTTAGTCCAAAGATACATGACTAACTGGTTTCCGAGTGAGTTCATTGCGTCACTCGCCCTAACTACGCCTGTGATATTGCCTGTTGCCGTAGCTTCCACGGCTTGGTTGTAGAGATTCCCCATCTGTGCGAGATTCCATCCGGCCGGGAAGGTGAATACGTTGTTGGGAGCGAAGAGCGGTCCCAAGAAATCGATTGACCAAGGATAGTCTGCAACGGCGAACGACTTCCACATGTAGAGGTAGCTAGAGAACCCGTCGATCGTCAGCTGTCCCAGCGGAATCGGAACTACCGTCACCGTGAGACCCATGTTGTACGTCGCGCTAACGTTGTTGACCGCGGTCGCGATATCTTCCATTACTGCCTGATCGACTAGGTCCCCTGCGGGGAAATCAATCGCGAATGTCTGCGAAACCGGTTTGGTGCACGTCCCTCCATGTGAGGTCAGTGCAGCCGAAGAGCATCCGAAGGTATTGTTAAACAGTCCCGCCGGAGCTGCAGTTCCGTTCTCAAAATTAAATTGAGTAATGGGCGTCTCCATCGCGCTAACCAGCAGATCCTGAACCGCCGTCAGATTGAAGCTGTACCGAGGAACTATGGACGTGTTGTAAGTCCCCGGTGGCGGGAATCCGGGCGGCATTCCGTTGATGGCCACCTGCCCTAAATTATTGTTCTCGTTGATGTTGATACTAGTCATATTGACCGCATCCGCAAATGCGAGCCTGAAGCGCAGGTCTGCGAACGGCTGGAACTGGTAAAATGAACCCGTTGCTGGATTTGTTACGTTCGTCGCAAACAAATTCAGGTTGGTCTGGTACCCGGTGTACGGTCCGTAGAGGGTGACGCCAGGGATAGTCGAGACCAGAGTACCGTTGTCCAGCCAGGCGTTTCTGCTCGCTACGTCGTACAGGTTTGTGTTAGGAACGTCCACGCTCATAGCCTGGCCAGACCTCGCAGCGGCCTGGAGGTCTACTTCCCTCGTCGTTAGACTGGACACGACGCTGATGTCAACGGTTGTGAATGTAGGACTTATCTTCGCGCCACCATCGAACTGGTAGGGTCCGCCCCAATATGTCGGGTTAACCTGCAGGACGATGTCATTTGTAGAAGGGCTCACGCTCTGGATTGTGTATGGGCCAGTTCCGGCGAGCGATCCTTGATACGAGCCGTCCAGGTATGTCGTCCCGCACCCGCTCGGAGTCGCGCCATTGTCGCACGTCGCTATTTCATCATACAGGTACTGGTTGATCATCGTGGTAGCGTTTCCGCTGAACGCAGCATAAGGAAGGGTGTACCCATTGCTGGACTGATTCCATAAAGCGAGGTCATGCTGCATTACGAAATCAGGTGCGACAAGCGCAGACCACTGGTTCGCGAAAAGATACGGAAAGGCCGCGTTTGGATTCTGTATGTGCAACGTGAAAGTCAGAGGCCCCGTTATCTGCACGAAATTTTGCGCCAGCACTTCCTGCGCATACTGCTGGGTGTACTTGTGGGGTCCCGTCAAAACGTAGCTGAGACTTGTGTTGAGCAGTTGCTGTACGATCCACGAAGCCTGAGTACCGTGGCTGCCGGGAGCACTGTTATCCTCAATCAGCAGTTTGTTTAATGCAAAGTAGACATCGGTCGAGTTCAAAGTCTCGCCATCTGCGAACTTTATTCCACTTCTCAAGGTAAAATTAGCCGTCTCGCCGTTCGCGGAGAGTGTGTAGTTTTGTGCAAGCCAAGGAATTACGGTTGTGCCGTTAGTCCCAGTGTACCACAGGAGCGTTTCGTAGACGTTTTGCATGACGTTGTAATCGTAAGCCGCGTAAGAGACCTGAGGATCGAGTTGGCGCGGGGTATTAACCGTCTCCCAAGTAAAAGTCGTCGGAGTTGCAGCGGTCGAGGAAGTGGATGTTGTCGAACTCGAGGTCGTAGAAGTAGTTGACGAAGTCGAAGTTAGGCTGCTGGTGGAAGAAGTTGGCGATGTTGTCGGAGAACTGGTACTTGTCGTAAAAGACGAGGTTGAAGTAGGAGGGATTGTCGGAGAGGAAGTGGATGTTGTGGTAGGGGATGTAATGCTTGTGGTCGAAGACCGAGTGGCAATGTAAGCTCCGGCCGCTATGAGAACGATGATAACAACTACAACAACTATGATTAAGCTTCGAGCTAGCGCCCGCTTGAACGACTTTGACATAAAGGTTGACTGCTAAAGTATCAGATATAAGCGTAGTTACCAGCGCTGATGTTGCGCCTTCTTCGAAAATTCGAATTCCTATTTCGAAAGAACTAAGAAATTGCGTGTTCTACTTTTCTGGATTATTGAGGATCTAACCAAATGGATGAGGGTGGCTTTTTACGAAAAGTCGCTATCGAACGTTTCGATACTGCTCTAACTGTGGGGATCCTCGGGGTAATCGACTCTCAGACCTATGACTCATATCTTCAATAGTATATTCCGTCTTTCTTGAAGACTGAAGAGATCCTGAAGCTTATCAACCTGGCTCTTATCTCATCAAGATCGTGACTGGAAAAAGCTCGTAATCATTTTCTTTCGGACGACGAGAGAGAATCACACGCAATACATACGTCATGTAATCAGTGGCTGATATGAAGCCTCCTTGAGTAATTACTAATTTTTCAATCCGTCGCATCAAGGGAACTGGAATGTTGACAGCGACGTACTTGGCTTGAGCATTCATCGGGTTCATCTGGCTCAAGTCAAGTTCCGAGTCTAGTTTGTGAACTGGTTGATTAATCCACGCTTTGACCTTACGCTGTCCTCAAGTCGCTGGAAAACGAGCCTATCAGCCACAAAGCCGATCACGAATATTACGATCATCGTTGCGATAACCTGATTCATCTCCGCGAATTCGCTTCCGTAGTAGAGCAATTCACCTAGACCGACGGAGATACCGAACAGCATCTCGGCTCCGATTAGGGCGTGCCAGGAGAAGGACCAGGTCTGTCTGAGCGCAGTGACCATCTGCGGCATCGACGCTGGGAGCATAACGCTTCTCAGCAGAGAAACTCTCCTGACCCCCATGTTCTTTGCAACCTTGAGATATATCGGCGGGATGTTCCGGACGCTGTTGTAGGTCGAGATCATCATCGAAAAGACCGAGCTCATTATCATGACGAAAAGGAGTCCAAAGTCGTTTAGACCTATTATCAGGATTGCGAACGGAACCCAAGCTATGCTCGGGAATGATTGCAAGCCCAGACAGAATGAGCTCATAGTTTTTCCGAACCGGCGAAAATTGGCCATCAGAAGACCGACCAGCGTGCCCAGGATCACCGAGAGACCAAACCCTGCAACCAGTCTTTCAAGGGTGGCGCTGATCGCAAGGGCGAGCGCTCCGTCTTCAGCCAGAGTCAGTAACCTAGCGAACGCCATCGCCGGAGACGGGAGCAGAAACGACGGGTAGAACTTTAGGTCGAATACTAGCTGCCAGAGTCCGAGAAATATCCCGATCGCTATCGCGATGTCGAGATACGTCGTGTAGCTGCGTTTCTTCTTCTGACTAGACTGTGATTCTGACTGGACTATTTTCTGTTGGCTGTGATTTCTCCCCATCAAGGGCGATCTCCTCCTTAATTTCTCTCATTATCGAATTGATTATTCCAATAAGCGCCGGATCCTCAGAGTCCCGCGGTCTTGGCAGATCAACTATGTACTGCTGCTTTATTCTGGCGGGCCTGTGAGTAAAGACGATTACCCGGTCGCCAAGAGAAACTGCTTCCCGAACGTCGTGGGTAACAAACAGTATTGTTTTCTTTGTTTTTTCATGAATCTCCTGAACCTCGTTCTGCAGGATCTGTCGAGTGCGCGCGTCAAGCGCTCCGAACGGCTCGTCCATCAAGAGAATTCTGGGATTCAGGGCGAGCCCCCTGGCAATTGCAACCCTCTGCTTCATCCCTCCCGATAACTGGTGTACTCTGGACTGGGCGAAAGGCGTCAATTCTACCAGTTCGATGTACTCGCTCGCGATCCTCTTTCGCTCCTCCTTGGAGATACCTTTTTGTTTCAG
This sequence comes from uncultured Nitrososphaerota archaeon, assembly GCA_963799845.1. GTDB lineage: Archaea > Thermoproteota > Nitrososphaeria > Nitrososphaerales > CADDZS01 > DATLTL01. The sequence continues at coordinate 1,017,772 of CAWCYI010000004.1, forward strand.
ACCGAACTCGACATTTTCTTCGACGGTTAACCAAGGGAAGAGAGACTCCTCCTGAAAGATTATGACAATGTCTGGACCGGTTGATCCGATCCTGTGACCCTTTACCACAATGTCTCCGGAGTCGTAGCTCTCCAGACCGGCGATAATGCTGAGGAGGGTGCTTTTGCCACAACCCGAAGGACCGATGATTGTGACAAACTCTCCTTCCTTGACGTCGAAGCTCACGTTATCGATCACCGTGAGGTCCTCCTTGTTCGCTCCGTCGTGATTCGGATGGCTCTTTCGGAGCTTATCCACCTCGAGTATCTTGTCGGACTTTTCACTCAGCGTATACGCCAATCTTGTTGCGCCTCCGTCTAACTCGTGATCTGTGGAAGTCCGTCCTGTTGCAGTACTTGATTCAGCAATGTCAGGTCGAACAGGCCGTTCAAGTTAGGCGCTGAAGTGCCCAGGAATCCCAGTTCGTAAGCATTCTGAGCTTGCTGTGTCACTGAGGCTTCCAGTGGATCGTAGGTGAACGTGAGATACTGGGTTGCGTTGTTGAATATGGTGGAGTTTGTCGGTGTGGTAGTTGTGAGGTTCGCGATCCTATTGTCGATAAGTGTAGCTGCCTGCACGGGGTTCTTTGTGATCCACATAGTGTCGTTGACATCAGCTTCGATGATTTTCTTCACGACGTCTGGGTGAGCATTCAGGAACGATGTGCTCACAACGAGTTCAGCGGTCGAAAAGTTTCCTCCAGGCCACAGACTCCTTTCGTCAAGGAATACATGGCAGTTTGCCTCAAAGATTAGCTGTGAGGCAGTTGGCTCCGGCACCCAGGCTCCATCGAGCTGACCTTTTTCCATCAAAGTCAAGATGTTCGAGTTTGAGGTGTCCACTACCGAGACGTTGGTTCCCACGACGTAGTGATTTCGAAGCAAGAACGACCTCAGAGCGATATCTTGGGTGTTGCCTAACTGTGGTGCTGCGAATGTCTTTCCAGTGAAATTCGCGACAGAGGTAATTCCATCGTTGTTCCTTACGACGAATACTGCTCCCCCGTTTGAAACTCCTGCGACAATCCTTAGCGCGGTACCGTTGGACTGGATGAATGCATTAACCGCAGGACTTGGTCCTACGTAAGCCATGTCAAGTTGGCCTGCCAATAGGGCTGTCATCTCGGTCGGTCCTGCTGTGAACAGAGTTGTCTTGATTGTAGTTGTAGGTCCTAGATACGCCTGAAAGTCACCATCAGAAAGGCCGACGATTGCCGGTGCGTGATTCAGGTTAGCAAAGTAACCTATCCTAACGAGATTAATGGAATTTGTTGCATTAGAACTTGAACTAGTCGTTGACGAGGTTGATGATACTGTGGTTGTGACTGGAACGAGAGACGTTGTTGTCGCCGTTGAGATGAGAGATTGTGTGCTAACTAGGGATGTTGTAGAAACTAGAGAGGTTGTACTCACCAACGTATTCGTTGTGGTGAGCGTCACCGTGCTTGCTTGTTCTGTTGTAGTCTTAGATCCGATACTTGACGCGGCGTACGCTCCGCCAGCGATCAGCGCGATAATTATTACCGCGACTATAGCTATCATTGAGCTTTTCAAAACTTATCACGTAATAGAAATCCAATTCGTTTTCACAGTAATTATACATAATTAAATCCGTAACTGAAATGCACTTATTGCGTGTATTATGGAGGGATTTGGCCATCCTTTACGTATAATTGGGCCTTTATTTCGACCATCGATATGGCCCCTGAAAAATCATTTTGTAACCGTTTTTAGAGACTTTCGAGGGATATATCGAAAGTCTAGTATTGTAAAGGGCAACGACACTTCTCTCGATTGCCCTAATTTGAAATTAAGTATCTTGTTTATTTTTTATCTGACAGTATTCTCAAGCTCTTGTCCTTCGTCGACCCTGAGCTGGCAGAAGCTGTAGAGAGCATCATAGAGCGGAAACTGAAGATTCATGTTTTCTTTGTCGTCTGGCGCGATCATCCTGAACCCGGTCGCAGCCGCTTCGAGTCCCGCAGATTCGGGAGCCGAATCAGTTGGCCCGGTTACTCTGGCATCCGCACCCCTGACTATTTTTGCAAGCTCCAGCAGAGGTTTATCTTTCAAATTGTACTTTTTTATTAGCGCGTCGAAGGTCACATGCTCCATGCCGTTGTCAAAATAATGAGACAATTCGACTCCCGGAACGTCGAAGGGAATCGCTCCCTCGTTCTTCGCAATCTCCAGGACTTTTTCCTTCGGGGCGAAGATGAATTGAGCATCCTTGTCTATGAATTTCCTGATCAGCCACGGACAGGCAATACGGTCAACCTTCGCTTTCTCTCTGGTAACCCATCTCATCGTCGAATAAACCTAGTGCGCTCGGTCTAAGCGGCTGTTCTCATAAGATTATTGAAAGAGTTCTAATCCTGAGTAGGCATTCCAGTCATCGAGTCTGGTAATCAGAGTTCAATCATCAAGATGATGGTTGCATTTTCTTTCACGACCGAGCCGCCTTGGGAAACACTGGAGTACACCGAATCTTCATTCACAAAGAAGACGAAGCCAACGTCGTCACACCATTGTTTTGAATCAGAAACAATTCGTTTCATATCGTCAGGCTGAACGTCTTTGAAAGAAATCAGGACCGTATCTGGATCGAGATCTTGAGCTGGAGTATCGACTTTCAGATCTCCCTTTTCAATTAGATGTTTCAGAAGATCAACAGCTTGCGCATCAGATTCTCTCGGTTGAACAATAATGTAGATCGATGTCAATTTGATCAATTGGGTAATTCAGTCCTCATTTACGCTTTTCATCCAAGAAAAATTTGGATAGGTCTCGACAAGCGCAATTCGAACTCTCAATCGCTTCTTGTTCAGCTTCAAAAAAAAGCTCAGATGCGATTTGCTCGCAAGCTTGGTCCAGGCATCGATTCCTTGACATTACATCGCAACAATGATCGGATTGATAGAGGGTTGATGGGAGTTTGCCCAGATTCTCAGAGATGATAAACGTCTCCCCAATTTAATATCGTCTTTCGAGTAAAATAGTACGTGAAAAAGTTATGACGCAAGATAATAATCATTCTAATGAATCACCATCCAAGAACGGCAAAGGAGTCTCGAGAAGACAATTTCTCGTTGGCGCCGGAGCCGGCCTGGTAGTCGGAGCTGCGGTCGGTGCGGGGATCGGATCCCTAGGTTTCCCTCAAACCATTACAAAGAACCAGACTGAGACGACGACGCAGACGACTGAGGTGCAGCCTTGGATTCCCGCGAGCTGGGATCAAACGGCTGACGTCGTGGTGCTCGGATATGGAGGCGCTGGCGCGATAACCGCAATTACAGCGCATGATGCTGGGGCAAACGTGCTGATCTTGGAGAAGACTCCGAGTCTTGCCTCGCTCGCTGTTGCTGGCGCAAATATTTCCGGCGGTGGTGGTAACACTCACATAAATGGAGGACTCGTGGTCATTCCGGTTGACGCTACTAACGGGGCTACCGATGCTTACTCCCTTTGCTGGGGTACCACGCCCATGCCGGTTTGCCAAGCTTGGGCAAATGGCGCCGTCAACATCCCAGCCTACCTTGACGGATTGGGTCTTACTTACACTACGGCGCAGAATGCCGCTGAGCTCCCGAATCTTCCCGGAGCTTCAACGATAACCGCGGCGACGATTAGCGGTGGAGGCACCGCTCTGTTCCATGCCCTCGATCAGGCTGTCCAGAGCAGGAAAATTAACGTTCTTTTCAATACCCCAGCTACTGGTTTGATTCAAGATCCGGTCTCGAAAGAGATTCTGGGGGTCACTGCAATATCTAATCCCCCTCCCTCGACATCTTCGACATCATGGTGGACGGAGCCCGTAAGCGGAGGCACGGTAATTAACGTCAAGGCGAACAAGGCAATCGTTCTTTGCACTGGCGGGTTCGAATACGATGACCAGATGAAGGCAAGTTATCTCAAAATGTATCCGGTCCATTTCTATGGCTGGCAGTACAACACTGGAGATGGGCTGCGTATGGCCACAAGAGCTGGTGCTAGTCTCTGGCACCTGAACATGTTCTCCGGGAGGTGCGTGCCGTGGTTTCCAGATCACGATATGGCGTATGGCTATTTCATTAACGCCGCCGGGACCCCGATGATACTGGTTGACAAACACGGCAACCGTTATGCAGACGAAAGCTCAACGGCCGCCGGGCATAACTGGTGGGTGCTGCTCGATGATTTCGACATCAAAGTTCCAGAGTATACTCGCATCCCGACATTCATGATTTTTGATGGAGCAAGATTGAAGGCAGGTCCCATCAGTAGCTATGGAGGCGTCGCTTTACCGACCCAGCTTGGAGGTCTCACATGGAGCTCCGACAACAGTGCCGAGATTTCAAAGGGATGGATACTACAGGGCAGTACACCCGCAGATCTTGCTGCAGCTATAAACAGCACCACATTCGTAGGTTGGAATACCGACGATTCGGTACAAGTTCCGGAAGGCATCAACGTAAACATAGACGCGACAGAGTTGACAACAACCATTACCAATTACAACAACTACTGTGCTGCCGCAAGCGATCCCGACTTTGGGAGAAATCCCAAGACATTGCTACCGTTTCAAACTCCACCATTTTATGCACTCGCGCTTTGGCCCGGAGGCCCTAATTCACAGGGAGGCCCCGTCAGAAACGAAAACGCGCAAGTCCTCGACACCGCAGGCAACCCCATCCCTCGCTTGTACAGTTGCGGCGAGCTGGGTTCCATGTGGGCCCTTTATCCGACGGGCGGGGGTAACAACAGCGAGCTTATCGTATTCGGCCAAATTGCCGGCAAGAATGCGGCAGCGGAGACCTCACAGTCTTGAATGGTAAAGACTGCTCGGGCAGAAGGGAGATAACCGCAAAATGTCAACCAAAGGATTTTCATTCTTTTTCAGGCGTTCATTAGCTGTTTGCTTAGCCCTAATTTTTCTGGCCAATCTAATCCTGTTTGTGCCTGCAAGTGAAGCAGCGACAACTATCACCGTGTACCAATCCCAGCATCCGGTAGTACTTGACGGCATTGTACAGCCCGGTGAATGGACCGACACGCCAATCATTACCGATTCCGGTTCCGGGTTAACTTACGCGTTCAAGCAGAACGGAACCGGGCTGCTTTTCCTGATGATTTGGAGCGAACCGACTCCCTGTCCAACGTGCTTTGGCGGGATTGAACTTGGCCATCTCAACAACACGGCGCCGATGGGAAGTTCATCAACTCCTACCATCATGATTCTTTCAAGTCCGTCGTTCAAAGGCAACGTCGATGAATTTATCTCGACGGGAGAATTCACGCCGACTTCGGTCGAGCAGGACGGTTACAAAACGCAATCCACATGCGGGGTCACTTACGCAAACGGCCAGTATACCGCAGAGTGCTATCGTCCGTTCAAGCTAACGGATGCATCGCCATATGACTTTCCGAATCTAACCGTTGGGTCTACTATCGAAATCGCGTTCGCAGTTGGACTCTTCAATCAACCAGGAAATCATCTGGCTACAGATATGTCAACATACGTCCTGACAATAACAAACCAGACTTATACGTCCACCGCGACGAGTACTTCCTCTCAGCTCCACATCATCAAGCCAAGTCTCAACTTCTACAAGCTCAAGTGGATCATTTTCTCCGACATCTACGTCCTCCAATAGTTCAACGTCGGTTTCAACATCAACGCAATCATCATCGGTGTCCACGACAGCGCAGGCGAATTACTACGCCGAGGAACTTCTAGTAATCATGGTGGGATTCAGTGTACTTACCATAATTGTGCTCATAAGATACGAAGGAAGTTGAGAACATAAATGATCGAAGTCTTCGGGATACCTATTTCGGTTGTACACGGTCTCTTCGTGGAGTTACATACCGGAGTCGCAGTCTTCGCATTTCTTGCACTGGTGGCGATGCTTCTGACAGACCTATCTTTGAGAGGAAAGCCTGCGACCACAAGTGTAGAGATCATCAGACGTGATGCCGACGCTATCGCCTATATCGGCGCCATCGTCGCCGTTTTCTTTCTCATTTTGTCCGGAATAACTGGATATCTGATCGAGCCGTATTCGACAATGGCTACTACTCCACTGCTCTTGAACAAAAGCCTGACCGCTCTCAGCTGCTCTCTACTTCTGGGCTGCCTATGCTTTCGTAAGATACTGGTGTGGGCCTGGATTGTGGCGAAAGGCAGGATTGTACGCGCTTGCATTCATCACCTCTGTTTTCGCGATACTCTTCACAACGATCGCCGGTTCGATCGGGGCTGAACTGAGCGCTTACGGAGAATCCGTCCTGGATCCGGTGTACAGAGCGCTCGGGATTAGCTTCAACACTCTCGTGCTTACCCAAGTCGATGTTTATGTTACTGCCGGGGCAATGGTGGTAGCAGTGGCTGTGGTTGGTGTCGCCGCGCGGTTGTCGGAATCTCGTAGGCATTCATAAACATTTGAATTGTCGAGGCTGGATAACTATAGATTCTTACCGGGATAGCCTGACGATTCTGCGACAGGAATCTTAAGCCTTCACCGCTAAGCGATCGAACTATCGACCGACAACCAAGTAGGCATACTTTAGCTGCTTGACGCCGCTGAGTTTTCTGACGTCCTGCTCAAGTTCCAGAATCTTTCTGACCTTTCCGCGCACGACAATGATGTTGAGGCAGTTTTCTTCGTCAAGATGCTGATGGAGCGAAGAGACAATTACGAGCCTGTGCGCATGCCCGATGTCAGTAATCTTGCTGTCGATGTTCCGCGTATCGTGCTCGTAGAGTATCAGTATAGTACCGGTCGCAGATTTGTCAGGATCCTCCTTCAGCTCAAACTCATTTATGAAATTTTGAATCGCTAGCTGCAAGGCTTTAGATCGCTCGTCGTATCCCATCAACTTGGATACGCGATCCAATTCCTTCTGCAATCTCGGCTGCAACGAGAAACTGATTCCGGGAAACACCTTCCCTTTCTTCCTCTCGTTGCGACGTTGGCAATTGAGTATTACCGAAAACGCAATTTTTTCTTAAAGAGTATTACTGACTGTGAGAAGTTTAACACTGATTATGGCTGAATTTGGGTCATCGCTAATATAGCTCAACTCTGCCCGCGCTCTCAAGGAAAGCGATCATGACCGAGAGAGCATTCCAGGCTGAAAGAAATGTTTCTGGTCTCGGGCTTTCCCCCGGTGAGAAGATCAAGATCCTCGGAATTTTTGTATCGATAATTTGCGCGACCGCCTTTGGTTTCATAGCTTCCACAATAATTGGCAACATGTCGGTCGTTCTTGCAGGCCTGGGAGTTGTCGCTTTCGTTTTCGGGCTGCGTCACGGAGTAGACGCGGATCACATCGCGGCAATTGACAATACAACGAGGAAACTAATGCAGGAAGGAAAAAGACCACTCACCGTAGGGACATGGTTTTCGCTGGGACACTCGACCATCGTCGTAGGTCTGATAGTTGCGTTGGTTCTGTCGACCCGTGCAATCACAGGCACGATCCCAGCTCTGCAAAACACGGGAGCTATCATCGGCACGGCGGTTTCTGGAACGTTCCTGTGGTTGATTGGTCTGATCAACGTAGTTATCGTATTGGGAATATACAAGATCTACAAGCAGCTTAGGACGGGTCAGCTGAAATTCCGAACAGCTTGAGGAATTGTTGAACAAGCGGGGTTTCCTGAATCGCTACTTCTCTCCTCTTTTCCGGATAATCAGAAAGCCCTGGCAGATCTACCCCATTGGCGTTCTTTTTGGACTCGGCTTTGACACCGCCAGTGAAGTCGCCCTGATTGCAATAAGTGTGGGAGTTGGGGTGTCCTCTTCGGTCCCACTCTGGATGATCCTTGTGCTTCCGTTCATGTTCACCTGCGGGATGGTTCTCGTCGATACGGCCGATGGAATCACTATGCGCATGGCCTACGGCTGGGCATACCTCAAACCGATCAGGAAGATATACTATAATCTCACCCTGACGATAATTTCCGTCCTAGTCGCTTTTTTGATCGGCGGGGTTGAAGTCCTGCAAGTACTTTCGGGAGAGCTCAACCTAACCGGCGCATTCTGGAACTGGCTCAACAGCCTGGATTTCGAAACTCTGGGTTACGGAATAGTGGCAGTTTTCATAGTCTCCTGGTTTGCCTCGATTGCAATTTACAAGTTCAAGAAAATTGAAACTACTGGATTCCAACCATAATCCATTTTCTGAGCTTGCTGAAGATTTGCACTTTTATCCATGCATAACCTTACCGTTATCGCTAGGTGGTTGTCTTCGGATTGAAATTACCATCATAGTTCAGTTTATTGCATGCTTTCATCGACGCTTTCCAAATCTGAGAATCGTCTACATGTCTTAATACGCGAACTAGTAAAATAAATCATCGACTTTGTGCAACTTGCTCTGCAAGTGTTCAAAGCTCTGAAGTATGTTTCATAAGGAGAAGAAACTAAATTTGCATTACGATGGCTCGTTTGAAGTCTCAGCATCTAAAGAGGCATCCTACGCTTTTGCGACAGATCCTGCAAAGGTCACTACCATATTCCCTGATGTTCAAGATGTCAGGATAGTCGATTCGGAAACCTTCGAGTTGAAAACGAAAATAGGAATTTCTTTCATAAAAGGGATCATGAACGTCAAGGGAAGTATTGCAGAAAAGATTCCATCCAAATTTGTAAAGCTGAAAGCAAAGGCAAATGGGTTGGGAAGCTCGATTGATTTGGAAAGTGGCTTTTCGATGGAAGATGGAAAAAATGGCGGAACTCTCGTAAAGTGGACTGCAGATGCCATAGTGGGCGGTCTAATTGCGCGGGTGGGTTCTAGACTAATCGATTCTGCGGCGCAGAAGTACATCGAACAGATAATTACTTCGCTAAAACAAAAGCTCTCTTAGCATCTGGAGTGACATGTGATTTTGATAATTGATGTATTTAACCACTTTTACCCGAAGGAATACCTGGACGCACTTTCCAAACCGCTGCCCGAGCAAGTAGTCTGGATTTCTTCAACAATGAGAGGAATCAACGACCTGGAGTATCGATTGACCCAGATGGACAGGTTCGGAGTTGACATGCAGGTTTTATCTCTTCCCATGCCAACGCTTGATGACCTTTCGAATATTCCAGTGCACGAATTCGAAAGGATAACAAAGACTGCAAGCGATGGCATCGCGAGGATCGCCGAGCAATCGCAGGGACGTTTCAAGGGAATAGCCACTGTTTCTCTTCTCGACGTCGGAAAGGCGATCGACGAGGTTGAAAGGGTTGTGAAAGATCTCGGTCTGCTTGGAGTCCAAATCCTTTCGAATGTGAGAGGGAAACCTCTTGACCTGCAAGAGTTCGAGCTGTTCTATTCCAAGATCAGTCAGCTGGGTTGCGGCTTGTGGATTCATCCTACTTTCATGAGAAAAATATACGACTGGATGAACGACGAATACAACATGAACATGATGATGGGCTGGGGCATAGATACGTCCCTTGCAATGTTTCGCATTTTCAGGGGAGGAGTACTAGAAAGGCATTCCGATCTAAAAATCATACCGCACCACATGGGTACCCTGATTCCGCTCATGGCCGGGCGAATCAACGGTTTCGTAATGGGACAGGGAAAGAACGGCCTTCCTCCTTCTCCGCTCAAGAAGACCCCGATGGAGTACATGAAAATGTTCTACGTCGATACTGCCGAAGGGATGTGGAAGCCAGCCATGGATCTTTCTCACGATTTCTTTGGTTCTTCCCACATGCTTTTTGGCACCGACTATCCCTGGGGTGATACACCCAAAATCATCGAGAACATCGGGTCACTCAATATTCCGGAAGAGGAGAAGAAAATGATATTGGGCGAGAACGCGGTTAAGCTCTTGGGGATCAGGTAAGGAAGAGATGATTCGGCGAAAAGGGGTAAATCCATCATGATGACTACAGTTCTGCGACAAGAGGAAAAGGAACAACCCAAGGGTAGAGTAGAAGATCCGAGACTTCTCACGGGCAAGGGACGCTTTGTTGATGATCTTAATGCTCAAAACCAGGCATACATGGGCCTCGTCCTCAGTCCATTTGCGCATGCTAAGATCAAGTCTATCGATCTTTCGAAGGTTCGCTCTTCGCCCGAGTTCATTGCATCGCTTACCGGGGAGGATCTGTTGAAGGAGGGCGTGCACCCTGTAGCACAAAATCCGTGGCCTCCGCAGAAGCATGCGAAACGGTACCACCTAGCGGTAGACAAGGTGAGGTTTGCTGGCGAACCGGTTGCGGCGATACTTGTGAAGAACAAGAGTTCCGTTGAGGATCTTATCGATCTGGTGGAAGTGGAGTACGAGCAGCTGCCGGTAATTACTACAATCGAAGAGTCGAAGGAAAAAAAGGCACTGCTTTACGACGACTGGAAGGATAATCTTTCTCAGACAAATAAAGAAAAGAAGGGCGATGCAGCTAAAGCAATCTCATCGGCTTCTTACGTGGTCAACGCAAGATTGGGAATAAAGAGGCAGGAGGGCGCCCCGATCGAAACGCATGCCGTCCTCGTATCTTATGACGAAGGGAAAGATATGTACGAAGTTTATTCTACAGTTCAGTCCGTGCACGGCCTCCAGGGTCAGCTGGCTTCCGAGCTTGGGACTCCAAAGAAAAAATTTCATGTTAAAGTGATGGATGTAGGAGGTGGATTTGGGAGCAAGGGAGGTCCGTCCTATCCCTGGCCTCTGCTTGCGTGCCTGCTTGCAAAAAGAACGGGCTTACCAGTCAAGTGGACTGCGAGCAGGACGGAGGAGTTTCTCGAAGCAGCAGCCGGAAGAGACGAGTATTGCGATGTGACCCTTGCTTGCGACCAAGACGGAAGGATGGTCGCTTTGCAGGCAAGCGTGGAGTGTGATGTCGGTGTATCCGGCACGCAGACCCATATGCCGTCCTTGACGATGTGGACGATGCCGGGACCGTACAACATACCCAATTTAGATACTCAAGGTAGCAGCCTACGTGACGAATAAGATGCCGATAGGGCCGGTCAGGGGAGCTGGAGCACCCGAGGGATGCTACTTTATCGAACGGGTCATAGAAATAATGGCGAAGAAAATTGGGCTTGATCCTATAGAATTTAGGCGCCGCAACCTGGAAAAGCCAAGAAAGCCAGGTGAAGAAGATTACCAAGTTCTACTGGATACTCTAGTCAAATCTTCAAATTATGACGCTCTTTTGCAGTGGAGGCTCGGCCTGCTGTCCAAATTCAGACAGGAAGGTTCCGCTGCTTCAAAGGTTTTGGGAGGAATAGGGATTTCGGTACGCGGCAGCAGTGAATCGGAAGATGAGGAAGAGGATTGGGGCGGCGAGGGAGAGGGGTTCCAGGGCGGGGGTGACGAAGATAGAACTGCATCGTGGCAGAGCTCGGGGAATTCTAGTGGGTCAGCAAGCAATGCAGAAGCGAAACCAGGATCTTCATCTTGGCAAAGGGGTGATAACAACGGCGATTCCTCTGAACAATGGAAATCTGGAACCGATGATGACGATGGTGGTGGTTTTTCCTTCATGACCGAGTCAGCCAAGGTCGTATTGGACTCCAATGGAGATGTGACCGTGTACACCGGCTCGTCGCCCCATGGACAGGGGGAAGAAACAACGTTTGCTCAGCTTGCCTCAGATGAATTAGACGTCCCTCTCGAAAAGGTTCACGTCGTTTGGGGCGACACCTTATTGATTCCTTTCGGAATCGGAACATTCGGTAGCCGCTCAGCAGCTACTGGTGGAAGTGCAGTAGTTGATGCCACACGTAAGCTGAAATCGCACCTTCTCGAAAAGGCGTCCAAGGTTCTTGGGGTCGATGCGAAATTACTTGGGATACGAAATGGGACATTTGTGAATCTTTCAAATCCAAACACACCGCTATCGACTTTAGGGCAGACTCTCCAAAAGCTCGGAATGAATGAGATTTCGGCTGATTCGAAGTTTACTTTGAGCGCAATGAGTTATTCTAGCGGAGTTCATCTGTGTGTGGTAACTCTGGACGTCGAAACAGGTAAGGTGAAGGTCGAAAAGTATCTAGTCGTCGAGGACTGCGGACGAATGATAAACGAATCCATAGTTGAAGGGCAAATTCATGGCGGTGTGGTTCATGGGATTGGCGGGGCACTGCTTGAGCAACTGGCATACGACGAATCTGGGAACCTCTTAACTTCCACTTTCATGGACTACAGCATTCCAACATCTGTGGACAGCCCAGATGTCGAAATCTTCCACAGAACAACTCCATCAACTGTTACACTCGACGGTGTCAAGGGCGTCGGAGAAAGCGGTACGATTGGTTCTTACGGGGCAGTCGTGAATGCTTTGAACGATGCTCTCTCGCAGGTTGAAAAGAGCAAAGAAATCAATGTTGCGCCTATAGTGCCTGATATCATTTATTCCGCTGCCCTAAATAACAAAGAGCATCACTTTTGAATAAGAATGTGCTGAAGCTTATCGAGAAAAGACAGTCTACAAGGATTCCCTTTAATTCTCGTCGACAAGTGGATAAAAGAGATCTCAAACAGATTATCGAAGCAGCGCGATGGTCACCGACGGCTCATAACATGCAGAACTTTGAAATTGTCGTGGTGGATGATACTAAGATCTTGAAAGCAATTGGGAACATCAAGTCTCAGATTTCGGAGGATTTTCTTCGAGAGAACTATCAACAGCTCTCGTTCTCGAAGAAAGAGTTGCTCAGTAAGAAAGTGGGAATTCTCGGTTCCGGTTTTCCTCCTTCGTGGCGAGATCCAACAAAGCTGGACGCGGTCGCTAAAGAGAGTCCGCCAAGGCCTTTGAGCCAAACGATTCAGGGCAGCCCACTGCTGTTGGTAGTTGTCTATGATCCTCGTAAGAGGGCCCCCGCATCTAAAGGAGATTTCTTGGGTATTTTGAGCCTCGGCTGCGCAATGGAGAACATGTGGCTCATGGCCCAGTCTTTGGGGATAGGTTTTCAGGTAATGAGCATCTTCAGCAGTGTGGCCGTTGAGAAAGAAGTGAAGCGAGTTCTAAATATTCCTGGGCACATGAAGATTGCATATGCCATTCGCTTGGGATATGCCCAAGGCAAGTCGACAGAATATCTTAGAGTACGCCGGGATCTGGAAACGTTAGCTCACCACAATCAGTTTGGAAATCTGGGTCTAGGATGAACGAATCTAATACGAAGGATATTGGTCTTCTTCTCGGATTTGATAATCGTGTCCGGGGGTTAAGTATCTGAAGCGCCTCAACTGTCCCGTTGAGGAAGTTTGGCAGAGAAAGAAAGTTCGAATTCCGATCTATTTCATTTATCGAAGATTCTAGTTCCAACTGATGGCTCCGCAAACGCTAGCCGGGCTGTGAATGGTGGGATAGATCTCTCAAAAAAGTACGGTTCCGAACTTGTCGTTCTGTGCGTAATACCTTCTCCAACTCTTCTTGTAGAGGCCTCCGTTGGTCTAGGGATGGCGCCTGGGGGACTGGATTCCTATTACAAGCAGCAAGAAATGAGGGCCAATTATTTCATTGATGAAGCCGTGACCCTTGCCAAGACACAAGGCATCAAAGTGAGGAGTGAAGTGTCTCGTGCCGACAAGTCGATAGTTGGGGAAATAATTGAGATATCCATTCATGAGAAAATTGACTTGATAGTTATAGGCACGCGGGGCCTAGGTGGGTTTAGGAAACTGCTTCTAGGCAGCGTTTCAAGCGGCGTTGTAACTAATGCTCAGTGTAATGTTTTGGTCGTCAGATAAGAGGGAAATTGACCCGTCATGTCACAACAAAAATCATTGGAGCTATACCAAATAACGACATCCAAGGAAATTCTGAACCTCCAAAAACTGACGAAGAGTTTTGATGACAAGACAAATGTCGTCGATGATGTTTCGTTCACTGTATCGGAGGGTGAGATTTTTGGCTTTCTCGGCCCCAACGGTGCGGGAAAAAGTACCACGATCAACATGCTGACAACGATTCTTCGTCCGACATCGGGAGACGCAACAATATGTGGTTATGATATAATCAAAGATCAAACCGCGGTGAGGAGAAGCATCGGCGTTGTTCCTCAAGAATCGACAGCTGATGAGGATTTAACTGGTCTTGAAAACGTGTTACTCTGCGCTGATTTTTATGGAATCCCAAGGAAAGTCTCAAGGCCACGTGCCTGGGAACTTCTCGAACTAGTAGAACTCTCCAAAGATGCGAAAAGAAAAGTCAGCACCTATTCCGGCGGCATGCGAAGGAGGCTTGAGTTAGCTTCAGGTCTGATAAATCGGCCTAAGCTACTGTTTCTCGACGAGCCGACCCTCGGTCTTGATGTTCAGACAAGAGCAGCAGTCTGGGAATACATACGCTTACTCAAGGCGGAATTTCACATGACTCTCTTTATGACCACCCACTATCTCGACGAGGCTGACAACCTTTGCGATCGAATAGCGTTGATAGATCACGGAAAGATTCTGACAATCGGTTCACCTGACGAGCTCAAGGAAAGCCTTGGCGGGGACATAATTGAAGTCGAAGTGCAAGATGGAACAGCCGATCTCTCAGAATCAATACGGCGGGTTGAACACGTAGTTGATGTTAGAAAGACAAATTCCGACTACAGGATCAAGACAGAACTCGGAGAAGAGACAGCTCCAGCAGTTATGGAAGCACTGAGGTTAGCCGGTGCAAAGGTTGTTAGGATTTCAATTGCCAAGCCATCTCTCGATCAGGTGTATCTGGAATACACAGGAAAGTCCATCAGAGAAGAGCACGCTGATAGTAGCTCTCAGATCCCGAGACACGGAAGAATGTCGATGGGAATGCGAAGATAGATGGAGGTTGGATAGATGTGACAGAATCAGTAACAACAAGCAACAAGAAAGATCTAGCCAAACAAGAATTGAGTGAAGTCCCGACGTTGGAACGAACGAGCCAACACATGTCGGCATTCGAGCAAGAGACCGCCCTCAACCAGAGCTCGCTTCATGGCTTGTGGGCCCTTACAAACAGAGAGCTAAAGAAATGGTACAAGGCCCCGATAATACTGATCCTCTCTCTAATTCAGCCCGTCATCTGGCTCGGATTATTTGGCAAAGCGATGAACTTCGGAGCGATCTTCACCGGTAGCTCGTTCAACATACCTGGGCTTAACATCCCGAAAAGTGTGCTCGACACGCTTTCAAGCCAGATTATGCAGAACACGTTCGGTACAAGTGATTATTTCTCGTTTCTTGCAGTTGGCATGTTATCTTTCATTTCACTCTTCATGGCCATGCAGAGCGGCATGTCCGTAGTTTGGGACCGGCGGCTGGGCTTCCTGAACAAGGAATTAAGCACGCCGCTTGCACGAGGTGCTTTTCCCATTGGTAAGGTCTTCTCTTCAATCCTGAGAGGACTCACTCAAGCGGCTACCGTGCTCATCATAGCGATATTGTTGGGGCTCGATGTCTCTCACATCACGGTCGTTGCAATACTTGGCACTTTTTCCGGGATCTTCCTAATGGTGATGGGCTTTTCTTCATTGTTTGTGATGCTAGCAGTTCGCTCCAGCAATCAGGACACCCAGATGATGATAGTAAATCTGTTGAACCTTCCCCTGCTTTTTGCGAGCAATGCTATGTTTCCAGCAAAATTCATGCCGAGCTGGCTTCAGCCTGTGGTTCAGGCAAATCCGGTCAGCTACGCGACTGATATTTCTCGTCAGCTTCTTCTCGGTTCTACAGGCATGGCAAGTCTGGGTTTTGACTTTCTATATCTGGGAGCGTTCGCCGTGGCGATGCTGATACTTGGAACATACATATCATGGAGATTCCTTTCGAAGTAAGAATTTAACTTTCGAACCAAATGTCCATTGTCCCTTACACTTAAGGCAGCTTCAACTCAATCAAATGGCGATCGTTCTTCGACCTCGATAGGCCAAAGCGCTTTACTCTATTATTCTTCTCAGCGCCATCGAAGCAAGCGCGATAAATGCGAAAGTCGAGATGAGGAGTACACCAATATCCACTGGAAGATTCGAATAATTTCCAGTCAAAAGCATGGCACGCATGGCGTCAACCACATAGCTAAGTGGGTTGAACTTTGATACATACTGAAGCCAAGTCGGCATTATGGAAGTTGGATAGATTGCATTGCTTGCGAAGAAAAGTGGCATGGTAATTGCCTGCCCAATCCCCATCATTCGGTCACGAGTCTTGAAGAACGAGGCGAGCAGCATGGAAAGGCTCGAAAAGCACATTGCAAATAATATGATTACCACGAACACACCTACAACATCAAACACATCGAACCGGAGGTTCACTCCGATTATCAATGCGAGGGCGAATATTACAACTGCCTGAAACACTCCTCTGATGCTTGCCGCTAGGGCTTTCCCGATTACGATTGAAGATATACGTGAAGGCGTTGAAAGAAGTTTCGTTAGTAGTCCCATATCCCTCTCCCAGACTATGGTTATGCCGTAGAATATTGCCACGAACAGGACAGACTGCGCAAGCACTCCTGGAGTTAGATACTGAAGATACGTGTACCCCGGAGGTGCAAGTCCGTGAACCGCATTGAAGACTTCTCCGAAGATAAGGAGCCAAAGGAGCGGCTGTATTGTTCGTATCCAGAGCTCGGTGGAATCATGTTTGATTTTCCTTGCCTCCATCTTTGCGATTGTGAGCGAATCTTCGACTGACTCTACTGCTGCGCTCATAACCACTTGCTACCTTCCAAAGCTCCGCCTTGTGGAGCGCACATCTTGAATTGTCCCCGATTCTAGACTCCTCCCTCCGTACTTGAGAAAGACGTCGCCCAATGTCGGTCTAGCAAGAGAAATTGACGCGATTACAATGCCGTTCCTCTCAAGATAATTAACGACAGGTGCAATCTCTACCTCCCCATTTGCAGTCTGTATCTCAAGCAATCTGTCTTCTGATTTTACTAGCGTACCAATCTCGGTTGGCAAAGTTGAAGGTATCTTTCCCTCCCTGATCTTGATCGTCAGGATGTCGACGTCCACGGTCCTTTTCAAATCCTCGGGTGAACCGGTTACTGCTATCTTGCCGGAGTTCATGATTGACAGTCTCTGACATAATTCATTGGCTTCTTCCATATCGTGAGTTGTGATGAGAATCGTAGTTGCGAACTCGGTGCTCAGTCTCTTCACGTAATCCCAAACCTGCGTCTTGGAAGCAGGATCAAGCCCTATAGTCGGCTCGTCGAGGAAGAGAACTCTTGGTCTGTTAACTAGTGCTTGTGCTATTTCCAGCCGCCTCATCATTCCCCCAGAATAATGCTTAGCAAGATCATTTGCCCTAGATGTCAAGTCCATGTACTCGAGGGCTTGATCTATTCGCGCATGCCGTTCCTTTTTGTCTACGTGAAATAACATCGCGAAAATCAGAAGGTTCTCATAACCAGAAAGGTCTCCGTCAACAGAAACAGCCTGAGGAACATACGCTAGCTTTTTCCTGACTTCTCTCGGCGACTTGATCGCGTCCATCCCCAGTACTCTAATAGAGCCCGAAGTCGGTTTCGCAAGGGTTGTAAGCATCTTTATTGTGGTAGTTTTTCCAGCACCGTTTGGACCAAGCAGCCCAAAGACCTCCCCTTCTTCGATCGAAAAAGAAATCCCGTCAACTGCTTTTGTACCTTCGCCATAGACCTTTGTTAACGACTCAACCTCGATAGCTTTCAATGTTCTCTACAAGACTTGTTGAGCGCAATCATTCTAAAGGGTGAAGACGATCTTCATATGTGAGAATTAGTGGGAATCGGAATCATCCTAGGCATTTTATGAAATTCAAGAAAGGCGAAAGTACTCTCTTTTAGACCGGTTAATCCCATAAAATTCGAGGTGCCTCAACAGTACAGACATCCTCGACGGCTTTCATTGTCCTGTTCCTCAACTCATCAAGCCCAATGAACTCTCGCACTAATCTTCCATCTCGGATGAGCGGTTTTAACAAGGGCCTGTATTCAGCAGAAGGTGATTTTTCATCGAGTGTGACGATATCTTCGAAAGTTTTCTGATTCCGAAATACATTCTTTCTTCCGGAAAGGTCGCCCCTTTTTGTGATGAGCATCCGCTTTCCATCCTCGCTTTCTTTCTCGACAATCTTGTCGCAAAAATCGATTATCGGAGCGGCCGAAATACCGGCCCCAATTCCAAAACCATCCACGAAATCTCTCAATTCTACGACGTCTTGTTCGTCTAAACCACCAGAAACTATTATCTTAACTTCCCCAGCATTCCGGACTTTGAGTTCCCACTTTACTTCTTGGACTAGTTTCCTCATGTCACCCCTCCTTGAAGTTGGAGTGTCAAGCCTAACTCCGTATAGTTTGTTTCCCAGAGTCTCGTAGGCTTTTATGGCTGCCATCTTTTCGTCGCTCAGAGTATCAATTAGAGCAATCCGTGGGACTTCGGGTGGTAACGCTTGATCGAAAATTTTCCAGGCTTGAGCTTCATCTCCCACGCATAAAATGAAGGCGTGTGGCATCGTTCCGCTAGCCTTCTTATTCATGAGTTTTGCTCCCAGGACATTTGAAACACTAGTTACTCCTCCAATGTATGAGCATCTTTCGACCAGAGGTGCAAGCGCTGGGTGAACGCGCCGGGTACCGAAGCTGATAATCATTCTGCCTCTCGCAAGATGAACAAGTCTTGCTGACTTCGTACAGATTCCACTAGACTGAGCCAGCAAACCTAGTATCGGGTTTTCATAAATTGCAATATCTTGGTATCGACCTATTATTCTTAGAACAGGCTCATTCACTGCAACTGTCGGGTCAGTAAGAAAGACTTCTCCCTCTTCCATAGCATCGACATCCACCGGAAGACCTTGCAAGAGTTTTGCAATTTCGTAAATGCCACAAGCAACGGCCCAACGTGCACCGAAAGGATTCGTTCTTGTAAAGACCTCCATTGTTACTTTCGGATTTATGCCAGCAAATCTCAGAGCGTCACGAGCATATTCAAAGTAGATGTCCGTCGTGAGTCCATCTTTGATCTCTTGCTCCTTCGGCATCCAGAAGAGACGGTCATGGAGATCGCTTCTTAGATTGCTATCAATCATTTAGGCCATCCACACATTGACAATTCCGCATTTTGACAATTCGTTATCTTCGTATGATACTGCGTGGAGGACTTAGCTTTACTACGGCCAATATCGAATCGACAGTTTTTTCGGTCGACAATGGTTTTTTCAAAAACAATTCTATACCCGTGTTCTCTACTTCCCTAGAGACCCCCTCGTTTCCAAGGATCATGATTATTTTTGTCGCGGATCTCTTTGACAATATTTGCTTGGCAGCCTGTATACTATCGCCAATGGTGTAATCCAATACGACGACGTCTGGGTGTTTCTTGGAAGATTCTGAAATGGTTGATCTTACACCTCTTGTGACAATTACTGTGCAACCTGCTAACTTAAGTGCAAGTGAGAGAGAGTCAGACTCAGATTGATTCAAAGCTAGGAGAACGGTGTGATGTTTGGTCAAACTGTCTGACTGACCCCCGTCGGAGAGAATCGAACCTCTCTCTTGTTTAGGACGAGAAAATGACACATTTTTGTCGACAGTCGGGACAGTATCTTTCTCGTCAGAGGAAGTATTGTCAGCCATTTCGCAATAACACCTCTTCGGTGCTGTTCTTATTAGATCAAGCAATAAGAACACAGCAGACGATTATCAATCCTGAGAATTATTGCACCTGAATCTTGATTATGAACAAAAGTTAGAGCAAAGACTGGCCGGTTTGGATTTCGGGCTCTCGGGTCGCTGCAGTCTTTTTGGTCCGAATATGCTGAGAGTCATTTCTAAAATGAGGAATACGCAAACGCTTCGACTAGATCTCTTGCAGTGACGATTCCGACGATCTTGCCAGAATGAATCAAAGGGAGTCGCTTGATCCGACGCTCGATCATTATTTTTGCAGCATCTAGACCGTCAATCCCTTGCTCGGCTGTAATCAGATAGTGAGTCGAATAATTCTCGACACTCGAATGCATGGTGAATTCTGAAGTCAGAATTGATCTGAGAAGGTCTCTTTCCGTAAAAATTCCCCTCGAAAATCTCCCTTCAGAAACTATGACGCTGCCGACGCGCCTCTTGTCCATAAGTTGGACGATTAATTCCACTGTCGACCGAGGCCCTTCCTCATAAACAATCCCGGAATAAGCACTCTTGAAATCAAAACGTCTTCCGAATTTGCCTATCTCTCTGACGATATCAGTTGCAGTAACGATGCCAATTGGTTTTTCACTTTCGAAAACCACCAGCCTCCCCTTTTTCTCGCGCATGATCTTGGCGGCGTCTCCTAGAGTTGCATCGGGACTCAGAATGTTGAATGATGGTGTCATGACTTCCGTGAGAACCGGTTCCTCAAGTTTCCTTTGACGAGCAAGCACTTTGCTCAAAAGATCACGCTCGGTGAAGATGCCAACCGGCCGTCCACCGTCCTCCACTATCACGCTTCCTATCCCGTACTCAACCATCGACTTCACAGCCCAGCTGACATTTGAGCTGGAGTGGCCCAGAACAAGTTTCTTGCTCATGAATTGCTGGGCGGTAATAATTTGGGATATCATAAGTGAAATAGACGAGAGGCTATCCATTATATTGATAGGACGATTCTCAGAATTGAGAATCAAAAATCACCGTTTGAGTCGACGTATTCAATCACAGAGGGTGAAAACGAAGGGCGACAAAACTGACATTAAAGACGATCCTTTGTTTGACTTTCTAACCTGCGACCAGCACCGCCGATTTGAGCGTTTTCAAGAAATCTCCTAATTTTCTTGAATTGAGTATGTCACTAGCGGTAGCCCAGCCTCTTCTTGCCTGGGCTATCCCAAGCTCCAAGAAATGAAAGTTGATCTTCGCATGAGAATCCGAACTAATGCCGAGTTTGACGCCAATTTCGATTGCTTTCTTTATGTGTTCGTCCTTCAAATCCAATCTGTCCGGATACGAGTCGATATCGAGCATCGTACGATTTGCTTTCGCCGCTTCCATAACTTTCTCGATGTCGAGTTCTATTGGATCCCTCTTCTGCAGCTGCCTTGCAGTAGGATGATAGATAATGTCGACATCTGGATTTTCAATCGCTGCTATCACTCTGCGAGTCATTTCTTCCTTGGTCAGGTTAAAGTGTGAATGAACGGCCGCCCCAACCACATCTAGTTTCCGGAGAGCCTCGCTGGCAATGTCCACGGTTCCATTCTTCATTATATTCAACTCAACACCCTTCAGAATGCGAAATCCACTAAGTTGTTTATTCAATTCGTCAATCTCCGCCGCTTGTTTTGAAAGCATTTTCTCATCCAATCCTCCTGTCATGGCAAGGGACCGCGAGTGGTCAGATATGACAATGTATTCCAATCCTATCTTCATCGCTTCTTCAGCCATTTCCTTGATGGAATTTGAGCCATCCGTCCATGTGGAGTGAACTTGTAAATCACCTTTCAATTCATCGTAGCCAATCAGTTTTGGTAATTCGTTTTTCGCTGCCGCTTCGATCTCGCCGGTATTCTCCCGGAGCTCTGGAGGTATCCACGAGAGTCCAAGTTTTTGATAAACCTCCTCCTCGTCCTGCCCCGCGATCATTCGAGTTCCATGAAACAGACCGTACTCATTCAACTTCCATTTCTTCTCTTGGGCGATTTTTCGAAGTGCAACGTTGTGATCCTTGTTGCCAGTGAAATATTGTAGAGCAGCGCCAAAGCTTCCGATCGGAACAACTCGCAGATCCGCGTGTAGTCCTGTGTCCAGCTTCACAGAAGACTTTGTCTCTCCCTTCATCATGACCTCAGCGACTTCTGGCATCCCCACGAAGAAATTCATGACTTCTCCAGGTCTCTCAGAGGCAACGAGAAAATCGACATCACCAATAGTTTCCTTCATCCTCCGAACTGATCCTCCTACCATGACCTTGCTTACTTCATCATGATTCTTCAGACGGTTCTCGATCTCTCGAATGAATGCGAGATTGAAACCCAGGATGAATCGCCCCTTACTTTTCTTCGCAAACTCGATTCCTTTCAGGATGTTCTGCTCGGTCTTTTCTTGAAAGCCTGGAATCTTGCACACTTTGTGCGTGGTGCAAGCACTCTCGAGATCGTCTATATTCCTGATTCCAAGTTCTTGCCATAGAGTTTTGATCTTTTTTGGACCGAGCCCTTCCACTCCGGAAAGACTACCAAGATCAACGGGGACTTTCTCTTTCAGTTTCTCGTAGTAATCGAGTCGTTCAGTTTTGATGAGCTCTTCAATTTTCTCCGCTATACTTTCGCCAATTCCAGGAATCTCCATGAGTGCCTTAATTCCGCCTCTTCTGTATACGTCCTCGACATCCTCCTCCAAAGCCTCGATTGATCTAGCAGCTTTTTCATAGGCTCTTGGCTTGAATTGAATGTCGTCCATTTCCAAAAGGATTGCAATGTTGTTTAGAATGTGTTCGACTTCCCAGTTTCTCATATCATTTCACAAAATGCACTCGGCAATCATTTCAACACGTTTTCACTAACATACTGACGAAATTCAAATTCTTCCAATGAATGCGCTCTCAAAGGAGATGACATTCTCACTCTCGAAAGAAGGGACAACATTACCAGAAGATTCCCGAAAAATCCTACTGCGACTTTTTCCGTCTTTGATGCTACTCAGGTAAGCACCTCATGTATGACGAACAATCAAATGTTTGTCGGACAAATCCGCAAACAGCGCACCTTAATTCCGGTCTCATCTTCACCTTTTTCATCGGTTTGTTACAATGGTAACTTGCAGTCAAATTCTATTTCTCACCTAAACAATGCAATCTATCGGCAGTGGCGGCTCAAAATCGGTATCAGGTGCTGCTTCTTCCTTCTCGGCCAAATTCGCAGGTTTCCTCTTACTCAACAGTACGCTCGATCCGAAGACAATCGCAAGAATAACCGCGAACCAAAACAGATAGTCGAGAATCATATTTGGGGCGTTCGTGCCAATTGGAACGACGTCAGCGCTTGAGGGACAGACCAATGTTGAATGTGTCTGCGGCGGACTAAGGGACTCTCTATTCATTGAATAAAAAAAGGGCTCAGGAAAACCATACTCGGTTCCGGCTACACAAGGTTGGCCATTCCAGCGAACAGTATGAGTTCCAGAAACAAGAAAGGAACTTAACAAAAGCAGAACTCCAACGCCACAAGAGAGAAGTGGCAGCTTAACGTAGTTTCTCAATTCAACTTCACTTGAGATGGATCTTGCAGCGTTCGTGCATATATCTTGAGAAGACGATTATCAAATTTGGTAATACCTCAGCCCTTCTCGTCTGCTATGGTTTGAAGTGTATTCGCGTTATCCATCCAATCCGTCCAAGGGATCTTTGCCCGTTAAGAGGGCTTTCGATCCGCGTCTAAACAATTTTCGCCAGATCGTCTTCTGGTTTGATCTCCCCTGCGCACCTTATTTCTTTTTAGGATCTTCGTCGTCGACACAAAATTAGGATAAATCACTCGCGATTTTTTCGCCGGCGTCACTTAGAGGACACGTATTGAAAGCATCCCGTATCATATGACATCTCGACGCCGGCATGCTTAACGCATTTGAGAAACCTGTTGACTTGGATTAATTCAAGAAACAAAAAGTATCTGTCGTAATTAAGCTTGAACAACGTTTCCCGGATTCTTTGGTCGTGTCCTTCTCTCGGTTAGATCAATTTCTTTCAGTGCGTTTTTCACTTCATTGTCTTCTACTTGTTCAAACCGTTCATAGAACTCGCCTATTGCATAGAATGGTTCGGGAGTCTCAAGACAAATTACTTGGTCTGCCACACTTGAGAGCCGCCCAACTGTTTCGGATGGAGCCACTCCTAATGCAAGAATAATTTTCGCTGGTTTTTTCCTCTTAACAGATTCGATTGCCGCCAGCATTGTATTCCCAGTCGCTACTCCGTCGTCCACAATTATTACGGTCTTTCCTGTGAGATCTGGATACGGCCTCTCTCCCCGATATTTTTGCATCCTATCTGTAATTTCTTTTTTTTGCCTCAGCTGATTCTTCTTTCAGGTACTCTTTGCTTATTCCGTATTCTCTCACGATATTTTCGTCTAAAATCAGCTCACCATCTTGAGTAACCGCTCCTATGGCGAACTCCTCCTGACCTGGAAATCCTATCTTCCTCGTGATTACGAGATCCAGCTTGGCTCCGAGAGAAAGTGCAATTTCTTTTGCAACCGGTACGCCTCCTCGTGGAATCGCCAGCACAATCGGATTCTTGAACTTCATTCCAATAATCCTGTCGGCAAGAAGTTTGCCTACTTCAGTTCTATCACGAAACAAAGTTTTCTCACAGATACTCCTCAAACCAATTTGAAGCATGCCTTGCTACTTGAGCAAGTGTTCCGGGCTCTTCGAAGAGATGAGTTGCATGAGGGACGACAATCAGTTTCTTTTTCCTAGAGGCTATCAGAGCCAATGCAGAACGATTCAATTCGAGGACCTCTTCATCATTTCCTCCAACAATCAGAAGAGTTGGTACGTTCACTCGAGCAAGATGGGAGCCTGCCATGTCAGGTCTACCTCCTCTTGAGACAACAGCGCAAACTTCATTCGGCCCTAAATCGGCTGCCGCTCTGAGCGCCGCTGCTGCGCCGGTGCTCGCTCCAAAATACCCCACTCGAAGTAAACGTTTCTTGATGTTATGTTTGACCCAGTTCGATGTATCTTCAAGCCTCTTTGTGAGCAGGTCGATGTCAAACCTCGTCTCATAATTCTCGTCCTCATTCTCCGTCAGAAGGTCGAAAAGCAGGGTGCCGAATCCAGAATCTTGAAGAACTTCAGCAACGTATCGGTTTCTCGGACTGAGTCTACTACTTCCGCTTCCATGGGCGAAAATCACCAAACCCTTCTTGTTCGAACGTGGCTCGACCAGATCTCCGTGCAAAGTCGTGGAATCGATTCTAATTGTTACTGATGTATTGGCGGATCCTTGCATTTCTTTTCCCATACTTCCCGATCCGATCCTTTGATGTTACGAACTATTTCCGCCTCAGCATGTCAAGTGCAGAACGGCGTTCGTTTCCTCAGGGTTCTTCATCAACTGAGCAATAGCCTCCGACGTTGGGAGGATGGACAACTCGATTTTGCGACGCTTAGCTTCTCTCTTGACTTCTTCCATTACTGGAAGGGCTCCACCACCAGTTCCGATCACCAAGTGATTACACTTCCAAGGTATCTCCTCTTCTAGGGAGAGTGGAGTATGGCCAAAGGCATCACGAAACTTCTTGGATTGCTTCTTTTTGCGCTTGAATACCTTCCCACGATCTATAACGACATCGTGATCATATTTGATCCCATTAATGCAGATTGAACCAAAGGAAAATTCTTCAAATTGCATTGCGCTTCACTCGCGTTGACATTGCAACATTCGTTCGACCGATATGCGAACTGCACGAGTCGTATTTAATGATCGGGCACGATTTTCAGAGTTGGGAATCATACCTTCTTAAGAAGGAGGCATTTCAGTGCTCGAACGATAATAGAAAACAAGGCCTTATCTGAATCTTGGATGAAAATGTCTATACGTGCACAACTTAATTGCGAACTATCGCTTCAAAACAACCTTCGGATTTCTTCAGAACTAATCCAGTACCAAGCTCCGCGCATAATTGGCGCATCTTGTTTCCTATCAATCGAATCTCCAGTCCTTTAACAAGATTTGCTTGAAACTTCTCAATCCTAGTTGGATAGAGTTCTATCCTATCGATTTTATCGTCTTCGCCTTCTAATGAGAATACAAAAGACTCGTCGTTGCGTTCGACTGGATCAATAGCGTAATCATCGATGAAATCACCGGTGCAGTAAAGAATCGGCCGACGCTTGAAAATCTCAATTCCTCTGAAAACATGGCCGGAGTGCCCGAACACAATATCTGATCCAGCTTCCACCAAAGCATGTGCAAATCGAGTGCGCTCCTCTGGCGGCTCATATCCCCAGTTTGGTCCCCAGTGAGCGGAGACTATGAGTAAATCGACCGACTCTTTGGAGCGTTTGACAAGATCTAGAAAGCGAACTGACCGCTCATCCGTCAACTCGGATGGGACAAAGAGTACTCCACGTCTGATGGATGTGGCTTCCCACTCAGGTTCGTTGTCCGTGAAAGCAACGACACCAATTTTCTTATGATGAGTATTCAGAAGTGCGAGTCGTTCTGCTTCGTTTAGGGAACTGCCCAGGCCAGCATGCTTGATGTTCGCGTTATCTAGTAGTCTCAACATGTCTTCAGCAGCTTCATAACCGTAATCTAACGAATGATTGTTGGCTGAAGAGATCACATTGATATCTCCAGCGGACAGAACTCTGACATTCTTGGCGTCTGAACGAAAGTGGAATTCCTTTACTGTTGCAGACCATGGTTTTCCTATGTTAGAAATCACGCACTCTAGGTTGCACATTCGAATGTCGGCGGAATGAAAAAGAGAGAGTGTGTTGCCCCACGGATAGTCTGGTGATCTCTGTCTTAGAACTTCATTGACAAGTCGACCCAGCATGACATCACCGACCAATACAATTCGCATAAAACGATCAAACCTGACTCTTATGATTTAGTTGAGTTATTCGTAAAGTGGTCAAGCGAAAATTCATTGGCCCGGACCGTCAGCCTGATAGATCCTATTGCAGATGCATCCCCTGCATGTGCATCGTTTCATGGTGCATTCTGAAGCGCTCATGTGACCACATTGGCTGCAATGCTTTTTTTGGTTGTTCATACTAATATCGCTCAATAAGGGCAGGTGCTCCCCACGCACCCTCCGGAATATTCAGAATCAGCTACGACGTGTTTATCTCCATGTTGCTTTTCTAGCGCGTTAATTGTAAGTACCTGTTGAGACTTGCTTCCGTATCTGTAGACTGTAATTCCTTTGCAAATCAACCGCCAAGCCAGCAAGTAAGAATGCCTAACATCTTCGAGGCTGGCGTTCTGGGGCAGATTTACGGTCTTTGATACCGCGTTGTCAACATATTTTTGAAATTCTGCTTGAATTCGGACGTGCCACTCCGGAGAAATATCTAGGGCCGTCCTAAAAACATTCTTCACATTGGAGGGAATTTGATCAGAGCCCTGAACCGAGCCAGTTTCGGCAATCTTGAATATAAGATCCGATGAAAAGAAACCGCTTTCAATTGCAAGTTCTTCGAAGAGCTTATTGACTTCCAAGAGCTTGGTTCCCTCCATAATGTCCCTCACGAATGAAACAGCGAATAGAGGTTCGATTCCTGATGAACAGCCAGCAATGATACTTATCGTTCCTGTTGGCGCTATGGTTGTGGTTGTCGCATTCCTCATCGCCTTGTAACCTTCTGCGTACCAAATGCTTTTTTTGAAATTTGGAAATGATCCCCTTGACTCAGCTAGTTTCTGCGAAGTATCGTGTGAAGTTCCTTGAATCAATTTCATTAATTTGCGCGCCACCAAGAGCGCGTCTTCAGAATCATATTTCACTCTAAGCATGATCAACATTTCCGCAAAACCCATAACACCCAAACCAATTTTTCTATTCGAGAGCGTAATCTTTGAGACTCGATTAAGCGGATATCTGTTTGCGTCAATTACGTTGTCCAAGAAGTGGATTGAATCGCGGACGACTTTTCGAAGTTTCTCCCAATCTAAGTCTCCATTTTTCACGAATTTTGTGAGGTTGATGCTCCCCAGGTTGCAGGATTCGTAAGGCAGTAACGGCTGCTCCCCACATGGATTGGTGGCTTCTATTGGCCCGACTCCTGAAGTTGGATTCGCTCGATTTATTGCATCAATGAATATCAGACCCGGGTCTCCGGTCTCCCAAGCTTTCGAAACAATCATTTCAAATATTTCTGAAGCCGAAATTTTTGCGACAGCTTTAGAGTTCTCGGATTAACAAGATCAATCTTTTTCCCGTTTAGCACTGCTTTCATGAACTTGTCATCGACGGCTACAGATATGTTGAAGTTTTGGAGAAATCCTGGTTTTGATTTTGCAGTTATGAATTCCATTATGTCTGGATGGTAGGCTGATAGGATTCCCATGTTTGCTCCGCGTCTTCTACCCCCTTGCTTGATCTCCTCAGTGGTTGCATCGAATATCTTCATGAAGGAAACTGGACCGGATGCCACTCCTCCAGATGTTTTCACGTAATCTCCACGCGGTCTCAACCGGCTGAATGAGTAGCCAGTCCCGCCCCCGCTCTGATGGACTAGAGCGGTTGCCTTGACCGCGTCGAATATGCTAGAGAGATTATCTTCGATAGGAATCACAAAACAGGCAGATAGCTGCCCCAACCGGGTGCCCGCATTCATTAGCGTGGGGGAATTCGGTAGAAATTCTAGTTTTGCCATCATGTCATAGAATAAATGTTCAGTTTCCTGAACATCAGTGGATGAATTGTATCTTTTGTCAACCTCCGCAATCGTACGAGCGACTCGCCTGAACAATTGACTCGGTGTTTCAACGACATTTCCGTTTTCGTCCTTCTTCAGGTAGCGTCGCTCTAAAACCTTGATGGCGTTCAGTCCCAGCTTGAGGTCGTCGACAACGCCAACAAGCTTTTTGGAGTCTCGAATACGTGCTCGCTCATTTCTGTAGAGTATGTACGCTTTTGCGGCACGATCAAACCCATTCTTGATCAAGCAATCCTCTACTATGTCTTGAATATCTTCGACCGACGGAATCCGGCTCCGATACTTTGCGTTGAGGTCTGAAACAACTTGATTGGTCAGACTTTCAACTGTGGACTCAGAGTACTGATTCACTGAACGAAATGCTTTGCCTAGGGCGTTTGCAATTCTATCTTTGTTGAAAGCCTGGATACGGCCGTTCCTTTTCTTTATCCTAGAAATCAACTAAAATTCGCCACTTTTCCTTTATCGCCAAAGGCCGATGATGAGCAAAAGAATCATTCGAAGATAGTTTGGTATTCAGCTCTTGCAGCCGCAGCAAGCATCGGCTCTTTTCTTGCCTTCGCACTCAAGAACTTTGCAAAGTCAGTAGTAGTGAGCATTCCGACAACTCGTGAATGGTCTCTAACTGGGAGCCTCCTAATTCCATTCTTTATCATGAGCTTCGCAGCCTCGGAAACCGGAGCCCGAGGTGAGATAGCAATTACGGGTGTAGTCATGATCTGCGACACTTGGGTCTTTTGGAATGATCTTCCTTCGGCAACAACTCTGTGAACGATGTCTCTCTCTGTAACTATGCCAACAAGAATACCTCGATTCATCACAACTAGACATCCGCTGTGAACCTCTTTCATTCTCTCGGCTGCATTTTTGACGGTTGCATCAGGACGAATGGAATGTATTACATTTTTCGTCATCAGGTCCGTTACATTAACCATAACCCAAAGACACTCTCCCGTAAGCAAAGACGGGATTCAGAATAAAGGTGAGCTAGACGATCATCAATAATGAGAACGCAATTTCTCTTGGCAAAACTCAGTTTGTGAAAGAATTACTCAATCACGATTGGCTTTTGCCCAAACTGTCTTAATTCAACTAATTCCTCTTTTGCCAATTCATCCAGGTAATGGAGAGCCAACAAGGTATCATCTCTGTTGACAATATCAAGTGCCATTTCAAGATTGGTTGTTATCCTGATTTGCAGCTCCTTTTTCAGTATTGATAATCGTCTACCGGACTTAAATCCCCGGGCTATCTTTGCAAATCCTTGGAAAAGAGAGAATCATCGGAGATGGCCAAAGTGAGCGATGCCGGTCAAAGTCAGAAAATCCTTGGAATAGATCTCGGAACGACAAATTCTGCTGGTGCCATAATGGAAGCTGGTCGTGCACTCACGATACCCAGTGCTGAGGGTCCAACTATAGCTGGAAAAATGTTCCCCTCAGTTGTGGCATTTACGAAAGAAGGACAACTGTTAGTGGGCGAACCCGCAAAGAGACTTTCTGTCTCAAACCCGGAATCTACAATATTTGAAATCAAGAGGAAAATGGGTACCGATTACAAAGTCAGAGTGGCTGGAAAAGAATTCACCCCACAGCAAATCTCGGCTTTTATTCTTCAAAAGATCAAGAAAGATGCAGAGAGTTATCTTGGATTTCCTATAAAAAAAACAGTAATTACTGTCCCTGCCAATTTCAATGATAATCAACGCCAAGCTACCAAGGACGCGGGGGAAATAGCGGGGCTTGAAGTAGTAAGGATAATCAACGAGCCGACGGCAGCTTCTCTTGCCTACGGTCTTGACAAAGCTGGTAAAGATCTCAAGATAATGGTTTTCAGCTTTGGAGGAGGGACGAACGATACAACTCTGATGGACTTTGGTGGAGGAGTCTTCCAAGTCGTTGCGACGAGTGGAGACACGCAAACTGGGGGAACAGACATCGACAGCGCAGTCGTAGAGTACCTCATCGAAAGTTTCCGCTCCCAGACTGGCCTCGACCCTCACAACGATGTCACAGCCATGGTCAGATTAAAGGAAGCCGCCGAGAAAGCCAAGATCGAACTTTCGAACCTCTTCACAACTGAGGTCAACCTGCCCTTTCTCTTAGCAGATTCGAATGGGCCAAAACATCTGCAGCTCACCATGAGCAGGGCAAAATTAGAGCAGCTCTCTCTTCCGATTGTGCAAAAAATACGCGAACCAATATTCAAGGTCCTGTCTGACGCAAAGATAGAACCGAAAGATATCGACAAAATAATCCTGATTGGAGGGATGACGAGGATGCCATTAGTTCGAAGGACCGTGGAAGAACTGATGGGAAAGGTTGTTGAAAGTGGAGTTGATCCAATGGAGTGTGTAGCCATCGGTGCTGCAATCCAAGGAGCCATTCTTGCAGGCGAAGTTCGTGATATCGTTCTCTTGGATATCACTCCCTTGTCTTTGGGGGTGGAGACGCTTGGAGGCGTGATGACCAGACTCATAGATCGAAACACAACCATTCCGACGAAGAAAAGTGAACTATTCACGACCGCAGCGGACTCTCAGACGGCAGTAACTATTCAAGTGCTTCAAGGCGAACGGCCGATGGCGTCAGACAATGTTTCACTTGGAATGTTCAACCTCATGGGCATACCTCCAGCGCCGAGGGGGATACCGCAGATCGAGGTTACATTCGATATTGATGCGAATGGAATCTTGAATGTCGCCGCCAAAGACCTTGCAACCGGAAATCAACAGAGAATAGCCATAACTGCATCGACAAAGCTTAGCGAAGAAACAAAGTCAAAGATGATTAGAGAAGCCGAGCAATTTGCTGAGCAAGACAAATTCAAGAGGGAAGAAGCCGAGATCCGAAACAATGCAGATTCTCTACTTTATTCAGCCGAGAAAACAAAGAAGGACCTTGGCGAAAAGATTAGCAAGGAGAATTTGGAACGCCTAGACAAAGTTTCATCAGAACTGAAACAGAAACTATCAGGAAAAGATGTCAGACTTATCCAAGCTGAAGATGGAAGAGCTCAACAAAGTGTTACAGGATATAGGTACTGCAGCTTATCAAAGAGTGGGCGAGCAACAGCAACGAAGATCTACAGATCAACCTTCGACTGAAGACAAGAAAGTGATCGACGCAGACTATCAGGTAGTCTCATAAATTGTCACACCCAGCCAGCAACAGGGAAGATCAGAACAGTCTCTTGCACATTGAAAGGACTGAGCTGCTCAAGTTCCAATAACTTGTTTTATCTTTTCTGTGTCTGATTGTAAAGTCGCCTCCGCTACGATGAGAGAACAATTAAGGCGACTCACGTGATTCGGGACTGAAAATCCTTCACGAGATCTTGAACGTCACCTTCAAAGACCTTGCAATGGGAAATCAACAGAGGATATCCAATCGTGGACTGACGGGCATGAGTTCTCTTTCTCCATTTTCAATTCACATAGGATCGGTTCTCTTAGAGACATGTTGTAGCAGCTGAGAACAAATTTTGATCCGCGCCTAATCATTGTTTCCTTATCCAGTCATTTGAGGGACACAATCATGAGACACTTTTCGATTCATATTTGCACAAATTATTACAAAAAATACATATCCTATAACTAAGATCAACTCGCTATCGAAAAAGACAGGGAAAAGTATGACTGACAGTCACGCTTTCGTAATCTTAAGGATCCATACCAATTCTCCAATCAGAACTTCAAATTATGACAGAATTGAGGAAGGAATAGCTGGCTTAATCGGGGTTAAGAATGTTCAAATCAATTATACAACGAATTCGATAAAAGTGGGCTATGATCCTAAATTACTTAATGTCGAGACGATAAGAGAAAGATTAGAGGAACTCCAAAAATCAGCTTCTCGGTAACTTTCAAGGAAAAATTTATGGCATGGGCACGAGTTATGCCGTCGGCATAATTACTGGTCGTCTCTATTTTAGGAATGCATATAGCACGAACCACTAATGCGATTCCACCCTTGAAGCAGAGCAAATCTGACCGTACGATTACTAGGTCATTTCGAATTAGTGAGCACGCGCTAAAGGCGATCGAAGAAGAAGCAAAGACTCACAACCTTAGCGTCAGTACCGTCATAAACCAGCAGCTTCTTGCTTTTGCCGATTTTGACCGCTTCGTCCGAAGGTTGGGTCTCATCAAAATCTCCTCTGGCACGTTTCAAAGACTCATCCAGGTAGCTCCGGACAAGGAGATAGAGGAAGCTGGCAAGGATGCAGGAGCGGATACGCCAAAATCCATCATACTTTCTAAAGAGGGGTCTCTCAACCTTCAGACTGCCATAACTTTCTTGCAATCGGTTTCAGAGTATGCAAACCTGTTTGAATACGGCGAAGTTGATTCTGGAGGCAAGAAAATAATCACCCTACTTCACAGACTTGGACCGAAGGGAACGCTGTTTTTCTCCAGTTACGTACGCTCGCTATTCGAGCAGATCGGCTATGTCCCGAAGATCTCTGGATCGGAACATTCTGTCACAATCGAGATTGTCCTAGAACAAATGACGCGAAACGGTTCGTTTTAGCACGTTCTCTTGCAATTTGTTGCCGAAAATACATCAGCCTATTATATCGACGTACTTCACACGTGAATCGGTGGTGGAGTATGGCTCTGGTTCAAGAAGTTGAAAGAAAAGATGCGGTCTTGCTTGCGATGTCGGACGAATACATGCTAAAGATTTTGTGTTCAATAATGTCTGAAGCAAAATCTGTCGAGAAGATTAGTAGCGAAAATGGGATTCCATTGAGCACTTGCTACCGGCGGATTCGAGAGCTTCTTGCTTTCAGGTTAGCCAGAATAGAGCGCACGATAATCACCCCTGGAGGAAAAAAATACGAAACTTTTAGAAGTTTGATTTCTGACGCAAAGGTCAGTTTTTCGGCAGCAGACCTATCTGTTGAGATTACCCCCCTGAAGATTAGTCCCGAAGATAAGTTGCACAACATGTGGAAGACGGCGAAAGGGATTGATCAAGAATCGTTAGAGCAGCAATCTCTGTCGGTCCTCGAAGTGAGAGCCCAATAGAAGGGTAGAAGCAAGATGTCACAGATACAAGTACAAAAAACCGTGCGTTTGAGCTATGCTCCCTGCGCCAAGTGTGAAAAACATCCAAACTATCCGGAATTGCTACCCGTGACTCTCCATAAGGGCGACACATGCCTAAATTGCGAACAACTTCTTGAAACAATGCCAGTCTCTAATAAAACTAATCGAGTAGATTCCATTTTTGAATAAGGATGGTCAGCTGGTTCGTCGGAGTTTGTCCTGCGATACACAGATATTTTCATAGGGAATTCAATTCGTATTCGAGACCAAGCTGGACAAGTATGTGAATTGTAAGTCGTCAGCAGCTCTGTCGCAGTTAGCTGCTATGGCTATTCCAGATTCCTATAGCGCGTTCATTTTTCAAAAACCAACTTTCTCCAGCAGTTTGAGCATTTCTTCGTCTCCTCCGGCCGGTGGCTTCCAGTCCACATTAATCACCTCAATGTTCTGAGAATGCAGGTCATCTGCGAATGTCGATATCCCGATATTCACGACTTTCAGTTGTTCTGCCAATAGATTCGTTTTTTTCTCCTCTACTCCCTTCTTACTTTCAATCATCTTAATCCAAACCTTTCCTCTGGAATTACGATTCAATGCTCCTTCCGGTCGCAATGAGACCCGCGAGCTTTGAAGCCTGAACGTTGCTTGGCATGATAAGTACGTCAGCATCAACGAGACTTTTCTCTTGTTTTGCAAGATCCTGAAAGTCACCATCCGTCCCAACAATGGAAGCAACAAAGACTAGATGGCGGCCGTTATTTTCTGCCAGATCTCTAGCTTTGAGGATAACCGGAACAAGCTGCCCCGCAGGATCGGGATTCGAACCGTATCCTAGTTCCACATCGAGAAGAATGACCGCGGTCTCCGGATCCTTGGCTTCTTGGAGAATCCGCATGTTCCGCACGGTAAAGTCCATCATTGGATGCGCCCTTCCCACGACAAACTCCTCGGCGCCCATATCTATGCATGTGTGCTTCTTGCTCGGCGCATCGCCAGGTACTTTGTTCTCCGCGTTGATTGGCGCATTCGAGTACACGGTGCCGATTAGCGGTTCGAGAACAACCTGTGATTCATAGCAAAGGGTTCCGCCCGAAAAAAGACCGCGAACGTATCTTTGGCTCCCAGCGAGCTTTTCATGTTCCCCCAACCCGAGAAGGACTATTTCCTTTGAAAAACGGTCTACTTCACCGAAGGACTTTACACCGGAGAGTTCACAAGCAACTCTTGCTGCATCTTCAAGAGTATTTGCGAGTCTAAGCTGCCCGAGCATTCTTTGATCTACATTTGCTCCAAGAAAGTTCACGAGAACAGGCTTCTTGCACTGTTGGGCGACTGTCAGAACTTTTTCCATCGCGTTCGGACCGGGCGGCTTTGAGATGAGCACTATCATTTTTGTTTGTTCGTCTGCCTCGAGCATCTCAATCCCCTGAATCATTGTTATTCCTCCGACCACTTCTGAGAGGTCTCCCCCGCCTGTACCGATAGCTTGCGATATCCCGAAACCGCTCTTATGAATTAGAGTGGCAACTTCTTGCAAGCCGGTTCCAGACGCGGAGACTAGCCCAATTGAACCTTCGCGAATTGTGTTTCCAAATCCCAATACTTTGTGATTGATTATGGATGTTCCGCAATCGGGACCCATGACTAAGAGTCCCTTGTCCCGTGCCACTTGCTTGAGATTAAGTTCGTCTTCGCGTGAGACATTGCTGCTGAATAGGAAAACATTCAGACCTCTTCCCAGCGCCTTCGAGGCTTCCCTCTTCGCGAACTGACCCGGTACCGAGATCACGACCAAATTAGCATCTGGCATCAACTCAAGCGCATCATCGAGCGACGCTGGAAGTGCTTTCTCCCCAGCCGGTTTCTCGCCTGAAGAAAGAAGCATTTTATCTGTCTCTACTAGAGCAGAGTCAAGCGATGCCTCGTTTTTGGCCCCGATTGCTATGATCATATCGTCGCTCGCTGCCCGATCGATCGCGGGATCTTTGAACCCGGCTTCCGATAACACACGACGGTTCAACTCGGTAGCCATCACAACAGCAGCCTGCGTGACCCCTGGCAGTTTGGACAAACCGTCCGAGATTTTCATTAGACTGATTGAGTCTCTGTAAGTCGCTTTCTTCACGAGTACTTTGGTTGTCATTTTTATCTCACAATCTTTCCTAAACTCAAGAAATTGCAACTTGTGCAGAGCATTGCCCCTAGAACAATTCCTAATACGCCATCCGTTCCCGAAGTCTCCCCGACCGAAAGTAGGCGCCTAGTTTCTAAGCAGACTGAATTGATTTCCTTTGTAAGTATCGCTTCGCAGAGTCTTGTCACCGATTCATTCCCCCTTCCCAAAGCTGCCTGCGCCAAGTATTCTTCGCTAAGTTTCGTCGTTCGGTTCTTGATTTCTCTTGATATTGCCTCCGCAATCAGGCGACTTTCATGCACAGCTCCGCCGGTATTTTTGGAATAGAGAAACAGAAGAAGAATGAGAGCAGCGAGCATGTCATCGGAGGAAGGTGTCAGCCCCGGGCCGAGGCCGATGAGTTCGCGCACCGACGCTCTTCAGCTCGTCTTCATTCAGCAACTTGATAGCATGTAGAAACCCAACTATGCGGGGCAGAGCCGAAGATGCAAAAATATTGAGACTCTTAGTGTGTACGGTATCCGCAGCTGCATTTGACTGGAACAGCGGAAGTAACTGCCCCAGCCCCGCCATCTTTCCAAAATTAAGAGCAGTTTTCGCAGTAACCTCGATATTCGATTCAATCTCACTCCTCGGGAGTACTGGGTGAGAAAATGTGGTTATTGGTGAGTAGATTTCTGCAGAACGATATGAAAGCCAGCATCGATCACCGAGCTTCAGGGCATGAGCCTTCACCGATACTTCGTCGCCCGCCCTAACTCCGAGCTGAGACATTCGACACGCCCAAATTGGAAGCTGCAAAACGACGTTTAGAGGCCCCCTTTCCACCGAAGGTGTAACCAAGCTCACGAGCTTGCCATGAAAAAGTATATTGATGGCTGAATCAAACACCCCGTGAACCACGCCTTTCCTCGCTCTTTCGATGCGCGAATAAGCGACCTGTCCGATAGATGATGCTTCAAGAATGGGAGAGGCATTGGCATGTTGAGTTTCCTTGAATGTTAGGGCATTGGACATCATTTTTTCGCAATTCCTCCCATCATCAGACCAATTTCCTCCAGCTTGGCTGACGCGGCTGGTACGATTCCCATGATCTTTCCCTCGGAGATGCACGCTATTCTATTGCTCAGTGACATGACTTCACTCAAGTCACTCGATATCAAGAGTATTCCGACGCCGAGGGCCTTCTGCTCTTCGATTTTTTCGTGAATGAACTCCGTAGATCCAACATCTAAGCCAGACGTGGGTTGTGCCGCGATCAGTACTCTTGGATGTCTTGAAAGAATTTTCGCTAATATCAGCTTCTGCATATTGCCACCCGACAGAGTTCTGGCAGGGGCGTCGACGCCTCCACATGTTATGGAAAATTCTTTGACTAGACTTTTGGCGTTCTCGTTGATATGATCATTGTCCAACACGTATCTTTTCTCAAATCGCCCATCTGTCCTTTGTTCAAGAATCAGGTTCTCGGCTATGGACATGTCAAGAACCAGACCGGCACCAATTCTATCTTCAGGTATGTGGCCTACGCCGTGTTCAATTATTTCATTAGGTGAACGATTAGTAAGATCCAGCCCTTGAACTATAACCCGGCCGTTGGAAACCTTTCTCATCCCGCTCAGAACCTCGGCAAGCTCTGTTTGCCCATTCCCAGCTACACCAGCTATTCCGAGGATTTCGCCTTCACGAAGCTGAAAGGATACATCATTGAGTGCTAGCGCTCCCTTGTCATTCCTTGCGGAAACCTGTCTGACTTCTAGGGCGACCTTTACCAAAGGCTCCCCTCCGAGTCCCGCTTCCTTGTGCGAGATCGCTCTTCCGACCATCTTTTCGGCCAGCTCGTCTGGGTTGGTTTTCTTGGTCTCGAGCCTTGCGACTACCTCGCCACGCCGCAGAACGGTTACTCTGTCGCTGACGTCCATCACTTCGAGTAACTTGTGCGTGATTACTACCACGGCCCTTCCACCCTTAGCCATTGAGCGAATAAATTGGAAAAGACCTCCGGCCTCCTGCGGAGTTAGGACAGAAGTCGGCTCGTCGAGTATGAGCAATTCTGGCTCGCGATATAGAGCCTTAATTATTTCTACCCTTTGTCTCTCTCCGACGGAGAGCTGCTCTACCTTCGAGTCAGGATTTACAAGAAGGCCGTACTCTTTCGCGAGCTCATTTATCCTCTTGACAACATCGTCGAGATTAAGGTAAGGCTCTCTCTTAGCCTTGAGACCCAGTCCAACATTTTCAGCAACTGTTAGCGTCTGGACAAGTTCGAAGTACTGGTGAACCATCGCAATCTTTAGAGCAATCGCGTCTTTGGGCGACCTTATATTGACTGGCTCTCCGTGCACGAGAATTTCGCCTGAGTCTGCTTTGTACAGACCGTAAAGTATGTTCATCAGTGTCGTCTTGCCCGCTCCGTTCTCGCCTAGCAGAGCGTGGACCTCGCCCTGATAGATCGTGAAGTCGATGGAATTATTGGCCACGACCCCCGAGAACCTCTTTGTAATCCCCTTCATCTCAATCATGGGAAGAAGTGATGGAGGTCGTGACGAGGAAACATCGCTCAGTTGCAGATCAATCCTTTCGAATCAAAAAGAGGGGAGGCGGGGACCCTGCCCGACTACCTGACTAAGGGGTAGTCGGAGGGCTCGCAGTATTGTTGAATGGGACTTGGATTGTGCCGTCGGCGATCCCTGCGGCGGTCTCATTAAGCAGTGTCTTCACGGATGCTGGGATTATACTGTCGTAGGAATGGAAGGGCCCGAGAGAACCAAGATTCAAGTTTTCTACTTGGCCTCCGATCTGGCTCCATGTGCCATTCAAGATGTGCTGGATCACTGGCTGTATGAATGCGGTCATGTTAAGGAGGACGCTTGTCATCATGTCGGTTGGGGATAGATCAATTTGGTCCAAGACAGTACCTATGAGAGTAGTGTTACTAATCGTAGCTGCAGAGATTACTCCCAGTCCAGTCGTGTCAGCAATTGGGACGAGGATGTCGACATGATCCGCTGTAATCATCGTCTGTGCATCTTCGTATCCGATGGTTGGGTCACTCCACGTTCCTGGAACGGTGAGGTAAACCTGGGCCGAAGGATTCGAGCTGTGCACGCCAGCCTGATACGCATAGAACTCGTACGAGAGCGCTGCGAACCACTGACCGATTATGACTCCGGTGGCGTTGGTCTTCGTCATTTTCCCAGATAGAACGCCTGCCAAATAGTAGCCCGTCGCTTGGTTTTGGGCGCCTAATGCTACCACGTTCTTGGTGAGGTTGTCTCCGTCATATGTTGGAGTCATGATGAAGTCAACATTGGGGAATTTTGCGGCGATTGCTTCAGTTGTTCCGATGAATTGATTTCCGTCGGTCCATATCACGTTGTAGCCTTGCTGTGCGTACGATGTCATTACTGCCCCCTGATCAGAATAGGCGACATCTTGCGAGATTGAGACCGTCCAACCATAGGTGGCACCGATCCATTGCGCTACTTGAACGCCTTGATCGTTCAAACCATCATCTGTTGTGTCTCCACCGACAAGAAGCGCTAGCTTGTACTGTTGAGTTGGCGAGCTGCTACTTGTCGTCGAGCTGGTTGTGCTAGTGACGGTTGAGACGGCCGTTGAAGTGGCAGTAGTCGTGGCGGTAGTGGTCGCAGTGGTTGTGAGAGTCTTCGAAAGCGAGGGAATAGCGATCACTATCCCAATTGAAGCCACCAATATGATTACTATAACGATTATAACCGCAGCCATCGTTGAGAGTGCTTTCTTATTTTCGAATTTCATAAAAATTCGCTGAGTATTGAATACGCTCCCGATTTTAATAAGGGAGAACACGATTCTCAATCCTGAGAATGTGATCAAGAAGGCAAGCTCTGACCAGAGGCTTCATCTACTTCCGCTTGTATGGAACGGTAAGGGACGATGGTGACTTGGTTCCCCTATGAAAGAGTAGTATGAAGATAATGGCGAAGATGTATGGTATCGCCAGTAGGAAGTAACCCGACGCCGTTCCAAGGCCAGAGAATATGCCGGAGCCTATGAATATCGCGGCTATCGAATATCCGAGTCCAAACAGCCAAGCTCCGGCGATCGCTTTGTAAGGACTCCATCTCGCGAAAATCACGACGACGATAGCAATCCACCCCCTCCCGGCTACGAGAGTATCTCCCGTCGCGTAAAGGCCAAGGTAGCCAAGCACAAGGGATGCTCCTGCAAGGCCAGCGAGAGTAGCACCCAGGATTACACACAGGTTCCTCACCAGATTGACGTTGATTCCGGCCGAATCAGCGGCTTCGGGATTCTCTCCTACCGCCCTGATTTTGAGGCCCCAAGTGGTCCTATAAAGAACAAGACCCAAAAGTATTGCCAAGGCGAGTGAAGCGTAGACCAAGATGTTCTGGCTGAACAAAATGGGGCCCACCACCGGCAGATTACTTAGGATGGGGATTTGCACCGGTGATATAGGGCGTACATGCAAGTACGAAGTCTTCGTCACTATTATGTAACCGAAATCACCCAAGGAGAGTGCTAGGAAGTATATCATGAGTCCTGCGATCAGCTGGTTGATTCCTATCCTGATAGTTGCGAATGAGTGCAGCACACCCATGGCAGACCCTACAGCCATCGCGGCGAGAAGTCCGTACAGGTAGGAGCCTGTCGAGAAGGTAACCCACAGCGAGATGAACGCTGATAGACTCATCACTCCCTCGATGCCCATGTTAAGCACACCGGACCTCTCTGCGTAGACTTCGCCGATCGAGGCGTAAAGAATGGGCATAGTCAGCGGCAGGCTCGCTGCCAAGATTGATATGGCAAGATCTCCGTAAGAAACCATCCCATTCTTTACCCCTTGTTCGTCCTGTCGCCGATCCACTTCTGAACGATTAGGACAGACAGCACTATAATCGCCTGCAGAGCGTAGATCAATTCGATTGGTATAGCCGCGGCGCTGCGCTGCAGGCTCTCGCCACCAATTGTCAGCGCGGCATACAATACGGAGGCGATGACGATGCCCAACGGATGGAACGCACCCAGTGCAGCCACGGCGATTCCCTGATAGCCGTACCCGGGCGAGAAGTTCTGCGCGAGCACGTGGTCAACGCCTGCTACGACTACGATCCCTGCTAGTCCCGCGAGCGCCCCACTCATTAGGCCCACCGCGACTATGCTCCTTGAGACATTGATGCCACCGCTCTGTGCCGCTCGTGGGTTCGCCCCAGACGCCCTGATTTCATATCCTAGAACCGTCTTGTAGAGAACAAAGTACACTGCGAAGGCTGCAATCCCGGCGATTATGGCACCTATGTTGAATTCCGTGCTCTGGACAAAGACAGGGAGCCAAGTCGACTGCGGCAAGGCTGGAGTCTGAAGGTTACCCGACAGCGGATCCTTAAGAGGTCCCGCCGTGAGCCAGTTCACTAGGTCCAAGGCAATAAAATTCATGACGAGCGTCGGAAAAATTTCGTTTACTTGGAGCTTGACTCTCATGAAGAGTGGCAGCGCTAGCCAGAGTGTTCCTCCAGCCGCAGCTGCCAAAAGCATCAGTGGAATTGCAATCACGCTGGGAAGATTGCCGAGCTGGGCAGCCGCCACATAGCCGAACAATGCACCAATGTAGAGCTGACCCTCTACCCCGATGTTGTAGAATCTAGCCCTGAACGCCACAAGGAATGCAAGAGCAGCGAGCAGAAGGGGTGCCGTGAGAAAGAATGTCTCGGAGGTGAGAAAGGTTGTACCAAATGACCCTGTTACGAGACCCTCCATGCTCGTGATAGGATTGTATCCGAAAGCCAAGAGAATGAGAGAGAAAATTACCAGCGACGCAACAATCCCGAGCAAGTATGAGACGTAATTTCCCAGGGATAGTTGCGTCATAATACACCCCACACAGGCATCCGATTAGGCGTACTCGGCCGCAAAAGTTGTGAGGGCTTTTTTGAATGCCTCCATCGGCGCCTCAGCGATCCCGGTACCTATTATCCCATGGCCGCCGTCCTTGTGAGCAATTCCAGTATCAACTCTTGGCGGGGAATTGAGCTCTACTACTTTGCGAATGTCAATCCCGACTGGGACGCCGACAAAATCCATGTAGGGAATTCTGAATAGTGGGTCTTCGGCAAGAGAGACTTTTTGCATCGCTCGTGTGTGTTGGACTGCCTCGTCAAGCCCACCTCCGAAAAGTCTCGCTTGGGAGGGAGATGCGGGTAACGCGGTTCCTCCGAACCCTCTGGATTCCGAGATCGCGCTATCGCCTATATCTGGAGCTGCGTCAGCTGCCGTGAAACCGGGGAATAGAAAACCTTTGATCTCTCCGGCCGGACCGGTAAACCATTCGTCACCGAGGGCGCTTACCTTGATCCCGAAATCAACACCATTTCTTGCCATCGCGGTCACAACCGTACTGTACTTTATCCCTTTGGCCGAGTCCATCATCACCTTGCAAGCGCCCATCATCAAGTTGCCGCAGTACCAGCGACCACCATTTCCCATGAAGTAGTCGCCGACCTCTCCCAAAGTCTCCTTGGGAAAGCCAGTCCTAACAATGTGGGGAAGAATCCAGTTCATGAGAACGCCACGACAGGCTTCGAAAGAACCGTGTAATTCGTCGCCCATGGTAAGCCCCTTGGAAAGCAATTCTTTGATATTGAATCCACCTGCGTGCTTGATGGTCGCCGCGAGAACAGGAGCCATCGTCTCCTTGACAAACTCAACTTCCTTGATTGCCCGCTCATATTTGTCGGCAAACGATGTTAGATCTGTCTGCATCCAGTCGGTTGCAGTGTTACCGTGCACCTTGTCTTTGAGAACCAGAACCGGACTCGATGCTGATGTCACGCCGCACATACCGCTTACATTTCCGTAATTGTGATTGGGTTCAATTCTGACCTCGCCCGTCCTAGCGAGCTTCTCCGCACGTCGCGCAGTATCGGCGAGGCCTTCCGCCCTAATTGCGTTGATAATAGCGATCTTTTGAACTTTGATCATTCTGTCCCATTCGATTGGCGGCCCGGCGTGTGTAATCAGGTCGCTCTTGTATCCTGATATTGCTTTAATCGCTGGTTTCAGGTCAACCAAAACCGCTTCAGATTCAAGTATTCTGGCAACAGCTTTTCCGTTAGCTTCATCGATCTGGTCTTTCAGCTCACTACTCAAATTAGCTAGCACTTCTATTTTTCAGCAACATTCTTAGAATAGGCTCTAGTTTTCGACGTGTAGACAATTTAAGTACGGGGACGATCTTCAGATCTGAGAACGTCAAACAAGCCGCTCAAGCTAGAAGACTATTGTGTTGATTCTCAAGTATGAGAATCGTCATGTCGGATTATATGTTGCAATGAACAAAAATCCTCTCTCTGGGATTTGGTATCCGGCCTTTTAGATTTTAGATGTTCCATGGCAAGTCGTGAATGACAAAATTTCCTTGAATGAAGAGGAGAGGGATAAGATATTGGGAAGATATGCGAATGCCAAGAAGAAAATTTTAGTCGCCCTGGGCGGAAACGCCCTCATAACGCATGGAGAATCAGGCATAATTGAACAAGAGGAAAATGCCAAGGCTGCTGTCAAGCATCTGGTTAAACTTCTTGAAGAGGGTAATAAATTGGTGATAACCCATGGTAACGGACCTCAAGTTGGAGACATCCTCCTAAGGAATGAAATTGCGAAGGATACAGTTCCGGCCATGCCACTCGACGTATGTGGTGCCGAAAGCCAAGGGATGATCGGTTACGTACTCCAGCAATCTCTCTACAATGAATTAAGAAGGAAGGGCAAGAATACTCCGGTCGCTACGATTCTCACGCAATCAATAGTCGACAAGGCTGATCCGGCGTTCAAGAAGCCCACAAAACCAATTGGTCCATTTTATACGAAAATCGAATCTTCAAAGCTGTCACGAAAAAAGGGATGGAAAATGATCAACGACAGTGGTCGGGGTTATCGACGCGTCGTACCTTCCCCGCGCCCGATTGCGATTCCGGAGTTTCCGATAATTAAGGAATTGTTTGATCGTAACTACATCATAATTCAATCTGGAGGCGGAGGCATTCCAGTTGTGCGTAAGCAGAATGGGACGCTGATTGGCGTGGAGGCTGTTGTCGACAAAGATCTTTGCGCGTCCTTGCTTGCTTCTCTTCTCAAGACTGATGTATTGTTAATCCTGACCGACGTTGACAAAGTTAGGCTGAACTACGGCAGACCGGACCAAAGATCTCTTGACAGAATGACAGCGGACGAATGCAAGAAATATCTTGCGGAGGGGCAATTCCCTGCAGGAAGCATGGGCCCTAAAATAGAAGCAGCGATGAATTTTGTTAAATCTGGAAAAGAAAAGACTGCGATAATTACGTCGTTAGAGCTTGCTGAGACAGCATTGAAAGGCGAGACCGGCACGAGAATTGTAAATTCGTAAGTGGGCTGTTCCAGTTCCCGATCTTCTTCTGATATCACGACTCTTGGGACAACATCGCCATCTTTGCACGGATTCCGCTGCCGTTGAATAGGCGGGTTTCTCTGTTCTGACAGATTGGTCGACGGCTAACCATGATAGTCTCTATATTGAAATTCACGTGAGTAGAAAGGCTCCTTTTACAATTCTCAATTTTGAAGATCGTGTACTGTATCTATATCGTTAAGCAAGATCTTATTTTACAGAGGTCATGAAACCCAATGTCAACAGTAATGAAAGAGACAGTCGAGGAAGAGCGTCCGGTTTCGTTGTCACATGTGAGGCAGCAAATACTGACCTATGGTGACGAAATACACGCGTTTCTGGAACATGTTCACGCAGATGTAGAGAACTATAAGTTCACCGTGGAAAAACGTGCAGATGGCGTAGTAGTTGAGATCAACTTTAAGGCCTTGATCAAAACGAAGCCGGTTCTGAAGCCATAGGTCTAAGCCGAACTGACTTTACTTAATTGTCCTCGTTCTCAACGAGGACTTCACCTAATTGGCAGGAATTTGACCTGTAACGAAGGATGGTTGTGAACAATTGAATCTGAGACAAACTCGGCGAAAATCGAATTCTAAGATTCAGCAATCAGATAGGGCTGTTATATCTTCTCCAACCTTCTTGAAATTAGATGATTCGATTCTGATGGGTATTGATCGAAGAACCGCCGGAGAGCTCGTGGCTGGGTATCTCTACTTCAAATCAACTCGCAGAACGGATGCCGATTTCACTCGTTTTCTGTTGGCCAACAGATTAGATGTTGTCTTGCGGATAGTTGGGAATTCTCTCCCAGTGCTAATACCTGCGTTCTTCTCCGACAAGGAATTAAGATCGTTAGTTGTAAACGTTTTCATGAGATCATTTTATAGTTTAGAGCCGAATCAGT
Organism: uncultured Nitrososphaerota archaeon; assembly: GCA_963799845.1. Taxonomy (GTDB): domain Archaea; phylum Thermoproteota; class Nitrososphaeria; order Nitrososphaerales; family CADDZS01; genus DATLTL01. The sequence goes on from CAWCYI010000004.1 coordinate 1,062,663, forward strand.
ACTGAAGGGAAAGCGGCCCGCAGGTTGCTTCATTTCTGGAAAGAATCACACTTCCGATCGTACGGGCCCCATTAGGAGGGTAGACGAAAAATTAGTGTAATAAGTCAAACCGGTATGAATTCTCACTCGGCTCAATTTCATTTTTGAGAATCGTCTACCCCACTTTAATATTGGCTGTGTGTACTTATTCATTCGTCGTTCGGCCAGGTAAAGGTTGTATTTGGAGACAAGAAAAAGCACTGGGTAAGGGCTTAGTGCATGGCGCCTATCTCTGACCGTCCGGGTGAGTATGTAGAAACGGGTTCACCCGAACTTCGGACACTCTCGGACGAGGGCAAACCGAGACAGTGGGAATGAAGGAAATCTACGTAGCCGCTGTCAAAGGAAAGCCACATGCGTCCTGAAAGCCGAATGGCATTATTTTTTCCAAGACCAAGCAAAAGGTTTCTGTTGTTCTGCGGTTTGACTAAGATAAACATCAGGAGTTGTTTCACGAATTGATCCGTGATCAACATCGAGAATGAATATCGTATGGACTTCGGCATAGGTAATTTGATCTATCGTTACTGCGGGATTTGAATAGTACATATCACAAACGAATTTAGCCATTTGAACTTCCGCAGTGTTTCTGAATCGAGGAGGCTGTTGGAAGATGCCTGGAACCGGCAGGATATTTGTGACAGTCGTCCCCAAAACGAATCTATTTGCAAACGGACTGTATCTTGCGGTCTTACTGATTATTCTTGCATAACAGTATCTTGCAGGATCAAGCGCATGGGAAGGGGGAACAAAACCCGTCTCAATCTCGACTATCATGGTGCTCTCACCCTTCATGCCGTAGACATCGCAAACCAGATTATCCTTCAATTCGTGCTCGACTTTGACTTCGTAGCCTTCAGAAATCAGTTTGTCCGCGCACAACAGTTCAATTACAGAGTGATTGATCTTGACAAGGTTCTTCCTATAGAGATCGACGAGGTGCAGCCTCACAGAATCAAGTTTGGCCTTGACTTCTGGGGATCGTCCTATCGAAACTCTCCTGCACATCTCCACTAGATCATCATCAAATCTCTTTACATTCAACAGTTATTGTACACTGCAATCAAATCACTGACTATCATAGAATATAAAAGAAAAAGCATGGATCCTGTCAGAAATTCTTCCCGCTCTTGATGATTATCAAATCGGAGAATCGTATAACCTCTTTTTTATCCTGCTTTGATATTACTTGTACGTTGAATAATGTGGGAACCTGGAAATGTTGAATGATCAAGAACGATTACAGCACAAGAAGGAAGTAGCAGAGCTGGTGATCAAGGATATCGAACTTCTGGAGGGTGATGTCCGCAAGGGGATGTTCCCAGCCGAGACAGAACCCGAACAAATAATTGAACTTGTGAAAGCGCTCGCGAGCCTAAGTGGGGGTATAGATGTGGTAAACCTACAGAAAATCTTAGGCATACATAGTGACGAAATGGAACGATTAGTAAACGCTAGCCAGATCTTGGGCTTCACGAGTATCCACAATGGTCTTATCTGGTTAAGTGGGGCTGGAACGGAGCTGGGCAATTCTCCGATGAGCAAGAAAAGGCAGCTTATATCAGAAAGGATTTCCTTACTCGAACCTTTTAGGACAGCGATCGATATTGCGACTAAATCCAAGAGTTTCTCATCAGACAAAGTAGCTGATGTCCTCTCAAAGAAAGACCTCAGATGGGCAGAGGAAGAAGAGCTGAATGAGTTACTTGTCCACGACATTCTTGTAGACTGCGCGGTTTTTGCAGGATTGCTTGAGTATGATGGAAGGACTGATATGTTTAGCCTGCGGTCGTGAATGTGGAAATATTACAAATGCTCTAAACTCGAAAAGAGTTTCAGCTGAGACAAAAACGGATCTGAATTACGTCTTTTGCCTATTCCACTCGTCGAACCATCCGAGAGACAGGCAGTTCGGAGAATCAAGCGACACATTCACGCCTTGGAGGAAGTCGAGCAGTGCCGAGAAGTGCGAATGTCGTTCACAAGAAAGAAACCGCATGTATACGTGCACGTCTGGCTTCGGGGAAACCCTGACTACGAGACTATTCACAGGATCTGCTCAACAATTGAAGTTGTAGTCAGAGTCATTGTCCCAAATGCAAGGGTAGCAGTGCGTTCAGAACCGAGCGTTGAAGGAACCGAAGAGGCGTGGTATCTCGTCAAGAAAATCGCGGAAGAGGAATCCGGATCTAGGGGCGCGCACAATATTCATCTAAAGAATGCCGGGGAAACGCTGGGAGTTGATTTTGTTCTTGAAGTGAGCGCGGACATGAACCTAAGACAGGCACATGACGTTTCGGCTCGGATAGAGAAAAAGATCGTTGCGTCAAATTCTAGAATATCGGAGATAATCATTCACGAAGAGTATGTTTCCGAGCTGATCGCGAGCGAACAATCCGGTCATGGCACCGAGATAAAATGGTACATTTTCCATGTCGTAATGAGATTTCCTGAAATTAGATTGATTCGGAATCCGACTATTCGACGGGTTGGTGATTTTTTCCACGTTTCAATCAGAGCAGCATTCAAGACCGGGACTAGTCCAGAGAAAATAAGTGAGGTTACATCAAGACTGGACTCGGCTATCAGAAACGGATATCCAGCAATCGAAAAAGTATTCATTGTAACAGACTCGTCATCACGTGCTTCTGATACATTATAGCGGCGAAGAAGCACGAAATCAAAGAAGCCCGAAGCTTCGAGAACTGTCGCAGAGTACTGGTCGCTTGAGAGTTCTGACGTGTTCCGAGCTGAGGGCACAAGTGAGCAGGGCTTATCAAGCGAGGAAGCGAGGAATCGTCTTGCCATTTACGGCCCAAACGAACTGCCAAGGGAAAAATTCAGCTGGATAAAAATTCTCATCAATCAATTCACGAATCCAATGTTCGTAATACTCATCGTTGTGGCCGTCATTTCAGGATTCCTAGGCCAACCGGAACAATCTGCAATCATACTTGTGATCATAGGTCTGAGCGTAGTTCTCGGATTCTACAACGAATTTCGTGCCGAGAAACTCGTCGAGGAGCTGAAGGACACTGTTTCAATAAAGGCTGTCGTCACAAGGGACGCCAAGACGAGCGAGCTCGATTCAGCCTTGCTTGTTCCGGGTGATCTTGTAACAGTGTACATAGGTGATATCGTCCCCGCCGACATGAGAATAATCGACTCGAAGGAATTACAAGTCAACGAGGCCGTACTGACCGGTGAGTCGTTTCCCGTAGATAAGAATCCGGAGAGACTTTCAAACGCACCTTCTGCCCTAACTCAGGCCTCAAACTTGCTCTTCATGGGCACTGTCGTTACAAAAGGGATCGCTCGTGGAATCGTAACTTCTACAGGCAAGAATACCGAATTCGGCTCGATTTCAAAGAGCCTAGCTCGCGCGCACCCGGAAACAGAGTTCCAAAAAGGCACAAAGCGATATGGGAACCTGTTACTAACTCTCACGTTCTTTCTTGCAATAGGGATCTTTGGTTTCAATGCTTTAGTGGGACACTCGTTGCTGAACTCTCTTCTGTTTTCACTCGCAGTTGCAATAGGAATCGTGCCCGAGATGATGCCAGGGATAGTGACAATCACACTGTCACGTGGCGCTCACAAGATGGCGAAAGAGAAGGTCATTGTAAAGAGGCTTGTTTCAATGGAGAACTTGGGAAATATCAACGTGCTATGCACTGACAAGACCGGTACCTTAACAGAAGGTAAGATTATTCTGGAGAATTCAATAGCTCCTGACGGTACGGCCTATGAGAGACCTGTCACCTTGTCAGTTGTTTGCAGCGCGGCAACCTTCGTTGGAGAGAAGATCTCTGGCAATCCCATGGATGTAGCGATTCAGGAGTACGCTATCCAAGAAGGTCTACAAAATTTGGCCGCAGATTACCAGAAGGTCAACGAGGTTCCGTTTGACTATCATAGACGCATGGTGACTGTCATTGCAAACTGCAAAGACGAACTGATCCTGATCACAAAAGGTGCCCCCGAATCAGTGTTGCAAAAATGCAAGTATGTAGAGTGGAATAAAGAAAAGACAGAGATTACTCCTGAGCTTACGGAAGAGATGTCCAAGAATTTCAACAATTTTTCAGAGAAAGGTCTGCGGGTTCTTGCAGTAGCTTGCGGTGAGACGGGAGCAAAAAGAGAGTACAGCAGCGCAGATGAAACAGATCTCACAATGGTGGGTTTTCTTGTCTTTACAGATCCTCCAAAATTGAATGCAGGCAGTGCCATCGCAAAACTCAAGGCGCTTGGGGTGGATACCAAGATTTTGACTGGTGACAATGAATTAATTGCAAAGAAAGTTTGCGAGGATCTGGGTCTCCACATCAACGGAATCGTTACTGGTTCAGACCTGACTCCATTGAGCTGGGTTGAGTTCAAGTCGCGAGCGGAAGAAGCGACAATTTTTGCTAGAGTCACCCCAGATCAAAAGCTAGATCTGATCAAGGCACTAAAGGAAAATGGGCATGTTGTGGGTTACATGGGAGACGGCGTAAACGATGCTCCTGCCCTCTATGAAGCAGACGCTGGAATATCTGTAGACTCGGCTGTCGATGTCTCGAAATCAGCAGCCGATATAGTTCTTTTGGAGAAGGATCTAAATGTTCTCGCAAACGGCGTGGAAGAAGGACGAAGGACCTTCGCCAATACAATGAAGTACGTCCTAATGGGTACGAGTTCAAACTTTGGTAACATGTTCAGCGCATCCGCTGCTTCCGTGTTCCTCCCCTTCCTGCCGATGCTTCCAATGCAGATTCTTTTCATGAACCTGTTATACAATTTCTCAAATCTGACTCTTCCAACCGACAATGTTGATCCAGAGTACACCAAATGGCCAAGGCGATGGGACATTGGGTTTGTACGGAATTTCACCTTGTTTTTCGGACCGTTTAGCTCGGTCTACGACTTCTTGACGTTTGGGATAATGCTGTTCATATTTCAAGCGTCAGCCTCGCTTTTCCAAAGCGGATGGTTTGTCGAATCCTTCTGGACGGAGGTATTGATCATATTTGTGATCAGAACAAGACGTATTCCGTTTTACAAAAGCCGGCCTGGTAAGTGGCTCACGGTCTTGACGCTGGGTTGCGTGGCGTTCGGTACGGTACTACCATTTACAACGCTGGGTAGTTTCTTGGGTTTTGTGCCACTGCCACTTGGCTTCTGGGTACTAAACATACTCATGACTGCCACCTACCTGCTACTAGTAGACGCAGGTAAGGTCTTCTTTTACAGGGTGTGCGGATTTTGAAGGGAGCTAGTTGAGAGGGAATGGTTTACGCGGATCTGTTTGGCTGGTGGATCGGCACAATCAGCTGGAGTATCGCCTTTCCAATCGTGGTGAGCATTTACTTGCATCGGCGTAGAATTCGGTCATCAACGGCCCAAGTGAGAAAGAAGGTCCAGTGGGTAAGAGACTTTACGTTTGTATGGTTTCTATTGGGTCTTCTTATTTTCTACATAATTACAGTAAGTCAAGGGTCGTCTTTAGAGTTCGGGATTGGGAATATCGCCTTCGAGTTGTTGCTCATCACATACGCTTTCAAAAACAGACAGAAAAATTAGTCCTCAGAGATGAAGTACAGGATATTCGCCATCGTAATGACAAACACTGATAGACACGCTCTAAGTTGAATCAAAGGTTGACTTCAAAAGTCGAGCGTTATCATTGTTGAGAATCGTATTCGGGTCTTAAAAGAATGGAAGAGCATTATGTGCTCGCTGTGGTTCAGCTTGACGAATGGTGATATTATAAGTATGGAAGTATCAAATGATGCACTCGTAATCTGCGATTCGAGATTTGGAAATACAAAGAAAATAAGAGAGGGGAAAAAGTTGAGGAGATCGGAAAGTCTTTCTCAGCCATCACAATAGGGAGGAGATGCAAGTATGAGCGTTGTCAGCGAACGTAGATCAGCGACAGGATATGAAGGCCCCATAGCTCCTATCATTGCATCAATTGTTGGAATTATTGTGTGGCTTGTTTTTTTCTTGGTTTATGCGCTGTAATGGTCAAAGAGTTTTGATCTTTTTCAAAACGTCATTGTCACGATGGTCTCGCTCACAATCGCTACAGTGTTGATCGGCTTGATGTGGCTCATCTGGTTCAAACCAACGGGTGAGCTCCGAAGACCTTTAAAAGAAACATCTGCCAATTGAGCGGCCGCGACAAAAACCGATCTGTTATCAATTGCATCACTTCCTTAGATGAAATATCAGTTTCTGGGGCCATGGGAAACTCTTAGGTTCTCGATCCCCATCGTATGTCGAATAAATTGGTATACGCTGAGCTTGCTGGGATTAAGTTAGGAGACGACTATCCTGTCAGAATAATGGGAATCATTAACGTCAGTCCCGAGTCCTTCTACAAGGGCTCGGTGAAATCGAGACCGGATGACGCTTCTGAACTTGCCGCCGAGATGGTGAAGGAAGGCGCGGATATTATCGATGTAGGCGGAATGTCGACTGCCCCTTATCTCGTAACGGAGATTTCCATCGAAGAGGAGACCAAGAGATTGATGACAGCGATCAAAGCGATCAGGGAAGCTGTTAAAGTACCGATATCAGTTGATACTCCCAGGTTGGCTCCAGCAGAAGCTTCTCTGGAAGCCGGAGCGAAAATTGTTAATGATGTAAGCGGTCTGAAGCATGACGCGCGAATGGCAGACCTCATCACAAAACATGATGCTTCCGCTATCCTGATGGCCTTCGAAATGAAGAATAGCTCCGGTCCACCCATGGAAAGAATCACGTCAGCATTGAGAGAAACACTCGACTTGAGCAGCAGGGTTGGAATACCAGAGAAGAAGATCGTGATTGATCCTGGTCTGGGATTTTTTCGCAAGGATGGAAGAGGATTTGGATTCTCACCTTCCAGCGAACTTCCTTGGTACGCGTGGGATTGTACCGTTATTAGGGAGCTTGGTCAACTTCGAAGTTTGGGCAGGCCTTCGTGCATCTCGATATCAAGAAAGTCCTTCATTGGCAAGATACTCGGGATCGAAAATCCTGACGAGCGGCTGATCGGTTCGCTTGCAGCGACATCAATTGCCGTCTTTAACGGGACTCACCTAGTTAGAACTCACGACGTCGGCGCAACCGTTCAGGCAGTAAGATTGGCTGAGAGTATCAGGAAGCGATGAGGATGACAGAATGCGATATCCCCGAAGCTGTGATTGATTGTGGATAAGATCTTCATCGAGAATATGGTGGTGCCGTGCAGGGTGGGCATCACCGAGAAAGAAAGGGGTAGAAGGCAGACTGTAATCGTTGACCTTTACATCTTCCGCGACTTGACGGATGCGGGTATTACGGATGACCCTGATAAGACATCAAGCTATTCAGAAATTAGGGAGAATGTATTCGACTTTGTCTCAAAGGGCGAGTTCAGACTTCTGGAGAGCATCGCCGAGGGAATAGCTTCTCTCCTTCTCGAGAATACCGTTGTAATGAAAGTGAAGGTCAGGGTTCGGAAGAAAAAATACGCGACAAGTCCAGGCATTGGAATAGAGATTATGAGGACTCGCCATGGTTGATGTCTTTATCGGTCTTGGATCAAATCTTGACGATAGGGAGGGCAACCTGAGGAGGGCCGTAGAATTACTGAAACAGAAGATGAAACTCGTCAAGGTCTCTTCTCTTTACGAGTCAGAACCAATGTACGTGAAAGACCAGCCTTGGTTCTTGAATTGTGTCGCGGAGTTCGAGACCAAACTTACTCCGGTAGAACTCCTGGATTATCTTCGTGAAATCGAAAGAAAGTTGAGAAGACAAGAGAGTGTGAGGTACGGTCCCAGGTCCATCGATCTGGATATCTTATTCTACGGAAATGAAGTCGTAGAGAAAAACGGATTGAAAATTCCCCATCCCAGGATCCAAGAGAGGCGATTTGTCTTGGTTCCCCTCGAAGAGATTGATCCAGATTACATTCACCCGGTTTATCGAAGTAGTATTTCCACTCTCCTCGCTAATCTGAAATCGAACGAGTTGGTCCGAAAGGTTGAACAGTCAATTTAGGGCACATATGGGGACGATACTTACGAGAAAATAGCTATCCCTAGCTATAACTCTATCCTGTACTCTCGCGCTTTTAATAGCAGTTCCCATTGATTCTTATATAGAAAAAATTCTGCCGTTTAGCAACCGCGCGTACCTTTTGGCCGAAGAGTTACGTTCAAGCTCTGTTCAATTGAAGCAGCTTGTTTCACCTCTGTAGCTAAAACAGAGCTCGAAACACCGAGTTCGATTTTCTTCTTCTGCCTCTTTTCCTGCCTAACTGTCAGGGGTCAATTCTTATCTTAGAAAGTATCACTCGTGAAACTGGCGATAGGCGTAATAACGAGCCCGCAAGCTGGAAATCCGACAAAATTGACAGTAGACATTGCAGTCAAGACGACACCAAGCTACAAAGTAGCGTCACTTGAAAAAGTGGGTTCCGAAGGCTCTGATCCGCTCCGGCGAGAATTTTCAGAACTGGAAAAGTGGGCGAAAAAACAGAAGGTCAAAACCGGGAGATGGATATTCTACTTTTTTGAGACTGGGAGGGCGCCGAGTCGATACAAATTCGAAGCGTGTTTAGAGATAAGAGGGAATCCAAAGCCGGAGGGAAAGATCAAGCTTAAAACACTTCCAAAGCTGACCGTGGCGGGCGTAAAGTTCAACCCTGACCACGTTGCCCCGAGGCTGGTTTACAACGGAGTCTACGGTTGGCTGGATGAGAATGACATGTACAAAGTGTCCGGTCCGTTCTCAAGGGAAATTTATTTCGGAAATCCGTGGACTGATTCTTGGGCGTGGGCTCGTGCTGAAATCCAAGTTCCAGCTGAAAAAAAGTCGAAGAAAAAACGCTGATCTCTAAGAATTAGATTTCAATTTCCTTACCCGTCCTCCCGTCGATCCACACGTGCCGAGTTCTCCCTTTCAGGATGATTTCGGCCACGTAAACTGGATAGTAGATGTGCCTGAAACTATCCACGTCGGCGCCCTCCCAAAGTCCCTTTACCGCCTCTCGTACCTGAGGCTCTTTTATCTTCAATTTTGAGAGCTTGAACCCATCGGAAGGAGTAAGCTCGTTCAGCTTCAGAAGCGGCTGGCTGATCAAATCTATTTTCGGAATGTCCAAGAGCCGCCTGTACATCTTCGCCCGACCGCTCTTTGTTGAACGGACGAGTCGCCTGTCTTCGAGCCCCTTGAGGAATCGGCGGGTTTCTTCGGTCTCCCTCTTCGCGACACCAGCGATCTCGATCAGGCTCAAATCCCTGTCCGGGTACAGCGCTTTTAAAATCGCAATGTGCCCTTCGTCTAGCGTCAACAGTTTTTCGAATCCTTTTTTCGTGCCAAGTCTATCTGTGACCTCCGCGAGCTTACCGCTCATGCCGTCCAGAAGGAAATATTTCGTGTCAAATTTTTTCTTGATGAGGCCTGCCCTAATTCTTACGCCCACCTCCACCAACGGCCTAAAAACCAGGGCCACTCCCGTTACGTTTTCCTTCTGCCCAAACAACCTGTACGTCTTCTCAAGCTTGATGAGAGCGGGAACCGACTCGGCCTGTATCATCGGGGCGAGTCCCATGATTTTGGAATCGGAATCAGTCCCGGCTCTAATCGGCTCAAAGTCTACTGAGTCGCTCTCTGGAATATCCTCGGATTGATTGTCTTCGAATTGAGCTCCCAACTCTTCCACGACATCCGAAATCTCCTTTCTCGGCACGACAGCGGTCGTCTCAGGTTTGGGCAGCGCAACCGCCGTCTCTTTTTTCTCCTGTACCAGGACGGCGGTCTCCTGCTCGTCCGGAAGCGCAATCGCCGTTTCCCGCGGCGTACCCAGCTGGATCGTCTCCAATATTTTCCCAACAGAATCTCCTACCACGGTCGGGTGGAGTTTCGGGGTCATTCCGCCATGACGCGTCTCCCGAGCGCGTATCTTCACTTTTTCTGGCTCCTGCACTATGCCACCGAGGGCAAAAAATTCACCGGGAGATAGTGCGGTCAGCTGATTTGGGGGCCCGTGGTTTGAAAAAAACTGCGCGACAGAGTTCAGGTCGTTCTTGATTACGAGTTTTCCAATTAACTGGTTCGAGCACTGGCTCAAAATATTCTTGTCGACAACAGAGGGCCTCTGGGTGCATAGCATCAATCCAAGGCCTCGCTTTCGGCCGCGGCGCGCGATCTCGTCGAAGATGGGAAGCCTATCGCCAACCTGCGGGGAGAATCGATCCGCCTCCTCTAAAATGACGAGATAAGGCGTCCTCCGTCTGGATATTTCTCGATAGAGCTCGATGAGAAATTCGCTTACCTTCTCGCGTGGCTTAACCGCTTCCGAGAGATCAAACACTATCGGTGGACAATCTGGGGCTCTCTTCGCAAGCAATTTTAGATCAAACTTGTTCCTCCAGCGGAGATCGCTTTTTTCATCATCTCCAACCCAGATGACTTCGAATTTTTCTTTGAGCCCCGAATATTCGCCTTCAATGTCCACAATCACAAAAGGAACCTTGTTCTTGCATAGTTCCTCGCAAATCACTCCCACGGTGTAGACTCTTGCCGCTCCCGCTGCTTCCGATGACACAAGTTCTCCCGGTTGCGATCAAATCCGGACTCACCTGAAATGGCTGTGCATCCTCTTCCTCCAAAAAAAACGGAGTATCCCCACCAATTTCTCCTTTGGAAATTATTGTCCCGAGATTCAGAAGCTGTTCGGCAGACATCGCGGGAAACGCTAGGTAGAAAGCTTCTATTAACTTGTCTAAGATCACTCTCGACTTTCGAGACATGAAAAGGCATTTGCTGAAATCCGGTTATTCTCGCCATCAGAATTCTACCCGGATCGATTAAAGAAAATTTTCCGTTTTCTTAACGAGAGCATGTATCTTTCCAAAACTGAATTCTGACTTTCCGGACAACATTAATACCGCTCTCAAAAAATCCGAAATAACGATCATTAGATAAGTTGGGAACAATGAAGATCTCGAAAATCGATGCAACTCCCGTACGCATGCCGATGCGCCTTTTCACAGATGCCTATTCCGGGTATGACAGGGGCGAGTTTGCCCTAGTCAAGATCGAGACAGACGAGGGGATAATCGGATACGGAGAGGCTCCTTGCAGCGTCACCGTCGGATTTTACGGCGAGACGCTCGAGACTGTTACACTTTCGCTGAGGAATATCCTCGCACCAAAATTGATTGGAGAAGATCCACTGAACATACGGAAACTCACCTCAATCATGGACGTGGCTCAGGGGAATTCGTTTATCGCAAAGACCGGCGTCGACATCGCCCTGCATGATCTGATCGGGAAAATTCTCAAAGTCCCTGTTAGCACGCTTCTCGGTGGTAGACAGAGGGACAGAATAAAGGCGTGCTCCGAAATCGGCATCGTCAAGTCCAGCGAGATGGCTTCAGAAGCTTTGCGCCTCGTCGAAATCGGCTTCAAGGCAATAAAAATCAAGGCTGGAAGCGACGTCGAGGACGAGATGAAGGGCGTGAAAAATGTCCGGGATGCCGTTGGAGATGACATCGAACTCAGAGTTGATCCTAACGCGGGCTGGTCGCGGGAATCGACCCTCAAAGCTACGAAGACTTTACTGAAATGCAATGTGCGATATCTTGAGCAGCCGCTTCCGGGCTGGGATCTCGAAGGGCTTTCGAGGGTACGCAAGAGTACTGGTATGCAGATTATGGTTGATGAGAGCGTGTGGACCCCTCAGGACGTAGCCAGGGTATCCAAAGCTCAGGCTGCGGACATTGTCAACATAAAGATAACAAAGACGTGCGGTTTGAAAAAAGCAATCGAGGTCTACGACACCGCCACCGCGCACGGATTGCCGTGCGTTATCGGAACTGAGCTGGAATCATGCATGGGCTTGCCTGCAAAACTTCACATCGCCGCAGCGCTTGAGAAGCTGCCATTTGCTTGCGAATTTACCGAGGTCGCTTTCCAGAAAATCGCACTCAATGGTTCTGTGAAACTGGATGGCGAAGGATGTATCTCTGTACCTCAGGGACACGGGCTCGGCATCGATCCCGACTTGAAAATGATAGAGGGGCACATAGCGAGTGAGGGGACAAGAACTCAATGAAGATCACCAGAGTGCGCGCATTCAAAGTCGACCTCCCTCTCCACGAAGGCGCTTACAAGTGGTCGGGCGGAAACTTTGTGAATGTCTTTGATTCGACGGTTGTGGAGATTCAGACCGATGAGGGGATTTCCGGTTACGGCGAAATTTGTCCCTTGGGTCCGGCTTATCTCCCCGCGTATGCTGCCGGCGCTCGTACAGGAATCGCCGAGCTTTCTCCTAGTTTGATAGGATTAGATCCGACCGAGCTCGGCGTGATAAACGAGCATATGGACCGGGTGTTGCGAGGTCATCCTTACGTAAAATCCGCCCTCGATATCGCCTGCTGGGACATACTGGGCAAGGCCAGCATGAAGTCGGTTGCTACTTTACTTGGAGGCAGGTTCGGGAAAGATTTTCCACTTTACCGCGCGATCTCTCAAGATACTCCCGCAGCGATGGTGGAGATGGTTTCAAAATACCGACGCGAGGGGTACACAACATTTCAGCTGAAGGTGGGCGGCGTCCCGGATGTTGATGTTGAGAGAATTAGGGCAATCAGGGAGATCATTCGCGAGGGAGAGGTATTGATCGCGGATGCAAACACCGGCTGGACTCAGCACGACGCGATGCGGGTTGCAGACAAAATTCGTGACGTGGATGTTTACCTGGAGCAGCCCTGCCCAAGCTATGAGGAGTGTCTCTCGATCCGTAGGCACACTTCACTGCCCTTTGTACTTGACGAGGTAATAGACAATGTCTCTATGGTTATCCGTGCCATCTCGGATAGGGCGATGGATGTGGTCAACTTGAAAATTTCAAAGGTTGGAGGGCTCACAAAAGCAAGGCAGATCCGAGATCTCTGTGTCAGCGAAGGAATCGTCCTGACGATTGAGGACACATGGGGCGGAGACATCGTGACCGCAGCTATCGCGCATCTTGCGCACAGCACTCCACCGCGCTATCTCTTTTCCACGACCGACTTTAACAGCTACGTGACTCGTAGCATTGCAGAGAACGCGCCGCATCGCCATGAAGGAAGGATGGAGGCCCCGACCGAACCGGGACTGGGAGTAAATCCGCGCATGGAGGTTTTGGGTAAACCGATCGTCGATGTGACGTGATGGATGGGGCTTGTGCTCTAAAAATAATCTGTCATTAACTCTTTGGCCCAGCGCGGTTCCCAAATCGGAGTCAAAGTGATCAATTCGTTGAACCATGGCTTGATATCCAAGACAGGAGTGCCGTCAATAGCGTCGAGTCCGCGAACTTTCAAACTCATTTCCTTGCGTCCGACCAGTTCGCAAATCGACACCCCGATCCTGTTCGGCCTGTTTTTTGCCCTCTGCGCAAGAATTCCGACTTCAGGCCAGGCAGGATTATCGCGCGGCCGCCTTTTGCCATAGGAGATCGAATCCTCATCCATCCTGTGAAACACATAGACGACCTCCACATGGCTGAATTCTACGATTCCGTCGAGTGCGCTAGATTCTAAATTTGAATTCAACTCAATGGTTGATTCGATTTCTCCCCAGCTATCGTCGATAGGCTCCTTTCTGGGAGACCTCACCGTCCCGATCGTTTTTACGATCCACGATCCATCGTTCGACATTAGATTTGACCTACGATACGGATGAGAAACAATTCAGGCACTATTATCAAATTTCTTGAGTTCTGTCGTATTGATTGATCCGATAAAGCATAATAGAATCATAACCTCGCTGTCTTATGAGTCCCATGATACGCTGGCCAGATAACTACAAGCCCGAGAGTACGGGCGTTCACGTCCGAAACGAACTGGAAATGCCCGTTGCTCCCGAGCTGGTCTGGGCGTGGCTCATTCGAGCAAAGCTATAGCCGACTTGGTACTCGAACTCATCGAACGTTGTGATCGAAGGCGGAGGACCTGACCTTCAGGCGGGAACGAAATTCAAATGGACGACATTCGGCGTCAGATTGGACTCCCGAGTCGAAGAATTTGTTTCATTCGAACGGCTCGCGTGGAGCGCTAGGGGAACCGGAGTGGACGCATATCATGCGTGGTTGATCGAAAAGAGGCCGACCGGTTGTTATGTTTTGACGGAGGAAAATCAAAATGGTTTACTTGCAAAATTGAGCAACGCGCTCAGGCCCCAGAATATGAGTCGACAACATCAGAACTGGCTGGAAGGACTGCTCAGGAAAGCGAGAGAAGGTCCCCCGCCTAAATCAAGCTCGTAATAACATGGTGTTCATTATCTGCAGTTGCTCATTACTTCATTGCACGAAGTCCATTAACGATCAGGAACTTTCCGATCCAGAACGATCTGAGCACGGCTAGAAATTGGATGGGTGAAGTCCATATCGGACCAAATTGCGCAACGGCCGGCAGATTTATCCCCAGAAAGGCAAGCGCGGCAGAAAAACCCCATATTATCACCAACGCGTTTACGATTTCAAATATGAGAAACTCTGGATAATACTTTGTCATTCCCGGAAGCAAAACGAAGAATGGCAGGAGCATGAGATTCATCTGCGGAGTGCAAATATAACTGGAAAATAAAAACGCGAACATGAAGAAAGAGCTCGTTGTTACGACGAGTATTGCCCGATCGAGGGGCGTTACCACGTACTTCTTCATCTTTAAGCCCTTGTACACAATCAATGCGGTCAGCGCAGCGAACAGACCGGGAAAAATATAGTGGCGTAACGGACTAGTGTTAGTGAGAAATGCGAGCATCCATGATCCTTCCGTGTACCAATTCTGCTCGTAATGCAGGAAATCCGTTATGAAGTTGATATTTGGAAATTCGAATGGATACTGTACGATGACGTGCTCGGCGTTCATGTAGGAATGCGGAAACGAATTGAGAGCTGTCAGCGGCAGGTAAACAGCCAAAAGAGCTGAAGTCATCCCAGAAACAAACCGAGCTCTCTCCCTCCAACGGTTCGCTCCAAAAGTCAAAATTCCAAGGGCAGGCACAGCCGTGACCAAGTTCGAAGCCGCGGACAATCCGAAAAGAAGCCCGCTCCAAAACCAGCTGTTTCTGCCGCCTTCAAGGAACTTGCGCAGCCCAAATACCGCGAAGAAGACGCCTAATATGTACCAGTTCAGGAGAAGCATGAAGACAAAACTGGGAGTCGCAACGAGATAGACCAGGGCGCGCCTATTTCTCTGCCAGATTCTAAGAAGCTCACTGATCTTGACGAGGTTGTAAATCAAGAGGAGCGTCGGAGCAAGCAGAAATATGGAAGTGTAAGAATAGTAACTGCCGAGCAAATCGCTGGCTGGAAGCGGGAAGATATGTCCAAGCATCCCCATCGCGTACATGAAAAAACCTGTAATCACAGGATACTCAACAAAATAGTTTACGTACGGAAGACCCGTCCCGCACGAGTCGGAGTAACAGAACCTGTTTTGGTAGACACTCACAATGTCGCTGTATATGTGGCCACCCGAGAAAGGAAGGTGTTCCCATACTCCCAACAGATAAAAGAGGCAGGCTATGACATAGAGCCATGTCTCGCCGCGAGCATAACTTGCTCGGATGACTTTCGTAATCTGTTGATGAATCTGCAATTCAGAAAGATGACTGCTTGGATTGTTTAACGACGAACGTTTCGGTTCGAACTCTCTCCTCAAATTGAACCCTGCGTTTTACTTGAGCTTAGAGAATTCGTGTCCGATTCTGTCTGGCGATCAGAACACGGTTCAGATTGCATTGCTTTCAAATGCTGGAATGTGTGCGAGAAATTCTCCCATATTATTTGAGACTAGGCATCAGATCTGATGTTCTCGCGCTCAGAACAGGTAACAATAGATAAATTCGATCGAATGGTTCAGGAGTTTTAGAGCAGAAACGAACGGGATGAAGCTGTTAAAGAAAATATTGTTGTAGTTGTAATCTTGATTCTAGCAGGGATGATGTTATTGGGATTCCATTATTAGTTTGCGCAAATTCTTCGGTGTCCGGATCAGGAAGTTGGAGACGACCCTTTGTCGCCCCCAGTTCCCGAACGATGCGTCGCTAACAGGACCCAGTCATCCTGTTGTCGTAGTCGAACTGCTTGATCCGCCGGAGTAAGATCCCATGTTTGGGCAATGACTGCTGCTAGATGTTCCAGATGACGTCGAGCCGCTTGCCGTTGACGTGGTCGTCGAAGTGGTTGTCGCTGCGAATGAGGCGAAGCCGAACGCGACTAGAGCGCCTACTGCGAAGATTGCGAGGACTGCGATGAGCAACAGGGATCGTTTGCTGGGGAACGAACGAATACTCGGCTGTGGAGTTGTTCCAAATTCCATTTTCTTGATTCACCTCCGACAATATCGTGAATAAGGTTGCGTCTCTAATATCGAATTTCCGAGAACTGTCCATAATCTATAGCTAATCAAACTAGAATTCAGTCATATCTCAATACGAGCGTCGAAGTTAAGCGGTACATCGTTTCTTGAATCCGTGGAGCATTAGAGAATGATTTCGTAACGATTTGGGAATCTTCTCGGAAAGAGGATAATATTCTCGAAGACGAATAGGTGATCGAATTTCAAGATGTTGAACCAGAAATCTGTCTATTCAAGACGTGGCCTCATACCCGCGCTAGCAGCGATAGCGGTAGTAGCCATCGTCGGTCTTCTGGCGTCGTTTCTTGTTATAGGCAATGCAGCTCAAACAGTGACGACGACTCAGGTGACCACAGTTCCGACAACAATCACAACCGATCCAGCAGTCAATTCATCTAGCCAACTGAACTCAGAGCAGATCTATGCAAATGCCAATCGAAGCATCGTGACGATCCAGGGTACTCAGGTCCAGAATTCTTTCTACGGCAACCAAGTCGCAAGTATTCTCGGTTCCGGATTCGTCGTGAGTTACTCCGGTGCAAACTACATAGTAACCAACTATCACGTAGCGGGCACAACCTCGAATCTCACCGTAACATTCTCCAACGGGGACTCGTATCCCGCAAAAGTCGTCGGATCAGACCCCTATTCTGACCTTGCTATAGTCTCGGTTCAGGCTCCAAGCAGCGAATTTTACCCACTGACACTCGCAGCCTCTTCCTCGCTCAGAGTCGGAGATTCAGTTGTAGCGATTGGCGATCCTTACGGCTTGACAGGTTCAATGACCGAGGGAATCGTAAGCCAGCTTGGCAGGACAATCCAAGATGAGACGGCCGGGAACTTCTCCATCGCCAACGTAATCCAAACCAGCGCCCCGATAAATCCAGGAAACTCCGGTGGACCTCTATTGGATGTGAACGGAGATGTCGTGGGAATAACCACGGCGGGCATAACGAGTTCGCAGGGTCTCGGCTTTGCGATTCCGTCCGACACGATAATCGGGGAGCTGCCATCTCTAATAGCAAACGGCTCATACAACCTCCACTCATACCTCGGGATTTCCGAGACCGACATGAATTACCAACTCTCTCAAGCGACGGGAGCAAACGTAACGTACGGCGTATTGATCGAGAACGTAGTCCAGGGCGGACCGGCGGCAACAGCAGGACTGCAATCGGGTACCCAAACAGTCGTGATCGAAGGTCAGCAGTATCTCATAGGGGGAGACATCATCATTTCCATAAACGGCACGCGGATCATCGATTCGGACTCGCTGGGCACTTACCTTGCGGCACACACGGTGGCGGGTCAGACTGTATCACTCGGAATCGTAAGAGCGGACAAATACATGACGGTAACCGTAACTCTGGGAGCTAGACCCTCCCTCTGACCCCCTTTTTGATTCTCCGAATTCGTTTCAAAACGAGAACAAGAATATCCGAGTGATTTATTAGAAAGAGATTCGAATTAAATTGGCTTGGGAAAAGAATGAAAGTCAAGAATAATCCAAAATTCGTCATCCTGCTTCTTGCGTTAGTTTTCGGTGCCTTGCTTGCGATTGCACTTTATTCTCCAGCATACATTACGGCCGGGCCATCACAAAATTCCGCTGTTTTGACTGTTATTCCAGTGAGCTTTATCCATTCCAACAACCCATCTAACACGGTTCATACTATTCCCTCCGAAAACTATACCGGGCTGTTCTACGTCCAGCATGTTTGCACCTATCATGAGTAGATTTGCTGAGTGATAGGAATCATCTCCAGCGGCTTTCAGTCCAAGCTACAGAAAACCTGAGCACTAAGCGAAACCCTGCGACGGCTTGTTAATCTAATAACAAGAATTAACGAGTCCTCTGACGAGCAAAAGTTCCTTCATGGCTACAAGATTAGCTGTAGTGAAAGTCGGTACTAGCTCCATCACTACAGCTGAAGGAAAACTGGACGAAGGAGAAATGCACAGACTGACCGATCAAATATCAGCAGTAGTAAGGGGGACTGACAGAATAGTCCTTGTGACGTCTGGTGCAGTCGCTGCTGGTATCGCCGAATTAGGCATAGCTCAAAAACCAAGTCATGACATTGTCTTTAGGCAAGCCGCTGCCGCGACAGGGCAAAGCGTCTTGATGGCAAAATACCGCGAGCTGTTCAAGTCTCACGGGGTCAAAGTCGCCCAGATTTTGCTCACCGCTGAAGATCTGTCCAACAGAGGATCTTACCTCCACACCTGCAATGTCTTGAAAATGCTACTAAAGATGGGATTGGTACCGATCATAAACGAGAACGATGTGACCTCAGTCGACGAACTGTTGCCCCTTGCTGAAGGATTGAAGGTGAATTTCAGCGATAACGACATCCTATCAGCTCTTGTAGCCAACGCAATAAGTGCTGACATACTCATAATATTGTCCGATGTAGACGGCTTGTTTACAGCCGACCCAAGGAATCCAGAAGCGGTCATAATCAGAAATGTGGAAAATATAGCGATTGAGCTCAAGAATGCTTCCATTGGCGGAAAAAGCAGGACAGGCAGGGGAGGAATGCAAAGCAAGATAAAAGCGGCTGAAATCGCAACCAAAAGCGGTATTCCAGTTGTAATTGCCAACAGCCGAAGGGAAGACGTAATCCCCGATATTCTTGCAGGAAAAGAAGATGTAGGCACCTATTTCAAGCCGCAAAGCAGAATGCCCTTAGTGAAAAGATGGATAGCTTTCGGCGCCTCAGTAAAGGGCGAGATCCACGTAAACGAAGGGGCTAAGAGAGCTATACTGGCAGGCTCGAGCCTTCTGGCCGTAGGAGTCACCAAGATAACAGGTCATTTCGATGTTGGAGATGTAGTCTCCATTGTAGATTCTGACAATTCAGAATTTGCAAAAGGCAATCCAAATTTTAACAGTGACGAGATAAACACGATAAAGGGATTGCAAGTATTGGAGATAAAGAAAAAATTACCCAATTCTCGATCAAAAGAAGTCGTGGCACGAAAAAAGATACATCTGATAACCAGAGAAAGAGAAGAAAAGCAACTTTGTTAATAGAGACAGGTAAAAGGGCGAAGGCAGCCTCGGTGGAGCTAGCCAAACTTTCCGCTGAAAAAAAGAATAGAGCACTCCAGAAAATGGCGCTGGCGCTTGAAAACAACGTGGAGGCAATACTCTCGGCCAATCGGAAAGATGTTGAGAGCGCGAAAATCAGAGGATTGAAGCCCGCTCTTCTGGACAGATTGGCCTTAGACGAGCGCAAGATCAAGAACATGGCGAAATGTCTGAGGGAGGTCGCTGAATTGCCCGATCCGGTCGGTGTCATTTTGAGCACTTGGACAAGGCCCAACGGTCTCTTGATTGGGCAACTCCGCGTTCCCCTCGGTGTAGTGGGAGTTATCTATGAGTCTCGTCCGGACGTCACCTCCGATGCTGCTGGAATATGTTTGAAATCAGGCAACGCTGTCATTCTCAGAGGTGGGTCAGACGCACTAAACTCAAACACGGCAATAGGTGGAGTGCTGAAAGAAGCTCTCGCGGACGAAGTTCCCAGTGATTCCATCCAGGTAATAAGCTCAACCGAAAGAAGTGTAGCTGAAGAGCTTATGCGAATGAGAGAGTATGTCGATGTTCTGATCCCGCGTGGAGGGGCTGATCTCATAAAGACGGTAGTGGAAAAAGCCTCTGTTCCCGTAATCGAGACAGGGACTGGAAATTGCCACATCTACGTTGAAGAAGACGCTGATCTCGAGAAGGCAGTCCGTATCATTATCAACGCAAAGTGCCAGAGACCCGGGACCTGCAACTCAGCAGAGAAACTTCTTGTCCATAGCAACATAGCTAGTAAATTTCTGCCGCTTGTTGTTAGTGCGCTCAGGGCGGAGGGAGTCGAAGTCAGAGCAGATGAGCAAACAGCCAAGATCGTTTCTACAGGAGTGAAGCTAGCCACGGAGGAAGACTGGGGCACCGAATACTTGGACCTAATCATGGGTGTCAAAGTTGTAAAGGATATGGACGAGGCGATATCCCACATAAACAAATACGGTTCGAAAAACTCTGAATCCATACTAACATTGGATTTCGACAAGGCTCAACGTTTCATCAGAGAAGTTGACTCTGCAGCAATCTACTGGAACGCCTCCACTCGCTTCACAGATGGTAACCAATTCGGGTTGGGAGCGGAAATAGGCATTAGCACGCAGAAAATTCATGCTCGGGGACCAATGAGCGTGCAACACTTGACAACCACGAAATATTTCATTCTAGGAAGCGGCCAAACAAGGGTTTAGACTTTGTAATCGTAGTAGATCATTCATTCCGAGCGAGAATTTACGTAAAACATTAACTATTGCGCACGATCAAGTCGATTATCGATGGCATACTCACTTCGTTACAAGTTCAGCCAAGAGTTCAGAGTTCCGGCGCGCGAGGCGTTCGAGTGGTGCACGAGCTACGACCCGAACGACCTGACTTTAATGGGAGAGGTGGGAACAAGATCAATCGATATTATTTCAGAAACAACGCTGATTTTGAATGATACCTACAGGGATGGAAAAACAATCAACGAGAGAAAAAGATTGGTGCAACTCTATCCGGCCGACCTGTTTTGGGTATCAACTCACCTGATAGGCCCCACAAAGTATTCCCAGTTTCTGTACAAGATTTCTCCGGAATCTGAATCTAGCTCTCGGCTTGACTTTACCGGTCTGCAAGTCGAGTACGGATCCGAGAAGATAACGAAAAGAAGCTTATCCATAAGAGCTGAAAAATTAAGGAAACTCGATTCGGGAGCGTGGAAGAAGCTCGCCGAAGAAATGGAACGTGACTGGAAGAAGAAACTTTCGAAGAATTGATTTAGGGAAAAAATGTAGAAAACATCCAACTAGCTCACCTGCGATTGGAAAAAAATACGACAGGTGAGTTAGTTGAGCGAAGCTAAGCTTCTGCTTGTTACTTCTTCTTCTTTGTTTTCTTAGCTGGCAAAGGTACTTGCAAAAGTGCTAATCGATCTACTTACTTAAGTATCTTGCGTTTTTTGACATTTTTTCGAAATCTCGATCGAAATCCGCGAAAACCGGGGGATTCTTGTGAATTTAGGGCAGTTGGAGGTCATCCGAAGCGGTTAATTTGATTTTGCGGGAAAGTAAACTTCACTCGATTTCTCAAAATAGTTTCCTCGGGATTCCGCCGCTTACAGCTAATCTTTTCTGTATTGAAAACTGGGTTGTCTCGGGATTAGGATGATGTAATTGACCGATCCGGTCGTGGAATTCTCGCATGTCAGCGTTGACATTCAGGGCAACAAGGCTCTCTCCGATGTCAGTTTCAGGATAAATCCGGGCGAAAAATGGGCGATCGTCGGCCCGAACGGGTCAGGCAAGACGACGCTTCTCAAGATTGTCAATGGATACCTCCGTCCGTCGGCGGGGGAAGTTTCCGTCTTGGGAGGCAAGTTCGGCGAGACAAGCTTGCCGGAAATCAGGAAAAGATCAGGTTTCGTCAGCTCGTACCTCGATAATCTGTTGGAATCGGACGACAACACTCTGGACGTTGTCGTGAGCGGCATGTACGGTGCAACGAGACTGTGGGGAGTCCCCCCGAAGGAAGACGTGAAGAGGGCGCGAGAGATATTGAGAGAGCTGGGGTGCGCGAGGTTCGAAGACAGGAGGCTGCGGGAACTCTCCCAGGGGGAACGGCAGAAAATCCTGATTGGAAGAGCTTTGATGCCTGATCCGGGGCTGCTCACTTTCGACGAGCCCTGCGCTTCTCTAGATCTGGGCGCTAGGGAGTCTTTTCTGAAGGGGATAGAAGCCATCGCGAAGGACCGGAAAAGAGCCGCGCTGGCGATGATTTACGTGACACACCGGATAGACGAGATTCCTGATTGTTTTACGAACGCGATCTTGATGAAGAAGGGAAAACCGATGGCGGTCGGAAAGATCAGAAGAATAATCATCGGAAAGAACCTTAGCGATTGTTTTGACGTTAAGGTGGAAGTCAAACGCTGGCGGGGTAGACTCTACCCGGTCGTGGTCTGAGGCTCCCGCCCTTCGAGGATTTGCTTGCCGATTCCCAGAATAGAGCACGGTCGGGTTTAGCAAACCGTCAAAAGATCACCCGAATTTTTCTGGAAGAGGAACAAAAAACCTAACTTTCTTCGGTTCGCTAGTTTTGGATAACCGACACTGTGAAACAAGATGGAAGAGTACGACCTGCTTCAGTGCATCGACAAGGGTCTCGAACCGTTCGGATCTCACGTCACGCAATCGATTTACTGGAAAATGTCGATTCTCCACAACTATTCGCGCAATGAAGTTATCGAAAATCCTGAACGCCTGTCGAACGTCATCAGGGAAACTCTCGGCGACAGTTCGGGGGCGGTTGAGGAATCGATAATGAAGGAGATCAGAGAAAAATTCAGCATCCCTGACGAAGAGTCGCAATCGATCGTTGATGCGATCGGGAGTGCCAAGAGGCAGATAATCAATATTTACGCCACCACGGTGACTGTATCCTCCTGACTTTGTTAGTTCTTGTCTATGTTTTGGGGCTCTACCCAAACGCTTTCCTTCAACGAAAATGATTTGAAAACGATCTGACGAAAATATCTCGCATGGCCTTTTCTGAGTTTGGAATCGGCATCGCAAACCTTGCGGGATTCCTTGCTCTCTTTTTCATCATCGCGACCGCGGTAATGATGTTCATTAAGACACGCCTATTCAACAGGTATCCTTCGTACCAGAAGCTGCTGCGGAATACTCACATCGTCCTCGCTTCACTCGGTGGAGCGTTCCTGTTGGTACACGCTGATTATTTCATAAACGCGCCGATTTTGAACACGGGAATTTTTCTCGGCTACGTCTCGACAGCTGTCGCGCTAGTAGTATGGTTCACAGGGTTCTCGTTTCTTGAGCGGTTGAGGTACTCACTTCTCTACCATGGATCGCTCTCGCTGTTTGCAATCTCTCTTATGGTTGTTCACGCAATAGATCTCGGATTCAACATCTCACTTGAAATTTCGGAAACAATCCTGGCAGCTATTGTCGTCGTGACATTCGCGCGGGCGCTTTTGCATGTCAACAAGATCTTAAACAAGAAAAGCGTGGCAGTGAGGTCCTAGTTTGAAGCGCGGCGAGCTCATCTGGAGAGTTGTGTCCATCTCGTTTTTTGTAGTTGCCAGTGCAATTGCGCTGATCATTCTGATTCAGATGCTCCAGACATTTAGCTAGGATTCCTGAATCGAAAGTACGAAGTTATTCCAGAAAACAGTTTATGACTTCAGTTCGATGTCCAGATTCAGCACGTCCGTTGAACCGAGGTTTTCAATTTCGTGAGTGATTCCCTCGGAATAAGTCGCCTGACCCTTCGCAATTTCCGCTATCCGGCTGGACCCGTCGGGAAAGGTAAACTTGACCCTCGCGGGATTCATTGTGTACGCGACGTATGCGGAGTGAGTATGCATGGGCATCTTCTCGCCGGCGGGGAGTCTGATCTCGACAATCTTCACGCGGTCGTTGTCAAGAAGTACTTTCTTTTCTATCATGGTTCGTTGCACTCTGGTTCATATGAAACCGCGTATGTATTTTAAGAGATCAATCAGGCTTTTTTTGGAACGAACTTTAGCGAAATCGAATTGACGCAGTGCCTCGTATCCTTTGGGGTGAAACCCTCTCCCTCAAACACGTGGCCCAGATGAGCTCCGCAGCTTGCGCACTCGATCTCGATCCTCTCGCCGTCGGGATCGGGGAGTCTCTTCACCGCGCCTTTGATTTCATCGTCAAAACTCGGCCATCCACACCTTGCGTCAAACTTGTCTTCCGATCTGTACAGGGGAGCATCGCACCTCTTGCAGATGTACACACCAGGTTGGAAATTTTCTTCATACTCGCCGCTGAACGCCCTCTCGGTACCTTTGCGGACGATAACTCTTTCTTCCTCAGCCGTGAGTTTATTCATTTTCTCGGCACGGACAGATCAATTGAAAGATCCTAATGAATATCTTTTCCCTTCCACGCCTGCGCCTTCTCGCAAAAGGCATCGATTTCCTTTTGAGATATTGAGCAGTGCCGGTAGTGGTTGATTATTTCCCGCAGCGCTTCCTCGATCGGTGTTGGAGCTCCGGGGCACGATGCGTCGAGCTGGGCCCTAATCTCGACTAGGGGTTGCCAGATGTCCTTGGGAATGTGGAGAGGAACGCTTTCCTTTGTAGTGGTCATGTGCACTCCGCTTCATCGCACTAGGAGAAAAACATTCTGATGGAATCTGTTTCTCTCTTGCCACCCGATCCGCAAGAACAAATGAAAGCGTCAATCTGAATGCTCATCACTGGTTTATGATTAAACATCCTGTTTCCCTTTCTGTTTAGATACAATAAACTGTAGCACTAAATAGTCGTAGCTCGCTTATCTTCAATTTGAAGGAAGGAAAGATGGTAGACCATCGGGGTAAGGCTATCATTGCATCGACTATCGCAATACTGATAGCTTTGACCATCGGACTAGGGATCTACTACATTCAACCTGTAGGGTCTGGGGGTATTTCTGTAACAACGATAAAGATGCCTAAAGGCAACGGAACAGATCAATATCCCGTGACCTCCGACGATACAAATTCTACATTGGGCTTACAGCTTCAACTTTCGATAGGCTCCACTTTGTATAATCCTGGCGATAACGTCTCAATCAATATTACGGAGTACAATATTCTTGGAACGCAAAACAACGTTACAGCGTCAAATAATTGGCCAAACGAGACGAGCCCAATAGCAGTCTGCGATCCGATCTATCCGCTGCGCGTCGGAATCATCAGTGGCTTTTACGATTCAAACAACATTTCTCGAATCTCCTCGACCCAGATCGTCCACTTTATCGACCCGAATTTGGTGTACCCATGTCCTGCTATTCCGGTGATAAATTCCTACAATTTCCAGCCCAATAGTGACAATGCAAGTGCTTTGTGTTCTCCTACAGTTTCTAACTGCTACTACCCTATGACACATTCAGTCGATTTCAACGGAAGCTGGATAGAACGAAACGATTCGGGAACAAACACGTCTGCGACGCTTCAGGATGAGTCCAGGCGTATACACTGTTGCCGGGGGTGACGAGTGGGGAGATCTCACGCTGTTGCATTTTGAGGTAAGCACGACATCGAACATTTTGGAAACCACGACAAATACTACAAACAGCTATCCACCTGGTTGTGACTCGCTGGGCTGCACTACAGTCGGCACCACGACGTCGAGCATTTGCTCGGTTTCGGCGGAGCCAACCGGTTTCTACCTCCATGTCATAGCGGATGGAACTTCTGATCCTATTCAGGGAGCAAGACTAAACGCGACGCTAGTGAATGGATGCGGTTATCCTCCCGCCAGCCCGGATTATCAGATCATCACCACGAATTCGACTGGGTGGGCCTCGGTTTCTATTCCGCAGAATGCCTCAGGAGCTTTCTCATTTATCTTCAACGTTCAGTTTCCCTCCGCTAATTTTTCAAAAACTTTTCAAGTAGGGTGGGCTCCGCAGCAGGGAACATTCGTAACGCTGAGTTTGCCGTCGGGTGCCGTCAGCGTCAATTATCGCTTCCCTATCACCTGCAACGGCGTTTGCTACTATCTGGATATTTCTGAAGAAATTTCTGTCGTGCAGCCGACTGGTGATTACATAATCCAGCTCTGGACAAACAATACCAATTCAGAGCCAACGATCTCAAACATTACGCTTCTAACACAACCTGCAAACCGAACCCAGATCATCCAGTTTTACTTGCCGGTCGCAAGCTATGTATTTGTCAGTCCAACATTCACTCTGGTCCCGAACAGCAACGGCACGCTGTTTTACCTCACTTCGGGTAATGGGACGAGGATCTCTACGACTATTGACACAACTAATAACCTGCTCTACACCAATGAAAAAGTCCACGGTTGGATCGAGATCAATTGCTTCATAGCATGATCTAGACCTTCCGAGCCGCCACGGTACAGTTCACCTAGTATAATGAAGACAAGATTCACAGGAGAAGAGCGCCAATAGAATGCGGACGATCCGGTAATAAGGGCAGAGATGGGTTGCAGGTCCAGGAGTAGGTACCGGCATATTTCGTTACGCCATAGTGAATCAGCTGACAGCTCAATGACTTGTAAATTGTGGTCGCTGTCCCTAGAGTTATGCTACCGACGTAAACAACGGAAGCTGCAAAGACAAAAGCTCCAACGAGCATGATGCCGATAGCAAGTACTATCCAACGAGTAGTCATCCTGTTTACTCAAGTGGGATCAAAGCCTATCCATACTTGAATCTTCTTTTCAGAACACTTCTCTCACCATTTGATTATGATTTTCATTCAGCTGAGAACCTCCAGTATAACAAAATTATGGCACCTAATGATCAGTAAATTCGACAGTCTCAAATAACGGTACAACACAACGATCTGGACATGTCCCGGAGAACGCTGATGTGGGATGGCCTGGGTCTTCTTTCATTCATTTCCGGGTCGCTCTTGATCAGCAGTGCATCATCTCCGTCAATGTATGTCTCCCCGTACTGCGTCGGCGGGGAGTTGAATTTTTGCCCGGTGCTTTCGGAATTTAACTGGTCTCCCTGGTTTTTCGTCCTCGGAGTGCTCTTGGTATTTCTCGCCTACCCGGTTGCGCTCGCGGGATCTGACAAAAATCTCGATGAACCGCTCATTCTTAACCGAACCATTTCGGGAATCTCTTTCATGCTCACAGGTGCTGTGGTAACGATCCTCGGCGTGGAAAGCTTTCAGGAAGTCCAATTCATGGTAAATTGCCCAGTGAATTACTGTTCGACCGGCATATTCAGCCCGGTCTATCTCCTGAGCTGGATTCAGATTTTCTTCGGTCTTTCTCTTGTAGCGGTCGGCGCCTTCCTTCTGGAATCAAGACGGTCCAAAAAGATGCTGATGCAGGAAACAGCTCAGCAAATAACTGGTTGAAAAGAATGATAACGTGATCTTTCTGTCGGTTGAACATACTAACAGTCTATTGCCACATTTGATTGTTCCGAGGAAAGCGATAATCCATTAACTGCCCATGCGAAGACATTGACAGTGTAGTTTCCATATGGCAGAGTTATGATCACGTATGTAGTTAGATTTTGTCCGCCAGATACAATGACACTAGAAGTGGAGACCTCGAGTGTTTGTCCAATTGAGTTGTGAAATACACCGAAGACGATTGCATTAAGCGAAATCGCCAAATTATTTGTAAGTGGAACTTCAATCGTTTGGTAGCCGAGCGGATAACACGATGCTGGTGATGGAACCGTGATTGGGTCCAAAAAATTTGCGCCAGTACTTGCCAAAATTGTAGTGTTCGATCCACCAATCAGCAATATACCAACGATAATTAAATTCAACAATTTCATTTGAAGACAGTTCATATCCCTTGTCTACCCATCAGCATGGGCTAGACGATCCTTTCGTAATCATGTGCAATAAGCGTTCCTAAATCGAGAACGTGTAGTTTGATACGTGGCTTCAAATATGGCCGATGAGCATGACTTGGTCATGAAATTGAAGAACGGGTTGGCGATCAGTCAAACCGCAACTATCATTGTGCTTGTCCTCATAATTGCAGGTGTTTCCGTCGGATTCGGATCCGGCTACGTTGAAGGTCAGCAAGGAAAGACGACGATAACAACTACAACTTCGCAGTATGAAGAGTCCCAGCAAACGATTATTTCGTTTCAGACGGCTACTACGACTGTTTCCAATTCGACCACGATCTCCGAATACCTGGGTGCTGCTTCCACGACGGTAACTTCGACTCTATTCCAGACAAACGTAGTCAGCGAAAACGATTCGCTGTCGAATTTGGTGGTGGCCAACGTCACTGTTGACGGATTTCCAGACAGCATCGGAATCAACACGAATACCGATGTGGTGTACGTCGAGTACTCCTTCAATACGACGAACCTTGCAGTAATCAATGGAAGTACAGATTCGTTGATCACGAGCATACCGCTGGGGTCGGCGACGCAGGCGACTCCCATAGTGAATCCGGATACAAACACGGTCTACATAGGAAACGTCATAATCAACGGAAGCACGAACGAGGTTTCCCAGTACTATAACCAGAGCTTGACCTTCGTCGCTGCCGACCCAAGCTCAAACGTAGTCTATGCGATGAACACGACGGGCTACGCTACAAACAGCACTACCACGATATTTGAGGTAAACGGCTCGAACAACAAGATCGTTAGCTCCGTCAGTTTTGAGGGAGAACCCGCGGCTGGAGACAATCCAATCGCGATGAACGAGCAAACCGGAATACTCTACCTTGCGGTATGCACGAATGAATGCGGCTTTTTGGAACATTCTATCATTGGAATCGGCCAGACCTCTTCCGGTCTCACGATTTTATCCCAGATTGCACTAGACCAGCTGGTGTTCAATATAGCAGTTGATCCTTCGACAAACATGATCTTCGTCACTGCACTACAAAACCTGCTCATCGCTATCAACGGAACAACCGATCAGATTGTAGATGAGATTCCAATTACGGCGTACGCAAATGAACTCCGGGGAATCACAGTCGATCCTACCGGGAACGAAATTTTTCTGGCTGGTGGTCCCGACTGTCAAAGCTTTTCAGGCTGCGGAGCTAACACACTGTACGTAGTGAGCGAAGGAA
Source organism: uncultured Nitrososphaerota archaeon (assembly GCA_963799845.1). Classification (GTDB taxonomy): domain Archaea; phylum Thermoproteota; class Nitrososphaeria; order Nitrososphaerales; family CADDZS01; genus DATLTL01. The sequence goes on from CAWCYI010000004.1 coordinate 1,091,710, forward strand.
ATTACGGAATCTTTGCGATGTTCACGAGTCCCAATCCGTTCATCCTTCAATTTGACCCCGCGAATAATCAGACGTACGCCGTTTTCTATTTCTCTGATTTCGTGGCAGCGCTGAGGATACCACACTACAACGAGACGTTCCTGCTTCCGTAGATTCGTTATCACGAATTAGTTCGTCTGATTTGTCGTTGGCGACGTAACGACAAAGTGCAATAGGACCATCTGTCCCCATTCGTCCCCGGCAGCAATCGTGTAGGCTCCATCGCTGAAGGGTGTCGAAGAGATGGTGATATTTCCAGAATTTGACTCATACAAGCTCACGAATCCTGTTATCACATTGGAAGATGTCAATGCCGTATTGTATGTTATTCCTGAAGAATTCTCGAAAGCTCCGTAAGCTGCTGCCTGCGAACTGTTTGGCTGGAAGACGTAGTTTCGAAAGTCAAGATTGGGACAATATGAGGGTGAGCTGATACTGACATTCATCGGAATCGAAGATGAAATGTTAGCTTGGGTATAGTAACCGCTGGAAACTAGGACAGATTCCCAAGCAGGGCAGGGGAAAAAATCTCCGGAGAAGTTTTGAAGGACTGGAATCGCCCAACCAGAAGCTCCGGTTACGTTGTTTATCCTCGACAATGTATTGAAAAGAGAGACGGAGATGTTGACCGCCTGACCGCTTTGAATTCTCGAGGAATTTATTGAAAGTTCAAGCTTCAACGCCAAGGATGAATTTGTAGTCTCGGCGAAAGTATCGTTGGCTGTTGAATCGGAAAGATTCTTGGTCGTAATGTTGACCTTGACGGAACCGTTCGTGCGAGTTATCATAATGCTGGCTAGGACAGTGCCGATAAGAGCTACGGCAAAAAGAAATGCCACGAGCGAAATTATGGCAAAATGCGAGATTCTACCGCTTCTTGCGAATTTCAAAGGACTACTGCCACTTTTATGAAACACGAATGGATCCTCATTCTCATTGGAAGGACCTCTCAAAGTTAGGTCAGAGGGCAGGCATCAATCGCAAAGCTCCTTATCTTCCATCTTGATTTTCACGCGGAGCCATCCTATAAAGTTCTAGTCCTCAGAACAATCAGATCTCATCCTCTTTACTTCCGGTCTAGATCTTACTCCGAAATGAGCGAGCCTGAAACTGACTCACCGTTAGCCAAGACAATCACGTAGTTCCAATCCTCTCCCGCCGTGATATTCACAGGAAATGCGGTTCTTGGATAATAGGTTAAGTTAGTTACTTTGCCAGAAGCGATTACATTGGCTGGAGAATGAACTGAGAAATCAATCAGACTGGTCGAGTTTTCTCCGTCCTGCCATGTCGTTATTGTTATTCTCTCCTCCGTGACTGATAGCGAAGTTACATATGTTTCTGCTTCCGGATTATTGAAAGATATCGAGAGGTTTGCTTTCGGTGGATTGGAGGACGACCCAGTGAGCCCATCGTAAAAGTTGGCCGATGAAAGGGTGAGCCCCGGATAACTGGCATCGCAACCCAAACAGGTTTCCAAGGTTGCAAAGTACAGAGTTCCAGCTATCACTGTGACTGCCAGTGCGAGGATCAGGAGATTTCTTGCTTGGAACTTCAATCGAGGAATACGATATTTCGTCTCACTAACGTTTTGGTCTTCTGGAGCACGAATCGTGTTTCGAGTTCTCGATCGTGTTCATTCTACGTACCCATATGAGTTCCGAAGGAGCTAACCGAACCCGTTCTAACTCTTGAATTATTTGAGCTAAAGATTAGTCTCAAATATAACGGTCTCTAGCTATGCTGTAACTTGCGGGACAAAGACACCAGATCAGCTATTTCGATCATCACCGGAGTTGCAGTTGTCGCTTTGGTTATACTTTCATCGGTTGCTGGATATCTGTTGAGCAGGTCGCAATTCTCCCAACAGACCACTACGGATGTAGTTTCGTCTGTATCCACTCAGACAATCATTCAGCTGAAAGAGACCACCATTACCACTGAGGAGACTATTACTGAAGAGACGACATTGCCCTACAATCTAACATCGACTAGCCTCGTTAATTTGTTTACGATAACAGATGATCTAATTATCCAAGCTGTCGCGGGCTATACGGTAACCATAAGCGGCAACTGCACTATCTATCCTGGCACAATCTCTGTAAGCAGCGTTTCGAACTACACGTCGATAATCTTGCCCACGAATGCCACCAGCAACCTTGCAACGATCACATACATTACGGACTATAACATCAGTGATGTTTCTACTACAATAACGTTAAACTCCGTTACAGTTTTGAACGGGTCAACAATTACCACTATGAGCTTCTCCAGCTGCCCCAGCAGCGCTTAGTACCTAGAAAGTTAACACTCAGTTGACAGGACACACCGATTGAAAGTAAAACTAGGATGCCTTTAATTCTCAACGAAACCTAAATAGAAGAGTACTGATTACGAACTCTCGCCTATTTTGGACCTACCAACTCATTTCTTCTTCGGAATCGCAGTGGCGCTTGTTTTCTTCGGGAGGCCAGAGGTGGCGCTTCTCGTCGGAGTAGGTGCACTCCTCCCGGATCTTGATAGAGAATACTGGTACGTGAAACCTCAGAAATATGCCGATGAACAGTATCACAGGGCCAGATTCCACAACGTTTTCGCCATTCTCGCTGCCTATCTCGTCAGTCCCTTCCTCTCCTTGGGAGTGTTCCTTCACATGTTGCAGGATTCATTCACGACTGCAAAGGATCGGGGAGTAGAATGGTTCTATCCCCTGACCTGACTTGTCAAGAGAGGAATGTATGACGCCGACGGGAAAACACAGCCACAAGATCCCAGAGAACACGTTTACTTTTATCAGGAAGATCCGATAGGTATCATAGAACATGCCGACGTGGATCTAAGGGAAAACCATCCGGTACCATGGCGGAGAGTTTACGGGTTCGCCCAGAACAGCCACTTGCTTGACAGGGGATTCCTGTTCTGTTCGCTGGTTGTAATTTTGATCTGGTTTGCCGCTCCCATGACTTTTGCGAGATTCATGCTGTTTGGAAACTTTTTCCAGACAAACTGGCTCGTTTGGCTTCTCGGTTATCTTTCCGTCGTGGTTCTGTTCGCAGCCGGCGAAACTCAGCGTAGAGATGTCCCGGCAAAGCTTCCTCAATTAAAGCCAATCCAGCTTCCTCTTCTTATCGCTGGAATCATCTTGCTAGTATCTTGGCTGGTGGTTTACGGCTCTCAGATTCTTAGTAATTTGATGAACATTTTCGCCGCTCCGCTGCCAATCGTTCTAGGCGTCATACTCGTCCCGATTACCGCAGTCCTGGTCTTACTGTGGCAGATCAGAAAAGGCAAGACCACAGTTGTATGAAAAAGCCACTTCGTATGAATCATAAATGCTTCGCTCGGGCCGGTGTCGCCCCAACCGGGAGTGTTTCTCGGTTCGATGTGCGATCAAAAGCGATCCCTCGACTGTTAATTGGGGATCCCACAAACTATCTGGAATAGAGCAAACTCAAAAACGAGTTTTCTCCAAGAATCCTAGGGCGATTTCTGTTTTCTGTAATCGATGTGAAACGATTATAATTCGTCTGAAACGAGTTAACGAAACAACGTGGTTTATGATGAAAAACTTGAAGGTGTTCTTGAGCGTTTTACTATTCGGAGGGATGTTGTTACTTTTCACCGCGGAAACATTTCCTCTGACTACCGTCGCAGCATCAACGCAGTCTCCTCTGGCATCGACTCTCTATACCGGATACCAGGTGGTTGGTCCCTATACGACTTTGAGGGTCAAAGGTTCCTGGGTAGTCCCTACTGCCAATTGCGCAGCAACGCCAAACTCTGTCTCGAATATCTCCGTGATCATCGACGGCATTAATGGCGAGGGCGACGCGATGGAGATTGGCACTTATCAGAACTGTGTCAACGGAGTTGCGGTCTACGGAGCCTTTGTGAATCTCTATCCCATGACTACATTCTACGGAAAGGGAGGCATCTCTAAGGTAGTCATTCATCCCGGTGATATAGTTGAGGCCCAGGGCACCTGGAGACCTTCAACTCAAACGCCAGTAAACTGGAATACTAATTTCATCGATGAAACCACAAAAGTACAGGTAGATACAAACGCGCGCACAAGTTCTGGATTCAAGCCGGTCCTAGATTCCGGAGCAATAATTCTTAGTTCGGACGGTCATACTCTGACAGCTTTGAGTACGATAGATTCGGGTCAACGTTACACGAAAGTTAATCCGTCTGATCTAACCGGACCGCAGCTGGCAAAGTCGACCTTCGGCGAAACTGGTGCCTTGGCTGGCTATACCCTCATCGCTTGGCAAATTCCTGGAACAACCTTGGGTCCATTGACAAACAGCGGATCCAGCTTCCAGATAACTGCGTAGTTCTCGGATAACTACGCGGCTTTTTCTTAGTCCGGACACACTAATTCTCTTGTTTCGGAACGAAGGCGTATAGGATAGCGAATAGTAAATTATCTCAGGTTAGTTTTCCGATTCAAGTAATAGTCCGTGAATCGCATTCGTCGATCAACCGGTTTCGCCTGAAGCATTTTGAGCAGGCACGGACTCGGCAATAAGTTGACCGTCTTCTTCTACGTGCTGTTCCTGTTTTTCCCCAACATGGCTCTTTGATTCTGACTCGATCTTCTCCAGAGAGCGGATGATTCGGTCAATTTCCTTCACCCCTTCAGAAACCGGCGCGGTGGCCTTTGTCCCCGGGGCTTCCTCGATCGGACCCGAACTTTTCATCATGCTTTCTTTCTTACCCTTTGGAGCAAAACGTTCAGCTCTAATCTTGGTCGGAATCTCTTCGGCGAAGTGTAGACTCAATGTTTTGCTGTTCTGATCATACTTCTCGCCCACCAGCATCATCTTGTTCCCGTTGCTGCTAGCTTCTTCCAGGAGGCCCGCCGCGAGGCCCTCGACAAACTGATTGCCGTACGCGAGGTCGCCCTCCAAAGTTGGCGGGTCTGATATTGTCACCGCCCCAAATCTTCCTTCCATCGCGCTTCGAAGCTCAAAGGTCCCCCATCCCGCGGACATGAGGAACGCCTGAGCGTTTTCAATAAGCGGACTACCCCTTATCTTGCCATAAATCTTCGCTCCAATCTTGAAGACCTTGGTGTTACATGTAGAGCAGGTCCCTTGCAAGGCATGCGTTCGGTTCGACAAAATGACCTGCCTCGGATTCTGGATCTTTCTCATCATTCGGCACTTCATGCAATAGGCCTCCTCGATCTTTTGATCAGAGCTAACTCCCTGACCGTAATAGTAGATCGAATACTCAGGTTCGTAATCCTGGTTCAAGAATTGGCCGAGTTCCCGTACTATTTGGTGAGCGTATTCCCGTCCCTCCTGATATAGGGCAGAGGTGCCTGTAGATCCTGTTTCTTTTGCTAGGCGCCTTCCCAGATTGATCAGCGTGCCAGAGTGCAGCGAAACTGCAGGACGTTTATTGTTGAAAGCGATTCCCGCCATTCTTCTTCCAAATAGTCGACCATTAATTTCGCAGTACTCTGCCGACATTACAAATTTCATTGTATGCAGTCGAACCGCGAGCTCGACGGGCCCCAGGTCGGCGTTCTCAAGGTTGCAGCATATAGAAAGAATGAACTTGTTTTCGGGCGCGTTTATGCTGCTATCAAGAGCCAGTAGCATCGCACCATTTTCGATGAACACGTTGATAATCTGATTCTGGGTATAGGGAACGTTTTTACCACAAATCAAAAATTCATAATCAAACATTTTTGCTGGAAATGAAAAGCCGATGCTCTTCGGATAGTGATCTGAGATCATCTTTTTTTCTTGCCCGGAGCTGAAAAGTTTCACAACTTCTTCAATCACACGTAAGCTGGGCCAGATTAGGACTTTATGAATTGGGGATTAGTGACAGCGGGTTAGAATTAAGAGTACGAGTTACAACAAGATGATAGAGATCCTCCCTCGGTCTATTTTTGACAGGATCGTTATGTAAATAGGCATATTTTGTCATGAATTTCCCTTCCCTTCGCCTAATTTTAGTCGCTCATCAGTGCGATGCTATCCCAAGTTTTGCCGCGTCAATTGAGAACGCTATCGGGGGATCTTCTATAAATTCAAGTATCTCTTGGTATTTGGCCACCCTCTACCCTTTCAATTTGTGAATAATTTTTTGTATGCGCTCTGTTATGAATTCTCATCCAGAAACTAATCACGCCAGCAAATAGAAGTAAAAGAAATCCAGCAACACCCAGATCGATACTCCAGAAATACAAAAAGGGGTTAAACCAGGCGATTGGGCTTATCCACACGGGCGGACTCCTATGACAAGATAGAGGTACTGGTACTGCCGGGCATGAAACTACGTAGTCGCCCTTGAAATAAAGAATTGAGCAAAAAGTACCATATTGATTCGTAAGGCATGTGGTGACTGGTTGAACAGGAATGGCAAATGAAAAGAAAATTGACGATGACAGCAAGACCACGCCTGAAATTGATAGCGCCAGTAAAACCAGGATTTTTGATTTCAACTTATGACATGATTCAAGCTCGCTTGAATTTACGCATTTTTCATTTAGCATTCGAACAAACTAAATTATGATTAGAGCTCAAATCCAAATGCCAGAAATGATGACGGTTACCGCCAGATGACAGTCTCGTCGGCCGGGCTGTGTCCGGAGTAATAAAACTCCACCTCGTAGTTTCCGAGATAAGAAAAAGTCATTCCTTTGTAGGTCTCCCCGAAAGTGTAGAGACTCTTCCAGAAGGAATGTGAACCGTTGATGTACGAGGCCGCAGAGATGCAACCGCGGGTGCCGTTCAGGTACTATGTTCGGGCACTCGACAAAGACATGCCAGTTTCCATCCGTTATTGGATATGCGCTCGAAACTCCAAACTGATAGAACGGAGCGTAGCCGATAGGAGGATTGCCCGCTCCAAGCAAGCCGGCATCCCAGTAATGATTCTCTATCTTTGGCGGAGTGAAGCTGTCGTAGAGAATCCAGGGAGTCACGCTTCCGTTGCTCTCGTAGTGAATCCGGTAAAACCATTGAATGTCCTGGGAGTTAGTCCAGTTCATTTGAAGCTCAACCCAGTTTGACAGTGCTCCCGCGGGCAAGTCCGACGATCCAAGATGCAGCAGCTGCTGCCAGCTGTAGCCACCGCACGCCATGATGTAGTCGCATGCCCACCAAGCTCTTGCCAGGACCGCTTCGGTCCCGTTGCTGAACTCGATTACATCGGCACGATAGGCGAGATCCAATCCATCCTTACAGCAGTTGGGCGATTGATCTCCGACTCCGGCGGCGAGAAAATCGTTCGGGTACTCATTTTGCGAGATGGTGGTATTCCCTAGACTCACGTTGATTCCGACTGATTGCGATACCACTCTCGGTATCGCCAGATAACCCGCAGAGTACACAAACGTGTGGCCCACCTCCAGAGGAGAGAAAGCAGAATTGGAGACTCCGGAAAACCCGTTCATGACTGACAACTGATAACTCCCGGTGAAGAAGAGGCTCAAGAGTAAGACGATTGCCACAGCCATGGTTGCGGCAGTTATAATTCCGGGCGCCTTCCTAGCAAGTCCGTTAGAAGTCAAAACAGCTCGTCGCCTCTGAATTTCGAGAACAATTGCAGGAGCGCAAAATGCAGCGGCGAGCAGGAATATCGATACGATTGACGTTGGATAGTTAGTACAGTTCTCGCACGGAATCTCTACGCCGAGACCGATCGCAAGGATCACGCCAGAAATGCCAGCGAAGAGCTTCGAAGCAACTCCGCTCATGGTTCCACGATCGAGAATCCACATCGAACCAGCTAGGCCGGCTGGTGCTCCAGCGAGAAACCACTGGAGATAATTTACCGGATAGTCCGCGCTCACGCCGGCAAATATGTGCATGACCGGAAAGAAACTTAGGGCAAAGCCAGTGAGTGCCGTTACGCCCAGTTGAAATGGCATGTCAATTGTAGATCGTTTCAGATTGCTCCATGTCTTCATAGAAGCGGAAGAGGTTATCACCGCCAGGGAGGCAAACAGCAGAAAGTCTCTTAGGGGTCCGAGTCCGTCGGTTGAACTAATGTAACATTCCTTCATCGTGCACAGGGGTGCGACGTATACTGTGACAGTAAATATCAACGACCCAAACAGCGGCGGAAGAATGACAGCCTTTGTGTTTCTGCCCACAACAAGGGCGGCCACGACTCCGGCAACGCAGAACCATATGATGTCAAACCAGAACCTATCGACTGAAAAAGTGCCGAAAGTGGGGCTGGCTATTGCGTAATAGTGGTAGGTGAGCTTCTCGAAGACTATGGGTGGAATGGAAAGGATTACTGTTGCCAGTATTACTCGAAACAGCAGGTTCTTCTGGGTAACGACCTTGCACATGTGTTACTCTCTCTCGAGCTGTTCGATCTTTCTCGCCAAGATGCCCCTGATCTCGAATTCGAGCTTCGAAACTATTTCGTATGTTTGATCGTCCAGCAGATGTCTCATCCGATCGAGCGCGATTCGGATCACAGTCTGTTCCCTCCTTAGATCACTTGTCCTCGATCTCTTTCCTAGTAAAACCGTCGTTTCGTCCTTCGGCCTTTTGTCAGGTTGAGCATCCAGCCGCAATTTTCTCGATTCGTCTTCGTAATACGATCGTACAAGCGTGATACCGAATGCAATCATGCTATCATAAGTCAACGATTTCAAGTTCGCACTTGTTCGTCCTCGCAGACCCTTTTCCAAGTCTTTTGAGAGCCGGTCTAGTTCTTTTATGGTCTTGTTGGTAATTGGAATCTTGGGCATACTTTCTCACTGGCAATATTTCAACTAAAAGTGCTATGGCGGTCAAGGATCATCTTTTATCGGAGAGTCGTCAGAACCTTAATAGCAATCTATCAAGTTTTGAGTCTCGATTGGGCAAATCTTGGCAAGCGAAACTGAATACCATCGATTTCGCGCAGGGAAAGATATGGAGACAGAACGTCTCGAATTGCAGGCTAAATCCTTCCGTGATTCCATCCAAAAGCAAATATCGTTACTTGGAATCAAGAAGGACAGCAACGTTCTCGATGCTGGTTGTGGAACAGGATCATTTGCCAGAGCGATCGCACCTCTCGTTTCACCCACGAAAGTAAGAGCGATTGACATCGAACCTATCTTCATTGAAGAAGCAAAAAGACTCTCAAGAATAAATGGAATCCCAAACATCGAATTTGAAATAGGCGACATTCAAAACCTTGGATTTCCAGATAAGACATTCGATCTTTCATATACCAAGTTCGTGTTTTCTCACCTGACGAATCCGATGAAATCTATTTCCGAATTGATCCGAGTCACCAGAAAGGGAGGAATTATCGCTTCAGTTGACGAAGGAGGTTTGTTCGTCCATCCTCCGACATCGCTTGACAAATTCTTCGCATTATTTGAAAAGATGGCGCAGTGGCGCAAAGTAGCGCAGGCGCCGAATATGCATTCTTCAGAAAACATTGGAAAAGAACTTTTTCGGCAATTTAGTTCCAGTGGATTGTCCAACGTAACCGTTTATCCCATTCCAACTTACGCATCTTCTTCGGAAAATCCTGGCATATTGAACGATCTCACGACCGTTGCTAGGCAAATGATTGAGATTTACAAGGACGAGATAATCGCGAGAGGTTTCCTGACCAAAACGGAATACGTTGAAGGAGTGAACGAACTTGAAAAATGGCTGCGGAGACCCGATGCGTTTTGGCTGGTCCTCACAATAATGACTGTGGGGACCGTAACGGATCCTTGAAGTCGAAGGGTATTTTTCCATCCGAAGACAGAATTCGGGCTCTACCAAAAAACAGCTATTTAGTGAATGGAAAATTCGAGCACCGGGAGATTCCGTTTCAAATTATCAATGACTTGATCTGATACTTTACTTGGATTGATTCTGTCGGAAGCAAACACTCTCTGTTCTAATTCGAGAAACAATCTCAATGCTATGTAGGTTCAAATAATACAGCTACAAACATCTGTTTGGATAGATTTTTGCAATCACGGCTCGCGGCACTCGTCGCCGCCATTATAGTACTTGCATTGGCGATAGGGGCAACTATGGGATACACTTTCTCCTCGCAAAGAACATCCACTGTAACTGATACCGCGACTATAATAAGCTCGCAAACCTCTTCGGTAACCCCCATACAGTTAGATTCTACAACGGTTTCTCAGACGACCACTATTTACCAAACAGTCACACGAGTGGTAGCCGGTGCCGAAAATGAATGCGAATTTACCGAAACTTGCAGCGTTCAAAGTCCTCTGGGTCTCGAACTGTTGCTCTCGGTAAACTCGACTCAACTCAGTCCAAACAACAGCATTTCCCTGAACATTACCGAGGTCAACATTCTTTCGACCGCAAACAACGTATCATTTTCCAATGCGTGGGCGATTGAAGGATTGGAGCAAATGTGTGTTTTTGAACCCGCTACAGGTTTCGCAGTATTCAGTGGATACTTTGCACTGAACAATCTTTCTTCCGCAAAGCCACTCGATCTTTGGCCAATAGTTCCGGAGTGTCCCGCCTCGTTCATATTCAATGGGACAACGATTGTTGGGATTTTGCAAAATGTGACGAGTTATTCGTTCCTTCCAAGAAGTGATGTCGCAAATTATTCCGCGTATTATATCCCAGAATCTTCCAATAATTCCGCGCTTTTGTTTGGCAAGTTTTCAATGTCAATGAGCACAATAAGAAATATCTTTACGAACAATTCCTCGGAACCCACACTTAACTCGGTCGCACCAGCCGTTTACACTCTTGCTGTTGGCGATGAGTGGGGTGATCTTGTCTTGCTTCACTTTTCAGTAACTTAACCAACAGAGCCGTATTCATAAGTTTCTAAAACAAGTGAAGGCAATTGGAACGTAGGATTCTGATTTTTATTATCTCAGTAATTGCAATTATAATTGTCATCTCTCTATTTTTTACAACTTCTTACAACCCTGATAACATGCTAACCGAAACAGTCTGTAGCGAAGTTGCCACAACTGTTGTTGGCGCAACACACGTAATTTCCAATTCTACGGGAGAAACAAGTTACACAGTATCAATGACATTAACTTACACAACAATTTCCACTATGATATATCACGCAGGAACTATGCCCTTATGTCCCTAGAATAACTGGCTTCTTACCCATCCTAACCTTAACGCACCTAACTTCCTAGATTGTTAATGTCTGTTTCTTTCAACTAGCTCCTGTTGTTGGCTGTGACTTTCACGTTGTAGTCTAATGCCGCCGATAGTGTACAGGACTATAGCGGCGGCAACCACCAGCAGCCCAATATCGGGAACAGGAGCATAACAAGTGGAACCACAATCCAATTGCGAAAAGAAACTCAAGAATCCAAGCAAAAGAACGATATCGAGTATCATCACCGAGCCTGCCGCAATGGTTAGTCGACGTGAGTCCCATCGTTTGAAAATGACTACTACGCCCATGAGTAGCCCAACGACGTACAGAAATCCTGTGAAAATATTGTAATACAAAATATTGAATCCGGGGCCAGCAATTATTGCTCCCGCGGAATAATACGTCGCTGAACCGTTGTAAGGCGTTGGAAGATAGAAAACCGGAATGAAAAGTCCTACAGCGACTAAGATAAGGAGAAACAAATAGGTAATTCTCTCTCTTGATAAGTCAAAGGTAGATCTGCGGATCCCAAATTTTTCCTTGTTCTGCATGGTTACACACTCTTAGATCTTTTCAACCAGCATACTGAAACAAAAACTGCTGCTCCGAATATACTGTCCCGTTGTGTTCGTAGCCAATGAAAATAGCATAATTTCCTGGACTGAGATGATCCGTATTGGCAGTCAACTCAATGCTACAAAACTGCCACGGAGAGTTTATAGAATCGTGCAGAGTTGAGGCTGTCTCGTTTGCTGTGATGTATGGCGAGCTGGTGTTAACATAGAAACTCCCTGGCAATAGAGCAGTAATATTTCCAATGTGAATCGAGTAATTCACCCCGATCGAGGGATTGGAATGAGACGTCGATCCGCCTGTTGAATTTAGAGCGCTATATGTATCATTTGCAGGACCTGCAATTGAAGGATAGGCGATGCCCAACCCCGTTACACCAATGATACTCTCGCCCATGTTCTGGTCGGATGTGGTACAACCATAGTTCGATGAGAGACTGGGAGAATTGAGAAACTGCCGAAAGTTATCTCCTCCTATTTGGGATGGGGAAAATCCAATGGCCAGAGGAAATAGACTCGGGCAGAAAAGTGGTGTTTCCAGCAGATAGAAACCGTCAACTGAATCATTGGATCTTATTGTGTAGGAAACGACTGCGCTTGATTCATAAGAATTTAGTACAAAGTGGCTCCGGCTCGCAGTAACACCGACCGCCTGAGCTTGCAAAAGATAGGACGCGTTCCCATTTTCCAAAGTCACGGAAGATGAAGATGAAGACTCATTTTGCGGTTGAGCAAGCCAAACGGCAGGATTAATTGATTGCGAAAATGGTGTCGCCGTTTCTGGCTCCGCATAATAAATTACACACAATGTCGCGGATGAGCTAGCATTCATCAATAAGACAGTGAACTTTGCCTCTTGCGAGAAATTATTGCTTGGAAAGGGAGTCGGAGGATACGCGGTAGTACAACCTCCCGTGCCGGCATTATTCACCGGTGAGATCCAAGGTGTGTGTGGTGCAGTCCCATAAAACGGAGCATAAACGAACCCCTGCCCTACACCGAAAATGATTACAAATGACAACATAATTGCAAGCATCAGTAGTACCCTAAAGCCAGTCAGCATAAGGTTGGTTGTGCACTGTACAAGCAAAAATTGCGTGGGAGCCACTTAAATTCTTGCTACCATAAAATGGACGTGGAATACATCTAGACTGCCGATTGGCAGTCCATCTGCCCCTAGGAGACTGCGCGCTTAATGCTAGAACTTTGCAACTCGACCGAGCCTTTTGGAGAAGTTAAGCTGCAAGAGGAAATGATTTCGTGAATTGCTTTGTCGAATTGCGCGATGCATCTGCTCTGGTGATCAAAGCAGAAATTCTATACTAAAACATGAAATATCTCGTGACTGTATGAAATAGGTTTGCGGTAGCGAGATGCAAAAGTGACAGCCGTTAGGAACAAGTTTGTGATCGCAATAGTCGCTGCAATAATTGTTATCTCGGCTGTTGTGAGTGCTTATCTCATCTCGGGAACCTCGACCACGCTTGCAGTGCAAACCACAGGCGTGACTACAAATACAACATCATCTGCTGTCGAAACAACAGTTGCTGAGACCAGGAATTCTACCTTGGACTTGGAACTTTCTCTCTCGATCAATTCCACAACTGTTGAAACAGGCCAGGCGATCAATATCTCCCTCTCGTTGCAGAATACATTGCCCCGAATTAACAACGTATCCGCCGAATGGATTTGGGCATTTCCATCCCTGCTCAATTTTTCATATTCCATCTTGCCTTGCCCCAGATGGGATACCTTCCGAGTCTTCAACGGCTATTATTCGAAGAATAACATTTCAAGCGCCGCGCCTCTCTATCTCTAGCCGATAGCCGAAGGTTATCCCTTGTGTCCAAACTGGAATTTTAGCAACTATCTCTTCCAGCCTTCCAGCAGTACGGTGAACGTGAGTAACACTTCCCCTTCGAATTATGATAATTCATTCAGCACGGCAGAAAGCCACTCGCTAGCCGGCTATTACTTCCCGAATCAGGGTACACCGGGCTCAAACGAGTTTCCTCCCGCCACACCTTTTCCAGTCGGTGTCTTCACTATAGCTGCAGGAGATGAGTGGGGGCAACTCACGATCCTTCACTTTAATGTAATGCAGGGCTCAAAGACAAATCAGACCGCTAGCTTCTCCACATGCCAGGCTGTCGGCAGAGTTAATTCTACGATATCGACCGGAGGAAACACAATCGGCGGGCCGATCGCATACGATTCACACGACAACGAGATTTACGCGGCTGGCACGAGTTTCAACTACCAAGGACCCGGACAGTCAAATTCGGTTTATGCAATCAATCCTTCGACTAATTCTTCAACTGCCGCGATCGCGGTTGGCAGCGAACCGACAGACATTGCTTTCGATCCGAACAACAACAATTTGTACGTCACAAACTTTGGTTCAAATTCAGTTTCAGTAATTAGCGACGCTACGAACAAGATAATCGGAAACATTTCTGTCGGAGCAGGCCCGATCAGGATAACGTACCGATCCCTACAACAAGGAGCTCTACATCTCAAACCGCATTTCGGGCACGGTTTCCGTGATCAACGCAACAACAGATATGGTCGCATCAAACATCGTAGTAAGCGGTTCTCCATTCGAGATAGTCTATGACTCGTTCAATCACGATCTCTATGTCACCGATGGTGCGTCCGGAAACGTCACGATTATTGATAGCAGCTCAAACAAAGTCGTGGGAGGTTTTTCTCTTGGACAGGGTTCGGGAATGATTGCATACGATTCTGCAAATAACTACATGTACTTTTTCCCGCAAGACTCGCAAGTGCTCTACATTATCAACGGTTCCAATAATCAGGTTGTCGGAAATGTAAGCGGGATATATGATTTGAATGCGATCGCTTACAACCCTTCGAATGATGACATCTACGCCGCCGGGAATGCAACAGACGGATTTCTCTATATAATATCTGGCAGCTCCACTAACAGTAGCGAAATCGTTTCTTCGGTCTACGGGCAAGGCTGGGTGCCTGTCGATTTCGTGTACGTAAACGGTTCGATGTATCTTGGCACGAATTATGGAAACGCGATTTACGTTTTGACTACAGAGGGAACGAGCACAACATGTACCAACTCTAACTCTACAGTGACTTACATAGGATCCATCGTGACTATGATTATTACAACTTCAGACGGTTGAATTTACCAACCTATTCAATCATGAATTCACTCTTTTCACGCAATCTAATCCTCATTCGAGCAGTTAGCCCTAATATTTGAAACTATACAGTAACAAAACAGTTTTCAGAGAAGGAAAAGGAATGGTCTTGGGTACTGTTCTAAAGACTAGAACCTTATAGGATGCCATCATTTGTAGTTGTTTGTCATGAATAAACTGGTTGTTGTCACGGGCGCTGTTGGAATAATCGCATTGATTATTGGTGTTGCAATAGGCACTCAAATTCCGATCAGATCCACGTTTCCAATAGTGAGCATCACTGCAACTTCAACCCTGACGGTTACGACATCTTGCAGCACTACATTCAACAGCATCGCCTGCTTTACAATTAGCGGGAGTTCTACAGGAGAAAGTTCCTGTCAGTTCATTACCGATGCAGGTCTGTTCTTCATTCGAGTCCTGAATGATTCCGGCGCTCCGGTGGAGGGGGCCTCCATCTCGGCGAATTACAACGAACCATTTTGTCCTGGCATGACCGTGTACACATCAACACGAAGCCCACTTATTACGAATGCGAGCGGCTGGGCAGTTGACGATTGGAGTTTAATTGGGAACTATACCTACTACATCAACAACGATTTCAATCATCCGGTTAATGTCTTCCTGACATACAACATGTCAACATATGTCAGCGTAAGAATTCCATCGTACAACATCACGACCCTCTACGAACCGGATTGAAAGAGCTATCCAAGAACAGCCTGTTCTGCACCTGCTTTGGTGTAGTAAAAAAAGTAGCACTAAATACCAATGACATGCTTACCTACTCAGCGGGAACATGGCAGTATATGGGAAAACGATCATTGCCTCAGGAATCGCAATAGTAGTTGCCTTGTCAGTTGTTTTGGGCTTTTACTTCATTCAGCCACAACTAGCGAGTCAGGGCGCAACATCGACGACCAAGACTACCTCTGTGAATGTCAACGGGACCAATCAGTACTCTAACCTACCAAAGATTTCAAGCGCTGTAAATTCAAACTTAGGCCTGGAAATGTACGTTTCGTTGAATTCCACACTTGTTAATCCAGGTGAGAGTATGCTTGTGAACATCACCGAAATCAATACACTTTCCAGACAGAGTAACGTGTCCTCAGCTGGGGATTGGCCTATCAAGGGGCTCACTCTTAGCGCGTGCGGATCGCTAGGTTATCCAGTAGGGGCAGAAATCTTTCAGGGATACTACGATTCTTCCAATATCTCATCTGCAAATGCTCTGAGCCTCTTCGCCTCAGGCATCTACTCGTGTCCCGCGATCTTTAACGTGGAGTACTTTGTCTTTCAGCCGATGAGCGACAACGGTACGATCTTCGCAGACAACGGGAACGGCAGCGGTGTCCCGTGTTGTAACGCCATTCCCGGACAGCCATATCCAATCACAGGAATATTGAATGTCGGAGGTTACTGGGACAGTCAAAACAAAGAACACAACCTAATCCCAGGAGTCTACACGGTCGCAGCGGGAGACGAGTGGGGAGACATTGTACTGCTGCATTTCATCGTAACCACGTCAGTCATCTCGGAGGCAACGACAGTTTTCGGTTCCGTTTCGGTGAGTGGTTCGAGCGCTCTTTCAACATGTACTCAACTCGAGACTGCCCCACTATTCCTGACAATAAAGGCAGCTTCAACTGGAGACCCAATAAATTCTGTTCCGATTACTGTCCAAAAGTTGACTCCTCAAAATCTTTGCGAAGACAATGGCAACGCTGGCTCCAACAGTTCTGATCTCGGCACAATGGAGACAGATGTAAACGGGACAATTGAATTGCAATGCTGCAGCGGTGATGAATTCTTGTTCAACATAACCTATTCTGGAACTAGCTATTACTTCAATGCCATTTCCGAAGGAGCTGAAAGTGCCGAGTGCATTACTTTGTTCCTTCCAACTTTGGAAACAACTACAACGTACTCCCCACAGTTTCAGTATGAGTGCTAATGCAGGAAAAAAAGAAGGGAGAGATTTTGGAAGGGTCTTTTGCACGGCCAGTTCGGCGAAATAAAGCACTTGGTAACGTCACCAAGATCCTCTTCGTGGTAGCGATAATTCTTGTGTTATCAATTAGCTTGTTCATCGGCTATGAAATTGGTTTGCAAAATGTTCAGACCACAACGCAATCTGTAACCGAAGTGAGCACACAGACCGTCTTTGCCGTTCCCAGTACCCAAACAATCACGACGACAGCGAGCTTACTTGTGTTCAATTCATCGAGCTATACATTCCCCGTGAATTGCTGCCTAACGCTACCCGATGCCTTTCTTTTAGGAAACTATTCCTTTAGTACTCTTCTGTACGCACCACCACCGGGTACAACCAGAAATGGTACTGTGATTACTCAGGCTGGCGGTGTTCTTCTTATTATCGAAATCTCGTCGGGTCAGACGACGGAAAATGTTTCATTTAGTTGGGCAGGAACCTTCAGTGAGACTCTGCCTTTTCCGAATAACGCAACAGCTTTCTATGGAGCAGTGCGATTGGTATGGTTTACTAATGGCACTTCTGCCCAAGCGCAGGATCTCTATTTGGGAATCTATACGGGCAACTCTCAAATTTTGTCGAATGCGGAAGATTGCACGGTTGCAGAATATACTATAGCTCATCTTGCAATGATTCACAACGAAACATCAACTACGATAACGAATTTCACCTCGACGACTTTCGCTCATACAACATCGTTCTACACTACTGCAAACTACAGTACCTCCGTAGGCTATGCCTCATCAACAACAACAAGCCCATTAACGCAAACAGGTGAATTCTATTGGACCGTAACGGCATGCCAGTTTGTAAGTCCCTAGATGCAGATGTACCGGATTTATCTGTGCTCTAAGACTTTGCTTGACACTTTCAATTTGCAATCCAAAATAAATCAGTCATGAAGGAATATCTGAAATTCTAAGAAGTCCTGATTTCGAAATTAACGGTAAGAAATTCCGTTTTAAATTACCGGAAGAATTAAACCAGATACTTTGGTTAACCAGATTGTGTCGATTCAGTAAAGATTTAGGAACGATTTTGCAAATTAAGTAAATAGGTAGCTCAACATCCTCATCTTTGACAAAATCATGCAGAAAATCGAAGACGGAAAAGAACAACCACGATTGATGGTGGAAAGATCGATTAGGCATAACGAGATTCTAATGGTAACAACGCCGAAAGGATCGAAGTCAGTTTCGCTTTCTGATATTGGACTCGGAGACTCGTTCGTCGAAGACGCCTTGAGGGTTCACCTCATTCACTCACTCAAGAAGAAATGGTAGACGGAGTGCACTCTTTATCATCAATTCGCCGCGCTATTATGGTGAACAATAAGTAAATTATGGAAGTAAGTAAGAAGAAGCTAGCCGTACCGCTTCTCAAAGCGCTGTGGATTTACACTCTGATACTCTGGATGTATATTGTGGCTGATATGTTTGTATTTCCCCAGTATCAATATGACCCCATTTCTCGCTTTGTCCCCATTCCACAAAACCTCATTGCCGTAACTGCCTTTCCTGTTTCCTTCTTAGCTTTCGCTGTTTGGGAATACCTTCGAAATCTGCCAGACTCTACGTCTAATTCAAACAAATCTGAACTAGAAAACAGGCAGTCTCAGAAATAAGAACGAAATAACCCGCTAGAATATTCCTATGTATCAGTGGCAATTGTAGTGACTTTGTAATTACATTCGAAGGACTTTATCGCTGGGGCACTCTTTTCTCAAAGATAAGGAAAATATTGGATCAGCTGGTACCAAAATTGTCCTAAATTTGATGGAACAAAAAGAGGGAGAATTAAGATTCTCTGCGTTCCCTTCAGCGAGGATAATAACCTCTGTACTTCGCCATTCTACTTGAGACGTGACTCCCAGGATTGATGATCGTCTGCATTGTTTATTTGTAACATGGTGAAAGTAAATGAAGAAAGGTAGTTGCAATGTCGAAAGTTAGAGTGAATGATATTGACATTTACTACGAAGTGCGCGGCGAAGGTTTTCCGTTAGTGATGATTCAAGGATTAGGCGCCAACTTGGACCAGTGGGACCCGCGCATGGTCCGAGAACTTTCCAAGAGATTCAAGACGGTCACGTTCGACAACAGGGGGGCCGGACGCACCGACGTATCTGACAGAAAATATACCATCAGACTGTTTGCCGATGACACAGCGGGTCTGATGGATGGCTTGGGGATTTCCAGGGCTCACGTGCTTGGGCTTTCAATGGGTGGAATGATAGCCCAGGAGCTGACGCTCAACTACCCCCAGAAAGTCGAAAAGCTTGTCCTCTGTTCAACTAACTGCGGAGGCAGATTATCAATTCGGCCATCTAACAGTGTGATAGGAAATCTCTTGGTGGACAGAAGCGCTTTGTCCCAAAAGGAAATAGAACAAATGGTAGTTCAAATAACTTTGACTGAAGATTTCGCCAAGAAGAACCCCGACTTGGTAAAGGAAATGATGCAACGTGGCCTCAAGGCTCCGATTTCGCCGGAAGCCTTCAGTCGGCAAATGATTGCAATCTCAGGATTCGACACCCACGACAGACTATCCCAGATTAAGGCGCCCACTCTGATATTCAGCTGGCAAGAAGGATATTCTCGTTCCTCCTGGGAACAGTTCAATATTGGCCGAAGCCATTCCCAATGCTAAGCTTGTCTATCTTGAAAGGTCGGCCCACATTCTTACAGAAGATATGGATGAAGTAATCAACTCTGTAACAGGTTTCCTTGGCTAACCTTTCCACTATCGAGAATCCTGCGTAGCATATAGTAACGACTACAGAAAATTCGTCAACCACAACCATATTCATCACACAAGTACTGACAATTGTCACAAACGCTTCCTCGACTTCTTCCGTATGCACTGATACTGGCGGTATTGGTTGTCCTCATTTCTTCAATCAGACATTCGTCGTATCTGTAGACTACAGCGGGCCTTGGGGGATTATCCTATCAAGGCTGACTGGGTGACGATATATTAGTGCCTCCAATCGTAGCCGACAATTTCTTCGGTCATGGTTCAACAAGTGAGTCTATCACCGTAACTGGAGCGGACACTTACGGAATCACAGCGTGCGACGAAGCAAGGAAACTTGACGCATCGAACTCAGTCCTAGTTTTGACGCTTCAGGCATCGAACGATGTTAATCAGACTGCTGTTCCCTACGGCACAACCAAAACCTGTTTGACGTACGCAATAATATGATACTTATCAAACCTTCAATATCTTGAAATCCCGAATTTTAAGTCAGCTCGATATTATTCCTGCGACTTCATTGAAAAGAGCGAGATCTTCACGTCTTTAGAAATTTCCACCCGGCTGCTCTTTGGATGCTTTATCATCAACTTCGAAACTTCCTGGAGGTTGTTCGTGTTGTAGTGTATCTCGATCTTCTCACGCAAAACGAGGATCGTATTTTCGTCGGATACGAACATCGGTCTGTTTCTCCTCCCGGCAAAAAGAAGTCTGGCCCTGTCACTCGAAAATAATGCGATCTTGCTATTCTTCGGAATCTGCAAGGACTGCAACGCATAGTCCCCCTTTGGAATTTGGATGTTCGCGAAATCTTCGGAAGCTTTCGCACTTGATTCAGTTATCGTTTGTTGGAGCCAGATCGTAATATCCTGCAAAGCGGGAAATTGCTTTACGGCAAGGGATATAATATTGATCTGTGACCGTAAGTGATGATCTGATTTGGTATTCATATTGGATGAAGGCAGCGAGTTCGATGCTCCGGTCGAGAAGATCTGGCGGTTCATGTCTACTCCGGGAGACCACCACAAACACGCGAGCATGACGAACAGGAAGTTTGAAATGGATGGAAAAAGCACGGTCCTTTCTTTTGAAGTTGAAGGCCCGGGGGGTGCGAAGACACTGGTCAAGATCAGGAGTACCCCGCTCGTTCCAGTCGGACGGATGCTGGAGTATCTCGAAGGGCCGCTCGCTGGTTCAAAGGTCATGTCATATTATATTCCGAAGGATCAAAGAACTGGAATAACTCTCGTGGGCGAATATGTCTCAAAAGTGATTCCGGAGGGCCAGCTAAAGACGGTCGTCATGAATCAGTTAGAGCAGTCGTTCAAAGAAGACACCGAGAACCTGAAGAACTTCAAGTAGACCGTCTCAGAATTAAATCTGGCTCCCATCTCCCTGGGAGCCGGTGAAGCTTTTTTGTAGGATTGAAATGAGTTATCTATCTGGATCTAACATCCTCTAATTTTTCTGTACTGGCCAGCGCCATTGTCTTCATCTTTCCGGTGAGGATAGAAAAAGAAAGTATGATTACAAATGCGGCAGACGCAGCTGAAGTGGTTACTTCCTGAATTGCCACTCCCTGCCACGGCCACCTAGCGACCCACATTATGCAACAAAAGACTCCTAGGATTAATGCGAGGGCACCAGTTTTCGGAGTACCCATAGGAAACGAGACGTAGCTATAGAGGAAAAGGGACAGTGCAGTGAAGAAGAAGAAAATTATTGATACAATCAAATGGATGTCGCCGAAACTCTCATTGAAAATCCCAATTGTAGAAAGATCTATCGCGGATATCGTCAGTGGTATTCCCCATATCAGGTACTCCCACGAGAATCTGAAATCTCTCAAAAGCAGGAGGACAAATGCAAGAGTCAGCAGCCCAGAAATTATCAGGCCTCCGTCGAAAACTGCTGCAGAACCGCTTGTAATGTTTCGTTGAGCTGAAGTATTTCCAAGATCGCTCAGTGCGTTGTTGAGCCAGCTGAACCAGGGAGATACAAGGATGGCGATTATGATCGACGAGTAAGCAATGACACCGGCCAAAATCCCTAGGAGCGGATAACGCTTTGCCATTTATGCTATCTCGTTTTGAACTAACGAACGTGAGCAAGAATTCAATAATAAAATTGCCTAACTGGATTCCGAAGGCAATAATAGCACAGACCAAGAAAAGGCGCATCATTGCAAGCCCGCCGGACTGCACTTCTGGGTACTTTATTCGGTACCTCATTCTGGGGGCTTTCCGGAACGGCGTCGCAGGCTCTTTTCCAGCTGTATCACTTCCCCGTCCTGGGTCTCGCGTTCATCCGGATGGCGGTTTCCGGTCTCCTGCTTCTCGTCGTTCTCCGACCGGCGCTGCCCGAGTCCAGGATCATCGGCAAACTCATTGCCATCGCGATCTTTGGGTTCGTGGGAACTCAGGTTTCGTACCTCGCCGCGATCCAGTATTCAAACGCCCCGACCGCAACCTTACTCCAGTTCCTCTTTCTCCCGATGGTCGCGGGTTACGAAGCGCTCACGGGGGCGCTTCGCTGGTCATCCAGGTGGACCGCCATCCTAGTTTTTGCCGGAGTTGGAACGCTGCTTCTGATCGGCATTTTTTCCGGGGGCGGCTTCAAGGTCTTGATAACACCGATCGGGCTCATCTCAGGGCTGCTCGCCGCGGTAACCGCAGCCTACTACTCGCTTGCGTCGCGTAAAATCATCAGGGAGCGGGGCTCGTGGTGGCTCCTTACATGGGGATTTATCATAGGCGGTATCGTTACATTCCCGCTGGGAATTTTTTCTCTTGCAAACTATACTTTTCCAACAGCTTCACTGTTAGCGGTATTCGGCCTCGTCCTGTTTGTGATAATCTTCGGAACGATACTCTCGTTCGGGCTGTACCTGTCGGGACTGCGGCGGCTCCCCGCGACCGAGATTGGCGTGGTAGCTTCTTTAGAGCCGATAGCTGCTTCACTCGCAGCATATGTGTTCCTTGGCGTCAGGCTGGATCTCATTCAATACTTAGGCGGTGCCATAATTTTATTCGCGGTAATTCTGACGGCGTCGCGTCCGGCGCAGATCAACCAAACCGGCGAGAGAAAACTTCCTGACCAGGAAAAGGCTGGATGACTCAGCCCAGCAAAAGATGGGTGTTGAAAAACAGTATCGTCTTCTCCCACGCGTCCTTCGCGGCCTCCGGTCTGTACCCCTGCTTGTTAGTCTCGTTCGCGAATGCGTGTGGAGCCCCCTCGTAGAGCAAAAGTTGAGCATTCTTGCCAAGTGTCTTCAGCGTCAGCTCCAGCTGGCGCGCCTGATCTGGCTTTACGGAATGATCCTGATCGCCGTAAATTAGCAGGAGCGGCACAGAGATATTCGCGAGCTGTTCATCGCTCGGAAGTCTGCTCGCGTAGTAAATTACACCGGCGGAAGCATCCTTCGATTCACACATGTAGTTGAACGCGTGGGTCCCTCCAAAGCAATAACCCGTAATGCCGACCCGAGACAGGTCAAGCGCCTTCAGATACACTGCCGTACTGTCGATCATTTTCTTAGAGTTTTGAGTCGTTATGCTCATCGACAGTTTTCGGGCTTCGTCGGGGTTGCTCGCCGACACCCCCGCGTAAAGATCTGGGGCAATCGCAACATAGCCCTGCTCGGCATATTTATCGGCGATTCCCTTGACGTGTGGGACGAGCCCCCACCACTCGTGAATTATGATGACCCCAGGCGTCTTGTTACTAACGTTGGCAGGCTTGTTGACGTAAGCTGGAACCTTGCCGTCCTGCGAATCAATCATAATCATGCTGCCTTGCAGAGACATGACGCAGGCCGTCCTTTGCTCATTATTTCAGATTGTCGCAAACACTGGCTAAGCAGCTACTCCATGGAGACTCTGACGATGCTGATTAGACCGATCGTCTCGACCAGGTTGATGACGGTCATGTATGGAGATGCGGCGTTGACTATCGCGACCGCTGGACCCAAGCTGTAAAGCTGGTACCAGAATATGATGATGGCGATATTTTGCACCAAGAAAAACAGTGCAAAAAATATCAAGCCTATCGTGAACGGCGATCTGATCTTCCTGAAGCTCGACGAATAGAGTACGATAAGAATTATGATCAACACCGTGTTAGCTGAGGGCGAAAACCGCGGCCGCGTACAACCAGATATCCGTCATTATCTATATTCACTTTGTCTCCTTTGATGTCTTATCTACTTTAGCCCAAATCTCCTCTAAGATCGAATATTCGGCTTCCATGTACGGTGAGAGAAAATACACCGCGCCGTAAGAGCCCTTTTGAGAAGATACGATGAGACCGTTCTGCTCCAGGATCTTGATGTGGTGCTGCACTGTCTTGTAGTCGAGTTTTAGGTCGGTCGACAGTTTGTTCGCGTTTACAGGCGTAGCCTTGAGATATCGCAGAATTAGGAGCCGGTTTAAGGCGCCCCGGGTTCCGGCGAGAAGATAATAGAGCAGTCTTCGAAATGCTGGATCTCCGGGCACTGTAGGAACCTACCATTAACCTTAGATCGATGTTTAGGCTGGATTCCGTGTTCGTTTTTCGCCCGATAATAACTGTTCTGTACACTTTGTGAATCTGCTCATTGAGTTCGACTTGGCTGAAGACCAGCTGGCTAACCCGAGGGCTGATCAAGACGAGTTCCAAACCCTCGGAAATCACTAATGGAGTCTCTCGCCATGTTTCATTAAGCCGGTTTTGTCGTCATGATATTTAGAAGAATGCCCAAATCGAACCCAAATTTGAGCAGAGGTACTGATTTGAAATCATATCAAGATTCGATGTTTGTAATTCATTGAATCATAACTTTATAGTTTGAAAACAGAGCGAAAAAGAACAATGTCTTTTGTCGTCCAACCGTTCACTGAGAGGGACATGGAAGCGGCGGATGTCGTGCTCAGATCGGCGTTCAAAACTTCGTACGGACGAAAGGACTATATGAGGCGCTACTTGCAGACTCTTCCCAGTCGTGCGTTTGTCGCAAAAAAGGATGATGAAATAGTCGGTTTCGGAGCTACAATGGATTTCGGCCGCTTTGCGTACATCGGACTGATGGGCGTCGACCCTAAGGTTCAGCGACAGGGGGTCGGCGGGATGATACTGGAAAACATCATGGATTGGCTTGAGGCTCGCAATTGTCCCACGTTTTGCTTGACGCCAGCCCTTACGGGGCCCCCCTTTACGAAAAATATGGGTTCGCGGATTCCGACCTGACCCTAGTCTTCCAGCAAAGCAGGACGAAAGAACAGCCGAAAGGTGAACATGCTCTAAATTACCATCTGACCCAAGGAGAATTTCCGAAACTGGTCTCATTCGATTCGCCGCATTTCGGGGCTGATCGATCCCAGCTTCTTCACTCATATTTTGAGGACGATCCGATCCGGTTCTTGGTGTCGCGTGATGCGAATGGGCTAATCGACGGCTTTCTGGTTGCACAGCCTCGGGTCATCGGGCCATGGGTCGTGAGCAATTCCGATGCTGCAGAAGAGCTACTGGTCAGCGCTCTAAGATTTTCCTTCGAAGATTGCCCGACGGTATTCGTTTCTGCGTCGAACAAAGAGCTCTCGAATTGCTTTCCCGTTACGGGTTCGAGAAACTGCGAACTCAGCGTCACATGTTCAAAGGCAAGCCAATTCATCGCGATCGTCATAGTTCGATCTACGGACAGGCCACTCTGGGCTTCGGCTAGGTTATGCCGGCGCCTCGGATCCAATCAGATTATACAATCCACGCAGGTCTTCCTCTCCACGCTGTTCTTTTTCCTGTACCTGCAGACCTTTTCTGTTTTCCAAGGCTATCGTTTTACCTTCATTGATTTATTATGCCAATTTTGACCTGTTCTACACGGGGGGGGCAATTCTGCGTACCGAAGAGTTCAGTTCAAGCTCTTCGGCGAGATTTCATTTGTTATTGTTTGATATTCAAAGTGAACTCAAAAGTAAACGTCTCGCGTCAGCCTGTAAATCCGGTCCTAAGTCTCGTGGTACTCAAATCTACTTTGATTAGACCTGTTGGGGCGGTCGAAATTCTCGACAGAAGAATAGGGAGGATCTCTAGCTCTCGCGATTCAATCTAAACGGAAACTGGGATTTTTGCGTGATAGCATCCTAATGTTTGGAATAGTAATCGGCCACTGCTCTAAACGACTCCTTCGGCTCCCAGGTCATATCCGGATAAGTCGTGCCATGCCTTCCGTCATCATAATATTTCACTAGGCTCGAGCTCGCTATGTCGAGATCGAATCTGGGATTGTCATTATAGGGGGTTATTTCAGAAATGAATTGGAATATGAAGGCACCATCAACACCCACTTCGTCGAGTGCGGAGAGATTTTCTATCAGTTTGCGTGCCTGCCAACCTTCATCACGAATGTGATCGACATTCAGGTGCGGTCGTACAAATCGACCCACAAATGGTACCTGATGCAAGAACTGCGATTTGTGGTCGACGATATCCCCGCCCAATCCCGCCGAGCTCAAAAATCCTTCTGAGCCGAGACCTCCTTGACACGTCCCATAACCGAACTCGGTTATTTCGACCGGCTTGTTGTGTATGAAAGACGGTTTTAGAAGTTCAATGTACTTGTCCTCAATGCGGGTGATTCGATAGTGATCAACTCCAACAAAATCGAAAAGACTCCAATCGACTGCTTCCCAGACGAGTGAACGCGTAAGTAAGCTTGCCGTGAAAGACTCCTCTAACTGCCGCGGCGGCCTTAGCCAAGAAGGCATTCAGCGGCTTGTTGTGTTCCCCGGCCATCACGCTTGCCCGCAGATTCTTGTTGGCAATCCTTGCCGCGAAGTTTCTACCTTCGACGATTCCTCGCATGAAGAGAGTCAACTCTGAGCCTACGCTCAAGACCAACTGGTCCGGCCACCGCTGACGCAATGTCTCCGCGGATGCAGCGGCTCTCATGATGTAATTCAGCGTCTCTTCCTGACCCTTGTCCCACATCTCAGGCGAAAGCCAAACTTCCAGCCCTTGCTTTAATGCATCCTCGGTAGCTATCATCAGCCTTTCAATGTCGAGGCCGCAGATCCTAATGGCATTGCAATGAAGGTCGTTCTTGATGATCTCTAGTTCGCGGTGAACTACTTTTGGATCAAAGCCAGGTCTCCAATTAAATCCCATTACTCGGCCCACGTCGTAGCTGACCCCTTTTCGTATCATCGATGTCTGTCCTTACTGGGAGTCTGGCTTCAGAATCCTCAGTATGATCCGATCATCAGGAAAGTTCTGATTGGAAGTCTTTGGATCGCCCAAATTGATTCTCTTTACCAATCCATCAATGCAGGCAATTAGAGCGGTTAACAGCTGGTCAGGATCATCTTTTGCAACCTGACCGGAAGTCTGCCCTTCGACAATGAGCTGTCGCATTGTGTCGAGAATGATTCTGCCGTTTTTGCGAACGAGTTTGCGGAGCTCCTCGGGCATCTTTTCGTCTGCCAGAACTTGGTAGAGGAATTGATAGAACTCCGGGTGCTCTCGTCTGTCCTTCAATAAGTATGAAACCAGGACTGTCAGACGCTCGCCTGGTGTGCCTTGAATTTCCTTAATGCGGGCAGCTGGTCCACCCCCCGATTGTGCGGACCGCTTCACCAGTGTGGTCAGGATCTCTTCCCTACTTGCAAAGTATCGATACGCCAGACCCTGACTGACCCCTGCTTCGACAGCCACATCGGCCATCGTTGCACTGCTACCTTTTCGTCCAAAGACGATTCTAGCTGAATCGAGAATCTTCTTCTCTGTTTCTTCTCGAATTCTTTGATTGGACTCTTTGGAACGCGGCATTTCGGATCAGATTATTAATGAATGAACGAATTATTCATTTAAAGATGTCCCACATTTCGTTCCCAATTAAAAGTAGCACGCTGTCAGACATTGAAAAACTGATAAAGTTCGATTAAAGCCAAGAAACATGGACTGATTTTCGGATGTTTGTCAACATGGCTACCGTTAAACCACTTCCAGGCAGGGAAAGGGAGCTCGCGGACAGAATGCGCGCTTTTGCAGAAGCTATCAAGAACCAGCCGGGAATAATCGGAGTGCACGTGCTTTCCGAAAAAGGCACTAATGCACTTGTGGGCATATCAATGTGGACTGACGAAGAGTCTTTCAATAATGCCATGACGGCTGTGAGTGTCCCGGCTCACTCGCCACAAGCAGACTCTTTGCGTTCAGATCCTCCACTCGTACGACAATTCATTGAGATTTAGGAAATCGATTCCGCCTAACCGGAACCAATTCTGAATATTTTAGTCCCGCAGACTGGACAAACGCCCTGCATCGCAGGCTTTCCATTTTTCATGGTAACTTTCTTCGGATCCTTCATCTCTCTTTTAGCTTTGCATTTTACACAATAAGCTTCAACCATTTTACTTCGAACGGGGCATCCGACTGAATTGGTATAACAGTCTTACGCGTGGGGACTTAAAAAGTGCAGATAAATAGATTCTGTAGTGGGCTCCCTTCTTGAAAAGTCGTTGAATCCGATCAGATAGTTAATTTAGTACAACATGTTCTTTTTGAAAATCCGACTTCCTAATTTGCAAATTCTTTGGAGAAATCTTTCCGTAGCATGCTCTGTAAGTCCTGCATGATTTCTAGATGATTGTAAAAGTAGGACGGTCTTATCGCTTCCAGATGAGTCGTGATAAAGATTGGATCCGAACGTGAGATTTTATCTTACCGGGATGTGTTCTCATGAATCTTGATCTCGACATCGGTCAAGTTCTTTCTGACAGCGAGCCAATCCTTTAGACAGACAATGGCGTCATGATCAAGGAAGATATAGAATCTTCGATTTTGCGATTTCGGGCGGACAAGATCGATCCAAACCGGCGTACGGTTCTCATCCCATATCAAATAGTTGGCTGTGCCAAAGTGGGTCGCCAACTGCGAAAAGGCCAGATGATTGAAGACGTTGACCGTGGTCGAATCATCCAAGAAACCTTGCGTCTGAACCATGACAATCGCTCTCCAGAGTGGAGTCGCCTTTGAACATGTGCGGCTTTCTTAACGAGAGCGAGCATATTGATCGCTTCTTCTGCCTGTCTGTCAATGTCGGGAATAGCGAGCGAACTTGAATTGGAAATTTGAGTGGAGAAGAAGGCAGCTCGCAATCGTTGTGGAGATAGAAGGATCTAATCGTGTTGTAGCGTTTTTGCTTCGATGATCCGAGCAAATCCGCAGAAAGCGAATTTGTGTATGCCTTAAGAAGCGTGAATGTGTGTCGCGAGTTGTCTTCGGTTTGCATCTAGGGCATTTTGAATCGGTTCTTCTGGATCTTTGACTCCGTACTTTTCCGCAAGTAGATTACAAAATCATAGAGAGTGTAAAGTGCAGCTTTCCTCCCGGGCCCTGCCTTTAGTTCAGAGAGCCATCGTTGTACGGAGGGAAAACGCGTCAGCGAATCTACATCGAGTTTCTTGTTTCCCCGAAGCCAAGCGTGGCGAACCGCGCCACAAACCTTCGCAAGCTCATAGAGAGTAGTTTCGCACGTTTTTCGAGAATAGCCGGTTTTTAGCGCCGCCTCGTTGATAGTCAGGGGTTCAAAGGCGTTCTGGAGAGCCAGAAGGATCGCGTCGACAATGATGTGCCTTTCTTTCAGATGTTCGTTGAGCTTCTCGACAGGGGGGTCGGCGATGTACTGCCAGACTATGCTTTCCACGTTGAGAACGGATAATGCATTCCAAATAAATAATGTGTAGTGGTAGCCCGGCTCAGCATCTGGAGATAATGTTCGATTCTGCTGCGAGTTGCTCTGAAGAGATAACCTGGGATAATATAGCAACTAATCAGTCCGCATCTGGAAAACCAATTTTCTTCAGCAAAGCCCGAAACCTCGGTTCGGAACGCAAATTGTCGAATGTAAAGTCGTCATTAATTGAAATCAAGTATCCAGAATGTTCTTCGTAGGCACTCTCCAGCCATTCGAGAGCCTTATCGATCTCACCCAGATTCGCGTAGATCCCTGCGATAACGGTTGCAGCACGAGGTTCTTTACTCGTTTGCCGCATGTTAAGCAACTCTGACAGGAGATCTCGTGCCTCTTTCACCCGACCTGCCTTTACGTACGCATATGCAAGGTCGTTCTTAACTCCAAGGTTACTCCCTTTGGAAATTTCATTCGCTTTCTTGATTTCAGAAATTCCAAGCTCGAAAACTCCTTTTCGCACATAACACAGACCTAGATTGCAGCGAGCATTAGTTGCATCTGGAGTAATCTCGAGCGCGGCGTTGAAGTATGGAATGGCATCATCATATTTCCCTGGCTTTGCTAGCATGTCTTTCATATGAACTATGTCAAACCGATTCTTGTACAGCTTGTCTCTATTCTTCACACGCCCCATTCTCCAAGCTGATAATGAACGCCAAGAAGCATGTCGAACGCCCGGCCAGTCGCTAGAGCGCTACTGCTTATTCCTGTGGAGAAAGTCTGGCTTTCTAACGGGCCCCTTGTAGTGCTCGTTTCGCGGGCAGTGCGGGCCGCACTTCTCGTTGAACGGATGGTTGTGCCCCTTCACTTCCTTCTCTTCGTTTTGTTTACGGTAGGATGCCAATCTCTGGGCAGAGATGTAGGCTAGACCCGCATCTAATAAGTGCTACCGATGGTTTGCTCTTTCAGATAGATTTCCAGAAAGCCATAAAGTACTCCCTTGATTGAAGCGCGCTTCTTCTTTACCTGCTTCCATGTTTAATCTCGCATACGCCCATCTGGCATTTGCATAGGCAGTCGATCTTGATTTCACGAGAATCGGCACAAGGATGTAGGATAATTACGAAAGCAAATCGAGAGTGACTTATGAAGATTTGTTCCTTCTAGCTTGGATCTCTTAGGTTATTACGAACCATCCAAGCAATCCAATGATATTGGTGGGAAGTGATGAATGAAGAAGATTCACGGCTTGCTCTAAGTTTGCTTCGTTTAAAGTCAAATCTGGAAAAGCAACCTAAATAGAATCGGTAGGTCGAGCGCTCGATAACTAACGATGTAGGCTTGTTTTACGGACAGGTGGTTACAGGATTTGAATACCCCGGAGAGATCTGGAAAATGTAAGTCGCCTGATTGAATACCTATAGCATTACAGCTGGAAATCTAGCGGAATAAACTATTTTTACTAATACAATGCTTACAGCAAGGTATGCCTGAAGCAGTTAATGTTCGCTGTTACAAGTGTCGGAAAAATGTAGCCGTACAACCTCCTGACGAAGATCACCTTTATCACACGTTTGACAAGAAATTCGTAGAGGGGGAAAAAGATCTCAAGATCTCCCAATTTAATCATGGCGCTTGTGGATTTAGCGGGGAGCTGTATTGGTACGATATTGGCTCGCCTCTTTTAGTTGAACCAAATATCTACAATGACCCGACATCCAAATTTTAACAGCATCAATTTCCATCCCTGATCGCTGCTCACAACTGGAGACTTGGATTTTCGCTCAAATATCAGTCGTTACTTGAGCCATCAGTCCAATTTGAGAGAAACTCAAATGACTAAGACAAAGAAAGTTTCAGGGACTGATTTTGAAAATCATGTTTACAATAGTATTCGAAAATATTATCCATTATGGAGAGGCTGGGAAATTGATGAACAGCACTCCATGAGGAATCGTTGGCGCATTGATTTTCTCGTTTCAAAAGGGAAGCGCAGGATAGTTATTGATGCTAAAGATAAGTCGCGTCTTTCGTATTTAGACATCGACCAGATCTTAGACTATAAACGTTCTAAGCGGGCTGAAACTGCGATAATCTATACAGCGAATGATATAGAAGTTTCAGATAGCATAAAAGAATATGCGGAGTCTAGAAATGTCTTATTACAATGGACTCAGTGGCGTGCTTAACTTACAGAAACAAGAGATTAGAGACAGATTGGTATGAGGAACAAAGGAAATTACGTCTTCACTTCTGAATCAGTTGCTGAAGGTCATCCTGACAAAGTTGCGGATCAGATTTCAGATAGCATCTTGGATGCCATATTGGAAAAGGATCCAAAAGCGAGAGTTGACGCCGAAACTCTGGTGATGCAAGGAAATGTCATAGTCACGGGCCAGATAACTACCGACACATATGTATCAGTACCTGCGATTGTTAGGCAGACTCTGAAAGAAATAGGTCTTGACAATGCGAAAGATGGATTGGACTGGGAAACCTGCGGGATACTTGTTTCAATAACCGAGCAAGCTCCTGACATTGCGATGGGAGTAAACGAAACACCAATACATGAGCAGGGCGCCGGGGATCAAGGAATGGTTTTCGGCTACGCAACAAATGAAACCCAAGAATTGATGCCGCTACCGATAGTGCTTGCCCACAAGCTCGTCAGAAGGCTTGCCGAGTGCAGAAAAGATGGAATCCTGCCCTACCTGAGAGCTGATGGCAAGTCACAAGTCTCGGTCGAATACGAGGACGGGAAACCTAAGAGAGTCGCAGCGGTGGTAATTGCTGCTCAACACAGCGAGAAAGTGGAGTCAGATAAAGTAAGAAAGGATGTCATAGACATGGTAGTGAGAAAGGTCATTCCGTCCGATCTGCTTGATGAAAAGACAAAGTATATTGTGAATGGAACCGGCAGATTCGTCACAGGTGGGACGCTTGCCGACTCAGGTCTCACGGGCCGGAAAATAATCGTTGATACGTACGGAGGAGTTGGAAGTCATGGTGGCGGATGTTTCTCGGGAAAAGATCCCTCGAAGGTCGATAGGTCGGGGGCATACATGGCAAGATACATCGCCAAGAATGTGGTGGCTGCCGGACTTGCGGATCAGTGTGAGATACAGATCTCGTATGCCATAGGTGTGGCAGAGCCCGTTTCCGTGTTGGTAGATACTCATGGCACTGGAAGGATCTCCGATGAAGAAATCCTTGAACTCATCAAGAAGAACTTTGACATGAGACCTAAGGCTATAATAAATCATCTCAAACTACTAAGACCAATATACAGGAAGACGGCAGCATTCGGACACTTTGGAAGAGACGACCCTGACTTTACCTGGGAAAAGACCGACATGGTTGAGACTCTTAGAAGTGCGCATGGATGATGAAGGCCACTCATTTAGACAAGCTTCAATAAAATAAATCGAGAAAATTGAGATTCCGCAACCTGCAAAGGGTTGTCATCATTAATGGTGCCCTAAACAAAAGTAAAAGAAAATAAATAAAAGTAATTGTAGCTGCTTAACTACGGGCAAAAATGCCTACAATCCCTGCGTATTGATCTGATCGGATTCAAATTTAGTATAAAAGATAAGGAGTTACGCAGCTACTATCACCTTAGCCAGGCAAATCCTCTGTACCAATACCTTTGTAAAGATATTCCATCTTCGCTGGCGTAATATCCTGTCGCCAAACGCGTTCTTTAGTTATTTCTGAATACGTTAAATGAAGAATATTAGCAAAGACCGCTGGAATTCTTGGTTCGTAATTCCTGGCTTCTTCCCATAATTTGTATCTATTGTACAAATCCACGAACCAAATCGTATGATTTGGCCCGGTCTCATATTCATCTTCACGAATCATTTCTTCGATGAACGAGTAGACGACATTGTCACGATTACGCCTATCCGTTATCCCATCAGAATATGTAAATCCAAATTCCATCATATTTCGAAGGGCGTATAGCGATGCAAGAATCAGTCCTTTGAATTCATCATCATTCGCTAGTAATCGTTCACTAAAGCCTTGAACTCTCCGAAAACGATTTGGATAATTTGTGGCGCAAATCTTGTCCCAGATAGAATCTGATGGATCGTCGATTTTCGGGGCTGTGTTGCAAGCGAAGAAAAGTTTGCCTTTGTAAACCCACTGAATTGGATCAGGAATGTTTTTGATTTCTGTTGAAATAGTGCTGTTTCCAACTAGTTGTTTTAGAATCTCGACATGTTCGATTAAATGTTTAGGTTTTTCGTCTGCAATGTTTGCAATCTTTCCGCGTAATGCGTGCAGCATGAACTTTCTTCAGTCATTGCACGTAATCCAAGACTAGTATAATTCCCGCTCGGCCCAATACTTTCAGAGATGTTTGTATAGGACATTGTACAAACTTGAGATTTAGAGAAATAACATCAGAAGTATCTACTTGTTGTCTCTAATTCATGTCGATTTTTCAAATGGGTTTTTAGCAATTAAACGACGACACTCCATGTTTCTTCCAGGTAAATTTCAACTATAGTTTTTTTCCCTTGCTGGTTTAAATAAATATACTTTCTATAGCGAATTGCATGAGCCAGATTCCGACATCAACCGAAGAAACAAAATCATCATCGATTGTGGAGCTTCGACAGTATACTTTGTATCCGGGAAAGCGTGATACTTTGATTGATCTTTTCGAAGGAGATTTGCTCGATCCACAGGAAGAAATGGGTGCAGAATTAATCGGTCAGTTTCGCGACCTCGAAAATCCAAACCGATTCGTTTGGTTGAGAGGCTTCCCTGATATGCCGACTCGCGGCAGAACTCTTGAAGAATTCTACAATGGCTTGATTTGGAAAGCGCACCGAGAAAAAGCCAATGCCACTATGGAGGACTCCGACAATGTCTTTCTTTTGCGTACAGCTTGGCCCGGATCAGGGTTCTTTCTTCGACGTCGAGTAGCTGTTGAGACCGGTCATTCGAAGACGAGTCTTGTAACCGCAACCATCTGCCATTTTGAATCAATGCCGAATGATAACTTTCTTGAATTCTTCAGGGAGTCTCTTAGACCGGTGTTAGCACGTAGCGGTGCTCCGTCTCTAGCTGCTTTTGTTAGTGAATCCAGTCCAAACAACTACCCCAGATTGCCAGTTAGAGAAGGCGAAAATGTGTTCGTATGGTTCACTCTCTTTACAAGCAGAAAGTCCTACGACGATTATCTTCAGGCATTGATAAAAGCTACCGACTGGCCCAATCTTCAAAAGGAATTACAGAAGTTTTTGAATAGGCCCCCACAGACACTCAGGCTTTTACCGACTCCCAGGTCGAAACTAAGTTAATTGTTCTAAGACGCCGGTTGGACAACAAACACATATTGGGGAATGCGTGATCTATCTAATTGAAACCGCCGACAAATACAGAAGTTCCTGCAAAGACTTGTCCGAAGCAGCAAGATCAAACCCACTTCAAATGTTCTTGAAGTAGGCTGTGGGACTCGTTGCCTTTCACTTTAGCTGTTGGCGTATGAATCCCCACACCTCCAACTCGGGCGGACGATGAGGGAAAGAGTCCCTGCGTGATTCCCAGTCGTATAACTCCCTTATACAATCCAGCACCTCGTCCTCTGTTCCCAGTATCTTGAAGGACTCTGACTCGCCATATTCCGAACGGACAAAGTTCTTACCGTCGAAATAGATGGAGGTTCCACCTTCATGGTGCACCGTTCGGAAGGACATTCCATTCCGAAGCTCACTCAGAATCTTCTGCTTGAGTGCCTCAACAGGTGCCGGGTCCTCTTTCTCGCTCGCTCGTCTCGCTTCTTTGTCCACCGCTTCGTGAACCCGTTGGTCGTACAGTTCCGGGGATGAAGCTTCAGTGAGGTCTAGGGTCGGAGCAGTCTGAAGATTGTGAATCCAATAACCGAATGCCTTGTCAGCGTAGCTAAGGAACTCGGCCTCAGTGTACCAAGTGCGTGTAACCCATGCTGTGACATGGAACGAGTACCAGTTCCCCTTTGGAAGAGCCGTCTCGAAGCGGAGTTGAACCTTGCGGCCAATGAATGGCGGATTATCAGAACCGGAATAGGTTAGCTGTGCGGTCGGTGTCGCGTCGCCCGCCAAGAGTAGACCTATAGTTTTCTCTATCTCAAACTTCACTTCAAAAGGATCACTTGAGCTCCAGAAGTATATCGAGTAGTCCTGGGTCCAATTCTCTCTCCCATTTTTGATCGGTTTCGCGGCCATGTTGTGCATTACGTCTAATCTGAGAAACGAAATTAGCTTGAGCTTTTTCTCTCGCGTTCTTCAACGTTGCGTTTCCATTTCAATCATCGTCTCTATGTCTTCAACTTCGGATTCCTTCGGTAATCGATTGATCTGTTTGGATGCCTGTGTATCCGTCTATGTGACACAGTTCGAAGTTTTATTCATTTTACTTGGCGTCTTGGTTTACTATCTGCACATGATGCATCTATACAATAAATGCTGGAGCGGCTTCGATAATGAGGAATAAAGCTTTCCGGCATTCTGGGGCACCTAATATTCACAGAAGTATCACACCAGATTCTAATGCATGGACGCTATAACAGAACTTTCCTAGCTACCCAAGCTATCCAACAATAGGCGGGATACGATGAATGAAGAAGATTCACCGCTCGCTCTAAATTTGTTCTAGACAATGCATCATACAACAAAATTAGTCAGACGAACGAGTGAATCATTTTTATACTACTTATTCGACGTTTTCAAACATGCCAACAGTTGAAAAGACGGTCGAAATTTCAGCCCCTCTAGAATCTGTCTGGAAGATAGCCTCTGACTCTGCAAACCTAGTGAAGCTTTATCCAGACGCAATAACGATTGAGGCAGACCCTCCCGGTTTTGCTTCGGTCGGCCAGAAGGGACACATGGTCACAAAGATAGGCGGAAGAAAAACCGACGTGTTCTACGAATGCACGGAGATAATAGAGAACAAAAAGGCGTCGTTCACTCAGAGGCCAGGTGGGTTGTTCAGTTCGTTTCTGATAACGTCAAGCTTCGAACAGACGAAGAAAGGCAAAACGTTAGCCACTCAGAAACTTGATTACGAACTCTCCATGGGATACCTCGGAAAAGTTCTCAATAAGCTTGTGGTAGATAGGTCTATCAGGAAAAATGTTAATGCGTTTCTCGTAAATCTGAAGGAGATATCTGAACTAAAGGATGTTCCAACCAAGAAGAGTTAGGGCATTCTCTTTAGTCCGTTTCTAAACCTTTATTCCTTCAACCCGATCAGACCGTGAGTGTACTTTCTGCACTTCGGGATATCCCTCAAGCTTCTTGAAATGGTCGAAAGACTACCGATGTTATCCAGTTTTTCAGACACGTCTTTTCCATCCGTTCTCAAAACGATGTGTAGAGTCTCGTGGCACAGTATCGTTACGAATATTTCCGGTAGCAGCCGTGTGAGTCGTTTCCATTTTGTACTACCGCATATTTGAATCACTCCACTTTCATCAGCGACGACGTTTGGGACATCAACGAACCCCCAATTAACAATCCGAACTCTGTCGCAAGACAAAAAGTGTGATCTTGAGCCACACCTGAGTTCATTTCATAAGGCGCTTATGAAGCCGGACTATAGATTCGAGCTTGAGTGTCTTTGTATTCAAGGGGAATAATCTAGTTGGGTTTCATGTAAAGATATGTTGCAGGGGCTAAGTAATGTCCCATTTCCGGCCCGCATTATTCGAGCATAACATCATATTTCGGTGCAGAAAGCCTCAGGTTAACTCAAAAATTCATGCAGAGTCGGGTTAAATCGCTTGGGGGTTCACCACCGGAAAACATATCCGCGGCGTCTCAACTCATGATCGAGTTCGTCCTTTCGCCCTCGCACAAGTTTGGCTGCATGAAGTAAATCACTCTCCATCCAGCTCCTTAATTCTACGGGGGTCAACATCTCGTTGTAGATGGGGGCTGACATTGCTGACTTGTCCAAAAACTCGTCCAATTTTCGTCCAGTACTATCCGATCGGGTTTTTGACTCCACAAATTCTGTCAGAGCCAGGCGAAATACACTAGTTACATTACAACCCTCTTTCCGCGCTATGGAAACAAGAGCGTCAAAAATTGGCTCGTCGACCTGCCTAAAACTAACGGGGAATGTAAATGTCGGCTGTGGTGCCACGAAATAACTTCCACCTGATTTCAATCAATCAACTTTTTTGCGACACATCATGCACTGCGCACACTGACATTGGGGATGACCGCAGGAGCAGAAAACTATTCTCGTCAAACTTTACCCTCGTTAACACCGGAGTCAGGAAGATCCTCGAAATCTACTTCTATGGCATGGTGCTCGCTGTACGTCGCTCGCCAGCTGGCGCCTTCCTTTCGGGCTCTTTCAATACCAGACTCTGTGATCTTCCATACGCCGACCTCGCAGGCCTCGCCGACCGGGAACACTTGTCTTTTCATGACCAACGATTTTTTCGAAAATTTCAGTACGGTGTCGAGTGCGTTTTTTCTCGATTTTTCGTAGACTACTTCCTTGTCCTCCGTCCTTCAGCTCGCTGAACCATTTTCCGTTCCTAAGTTCGTATAACACTGATTTGGTGGACATTTTGCCATCGGGTGAACTTGAAAGCAGGAGAAGTATCGGGATCTCAGACGAACTCCTGGCAGGCAGCCTTGCGATAACGCCCCTCTCGATAATCCTCTTTCTTTTTTTCGTGCGCACGCGTGTGCTCACAGATACGGTTTCACTGACATTTCGAAGGTCAATCTCTTGAATTATTGAATTCCCATTCATTTTGTTAGAGTCAGGCGACACGCACACCTTCGCTAACTAATAGCCGAAGCCGTCTGGGGCGACAGACCGCATTGTCTGAATTTGCAACATTGACCATGATCATGATCATTCCGTTGACCCTAGTAACCAGCGGTGAGTCCCCACAGAATAAAGCGCACAACCCTTTTTGCACTTGTGGCGAGCTTTGATTACATATCAGATTCATAAAATCTTCGCTCTAGCTGACGAAAATACGCATCGTCAAGAGGCCTGCTGCGGAGAAGGCTTGCCGCTCTTCCACCGAGCGGAAGTAGAGTTAATCGATTCCACATGCCTGGTTCTATTTCGTTGAGGACTTCCAACATTTTATTTGAAATTAGGATGTTTTCGTTACTATAACCATAGTGGATAGAAAGATTTTGCACAAAACATAACTACTACTATCATAATAGTAGCTCCGCAATGATCTATCTCAAAAGTCAAATCGATAATAATGAGAATACAAGTCGGAGAAGCACGCGAGCCAAACTGGCAACGGCCACTTTGATCGTGGTCGGTTCTCTTCTAGTCTTATCGGCATTCTTGGCGCTTTCGGTCACAGTCAGCGCTGCAACTTCGGCTCCTTCCTCAGGTTTCAATCAGGACGGCAACGTGCTGATAACGGACCAGTTCAACAACAGGGTGATTGAGGTAAATTCGCTCACAAAGCACATTGTCTGGAGCTTCGGTTCAGGTAATCCAAATCTCTGCAACCCGGGTCCAGGCTCGATTATCGGATCAAATGATGCTGAGAGGGTCGGAAACGGGATAACCCTTCTCTCCGGCACCGGCATCCCTTCTGGAGTAGCTGGTACGACTGCCTGTGTCGATAACCGGGTCATCGCAGTAGATCAAAACGGGAATATCGTCTGGCAATACGGACAGGCGGGCAAGACCGGCTCCGGTCCCAACCTTCTGAACGTTCCGGTCTTCGAAATCCAGCTCCCCAACCACGACATCCTGATTACCGATCAGGGAAACAACAGAATCATCGAAGTTAATCTGCAAAAGCAGATTGTCTGGTCTTATGGTCCAACCTCAGGCCCGGGTGCTCTAAACTCTCCGAACAGTGCAGAGCTCCTTTCGAATGGACACATACTCATCGCTGATGAAAACAACAACCGGGTCATCGAGATCACTCGGTCAGGTCACATAGTCTGGGAATACAGCCAGGGGCTGTCAATCGCCGCGTTTGCGAGCAGACTGCCTAACGGAAACACTCTGATCACTGATTCCGGACACTCTAGGATCATTGAAGTAACTCCTTCGAAACAGATCGTCTTCCAGTACTTTACCAATACTTCACCGAAAAGTAACTCAAACCCATCACCGAGTAACGCCGTAAGGCTCGCGAACGGAAATACTATGATCGCAGATCAGTTCAACAGCAGAGTAATCGAAATCAACTCACAGAAGCAGATCGTCTTCCAGTACGGCATGACGAACGTTATCGGGAGTGGATTCAACCAGTCTGTTTGACCCATACACCGGATTCGTGATCGGAGACTATACCGGACAGACACCACCGCCGGCAAACTTCTTTCCCTAAATAACATCAAATCGGGTGGGAGCGTCTTGTAGTTTCTCAGCTCCCACCCGCATATTTTTTCACAAATCACTTCTTACCGCTGAATTAATTTACCCGCGATGCAGTCACTGCAAACCAGAAAGCCCTATGCTGATTGAAGAGATCACGTCCGACAGAGCATCAAAGATAATTGGCAAGATTGACACGCTCGTGTTGCCGGTGGGAACCCTTGAAGCTCACGGCCCGCACTGCAGTGTTGCTTCCGACATCATAGTACCGGTGAAACTGGCTCACGAAGTCGAAAAGCTCGCAGGCGATCGAATCTATGTCGCCCCGATAATTCCATATGGTCACACGTGGCACCTGAAAGATTTTCCAGGATCGCATGATGTATCAGGGGAAGTTCTTTCCGAGTACGTTTATCAAGTTCTCAGGGGATTCCTTCCGTGGAAAATCAAGTATGTGATAATAATCAACGGCCACGGAGGAAACGATAAAGCTCTCGGCCTGGCGGCGGAAAAAGCTGCGTCGCTTGGGATGAAGACCGTAATCCTCGACTGGTGGTCCGGCGCCTTCCTCGAGGCCCTGGAGAAAGTCGTTCCAGATTTCGATGGCCATGGAGGGGAGGGAGAGACCTCGCTCGTTTGGAACGTCGGAGACAAATACGTTGACGCTTCGATCATTCCGAAGGAAGATAACCTACCGGCGAAGGCGAAGGGCATCGTGACATTGTCCAACGTCTATGATCCGGCCTTTACAAAGGCGCACTACCCGAAAGCATACGCAGGCCGGCCGTCGAGAGCTTCAGCGGAGAAAGGGCGGCTACTGAACGAAAGGGCGGCGGAGCTCATAGTGGAATTGATCGACCAGTTTAGAGCAGGTGAGCTTGCGTAATGTTAGGAGAAGTTGAAGTCATCGATGCTACCCTCGTTCGACCTATAGGTAGTATGAAAGAAAGAAGTTATTTTTCTTATTCAAGGAATGTGAACTAGTAATTAAACACGGCAAAAAGAGGAGGACTCCTCTCTTTCAAGCTGATTAAGCCTTCTCGGCTGAATCATGCAGCGAGACGATGCGAAATGTACGTATGTATATGCCCTAATAGATTCTTTTTCTCTGCGAATATATGTGGGCAGAATCAAAAGTGATGCAGTAAGACGTCTCTGTGCAAGTGAATCGCGATATCGGACCGAGAAAAAGAAATCAGGCAATTGTCTGCTTTGAGGAATAAACTCTCCATTCATTTTTGGAGCGATTCAAGCGAAAAGACTATGAAAAAGCAGACGTTTTTTGGTTTGCATCCCTCTCAAATTTTTAACCTATCTTTTATTGCGTGCTGTCGGAATCCATCTTCCCCTTGAACGCGTAGATTGCTTCAGCCCTCTTCGGTTCGGTTAACCGCAGGAGGATAGACGCAATTATAGTGGTCACCAAGACTGAGATTCCGATCAGAGAGAAAAATGACTGATCTATGATGCCCAGACTGAGGGCAAATTGACCTATGATCAAGGAGAACTCTCCCCTTGGAATGAACCATGCTCCGAAAGTAGAAGGAGAGTCAAGCGTTCCGTCGAGGGTAAAAGTTCCCCGCTTTGCTTCGCGATTCATCTTGAGTCTCAGATTTCTGTTTGCAAAGTTCAATATCTTTCCGATCGAAAATCCGCCGAAGAATTTGCCTAGCACGAGGAGAGTAAGAGCCAGTATAATCGGAAGTCCGATTGCGAGGGCCGGTGTCGGATCGATTAACCCTCCCATTGATACAAAAAACAAAACCAAGAAAAGATCCTTGATGGGAGCGATTCTCCGGGAGAGAAACTTGGACTGCTTCCCGCGAAGGGTGAGACCCACAATGAAAGCCCCCGTTCCGGGTGAGTAACCTAACTCTGCGGCAATGACTGCGAAAACGAAAGCAAGACCCAATCCAAATAGAAATGGGATCTCCTCGAACTCATCGTCAAAGTAACTCAGGTAGTTGATTATCTTTGGAGCTACGAAGTGAGTAACAGCGTAGCCCAGTCCAACTAGAGCGAGACCTCCCGTTATCGCCTCTATTCCGGCGACAAGCCCCCTCGAGGAGGCACTATTACCGATGACGTAATATGGAAACGTTCCGATGTTGGAAGAGGTTAGGGCGGAAAGCGCAATGAGGAAGACAACAGCAAACATGTCCTCAACTACGAGTAGCCCGATCAAAAAGCCAGACTCTGGACTTCTCAAAATCTTTCTTGAGAGGAATATCTTCCCGACGATCGCTGTGCTAGTAAAACTGGCACTCATTGAAAAAATGATTGTATCCAAAAAATTGAATCCGAGGAGGTAAGAGGCGAAATATCCGAAGAGAAAGGCTACTGCAACTTCAAGAGCGGTCAAAGAAATTATCGCCCAAGACATTCTCCTAAGATCGCTGGGATCGAGTTCAAGACCTATTACAAAGAGCAACAGTACAACCCCAATTTCCGAGAGCTGATTTAGCACCAGTGGATCCTTTACCCAACCTAGCACATACGGCCCGACCAAGACTCCTGCGAGAATCTGACCTGCCACGATCGAAAGTTTCAATCTAGCAAATAGCACGCTAAAAATGAGGGCAAAAATGGCAAGTATCGCGATATCCAGCAAAAATCCTGCTTGAGATGATGTCGTCGTAGAGGATGTAACCGACGACTCAATAACGTGTCTTAATGTCTGGACTACTGGAAAGGTCACTCTGGGATGTCGTTAGAAACTCGACTATCGTTTATTGTTTTTGCAAGTCTTCTCTATTTGAAAAATTGAGACGGATAGGACCCAAGTGTGAAACAACATTTCATTCTGACGCATCCACAAAACAAATGCCGTTGGGTGTAGCCCAGAATCAAGATGTTGATATCAGACTGAAATAGGCGTAGGGACGACTTCAGTCATCTTACTATCCGAAAGCCTCTGATACTGATAAGAATAAGACTCCTTCGTCGTAGCCCCACCCACTCGGCCGTGTTTATCGAGAGCAATCAGAGCCATGATCACGGTAATTTCCTCGTCGCGCCTAAGCATATTCCTCAGGGTGGTCTCGCAGGCTTCCGTCGGGCTGTAACCCTCCGCCAAAAGGTCGCACACGGTTCTGGTAAGCCCGTGCCTGATTGCTATTTCGCCGAGTCCGGTCGAGGAGCTAGCCCCAACTGGGGTGGCGTAAGTACCCGCGCCTATTACGGAAGAGTCGGAGACTCGGCCTGGAAGTCTCAAAGCCCAACCGCTTGTCGATGTCCCGGCTACGATTGTTCCCGACGAGTCTAGACAAAGAGTACCTACAGTACCCAACTCCTTGATCTGACCGGCCTCCATCATCATCTCGACGCCCTTTCCGAGTGGAACCAAGTTAGTGTCGTAACCCAGACCCTTGTGAATCTCCTCGATCTTGCTTTGGTCCTTCATTGCGACAGCGAGCTTTTCACGAAGTTCTTTCCACTTCTCGCGAGCTTTTTCGGTTACAGGTTGGTACTCCGGGAAACCTGCTGCCCGCGCAAAACGTGTGGCGCCATCTCCGCAGAGCATGACGTGAGGGCAAATCTCCATCACCTTCCTTGCAATGGAAATTGGGTTTTGGGTTATCGTGAGGCAGCTCACCGCACCACAGCGATAGACGTTACCGACCATGATGCTCGCATCAAGCTCGCCAACACCTTCGATGTTGGGAATGCCTCCGGTTCCGACGCTTTCTACGAGAGGATCGTCTTCTACTGCTCTAATACCAAACTCGACTGCATCCAGCGCGGAACCAGTCTGCTTCAGCTTCGCAATGCCTGAAGGTACCGCACTTCTCCCGTGGCGCCAGTTCGAAATAATGATTGGCTCCGGCAATTCTAGATTTTCTGTCCAGCTGTACATTTACCGTTCTGTATGCATTACTGAAAAAGGGTTAATTGTGGCCCATTCAGTACGAGTTCATATGCCCTAAGGCCCTTCGAAGTGCTTTCAAATCAGAATCAGGTTTGAT
Organism: uncultured Nitrososphaerota archaeon; assembly: GCA_963799845.1. Lineage (GTDB taxonomy): Archaea > Thermoproteota > Nitrososphaeria > Nitrososphaerales > CADDZS01 > DATLTL01. The sequence goes on from CAWCYI010000004.1 coordinate 1,135,293, forward strand.
TCTGTCCATGTCTGGAGCATTGCCTGCTCGAGAATCTTCGGCGCCTTAAAACCCCTGGTCAGCATTCCCCATTCACACGCTCTCTTGAAGGCTGCATCATCCACGAACTTCTCCAAAATCATCCTCAGCTCGTCGTACTGGGACACTTTTACTAACAGATTCTCCTGAAACCAACATCATCGACAATCCAGTTAAAGTCGCTAGAAAGTCGCTGGGTTCCAATTCAGCAGAATTACCGATCTTTATGCTCGAAGGCATAAAGCCCCTCTTTCCGATGAATGTAGATACTTTTTCAGCGGCGGATAGGAGGTTTCTGAGAGATACGTTTGTGGAATTTGCTTTTGACTTGATGCGTGACATCGGTCCGAGAGGTTCACTCATTGCGGTCCTTTTAGGAATCTTTCCAGTCCTTGAATATGCTGCAACGAAATTCACCAAGGCGCAAAAAACTTGGGCAGGAGAGATGTATTCGTCTCCCAGCTTCAAGTAAGATATTTTGTTTGAGTTGCAGAGCCTGCTCGCAATCTTCCTGATTTCTGGTGTACCCAATACCATATCCAACTTGCGCCGATAGATTCTGTGCGCGCCGGTAGCAGAAATGAATTGAACATCGTTGAACGAAGACCCGAACTTTATCAGACTCTCAAAATCCTGGAGGGCGCGTTCCTTGACATCGGTCGGTTGCTCCTCCGGCAAAGCGTATTTCCCCTTAGGGGTGTTTTTCCCATTTGCAAAATTCAGCGCGTCCCAGTTTACCTTGTTAATGCCCGTGTGCGGATGCCACAGAATGCTGATGGCTCCTCCTTTTCCCTTCAGCCGTTCATGGATATTTTCAAATCTCTTTTTCAGCTTCGCGTTTCCGTCCGGGCTCTCGAAAGTGCGATCGAAACGCACCAAATTCTTGTCATTGTTGTTGAGGCTCAACGCCCCGCAGTACCAGTAAGGACTATCATCAATGTTCACAACATCAGTCGCGTCCAAGTAGACACTGATTCCGACTTTCCTCATGAAGGGGTAGTAGTGCGGTGCCCACTGTGAACCGGCATGTCCGAAGCAGGTGGGCACGTGTCCAAACGTGTTCTTCAGCTCCTGAAGACCGCGTCGTTCTCTTTTCTCGATCTCTTCAGCTCCTTTCAGGACATCCATGTCGGCGATGTACTCGAAGACGACGGGATGTCTACTGTGCGTGTCGGTGTGGTATCCGACATCGCAGTAATCTTTAATCCCAGAAATTACGTCCTGACGCTTCTGCTCTTTCATGAAGCGAACTTTTTCAGCTACCAACTTGGTAGTTACAGGAACTTTGTATCTCCTGAGGATCTCAATCGCCTGAAGCGGAACATTGTTCGTTTCGGGAGTAACGTAATCTTCCACGTCAAACCAGACATAAGCGTAGATTTTGCTACCGCCGCCATCAGGATTTGTCTTCATCAGGCGATGGGCGAACTCGCGCGACTATTAAGAGTTGCATGACTTCTTTAAAACGCCTAACCTTTCCGCCGAGATTAGGTCGAAATTCCAACAACACCATTCAAAAATAATTTCTACAAGATCTTTTGTGAATAAGAATTAAATGCGAAATGAAAGGCCGAGAGTCAGAGATATTGGGCTGACCCCGGGGACGCTATCGCCCGGACAATTCAATTCTATCACCGACATAAAGGGTGTAAGGATCGGTCATGAGACCCTCATTCTTGGAGATGATGTTAGAACCGGAGTGACTGCTGTCTTGCCACATGAAGGGAACTTGTTTCAAGAAAAGGTTCCGGCGGCAATCTTTGTCGAGAATGGATTTGGAAAGCTGGCTGGTTCAACTCAGGTAAATGAATTGGGAGAGTTAGAGACTCCGATTTTGCTAACAAATACGCTCTGTGTTCCACGAGTCGCTGATGCTCTCATCGATTATATGCTATCTATACCCGGAAATGAGGAAGTCATCTCTATCAATCCCGTCGTAGCTGAGACTAATGACGGCTTCTTGAACGATATTCGAAATAAGCGCGTGGGGAGGGACGAAGTATTCCGCTCATTGCAAACGCAACGACCGGAGCTGTTGATGAGGGATGCGTCGGTGCGGGAACCGGGACACGGGCTCTTGGATTCAAAGGAGGAATTGGGACTTCTTCGAGATTGCTTTCTGAAGATCTTAGCGGGTACAGTGTCGGCGTCATGGTTCAGACAAATTACGAGGGCCTCCTAACCGTCAATGGAGCACCCGTGGGAAAAGAGTTGAACGAGTCTTACGACAAAGATAAGCTTCGATCGGGAGGATTTTTTGATCAAAATAATTATAGTCAGAAATTTGGTTCGGTTGTAGTCGTCATAGCGACCGATGCCCCCGTAGGGTATAGAAACTTGCGCAGGGCTGCAGTTCGTTCGGCTCTTGGACTTGCTCGGACTGGTTTTGTTTCTCAAAATCAAAGCGGCGACTATTTCATTGCCTTCAGTACAGCCGTAGAATCGCGCCTGGAGTTTTCTCCGAAAAAATCGCGAGCGCCTGAAGAGCTGCGAAACGATGCCATGAATCCATTGTTTTTAGGTGTCATCGAGGCTACGGAGGAAGCGGTCTACAACTCGCTTTTTCGTGCAACTACAATGAAAGGGAGGAACGGAAGGGTGGTGGAGGCATTGCCCATCGAACCGACAAGAGAAATTCTTCGGAAACATAATGCGATTTAGGAATCGATTCGCTGCGATCAACAGCAGTCTGACGGAGTTTTAGACTAGATCATGATCGCACGGAAAGTTTAAGGGACCGAAAGTTCGGTCGCGAAAGTCACTGAGCATAATTTGACGAAACAAGTACAGTCCGAACCGCTCCTCTCCAGTTCCGGAACCGCTTATGTCATACGCGCTGGCAGTCTGATCGATCCAGAAACTGGAACCTCTAAGACCAATCAGTCCATTTCAGTGAAAGACGGAAGGATTGTAGAAATCGGTGCCAGCGTAGCTCCTCTGGACGCAGCAGAAACGATCGACCTTTCTGAATTCTCAGTATTGCCTGGGTTGGTAGATGCGCACAATCACCTGGCGCTAACGTACAAGAAGTTTCCTGAAAATTTCACTTATTATTACACTTACATCCAGGACTCGACCGCGCTCCGGGCGATCCAGGCGGTTTCCAACGGAATGCAGATGCTGTCCTATGGGTTCACGGTCGTCCGCGATCTTGGCAATAACGCGCTCTATGCCGATTCCGCCCTGAGAATCGCGATAGAACAGGGCTGGGTTCCCGGGCCGACGATCATAAATTCCGGGATCATCATTGGAGGAACAGGAGGACAGTTTCATCCCACACCTGAAATGGTAAGAGAACACAACATCGTTTATCCCGAATATCTTGAGGCTGACACGCCTGACGAGATCATAAAGGCAGTCCGGCAGAACGTACTCTTCGGAGCGAAGGTGATCAAGATCATGGTCGATTCCCAGCCTTATCCATATACCGTGGAGGACATGAAGCTGTTCATTCGGGAAGCCGCAAATGCAGGTGGATTAAAGGTTGCAGGTCATGTCCAGACGGAAGAAGGGGCGCGCCGCGCGATTGAAGCAGGAATCTGGTCTATCGAACACGACGTTGCTCTCAACGATGAACTCCATAAGCTCATGGCGCAGAAAGGGATCTGGCGGGTTGGGACTGAGACCCCGTATACCGAATACAGCGGCACGCAGGAGGAGTTCGATCGTAGAGTCACCCGCCTGAAGAATGCCTATTCAAATGGCGTGAAGATGGCCTTCTCAACCGATGCAGACTACTACGTGCCGGGCATGACTCGAGGGCAGGTTGTCATTGATTTCCTGAAGACCTGGAAGGCCGCCGATATACCAGCGAAGGATATTCTGAAGATATTGACTATCAACGGCTACAAGGTTTCTGAGATTTACGACAAGCGCGGACCCATCAAGCCTGGCCTTCCCGCTGATATCATTGCGGTGAAAGAAGATCCGCTAGAAGATATTGACGCATTGCGGAAGGTTTCATTTGTAATGAAGGACGGGTTAGTGTTCAAGCGTGACGGAATCATGACGCCAGAAAAGTTCCTGCATGGTGGCCCGGTGAATGGTTGGTCGATTCGTTAGCTAGAAGGACAAAAATGCGCGAACCACTCTGCATATTCTGAAAACAAAATTCGGTTGAATTGTGTCGTCTTCACAATTTACTATCGGGGATACTCTTCGCAAAAATCCTCGATTCCGTTTCTCTCCTAGTTATTTGGAGTGTATATTCGTCCCATCTTCAGGACATGTTGTATGTTATTTGGAGCGAGTGTTTCGATATTCTCCATGGGATTTCCCTTAACAACGACCAAGTTTGCTTCTCGCCCCTTCTGAATTCTTCCGCTGTTGCTAAGGCCGATGCAATCCGCCGCCGTTTCCGTTGCTGCGGTTAACGCTTCCCTGTTTCCGAAATATTTTGCCATGTTGACAACTTCAAGATAATTTTGCCCGTGCATCTCGTTCTCCGCACCAATGAAATCAGAACCACATGCAATCTTGATGCCAGCTTCCTTGGCAAGCTCCATGTCTTTCGTAAGGTGCCTTTTGATGAGGACCTCGCGATCTTTGTTAGCGCTCGGTTTTGCCATTAGGAACGGACTCAAGGTCGGCACGTAAAATATTCCCTTTTTCTTGATCTGCGCCGCAATCTCTGAAGTCAGACCGATTCCGTGTTCGATCGAGTCGACCCCGGCCTCTATCGCATTCGTAAGGGCGGCTTCCCCGTACGCGTGAGCTGTGACCTTTACTCTTGCACCATGTGCCTCGTCCACGATTGCTTTCAATTCCTCTACTGTGAGTTGAACTCTCGGTGTGCCTCCTTGTGCAAAGCTTCCCGATGCGTAAACCTTGATCACTTCGGCGCCGTCCCTCAAACACAATCTCACGGCCTTCCGGCACTCCCATGGTCCATCGCAGTAGTACGAGTAGGAGAGCCTTTGCGCGATATCAAGCGGCAAATTCTTGGGATCGTCATCACCTCCAGTTTGGGCAAGCGACTTTGCTGCCGGAATTATCCTGGGCCCCTCGACCACTCCTTCGTTTACCACTCTTGCGAGGAAAGTTCCTACCTTGCTCCCGAGATCCCTTACCGTGGTGAAGCCGGCGTAGAGTAGCCTCCGCAAATGGTCAACACTTCTAAGAGCTACCAACGCGTCAGGGGTTGTCACCCACTCCATTAGGTCGTATCTCGTCGAACCAAAAAAGTGAACATGTGAATCGATGAGGCCTGGGAGGATGGTGAATCCCTCTCCAGAAATCGTCTTGCTCGTATCTTTAGGTACCTGAACGTCTGAGGATTTCCCGCAATCAGAAATTAACCCGGTCGACTCGTCCAAGACGACAATTCCATCGTCGAAAAATTCTCTCCCATCAAAAACCGATCCCCTGATCACGATGCTGGTCATATTTCGCCGGTTTAGAACTGAGAAGAAATAACTGTTTTCCCTTAATTCCTATCTGGCCGAGGAGAGATTCTCCGACGAACAGTCTAAACTGATACCCACTTTATCCTAGAGTCTTTAGCCATTAATCGTCCCAGTTGCATGTGTGCAGGAATCAGCAGTGCATCCTCTTGCAGAGCAGATTTTGTCAACGAATCTTTGCTTCGAAGGTTTGTCTCAAAATCCGCCCAGCTCGCCATTGCTGAGGGGTTTTCCACTTCGACGAAATCGTGGAAGAGATCGCCTAAACAGTAGACTGTTTCTCCGCCTGAATTAAGTCTCACTATCTGATGGCCCGGAGTCTCGCCCGGCGCGGGGACAATTGCGATTTCCGGGAATAGTTCTATTTTCCCGCTAGTGACGTGCAAAACGCCAGCATCGCGAAGAACGCCCAGACTGTTGCTGACTTCGGAACTGGGATTTTTCAATGACTCCTGCGTTTCCGCTCGATCCCAGTCAGCTCGATTCAAGAAATATGTTGCATTCGGGAAGGATGGTTGGAATAATTCTTCAGCATTTTTTCTAGTCACGCCGGCGTAGTGATCAAAGTGGGCGTGTGTTATCACGACGTGAGTGACATTCGATAGTGAAATCCCTGAACTTTCAAGCTGATCGAAAATTCCTGGAGGAGGAATATAGTCAGGAGGCGAGAATTCGGAACCTAGTGGCGAAGACAGCAAATAGTCGTTCGGATCCACAATGATTGAAGCTTTTCCGGGCAAAGATATGTGAACTGTCAGGCTAGGAAAAAGCCTCGTCGTCTTGACGAATTCATCGTCAGCTCGAATCCCAGCGACTCTGAACGTTCATGATATCGGCGAGCCGAATTGCTAGCTCGCCGTTGTTGAATATCGATACTATTGCGCTGCCTACTGGGACCTTCTTCAAACTATTTCCTCATCGCTTTGAAATAGTTATTTCCATTCTTGGACATAACTAGTTGTCTCATGAACTCGCCTAGAAATCTCTGCGCCAATAGAGGAATAGACGGATACGTTTGCGGGTAAGCCAACACCGAAGCATCCTTGTCGCATCTTTCATTCTTCCAAATCAAATGAAAATCTCAAAGATATTTTTAGATCTCTATGTTTTGAATCCTACCCTAATTCTTGGCTAATTTTCGAAAGCGTCGTAAATCTGTGGATTTGAAAAATTTTCTGAATTTTTTCATGGATTCTCTTAAATTCGATTAGCGAAAATCCCGTTCGCAAAGTGCTTCTCGATGGGATCATTTGATGGTAACCGAGGCCGATTCGTGTTTCTCGGCTATTTTGCTGCCATCGGCGCGGCACTTCTTGGAGGACTTTTGCCGAGTGTTTCCAAACCACTCCTCGTCCTCGTAAATCCACTGTTATTCACGACAATAGTTACCTTTGCCCCCGCGATTCTCTTCACTCCTGTCTCGATCCAGTCCAAGGAAAACAAGCATATTCGCAGACAGGGCTACGCGATCCTCGCCGCAAGCGCGGTAGCGAGTGGACTTGTAGCACCTTACATCTACTTTGTTGGGCTCGAGCAGAGCACTGCCTCAGACGCAGCTCTCTTGGCGAACGGGGAGATGGTTTTCACTGTACTTATCGCCACGTTATTCTTCGGAGAAAGGTTGAGCCGGAGGGGATTCTTTGCGCTGACTCTCCTTGGTATCGGGATCGTTGCAGTGATCACGGATCTGAATTTCTCTTCCTCTCTGAGTTTTACTGCCCCTGGTCACATCCTAATCCTCGTCGCTACGTTTCTCTGGGGCGTTGACAACAACGTTACTAGCGCGATAACCGAGAGGGTAAACGTCGCGAGAATAATTCAGATAAAATCTATCATTTCAGGAGCGGGACTTTTTCTGATCGCCTTCCTGCTGCATGATCTTGTAGTTAAGAATCCACCAGACCTGATCTACGTCTTCATCCTTGGCGTCTTCGTCTTCAGTGGCTCGGCGTTTTTGAGCATCCAGAGTCTGAAGCGTCTAGGGGCTATCACGACCACCATCGTTTTCCCCATTACTTCCGTCTTCGGTCTGATTTTCGCCTACATCTTACTAGGAGAGAATATCACTTTCGTCCAAATAGGTTCCGTGATCATAATCCTACTAGGAATATACTTACTGACGCGTAAAGGCAGCGTAATCCGCGAAGGAATCAACCTGGAGCAGTACTAGCCAGTCTTTTCAGCAAAGTGACAGGAGACAAATTGTCCGGGGGAAATTTCCCTCAGCTCCGGAATCTGTTCTGAACAGATCTTCTCCGCGTAAGGACACCTCGGGTGGAACTTGCATCCACTCGGTGGATTGATCGAGCTAGGCACCTCCCCCCGTATCTCAGTGCTTAACAGATTTCTCTTCCAGGGATTTGGAACCGGCGCGGAAGAGATCAACGTAATGGTGTAAGGATGTCTCGGCTTCGAGATTACAGCGGCGGAGGGCCCGTATTCAACAACGTTGCCCGCATACATCACTACGAGCATATCGGAAAGGTACTCCGCGACCGAAATGTTGTGAGTGATGATAATATAAGTCAGGTTGAAATTCTTCTGCAAATCCAGTAAGAGGTTCAGTATCTGCGCCTGCACCGACGCATCAAGAGCGCTCGTTGGCTCGTCGAGAATTACGAGTTTAGGTTGGGGTGCAATCGCTCGCGCAATCGCAACACGTTGCTTTTGACCCCCACTCAAGTGAGAAGGAATCCTGTCCGCGTGTTCCGAAGTTAATCCCACTGCCGTGAGGCTCGACATTACCAGGGAGTTGATCTGGCTTTCGTCACGCCCCAGTAGACCTTTGCACGGTTCGGCAACTGAATCGCGCACCTTCAGCCTCGGATCCAATGACGAGTCCGGATCCTGGAAGACCATCTGCATCTCCCTGTAGAGCTTCTTGTAGTTGACCTTCCCCTTCGTGATATTTTGCCCGTCAAAAATAATCTCACCAGCAGTTGGAGGAGAAAGAAGAGTGAGAGCCCTTGCAAGCGTAGTCTTACCGCAACCGGACTCACCTAGTATCGCGACTGTCTTACCTCGGGGTACTTTGATCGACACATCATCAACTGCTTTCACGAATCTTTTTCCGCCTCGAGAAAACGGATTGAACCCACGACGAATCGGGTAGTATTTCTTCAGCCCGGTCGTGACGAGGATGTTGCCGTCGAGTTCCTGACTATTCTCCATATAGAAAACATGCCACCTTGTGGTTCGGCTTTACTTCAATCAGCCTCGGTTTCTTGGAAGTACAAATGTTCATGACGTTGGCGCACCTAGAAGCGTACCTGCATCCGACCTGCTCTTCTGCCAGATTAGGGACGGAACCAGGAATCGGCTTAAGCCGCGCCTTGTCCTTTGATCCCGACGGAATGCAAGAAAGCAACCCCTTGCTGTAGGGGTGCATAGGTTCTGAAAACATATCGTAGACGCCGGCATCTTCCACAATGTCGCCTGCGTACATCACGATAACTCGGTCGGCAACCTGGCTTGCGACGGCGAGATCGTGTGTAATCAGCAAAATACTAGTGTTGACTTCGTCCATCAGCACCTTCATCAATTTCAAGACCTGAGCCTGGGTTGTGACATCAAGCGCTGTCGTCGGCTCATCCGCGATGAGCAATGCGGGCTTTTGAGCGAGAGCCATTGCGATCATCACCCTCTGGCGCATGCCGCCGGATAATTCAAACGGATATCTATCGATGACTTGCTCCGGATCAGCAATACGAACTCTCTTCAACGCATCGAGAGTCTCTTCCCTGAGGAGCCTTGCAAGACCACCACGTCGAATCCGCGGAATCCTAGAGGGAATTTCAGGAGAATTCACCTTGTAGACCTTTTGCATAACGTTGGTCTCCGGATCAATCTCCTTACCTCCCTTGCGCTCCTCGCGCACAACAATGGCCTCGGCTATCTGGTCTCCGACCTTGTAAACAGGATTCAAGCTCGTAAGTGGTTCTTGGAAAATCATTGCGATCTCCGTTCCCCTGTATTGTCGCCGCTCGTTTTCTTTCAGGGAAATCAGATTGACAGACTTGTAGTTAATCGATCCAGTTTCTACCTTGGCGGGAGGGATCGCAAGAAGCCCAATAATTGAAAGAGCGAGTGTGGATTTGCCGCAACCTGATTCGCCGACTATAGCAACGAAAGTATTTCTCTTGATCACGATTGTCGTGTTGTCCAGAGCAAGGAGCCTTGTTTTCTTTGAATGGTAGGCAATAGTGAGATCAGAAATCGTAAGCAAATTGTCGCTGTTGTTTTCCATGATGGACTTTCAGAAAGCCTCCAAGGTGTCTCTGAGCCCATCACCGAGGAGGCTGAAACCGATCACTCCCAGAGCTGATGATCAGCCCAGGAAAGAACGGAAGCCACGGAGACGAGAGCATGTAGTCTTGGTACGAGCTAACCATCTCGCCCCAATCCGGCAGCGGAGGTCTGACCGCAAGTCCGAGATAGCTCAATCCCGCGTACACTAAGATGACCGTACCAACGTCAAGCGAAGCATAAACAATCAGAGTGAGAGTTATGTTGGGTAGAGCGTGCCCCAGAATAATTTTTGACCTCCCAGAACCGGACAGCCTGGCCGCTTCGATGTAGTTCTGGTGCGCAATCTTGAGAGCCTCTCCCCTTGCCAACCTTGCATACGGGGGCCACCAGATTATCATGAGCGCTATGGTCATGTTTGTAATTCCAGGACCGAGTGCTATGCCGATCGCCATTGCAAGGACGAGCGCAGGAATTGCGAAGAACACATCGGTCACCCTCATCAGCGCTTCATCGAGAAGGCCGCCATTGAACGCGGCATAACTCCCGATTATCGCCCCGACGAACAGTGAAAACGCAATGACGACCAGACTGACTGAAAAGTCGTTTGGAGTCGCCGTAACAATTCTGCTGAACACATCACGCCCTAATTGATCTGTTCCCATAATGTGGGCGAGCGAAGGCGGCGCGAGTGTTGGTCCGACATCCTGCTTCAACGGATTGTAGGGAGTAATTTGAATGTGTAAAATGCTCGCCACGAACACTGCAACCGAAGTCAGAGCAAACACCGCGACAATAGACGCCCCGATGAGTGCTCCCTTGTTAGATCTTATTGAGCCCAGCGCTGCACGGACTCTATCGGCCGAAAGATTCGAGCTTGGATTTGACGGACTAAGATCATCATCGTCTGACTTTGCGCCTGACAGCATATGGGTCTAACCTAATCTGATCTGCGGGTCTACAATAACATAGAGAATGTCGGCCGTAAGGTTTGACAAAATGATGATGATCGCAAAAACTATCGTAGTTGCAAGTATCCCGGGGTAGTCTTGAGCGATGAGAGCTGTGAAAACATACTGACCCATTCCCGGGTAGGAGAAGATGTTTTCTACGAATATCGTCCCAGTAATCAACCAAGTGACTATTAGAGATGACAGAGTAATTACGGAGATCATTGCATTCCTGAGACCGTGCTTGAAGAAAACGGTCCTTTCTTTCAATCCCTTTGCCCTCAGCTGTCCTGACGTAATTTGCCCGCATGACATCGAGCATCGAGCTTCGCAATATTCTGACTACGACACCAAAAGTACCGAGCGCCAGCGCCATACCGGGTAAAATTACATGTTCGAAAGAGCTTGCCAGATAAGCCCACTTACCCTCAATTAAGGCATCGAGCATAGGGATATCGGTAATTATTCTTGGGGCTTGAAGAGTTGGATCCACTGCTCCACCGCTCGGCAGAAGATGAAATTCGAAAGTAAACACGATGAGAAGGATTAGAGCAATGAAAAATGACGGGGAAGAAATCCCGGCGAGATAAAACGCCCTAATGCTCTTATCCGCCGCGGTGTGGTGATATCTTGCTGCAACTACGCCCAAAAGCACTCCTAATACTATGCTAACAATTATCGCGAAAACTGCTATCTGAAGCGTGTACGGAAGCGTCTGGGCGATTACGGTCGTTACCGGAACAAAGCCCCTCGAAGGCGAGAAACCGAAATTGCCCTGAAGCAACCCAGTTATGTAGTAGTAATACTGAACCCAGAGAGGGTCGGTAAGATGATATTTAATTGCGTACGCCTTTGCGAGCGCCGGGTGCAAACTGGCTGACTTGCCGAGCCAGGCAACAATCGGATCGCCGCCGAGACTGTGGGACAAAATGAAAGTAATCGTGATTACTCCTATAAGTACAAAGATAGCGAGAAAGAGCCTTCGAAGTATGAAGCTCACAGTATTCAAAAAGTAGGTTCCAACTCCGTTCCACGCGGCGCGCTATTTCAATTTTGTTGCAATTTTACCATTGGCGATTCCTCCCACAAATCGAATAGCCAAAGGATTAGCCAAAGCACATCTTAATAAGCAATATCGACATTCGAGCCTTTTTCAGTCCAAATGTTTTCCAGTACGCTCTAATTATGATTGAATTAACTTTTTGACGTATTGAAAACCCTCTAGAACAACCGGGCCAGGATCTTCCCCCTGCAGTGCCTCGATTTCGAGCATGAGCTGTCCGGAGTATCCGACGTCCTTCAGCTTGTTCACAACGGACTGGAGATCTATGATTCCACGGCCGACATTGACAAAGTCCCTCGTAAAACGGACCTCCTTCATTGGAATTTTAGCCCTGAGATCTTTGAGGTGGACGAGCGTGATTCTATCTTGATACTCATCGATCGTCTTCTCGATATCAACTCCTGCTGCCACACCGTGTGCAGTATCCAGGCACAGCGTGAGTTCCCTGATCTTGTCCATAGCTTGCTTCAGTTCAGAAGGTGTCTGGAAAGATGAGCCGAGCTCGTTGTGCAGGGAGGCGGTCACCCCGTTTTCGCTCGCCGTCTCTGCGAATCGCCTAACCTTATCAAGAGCGACTTTCCTATCGTCAGCCTTAACTGAAAACCAGATTAATGGAGTTGCTGACGCCTTCGCCCACTGTATTCTCGTCAACGCACCCGGGGAATAGGTTCCGCCGTTTTCGAGATGGGCTTCGTTTACTAGAGCTGGAACGAGTCCCGGTTTTTTCTTCAGAGCGGGCGGAAGTATCCCATATTCAAGTCCCACTCCTTCAAATCCGATCTTTCCTATTTCCGCGAGAACTTTGGAAAGTTGTTTCGGAGTTTGTAGTCGGCCCCACGGGAACGTGGTAATTGATAGTTTCAATTCTGAAGACCCGCCTTCTGTGCCAAGTGAGTTAGGCGGGAGGTCTTCCCCGCTTAACCACTCGTTACAAACTGGACTGTGTTGAAGATTGCCGTCGAGCTCTGACCAGTGTATACCGGATCGAGCAGCATGCTCTTTACAACACTCTGTTTCCACACGATCGAACCAGCCCCGAAGACCAGCTTCAATGTTCCCAAGTACATGTACGGTGCGTCATGATACACCTGCGCCTGGGCAGCGGTGCAAGCCGCGACCAGCGTTGAGTTGCTAGAGCCGTTAGTCCAATCGTTGACACAAGTTTGAGCTACGGGGTTCGAGTAGAGCGCCCAGTTGTTGGAAGATGTTTGGTTGTTTACGAACAGTAGCCAAGCATCCGCCGGATCTGGAGCAGCTGGTGCAAACGTTCCAGTTCCGAACCAAGAGAGCTGCGCGATGGTTTGATTGGTTACAGCTCCAGCAGCGTAGGAACTTGCACCCGCAATGTATGGCAACGCGTATTCTGCCGGCTCTGTGACTTCAATGTTGATGTTCATACCTATCTGGGCGAGATCCGCTTGAACGATTTCGGCTGTAGACTCACAATAGCTGCAACCCGCGACAACCCTGAACTCCATCGTTGGCAATTTTGCAGCGTTTATGCTTGCATTCTTCAGTATCTGCTCAGCAAGGGTTACGTTATACTGGTACGGAGGAAGATTGCCCAGGTCGTAATACTGCGACTGTGCGGGGTACTCTGGACCAACCATAGGATTTAGCCCTCCAAAGAATACCGAGTCCGATATGTCTGTGTAGTTCACAGCGTGCACAATCGCTTCTCTGACAGCGGTAATGTTTGTTGGATACCTCAGCGTGTTCATGTCAATTCCAACAAAGAGCATTGAACTGGCGGGCATCGTAAAATACGAGTACTCGTTCGGACTGTTTTCTACAAGCGGCCAGTTTTGTGCTTGGATCGCTGCTACCTGTGCGGCTCCAGAACTCAAGTCGGCATATCTTGTTACGTCATCCTGAACAAATTTTACGACAACGTTCTTGGCGTGTCCGGGATCTAGGTATGGGTTTGCTTGAATCTGAGCTGCACTAAGGCTATCTCCCCAGTAAGTCGGATTCTGCTGGAACGAAACGTATGCGTCCTCGGAAACTCCGGTCACCACATAAGGACCTGTTCCGGGGATTGGGTGCTGGTTGAAATATCCGTTGTACTGCGTCGGAGTTCCAAAACCTCCGTGCTCAAGGAGCCACTGCGTGTCGAAAATTAAACCTGTGTAGACGGGGAACAGATTCACAAACCACTGGAAAGAAGTTTGTAAGTGGAACACGATAGTATTCGGACCTGTTACATAGATTGGCCAGGATGTGTTTTCCATGATTGAAAGGAGTTGCTGGTTTGGATTAATCAGACCACTCTGGTTCATTAGTGCAATTGTTGCCGGACCAAAGTCTGCCGTTGACATGTTAAACACGTTGTACGAAAGCATCCAAGAAGAGGCGTTGTCTGAAAGATAGTAAAAGCCGTACATTTCCCCCCAGACTTGGTAAGAATTTAGAGGGTTACCGTCGGAGAAATTGACTTGTCGAAGGTTGAAAGTGTAGGTTCTTCCATCCGGTGAAACGGTCCAGTTCTGTGCAAGCATGGGTTCAACCTGGACGGAGCCCTGGTTGTAAAGAGCTGAGCCATTAACATCCACGAGCGATTGATAAACTGTGTAAGTCAGCCAGTTCGGGTAGGGGATTTCACCTATAGCATACAGCTGATTTAGATCGCTACCAGCAGGCCAGAATGTGTCGTCGATTGTGAGCGTCTGCCTAAATGGCTGGCCGGTGGAAGTCGATGTTGAACTAGAACTGGATGAAGCACTAACACTTGATGACGAGCTGCTACTGGAACTGATTGAGGAGCTGGGACTGGAGGACGTCGCAGTTGAAGACGAACTGGAACTAGTGCTTGAAGTTGACGTGGTCGAAGTTGTAGTCGAACTAGTCGCCAGATAAACTCCGGCAACACCGACAATGACTATAATCACCACAATAGCAACGATCGCAATCGTTCTCGAGATTGCCTCTGCTTTTCTGACAAAACGGACTTTAGATACCAAGGTAGATCTTTAGCGAACATCGGATAGAGCGTATTTATGCCATTTGCCAGTCCGGAGAATTCCGCACTTGGTAACAAAACGTCTTATCCGGGAACTGAAACCGGAGCCCTTCTTTTCATGGATTCATCCGCGGCGAAGCCGATCTCGATTGCCGCCTTTCCGTCCCGGGCTGTTACTCTTGTCGGTCGGTTCTCGATGATGCAGTTGACAAAGTCCTCTACCTCGTCATGGTAGGCCTGTCCGAAGCGTTCGGTGTACGAAGCGGGGTATTCCCCGTGGTGACCCGATTCATCGAGAATAGTGGTCGCATATCTCTCACCGATTCCGACAAATGCCGCCCCCTTCATGCCAATTACTTCAGCCTGGACATCGTAGCCGTAAACAGCATACGCGCAGGAGTCAATGTGCGCCATCCCGCCGCCCTTCAGACTCAGAGTGACCACCACGTGGTCAGGTACGCCAGAAGGATCTAACTCCTTGTGGTAGACCAGTATCTCGCCATCCGCGTAGACTTTTGTGACTTCTGTTCCCGACAGCCATCTGATAACGTCAAAGTCGTGGCTGCAAGTGTCTGCCATGATGCCGCCGCTCTTTGCAAAGTCGAGGTAGTAGTTCGGCGAAAGACCGGGTGGATCGCGAGTATGAGAAGACATCATCAGTATCTTTCCGATCTTCCCCTCTTTGACCGCTCTTTCGGCGCGACGAAAAGAGTGGTCAAACCTGCGCTGGTAACCCACCTGTATCTTGATCCCTGCCCTGTCCGATTCGCGGATGATCTCGTCGGCGTCCTTGGATGAAAGGGTCATGGGTTTCTCTACGAAGACGTGCTTCCCTGCTTTTGCGGCTTTTACGATCATGTCCTTCTTGAGATAGGGGGGAACTGCAATCACGACTGCTTCGACGTTTTTGTCATCGATCAGACCGGAAAAGTCCGAGTAAACAGTATCGACATTCAAGCTCAGCTGCAACTTTGCGAGCCGGCTCAACGAAAGCGTCAGCTACTGCAGCGAGCCTTGCCCGTGGGATTTTGAGCGCCAAGTTTTCAGCATGAGTACGGCCCATTGCACCTACGCCGACGAGGCCGACGCCGACCTTTCTTTTTGTGTCCGACAATTAGGATCTATAACCTACGAAAATTTTCGTTCACGTATTAAGGATACCACAGGCGATCGTTTCTGGGATAGGAAAACTTCATTCAAAATAGCGCCGTTAAAACTCGCGATATCTTAAAGGGAAACTGAAGATGGAACAAGATCGAACTCAACGTTTCAAGCTGATGTTAGCTCAGAAGAGCTGAGAAACGAGCTGTTTCAATTGAACAGAGCTTGAACGTCAGCTCTTCAAACAAAAAGTACGTGCGGTTGCGAACGGCAGAATTTTTTCTATATAAGGATCAATGAAATCTAGTATTAAAAGCGCCTGAGAAAGGACAGAGTGCTTTCTGATCCAGCTTATTCTGCGCGTGGTACTAGTCTACATCTTTGAAAAATCAGCCAGCAAGTCGGGCTCCAGTACTCGCAATAGATCCTCAGATCTGATTTTGACGCTCTTTGTCAGCATGCCGATGTTGAAATTCACGTACTCATTTTCGAGGACTGAGTTATCCAAAAAAGTCTCAATGCCGAATAGACGCCCTAATGGGTGCACGGAACCCGGCTCGCATCTTGTCGCAGCAAGAACTTCGTCCCTTGTCGCAAAGCGGAAATGTTTTGTTTTTGCGAGAGATTCAAGTTTTGGGAAATCGATCCGACGATCTGCTGCGATATCTGCGAGAAGATAGTTACCTCCGTCCTTAGATCGAACGAGCATTGCCTTCACTCCGGTCTTGAGCTCAACGTTTCGAACCTTGGAAGCTTCTTCGGAAGTGTAGACTGGCTGGTGTTCGAAAAGAATGTACTCGACTCCTTTCGACTTGAACAACTCTAGCAGGGCCGTCGTTTCCTGTTCCATATTTTCACTTCAATTTCAGAAGCACTGAAGCATTCTCGCCGAGAATTTTTGCTTTTTCCATATCACTAATCCCCAGCTTCTTCACCCTGTTTACTGCGTTTTCCATGTCGCTGATCTGGTGTGGATAATCTGTCCCGAGCAATATTTTTTCGTGACCGAGGAATGAGTAGGTGGACATCAAAACGTCGGGATCGTAGCAGACAGTGTCGACCCACACATTTTTCCTAAAGTAAACCGATGGCGGGCTGGATATGTTCACCCGGCACTCTGGATACGCATTGTAACCAATCTCAATCCTCCCGCGAAGATATGGAAAAACTCCTCCCGTGTGTGCCACGACAATTTTCAAGTTGGGCAGCCGCTCTAAAATGCCAGAAAAGACGAGCCTCAGCAATGCTAGCGAAGTGTCAACCGTGAAACCAATTATCGGAACCAGCCGATACTCCTCCATAGCCAACGCGTTTATCGGGCTCGTGGGGTGAATGAAGAGCGGCACGTCGAGTTTCGCCGCCTTTTCGTAAATAGGTATGAGCTCTTTCGAGTCGAGAGGCTTCCCATTCGCATTTGAAAACAGCATTACTCCTCGGAGACCTCGGTCTCGAACGGCCCTGTCAAGTTCATCTACAGAAGCTTCCGGGTCCTGAACGGGAAGGCTTGCAAGAGCACAGAAACGATCTGGATACTTTTCGCTAATGGCCCCAAACCCGTCGTTTGCAAGTCTAGCTAGTTTGATTCCACGTCGAGCTTTTTCGCGCTCGACACCCGGAGTGGTAAGGGAAAGAACCTGCATATCGATTCCGTTCTTATCCATGGCAACCAATCGATCTTCCAACTTGATGTGCGGGCCGACGACTATGTTGTAATCTCCCGTGTATTCGATCAGGTCTCGGCCTCGCGAGTCAGTTGTTACTCTGGCGTACCCTTCACTGCTGTTAAGTTCGCGGATGTATTCTTCAGGATAAAAGTGGTTGTGAAAGTCAATGATCAAAGCGAGATTCGTTTACGGCCAAAGCGTAATAAGATGAACTACGCTAGACCATCCGATCTTCGTAACGCTTTCCAGTGAACAATGAGCGGAGCCACATGATGGCTCGCCGATTCTCCTCATATAATTCGTTTTCAGTTCTCCAAAACCAGGTAAGCGAAGTTTGTATCTTTTGATCATCTACTGGCAGAGCGATTTCTTTTGAGGAAAAATGCGTCTGGAACCACCGCCTGCAGCGATAACAGTAGTAAAAGTTCCACTGCCCAGTGACCACCAGGAGCTTTGCGGTCTTGTTCTCAGATTTAGTTGAACAAATAATACAGGAAGTTTCGGGATTCAGCATCGCCTCGAAACTCTGCTTTTTTACTCCATTCTTTCGCTTGAAGAAACTGGGAAGCTTCATTTCCGAATACTGACCGTCCTCCGAAAAAGCGCTGTCTAATGAAACAGGGAACTTGCATATACGGTTTAGTTATGCGTAGCATCGTCGTTACCGTGGAACGCGCTTCTGCTCGATGGACATATATCTCCTGCACAAACTAGGGCCCATTTCTACGAAGAAGATGTTTTGAGAACGCATAATGCAAGAAGATTTTTTTAGATCTCGCTCATTGGGTTGCTTGAAGTTTGTGACGAACAGTTGTTAGAAATAGACGGTACTTCGCCAGAAAATATGCACTTCAAGTGGTCCAAGAATAACAAACCGATAGCTACAATTCAGCAGAACGAAATCGTCCGGTTTGAAATCCCCGACTGTTTTGCTAATCAGCTTTCAGAATATTCCAATCTGGAAGATTTGAAGAAAATTGATCCTGCCACGATGGACGGCGCGTGCGGTCCTCTCTGGATTGAAGGCGCTGAACCCGGAGACACCCTCGAGGTAGAAATTCAAGAAGTAAAATCGGGAAAGTGGGGCTGGTCGATGACGGAAAACTCCCTCGGACTGTTGAAAAATCGCTACCCAGACAATTTCACGGTCTGGGATCTGCGGGACGGCTTTGCAGAATCGAGATCTGGGTTCTTGAAGGGAATCCGCCTTCCGACTAAACCGTTTCTGGGAATCATGGGGGTCGCGCCAAGCGAAGGCGAATTTGGAATGCTTGCTCCTCAGGCTTTTGGCGGAAACATTGACAACAAGCTTCTGTCCTCCGGGTCGAAGCTATATCTTCCAATTGAAACAAAAGGCGCTCTCTTCTCCGCGGCAGATCCTCACGCATCGCAGGGAGATGGAGAATCAGGCGCGACGGGAATCGAAACGAGCGCTACCGCGACTCTGAAGTTCCGTGTTATTAAGGATAAAAGAAAGGTTCGGTACCCACGCGCGATTGTAAACGTTGAGTCGAAGAACTATTTGCTTACGATGGGAATCTCGGAAGACCTGTACAAGGCATCTCAGATCGCGATGAAAGGTATGATTGAGGAATTAGAAAGCAGGAGCATATCCGGAAGAGAGGGCTATACTCTCTGCAGCCTAGCTGGGGATTTGAGAATCTCTGAGATGGTCGACGAGCCGAATCACGTTGTTTCGATGACAATTCCGATGGATATCATCCAGAGAAATTGAAGTCCGGTTTAGCCGCGAGCACGCAAAGGATAACCCCTTAAGCTCTGTTTTGGGCGCGAGAACGTCGATCGGGATCGAGAGATGGGGTGAAATTCGCTGAAAGATAATTCGGGGGATATTCTTCAAAGGCTCAGCGAGAGAATAGCCGCGAGTAACAGGATTCTCTACTATCCACTTTTAGTCAAGAAAGCCCGTGGAAGTATGATCACGGACGTCAGTGGAAAAGAGTACCTTGATTTCAACGCGAGCTGGACGGTTGCGGGACTGGGCTATTCGAATCCGACCGTTATTGATGCGATCAAAGAAGAGCTCGAGTCAAGCGCGGGGCTCGCAACTTGCACGTTTCCGAATGAAACCATTTTGAAGTTTGCCGACGAACTCGCCGCGATCACGCCTGGAAACTTTGCGAAAAAAGTTTGGTTCGGGCATTCGGGAAGCGATGCGTGTGGAGCGGCCTACAAACTGCTGCCTATATCCACTAAGAGGCCCAGAGTCTTCTCATTCTATGGCGGCATGCACGGCACAGACTTGGCGGGTATCGCCATGGGAGGTCATCCCTCAACATCGAAGTACCAAGTTCCCAGTCTCGTTTCGAAGGTCCCGTACGCATACTGCTACAGATGCCCCTACGGTCTGGAGTATCCGAGCTGCGGAGTATACTGCGCCAGCGACTTTATCGAGGACCAGCTTTTCAAGTACATTAGTGTCCCAGATGAAACCGCCTTCATGATAGTTGAAGCGATGCAGAGTGACGGGGGTGATATTGTTCCACCAAAAGAGTATCTAAAAAAACTCAAGCAGACGTGCGATAAATTTGGCATCCTCTTAGTCGCAGACGAAGTAAAGCTGGCACCTAGCAGGACCGGTAGACTCTTCGCTGTCGAGAATTACGGAGTCGACCCCGATGCGGTGGCAATGGGGAAATCGATAGCTTCAGGGATGCCGGTAGGGGCGCTTGTCGCCGGTCGGGACCTCCTAGAAGGGGCGTTCCTGGCTTCGACGTTGGCGGGGAACTCGATAGTTGCGGCAGCGGGGCTCGCAACGATAAAACTGTTGAAAGAAGAAAGCTTGCTCAAGAAGGTCGCCAAACTGGGGGACGAGCTCAAGACAAGACTGGAGGAGATGAAGGAGCGACATGAAATAATCGGAGATGTGCGCGGAAAGGGACTGTTCGTCGGAATCGAGTATGTCAAGGATGGGAAGACGAAAGAACCTGCGAGGCTGGAAACTGCCAAGATTGTTTACCGGGCTTGGCAGCTTGGTTTAATCACCGTATTCGTCGGCCCGGATCAGAACGTCATGGAGCTGACACCGCCTCTAATCATAACCCATGAGGAAGTCGAAAAAGCAGCGGACATACTGGAGAAAGCCATCTCGGATGTTGAGAAGGGAGTCGTTCCGGATTCTCTCGTAAAGGATTTTGCCGGATTCTGATTTCCCGAGAGAAACGTAAGAGGCTCCCCTCAACAGATCTTGGAGAAAAGTAAGTTTTGCTTTTCCATGGCATCTGGATCTTTTATTTGCACAGCCGTCATTATCGGAATCGGGTCAAACTTCATCCAGCTTCCTTGCTTGAGTTTTCGCGATAATCTCACTGCCCGATCGGCTTCCCACAGCAATTTCTTTGCTGTCTTTGGAGCACCTCCGTATCCTGCGTTCACAAAATTGCTGCTTTCGCTTGTAATTTGGATCGAGATAGCATTCTTTCCGTACAGGTCCATTGCCAAAGGATGGCTCTTCTCCAGTTCCATGAAACTCGCACCGCAGTCTATCATCTTGTCCAGGCCGTTGATCCGCACACTTGAAACTAGCGCGGGATAGCGCCCTTTCCTTCTCCCCGAAAGGTGCCAGCGCGCCAATTCCTCCGGCTCGGCTTTGGGAACTAGTTGCGCACCAAGTTGATCTATCTCTCGTTCCGTAACGACAGCTCGGTATTTGGTCGTGGCTACGCAAACGTTCGTTAGAACCTTCAGCTTTACGATTTGATCTCGGACTTCAGGCCGCAGATCAGTCGCGCCAGGTTCAAGGTATCCACCCGCCGCTACCTTCGCTAGCGCCTCCTTCGCAGAAAGCCCATCTCCGACGCCGGCAAGAAATAGATTCAAACTAGAGTTATCCCTCTTGATTACAACGCCTTCGCGACGTCCAAGAATTGAATCAAGCAATGGGACGTACTCTGACTGATCGGCCCAGACTCCCAGAGTGCAATTTAGGCTGAGAAGAGTTTTGTGGTCTGTAGCCAAAGAGAAAAGCTTGCTGCAGTACTTTCGGTTTGCCCATGCTGTCTTGTTGGCAGTTATCAGGGCACTTACTCCCATAACGTTGGAAGAAATTTTGTAACAGTCCGCTGCATCCAGATGGGTGGAATCTATTATCATCCAATTTTTTGGCTCACTGCTTATTTCTTCCTCGATCAAACTTATCTCCTCTCGCAAAGTCCGAAAGTCAGTTAACTTCAGAGATGCAGGCATTCTGGAATCATCTGAATTATTCTTCGAGACGTGAGATTTTGATCTTAGTATCCATTTAAGATCCGATGGATCGAGTGCCTTTCCATCATTACGTCCGAAAAGCTTAGTACTGTCCGCTATCCATCTAACTTCGAAATTCGTGGGAGGATTCGAACAAATATATTCGACGACTTTTCTTCCAACGCTTCCCAATCCCAGAATTCCGAGTCTGGGTTGGAGCCTCTTCTGATTCGTTCGCAATCAGTAGGCCTCAATGCCAAATCATGCGAAAAGCAATCTCTTAATTCCGTCCGAAATAATTTTCTCGTCGCCGTCAGCGAGATGCATTGTGTTGATCTCCAAGCTATTTTCACCATGATGGTACAGCCAGATCGAAGGATCGCCGTCTCTGAGTTTCCGGTTCAAGTTCGCGACTTCATTGGCCGTCTTCTTTTCGAACGTGACCTTTAGCCCGAGCTGGTGATAGCCGATTCCGTCGACAAGATCTTCAGGCCAGACCGAGAAACTAAGATGCTGAACATCGGAAAGGGCACCCTGCAATTTCTTAATCTTCTGGCGCGCGGGATCGATCCGATCCTTATTGTGATCCATTTTCACCCATCTTTGCAGAGCTGCAAGCGTCCCTACGATCTCCTGCCTATCGAGCTTGTAGCCTCTGCCCACGCTTCTGTAAAATCCAGGTTTGGGGTCGTAGCTCCCAGCTTCCTGACCGATGAAACTATGCAGTGACACCGTTTCGATCAGGTCTCTTTTGCCGCAGACCCATCCAGCTGAATTTGCGCCCTGCACATATTTTGCAGCATAGCAGACGAGATCGGCTCCCATCTTGGTAAACCTGCTTAGGAGTTCGATAGGATAGGTCTGGCCCGCAGCATCGACAATGATCGGAACTCCGTGCCTCTGCCCGATTTCTATGATCTCTTCGAGCGGGATGATGTCATTTCTTGAATTGGGATAGTCTGGTACCATAAAGTGTATCGCGGCGGTCTTGTCGCTGATCGCGGATTCGAGATCTTTCGGACGCGCTCCCCACACCTCGTGTCCAACTTGAACAAATTTTCCACCGGGAACTTCCATGCTCCTATCGTACATTCCGGGCTCACCGGCATGCGCGCCCCTGAGATTTCTCTGGATTATGATTTCATTCTTCATGCCGTCAGCGTATGGAAGGCGTCTCATTTTCTCCGGATCCTTTCCAGCGATGCACGCTGCAGCCGACAAAACAAGAGCAGCAAAGGAGCCAGACGTGACATGGGCTGCCTCTGCAGAACAAATACGCGCAATGGCGTTTCCAACCTTCTCCTCGAGTTCCCAGATTCCACACCAGTTGTTCGTCGATTCCTCCATCGCATCGAGGACCTCTTTCGGAATTACTGAACCCCCGAGGCGAGTAATCGGAAACTGCCCGTTTACTACGCGTCGAACGCCAAGATCTTTGTAAGAGCTCATTACTTCTCGATATCCCGCTAGAAGCGGCTCGACCCCGGCATTTTTAATGTTAAGGTGCTATCAGATTCGCGATCGTCTGCCTTACGCGACAAGTCTCCTAGTTTGACAATTAGTTCACAATATATGCAATCAGACTTGATCAAAACGTGGTTTCATAATAATGAAAAGTTTGAGCTCGACAAAAGAAGGTTTTTTCGAGGACATTAACGGGAAAACTGCTATCGTTACCGGATCGACAAAAGGCATAGGGCTGGAAATCGCTAGGATCCTACTATCTTCAAAGGCCAATGTCATTGTGAATTCTCGCAACAAACAAGATGTAGAGACTACCGTTGTAAGATTACGATCCGAGCCTGAATTCAGGGGATCGGTGATCGGACTACCTGGAGATGTGGGCGTCTATGAAAAATGTGAAACGTTGGTCGAACAAACAGTCCAGCACTTTGGCAAGGTAGACGTGTTGGTGAATAATGCGGGAACTTCCATGATCAGTGACAGCCTCGAACTGCAAAAAGAAGATTGGGAAAAAACAATCAGAACCAATCTATCAGGTCCCTTCTTCATGTCCCAGGTTTGCGGCAGAGTAATGGCGAAGAACGGCGGTGGTTCGATAATCAATATCTCTTCGATATTCGGTGGGGGTGGTGTGCCTAAGAGGCTCGCGTACTGCTCCTCGAAGTTCGGACTGAACGGTCTTACCAAGACGTTGGCCACCGAATGGGCGCACTACAACATCAGAGTGAATGCTGTCTCTCCTGGTTACATCAAGACGCCCATGGATGTCGGAGATCAAACTTCAGGTGGATATTCGGCCGAGGAGATCAATCGAAGAACCCCCGCGGGGAGGTACGGGACTGCCCGCGAGGTAGCACAAGTAGTATTGTTCCTGGCTTCGGATTTCTCCTCTTACATCACGGGAGCCAATTTACGTGTGGACGGAGGGTGGCTCGCATACGTCGGCTGGGATAAACTTCTGAATGAACTAGATTAAAGTTCTGAGATCGGGTGAGTTATCGCTAGAAAAAATTACGTTCTCAAAATCAAATTTTCTTGAATAGTTATCTTCCAGTTGTCGTCGGCCATCTAATTACCTCCGAAATCGATAGCTTCGTCTTTTAGCGATCTTGGAATGTTAGCGAAAACGTCTGTGATGAGGCTTTCCTCCGGAGGAGGCGAAATATTTTCCGTCGATTTGGTCGCGGCTGCAATTTCAGATTGTACTTCCTCTGCAAGCTTCTTCTCGATCTCTTGCGTCAAGATCGACATTGAATACAACTGATTCTTGAATAGCGTTATTGGATCTCTCTTTTTCCATTCTTCAACCTCCTCCTTTGTTCTGTATTTTTTCCAATCGTCGGAAGAAGAGTGCGGGCTATAGCGATAAGTGACGCATTCCAGCAAAGTTGCTCCCTGCCCCTTCAGAGCCCGATCTCTCAGCTTCAGAAACAGCTCTCTGAACTGCAAAAAAGTCGTTACCATCGATTGTCTCTCCATGGATCCCATACGCCCTCGCTTTCATGGAAATGTTTTCGGAAGCAGTTTGTCTTTTGAGGGGAACCGATATTGCGTATTGATTGTTTTCGCAAACGAAAATACAAGGTGCCTTAAAGACGCCTGCAAAATTCAAAGCTACGTGAAATTCGCCTGACGACGTCGCGCCATCACCAAAGTATGAAATGGCGACAATATCCTCTTTGTTCATTTTTGCCGCCATGGCGAAGCCGACCGAGATCTGTAAGTTGCTGGCTATAGGGGCAGAATTGCTGAAGATACGGTTTTCTCTGTAGGAATATAGATTTGGCAAATCTCTCCCTTTCATATCATCGGAAGCATTTCCAAAATATCGGTTTAGCAACTGTTTGACCGTAACGCCAAGCGCTAAAAGAACTCCTTGATCCCTATAATATGGGAAAATATAGTCATGTTTCGTAATGCCATAAACACTCCCGACATGCGTAGCCTCATGTCCGGCTGAGGAAGTGTAAGACCCGATCTTTCCTTGGTTATGCAACGCCAGAGCTTTCGAATCCAGCAGTCTCGTAAGCAGCATTAGACGATAAGCATTCAGTAAATCCTGTTTTGTGAGCCCGCTTTGTCGCAATCTCGAATTGTGCGTCTGAATATCCTCTATCATTATCCAGTTATTGCAGGGGCTCTTGAATGATTACTTATATCCTTCCAATTTCAATCTCAAAGTAACCACTCCTCTCGTTCGACCGATCTCTTCTTGACTCCCAATTTTGATCCGCGATAAGATACTTTTCCATAAAGTGATGCTTCGCCATCAGGACCTTCTCGGTACACACTGTCTACTATTCTTCCAAGCGCATCAGCTTTCATTATTCCGCTTCCACTGTCGCCTCCGACCACAATCAAATTTTCATGTGCGAAAACATACGGGAGATAGTCAAGTGTATTGTAGGCAATGAGTCCCGCCCACATACTACTGGGGCCAAGATTTTCAAAGTGGGGAAAGTACGATGTCAGGATCGGATAGATTTGTTTCTGATAGTAAGATGGTTCAGCGTTGTACTTTGCCATATCGAAATCGGGCAAGTTCAAGAATTCCCTATTCACTTCATCATCGCAGCCGATCCAGAATTGTTCTCCCATCTGGACCGATTTCAAGTATATCGAAGACTTTGGTAAGATCGTAAATGGCATTATTCCATAGTTGTTGAAACCTTCGGTGGAAAGCATCTTTTGCAGTTCATTACTTGTGCTGGTGTTTATCTGGAAAATCTGTCTCTTCTTTGATTTTACATGGCCGTCCAACCCGATTGGTTCGAGGAGAACGTTATTCCAGGCGCCGCCTGCAAGAACAATTGTTTCGGCGTAAATATTTCCATCAAGGAGCCCTTTCACTTGAACCCCCGCTATTCTAGTCTCCTGCCAAACGAAGGGTTCGTCTTCAATATTCAGTTTCTTTTGTGGTTCGACAAGAAGCTTTGTCGCTCGAGTACCAAATTGGCATCGTCCTCCCATGGCAATGAATTGGTCATAGTAGAATCTCGTAAGTTTATCAGGCTCAAGTTTGCCACACTTTACGCCAAAAACAGCACCATTGATGTTTTCCAAATCCATCGCCGCCGCCCCGACATTAGATGTTTCGAAGGTAGTGGTTAGCCCTTGAATCGAATGCTCCAACTCTTCCTTTGAGTAAATCTTGAGCTCGATCCCGTTCCCGGTCATCCTATCAATGTTCTTCGCATTGAGCTTGAATTGTCGGTCGCTCATTAGCCAGAGATAGCCGATAAGCTGCAAGCCAAGATCGATCCCGATCTTTTCCTGAACGTTCAGATAATAGTCGATTGATGTATCTGCAAGAACTTGGTTATCGGGTGAGGTAAACGTGTTCCTGAACATAGCCGCGCTCCTGCCCGTGCCGGCTTGCCCGACATCTCCGAGATTGTCGATTACCAAAATCTTCTTTGAACGATTGTTTGACAAGAGATGGTAAGCGGAGGCCATTCCCAGCACGCCTGCACCTATCACAAGAATATCAAACTGAGAATCCGTCAAAATCTCGCCACTAGGTCTTTTTCATCAGGCGCTCGGCGTTTCTGGATAAGATTCAGCTCGGCGCTTGAGTAGCATTCGTCTTCATCCATAATTTCCCGGTTAACGAGTTCATCGAGTGCTTCAGCCAGTCCCGCCTTTGCAAGTCGGGCGGACATCCAATGCATTTCCGGCAACGCAAAACAATCTGATCCGTACACAATCTTGCTGGGCGGCGCGGTGAGCAGGATGGTCAGGAATCTCTCTTTTCCCATGGGGAGCGCAAACCCAGGAGGAAAAGGCGAAGAAATTTCAACATAGACGTTGGAAAATACTTTCGCCAGCCACGAAGCTTCCAGCGTGTACGGGTACCCACCGTGAAGCAATGCAATTTTTGTATGTCGAACCCTCTCGTCCTTGAGCAGCTCCTGTAGAAAAATTGGGTTACATCTTGCTCCCATAATATCTGTATCCCCGAGGCCTGTGTAGATTTCGAAAAATACTCCCAGCTCCTCGGCCTTGCGGATCGCTCTAACAAGAAGAGCGTTCCTTATTCTCGGCACCATGGGTCCAAACCATGAGGTCTCGACGCGGCCGGCCTTCATTGCTCTAAACTCCTCTCCGGCAAGCTTCTCGTCGTATGGATAGACTTCCAGTCCACTCCTGTATGCTATCGCTGACTTGAAGGCGATCGCCTTTTTGTTTGCGACCAGATCGAACAGTTGTTTATCGAAATCGGAGACCAGTTCATCGAACGAACCTGAGCTCTGCAGGAGCTTACTTATTACCGGCTCTATCCTAGCGATCCGGTCTAGATCGCAAGGCACGTATTCCTTTAGCTCGTCGATCGGAATTGAATACACTCCGTCATCAATCCAAAGCCCCTTGATGTTGACATCCTTGAAAAGCGAGCCGACATATGACCCAAAATTCTTCAGGGCCCGTTCATTCCTCGCTTCAATCAGCGCGCCAGTGCTTCTTGCGCATCCAAGAAACTTTGAGACCATTCTCAAAAACTGGGAGTAGCTTGTTTGGCTCTCAAAGCTTTCATTCACCTCTTGTGGGACACTGGAAACGGCGGGTCCTCCGAGCGAAAAGATCTCGGCAAGCTTTGCCCTCGTCAAGCGCGGCTCGCGGGGAAAGGCGAAACAGTTGACGTCGGTTGTCTCAAGTCTCGTGAGATCGATCTTGTTTCCCAAGCCGAGCTCACTATTCCGATTACTAGTTTATACTTTTATTTGAGTGCATTGAGATGGCTCGCAATCGAGAAGAGTTCTTTGATTAAAAGGAGTGCAGAACACTTCTTGGCGATGTGAACTAAAGTTCGGTACTTGGAATGGAAAGTATTTCGAGCGAAATGTGATAGAGCGAATTCCGATTTCATGGAATCAAGTTAGGGCGACTAGATCTCGATCCAACTGTTATTTTCGTCACGAGACCAGAACCGTCCCTTCAGGCATCTGTAGAGAGAAATCTTCGAATCTCCCTTGACGACGTGGCGGTGAGCGTACCTCGCGTCATCGGTTTCGTAGTAAATCGGACTCGTTATCCCGAACCCCAAGTCGTTCAACTCGCGACCAACCGCGAGCACTTCGTCGGTATCATAGTAATTCTGGGTATAGACAATTATCATCCTGTTTGAAACATTCGGCATGAAATTTTTCTTTGCGGTCGCTGACTTTGAGAGAAACCCTAGCCTCGAATCAACTGTAGCTTTTCTGATCTTCTCCCATGATTCGTCCAGTTGCTTAAGAGCAACATAAACGAGCCACTTGCCGATCAGGCGGGGATCGGCATTCGTATCCGAATAAGGAGGGGTTGCTTCTATCCAGTATACATCTTTAGTTTTTGAAGGCGGTCTATTGTATTCTCGGGCAACGCCGATTCCAAGGATTGGCAATAGATCTCCACCGACTCCTGCACTAAGGTCTTAACTCAGCCGTGATGCATGGTTAAAGTTCTTTTCGTTAGGCTATTGAAATTTAAATTTTCGCTTCGGAAATCGTAGTTCAATGCAACCGGACGGAATATTCTTCCGAGCACGCACAAAATCAGTTACATTTACAAGGCCCGTCAGATAAATTCGATTCCATGGTATCCGCTCGTGATCATCTCTACGACTCTTTTCTAGATCAGCTTTCCAAATTTCGCGACGACGAATGGCACCTAGTATTGTTCGAAGGCTCACCGACCGAAAACTCGTACTCGTGGTGTGCCGACTGCGTGTTTGCCCAGGATGGAGTTAAGAAATTCAAATCAACTTACGACGGGCCTGTGTACTTTCTCCAGTTTAAAGTCGGATCAAGAGAAGAGTGGTCGTCAGACAGTCCTTTCAAAATTCGATTCCCCTACCTCACTGACCTTCCAACTGCTGTCCTGTTTCGCGGCCAGATAGATGCAATGCGGGTCATAGCGGTCGAGCAAAAAGATCTCCTCTATCTCTGCGAGCGATCTCAGGAGTATGAGCAGCAGATCAGGTCCGGCGCGTGGAGTCCGCCGAAGATCCGCAGAGTACAACTGGCCCAGAGTTGAACAACGCTATCGGCCTACGGTATATTCGACTTTAATATCCATCCAGAGATCTGTACCGCGGATCCATCTCTTGGCAGACTCTGGAGACCTTCAGACCCTCATCACCCTTGCTCTCGTGGTAGACGCTTTCATCATGGGCGCGATGTGGCAGCTGACTCAGCGATCCCCGGCGGAGACGAAACATCTTGAAAAGAGTTTCAGCGAGCCATTGACTCTTGCCCTAAACCGCGGGATAATTCTCCAGCCACCACCGCGCGATCTCGTCGCGTCGGGCAAACCACACTTTAGGAAATGACTTTGCGTACGTGATGAATTTTTGCAGAGCGACGATCCGGCCCGGCTTGCTTGAAATCCGAACGTGTGTCCCAATCGACATCATCTTCGGATTCACTTCGCCCTCGGCATAGAGGACATCAAAACTGTCCTTCAGATACTGGAAGAAGCTCTCCGAGGTGTTGAACTTTCCCATCCAGTAGTGAAAGTCGTTACAGTCAGAAGTATACGGTACAACGAGGTGCTTTTTAGATCCTACACGCACGTAATACGGGATTTCGTCGTTGTACACGTCCGAGTCATAGATGAACCCTCCTTCTTCTACAAGAAGTCGTCGAACGTTCGCTCCCGGCTCGCGGCAGTACCAGCCGACCGGTCGTGTTCCAGTGAGGCGCTCGATTGTTTCCACAGCTTTCCTAATGTCTTCCTTGGATTCTTCCTCGTTCCACCGGAAGTTGTCGTACCAACGGTATCCGTGAGAACAGATTTCGTGGCCTCGTTTCACAATCTCTCTCGCTCCCTCGGGGTTTGCCTCAAGCGCTTCTCCGCAGGCGTAAAACGTCACTTTGATCTCTTCGCGATCAAAGAGATCAAGCATTCGCCAGATTCCTACACGACTCCCGTACTCGAATACTGATTCCAGCCCTAAATCCCGGATCGGAAGATCGATGGGAGGAAAGTCTCCGAACTGCTCGGGCATCTTGTCTCCCTTCAAGACGGAGTTTTCGGCGCCTTCTTCGAAATTCACAACCAGTTGCACGGCAATCCGAGCGTTGTTCAGCCAGACAACCTTGGGAGGATTTTTCCCATAGCCGATGAAATCGCGTTCCAAATTTTCAGGAATTTTCAAAATCTCTCATCTCTAAAATTTCCTGACCGGTGCAACATCATCATTCGATTGAATCCAAAGGTTACACACTTCTTCCCCAACTCTCGCAAATTTTCTTAAACATGATTAAGGTGTTGAGCAGTGGCAACATATTAACGAACCATTCCCCGCGCCAAGACTGGAAGACTCTTCTTGACCCTGCCACGCCTCGCATAATACATCATGTCGTGAAGATTCACGCAGGTGCACACGTGGAATGGAACAAATTCGAATTTCCTTCCGATCTGGAACTCGCTTCTCGCCATTTCATCTTCGAGTCTTAACTTACCGTGCTCCTCGGAGAAGCCAGTGAATTTTGCATGCAACTTTTCGTAATTCTTCAGATTTGGATATTCAGTTTGATCATAGTCAAAGGTCTTCAGACCCCCGTCTATCACTGCGCGAGATTCTTCCGGTCTACTTATCACAGAGCAGATGACTGACAGGGCCACGTTATTCATAGAAACGAGTCCACTACGAACGTGCTCCCAATCGTAGAAGATGTACTCCCCGGGAGTAATTTCTGTTACGTCAGGATAAGTCGCGGAAATCTTCGCGGAAGGAGTTCCTCCGACGATGACGTTTTCAACTTCCAGCCCAGCTTTTCGGATGTTATTCTTCGCATCGGAGACCTTGCCCATAGCTTCTTCCACCTGCCGAGCCCACTCTCCCCGCGGGCCCCCGCCCACATATCCCTCGTATCCCATTATCCCTTTGAAAGCAAGACCTTTCGAGCTCGAAACCAGGGAAGCAAGTTTCCCAGCTTCGTCGGGTCGAACCCCGCAGCGGTGCATGCCGCAATCGATGTCAACTAAACAATTTAGTTCGACCCCGGAATCTTTCGCCGCATTGGATAAATTCTGTACGCCGACGCTACTATCAACGCAGATCGACATTGCGGCTTCCTCGGAAAGCTCGGCGAACAGCTTCAGCTTCTCCGGATCTACGACTTCATTGCTGACGAAGACGTTTCTAACTCCGTTATCGACCATCACTTTGGCTTCGCTAACTTTTTGCGTGCAGATTCCAACAGCACCAAGCTCCATCTGCCGCAAAGCGAGCTCCGGAGTCTTGTGCGTCTTTGAGTGAGGTCGCAATTTGACACCCATATGCTTGCAGAAATCCGCCATGTCGAGCAGATTTTTCTCCATCTGATCTAAATCGATCACGACGGATGGCGTCCCTAGATCCCATACTGACATTCCCAGGACGGCAGGAGTTTCGAGAGTCATTTCTTTTCGATAGATTGCGCTGGAAATGATAAATGGTTTCTGTTTTACGCTATGCTGAAATTGACAAAACATACCTTCAAATCGACGTGATTTGGATCATCTACAATTTCAGATATTCGCAAATCTCCAACGAGGCTACAAGGGAGTAGCCCCCTTCCGGATGTTTCGCGTCCGCCTAATTTTCTATCATGCCTCCTTTACAATCCGGGAGTCTTGTAAAGATCTTCTGAGATAATTTCGAATTACAGAGTGGCCGTTAAGCCTCGATCTCCGAACTCTTCGTAAAATTCCCTTGGCCAAACTCGATTTGCCCTACATTTTATAATATCCTCGTGCAACCTCCCGAAAAGCATAATATGCACTGACAAATTTCCGGACTCTCGTGCAGTCACCAAAGTACTTTGTTAGAGACGCTACCGGCCTAGTTAGAGAATTCGGATCAATCGATGTATTGCTTTTCGCATCTTGCATGGTTTTCGCGCTAGTGTACACCACGACTCAGTTTGCGTGGTTTTATGGGAATACTCAGGGAGCCAATATGCCTGGTTCGTTACTAGTGGCTGCAATACCCTTCATATTTTTGATGCTCACTTACTGGGTGATCGGGCTTGTGATGCCCCGGACCGGCTCAGATTACGTTTGGGTCAGTAGGATATTTACTCCGTCCGTTGGTTTCGTTTGGTCTCTGTTTTACATCCTGATGGTCTTTCTCGTGGGCTTCGTCGGTGAAAGCGTTTCGTTCTCCTATGCATTTTCTATTACGCTGACGACTGGCGGGCTGATAAGCGGCTCGAGTGCATTAACAAATGCAGGCAATTTCCTTGGCTCGGGAAATGGCACTTTCCTTCTAGCCGTCGCATTAACTATTATTTTTGCAGCGTTCGCGATCTTTGGGGCTAGATTCATCAAAGGATTATTGTACGTTTCTTGGGCTGCGGCGATCGTTGGAATCGGTCTTATGTGGTATATTCTCGGGTCGGTCGGCAACGGAGCCTTCATTAGCCACTGGAACACTTTGCTCAGCAGTTTAGGAACTAGCGCGACTTACTCCGCAGTCCAGAGTGCAGCTGCGTCCAACGGAGCACCGTCTAGTCTAACAGGATTGAGTGGAATTATTATCGCGCTTCCACTCGCGGCTCTGTTTCTTTTTGGGTCAAATAACGTCAACGCTTTTGCGGGCGAAATGAAAAACATCAAGAAAGCTATTCCAATCGCACTTTTCTTGTCATTAGCCCTTGGAATAGTCTATTGGGCGGTTACATCTAGTTTGACTTTGAATACTATAGGGGCTAGCTGGATCCAGCAAGTGGGGTACGGCTGGAACAACGCCGCTTCCAATCCGCATGCTTATACATTGCCATTCGCGCCCTCCCAGCCGCTGTTTCTTGCTGTGGCTGCTTATCCGAACACCGCTCTGATTTATGTAATGTTCTTCACCTACCTTCTTGGTTCTATCGCTCCACTCTTTACATTCTTCTGGATACCGAGCAAGTACATTTTCGCCTGGTCTTTTGACAGAGTTGTGCCGACGAAATTCTCTGACACGTCGCAGAGATTCGGAACGCCGTACGTTTCGATCATAGGAATGGTGGTAATTGCAATCGGACTGGTAATCCCCTACGCATACTACGGTTGGTCAAGTACTTTTACTGTGGGAAGCGTGCTCTGGGGGATTGCCCTGATCATTCCAGGACTAGCTCTAATGGTATTTCCGTTTGTCAAGAAGGATATGTTCAAGTTATCCCCTGGATTCACTTCCAAGAAGATCGGGGGACTACCCATTGTTTCAATATTTGGCGCATTGACTGCCATTGGATTCGGTTATCTGGGTTACATCGCTCTCAACAACAGCCTTTACGGTAACGGTGCGGTCGGTGTTTTCGACACGTTCACATACGAGCTCGTTGCGGCCATCATAATCATTGGATTTGTAATCTACGCAACCTCGTACTACTATCACAAGTCCCGCGGCATGAACATCAGCATGGCTTTCACCGAGATACCGCCAGAGTAATGTGCCGAATTGCAAATTTAATGATGTGGGCCTAATTTGCAATAAAGTACAACTAGGAAGAACAAAAAGGAATCGACGCGGGCACTCACCGTATTAAATTCTGCCTTTCGATTTCAATGACCTTCCGGCAAGATCAGACCTCAATTTTGGAAGCCAGCGACTCGCCCCATTGCGCGAACAGCCCTCCGTCGATCAAGAATGGCGTCCCGGTAATGAATGAGGATCGATCTGTGGCAAGGAACAAAACGAGCTCCGCGACTTCCTCTGGCTTGCCGATTCTACCCATCGGATAGATCTTATCGTAAGCTTTCCTCGTTCTTGCAGGATCTTTGTTCGCCCGAATTCCTTGGCCTGCATCGCCGTATCGATTGAACCAGGGCAAATGCAGTTTACCCTGATATTATATTGTGCGAGATCGAGGGCAGACGCCTTCGTGAGACCGATCACTCCGTGCTTAGAAGCGGCATATGCGGCGGACTCGAGTGCGCCGGCGACTCCGAGGCTTGAAGAAGTGTTGACGATCACCCCGCGCGTCTTCTTCAAATGAGGGACGGAATACTTTGTGCCCAAAAACGCCCCGCGAAGATTCACGGCAATTATGTGATCCCACGTTTCTGTGGGAGTTTTTTCGACCGATGTCCACTCATAGATGCCAGCGTTGTTGAAAACAACATCAAGTTTTTCGAATTCATCTAGAGCGAACCCTATCATGTTTTTGACATCGTTTTCGTTACTGACATCAGTTTTCACGAAGCCGGATCTGCCGATCCCGAAATTCTTGGCAATCAGGTAGGATGTCTTTCTTCCTCCCTCTACGGAGACATCTGCCACAACGACCTTCGCCCCTTCTTTTGCGAATAATAGAGCGGTGGCTCTGCCGATACCGGAGCCGGCACCTGTAACGATAGCGACTTTTCCTTCAAACTGAGGCGAGTTCATGACTTGGACGCATAGGAAATGCTCTTCTGTTATTGTTTTTGCGAGGTCGAATGAATCTGGCCCTGATTCTCAGAACGATTGCGACGCTACCCGATTATCTAGAATTAATGCGCTCACTTTAGAGAATCAATATCGATCTTTTCAAATTCTTTCGCGAATTCTGCATAGTAATCGGCGAATTGCTCGATCAGTTTGTTTCCCGCGTCAACTAGCTTTGGCAACTCGTCCTGTTTCACGTAGGGAGGAGTTGAAAGATCAATCTCCCACGCATCCACCGGGATTGTCACAGTGCCGCCGCGAAACTTGAAGTTCGTGAATACGACCGGCGTGATCTTTTCTCCCAGAATTTTCTTTGTCGGATTTGTCCCCCACTCGCCTCTGTGGGTTACCTCCCTGAGGTCAGCATTTTCCTTGCCGTGGATCGCTACGCCTATCGACATTTCTTGCAGATAATCGGTGTCCCGTGGATAGAGACCTAGATCATTTGCGGTTGTCCACCACTCCAAAATTGCAACGAGCATTCCGAGCTTGCGAACATTGCGGCCGGCGCGGGTAAGTGCTTCGCGATTTCCGCCGTGCCCGTTAATGAAAACTACTTTTCTGACTCCGTTCTTTCGAAGGCTTGTCAAAATGTCAGTATAGTATAGTTCGAGCACGTTGGGGCTAATTCCAATAGAACCCGGATAGTTTGCCATCTTGTCGTCTTCACCATAGGCGACGACAGGTAGAATCAACATGCCAGTTCTCTTTCCGACCTCGTCAGCCAACCTCTCCGGGGCTGTAGCATCAATTCCGATCGGGGTCGGACCGTGTGCGTGCAAGGTTCCGGTAGGTACTATAACGGTGTCTGATCTCTTGAATGCCTCCTCCGCCTCTTTCCAAGACATGTCGGACAGCTTGTACTTCATTTAGTTCATGAGCAGTAAAAATGAGTCATTTATTCATTGTTCCTTGAAACAATCTCGGATTTCAAAAACGAAAAGTGATGATTAATTTCGGCTAAATATTCGGAGAGCTATTAATATGCCCATTATGATTTAACTGAGCTTGACCTTGAAGAAAGCATTCGTCTCGGTAGATATGGAAGGTCTGCCGCACATAACATCAAACGAACACATGTCTCCAGGAAAGCATCTCTACGATGAAGCTCGCTCTATCATGACCGAGTGCGTTCTGGCAATGACAGATGAGCTTCACAAATCTGGATTCGAAAGGGTCGTAGTGGCAGACAGTCACGGCCCGAAAGTAAATCTGATACCAGAGAAAATGCAACCATTCGTTGATGTAGTGCGAGGAAATCCTCGCTCAATTTCGATGGTTGCGGGTGGTAGGGGGTGCGATGTGGCACTTTTTCTCGGATACCACGCGAAACCTGGCACGCCCTTTTCTACTTTCGATCATACAATTGATGATAGGATTATTCGAACCTTGAAGTACAATGGAGAAGAATCCAGCGAGTTTTACATGAATGCGGCGACTCTTGGAGAGCAGGGAGTTCCAATCGTCATGGTCGCAGGCGACAGTACTCTATTGGAAGATGATGTAGCTAAGTATGCTCCTTGGGCAGTACGCGTGCCTCTCAAGAAAAGTTTGGGGCGCTATGCGGGAATTTCTCCATCCATGCCAGAGTGCCTTGACGCAATTCGGAGAGGCGTAAAGGAGTCCGTCTCCGGTTTCAATGCGGGCAAAATGCAGCCTCTCAGATTAGAAAATCCCGTCGAACTGGAAATCTATTTTACAAACTCTGATTACGCTCACATTGCCTCTCACCTCCCCGGATCGAAGATGATAGGCGGCTGGGGCATAAGTTACACAGCACAGACGATGGAAGAAGCCTATCGTGTGACTCAGCTGCTTGTCTTTGCGGCAAGCGGCGTAAAATCAAGCGTTGGCGAGTGAGAAATTTTCGCTATGATCATGCTTCGATGATTGTTGGTTGTTTCACCGCTTTATTCCGGAAGCTGTCCGCAAAGTGGCAGGCGGACCAGTGTCCGGAGTATATCTCGACCAGCTCGGGTTCGGTAGTCTTACACACGTCTTCGGCATAGGGACAGCGCGGATGAAACCTGCAACCACTTGGAACCCGTACTGCGCTCGGGACCTCGCCTTTGACCTGCTCTTCTGAAGCCATTTTCTTGTCAGGGTCGGGCTGCGGTACTGATGAGATTAGTGCCAAAGTGTATGGGTGTAGCGAGCCTTCGAGAACGTCTCGCACTCTGCCGATTTCAACGATCTTTCCGCTGTACATGACAGCCATCCTTTCTGCCATGTATTTCACGACGTTTACGTTGTGGCTGATGAAAAGATAGCTCAGTTTTCTTTCTTCCTGGATTCGACGGAGCAGATTGAGGATCTGGGTCTGGATGGATGAATCAAGAGCGCTCGTGGGCTCGTCCAGAACGATGAACTGCGGATTTACAATTAGGGCACGCGCGATCGCTATCCTCTGACGCTGGCCGCCGCTAAACTCGTGGGGGAATCGCATCATGCTGTCCTCTGACAGACCCACGGATGCCAGAGTATCCTTCAAGACTACATTGATGTCAGAATCTTTTTTCGACTCCTTGAACGCGAGGAGAGGCTCCAGCACGATGTCTTTCAAACGCTGGCGGGGGTCAAGAGAAGACATCGGATTTTGGAACACGATTTGCATGTTCCGCCTTATCTTTCGCAACTCCTCGCCTTTCAGTTTTGTAATGTCCTTGCCATTGAACAATACCTGGCCGGCCGTCGGACGCTGGAGCATTAATATCGTTCGCCCGAGCGTGGTTTTGCCCGAGCCTGACTCACCGACGAGACCGAGTGTTTCGTTTCGATTGACGGCGAACGAGACGTTATCTACTGCTCTGACCCAGAGTTTTTCTCTCTGCATCACCCGATCAGTAATACCGCTGCGCACGCGGTAGTATTTCTTCAGAGCCTTTGCTTCGACAATACGCTGGTCATTCGTGACTTCCATGAATAACGCCTAACTGGTGGACTGCGAAGTTGACGGGGATCTCAGAAAACATGCGACCTTGTGCCCGGGCCGGACCTCCTCAAGTTTTGGGAGCTCAACGCTGCATCTGTTGAACGCATACTTGCACCGTGGATGGAATTTGCACCCTTCGGGCAGGTACTTCAGGTTGGGAACGTCACCTCTTATCGCTTCCATCTTTCCCTCGTCCTTGTAGTTATGCGAGAACGATTTCAGTAGGCCTTCGGTATAGGGATGTAGACTGGAATGGAACATCTCGTGGACGCTTGCCTGTTCTACAATTTCGCCCGCATACATGACGATGACCTGATCCGCGATCTGGGCCGCCACGGCTAAATCATGCGTGATGAAGAGAATGGACGTCCCGATCTCTTCCCGGAGCTCGCGCATAAGGAAAAGCACTTGTGCCTGGGTCGTAACGTCGAGCGCCGAAGTCGGCTCGTCCGCTATCATGACTGCAGGTTTCTCCACGAGAGCTTCCGCTATCATAACACGCTGAGCCATCCCGCCGCTGAGCTCGTGGGGGTACTTGTCGATCACGCGTTCAGGGTCGCTGATGTGGACTCTTCTCAGGGCGTCTATCGCCTGTTCCGAGAACTTTTTTCTCCCTCCCATAGAGGCGCCAGATCCGACCATCCTTTCTCCGAGCCCCGGAGGAGCGTGGCTGCCCACAGGCCCACTGCTTTCAAAAGGCCCATGATATCCGACTCGGCGCTTTTTTCTTTTTTCTCTGATTTCGATAGCTTCATTCAATTGCTGGCCGACCGTGTATACTGGATCGAGCGAGGTCATCGGCTCCTGAAAAATCATCGATATACCGGTACCGCGAAGCTCGACAATTTCCGATTCCTTAAGTTTCAAAATATCCTTCCCTTGAAAAACGATCTCTCCACGAGAGATTTCTGCGGGAGGTTTTTGCAGAAGTCCTATGATTGAATATCCAAGCGTGCTCTTGCCACATCCGGATTCGCCGACGATAGCTATAATCGTCGATCGTGGGACATCCAGATTGATGTTGGAAAGGGCAAGGACATCTCGGTTGAACGTTTTGTACTTGACCGCGAGGTTTCTGATGTTCAGAACGTCTTCCGAATTCTTCTGATCTACGACAGAAAGTTCTTCATTGCTCAATGTCTAGCTGAACAAGCCCCTGACCCTTGGGTCTAGCGCGTCTCTCAAGCCGTCACCAAAGAGACTGAAACCGATTGCCACTATGAGGATGGTAAGTGCAGGCGCGATGGCATACCAAGGCGCGCTCCTCAGGTACTGCTCTCCCTGCGAGGACAGCAGTCCCCATTCCGGGATTGGAGGCTGTGCCCCCAGACCGATGAAACTGAGGACCGAGAAAACGAGGATTACATTCCCCAGATCAAGAGTGGCATAAACGATTAGTGTCGGCAGAATATTAGGAATGATGTGTTTTAGAATAATGTATCTGTTCTTTTGGCCCGCGGCGGTTGACGCTTCGACGAACTGCTGCGATTTCAGGGTGAGCGTTTCGCCCCTGGCGAGTCTCGTGTAGCTCGGCCACCAGACCGGTGCCAGTGCGAGGATTGTGTTAGGAATGCTGGGGCCGAGAGACGCAACGATCGCGAGTGCGAGCACGAGTCCTGGAAAAGCAAGGAAAATGTCCGTGATGCGCATAATCAC
This sequence comes from uncultured Nitrososphaerota archaeon, assembly GCA_963799845.1. Taxonomy (GTDB): domain Archaea; phylum Thermoproteota; class Nitrososphaeria; order Nitrososphaerales; family CADDZS01; genus DATLTL01. Next base: position 1,174,333 of record CAWCYI010000004.1, read on the forward strand.
TTCTTCCAGCACTCCTCCGACAAATCCAGCGAGGCCACCGATCAGCATACCTAGTACCACAGCAGATCCAACCACTGAAAACGCAACCTCGGCGTCGATTGGAAAAGCGGCGAGGATTCTAGTCAACAAGTCCCTTCCAAGGTCATCGGTGCCGAGGAGATGGTGAAGGGACGGAGGCTGCAGAATGGTGGAAGGAGAAATGGCATAGGGATTAAACGGAAGAATCGCATTGTTGGACAACCACACCGCGAGCGCGATGATTATGAAAACAATCGAAATAACGCCGCCGATTAGAGTTATGTAACTGGAGCGAAATATCCTCCAAGAAATGATGACCTCTTGCGTGTCGAATGGCAATCTTCTCGCCCGCTTTGGAGCTTCAATGGTTTCTGTCAAGATGAGCTTAGACCTTGATCCGAGGATCGATTATACCATACAGGATATCCGCTACAAGATTCGCAAAAACAACTCCCAGCGTGAATAGAACTGTTATCCCCATGACGGAGGGAAAATCCAAGCTTTCGATTGACTGAGTTGCATAGTATCCTATGCCGGGCCACAAGAAGATTGTCTCGATTACTATGGTTCCGCCGAGCAACGATCCAAGGAGAAGCCCCAGCACTGTCGTGGTGGGGATCATCGCATTCCTGACGGCGTGCCTCAATACGACCGTTCTAGCTCCCAGTCCTTTCGCGTACGACGCCCTGATGAAATCCTTCCGAAATACTTCGAGCATTGAAGATCGCATGATTCTCGTAACGATCCCGAAGTATGTTAGAGCAAGTGCAGTGGCAGGCATGACTATGTGCCAGAGAGAGTCCTTGAGATCCACCCAGTTTCCCGTTATCAGGCTGTCGACGATATACATTCCAGTATGTCTTGCTGGAGGTATCAGGCTGCTCGATAACTGACCGTTTGTTGGGAAGATGTTGAAGTAGTAACTAAAGACAAAGAGGAAAAGCAGGGCAACGAAGAAAGGTGGAGAAGAAAAACCGGCCAGGTAAATCAGCCTGATGGAGTGGTCGATCTTTTTGTTTTGATACATCGCGGCGATTACCCCGGTAGGGATGCCGATAATGATCGTGATTATTATTGCCGCGATCGCAGACTCGGCTGTCGCGGGAAAAAATAGTTGCAGATCGTAGAGAACTGGTCTGCCGGAGGTGGGGGAGACTCCCCAGTTACCCGTAATAAGATCTCTGAGATAGTAAACATACTGGACGTAAAGCGGATCTTTGAGGTGGAAACGGACGGCGAGCGCTGCGATCGCTTGGGGCGTGGCGTGGACACCCGCCCAAGCGCGTGCTGGATCTGGCACAGTTACCCTCGAAATGAAAAATGTGATGAAAGTGGTTCCGAGCAGGATCGGAATAATCAGTAGCAGACGCCTAACTATATAACTTGCTAGTCCCAAATCCTGGCCTCACTTTGTACTGTTTATGGAAGGCGCCCCTTTGCACTAGCGGAGGCGCTGGGGAACCTGTGTACGCAGTTGGCTCGTTTCCTAACCTATTATTTCTTGCGCGAACAGATTAGGTGCCGCAAGAACCAGTCATGGTCACATTGTTGAAGTCAATACCGTTGAAGGCAGTGTTATACCACATTCCAGTTACGCAGGTGTTCCAGATGTACGGACCTATACCTGCGCCTGGATCGAAGAGATCGAGATCCTGTCCTAACCAGATGAATCCAGCCTGTTGGACTAGATCGCTTGTGATCTGTGATATTTCCTGAGCCCTGAGAGTGGAGTTCAGCTGAGAATTGCTCTCAACGATCAGGTTAGCTATCAGACTAGACTAAATAAGAAAGACATAGAAGCATAAGCAAGAAGAGAGGCTACCCAACACACGCAACACACACACACACTCATTTCTTATTGAAACAAAGTGCTCTATGATTCTTGAAACAATACTCACAAACTTTAGAATTGTGAAAAGGGCAATATCTGAAATAAACTGATAATGCTCTATTACAATCTGCGCATGTTTCCAGAGTTTGCATCTACATTCTTTCTGTATTTCTCTTTAGTTTAGAGCGCTCTCTGTCTGCCTTCAGGTCTGCTTTCAAAATCTCTCTTTCTTGTTTAGAAAGTTCTTTTCGAATATTCCTGAATGCTTTCTTGATTTCTCTGTCTACCATTTTCTCACATTCTCTCTAATGCGGTTCTAGCACTTTGAACCATATTCAAACGCTGTTTTCTCTTTCTCTCTTCCTCTTCGAGTTTCATTTTTCTTAATTTCTGTGCGTCTATTTCGTTTTCTGTTTCTTCATACTTTGCTTTATCATTCATAATTTCTCAACTTTACCTCTAGATTTATCGCCATACTTTTTCTGAAATTCCTCTAAATTTTTCACTTCGAATACTTGATGTTGCTGTTTTGTATGAGCAATTGCGTCTTTTTTCGAATTGAGATACCCTCTGCATGTTGGATAAGTGCAGTAGTAAGTTTTCTGTTTTCTATGTAGTCCTAACAATTTAATCAAACTCTGTCTTTATACCGTTCATCATAACTGATTTCCTCTTCTCTCTGAATTGCTTCCTTTTCTCTTTGTAATCGTTTTGCTCTAATTTCTTGTTTCATTTTCTCTGCCCTTTCTCCGTGAACTTTTGTCGTTTCAAACACTTCCAAAATGTATTTTCTTAAATTCACTTCGCAGTTTTCCGTTTAGCCTTTAGGGCATAATAGCGCTGTAACTGATATTCTATGCGTTCTCTTCTATGCGTGTAGTAATACTTTGTTTGGTAGACCAAACGTTCAAGTCTATACACTTTATTTTCTAATTGCTTTATTCTGTCCATAGTCTCAACTTGATGTTAATTTTACAAATCTGCCGTTCTTCGCCCTAGCAACGAGTATCTTTCTACCATTTCGATTAACAGTGTCTAATCTGTAAAATGGGGAAATTCTAGGTCTAGGTCTTTCTACGATTTTTCTTTCTTTAACGCTTAGACGTTCTGGTTTTACTAGTCCCTTTTCTTTCCATTGGTCTAATTGTGCTTGAACTAGTCTATCGTTTCCATTGAAGAGATTAACAAGTTGTGATTCATCCTTTCTACCCTCTTCTCTAACAATGCGTTTTAGAAAATCGAGTGCATCCTTATAGTGAGAATGTTCAGAACGTCTATGCACCAAAACTAATATTCACTTCTAAATTGTGCTAGAATAATCGAGTGTCTTTGAATGCAAAAGAAACAAAGCCTAAACGGCATATTGATAACGCTCTCATAGTTAGAGCAAAATAACCATACTGTTTTTCGTATGTTACATTCTGAGCAAAATCGACGACTTCGAGATAAGGAAATATCGAAGGTATCGCGTAGACTCCCATCTCTCACTCTAACGCTTCCATTATTGGAAACTGGCGAGTTGTAGACTAAATCCTCAAAATTCTTTGAGGAACGATCACTGTTTACGCTTTCTATCTTCGAGAGCATAATTCATTCACTTCTTTTTTTCAGGAATATGATTCCCGTTTGAATCAGTGGAAAGTTCTCCAGTTTCTAGCGGAGCAAAAGAAATATTTTCGTTTTCATCTTCGATTAATTCTCCAGAGTCAATTAGTAGTTTAATAACTTCATCTTTTACATAACGGCTCGTATGTCCTGATTTTAGAGCAAGAACCGCGATTGCCTTTCGCTTCGCACATGGAACAATCGTTTTCAAAACTTTGAAGGCAAACTGCCTACTTTTCTTATTATCATCCATCGGGTCTATAGTGCCAAAAACCATTTTCAGTTCTCACTATATACTGTTCGTAAACCTACACGTTCAGCACAACTATAGCATATTCCGATACGTTGAGAGACAATCCAACATAGTTCTAAATCCCTCACTTGATTCTTGCAGTATCCGCATTTGTAATAAGTCAGGTGATTTTCTTCATACTGAGTCTCTAACATTATTTCTTTCCCAAAAGATAGGGTTCGTAAACCCTTAACTATCGCCTTAAAGTAAAACTAACCTCATGCCACTTAGTAAGGAACGAATGAAAGACTACATGAAAAAATACCGTAAGAGGAATCCTGATTATCAATTTGAAGATAAAATTGCGTCTAGAATGCGAATGAGACAACGAAGGAAGAGATTTTCAAAACTCGGAGATTCTCCAATCAGTAATACGATAACTGAGGAAAATACCCTTAGAGAAAGAGCAGACTCGCTTTCAAAGAAAATTGTGAAACATAATCCTAACCTTAATGAGAATGAATTCAAGACGGAAGAAACAATTTTAGAATTGATGAAAACCATTCAGCAATTTGATTCTGAACCCAATTACGAATTCTTTCTTAGGTATGTTGCCGAATATTATTGGAAAATAAAAAACGCTCGCACTTTGCCAATACAAAAACTCGTTCAACAATTTGAACCGAAATATCTGCGTGCTACAGAGAGATATTTCGAGATTTATCTTAAGGGGAGAATTTAGTATGCTCGAAGTTATCACAAAGCCGAATTCTCTTTGGGTTGCAGATTTCTGTTTTCTCACTCGAAGAATACCTAAGAAGTTTCACGATTACCGTCTATACAATAAACCGCACACTCCTAGACCTAGAGGAAATACACGAATCAATATCGGGGAAAATGTAGTCTTTCTGCCTAAATGGTTGCGTTGGAATTACGATAGTTCTCAGTTCAATAAATGGACTAGACGAGAATTCAAACCTAAAGATAGAATCAAAGTCTATGATTCTCCAGTGGTTCTATTCGCTATTCAAGATGTGGCATCTCGTCTGATAGTGCATGCTTGTCTAAAACATGCACCAAAAGAAATTGTTTCACGGTCTTATCAGTATCCTCACTGGTTCAAATTAGACGAATGCCTTAAACAATCTCTTCAAACTCTGCCTAACTATTCTCATAAACTTCATTTCGCTTTAGATTCAATGATTCAGAGAAAATATTCAAAGAGTGTTTTGGGTAAATGGATAGATACCTTTCCAATTACTAGCGAGAGTAAGTTTCTAAGTTCAACACTCGAAGCATTTTTCGGGAGATTACAATACGAGTTTCGAGACGATCTAACTCAAAAGAACCTAGATACTTACATCAAATTTTGGAATAATGAAAGGACAATGAAGGTTTTGAATAATAAGACCCCTTCGAGCATTTACTATTCAGATTACTATTGAGTGTGTGTGTGTGTTGCGTGTGTTGGGTAGCCTCTCTTCTTGCTTATGCTTCTATGTCTTTCTTATTTAGTCTAGTCTGTTAGCTATCGTTTGGTTGTGGAAGTTTCCGAATGTGTTAAACTGAGAGTCCACGATAAATTCGTATGCACTGAAATCCGGATAATATGTCCAGTTGATCATGACCATGTACGGCGCTGTTGAATTTGCGCCGGGAGTGTCCTGAAGACCTATTAGGGCGGTGGCTGTCAGTTCCTGAGTCTGGATATTGATTCCAATAGCGCCGAGATCCTGCTTGACGATCTGTACGACCAGCGCAGCGTAAGCGCTAGTGTACCAGTCGAGGTTGATCGTCGGGAACCCCTGTCCATTCGGATATCCGGCCTGCGCCAGTAATTTCTTGGCGTTAGAAACATTGTATGGAAGATTTTGTATTGAGCTGTTGTAATAATTGAATATGCTTGGCATTGGACCTACAACTGGCTGCGCATAACCATCGTAAACAATGGACTGGATCTGCGAGATGTTTATCGCTTCAATCATCGCCTGCCTTACGAGAGTGTTGTTGGTTGGACTTTTCAAAGAGTCAATGTTTATCCACTCAATCGAGCCAGACGTACCGGTGTTTGGTATGTAACAGGTCGTGCACGCCGATAATACGCTCTTGATGTCGTTGAACGATACGATTGCTGATTGTACTTTTCCAGTCTCCAAATCTTCGGTCCTTGTGAGCTCATCAGTCGGGTATTGAATCAAAACCTTCGGTATCTTTGCAGGTTCCAAGATCAGATTGCTGGTCATGTTCTGCCCCCAGTAGTGAGGATTTGCGATCAGGAGAGCGTATTGATTGACAACATATGTTTGAGTGATGTAAGGAGCATCCCCAACTGTGCTGCCATTTACAGACATCCATGAGTTTGGGGTGTTGAGAGCTACGCCACCATTTTGTTGCACAACATAGGGATCAACAAATACCCAAGGTGCCGTATCGATGCTCTCCAAGAATGCCACGAATGGATTTGTCAAATGGAACTGGACTGCGGTTGAATTCACCACGGTAACACTATTGGCAGGATTCTGCATAATTTGTAGCAACGTTGAATTGGATCCTGGAGCGTTCAGAGCATTATCGAGGGAGTTAACATCTCCGGGTGTCACTCCAGAGGTATTGAAATATGTGAAGAAGATGAAATCGGCAGCCTGGTTAATGATGAGATCTCTGTAGATATTGTACCAGACAACGTACGCGTTGAAAGGATCTCCGTTGTCGTAGTAAACGCCTGATCGCAGGTTAAAGGTGTAAGTGAGACCGTTTGCGCTCTGACTCCAGCTATCGGATAGCACTGGGATTAGGGTCGTGCAGCTGGGATTAGCGCAGAACGTCAGAGGAAGTTGGGTGTTCTGGGCTATCTCCAGACCATTGTTATCTATTGCCGCCGCCGGATCGCCGGTCGTTGGCGCGGAACCTTCATCGACGATCAGCTCTTGAGTCGAGGAAGATGATGAGCTGGATGATGAGGAGCTAGAGGACGAGGAGCTTGATGAAGAAGAACTAGAAGATGAAACAGGAGAAGTTGACGACGATTGAGATGTGGTTGGGGTTTGTGAGGACGAACTCGTCACAGGTGGAGCAGAACTGGAAGACGAAGTGGTTACAGGAATAGTGGTTGTAGTGGTTGACTTTGGAAGTGCCACATAGATACCAGCAGCAGCGATTATTATTATGACAATAACGACGATTGCAATAACGGCCCTTGAAACGGCTCGGTTTCTATTCTTGGAAAGATTCATTGACAATCGCCCCAAGCACGGTTTATTTATACTAGGAGTTACGCGGTTGACCCAAGAAGATAGATTGGGTGTGCAATGTCACTCCTTATCGCATCTCTGACGATTCTCGCCTTCGCTTCGTACCAGCTTATCCCGGTCATCAATCTGCACAATTCTAGACGTATGAACGCCCTTATTGACATGTGGATGTGATTCAGAATGGATGTCGCCTTCCTGACCTGAGCCCTCTCAATGCCACAACACTGCTTGACTCCTCTGTGGTACTCCTCGATTCCCCATCCTTGGTCAGAGAGTTCATCTCTCTTTTCCTCATTCATCCCAACGTCATCGGTAGCCCAGTGTTCAATGTCTCCTTTCTTGGAGGCTGTCCTGAACACCCTGACCATTCCGAATCCCATGAGATGAACCGTGGTTCCCTCAGGCGGGATCTCCACGTCCTTGATTGGTTTGTTTCCTTTTTTTCTGCCCGTTGGATTGACGAGCCTGTTCTCCTTGAGGCGGCAGAAGAAATGCCACCCGAGCTCCCTTGCGATGAGCTTCAGATTTTCCATGCTCGAGTACCAGCTGTCAAAGAGGACGTATTTTGGTTCCATCCCTCTCTGCTTTGCAACCAACAACATGTCCTGGAAGTGATCGTTCTTGGTGAGACCGTCTTTTGACGCATTGTAGAGTCTAAAGTCACATGGAATGAGGGCGTTACCATCGCTCCATAGTGTTGTGATGAGATTTATCCCCTTCACCACACTGTGGTGTTTTCCGCTCCAGTGGTACGTGACGTAATCCATCTTCTCCGCGTACGGTTTGTCCAGAGTTGAATCATCGACTATCAGTACTCCTCCCGCAGTAACGGCGATGATCCTCTTCGCCTCATCCCAGAGCGCTTCTGTATCCGCAGGCAGTCTCTCCAGAAGGCGGGTGAAGCTATCGTGTGCTGGCGGCGTGACTCCTGCATCATCATCAGGCTGACATCTAGCAGCTTCGGTGCAAGCGAATGATTTCTGGGATGCTATCAGGAAGTCTATGTAGTCATTGTCATCGCATTTTGGAGGGTTCATGCAGCGTCTGATGAACCAGAGAAACAATCCTGGCCAAATTCTTTTCGGCCAAATGCGTAACTCCTATATACTTTGAAGACTCAGGCACGCTCAATATTTTGCCGCAGTAATCGTTTCGAGGATCAGAAGGATTTCACCTAAGAATTGAATTCGTCACGAGCTTTATCGACTTTGGGAAAAAGATTCTTGGTTTGTAACACATCAAGCGATAGTGTACTTTACGAACTCACTTTCACACGGATTGCCATGAGCGATCCAGGCTTCCCTCTTTTCTGGATTGTAGATCATTCCATCCAGCGTCCTGCTCCAGTGAGCCTTCGTCCTCTTTTCGTTCACGTGTGCGCAGATCATGTCGGGACGGTTTTCATGGTCTCGCAGAAAGTCTTCGAGCAATGACAGGTTCAGTCTGCCCTTGTTCTCCTCGATCAAGTTTCCCATCCTCTCGCACCTGGATTTGCTGTTTTTCATGTAAGCATCGCTTTTAGATTCCGTAAATCCTTCAACGGGGCAAAAGATGTAGTGGTTCGCGTGATACAGGATATCGTCAGAGCGGGTGGTCTCTATCTTCTTCGGATTTGCTTCCACATTCGCAACTCCCTTGGGGGTTCCCATCACAAAATTCAACGCGAAAGCCCTATCTGCTCTTTCGATCGCTTCAACCGCCCCATCGATGTCCTTCTGATTGAACACTTCCCTGACCACGCAGAGCATCGGAACTCCAATTTTCGGCTCGTCAAATCCAAGTGCGTTTATGCAAAGGCTCAGTCCTGCGGAATTTATCCCCATCATTGCTGGGGCCCCCGCGTAAGTGTAAATTAGGGCGTTGGGAGCATCCTTCTGGTTGACACGGGTAAGCGTGGTACAATCGCCGTCGAGCCACGGGTCTATCCCTTCGTCATTATTCTGACCGACATACGTAAGTCCGTCTGACGTCAGCTCCGTTTCGAACAGCAAATGACGTGCAGGCTTTGGCTAACTTGGGATAGAACACCTCGTTGAACGCCGCTATCAGCATGATTTCGTCCAGTTTCAAACCAGAGCCTTCCGCAACACCCTCCAGCTCCATCGCGATATCTTCGGAATAATCCCGGGTCGGCGCTATGTATTTCGAAGCCGATCTCAGAGCTTCGTCTCTCGAAGTATTGAGGTAGGTATTGTAAAAATCATAATGAGAATTTACCAGGCGCTTGACAAGTGCTGCGTGGTACGAACCGTATTGGTAGCCCCTCTCGCTCGCGCTGCCGCTTACTTCGAGGACTTTGTAGGGTTTTACGTTGAGGAGCTGGGTCATTGACTTGAAGAACGGGTTTTGAATATTTACGGGTTTCCAATTTTTTACAGACTAATCCCAAGACTTAACTTCACCACTTTCTCCGAAAAATGACGCAAATGGAAAAAGAAGTCAATGCGGCGAGGTTACGGTTCAAACGTTCCTCTGAAAATGGAGCAAACGCGTCTCAAGGAAATGGGCGACAATGATGTTTTCGTGGAGATTAAGGCAGCTGGGATATGTCATTCCGAGCTGCACACGTTACACGGGCGAATGACTCCAACTTTTACGCCGATAACCTTGGGGCACGAAGCGTTAGGGGTGATAGTTGATAAGGGCAAGAACGTATCCAATGTCAAGATCGGGGATCGGGTCGGCGTCGATTACGTGCTGAGTTGTGGTTTGTGTCGGTATTGCGTGGCAGGAAAGGATAATCTGTGCGACAACTTTTCGGTGATGGCGATCAATGCAGACGGATCGTGGGCTGAAGCCGTCGTAGTCCCATCCCGACATGTCCACAACCTCCCAGGCAATCTTGAATTTCCTGAAGGTGCGATCATGAACTGCTCCGTTTTTACGGCATATCACGCCAACAAGCTCGCGGAAGTTTCGCCGGTGACAGCGTACTTGTGTACGGTCTGGGCGGCGTCGGCATTAGCGTACTCCAGTGGGCGAAGATTTTTGGGGCGAATGAAATCGTCGCGCTTGATTTTGAAGAGGGAAAGCTCCGTCTTGCAAAAGAAAAGGGTGCAACGAAGACTTTCAGCCCCAAGAATTCCGGAGATCCGGTCAAAGAACTCAAGGAAATGACAAATGGCGGAGTCGATATTGCGTTCGAAGTTATAGGGCGCGCCGACACGACTAGGAAAACCATCGAGTGTGTAGGAAAAGGAGGCAAGGCGGTACTTGTGGGGATGTGTTTCGAGAATTGGCCGATGAATACTGTGAACGACCTGCAAGTATCCGAGATTAAAATGATGAGCCCGCAGGATCATCTGAAATCTGAAATTCCTCAGATACTGAAGTTCATTGAATCGGGGCGCTTTGATCTGAAGAACGTAGTGACCCACAGGATTTCGCTGAATGACGTAAACAGGGGTGTCGAGATTCTGGACAAAAGGATCAGCAATCCCGGAAGGATAGTGATGGAACCGTGAAATTACGGATCGAAAGGGTTCAAAGTATCAACGGGACGCAATCCACGAACTTGCTTTGAAATCCGATTAGATCGAAAAAATCAAGTCAATCAGATATTCATAAAAATATCACAGAATTTCGAGTTTTTCGATCTTTAACAATGGACTCTAATTCCAAAGTTTCCGGGGACGAAAATTTCAATGCTGAGAATTCTGAAAAGACAGAGAAGGATGAGCGTGTCCAAAGCCGCGGATTTCACCGGGTTCGAGGCTGAAAGATGCAAGTCAGCATTCGAGAACTTCTCTGGAAAGAATTTTGTTTACTTTTGAATCAGATGAATATTGGATTACTTCCGAAGGCGAGGGATATCTAGCGTACTCAAAATCTTTCAAAGATCCAGCGACAAGGATGCTCGATTCCGGCAATAGGCCCTAGCTCCGGGGTTTATCTCTAGCTAACGGTGTTCCGTCTGCGTTCAGCATTAGCTGGCAGTTATGTAATGTTCGCATCTCTGAGAATCTTCGCGAACCTCGGGTCTTGGCGAAAACTATCAAATAAGCACAAGTAGCGGAGCAGATACTGACCAACAGTCTTTTCCCTGACGGCGATCTCTAGGTACTCGAAAAACTTGTCTGGATCGTTCAAACCCGCGTACACACAAGCGATGCTCTCACTCCCAACAAAATTTTCAGATCTAGTTTTCAATAGCTCGTTCAATATCTTCTTTGCCTCGTCGGTTTCTCCCTTTATCGCGCAAGCGTATCCCAATACTCCCATCAACCGCGAATGACCTGGCGAGAATACCAAGCCTCTTTTCAATTCTCTTTTCGCTTCGTCCAGTCTTGAGAATTTGATGAGCCATATCGATCTCCAGAGATATAACACGAAGAACCCAGGCTCAAACTTCAGAGTATCTTCCCACTGACGCCAAGCTTCCTCATTCATTCCCGAATCGAGATACATGGAGCCGAGAACGGTTCGAATTATTGGAGACAGAGGATCGGCCCTCAGTGCTATTTTCATCTCTTCAACCGCTTCACGTGGTCTTCCCAAACTGCTCAGGCATATAGCATACCAGTGATGGGCGGAAGCGTAGTTGGGATTAAGTGATATTGCCAACTTGTACTCTTTTTCCGCATTCACCTGGTCGTAATCATGCTCAAGAGATGACGCGAGGACGGTATGTGCTTCGACAAGATTGCGATCGATTTCGAGCGCTTTTTTCGAGTACTCTCGCGCTCTCGGGAGTACTTCCGCAGCTGGCATTTGTCCATAATCGAGTAAAACAAGGTAGCATGCAGCTAATCCTGAGTAGGCAAGTGCAAACCTCGTGTCTTTCCCAATAGCGAGCTCGAAGAGGTGAATTGCTTCCTTAATCGCCGCGGGTGTTCGCTCATACATCTTCTGTGCCGCTTTCATGTACAACGTATATGCGTCCAAGCTTTCAGTGGCTTTGCTTTCTACTCGTTTCACTTCGTCTTTGACTAGCCTCACTTGCAAAACGTCGGCAACGCGCTTTGCGATGTCGCTCTGGATCGCAAATACATCGTCGAGCTTCCTATCATACGAATCTGACCAGACATGATTGCTCGTCCGCGCGTCTATCAACTGGGTCGTGACCCGCAGTCTATCGCCAGCCATCCGAACGCTTCCTTCCAAAACGGATCCGACCTCAAGCTCCCGGCCGATTTCATCGATCCCTTTGTTTGCATTCTTATAACGAATAACAGATGTCCTTGCAATTACTTGCAGACCGCTGATCTTTGAAATGGTCGATATGAGCTCCTCCGTCATCCCATCGCTAAAGTATGCGTCGTTTGGATTCGGACTGATGTTGTCAAATGGGAGGACTGCGATTCTTCGTTTGTCCAATCCAGTTCTCTCCTGAGAATCCTTTCGATTTTTCTCCCATGGCAGGATTATTTTGTAGATCTCTGTGGCAAACTTGACATTCTTCAGATCTGATCGCTCTAAACGTTCAAGAGGAAGATCTGTCTTGTTGTGCACCTGATCGTAGACCTGCTCAGAAATGCAAATTCCCTCAGGATCGGCCAGCGGTTGAATTCTGGATGCGATGTTGACTGCATCACCGAGGACATCATTTGATTTGTGTACCACGTCTCCCAGATGAATTCCAATCCTGAGCTTGATCTTCCAATCGTCTCGCGAGGATACGTTGTAATCGTGGAGAAACTCCTGGATCTCCACGGCACACCGGGTTGCATCCAGTGCACTGTCAAACTCTGCAAGGAAAGCATCGCCGATAGTTTTGATTTCGCGTCCGTTGTGTTTTGGAAAGATTGGGCGAAGAATCCTGTTGTGCCGTTCCAGAACATCCAGGGCTCGAGTTTCATCCGATTGTGTGAGCGCCGTGTATCCCACAATGTCGGTAAACATGATAGCAGCGAGCTTGCGTTCTCCTGCTCTGGCATCAGACAAAATAACGCTACCTCTCACTGAATTTCTCTGTGGTTTAGATAAAATCCTTTTAGTCTGTCTCTCGTCATCGGGGAAACCTTCAATACTTCAGAGCAAGGGACGATTTTCAAAGATTAAACTTCTTGGTGTTGGATGAACAAATGTCGCAAGGAATCAATGAAAAACTCTGGAAGAACGAGCACTGGTGGACCAGTCCCTACAACTTCGTGGAGGAGGTCAGGAGGAACTCTCATTTTGCAACATCAATCGAGCTCCACGACGTGACGCTCCGTGACGGAGAGCAGACGCCCGGAGTTGTTTTCTCCAAAGACGACAAGCTTCGAATAGCGATGAAACTGGACGAAGCGAAGGTCCAGAGAATAGAAGCTGGCATGCCGGTTGTTTCTGACGAGGACAAACAGGCGATCAAAGAGATCGTGAAGAACACCTCTTTTTCCAAGATCTTTGCATTCTGCCGTGCCCGGAAGCAGGACATCGATGCAGCTATCGGCTGTGATGTCTCCTCCGTCATCATCGAAATTCCAGTATTGAAGGAGCGCCTCGCGGTCATGGGGACGGCGGTCGAGAAAGCTTCCGCGGATGCAATTGGTGTAATCGAGTACGCGAAGCAGCACGGAATATTTGTGGTCTTTTTCCCGTACGACACGACGCGGGCCGACCTCGACTCGATCAGAATTATGATGAAGGCGGGGGAATCCGCCCATGCTGATAGGCTTGCCGTCGTCGATACGATGAGCGCTTCCTCGCCTGAGGGATTTTCCTATCTCGTTAGAAAGGTCAAAGACATGGTCAGCCTCCCGCTCGAAGTTCACTGCCATAACTCGCTAAGTCTGGGCGTTGCAAATACCCTCGCGGGACTCTCCGTGGGCGCAAAGGCGGCGCACGTTTCCGTCAATGGGATCGGTGAAAGTGCGGGAAACGTGGCTCTTGAGGAGGTCGTCATGTCGCTGTTACTCCTTTACGGCATCGATTGCGGTATCGATCTCATGAAACTGCACGAAGCCTCCATTTTAGTATCCGAGCTTTCAAAAATTCCCATACCCGTCAACAAACCCGTGCTCGGGAGGAATATTTTCAGGAGGGAGAGCGGGATCGCAGTCGAGCGATACTATAAGATGCCTGAGCTAGCAAGACAACTGGAACTGTTCGATCCGAGCTGGTTTGCCGACGAGACCGAGATTGTGCTCGGCAAGAAAAGTGGAAAGTACTCAATCATGTACCACCTGCGGAAGAAGGGAATCGAAGCAAGCGAAGAGCAGGTCAATGAGATGCTTGCGAAGGTCAAACAAAAATCGATGGAGAAAAAGAACCTGGTAACGGACGAGGAATTCGATGAAATTGTTTCGGCGGTACTGAAAAATTAGGGCATAGTGTGATTAGTTGCAGATCAAAAGTGTAGAATCGCACGTTGTTCACTCTCAGGACACGACTAAAGGTATGCAGCATGAGCCAAATGTTGGAGGCCATTCTGGTTACTTTGTTCTAGTCCACATAAAGACAGATGAAGAGGTTGATGGATGGGGCGAGTGCGCGACAGGAAGCGACTTTGGAGAGGCCGCCTTTGCCGCAAGGGCCATAATCGAGAAAGGATTTGCCAGAAGATTAATCGACAAAGATCCGCTTGAGTACAGAAAGTTATGGGAAGTGCTCTACGCTTCAACCGAGAATTATGGACGTAGAGATCTGGGTGTCCTGGCACTGAGCGGGGTAGATACTGCCCTGGTAGATGTTGCCGCAAAAAAGTATGAAGTCCCGGCGTGTGTGTTGTTAGGTGGTCGATACAATGAAGAAGTTCCGCTTTACGCGAGTCTCCTCTTTGACATGGACGACCCAGTTGGGACTGCTGTGAAGGGAAAAAAATACCTCAGCGAGAATTACGCCGGGATAAAGTTTGGCTGGGGCATGGTTCCGTCAAAACCATTTGGCAAGAATCTCAAGGCTGACGAAGCAATGGTAAAAACGATCCGTGAGACTTTAGGCTATGATATCAAGCTCATGATAGATGTGGGAAGGTACGTCAACCTGTCTTCGTCGCAGGTGCTGAAAATGGCGAGCGCTTTTGAGAAATATGACATCACTTGGCTCGAGGAACCACTGCCGAGGGACGACATTGATGGGTATCGAGTGATCTCTCGCAGGTCGCCGATTCCGATTGCAGCCGGCGAAGGTTACCGAACGATGCATGATTTTAGGCGGTCAATTACGAGGGGGGAAGTCAATCTGTTGCAACCCGACGTTAGCAAAGCCGGTGGTCTCTCAGAGACGAAAAGGATAGTGGAGATGGCACATGATTTTAACGTCCCGTGGGTTCCGCACAACTGGAGCACTGCTTTGAACTCGGCGGCAACACTTCACCTTGTGGCTTCCTCAATTGATGCATACCTGATGGAGTTTAAGCAGGAGCTGAATCCTCTAATTCAAGAGATCGCGAAACGTGGGGAAGAAATATTTTCAGTCCGTGGTGGAAAAATGCGTGTGCCATCCGGCCTAGGATTGGGAATTGAAATCGATGAAGATGCTGTTGCGAAGTACGAAGTATCCCGGTAAACTGTGAGATCTGTCTTGTTCTTTAATCGTAATTTGGTCTAACTGCTCTTCACGTGCGGAATGACCTTCTCCATCAGGGTCTGCATGCTGACGTTGGGATTTCGGCCTTCGTCGGCGAAAACAATGTAATTTAGATCTGCCTCTACGAGATTCTGTAAGGGCTCGATGAGATCCTCTGCCCTGGAAACGAGATGATGGTGTGAGATTATCAATTCATTTGGGGCGCGTGAACCAAGCTCTTGAATTTTCCTTGGATCCATTTCGTTCCTAGCCGCATCAATTAGACCCATCGCGGCCGCACCATTTTTCATCATTCGGACCAGCCGTTCGACATCTCCGATCGCGAACTCGAACGTTCCGATCTTGAGAGCCTTTGAAGGGTCTCGGCCGGTTTTTCGCATCGCCCTTTCAAATTCGGGAATTATTTCGTTCTTGATCTTCGCGGGGTCGCTGACCGTCGTAATCAGGTGATCCCCAAGCGCACCCGCAATTCGTGCCGCATATTTTCCTCGTGCAGACACAATGATTGGAATTTTTCGAGATGATCTAGTATACAAGAACACTTTCTGAACCTTGAAGTATTTACCATCCCAGTCGAAATAATCCTCAGAATCCCAGAGTTTTCTTATGAGTTCTAGTCCCTCCTTCATACGTTCTCCCCTCTCTTTCCACTCAGGCCACCTTCCCATGAACCTGTACTCACTCATTGCCTGTCCTGTTCCAACTCCCAACTGGAATCTGCCGGGAAACATGTTGTCTAGAGTTGCCGCGTTCTGAGCAATTATCAAGGGATGATACCTCCCTCCTATTGGAATCGTCACGCTGGGGCCTATCTTAATCTCGCTTGTTCTTGCTAATGCGACCCCGAGCCAGGGCCAAACCGCAGGAGCCTGCGCGTCGGTGTGAAACCAAGGCAAAAAGTGATCACCCATCCACACGGAATCGTAACCAAGTTTCTCGGCAACCTGTGCGGACTCGACATGTTCCATCGGCTGGAACCATCCACCGTCAAGATCGAAACCAAACTTGAGCATTTTGATCCGTCCTAATTGTCGAGCAGGGTAATCGTTGATCTAATAAAATTAATCGTGAATGAGCAAAGTCAAAAGTCCACAACCAGTATTTTTCAAAGATTGTCCGGTTGCATAATTAGAAGAATGTAAGAAAGCAAGGGAGCCCAGAGGGCTCCAAGTTACGTCAATGGAGAGCTAAGGACTATTGGAACTTGTTGATGGGGCTGGTGGGGTGCTAGTTGTTGCTTTTGGTTTCCTTCTCATTAACAAAGCAACTGCCACAACGATGATTATGATTACGATCACTATCCCCGCGATTAATGTGGAGCTGGTTGTCGTGGACGTCGACGAGGAAGAGCTCGCAACTTGGGTTGTTGATTGAGAGACAGAAGTCGTTAATGGACTGCTGGACGAGATTGCTGTCGTTATTCCGCTAGTAGTTGGAGTTACGGCCGTGAAGAAGTTCTCAGCCATCGTTGGAAAATAAAACGTCTGATAATTCAGGGCGTTTGTGAGAGCAGGTTGGTAGCCGCTGAATGCCTGCGTGTTATACGCAACATATTGGGGTAACACTACTATTGTACTGATTATCGAAAAGTTTGCAAGGATGAATTCGGATTGTTTGAGTTCTTGCAGACTCGAAGTCGCGTTGACATCGTGCAACGCAGTCTGGAATATAGTGTGCCATGTTGTGTAGGTGGATGTATTTTTCCATTGAAGTGGCAGATTTACTGGATTTCGCATCCATTTGTAAGGAGATGGAAAATAGGCTTGATTCGACAGTATCATTTGGTAGACGCCCGTGCTGAATATATCATTTGTATCCGTTGTGTAATCGACTATCTTTGAATTCGCTTGCAGTCCAATACTTTCCATCGAATTTACTATCATTTGATCAGCTCTTACGAAATTCGGGTCATTATTCGGGGCCTCGACATTTACGGTCGGGACAGTCCCATTCGGAAGCTGCCATTTTCCAGCAGAATTTAGAGTCAACCCTGCTTCTTTCAGAAGTGTCATCGCTTGGCTGGTACTGTAATTGAACTCGGGAGCGCTTGAACCTGGCCAATATTCAGGTACAGCTTGGGGTAAAAGGGCGAGAGAGTTCCCAATGTTAGTCTGGTTATTGTAAAGCTGCGAATCGATTTGGTACTTTGGTATCAGCGTCATTAGCGCCTGTCTGAAGAAGGTGTTGTTAAACGGAAATCCGGTAGGTTCAATGTACGCGTACATCTGATTAATGCTGGGAATTTGATCGACTTTGAGGAACGAAGTCGTGTTCAGGGCACCCTGGTCGCTTGCAGTAATTACGGCCACATCAACAGAGCCAGCAGCTAGCGCGTTAACGAGGGGTTGATCTTGAGTAAAGAATTGCAGGGTAATCGTAGAAACTTTCGGAGAAGAACCATTCCAGCTAGGCGAGGACGGATTGGGAACTAGGGTCATCGAATTTCCGGTTCCAGTGTAGTTTGATGGAATGTAAGCGGTATCGCCCGGGCCGCCGAGTATCGAGGTTGTTCCAAGAATATTGTTACCAGTAAATTGTTTGTAATAATGCCAAGGATAAATCTGGTACAGCCAAGTCAGGTACAAAAATAATGGATCGGGAGCTGCGGTTTGTAGCATTATCGCGGTTGAGTTTACAATCGTGATATTGCTGACAGTCCCCTGTACATTACCCCAGACATCGACCGCTGATAGATTTGCATATGGTCCGGTTGTCAGGTAGATGCCGTAAGAATAAGCCAGGTCACTTGAGTTTATTGGAACGCCGTCAGACCACTTCATACTTGGCGATCTCAAATTAATAATCCATTGTGTATCGTTAGATCCAGCTACAGGAGTTGGGATATCACATAGATCAGGATGAGGAGTCCCAGAAATTCCGTAAGTGTAACAATACAAATACGGTATCTGAGTAATCGTGTTGTCGCCGCCCCAACTTGTTGCTGTTTGAAGCCACGTAGTTGGTGGATTTGTGGGCACGCCAACAACTAGATTGCTCGTTGATTGAACAGACGAAACAGGAATCGCCGAAACGATCGAAAACATAACGGACATTGCAAACAAGAAGATCAGCGGGATAAGTCTCAGGTTGGAATTCATTGATACGATACCCGCTAAGGAAGGTATTATTATGTTTATGTTTTATGCTGATTTAGGCGTAAGTCTTCAGTTTGTCCAAATTCGATGTCGAATCACAGATTTCACAAAATGGGTTCTTTTGGAATCAACCGGTGCCTCTGACAAAACAGGAAACAGAGCGTTCAGGTTTTGCTATTTCAAGTCTGGGTCTTGAATCAGCGCATTTTTCAATCGCGAGGGGACACCTGTTGTAGAATTTGCAACCCTGGAGATTCGGTTTGACCTCTCTTGTCTTATCCTGGTTCGTGATCCATGACTGATCTCCCTTTAGTTTGGGAGCCGACCTTAGAAGAAGTTCTGTGTAGGGATGAAGTGGGAAATTGATTACACCCTGCACTGGTCCAAGTTCTACTATTTCTCCTCTGTACATCACTGCGATTCTGTCGCTGATGTATTGAGCAACGGCCAGATCGTGCGTTATGAACAATACTGTGAGCCGAAAGTTCTTGTTCAGGTTAACGATCAGATCAAGGATACCTGCCCTGAGACTCACGTCCAGCATTGAGACCGGCTCGTCCGCAACCAAAACCTGCGGCCCGACGACAAGCGCTCGGGCTATCGCCAGTCGCTGCCGCTGACCCCCGCTGAGCTGCGTCGGATATTTTCCTTCCAGTTCCTCGCTGTTGAGACCGACCCGCCCCAGAGCTTCCGCGATTTTTTCCATTACGCTTGCTTCATCTTTTGCGATCCCAAATTTCTTTACCGGGACCGACAAGGTGTCGTGGATTGTAGCAAGCGGGTTGAACGTGCTGTAAGGGTCTTGAAAGATCATTTGAGTCATCTTCCAGAGGTCTCGCAGGCTCCTTCTGTCAAACTTTTGTTCCTGACCGTTTACCACGATTCTGCCAGAAGTTGGCCTCTCCAGACCCAAAATAGTCCTCCCGAGCGTGGTCTTTCCGCTTCCGCTCTCTCCAACTAGAGAGAGAATCTCCCCCCGTCGAAGGTTTAGACTGACCCCGTCCACCGCCTTTACGAGTTTCGTTCCGTAGTCTACCAGTCCGGCACTAGAGCTCGCTCTAAAATGCACTCTAAGGTCTTCAATCTCGATTATTGGTTCATTTTTTTCTAGCTCCTGCTGCATCATGAAAATATCATCCCCATCAGCCGATTACTTTTCTCTCAGCCAGCAACTCGCCCACGTTTTGTTGACGGCAATCAGCGGCGGCTCAAGAGCCTTGCATTTTTCGAAGGCGTAGGAGCAGCGGGGGCTAAAACGGCAACCCGCGATTTGCTGGGACAAGTTAGGCGGATATCCCGGAATGCCTTTGATCTTTTGCTGGCCTTCTCCAACCTCTGGGACTGCGTTCAGTAGTGCTTCTGTGTAGGGATGCATTGGATTGTCGAATATCTCAAGAGTCGGCCCCACTTCAGCGATCTTTCCGGCGTACATAACCGCTATCCGATCGGTCATCCCAGACATTATCGAAATATCATGGCTGATCAGTATTATAGTCAGTCCTAAGCGTTGCTGGAGGTCTTTCAAAGTTCTCAGGATACCCGCCTGAACGACAACATCGAGAGCAGTCGTCGGCTCGTCAGCGATAAGGACAGTTGGATCTAAGCTCAAGGCGAGTGCAATAACTACCCTCTGGCGCATCCCGCCACTCAGCTGATGTGGATAGGACCTCGCTCTTGAGGGATCTATGTTAACCAGTTCTAGCAACTGGCGAGCCTTCGTCCTTGCCTCTCCTGGGCTTACTTTCTTATGTTGTCTTATGGTCTCGGCTATTTGTGATTCTATTGTTTTGACCGGATCTAAAGCATTCATCGCAGACTGGAATACCATGGACACCTTTTCCCATCGATATCGCCTCAGAGCCTCTTTTTCTAGCGAAATCACATTTATCGATTCGAGCTCAATGTCGCCCGAAATAATTCGAGCATTTATTGGGAGCATTCTGATCAAAGCAAATGCCAGCGTGCTCTTCCCACAACCTGACTCGCCGACAATTCCGAAGATCTCTCCCCTTTTTACCGATACATCGATCCCCTCGAGTGCTCGCAATTCTCCTTTCGCAGTATTGTACGCAACCGTAAGATCTCGTATTTCGAGGAACGGCTCTTGCGTGGGATTTTGGGATTGTAATTCTGTCATCTCGCGACTCTTCCCGCCTGCTCGGCGCCGTAGCCCAGTAGAATGAGGCCTGTGCCAAAGATAGCAATCATGAATCCAGGAGGCAAAAACCACCACCACATCCCCCGGAGTAGCGCGTTTCGACTCAGCGCAAAGTAAAGCATGATCCCCCAACTCAAATTGTTAATCGAGCCAAGCCCGATAAAATCTAGACCTGCTTCTATGACGACGGCAGTAACGGCAGAAAAAACTCCGTAAGATAAAATCAGAGACAGCTGATTCGGTAGTAGAACGGTAAACATGATCTCGAGGTCGTTCATACCGCTGAGGCGAAGTGCGTCCACAAACGGCCTGCTTTTCAGAGTGAGAGTTTGAGATCGTACGACTCTTGCGGTCACTGGCCAAGAAAGAATTCCGATTATCAATATGACAAGATAGACGCTCGACGGAAAAAGGGAAGCGACAACTATCAATAAGGGAAGCAGCGGCAAAACAAGCACGACGTCTGTCGTTCTCATGAGGGCCTCGTCAGTTCTCCCGCCGAAGTACCCGGAGAAGAGTCCCACCACAACCCCGAGTAATATTGAAATTGCTCCGGCGAAAAAGCCGACAAAAATCGAGCCTCTCGAAGCCCAAAGTAGCTGACTGAAAATATCCTCTCCGATATCGTCTGTGCCTAGTAGGTGGGAAGACGAGATCCCTCCATAGTGCGGGCCGACGTTCGGTTTGTTTGGGGGATAGGGTGCAATAAAGGGAGCAAATATTGCTATCAGGACAATAGCTGCAGAAATAGAAATTCCCACCTTGCCGGGAGTGGATTTCCAGACGAGCAGGAAGCTCGTCCGAGCCTTGTCGAAGAGCGTTGGCAGTTTCATTATTGTTTCAGTATTCCACTCGAGGGTCTAGGAACACGTAAGCAAAATCTGCAAGAATATTTGCGACAATTACGAGAATGGAGGAAAATAAGAAAATGCCTTCGAGCAGTGGGTAGTCGCGATGGATCGCCGCCTGTTCTATCAGGAAACCCATTCCAGGATACGAGAAAATTATCTCTACCAGATACGCCCCGGATAAGATCGCTCCGAAACTAAGCGCAAGGTTAGTCACGCTTGGAAGCAAGGCATTTCGAGCTGCATGCCCTAAAACCAGCGTTCTAGTCTTCAACCCCCGAGCCTGGGCCGCCATCATGAAATCTTCGTCAAGCACGTTAACCATTGAGTTGCGCATGACCAGCATGTAGAGGGGCAGGTTCAAAATTACCAGAGTCAAGATCGGAAGAAAAGAGTGCCCGAGGATGTCAACGATCGCTGACGGGCTCAATCCCGTGACCTGGCCGTTTGCGACAAGCGCGGGCGGAAAAACGTGATACTTAATTGCGAAAATGTAGATCAGAATGGTAGCCAGCCAATAGCTCGGTACTCCCCACATGAAATTTGAGATTCCAAACATGAACGAATCAATTTTTGATCCCCTGTGCCACGCGAGCCACGCTCCCGCAAGGACTCCACCCGACCACGCGATTAATTGAGAAACACCGACCAGTAAGAGCGTCCAGGGGAGCGCGGCTGTAACGATAGTCCAAACCGAAAGAGGGTAGTAAGAGAACGAAACTCCGAAATTCGGAGGAAAAGACCCGAACGTTTGCCGGACGTAGATTTCAAATTGCTGCCAGAGAGGTTTGTCAATCCCGAGGATGTTGATGATTTGTTGCCGCTGTTGCGGTAGTAATTCTGAAGAGGCAAGAGCTGCCACAACATTTCCAGGTTCCAGTCGGGGAAGAATGAAATTGATAACATAGACAATGAAAAAGACCAGTACTGCGGCAAGGATTCTCCTTTTGAGATAGGAAGATCGCAGCTTTCCTCCGAGGCGATCGTTCAACCTTAGTCTATGCATAACCCGCTGTTGGCACTCGGCATCATCTGCCTTCTGTTATATGCCTTGCCGGGAAAAGTATTGTGAAAAAAGACGCGGAGTTTAGATAAGCATAAACTCGATTTTTGAAATATCCCGAAGTGAAATGCAAGATGACATTTTGAATGAACTTGGGTTCAAAAAAATAATCAATGCGGCTGGTCATTACACGGTTTTTGGAGGATCTCAACCCTCATTTCAAGTCAACCAAGTCATGGACAAAGCCTCCAATTACTGGATCGACATGAATGAGCTGCAAAAGAGCGCGGGACGTTATCTTCATTCAGTATTAGGTTGTGCGGATGGTATGGTTACGGCCGGAGCCTACTCTGCGCTAATAATAGCTACGAGAGCGGCGATGTTGAACAGAAACGTTACGAAACCCCAGGTGATTATCCAAGTACCCCACGTCACAAAGTACAGCGAAGCTTTTAGGGCAGCTGGGCCGATCTGAAGGAGATTAGAAGAATTTCGGAATCGGACTCAATTTTGAACTATGTTGACGGTTCATCGGTTGCGCTCAGCTACGTAATATCTGAGAAGGATTACGAATTCTCGCTGTCAGAGACGGTGAAAGCGGCTAAAGATGCGGGAATTCCGGTCATCGTAGACGCATCGCTTGTCGATCCGCCGATTGAGGGAATAAAGCAGGTTCTAGCCTGCGATCCTGATCTCGTGGCTGTCAGTGGAGGGAAAGGGCTTAACGGGCCAAACAATACTGGAATCTTACTGGGCAAGTCTCCGCTTCTATCAGAGGCCCGAGATCAGGGCTTCCCAAACTATGGAATTGGAAGGGGGATGAAAATAAGCAAAGAGCAAATCGCGGGCATTTTGACAGCGGTAAAGATGGCTTCCGAGATTGACGAACAGATGCTCGTCGATTCTTGGAGAGCGAACATCGACTCGATAAAGAGCCGAATAATTAACTACCCTCAAGTCAAGACTCGTGTTGAATTTCCATGGAATCTGAACATCCCTCAGCCAATTCCGAGATTGTATCTTTACGTGGGAGAGGGGAAAGACGGCGAGCTCAAAGCAGAAAAGATTCGCGAAAATCTGAAAAATTCAAATCCTCCAATAATTACACGTCGGCCTTCGGATTCAAATGCATCAGCAAATACGATCATCATTGAGGGGCGGTGCTTGAAGGGCGATGATTACGATGTTCTAATTGAGAGGCTTAATTCAAACCTGGAGCTTGTTCTGAGCGGTGCATAATTCATATGAGATAGCTAGACATTCCAAAAAATTCAAGGATGTAGAATCGCTTCGCCCTGTTTTAGAACCACAAATCTAGTCTTGTCAAGAACGGCCGGATATGAGAGCCTAGCGACTCGCCCGACCTTTTCTGGATCTTCGAGGGCAACATCCCACTTGTCGAAATGATGAGGAAGAAGTATCTTCGGTCCCAAATCGATTGCAGCTTTAACAACATCCGAGGGCGAATGATACCACGTCCTTCCCACCGGGTTTCGCCCCAAATTGATTATTGCAATGTCTATTTTGAAATTGTCTGCCAACTTGCTATACATTTCGGAGTTGTAGAGGGAATCACCGTTGTGAAGAATGTTGATTCCTTCAAAACTTACAACGTAGGAGTTTGAGCTAGAAGCGTTGGGATCGTCGTTGGGCGCGGAGTGGATGCTAACATCGCCGAACTTGGTGCTCTGAAATTTGCTGCCATCGAGTTCCACTATTTTATCGCGAAACAAGCCCCATGAGTTCAGTCTTTCGCAAGAAGATCTCGGCCCAACGAATGTTCCCCCCTGCTTCAAAATCCACGTGGCAGAAATCTCGTCGCAGTGGTCTGTATGCTCGTGGGTAGACAGGTATGCAGTTTTAGTTTTTATTTCTGTGATATCAAAGGGCAGGAAAACATTTCGTTTCAGGTCCAGTGCAGGGGCATTCCCACTCTCCGGGAGATGTGGATCAAATCTTGCGGCGTCCAGATCAATAAATATCGTAGGCTGATCGTGGAATTTTATCGAAAACGACGACCCTCCCAAGAACCAAAGTCTTGCAGACTTTTGTCGTGGATTATCTCGGTCAATATCTTGGTATATCAATTTCATTATATTATCAGGTCGTTCATCGTTTTCTCGATTTCGTAATAAGAGTCTTGGGAAATCGGCGTGAAATTTGCTTCGTAGTCGAGATTTCGATAGGATTCTGGAGTCGCGAAATATCCCAGATACCCGTTCCCATAACCTGAGATAAATGTATGTTTGTACGCCGAGTTCTTCTTCAAATTCATCCCGGTCTCGGATAGTATCTCGCCTGGAGCCCAGGTGAGGACGAATTGTTTGTCCTCTCCAAAATATACTGCCCCGAATTCCATTTCGACCGAATCTGGGAGAGTGTCCTGATTAACGTCGAGAGTTTGAACCCACATTTTCAATCCATAGAGTGCTAGTTCCAACCTGCGTTTTTCGACGAGATTCTGCGTGTTGTCTACTATCCGGATTGACATTTCCTTCATGAGCTCCAATGTTTCCTCCCGGTCGGGGTGTGATTTGATTTTCAGTCTTACTTGCCTCGAACTTGAACTGAGAGTGAGATCGTTGAAAAACTCGTGTTCTGGTTTCGAGACAGATTCAATTATTGCCCCGCCGATTGTGTCGCCGTATTTGATTACATTCTGATACGTCCTATGTGGAGAAAACTCGTCTCCCAAAATCTGCCTGATACTCACATCGCCGCACGCACCCGTGATACAATTGGATTGATCAATATCGAGAACTTGAGAAAGCTTTCTCGATACAGCTCCCGGGAAATCGGCTGAGTAGGAGGTATTGTGCAATCCGAGTATTGTAGGATGATTTTGCTGATTGAATAGTAGACAATTTCCTCTATTCTCGTTCGTCTTTATGAAAAGGGATGAGACCGCGTTATCGATCTTCTTCGCGGGATCGTTTCTATTCGTATAAAGACCATTCAAATCTGCCGAGCTAAATGTTATTGATTTGACCCGCTTCTCATTGTTCATAGCCTGGAGCAACGACCACTGAATCGATTCTTTCAGTCTTCGCAGAAATTCCTCGATTTTTTTCTCCTGATTTCTTTTCTTGAACCACCTCACTTGCCAGCAGTTCGTTTCTGGAGCGGTATGATCGTGGGTGGCGAGAATGATTATGTTTTTTCTCGGGATTCCATGAGACTTGGAGAATTCATTTCGAACCTCATCACAGAGATCTTTTCCAACCCCAACCACATCAACGCTTGCGATCAGAATCCGCGAGTGATGATCTGAAAGGGAAATTGACTTCACGTAAAGTCTGTCGTGGAACCCATCCATCATAGGAGGTGGATCATGGCCCCCTGCAGGCAGACCCAATGATGGATTCAGATCCGACTGATAAATACCGATCATCAAATAGGAACGTCTAGCTCCAAATTATCGTTTGAATTGCGGATTTGAAACATCATCTACAGTGAAGTCCCTCGACAGCAACCGCGCGCACCGGGAAGCCGTCGGCGCCCTTTATGTTCAATGGAAGCGTGATCAGGAACGGTCTCGTCTCGGTAATCCGGTGGAAATTCGCCATGCTTTCTATGATGTAGATCTCCTTTCCAAGCAACAAATAGTGGATGATCGGCTTGTCTGAATCTGGCTCATTTCGTTCACGCCTTCCAGTGTCTTCCGGTATCGGGAAATCTATTCCGACGCACCTTACCTTTTTCTCGATGAATACCTTCGCCAGATCGATGCTGATGAAGGGGGAACCTTTGAAGTATTCGCTCGTTCCGCATTTCTTGTCCCAATCGGTCCTGATCAGCACTGCGTCATCCTCCCGGATGTTGTCGATCTGCTTGTTCACTGAATCCGGAGTCACCCCCTTTCCCGATCTATTCCTCGCGTCAAGTACAATCGCGTCACCGAGGAATCTTTCGACCGGCATCTGGTCGATGGTCTTGCCTCCTTTCAGCTCGTGATAGAAGGCGTCAATATGCGCAGTGTACGGAGTGTGAGTGGGAAGGGAGATTTTTTGCATCGAGAAATTATCGGTTGCGTGAGTGAAAAGGGGAGTGATGCTGAATGCGTTGAAGACTCTATCATATCCTTCGTCGGCATTTCGGAACGCGGCAAATTGTGCGGAGACTTTCTCATCGATTGGGAAACTCAGGTCAACTACTCGTATCATCGGCCGAAATCCAAATTTGTCTTCAAGATTTTTTATTTATGACTTGTCGGAAAACTCCAAAATACCCAAACACTAAATAGAGTTCTCCGATTCGCATTCGAACATAGTTGCTGTAAATCATATGAGTGCTCGTGTTCTAAAAGTTGGAGTCCTCGGTGCAGGAGCCTGGACGAGAGGTGCTCACATTCCCGGATACAAAAGAGATCCGCGATTTGAAGTCGTGGCAATATGCGATACCCAGATTAATCTTGCCAGAGATACTGGGGAAGAATTCAAGATCTCGTTCGTAACCGACGATTACACCCAGGTTCTCGCCAGAAAAGACATTGATATTATAGACGTGTGCACTCCGTCGCACACTCATTTCAAACTGACAATGGATGCCCTTGCTGCGGGGAAACACGTCCTGTGCGAAAAGCCCGTGGGCTACGACTTTCACGACACCCTGATAGCTCGAGACTTCGCGAAATCCAAGGGGCTCAAGACCAAGGTGGGGTTTACTTTCAGATACAGCCCCGCGATGAGGTACATGAAGGAGTTGATAAACAGCGGATACATCGGGGTGCCGTTCATTTACAACGGCTACGAGCAAAACTCCCAGTGGATAAATCCCCAGACGCCCCTTCGACAGGTCCCAGATCCGTTCGCAGATCAGTCGAAGATCCAGACATCTTCTCTTGAGGGGTACGGGGCTCCAATCATAGACTTAGGGCACTGGTTCATTGGGTCAGATCTGAAGCGAGTTGTAGGCACGATGCGCAATTTCATCCCCGAACGGGTGGTCAGGCAGACCGGTAAGATGATGAGGATTAACCTGGACGATGGCGACATATTCATCGGCGAGTTTGCAAACGGGGCTCTCTGTTCTATTCAAACATCTTTTGTGACCGTTGGCAATTATCCGGGTCTGGAGGCTCGAGTCTACGGCAGCGAGGGGGCGCTGATCTGCCGCCTAGTGGAAGAATTTGGTATCTGCGAAACCCTGAAGGGCGCAAAGCCCGACTCGGTCGAGTTTAAAGACATCGAGGTACCCCAGCGGCTGTATCCGCCTGGTGGCTCGTCCAGAGAATCGTGGCGTACTCTATTTTACGCAAACCTTGTCTCAAGCTTTGCAGACGAGATTTTGGGCAACAAAGAACCCGAAGGGGACTTTGGCGACTCTGCCTGGGTCTCGGAAGTCATCAACGCCGTCGAAAAGTCGTTCTGGGAAAAACGCTGGGTAAATTTACCTCTTTAGCATCGACATGACCCAGACCTCTGACTGGCTGGACGACTTTTTTCGATCATACTACAAGTTTCGTCCCGTCAATGCCACTTTCATCGGAATGCACACGTATGACGACACTCTACCGGATTTTAGAGAAGAAGCGATCCAAGTCTTTTCCTCTGACATGAAGAGGCTCTTAGAGGATAGTTCGAAGCTCCATCCAGTAAATCGAATGGAGGGAATTGATCTTCAGCTGAGCTTCTAATTTTTTGACAACCCAGATTGAAGAACTTGGGAGCAAGCACTTCCACCGCGGAAACCCGGCGGTTTACTCTAGCGAAGCAATCTTCGGACTCATTTCTCTTTGTCTCCGAGAGTTCGCTCCAAAGCCTGATAGAATGAACTCAATGACCGAACGAATGAAGCAAATTCCAGATCTCCTTGGGACAGGCGAGTCCAACATTCGGTCGGCTCCAAAGGAGTGGGCAAACGAGGCAATCCGCCAGTGCGATGGCGCGATAATCTTTCTGAGTACGGGAGTCAGGATACTTTTGTCCGAGTGGCAAGTTCCAGTCCCGCACGGATTCATTGAACAATCTGAAATTGCCCTAAAGGCTTTTCGCAGGTACCGCGAGTACTTGTCAGTGGAGCTTTTGCTTCATCACGTCGAAGGATACGGGACGGGCAAGGCTTTCTTTGACATAATGGTTCAGAAGGGGCACATGCTCCCCCAAATGGATGCGAGCAAGGTTTCTTCAGTTGCTAGCGAGCTGTTAGGAGATAAGAAGGATGAGCTGGGGAGCGAGATATTAAAGATTAGATCGGATGGCGATTGGAACGCGGTTATCGCGGATCTCTCCGATAAGCACCCGGCGTTAGAAGAAATCCTGCCTTCCTGTCAGAGATGCTGGGACGATTGCCGCAGAGTTGTGCTTGAGCGCAAAATTCTCGACTGGCCGGATTATCCTCTGATTTACAGATTCATCCCGAAATATTTTCAGGAAGCGGCTCCATATCTCTACTTCCTGTTTTATAGATCGCCTGCACCTCTGGATAACATGAAAGTGAACGACTATCTGATGACGCCGGTCGATCCTTCTCTTCCGAAGGCAGAACTGGAGCAGAAACTTCGAGCCATCAACTACTCTGTGATCAAACACAACCACGTCGTTCATCACGGCGCTGTCGGTCACCACACCCAGAATTATTACGCCTACCAAAGCAATTCAAGGATAGGTAGGATAGCAGGAGTCGACTGCGCTTCCCGGATCGCGATGTTTTGCGGTGGAACTATGGCAGAGGGATGGGCTACATACTCTACGGCTTTGATGGACGAAGTTGGCTTCAATACTCCAGAGGAGCACATCGCTGAACTGCATTCGCAGCTGCGTCTGATTTCGCGCGCAGTTGTCGATTCTAATTTGCACTCCGGGAAATTTTCGTTCGAAGATGCGGTCAACTTTTACGTCAACGAGGTGGGAATGACCCAGAAAGCTGCGTACAATGAAGTTGTCAAGAATTCGACTTTTCCCTGCACGGGCAGCATGTATCTATTGGGTTTTGACGGGATAATGAACCTGAGAGAGGAGATGACCTTGAAGGAGGGATCGAATTTCAACATGCAGAGATTTCACAATTCGCTCCTGAGCTTCGGTTCCGTTCCTGTTTCAATGATTAGACGGGAAATGGTAGGCAGTTAGAATAGGCATGAGCCGTGAATTAGAAGGAAAAGTAGCGATAGTCACTGGAGGCAGTTCTGGCATCGGCCGAAGCATCGCTGAATTATTCTCGTCCGAAGGAGCAAAGGTAGTGATTACTGATCTCAATGATTTGGGAGTAGCTCAAGACATTGTGAAAAACGGCGGTAGCGCAATTTTCGTAAAAACCGACGTGCGCGACGCATCGCAGGTTAAGCGATTGGTCGAGGTTTGCGTCAATGAATTTGGCACGGTCGATATCCTGGTCAACGACGCGGGCATCGAGCAAAATCGGCTAATAACCAAAACAACCGAAGAAGAGTGGGATAAAATTATGGACACCAACCTCAAGGGAGTCTTTCTGACCTCAAAGTACGCATCGCCCTATCTGCTCAGGAGTGACGGAGGCGCGATAGTCAATATCGCTTCGCAGCTGGGTGTAGTGGCACTGCCGGGAAGATCGGCTTACTGCGCCTCCAAGGCGGGCGTAATCTTGCTCACGAAAGTGTTGGCGCTGGAATTTGCTGAAAGCAAGGTTCGTGCGAACAGCGTAAGTCCCGGGCCGATTCAGACGCCAATGCTCGATAGAACGAGCGACTTGGACGCAGACCCCATTGAAGCTGAAGAAGGCGCTGTTGAGCCGGGTGCCGCTCGGAAGAACCGGCATGCCGGATGAAATAGCTCAAGCCGTTTTGTTTCTATCCTCGAAGCGTTCCACGTACGTCACCGGACACAATCTGGTCGTCGACGGCGGCTATGCAATAATTTGAAAATTCCTCGTCAACAATCAAACCATAATCCGGAAATTTAGGACAAAATTCGTTTGAGGTTAAGTGGAAATGAACGTTCTAGACGCCGCATCGACAAATGTGGCCGTGAGAGATTTCAAGCTGGAAATAATTCACGATGATCAATTGAGAATTATTCTAGAGTCAGCGCGTCTGACGCAGAGCGCGAAAAATCTGCAGCCTTGGTATTTCATAGTAATTGAAAAGAGAAAGACACTCGACTCTCTTGGAGATCTAATGAAAGGCGACATTGACGAAGATTTGATGAAAAAATCTCCGATGGCAGTCGCAATCGTTGGCGATACCTCGTCGGAGTTTTGGCTGTTTGACCTAGGCCGTGCCGCGCAGACCATTACGTTAGTAGCTTGGGAAATGGGAATCGGTTCGTGCATCGTGTCTGGTCCCGAACCACCTGATCGCGAAGATTATCGAAATAAAGCCGGAGAACTTCTCGGAGTACCTGGAAATCTCAAGCTCCAGGAGCTTATAGTGTTTGGATATCCAAAAGAAAACAGAAAAGTACGTCGTAAGAATCGAAAGAAATTCAGCGAAATAGTTTTCGATGAATCATTTGGGGCACGTTCGAAATTGTCACAATCATAATTTGAGATACTTATGGAGGGGGCTTTGTTGGACATAATGATAACTGGCACAGGTTTTGTTGGGTCCAACGCTGCGAGGAAGTTCATTGATGAAGGTTACAGTGTAGTTGCGCTTGATCTCCACCCCCAGAGTCCAGACTACCTTGAAGGGCTCGGAGAAAAATTGAAGATCGAAAAGCGAGATGTAACTTCGTTTTCCGCTCTCGAGGAAACAGTTGAGAAAGAAAAACCCACGATTCTCGTCCACACGGCAACCTACCTAAATCCGACGGAGTCCTTCAAAGTTTTTGAGGTGAACGTGCGCGGAACTGCGATCGCATTAGAACTCGCCAGAAAGTATGATTTGACGCTCGTTTACCTGAGCTCCGGGGCCATCTACGGGCAACTGGAAGGAAATCAGGACATTGACGAAAGCGAAAAGTTTGGTCCAGTCTTTCCGCCGCGGGAATTTGATAATGCTTCCGGAACGGGGTACTCCATGTCAAAGCGGTTGGGAGAAGAATGGGTCTCCATGTATAAAGCCCTCTACGGTATTCGAGTTTCAGCTCTGAGGCTGGGGTGGGTCTATGGGCGGGGTATCTCCGACTACCGCCTAAATTCTGGTATCTCATTATTCTTGCGGAAAGCGATGGTCGGACAGCCCTTTGTACTTCCTTACGGGGGAGACTCGTTCTGCGATTTCGCTCACGTGATTGATGTGGCGGATTCTATCTTTGAAGCTGCGACGGCAAAGAACCTCAAGAGTCTTGCATTCAACATCGTTTATGAAAGGGGATACTACATGAAAGAAGTAGTCGAGGCCGTGAAGGAAATATTTCCGGACGCGCCGTTGTCCCTAGGCGATGGACAATGGCCATCAAAAGGAGTTCCCGTCCCAAGGGGCGGCATAAGCTGGCCTTCAAACCGACACATGAGCATCAAGAGGGCGAGGGACGAGCTCGGATTTAATCCCAAGTACGACTTGCGGAAGGGCACAAGAGAATATTACGACTGGATGAAAAAGAATTGGAACATCTGCTCGCCGGAGGCGGTTCCGTTTCGTGCTTGAACCGGTAATATTGAAATAATGACAACCTCACGCGCTTTCCATGGATCGCTTAATCGACTCTGTTTCTTGGAAACAATTCAAACTACCGGCGGGTGCTACGACCGGAGAAGTAGAACTCTCAATCGGAACTATGGGGAGTGGGAAACCGGTTGGTCTTCTTGTCGCCGGTCTTCACGGAGATGAGGGCCCATGGGGCGCGTGGGCGATACGAAAATTGTTGGAGAGAGTGGATACGAGTCAGCTCCGCGGATCTCTTCGCATAGTTCCCGCCGCTAACCCTTCGGGAGTAGAAGCAGGGAAGAGAAACGCGATCCTTGATCTGATTCCTTCGGATTTGAATAGATCTTTTCCGGGCGACCCCGAAGGTCTTCACACCGAAAGAGCGGCCGCGATACTTGCGAGGGAGGCGGTCACGGGGGCAGAAGTTGTCGTTGATGTTCATGGCGGAGGAAATTGGTGCGTGAACGCGTTTGTGGCGAGATTTCCAAAAAGTGAAGACATTGCAAACGCAGTCGGCGCGCCGTTCATCATGGATCGTCAGCCGATTCCGAACACTCTTACGGGATATGCTCACGGGCTGGGTTCGAAAGTTGTACTTCTCGAAATGGGCGGAATAGGAAGCGAGGAGGAGGCGTGGGCTAATCGTGTTTCGGAAGGGGTGGAACGTGCGCTTAATGTCGCCGGCATTATTGAAACCGGCAGAAGAGATCCTGGAACGAAATCCATCACCGTCGGGCCGTCGAAAGTGATTCGACCATCAAAAGGAGGAATATTCTTGCCCGTATTGAAGGAACGTGATGTTGGGACGGTGGTTGCAGGAAATACCGTAACAGGCTACCTTCTTGACCCCGTTACAATGGGTGTCGTCGAGACTTTCCGCGCGCCTTTTCCGGAGACTGCGGTCTTATTGCTACGACCCAACTTGATTAACGTGGAAGGTGGTACTCCTCTGCAGATTGTAGCACAACCTGCAAAATCGTAGGAACAGCCTTTCTCGAGCGAATTTCTTTCTGGTCAATGTGCTGGATATCTAATTCAGTGAAGGAACTACTTCCCTTGCAAACGGAAGAATGCTGTTCAAGGTAGGATAGTCCATAAAATAGATCATGAACCTCTGGACTCCGATCTTGATATACTCCGCGAAGCGTTCGGTCACTTCCTCTACCGAGCCGAAGATGTACTCTTTTCTGATGTCCTCCAGTTTCACGGAGAAAGGCTGCTTTCCCAGGCGTTTCCTTTCCGGGCTATTTGCGATGTGGCCGTTCGTCCAGTCAACAAGCCTTTGCTGCTGTTCGGGCTTGTCGCTAATCAGAACGTACATTTCGAGTGTTTTCTCGATCTTGTCGTAGTCTGTGCCGACCGAAGAGCAATGTTCTTTGATAACCTGAAGCTTGTGCGCGTAATCTTCCGTGGTTAATTCGTCAATGTTCCAGGCATCTGCATAACGCGCCACTGCCCTGAGCAGAAGCTTCTCGCCCTTGCCGCCAATCAGGATTTTCGGCGAAGGTTTTTGGATCGGTTTAGGCAGACAAGTCGCTTCGTTTACGCTATAGTACTTGCCTTTAAAGGTGAATCTATCGTTTGTCCACATTCCCCTGATTATCTTGACAGCTTCGACCAATCGCTGGATGCGGGCCTTTGGCACATCTTCCCATGGCAACCCGTAGGCGAGTTGTTCATAACCGTTCCACCCTGCACCTATTCCCAGATCGACCCTTCCATTAGACATGATATCCAATGTCGCTACAATTTTTGCAAGCAATGCGGGATTCCTGTGGGTCGTGCAATCGACCAGCGTTCCCAGACGCATTGTTTCAGTGACTTGGCTCAAACCGGCCAAAACAGTCCAGACTTCTAGGGTCTCCAAACTGTCGCCGGTCATCAAATGATCGGGGGCCCAAATTGACTCATAGCCCAGCCGTTCGCAAATTCTCGTAACATCCTTCATTCGTTCGAAATTTAGATTCTCATCCCAAGCACTCGTACCTGCGTTGATCGGGAGTGCAACACCAAACTTTGTCTTCGGCATGCGGGAACTCGCCTGAGATTGAGTAATTATAGTTTGTTTTGTAAATCAAAATAATCTATCCCTCATAAAATTGACCAATTCGAAAGTATAATCATCAAACTAGAATGACTAAATCTAAACCGCTGCCTGTTTTTTTGAATTCTGAATCTGCAGAGCGAAATGACAAGCCGCGAGATGGTCTCCAAAATATTGCTTCAATTCAGGAACCTCGGTTTTGCATCTATCGGCAACGTAAGGACATCTTGGATGGAACGTGCAACCGCTCGGTGGAACGATGATGCTGGGAGCTTCACCGATCACTTCAGTCTTCAGAAGACTTCTCTGTTCTGGATCGGGCATTGGAAAGGCGGATAACAGCGTCGATGTGTATGGATGCAGAGGATCTACTAGGACTGATTCGGTGGGGCCGAGCTCCTTCACCGACCCCGTATAGAAAACTCCCAAACGATTTGACAGATACCTTGCAACAAATATGTTGTGAGTAACCAGGATGTACGCGAGGTTCAGACTTTTTCTGCAAGTCTTTCAGGAGATTCAGTACCTGTGCCTGAACCGCGGCGTCGAGCGCGCTGGTTGGTTCGTCAAGTAGCAACAACGCTGGATTGGGGGCGATCGCCCTCGCAATGCTCACTCTCTGTTTTTGTCCGCCGCTCAACTGTGAGGGATAATTCTCCGCATACTTCCCGCCCAGTCCTACATTTTCAAGCGCGGTCTGCACTCTTTCGTTGATGACATCTGTTTCGTACTTCAAAGGTCTCAGGGGCTCTGCGACAATGTCTCTCACCTTCATCGTCGGGTTCAGCGAAGAATCGGGATCTTGAAAGATCATCTGCACCTTCCCCTTCAGGCTTCCGACTTTCTTTCCGTTTTCAAAAATGGTCTTACCATCAAGCACCATCTTTCCCTCCGTTGGCGGAGAAATCATTGCAACCGCTTTCAGAAGAGTAGTCTTGCCAGAGCCGCTTTCTCCGACAATCCCGAGCGTTTCACCTCTCAAAAGTTCAAAACTGACGTCCTGGACTATCTTGACTTTCTTGTTGCTCCGGAATTCGGATCCTGTCTTTACCTCGACCTCCTTTGACAGATTCTCGACGATGAGAACCCTGTCGTCAATAGTAGAGGACGCACTTTGCATGATGATTTTCTTCTACCTTAACGTAGCGCGGTTTCTCGGTCTTGCAGATTGCACTTACCATTGGACAGCGATCTGCGAATTTGCATCCCTTTACTTCTGACCTGAGGTCTGGTACAGAGCCCGCGAGGGTCTGGAGTCTGTCCTTCATCTCGGGAGACTTTGGATAGCATTTCAAGAGACCTTGGGTATAGGGATGGAGGGGGTTCGAGAATATCTGTCCGACCGTTCCCTCTTCCACAATCTCCCCCGCGTACAACACCACGATTCGATCAGCCACCTGCGCCGCGACTCCGAGATCATGGGTGATCAGGACTATCGACATTCTGACCTGGTCGACGAGGCTCTTCATCAACTTCAGTATCTGCGCCTGTGTTGTTACATCAAGTGCAGTGGTGGGCTCGTCGGCGATTAGTAACGACGGATGCAGGGACAAGGCCATCAGCTATCATTACCCTCTGAATCATTCCGCCACTCAGCTGGAATGGGTAGCGCTGGGCAACGCTCTCCGGATCGGCAATTCGCACTTTCCTCAGCCACTCAAAAACTTCCTTCTTAATCATTGACTTGTCACTTTCGGCGGGTTTTTCTGGTGGTTTTGAAGTTGCGGACTTTTGTGACTCTACATGCTTTTGATTTACTTCGAGCGTTTCCGCGAGCTGCTTGTTCACTTTCTCGATCGGATTCAGCGATGTCATTGGCTCCTGAAAGATCATTCCGATTTCAACGCCCCTGAATTTGCCCCAATCTTTCTTTTTCAAAGCAGCGAGATCCACGCTCTTGTAGAGAATCTCACCTTGAATCGACGCAGCTGCGGGTAAGAGTCCTATTATTCCAAATGCAAGTGTACTTTTTCCCGATCCAGATTCGCCGACAATTGCCACGAATTCTCCAGAGTTTACCTTGAGGTTAATGTCTTCCAGAGCGTAGACACTCCCGTGGACTGAACGGTAAATTACGGAAAGTCTTTCGATGTCCAAGATACTGGAACTCTCGGCAATTGTAGCGGACGTGATTTGATTCCTCGACTGATTCTTCGAACCGAGTCCTTCCAAATAATTTAAGGCTATCAGCTGATTTTACTCTTTTGTTAATTCAATCTGTTTTTGTGGATTGGGTAACCATCCCAAATTGCACTCCGGATCGATAAAGCCTTATCCATTCGGAAAACAGAGGATTGGGATATCTTTTGTAAAATCTCGATGAGAGATAGCCGGCCAGTACTGTAACGTGGAATTTTTGATCGCTGGGCACATCCGAGAATCTCATGCCTATTCTGAACCAGTCCCTAAAGTTCTGGATCGATTCTAATGTTCTTGGGAGAAGTGAATTCCTTGATTGGTCTTTGATATGCTCCGCAACCACGTTCAGGGACATGTTCTGCGCATGCAGCCCAAGCTCGTATGCATGTAGCGCGAGCTCATTGTCCTCGTGTCTATCAAGATCTTTCCATCCGTCTAATTTCTCGGCCGCCTGCCTCGGTACAATCATCATTCCGTAAACGGAGAGTACTTTTCCTTCGAACCTTTGGTGATAATCTTTGATTGCCAGGAGAATTTTGCCTGGATCATAAACCACGTCCATGTCGATGTTAGAAAGCAAGTAAGTTCCACTGGAGAGAAGATATGCGAGGTTTCTGCCTTTTCCCCTGGAGCATCTTTCAATTGAAATCTTTTGAACGATTTGCTTTCGTTGCAATTCTTTGAGGAAGTCAATCGAGTCATCGGTACTCTCATTATCCACAACGACCGTCTCGAACTCCTTATTCGAAAGTAAAGGCATTATGCTTGAAATTGATCTTCTGATCGACTTTCCCGAATTGTAGTTTGTGATGCAGATGCTGCACTTTGGATTCTGACGGTCGAGCGACACAGTCGATAGTTCAGCCGGTGAAAATCAAGTATATTGGCTTTCTACGATTCCTTCCACGTATCCCGTCACTACCGCGCGTAGGGCCTGCTTTCTCCTTCTCCCGCGGAGAACATACGCGAGCGAATTTGGGAGAACAAATCTTAGCGATTGAAAAATAGAACGGGCGGTGAGAAGATTTTCATCTGCAAGAACGATTCTCTGGATGATGAACCAGTCACGGATCTCGTACCTGACTCTTTGAGGATCAGCAGTGCCGTGCTGGGCCCACCAACCTATTTTTCCGGGAGGTTCGACGTCGTGATAAATGAAGCACCCGGTGTAAGCATAAACTTTCCAGCCCTTTTTTTTAAACCTGAGCGCAAGGTCCATCGAGCTGTTAATCACAAGGCGTTCGTTGAACCCACCAACCTGTTCTAGAGCTGCTCTGCGGACAATCGAGGCGTTTGGTAACGCGTCTGTCGAATAATACTTTCCCTCCAGCGCTGGATTCCTTGGGAGATTGCGGCCGAGCAAGTTGAACTTTGGAGGATCTGAGAACGGAGTTGCGTAGACCCAGACCAAGTCCGGGCGCGACTTGTAAACGACCGCAGGCATGATGGCAGCAACATCGTGCATGTCAGATATGGCGCTCAGTGTCGCCGATAGCGTATCTTTGTCGACTACGTTGTCATCGTCTATGAAAAAAACATACTCCGTCTTTGCATTTTTCCATCCGATGTTCTTTGCTTTCGAAATAAAGATGCGCTTTTGAAATGCAATCTGCTTAATCTTCAAATCGGGAAATCTACCATTCAAATCAACTAGGTTTTCCGAATCGTCGACTATTACGATAGAGTCGATCTCAGGGATCCAATATTTTTGGATGCTCTCAAGTAAAGCCTTTAGACGATCTGGTCTGTTGTGCGTGGGAATTACGATTGTGACCAGGCCGTCTGGCATCAATCTTGCCTTTTCGTAGATGCTAAAATGGCTTGCCATCGCTAGGATCACTGGTCAAACATGCTTGTCTGTTGGCTAGAGTTTTAACAACGCAAGAGTGCCAAAAAGATGGATTGGACCTAATGAACTCAAACGAAAGAAATTAATCTGAATTGAAAGCGCTCGCTCACTAATGGTCTACGAGGATCTTGCCGGAAAGTGCATCCTGATCACTGGAGGATCTAGGGGAATCGGCCGTGAGATGGCGCGCGAATTCCATTCTCTCGGTTCAAAGGTCGCGGTTAACTACAATTCTTCTCGGAAAGAAGCTGAAGAACTGAAGAAAGAGTTAGGCTCAGGAGTGGAGATCTTCAAGGCCGATGTTTCCAAGAAGAGCGAAGTTGACAAAATGGTCGACTCAGTTGTAACCAAGTTTGGTTCAATTAACTGCCTCGTAAACAATGCAGGGATCGTTGATGGGATGAAGTTTAACCAGTTCGACGAAGGTAAATTCAACGAACTGTGGGGTGTAAACTTCATGGGAACTGTGTACACAACGCTTGCCACGATCGAACACATGAAAAAGAGACGCTCCGGCTCGATAATCAATCTGTCCTCAAATCTTGGAATTGGCGCCGCGAGCTCTGGGGCAACCTTCTACGGGATGACCAAGACCGCTGTAATATCCCTAACAAAGCGTCTTGCCTATGAGCTGGGAGAGTATGGAATTAGGGCAAACGCCATCGCGCCGGGCTGGATAAGAACCGACATGACGACGCGTGGACGCACTCCTGCTGAGACGAGAAAGTCTGAGAAGATAATTCGATCAAAAAACGCTCTTCACATGATCGGAGAACCAAGACACATCGCGAAGCTGGCCCTCTTCTTGGCTTCAGACGATTCAGCCCTAATCACGGGACAAACCATAGTGGCAGACGGCGGCAGATTTGATTACCTGTCGCACGCAGTATGATGCTGATTAATCCTCTCTTACGGTTAGGTCGAAAACAATCCGCATCCTTCGGCATATTTGATATTCGTCCCAAAATCTCGAGACAGTTTTGCCAGAGTGTCAACAACTTTTCGGCCTGTCTGTTCGTCGGCCAGTTCGGGATTGCCGGTTTCCGATGGCAGTCGGTCTTCATTCTTCAGAGTAATCGGAAATAACTTCATTCCCGCAATCCCGTCTTCGTCAAGCTCAAAGACTGAAACCACGCTTTGATACCACCATTCAGAATAGGGACTTTCTGACGGCGGAATGATGCCTTCCCGAGCGCTGTAAAAATCGGAAGGTTTTGCTCTCGCGCCAAGATTGTAGAAGTCATACTGGTCATTGGTAACTTTCTTGACACTATTGTTGTGTGCTATGAAGTTGCCCAAACTGTAGAAGATTGGTTTATTCTTGTAGATCTCTATCCCGCGCAGTATGTGCGGTCCGTGTCCGATGAAGACGTCCGCACCCGAATCAATGCAGGTGTGTGCGACGTCATGGATTAGATCCGAGGGATACTCAAGACCTGATGAACTTGACGTATGGGAATGAAAAGAAACTAGTACCCAGTCCGCTAGTCTTTGAGCGTCTTCCACCGATTTTGCCAAATCCAGACGATCGTCAGGATGCACGGAATGAAAAGTGCCGGTCTTTTCACCGGACTTGAAACTATGTCCGAGGAATTCAATTTCTCCGTCCTTGAGAGAACTCTTGTGCCCGGATGGCGGATTCAGCCCCGCTTCTCGAATGACACCTGAAAGCTCTTGGATTCTTTCGTTTCGAATCACGTGGTGACTCTTTACTCGTAAGAGGTTCATGCCAGGACGCGCGGGGAAGCCCGACCCTCCGTTGCTCGCCCTTTCCCATATTGAATGCCATGAGTCCCAACAGGCGGAAATCAATGCCACTCTTCCATCAGGCGTTTCCAGATACTTGGCCTCCCTTGCCTCGTCCAGATCACGTCCGGCTCCGGCGCACACAATCCCCGAGTCGTCCAGAGCGCGTAACGTAGACAAGAGACCCTGCGGCCCAAAGTCTGTCGCGTGCGTATTCGCCAAGGATGTCATATTGAAGCCAAACCGGCGGAGTTCATCCGCCAGTGCCGGCTCGGCATACCAAAGCGTAGCGACGCTTGCTCCTCTCGGCATCGGGTAGGATTCGCCGTTATGAAACAGGGACTCGCAATTCGTGAATCGGACGTCGGCTCTTTGAATGATTTCGGCTATCTTCTTAGAATATTGGAATGTCGATAGATTTTTCGCGATCATGGAATCTCCAGTCGCCGAAATCGTGATCTTTCTATTATGAACCATAAATAGGAACCTCCTTCAGGTAACCAACTTTACTTTCATAAAGATCGGAATTTCCTCGTGAGTTTTTTCGAGCCTCATTGAGCCGTATATCCGCCGTCGATTACGAGTTCGCTTCCGGTGACGAAAGAAGATTCATCGGAGGCAAGAAACAGAATGCCAGCAGCTACTTCCTCGGGCTTCCCGGCGCGTCCCATTGGGACTCTGGAAAGAACGAAATTCTTTCTGTCAGATGATTCCTTCCTGAACGTTGAGCCTTCTGTGTCAATAGGACCTGGATGTACAGAGTTTGCCCTAATATTGTCCTTCGCATACTGCAACGCAGTCGCTTTGGTAAAGATTCGGATCGCGCCCTTTGATGCCTGATAGGCCGGATTCTCGAATGACGCGCCGACCAGACCAAACTGGGAGGATACATTCACGATCGAGCCGCCTCCAGAAGCTCGCATGAGCGGGATGGAGGCTTTGGTGCCGAGAAATACTCCCTTTGCATTCACGCTCTGGATCTTGTCCCAGACTTCCTCGCTGAGCTCCTCGACTGTCTTCGGGGTGTCAAAGATCGCAGCGTTGTTGACCAGCACGTCGAGCCTTCCAAAACGTGAGATCACGACGTCGATGGCACGTTGCCAGTCGCTTGAGTTTGATACGTCAACTCGAAGAAAGTGGCACGACTTTGGATAAATGTCGTTGATCTCATTCTGGAGCAGCTTTCCCTTTTCTTCGAGAATATCCGCGATTACCACGCTCGCGCCCTCCTCGGCAAACAGCATGGCAGTTGAGGCGCCTATCCCCCTCAGCTCCGCCGGTGATGATTGAGACTTTTTCAGCCAGTCTCACTTCGCTCTCTCTCATTTCATCCATTTCAGTTAGCGCCCAACTTCTCTCTGGAGAGATTCTCTCAATCCGTCGCCGAGCAAGCTGAAACCCGCTGCGACGATGACTATGACGACTGCTGGAATTAGGGCAAGCCATGGTGCCCGGAAAAGGTATGTCTGGTACTGCGCCACCATGAAACCCCAGTCCGGTTGCGGGGGTCTAACTGCGAGTCCGAGATACGCCAGGCCGGAGTAGGCTAGCACGACAGTTCCGACGTCGAGAGTCGCGTAAACCAAGAGAGTTGGGATGGCTATCCTGTAAATGTGCCTAAACACGATTCGGCGCAGACTTACCCCGGATAATTTCGCAGACTCGACAAAATTTGACTGCGAGAGTTTCAACGCTTCGGACCGCGCCAGCCTCGCGTACGCGGGCCACCAGATAATCGAAAGGGCGAACATGACGTTAACCGGACTCGGACCAAGCACGATCGTGATCGCAATACCGAGCACTATCGCCGGAACTCCGAAGAAGATGTCAGTAACCCTCATCAGGGCTTCGTCGGCCCAGCCCGAGAGGTAACCCGCGAGAGCCCCGAAAAAGCCGCCGAAGACGAAGGCAAATCCCACCACGAAGAAGCTTACCATCGCGTCGTTTGGGGCGCCCGCAATTATCATGCTGAGGAGATCGGTTCCAATGTAGTTCGTGCCAAACGGGTGCGCGAGGCTGGGCGGCAAAAACGCGTTATTAATGCTGATCCCGATCGGGTTATACGGCAGTACGTGCCTCCCGCCGATCGCCTCCACAACCGATGTGACAACGAATATCGCAACGATTCCGAACCCGATTTTCGTCTCGGCGTTGATCGTCAGCATCCGCCTTGCTACCGAGAGGTTTTGCCTTAGAGCCAATTTTTCACCTGTACCTTATCCTCGGGTCCACCACTGCGTAGAGAACGTCCGCGAGCAGGTTTGCGATTATGATCAATAGTGCAAATGTGAGTGTGATTGCGAGAATCGAGGGATAGTCGATCTGGAGCGCCGACTCGACTGCGTAATCTCCGATCCCTGGATACGAAAAAACGTATTCCACGAATATCGTCGAGCCGAGTATGAACGTAAAGAGAAGAGAAATTATCGTGATGACCGTTACTAGAGAGTTCTTGAAAGCGTACCCAAAAAATATCTTATTCTCAGGGATCGCCCTCGCCCTTGCAGCCGTGACAAAGTTTGATTTCATGACGTCAAGAAGCGAAGATCTCAAAATTCTCGTCAGTATTCCGTAAACCGCGAAGGCATTGGCAAGGCTCGGCAACATGGCATGCAAGAAAAGACTGTCAAAAGCAGGCCAGTCACCAGCGATTAGGGCGTCTAATATGGGAATATGGGTGACGGCTGGAGGCAGGATAACTGTCACGTCAACTCCCCCGCTCGTCGGAAGCACGGGTAAAACCAAAGTGAAAAAGAGGATGACCGCCAGCGCAATAAAAAAAGGCGGGGACGCGAACCCTATGATGTATAACGTTCTGCTGATCTTGTCCGGGAGTTTTCCCACAAATCTCGCTGCGAGCAGGCCGCTGACGAGGCCGATAACTACCGTGAAAATTAAGGAGAAGAATATCAGCTGCAGGGTGTAGGGAAGAGTCTGCGAAATTGCCGCAATAACAGACTCGCCCTTTGTGGGAGAGTACCCCAGGTTGCCGTGCAGCACCCCGACCAAGTAGTAGAAGTACTGGACGTAGAGAGGGTCGTCGAAGTGATACTCCTTGATGTAGGCTTTTGCAACGGCTGGATCAATAGACGCCCCCTTGCCAAACCAAGCTGTTAGAGGGTTGGAAGATATCGAATGTGATAGGACGAATGTGATCAGACTGACCCCTAGGAGAACGAGGAGGGCAGTACCGAACCTTCTGAGGAGGTATCTCAGGAGTGGGTTCGTATGTTTCTAACCTGACGCCGGGATGATTGTGTTCAGCGGG
The DNA here is from genome assembly GCA_963799845.1 of uncultured Nitrososphaerota archaeon. Classification (GTDB taxonomy): domain Archaea; phylum Thermoproteota; class Nitrososphaeria; order Nitrososphaerales; family CADDZS01; genus DATLTL01. The sequence goes on from CAWCYI010000004.1 coordinate 1,217,376, forward strand.
GGCAGGTCAGTGACTCCCTGGAGGTTCGGCTCGGCAAACAAGCTCGAGATCACACCCTGTTTCCAAACATACGAGTTTGCGATCGCAGGCGCCTGCGAGACAAAGAGCCAGCCGTATGGCGCGTCATTGTATATCTGCTGCTGGGCGTTCGTGAGGGCCGCCAAAATGGCGGTCTGGTTGTTGCTGTGATACATCAATTGCACGGCCTGATCCACTATCGAGTTGTTGTAGATGTCAAAGTTGCCAAATGACGAGAACGTTGTGACGAAAGCAGTCCAGTAGTCGGTCGGAGCTAGATAGTCGGGAGAATAAGCGGTCCAGCTGAGCTGAAGGGGAGTAATCTGGGCGGCATCCTGGAGGTTGGTTTGGTAGCTTCCGTACGGGGCTGCCTCAACTGACAATGGTTGAACGACGATATTCGTATTGATGCCGATCTGTTGAAGATTAGCCTGAATCTCCTGCGCGGCTGGAATCTCCCAGTATGTGGATGCGCTGACTATTATAAAGTCCAGAGTCGGGAAGCCAGCTCCGTTCGGGAATCCTGCCTGAGTCATTTCTGCCTTTGCCAGAGTAATATTCTGCTGGTACAGAGGGAAGTTTCCAGGATCGTAGTAGGCTCCATAGTTCGGCGATTCGGGGCCCATGTAGCGGACTCCTAACCCATCCGCGCCAACTTGAATTACAGCCGTATAGTTAATCGCGTGGACCATTGCCAGTCTGACTAGAGTAATATTTGTTGGATAGACTTGGGTGTTGAACTGCAGATACTCTACTCCCGCGGGATAGTTGAGCTTCAGAACTCCGTAAGTGCTCGGATTTGAAATCGCGCTGAGAAGATCGCTCGAAGTCAGGGACACAATTTGCGCCTTGTTGTCGTTTAGATCTAACAATCTCGTCGATTCGCTAGCCTTGTCGTAAATCACGACCGTCTTGTAGTGACCCGGATCAACAAACGGGTTGCCCTGGATTTGAGCAGGCGTCAGGCTATCGCCCCAGTAAGTCGGGTTCTGCGTAAACACTGCAAAACTGTTCGGGACCACGTTGGTCATCACGTAGGGTCCTGTTCCGGGAATCTGGTTTTGATAATTGAAATAGGAGTTAAAGTTGGGCGCAGTTCCCGGGCCGCCATGTTGGAGAATGAACTGGTCGTCCAAGATGAAGCCGGTCCAACCGAGGAGCGAATTGAGGAAGAACGAAAATGGAGCACTAAGATGGTACACTATAGTGTCCGGGCCGGTCACGTACGCGGGCAAACTAGTATTGCTCATTAACTGAATAGCGGTGGAATTGGGATTTATCAAACCACTCTGGTTCAAAAGATTCATCGTAGCTGGACCGAAAGTGACTCCGGTCATGTTGAATATCGGCATGCCCATCCAGAACGTGGAAAAGTTTCCAGATGCGAAATAGTAGATGTAGAAATTCGCCCACACTTGGTACGCGTTAAGCGGGTCTCCATTCGAGAATGTGGTTCCCTGTCTCAAGTTGAAAGTGTACGTTTGTCCATCGGGTGAGACCGTCCAGTTTACGGCGAGGGCTGGAAGGAACTGGATTACGTTTTGGTCCTGTTGCGCGGTTGCATTAATTGAAATGAGTGTCTGGAAGGTTGTGGTCTCAGTCCAGTCCGGATAGGGCTGGAATATGACAACCCCGAGCTCGTTCAAACTGGGTGTCGGCCACGTGAAATCGTCAATTGAAAGCGTGGTATTCGCCGCAGCTGACGAGCTGCTGGATGACGATGAAGAGCTGGAAGAGGAAGAAGACGAAGAAGATGAACTAGAGCTCAAAATCGAAGACAAAGAGGATGAACTGGTTGCTACGACGGACGTAGTGGATGACGAAGGCACGGACGATGAACTGGACGAACTGGAAGAAGACGTCGTGCTTTGAGTTGTCGACGTGCTCTTCGAAGTTGCCAGAACAACTCCGGCCGCTGCTACAACTATTATCACAATTACGATTACCGCGACTACGACTCGAGAAATTGCTTTCGAACTATTGACTTTCGTTTGTCTTCAAAAAACGGAAAGTCATCACGATTTAGTTAAGTCTTTCGACATTTCACATTCGGCCGAAACTAACCCGTCCTCTCATCATTTTTCCTCGAAAAGAATCATAGTTGAATGTAAAAGATTCCTCAGCTGCACTGATACCGTCAAGATAACGAGGCTGGCACTCTCCCCTTGAACGTCTCATGAGGGCGGATGTGGTTGTACCAGTAGGCAAACATGTGCAGGAATCTTCCTATTCGCTCTATTCCTTTCTCTTGATTCCGTACAGGGAAGTTGTGGAAGAATCTCTTTGTCCTTTGCTTGAAGGTGCGGTACCACCGCTCAATGTAATTCCTGATGCCGAATGTCTTTTGCATGTAGTCTACCTTGATCCATTCGAATGCTGATTTGTACCACGGTGCATGGTCAACAATCAGGAGCGGGTTTTCGTTAGTACATGTTTTGAGAGCTTCTCTTGTAACGCCGACAGTACTGACAATGGAAATCGAGCTCATGCACTGCGTGGAAAGTACCTCGCTTCGTTCGAGATCAAGGCATACCGAGACATATACAATTCTTCCATGTCTCTTGAGCTTCGTTTCATCCAGCAAAATGACCGGTCGTTCCTTCTTTGATGTAAGCTCCTTTCCTGCAAAAGCTTTCTCGAATTTGAGCATCCACTGCCTGACAGACTCCTTGCTAACAGAAAACTTTCTTGCTATCACTCTAAGAGACAACCCCTCCATGTAGAGTCTCACAGCCTCAGCTTTGATTTCCCTTGAAACCTTATTTCTCACGAAAGATCTTACGGTCGAGTGTGGCTAGGTCGAACTCGTCCTCCGTCATATTCATCACCAAAATACGATGGAAGGTGGTTCCCTGGCCATATCCGTTTCGTTAAGTGGCCGGTATCGCTGCACTGTTTGGAATTCATAAATAGAAATCTGGGTGTCTCTCCACTCATGGAGATCCCTGAGTTTGCAGATATCATTGACAAAGTCCCGAATTACTCTTACTATCTCTCATATGAAGAACTGGAGGATAACTCACGAGCGCTCGCGCATGAACACCCTTCAATTGTTAAACTGATAGAGGCGGGGCACTCAGGAGACGGGAGGCCGATAAATGCGCTACGAATAGGAGGCGGAAGTCACAATGTTCTCCTTTATGGATTCCCCAATCCGGAAGAACCTCTTGGGGGACTCGTCTTGGACTATCTTTCGAACGCACTTGCTTCCGGCGAGAAATTTCTACAGAAGATGGACTGCACATGGTTTCTAATAAAATGCGTCGATCCGGATGGTGCAAAGCTTACTGAAGGCTATCTGAAGGGTCCGTTGACGCCGTACAATTTCTCCAAGAATTTTTACAGGACTCCAAACCGCTTAACTGGCGAACTCAATTTTCCTTACAGGTATGGCAATGCCCTAAACCTCAACACCCCCATGCCCGAGACATCCGCTCTGATGAACATAATAAGTGGGATAAACTTTGACTTCGTTTCCAGTCTCCATGTTATGAAATTCGGCGAGATGACCTTTGAAGTTTGCAGGCCGTGCCCTGAAATCTATTCGTCCATCCAAAGGACCGCGAAGGAAAACGGAATACCGCTGAGGAAAAGACTTGGAGACATCGTCGCACCCGGGATACAGCTTGCTTACTACATGACCCCTGCAGCCAATTACATAAAAATGAAGATGCGAGGCATACAATCCCTTCAGAAAGTAACAGGAGGATTTTCCTTCGAATTTGCTAGAATGTTGAATCCGAATGTCTTCATGATGATACCAGAGTGCACAACGTGGTTCGATCCGAGGTGTTATGATGATCGACCCTCTGGATCAAAACTGGCCGAGACTGTAGATTACGTGGGCAGATCTTTCGGCGTCTCAAGAAAACTGATCAGCGACAGCTTCGAGAAAGCAAGGCCCCATCTCGACCCGAACTCACCTTTTGTTCAGTTTCTGGATGAAATAGTTGAAGACATCCGTAGTCCAAAGATTGGAGTGATCGATCCGGATCCTTTGATAAGAAAGGAAGAACTCGATACCGAAACTATGGTCTCTCAAAAGATTTCAACCGAGGGCAGAGCGGATATTTACCGTATGTTCAACATTGGTGCTTTTGTCAAAATGATCGACTATCAGATCTTAAAGCACGGGAATAACTCGAGTCTTGCAGCCATCAGGGAAAAGCTGCAGGCGATTCTCGACGATTACAACAGGCAGCTCGAAACAACGTATGATGTTCGTCACTATCCTCTCGGGAACCTTGTCACGATGAATTTGAGTTCGTTGCTGATCGCCATAGAGTATGCGAAGAAGACCGCTGTCAGGCCGGAGCTTTACACGAATTAGAAAAGGGAGTTGTCCGAGATCCATGCCATTCGATGAAATTCTTGACGCGATTCCCAAATATGATAGGTACCTATCGGTGGAAGAGCTCGACGACAGATCTGCAGAGCTAGCCAGAGAGTTTCCGGCCAATGTAAAACTAATGGATCTCGGTGAGACTGTGAATCGAAATCGCATCCGTGCTCTAAGAATTGGGAGCGGCTCCCATAACGCGTTTCTCTACGGATTTCCGAACCCAGAAGAACCGCTAGGAGGATTGTTGCTTGATTACTTTTCGAAGGCAATCGCTGAGAATGTTGAATTCTTGGAGTCGATGGATTATACATGGTACATGATCAAGTGTGCCGACCCGGACGGAGCCGAACTGAATAAGGGGTATCTGAGCGTTCCTTACACGCCGTACAACTTCGCCCTAAACTTTTACCGAACCCCCATAAACCAGACGGGGTCAATGGCTTTCCCCTACCGATATGGGAGCATTCTAGATGTTGACAGTCCAACCGCAGAAACTTTGGCCATGATGAAAATAATGGATCAGAATCAGATGGACTTCATGTCCGGGTTGCACGTTCTACGATTTGGGGGCGTAACGTACCAAGTTTCGGAACCGTGTCCCGAGCTCTACTCTCCACTTCAAATGCTGGCTAGAGAGAGCCATGTTCCTCTGAGAAATCGTTCGGGTACGATGCTCGCGGAGGGCGTTCAGCTCGGAAGGCATCTAACTCCCGCAGGAAATTACATTCGCGCCAAGCTCGATGGGCGCGGTCCGCTTCCAAAGATAGCAGGCGCCAGGATGCTGGAATATGAAAGGCTGATCAATCCGAATTGCTTCGACTTTGTTCCTGAATCATCGACATGGTACGATCCTCGTTGTTACGATAATTCTCCGAGCGATACTACATTGAAGGAGGTTATTGCCTACGCAACAATGTCAGAAAAGGAAACGAATGATCTTATTTTGAGAAACTATCAAAGAATCAGGTCCAACCTCACAGTGAAAACCAAATTCCTTGAAATGGTGGAAGACGCTGTGGATACGATGACTTCAGGATATTACAACATATTTGATCCGCCAATCGAATTTTCCGAGAGGTCTCTCAAAGAAAAGGTTACGGTGGCGCAAAAAATCGAGACAGAGGGGCGAGTGGACATTTACTACTCGCCTTGCTACGTAAGCATGATGATTCGAGCAATTGACGAACAGATAAAGCTGCAAGGAAGCGACTCTTCTCTTAAGGAGGCCAGGGAGAACCTTTCGCATAGACTTGAAGAGTTGAAGGATATTATTGAATCGAAATACGACTGCAGGCACTACCCTTTGAGGAACCTGATAAGAATGAACCTCGGCGCCATACTTTACTCGGCCGTATACTCGTCAAAGCGAAATGCGCAGTTTCAAATGTGGCATTGAAGACGGTCAATGACTTCTAGCAGCTATTCTTCATATCCGATGTCACACACCGGGTCTCCCGTCGTAACCGTCTGGTTAATTGGAGTCCCTGCATGGCTTATTGGATACGACATGACGACTCCCTTTCGCGGGGAAATGATTTGTTCCACCTCGTCGCCGAATATGTCCAAGATTTGAAGGACAGGATCTCCAGATTCCACCGTGTCTCCCGGTTTCTTCAGGGGATAAAGGAGGCCCCCTCGGCTCGCAAAGAGCATTTCCGTGAAGATCGGATCTTTCAATTTGACTTGAACTGTTTGTGGCTCGAGGTCTCCTGGAATCATTCCAAGAGCCTTCATCACGTTCAGGACACCTCGTACTCCCGCGGCCACTACCTCGTCTTCGGTAAATATAGTTGAGAATGGGAATTCTGGCACGAAAGCTGGTATGCCTTTAGAGATGGCGAATATCGTTGAGCTTTTCGGTCTTCGTCGCATAGCCTCGGGAGAGAATTTCGTCCTGACAAATCCAAACGCCTTCGCTAGATCGCTCGCTCTTTCAGCAACTTCTGGATTTTCCTCAAATCCTCGAACTATCGTGAAGGGTATTGAAGGCCCTTCCATGCAATGAAGATTGATGAAACAGTCTGACCCGTCTATGACATTCCATAATTTTTCCGCAAGTCTCTTAGTTGCGGTACCTGTTAATCGCCTGGAAATGCAGACTCCACATCAATGTTATCCTGGGGAGGAACGTAAACTGCTCTCTGAAATCCGACTGGATTGGCCACAGGCACTGCAACTACTGACCCGCGCAGACTGGCCGGGTCTAGACGCTCCCTCATTACCTTGATAATGACCTGAGTGCCAGTCACTTCCCAGCCGTGGCTCGCGCCAATGAGGACTAGTCTCGGCCCTGCACTCGCTCCTTGAAGCGACATGATCGGCAGTCTAACTGAAGTACCATCCGGAAGTTCCAGAACATCGATGAAGCGCTTGTCTACTGTATTCTTACTGATCTGCGCACTTGTATTCGACATTGGCAATTTCGAGATCTATCTCTATCAATAATTAACTCTTGAGGAAGTGTTTTGCCTCCAAGGAGACCTAGATCAAATTTGAGCAACCAAGGACCAAACCTTCTCCAGCGGAGCTTTTCGCAAACTTTCTTGATTTCTCTTGCGAAAGCTTTGAAAGCTGGATATTTCCTGAGGCACATTGAATCATGAGCGATATCTATTCTGACCGAATTAGAGCGCTTAGAAAGAAGATCCTAGAGCACGGTTACGATCGGTATGTCCTATCGGACGAAATGAATGTCAGATATCTGACCGGAATCCCCGTTCCGCAGTCGCCGTACTTCGTGATCGGAAGCAATGGCAAAGATGTTTTGCTCGTACCCAGCGACGGTGCAAGGACCTCCAAAGAAAAGTCAGATCAAAGGTACGAAGTTCTCGCGGCGAAGATCGGTCAGCCCACGATTGAACTTCTCATTAAGACACTAATTAGATTGGTAAAATCTAAGATTGCATTTGACGCACTTTCCGCTAGAGATTATCTGGAACTCATTCAGACATACAAAGAATCTAAAATTGTACTCGACCCTGCACTCATCTGGTCGCTGAGGATGATAAAGTCAGACAAGGAAATTGAATCCGCAAGAAAGGCAGCTCGCATCGCCGACTCCGGTCAAAGAGTGGCTTCTGAAATCGTTAGGGCAGGGATTAGGGAGTACGAAATTGCCTCGGAGGTCGAACATATCATGCGCACTCTGGGATCGGAAGACGAGGGCCACAGGACGATCGTATCTTCGGGGCCGCGAAGCGCTATGGGTGTATTTAGCGGATATTCGACTGACCGGGTGATAAACGAAGGAGATCTTGTAATCGTCGACACGGGCGCGACGGTTGATGGTTATCGCAGCGACCTCGGACGACCTTATGTTGCCGGCAGTCCCAGCGAGAAGCAGAGGAAAATTCATGATGTTCTCTTAAAGGCTTGGGACGCTGCATTCGCAGCTGTCAAGCCGGGAGTCCAAGGGGGAGAGGTCGACTCTGCAGCTCGAAAAGTTCTCGGCAAATACCAAAAATACTTTGATCATGAAATCGGGCACGGTTTGGGGCTCTCCTTCGAACCTCCAGCCTTGATCAGAGGTAGCAAGGACATGATACGGGAAAACATGATCGTGACTGTCGAGCCAGGGTTATACATCGAGGGTGTAGGCGGAATGATCATAGAAGATCCGAACATTGTTCTCAAGGATCACGCGGAAAGATTGACGTCTTCTCCCCACGAATGGAGATAGTCCTTCAAGAAAGATATACCGATATCACTATCAGGAAAAAGTGAATCTAAAAAATTGACCTGCTCTCCTATCCGAATCGGGATTGTGGGAGCTGGAAACTGGTCTCGGAAGGCACATCTTCCATCGTATAGAAAAATCGGGGAAGCTCAGGTCGTCGCGATTTGCGATTCCAACAAGGGTCTCGCGGAAGACGCGGCTTCGGAATTCAGGATCCCGAAAGTCTACACTGATTATCGCGATCTCCTAGAAAAAGAGGACCTCGATGCGATCGACATATGTTCCTCCGCCAAAAGTCACTATGAGGTCGCTAGTGCGGCAATCCAAAGAAGAAAATCCGTGCTTTGTGAAAAACCTCTGGCCATGAACTTGAAAGAAGCAAGATCTCTTTGGGATTGCGCAAATAGGGCAAAAGTGAAAACGAAGATGGGTTTTACGTTCAGGTACAGCCCTGCACTGAGAAGAATGAAGGAGCTTATTGATGAGGATTTTACCGGCGAGCCTTACCTGGTCAATGGGTTCGAGCAAAATTCACAGTTTATCAAACCGACGACGCCGTTTCGGTGGAACCCGAATGAAAATTCGTCTGACATCTTTCCCGGTTCACTCGAAGAGTACGCACCACACCTGATTGATATCGCTCTCTGGTTTCTCGGTGATATGGCTAAAGTGGTCGGAAACATGAAAAATTTCGTCTCCCAGCGCTTGATTAGAGATCTGGGAAGGGTAATGCCAATCAACATCGAGGACGCGTCAATATGGCTCGCCGAGTTCAAGAACGGGGCTATGGGGACTTTGCAATCGAGCTTCGTGGCGGTTGGAAACTATCCCGGAGTCGAGATTCGTGTTTTTGGCTCCAAAGGCGCTATTATCGCGCGATTGGTGGAGGAGGGAGGAGTCAGCGAGAGCTTGAAAACTGCGACTCAAGACCAGTCAGAATTTAGAGAAATCGAGATACCTTCCCGACTCTACGGCGCGGGAGGGAAAAACGAATCTTGGGTCGAACTGTATTTTCACAACTTGGTACAAGCTTTTGTTTCGGATTTACTTGCAGACCAGGAACCCGAAGCTAATTTCTTGGCTGGAGTAAAAGCGCAAGAAGTCGAGGACGCGGTCTATCTCTCGCATCGTGAAAGAAGATGGATAGATTTGCCGTTGCCCTAATTCTGTGTTCATCGATTCTGAATAGAAGTTTCGACCTGATCAGTTCAATCGTTTGGTAATGTAGATGGTTCGAGACTCCCTCTGTCTAACAATCTAATTAGTCAACTTTTCATGTTCCTTCTACCTTAATTGTTGACTCCCAGGTATACTGGCCAATATCTGAATTCGACGCTGCCTCGTAACTCCAGCGTCCATTTCGGTTGGGTTTCCTGTTTCTTTGTGTGTATTCTAATCCGTTAGGGGTAATTCCTAAAGACGTCGGTTATGACCGAATTGGGCATGACCTTGTACATGGTGATCGAGAACTTCAGGAAAGGTGATCCTGTGCCCGTCTACCGACGTTTCCGAGAGCAAGGACGGTTGACCCCAGAGGGGCTGACATACGTGTCCAGTTGGGTCGATCTCAAACTTGAGCGCTGTTACCAAGTCATGGAATCGGAAGACCGGGCGCTTCTGGATCAATGGATCGCGAATTGGAGCGACATCATTGACTTTGAGGTGCATCCGGTCATCAGCTCGAAAGAGGCAGCCGAGAGAGTCTATCTTCGGATGTGAAGTGGCAGAACCGTCTAATCGATGTCATTTTTCATTACCCCAGTCGAACAAGTCCGTAGACATGTAGCGCTCGCCTGTATCGGCAAGAAGCACAACAATCAGCTTTGCAAAGAATCCTTGCGTGAAGCCACAGAAAGCGTAGCACGAAGCGTCGCCTGAAGAAGCACCCGCCAAGATTCCTCCTCCATAGTGACTCGTTGGGCAACACTCGAATGCCGCTTCGTCTGTCATGCATGATAAATTTCCTAATCAAATAGGCTCTTATCAGGTAGCAACCGACAATCTTGTGGTAGAAATCGCTTTGAGCGAAGATTTGACATGCCTGCATAAGATCCTGAAAGACAGCACACGGACGAGGATTCTGGAGGTTCTAGAACAGAAGGCACCGCTGACTTACCGGGAACTGCTTGAGCAATCAGGAATCACCAACACTGGAAGGCTAAACTATCATCTCAAGGTCTTGGGCGATCTAGTATCGAAGGATGGGCAGACAGGAAAGTACAGCCTAAGCGAGAAGGGAAGACTTGCTATCGATTTTCTAGGCAAGTTTCGGATGGCCTCGATAGGTGCTTCCCGCCAGCAACAGCAGTTGAAAATACCAAGGACTCCGTTCGAGAGAAGCGGCAAGGTTTTACAAGTTCTGTTGGGATTGGAAATCGTTCTAGTACTCCTCATCAACTTGTATGCCTACTTCACTCTTCCCTCAGTTATCCCTCTTCATTATGAGTTCAATGGTCAAATTCTTGCATCCGGACCAGACTACATCTTCGTGCTCTTCGCGGGCGTGTTCAACATCCCTCAGGTCATCTTTCTACTTCTTTCTCGAATGCGGTATTCGCTTGTAGACTCTCCGTTTAGCGCGATCAACTTTCCGTCATTTCAATTGCACCTTCCGAAGATCAACTACGAGAGAAGAGGCTACTGGGTTAACAAGTACTTCTCGCCGATTCTAGCTCTTGGGACGGTGGTTGGATTGATGATGATCGTCCTTAGTTTAGGAATTTATGAAAGCACGCTTTCCTCCCAATTTCTCCCGCCGGTGTACGTTATTGGAACGGTAGCTGTTGTCGCAGCGGCCGTCATTGCGCTGGTCGTCTACATGCGCAGTTATTTGAAAGGACTCGCAACAGACTCGGGTTGAAGATTATCGGTTCTACTATAGCAATAATAGCAAAGCTAGGGTGTGAAAAAGCCTTTGCTGCCTACAACGACTTCATCTCAAAGTAGCCAAGTTGGGAATAACCAACATTACTGGCTGTTTTTCTTGTTCCTGATTATAGGTACCGCGATCATCGCCGTAGAACTGTTGTCTCAAAGTAACGGAGCTGCGGGCATAGTAAGTGAGACGATAGTTGTCGGCGTACTTCTCGCCTCATCGATCTCCATGAAAAGGAGTTTGCGCTTTGAGAGATACTGGTCCGCATTCTTCGCGTTTTTTGTCTCCGCAACTGTAGTTCTGTTAAGAACGCTTGCTTTAACTGGCGTGGCTTCGTACTATGGCGGATCAACATCGTCTTTTTCCGCTCAAGCTTTGATTGCGATAAGCGTCTTCCTTGTTACCGTTCTGCCCATAATAATATTGACAAAAGCTTCAGGGGCGAGTTTAGCGTCTATCTTTCTCAAAAAGGGCGACCTTCAATTGGGTCTTGGTGTAGGCGTTCCTACACTAGTCATGCTATTCTTTGGAATCCTTATTGGATTCCAGCTTCTTTATGGCAACTCACACGGCATTCAATTTTCTACGCTACTCTCTGCCAGCCCCTTGGTATTGATTGCAGCGGCCCTAAACGCATCCAACGAAGAATTGTGGTTTCGGGGTCTCTTTTTGAAAAAATTCGAGCCATTTTTCGGCATGAAGATGTCCAACCTGTTGCAAGCTCCGGTATTCATGCTCGCCCACGTGGAGATGCAGTACTCCCAGTTCGGAGATAGTTTTCTAATTTTATTTCTAGTACTCGTTTTCATCGCGGGGCTGGGATTTGGATATTTTATGCAGAAATCAGAGAGCATAATCGGCCCAACTCTTGCTCACATAGGAGCTGATGTTGGAATCTATCTTCCGTTATTGTTGAGCCTGCTTCCTGTGTGACCATCCCATTAAACTTCCGCGGGTTTCATTCGCAGATAAGGTCCCACAGCCTGGAGCACCTTGTTCTCGGCCTTGCGCAAATGATCAACAAAGCTGGTTCGCGGGACTCCCATCAGTCCTGCGATCTCCCCGGCTGTCGCGGTTCTTGGCAATCTGTAATACCCATTGTCCAGAGCCGTCATCAGAGGCTCTTGTCTGCTTCTGGGTCAGACCGCCGAAGAGAGAGGCAGTGGAAAGGAGGAAGGTATCTCTTACAGATTCGTCCGAGATCGATCGTCTTGAGATAATTTCCACCTTGCAGTACTCGTCAAGGTCCTTGAAGAGATTTTTCAGGTCTCGCTCTGAGAATGCGATGACTCGGTACCACTCCCACCCTTCAGAGTATACTGCGGGTTGAATCTCAAGGCAGTTTCTTTTTTCAATTGCGGGAAGTGTTGGAGGTGGAATTTTGTCGCAGGCGCAGTGCATCAAGACTACCTGAAGACTTGACTTTGCGAAAGATCTGCGGATGATCTTCGCTCCCAAGGATTTCGTCAGATTATGGATGTCAAGCGTGACCTTCGAATCGTACTGCAAGTCCCTATGGCCGATTTCGAGGACATCCTTGCTCCAGTTGCACCAGTGCGATATGATAACGGATGGGTGTGCTTTGGAAAATTCGTTGTACGGACAATCGTGCTGGAGCTTGAATGCAACCTCGTAATGCGTCATGGATTAGTTGGATTAATCTGCGGATAAATTGCTATAGCCGTAATTTGACGGCTGCTTCATAAAAACGAGACCAGTGAAAACAAGTGGGACTCCCTGGCCAGAATTTTTTGTATATGTTCCCCATAGACGCGTTCTATTTCTTTTCAGGCTATTTGGGACTGATCTGGACCGGAAGAAACCGGAATCTCATAGATATTACCCCGTCGTTCTGAAATCAGTCTGAAAAATCTTACGCCAAGGCAGTTTCAAGTTCCTTGTCGTATTCCATCCTTGAGATCACGAGACATTTGTGCCGAATTGTGTGGATGGGGCAGAGGAAAGAACCGCACGCACAATAAAATGACGCTATTTCCTTTGAAGAAAGTTCTTCGGCGAGACACACGAGGCAATAAATCGTTTTCCCGATAACTTTTATCGACTGTCTAACTTTCTTTGAAGGCTCGGCATAATCGAGCTGCTCATCGTTCCTTTCCGTGTCGTTTCCCTTTTCGTTCTTATTGCCGTCTATCGAGTAAAAAGAAATTATGAGTTTTAGAGACGTATTCAAGTTAGGATATTAGAGCACCTTTATTGAAAGCTGGAGCTCGGCTTCATTGCTTGAATCATTAACACTCGTCACTGGTTCGGTTCATCTAGCAACAATTATTTGGAATTCTTAGCTCAAGTAATTCAACAATCACAATAATTCCATCGAAATACGTATTAACAAGCCTCACGTTTCCAGCAATCACGAATCTAAATGACAACATACTTCGGAATATGGAAATTCAACACAACCATTCAGCCGCCACAAGATCCAAGGGTTCTACTACAACAGAACTTGACCTTTCAAGCGATGTTGAAGCATGACCTTGAGTCGGGGGACATTAAAGAGGTGCATACTTTTCTTGAAGGAAATTCCGGCTACTTCATTTCCGGCGATATCACTGAAGAGCAGCTTCACAAGGATCTGCTACAGTGGTCACCGTACATCACCTTCGAACTTCACAGGACAGTACCGGGCCTCAAATCTGTTGAAGCACTCGTCGCCGTTGCTAGAGAACGCGTTGCACTGATGACAGTACCAGCATAAGATCCGACAATAGAAGTGGTCGTCGTGCACCACTTCTTCACTTTCTTTTTGATTTTCCTCAGGGATTGTTTCGATTAGCTTCTTTGAAACGCAAGACCGGGGCATAGAGATTCTTTTTCAGAATGCTTCGATTCGAAGAGCGTGGACGAAATATCTATTTTCTCGAAGCGTCGTAAATGGTCAACGGCCGTTCTCCTTTTGGGAGGCGCGCTAGTGACGTTTACTAGTGTTATTGTCGCAGCGACGTTACCCCTAATTGGTTCTGCGTTCAAGGTAAACAATTCTGAGCTTGGACTCGTTCTCGCCACATACGTAGCTGGAATTGGGTTATTCCAGATTCTAGCGGGATTCGGTGCCCTAAGATTGGGGGCACGTCAGATATACTTAATCGGACTTTTGATAATAGGAGCCGCAAGTATTCTTTCGGTTCTTTCTACCAGCGTTTTTGAGCTTGCTTTGCTTCGCTTTATTGCAGGTTCAGGAGCGGCCTTCTCCAGCGGGACTGCCTACAGCCTTCTCTCAGTATACTATCCTGAGGGTCAGAGAGGAAAATCGTTTGGACTTTTCTTTGGGATCACAAACGGATTAGGAGGACTAATCGGCCTTCCGGCCAGTGCGGTTTTGGGCCTAGCTTACGGCTGGGCCTCACCGTTCGAGATAATAGGCACAATCATTCTTGCGACAGTCGGGCTAAGTTTCATCATTCTACCAGTTGACAAAGGAGCTAGCGAGAATCTCAATCAGCTATCAATGATTTGGTCGAGAGGTGGACTGATTCTACGCTCACGATCAATATGGGGCCTATCACTGGGACTCGCGGGCCTTGCCGTGGTAGGAGTTGCAGGCATCGACTATCTTCCCCAATACTTCAGCCAGTCCCATCCTCTCTGGGGTATAAACACGGCCGCAGAAATAGCCGCACTGGGGATTGGATTCACGATTCCGGGCGGCATCTTGGGTGGATGGATTGGAGACAAGGGAATCGATCGGAGAATTGTTCTGATGGTCTTCAGTACGATCTTGGGATTGGGCATAATTGTCTTACCTCACCTGACACTGATATTCTTCTGGGGATTGTATGCAGTAGCGGGAATCGCAGTTGGTATTACGAACGCTGTCATGTTTTTGATCCCCTCGTATCTGAAAGAAAGTAGTGGAGAGGGCGTCACTTTGGGAATCGGTGTAATTAATACAGTTCAGTTACTAATTACGAGCGTGTTCCTTAGCATTTTTGGATTCCTCTCTGTGACAAAAGGGTACACTCTTGCCTGGACGCTGATAGGGGTGATGGCAATTGTCCTTCTTCCACTTCTTCTTTTTGTATCATCCGATGGAGCCAAACGATCTAGCAACTTACAAACGGGACAAGTGGAGTCAGGAATCTCGCCTGTCTAGATGGCTGAGACTAAATTTTCGCCAATCTTCATAGAAGTTGGACGTGAACTATCTTTCCGTCTGCTATTCGGTATATTGCCGCTGAATGGAGTTCCGAGGGGACTCCTTCCACATTCACTCCGGTTATCTGTTCTTCGTCGATAACGTGCTGCCCTACTACAATTCTGGTCTTTATCTCAACGTTTAGATTGGGACTTTGATCGAACAATTTACCATAGAACGGGCGCATGCCATCATGCCCTTTCATCATCTGGTTTCCAATTCCATTCAAGATCAGGACGTCCGGGACATAATAGCTCAGAAATTTCTCAAGATCGCGATTGTTGAACGCATCCACTTGTGCTTGGACAAGTGCTTCCGGAGATTCGTTAGACGCCATCGAGTTCGATGTGTCTTGATTTACAATTGTATAAGAACGATCATCGTCTGGAGAAGCTAATGCTATTAACAGAATCAGACTGATACATGACAGCAAAGTTGCACATCTAAGAGCACTTTTAGAGCATTATGCAGAGGTGAATCTTGCCAACCAATCTTGCCAACCAATACCTCTGTTTTTACTGTTGTGAGATAAAATGGAGAGCCAAGTTGTGGCCTTCGTAAGCAATCGGTACGAGTATCATCGCGGTTCGCACTTGACCGCCAGATTTCGTCTTCCATGTTACTGAATTCGAAGATCCGACGTACTTCGTCATCGCGTTTTGATACGCGCTTACGAGAGTCTTCTGGCTTTCCTTCGAAACGAACGCGTCTGGAAAGTTCTTTTCCACACCAGCCCATTCAGCGGGAGAGGAATATCCTAGAAGTGAGGCAAATTTTTCATTGCAGACCTTATGCAGGTCGTCCAGGTAGATGTAGACCGATTGGTTGGAGTTCTCGAATACTGCACTTAGCTGATCGCGAATCCCCTTGACGACTTGCTTCAAATGTTTCTCTGAGTTGCTACTCATGACTTTACTTCGGGTACGGCGAAATTAACAACTTGTTATAACCCTTCCTGCCTTTTGATTGCCCTGATCCTAAGATAGACTTCTTGCGAAAAATTGGTTTCAGATAAGCTTTTTCTGAATCCCCAGCGGGCATGAAAATCTTAGATTAGCCTCTCCCCTCCAGCAAGAGACAGCTGGAGTTGTGTTCATGGATCCCCGCAGCCTTCGAATCTCTTGTGCCTTGTGCATGTTCCCCAGCATGGCTGCACAGTCATCGTCACAATTGACGATGATCGAAACGACCGGCCCGCTTGTCCATAATGGACGTACGGGAGATTGTCGGTCTGGGATCCATGACGCAAACAACCAGTCAAACAATAGGAGTATGAATCGAAACCAATGACGAGAGTCGGAATAGACGCACATAAGAAGAGCTGCACCACGCAGGTCTTCGCGGACGGAGAAGAGTCACCCATACAATCCTTCGTCTTCAAGACGAGCAGGGCAGGAGTCTCTGAGATGCTAGCAAAGATTCCGGACAAATCTGTATTTGTCATCGAATCTAGCACAACTGGAAAGGCGGTCACGAGAATGATTTCTTCTTTCGCATCAAACCAGCACGTGATTCACATGGTTGCGCCACCAGAGAAGAAAGCATCTGTGAAAACCGATAAGAGAGACTGCGAGCGTATCGTCAAGGAGGATGCACTGGGCTACTTGAGAAGGTGCTACGTTCCCTCACAGTACATAGAAGACATGCGCTTTCTTGTGACCCAACAGATAGAGATTGGCGCAAAGATATCGAGAGTAAAGAACCAGATCCAAGCTCTACTGGAGAGAAACATGGTCCAGAGCGAGTTCTCAGAATTCTCTGACGTGTTCAGTAACGGAGGTCTTCAAAAGCTCGGAGAGATAGAGCTTCCAAAGCAAGACAGGCTGGCTCTCGCATTGCATCTTTCGGAGCTCAAGTTCTATGCAACCCAGCATACGGAGGTTGAGACCGAGATTGCAAAGATGGCAGCCTCAGACGAAGACTGCCAGCTTCTGTTCAGTCACCCTGGCATCAATGCTTTCACCGCAGTAGCCATCAAGGCAAGAATAGGAGACGCTTCAAGGTTCCCCACAAAGAAACATCTCTGCTCGTATGCCGGAGTCGTTCCAGGTGCTGACAACAGTGGAGAGCGTGAGTCCCACCACGAACACGTAAAGCACGGCGACGTCATATTGAAGTACGCTCTAACATGCGCAGTGAGTGGAGCCGTGAAAGCCAAGACGGATTCTGCTGTCAAAAGAGTCTACCTGAAGCACATCAAGAGGGGGAAAGCTCCTCAGGAGGCTCAGGTTGATGCTGCAAGGAAACTCGCCTGCATTGTCTGGAAGATGCTTACATTCAAGCAGAGGTACGTCGAGGAGGACAAGTATCTGACAGCGAAGAAGATGAGGCAAACATCCTTCAATGCTCAAAGAGTCATCAAAGACGCGATACTACCAGAGAGCGTTACAGAGCTAGCCAAAAGCCTTTCATCGGACGTTAGCGTACTGGAGCAGTACTCAACGAATCTTGATCGTATGCTTGGTCGTCACAATCGGAGAAAAAAGGAAAATAGCAGGCAGACAGGAGTGACTTGATGATGTTTAATATTCCTTCTTCAATAGAAGATTTTCACGGGAGAAACTCGGACTCTGGGTAGCGAGATAGAATGCTTTGGCTAAAAGACAGTTGAAGAGAAAAGCTCCAGGGATTTGTATTTCGGATAATCTAAAAACATGAGCTCGAAGCGCTGACACCCCAATTCGACGTACTTCTTTAGTTTCTCTCTGACTTCGTCGGGCGTCCCGATGATAGTCTTCTCTATGTCAAACACATAATCGGGCGAAGGGAGCTGGACAATCGATGATCCGAGAGCGCCTACAACATCCATCACTCTCTTTTTCTTTTCCCTTAATTCGTCATGGTTTTTGGCAATGAGCACATGGGCATGAATGCTCCTCTTGATGCTGTCCGGCGTTCTCCCTTGCTTCTTGAGCTCTTGATTGAGAAATTCTGCCCTCTCCCTGTATTGCTCGTACGTAGGTTCCGCGCCGATGTCCCATTCGTCGGCAAGCTCTGCAGCTACGCGCAGGGTTCTCTTGCCCCATCCACCTACCATTAACGGAACCTTTTTGGAGGGCACGGGGTTGTTGACAACATTGTCAACGCCGTAATATTTTCCTCTGTAGCTGAACTTTCGACCACTCATCATTCCACGTATTATCTCGATACCCTCCCTCATCATATCGACCCTGACGGATGCAGGTCGAAAGTCGTATCCAAAGGCTTTGTACCTCGAGCTCGTACCATCCCGCGCCGTAACCAAGGATGAACCTGTTGTCTGACATCAACGCTAGGGACGAAGCCATCTTGGCTACCAGTGCTGGATTTCTGTAATTGTTGCAACAGACGTAAGTGCCGAGGTGAACTCTTGACGTTACTTGGGACAGGGCGCTGAGCGTCGTCCATACCTCAAATGTCATTCCGTTTTTGCCTAGCATGAAGTGATCAGGCGACCAGAGCGAATTGTAACCCAGTGATTCTGCCTCCCTCGCAAAACTCACTACACTGCCCCAATTGACTTCAGAGTTAAGCGGCAAATCATAGAGTCCCCAATATTCTTCGGCATTTGGCGTTCCAGTCGCATCCCCAGCGTAGGAGGGTACCACTACGCCGAACTCCGCTTCAACCCTTGTCATCATCCGAATATTCTTGTTTGGCCAAGTAAAAATGATTTGTTTTTACGAGGGCATCAATCTTATCTGTAATTTGAAAAAATTGTTTTCAGTGACATATCTTTGAGACTGGTTCAGTTTTATGATCGGGATGATAATCGAAGAGTGGGTGCGAGCGAAGACGACCATTCGCTGCGACTTTTGAAAAATACAAAGAGCATTTACGAGCTTGCGATGGAATCCATCAGCTTGGGAGTGGACTTGAAAACCCGAGTGAGAAGTTTGCTCAGCGACGAGACAGTCGACTATGATCAAATTGCCCGAGAGAATCGACTTCTAGTACCGCTGGATCATCCCGATCCTGCTCACTGCCTTGTTAGCGGAACTGGACTAGATCACCTGGGAAGTGCAATTGCAAGAAATGCAATGCATGCGGACATGGGGGAGCTCACAGACTCGATGAAGATGTTCAACATCGGTCTGGAAAGTGGCAAGCCGCAGAAAGGAGAGGTCGGTGCTCAGCCAGAGTGGTTTTACAAGGGTGACGGAAGTTGCGTAGTTCCTCCGGGGCACGACTTTCAGATTCCTGCGTTTTCTGAAGATGCGGGAGAAGAAGCTGAACTGGTTGGATTGTATGTCGTCTCGGAAGGAGGCGTTGTGTTCAGGGTCGGCTACGCCTTGGGAAACGAACTGTCCGATCATGTACTCGAGAAAAAGAATTATCTTTACCTTGCTCACTCCAAATTACGCCAATGCTGCGTGGGTCCTGAGCTGTTCATTGACACTCTTCCGGACAGCGTTACGGGCACTGTCCGTGTGATGCGGGGCGGCGAAACTCTTTGGTCCAGCGAGTTTAAGACTGGGGAAGCGAACATGACGCACAGCCTAGCCAACCTCGAGTACCACCACTTCAAGTACGAAAGATTTAGGCGGCCTGGTGATGTGCATCTACATTTTTTCGGAGCATCAGTCCTCAGTTTTTCAGCGGGCGTGATTGCAAGAGCGGGGGATGTTTTCGAGAATCTCGGCCTCTGGATTCGGCCGGCCACTTTGTAACCGGCTCGTGATCCAACAAAAAGATGAGAGGGGCGCTACAGTTAGTCCTCTTTGACAATTGGACAATCGCGGGTGTTGGAAGAAAGGACGGCTGCCATAATCCACTTCCAGAGTCGCACCTGCACCGTCTCTGGGAATTCGACAAAATCATCAGGTGACCAATTGCCGAGACCGATGACTAAAAGATCATGTGGAGCCCGTGAACGTGCAATTACTCAAGTCTAGAATCGCACGTGAAAAGCTTTCTACCCTAAACCCATAGCGGGTAATCGCAAAAAATTTAGCCTAATCCAGGTACTCCCTACATAAGTCCATGGAAGGCAAACTTTGAAAGAGGAAATCAAAGGCTCAGCGAGCCAACGTCCTCTAGCGGGGAAATCGTGTAGGAGTGCGAGATTTTCCTTCGGAGAACCGGATCGCCTACCTCAAACGTGAAATCTGTCGGAAATGTCAGTCCTTTGATTATCGACTGCCCCCTGTAAACGTTCGGGGGAACGCCCGATAATAGCTCCGAAGATCCGCCGAAAAGAACGGTCCCGTCGTTTTTCAACCATGGATTGGTTCGGAGGTGATACTCCAAATCAAAGAGATCTGAGAGCGTAAAGTCCTGATATGGAATCTTCGAGCCATTCACAGTTATGAAACTCTTCAAGTTCAACTGGTCCCAGTGGTCTCTTACGTCTTGATAACGCCACGCCGTGCCCGCGACAACAGCGGGACACATCTGCTTTGTCTTCGCAGAATCAAACACCATCCCAAGTGATTGATTTGACAAGTATTGCAGGGAACGGTCGTTGTGGTCGCTTCCTACCGACACGAAGATCTCCCCTCCGTCGAATATGGCTACGTATTCGACTTCGCCGGAGGTTTGTGGTCCCTGAACTTCGATGACCTCTTCGTTAGTCAAAAGGTAGCGGCTTTTCCTGCAAATATTCGGGTTTCCATGAACGGAGTAGCCTTCTGAGCGGAGAGCTTCTAGGCTCGCACGAGTACCCTCGATGTCCCGGCTGGTATTGCGTCCGAGAAAGAGTTTCTTCACGTTAACCGAACGAGTAGGAGGAGCAGCTCCGTCCCTCTCCAGTACGTCAAAGTCGAGTATATTTTCCATCAGGTGCAACTAGAAACAAATCCCGAACGTCTGGGCTGAACGTTAAAGTCTTTTCGTGGAGAAAGAAATATTTTCGCTGGAAATCTCGGTTTCGCAACTATCGGTCCTTTAGAATGAAATATAGGGTGCTCTTTTCAGATATCACTTTCAAGGCGGCTAATCTGGAGGAAGAGTCCAGTTACAGAGAACTTGCTTCGATCGCCGATATCACGTACAAAATACCTTCAACCGAAGATGAGATGTGCGAACTGGTAAAGAATGTCGAGGCTATAATCGTGGGCGACTTTCCGGTCACACCCAGAGTTTTCGATTCTGCGACCAGGTTGAAACTTGTAGCCAAGTGCGGAGTGGGGTACGATAACATCCACGTTGACTATGCGACAAAGCGGAAGGTTCTAGTAACAAACGTGCCGTCGGTCCTGTCCGGACCTGTGGTCGAGCATACAATGCTTCTTATGCTTGCGGTGGCGAAAAAGCTGGTGTCGGCAGATTCGTCAGTGAGGACGAACAGCTGGGACTCGTTTCACTCGCAAGAGCCCGGATTCGAATTGTCGGGGAAAACACTTGGCGTGATCGGATTCGGTGCTATAGGCTCCCGCCTCGCAGAAGTCGCGCGCAGTGCATTCAACATGAATATCCTGGCTTACGATCCAGTTGTCTCTCCCGAGAGAATCCGAAAGTCCTCGGCAAAACCTGTAACCCTGGATCAACTACTCGCGAGTGCTGACATTGTTTCTGTACATGTTCCTCTGAGCCCTGCGACGAGATGCCTCGTGGGAGAGAAGGAATTTAGGCGGATGAAGCCATCGTCCGTTCTGATCAACACATCAAGAGGACGGGTACTTGACGAGAGGGCCCTAGAAAAGGCATTGACCTTGGGTTGGATAGCAGCGGCGGGAATAGATGTTTTCGAGAATGAACCACCCGACCCAAAGAGCCCGCTCCTCAAACTATCGAATATCACCATGACCCCTCACAGCGCCGCTTTCACTGCTGAGGCGACGAAGGTTCTGTGGCTGGCTTGCATTGCGGCGGTGATTGCCGTGCTCAAGAGTGAGCGTCCACGCCCACCCGCGAATATATTGAATCCGGATGTTGCTGGCATTAGCAAGTGAAGACCAAAACCTCGACGTCAGATATCAAAACCAGTTTTTCTTGTCCATTACGTTAAGCAGCTCCTCACCTCGGCTGAATCTCTTGCAGTTTTCCAGAAGAATCCTAGTCCGTCGTTCCGGAACATGCAGCGAGTCCTGGTTTGCAGCCACATGAGGAGTAATCATGACGTCCGGATTGGACCAGAGTGGACTAGTGGGTGGTAGCGGCTCTTCCTCGAACACGTCCAGACCCGCGCCCGCAATCTTCTTTGTCTCCAGAGCTTTCGCCAGATCATCTAAAACGATGCAGGCTCCCCGACCAACGTTGATAAGGTAACAAGTTTCTTTCATCAAATTCAATCTTTTTGAGTTAATCATCCTCCGCGTCTGCGGCGTCTCGGGAGTAGTTATTATCACAACATCTCCGGCCGGAAGCAAAGTCTCCAGTGAGTCGGTGGAGTAGAGCGCGTCAAAGTATGCGGGTTTCTCGGCTACTCTGGGATCTATTCCAATCACCTTCATTCCAAAGGCTTTGCACAGGCGTCCAGTCTCAGCTCCGATCCCTCCGACCCCAATAATTAGAGCGGTCGAGTCGGGGAGGTACACCTTGAACGGTAACTGGGTCCATTCGGTTTTAGACTGCTGAGGGATGTACCTGTGCAGATTGCGCGAATATGCCAGAAGAAAAGACATTGCGTGGGCTGCAACATGTTCATTGAATATTCCCCTGAAGTTCGTAACCACCACGTCGCTTTGCACGAGCTCGTCATACCAGAATGACTGAGCCGGACCCGCCGCATAGCACTGTATCCACTTTAGTTTATTTGCACGCCGAAACAACTCCGGAGGTACATTACCATAGGCGCAATTGACTTCATCTATGTAATCGCCCACCTCAGCTGGACTTTCGAAGATTCTCACTTCGGCGCCAGGTACCGCCTCACGAATTCTGTCCTCCCATTCCACTATGATATCTGGAGGCAGGATGGCCATTTTCAAGTGCATTACCACCTTACCGGGGAATTTGGCAATAGATAGTTATTGGTTCGGGAAGGATTTCCGAAGAAGAATAATTCAAACACGTATCGAATTTTCTACTACCTTGCTGAGCCAGACTTTCATTAGCCAAAAACAAAAATCTGGTGCATGAGATATCGAACGGTACGTAAGAGTAGGGGTAACGAAATGATCATAATCAACGTTTCACAATCAGACATGGGAGTCTGTCACTCCAGACGAGTTTGGCTATTAGCTAGCGAAAGCGTGCGTGTCGCCTGACCTTAGCAAAATGAATGGAAATTCAAGAGTTCAAGAGATGGACCTTCGAACTGCCACGGAAAACGTATCTGTGAGCGCACGTGTGCGCACGAAAAAAAGGAAGAGGACTGTTGAAAGAAGCGTAATCGCAAGACTGCCTGCGAGGTGTGCGGCTGAGGTTCCGATACTTCTCCTCCTTTCAGGTTCACCCCACGGCGAAATGACAACCAAATCAGTGTTGTACGAACTTAGGAACGGCAAATGGTTCAGCGAGCTGAGGACGGAGGATAAAGAAGTAGTCTACGAAAAATCTCGAAAAAACGCGCTGGACACCATACTAAAATTTTTGAAAAAATCACTCGTTCTCAAAAAACAAGTGTTTCCGGTCGGAGAGGCGAGCGAGGTTGGCGTCTGGAAGATCACAGAGTCCGGCATTGATAGAGCTCGCAAGGAAGGCGCCAGCTGGCGAGCAACTTACAGCGAGCACCATACCATTGAAATAGATTTTGAGGATTTTCCAGACACTGATGCTAATGGGCAATAAAGTTTGACGAGAATGGATTCCTGCGTCTATGGTCATTCCCCGATGACAGAACTCGCAGTATTTGCATGCGCTACAAGAAAGTTGATTGATTGAAATCAGGTGGAAGTTATTTCGTGACACCACAACCGACATTTACATTCCCCGTTAGTTTTAGGCAGGTCGACAAGCCAATTTTTGATGCTCTTGTTTCCATAGCGCAGAAAGAGGGTTGTAATGTCACGACTGTATTTCGTACCGCTCTGACAGAATTTGTAGAGTCAAAAACACGTTCGGATAGTGCTGGTCGAAGGTTGGACGAGTTCTTGGACAAGTCAGCAATGTCCGCGCCAGTCTACCACGAGATGCTGACACCCGCAGAATTAAGGAGCTGGACGGAGGCTGATTTACTTCATGCGGCCAAACTTGTGCGAGGGAGAAAGGACGAACTCGATCATGAGTTGAGGCGCCGCGGGTATGTTTTCCGGTGGTGACTAGGCGCAAATCCTGTTCCCGGGTAGTATTCTAGTCGTTTTGTCTTTCCAAGCGACTCGGAGTAGAATCAAATTTTCTACCTAGATGCTGAGCCAGACATTCCTTTGTTCATGGAAGATCATTTCAGGAAAAATAGAAATAATGTTGCTTTCGTTTGCCGATCTGATTACAGCTTGGAACGATATATCGACGTCCGCGGATTGAAAACGTACGTTGAAACGCTTGGTTCTGGCGAGCCGATTCTACTCCTACACGGTGGTTTGATTACCAAGGAGACTCTTTCCAATCAAGCCGATGAACTATCCAAGAATTACAGGATAATACTTCCCGAGAGACGAGGACATGGAAGGACAGCCGATCTTGATGGGGATATCACTTACGAAAACATGGCTGACGATACAGTCGCTCTGATGGAAAATCTAGGAATTCAAAGGGCTGTTCTTTGTGGCCACAGCGACGGAGCCAACGTTGCAATGTTGATAGCGATCAAACGTCCCGAACTTGTCAAAAGCATAATTCCGATCAGCGGCAATTTCAATAATGATGACATGACCGAGGAGGATAGAGCAGCGCTTAGATCTCGGACTGTTGAAGATTTTCGAACCTCGAAACTCTTCCAGAAATGGATTGAATCATATTATAGCGTGGTTCCAAACGCTCCCGAAAAGTTCCCCAAACTCTGCGAAAAAATAAAGAAACTCTGGACATCGGACTGGAATTGGGATGTAACAAAGATCAGTTGCCCTACATTGGTAATGTCTGGAGATAGAGATGTAATTCCGCTGTCGCATACTCTTGAAATGTTTCACAACATCAAAGATGCAAAATTATGTATTGTCCCTGGCACTACTCATGCTCTTATAGAAGAAAAGCCAAAAATGGTCAATGCTGCGATAATTGATTTTCTAAACTCAAATCGAAACTAGAAAATCATCTCTGATCCAGTCTTAGGAACTCCCGCCTCTGTAATAGTCACGATGCAATCCGATAAAATATCAGTTCAATTTCTATCCTTCCAAACGAAGCAAAATCATAATAGTACACACTTCAGTTTCGGGATCAAGTCGCGCTCTTTTTGGAAGAACCTGCCTTTTCTGCCGAGCAAGAAGCCATTAGTCTAGTGCGCGAACTCCGCAAGATTGAACTTTCAAATTATCGAGTTGTTGGCGGAATCGTAAGATATGAACAGTCCGCAAGAAATTCGATGAAGGATACAAAGCAGAGAATTGTTTCCAGTCTAAGCTCGCAACCCTTCGGATGTGATAATTATCTCATCTGGGCACCTCCCGGAAGTGGAAAGAGCTTTTCATCCAAGAAATTGCGAGATCGATGGGCGATCATATTCTCTATCGTCGGCTTAACTTAGCTCAGTTGAGTGAACAAGATTTCCGCAGAGCTTTATCTGAATTAGAAAAACTCGACAAACCTCGCTTATGCTTCATTGACGAAGTTGATTCGAAACCATCAGAATCCTGGCCGTATGAAGCTCTCCTTCCTTCGCTTGAGCCTCCTGCTAATAAGAAAACGGTAAGATTCGCGGACTGAAAGTCATCTCTCGTACTTCGGTTTTGAGATACAAACAAACGAGCAAGAGTCTATCAGAAATCGCG
This sequence comes from uncultured Nitrososphaerota archaeon, assembly GCA_963799845.1. Lineage (GTDB taxonomy): Archaea > Thermoproteota > Nitrososphaeria > Nitrososphaerales > CADDZS01 > DATLTL01. The sequence goes on from CAWCYI010000004.1 coordinate 1,243,173, forward strand.
AAAGAACTGAACGTCGGTGCAGTACTGGAAGGGAGCGTCAGAAAGGCAGCTGACGACTTACGAATTACCGCGCAGTGAATTGATGTAGAAAATGACGAACATCTGTGGTCTCAAGATTACGATAGGAAATTCGAGAATGTGTTTGCACTACAAAAGGAGATAGCCCTAAAGGTCGCCGATTCTCTTCAGATTACAATTCCGACGAAGGAAAGCAAGGAGTTGGGAAAGAAACCAACACAGAGCCTGCAAGCTTTCACTCTATATCTAAAGGGTCGTTCTTACCGGCACCGGTGGACTCTCGATTCCTTCAAAAGGACAATAGATTATTGCGAGCAGGCTATCCAAATGGATCCGAATTATGCGCAAACCTACGCGGAGATCGCTAGATCTTACGCTCAAATTGGGGCTATGGAGCTGCTTCCGTCGGAGGAAGTTTTTCCGAAGGCAGAGAGGTTTGCGGAGAAGGCTATTCAATTGGATCCTTCTGTTCCGGAATCTCATCTCGCGCTCGGCCTCGTTTTGTTTTGGGACAAATGGGATTTCGGAGGTGGGGAAATCGAAATGAGACGCGCCCTTGATCTCAATCCCAATCTGGTTGATGGTCATTTAGACCTCGCGATGCTTCTCGCTTTAATGAGAAGATTTGATGAAGCTGTTTTGGAGTGCAACCGCGCTCTGGAACTAGATCCACTGTCAGACTGGACGTGCGTTTGGGCAGCTGACGTGATGGCGTGTTCTCGCCGGATTGACGAATGTATGGATTTGTCAAGAAATGCGATTGATCTTGATCCGAATTCAGCTTGGGCGCATGCCCTTTTAGGCTTTGGATACGTTGAGAAGGGAATGTTTGAGAAAGGAATCTCAGAAACTAAGATAGCCACAGAAATGTCTGGCGGGATTGACGTCGTCCAAAAGAAAGATCTCGTCTACGCCTATGGCAAAGCCGGAAGAATTGACGAAGTAAGAAAGGTTCTCACCGACTTGTTGAGTATGAAGGAACAAGGGTACAGGGCAGAACCGGCAATTGCCCTTGCTTACTTGTATCTAGGTGAAAGGGTCAAGGCAATGGAGTGGCTTGAGAGAGCTTACGAGCAACGTTCAGGTTATGTTGTCGGGATTAATGGGGATCCTGTGTTCGAAGACTTCCGCTCCGATCCCAGATTTCAGGCTTTACTGAAGAAGATTGGTTTTCCCGACACGTAGAATGATTGGGATTTAGGCACTCATGACTTTAGTTCAATTTCCAAGTTGAAGAGTTCTGTTGAACCGACGTTTTCCACCTCGTGAGTAGCTCCCTCGGAATAGACTGCTTTTCCCTTTACGAGTTCCACTATTCGGGCAGAGCCATCCGGAAAAGTAATCTTGGCCTTTGCTGGATTCATCGGATATGCGACATACGCAGGATGAGTGTGCTTGGGCAGCTTGCCACCCGGAGGGATTGTCACCTCCATAACTTTCACTCGCTCGTTTTCGATAAGTACTTTCTGACCCATAATTTAGCAGCAGAGTCGCTTACACGTATATTAAGAAATCAAGGGGTTCTCGGAGGATGTCAAGCTATCCCGCAAGCCGTGAGACTACTTCATTCATGGCTTCCCACCAATATCGTTGGATAGTTTAGACAATCCGTAACAAATTTGGAGATTGGCACATTATCACGGAATAAAGATACAAACTTCGACAATTTTCACCCCTGATTCATTCGATAGCCTTCTGAGACTATTCAAGAGGAAATGGAAGAAATCAGGACTGTTTCTGCTGCTACCTCGTCGATTGTCTGATACCGATCACGTTTCAGTCTAGGCCCTTGTGGACTCGACTTCATGAACCCACTGGCAATCTATTCCAGCTTGCTTGTGATGTTTTACAACTGCCTCTTTGTCGGGCGCATCCAAAACGCAATACACTTTGTCCTCTTCCTTGTTGTAGAGAATGTCGTGATGAGTTACACCGAACTTGTCCTTCGGAGCACTTTGCAGCTGCTTCAACTGCTCTGGTGTAAGTCGACCCATTCCGTGCGTATCAATGAACTTTGGCATGAATCTGGTAATGGAAGGGATCGATTTAAGCTTTGGATCTTTTACTTCGGAATGGCAGTATCCATAAAAATACCCCAAATAGTCTTTCCGAATCCTAAGGGCTTTATGTAATTGAAAATTGTAGTGATGGGTAGCGGGGGTCTCGGTGGATACTTCGGCTTCCTTCTTGCGCGTGCTGGCAATGATGTTCATTTCGTAGCTCGTGGAGACAAGCTCGATGCGATTCGCAAGAATGGACTTCGTTTGATCACTAGCGAAGAAGATTCTACTATTCAGGTAAAGGCAATCGAGAATCCCAAAGATGCTGGAACCGCTGAACTCGTATTATTCTGCGTGAAGACTTATGACACAGCCAGCGCTGCAAAATCGATTCTACCCATCTTGGGACGCGATAGTTCCGTTCTGACTCTTCAAAACGGCATTGGGAATTTTGATCAGATCTCGGATGTTGTGGATAGTGAACGAGTTCTACCGGGAATTGCTCTTATCGGAAGTGAGGTTCAAGCTCCCGGCGTTATACATGTAACCACTCAGATAAGAAAGGTTGTATTCGGTGAAGTTAACGGACAAAAGACTACAAGGGCTGAAAGAATTAATGAAGCGTCCAGATCAGCGGGTATTGACTCGGAAATCACGACCGATATTTCCAAACTTCTCTGGCAAAAGATGATATGGTTTTGTGGTTTCGCCGGAATGACCTCTATCATTCGGTTACCCGTAGGAAAGCTCATGTCTTATCCCGAAACTCGGGAAATGTTCAAACAGATTATGGAGGAGGTCGATGAAGTGGCAAAAGCCAAAGGGATTGATGTTGGACGCGATTACATTCAGAGTCGAATTGATTTCGCAGATCATATAGAAAAGAATGTAACACCTTCGATGATGCGTGATCTCTTGGCTGGGCGAAAGCTCGAACTCGATGCTCTAAACGGGACTGTCGTAAGGATGGGAAAGGAACACGGAATTGCAACACCGATGAACTGGGCAGTTTACACTGCACTGAAACCATATGTTAATGGCCCTGCGTAACTTTTGACGACGGAGAAAATAGAGGATCGAACTTACCGGTAGATGTTTAGTTAGAATCACGTTCAATTTCTGTTCTTCCAGACGAAGCAAAATCATAATAGCTCTCGCTCTACTTTCGGCATCAAGTCGCGCTCCTTTTGGAAGAACCACCACTTTCTGCTTAGCAAGAAACTATCCGTCTAGTGCGCGAACTACACAAGATCGAACTTTCAAATTATCGAGTTGTTGGCGGAATCGTAAGGTACGAACAGTCCGCAAGAAATTCGATGAAGGATACAAAGCAACGAATAGTTTCGAGCCTTAGCTCGCAACCTTTCGGATGCGATAATTATCTGATATGGGCACCACCTGGTAGCGGCAAGAGCTTCTTCGTCCAAGAAATTGCGAGATCGATGGGCAATCTGGTGCAATATAGAGAAATCAACTTGGCTCAAATGAACGAACAAGATTTTCGAAGGGTGTTATCTGAAATAGAAAAACTGGACAAACCCCGATTGTGCTTCATTGACGAGGTAGATTCGAAACCAACAGAATTGTGGCCGTATGAAGCTCTCCTTCCTTCACTGGAACCACCTGCTAGTAGAAAGACTGTCAGAACTTGTTTCATTCTGGCAGGTAGCTCAGGCGATTCCCTTTCCGGGATGAAAGCAGGGATAAGCAAACGCCCAAAGGGAATAGATCTGTTAAGTAGGATTCCGCCGGGCAACGAGTTTGTAATTGAAGGTCTCGGTTTGGGAGATAGGCTGCTTGTAGTATCCACTCAATTTTTGAGTGCAGCCAAGGAATATGGTCGTAATATCGATGAAGTTGAAAAGCTAGTTCTTTACTATGTCGCTCTAAATCCTAAACTAAAAAGTGCAAGACAAATTCGTCAGCTAGCCATCCGCTGCATTGAACGTATGCCCGCAGGCGAGGAGCGGATTAAATTCGATTATCTTTTTGATGCGGGAAATCCGGAAAACAAAGAGTTTTGGAACAAATCAGGACAGCTGAGAAACGAATTCGTGAACACGTTTGTAAGATTAGAGGACGATCAAGTCGCAATCAAACCCTCAATTGCGAAACCAGAAATTATCTCAATCAACAAAGAATCTGTTACTAAAGAAACAGCCATTGGAAGAAACCGAATCGCCGTTCTCCCATTCGCCAATATCAGTCCGGATCCCAAAGATGAATACTTCGCGGATGGAATGACTGAGGAACTAATATCGACGCTATCTAAGATTCGAGGGTTCAAAGTTATCTCTAGGACTTCTGTTCTAAGGTACAAACAATCCAACAAAAGCCTCTCGGAAATTGCAAAGGAACTGAATGTCGGAGTTATACTGGAAGGGAGTGTCAGGAAGGCAGCCGACGACCTGCGGATTACCGCACAGCTAATCGATGTGGAAAACGACGAGCATCTGTGGTCTCAGGATTATAACAGAAAATTCGAGAACGTGTTTTCACTGCAAGCAGAGATCGCCCAAAAGGTCGCTGATTCTCTTCAAATCATCATTCTCGCGAAGGAAAGCAGAGAATTAGGAAAGAATCCCACCCAGAACTTGGAAGCTTACACTCTTTACTTGAAGGGCCGCTCTTACATGCACCGAACAACTCTTGATTCATACAAAAGAGCAATAGATTACTGCGAGCAGGCTATTCAAAAGGATCCGAATTACGCTCGAGCTTACGCTGCGATTGCCAGATCTTACACCCATATTGGTTATTTCGAATTTCTTCCGTCGAATGAACCCTTCCTCAAGGCAGAGAGATTTGCTGAAAAGGCAATCCAACTGGATCCTTCCGTTCCTGAATCCCATCTAGCGCTCGGCCAGTTTCTCCTCTATCATAAATGGGATTTTCGAGGCGCAGAAATCGAATACAGACGAGCCCTCGAACTTAGTCCCAGCCTGGTGGATGCTCATTTAGATCTCGCACATCTGCTCATGTGGAGTAGGAGATTTGACGAAGCCGTTTTGGAAACCAAGCGCGCTTTGGAATTGGATCCGCTGTCGGCTTCTACCTGCACATGGGCAGGCACTTGGCTTTATTTTTCTCGCCAGTATGACGAAGCTATAGAACTGTTCAAAAATGCTATCGAACTGGATCCGAACGCAGCTTTAGCCCATGAGAATCTGGGCTGTGTATACGTCATGAAGGGAATGATTGAGAAAGGAATTTCTGAAATCAAAATAGCGATAGAAATGTCTGGTGGGATTGATGTGACACAAAAGAACGATCTTGCCTACGCCTATGCCAAAGCTGGGAAAATCGATGAAGTGAAGAACATTCTTACCGACTTGCTTAGGATGAGGGAACAAGGTTACAGGGAGGAAGCAGCGATTGCTGGAGTTTACGCGACTTTAGGTGAAAATGACAAAGCGCTCGAGTGGCTGCAGAGGGCTTACGATCAACATCTTAGTTATATTCTCATTATCAACACCGATCCTACTTTCGAAGCCCTTCGTCCAGATCCCAGGTTTCAGGCTTTGTTGAAGAGAATTGGATTTCCCGATGCGGACTGATTGGTTATCTGCTTTTTCCCAGTTAATTTTTTCTACTCGCTTTTGCTCTCCAGAGCAACTCGCAGTATAATCGAACAATATCACTAGTATCTGCGCAAGCAAAGATCATGTAATATAGAAGTCACCCGAGAATTTTTATCCCGCTAGCACTAGAAACTGGTGGCAGAACAGGGCACAAAATCGCGGATGGCACAAACAAAAGATCTCAAACTTCCCGAAGGAGGAGAGAAAACAGCTTATCGATTTCCCGATTGGCTACTTTTTCTAATCTCGGCGCTTGCAATTTTGTTTTCGCCATTCGGAATCGGGGTGATTGTTGTAGGGTTTCCTTTTGCGCAAAAACTTTCTATTTTCTGAGGCGCTTGAGGCAATTCTCTTCATCGTGGGAGTTATTCCGTTTTTTACTCTTCTGAGCAGAGGAAAGTACGCTCTTGCCATTCTCCTAGTGATTTTCGCAATTATTGACATAGGACTTCTCTTTTGGCTCTTCATTTCCATACTGCCGTAGAGTTACCAAAGCCAACTACCCATCGATTATTGACAGCGAGAAGATCCGGGCTTCGCCTTCGCAAATTAGACAGACCTACCTATGCAAAGTATCTGAAGTCTTCAGTAATTTGAAACGGAATTTCTTACTGACAGCCAGTGATCCGCGAACCCGGATAAACTTTCATCCCTGAACGGTTCTTATCCCTGACCGTTTAATAGCAAGCAGTTTGAGAATTACCACGATATCTCTGAAATGAATGTCAACTATCTTGGTGGAATTACTGCCGTCTTTGCTGGACTATTAATGGTCGCTTCATCAATTGCTTTGAATTATCTTCAAAATTGCTCGATTTCTAATCCCTGCCCAGTCGGTAGCTCTGTGATAATGGACTTGAATTACGTGGCGGGGTCGGTCATATTTTCTCTCGGATTATGGCAGATCGGGCATGAGCATAATCGTAGAAAATCATCGGAAATCGAACAACCGACAAAAAATGAGATTAGTCGTTAGAACTGACGAAACAAACCTTATCTGAATCCTACTCCCCTGATCATGAGCTGTTCTTAACACGAACATGAATTTGGCGTATGAGCTACTATCTTAACAAAACCAAATTTTTGGTTCTTTCAAGTCTTCGTCAGCTAGACGGTTTTTCGCCAAAGTCCACGCAAAAATCACGCTGTCAAAGACCGTCAGCTGACCTAAGTGAATCAACTAATGTATCACTGCGTTATATGAGGTAGCGTTAATTCGGATATCTCTAAAGCCCACAGAGTTTGCTACTACAGCGGTTATTCTGTAGTTGCAAGCAGACTCCTAACTTGCGTCTGTAGTCTGCCAAGCAGCGCCGGGATAACCGAAGTATGTGAATTGCAGACTAGAGTCAAGGCCATAAAGCCCGGTGGGTAGGGGGAGAATAAATGGAGTCGGCAATGACTCGCCATCTGTCAAGTCCACAATGCGCGAAGGAGTATTAGTGCAGCTACCACTGTCTGCTACGTACAAATGCGGACTACCCGACGGATTGCGGTTGCTGACAGCTGATGCTGTCTAGCTGATCGCCGAATGAGGCAATTAACGAAAGACTATTCGCCGTCCCCTTCCAGACTTTGCCCGCGCAGCTAGACTCAATTATGTAGAACGTCGACCCATGGAGGAACAATCCGGTAGGACTGTAACCCTTTAGAGCTGAGCTGGATGGCAGGTTAGAGCAGGACTGATAGCCGCTAGAAGACGTGCACTCTACGAAATTCGCAGTTATCGAGTCAACGTAGTACAGGTTTAATGACATATCCAATGCGGCTCCCATGGGAGAGCAGAGAGTAGCGCTCGGGCAGAAACTAGAGGGGAGGGTAATGAAAGCACTCTTCCTGCCACAACCGGACGTAGTTGCATCCTTGCAAATCCACAGCCCCCGCAATAGTTCGCTCATAAGCGCAATTACTAACCCAGAAGTCTTCGTCCTAACCTCTCCCATCCCATAATAGCCTTCGCCAGCTCCACCTAAAGGAGCCCTAGCAACAGTCTTCGGAACTCCGCCCCCACAGAAGAGAATACTCCCCGTATCCCAGTCCTCTACGAATGCACCGCCTGGTGCAGGAAGTATTTCGCCTGCTGTGTCGGTATTTGAGATAGGGGCACAGATGGGGCGCACTCCGCTTGCGTTTGCCAGCGTAAGTGAAATACTACTTGTCGAAGTGGAAGCTGCAGTTGATACAGATAGCGATGTCGAGCCCAAAAGAAATACAATCAACAGTCCCGATGCAAGTCCAACTTTTGAATACGAATGCATTGTCATGAGAATCACTTAATGGAATCGAACGGTTGCTTTTCCTTTCCGCTATGACGATATTACTGAAACGATCCCGCTCACTTTTGTTAAGGGCGAGCCGACCTGACTCACGTACACATTCGAGCTAGCCAGACTGTAAGTCATTCCCTCCGGCGAAAAGGTACCCGAGCTCACCGTACTTAGAACAGCATTTGCTGAATTTAACACAAAGGCCGAAAATGAGTGCGTAGTCGAAGAATAGTTTGCGACATACAAGTCCTTATTTGATGTGTCGTAGGCTAGGACATTTGGCAGAGGGCCCACAGCTCCAGTGAAATCCTGAGAAATGGTGGCGACGATTTTGTTGTTTGTACCGATTGCGTAAAGATTTGGCGAACCCACAACGTACACTTCACTGTTTGCAGGATCGTAGAGCATAGATGATTGTGACCCGATTCCGTTGATAGTCGCGACTTGTTTGTTTGTAGCTCCGTCAACGACGTACAGATCATTCGCTTCAACGTATATGTTATGGTTTGCATTGTTGTATACCAAATCTTGGAGGGCGTTCGTGGAACTTGCTGGCGGTAGGAAATTTATCGTCGAGAGTACAGCGTTCGTAGACGTGCTGATAACTGAGACATTAGTCTCGCAAGCGACATACACATCCTTGTTGGAAGAGTCGTAGACTAACGGCCCAGGTGAAAAAGCGGCACTCACGGTATCGACGACCTTGTTAGTCGCTCCGTCGATTATGGAGACCAGATTTGATCCGTAGCTCGTTACATAGACATCTTTGTCGGAGGGTGCATAGACCAGAAACCTTGAGCCTCCGAATCCACACACAGCTAGATTCGCGACAACTTTGATACCATTTAACACGGCGACTCCGCTATCTGTGGTCACATAGATTTCCTTGTTCGAAGGATCGTATATCAACGCCCTAGGGGACTGACCAACAAGAACTTTGGCAATCACCTTGTTTGTGATACTGTCAATAACGAAGAGTTTTCCTCCCCCGCCGTCAATGGCAAGATAGACGTTCTTATTTGAAGGATTGTAGACCATCAGACCTGGATCGATTCCCACTGAAAGTTGGGTGACGACGTTGATGTTTGTCGATGCCGCAAAGGAAGTTGTTGCAAGACCGGGTATAGCCAAGAGTGCAAGCAGTGACAAAAATACAATAATTCTAGAATGGACTATTGAGAAAAGGAAGCGTATCACAGGGTGTAGTATCTATTATGGGTACTATTTGAGTCAGTAATATCGATTATCGATAGAGAAATCTTTCCCTTCTTGTAAGTCACTTAGAGAGTTATACTCCATTTCCAGCCTAGGAGTAAAAGTGGGGCCAACTATATCCGCGGTAAATTGGTGGGGGGGATTTAGTTGGCAGAGTCGAAATTGCCGCATGATACTGTTACAGGTAGAAGCAAATATGTCTAGTCTTTCGATAATTTGAAACGGAATTTCCTTGCTACTTATCACAATTTCATCCAAGAACATGAAGGGCTAGAATGCAAAACTCCGGCTGAAGCTTCGGGAATCAAAGTAGAAGGTCAAAACAAGTGGATTGCTTTGATTCAAAACGCGAGAAAGGCAAAAGATCTCTAGGGCTCTGATAGCTGGAAATGAACAAGGTGTAAATCTCGGATGCCCTGAAGAAAACAGCTATGCCTCAAGAAAGGCTACACCCTGATTATTCTATGGCAACTGCTCTGATATTTTTTGGTGCGGTTATCCTTGGTTTTTTGCTTTTAATAGCTACAATCGGAGGAGTAAACGATTGTGGAAACTCTTGTCAAGGAGTTCTTGTGGATCTTTTTTCGAACGCGTTTGGCAACTATTATGACGCAGGATTATTGGTTCTATCCTTGATTCTTTTAACTGGAGGATTAATTTTAGCAATTCGAACACATCGATCACTCCATAAGAAACCTTTGCAGAAAACGTGAAGGAAACCTTAGCCGTGTTAGCCTAGTTAACAGTCAGAATTTCTTACTGGCGTCTTTAACTAAGTTACCGGAACCAAAATTAGCTTTCTTTAATTGTCATAACGTGAGTAACAATTCCGATTAGACACAGATATTCTTTCCGAACAGCATTCTACTCGCTTTATCTCTCCAGAGCAACTCGCTGTAGAATCGAACATTATCACTAGTATCTGAGCCTGAACTTCATTGTTTCGTGTCCAACGTACTACTTTGGTTTGGGTTTTGAGCTTACGAACAAATTCGAGAGAATATTCGCATCTATTATGGCACAGAAATTTTGGTTACGCTAAATTAACCCAATCTTCTGGAAAATCGAGTTTCTCTTTCTAAAGACCGACAACGCTTTCTCTCAATTCGGGTTTGGATTTGTGAGAGAGCTCATCATGTTGTCTCTCTCCCAGCACGATGGCACTCCAGAATAACCCTCTAATCAATGATTGGCGGACAACTAGGGCGATCTTCAACCGTCGGAGCGACGCAGTAGGTGGAATTGTTGGTTATTACTACGCTATACCATTGGCAGGGCAAGTCATTCGAACAGTCCTCGATCTGACCGACAAAGGCTGTCACCTTGCCATTAGACCATTCCTCGATGGAGGGAGGAGGATTCGTTGATGCAACGCAGTCAATGCCCAGACCTGCATCTGGACAGATATCATTGAAATGCTCCGTCGTATTGCCGACGTAGTGCCACGCACTTCCGAATTGGATCTGATTGGAGTTGGTTACCAGCTTTTGAGTGGTGATAGACAAGTGCGTTTGATTTACAGACGAAGAATTTGATAACGCTAGATAGGTGAAGAACACCATTAGGAGAACCCCGATAACCGAGAGAGATAACAGCAATCTGAAAGAGCTGATTGCAACTCCCACGTTCAAACTTTCTCCTGCTGATAGCTTTGCTAACCTGGCCGACATAAATTATTAGACTGAAAGGGCCACAGACCTAGACATTCTCATTTTTGGCCAACTTCCCTTCCTATCTCAGGTTGTATGTCTCGATTACAGGCACCGAAGGAGATTGTTGAAGAGGCTTATAGAGAGGAGAGGGACGCAAACGTAAGCAAGAGGATATTCCTCGTTCTGAAGGTCAAGTACGAGGGTGTCCCGGCGTCGCACGTAGCAAGGGAAGTTCACCGGCACAAATCATGGACGACACCGTGGCTTAGACGTTTCGAGAAAGATGGGCTAGAAGGACTCAAGACGATGGAAAGGAGCGGGAGACCTCCGAAGCTCGATCACAACAAGTTCATTGCGGTGAAGAGGAAGGTCGTGAAGAACGAATGCGGCTGGACCGTGAAGGAGGTCAGGGAGATGATCCGCAAGGAAGCAGACGTGGCATACACTGAGAGACACATCTACAGGTTGATGCAGAAGTGGGGAGTGAGAGCAATTGTCCCTGACAAGAGGTTACTTCACAAGGCTTCCCTCGAAGAGAGGCTCGAATTTAAAAAAGGACCGCAAGACTCCTCAGGAATATCCCGGAAGGCTTCACCGTAGCATCCGAAGACGAATCAATCTTCGTCCAGAACATAGAAACCAAAAGGGTGTGGGCGGTCAAAGGGATTCGACCGATTCGGATTGTGTCAGGCTCGCACGGCAACACCGTGGTGTTTGGAGCGATCAGCCTGGACGGGACACAAATCTTCAGGCAGTACGAGAAATTCAATGGCGAGACATTCCTCGACTACCTGAAGAAGGTGCACAGGAAGTTTGGATCACTCTATCTCTTCCTTGACAAAGCAAGGCAACACCACAAAACCAGGATCGTAACTGATTATTTGGGTAAGAACAGGAAGACTCTCAGAGTCAGATGGATCCCGACAGCTTCGCCAGAGTTCAACATGATGGAGGAGTGTTGGCGCGAGGGTGAGAAGGATCTCTCAAGGCTTCCAACCTTTCCGACGTCATTGAAAGAACTGAAATCAATCCTGGCAGAATACTATCGAACGCGAAGGTTTTGCTCGCATCTTGACATGAAGAAATTCCTTCTGACCAACAGGTGTCTATGAACTTATGTCGGCCAGGTTAAATCAGCCCGTTTGAAGCAGCTTCAATCATCATTGGGTCTGGGATTTAGTAAGTCCCATCGCTCTTGACAATGAAACCAGAGTCGTGATCTTCGAAGTCACCCTCGCGATACATGGAATATCTATAATCAACGACCTAGTGTACTCTAATAACTTACCAAATTCGCTATCCAGCCATATTCTTACTCAGAAATCAGGTTAGGTTTTTCAGCATTTAATGGCTACGTGATTGAGCCATTAGAGAGAGAAGGACTATGGATATCCTCGAACGTGCACCTTTTCATGTGGATGACAGTCGGACTAAACTGATCGTTAGTGCTAAATTGCAGATTTGAGAATATGGTCAAGACCGCTCATACAGCTTGACTACTAGCGGCTTTACTTTTCCTGCGTTAGTCTCGGCTTTGTCGCTTGGACAAGCTGAGATAGCGACTAAGCAATCCATTTCTGCAGCCATATCAATATAATCAGATTTCGTTGCGATTGGCGGCTTGATTATCATGTTATTACCTTCAATCGCCACATTCATGAACACATTGAAAACGTCTGGGATATCATCCGGAGAAATATCGTATGGAGCTAAGACTTCATCCAGATTGGTTTGACAGCTTCTATGTGGAGGGACGGCGATCTTATCTCTCAATCCATATATCATTCGGCTGCATCTTGCTCCGCTCCAAGCCAAGTGAACTTTCGTTGTGTCAGCGATCACACTAAAAAGAACATTCTCTCTCGATGGCTGAGAATAGAACTTTGTCAGATGCTTTAGGTCTCCTACTCCTTCTATTTGATTCAGGACAAGGCTCTGGCTAGCATTGAAGCGCTCCTTGTGATCATTAGCATTAAAAATCGCCACGTCACCGACCTGATAACCTTCAACTTGACCAATTCGCATTACCTGATCTTTCCTTACAATGAATGCTTTTGCGAATCCCCCCGGAATCATTATTTCGCTAAATTGATCTTTCGGCAAGCCTTTCACAATCACTACAGCGACAAGAACCTGGCTATAAGTAATTAACTTATTTACTTCTACAACTTATGATCTCTTGCGTCACGTCTGGAATCACATAGATGGCCAAAGTAGTTTCATCAGTTGAATTGATGAGCATGGGAATTGAAAGGCGGAACTTTTACAGGTTTCTTTCTGTCGCAAGAAAAAAGCGCTGACATAAATTCTCGGAAATGTCTGCCGACGCTTCCAACGAAGCCTTCGATTAGTTTTTTGAAGGCTTTGATTTCCTAAAAAGAATTGAAACTTAGGCTAGTCAAGTTTGCAGAGTTGTCAGATGAATAATAAGATTGGCCGCTAACTTCTTCACCGAGTATGTATTTGATAGTATTTCAGAACTCGAAATTACCGTTCCGAACTAGGGCTCTTTCGTCAACAAGAAGTGAAGAGTTCCTGAGTGTAATATCGAGATGTATGGCAGAAGTTATTATGCCGTGGAATTGTTGATTGTCCCCTAGCCCTATATGGATCGAGCCACGAACACGCTCATCCTCTGAATTTCCTACGTTTAGAGCAAGTGGATTCATCCCTAGCCCTACCTCACCAATCTTATTCCCATTTCGAAAATGAGTCACAAGTTCATTCAAAATTTCGGCAGATTCGCCTCCCTTAATTGTGTCTATGTTTCCATTACTAATATCTATCAGGGTTTTGGATCTTAAAAATCCAAAACCTAACAGCGTACCATTTGCAACGATCTTTCCATTGAGACTCGACTCTTCTGGAGCGATCGCAACTACTCCAGGTGGGAAATAGTCAAGACTACCGGGTCGTGTCGCATCTGACGCTCCCAACACAGCTTTCCTTCCAATACATCTTCCCTCAAGGTAAGTTCCATCTTTCGAAGTAACGGTGATAGTATCAGCGCCTTCCAGTAATCTAGCTACTTTTTGCATTTCCCGGCCCAGTTCTCGAAAATCCAGGCCTGCATTACGAGCTAACGTCTCCGGTCGGATTCCCGACATGATCAACACCCGAGTACCTTGACTAATCGCATCTGCCCAAACCCTCTTAGGAAGTGATTTATTTTCACAAGAGATTATTGCATCGTACTTATCTGGGGAGAAAACCTCAGAAACGTTGTAGTTGTCAAGCGACTTTGAATGAACTAGGATTTGGCTTCTAGCTCCCAACCGATTTGTTGCTTCCTGCAAATCATTCACTAATTGAAGATTCTGAAGATTGTCGGTTGAAATTAAGACTCTCTCTTTGGATGAAAGTCTCAAAGACTTTCTGAGAATTATCCTTGCTTCTCTCACCACATTTCCTGACATATTTCTGTGGCCTCGATATTAATTAGAATACACAGAGAAAATAATTCGAGATTCGATCAGAGCTTATCGTTTGATAACATAAAACTAGTACTAAAACTCTTATCGAAGTCTTGAATAGATCACCGAATCGTGCCTAACAATTTTCAAGCTGATCGAATATACGATTTGGGACAAGATATATTTCTCGGTATGCCAATTACCGAGCCAAACAGGCCAGGTTTCTTGTTTGCGGTTTCAACGATCGAGAAAACATATTTGCTTACAGGTTTAGTCTGTCCATCACTAATTAGACATTCTCTGGCGCCGTTAGTCCTGATCAAGTTAACAGAAGAGTGTGTCAAGATGTTGTCAAACCATTCTCCTTCAGTATTTCCCAATCCAAAGTGCATCCCTCCTGATACTTTCTCGCAGTTCGACGTATTCGAGTCAAATCTTGCCCAGTCGTTAAACCCTATGGAGAATTCAGTCATAGCATTCATTTCAAGCAGAGATTGCACTCGAGCTTCTCTTCTGGCATAATCAAGCATGATATCTAGGAACGTTCGATCTCCCGAGATCGATCGTGGCTTTCCATTCTCGAACGTGATTTTGAGAGGCTTGGGGGGAATTCCGAGCCCCGTTATTGCTCCATCGATCACAAGAGTTCCATTCAAAGAATTAGGAACGGGATTCCTTCCTCCTTCTCCCTCCGGAATCTGAATCACACCCGTATCTAGATTGTTCTGAAACTTGTAGCTGGGGCTGCGGTAGGTAGGACTACTTGATTGATCTAGCAAGAACGTTACGTCAGTGCCAATGTCAGATTTCACTTCCACCTTTTCAACGTCTTTCAGCTTGTCTACTAGCCTTCTTCCTTTACTCTCCACCATCTCGTAATCTGCGAGAACACCTCCAATTTCGAAATAATCGAGTCGGGGTTCGTGCATTGTCAGGTACTTGCATTTTGACTTCTTTGCGACATTCCAAATATCGCCGTACACTAAATGACTATCCTCGGGCATCCTTTCTATTATGTATAGGAATATGTCCGAATGTCTTATGCACTGTTCGAGGAATTTAGAAACTTTAGTAAATGGCCTAAGCCTCTTAGGAATGCACTGAACGTTTATGTCTTCGAGCCCCAGGTCGATCGAAGCAGAAACGAAATATTTTGCAACATCCAAGTACGCCTCGTCAGTCAATATTAATAACGATTCATCTTTTGTCGCATTCGCTGCCTCAGAAATGATCTTCCTAGCGCCCATGAGTCTAAGGTTCTCGAGAAGTGTCACTGCAGAACACGAGTTACCAGACCCTGCGCATATTTACCGATTTCTGTAACATCGAAATTTTGGATGATGTCAAGAAGAAGTAGAATTCATCAGTCAAGGACAAGCAGATCTTAAGGCGACAACACAAACACAAACGAAATTCGCTTCAGACTTCCGTCACGGACAGATCTCAAAGCAGTTCTGTCAAATTGAAAGTTATTATAAGAACAGAAAACGAGTCGCCGCCCTTTTTTTACTCGCAGGCCATTGTTATACTGAAAAATATTTTCCATCTCTGCAATTGTACAAAGAACCTTAAACTAAGATCGTACCGAGCTGGAACAGAAGCACAGTTTGGTTTAGAAGGCAACCGTTTTCTTAATTACGGAGTGGAAGTTGTCGTGTAGCTCCGAAACACGTCTGATAGATGGTCAATGAACAGAATCTATCGCGATTTCTCTTCAGAAGCTCCGATCGCTCGAACTGCACTTAGAAAAGATACTCATGATGACAGTATTGTCGGAGTAGGCTCTGTCGAGATAAAGGGGACTTTTTTGTAACGAGTCTTGATGATACAAATCTCAACGAATACCGAAAATAAGATAAGGGCACGGAGAATTTTCTCTTGGGAGAAGAGAGTGACGCGACAGTGAGATTTGCAAAGAGGATGTCTACCCAGCCTGCACAAGCGTTTTCAAATTATGAAAAAGCTATAGAATTGGAGCGTAGTGGTGTTGATATCATCAAAATGGGTGTCGGGAGTCCTTCCTTCGATACCCCCGCTAACATAAAGGAAGCAACCAAGCGTGCCCTAGATCTCGGATTTGTTCACTACGATGAAATGGCCGGTCTGAAAGAATTCAGATATGCATTGGAAGAGAAGCTTGCCAAGGTTAATGGCATCAAGGCCGATCCTGATACACAGATTCTTGTGACGTCAGGCCTTACCCTGGGAGCTTATGCCGCAATCATGGCACTAATCGACGAAGGAGATGAACTGGTCAACTTTGATCCTGGTTATACAACACATGACAAGAGAGTTGCTTTCGCGGGTGGAAAAGTTGCTTATGCATCCCTCAAGAAAAGTGAACACTATCTCCTCAACAAGCATGAGTTAGAAAAAGCCATCAATCCAAGGACTCGAGCCATCCTATGGGTTGATCCACACAATCCGTTGGGCCGCGTTTTCAGTCGAAGCGAGATTGAAATAGTCGCAGAGGTCGCAAAGGAGCACGACCTGGTAGTTCTTTCGGACGAAACCTATGAGTACTTTACTTACGATGGAAGGAAACATATCAGTATAGCTAGCCTCCCTGGGATGGCTGAGAGAACAGTCAGTCTTTTCACCTTTACAAAGGCATATGCAATGGATGGATGGCGTCTAGGCTACGCGACTGGTCCTGAAGTAATAATCAACGAAATGAAAAAAGTAACGACCGCGGCACATACTCACGTGAACACGTTTATTCAGAAGGGAGACTGTAGAAGCGGTCAAGGGTGATCAGAGGGCAGTTCAGGAGATGGTTTTAGAAGACAACAGACGAAGAGAATTGTCCGTCAAAAGACTCAATGAAATGGATGGTGTCTCATGCCATATTCCAGAAGGATCAATTTACGCTTTTCCAGATTTTGGTAATTATGGAATAAATTCTGATAAGCTAGAAGAATTTTTTCTCGATAGGGCCCACGTAACTGCTTTATCTGGGCTGGAATTCGGAAAACAAGGGGCAGGGCACATTAGAATTTGTTTTGGCGCGGTTTCCTACAATAGACTAAACGAAGGACTAGACAGAATCCAAAAAGTTCTTCCTGAATTAGCTAGCGTTGCCCTTCCAGTTTAGGCAATTTAAAATCATGGCCGTCGCTTAGCCAAACTTGCCTCGTGAGACTGGTGATTCAACCGCTTTTTCTCCGGAAGAGAAATATGGATGAAGCTTGGACTAACCTCAACTTATTGTTGAAGATTACTCAATCACAGACAGTGAGGATGAGGTCGAATGGTTTGTTACAGCCTCTTTTCGAATCTTCAACTTGGGACTTATATTTTCAAAGATCTTACGAAACTGTTTATTCCTAGGGACAGAGGTCTAGACAAGGTATAATATTTACCAGCTTACCCACCAGTAGAGTTCCCAAAATAACCTTGGCAAGATTTTTCTAACTGATCCGCATGAACACGCATATGTCACTTGAAGCTAGAATTCAAGTCCTTGAGGATATTGAAAGCATAAAGAAACTGAAGTATTCTTACGCTTACAGAATGGATGAAAGAGATTGGGACGGGGTAATCGACCTATTTGCCATCAAAGGCCAAGCAGATTGGGGAGTTTACGGCTTTTGCGCTACCCGGAAAGATCTCGAATCTTATTTTCGCGAAACACAGCCAAAATTCTTTTCCTTTCACATTCACATGCTACACAATCCGATAATAAATATCCAAGGGAATGGGGCAACTGGCCTATGGTACCTGACAGAACCCGCGACATCTAAAGGCACAGCTCTTTGGATTTCAGGAAAATATGAAGACGAGTATATCAGAGAAGAAAAAGAATGGAAAATCGCGAAAACCAAGTTAAGATGCTTTTATTTAACCCCCTTCGATCAGGGATGGGAAAAAGAGAAAGTATTTTCTGAAGTCAAGTAAAATATGATTACTGCCTTATATCGAAGGAGAAACTACTTCATTGATTCCCACATTTCTGATTTATCTTGGAGAATAGTTTGATGTGAAAACTAGGTTCCTTAGCTACAGGAATGTTTCGTTAAATCAGAATTTAGTTTGGGCATTTTCGATATATCTGTCGTTACATTAGATGAACTTTAGTCTAGGAAATTTTGACGTTGGCTGCGATTAGAGTTGCCTCCGCACCGAGCATTCATGGTTAGCATATAGCTATTCGAAAGTGTCCGGTTGCTCTTATTATGATTGAGTTAGTGCAGTGAAGATCCACTCTTAGTACTAAGTATAAATAGGCCGCCTTTGTCCTCGAACATTATGTTGCCAAGAGGATCAACCGTTAATGCAAGAGAAGGAGTGAGTAGATCGTTAATCATAGTAGTTGTTGTCATTGTGATAGTGATATTCGCTGTAGGCGCCTACATAGCTACTACTTCCTCAACCTCTTCTGTTACCACTACAAGTTCATCCTCCTCTTCACTTCAGCTCGTCCTCCTCTGCAACTAGCTCGTCTTCCTCTTCATTGTCAACGTCTAGCTTGGCCTCGCAAAGTTCCTCATCGGTCCAAGTCTCATCTTCTTCGGTTGTCAGTAGTTCGACGACTAGCAGTTCTACCGCGACCACCACCGCTACTTCCAGCACTGTTCAGGTTCCATCCTCTCTGACTTATGAGACCATATACACTCCTGAATACCTAGATCCGGGAATCACCTATCATCCGTATGATTTCAATATCATGCAGAACATTTACGAACCACTGCTTTGGTACAACGGAGCCAATGGTACCTCTACAATTCCTTGGCTAGCCCAGAATTATACTATATCCCCTAATGGAACCGAGGCCTTCTTCACCCTGAGAAGCGGAATAACATTCCAAGATGGTGAGCCGCTCAACTCAACGGCAGTCTACTTCTCGCTAAACAGATTGCTGATAAATGATGGTAGCACGCCAAGCACACACGGGACAGAAGCTGCGTGGATATTGCAACAAGTAGAAAACTTTAGCTTGAGCACGGCTTTCACCGGACCTCATGCCTACAACCAAGCGTGGTTGAATAAGGTTCTGGCCGAAAATGTCGTGCAAATAACCGGACCCTTGACTTTTACCATTCATGTAGAGAGTCCTGATGCATCTCTCCCATTCCTCTTGGCAGGACAATGGGCTGAAATTGTTGCGCCAGATTTCGTGATGCAGCACGACTTGGCTCTTTGGAATCAATCGAGCATGGGCTATACGCTTCCATACCCCTCAATCGGAGGGGGTAATGAAACTGCTCTTGTAAACGAGTACTTTGCCGATCAGGTTGCAACTTGCAATTCAGGCGCGACTCCGACGGGATGTGGGACCACTTACCTAGATGGATCTTACAATGGTGCCTCTGCGGGAACCGGTCCGTATAGTGTAGTTAGTGTGGGCAAATCCTCAAATGATATCGTTTTGAGCGCGAATTCTAATTATTGGGGAGGGGCCTATCAATACATGAGAGGGGCTAAAGTAACTCCACAGATAAAAACTATCGACATCAAGTATATCGCTCAGATTTCAACTCGCGAAGTGGATCTGCAGAACGCTGCACACTCAGGACAAGCAATGGCGATAGATCTTCCGAATGATAATTTGTATGACGTTGCCGATAGGAACGCCTGGCTTACAAATGGATCACTGGAATCTATAATCCCTGGAGTCACAATCTCTGGTCCTTATACCAACTACAATGTGTTCGAAACTCCATTCGGAATGAATGTAACTAACCCCCTCACTGGCACCTTCTACAAGTTCCAACCTTTCGCAGACTTGCGAATTAGATTGGCTTTCGCTGATTCGGTCAATATGACTGACATCAATGAACAGGAAAACAACAACATGGGAGTCGTGGCTAATAGCCCGTTTGGGCCAGGGTTCCCACCGGCTGGAACATACAATTCATCAATCACCACAAGGTATGCCTTCAACCTGACGGCCGTGCAGGATTTCCTTCTCAGCGCTATGGAGCAACCGTTAACTCACTTCAACTTCGAAAATGGGACTAGCGCACCCGCTGGACTATTCAACAATACATTTGGGTGCCCGACTCTGGGCTCTTCTGGAACATGCTCCAGTCCCGTTGCACAGACCATACCTCTCTATTACAACGCAGGCGACACGGTCAGCGAGGCAATTCTCACTGAAATGGCTTCTGCAATTAACAATGTCAGCTCCACATACAACATGGGATTAACCGCTACGGTTGTTCCGATTCCTGAGGGACAGCTCACGACATATGCTATAAGTGGCGAGGTGTTCACGTGGCCGTCAACAATTACTAACGACTATCCTTGGGTAATGGACTTTCTCGGTCCGTTTTACGCCCCCTACGATATTCTTCCAGGCCCACAGGGCTGGAACCTACAAGTAATGGGAACACTGTTCTCCCAAGCTTCCACCGCCAACTCAGTCAGGAACGTAACCGGGCTTGTCAAGGTAACAAATATGATGAATGCAATAGCAAACCAGCAAGTGATGTACTTCTGGGAGTACTACCCCAGAGTCTTTCAAGTGATGACTTCTAATGTTCAAGGATATTACTACAATCCAGCCCTGGTTGGTACAATAGAATATTTCGCGACTCTGTACTAACACAAATGTAGACAGGACTACGAAGGTTTAAGATCGAATCCATCATGGGCAGATCAAATGATCAGACCATGACCGGGTCTATGCTTCTATCTCATGGATCCCTCCTTCGGTCGCCACTTCCACGCTAGGTGAGCTGTTTGGCTTTTTCACTCGCCGGTTTCTCAGATCGTTTCTTGAATAGCATCTTTCCATTTGATCACAGCTTTTGGATTCTGGAAAGACCGGGATTGGAACAGTTTGTGAAGACGATCGTCCTCGGTCAGCAACATATAGTTAGAGCAGGCTGCCGTCCAATAGATCTGTCTATCAAAATAATCTCGCAGATCTGCTCTAGTTAGCAGTGCGTCTGAGAGCTCTTCCAGATGCTAGAGAATCAACCATAGATTCCCTGTTCCTTTTGCATCTGCTCGCTAAGCTTCTCGGCGTTAGCGTTTCCAGTGGAGGCCTTGTTAGCAGTTGTTCGATTAAACAGCTCAGAAGGCCAGTTCGGCATGTATTGTGTCCAGAGTGAGCGAAATATCGTACACTTTCAATTTTCTTAACGCTGCGATGGCTTCACTTGCAGTCGACATTACGGTCTTGCCTGAAATGACGTAAACCAAAAAGTATTTTGGCTCTTATTAGGCACACATATATCAAAAGTTACCCTGAGATGACCTTTTCAGAACTCAGGGCCAAATAGTTACAGTTACTTCAGCTTCTGAGCGGAGGAAGAATATCCCGTCCGATCGTCCTGATCGCTTCTGAAATATCCGGCCCGAGAGGACCGCCCAGAGAAACTTGAGTTACTCCCGCCTTTTCCATCTGAGCAATCCTCTCCACGCACTCCGAGATGCTTCCAGTTATCCCGAGTCGGAGCATATCATCAGTCACTAGTTCGCTCGCCAAATCGTATCTCCCCCGATCAATCTCCTTCCTGATTCCTGCGAAATCTTGCACTTTCAGACCCGCTGCACCCATTTCTTCATCCTTCAAAAATGGAGCAAAATACGCGATGACCGGCTTCATCAGTTCCGTCGCTTTCTTCGGATCTTCCTTTGAAACTGAAATCCAGACAAATCCTGCAATATCCACATCTTTCTGGTCTCTCGAAGCCCTCTTACAGCCCTCGTGTATCGCTTTCACAACATAAGGAGCTGATTCAGGTGGCGCCATCATAGGAGTGGCTCCATCTCCGATCTCACCACACAAATTAAGGAAATCTTTCCCGTGAGCCGAAATGTAAATCGGTGGATTTTCTCTAAACGGCTTGAATCTCAGGTACGCCTGATCAGTCCAGTGAAATTCCTTTCCATTGAATGGCTCAGCTTTTTCCTGGCCGTAAGACCGAAAACAATCACGGATGAGCTGGACTGCTTCCCTTGTCCTCGTTACAGGATCTCTTGCGTCGATACCTACCCATCGGAGCATTTCAGTAGTGTGGTGCCCCAGACTAAGAACTGCTCGACCCTTCGAAAGCTCGTCCAGAGTTGCAAATAGAGTTGCTATTTCATCTGGCGCGACACTGTAGGGACTCGTGTAAATCGGCAATTTGATCTTCTGGGTATGGCTCGCCGCGGCACAAACGATCGGCCACGAGCTACGCAAAAATGTGTCGTGCGAAAACCAGCAAAAATCAAATCCGCATTCTTCCGAAAGGATTCCCCAAGCAAGCTGTTCGTTCGCATCATGCCATCCAAGGAATCTAGAACCGAATTTCATTACCACTTTTCAGTGAATCACCGATGCGGAGAGTGCGTCCTTGAACTAACCCTTGGTGAACTGGTAGAAGTACGGCCCAGGAAAAGCTGCATTGAAGACAAACCCACTGATCCAGCTTCTGAACATCTGTCCGGTCTCTCCAAAGACAGACGGGTAAAATAGGAACGCGTACCCAACATCTTGGTTGAGCAGTAGAGTTGCTTCACTGATCAGATTCTGCCTCAGCGTCGAGTTCGTCTCTGCAGCCTGTTGGTTGACCAGATTGAGGTACTGCGTATTGTTGTAGCTGTCAAATAGTCCGATGTCAAGTGCGCTGCTGAAGCTCGCGAGGTAATCAGTTGCATCAGCGTAGTCAAGGCTGAACGAGATCGCTTCTACCGGCGTGTATCCGCCGACGATTCCCGACACATACTCCGATTCCGTCTGAGGGGTAACTACGATCGTGATGCCGAGCCCCATGTTGTTGATGTTAGTTGCGAGTTCGGTCGATACCGCCTCACCGGTGCTATCGCCTATCGCATACACTATCTGGATCGTCTGCGGATTCGAAGAGTTGAACCCGAGCGCCTTTGCAGCGATTGTGAGATTCCCTTGCGAATCTGTCAGGTTGTAGTTATAGTAAAGCGGAATGGACGCGTTGTACCCGTTCATTCCATAAGGCACTACCCCGTTCGCAAGACGCCCTAACCCACTGGCGGCGTTGTATAATATGTCGGAAGCATTTATCGCATCAGCAAATGCGAGCCTGAAATTCTTGTTCCGGAATGGTTGGAATGACGCGACAGTCCCGTCGGGATTTAAGATCTTGTAATTCCAGGCGATGTAATACATGTTGAGCTCCGTGTTCGGCCCGTAAATCGACACTCCCGGCGTCGTTGGTACAACTTGCTGCGAAGTCTGCCAGGCGGTCTTGTTCATGAATGCGAAAATGTCACTCGTCGCAATATCCGAGATATCAGCGGCGCCGGACTTTAGGTCTAGTACTCTCGCAGAATCACTCTGTACAAAGTTGATGTCGACCTCTGATACCTTTGCAATTCCCTGTCCGCTCGGAGAACCCCAGTAGTTCTGGTTGGCTACCAGCACAACGTCTCCTGTAGTCTGGTCCCAGCTCTGTAACTGAAACGGACCAGTTCCGGACATATGATCGTTCAGGAAGGGGTCCTGAGATCCTGCGGTGACTCCCGTGATGTACCCGTGACCATTTGTAGGCTGTGTCCAGTGGGATATTGTGTACGACGGCGAAACGATTTCAGCGACAGACAGAGGAAGTAGATAGGGAAAAGAGGCGTCCGCGTACCCGAGATGGAAAATGACTTGATATGGATTTGATCCCACCACGACGCCGTTTGAGCTTATGAATGCATTTACCTGGCTCTGGTTGTAAGTCGGTGAGCCCTTTCCGTACGTCGCACTGTAATCATAAGATCCGTTGATAATTCCGGGAGCTTGTGTGCCGACGAGCAGTCCGAGAGTCGAAGAAGACGAATCTGTGAGAACCGCCCTGTTGATGCTAAATACGACCGCTGACGCATTAAACGGAGTACCGTCTTGGAATTTAATACCCTGCCTCAAGTTGAAAGTGTAGGTTAATCCGTCCGACGAAACGATGTAGTTCTGGGCCAGCCAAGGATAGACTATCTTGGTAGAGTTGCCCTCGTATTGCAGAAGGTTCTCGTAGACATTGAACTGGACCGTCTGCGACCCAGAGTCAGAATAGTATGCCGGATCGAGCGAAGAAAGCAGGTTCGAGGTCTCGTAAACAATCTTCCCAGGATTCTGGACGGCGATTGAAGTACTACTAGATGTTTGACTCGTACTCAGTTGGCTTGTAGTAGATTCGCTGGATGTCAGAGAAGAGGATGAAGTCGAAACTTGGCTCGAGCTGGTCAATAAGGATGATGTTGAGGACAATGGAGACGACGATGAAGATGATGTCGTAGACGAACTCGTAGTAATTTGCGAGCTTGAGGAGGTTGATTTTGTACCGCCAAGGGTAAGTGCCGCATAGCCTCCAATCCCTGCCACAATGATAATAATTAGGACAATTGCAACTAGAATGCTTCTTCCTATCGCTTTTCGATCGAATTTAGAGGTCGATCGAGGGTCAAAATACCACATGCCCGAAGGGTTTGTATGGCTCACTTAAAAGTTTCTTTATTTCTCATTATATTCTAACTTCCGTTAGATCCGCATAGGTCGAGTCCGGTTAGGGCATAAATCTTCGTAACAGCTATCAGGTCATCGGCAGATACGAACTCGTTGGGCACGTGACAAGTATTGAGTGATCCCGCCCCGAACGTGACTCCCTGTACCCCCTTTTCCAAGTAATAGTATAGATCACCAGCGCCGACGATTCCCCCTCCGTAAGATGACCGGACTCTAGCTTTTGATGCAGCTTTCCTTATGGCTCTGACCAGTTGGCTATCAGAATCGATTTCCTGTGCCTTCTGAGAAGATAAGATCTCTACCTCAGCAAATTCGAAATCAGGATTTTGTTTTTTGCATTCAGCGAGCAATTTCTCAACCAGTTTCACCAAGTCATTCGGAACAGTACCGGGTGAAATCGATACTCGGAAGATCAATTCGGCGACCTGAGGAGTCAAGCCAAAGTCAGAATCCGACCCGCCAGAGAACCATACTAGTCTTGCTTTGGAGAATTCTCTCTCTGATCTAATTTTCGACCAGAAGGAAACTGCACTCTCCAACGCGTTGACCCCAACCGGTGGATGACCGGTCCGTCCGAGAAACTTTAGTTTCAGCGTGACTGATCCCGTGAAGATACCCCAGATGCTACCGATTCCGCTTGCCTCGGCATTTATGGCAAACTCGGGTCTGCCGAAGCCCATTTTTTCCAGCCCTCCGTGGCGAACCATGAATTCCATGCCGGCCCATGTCACATCTTTCGGTGCTTCATCATCAACAGTCCCGATCAGGAGAATTGGCTTCTGCAGTTCTGCTCCAGAATCCATCAAAGCCTTTGCCGCAAACAGCTGAGCGGCGAGTGAACACTTTGCATCGCATGCACCGCGCCCCCAGATCTTTCCATTAACTATTTTTCCGGAAAATGGGGGGTTTTTCCACTCGCTCAGGTCTCCAGCAGGAACGACGTCCATGTGCGTTCCAATCGATAGGCCGATATTTTTTCGAGACTTGCCCAACAAGGCTACGAAGTTGTTCCGTGGATAGGCGAGACCTCTCGCTTTGAGTGATTTCCTATCCGCAGAGATTTTGAAATAGTCAACGCCGATTTTTCTGTATTGATCTTCGAGGTAATCGACTATTCCTTGACAATCGTTCTTCGGATTTTCAGAGTTTATCTGGATCAGCTCAGAACAAGTCCGAGCTAGTTCTCTAGCATTCGAATCTATTGACGAGATGATTTTTTTCTCTTCAGATAGGACACTCAACTGCTTTCTCTCCGGTCTTGATATACGAACTGAACCACCAAAGCATCAGCTGCAGTCTCTCTACTCTGTGATGGGGCTTCCCTCCCCTCGATAGTCCATGACTTTCACCGGGGAAAACAGCGAATACGACCTCCTTGCTCTGTCGCTTCAAGAAAGCATAGAGCTGCTCCGCCTGTTCCAGCCGACAGCGAAAGTCCTCTTCAGAGTGCATGATGAGAAGCGGCGTCGTGATTTCTTTCGTGTATGAAATTGGGGATTTCGCGAGATAGTGCTCGGGCCTGTCCCACGGGAAAGAGCCCTGTACGTCTTCCTCGATTAGTCGATAGTCGTCGCTCGTTCCGTAGAAGCTGAACAAGTTCACGACGGATCGATCTGTGACCGCTGCCGCGAACAGCTTGCAGTGGCTGATCGCCCAGTTTGTAAGATACCCACCGTACGAACCGCCGGTCACTCCGATTCTCCTCTCGTCGATCCACCCGCTTTCCACGATATGCCCTACCATATCGATAATGTCGGAATAGTCCTTTTCCATGTAGTGACCTGTCAGTACCTTCATGAAATCTTCACCGTACCCGACCGTACCCCGAAAGTTGCACGCCGCAACCGAGTAACCAAGGGCAGCCAAGCACTGGAACTCGAACATAAACCGGTATCCCTCGGTCCCGCCTCCACCATGAATTTGGACAATACACGACGGCTTTTCTCCATTTTGTTTTCCCAAAGCCGGCATGAAAAAGCCGTGCACTTCATGACCATCCCTTGCCCTAAAAGTGAACTCGCGTAATTCACTGAACTCGATCTCGGAGATGAGGTTTGCGTTGAGAGTCGAAACCTGTTGAGGATTAGAATTCGGATGTTGGAGATACAGTTCGACCGGATGAGTAGGATCCATCCTGGTAAATGCTATCGTTCCATTGTTGGAGAGGCTGAAGCCAGTTACTACCTGTCGTCCCGAAGTGACCTCTCTTACTTCGAGAGAACCTGTATCGGCCGCGAAGATATTGCATCTGCCCCGATCAGTTGCCGTGAAATAGATTGTCTTGGAACCGCTGTCCCACACGGGTTCAAGGGTGGAACTGTTCATCATCGAGTCTGAGTAAACGCTATTCCTTGACGGCCTGTCAAGTTCGTTTGAGACGCAGAACGTTTTTTGGTTCTTGATATCGT
Source organism: uncultured Nitrososphaerota archaeon (assembly GCA_963799845.1). Lineage (GTDB taxonomy): Archaea > Thermoproteota > Nitrososphaeria > Nitrososphaerales > CADDZS01 > DATLTL01. The sequence continues at coordinate 1,270,144 of CAWCYI010000004.1, forward strand.
TAACCCACACCTGAACTGGAGTATTGAACTTGAATCTGTAGTCGTCACCGATGAACGCTATGTAATTCCCATCCGGGGAATATGAGAGGCTCGACATCGATCCCTTGTTCTTTGTGAGTTTCGAGATTCCTCCACCTCCGGAGGACACGGTGTAAATGTCCAAATTATTCTGAAAATCAGCATCCTTCTCGATGTTAGATACAAAAGCGACAGTCTTCCCATCCGGAGACAAATCGAAGGCTACAACGTCAAACTCACCCTGAGTGACCTGCCTAATTGCTCCATCTTCCAATGTCAACTCGAATACGTGTGTCCTCCTGTCATGCAAGTATCCCTCGCCATCGAACCGGTAATTCATGCGGTTGATCAGACGAACGTCGGTCTTCGGCGTCCCGACTCGTAGCGGATCGGAATCGGAAAGAAACAACACGGATTTTTCATCGTGCGACCATCTTGGACTCGAGATCTTCCTTTTCTCCAACCTAAGTATCTGGCGCCTGTCCAGTCCTGCTTGATTTGAAATCCAAAGTTCCTGAGAACCGTCTGTGTTTGATGAAAGATAGAAGAAGCGATCGCCGTTTTTTGAGAAGACCGGATTTGAAACGCGATCTCCAGTCGAGATAAGTGGAATCGCACGACCATCGGCATATTTCCAAATTGAACTTGAGTAATCGTTTGGACCCTTTGCTCGAGTTACAGTGAAGAGAATTTGCGTTCCGTCCTGAGAGATCGTCGGATCGTGGACGAAATTGAAATTGTAAATGTCTTCTGGAGTTGCTTTGCGCATTGTCACAACCTCTCAACCACCGAAAATATACTCATCGACGCAATCGAGGATCTAAAATGTCTCTCAGCCCGTCACCGACGAGATTGAACGCAAGTGTCGCGATTATTATCGCCAGTCCGGGGAAAATGATCAGCCAGGGTGCCGTGAACACATTCTGAATCCCCTCCGCCACCAAATTTCCGAGCTCGGGCAAGTTTTGTTTTGGCGAGAATCCTAGAAACATCAAGCTCGAAAAGATGAGGATCACTCCTCCGAGGTCCAGCGTAGCCTGTACCAGAATCGGGTACATTGAGTTGGGAATGATGTGCCTGAACAAAATGCGCGGAGTGCTAGCGCCCATCGCTCTCAACGATTCGACATAGTTTTTCTCCTTCTCTGAAAGTATCTGACCACGAACTAGCCTCACGTAGAGCGGCCACCACACGATTAGCACCGCGAAAGTTAGAGTCGGAATACTCGGCCCGACAACAGCTGCAATAACAAGCGCGAGAAGTAGCGTCGGGAAACCAAAAAAGATGTCAGTGATCCTGAGAATAATTTCGTCTATTACCGAACCTCCGTACGAGGAAAGTGCGCCAAGAACTATACCTATCGCGACGGAGCCCAAGACTACGGTAAAAGCGATCTGAAGATCGAGCGGGAGCGCGAGCACTATCATGGAAAGCACTCCTCGCCCGAAATAGTCCGTTCCAAGCCAGTAAAACTGGTTGCTACTGCAAAGAGATGAGTTAGGACCCCAATTTATCCAGTGGTTTCCCCAACAAAGCTGGGTGGCGTACGAGACTTTGTTAGCAAGTGCCGGGTTCACAATGAAATGGGAAAGAAGCGCGATTACTATAATTCCGATGCTCAATATCGAACCCACCAGAACTAGCGGATTTCGGACCAGCAGTCTGAGGGCAAACTTCAGATCGTCCAGTCGTCGATAGTTTCGCGGCTTCTTGCTCTTTTCTTCGACTAGTTTGCTCAACTTAATCGTATCCTTGGGTCAATAACCCCGTAGAGCAGATCGACTGCGAGGTTCGCGATCACGATGATCGCCGCAGACACTATCGTGTAGAGCATGAGAAAGTTGGTATCATTGGCAAAGGTCGCCTGAAGCGCGGCAGAACCGACTCCCGGCCAGCTGAAAACATATTCTACGACGACAACGCCTCCCAGAAGTGATGCAAATAGAACTCCAGTCACGGTTATCACAGGAATTAGAGCATTCCTCAGTGCATGCCGGTAGGTTACTACTCTTTCTGTAAGTCCCTTAGACCTCGCAAGTACTATGTAGTCCTGCTTCAGGACTTCGAGCATGCTTGATCTCACGATCCTCGTCAGGTATCCCAGGCTGGCGAAAGCCAGCGTGATCGCGGGTAAAATCAGATGAGTAAGTGAACTTACAAAGTACCGATCCGTTCCCTTCGATGATTGCATCCAGAATAGGTAATCCCGTTATCGGATGTACGGAGTTGATGAAACTCTGGCTTACGTAACCGGAGCTCGGGAGCGTGGGTAGCCCCCACAGCTTGAAGTAATATGAAAATAATAGCTGAAACAGGAAACCGAGCCAGAATACCGGCATCGAGTATCCCGAGAGTGCGAAGAGCCTCGAGATGTGATCCGGAAGTTTGTTATTTCTTGTGGCTGAGAGGATTCCCAGGGGGAGTGCCACCACGATCGTTATGATTATCGAAGCGATTGCAAGTTCTACTGTCAGGGGGAATCTGTCCTTGAAGACCGTAATCGTCGCCTGATTTCCCGCCCACTTCGAAATTCCCCAGTTGCCGGATGCGGCGTCTCTGACCCAGTAAAAGTACTGCTCGTACAGCGGCAGGTTGAAGCCGTGAATTTGCTTGATGTAATTAATCTCCGCAGTGCTCATGGAGAGAGTTACGTACTGTCCCCAGGGAGGAAATTTCGAAGGATAGCCACGTGATAGATAGAAGACAATGAGGCTGATACCAAAAAGTACCAGTATCATGAGTAAAAGTCTTCTAATCACGAACTTTGCGAAATTCAAAACTGATACGTCGCGCGATGAGAATTATCAAGTTGTTATTTAATTGTCCTCCGATCCTGCGCCAACTACTGAAATGATTTCTGAAAATATTTTCATGATTTGCAAGTCAATCAAGAAAGCATGGCGTGGTAACAACACATTTTAGGAGACCGGCGGGGCTTTTGTTTCATGTTTTCAAGAAAATCTAAAATCAAACAGGCGATCGGTAGGACAGCGCTTGTTGGTATAGTCGTTATAATTATCATCATAATAGCAGTAGGCGGTTATGCGGCTCTTTCTATCGGAAAGACCAGCAGTTCAACAACTACTTCCACTACGTCTTCGGTGAGCACGACCACGAGTTCCACTACATCGATTGGTTCGACTACCACAACTTCCAGCACACTGAGCACCAGTCAAAGTTCCACATCAAGCACGACTTCGTCTCCTTCAACTACCTCTTCAACAACCTCGACCACGGTAGCAACCTCTAGTTCACAGTCCGTCCAAAATCCCGGAGTTATTGTATACGAAACTTCAAACCAGCCGTCGTCATTAGATCCCGCCCTCTGGTCTGACGCCGGATCTGCGACGATTCAGTTCAATGTGTATGAGACTCTCTTCCAGTATGTTGGCAACGTAAGTTCGCAGGTCGAACCGTGGCTTGCTTCGAATTACACCGTTTCACCTGATGGTTTGACTTACACGGTTAATCTGAGACAGGGCATAACATTCCAAGACGGTTCGCAGTTTAACGCGAGCGCAGTTGTATTCAGTTTTAACAGAGTCGTCCTGATGGATTCGTCATCGTCAAACGTCTGGATCCTCGTCGGGTCTCAAGCCCCCGGTTTGATTAATGGTTCATTCAACTACAGTCATAATTTTGGGTCGGGAGCAGCGACATACAACCAAAGCCAAGTTAACGCCTACCTCGCCTCGGACGGAGTGCAGGTTGGAGCTAATCCTTACCAAGTGATATTTCATCTAGGATATGCTGATGCTTCATTTCCATACATACTTGCCCTAACTGCCGCTAGTATAGTGTCACCGAGTTTCGTCATCTCTCACTGGAGTGCTCCGACAGATGGACATGGATACATCACCGGAGTCAACGCAGGCGACACCGACCCGTACATGAACAATCACACATCAGGGACGGGTCCCTATGAAGTCAAGAGCTGGGATCCCACGACTGGCGACGTCGTTTTAACATCTTATTCTCAGTACTGGGGCTCTCCATCGAATACAGGAGTCGCAAAGGTTCCCGAAATCGACCTGAACTTTATCCAGAGTGATTCCGCGAGAGTGCTCGATCTAAAGTCCGGCGCCGCTGACATTGCAGATATTCCCACCAGCGACAACTTTGCCTTCTTTGACAAGACCACATGGTTGACAAATCACCAGATTCAGATAACCGCCCCCGGCGTTTCCGTTATCGGGCCCTTCCCGCAGCTAAACATCGAATACATCGGGATGAACTTTGCAATCCACGATCCCAACGGCTCGCTGTCTTCTTTCCAGCCGTTCGCGAACAAGAACTTTAGACTCGCGATGGCCGACGCAATCAACATCACTGATATACTGCAGAATGCCGCGTCGGGATTTGGAATAACAGCTGACAGCGCTGTCCCGCCCGGCCTTGGAGGATACAACTCCTCCGTTCCCGTAGACTATAACTTCAATCTGACGGACGCGCAGGGAAACCTCACAATCGCTTCAAATGCACTCGGCTTCAATTCGAGCAACCCACAAACGCTCACAATGGTATACGCGATCGGCGACAGCACCGGACAGGCCGTATCCACGGAACTAGCGACTAACATCAATAACATGGCACTGGGCATTACGATAAACGTCTCGCCACAGCCGATTAGCCAGTTCCTGGGTGGGGTCGTCGCGAGAACGATACCAATGTTCGTTCTTCAATACTTGGCGGACTATCCAGAGACGACCGACTTTCTGTCCGCCTTTGGAAGTGCAACTTCTAATGTAGGATTCTTCGTGGGTTACAACGACACGCACGTAACCTCGCTAATCAACCAGCAAGCGAGCGGAGGCAACGCAACTCTAAGGGCACAGCTCATAAATCAGGCCGAAATAGCGATGAACCAGGACGTTCCGTATATCTGGCTATACTATCCTTCAATATTCGGGGAGACTGGACAGATGTTCAGAAGCTGGATCAGCGGATTCCAGTTCAACGCTGCGTATTCGGGGCCGTACTTCTACGAGCTGTCCAAGGGATAAACCATCAGAGATACATGCCTTGCGGCCTGCAAGGCATTCGATTTTTTACAGATAATTATTTTTCGAGTTTTCAGCTATAGCTATGAAGCTTACTCAGCTTGTGATTAGAATCCAGAGGGAACACTCTTTCGTCATCGCATCCGAAGAATCTAACGTTTTCAAATCCTGATTCTCTTAGGAGGCTCTCTACCTCGGAGGGAAAGAAAGTCCTTAGCAGGACGGTGTCCTCGTCGGTGGAAATCTTTCCGTCGTAGTCGAAAATGTAAGTAGATTTCCAAGAATATTTTGGGTTCTCCATAAGCTCAAGGTGACACTCGTGAAAGCGATTAACGAAAGCTCTTGTGATTCCTCTGTCAGGAGCCGAGAACTTGAATTGCTGGTTTGAAAACCCGTTGTAGAATGGATCTTGCAAGACAATCTTCGCGTGAATAAAGTCAGCGAATATTAGACCGCCTTTTTGCAGCGACCGAACGGCGCATTGGAAAGTTTGTCTTAGGACAGTGTTATCCAGAAAGTAACACGTGACAAGCGGGCCCAGAAGAACGGCACCGAGTTTTTCTGACGACTGGAAATTTCTCGCATCCCCGACTTGGATTCGGTCTTCGCCGAGCTTCGTCTTGCCCAAGGTGACCATCTCAGGGCAGATCTCCAACGCGTGGACGTCGTAGCCGAAATCTCTCTCAAGCAGCCACGACTGGCGACCGGATCCTGAGCCCAGCTCCAAGACTGAGTTCCCTAGTGTTCGATGCTTGATTTCATGGTCAAGAAGTTCGTTTTGAGATTTCATGCGTCTGATAAAGTCAGGATAAATCAGATCGTATATCCAGCCGTATTTCGTCATCAGTTTGTGGCGCGAATTCTTGGCTATCTCGTCCTCGATGACAGTTGACGTTATCTGCAATTTTCTTTCTCCGAAGAACTCAACGCGTAAATCTCAACGGAACGTGCCACTGCCCTGATTCTATCTGTTCTTCGTAAAGTTCGATCCTCTTGCACATGTAGATCAGGTCTGATTCTTGGGGTGCGATCATTCGACAAACATCTAGCCTACCCAAGAATAAAACGGCGGTCGGGACATCGGAAAGAAAAGGAAAACCCTGCTTGAATGGATTTTTGTCCGCAGTTTTTGACTCCCACTCCTCCTTTGAACCAACCTTGAATTTCAATAGCTTAACTCTTGATTCCTTGGAGTATTCTTCAAAACGCCGGATGTGGGTTGAAGCTACGACGCAGTCGGGGCACCAAGAGTACAGCCCTCCTTCCGGAGAACCCTCGAAAACTGCCAAGTGCCAAGTTTTCGGAGCATATGAAGAAAGTGAATTTTGGAATTCCCGGTACAGGTCCTGCGCAGTAAGTTTCTTTTTCTCTTCCTGCATTGATCCAAGATAACCTGTAACATGTAATAAGGCAGTTGTTTTTATCCTAAGAAATTGCGGCACCATGAACAAAACGACGATAGATCGGCTGAAGACTGAGCTGGATTCAAGGTTTAGGCGGTTAGTGGAATGGTTGAATGAAAACGGCCTCGATTACGCAGTGATCCTGAAAGAGGAGATCGAGGTACAGAGCGGGAATTATCTGTATTATGGCGGAGCCCTCATGTCGGGAGAGTACGGCGCCATTGTCGTTGATTCTTCTGGAGAACGCTCAGCGATAGTTCACGAATATTCGTTCGAGAGGGTGAGAAATTCATGGCTCTATTCCGGAGTGTTTGAGATCAGGCAGTCAATCGAAGAGCTGATAGCAACTCTGCGCAAACTCGTGAAAGATTCCAATACAGCAATTGACAGCAGCGCGACACAGAATGCGACGAATCTGCTTAGATCAAGCGGGATCAATATGTCTGACAAGAATCTCAGGGAGTTTGTTTTTTCTCAACGCGCGACAAAAAGCGAGTTTGAGGTTCACGAGATGGAAACAGCGATCGGGATCGCCAAGAGAGCTCTTGATAGGACGGTTCACAGTTTCAAATCAGGCATTACCACAGAAGATATCTCCCGTTCGCTGAATAAGAATATCCTGGACGAAGGCGGCATAGGAACCTCGTTTGAGACCGACGTGAGGATCATACGGGGTTTGAGCGAAGCTCAAACGAGAAAACTTGCCAAAGGCGATCTTGTTCTATTCGATTTTGGAGCCAAACTTTCCTCAATGTATTTGTCTGACGTCGGTCGGACGATTCCATTTTTGCCAGATAGAGACCACAAGATTAGAGACTTCATGAATGATGTCTATTCAATCAAGCGAGCCGGATTTAAGAAGATACGTAAGTGGACACACTGGAAATCAAGTCCGTGCAGAAATCGATCAAGTAATTCATGAACATGGCTATGATTCGACTCACAGGCCGGGGCATCAAATTGGTCTGAATGTACATGAGCCGTTCGGGCCGGCGCTCGCGTATGGAGCAGAGAACTCGGGACAGCTTCGGGAGGGAAACGTTGTGACCTGGGAACCAGGGATTGGGCTTGCCAAGAATAAAGAGAAGTTGAACAAGAATCGGTATGGTATGGCTCACATGGAAGACATGGTACTCGTTGGCACTCCTTCGAAGATGCTCGGGAATTTAAAACTCGAATTCTCGGAGTGAAGCCAGAGGTAATCACTGGTCTCATCGTTTCGAAGATTTCTTGTTGCCGAGCCCAAGCTTTCTCAGAAACTTTTCGTAATCGGCAGGACTCATCAGAAACCGTTGGCCGCTGAAATGCTCCAAGGTTTCCGAATCGGTCACCCCGATTCGTCTCAGCTTCCTCCACCATGGCCCTGTACGATTCAATCGCGCTGTCTCCAAACTCTCCTTGCGCAACCTTCCCGGAAGCTCGCTTCAACATGTTTAGGGACAACAGGACGTCGAGGTATATCGAGACAGGGTCGCTTTTCTTGAAGTATGGCACGCCGACAAGGAGATGGCCCTCCTCGCCCGGAGCAATCCGCATGAAGGAATTATGCATGAATTCTACCTTGAGTTTGTCCAGGATCTCGTCCGTCTTTTTGCCCAGTAACGTACTTACCGAGGGAACCTTCTCAAATCCGTGAAAGTAATCCGTGAAGGAATAGAGGGAAATCGGAGCCTTGCGATTTATTCGGACGGGAAACTTTGTTTGAGTCTTTGACTTTGATACGCGGCCGAGTTCCATTTCCTTCAAGAATTTTCTGAAAACCCTCGGCGAGGCGGGGCCAAGCTTGAGATACTCTACTATCTCATCTTTGGGCATTCCTATCCTTTCCGCTTCCCTAACGGTATACCTGTACGCTGGGACTTCAATGGGGCTCGAATAATACAGTGAAAAGTCTCCCAAGAACTTCTGGTGCTCTTTCTCAAAGTGGATCCTGTCCTCGTGCCACTGCTTGATGTGGAACAGCTCATGGACAACGTCAAGGTACAGCGTCCGTAAGTCGCTGTGCCGAAGATGGTATGTCCCGACGTTGATGTTTCCGTCTTCGTCCCTGATCCCCATGTACATGAACTTAAGAGAGATGAAAGAAACATTCAGATTCCCTAGGACTGCATCCGTCTCCTCGCCGAAGACGCTCCTTACCGCCTGAACTTTCTCGAAACCCTTGAAGTAGTCCGTGAATGGAAAGAGGTCTGGAGGAGGCGTCTCACGATTTATTTCGATCGGAAGTTCCGAGCGCCTAAGTTGAGACATAGTCAGAATTTGGTCTCAGGGGAGATAATCTTTACTTGTACCGATATCAATGAAATGATTGGGGCGAACTCTAAAACATGAAGGTAGCGAATTTCCATTGTGATCTAGGGACGAATCGTGACCTTCATGCTCTCTTCACTTAGTGCCATATCCATCGCGTGATTGATCTCATCCAATGGGAAAGTACGGGTCACGATTTCATCGAACGGGATGTCTGACATGAATTTCTTCAAAACTCTCAGAGCCATCACGTACGACCTGTTCGTTTGGCCAGGAACTCCCACAACTGTAGTGTACCTGCCTGAGATGAGCTTCTGGACGTTTATCGTGGAACTGCGCCCGAGGTCGGTGTAAATCCCTGCTATCGCATAAGTGCCGAAAGGTTTGACATACGAAAGACCTTCCTCCACGACCTCCGGATAACCCGCGCACTCGCAAACAATGTCCGCGCCCTTTCCACCAAGAATGTCCAGCACTGCGCTTATTCTTTCTCCCTGCGTAGTCTCATCCACGTTCAATACTTCGTCGACGCCAAACTTCTGCTTCAGGTAATCAGTCCTGTATTTGGGTTTCCCGACTACGATTATCCTGTTTGCCCCGATGATCTTTGCCGTAATGATGTGAGCGAGCGCAAGTGGTCCGCTCCCTTGGATTACCACGTCGCCAGCAAGGGGACCCCCTTCTCCGTATATCTGCGGGGAACGTAGTACCCTCTGGAAAGTTGTGATGCCCACGGCGAGAACTTCTGCGAAGACAGCAACTCTGTCTGGAACTTCATCCGGCACCGTTGCAAGTTTCACGTTGGGCAGGAGATACATGTACTCGGAAAAGCCCCCGAAAAGATGCGGCGGGTTCTTGGATGAGATTCCCCATCCGTAGGTCGCTCCCTTTTCGCATACCGGCCAGCCCGGGAAATTTCTGCACGCCCAGCACTCTTCGCACCTGAGATCGACTATCGGGACGACCCTCGACCCTTCTTCAATTGTCTCCGAAGGATCGAGCGCCATGGTTCTCTTGGCTCCCTCGCCGAGATTCTCGATCGTTCCGACGATCTCGTGTCCCGGGATTATCGGAAAATTTGTCGGGAGTCCCAGGTAGTGGGACTTTGATTCATTCTTGTAGATGTGCTTGTCTGTACCGCAAATTCCGCACTGGGAAATCTGGAGTAACGCAGTATTTTCGTCTGTGTTCGGAAGCGGAAATTCCTGGATATCAAGGCTCCCAGGTTCATTCATTACCGCTGCTCTTACAGGCTCTGTCTGGGTCAAGAATCGTGTTCATTTTGTCAGCAAATTATTTCCCGTAATACGCGTTTTCGTGCAGGGACGAATTTTACGTTGTAGAACTTGGACCTGAAACCTCATAAGAAGTCGGTCCCTTTCCAATGCTAAATATCAGGACCAGAGCTTCTTCGCGGTTTGGATTTACGTCGCGATGCACGAGTTCAGGGGGAATCAGAAAGAAATCACCCCGAGATAGAATGGCACGCTCTTGACCATTTTGGCCGAACTCAATGTTCGCTTTCCCGGACATAATGTATCCGTACATGGTACGTTTTCCATGATGATGCCAACCACCGGTCGTTCCTCCACTAATTCGAACCTCTCCGACATGATCAGAGTCTGACTCGAAGATCGGTCGCGAATCGAAACCCTCTTTGGTTTTACCTCGTTCCTGTTCGGGATGTACGACTTGAATCTTATCCATATTCCCACAAATTCAAAATTATGCTTTCTAGTAAAGCATTTTGTCGTGACTTTGAGCGGTTCGATAGCATCTAGTCACTTCTTATCGATAGATAGAGGAAGTAAGGGCTATTTTTGAAAAGGACGATTACTCAAAAGCGACTACTACCCGGACAAACACCTGAACACTTTCCGATAGAAATCAATTATATCGTTTCACAGCTGCCCTAGACTCGCAGACTTACTAGTAAGACCAAACCCAAAGGCATATTCAAAGCTACGATGAGGAAGGAATCAGGTAAACTAGTAACCACTTGCACTCACGATGAAGTCAAGTTAGTGTATGTGCAAACGCCCAAGTCGGTAAATGAAGTTGAGTGCCCCAGAGTCTCCGAAGTTGAAACGTTCGTCTCAAAATTTGAGGTGTAGGTTCCTTGTGCAAAGAAAGTGAAGTTCCGAATTGTGGTCGTGGTCTCATTCGTATAGCATTCGATTTCGCCACCGTAGATAACCTGCGTCCCGCAGATAACAATGGTGTACTCAGCGACTTTCGGCGTGCGATAGGAATCCCAAATACGACAACTGCAAACGCAATAATGATGATTACAAGCATTAAAACAGCAGGAAGTGTCACTTCATCATCCATCGGCTCAGGATTATCTGATATTTAGTTCTAAGGTTTGAAATCAGGTTTCGATTTGCGAAACACTCTCGAAATAAGTTCAAATTCGACATTGGGCTCTTTTGATCACTAATGATAATCAGAGAGTCGACGATCTTCAGATTCCAATGGGCTCAGGGATTGTTATGCTTCATACTACGACGAACGCGAAGACAATCCCTATTTTGGTCTCACCATCCGACCGAAGAAACCGACAATCGGCGAAGGCCAGGAATGGTTCTCGAAATTCTACCAAGGAATTCTGGAAGGCAATAATGTTGGCGTGGTTGCAGAAGAAGGCTCGCGCATTATAGGATTCTGCGGAATTCAAAGAATAGGCACCAAGTCTGAAGTGTCGCACAGAGCAGATCTGGGAATTTCTGTCAGAAAGGAAATATATCTTCGTGCAGGGGCTTTAACCGCCTGCATAGACGGGAATCAAATCGACTTCTGTCTTGTCTTGAAGTAGTGGATTATCCTGTGTGGGGACACCATTCACTACTATTTGCATCACTGGAAGCATCGCAGCAAGTACCACATGTTCCTGTTTTACTTGACCCAGAACATCATCAAGATACACGGGAGAAGGTAGCGTAAAATACTCTTCCTTAGTCCGGGTCATTTGAGTAGACATTCCAAAATAAACTATCTTTATTGTGATAGATCCAGACTGAACTGCTTGCTTGCTATTATCATTGCTATTGTCTTCATTTTCTTGTGACCCTTCTTGTCCTTGCGAAAAGCCGAGAAGCGCGGAACTCCCCAGAGCTACTAGACAAATGCCACCCGAAATTAAGATAAGTCTTTTTAGGGCACTTCTTCGACTCGGGCGGGTTTCTGATGACATTGAAATCCACATTATCTGATTAGTTTTATGACGAATTGTCTGAAGGAAACTAGGAGAAAGCAAACTCCTCCGTATTTAGCCGGATTCCACAATCACAGTTCCTTTCATCCAAGGATGGATGCTGCAATGATAGGCGTAAGTTCCCGGCGTCGTAAACGTATAGCTCCAAGTCTGTCCTTGGTTTAGAAATCCTGAATCAAACGAACCGTCGTCTGCAGTTACAGTGTGAGTTGCATCATCATTGTTTGTCCAGGTGACAGTGTTGTTTACACCGATCACTACTGTTATCGTCGTAGGTGAGTAGTACGTGGTTGTGGAATTCACTGCCGATCCCGACTGAATACTAACGGGGACTCCTGGAGCGCCAGATGTTGTCGTCAAGCCAGCAGAAGTGGAACTTGAGTTCTCAACTTTGAACACCCCAACTGCTCCCGCCTGCGCGTAAGCAAAAGCATGATTCACAAAAGGATTCAACCCGCCTGCATCTGGGAAGTACATATCAACTATGGCACCCCCGGCTGGAGGTATACTTAGAGTCTGTAATCCATGTTCTACGTTGAACGGATTCCCATCGATATAGACAGTATCCATTATTCCACCTATGACGTGAAATGCCTCCCACAGATTGGGGCCCTCGTTGAAGACGTAAAGCCGAACCAACTCGTTTGGATTCACGACTAGCGGATTTGATTGATACTGGAAGGCTCTCCCGTTAAAAACTACGTAATCGGGCGTCGCGGCTAGCATCTTCGTATAATTGCCGGTGTAACTACCGTCAGTGCTAGGCTGGGCGTTCAAATAAAATTCGCTTTCTATCAGCACGTAGGTTCCGCCGGGTGCAGGTGGTAAAGCCCAGCTTCCGGTTCCGTTGACGATTATGACTCCATACATCCCGTTGGCGATATGCTCCAAGACAGGTGGAACACCGCAGTGATACATGAATATCCCTGGATAGGCAGGGGTGAAGTTGAACGAGAGTGACTTGCCCGGCAAGACGGGCGCATAGACGGCAGCCCAGTTAACCTGAGCCGCGTGGAAATCTATCGAGTGAGCCATCGTGTCGTTGTTGATTAATGTGAATTCAACGTTCTCACAGAGTGTTACCCAGATCGTGGGTCCCGGGATGGTTCCGTTGAAGCTCCAACCGTCGTATGTAACATTGTTCGCAATCTCAACTTTCGCTCTTTCGGCGATGAGCGTAATCTTTGTGCTTCCGGCTTGAGAGTTGCAGACTGGTGTCGGGTAACCTTCCGACTGGACACCGCCCGCTTGATGTGTCGTTGTTACTGTTGTAGTAGATGCCACAGGGCTAGAACTTGAAGTGGTTGATTGGTTCTGTGCGGTCTGCATGTTGGAGTAAATTCCTATGACTCCAGCCCCTAGAATAAAGGCGATCGTAACCATAGAGATCGCAACAACGTTTGCAACTGCAATCCTTCTCTTACTTTGGATATCGTTCATGTCACTGTCGGCAGGAGTTGATAGTCATCAAAAGTTGTTTATCGATCATCCCTAAGACTTTAGGGATGAATCATACGTGACTCGGTTGATGATAATCAGTTGGGCGATAATTGATTTAGGGCATGCACATCAGTCTCCCAAACATCTTCGGGAAGATCGTTAAATCGAATGTGATTTGGAGTTCTTCGTCAATGTGAGAGATGTAAAGCAAAATGTTGACTACACCACCATCGCTGACAGAAGAGCACGAAGAAATCATGGGTTCGCTAGATGAGTTCTCAAGACTTCGAGACGAGACCGGAAAGTCAGTAAAGGAACTTGTAGATGTATTAGAGCCGCACTTTGGGAAGGAAGAGAGACTAGCGATGCCCGTGCTCGGAACGCTGTCGGAGCTAGTCTCAGAAGATCAAACTTCTACAAATCTTAGAGCAATAGCCGAATCGCAGGCTGCTCTTCGGGAGGAGTACGACAACATGTTTGTGGAGCATGCAGAGCTTAGAACATTCATTCAGAATGCTGGAAGATTCGCGAAGCAGGAAGATTCGCGAAGCAGGAAAATCATGAAGATGTGGTTGACCTGCTGGATGCACTTTCCCATCATGCCAGAGTCGAGGAAGAAGTCCTATACCCCGCGGTGATGCTCGCGGGGACCGTCGCAAAATTCCTACTGCATTCTGAAGAAGATAGACAAATTCATGAAGTGACGTAAAATTACTTTTGAGCACATTTTCTCCCTTCAAAAGATGTATTATGCCCCACTTCCCTAACAGACTTGTGCTTGAAGTCAAGCTCCTAGTTGAGGCGCCCAAGGATTGGATCAAAGAAGTCAATCGAGGTCATTCCGCATTTGTCAAGATTACTGACATCAGGAGCTCGGGCACGTCTCGAGCCGTACAGAACTTTGTCGAGATTTCTTCCCCAAAGATCGGAGCTGACGAGCTGATTAAGGCGATCAGCGCCTCAAAGGACATCAAGGATGTGGACTTGGTTCGCCTAGATCCACACCGCATTGTCGGGATGATAACTACTCAGGACTGTCCAGTCTGCTCGACTCTTTCGGGCTTGAATTGTTCGATGCTTTCTGCCTCAACTAGGGACGATGGAAAGATGGAATGGAAAGTATTGATCAGCGGAGAAGACACTCTGAAGAAGATAACAGTGAGACTGGAAGCTAATCGGGTGTCTTACAAGATTCTTGGACTCACGCACCTTACAGCAAAGAACGATCTAACCGCAAGGCAGGAGTACATAATCAAGATTGCTTTTGAACTCGGATACTTCGAGTTTCCGAAAAAGATAAAGCTTGAGGAACTCTCAACTAGGCTAGGAATTTCGCCCGGAACACTTTCCGAAATACTGAGAAGAGCTGAAAAGAACATCCTTTCCAAGTACTTCCGAGGCCATCACGAGTAGACGAGAGGGAGACGGCCAGTTATCTTTGAACAGTCAATTGGCATATGAGTCCTTGAGATAGAATTTACTGAACTTTTATGAAGCCAAGGTATTTTGGCCGAAACTGCCCTCAAACCCAGACAGATTTTTCCTTTTGAGAATGCAACAGATTAGACTCCTGGAACGTTATGATTTGCACTTACACGGGTTAACGTCCAGAAGACCGATTACGCAGGACCGGAATGGCACTCTACTAACTAAACGACAGCAGAAATTCACAGTACGGGTCGCCCATCGAAGCGCACTTCACTTCTGTACATTTCATTTCGGTGGCGAATAAGTGGGTCGATAGCCCGGCAAGATGCCCTCTGACGAACTGGCTGTACGGTTTGCTTTTCTTTTCCTGTCCCATGCACTCAAAGTTCTCGTCGATTCGTATCCTCGCGGAAAGCTTCTCGAACTCGACTTCGGCGATTCTTGCTTTGCCCCAGCCGAGGGATGAGTACAGATTAACGAGGTCCTCGATACGGTTCAATACGCTTCCTTCGCCGAATATCCGGATCAACTCTTCAGCGTCGTTTTGACCCGCGGAAAATCCCTGCTTGTATAGCATGACGTCGCCTCCCGTATTGAATATCTGGCGTATTTCGTTCATGCTACTTGCGATTACTTCGCTGCGCATTACAATCGCCCTCTGTCCCTGGCTCAGCTTGAGTGGAAAATTCAGCGAGTCGACGATGAGCCCGTCATTTGATTCTCGAACCGTTATCTCAGATGCGTAAGCGGAATCCTGGATCAGTCCTTTGATCTGCTGGGCGGTCATTTCACGGTTCTGAGCTTCTACGAATAAGCCGACAGATCTGTCTACCTTGTCTTTTTCTTTGGGGTCTTCTATCCCAGAAATAAATCCGCCCAAAATATTGACCTTATATTTGGCTAGCGAAACGGTAATGTCCGCAAGGGCTCCTGGAACGTCCCTTAGTTGAAGCACGATATGGAAAAGTCTAGCACGTGGTTTATAGACGTAGCTGATAATCTCTTTCGGCACGGTTTTCAAAAGTTATTCTCGTCGGTTTTCCCAATCTATATCTGGGCCTTCCGGAGTGCTATATCTCTGCCTGCAGAGGACGAATAACTCCAGTACGAATTCCGGCTAGATCTCGCTTTTCTTCGCTGCGTCTATCGCTTGCGCCAAGTTACTGGCATACGGTTGGGAGATCTTGAATGAGCTCGTAATATTTTCAAGTGTGTGCATTATCACGAAGGCTGATCCAGAGGGCCCGAGTGTCTCCTTCAAGACTTCTTCGAGCCTTGAGGCGTTGCTGACAATATTTTTCTCTGTTATATCATATTCATTATCAAGGGTGAACAGCACGTCCTCCTTTTCATCCTGCCCGAGCACCAAAAGAGCTTGATCAATGCAGTCAAATATTTTCGAATCAAAGTTCTCCTTGACCTTGGTGGAAAGCAATTTCGTGACGG
Source organism: uncultured Nitrososphaerota archaeon (assembly GCA_963799845.1). Taxonomy (GTDB): domain Archaea; phylum Thermoproteota; class Nitrososphaeria; order Nitrososphaerales; family CADDZS01; genus DATLTL01. Next base: position 1,286,343 of record CAWCYI010000004.1, read on the forward strand.
CCGTTACTTAGATCAATGGAATGACATTAAATTTCTGACCGTTTTGGCAATGTTCAGTCATCAAAAAATTGGAAATTGTTGATTTGGATAAAGTATGTAGGAAATACAAAATTATTGGTTGAAGAACTGATGGCGGAATGCTGGGCTGCAGCGCCTTACTAACCAGCTCTATAAATTTGGCACTGAAAACGCTGCATTGATCGAGGAATGCCGGTACAGTGCACAAAGAGTATATTTCGAAATTCGACTAGCTGTTCGTATTCTAACTCCGTCACATTCAATATTCGCTATATCGCATCCCATGAGTCGGTGGAAACTTGTCTCAAGGCCTTACGGATAAAATGGGAGATATCGGAAATGGAATACTCGATGGAATAAGCAAGGGGCTCGACGCCATTGGTTCAAACGTTGAACAGGTGTTCTATTCTGAAATGATGCTCTCCCACAATCTCACCAAAAACGAGATTCTCGAACGGCCCGAGGAGTTTACAGAGGCAATGTCCAAGTTTTTCAGGGCCGGCACTATGCTGGTCGACAGAGCCATCGGCCGGGAAATAGTGAAGAATTTTGGAATCCCGGTATGTCCCGGTATAAATTTCAAAACCGCTATGGAGATCGTAATGAAACTTCCCGGGACGAAGAAAAAACCGGAGGGAACTCAGGGATACGACCCCAACCTTTGCAAGACCTGTCAAAAGCTTGGAAGACCAGACCCGACGGTCGCGAGGGCGCCTTTCAGCGACTGCCAAGAGCACTTTACGAAAAGGGTGATGGAATTGAAAAAGACTGTCACGACGGTGGGAAACCTTCACGTGAATCCCCTGTTCAATCTTTGACCGCCTCGAAAATTTGGCCGACGACTGCTTCATTCTTTCGATGGTACACTAGGAAATTCGAAGTTATGCATCATCTTGATCAGCCATTTGACTGACTCCTAAGGCTTGCTGCAAGGCTGTCCCTTCGCCTCGCGACTCCAGTCAGTGTTGGAGTCGCTACTTGTTCGTTCGCAAAATGAGGTGTAGGAGAAATGATGAGAAATAAGAGTAAGAAGATTATTCGAAGAAGTATGAGTAGCAATTGCGTAATCGCAGGAATTGACCTGGGCGATAGTAGCAGCCTTGCAACCGTTCTCTCTCCAGTCGGAGAGATCGCAGACAGGTTCTCCTTCCAGATGGATGAAGCGGGGTACGCCCTGTTCTCAGACAGAATTCCAAGGGATGCGAGGTTAGCTTTTGAAGCTACCAGCTCGGCATATCCGTTCTCAAGAATGCTCAAGGAACTAGGATACCACGACATAACTGTAGCTCATCCTACTGAACTTGCCTGGATCGTCAGATCAAAGAAAAAGAATGATAGAGCTGATAGCTTAAAGATAGCCAAGCTCCATCTAGCGGGTCTGTTGCCCGAATCTCATCTTTTGGCTCAAGAGGAGCAGATAGAAAGAGACCTCTTGATTCAGAGGGTAAAGCTCGGATCAGAGATAGGTAAAATCAAGAGCAGAATCATAAGCTATCTCAAGAGGGAAGGAGTGTTCGAATCTCTCCCGAAGAGCAAAGATAACTTCTCTGCTAGAAGGAGGGTTGCAATCGCCTCAATGAAATTCAACGATGACAGAGACCTCGTGCTGAAAACCATGGTTGAGAGACTCGAATTCATGGAGAAGCAGTGCGAGCCGTTGGAGCAGAGGATAATGAAGAACGCGAAGGACAACAAATACGTCAGGATGATAATGTCTATTCCTGGCATAGATTACTACCTCGCTTCGCTATATTCTTCGTACATCGGAGATCCACACCGCTTTCCGTCTTTTGATCACGTCGCAAGCTTCCTCGGGATAATTCCAGAGAGCAAGGATAGTGCAAACGTCAGGAGGAGAGGAAGAATGTCCAAGGACGGACCTTCCATTGCGAGATGGGCTCTGGGCATAATGACCGACACGGTGCTGCTCTACAATCCGAATATCAAGGTATACTACAACGGCGTCAAGCAGAGGACGGGTCGCGGGAGCTACGCCCATGTGCTAGTGATGAAGAAGTTAGCTCGCATGATCCATCACATGATGATTACGGAGGAGAACTACAAGTGGGAGAACGAGGCGCTAACAGAAGCAAAGATCTCAAGACTCGATGCCGCTGGAGGTGAATCAGCCTAGCGGAACAATTGGGATGGAGTTGCAGGCCGAACCATTTGGAGATAATTGAGCCATAGAGCTTTTCCATTTGAGTGTGGCGCCCCGCCTCCGTTAAATCGTCAGAATACGCCTAGCTTTGTACTAGAGCGTTTATCGAGTGTATGCGGAAAAGGTGAGGGCAGGTCTGTTCAGCTAGCCCTAGTCCAAACGCTAGCTTGATAAGCGGGATGAACGATCTCAGAGATAGAGCAGGTTAGGCGAAGGGACAGCCCTAAGCCTTAGATGAGTGTTATCTTCTTTAGTCATGAAGAAATTGATCAACCCCTTTCGCAAAGGACGTGGATTGCCTGCACGATCTAGAGCTCCCGTCATGCTCCACAATAGGTCGACAGAGGCAATGGTTGGATTGACAAGTCTGATATTGATATCCTCAATTGTTTGATGACTGTTCTTGAATACTGTTTCAAAGGACGGTGCGTGGAAGCTCTCTATACCCTGCCTTCCCTTTGCAGTCATGCCAACCACATTCGAAAAGAAGGATTCCTCAGCGAACACTGAAGCGAAGGCATGAGCGTCGTGATGATTCCACGCATCTACGAAACGGTAGATCACTTTTCGAATGGAATCTTCTGCTTCGACAGAGTTTATCATGATTCAATTTCACCGAACAGCTCCAAGTTCTTCGGAACGAAAAATTGTACAATTACTCGAACGTGTGGACAAGGATGAAATCGAGAATTTCCATTTCCTTCGGCTAGTGTACTCTTCAGATTCTCGCCACCAGCTGGAAGGAGGGAAGTAGTTGATCATCGTTTCGTGATCGCAGTAAGTTCTTGTTGAAGCTTAAGTATGTAAGGGAGCTCCCCATCCTTACACTTTGGTGAAGACCAGCTGCAATCAGAGTCACACTTCAATATGTCGTTCCCGAGATTCGTAAGGCCACTCTTTGCTCTTGACGAATCTGAAAGCTCACTTCAAGCATGCGAATCCTGCGGCTATCGTGCCGAAAGGTTTCAAAGCAATGTGATTGCTGACAATCGTGGGGATACGAGATTTTGGTAATGTCAGTTTATCTCTGTGTAATCAAGAACGAAATGGTAGTCTACAAATCATATTTGGGACAATCAGGAACGTCTGATTCAATCCGTAGCCTTCTTCGGACTGGAGAACTTTTACCGATTGATTCGTGGTCTGAAATAGGTCTCACATATGAAAAATACAGCACGGAGGATCTTGTGCGGAATTGGAATAAGATAATCAAGGATGCAGATGGTTTGCAAGACTTGGGCAAAGTTCCTACAGAAGGATCGTGGGGAATTCTCTATGAGTACTAAAGAAAGATGAGAGAGGTGAAAGTCGGAAAGTACCCTGTATCGAGCTAGTTCCAAATTTTCAGCTGGGTAAATTAGAATTCGTAGAATATTTAGGACAAATGAAATTCTTCCATATATAGGAGGCTTGTCAGATCATACGGCCGGTCGATTCCCTAGCCTATGCAAATCTCCCGCGGACTTACGTCGGGCCCCCTGATTGCGAAGCTTTAATCTGCAGCGCAGGTGAATTCCCTGGCTTCCTCAGGAGTTAGAGCAGTCTCCTGGGAATAAAGACACCAAGGACACGGAGAGGTAGGATCCGGAGAAGTCAGCCCGCACTTTGGACAGTAGATCACGTAGATCTGGGGACGCGGCTGTTCAATAACTAGAGTCATAAGAAAAATAGATCACCAAGTAATATTAAAGGATGGTAATATCTTCGACGTAGTCTAATATTCGAGATGTACGCACTAACGGCTAATGAGTATAGGAAGATTCTGGTGGCGTCTTCAATGGAAACTCGATCCCGTACCTCTCCTCTATTTTCTTTAACATGCTGAGTACTCTACCCTCCTTAGTGATTCCCTCGACCTGATGAATCAGTCTCAGAGATTCAAGAGCCCGTCTGCAAATTCTCGAGTTGTAGGGCATGGACTTTATCGATAGATACAGGGAATTCCTTTCTTCACTGGAGACTTTCTTTCCATAATATCTTTCAATCGCATCATCGAGTTGCCTGAAAGTATCAAGGAGGCACCTCTCTTCGCTCGTGTACCCGTAAAAGCAGTTCCTGCAGTTTGCCGAGAGAAGCTCCCTCATCGGTCCCTTTTCGTTGACACGAACGTGCCTCATCGGATAGATGTATCCTTGATCTTTGAGTCGCTCCACAATCTTGTACGCAGCACCGATCGTCAATCCCAGACTGGACAGGTTCTCGTAAATATCCGCAATCGAACTGCCAGTTCCTGAACATAGGCTGTTCATGATCACTTCCTCGGGCCAGGAAGGGAGCTCAGAAAGAAATTTCTCGAGTATAAGTTCAACCTTCTTCCTGTCCACTTCGTACTCTGAAAAGCCGTTGATCCTGGATTCGAAAACCGTCGCATCCAGAAGCTCTTCGAAGACCTTTGCGCAATGCTTTGAATCAAGACCGGTTATTTCAGAGACAGATTCTAGAGAAACTCCACGGTTCCAACCCTTGGTCTGTAAAATGTAGACAACGGCCCAGAGGACCGCAAGATCCTTGTCCTTCCAGCTTCTCCTTAAAAACCACTCAAATTGCCTGAATGCTCTAATCGAGTCGCTCTTGGTGACAACATAATAAGTGTGGCCCTGCTTCCTCTTTTTCAAACCTAGCGAAGAACATAGCTCATCAAGAACGAGTTCTACTTGCGTTTTCATCGGGAAGATCAAGACCTTCCCGCCAACGTTTTCGAGTACATAGGGTGGTAATCGGCCGTATAACTCCTCGCTCCAATCCAATGGTGCAAATGAGCCCAGCAGGCTCAAGGCCGCTGGCAATTCAAAGATGTCCTGTTGTATGGATTAAGAAGGAAGCAGAACTTTAATGTTTCGTCGTATATTAGACCACGTCTAATATACGACCACGCGCTATTCTAGACTAATAAACGGTCATAAGATAAAATTAGCCACAAACGCCTAGTTTGAAAGGAATCGCTCAGCTTCACCCGACCGAAGCGACCGCAATAAGAGCGGGGAGTGTAGTTCCAAGAGCTCAAGAGCAGTTTCTACGCATCCCGATCAACGGCGACAAATTTCAAAAGCCGCTAGGAAGGGTCTACATTATTCCAGATAGATGCAAGGAATGCAACTACTGCTGGACCTTCTGCCCGAATGAAGTCCTAGAATTATCAGATGAGATAAACGCTAACGGGTACAGGCATCCAAGGGTCAAACAAGGCAAGGAGAACGATTGCGTTAACTGTGGCATGTGCACCTGGGTCTGCCCGGAGTTTGCGATATTCGTAGTTGAGGTGAAACCATGAGCCAGTATGCTGAAAATGGTACTCTCATACCCGGGGACTATTTTTTGATGGGTAACTTTGCGTGCGTCGAAGGCGCGATAATGGCGGGTTGTAGATTTTATGCTGGTTATCCGATCACTCCCTCCTCGGAAATCTTTGAGAGAGCAAGTACTAGATTCCCACAGGTCGGTGGTTACGCGGTTGAGATGGAGGATGAGATTGGAAGTGTGGCCGCTTTGATTGGGGCATCGTATGCCGGTGCGAAAGTGATGACCGCCACATCAGGTCCTGGCTTTAGCCTAATGATGGAGAATATCGGCCTTGCTTACATGATGGAAGCTCCGCTGGTCATTGTAAACGTCCAGAGAGCCGGCCCGAGCACAGGCATCGCAACCCTGGTCGGTCAGGGAGACATGATGCAGTCAAAGTGGGGTACTCATGGCGATGTCGAGACCATTGTGTATTGCCCTAACAGTGTTCAGGAGTTCTTTGACCTGACAATCCAGGCATTCAATTCCGCGGAAAAGTTCCGTACACCAGTCTTCATAATGGCAGATCAGGTGATTGCGATGATGTGGGAACGCCTTCGGATCCCGGGACGAGAGGATATCGAAGTTAAGCAACGAGTAGTCCTTGACCCGAAGGTGTTGGCTGGTCAACTGCCGTTTGACTATTCAAAGGACTTTCTTCCCATGCCAATCGCAGGGACGGGCTGTAAGGTAAACATTGACAGTTTGACACACGATTCTAGAGGCTATCCGAGCATTGATCACTCTGTCTCTGAGATCTTGACAAGACACCTCGTAGGAAAAATCGCTGACCACGCCCGCGAGATATGGAAGTGGGAGGAGTTCCTCCTGGAAGATGCAGAGGTTGCGGTTGTTTCCTACGGATGTTCGTCTCGCTCGGCCCTCAGAGCTGTGAAGATTGCCAGATCAAGAGGAATCAAAGCGGGTCTCCTCAGACTAATTACTCCCTGGCCATTTCCGGACGAGATAATCGAGAGAGTAAGCAGCAGGGTCAACACGCTTGTTGTCGCGGAGATCAACTACGGTCAGCTTGTCCATCCAATTCGAGAGCACTCAAGATGTCCAGTTGTCGGGGCAAACTGGGCGCCAGGAACACTGATCGAGCCTAGTGCAATACTCGATGCTTTGCAGGTGGTGGTTCCGAGTTGACCCAGTCCCTGTTGCCGGTTGGCGGGCCGGAGATCAAGACAGAATCTCACCAATGGGATCAGCTGATTCGCTCTGAGAGATTCCCGAACATCTGGTGTCCTGGCTGCGGAATAGGAATCGTTCTCTCCTCCTACATCAACGCTGTCCACAAGTCATTGATTCCCCCGGAAAAGCACGTCTGCATTTGTGGCATTGGATGCACGGGAAGAGTTGCCGGCTATCTCAATCTTGATTCATACCACACGACCCATGGAAGAGGAATCGCCTTTGCAACCGGTATGTCGGTGATCCGGCCTGACCTTGAGATCACCGTAGTCGCCGGTGACGGCGACATCAGCACTATTGGTGGAAACCACCTGATTCATGCAGCACGGAGGAACGCCGACCTCAATGTAATCATGGTGAACAACCTAAACTACGGAATGACTGGCGGACAACACGGAGCGACAACTCCGCTAGGAGCAAGGACTCACACGTCTCCCTATGGAAACGTCGAATCTCCATTCAATGTCCCCTACCTTGTCTCAGCTGCTGGAGCTTCCTTTGTCGCCCGCTGGACAACTATCCATGTGAGGCAGCTGTTTAGGGCAATCAGGCGTATGATGGAGATAGAGGGCTTTGCATTCCTCGAAGTTATCTCTCCATGTCCCCCAACTTTTGGAGAGTTCAACAACTATCCTGAAGCTTTGGACATGATGAAGTACTTCAGGGACAAATCGGTCGTGGACGACGACGCTGATCTCAGGGATATTACAATAACTGCACATCCCGAAGATCCGATAGTTGTGGGGAACTTTGTTGACAGGCGCAGGCCTTCTTACCAAGAATTACTGGGCGGTCTACTAGAGAAATCTTCGGAGAAAAGTGTACGGGGAGGCGCTAGCAAGTGAGGCGGGAAATCAGGATAACTGGACTCGGTGGTCAGGGCGCCATAACCGCCGGACACATCTTGGGCAGGGCGGCCTCGATTTATGATCGAAAGGAGGCAGTGATGACCGAAGGATACAGCCCTTACATCACAGGAGGGTGGTCGAGAGCAGATCTCATCATCTCGGATGATCCGGTAGATTTCCCTCTCGTATCGAGCTTGGATGTCCTAGTTGCAATGTATCAGGAGGGACTGGAAACAAACCTGAAAATGGTGAAGCCAAACGGGATTGCCATCTCGGAAAGCAGACTCGCAAGAACCTTCGCGGCAAATCAAACTGAGAGACGGAGAGTCCTTTCGGTTCCTGCAGTCGCAGAAGCTGAGAGGCTCGGGAAGAAGATGCTGACAAACGTTTTGATGTTGGGATCTCTCGAAGCAATCGCTCCCGTCGTAAATCTTGACTCGCTGAAAAAAGCGTTGGTTGACAGGTTTCCCAAAGCGGCCGAACTCAACCTCAAGGCAATCGACGCCGGATATGAACTTGGACTCAAGGCAACCACGGAGTTGAAGATCGTTGGTTGAAGAAGACTCGAACACAATACTCGTGATCGGCGGTGGGATAGCAGGGATACAGGCTGCCCTGGATGCAGCACACGCCGGTGCTAGAGTCTCCCTAGTTGAAAAGGAAGCAACGATTGGGGGAAAAATGTCGGTTCTTGACAAAAACTTTCCCACGCTTGACTGCTCGATCTGTATAGAGTCTCCGAAGATGAGTGATGTCGGACTGCATCCAAACATAGAACTACTCACCCTTTCCGAACTTCAGAGTCTTGAGGGCGAGCTCGGAAACTTTAGGGCAACGATAATGCAGAACCCAAGATATGTCACTGACGCCTGTACAAGGTGTGGAGAGTGCGTACCAGTCTGCCCAATTGTTTTGAAGAGCGAGTTCGACGTCGGAATGTCCGCAAGAAAGGCAATCCACACGCCGATAGAGCAGTCAGTGCCGGGAGCTTACGTTATCGATTCCAAGAATTGCCTCAACAAGCCGCCCAATTTCCTACCCTGCAGTAGGTGCATGGACGCCTGTGGGCCAGATGCGATCGACTTCAACATGAGGCCGAAGATCCTCCAAAGGAAGGTTGCCTCTGTGGTTGTCGCAACAGGCTTTGACATGCTTGATCCCCTGATGCTTCCGCAGTTTGGATATGGAAAGCACCCGGACATTCTTACCTCGATGGAACTCGAACGTTTGCTCCAGGCGTCTGGTCCGAGCCTGGGCGAGGTCGTGAAACCTTCCGACGGAAGACATCCGAAGAACGTTCTGTTCGTCCTCTGCGTCGGCTCAAGGGACCAGAGATTCTGCAACTATTGTAGTAGAATCTGCTGCATGTACAGCATCAAGGAAGCATACCAGCTGAAGGATCACGGAATCGAATCTGTTGACGTTGCGTACATGGATATCCGAGCGTACGGAAAGGGATTCGACGAGTTCTACGACCGAACAAGAAACTCCGGAGTAAGGTTCGTTAGGTCAAAGCCCGCAAAAGTCGTTTCAAATGGCAAGAATCTGAGCGTTTTCTTCGAAGACACGGAATCAGGTACATCTGGGAAGATCAAGGAGGACTATGACATGGTTGTCCTTGCCACTGCAATCATTCCCCCAAAGAGCACAGAACAGCTGAAGCAAGGTTCTTGGAGCCGAACTTGCCTATGATGGCTTTTTTGAGACTCGCGATGAGTCTGGAGATTTCGTAACAAGCACTAGAAACGGTGTCTACCTCGCTGGTTGCGCCACGGGACCTAAAGACATACCCGACAGTGTTCTCGAAGCAGGTGCAGCAGTCTCAAAAGCCCTAACTCATGTAAAGCATAGATCATGGCCTGAAGCCGCGCCAGTAGTTCAACTCGAGTCCGAAGGTGAACCGAGGATCGGAGTCTTTGCTTGTCACTGCGGTTCAAACATCGCAGGCACCGTGAACATCCCAGAGCTTGTCTCTTTCGCAAAGACGCTTCCAAACGTAGTACATGCCCAGGACCAAAAGTACTCCTGCGCAGCGAATACGCTCAACGACATTAGTGGTGTCCTCAAGGAGAAGAAGATTAACAGAGTGGTAGTCGCAGCATGCTCGCCAAAGACTCACTATTCCACATTTCAAGGCTCGCTAAACAGAGCGGGACTAAACCCCTACCTCTTGGACATGGCGAACGTCCGCAACATGGATTCCTGGGTACACAAGGAGGACAAGGAGGGAGCGCTCAGGAAGGCAAAGGACATGGTGAAGATGTCAGTGCTCAAAGCCCTAAACATGAAGCCACTTGAACCGATGAAGTTTCCGGTTACCCAGAAGGCGCTTGTCATCGGCGGCGGAGTGGCCGGAATCGTTGCTGCGACAAACCTAGCTTCCCAGGGATTTGAGACGCATCTCGTAGAAAGAGCCGAAAAGTTAGGCGGAGTCCTCAACGAATTGAAGGAAATCGCCCCGCTCGGGATCAAATCTAAGGATCTTCTTGACATTCTTCTAAAGGAATTGAAAGAAAGCGGAGCGATATTACACCTAAACAAGAAGATCGAAAGTATCGGAGGTTTTGTTGGAAACTACGACATACAGCTATCGGATGGAACCTTGCTGAAAGCCGGAGCTGTTGTGCTTGCCACGGGGGCTCAGCCCTACTCCCCAAACGAACTTGATTACCACAAGAATCCCAACGTCCTTACTAGTCTCGAACTTGAAGGAATCGCGGATAACATCGATTCAAAGAACGTTGCAATAATCTCCTGCATCGGTTCGAGGAATGAAAAACTAGGTTGCTCAAGGTTCTGCTGCCAGACCATGATAGGTCAGGCAACCAAGCTCAAGGAAAGAGGAAACAACGTAACGGTGCTCTACAAAGACCTGAGGTCTTTTGCGAGATTCGGCGAAGAAGAATACGAAAAGGCGTGCAGGACTGGCGTCAACTTCGTTCAATATCCGCAGAGCTCCCTCCCGGAGCAGTCTATCAAGCTTGATTCAAATCACTTGATCGTGAAGGACGAACTCCTCGGCGAAGAGCTTGAGATTCCCGCGGACCTCGTGGTCCTCAATGTAGGGCTCTCTCCAATCAAGGAGGAGGGCGGAGTGATCCAGCAACTCAAGGTCTCAACCGATCAAGCCGGCTTTACTTTGGAAAGCCACCCCAAGCTCGGACCGGCAGAGTCGATGGTCCAGGGCGTTTTCCTCGCGGGAACAACTCAATATCCAAAGAGCGTGAAGGAATCAGCAATCCAAGCACTTGCAGCAGCGGCAAAGGCCTCGTCAATAATCTCAAGGGATGAGATTGAACGCGAACCTTTTGTCGCCGTTGTAGACCCTCTGAAGTGCACAAAGTGCGTTAGGTGCATTCCCGTCTGCCCATACAACGCGATCAGAGGAGAGCTCGGCAAGAGGATCGAATTCATCACTGCGATGTGCCAAGGTTGTGGAACCTGCGTCGCAGAGTGCATGGTCGAGAGTGCCCTAACCCAGGAGGGTTTTACAGATCGACAGATCATGGCCCAGATTGACGCGGCGCTCTCGGAAGAAGCTTCAAAGAAGGTTCTCATCTTCGCTTGTAACTGGTGCTCATACGCAGGAGCCGACCTGGCAGGAGTGATGAAGATCCAGTACCCATCGAACACCAGAATCATTCGAACGATGTGCTCCGGCAGGGTATCACAGAAGCTCATGCTCTACGGATTTGCAAAGGGAGCCGGTGCAGTACTCGTAACGGGATGCCATCCGGGCGACTGCCACTACATCAGCGCAAACCAGCAGACGCTCAAGAGAGTCGAAAGGTGGAAGCATCTCCTGAAGACGAGAGGGGTTAATCCCGACAGGCTCCAGCTATGGTGGGTGAGCGCCGCCGAGGGTAAGAGGTTTGCCGAGAAGGCGAGGGAGATGGATGAACTGCTGAAGCACCTCCCGAGTGAGGAACTGGAATCAACCACCCTCAAGATCAAGGTTGCTTCGAGAAGTCCTCCGACAGGAGTAGGCGCAAGGAGTTAGTGACGAGCTAATGGCTATGAAAACCGTTCTAAAACAGGAACCAGACTTCTCCAAGAGAGTGGGAGAAATGTCTGGAGAGATGCTTTCGCTCTGCTACCAGTGCGGAACCTGCACGGCGTCCTGCCCGATGGGAGTACCGGTGAGGCGCCTGATTCGCTCTTCGCAGTTAGGGTTGAAGGATTTTACCCTAGCGAATTGCGATCTTTGGAACTGCGCGACATGCAAACTATGCGAAACTACATGTCCCAGAGGCGTTCAGATCACTGACATACTTCATGCGCTCCGAGTCATTGGATATGAAGAAAAGAAAAGCCCGAAGAAACTTGACGGGCCGCTCTGGGGAGTTTACGAAGATGCAAACCCTTGGGGCGGGAAGAAGGGCGACAGAGCGAAATGGGCAGATAATTTAGGCATAAAGAACGCAGAGAAGAGTAAGGCAAAGTACCTACTTTACGTCGGTTGCGCAGCATCTTTTGATCCCCGTCTCCAGAAAATTACGCAATCCCTAGCAAAGGTTTTGAGCGAAGCTGGAGTCGATTTCGGAATTTTGGGAGAGAAGGAAAACTGCTGCGGTGACGTGATTTACCACATAGGCGAGGAAGGCTTTCTTGAAGAACTGGTTCAGAACAACCTCAAGGAGTTTGAGAAAACAGGAGCGGAGGCAGTCATCTCAATTTCTCCCCACTGCTTCAACATGTTCAAGTCTGTTTATCCGAAGTACGGAAAGATGATTTCTGCCTATCACTACACTGAACTCCTCTCGGAGTTCATGGACAAGGACCTCCTTCCGATGGTCCCCTCAGATAGGAAGCTCAACATCACCTACCACGATCCGTGCTACCTCGGAAGATATCAGGGGATCTACGAGGGGCCAAGGAAGATCCTCGAAGGATTGCCGGGTGCTTCCATGACGGAGATGGCGGATAACAAAAGCAACGCCCTGTGCTGCGGGGGGGGCGGCGGGCAGATGTGGATGGAATCAATCGGTGAGCGGCCTAGCCACCAAAGAGTACTGCAGGCGGTTGATTCAGGGGCATCAATCTTGGCGACATCGTGTCCTTACTGCGTGCAGAATTTTGAGGATGCGGCGAAGACAAAGGGAGTCCAGAACTTGCAGGTGATGGACGTGGCCGAGATTGTTGCAAAGTCGATGAAGGTTAAGGGATAAAGAAAATGCAAGTAGTAGTTGAGAAAGAATCTGAAAGAAAGAAGACGGGTGGTGTCTTTGTCTTCTTAGAGCAGACAGGAGGAACTCCCGAGACGGTTTCCCTTGAAGTTCTTGGAAAAGGAAGAGAGATCGCCGATCAGTTGGGCGTCGGCCTTACTGGAATCTTGCTCGGAGAAAATCTCGAAGAAGCCTTCAGGGAGTGCGCACTCAGGGGCGCGGACGTCGTTCTTGTCGGGGAGTCTCCGTTTCTGGGAGACTTCACGACGGAGGCGTATTCCAAGGTCATATCTGGCATTGTGAAGGAGTACGATCCAGATATCTTCCTCGTTGGCGCGACTCACAACGGCACGAGTCTAGCCGCAAATCTGGCGATCCAGTTACATGCGGGTTTGATGGCCCATGTTGTCGACCTTGACGTCGAGAAGGAAACCGGAAAGCTTCTCGGATCAGTCCCTGGATTCGGAGGAAACATCGTCGCGGTCTGCAAGTGCAAGAAGGGCAGACCGCAGATGGCAACTGTTCGTCCCGGGATATTCAAACCTCTTCCAGCCTCGGAGTCTCGCAAGGGAACTGTTCAGCCAATCAAGCTTGACACACTCAAACCTGAAGACGTAAAGTGTAGGATAGTCGAAAAGTCGGTCGGAGAAAGCTTTGAGATAAGCCATGCGGAGAAGGTCGTCGTAGCAGGACTCGGATTGAAGGAGGACCTGACTCTTGCCAAAACACTTGCTGAGAAGATCAGCGGAATTTTGGCAGTTTCAAGGCCAGTCGCAGACAAGGGTGCAGCTCCAAAGGATCTTGTAGTGGGTTCAACAGGGTCTAGTCTCAACGCCAAGCTCGCCTTGGTTTTAGGCGTAAGCGGTGCAGCTCATTTTTCATCTGGAATCAGGGACGTCGAAACTGTAATAGCGATCAACTCTGATCCGGACGCGCCCATCTTTAGTCAGGCCGATTATTGCGTGAATGGAGACCTTTTCAAAATCGTGCCGGAACTTGTTTCCGAGCTCGAATCCAAGAGAGATGCAAAGTAATGAAGCAAGTCGTATGTCTCAAGGTGACACCGAAGATTGAGCAGCTCAAATTCGACGAAGCAAAGAAGACGATGATCCGCGAGGGTGTTGAGAACGAGATCAACGAGGCGGACAAAAATGCTCTAGAAATGAGCCTGAGCCTCAAAGATAAGCTGGGCGGACAGGTTGTTGTTCTATCCATGGGTCCTCCGGCGTTTGATCCTTATCTCAAACTCGCGATTGCGATGGGAGCTGATGGGGCGATTCTCTTGAGCGACAGAGCTTTCGCAGGGGCAGATACATACTCGACATCTCTCGTTCTCGCAACAGCAGTCAAGAAAATCTCCGATTATGATCTGATTTTCTGCAGCGAAGCTTCCTCTGACGGGAGCACGGAACAGGTTTCTCCAAGTATCGCAGCTTGGCTTGGAGTTCCACTGATTAGCTATGTGAGCAGCATGTCTGTGAATGATGGCCGGGTCCAGGCAAAAAGAATCATCCGCGGCGGCTATGAAGTCGTCGAAACTACTCTCCCGACACTCCTAAGCGTGGAACTTGGCTGCAACACTCCGAGGTTTCCAGATTTCAGGAGAAAAAGATGGGCAGAGAAGGAATTCAAGACCACTGTCTGGGGAATAAATGATCTTGGGCTGAGTCCAAACGAGGTCGGTCTGGAAGGATCCCTAACCAGCGTCAACGAGCTGAGACACATGAGATCGCCACAAAGAAAGAAAGAGTTTCTTACGGGAGAGCCGAAGAAGATTGCTGCAAGGCTTGCCGAAATAATCAGAAGCACTGCCTAATTTCTTGATTAGCGCCGATGTGATAGTTTATGAGCTTGGACCGTTCCTCTAACACCGGGATTGGAGTGTGCGGACAAGATTCGTTCAGATTAGTTCCCACCATCCTAGCGTGAACCAAGTTGTGCGAACATCTTGAAATCGAGGAATTTGGAGCCTACATTATTCGTCGGGGCAGAAAAGAGGAAACTGCTACCCTTCTGAAGTGTAGCTCATGTGGGAAGTTCTTAGCACTCGATTCCAAAGTAGTACCAGAAAGGAACATTCTTAGAAAGACAAGCATGACAAGGGCGAATATGCGAACAGTAACCATCCAGCTCAACAGTGACGTCTACGAAAGAATTCAGAAACTCATCAGTGAAGAAAGCCTTAGAGAGAATCAATCAAAAGTCATGAATGAGCTTCTAGGCCTAGGTTTGCATTACTACCATACTATCATTCCGAAAGCTCGCCACTAGAATTCAGTTATGCTTGTTAAGTAAGAATTTGTCCCAGAAACATAGTCGTTGCGTAAATTAGCGTAATCAGACCATCTCTTTGATGCGCATCGAATAGTCTTTTGAGATCCTGCTTCATGATCTCAAAGCCAGAGTCGTTCTTCGTTGGAAGATACGAAGCGGAAGCAGCGCGTCCTACTAGGGCGTCGAAATCCAGTACCTGTTTATTTGGAACCGTGAATTCCCTGTAATTCTTGTTGTTGAAGAATTTCGCAAGATATTCTGCGTCGATATCGGGGACTACGTTCGCCTTCGCATTCTTGTTGATCAAATTTTCATAATCATCCATCACACCATCGTCTCCTGTTCCTCTTTCATTGTAAACGATCATCACGTATCCTGACGGCCTGAGAATCCGTGCAAATTCTACCCGAGACTGGTCGGGGTCAAACCAGTGAAGCGCCTGCCCGGCGGTCACGAGGTCGATGCTATTGGAGGGAAGGCCGGTGTTTTCGGCTGATTGATTCATGCTGACAAAATTATCATAGCGAGAGAGATTTTTCTCGGCAAACGATCTCATTTCATCGTTGGGCTCAATTCCAAAGACGCGGTTCCCATTATCGAGAAATACTTTCGTCAATATTCCCGTGCCGGATCCGACGTCTGCGACGATCTTGTCTTTGTTGAAACCGATTTGCGCGTTCAGTATGTCAATGATTTCTTGCGGATAAGTTGGTCTGTATTTTGAGTATGCCTCTGCCCTGCCGGTAAATCTGTTCATGAATTTCCCTGACATGCCTCATCACGACTTTACGAGCTTCTTGAATCCGATCATAGCGCAAACTTCCTCGAATATTTCCATGTGACCCTCAAACCATGGACTCAGCATAAACACCGTGCCGTATCTTTCTCCCGACGAAACTAGAAGAGAACTGCTGACTAGGATGCGCATATGATGCTGGACTGCTTTGTATTGCAGATCGAGTTCGTTTGCGAGCTGATTAATGTTCTTCGGTCTCACTCTAATGATCTGAATTATTCGCGCTCGGTTTTCTCCTCCCCTTTTCCCACCTAGGAGGAACCACAGGAGCCGCCTTAATTCAGGATCGTCAAGCATCAGAATGATCCGGATCCTGGAATCAGTTGGCATAATTTGGAAGAACGGTTAAAGTCTTGTTCAAAATGTGAGAGTTCTGCGAATGTATCCGCTAGTGGCGATGGCCACATTTTTCTCATTTCTAAATTCGGCCCTCCTGCTCGGCCTTCTCTACCTCTACGCGAGGATTCTCGTAAAGACCCATGCAAAGTACACTTTCGGTTTGATCATATTTGCCGCACTGTTGCTGGTACAGAATCTGATAACGATGTCGTCGTACCTATTCATGATAGAATTTTATTCCTGGCAGCTATATCCGGTGCTCGACCTTATCGCGGTCTTCGAATTTGCCGCCCTCATCGCCCTCTTCAAGGTTACCCTGTGATCAGTTGGCTACTACTCCAATCGTAATAAAGTTTCACAGATTTGGATGAGATTTGGATGAACCTTGATATAACGTAATGGCACTATCAGCCAGATCATGACCAATTTCAAGACACTTTCTGTAGTGTTTGCGGTTCTCGCCATAATTTTCATAGCTTCTACCGGTTATCTGGTAGCGTCTCCAAGGTCTCTTACATCATTGCTAACTACTGTTCAGACGACAACAGTGGCAGGTGGAGGGGGAGTGCAAACGACAACTGTATCTGTCGGAGTTCAATCTAGTATCAGCCAATCAAGTAGCACGTCCGTCGCTAGCTCCGGAGGAGTTACGATTGCCCTCGCGTACAAACCTGCGCTTGGAACTTTTCTTACGAATGCTTCCGGATGGACCCTTTACTTATTCACCAACGACACGCAGAATAGCGGTGCAAGTTCTTGCTATGGACAGTGTGCGACGTTCTGGCCGGCTTTCCATGGCTCTTCCAGCAGTTTGACGCTTCCCCCAGGTGTTAACGCATCCAGCTTCGGCACAATCACCCGAACGGACGGAACGACGCAGCTGACCTACCAAGGTTGGCCTCTGTACAATTATGCGGGGGACAAGGCAGCCGGCGAAACAAACGGGCAGGATAAATTCGGTACATGGTTTGTCGTGAATATCCCGACGATTACGATACCTGCGAACGCGACGAAGACCGTCAGCACGAGTTCAGGATAGCCCGCCGAATTTATTGACGCGAAGCCCTTTCCTTTTCAGGTGGATTATCTTGAACGTCGGAAACCTGCTTACCCGAGTCGGCGGGGTATTGATGCTCGGGATTTTTGGTGTCAATCTATACATCGGTCTTTATGACACGAACCTCAGCCAGGTCAGCCCCGTTCACACGGAGCTTAATTGGGTAATAGTCGCGGCCGACCTGCTTGCTGCAATTTTCCTGCTCGTGAAGCCCGGTAATTTGATCTTCAAATCGCTCGGAGGAATTGTCTGGCCGATTTTTTACGTCGCAAACCTGTTCATTGACGTTGAAACGCGTCTCTGCCTTGGGGGAGCAGAAACGACCTGTTCTACGACAGTATCGGACGCGTATCAGTACCTGATACTTGGTAGCGCCGGCCAGGAGTGGGTGCTCTGGCCGTACACCATCCGATTCGCGATCGGACTCGCGGTAGCTGTGTTGATACTTTCGTTAGTATCGTTGAAATTTAGAGTACCTAAAGAAAAAAAGTCGCAGCAGACAATACAGCAGGATAAGCAGGTTCAATCCGGCACTGACGACAAATGAAATTCTAGCTAATCTTAATCTCGTATCCCTCCTCCGGTTTGAATTCTCGGCATTATCATTCCTGCAGAGGAGACAAGGGCCCAGGATAAGGTCACTTAAGATCAAAGTGTCAACCTTGCGCGAGCTAAGGCACACCCACGAAGAAATTGAGTTTGAGTATCCTCCGAAGTGAAATCATTTCTCTATACTATCGAAAATCCTCTTTCATTGTCCATCTGCGCGTTTGAGTACTACAACAGGAATCTTCCTGGTAGTTTTCTTTTGATAATCATCGTAAGTTGGATATATTTTGGTAAGCAGTGGCCAGAGTCTTGCCTTTTCATCGTCTGATACCTGCTCGGCTGTAACTTTTTTCTTTTCATTCTTAATCTGGATCTGGGCATCTGGACTTTTTTTCAAGTTCATCCACCAAGAAGGATAACTATCTCGACCCCCGTTTGAAGCCACCACAGCAAAATTCTTGTCATCGATAATATAGAGCAGTGGAGTGGTCCGACGCTTTCCAGTCTTTCGGCCTGTTGTTGACAAAAGCAGAACCGGCGCGCCCCTGAAGGTACCGCCAATTCGGCCACCTGACAGCTGGTAAAAGAATACGTGTAAAGTAGTGAAGGCATTCATTTTAGCAGATCGTAAATGCTCATCCTTTTTTCGTTATCGGAGCTCTGCGAGGGTGGGAATTCCCCCTGGTGTAAATCACAGTCAAACGACGGTTGTAATCTAAAATAATCGAGCACAAGAAAAATGCAACTCCATGTCCGCTTCGCGACTCCGCAAAGTAATCACGCTGAGATACGCGATAGCCCTTTACGTGAGCTCAGTCATTGGATCCGGAATCCTCGTTCTGCCTGGTCTCGCGGCCAAGATCGCCGGGCCGTCTTCTATCATCGCGTGGGTAATCCTGTCGTTTGCCAGCTATCCGTTCGCGTATACTTTTGCCTCGATGTCCGCTCGACGCCCGGAGTCTGGTGGCGTTTACTCATTTGCGAAGGAGAGTTTCGGCTTCAGAATATCGACGGTCACAAGCTGGCTCTTCGCCTTCTGGTTCATTACTGGTGGACCGGCCGTAACTCTCATAGCCGCTTCGTATCTAGGTTACGCTTTTCCCCTCAATCGCCCTGAAACGTTTGTCGCCGCCTTTGGGATAATATTGGCTACATTCATAGTAAACTACCGCGGAATAGTAGTAAGCTCCAAGGTTCAGCTCGCAGTCATAGTTTCTGTTATCACTTTGATCGTTGTTGCGACCCTCTCATCGCTTTCTCTTGTGCGAGTTCAGAATTTCACCCCGTTTTTTCCCAACGGGCCGTTCGCAGTCGGAACCGCTGCCGCTCTAATCTTCTGGTCGTACCTGGGATATGAGAACGTGTCGAATGTTGCTGAAGAATTCGAAAACCCCAAGAGAGATTTTCAACGGAACATTTTGCTCAGCGTGTTCGTCATCGGTATTCTTTACATTTCGGTTTCATTTGTAACGATTGGGACGCGCGCGTATTCGGCCGGCGGAGGAGTTGCTCCATTTGCCGCGATCCTTTCGAACGTTCTCGGAACTTACGGCGCAGCAGGAACCGCGATTCTCGCCGCCTTCATCATATTCGGGGCAGGCAATGCGTACATGACGGGGATGTCTCGCGTTGTCTACGCCGCCGCGAGAGACGGCGCTTTTCCAAAATTTCTCGATCATCTTGATGTAAAGACAGGATCGCCCAACCGCGCTCTGGTCGTGTTGTTTAGTTCTGCAGTCGTGGTCCTGGTCGTCTTCTACTTTCTCAATGTAGATCTCGAAACGGCTCTTCTTATCCCAAGCGGGGCAGCCATCACTGTTTACGTCATTGGATCGGCTGCCGGGGTTAGGCTCTTGAAAGAAAAGGGTGCCAAGAGAATACTACCCGTGATATCCCTTGCCATTTCTCTGCTGGTTCTCCCATTCATCGGAGTCTTGCTCTCAGCAAGTATTTTCGTCGTGATTCTGGCTCTAGTCTACGCGACATATGCCGCAAGACGCTTAGTATCTAGAAAAGTGTAGTCTGAAACTGCTCGACCGGTCGAAGTTTCTTCTTCTTTTCTTGTTTCTGATCGCTTTCGATCTCTTCGGTCGTACTGAGGCTGACCTCCGCGATTTTCGGAGTTTTGACGAAGGCCGGCGGTATCAGTATTGTCTCAGTTTCCGTCTCAACGAGGCCGCTCACGAAGTAATCCTTCATGTCGGACTGATGTCCTTCCGGCGTGAATAAAGTCGCAAGCTCTTCCGAGGCAAGTATGAACCTCGATCTGAGATACTCGCCGACATCGTATTTGTGGGACAATCGCAGGCCCAGCTGCAGATATTTCTCAACTGAGCCGCGGGTGACGGAAGCCTGAAGGGTTCCACCGCAGGATAGGCATACACCCTTGATCGGCATACGCCTGTACTTTGTCGAACAGTCCTTGCACCTGAATCGCTGGGAAGTATACGCCTTTGTGTTGCCGATTATGTCAGGGAGCAGATGGGTTCGTAGAACCGATTTTACCACATCGTGCGGATTTACTGCGTTTATCTTCTCTGCAATCTCGATCTGCCTGTCCAGTTTTTCAGTCAGCGTGACGAGGGTGGAGTAGCTGGATCTATTGTTCTTGACTGTGATCGTGTTTGTGTCATGGGTGAATCCAAAGCCGTGATACTGCTTTTCTGTGTCGAGCCTATCCTTGACTATCTCGATGAATTTTTTTGCCTCACTGGGTGTAACTTTTCTCTCCGCTGCTTCGTAAAACTCCAGCGGGTACAGGGAGGTGACGTCCATATGGTGCGCCTGCCTTTGCACCTCCTTGGGCAAAATAAGCGGTTGGATCAACAAAGGGGCGTCCATAAGGCCCCCAATGATTGAGGGTAGGAATTTTTTCGAAAAGTTGAGCAGTACATCCATCATCAAAAGGATCGAATCCCCGTCGCCGTCGCAATCCCTCCTCTTCGCTGAATGCCAGTACGGCGTCGCAAAGCACGCCTGCGCATTTGAGAATCCCACGACCCTACCCACTATTCCTACCGAGGTGTGCGGCGCCAGTCCTATGATAAGGTGACCTATCAGGTCCTGCGGGTTTTCGACGTTATAGTAAGGCTCAAGGTTGTACTGATGCACCAAGAGATCATCGACGTACTTTGCGACGGAGACAAGAAACGTCCCCGCTTCGAAGGGGACTATCACGTCCTGCATCAGGAGCTCCACCGTCTGGTCGTCTCGCTCCAGTGGTTTCCCGTTGACATCGAGCGAGTAGCCTATTTCCTTGAGTTTGGTTATGCTCGTCTGGATCTGCTTCGGCTTGAAGTGAGTCAGCGGAACGTTGGTTGCATCGAACCTGATCGTGCCGTCCCGGTAGACGGAAAGGTCGTACTTTTGTCGGAGCAAAACTTTCTCCAGGCGCTCCGGGATCTTCAATTCGTTGGTCAGTCCCAGCACTCCCTTCAGCGGTTTCTGCGGAATGTAATCAACCCTGAGCGAGGCCTTGCGAAGCTCCTGTTTCAACGGAAATTCGAACCCGGAAGAGAACCTGAGCTGTCCTCCGCAGGCCGGGCATCTTGTCGCCGAACTATCAAGAGCTCGAGTATGGCACTGCACGCAAACCTTGAATAGAACCGGAGTGGAGTCGCAGAGGGCACATTTTGCAGTAATACATCGCGTCCCGCATTTAGGACACTCCAAGTTTACAATCTCGATTGAAAGACTGTGGTTTTCGGAGGCCAGGAGAATGTCTCTGGACATCCCTACGGACTTACCGACGGGGAAAAGTCCCTGAACCGGTGGGCGCATCTTCCTCGGCATCCCCTTCTCAGGCCTCCCCACCCT
This sequence comes from uncultured Nitrososphaerota archaeon, assembly GCA_963799845.1. Taxonomy (GTDB): domain Archaea; phylum Thermoproteota; class Nitrososphaeria; order Nitrososphaerales; family CADDZS01; genus DATLTL01. The sequence continues at coordinate 1,307,839 of CAWCYI010000004.1, forward strand.
CACGCCCACGAACGTGGAAGATTTGTTTTTGATCTGCATGTCGGAGAGCTTGCCCACGAGCTCACAGGTGTTCGTCCAGCCTTCGCCCGAAAGTTCTCTCGTCCTTTCTCTTCGCAGATCCAAGCACTCCATGATGACCAGAGCGTCAATGCCGGTTACAATAATTTGGTTTTCCGCAAGCAACGAATGCTCCACCCCCAGTTTCTCAAGAATCGGCTTCAGAGCAACGTCGCCTCTGAGCGAGACGAGAGCTTCATTATTGTACACAGACAGACCGTCGCGAAGGCGAATCAATTCCGAGGGACTGATCTGGTCCCAGTAAAACAAAGACCTGGGATGCAGTGGGACCTGCATAACGCGGCTGATTCTTTGGGCTTCGAGAAAAGTTGGAAATGTATGAAGAGGTTCCTTCATGAGCTTTTCCAGTCGCGTTCCCTCGATCCCGAGATCCGCCGCGCCTGATGCAAGCCCGGAGTACCGCTGCTTGAAGGCTTTGGCGAAATCCTGCGCCCACCATTCCTCTACGTAGGCGGATGGGACAAGTTTGTAGTTGTTCTCGAGGAAATCCCCGAACGAGATCAGAATATCACCGAGGTAAAGTATCGAGTCAAGCTGCGCCGCAAGCGAAGCAGCGTGCTCAGCGTCCTTGACCCTCAACACACTGCCGTCCTTGAGACGCACGATTGGAGTTTCCAGGGTGTCGACGATCGCAATGCTCGCGCCCTTCCCTGGCATATCTACCTTGATCTGCGTTCCGATGACTATCGGAAAATTGAGTAGCGAGCAGACGGCGGGATGGATTCCCACCGCGTGAATTCCCGTGTTTGGAGCCCTCCCGTATCTCAGGCGGAACCCCCCGGGTTTGTTGGGCATCGAAAGGACCGGCCTGCCGGAGATTACTTCCTCAAAGTGGGAAGAGCTTGCCTTCGTCTCGTCGGTTCCCTGCTGTTTTCCGCCGGAGAGCTCGGAAAGCCACGTCCAGTCGTCAATACCGAGCTCGCCAAGAAGCTTCAACAGTTTCTTTGATTTTCCAACCACTCCATCGTTGAGGACCCTGAGCGCCCCGCCTCTAACTCTGTTGGAGGAGATTCTCTTCATGTCGCGGTGAACAACCACTTCGTAATTATCAGTCCACACGCCGTCAATTTCAACAGGCAGATTTTCTATTGCCTTTTGCACATCCTCGTCGGTAATCTTGTACTGAAAGTTACCGACGTCCCGCTCGTAGATTCTGAGCTCTTCGACAAAGCGCCCAACTTCGTCGTCGAATCCGGATCCAATGTATTTGTCGAGGCCCAGAGATTTCCTGACCTGATCAGCTATTACAAGCGTTAGGGCAGACTCGGTTCCCCCGGCTGATCTAATCGGGCCCGCAAACTCTATGCTGAGGTAATCTGATCCGTTCTGGTTTTGTTTGATTCGGACAGCGGAGACGCCCTGAATTGGAGCAACGGTTACACCATCGGTCACTATCGCAAGCCCCAACCTGACAGCGGCTTCGGCTGGCGTCTGACCTTCGGGAAGGGAATATTTTCCCGAAGCTACTTCTCTTGCGAGGATCAACGCCGCGACCTCTGTACGGTTGGATTGCATCAACTCCCGAAGGCGATCCGCAATTGGAACCTCCAGCAACTTCGCTACCCTGTCGGCCAAATCGAGGGCAAGTGGAGACTCTACGATTAATGACGGATCTGAGCCCTGAGTTTTAGCTACGGCTGCTAGTGAGTATTGCTTTTGGAGCTCTTTCTCGATCAAACTATGATACTGCAAATACGACGCGGGCTTTGAAGTACTGTCCACGGTGATATATCACGCATCACTTATGTGATACTGCCTGACATATCGCAGTGAGCACAGAATCAAAATTTCCACTCTCCAGCACCGTGCCAACAACGACAATATCAGCGCCCGCGGTTGAGGCAAGTGTGGCTGCTTCCGGAGACGTTATTCCTCCACCTACTATGAGGGTGCCCGCATAGACCTTCCTTACCGCCGAGATCATCGCTTGTGATACCCGTCCATCGGCACCTGATCCTGCCTCCAAATACACGAAACGCATGCCAAAATACTCCGCAGCGAGTGCGTACATCGCAGCAAGACTCGGTTTATTTGGTGGGATCCCCTTAGCCCTGCCCACAAATCCGGCAGCTCCCCCATCTCCCACGATCAAATATGCCATCGGAATCGCTTCAAGATTGTACTTTCTTATAGCTAAAGCACCTAAAGCCTGTGCTTCGGTGATAAAATACGGGTTATCAGAATTCATCAGACATGAAAAGAAGATGGCATCCGCGCTTGGTGACACACCTGTGACATTTCCCGGAAACAGTATCACTGGTGATGTCACAGAAGCCTTTATCGTTCTCACTACCTCTTCGAGTTCGATCTGGTCCACCGCAGTCGAGCCCCCCACGAGAATAGCTCTCGCTCCGCAGTTTTCAACTCTTGCAGCAATACTTGCTGCCTGGGCGGGGGAAATATTCTCAGAGTCTAAGAGGCCGACGCAAATAGTACCTTGAGATTTTATGAGGTCTCTAAGCTTCGATTCTGTTTGCCTCAGAGGTAGGCGCACCCGTTTGTCCTGCGTTGAATCGATCAACAAACTCGTTGTAAATATCTATAGGCTCTTTCCCCGCATTCGGGATCTCCTGACTTGTACCGCAGCTTCCGCATGAGATAATAGTCGTTGTTTCCTTCGGCTGTAATCTCACCGAAACCATTCCACAATTCGGACAAGTGAAAACTTTAGGCAGTGTCTTCTTTACTACGTGAACTACTCTTCTTCGTCTACGACCCAATTCCTTTCTTACCGTCATATTTCACGCATCTCCGAACGCATAAATTAGTTGCTAGACGAGCGTTATAATAAATCCAATATCTGCGCCCAAATGTTATCCAAATTGTATAAAATATAAGGAAAATATCGGCCAATTTGAATTTTCGACTGTCCTGAATTTGTAATACATTTTTGTATAACCGCCTGTAGATCTGGATCAATGCTAGAGGACATCAGAAACGATACCATTGCTACTTTCCTTCTGCAAAAAAGCAATTTGACGGAGGTTCAGCTTGACACGATTCTCGCCTCGGAAGAAATTGGAAATTTGGATTTCAAAAGAGGATTGAGAGAGAAACGCAAGGTTTCAAAAGGATCCTTTGCCCGGACACTTAAACAGGCTCATGAAAATATAGAAGCATCGCTCTACACAATTTTCCTACTCGCTTATCTTGACTTGGTGCGCCCAGAGAAAATCGGGCAGTTCGTTCGAAATACCCTGATGCTGGGGGAATTGAAGAGCGTGAAACCGCAAAGGGAAGATTTCTTGAAAGTCATAGATGCAATGGAAGGTTACGTTCAAAGCTTTGCCAAGGGCGAGCGAAAGCTTATTGTGTGATATTGTCTTTCGATTTTTGTGATGGCCGTCACGACCGATGACTATATCACGATATTATCGCTCGGGATATCGATTGTTTCTGTTGCACTTGTGATTTTTGTATCCGCTCGCATGGAAAGACGGGTCAAGTCGCAATATCACATCCCGGAAGCAGCCTCTTCCGATTATCAGGTAGAAGTTTCTGCCATCGTAACTGAATTTAATCAGCGACTGAAACGGCTTGAGGAAAACTTGGTTGATCAAAAAGTGAAGCTTGAGATTATGGAATTGAAAGCGTCCCGGGCGGTTCAGGGTCCAAATTTGCCAGTTCATGAAGTAGAGACGGGGAGAACTTTCTCGCAACGCGATAAGTTGCATAATCCTGTGATGAATATGGAACGAGCTTCAATGGAAAAGGCAGCTCAAGCTTCGGGTACGAGAATTCCCTTACAGGGACAGTTTCCCGATCAGGATAAGAAGCTGGGAGTAACTGAATTGGAGGCCCTGCGATTGGTGTTTGAGGGCCGCGGTAAGATCAGCGCCAAAGAGATTCAACAGAGGATCGGGCGTACTAGAGAACACACTGCGCGGATGATGAACTCTCTCTATCATGACGGGCTCGTGGAACGTGATGTGACAGCCAGGCCTTTTTCATACTCCATCACAGAGAAAGGTCGAGATTTACTGAACGATTAGAATGTAGTTGAACGAATTTCTGAAAAGAGATCTGAAAAAATGGGAAAGTTTTTGTCTAGATCATGCAATCAACATATTACCTTCCTGGGGGCAATGATGTCGAGTAGATGTCCGCAAAACAAGTGACCAAGAGCAAGATCAGGTTTGCCAGATACGGACCTTCGGATCATTACGAGGAGGCTCCGGCGGCGGGCATGTGCATTAGTGTGTTTGCACTGGTTAGGAGAGCTGGCAAAAAGGGAGTCCTGCTGGGACAGCCAAAGCAGGACAGTAGATGGGCTTCTGAGTGGCTAGGTGCTTGGAAGGCGTACTCCGAAAAGGAACTTGCCGAAGCCTACCATCAGTGGAGGCTGCCGTCAAGTTATCTCATAGAAGGGGAACATCCTGAAGATGCGATCAAGCGGATAATGGTGGATCAGGTTGGGATGAGTGATTATATTATTTCGAAGAAAGGACCACGTGTGTTTTCGTACAGCACGCCTTCGGACTGGTACCCGGGAAATAATCACTGGGATCTTGTCTTCGTTTACGATCTTAAAGTCAAAACCAAAGGCAAGGACAAAGAAATCCCGAAATGGTGGCAGGAGCTTCTATTTGTAAAGAAAAAGAAAGATTTTCGCGACAAAGACTATGGCTGGAATGAAGACTTCATGCGCGACCTCGGCCTGATCGAACACGAGAGAACCTCGAAGAAGAAAGAGGATCTTTGATCCTCTTGAACTAGATCATGGTTGATGGTGCTCATTCTTGAACTCGGGCCTGAAGATCATGGTTCTCGCAACCTTGTTCTTGCTCGTCGCTTCAAGTTTGCTGGCTTCAGCGATCCGCAAGGACGCTTTTTCGAAACAAACTCTACTTCCCGCTGCTCAATCGATAACAGTCCCTTCGCAGTACTTTATTCCGCTAGGAATCGATACTTTTTCAAACTCTAGCTTGATTGACTACTACGTTAATAGCAACGTTTCGATTTCGACGGCACTCATGAATTCTGAGCAATTCAATTTGTTCAACAGCAGCAGTCCTGACAATACTGATGATATTTCAAATGCGCTATCGGATCGGAATGGAACGATTGATAATGAGCAGGTCAGCGTCTCCTCTGGTGCTTACTATCTAGTGTTCTTCGATTATTCGCAGTCGGACGCCAATGTGACATTCTCTTATCAAGCGTACCCCGTCACCCCATTTGTTGCCGGTCCCCTCTTCCCACCAGAACCGACAGGCCTTGCATCGTTCGGCATAAACAACGATTCGGGTAACGCGATACCTTACGAAATCAAGACAAGCAGCGTCGTTGGAGTTGCGAATATCTCCTCTATTCAGGCATACAACTCCTCGGCTCCCAGCCTCAATGACACGGTCTCGGGAGCAACTTTGCAGCTCAATGCCGTGTTGGTCGTCGACAAAAATGGAACGCAGTATGTATACTGGTGCCAGGACACCCCGGATTTTGTGACGAATGTCTCTCAGGTCTCGTTCGGCGATAACCTGTGGAACAATACGGACGTGACCGGATTTTTGTCAAACCAGTCGGTTACTTCTCCAAATGGAAACTCCGTCTATGCTACGGATGACAATGGAACTTCGCAGGACTACTATGGATTTGGCACGAACAACTACACCTACGTCGAACCTTTCGACATCAGACTTCTGATGAACGAAAGCATTCTCTCGGGGGGCGTCCTTTTGCAAATGGGGACCCAAGTGCTTCGCAATGGTTCCCAGACGTTTGCCCAACCGATTTTCTGGTTTGATAACATTACGATAAACGATCCCGGGGTTCAGAGCGCTTACTTTTACGTTTCTGGGAATGATTCGACTCCGATCGGCAGCTTTTACGATGCCGAGCTGGTGTTTGCCGGTGAGGGAAATTTGGAGGCTACTAACTTTACCCAGATGGATTCGACGCTGGGACTGTTTTACGTGAATTCTTCCAACGAATTGTCCCCCTTCCCCACCTACTACAGTTTCGGAGGAGACACTGGCGAAGCGACATACAACCTGCACGTACAGTACTCTGGAAATGGCGTAGCCCAAGTGACGATTGGTTCGCCCAACTACATCTACCTGAACGCCGTTTCCAATTCTACCACATCTTCATCAACTTCCGTGAATACTTCGACTGGGATAGGTACGGTGCTTTCATCAGCCACAACCGTGACTTCGCCGGGCGCTAGTAGTATTTCGAGCAGTTATCTTCTGGTCGTAATTCCAGTCGTTACGATCATGATCATTTTAGGGACTATCGCCTCTAGACGGAGGAGGATAGTCTAGTCAGGTCATTTGCGCAGGGAAGATTCTGTTTTTTACGTTATGAGCTCCCACCAGCAGCAAGATTGGCGAGACAAAATCGAGCAATGGAATTATGAGAAGTATTGCTGCCACCTTGATCAATGTATCGTCGTACCTGGAGCCCATTCGCCACAACCCAAGGATTGGTCCCCCAATTATTCCCACAAATGCAATGATGCCACCGATGGAGGTAATCACTAGACCGCCTAAAAATACGCCGAGGCTTCCGGCCGGAAAAGAATTGATTGGCTGTCCTAGATGTTGACCGATTTCGTTGAGTATAGGTTGCATTCCCGAGAGGACGACGAGATACCCGAGGAACACTATTCTAACTCTCCTCTTGATGATAATCTTGCCAATAGATGGTATTCTGAAATGTGGTCTGTCGACCGTAGCAAGACTCTTGAAAGCGGAACGTCAGCTGCTGATAAGTTATGGTCTCAACCACTATCCCGACTAGAATAATTATTGCAAATATCGTCAAGTAATTGGGAGCAAAGCTAAAACTTGTCGGAGTGGCGCTCGTAGAATTTCGGTTTACGATTACCAAGTCCCTAAACGGATTCAGAAGGAAGGTGGATACAAAACCAATTACAATTGATGCAAGAATTATCGCCGAGAATATTGTGAGCTTTCTCAGCGCCTTCCTGTCTGCATCGCCAAATACTGAAGGGATGATTGTTGGTTGATAGTGGGAACTAGGTGGGGGCGGCGGTGCGACTGTCCCGGGAACAGTGCTTGTAGTCGAAAGCCGCTTGCCGCAGGCCGGGCAGTAGAGTGCGTTGTCTTCCAGACTGTGACCGCACGCTGGGCAGAATGGCATCATCAGATGATTTTTGTATGCGACTAATCAATATTCTCAGAGTTTTCAAAGATCGTAACTAATTTTGCCTCATGTTTCGAATGGAGGAATTATGGATTTCAGATACCGATCGCAGATTCCATATCGAAATCTATTCCCAAGATCTGTTTAGCCCTAATTTTTGTTTCTGGCAAGTTTTGCTTTATCCCGCTTTTCGCGTTTGGTCTCGCTTGTGCTTTAATTGCCAGAGGCATCTCACTCCAAGCGTCGTTTATTTGTTGTAGGTATCGTTGGATCAATTATCGTCGTTGCTTTGATGGTCGGAGTTATTCTCGTTCAAACCGGATCAAACGTCAATGAAGTTTCAATCTCATCCTCATCTGCATCTCTCGGATCAGAAACGAGTTCTCAAATTGTTTCTACAACTAGTTCAGGAACCACGAGCGAATCCTCTTCGACCAGTTCCACATCGACCTATACCGGTCCGACCGGCATATTGGGGGTCTCTCTGACAGATCCTCCAATTGTTCCGCCCGGAGTGACTAATATTTACATTTCTTATTCCAGCGTCCAAGTCCATGTAGCCGAAGCTGGTAACCAAGATGGTTGGTACCTGGTCGCCGAATCTGGCAGTGTCGATCTTATGAGTTTAGTGAATGTTAGTTTGACGCTCGGCAGCGCTGCAGTCCAGACTGGTGTATTCAATCTAATTTCTTTCAATATTACTTCGGCCTCAGTGACGATAAATGGACAGAATGAAACTGCCTACGTTCCGGCAAACAGGATCAATGTCCCAATCGTTGGCGGAATATCTGTAACTTCCGACAACTCCTCAGGGGTGCTCGTAGATCTCAGCCCGGAGGTCGTCCCGTACCAGAATGGAACCTCGGTGTCCTACGTTCTTGTGCCGGAAGCAAGAAGCCTTCCAATACCTAGTGATGTGTGGAACTACAGGCTTGAAGTGAAAGGAGCAAAGATAGATGAAATTCAGAACCAGACGTGGGTCTCGCAGGCCGCAGGACAGGTTGTGGTCACTGGAGTCCACCTGACTCCCAACTCTTTCTCGCTCACTCTTCAAAATCAGGGAACGACAAACGCGAGCTTCTCCTCCATAGTCCTTGGACAGGTTTTGCAACTGCCACAGTGTCTGGCTGCTTCTGCGCCTGATTCACCCAGGCCGACTGATGAAAATGGGAGCTATGTTTCAGTGTCAGTAGAAGGAGGATCATTTGTCGGTGCGCAATCAGTATTCGTCGGCGGCAGGGTCTATCCCCCTCCAAGTGTTCCCAATACTACGGCGGCTGTACTTGTGACCGATCCGAATGGCGTCGTCGTAGAGTCGCTAAATTCTTCTGTTGAAGTTTCAGGAGCATTCCATGCAACTTTTATTTCTGGAGGTTCCAGATTGCCTTGGATTGGCGGCCTGTATACGGTGTCCGCGACCTATAATGGTACGACAGCCAGAGCGACATTCAGCTGGACACCTGCGGTTGAAATTACAACTAGCACGTCATATCAGTACACGAATGCAACTTCTTTCGCTACATCATATGATTCCAATACAACAACGCAAACTGAGCATTCTTACAATGCAACCACGACGATTGAGTATCCAAATTCCACCTATGCTCGTCCCAACAATCTGACAGTTCTCACTAATGGCACTTCATATTACGGCCAGGCCAGAGTCTTTGTATACGGTGGGGTCAGCCCTGTACCGACCAGCTCAGATTACTGGGTTTCCGTCCGTGTTTTGAACCCGAACAAAGTTGTCGTGTTCTCTACCGAAGTTCAAGTATCATCGAATGGTCAGTTCAACGCCTCGTTCGTTGTAGGAACACCATCGGGCGATAGCGCTGGGAATTATCTTTGGACTAACGGCACTTACCTCGTCTATGCATATCACGGAAGTGTTGTTTCAGCTACGAAGTTTCAATGGAGCGGGCCCAGTCCGGTAGTTACCTCTTACACTGAGACGTCAACCTATGTGACGAATACGACTCTGAACAGTGGAGGATTCCAGAAATATTTCTGCGGCCTGTACTCAAGTCAGGATCGTGGTCACCTTCCACCGAGCTTCCCGGTCGCCTACTATGCCATCCTCGCCAATGGTACTCTGTATCCGGTAAATTACACGTCGTTGATCCTCAATGGAATCTCTCACTACTCAACCGTCCACCCGGATGAAAACAGTTCCACGTCAAACCGCGTCTCCGGAAACATGTTGGTCTACACACTGGCACCTGGTCAGTCTGTTACATTCACATACAATGGCACGATCGACAGTCTGACAGGTGCTCTCATTTCCTACTTACCAGCCAACTTTGCTGTCCCGAGTTCACTCTTCCATATCAACCTCGGCCTAGAGTACACCGTGAGCGCATCCGGACCGTTTGAGACAAGAATCGCGACCATCGTGAACGCAAGTACAAGTTAGATCAAAAAATCTAACCTTCAGGGCGAGATCTCGTTTGGTACAACCTGCTGGATCGGTTGCTGAATTTTGGGTAACTTGTAGATCCATCCCGAGCCGTGCCGCGATCTCGTGAGCAGCCCTCTGCTTGCGAGACGTGAAAGGTAGGTAGAAACCACGCTCAGACTGGTTGGGGTATGGAACTCTTCCAGATAGGCCTCAAGTGTATCGCTTGAAGTGAAAGATCCAAGGCGGAACCTGTCCTGAATCAAGGTGTATACTCTCGCGAAGTTTGTGTCCATCGGCTCCTGTTGTCCTGCATTCTGGGGTTCCTTTGTAGAGACAGCCTGCGCGAAATCTATCAGTTTGCTAATATTCTCCTTTGAGGTCCCCTCAATGTTGAATGAGTACTTCGTCCCAGAGTCGTCGGCAAACTCGATTTTTATCTTCACAGGCCTTTGAGGCGGCTTGAATGTGGCTGAAAGCGGAATTTCCTCTGGTGGTATCATTCGAATTCACAGGTAGACAATTAACGGCTTCACACGGCCTGAAAGAGGAGTAGATAACATGTGAAGGTGTTAATCTGCTCAAGTGTTTGTCAAATTGATCGAAGCACCATGGGGTGATCAGAAATTGAATAGAAAGCTATTGGAACGTATATTCTGGATAGATTTTTTGTGAATTGATTGAAACTCATAATTGGCGAATGCTTCTGCAGTGGAAATGAAGGGGTGTGTAATAGAGCCCGTATACATGTTTAGAAGACCGATCCTAGCTCCAGTGGAAGAGAAGGGGTCGCATTCAAGGACTTCATCGAATGCCTGAAGGATGCTGGTTCACAGGCACCCTAGCAGTTCCAGTGGAAATATCCCGAAAGATAGGTCTTGTATATACGTGCTGATGTATGCTTGGAACAGACGGTGTTGATCATTATTGACTTTACTGTTTTTCATTACTATAGCATGATCGCTTCAATCATTATTTTTTAGATTGATTATGTAATGAAGACTCTAAAAGCACACTTCCAATAGAAATCAAGGTAGGTGGGTAGTTACTTGGATCAAAATTCAGAATCATTGGAAACTATTTTCCAGAAGGCCCTTTCTGCTCCAACGCTTTTCAATAACCATGAAGCCCTGCGATCCGATTACGTCCCCGACCACCTACCGTTCCGGAGTGATCAGATAACCTCCGTCGCCCAAGTGCTTTCACCTCTTTTACATTCATCCAAACCATCCAATCTTCTAATCTATGGAAAAACGGGAACCGGGAAGACTGCCGCTACAAAACATGTAATTTCAAAACTTGCCCTAACATCGAAGACCAACAGAGTTAAAGCAAGCTTCGTTTACTCCAATGTCAGGATGGCCGGAACCGAGTACAGGGTCCTGGCGGACCTTGCAAATAATACCGGATTATCGATTCCTTTTACAGGCCTTGCTGTAAGCGAGGTCCTTTCCAGAGTACAAACCCAAATAAAAACAAAGAATCTTCACGTAGTATTTGTACTCGACGAGATAGACTTTCTCGTAAAATCGTTCGGAGACGGGTTGCTGTACGACCTAACTACTTCTTCTGATGCAATCACTCCGGGGTTTCTCTCCCTGGTCGGCATTTCAAACGATTTACAGTTCAAAGAAGAATTAGGCGCAAGAGTCCTCAGCCGCCTGTCCGAAGAGGAAATTGTATTCCCACCGTACTCTGCGCAAGAACTCACGACGATCCTTCAAGAGAGGGCCAAATTCGCCTTTAATGCTGGCGCCTATACGGAGGCTGCGGTAAATCTCTGCGCCGCGTGTTCAGGGTTGGAACACGGAGACGCAAGACGCGCCGTAGATCTGCTAAGGATTGCCGGAGAAGTTGCGGAGAGAGAAGGATCAAGCCAGCTCGATGAGAAGCACGTGCGCATCGCGCTCCAAAAAATTGATCAGGACAGGATTAGTGACGCACTCAAGAGTCTCCCACTTCACGCTAAGCTCGTGCTAATAGCCGTAGTGAGAAACAACCCGGAGAACAAGTCAAGCGGCTCAATTTACGAGAATTACTCTAGCCTCTGCAAGCGTTCAGGTATCGAGTCTCTTACAACAAGGCGCGTATCCGGGCTTGTAACGGAGCTAGACACGCTTGGACTCGTCAGCGCGACTCTTGTGAACTATGGCAGGTACGGCAGGACGAAGAAGGTTACTCCCCAGATATCTCAAGATGTGTTGAAACAGGCTTTCCAAGAAGATGGAAGTGTTAACCAGCTTCTGCAAGATTAGCCTTGGATGTCGAGACTGCTTTCCCTTTGGCCGCAGGGATAGAACTAACTAGGAATTCGCGCAATCTTACTTCGAGAGTCGCAAGGTTGACTATCGGAACGAGACCAGGCCGGGGACTGATCCCCAGATTTGCCTGATATCCAGTCTGAGCCTGCCACGTCCCGGAGTTTATTATCAGGGTCGATTTGTATCGGTCAACTCCAACAGTGTGAACGTGACCGGCGTGGAAGATATCAGGGACCTGTTCGATTACCAGATGATCTTCAAGTTCCGGCGCAATAGGAGTTCTCAGGCCGAATATCGGCGCCAAGTGTCTTGCCCTGAGCAACACCTTCATCGCCTCTTCCGGTTTTTCGTAAGAAAGTCCGGGAGTGGTTGCAAGCACGTCGTCAAGGCTTCTGCCGTGATAGGCGAGTATGGAAACTCCGTTTAGCTTGAACAGGCAGGGATCGCCCAGCATTGTGAGGTTTTTCAATTCATGAAGTGACGGAGCATATTTTTTTGGTATCATCGGCTGGGGGAGTGCTTGCCTTGTGGCATCATGGTTTCCCGGGATCATGAACATCTGCAGGTGCTGCGGTACGAGCTTCAACTTCTCGTAGACCATCTCATATTGCTTGAAAATGTCCAGCTCGCTCAATTCATATTCTTGGTTCGGGAATACACCAACTCCGTCGACGACATCGCCTCCAATTACCACGTATTTCAGTCGACGCACAATCTCTTCGTCATCTTCTGAAATCACGCCCCGGCCTGCAATCCACTCAAGGAAGCGATCGAACGCTCCCTCAAGGAATTTGTTGCTACCAATGTGAAGGTCAGAAAGGAAAACGGCATAGACGGTCTTCTTTGAAGTAGACGGAACCCTGCTCGGAATGTCCGGCTGGATGACATTCTTCAGAATCAGTCTGCCCTGAACCGCTTCTACATCAGCGATCACGCACTGGTCCAGAGCTATCTCGCTTGCAGCTTCTTCGCCTCCGGACTGAGCGCAAGGATAGACGTACTTCCAGTGTCGTCGTCGATCGTAAACTCGATCCCGTTTTTCGTCGGCCTGCGGGAGAAAACGAGCCCGGCGATCTTGGAGTTGCCCTTCTCTTTGTTTATCTTTGATACCTTCGTGAGAGAACGTCCTTCCGGCCTCTCGGAAAGAATGCGGACAATCTTCTCGTAGCGGCTCTTGAAAAGCTGGGGGAAACCTTCGATGCCGGTCGGCTGTATGTGGGAAGAAGGATCTCTTACGATTTCGACGTCCTGTTCAATCGACTCAGATGTCACGGCGACGGATTGAGAAACAACGGAGGGAGTCTCGGAGACATCAAAAATCTCCGGGAAGGCCTCAACAAGGTCAACACGCTCGATTTCCAGCGACTTGGACTTGGCCCTCGCTTTAATTTCAATCACTTCTCGAATGATTGTTTCGAATGTAATTTCGTTCTCGACAGGCCTGGGAGATTTTCTTCGCTCGCCGACCTTTTGAAGAATCTTGACCGCATCGGGGCTAATCTGGTAGCCGTGGGAAAGGGCTTCCTCGACCGCCCGCGTAATCAACGACGAGAACGAAAGATTGCTCCTGCTCATTTCGCGCAACCAATCGCAATACTAACGGCAGAATCTAGCAGGCTTCGAGCCTCATCTTCCTTCGGCGATTCAACATACACCCGCACTTTCTTCTCAGTCCCGGAGCTTCGAACCATGAGCCAACCCCCACCTTTAAGATAGAGCTTGACGCCGTCAAGCTCGTCGAACCTGTCGACCTGTCCCGAGAATTTCTCGTACATTACCGAGCGAACGCAGCCCTGGTCAAGAACTCCAGAGGGGAGGAGGTTCTTCTGGTAGTTGTAGTAAACTGGGATCCAATCGAGAGCCTTACTCAAAGAGAGGTTGTTATTAGAGAGATACTGGGTGATCAACACGCTTGCGTAAATCCCATCCTCCCAGTAACCCCACCTAGGATCGACGATCTTGCTCGGTTCCGATCCGTAAATGCCTCGCCGTTTGTACAACTCCTCGAAAGTTTTGCCGAGCCGCGATCTCGTCACCGTGCAACCGGCATCGCGAGCGGTCTTTTCAAGAGCGCTCGAAGAGTTCACCGAGATGATCACATTTCCTTTCTTTACCCGCTCAAGGACTATCTTCAAGACAAGGGCGGAAAGCTTGTAATCCGGGACTACCTGCCCCTGTTCGTCTATCATCACGAGCCGGTCAGCGTCGCCATCATGAGCAACTGTAAAATCCGCTCCAGCAGCCTTCGAGAACTCTGCCACCTCACTGAGAGTCTCCAGCATGGGCTCTGGAAGACGACCTGGAAATTTCTCGCTTGGATGGGCATTTATCGTGATTACATGGTGACCGAGTTCGGCCAGAATCCCGGGAGTGACTCCGCCAGCGGCTCCGTTGGCGCAATCGACGAGTATCTTGAAGGACTTTTTTCCGGGGGCTGCTCGCTTCAACAGAGCTTCACGGTACGAGAAAATCGCTTCCTCATTCTCGAATGTCGTGCCGAAGTTTGTGAGATCCTCGTCCCTTTTTACAAGGCTCGTACTCCCCTGGAGCAGCTGCTCGACCTTGTGTTCGGCCTCAAGGGAGAACTCTATCCCATCAGTACCAAAGACCTTGACCCCCGCGTATTCCGGCGGGTTGTGAGAGGCAGTGATAGAAAACCCGGCGTGAAGTTTGTTAACTTTGATGTTGTATGCGAGAACCGGTGTGGGAATCAGACCATAGTTTTCAACGTCACTCCCGTACCAGTTCATCGCGGCACAAGCGATCCTGGCAAGTATGGCAGAAGTCTTTCGACTGTCATACCCGAGACCAAACTTACCCTCTCCGAGCAATTCGTTCACTGCGAAGCAGACTGAGATAGTCTCGCGTATGGAGACCTCCTGTCCGTAAATACCTCTAATCCCCGCGGTACCGAACTTTACACGAATTTTTGGCCGTACTAGACCAGTTTCCTGGTCGATATCCTGTTGCACGTTTCTTGCTTTCACAAGGTAAGAATGAGAGTGTAATCAGGTTTCTGTTGAACAAGACGAGGACAACGGTATCGTCAGAAAAGGCTAGGAAAAACGACCTAGCCAACTTTTTCGTGAATTAATCAACACATTTTGGCATCGAATTCTAGGCCGAGTAGACTGAAAGGAACATTACGAAGATTGAAAGAATCAATGCAGCCACAGCTTCAACGCTGATAGCGGTCAGGAAACTATCTGACAGATGTACCGATCGCATAAGCAGCAGGATCAAGCCAAAGAAAGCAGCAAACCCGCACGTTACTGAAAATGTAATTTTGCTAAAATATCTGTACCTCAGCAGAAAAAGACCTGTTAGAATTGCAAATATCGCTCCAAGCATATCCAGAGTTGCAAAAGTGTTGGTGGATACCACGCCATTCCCTAAACTCTCTAGGCTTTGGAAGGAATTATTCGAAGAGAGCACAATTGCTGCAAGATCGGCCCCCAGGGCAATCGAGACGACGCCCATTGTCTTTCCGTACTTGGCCTTCTTTCTATCTTCAAGGATCATCCTGTTTATCGGATTGTCGGCTTTGGGGAGCAATGCGATAATACACTGTAACCGGATTTATTTTCAATTATGAATTAGTGATTAGTAATCAACGCATATATCGAATCACGCTATATTTTCCTCAACTTACTACAGCATCTGCTTCGATTTCCACCAGGATCTTAGGATCGAGGAAGCTGCAGACGAGCATGCTAGAGGCGGGCGCGATGGAACTAAAAAACTCCAGATGTGCCTTTGCAATATCCTGCCAGTCGGCCTTCGCACTGACAAACACTCTAGTTCTAACTACATCACTCAGGGAAGCGCCGGCTTTTTCTAGAGCAGTTTGGATATTCCGAACGGCTTGCTTTGCTTGGACATATGAATCATCGTCTGAGACTAGGTTGCCCATTGAATCCGTTCCTGTGGTCCCGGAGATGAATATCATGTTCCCAAATTTTACAGCCCGCGAATAACCAACTACCTTTTCGAACTTTCCGCCAGATGAAATATTTTGACGAGAAGACATGATTTTAGACCACGCTTTGGACATCAATAAGGTTAGCATTCCAACCCGAAAAGACTGGAAAATTCACGACGCAAAGAAAAGTTAAATGAACGGCCGAGATTTTTCCGACAAATCCTCACGCGGTGACTCCCGAAATTCAAAATCTCGAAACTGACGTTCTCATTGTCGGCGGCGGAGGAGCGGGCGCGCGGGCAGCTATTGCGGCGCAAGAAAGTGGAGGAAAAGTAATCCTTGCGACAAAGCATTTCCTGGGGAGGAGCGGTTGCACGCCCCAGCTGGCATACATGTCAGCAGTGGGACCTTGGGGAGCTAAAGATGACAGCGTCGAGCTCGCAGTTCAAGATCTCCTAAAGTCTGGAGGAAACCTGGGAGATTCTGTACTTCTGAAGATACTCGTAGAAGAATCGCGAGACAGAATAGCGGATCTTGAATCTTACGGCGCCCGCTTTGACAAAGGTCAGGGCGGGAAGTACATCGTCGGTCAGCTGGCGGGACATTCGAAGCCGCGAACCCTGACCTTCAACGCAAGAAAGCTCGGCTCGACAATGATGCAAGCGCTGACGAACGAGATCCGAAGGAGGAAAATTCCCGTGCTGGAACAGGTGATGCTAACTAAAATTTTCACAAGGGATGGTTCTGTGATAGGTGGTTCCTTCTTAGATTACGCACGTGGTGAATATTTTACTGTTTCATCGAAATGCATCGTCATCGCTACTGGAGGGTACGGGGCGGTCTATTCTCCGTCAACGGTCTCAAAGGAGGATACCGGAGATGGTCTTGTGCTTGCTCTGGACGTGGGAGCCGAGGTTATCGACATGGAAAACGTCCCCTTTCTTCCAGGGAACAATAGAGCCTGGGGCTCCCAAAAGAGCTGGGGCGAGACGCCGCATTTTCTGAACACGAAAGGTGAGAGATTCATGCTTCGATACAATCCAAGCGGGGCCGAATTTGGAACAAAGGAAGTTCTGGTTCAATCAATTGCGAAAGAGGTGAGGGAAGGACGAGGTACGAAGAGGGGTGGGATTTACTCTGATCTCTCTCATCTTCCATGGGACAAACCGAGCGTTCAAACAGACATGTCCGACCTCGTGGAGCACGGAAAGAATTTCGGCTACGACCCGAGAAAAGATCCGGTGGAGATGTGGCCAGTAGCTCACACGCCGACCGGAGGTATTCCTGTTGATGCGAACGGAGAGACCAGCATTCCCGGATTGTACGCCGCGGGTTCTGTTGCATTCGGAATGTACGGCTTCGGGCGGATCGAGGGTTTCACATCGATGATAACTCAGGTGTTTGGGAAACGTGCAGGAGATGCGGCGGCGAAGAAGGCGGCATCAATTTCCTCGGCAAAGCCCACGGTCGAAGAAGTAGAGGAGGAAAGGAAAAAAGTGTATTCAGTCCTGGATCAGCAAGACGGTTTGCGTCCCGCTGAGATAAAGCAGCGAATACACTCCATCATGTATGAACACGCGTGGGTACTCCGGGATGAAAAGAGCCTCTCGGCCGGCCTGGGTGAAATCTTGAAGTTGCGCGAGAAGAAAATGATGGTGCAGTCAAAATCCGAAGTCCTCAACATTGACTGGCTCGAAGCCCTCGAAGTGCCAAATCTATTGCTCATGGCCGAACTGCTGCTCCGGGCGAGCATGATGAGGAAAGAATCGCGCGGTTCGTTCTCGAGAACCGACTATCCGACCACCGATGAGGTAAACTGGCGTGTAAACATCGCTTTCAAGAAAAATGGAGGCTCGATCTCAATTTACACGAAGAAGGCTCCCAAGCTGATGACATGATAGTACATCAGAAATATCCGCGGATCATTTCATTTAGGTGTTTTGCATCTGAATCGAAAGAGCTTGAAATTTTCTGCAATTCTTGAATGCAGCCGAGTACGTTAATCTTTGCCGGACAGACCGTATTGCACGCGTAACACCGGGTGCAGTATTCGAGATTGGATTTCATTATAGATGAAAGAAAGTTTTTGGAAGCGCCCTCGCGATCCATGTGCGAAGCCAGCATGACGGAAATTGCCGGTCCGGCAAAACCAATTGGTTCCTTGATGTCTACCGTGGGGCACGCACCGACGCATGAAAAGCAGCGGATGCAGGTTGAAGCCGACTCTGACAGTTCCTCCTCCCTCTTACTAACTTTCTGAGATGATTGCTCGGGAAGAGTGGGAAGCAACTCCTCCATCTTTCGCTCATAAGGGCCCCAGTCAACAACCAGGTCTTTCACAACTTTGAAGCCTGGCAACGGAGAAATTTCTTGCCCCTCGCGTACCGGAGTATAGCAAGCGAGAGAAATCTTCCCGTCAATTTTCATCGCGCAGGATCCACACCGCTGTTTCTGGCATGAATAATTGAAAGCAAGAGTACCGTCAATTTGCTCCCGGGCATACTGAAGTGCGTCAAGGACCGTCATCTGGTCTGATAGCGGGATTTCGAATTTTTCAAAGAAAGGTTTGATTTCTTTGCCGGTCGCATCCGATCTCGAGACTTCTATTGTGAGAGTTTCGTTGTTCATTGAACCGTCCTCTTAGAGTACGATGGATTAATCCAAACTCGCTATAGGGTCAGATCTTAAAAATGATTTATTGGTGATTCGATTCTCATAAACAAGCATATGAGATCGGCGTCCCACTAATTAGCGGGATACTTTTGACCATGGTCAAGGTAGACAACAAAATCCCGTAAATCTTGAAATACGGAAAATCGATCGCTAGAATCGGAATTTGCTGTCCCTGCTGATCAACTTCAACACTTTTCTTCAAAAGCGCTACGTTGACATCGGCGGCGTCATCGTTCTCATCGTGGTGATATTTGGAATTGCCTACGGACTTTTGAGATGGCGAAAAGCTCTCGCGGAGAGACTGCCGCATATAACCAGCTACTCGCTCTCTGCTGCATCGAAGGCGAAGGTACTTGCGAATAATCTGGGAATTGATGTCTTTTACCAAAAGCCGATCGCGGATTGCAGCCGCGCTAGGTGGATAGCCCACCTTGCCATTTTCTGGGGCTTCCTCGGACTGGCCGTTACCACAACTCTCGACGAAATTGTAAATCCAGCTGCCGCACCTCTTGGGCTGACCAGCCCGGTAAGAATTCTGGGAAATATCAGCGGGGTGTTGTTTGTTGCCGGTGTTTCTGTTTCGCTTGGCCGCCGGCTGTTCGTTCCTTCAGTTCGCGAGAACTCGACCCTCGGCGATTTCGTGTTTCTTTTGCTCCTATTTCTAACTGGAGTTAGCGGTTTTACGACGGAAATTTTTTCAGACCTGAACGTGGTTTTTCCCGACGGTTTCTCGTACTGGTTTCACATAATTCTCGTGACGGCACTACTGGCGAGCGCTCCGTTCAGCAAATTTGTTCATACAATAGGGAGACCCATCCTGCTGTTGGTTAAGAGATCGGAAATTGAGAAATCAAAGCTGGCTGATTCCAAGAATCCAGTCCAGATGACTAGCCAAAAAGACGACACGAAATGAATCCCATATCTTATCAAACTACCTCGCGAATAGTCTAAATTCTATTCTTCCTGCGGGAAGTCTCCATGGACACTCTTAGAGTTGGACTGGTCGGCTTTGGAAGATTCGGAAAAATTCATGCAAGCGCGATCGATAAATTAATGGGTGTAAAAGTCGCCAGCATTTGCGTCGGAAGCGAAGAGAGCGCGACCGAAGCTAAAAAACAGCTGGACGTTCCGGTTTATTCTAACTACGACAGTTTTTTGTCCCAAGGCGGTTTCGATATTATTGACATCGTATCGCCCAACTATCTTCATGCGAGTCAAGCGATAAGCGCGATGGAAAAGGGAAAGGACGTAATTCTGGAAAAGCCGATTGCGATCAACATTGAAGACGCCCTAAGAATGTCCGAAGTTCAAAAAAAGACATCCACCAAAGTTCAGGTTGTATTTGAGTACAGATATGCCCCGTTCTGGAAGTCATTCAAATCCGCGCTCAATGAAGATCTTGTCACCAATCCGACTTTTGCCAAGATTGAATCATGGCGAAGTCCATTTCGCACAGGTTCTAGAGGATGGCGGTACGATGGAGCAAGAGTTGGACACCAGCTTCTGGAGGAAGCGATACACTACTTCGATCTCGCGGTATGGTATTTCGGAATGCCCCAGAAGGTCTCAGGCTTTACCGATTCTCCTTCGACTTGGAAGGAGGGCAAGTTTTCTACCGCCGTAATTACTTTGGAATATGCAAGCGGCCTCAAAGTTTTGATCGAGGACACTTTGAATGGAGTTGCTGGACAGAACGTGGTGTCGGCGAGCGGGCAGGGAGCGATGATCGGAATGATGTATTCCGGAGTAGAAAGCCCGGAAGAGACGGCCTGGATCAGGATAAGAGAAAAGGATGGGGGCTACAGGGCTGAGATGCTGAAAACAATCGATGAAGTTGACGGCATTGCTTTACTCCTCGAGGATTTTGTGTCGAAACTGAGGAGGCGAGAAGAGCCCTCCGTGTCATTATCAGACGGTTTTAACGCACTGTCCCTTGATCTGTCGTCAATTTCGGCGATCCAATCAGGCGTGCCTGAAATACCGAAGTCTGTCTAGGATTTGTCCCAGTCAATTACAACAGCCATGTACTCTTCTTTGTTGTTTAACAAGCCATCGTAAGCTCGTTTCATTTCCTCCGGAGCCACTACATGACTTACTAGCTCCTTGACTTTCAGCTTTCGTCGCTTAACGAGATCGAGAACGTGTGTTACGTCCCGGATATACGAATGGGGTGAATTATCGCCCGGCGGCGAGATCTGGTCTCGCTCAAGCGCTCCCCTTATGGTGAGCCACCTGAGATGTATTTGTCTGAAAAGCTGCGTGACGTCGGCGTTGTACGACGCGAAGGGTGTCCCGAGCAAGATCACCTGTCCCATCGGTCGGACCAGTCCCACATTTGACATGATAAGCTGACTCACCCCGGTTGCATCAACGAGTGTATCAACTCCTTTTCCATCGTTGAATTCGGATGCTATGTCCTTGAGATTGGTTTGGGAAGGGTCGTAAATCCCGACGCAATATCCAATGCCCCTCGCAATTGATCTCCTGAAATTTATGGGATCGAAAGCTACCACGTCTCCGCCGGCAAGGCTGAAGAGTGGGATGCGATCTGTCCAATTATTCCCAGACCGGTTAGAGCAATTTTGTCTCCGAGTTCGATTTTACTCAATCTAATGCTTCCACTGAGCACTATTGCTGCGAAACGGACCAGAGATACCTCGGGCAAAAGCAGATCTTCAGAAATGTTCGCATAGTGAGAGTAGCCGCTGTAGAGCTTGTCGTAAGTCGAGTGGTGGGCATGATGAAAGACTAGATCGCCAGGCTTGAGATCGACTTCCGAACCGGTTGCGATGACTTCGCCTAGTCCGGCATAACCCGGGACGTGTGGATAATTGCACCACGAATTTGGCTCGTACACTTTGGGGTTTGTGCCTGTGTATATTGAAAGCTCGGTACCGGCACTGATGGCCGTATACCTATTTTTAACGATGAATTCCGAGCTCCCAACATCAAAGTCGATAGAGTACTTTTCCACTTCAAGATCAAGCGGGCCCTTAATTACGAGGCGACGACCTTCCAAATTCATTGTGAACCTGGTTGGATATTGACTATCCCTAATTTATGTAATAGGAATCAACCCTTATCGCTGTTGGATTGGGTAAGAGAATGTGTTGAATTACTCTAATACAGAGAAAGAGCTCCTTGCTTCCAAGGATATCTGTCATCTTTCAGCACTGAGCGCAAACGGATGGCCGCACACAGTTCCTACTAGTTATATCTTGATTGAAGGTGTGTTCTACATTCCTTCTGATCCTGAATCAAAGAAAGTGAAAACATTCGAAGGAATCCTAAATCGTCAATAACTATCGATGACGAGGTTTCCGAAGGCGGAATAACACTTGAAAGCGAGGCGAATATCCTCGCGGAGGGAGAAGCTACAGTCTTGAGAGACCAAATGAAAATCCTCAAGGGATGGACGAATACTGTTTCAACAATAATAATCAAGCTGGATCCGCTTCGTAAGGCTAGTTGGTCTCTTTGACATTTGAAATAGCCAAAAATGGAATTCCCAAATGCGAAATCGCAATTCGGGAAAACAGCGAACTCCCGGAACGCTTTGCAGCTTCGGAACTTCAAAAATACTTGCAGCGGATTACAGGCGGACAATTTCCAGTTCGAGAAGCAAAAGAAAAGACAAAATCTACGTCAAATCGAAAGAAGTTACCAGTGATCATGGTTGGAGGCACACCAGCTTCTCGATCCAGTAAGTCCAGTAAGCAGAGAGAGGACGACAGCTTTTCAATCACTAGAACCAGAGCGAGTTTGGCAATTTCAGGCAATAACCCCCGGGCAACTCTTTTCGGGGTCTACTGGCTTATTCGGCAGCTGGGCGTCTCATTTCTTGCACCGGAATTCGATTATTACAGCCGTTTGGGCGGGAGTGAATTTGTCACTCTAAATCGTGACCTCAAAGTCTCTGAAACATGCTTCGGGACTCATAGACCCACTTTCGCTTGGCGACCGAAAGACATCGGAGAGGGGGCGAGCCACACAAAATCGAACATTTTACCATTGATAGATTGGATGGCAAAAATGGGACACAACATACTGCGGTGCCCATCGCATGGCGAGGGAACCCATAGCAATCCTCACAGGACGAGCTGGGATATGTGGCGAGACTTCGTAACTCCTGAGTTGAAGAAAAGAGGAATCCTGATCCAGGTAGGCCAGCACGGGTATCAGAACTATTTGCCCACAGAGGAATACTTTCACGACCATCCGGAATGGTTCGGCGAACTCAACGGGAAACGCGTTCCGATGAGCGAGTGCGTATTCTGCACTTCGAATTCTGATGTTTTGCAAGAATTCAAGAAGAATGTGATAAGCTACATTAAAGCGCGTCCGGAAATCAATATTTTTGATCTGTGGCCCCCAGACTCTGTTCCTTGGTGTGATTGCTCTAACTGCGTTGCATTGGGGAGCGAGTCCGAAAGACACGCTATAGTCGTTGAAACGATCAGGAGTGCCCTGAAAAGAGAGTGACCAGATGTCAAGTTAGGAATCCTCGCTTATGTCCACTATACCGAGTTTCCCGAAAGGACTCCGATTTCATCGGAAGTTCGATTGGATTTTTGCCCGATTTATCGCGATTACAAATACAAGCTCAACGATGTCGTAAGCGAATTTAACAGATCGGAATGCTGGGATAAGCTCCTGCGATGGAAGAACGGCTGGGCAGGAGAAATTGTGATCTACGAGTACTACATGAAATACCGATTTCGGAGTTTTCCGATAGTAATGCCGAGGCTTATTGCAGACGAACACTCGACATACGAAAAACTTGGAATTCGCGGAGTGAGCAGCTACTCCGAACCTGACACTTGGCTCGCCTACGAGATTTCGCATTGGATGCTCGCGATTTGCGGTTGGAACGGTGCGGTGGATGTGGATAAGGAGGTGCTTCGCTGGGCTTCGCTGCGCGTCGGCGAAAATCTCTCCGGACGACTTGATGAGGCTCTAAAATTGATGGAGGGAAATCTGCGTGGCCTTTATTCCGGACATTTTGGGTTTCATCCCCTCTGCGCAGTGGGAAAACTCGCGGTTGCTAAAGACGAGATGCGTGAAAGGGTAAATGCTCTCAAAAATGCCTTGGGAATTCTCGACGAAATTGTGAAAAGCGCAACCGCTCTGGGATCAAAGGCTTGGGTTGAACACCTGAGACGAGCTCTCTACTATGCGATATGTGATTTTGAAGTGCAAATTGCTTGGGATCAGAACGATTCCAGACAGATTGCGCTTGAAAATTACCAAAAGTCGCTTGCCGGCCCGCAGGAAGATTTTGATGGAGTGATTCACTACGGCGAGGCGGGTCGCAGGGGGTTGAGCATCCATTACGATTCTCTAGAGCTGAAACCTCACTGGTAATAGCGCTCAATCAATGTTTTTAGCGAGACCATAGCTGAAGCTGATCGCAAGGTTTTCGGGGTAAAGTCAATTTGATGAAAGCAATTATCGGCGAAGAGTTTGTGGAAACGGAAAAACGGCTTCAGGTGATGGAGCCAGCAACTGGAAATGTCCTGGATGAAATACCGAGCCTGAGTATCGAGCAGGTTAGATACGCGATCGATGTCGCATACGATTCTCTCCCGAAACTACAGAGTCTCTCTATCGCTCAAAGAGGTTCTCTTCTCCGAAAAGTTGCGGAACTCATCAGGAGCGATCCGGAACCCCTTGCAACTCTCATGTCACGAGAAATTGGCAGGCCGTTGAAGAGTTCAAGAGGGGAAATTCAGAGAACCGCGCAGATTTTCGATCTTGCCTCAACGCAAGCTCGCGAAGTTTTCGCGGGGAGCTTCATACCGCTCGAAGCTTACGACTTTCCACCGGGAAATGAAAAGAGAATCGCGATCCTCACGAGAGAACCAATGGGGGTAGTCGCCTCCATCACGCCGTTCAATTTTCCATCTTCGAGCATTGCTCACAAAGTTGCACCAGCTCTTGCTGTTGGAAACACGGTTGTTCACAAGCCGAGTGTATTTGCTCCGCTTGTTCAAATCAAGATTGGTGAAATTATTCTAAAGGCTGGTTTTCCAGCCGGTTCATTAAACATAGTGACCGGCGACTCGCGAATGATCGGAAACGAGTTCGTTGAAAACCCAAAGATTTCCCTGATCACGTTTACCGGCTCGGAAAAGGTGGGCCTCGATCTCGCTAGCAGAGCGACTCTGAGAGGCAAGAGGGCAATAATGGAGCTCGGGGGAAGCGATGCGCAGATAGTCCTGGAAGATGCGAATTTGGAGAAAGCAGCCGACGCAGCGATCCTGGGCAGGTTCGACTATTCCGGTCAATTCTGCAATTCCACAAAACGGCTTCTTGTCAGAAAGGAGATCGCGCAAAAATTCACTGAAATGGTGCGCGAACGCCTGATGAAAACCAAGGTTGGAGATCCGATGTCTCTTGACACAACGGTCGGACCACTCATATCTAGCGATGCGGTAGCTTCGATGAAAAACTTTGTTGATGATGCCCAGAGAAACGGTGGGCATGTCATATATCAGGGAACGACACCGCAGGGCGGATACTACTTTCCTCCAACTCTTATGACGGTTGAGGGTAACAGTGCGAAGGTACTCAGCGAGGAAGTGTTCGGCCCCATCTTTCCCGTGATCGAAATCGGGAGCGACGACGAAGCAATCCAGATCGCTAACTCGACTCCGTACGGATTGGATGCCTCAATATTCACCAAAGATTTCCCCCGAGCATACCGGATTGCTGGGAAGCTCAAGGTAGGAGCCGTGTTGATCAACGACACGACAAGGCTTCGCTGGGACAATCTTCCATTCGGAGGCCCCAAGAAGAGCGGCATTGGGCGGGAGAGCGTGACGGACTCGATGATGGAGATGACGGAACCCAAACTGATCGCGTACAATCTTGGATAGGTGTAGATAATTGGTTCACAGGATAGTCCCGGTAATCACTCCATTTAGGGCAAATAGAGTTGATATTGAGAAGCTCAAGCACCACGCTCGCGCACTCTTGGATGATGGGATGGATTTCTTGTTCATCGCCGGAACGACTGGCCTTGGACCCTCTTTGACCTCGGATGAAAAACTGCAGATGGTTGACGAGCTTCAAGAATTCTCATCAAAGTTGATTCTACAGGCAAGTTCGCTGGATCTTGCGGAGAGCGTGAAGCTAGCGGAGCATGCAAAGCGTTTGCATCTTCACGCGATCGCCTCCTACCCGCCGTACTTCTATCCAAGAATGCAGGATGATTGGGTTGTAAAGTACTTCCTTACGCTCTCCAAGATTTACCCGTTGCTCGCATACAATTATCCGCTCGCGACCGGGTACGAAATCGCGCCCGGAATTATCAAGAGGGTTATTCAGGGCGGGGGCAACGTGATTGGTGTCAAAGATACTCTTCCAGAGCTTGCGCACATGCTCTCGTTCAAGTACCAGCTCGGAAATGATTTCCTCGTGTACTCCGGTCCGGATACCGTCGTCACGTCGGCGGTAAGATCCGGATTGGACGGTTCAGTTGCGGGCAGCGCCAATTATGTCCCCGAGCTTCTCATAAAAGCCACCGACGTTGATTCGCCTTTGTCCGATGCTCTGAAGGCGCAAAAAACCATTACATCTCTCGCCGGCCTATCGAGGAAGTATGGCCAGTGGTCTGCAAACTATAACCTCGTCAAGATAATCCGGGGATACGATGTTGGAGTCCCGCGAGAGCCGATCTATGCTCTTGGAAACGATGTGGAAGAAAAACTCGCGGCGGAGGCTCGCGCGGCGTATCCACTAATGAAATCGAAGTAGCTTCGAATCGGACGATTCCGGAATCGGTTCAACGGGCGCGATTCCCAGGCCCGGTCCGTCTACCTGTATTGACTGCTTGTCCAATTTCCCCTTGAATTCGAAATACTTTGCCGGGATTTCGTTGGGCGGGCTTTCGATTATTGCCGATCGGTCAAACGACGAAGCGACCTGCGCTCCGGCAACCAGACCGACCCATCCGTTGTGGGGCCGATTATGAAGAGCTACTCTTGAGCCATGAGACATGACTGCCTCGACAATTTCGCTTAGAGTCTGTTATGCCGCCGCACTTCGCCACGTCAGGCTGATAAAAAGTGAGAGAGTCAGTCTCGAGCAGTCTGCGATATTCGTGGATGCTGAAAAAGTTCTCACCGGCTGCCACAGGTCCAATTCGATTCAATTTTCGCAGCGACTCGAAATCATCGGGAGGCCAGACGGGCTCTTCTATCCACTTTAATTCAAATGGTCCGACCCGTCGCATAAATTCCTCTGCGGCGGAGTAACTAAATCCACAGTTCAGATCAACCATCAGTTCAAAATTTTTTCCAAAAGACTGTCTCAGAATTCTTACTCCGTCAAGTGTATCTTCTGCCGACTGATGAATTTTGATTGATTTGTATCCCTGCTCAATCAGATTTCCAACAGCGTCCCTGAGCTTTTTATTGTCCGAATATCTCGACAGGGAAACATATCGAGCTAATTTAGGCGGTGAGGTTGACTTTCCTCCCAACAACCTGAACAGCGACGAATAATGTTTTTTCCCTCGAATATCCCAGAGAGCGATGTCAATTCCGGACATCGCGCCCGTCGTTATGCCATAGCCTCCGGTGAAACTCATCCTGCGCATCGTTTTCCAAAGTTTTTTGATCCCGGCTTCGTTCTCTCCAGTGATTCCCTCGGCAAATCTCTGAATCATTGCTATGTACGGTTCCCTCGTATTGCCTGCCGCAGGAAGCACTTCGCCCCAGCCAACTACCCCACTCGCAGTCAGCCTCACAAACAACTGGTTGCTCCATTCGGCAATCCAGAGCTGCGGCGGTACAGTCTCAGAAAGCGGAATTGAACCCCTCCTGATCTGGATTTCTTCAATCATCGTGGGCACACGACGATTTTTCGTGAATCATATTCAAACTTTCGGACCAAGTACTAATGAAAATTTAAATCCGAACCATAGAAAAGATGCAAAAATATGATGACCAAAGCGCTGATTCACGCTCACCCTGATTTTGTTGCAGTTGCAACTGACGATATAGCAAAAGGTGAAGAGATCGTTGCTGTTTATATGGATGACAACAAGCAAACTTCTGTCCGAAGTAAGGAGGACATCGCTCTGGGACACAAGATTGCTCTAAGAAATATTGGAAAAGGCGAGAAGGTTATCGAGTACGGAGATGTCATCGGTGCTGCGATGAAGGACATCGCAACCGGGGAGCACGTGCACGTTCACAACTTGAAGTCGCTGAGATGGCAGTAGGTGCAGAGCAATTGACAACCTTCATGGGATTTGAAAGAGAAAACGGCAGGGTCGGAACCAGAAATCACGTCCTGATCATTCCTCTTGATGACCTGTCCAACTCGTCGGCGGTCGCGGTCGAGAAGGAGATTTGGGGAACTCGGGCGATCCCCCATCCTTACGGTCGACTGCAGTTTGGAGCTGATCTCGATCTGATGTTCAAAACGCTCTCCGGATTTGGGAAGAATCCAAACGTCGCGAGCGCAATCGTCATCGGGATTGAACCGAACTGGACGCAGAAGATCGCGGACGACATCGCGAAGACTGGAAAAAACGTCGAAGCTCTTTCCATCGAGGAGAACGGGGATCTCAAGACAATTGAAAGGGCTTCGAGGTTCGCAAAGAAGATGGTAGTCGATGCCTCTGAGAAACAACGGAAAGAATTTGATGTGTCAAACCTCGTGGTCAGCACAAAATGCGGAGAGTCTGACACAACATCTGGTTTAGCATCAAACCCGACCGTCGGTGTTCTTTATGACCGACTCGTCGATGAAGGTGCAACCCTCTTGATCGGAGAGACTTCAGAACTAACCGGCGCTGAACAGTATTTCGCCCAAAAGATGGTGACCCCCGAGCTCAAGCGAAAGTTCCTCAAAATGTTTGATGACTATACCAAGGAGTTGACGAGCAAGGGGGCTGATCTGTTCGGCTCGCAGCCAACGCAGGGCAACATCAAAGGAGGACTGAGTACCATCGAAGAAAAGGCACTAGGAAACATCCAGAAAGCCGGAAAGAGCCCGATGGTGGATGTCCTGGAGTACGCGGAAGAACCCACGAAAAAGGGGCTGAGCTTCATGAACTCTTCCTCAGCGGCTGCGGAATGCGTCACGCTGTTTGCTGCGGCCGGAGCAGTGGTGCACGTTTTTCCCACCGGGCAGGGTAACGTTATAGGAAATCCCATCGAGCCGGTCATCAAAATCTCCGCGAATCCGAAAACAGTCAGGACGATGTCAGAACACATAGATCTCGACGTGTCCGGCTTGTTGCGACACGAGATCAATCTGAAGGAAGCTGGAGATCGCCTGTACAAACTTCTGATCAAGACTGCCTCCGGAAGAATGTGCGCGAACGAGGTTTTAGGACACTTTGAATTCGCTCCGACGAAACTGTACATTTCAGCGTAAATATCTCCACTGCCAAGATACGTGTTTGGCCTCCAGGCCTGTCCTAATTTTTACGAGAACAGATTAGGTTGAAGCTTCAACAAGTTTCTCTGGAGTGGCTGACAAAAGATCCTTCGTATACTGCTCCTTGGGATTTCCGAGGACATTGTCTTTGCTTCCATATTCCACAATCCTTCCTTTTTGCATGATCGCGACATCATCGCAGATATCAGCAGCGATAGATAGATCATGAGTGATCAGAAGGAATGACGTATTGAACTCCGTTTTCAGTCTCTGAAGAAGTTCGAGAATGGAGTTTCGATGAATGGAGTCAATCATCGTTGTCGGTTCGTCGGCCACCGCATAAACCGGATTTGTAATAAATGCCCTCGCGATCATAATCCTTTGTCTTTCCCCACCACTAAGTTCCTGCACTCTTTTGTCCAGAAAAGTCATGTCCAGTCCGATAACCTCCATCATCCGCGCTATTGGTTCCCGGAGTTCCTTTTGCTTCCAATTGAGCAGGAATCTCAATGGCCTTTCGAGCACTTCCCGAACCGACATGTACGGATCAAGCGAACTGTAAGGATCCTGATGGATGTACTGAGCCTTTACCCAGAGTTGTTTTCGATCTTTGATCTTTCCGACGTCGATCCCGTCAACAAGGACACGACCCTTGCTCGCCGGCGTTAGCGCGACAGAGATTCTTGCCGCAGTTGTCTTGCCTGAACCACTTTGACCGACAAGTCCAAGTATCTTCCCCTTTCCGATGCTAAAAGAAATATCATCTACCGCGGTTACGATATTCTTGTTTCTGTCCCTGAAGTACTTGCTGACCGATTGGAATTCAACGATTGTTGGTGAGCTCAAAAATTCACTCCCCTCCATAGAGAAAACAAGCAACCTTACGCCCATCAGGAGTTACGATAGTCTCTGGAAATTTCTCGGAACATATCTTCATGGCGTATGGACAAAACACAACATACGGACAAGACTCACTTCCAAGACTGGAAATCGATGGATCGCTTCTGTTAACCGCTTTCTCTTTCTTTCCTCCTATTCGAATCGAGCTTATCAATAATTTCGTGTATGGGTGAAGCGGATTCGCAATAACTTCTTTGGTCTTGCCCTCCTCGATTTGGCGCCCCCTGAACATTACTACGAGCCGATCTGTCATTAAGGCGTGGACAGAGATGTCATGCGAGATGAATATGATGCTCCGGATCTTTGAATCCTTCCTCAATGACTTGATTACTTTGAGAATAGAGGATTGTGTTATAGTATCCAAAGCGGTCGTCGGTTCGTCTGCGACTAAAATCGTCGGATTTGTGGAGATAGCCATCGCAATGGCAACACGTTCCTTCATGCCGCCACTTAGTTGGTGGGGATAAGCATCAATTACCGAAGGATCAAGTTCCACCAGCTTTAGCGTCTCCCGAACTAATTCCTTCGCTTCATTTTTGTTAGCAGTTACTTTTTTGCTCTTCAAAAGATCAACAAAACTGGTGCCCACAGTAGTTACAGGGTCTAGAGTGTTCATTGAAGCTTGGAAAATCATTGATGCCTTACTCCACCTGTAAGTCCTCAGCTCAGAATCGTTCATTTCAAGCACATTCTTTTGATCTACCATAATCCGACCAGTCACAACGTTGGGTTTGGTTATCATACCCAGAATCGCCCAACCGACTGTACTTTTGCCGGCTCCACTTTCGCCCAAAAGTCCAACCGATTCACCAATTTGGAGTTCCAGTCCAAAGCTCTTGACAGCTTGAATGTTGTGATTTCTTGTTACATACTCAACGTCTAGGTTTTCGATGTCAAGACTAACGTTGGTGCTGTCTCCCAAATTCTTCCACTATTCCCTCGTCTCAGCAGACTTTTTCATGAGACATTTTTGATACGTTTCTCCTCACGTCACTATTTCTGATATTGCTTTTCTTTTGGCAAATGAAGCGGGGAAGATAGCTAGGCCATTAATGATGGCAAGAACTACCGCAACAATTTGAAACCCAATGATAAATTCCTGTTTAGCAGCAAATGTTTGCACCTGAGTCGTATTGCCTAACACTAGAAGGCTGAGTGTTTTAAACGGAATAGCTAATGTCATCAGGAGGATGGCGAAACCAAAACTCAGGGTATCTCCAATATTTGAAAGCGTAATTCTAAATGCCGACGCTATTCCTCTGCGATTTGCCGGGACCGAACCCATAACTGAGCTAATATTTGGTGGGATCCATAATCCTTCCCCTAGACCAAAGGTTACTAGTGCAATAAGCAAGATTGGGATGGTCTTGATTGAGTTAATAAATACAAACATGAAAAAACCTACGCTGCAAATAGCGAGACCAATAATCGCGAATTTTCTCGATCCGAATCTGTCTGATAGTCTTCCGCTCAAAGGCGCAACAACCAGCACGGTAAGATCAAGAGCTAGAAATTGTAATCCTGTCTCAAGAGGCGTATAACCCATTACAACTTGCAAATAGAAAGAGGCCATAATCACTATTCCAGATGAAGCGATTGCGTTGATCAGTTGAGCAATCGATCCTCCAGCAAATTGCTTAATCTTGAAAAGACTGGGATCAAGCAAAGGAGCAATTTTTCTATCTTTTAGTTCAAGTAGAACAAATTGTATCAGGAGTCCTGATCCAACGGCCAGCAATGTGAACCCCCATAAGTAACCAGAAAGACCGTAACTGAGTAATGTAATTGAAAGTAAAACCAAACTTAGTCCAGCGGTAAACAAGACGAATCCAATCCAATCCATTTCCCTCTTTTCGATCTTGCCGGAAATATCCTTCAGT
The DNA here is from genome assembly GCA_963799845.1 of uncultured Nitrososphaerota archaeon. Taxonomy (GTDB): domain Archaea; phylum Thermoproteota; class Nitrososphaeria; order Nitrososphaerales; family CADDZS01; genus DATLTL01. The sequence goes on from CAWCYI010000004.1 coordinate 1,339,453, forward strand.
CTCTTGTAAGCCCATACTGTACCGAATATCCCTATCGGGATGTTGATGTAGAATAATGCTCTCCAACTTGTGATGGCAAGTATTACTCCAGATAACGTTAATCCGGCCATAGATCCGATCCTATAAGCAATACTGTTTATACCAAGGAATTTCCCTAACTCATTTCTTGGTACGGCGTCAGTGATTATTGCAGCACTGTTAGAAAGAATCATGGAAGCGCCGATGCCCTGTACAATCCGCGCGGCTATTAGCTCAAGACCTGTAAATGAAAAGGTTGCAAGCGCAGATCCAATGGTGAACACAAGAAAGCCGTAATTGTATATCCTCACCCTTCCAACCACATCAGCGGTCCTTCCAATGAACAGTAAACCAATAGTACTTGCGAGAAGATATGCCTGGCTGACCCAAATAATCTGATCTACATTGGCGCCCAGCTGTTTCGCAATACTTGGAAGACCGACAAGAACGATTCTCGCATCTACGCCGGCCATGAGGGCGCCCACTGTGGTTACACTTAGGGCGACCCATTTGTATTGCAATTGATCTCCTTGATTTCTGGAGAAAAGTAATAAACTGAGATGTCTATGTAACCATCAGAATTCAGGTTGTAATTTCTGTTAAGATCTTGCTGCTTTCGAAAGATTTGTATCCGTACATCAGATTAGTCCATGAGGACTAAATTCTTCGTTCGTTTGATTTTGGAGAGACAAGACTGGTTCGCATTTCAGCTTATCAATCCCTACTAGCATGTAGCTACGATTCTTCAGCCTGCTCACACCCGAGCATTTATACAAGGTCCAACAGATCAATCCTGTTGGTAGAGTAGAGCGACAACTTCAGCGTTAAACAGGAAGGATTCGCTTCATGGTAAGCTCGGGCACTCAACCCGCCATACAGAAATCGTAAGCTGAAATCATACGGATCAAGACCCGAGAGCCCAGGTTCACGGAGGAGAAACCTCGAGCACAGTGAACGGAGAACCCATTTGGCAACCAAGAAACATCGTAAGGATTGCATAACGGAAGTTCTGTAGATTCACAGAAGAGTTTTATTATCTGAGCCCATTCCTCGTAATTTCATTTGCAGGCTCCAAGATCGTCAATTTCTCGCTTTCTAGATAGATACACTCGTGGTTATCTTATACGAAGACTTGGCAATCTTGCAATAATTTTCTTCATAACAGTAACGATCAACTTTGTCCTGCCAAGATTGGAGCCGGGGAATTTCGCACAGACTTACATCGCGCAGCTGGTGGCGGACGCCCATGATGTCAGCCCAGCCACTCAACACATTCTAGTCCAGCACATGACGAGTGTTTTCGGTCTGAATGAACCCGAATACGTACAATATGTGAAATATCTAGAGGCGCTGTTTTCATTTCCTCCCAATTTTGGCTTTTCGTTCGAGTTTTATCCTACATCTGCTTGGCAAATAATTTCAATCGCATTACCCTGGACTCTCCTCCTGGTTGGCTCTTCCCAGATCATAGCTTGGGTTATAGGAATCTTCTTGGGAGTGAGTATGGCTCTGCGGAAGGGAAGTATATTTGACAGATTGATGCAACCTCTAAACATCTCGTTGCTGACCGTTCCTGCGTTCTGGCTCGCAACGGTCTTCATCGTGGTCTTTGCAATAGATCTAAGGGTGTTGCCTGCCGCTACGGCTTATACAATTACCCCGACTGTTCCAAGCGTTCTCGTGCACATGATCCTACCTCTTTCAGTGCTCGTGATCACAACGCTTCCCTCCCACGTTATCGTGATACGTAGCGCGGCATTGGAGGTTCTCCAAAGCGACTTTGTGACCGCAATGAGGGCACAGGGGCTGGGAGGAGGACTGCTCCTCAAACGCGTAATGAAGAACTCGATGCTCCCTTCTCTCACCGCATTCTTCCTCACTTTAGGCAATGTGATTGGGGGGGTCTTTGTAGTGGAGTATACATTTTCCTACCCTGGACTCGGTAGTGTATTTGCAGACGCTATCTTTGCGAGAGACTATCCTGTTTTGCAAGCGGGCCTCTTCATGACAGTGGTGGTTGTGTTGCTTGCCAATCTCGCTGCCGACTTGATGTATCCCATCATCGATCCGAGAGTATCGTACACCAGGTGATTCGCCAAGAGTTGAACCTTCGAGATTCAGGTTTCATAAGGGTAGTAAGGGAACGACTTTACGTGAAAGTGGGTCTAATCATTATCTCATTCTTCGTTGGGCTTGCGATCCTGAGTTTCGTTTACTTATTGTACAATCCTTTAGCAACAACCGGACCAAATTTCGCTCCCCCCTCGTTTGCTCATCCCTTTGGAACCACAGTAATCGGACAGGACGTTTTCAGCCAGTGGATTTATGGGAGCAGGGCTACCCTGTTCGTAGGCTTTTTGACCGCAGTGCTCACAACAATCATCGGGACGACGACAGGAGTTGCATCCGGTTTTATCCGGAACCTCGATGAACCCTTGATGCGAATTGCCGATGTGGTACTAACACTGCCAACCCTGCCCCTACTCATTGTGATCTCTTCCTTCTTCAAACCGAGCCTCGTAATCGTCGCGGTGCTCATCTCGTTATTGGCGTGGCCCGCGATGGCGCGGGTGCTGCGATCAAGTGTCTTCTCGCTGCGCGAACTATCATATGTAGAGGTCGCTTTGTTAAGCGGGGTTCCTAGGGTGCGGATAATGTTTTCCGACCTTCTGCGACATCTCATCCCTCTAATAATTGCATACTCGCTGTTCGCGGTAATTGGGGCAATCCTAGCAGAAGCCGCTCTTGATTTTATAGGTGTGGGTCCGATCAACTCTTACAGTTGGGGAGCGATGCTCGCGCTGGCGCAGGATAGTTCAGCAGAGCTTTACAATGCTTGGTGGTGGGTAGTTGTGCCAGGGTTAAGCATAGCTATTCTTGGAACAGGGTTTGCCTTCATAGCGTACGGTCTGGAAGATTATTACAAACGTTAGTTGTCAAAGGGCAGAAGCCCCAAAAGGGTCGAGCTCGGCACCTGTCACTTTCATAAAAAGTTTATATTAGGAAATTCGTCTTGTGGCTTTAGTTTGAACGCGCTCAATACTAAATCTATACTTATCTTAATGATCTTTGTTGGCTCCGCCTTCGCAGTAGCGTACCATCCCACAGTTGTACATGCAGTGACTCCGGGGACGACACTGAATCTTGGCCTAAATCGATTTGCTACAATTCCATCTCTAAATCCATACTCGCCAGTCTATGTCAATCCACTCGATTCCGAGATGTACCTGCGTTGCATCCAAGTTGATTACGCGCCAGCTTCACATTTTACAGACACTCTTTGTAACTCGTGGAGTTCGAACGTTAACTACACCAGTTGGACAATGAACCTGATTCCCGGCCTCAAGTGGAGTGATGGTTCACCCTTGAATGCGACCGATCTCGCCTGGTCATTGCTTTATGGCAATGCTACTGGATATTTCGCGCCGTACCTGACATCGGTAAAGACCGACAATGCGACTGCTGTCACCGTGACAGTGCCAATCTCTCAGCCGAACTGGCTCAATAACATGGAAAATATTTTCATCGTTCCATACGAAAACTTTGGCAAGACTCCCCTTTCGAGCATTGCTAACTACACTGCTTTCTCGAATATAGTCGCTGCAGGTCCGTACATTCTCCCTTCATACACAGCTGGTACTAATCCGCTGATAATGATTCCCAACCAGTATTACTATCAGGGCAATAATCAATACTACAGCCAAGTGGCGGTACACATTTTCTCATCCTTGTCATCAATGGAATCCGCAATTCTTGCAGGTCAGATAAACATCATGTGGTACTCGGGCACGACACAATCCACAAGTGCATTCAACTCGAGCAAGAGCGTTTCGATCTTCGAATTTACTGCTACTGACGAATATCAGATACTAAATCTCAACTATCTTCAGGCCCCGCTCAACAACGTCTCTTTTAGAGAAGGGTTGGCTTACGCTACTGATAGAAACGCACTTTCATTGACGGTAAATGGTCCAGGATACTCGCTAGTAAACTATGGTGGAGGACCAACGGTCCAACCGGGCGAGAACACCTATCAGTACAATACTACTACGGCGGAGTCAGAGTTTGCCAAGGCCGGCCTCACTGAATCTGGTGGAAAATTAATGTATGCTAATGGAACTCAGGTCTCGCTGACTATACAGATTCCAACCGGAGAACCTGACTCTCAGAACATCGCTACCGTGATTTCACAACAATGGGACAAGGTGGGCATAAATGCGATGACGGAAGTTACCGACGCTACCACCCTCTACTCAGACTTTGGCACCGGAGCTTGGCAGATTGCGAGCTTGACGGAAGATGGGACAACTGGCACCCCGATTCGATACACCGACCAGTTGCAGAGCTCTGGCCTCACGATAATAACACTCGCAGCAACTCCAGGGGCTGCGGCAACTGCAGATCAGTACATAACGCCCCAAATTGGTCAATTGATAATCAACCAATCGTTGGTACCCACCGGTTCTGCGCAGTATAACGCAATACAGGCTCAGATTACCCCCTTCATCGCCCAACTAGTTCCGTCTATCCCATTCTACACAGAGGCGGACATAGTAGTATACACCACTGGCATAACCTTCGGATCTAATTCAACAAATGCAAACGATGCCACGGGGATCTACGACTATCAGACTAACGTGCAGCAACCATACAATGCGGGGACATTCTACTATGCCGCCCCGCTGGCAATCACTTCTAGCTCGACAAGCAGTTCTACGGCACAGCCAACTTCTACCGTAATACCTTCTCCTACAACAACAGCTAGTAGCACCAGCAGCAGTTCGTCCACCGCCATAACTAACTCCATTTACTTGGAGCTTGCCGTTGCCGCGACTGTAATAGCTGTGACAGGAATCCTAGCCTTCTCAAGAAGGTCCAGAGGCAGCTCCCCATCTCGAAGCTGAAGCGAGAATAACAGTTAGCGTCAACTTACTATCGGGGGTTTTTGAAATAACCCCCTGACGCTTCTTTATTTCTACTTCTAAAGATGTCAATTCAAAGGGGAGCTAGAAAGAGAGTTCGTCCGAATTCACCAAATCACAGTGTGAATGTCCAGAGGGCAGGACTACCTAAGTAGTGGTCTAGGAAGTAGACCTCGTTTGGATCTGGCTTCCCTGTTCTTCCATCAACTCTCGAAGGTTGGTCCCACGGAAGCCCCTGCGCGATCAGGTTGTTCCATTCCTTCCTAGAAACATCCAGCCAGCGATTATCCCCTAGGCGGTACCTGAGGCCAGAGAGAGCGAAGACCAATCTCGGCCAGGATGAGTAAGCCTGTATGCTAATCTCGGAGATCCTCATGCTCTCGTGAACGAGATTTGGAGTGCAAAATCGCGACGCCTGAGCATTGATGTTAAGGAGATGTTCGTACGCCGAGTCAGACTTTTCCTTGTCGGTGATCGATTCCAAACCTAGTATGTTCGTCCACCAGTCCCCGAAGAGTTGACCCATGAAGAGCAACCCCTTGTGGTCAGGCTCTCCGATCCAGGCTTCGAAGTATTTTCCATTGTAAAGCTCTGAAAAGGACCGCTTGGCCTTTGTGAGGAGCTGGTCAAGTTTCTCATTATCATCGCGCTGGAAGAGGAGCTCGCTCGATTTTTTCATTGCGAGAAGAGCTGCGATGAATACAGAAGAGACAAAGCTGTCCCGGCCGCTGTGCGGAAACGCATCAAATGAAGAGTCAGCTTGCCCCTCAAGGTCAGGCAGACCATCGGCGTCCCGATCCTGCCTCAGCTCCCATTCTATCGCCTTCATCATCTTCGGGTACATCTCTTTGAGGAACTCTAGATCATTCATCCAGCTCGCGTATCTGTAAGCGATGAGGACGAATGTTGACGGAAGATCCTTTCGACCAGGCGGGTAGGTGCTGCAACCAGTAGGGTGATCGAATGATAGTATTCCGAAGTCATGTAACACGTACCCGTCCTCTCTAACATTCGCAGCAATTTGTTGGACGAACTTTTTCTCTAGCTCCGGGAACATTTTCAAAATAGGCAGGGAACCAGCCTCGTGTAGCAGCCCGGTTATCGATCCGACCTGCCGATCGTTTTTTGTAGCCTCGATCATGGAGAAGCGCCCCTTCTCGTCAAACCACGAACTCGCTGAAAGGATGTTGGTGCTGTTGATAATCGCGTCCCTCAGCCATTCGGGAAGATCCCTGCGGATCATCGTCCCATGCCAGACGCGGGACTGCATCCTCAGCCGGTCAAACTCGCGCAACATGTACCTTCCGACCTCTTCAGCACTTCCGAACTTTGTGTGATAGTAGTGACCGTAGGGATAGAAAACCCACCTACCGGTGAAGTACCAGGAGAAAACATATTTGATCTCCTTCCCCGGGCTGTATTTGCTCACAACCACCCCAGCCGGATCGTCCCACTGCCCTAAGACCTCGTGTGGGTCGTCATTGAAAGATCCACCGTTGATTATCGAGAGCCAAGGTTGGTCAGATTCGTAAGTGTATTTCCAATGTTTCTCCGCTGTTGCGACTCCTGGACGAACATTGAGGTTGTACTGGGTGCATGTATTTAACATGTCCCCGGCGAGCAGGCAGACCTCTCCTTTGGCGCCGTCATAGTCGTTTGAACGAGGATTTAGGAACTTCACCCCACCATTGATTGACTCATTCTTTCTTCCGATTTCGTTTGTCCCCGTAATGTTCGACGCTGATATCGCGACGATGCCGTCGCTACCTCCATCGACCGAGACGGACATGCCAAATGCGGGCAGGATAGAGTCGTTGAGGTTGTGGGGAATGATCGAAGAAAAGACCTCCATTGTCGCCTTGAGACTATCCTTTTTCGCTTCAATCTTGGCAAACGGATATTCGCCTGTGTACGTCATAGAATCGGGTTCATACTGGTAGAATTTCTTGATCGGCAGACCGTACTCCAGAAAGAAAGGATTCGAATCCTCCGGTTTTATCATAACGTGAAATGCTCTCATCCAAGGGATGGGCATTGACCAGTTATTCGCGATGGTGAGATTGACCAACTTGCCTTTGTTATTCAGCTCTACCTTTCCTGCGCCTATGCCTCCGAGCGGCACACCAGAAGTTAGATTATCGCCAGGACCGAGAGTGACCATAAGTCTCCGACCGAATTCATTCTCACTCTTAAGAATTTTCTAAAAGCACAAGAATCGAGGCTCTTCTTTTTACAACTAAAAACAGGATATATAGCGGTCGAACCACTCGAATTTCTCGAGTGAGACTATAGTTGTTGGAACTAAAGGGTGTCATGCCGGCTCTCGTTACCCCATTCACAAAATCTGATGAAGTTGACACGAATGGTTCACGATGGCTCTGCCGGAACGCGATTGACGGCGGGGTTCACGCAGTCGTTTGTGCCGGCAGTTTGGGCGAATTTCCCTGTTTAACGGATGAGGAGCGCCGCGCTGTCATAAAGGCCGTAGTTGACGAAGCGAACGGTAAAGTCCCAGTTATCGCCGGGGTAGGAAGCGGCTCTACCAAAATTTCGGTGATGATTGCAAAAGAAGCCGCTGACATTGGAGTTGATGCAATCGAAGCTCTGCCCCCATATTACTTCAACATAGGCGACGACGCGGTGTATGCCCACTACGAAAAACTCGCTTCCTCCGTGAAAGTTCCGGTAATAATATACAACTTCCCAGGTACGACCAAGGTCAACATGTCTCCCGCCTTGATTGCAAGACTCGCTGACGTTCCAAATATTGTTGGAATCAAGAACAGCGTTGACAGCTTTCTGCACTTGAGGCAGATCATAAGAAGCACACGAAACTCGAAAAAACCATTCACCGTACTCGCTGGAATCGAGGATTACCTCATCCCCGGAATGTTGCTTGGAATAAAGGGGACGGTCTCCGGGTTCAGCAATTTCATTCCGAAGACGCTCGTGCAGATTTACGACTATTGCGCAAGCGGAAAGGTGAAAGAAGCTTCGGACATCTACAACAGGATAATAACTCCGCTGAAAGAGATGGCTCCGCCTCCAGAACCAATTGGTGCCCTAAAGATCGGTGCGAGCCTTTTCGGCCCGATAAATACAATGGTCAGGTTACCCCTGCTCAATCCACCAGCGGACACCGCAGAAAAAATGCGTGCTTTCCTCAAGAGCGAGGGAATGCTTCATTGAATTCATTATCCGAACTTTCATAGGAAAAGAACACCATATTGAAAATTACCAAAGGCTAACTGATGAGGATTAGAAAAACTGCTTTCTACTCTTCGTCCAAAGCAAAAACCTCTATGGCTCGCTGCCTCAGATGAAACAAAGCCTCACGCCGAGTCCTGCTAGTTTCGCGACTTAGATCTGCGTTAATTAATCGGGCGAACTCGGCTGGGTTCTCGCTCTTCAGAACAAATTCTCTCGCCAAAGTTTTCAGATATTTGTAGGCTACTCCTTCATTTTCCAAATTCGGCACGAGAAGGGAAACTGCCAGATCGGGATTGTTGAAGAGGTTATTTTTAGAGTTGGCCATTAATCAACAAAAAGGGCAAAAATGACGCTTTTGTTTCTTTCGCCCTTGCTGCACATCAATGCTTCTAGAGAAAATCAGTCAGAACGAGTGAATTACACGAAAGCTGTTCGAACACTGCTAAGACTAATTTGTAAATTTATGCGGATCCCACATCTCACACTCGGGATTTAATAGTAAATTAGAGATGTTGGGATTTACCGTGTTATCAAGTACTTGGACTGATTTCGAATCATCTCAGTGGAGCGCGACGGGCTGTGCAGGCGAGGTGTCAGGCTCCACAACCACCGCGGTCCCGTACGCGAGAACCTCAGTCATCGATCCGCCCATTTCCGACGTGTCAAAGCCGACGGAGACGACCGCGTTTGCTCCTAGGCTCCTTGCGTGGTCGGCTAGCCGCTGTAGGGCTTGGTGGCGCACTTGTTCTAAGAGATTCGTGTACACCTTGATTTCCCCGCCACCCCAAGCCCTGAAGAAGGCAAAGATATTCTGCCCCAGCCCCCGCGACCGTACGATTAACCCAAACGTCGCACCAATCACCCGAGTCACGTGATACCCTGACACGAACGGCGTCGTAACGATGATCAGGTCAGTTGGCGGCTTGAATGGATCTTCGATAGCATCAGGAACCTTCATTCTATGATTACTCACTCTTCCGAGGGACTCCAAGTTATATACATCTTCGAGGATTGCAAGATTTTCAATGCTGCATAATCTTGATAGTAAATTGGAGTTATGATCATCACCATCTCAGAACGTTCAGAATAATAGTATGATACTTTAGAGAAAATAATCGATTCTTATTGTCTGTAAGTACAGGATTAAAAATCGGCTCGGTTGTCGTAGATTGCATTAATTTCGAAAGAATGCTAGAATTCTGGCAGGAGGCTCTCCACTACGTCCCGAGACAGCCAGCGCAGGGCGACTGGGTAGTACTCGTTGATCCCGATGGAAGAAATACGAGCGTGTCCTTGAATAGGGTCCTGCCTTCAGAAAAACTGACGGGGAGAAACTGGTTGCACTTCGATCTTTACACCAAAGACCGAGCGAGAGAAGTAAAGCGACTTCTCAAGCTTGGTGCTAGCCGTCATCCACAAGAGTACGATCCTGAAGATGATTTTATTGTTCTTGAGGATCCTGACGGCAATTTATTTTGCGTTGTACAGTTAGGGCGAAATTTCAGAAATACTGATCCTATTGATAAATAGAAGACGCCCTCACATTCTACACACAAGGATATGTCTGAATCCACTCCGTCTAGTATACGTAGACTCTTTTAGTCATAGCTTTTCACTTCCGGCCATATAGTGCCCGTGAGAGATCTTATGTTGAATATGCGTGGGGTGATTTTGATTCGGTTTTTCTAAGTTTTTTTCTGTTTCTGAAACTTTCAATGTCGGATATAGGCCCTTCGATTACTGATTTGGTGGATTAATAAACCGGGGTAGTTGTTTAATGGTCCAGTCGGGAAAAATCAATGGAGCACCAAAATCAACCAGAATCAGATCCATTCCTGCCTCCGATAGAAAACCCGCCGGGGGTACGGATGAAGATCGCATACTATTTTACGCGACGCCAATTTGGCAAGGTTATCACTGGAGTCAAGGTTCACTCTGCGAGACTCCCACCCGCATTCGGCCAGTTCTATGCAAAGGTTCCCTCGCTGGACAAGAAACTCCAGCTACCTAGGGAGACCGTCATGCTAATCCGCGATCAGGTCTCACGCCTAAACGTCTGCCTCTTTTGCATGGACAGCAACAGGTGGGCAGAGATCAAAGAGTCGATGAATGAAGCAAAATTCAATTCAATAGAAGAATACAGGACGAGCCCTCTTTTCACTGAAGCGGACCGCGCAGCTCTCGACTATGTCAGCGAACTAACGAAGGAAAAGAAGGTAGATCCTAAAACCTTTGCACGGTTGTCCAAGTATTACTCCGACCGAGAGATCTGTGAGATTGTCTGGTTAGTTTCAAGCGAGCATCTCTACAATATGACCAACATTGGCCTGAACATTCACTCGGACATACTTTGCGACCTCGTCAGGAAAAGGAAGAGTGAGATTGCTTCAACGCAAAGGAGAAAAAAGAGTTGAGACTTGGAAGTAGCCACTCGGAAACAGAACGTATGAATATTTGAAAGATATCTGATAATATAGCGATAACCAGAGCAACTCAGGTGGAATTTTTCTCATTTTCTTCGTGCATTCTCTGGCCGCGCCCAGCAAAAGGACTCTAGGTCTGGGTGTTACTAGTGATTCCTATGACTATCCTTGAAAAGACAGAATGTAAAATCGAAGGATATGTATCAACAAAATGAGGTAATCTACATAGGAGCTGACGTTCACTAAAGAGAAACTCAGCTAGCAATCTTTGAACCAAGAGGCACTCTTCTGCAGGAGGAGAGAATTCTCACAAAGGATCTTCAAAGCTTCATTCAGTCTCTGCCGGCGAAGGAGAAACATCTAGCTCTAGAATCTGTTGGATTCATCTACCCGTTGTACGATAAGCTCAGACAGATTCCAAGGTGCGAGGTTGCAGTAGCAAATCCGAAGAGGCTGAGACGAGATTCCGGTTCGAAGCAAAAACATGACAGAATAGATGCAAAACTACTTGGGGATCAAATCAGGACCAACTACCTCAAGAGATCCTACATGCCTGAAGAAGAAACTAGGGAGAAGAGGTTTCTCATCAACGACAGGGTGAAGTACGGCCTCAGGAGGGCGGAGCTGAGAGGCTCGATACGATGGCTTCTGAAGAGGAGGGGAATCGTCGTTGATAGTCCGTTTAGTGCAGAGGGAAGAAGGAAGCTCAAAGAAGAGATTTCCCTCCAGGAGATAGATATCAGATTGCAGGAACTCGAACTCGTGGAATCAATCACTGAGAAGCTCGACCCGCAGATTTCTCTGATCGTCGCGCATGATGAAAAGGCAAAACTCATGGACACGTTGCCTGGCGTTGCACCCTACACGGCTCTTTTTCTTTCATCGGCTCTTGACAACATCGATAGATTCCCCGACTCGAAACATGCGTGCGCCTACTTGGGTCTCGTTCCTTCCCTGCACCAGTCAGGTGATGCATCTTTCACAGGTCACATAACGAAGGATGGAAACAAGTTTCTCCGGAGGAATCTGATCGAGTGTGCGAGAGTAGCTGTCAGAAAGGATCCTCGCCTCAAAGAGTTCTATACCAAGTTAAGGCGTACGAGGGGTGAAAGGAAAGCTTTGATCGCTGTGGCAAGGAAGATGGTTTCGTACGCCTATTGGATGCTGAAGAGGAATCGAACCTACGAAGAGCTGAGCTCCTTGGACGAATTTATGGAGACAACAATCATCTCCGTCTAGTGAATAGGGAACGCGTTTCGTAGAGGCGAATTGTAAGGAAAATGGGGACCTCCCCGAATAGTTGAATGCCAGCCTCTCCAGAAAAAACGCTCGTGCAATTCCCAGCTAAACTTAGATAGTCATAGTTAAATTCATGTCAGAGTCCGGTATTGTGTACAAATTTGCTCAGTTTAGATATAATTCAAATCATCAGTCATCATCAAGGGAATCCCTAGGTTATCTTCACTGGAACCAAAGAGCCAGCTGGACATGGCTTCGTAGCTCCCGATGACTTTCTTTCCAAAAGGTCCTTCAGCCAACCATGAGCCTTTCCAGCGAAAAATTCTGGCCTTGCCACCAAGATTTTTTTCAAACCAGGAGTGGAGTTCGGAGAAAAGATATTCCACGTTCAGCGGCCGAATCGTTCCCTGCAGCGGCTCCTCTCGAAAGTTCATTTTAAGATCATCAACATACTTCATCATTTCAACATCGGATGGAAGGACATGCAATTCCACAAACTCTGCTACATAGTGCTCCGAAATTCTTGATAAACTGGAAACCACAGCTCTGCATGATCCTGCCCACTCGATTATTCTCACGAATCTCGGTTCTGCTATCAAACTATCAATGGATGCAACGACATACCCGACAGTTTTTCCTTGATGCTTTATTTCGAAAAGCTGGCGATCAGAATACCTGCGGAGATATCCGAGCGTGCGAAGGAAGACCGCCATTTGTGAAATATTTCTTGCGTATCTGATCGGTTCATTCTCGTGAATTTCTAAAAGCTCCGTCGCATGCGATTCTCTATCTTCTGGCTTTACAAGGATTGTTTGAAAACCGTCCGATGTGACATCTCCTCTAGTACCGCGTTCGAAAATTGCAACAATCATCCTTCCGACTGAGGAACACCCGATTCTTGTGTAGATGCTCTCGTCTCCAGAAACCAGCAGCAGTGAGACCGGTTCTTGTTCCAGATCCTTGACAATTTCTCCAATGATTCTCGAAGCTAGTTTTTCACCGCGATGCTCCGGCAGTGTCCAAACATTACCCAGGGATGCCACGTGAATTTGCAGCCCATTCAACGAGCAAACGCTCTTGCATACACCAGCCGAGCTTATCGGATTTCCCTTTTCATCCTCGATATAGTAAAGATTCTTTGAATTATCCGCCGAGTAGAAAAGCGGAAAATCATCGAGCAGTCCCGGTTCATTGCAGGGCCTGAACACCGTGTCTCCGGTCTTTGCAAGGGTTTTCGAAAGTTCGGGAGTGGCGCGTTTTACTTCGTACAATCAATCCGCCACTCCACTGGCGAACTTAACTCCTACATAGTAAAAGTCCACGGAGCTGCGCTGCCGATATAGTGGTCGAGGAAGTATACCTCAGGGTCGGGCCGTCCCGTTCTTCCGTCTATCCTTGACGGCTGGTTCCACACCAGTCCCTGCTCAACGATGTTGTCCCACTCTTTCTTTGCGACTTCGAGCCACTTCCTGTCTCCAATCCGGTACCTGTATCCTGCCAGCCCGAAGACAAGGCGGGGCCACGAAGAGTACGACTGAACGCTCAGCTCCCAGATCTTCCCGTTTTCGTTAACGAGGTTCGGAGTGGCGTACTTGGATGCCTGCGCGTTCACCTTGTACTGCCACTCAAAGGCGGAATCAATCTTATCTTTGGGTGCAATTGATTCGAGCTCAAGCACGTGCATCCACCACTCGCCAGTGAGCTGAGCCATGAACACGTATCCCGTTGGATCCGGATCACCCCGCCATGCTTCGAAGTACCTTCCGTTGTAGAGATCTAGAAATGAACTTCTAGCCTTGGTCAAGAGTGCATTGTACCACTCTTGGTCCTTCGGATTGTTCAAGATCTTTGCCGTTTCTCTTAGGGCGGTCAGGCATGCTACGAAAACAGATCCACAATAGCTGTCCTTTCCCTTGATTGCAGTTGCATCAAACCCCGCATCCGCCTGCCCCTCCGCATCTGGAATCCCGTCACCATCCTTGTCCTGCTTCAGGTCCCACTGCAGAGTCTTCAACATCGCGGGATACATCTCTCGGAGGAACTGGACGTCCTTCGTAAACTTGTAGTACCGGAACACGAGTAAGATGAATGACGGGCCCAGGTCCTTCCATCCCGGAGGCGAGGTCGTTCCGTCGGTTGCATGATCAAACGAGTTCAGTCCCAGGTCATGGGGAATGTACCCGTCCGGTCTCGCAGCTTTTGCAAGCAACCCGAGGAAGGTTTTCTCGAGCTGGGGGAACATGATAAGATGGGGGAGGGATCCGCCCTCGTGGCAAAATCCGGCAATTGTTCCGAGCATCGGGTCATTTTTGGTGGCCTCAAAAATTGCAAACCTCCCCTTTTCATCGAGCCATGTCGCCGCGAATAGTGTGTATGTAGTGTTGATTATGGCATCCTTCAACCAGTCCGGCAGGTCATTTTTTATGAGAGTTTTGTGCCACGCGCGGGATTGATCTCTGAGCCGGTCGTAGTTGGAGAGAAAGTGGCGCGCGAACTGTTCAGATCCGGTAAACTTGTTGTGGTAGTAGTGCCCGTAGGGATACAGCACGCAGCGCCCAGTAAAGTACCATGAAAAGACGTACTTCACTTCTTGCTCCTCCCGGTCATACCTGCAGACGATCACACCGGCAGGATCGTCCCACTGCCCTAAGACTTCATGAGGATCGTCGGTGGGGAGCGTTCCTCCCTTTGCAATTGACAGCCAGGGTTCCTCATTTTCAAATATGTACTTCCACACTCTCTGGGAGATCGCGACACCCGGCGGCACGTTGAGGTTGTACTGCACGATTTTCTGAGACGGATTCTCCGCGATGAGGCACAGGTCTCCTTTCGCGCCGTCGTAATCGTTACACTGCCGGTTTACAAACGCGATACCACCCTCGACTGATTCATTCACCCTTCCGATCAGGTTCGTCCCGGTAATGTTTGAGACCGAGACTGCGATCCTGCCGCTCTTGCTTCCCTTGACCCGCACGGATATTCCGAGAGCCGGCATCGAAGACTCGTCCAGGTTCCCCGGAATGAGTGACGAGAAGACCTCCATCGTCGCTTCGATAGTTCCCTTCTTGGCTTTTAGAGTCGCAAACGGAAATTCTCCCCTGTACGACAGTTCGTCCGGTTCGTAATCGGAGAAGTTTTTCATTGGAAGAAATTTTTCAATGAAGAATGGCGCTCCGTCATCCGGAACCACAAACACGTGAAAAGCACGCATCTTCGGAGTCGGGCTCCCCCAGTTGTGTAAAATCGTAAGATTGGACATCTTGCCTTCGTTATCGATCTCTACCTTACCGGTTCCGATTCCGCCAAAGGGAACGCCGCCCTCTAGATTTGCGTTGGGTCCATATTCTACCATGGAAATTCGGAATTTTGTCCAGAATTAAAACCATTTAGTAGAAGGTAGGATCTCGAGCTAGCCTTCCTCTAAACCAATATATCTCATCCTTCTGGGAAGGCTCACAAATTGAAGATCAAGGACATTTCCGTTCATCTCGTGAACGCGGTCTGGAGAAATTTCATCATTGTGAAAGTGACCTCCGATGACGGAATCATCGGTTATGGCGAGGGGACGCTTGCAGATTTTGAGAGAACCATCGAGGCGGCGGTCTACGATTACAAACCGTTCCTGATCGGGAAGGAAATCAACATCCCGGAGATTACCCAGTTCCTTTTCAGGCACTTTTACTGGCGCGGCGGACCAATGCTGATGAGCGCGATAAGCGCAATCGAGCAGGCGCTCTGGGATATTCTCGGCAAATCCGTAAACCGGCCAGTATATTCTCTTCTAGGGGGGAAAGCAAACAACAGAATTAGGGCATACGCGAACGGCTTTATCTCGGGCAGCGCGACTCCCGAGGAATTTGGATCGGCCGCCGCAAAAGTAGTGAAGGAAGGCTACAACGCCGTGAAGTTTGACCCCTTTGGCGCCGCAGGCCCCAGGATAACCAAGGAAGAAATGATAACCGCGATCTCGCGGATCGAGGCGATCAGAAATGCCGTCGGCGAAAACCCGGACATCCTGATCGAGGCGCACGGCCGCTTTGATTCTACTACCGCGATCAGCATCGCCGCCGAATTGAAACGATTCTCGCCGCTCTGGTTTGAGGAGCCGGTGCCGGAGGACGACATCACCTCCATGGCCGAAGTAAAGGCAAAGTCACCAGTTCCAATTGCAACCGGCGAAAGGATCGTCACGAAATACAGGTTCCAGGAGCTTCTTGCGGCGAGAGCGGCTGACATCATCCAGCCTGACGTGTGTCACATGGGCGGTATCCGTGCCATAGAAGAGGTTGCTTCGATGGCGGAGGTCAACTACATCCCGGTTGCCCCGCACAACCCCAATGGCCCGGTAGCGACCGCCGCAACGCTCAACGCCCTAATTGCCATGCCGAACGCGCTGATAATCGAGTACTGGGTGGATGCGCAGAAGGTCAGGCGCGATCTGATAAAGGAGTACTTCGACGTGCGGGACGGCTACATTTATCCTTCGAGCAAGCCAGGCCTGGGGATTGGGGTCAACGAATCCGCGCTTGATAGGTACCCATACAAGAAGCTGCATCTAGAATATTTCGGGAACGATTACAAGTACCACGACACTCGGAGCAAGTGAACTTTGGAAAATTAGGGCATTCCGGGCGTCGTTCCGCTTCTATATTCTTTTGGAGTCTTTAATTACAAGTTCTCATTGATTCATTAAGAAAAAAATTTTTCTGCGTTTCACACACGCGAGCACTTTTTGGCCGAAGAGATACGTTCGAGCTCTGTTCAATGCGTTCAGCTCGTTTCAAGATCTGTAAGCTCAGAAGAGCTCGTTTCAAGCTATTACACAGAGAGGGCCCCCTAGGGAAGCTCCGCATCCGCGCGTTTAGAGCTGGACGGAGCTTAGAAAGCTCGAAACGTTGGGTCTAAGTTGAAAAACGGGATAAATCAGATCGTTTGCAGCTGGATTTCCTGCGGATCAGCCTTTCTGCTGATCAGCCGCCCGCCATCAACCACAATCGTGTTGCCCGTCATGAACGAGTTGTTGTCGCTCGCAAGGAACGCGAGCAGCTTCGCCATCTCCGACGGCCTGCCCATCCGGCCGAGGACCGACGCGGCCCTCGAATCGAGACCCTCCGGCATCGGTTCGTCCTTGATGTAAAAGGGGCCGGGCAAAACCGCAATCGCCTGGATCCCGTAGCGGCCCAGATCCACCGCCATGCTCCGCACCATCGAGATCAAACCGCCTTTGCACGTGGCGTATGCGATAGACCGTTCGAGCGGAGACTTTGCCTGTATTGCGCTGATGATTATTATCTTCCCCTTCTTCTTCTCCGCAATCATCCGTCCCGCGGCCCATCTCGACAGCAGGAACGGCGCGGTGAGGAGCAGGCTGAGCATCCTGTCCCACTCTTCAAGCTCGACGTTCAGGATGTCGTACCGGGAATTTCTCGCCGCGTTGCTGATCAAAACGTCAACCGAGCCAAAATTTTTGTCGAGCCAGTTCACCAGATCAATCACGTCCTTCCGGTCTTCGAGATCCGCCCTGTGGAAAGTGATCCCCTTGGAGTTTGACTGGATTCGCAGGCCCCTCTCTTCATCCCTGCCCGTGATGAGAACTCGAGTCCCCAATTTTGCAAAAAGTTTCGCCGTAGCTTCACCCAGTCCTCTGGTACCGCCGGTAATTACACAGGTCTTGTTTTCTAGGTTGTCAAAGATTCTCTCGTCGGTCAAACTGTTGTTCACGATAATTTTTGCATTCACAGCCTTGATATATAAGAATCAAAAATGTTCGCAGATTATCCGCTTTGAATAAGATCGATTCTGGAATCTTCGTGCATCCGTGGGATATAGTGCATGAGGGCGCGGAGCAGGTTCTGGAAACCATCTCCGATCTCGGAGTGTCAAGGATCAACCTCGCAACTTCCTACCACGCGGGGCGGTACATTCTACCGCGTGATCCGGAGCAGAGAGTGTTCCACGCCGAGGAGGGCGTCGTCTATTTCAAGCCGGATATGGGCTACTTTGTACAATCTGTCCTGAAGCCGATCCGCTCGTCCAAGTTCGCTGATATCGATGTTGTCGAAATGGTGACTAGAGAATCGAAGAACTACAACCTCGGTGTCAACAGCTGGACCGTGACTTTACACAACTCCAATTTTGCAAAGAGCCACCCCGAGCTTGCGGTGGTGGACGCATTCGGCGACGTTGACCAGAATTTCATCTGCCCCAGCCACGAAGAGACGATTGAGTACGTGAAGGGGCTAGTGCAAAATCTCGCCGGGCAGTACGATCTGAATGCGATCCAGCTCGAGTCGATCGGGTACCCCTGGTCTCTGAAGCACAACGATCAGCATGAGATATTCGGATCCCGACTGGAGCCCCTCGTTTCCGAATTGATCACCACGTGCTTTTGCGACAGCTGCACCGAGCTGATGGCAAAGTCAAACTTGGAACCGCAAGAAATGAGAAAGCTCGCCGTAAAGATTGTTGATACAAGCTTGGGGATGCCCTCGAACGTGATGCAGTCCGTTCCACCTGAGGAAATAATGCGGAACGCCTACGTCTTGTCTTCCGACATCGACCTCCTGCACGACCTCCTGGAATTCAAACACCAGTGCACGAACGAGACTCTTCAGCAGGTCAGAAACGCTCTAAAAGATATCCGGAGCCGGAAGACGCAACTTCGTCTTTTGGCCCAGGGAGGATCGTCGATGGAGTTCTCGGTCGGAAGGGGTTGCGAGGGGATAAACTTGGGCAGCGCGAGCAAGATTCTGGACGGAATTGATCTCGTGACCTACGTCAAGGAGCCGGAGAACGTCTACTATCAAGTCCTCTGGACAAAGTTCGAGATCCAAGAGGCCTGCTCGCTGCATGCGTCACTCCGGATCAATTTTCCAATCACGACGAGCAGGGGAGCGCTTGAAGCGCAGATGAATGCTGCACTCGAAGCGGGCGCGACTGGACTGGAGTTTTACAACTACGGCTGGACCAACATGAAGGGGCTGGAGTGGTTGAAGAAAAGTTTGAGCAACGTAGAAAATTTCTAGCGAACGATTGACCCGCCCTTCACGACGTGAACCGGCGCGATTATTTCGCCAGCTTTTTCGCTCTTCCCGTAAGAGTCAGTGAGCACCTTGGTCTTGTGCTGCAGCTTGAATGCCACGACGTCAGTCTGAGTACCAATCTTGAGAGTTCCAAATTCTCCTATTTTCCCTAGGACAGAAGTAGGCTTCGAAGTCACCGCCTCGACCACCCTCTCAAGGCTCATGCCGAGGTGCAGGAATTTGGACATCGTCGTCGGAAGATCGTAGACCGGGCCGTTGACGTTCCCGACCCACAGATCGGTGCTGATCGTATCCGGCTCGAGACCTTCCTTCAGGGCAAGCCGAGCGACATCCCAGGAGAAGCTTCCCTTTCCGTGACCGACGTCGAGGACGACGCCCCGCTTTGCGGCCGAGAAAACTTCCGGATGGATCGTCTTGCAATCTTCGGTAATCCCGTCGTGCCTCTTGGTGATGCGATGGAGCGCGTAATGAAAGATGTGTGTTGCAATGTCACCCTTTTTCAGATACTTGAGTGAGGTGGGAACGTGGCGGCTTTCGGCCATCACTTTGCATCCAAGCTCATCAGCAGTTTTTCTTGCAAGCTCCAGGAGATCCAGGCCGTGGTGAGCCCACTTTATTCCCAGAATGATCTGTTTGTTTTTTCGTATCGTTTTCTTGGTGTTTTCCAGATTCACGAACATCGGGGCCTGCGGCGAGTTCAGGAGCTGGGCCCACTCCTGGTCAGTATTTCCAGATGGAGAATCGATGAATTCAATCATCCCGAGCGACTCGATGTTGAGAAATGCAAGAATACGGATGTTGCTTTTCTTGATTACGAAATCTCTGAAGGGTATAAAGTTCAGCTCGCCGCTTGAACCGGCATCCACTACCGTAGTAGTACCCTGCATCAGGCAGTTTTCTTCCGGGTCAATACTCAGACGGAGAACGTCGCGCGCCACGTGAGCGTGAATGTCGACAAAGCCCGGAGTCACGATCAGTCCTGAGGCGTCGATGACTTTCAGGGCGTTCCCCGCGGAGATTCTATCTTCGATTTCTTCGATCTTTCCATTTGAGACGGCGATGTCTTTTTTCTCATGAATTCCTTGGAACGGGTCGAGAAGCGTTCCACCCCTGATGACGAGATCGTACACAATCGAACATTGGTTTTGCGGTAGGATTAAAATTGATCTTCTACGCGAAAGAATCTTGGATCACAATCAGGTGTATCAGAAAAAATGAAGCTCGCAGTTCTCGGCGCGACCGGTCTGACCGGCATGGAAATAATCAAGCAGTCCCTCGCTGGCGGGCATGAGATCACGGCGGTCGCGCGAAATCCAACAAGGTTAGGAGAATTTCAGTCTAAACTAAGAGTGGTTCAGGGAGACGTTACTGACCCGAAGACCGTTGACGATGCAGTAGCTGGCACTGAGGCCGTCCTATCGGCGTTGGGACACGCAAAAGGTTCTCCCCCAGACCTCCTTTCAAAGTCGGCTTCAAACATTGTGACATCGATGCGCGCTCATGGAATAAAACGATTTGTAGGCTTGACGAACATCGCTGTTAAGGACGCGGGAGACAGTCCAAGACTGTACCATCGGTTTCTCCGGTTCTTGCTTAATCTAACTATGAGCGGGATGTGCAAGGACACGGCTGCTGAGGCAAGAATCATTTCTGAAAGCAGGCTTGAATGGACAATTGTCAGGGCAGTAATCTTGACTGACGGACCGGCGTCGGGAAAGTATCGAATAGGCATGCTCGATCATGGCGCTGGCACAAGAATTTCGCGCGCGGATGTTGCCAACTTTATGATTGCTTGTGCTGTCGGGTCACAGTACTTTAGAGCAAAACCGCTTATCAGTTAGCGAACTGACGAAATACAGACCCTGCACTCGGCGTTCCCGCAGGGGACCAGCGGAGCAATATGCATATACCCATTCAGCTTCATACGTTGACTGGATTGTCTTCACCGCCAGACTCTACCCGATTGTTTCACTTTGCAGAATGCACGAACTGCCACCATCTCCTTCCGCTTTCTACTACAACTGAAAAGTACTTTGTAATTCTCGCCAAAGACCCTAGGAAGCCCACTGCGCTTGGGGAAAAATGCATGAGATGCGGAGCTGACAGCTGGGTTCTCGCCAGAGACTAGTTTTCGTGGACTCACGATAATTGGGAAGGCCTTCCCATCAGGAAAATTGTTCTCACCCGGGAACGGAGAATTCTTGAGAACGCGCATGGCTCTAGATCCAATTTTCATTTTTACAGACCCCGGGATAGATGATGCGCTCGCCATTGCGATGGCCACGAGTAGGACGCTTGACCTTCGCATTATTGGTGCCTGTGGTGTGGATGGAAACGTACGAGCGAAACTCGCCGCTGCAAACTTGGCACGGCTATTCAAATTATTTGGCGCAAGTGATATTCCAGTTTTTCAGAGCAACATCGACGATCCGAAGCACGCTTATCCTTTTTCGGTTCACGGAAAAAATGGTCTGGGGAATGTAAAACTCGCGAAATCCTCATCACGCATCCGATTAAACTGCGTCGGTGATTTCTTGAAGACGAAGGGGCGGTTTCGAGTTTTGTCTCTGGGGCCACTGACCGCTGTAACCGAGTTAATCTCAAAGTCACCCGAGGTCACAAAACAGATTTCGGAGTGCGTGATAATGGGCGGGGGAATTGCGGGGGGTAACGTTACTCCGCATGCAGAGTTCAACATCTACAGCAACCCGAAAGCCGCAAACAGCATCTTTCAATCAAGTATCCCCAAAGTTCTAGTTCCCCTAGATATCACGGAAAAAGTATGTTTGTATTCTGAAGATTTGGAATTGTTGAAGAGATCCACGCGACAAGCCACGAGAAAGGTTGCACGGATGCTCGAATTTTACTTTGAGTTCCAGCGGAAGAAAAATGGATTCTTCGGGGGATACATGCACGACCCCACGGCGCTGGTTGCGATGCTCAGACCAGAACTCTTCCGCTTCCGCCCGGCAGAGGTCCACGTTGATACGACCAAAAGAAAAACTCGTGGGAGAACGGTGGTAGAGTTCTCAAACGCCAAGCGCGCTAGCACAAAAGTTGCGATGAGCGTTAACGAAGATTCGGCGAGAGCAGTAATCATGAACGCCCTCACTAGGACTGTGATAGACGATTGCAAAGGGTTGATATGAAAGTCCAAAAACGGAGACTATCATGGCAGATCTATTTGAATTGAGCCGACGGTTTATCGATGCGGGCTTGAAGAAAGCAACGGAGCTGGGAGTGAAAGTTTCAATTGTAGTGGTCGATGTTCACGGAGACCTCATCATCCTTGAACGGATGCGCGGAGCGGTTTCACTATCTCCAAAGATTGCGATGGGCAAAGCCTCGGCCTCGGCAATTTTCATGAGACCGACGGCTGAATTCGAGCAAAGGATCCAGCAAAATTCGGCGTTCTGGGCTGGCGTTTCGTCGATGACGTCGGGTATCTCTCCTGTTCGGCAGGGGTGCCGTGCCGTTGAAGAAAGACGGGGAATTTGTTGGAGCGATCGGAGTTAGTGGTGCGACTTCGGAACAAGATGAAATGATCGCGCATTTTGCGGCCGCCGAACTAGAAAAAGAGTAATGGGTTATGACGAGCCAGAGCTTGCAGGTAAAGGGAAAAACCGATCTACCTAATTTTTCTCTTGTCCTCACTGGCGAGGCTCTGGAATTCGTGGAGAAAATTCAGCGAAAATTCTCCAGCGAGCGAAAAAGATTGCTCCAGCTTAGAACGGGGCGACAGGAGAATTTCGATCAGGGCGCTCGCCCCAACTTCCTGTCCGAGACTGAGAATATCAGAAAATCAGAGTGGAGGACGAGTCTGATCCCGAACGACCTCCTGGATAGGCGGGTCGAGATCACGGGCCCATCGGGCGATACGAAGATGGTGATAAACGCGTTCAACTCGGGAGCGAACGTGTACATGGCAGATTTCGAGGATGCGCAGTCGCCGACGTGGGAAAACACGATTCAGGGACAGATTAACTTGGGCGAGGCAATCGAGAGAAAGATTGCGTTCAAGAGCCCTGAAGGCAAGGACTACAAGCTCAACGAAAAAATTTCAACCCTGATCGTGAGACCGAGGGGATGGCACCTGCTTGAAAAACACGTCGAACTGGACGGCGAGCCCGTCTCGGCATCAATTTTTGATTTTGCGGTATTTCTGTTTCACAACGCGCGCAAGCTTATGGCGAAGGGTAGCGGGCCGTACTACTACCTGCCGAAGCTCGAGAGTCATCTGGAAGCCAAGCTGTGGAACGACGTGTTTGATTTCGCGGAGGACGAGCTCGGGCTACCACACGGGACGATCAAAGTTACGGTGCTGATCGAGACGATCGTCGCAGCTTTTGAAATGGATGAAATCCTTTACGTCCTGAAAGATCACATCGTCGGGCTGAACTGCGGTAGGTGGGATTACATCTTCAGCTTCATCAAAAAGTTCAGAAATGATCCCTCTCTAGTACTTCCCGAGCGCTCCCAGGTAACCATGGACAAGGATTTTCTCGCAGCTTATGTTGCGCTTCTGATCAAAACGTGCCACAGGCGCGGAGCGAGCGCGATCGGCGGCATGTCGGCATTCATCCCCGTGAAAAACGACGACAGGGCAAACCAGCTCGCTTTTGAAAATGTCAGGAAGGACAAGGAGCGGGAAGTTAGAGCAGGGCACGACGGTACATGGGTCGCGCATCCGGGGCTAGTCATGCTCGCAAAGGAAGTGTTCGACGCTGGGATGAAGGGACCAAACCAGCTCTCCAATCTGCGGAGTGATGTCAGTGCTACTCCGACCGATCTGCTTCGAGTCCACAAAGGCACGATAACCGAGAATGGCTTGCGAACCAATGTATCCGTCGGGATCCAGTACATTGAGGCGTGGCTCGGCGGCAAGGGAAGCGTTCCGATCAACAACCTGATGGAGGACGCCGCGACTGCGGAGATCTGCAGGGCGCAGCTGTGGCAGTGGATCAGACACGGCTCGAAACTTACGGACGGGCGCGTCGTGACTACGCAGCTCTGCCTTGAAATCGTCGGGGAGGAACTGGAAAAGATTCACAAGCAGCTCGGGGACAATAGGTATGACTCTGGGCATTTTGTTCTGGCGAGATCGCTGTTTGAGGAATTGATTACATCGGATACGTTCGCGGAATTCCTGACGTTGAAGGCGTATGATCAATTGCTGTCTTTAGAGAAAATGGAAAACTAATTCCTAGATTAGGTCGTTTCTCCAAGGGGATCGGTCCCAGATACCGTCCCTTATGACCGGATGCCTGGTAATATTCATAACCAAGTAATGCATTATCATCGTTAAAAATGAGAGAGCAGAGGATTGTATGATTGACATACTCCTAATTCATTTTCCTTGATCATTTAGGAAGAAACGTTTGAACGGGTTTTTTCGCAACTGAAACTTGAATATCGAATCGAACGGGCCGGAACATACACTGATCAAATGTTCCCGTAGCTGTTCACGCGTAAGTATTGTGCAATCAGACTTCCTGGCTTCACATAACAAAAGATCCATAAGATTCGCGCGCGCGCTTCTGTAGCCCGTCGCTGAAACAATCATGATGAAGGCCCCGAGGCCTGCGCTGAAGATCGCAAGGATCGTAATTAGATAGTAAATGTAATTGGCGACGCCTGGGCTCGACACGGCTAGCTGGGAAAATGGGGTGCCAGTCAGGGTCTCGACAGCATTTTCGGCGCTGGTGAGGATTCCAGGAAAAAAGATAGTGACAGCCATGGAGACCAAGAAGAATAGACCCATCACGAAGGGAATTATCCAGGCATACTTTTCGTACGCTTTCTCCTTTCGAACTACAACCATGAAACTTAGCAACGGATGATTGTTATTTTATCCTTTGGAAAGATCTTCGGGGCAAAGAGGGACGCTTAAAGCCGAGAGCCACTAGCTTCGTTCCCGTAATGCCAACTGAAGGAGTAGAATCCATCAGCGGGGTGAACGCGAATTTGGTTGTACCCAAAATAAAGATGGGTGCGATATGTCAGATTGGAATCGTTGTCAGGGATTTGCAAAAGGCAGTGGACAACTATTGGGAGAAATTGGGAATCGGCCCTTGGATAACAGTCAGAATCGAGCCACCACTCCTCAGGGATTTGACCTTGCGGGGGAAACCCGTTGAGGCCTCAATGATGGCGGCAATTGCGCAGAGTGGTAACATTCAGCTGGAACTGATACAGCCCCTTGAAGGCCCAAGCATCTGGAAGGAGTTCCTGGAGACACGGGGTGGGGGT
This sequence comes from uncultured Nitrososphaerota archaeon, assembly GCA_963799845.1. GTDB lineage: Archaea > Thermoproteota > Nitrososphaeria > Nitrososphaerales > CADDZS01 > DATLTL01. The sequence continues at coordinate 1,364,557 of CAWCYI010000004.1, forward strand.
CTCCATCACGTCCAGTCGCTTGATCAGGACCCCAAGGCGGCGCTCGCCGCGTTTAGAGAGATGGGCGTCGACGTGCTCATGAGCGGCAGGATTGGTGACAACATATTTTACTACATGGACACTGAGCCGCTTCTAGGAACCATCTATGAGTTCATAAGACACTGATTCGCGTGGGTTGTGATCGAATCCAATTAGGGCGACTCGTGTATACCCTAGAATACGCCAAGATGTTTTAGGGGTAACAAAGGCCTATCTCCGTCAAGGAGAGCCTCATTGGAAAGTGTAACATTCCCAACTTTTCCAGCCATTTAGAGCCACTTAGGAGAGTAGGAAGAGCTATTTGTTCAAACTTCGGGGAAAAATGGATGAAAGACAGGTATAGTAGTTTCACACTCTGATCACAGATAGATTTTGTCAAACCAGAATAACGAAACAATGATACCAAGGGATGCATCAGCTTGGGTAACCTTGCACTTCCAGGGGAAGAACAGCGACTTGGACCAACTCTCGCAAAAGATAGAGCAGGAGCTGAAAGACCGAGCATTACAAGACCCAGTCGACGAAGGCAACCATCGGCAACGTTGTTCAGGCACAAAAAGCTGGCGTACTCCGCGGCATCGTCGATGCAAACAGGGCATTCTCGATATTAATCGCAGGACAGCCCAACGACTTTTCAGTCAATATAGGCATCGGAAAATGGATTCAGAACCTGGGAGTTGCTGCCGTTGAAACGGTTCTCTTTGGTCCACTTGCTATAGCAGTAGATGGAGCAGAGATTCTCTGGACCACGCACGTTGAAAGCGGGTTGGCGAAGCAGATAACCCAGATTGTTGGCTAGCAAATAGAGAAGATTTGAATCATAGCCGCTAGGCTGAGATCCGATTTGCAGGAAGCCCCCAGAAGGGCTTCCCCTGCGAGCTCTGGTTGAACGCTTTGTCGATGAAGAGTAAGTCAATCACAGAGTAGAAGTGGAAAATATCAATGCTAAGTGCATCCAGTCAAGTAAAGATGGATGCCCTAATGAAGGCGGCTGTGTACACAAAATACGGGCCTCCAGAAGTTCTTCAACTAAAAGAGGTAGAGAAACCTACTCCCAAGGATAACGAGGTGCTGATAAAAGTACATGCGACGACGGTAAACCGAACAGATTGTGGCTTTCTTCGGGCAAAGCCATTTTTTATCAGATTTATCAGTGGACTCGCCGGACCAAAAAGAACGATATTAGGTTGTGAGTTCGCCGGCGAAATTGAAGCGGTCGGTAAAAACGTCAAATCATTAGTGAGCGGTGACCATGTTTTTGGATATAGCGGAGTCAGTTTCGGTGCTCAGGCAGAGTACATGACCATGCCCGAACAAGGCATGCTAACAACCGTGCCAGCGAGTATGAGTGATGAAGAAGCCGCTCCGATTACGGAAGGTGCGCACTACGCGCTAAACAATATTAGAAAAGCAAACGTTCGAGGTGGCCAAAGAGTCCTGATTAATGGGGCAACGGGTGGTATTGGTTCAGCGGCCGTCCAGCTTGTGAAATATTATGGAGCGAACGTTACAGCGGTATGCGGTACCAAGAATGCAGAATTAGTAAAATCTCTTGGAGCCGATGAAGTAATTGATTACGCTGTAGAAGATTTTACAAAAAGTGGAAAGAAGTATGATTTTGTTTTTGACGCAGTTGGCAAAAGTTCCTTCGGTGCCTGTAAAAAATTGCTAAAACCAGGCGGGATCTATTGTTCAACCGAACTTGGTTTCATGTGGCAGAATCCCTTTTTGGCACTATGGACTTCGAAATTTGGCAGTAAAAAAGTCATATTTCCGATTCCAACAGAAGAAAAAGAAGACGCGCTCTTTTTCAAAGAGCTTATCGAGACCGGGAAATTTAGACCTGCCATAGATAGATGCTACCCGCTGGAAAAGATTGTCGATGCTTACAAGTACGTCGAAACGGGTCAAAAAACAGGAAATGTGGTCATCACCGTGGGACATAATTATCAGAACCAAAGGCAACTTTTCTGACTTATCTATTGTGGACTAGCCCCAGGTCTTCTTAGCGAGTCTTTTCATGACTATCCAAGTCTTGTAATTATTACAGCCATCAGCACAACAGAATCGACCTGTTGACTGCGTTGTTTGATATTTATAATGAATTAATATTCATTCATTGATGACATATTGAAACATGTCGGCCACAGCTTTGTATAGATTGGGCGGATACTCCGCAATTCTTTGGCACATGTAGAGGAACCATTCTCTTCCGTAAGGAAGGTACACTCGTGCCCGGAATCCGTCATCTTTCACTTTTTGCAAACGGTCTGGAGAAATTCCGTAGTTCATCTCGAATTCAACGGTTCCTTTGTCGACAGCGAGTTTTTTGCAAAGCTTTAGGGCGTATCCGATTATTGTTTGATCGTGTGTCGCGATTGAAACAGGGTGCCTGTTTTCGAGGATCGTCTCGAGAAATCGACAATACTTGATTGTTAGTTCGTCGCTTTTGCGGTCGATCGCAACGTCCGGTGGTTCGCTATACGCACCCTTGACAAGTCGAATTTTGCTTCGTTCTCGTCTTCGCATTATGGATTGAAGATCTTCTTCACTTCGGTTGAGATAAGCCTGGATCGTTATCCCGATGTTTGGAAACTCCCCAGAGAGCATGCGTTGAACTTCTAAGATTTCTGAAGTACGCTCCGACCACTCCATGTTCACTATGATCTCCACATCGTGATCAATCGCGGCCCTTCCGATTTTCCTCATGTTTTCCAGAGCTAGTTCCTTATCAATGGTCAAGCCGACGTGGGAGAGATCGAGCGAAACAGAAGAATTTAATCCGTGCTTTACGATCGTGTCAATTACTGAAAGGAACTCGTCGGTTGTAGATTTTGCCAGATCCTCACTCCTCGTAGATTCTCCCATAAAGTCAATCGCCTGAAGGAAACCAAGATCTCTTAACCTCTCTGCTACATGTAGACAATCGGACAACGTTTCACCACCTATGTAACGACGCGCAGCCCGAAGGGCCACATCATAAAGTCTAGTGTTCTGTAGAACGTAAGACTTTAGCTCTTCGTCCCGAGCGATATGACGCAGTGCCTCCGACATTTCGTCTGCCCAATCGGCGTCTCTTTCCATTTCGTCTTTTTCTTCCATATTTCTCTCTATCCTATCTTGCTTTGTTGCGTGACTCGTGCCAACACCATTTGCTTAGCTTCCCTCAGAAGTTCATTCATCGACAAGGAGTGATTGATGAGGAGTTGCTGAGATGCTCCCGCCAGAATGCCGATAATTTCGTGTGCGATGAGATTTGAATTGAGTTCCTTACTAAAATCGCCTGTCTTCTTTCCGCCATCTAGAATCCGTGCCACAAAACGAATTGTCTGAGTCAACATTTGTCCTATTTCAGGGGAGAATAGTTTGTCATCTTCGAGCAATGTACGTTGAATGAACAAACATATTTCAGGATCCTGGACGAACAACTCTTGATAACAATCAAACAGTTTCTCCAGCTTATGAAATGAAGAGCTTTCTAAAGAAACAGGGTACAGTACTATTAGCTTCCATCGTACGCGAATAGTTTCGAGAATAGCATGGAATAGCTTTTCCTTGCTATCAAAATGCCAATAAATGGCACCTTTTGTGATGCCTGCAGCACCTGCAATATCATCTATGGATGTGCTTGCAAAACCGCGCCTTGCGAAGAGCTTGAGGCAACTAGCAAGTATCGCTTCCCTTGTTTCTGCGCTGTGTTTGGCCTTCAAGGAGATTGTTTTCGGTGGCCACATACCGACCGTTTAGTATATTTCTCCGATTATAAGAGTTTGCCCACAATTCATCAACAATTGTTGGCAATGTTAACAGGTAATGGAATGCGATGATGAATCCGTACTAAAGAAATGGATACTTAACTGGAAGACTTGATTGAGTTCTATATTATCCGAGTATTGAATGGGATAGAGGCTGCGGCGTTAAACGAAAAAGATTCATGAAGATTGATGCGTGATCATTAAGCTGTATTCGTATTTTTTTACTTCCACCTCACGAGTATCGCCCCTCTCTCTTGAACTGTGAAATCGTCAGTTTTAAGAGGTCTATACGTACGAGTGTTGTGAGACTTCAGATTGCTTGAGGAGTCTGTTTCGAAGACGAGTGCATACTTTCATGAACGCACTCCATTGCTCCCCTGGCAATTGATTGCTTCAAAGTTATACTTGGTCTGTCGAGTACCTTACCAAGGAAAGCAGTGTGAAACGTATCGCATGTCAGTTCTGGATACTTGGTGGCTAATTTAGCAAATGGACAGTTCTTGCTAATGATCAGATCTTTGCTTCTTTCTCTCCTCAATTGGGGCTGGAAACCCAAGTCACTCAGGACCGGGAGAAGAGAGTCCGCATTTTCTCGCCTGCCTACATTCTCTGTGAGCATCCTGGCAGCAGAAGCAAAAATGGCCTTCGTCTTTTCGGCACCTATGTCCTCTATCATAGCCGCCGTTATGAGATCGAGGATGAGATCATATTTGGCAGAGATTCTACCTCGTCCTTCGAGGGTTATAGAATAATACTTGCTAGGCCGTCCACTGCCCGTGTTTCTGAAAGAGGAGTCAACCAATTTGTCTGCCACCATATCTTCAAGATGCCTCCTGACTACACTGAGATTCATGCCAATCTTAGATGCAAGGTCTTCAGCTGTTGTCTCTCCGCCTAGGAGAAGTACAAGTATGCAATATTTTGTTTGGCCAAGCGGAGAACGCACCTCAATCAAGAAATGTAGTGGTTTACCGAGTAAAAAGCATTGAGAGGCTTGTGTGGGTTTTATGCCATAATAACATTTAATAGGTCTGGATTTTTAATGCAACTTATGACAGAGCCTAGTCTATTCGAACGTCTGGGTGGAGTATACGCAATCGCGGCTGTTGTGGATCGCTTCAGTGACCAACTTTTGAAAAATCCGAAGATCGTTAATTCAAACCCCGAACTGAAAAAGTGGCACACTGAAGAGTACAAAACTCGGTTGCCTTGTCTAAAAGTTCGGGCGGACATTGTGGATGTGCTCGGTTGCAGGCGGGCCATACCAATACACGGGTAAGCCCCTATCCGAAGCCCATTTCGCATTTCACATCCCACCAGAAGTATTCGATGGTTTCGGCCGAGCTCGGACTCGCACTTGATTATTTCAAGGTGCCCAAGCGCGAAAAGGAGGAAGCCTTGGCTGCCTTCAATGCGCAAAAGCGCGATGTGACTTCTGGTGCCAGGCCCACGACGGCATAGTGAACTTTTGACGACCTAAATCGGTACTGAGGAACAGAAACGAAGGTTCCCTTGGCGATCGACCTCAGTTGGCTTCTCGGTGCGGTCCTCGACTCGATCATTCCCTTCCTCGAGCTAGTGGCAGCTTTTGTTATTCTCGGTGGTGGCGTTTGGACTCTTATGATCTTCGTGCGCCGCCACGATGCCGCGCAAGCGAGGCATGAGTTCAGTCACGCTCTTCTCTTAGGCTTGGATTTCACAATTGGCGCAGATATGTTGAAACTCACCGTGGCACCTGACCTCTCGGCGGCTGCCTTGGCCGCAGGAGTTACGGCAGTCCGTATCGCCCTAACACTGACACTCCTTAGGGAGCAGCGTCAAGCGATTTCAGAAAACAAATAACTGATGTGGTCTGGTTCAAAACAATGACAAACGAATTCGTGAAGATCGCTGAGATTTCCGAGATTCCTCAAGGGACGACCAAAATTGTGAATGTAGCAGGAGTTGAATTATTTGTAGCGAATGTCGAGGGATCATTTTACGCTCTGCCTAACAAATGCACTCATGTTGGCGGACTGCTGGGAAGAGGGAAGCTTTCTGGTAACATCATTCAGTGTCCTTGGCACGGATCGAAATTTGATGTGAAGACTGGGGCAGTCGTTGCCGGCCCTGCACAAAGCCCAGAACCAACTTACGAGGTGAGGGTGGAAGGGTCAAGCGTCTTCGTGAAAAAACCGACCTGACTTCAGTTCCTTCAGGCACGCTGTCTAAAATTTCGAATTTCATATAATTCACTGAGGAAACCAGACACAACGACTAAAATATGACGCATAACACCTATTCCCAAAGTTCTTCGGGATAAGCTATATCCTCAGACTCGAGCCTTAATTGGTGATGGTAAGGACTATGAGTTTCAGAGTAGATCACAATGAACCAATATCTGATCTCTTGACAAGATTAACAGAGGAACATGGAGAAATCAATCGAAAGCTCGAGAGGATCTCAGAAATCTCTGCCAAAAATGACGGAGACTTGAAACTGGCAGTCAGTTTGCTGAATGCTGTGAGTACCGAGATACTTCGGCACGCTGTCGAGGAAGAGGCTAGGCTTGCACGCGTAATAATGGAATCAGATGTAACGCGTGAATCTTCAGACGAGTCAGTAAAAATTCTTCAGGAGCACAGGCGCATTAAGGAGTTTTTCGACGATGAATTGCCGTACATCTTAGATGAGAATTCTGAGAAACAAGCAAGAAAGAAAATCATCGAGTTTACCGATTTGGTAATTAGACACCATAAGGAAGAAGAGAAAGAGCTATTCCCTCTTTCTTTGAGAGCGGCAGCATCAAACGGGTAGCGTGGTGCCTGTTTGGAGAAGACTGTTTCAAAGATCATTCCTTTATCAGAAGAAAGCTCGCACAGTCATCCCAGAAGCAAGCAAGAAACTCTTCCAACAGCAGAATCTATCCATCTTGTCAAATTGGCAAGCTATGAAGATGATGCAATCGTCAGCAGGACGCTGATTAATCGTAAATCTGGAACTATTACGATGTTCGCATTTGATCAGGGGCAAGGTTTGAGCGAACACACTTCACCATTCGATGCTTTTGTACAGATTCTGGAAGGCAGCTCCGAGATTACCATTTCAGGAAAGCACTTTCCGGCGAGTGAAGGCGAAGTCGTGATCTTACCTGCAAATCAACCTCATGCACTGAGTGCACTTTCTAAATTCAAAATGCTTCTAACCCTGATCCATTCTGAATAATCTGAGTTGCAAAAATGGAAAAGCTCTATTACCGCGGAGGACGGAGTCGCTTTTGTGACCGCAACGATTTGCTACTTTGACTCCCCTCCAAAAAACGAATTCTTTGTATTCTTCAAAGGGACATTGCTACCAATACTAGTGCGATATGGTGCTCCATGTCTTGCTACTTTTGTCACCGAATCCAGCCCCAATAACTATCCAAGACTAGCAGTGAGAGAAGGAGAATACGTGTTTGTCTGGTTCAGCTTATTTACAAACGGAACATCTTACGAGAATCACATTCGAGCTTTGGAAGAAAGTTCTGACTGGTTAAAGATCCAGGTTCAACTTAAGGAATTCTTGATCAAGCCGGTAGAGATCTTGAAGCTTTCACCGACTCCGCGTTCAAAGCTAATCTAACTCTAATGCTATTAGTAAATACGTGCGCGAATCCCGTACCTCGCATGATCTTTACGTTTCATCTTTCAAAAATTCTATGAATTGACGTGTATTTTTACTAGTTAATTGGTGCGGAAGTCCCACATTCCGCGTACGAGATTTACTAGTAAGACCAAATCTTTGCGTCAGTATTTTGTGATTTCCGCGATTAACCAATCTTGTTCTTCGTGAGACAGTTATTGTTACTGTTTCGCCAATATTTACCAATTGACGTGAAAAGTGTTGTAGTGCTCGTCTCACTTCACTCGAGGAGAGATTAGTTCTTTCTTCATACCAGTATCCGAATCCCATACATAACTTGAATTAATCAGCAACCTAAAACGGTCGCACATTGATTTTCAAACGACCTAGGGACGTTTCTTTATTCCGGCAGTACGGCCACCGTCTACGGCTATCGTGACGCCGGTCACATATGACGCCTCGTCAGAAGCCAGGAAAGCTGCTACGGCCGCAATCTCTTTTGGTTCAGCAAGTCTCCCCATAGGCACTATACCTATCCATGCCTCCCTTTCCGCAGGAGTCATTGAAGCCTCCATGAATGATTTGAGCAGCGGAGTTGCAGTACCTCCGGGACAGATGCAATTTGCCCTAACATTCTTGGAGCCAAAGTCCTGGGCGACCGATTTTGTCAGAGCTATGATCCCGGCCTTTGATACTTCATAGGCGGTCTGGCTCACGGGCCCAGCTTCAATTCCCGAAGCGGAACCTGTGTTGATGATGGATCCGCCGCCACCGTTAATCATAACGGGAATTGCATACTTGCACCCAAGGAAGTAACTCTTCAGGTTTACGCGCATCACGCTGTCCCAATCTTCAAGAGATGTTTCCACGCAAGTACCTACGGGATTGATTCCGACATTGTTCATAAGAATATCGAGCTTCCCGTACTTCTGAACTGTATCAGCGATCATATGATCCACTTCTCTGACCGATGTTACATCAGTATGAACATATCCCGCTCTTTTACCATGATTTGTAATATCTTCCACTACCTTGAGCCCAGCTTCATCATTGATGTCAGCAATTACCACCGTCGCACCCTCGACAGCAAATTTGTGTGCGCAGGCTGTGCCGATTCCCGAAGATCCGCCAGTGATGATTGCTATTTTGCCAGTTAACATGATGTCTGTGCATTACGCGGCTCTTTAAAAAATAAATCCCGTGTAAAGCCCGATTCCGTGAAGAGTCTTCGTTCCGACCCAAGATTCACTGCTTTCTTGAAAAGACTGGACTCGAAGCTTAGTAAAGGGGTATCAAAACGCTCGATTGCTCCAAAATGCGAACCTTTGCTCTTTGCCTATTTGCACATTTTTACTAGTAAATTGGGGTTCAAATCCCACATCTCGTACTCGGGATTACGGCAAACCAGAATGGCAAAGACCATTAGTCATGAATCTTCCAATAAATATCGCTACTGCGATGTGATCATGGTACCGAGTTTAATACCCTAAAATATCCACGTAAGCAACGGATAGATCCCTAGAATGGAGTTTTACATCCGAAATTCAAAATTTGAAGAGATAAGATTTCGATGATGAACGAAGGTTATAGGCTATGCTCGGGATGCAATAGGGAGATAATGGTCTCATCCAGAGGTTTGTTTCTACCTCATAAAAACAAGAAAAAGAAAATTGTTTGTCCTATGTCTAGCAAAGCGCCTAATTATGACATATGTGATTTATGCGGAAAGAAAATTGCAAATCCTGACAATAAAACAAGATATTGTTCAGAAGACTGTGAGAAAAGAGATTCTCGTCGTTCCTTAATGCCTGTTAATCAGGAGATCTCCAAAAGAAAAATCAAGGCGTTAAAATTTTCAAACCCTCTTTACTTTGACTGAGGGCTAAAGTCGTGGAGTAGGCCGGATTCTAACCTACTTCGATTCGATATTTTACCAGTAAATTCGCGCTCTAATTTAGCCAAAAGTGGCGGGATTAGTAAAAAGTGCTCTGAACTCGATATACGAAGTATCACGTTCGCTTGCTTCTTAGTCTTAAAATCGAGTCCCTAGATAATCGGACTTAGCGCCGCAGACTTTCTGGCTCGTACCTTCGATAGGCTTCGTAGTTTCGACGCTGGGAGTTAGTACGGCATGAATCTTACTCGCTTGAAGAAGTGCAGAATATCCTCGCTTGAGGAATTTCAGTAGTCAATATTCTTCTCTTAAAGCAGCGAAGGATATAATCAAAAAAATTGAAGAAGAGGCTCCAGCAAAGCCGGTGATATTATGAGAAAAATTTTCTTGTATATGACAATGACCTTCGATGGTTGCATTTCAGCACCTAATGGGGAACTTGACTGGTTTGACCCATCAAAAGCAGACAAAGAGATGCATGATGACATAATAGGGATAGTTAGCAGTGCTGACAGCTGGATGATGGGATATCCGACAGGTCCAGGCCTGATAGCTTACTGGAAAAATGTTGAGAACGAGGGAAGGGCTGACAAATGGGAAATGGAAATTGCCACGGCGGTAAACAAGTTACGAATAATCATAATTTCAAACAAACCAGAAAAGTCCGTAAATAGTGCAGAACTTATCGTAGCAAAAAATGACAAGGAGCTAGTCGATGCGGTCATGAAAATAAAACAGAGCAACGGGGGCGACATATACGTACCTGGTGGTGTGCGCACCGCGCAGAACTTCTCAAGGGTTGGACTGATAGATGAATACATCATAATGGTGCATCCGGTCGCAATAGGAGAAGGCAAGCACCTGTTTACGAACGAGAAAAAACTAGAGCTGATGAACGTAAAGCCGTACAAATCTGGGGTAGTGCAGATGCGCTACCGTCCTCGAAGCTAGTTACCTTGTTGCAGTGTTCGCAACCGCAACCAATCCACTTCGGCATCATGTTCAACAGAGCGGAGGCATCTCCCATGAAGACCTGTCCGATAAAGATCGGTAGTGGCGTGTATCGATAGTCCGCTATTGAGCACATCTCTTGAAGATTTACAATCGGGTTGTATTTTTACTAGTAAATTGGGGTTCAAATCCCACATTCCGCCTATGGGATTTACTAGTAAAACCAAAGGTGTAGCTGAAGTTGTTCACACTGTCAGTAAACCAGGCGCAGACATCGCTTTAGGTTCTCTGCAGATACTAACTTCTCTCCCTGTCTCAGTGTGCGGTCTGCGGAACATGATGGTCAGATAAAGCTTACTTCCACTTTGTCAATATCTCTTCTCGTTTGAAAGTGGATTTACTCACAAAAAAGAGAAGCAAATCAAAAAGCAGCACAACAACAGAAATGATCAGAAGAGTATCGATGTCGAGCGAAATAATCCCTTCCACCCCAGCAAGGAAGACCCCCATGAATGGAATGAACATGAGGCTCCCGATCTGGTTTGCGCCTCGAACATCGTTGACCCGAGCCGATACAATTACTCCCAGTTCAATACTTAAGATCGCTGCAAGCGGGGCTATCAGGATAAGCATCACCCCGGAATTCCAATTTGGGAAATAATAGTACGACAACAAATTGTAGGTCATGTAATCCGTTACTGCCATGAAGACAGAAGCTGCCGCCCAAATTGAAAGCATGGGTGGCAGAAATGCAGCGATGCCTTTTCCCAAGAGGATTTCATCATCCGTAATCGGAGCTGCAAGTAACGGTTCCAGGCTCTTCTCAATTTTTTCGCCCACAATGCTGTACGCCGCGATCGAGCTGGGAACGATTGCTGCCAAAACAACATAGAAGTAAGTAAGTGATTCGAGACCCAGTTGATAATTCGAGGAGATCCCCGAAGATTGCGCTATATCGCTCTTAACTACGAGTAAGAAACCGATTGACAGGAAGAAGGGAAACAAAATTGTATAAAGAATAATACTCTTCTTTCTCCGGATCACTTTCAACTCCTTTTTCAGCTATCTTCCAAGGCATCCACATGCTCATCATGCATCCTCCTTCACGAGCTTGAGATAAGCATCTTCCAAGGTACTGCCTAACACTGTGACAGTCTGGATGCGGCCTCCCGCCCCAATGATTGCGTTCACTATGTCAGGATTCTCTTCCTCTGGATTTTCTACATCAATCGTTACCTTGTTGCCTTCTTTCGCGACGTTTTTGACCTTCAATTTTCTCAGTGAATTCAGAATCGTTTCGCTCACCTGCTTCAATTGTATTACCGTCTTTCTTCCGTGTATAGATCGTTCAAGTTCCTCCGGGGTGCCTATCGCCATGAGCTTGGTATTCAAAATGCCAATCCTATCGCAGACTCTCTGCGCCTCGTCGAGGTTGTGGGTGTTTAGAAAAATGGTCTTCTTCTCCTTCTTCAGCTCAAGGATGAATTCCCTCACCGTCTTTGCAGACTCGGGGTCGAGATTCGCTGTGGGCTCATCCATGAAAATTATCTCGGGGTCATGGATCAGGGCGCGAGCTATCGCTAGCTTTTGCTTCATCCCCTTCGAGAACGTCCCCGCTAGAGCATCTTTCTTTTCCCATAGTCCGAACAGCTTGAGGAAGTACTCGTTGCGCTCTTTCCGCTGGGAATCGGTCCGCCTGTACAGAATTCCATAGTAGTCCAAATTCTCGTAAGCGGTCAGTGACTCGTAAAGACCCACGTTATCCGGAACGAGCCCGATGATCTTTCTGATCTTCATGGCATCTTGCAATCGGCCAATTTCATAATCGCCAATCCTGGCGCCTCCGCTCGTCTTGGATATCAGGCAACAAAGCATCCTCACCGTGGTCGTCTTACCCGCTCCATTTGGTCCTAGAAAGCCGAAGATTTCTCCTTCGTTCACTTTGAAAGTTACGGAATCAACCGCAGTTAGATTACCGAACTTCTTTGTGAGGTTCTCAGTCTCGATTATGATAACCCACCGCGATATTTCTCGGAACTAACAAAATCATCCCTTTTTTCTGGATTGCTATTGAAAGTGGCGAAAAGGAACGATGCCTGAAAAGCGGGTCGGTGAGGCTGGCAAGGATAACGTAGTGAACGGTAGTGAAAAAAGTCACGATTTCGGCGAGCTGACTCCGTAAATCGCTAGGATATTGCCTGAACGCTGCCATGTCCGTGTGCTTAGGTAGGAACATCCACATCTGCATAGACCTTTCGTTTCACAGATCGAGGATTCATTCGAAAAGGATTTTGCGCGGACCTACTGCTAGTAGAGGGCAATCCAATCACAGACATAAAGTCAACTCGGAATATTGTGAATGTTTGGAGGTTAGGCATCCCAGTCCACGAGGATAGATTAGGTGAATTTTTTACTAGTAAATCGGGGTTCAAATCCCACATTCCGCGCATGGAATCATTCGTACTTTGAATTTACTCCCATGCCGTTCTGGAAGAAGAGGCGTTTGCCTTCACTGTGTTGAAGTTTGCTGGTGCTGCTTATCTCACCTACCTAGGGATCCGGACATTGCTTTCCATAAGGAAGGAGAAACGCTTCACTACAGACGAAGTAAAGATCCCAGACAAATGGTTTCACAATCGTGGGCAGGATTAATTCACCTTTCCTCCAAGGACTCTTCAGCGACGTCCTCAATCCCAAGACTGCGATCGTTTTTACCAGTCTCATAGTACAGTTCGTGACTCCAGGGCCCTTGGTCGCGATTGAGTCTGCCTCGTTAGGTGCGATCTTCTCAATCATGGCCCTCGGCTGGTTTGTGTTCTTTTCAATATCAATCGGTGCGACCGGAAAGTTGCTTACTCTCCCGCGCGTCAAGAAGGCATTGGATGCCATGACGGGTCTTGTCTTGATAGGTCTTGGCATCAAGGTACCAACAGAATCACGCTAGCGGACGGAGAGAGTACTCACTCGAATATTACTTCTTTCTTTTAGTTAGGGCGGCGACTGGAATGATTCTTTTGGTCTTGCGTTGATATTCCGCGAACCCGGGGTATAACTTGGCTTGACGCGCGTATAGGGTGTCATGTTCAGGGCTTTTGATCTCTTCCGCATGCACATTCCCAGATGCCCGGCCAATAATTCGCTAAATAATAGTTGTCAGTGCGGACCTCAAAGCGGCCAGCAGGGCAAAACGCATTACCGTGCATGGGCGCCCGAGGAATATTTCTGACATCACTAGGATGATGAGAAATATATCTGATAAGAGGCCCCTCTGATAAACTGCCACACAGCATAGCAGTGCGTGCCGAATGCGGCAATCTCTCCCGTTGCGATGTCCTGTCCGTCTCCAGCTTGAGTTCCGCTCGGGTTCTGCGAGACATTGATTCCTGGTTGCGAGGACCAAGTTATTCCTCCATCTGCGCTGTACGAGACGCGAAATATCCAAGTAACGGGACTCGCGCTTGATTCTTGTGACCAAGCAACAAACACGTTCTGTCCATCAGATGTAGCGACGTTATACGGGAAGACGGTAACTCCGCTCAATCCGCTTAAATCGACGGGGCTGTTCCACGTAGTTCCAGCGTTCGTAGTGGTGTACACGTACACTTGGGAGAGTTTAGTCCCCGGATGTGTGTGGTCGGCAATCCAGGCCGAGTTTCCATACGCGTTTACCATCGGCGCCCATGAATTTTTGAGAGCGGGAGAAACTGTCCTCGAAATGTTGATCTGAGGACTCCAAGTTGCTCCATAATCATTGCTGTGCAGTTCGCCAACATTACATCCTCCTGAAGGAGAGCCACAGGGGCCTTTCGTTTCCGTCACTCCGTACACATTAGGACCGGATGCCGCAATCCAAGGCTCGGAAGGACAGCAATTGGGCACACTTGCAGACACGTTTACCCAGGACACTCCGTTGTTTTTGCTTACAGAGAGTCCCTGACCTGCGATTGCATAAACATACTGACCACCCCACGCTGCGAGCTGCGGCTCGTGGAATGTGCTGTATTCATGCGGCGTGCTCCATGTAGCACCTGCGTCCGTGCTCACTGTCACGAATGAATGTGAGTTTGAACCATCGGCGAAAGCAACGTAAACATTGTCTCCCCACGAAGCTATGACTGGCGTAATTGCCGGAAAACTTGTTTTGATCACCACGGGGGTGTTGAAGCTAGCACCAAAATTTGTGCTAGTTGCAACGGTCGCCTGAGCAACAGTTGATCCCTTTGGTTTTTGCGACCATACGACGTAAACGTTAGAACCATTCGCCGAAATCAATGGATACGCTGCGCCTCCCTTTGCCGATATTGTCATTGGGGGCGATGCTAGAGGCGGGCTCCAAGTGACGCCACCGTCCGGGCTTGCTCGGAACTTTACCGTATTAGCTTCAAGCCAGGCGACATAAACATTCGTGCCAACATTGAAAACATTCGGGTAGGTCGCTTTAGCGGAATCTGCACTGATGTTCACGGGGGTACCAAATGTCGGGCCCGCCGCGGAGACAGGTCTTAAATTGGTAGTACTTAGGAAACTCGCAAGAATTAGAAACGTGCCAAGGGTGACTATGGTTTTGTTTAGTCTGAATCTTTTGTTATTCATTAACATGGGTTCTACGTATGGAATTTGGGACGCTATAAATAAACGATATATCGACTTTTGATATAACATTGATATATCTCATTGGCCCGTCGAAACAACCCGCTTAATTGGCCCAAGGAGATTAGGGAATTTACAATTGCTCTTTGAAAATATTCTCCAAATTTCACCCAGGTGATCATTTTGAACGAAGAACCAGATTCAAATTGTAAATGGACCTAACAATTTGAAACAAGCTTAGTTCAGTTCGTTATCGTTTAATTTCAAGTTTTTAGCTCTCTTTTTTAAAAAATCTCAGTTCATCACTCACTCGAACACTTCTATTCCCACGCTCTTCTTAATCAATGGCGAGAACTTGCCGTTGAAGGTGGTAGCCTGCACGCGCTTATCGTCGATGTAGTGATAGTTGCCGCCGCGCGGTTTTCCGAAAATTATTTTGTGGTACTTGAAGCCGTGCAACTTCAGCCACGTCTCCGTGATCTCCCGGTGCTCTTCCAGCCTTGCTGTGAAAAAGCAGATGTAATCTTTTGAATCGTAATGGGAATTTATCCACGCCTTCGCCCCTCTAATTTCTTCGGCGGTAGCCATCAAATCCGGTCTTTCGTTTTCTACGTGGGTACAAACTACTCCGTCAATGTCGATCATGTAATTTTTCAATTTGCACAGAACCCCAAAAAAGCTTGACAAGGGCGTTGATTCCAGGGCTATATACCAATCTCCCGGAAACGAAGACTTGGCTTGACAAAAAAAAGTCGACAGATAATCCCACATCACCCTCTCCTTCCAACAAAGATCATGCGTATTCTACGGTCAGACAGGCCAACCACAAAACTCCCAACTAAATTGACTTTTTTTTGTGAAATGGAAAATTGCTATACTTTTCTTCCCATAACTGCTTAATTACCGGGTGTTGCCTTTACGCAACTCATGGACAGCATAGTTCACTTCGAAATTCCTGCGGACGATCCGAAGCGTGCGGGCGAGTTTTACACCAAGGCCTTTGGCTGGAATGTAATGGCAATGCCAGAGATGAATTACACAATGATTTCAACGACCCCTTCTGACGAAAATGGGATGCCGACAAAGCCAGGAGCAATCAACGGCGGGATGCCAAAACGAGGGATGGGAGTCGAGCATACCGTTGTGACAATCCAGGTGCAAAGCATCGAGGATGCGCTTACGAGGATTGAGAAACTCGGCGGGAAGAAAGTTTCCGACAAGATGCCGGTAGGGGACATGGGTTTCGCGGCGTACTTCAAGGACACCGAAGGAAACGTAGTGGGCCTCTGGCAGCCTGCGATGATGCCAGGTCAGATTTAGACGCCTAACTCGATCGGACTTGTTCGTAAGTTCGATCAACCTATCTTTTTTCTACTGAATTGTTTTCTCGGAGATAAATTGAATGCCTGATTGGAAGGTCTCTGCCCCAAAAAGCGATGATGAATATTTTGAGCGCATGACAAAAGCCCTGTTCCAGGCCGGTCTAAACTGGAAGATGATCGATGACAAGTGGCCAAATTTTGAAAAGGCATTTGCGGGGTTTTCGATTCCCAAGGTGGCGAAATTCGGCGACAAACAAATTGGAAATCTAATGGAAAATCAAGGCATCGTCCGAAACGAAAGAAAAATCAGGTCAACGATTTACAACGCGCAACAATCGCTTCTAATCGAGAAAGAATTCGGCTCGTTCAAGGATTATTTCCGGTCGTTCGGAAAGGACCATGCAAAGCTAATGGAGGATCTCCAAACGAGATTCAAGCACTTGGGGGAATCCAGCTCGAGGACTTTTCTCTGGATGACTGGAGTTAAGCTCGAACCCACTGCTGAAGAAAAGCGGTGGATGGCGAATAACTCCTAACTAGTTTTTCAGCGATTTTTCCCGACAATGAGCTCGGCAAGGTCGTGCGCAGCCTTCATCGCACGCTCGTACTGGGCTTCGAGCCTTTTTGCTCGCAGTCTGGACTCGCAGAGAGGGCATACAGATGCGCTGTTAATCATCGGGTACGATATCTTTACCTTTTCTTTTTCATGTTCGAAGCACTCAAGGTACTCTAATTGAAAAGCCAAGGACTGTTCTCTCCGTTTTTCTTGACATGTTAGAAGAATACCCAACTATTTAGCATGTAAGCAGTAATCATACAGAATGCAGGAACGTATATCGAATTCCAGATGAGAACAGGTATGATTGACTGGGAGCTTTCTAGGAGTGGAGAAACCATCCTCCACTCCTGATTTACGATTCTTACTGATCCTGCCCGTTCACGAATGTTACCGTGTTGAAGATCACGGTCTCCGTCTGTCCCGTGAATAAAGGATCCAGATAGGCGTTGGCCACCACATTCTTGTCCCACACGACCGAGCCCCCTCCCAGCGGAAGTTTGATCGTGCCGAGCCATATGTAGGGAGCGTCGTTGTATATCTGCTTCTGAGCTGCGGTACAGAGCGAGATCAACGTTGAATTGGAAGCTCCATTGGTCCATGAATTGACGCACTGCTGTACAGTGGGGTTGCTATAGATCGCATAATTGCCGGCCGCGCTCTGGTTGCTCACAAAGAGTATCCACGAGTCCGCGGGGGTTGGCTCGTCCGGCGCCCAAGTTTCCGATCCAAACCACGTCATCTGGGCTACCTGCTGAGCAACCGGCACCGCGCCAGAATAAGCTCCTGCCGCAACATATGGTAGCGTGTATTCGCTCGAAGGCGTCACCTCGACATTTATGTTGAGCCCGATCTGCGACAGATCGCCCTGAATTATCTCGGCGGCAGAAACGCAAAAGTTGCAACCTGCTTCTACCCTGAACTCGATGGTGGGAAGGTTTGCCGTGTTTATGCTCGCGTTCTTCAAAATCTGTTTTGCGAGCGTCACGTTATACTGGTAGGGTGGAAGGTTTCCAAGGTCGTAGTACTGCGACTGCGAAGGATACTCGGGACCCATGAATGGTACCAGTCCGTTGAAGAAGACTTCCTGCGAAATGTTGGAGTAATTAATCGCGTGGACTATTGCCTCTCTAACGGCAGTAATGTTCGTGGGATACCTGAGAGTATTCATCGTTGCTCCAACAAACGCCATCGAGTTGTTCGGCAGGACGGAATAGCCGTATTTGGCTGGATTAGCTTGAATCAGCGGCCAATCTTCCGTTTCGATTCCCGCAATCTGGACTGTTCCCGAAGCTAGGTCTGCATATCTCGCGACATCGTCCGTCTTTGCATAAATGATGACGTTTTTTACGTGACCGGGATCAAGATAGGGATTTGCTTGGATTTGAGCCGGAGTTAGATTCTTACCCCAATACGTAGGATTTTGAGTAAATTCCGCATAGGCATTTTCCGCTACTCCTGACACCATGTATGGCCCAGTTCCAGGAGCGGGATTGAGGTTGAAGTAAGGGTTGACTGCGGTCGGTGTACCATAACCCCCGTGGTCCAAAACAAATTGGGTGTCGTACAAGAGACCCGTGAAAACGACCAATGCCAATGGGAACCACTGGAAAGGAGCCGCGAGTTGGAATACAATCTGGTTCGCATTGGGGGCGTAAATTGGCCAAGAGCTGTTGCTCATTAGGGCGATGCCCTGCGCGGAGGGAGTTGTTACGCTGCTCTGGTTCAGTAACGCAAGCGTTGCGGGCCCGAAGTCAACCGAGGACATGTTGAAGACATCGTAAGTCTGTCATCCAGTTGCTGCTGTTGCCTGAGAGATAATAGTCGGCGTACATCTCGCCCCAGACTTGGTAGGAGTTGAATGGATCTCCGTTGGAGAACGTGGCGTTCCTCAGATTAAATGTGTACGTTTCTCCATTGGCAGAAACGGTCCAGTTTGACGCGAGCATTGGCTCGGCAACGATCGCCCCGGTTGAGTATTCCAGCGAGGCGTTATCATCGACGAGAGACTGGTACACGGTGTCGGTTTGCCAGTTCGGATAGGGTTGTCCGACGTTCAGGAGCTGGCTAAGCTCACCGAATGGCCAGGTGAGATCATCGATTGACAATGTTTGGACGATTGATCCGCTGCTCGAACTTGAGGTGGAGGAGGAAGAAGACGAAGATGATGACGACGAACTCGATGATGAGCTGGAAGAAGTTGGAGGAGTAATTGAAGAGGACGATGAAGACTGGGAGGTGGAAGATTGCGACGATGAAGACGAGGTGGTGCTGGAACCTCGCGTAGTGGCATAGGCGATACCCCCTACGGCAGCGATGATAATCACAATTATGACTGCTATTGCAGCAGTTCTCGAAATGGCGGACACATTTTTTCTGGCAGGCAAAAAGCGATCCAAATAGAATCTAAAAGAAACCGCCGAAATTTGCGTTATAAAAGAATTGGATCTCTTCTGAGCGTGAGAAATAGGTCATTTTTGGAAGATTTCAGCTCGAAAATATGAGCTCCTAGATGAGTTCAATCGTATCTAACGGATACATGCCAAAATGGTTGGCAAAGCTCAGATAAGATATTCTATAATCTTCTATGTGAAAAACAGCTTTGCAGATCATTAAGGCGTGCTGCTGGCAAGGGAACTGAGAGAAGCGAAATTCACTTCTGGTGTCTCGCCTGAGGAGCTGCCATCAAATCCTCCAATGCAGTATATGTAGCCTGACGAAGAAGCGCAGTTGGTCTCCGCTGTATCGGTATAGCTCCCGACCTGTTTCCAAGCGCCAATGCCGGAGGAAGAAACGCTGGCAAAATATACGGCGTTTGAATAGGCACCCTGATTTCCCTGACCCCCTACGCAGTAGATGGAGCTGGACACGATCACGCAAGATTGACCAGACAGCTGGATCGGATAAGGCGTCGTTGCCGTCCATGACCCTACGCCACTAGAAGATAATGCCGCGTAATACACGGAGCTCACTGCGTTACCGCTGCCGTCAGCCCCGCCTAGACAGTAGATGTAGCCTTGGGACGCGTAGCAGATGGGATAGTAAACACCTGAAGGATATGAGTTCGTAACACTCCAATTTCCAATGCCCGAAGATGTGAGGGGAGCAAACCAGGCTGAGCTGCTGCTAGCGGCGGTTGCATTCAAGCCGTTCGATTCAGTGGTCCCTCCGACACAGTAGGCGTAGCCGGAGGATGCAACGCATGCAAGGGTGTCCGCGGGAACGGGGAAGGATGTCGTAGAGGTCCACTTCCCTACCTGTCCGTTGCTCAGGGAAGCATAATAGCTGGAAGCAATATCATCTCCAGCATCATCATAAATTCCTCCAATGCAATAGACATTAGCGGAATAATAGACGCACGACTGCCCGTAAACGGTCTCGGGATAGACGTTCGAATCAGCCGTCCAACTGGTGATGTTTGGGGAAGAGGAGAATAGCGAGTTGGAAGAATAAATGTCATCGCGGGGACCTTGGTTTGCATCCTGTCCCCCAATGCAATAGATGTACCCCGTACCGTTGACGCACTGCTGCCCTCCCACATCAAATGCTCCACCTACTTGAAGGGGATACTCGGGACCAGATATCCAGACAGAGCTGCTCGTTGTAGTAGTTGCGAGCAGGGCTCCCACAACGAAAAGAGCAATTAGCGCAACTACGACAATCACAACTATGATGATGATTATTCTCGAAATTTTCACTTCGATTTTCCTACTTTGATACGTATTCAGGACGAATGGAAATAATCAAAAATTTATCTTGATCAGGACAAACCAATGCTGTTGATTACTCGGCCAGAGCTCGCGTCGACTACGAGGATGATTTTATTGCCGTTGTGATCGTACTTCGCGAACCAAATCGGAGCGTGTAGTAATTCTACGTCTCCAACTTCAGATTGCGTAGTCAATTGCTGGATCATGTGATACTTTGCGTGTGCTTTATCTGACTGCAGCTGATCGACAAGGGTTTTTGCCTGCGACTTTGCAACATCCTCGCCGATGTCACCGTTTAGTACCTTGACGCCTTTCGGTATTTTTGTGATGTCGAAAAGTGATCTGCCATCGAGGTTGAATTGATATTCTCGTGGCTGATAAGCTGTGAGAGCTTTTAGAGCAATGACAGGAAAGTTATAGTTCGCGTCCATCTGATCGGTTTTTCTAGCACCGCCACCGCCGCGTCCCATTCCCATTCCGTAAGCCATGATTGGTCCAAACTTGAATGCACCTGAGAACAGAGCACTTGTACCTAAACTTCCGTTCCATAAGACACGCCTCCGTCCTCCCCCTCCGCCCCCTCTGCGTCCTCCCCCTCCGCCCCCCCCACCGAATGCACCACCTAGTAACGCGCCCATCAATGCGGCAGTTGTAGCAGTCTGAGCAATCTGTTGTGTTTCGTCAGTTGCCACAACTGTCGTCCGAGCTGAGACACTGACGATCCAGTAAGGCACGTACGAGAGACTCATTTCCTCCTGTTTCGAATTTTCTTGAAGATGTCGGTGCAAAAGTCCTTTGTCCATCATTGGTTTGATAATGGCATTGAAGGCATCGGCCGTGGTGACCTTCAAGGGAAGCATTGTCTGCTTCTGCACATTCGTCCAACCTTGGTTTCCCAGCGTGATGCCACTGCCGCAGTATTCACAGGTTATGACCATCTCGCCGAACTTGGGCGATAGCGGGGCACCGCAATTGGGACATTTAAACGAAGTTACCCCAGAAGCAGCGACTACCTGCTCCGGCTTTTGCGTAGCTGTAGAAGTTGCACCAACCGATTGTTCGGCACTACCGCCCGACTGAGCTCCACCCGGAACCTGGCTAATCTTAAACCCACACTTGTAACAAAACGCTGCATCATCGGGAAGCTGCGTACCGCAATTAGGACAATTCAAATTTTACTATTCTCCTTTTTCAAAACTATTTAGAAAGTTAGTTTGATCATCAGAGGTAATAAGGGGATATACATTTTTCCATTCTAAAACAGATGACAGATTCCGTCTTACGCTCAAAAGTTAGTCTTTTTCATTCGCTGATGATTGATTTCCATCCCATCGAGAGCTGGGAGCGATCCTGTTTAGTTTCTGGGAAGGGACAGATGATCTTCACAAAACGCATGCTTTAAACGTGAACCATTTAGGGTTAAACTAACGTCGAGTAAAGTGAGAATACAGGCAGCACGAAATACTTAATTTATTTTCAAATAAGTCTAACAACAGGAGCTACTTATGCCATCATTGACCTAGGAAGAGATGAAGCAACAAACGCAATACAAATGGATAGCTCTCTCAAACACGACTCTTGGAACTCTACTGGCGGCAATTGATCTTAACATCGTTCTCATCGCTCTCCCTTCGATTTTTCGGGGAATCCAGATAAATCCGATAACGTCCTTCACATATCTCCTCTGGATATTGTTCGGATACAGTATCGTCACCGCCACTCTTCTCGTATCCTTCGGTCGAATCTCGGATATGTTGGGGCGCGTCAAACTATACAACTTGGGGTTTGCGATCTACACCGTCGGCTCGATTCTCCTTTACCTTACTCCCAATACCGGTCAGCTCGGCGCACTGGAGCTTATTTTATTCCGCGTAGTTCAGGGAGTAGGCGCGGCGTTTCTTTTCTCCAACAGCGCCGCGATTCTTACTGACGCATTTCCCCCGAACGAGCGTGGTAAAGCCTTGGGGCTGAACCAGGTTGCCGTGCTGGCCGGCTCAGTACTGGGGCTCGTGCTTGGAGGAGTCCTCGCGACTTTCAACTGGAGGTACGTCTTCCTTGTGAGTGTCCCCTTTGGAATTATCGGAACTTTTTGGTCTCATTACCACCTCAGAGAGATAGCTACCATCAGGAAAAACCAGAAGATCGACATCTGGGGTAATATTACGTTTGCAGCAGGCTTGATCAGTCTTTTGATTTCCCTTACGTACGGACTCGTCCCTTATGGCGATTCCCCGATGGGTTGGTCAGACCCTTTAGTCATAGTGGGTTTGCTTTCTTCATTTGCATTGCTCGCAGCGTTTCCGATCATCGAGACTCAAGTAGAAGATCCGATGTTCAGACTCGAGCTTTTCAAGCGGAGAATTTTCGCGTTTGGTAATCTCGCGGACGTTCTTGCAGCTCTGGCTCGCGGAGGAGTGACTTTGATGCTTATTATCCTTCTCCAGGCAGTCTGGCTACCACTTCACGGAATCAGTTACCAGGATACGCCATTCTGGGCCGGGGTGTACATTATCCCGTTTTCCTTGGGATTTGTCGTGATGGGACCTCTGAGCGGGTACCTCTCCGACAAGTACGGTGCTAGAGGGTTTTCAACTCTCGGGATGGTGATCACGGGAACCGCTTTTCTTGCACTTTCAGAACTTTCCTACAATTTCTACTATCCGGATTTTGCTGCAATCGTTTTTACGATGGGGATCGGGATGGGAATGTTTTCCTCCCCCAACATCGCTTCGATCATGAACTCTGTTCCCCCGCAGAACAGGGGCGCCGCGGCTGGGATGAGGAGCACTCTCATGAATACCGGAACGAGCATCGGTACGAGCATACTGTTCACAACCGTAATTCTGACTCTATCAGGCTCTCTTCCTGGCTATCTAGCCAGCGCTGCCGCAGCTGCCGGTGCTCCTCAACTAGGGGCATCCGTCTTTAGACAGATTGCGCCAACATCCGCACTGTTCGCAGCATTTCTCGGGTACAGTCCAATGCAGACTATTCTCAATTCGCTCCCCGCTAGTTTGACCTCTACTTTGAGCGCCAGCGTTGTCGCCACGTTGACGGGAAAATCGTGGTTTCCGAATGCGTTTGCGCCGGCGTTCATGTCGTCCCTCCGCGTCGCAATCTACATCAACGCCGCCCTGGCTTACACCGCCGCCCTCGCATCAGTCGTCAGAGGAAAGAGGTACATCTACGGCCTCGAGCCTGAGAAGGAAGAAGAACCTCAAACTAAGAAAGCGTCGAAGTAGGCAGTTCCTTTTCTGATACTCGCAATAAACAGGTCATGAAACAAGTCTGTCCTGAGCTTAGAGAGCTTGAAACGAGCTGTCCGAATTGAACAGAGCTTGAACGTAGCTCTTCACTCAGAAAACACCTCCCCGTGTGCGAACGCAGAAATTTTTTTTCTTAATGAATCAATGGGAACTCGTTTATGAACGAAAAAGAAGTCCTCCAGCAAATTCTGGATAGTTTATACAGGAGATATCAATCATTTGTCGTCTTGTTTCTTGGAAGGTGTCATCCGATGCAAGATGTTGAAATCGAATTCCGATAGAACACTTCTTTTTCTCAACTACATCAATCAACATCCAACATCGGACGGCCTCGGAAAACCTCCGACGATGAGGCAGAACCAATAATTACATAACTTGTCGTTGATTACGAAAATGGATTTTCTTGAAACTATCGTCGCACGCAATCCGAAGCTTGTCGACGTGGCATTCGATCTTCATCGCGAGGGTAAGATTCCGTGTGATACGTATCTCGTAGATCTTGATACCGTCAAACAAAATGCGAAGCTGATTTCGGAAGCTTCCTCCAGAGCCGGCATCAAGAATTACTACATGACAAAGCAGTTCGGAAGGAATCCCCTGATTTGCAAAGTCATAGTCGACTCCGGCATCGATAGCGCGGTCGCAATAAATCTTGACGAGACGAAAATCCTCCACAGGAACGGGTTCAAAGTAGATCACGTCGGACACTTGATTCAGATACCTTCTGGGGAGATCGATTACGTCGTTGGAAAAGTGAGACCGGAGATCATCACAATTTATAGCTACGAGAAGGCGAAAGAGATAGATCGCGCAGCCAGAAAATTTGGAATCATTCAGAAAATAATGCTGCGACCGATCAGCTCAACCGATTCTTTCGCCGCCAATGCTGAAGGAGGAACACACGTACGAGAAATTGTAAGGGAGGTAAAGCGACTATCTGAACTGGATAACATAAGAGTGGTAGGCTTGACTTCATTCCCGTCTTTTCGATTGGATCTGAAGCAGAGAAAGATTGTAAAGACTTCCAATTTCGAATCCATGATGAATGCAAAGAATCTGATCGAATCTGAGACTGCGATCAGGATCGAACAGATCAACGCGCCTGGGAGCTCCTGCGTAGAAGGAATGAAGATTCTCGCAGAAGAAGGCGCAACACACGCCGAACCGGGACACGCTTTTACCGGAACGACTCCCTGGCATGCTTTTGAAGATCTACCAGAAAGACCAGCCTTGGTTTACGTCACGGAAGTTTCGCACACAAATGCCGACAGGGCGTACTCCTTCAGCGGAGGTCTGCCGCAAACCGGGTACCACGGATTTTTTACGATGAAGTATCACCAAGCTTTCCTGTATGCTCTGGCAGAAAGGGGAGGATCGCATAAGACGATTCTCGCAGAGCCACCACCACTAACGATGGACAGCCAGGCGTGGCCGGATTACTATACGGTTCTACATCAGCCCACAGAATTCTCTCTGGAAGTTGGCGATATGATACTTTTCGGCTTCAGGCCTCAAGTATACATGAGCCGTTCGAAAGTTACGATCGTCAAGGGAATCGGAACGTCTAGTATCGAAGTGCTCGGCACATTTGATCGAAATGGAAATTTGCTCGATTCTAGTGACGAAAGACCTGCTCCGAAAGAAGAGCTCGATTCTCTAATCAGTCAAGTATAGACCAGTTGGACTTCTCCAGTTCGAAGCGCTCACAAAACTTTATTCCCGCTGTATGATGAACCGGAAATTTAGCGCAGATCAATGAAGATTACAGACATAAAGGCCATAGCTCTTCGTAACAAAGAGAGGTCTCTCTCCGCCGGTCCGGGAGTTTGCATGGTCGAAGTCCACACCAGCAACGGGCTGGTTGGAGTAGGAGAGGCATGCGCTCAAAGCGAGAATGATGAGGCAGCTCTTGCAACCGCCCTAATCCTTGAAAGGGGAATCAAACCGATTGTACTCGGGCTGGACCCTGTGAATCCAAGGACGATCTGGGAGAAACTGTATCTCGAAACGGAATGGTTTGGGCGAATGGGTACTGTGATGCATGCGATAAGCGCTCTCGATATCGCATTGTGGGATCTGATGGGCAAGTCTCTGGGAGTCTCCGTGTCAAGACTTATCGGGGGCAGATTCAGAGAATCGGTAAAGACTTACGCGAGCATTATTTTTGACATGGAAAATTTCGCATCGATGGCAGATGAGGCGAAGATCTGGACTCGAGAAGGTTACAAAGCCGTAAAGTTCGGCTGGGGTCAGACCAGAGAAACTGCGTTCGGACTTGATGCGACTAAGGACGAGGCAGCCGTGAAATATCTTAGAGATGTGCTTGGGCCGGACATTGACATAATGGTGGATGTGGGCAGGTACGTCAACTGGACACCGGCTCATGCGCTGGAAATGGCTCGCAGGTTTTCAAAATATGGAATATACTGGCTGGAGGAGCCTCTCCCCCAAGATGACATCGAGGGTTTCATCTGGCTGACCGAGAAGAGTCCGATCAAGATCGCGACAGGTGAAGGAGAATACAACAGATTCGGTTTCAAGCGCCTGATCACTTCACACGCGACTGACATCATTCAGCCGGATTTGGGGAGAGCTGGAGGTTTCACCGAGGGGATGCGAATTTCAGATCTCGTACAAGCTTGGAATCTCACGCTGGTCCCGCACGGCTTCAGCTCTGCAATCAATGTTGCAGCAAACCTGCAGTGGATCTCGGCAATGCCTGCCGCGACGCTGCTGGAATTCAGGAGGACGAAGAGCCCGCTTCTCGCTGATCTCATAAAAACTCCGTTTGAAGCTAACAACGGCAATCTGGAGATCCCGGATCGGCCGGGTCTTGGAATAGAGATCAGGCAAGATACTGTAGAGGCATGTCGCGTCACGCTCTAACAAATAATCACTGGCCAGCAATTACTTTCTAAAACTTCTTAAACCCCAACAATAAGCACGCCGAAAACTTACTTTTTTCTTGAGGCCCCTAGAAACCGTTATAAGAATCTGGGGAAACCGCGCTTCTCAGCTTGACGTCTGAGAAATCTGTTTTCCTTAGAAACGCCACCGGTCTCGTCCGAGACTTTGCAATGATCGACGCTGTTATTTTTGCGATCGGCGCAATGATCGGTCCGACATGGGTTCCAATTTTTGCTGGCGAGTGGATTAACTTTCCAGGCGTGAGTATTCCAGCTTCGTTTGTCATTATCGGCATATTAGCAGTTGCAAATGGATTGTACTATGTTTTCATTACGGCGGTGATGCCGAGAAGCGGCGGTGGCAGCTATGTTCCGTTGAGCCGGCTAATCTCTCCGATTCTAGGAATGGGCATGACTATGATTCTTGTCGTCGCTTTTCTGCTAGACATGGGATACATCGCTGACATCACGTTTACGGTGGGAGTCTCTGGTCCACTTGCCACCTATAGTACGATCACGAATAATTCTGGACTATCCAGTCTGGCAAGTTCACTGAGTACTCAGACTTGGGGTATCGTTTTGGGTACCGTCATGATAATCTTGATCGGGTTGCTTGCGATTTCCGGAAACAGGTGGATAAAGCTTGCAAATAAAGTGGCGTTCGTTGTAGGCACAATCGGCATGCTTCTTATCATAGGCGTACTTGCGACTACTTCACAGGCGCAGTTCCAGACGGCGTTCAATAATTTTGCTGGCGCGGGAATGTACCAGAATATTACAGCGACCGCCCACGCAGCGGGGTATAATCCTAACGTTAACTGGCTGAGTCCGACCTCCCTCTCACTTCCACTGTCATTTTTCGCAATCGCTGGCTACGCTTTCAATACATACTACGGTGGAGAAATCAGAAGGGTCAGTCGGACGATGTCTATTGCTGTCATAGGTTCAATAATCTTCACCGGTGCGTTCTTTTCGGTAATAGCGGCCCTTGCACAAAATGCCTTTGGTTACAACTTCATCACTGGAGCTAGTTATCTCTCTAGCATTAGCAAATGGCCATTGGGTCCCGCCCCTTACGTGAATACGTTCGTCGCGATGGTGAATTCTAATCCGATCATCAACGCGATCGTAATTGCGAGCTTCGTCGCCTGGGGGTATCTGTTGATAATTAATTACTACTTTATCTCGTCGCGTCATTTTCTCGCCTGGTCATTTGACAGATCCGTGCCATCAATGTTTGGTTCAGTGAGCGATAGATTGCACAGCCCGGTAGTTGCTCTGGGCATCTGCGGAATCATCGGATGGATCGCTCTAATTTTATACACATATCTTCCCGCGGAACTCGGTGCGGTCAATCTGACGTTCTTCTTTGTGATCGCTTTCTTGCTCGACGGTCTCGCGGGCATCGCTCTCTGGCGCAAGCCTGAACTTTTGCGTTCCGCCCCAGCTTTCGTCCAGAAGAAGATTGGCGGGGTTCCTGTAATTTCGCTGCTCGGATTGTATAGCGTCATTTTCATGGGATACCTATTCGTCGCTTCTCTCCAGAATCCGGGGGCAATTGGAGCGTTCGGTTACGCGACGATAGTGCCTACCATCGGAGCTTTCATAATCGGCGCCGGATCTTATTTGGCGATGAAAAGCTACTTCAAGGGACGGGGACTAGAGATCGCGCTGGCGTACAAAGAAATCCCGCCCGAATAGACCGGACAATATCCTAATCATAGAACGCCGTACTTGTCGTAGACTTCCTTCAACAGTTTTCCTTCCAGCAGTTCCTGCCTCGTCATTTTTTCTTTGGAGACTTTTTCGAAGGCTAATTCCAAAACTTCTTTCTCGATTTTCTTGGGCACAACTACGACGCCATCGTAATCTCCCATCATAAGATCCCCGCTGTTGACGAGCACGCCTCCGCACTGCACAGGCACATCGTAAGCTGATGGCTCGGCCTCTACCATTTGAATCGAGCGGAGAGATCGCGGCAGCGAAAACCGGAAAATTCAATTCAAATATCTTCTTTACGTCCCGGACACAGCTGTCAATCACGGCAGCACGAGCTCCTCTCAGCTCTGGCAGCTGTACTCATTAACTCGCCCCACGGAGCATTTCTCAGCGGCGCGTCGGTATTGGTAACGACGACATCTCCCGGCTTTAGCTTGTCCATGAATTCTATTTCTACTTGGTACGGATTCGGATCAGGGGCGAAAACATCCATCCATGACACAGTTCTTGCTCTACCTGCGAAGACAAAGTCCTCCCGAAGCGGTCTGATCCGGTAAGACATCGCACAATTTCTGTAACCAAGCGAATCGAGGGAATCAGAAATTACAGGGGTGTAAAGATCCACTTCAATTCTATCAAACATTTCGGACTCGTTAACTTCGCTCATGAATCAAAAATCAAAATTGCCCGGCATAAATAATATTCCCGAAGTTTGCTCCGGCAATATAGAAGATTCCTCGATTACGCAGTTCCAAGTGTAACTCTCTAGAGTTATATCTCCCCGAAAATCAAGGTGCCCCGAAGAATGCTCAGATTAGCTGTGGATATCGGCGGAACTTTTACCGACGCTGTTATTCTCGACGAAGAAAATCACACAGTCGAGCTTTCAAAAGTCCCTTCCACTCCCCATGATTATTCCGAGGGAGTAATCACTTCGATCAAGCGATTGAAAGATTCCATGGCGT
Source organism: uncultured Nitrososphaerota archaeon (assembly GCA_963799845.1). GTDB lineage: Archaea > Thermoproteota > Nitrososphaeria > Nitrososphaerales > CADDZS01 > DATLTL01. The sequence goes on from CAWCYI010000004.1 coordinate 1,393,833, forward strand.
TGATTGAAAATTTCATTCACGGCACCACTGTCGGAACAAACGCCATTATCCAGGGAGCGTTCCGGAACGGAGCCCTGCTCTCGACGAGAGGGTTCAAGGACGTCCTTGAAATTGGCAGGGGAAACCGTGTGGACATGTACGACCCTTTTTACAAAATGCCGGAACCGCTCATTCCGCGGGACAGACGAATCGAAATAGATGGAAGAATTGATTCAGCCGGTTCCGAGTTAATTCCTCTTGACATAGAGTCTGCAGAAAGAGCTGTCAAAGTCATTGTTGAGACTGGAGTCAATACGATAGACTGTCTGTCTGATCAATAGTTACGCAAACAACGAGCATGAAGAAAAAATCAGGCGCGTGATTAACAAGAATTATCCTTCTGTTCTGGTTTCAATTTCGACTGAAATCACAAACGAGTACAACGAGTATGAGCGTACATCGACCACGGTCGTGAACGCACTGCTGCTCAACATCATGAACCGGTACCTAGGTAAATTGGAGAAAGAAATCCGCGATCTTGGATTTCCTGGCAGATTGATGCTAATTCAGTCCAACGGCGGGTTGATGACGGCTTCGCTCGCCCGCAAGATCCCGGTTCACACAATTAATTCGGGACTGGTGGGAGGAATACTTGCAGTCAGATCTCTTGGCAGCATGCTGGGAATCCAAAATCTGATCGGCGCGGACATGGGTGGCACCAGTTTTGACGTCGAGCTCATCATCGATGGGAAATACGAAACAACTCCCATGATGCGAATCAGGACTCCAAAATCGGGTCCTGACGGCTACCCTCTTTTGATTCCAGCGGTCGATATTCACGCGATAGGGACCGGCGGCGGAAGTATAGCGTGGATCGACCCTTCAGGATCTCTCCATGTCGGTCCGATGAGCGCATCCGCTTTTCCCGGACCCGCTTGTTACGGGAAGGGAGGGAAAAACCCCACGGTAACAGACGCAAATCTGCTCTTGGGCAGATTGAACGCAGACGAATTCTTGGGAGGCGAAATGAAGGTCTTCCCCGAGCTCGCCCAATCTGCCCTAAAAACTATAGCTGACTACTATTCGATGGATGTTATGGAAGCAGCCGAAGGGATATTGAGAATCGCAGTGCCGAATATGGCTTCTGCCATCAGGACGATGACGATTGAGAGAGGAATTGACCCCAGAGATTTCACGATGGTATCTTTTGGAGGAGCGGGCCCTCTCCATGCAAACCTCATTGCGTGTGAACTTCAGATTGAACGGATTCTCGTTTCGACCATGCCGGGCAACTTTTCAGCTTGGGGCATGCTAACTGCGGATTTGAGGCGCGATTATGTCCAGACGTATGTCGCGACGTTTGACAGACTGGAAATGAGGGATCTCGAAGAACGGTTTTTGAAAATGGAGGCGCAGGCCCGGCAAACGATGAATGATGAAGGAATTTCCGTCGAGAACCTGACACTGATTCGCGAGTTGGACGTGAGATACATTGGACAGGGGCATGCTCTGACACTAGCTGCTCCTTCGGATTTGAGCGAGAGCGACAGTTTAGAAATCCAAGACCAGTTTGATGGAATGCATCTGAAGAGATACCTGCACAATACGCCATCTCAGGCGAAGGAAGTAGTCACCCTGAGACTCGCATCTATCGGACAAATGAAAAAGGCATCTCTGTCCCATGTGAAGTCGGGTTCTGCCGAGCCAGTCGCTGATGCACTGCGCCTGTCAAGAAACGTATACCTTGACGGCGCATTTAAGATGTGCAAGATTTACGACAGATCGCGACTGCTCGCCAAAAACGTGATCAGGGGTCCCGCACTAATCGAAGAGAAGGTTTCGACAACCCTCCTGCTCGAAGGTTACAAAGCGGAAGTAGACCAGTACGGCCACCTCGGTATTTCAGAAGAGTAGTGAAGTTAGATGAAAAAAGATCCAGTCATCCAGGAAGTAATCAGGAACTATCTCCACAGAGTCGCGCTGGACATGGAGACGGCACTTGTGCGCTCGGCGTACAGCATCGCGATCTACGATTCCAAAGACTTTGCTTGCGGCGTGGTTGACCCCGAGTGCAATCTGCTGTCGCAAAGCCTAGCAGGAACGCCAGTGTTTGCAAACAACCTATCAAATGCTGTTGAAGCAACTTACGAGTTGCTGGGAGATGAGAAGTTAGAACAGGAGGACGTGATCCTCTGCAACGATCCGTACCTCGGAGGAGGAAGTCACGGCAACGATGTTACCTGCATTTACCCGGTTTTCTTCGGGAGCGGCCTAGTTGCTTTCACGGCGGTCAAGGGACACGTTCTCGACATGGGAGGATCGCATCCTTCGGGTTATCAGACCAACACTACAGAGGTTTTCCAAGAACTATTCAGGATTCCACCAGTGAAACTGTACAAGAAAGGAGAGATCAACCGGGACGTTGAGCGTCTCCTGACCACTAACGTCCGCCTGCCTGTCGAGGTCATGGGCGATATTAGGGCAATGGTAGCCGCCCTCAGGGTGGGCGGGAAGAGAATAATTGAACTCATCTCAAAATACGGACTAGAGAACTATTCCGACTATGTGAAGAACATTCTCGATCAATCGGAGCTGCAAGCCCGTATGAAATTGAAAGAGTTGCCGGCCGGAACCTACGAAGGAGAATACTTTCTAGACGGTGATGGAGATGATGAACATCCGATAAGCCAAAAACTCAGGGTTCACATGAAGGTGAGCATCAAGAGCGACGAGTTCGTTATCGACCTGAGCGATTCGTCTGATCAGAGTAAGGGACCGATGAACAGTCCCCGCTCGAACACGATCTCTTACGCAAAATATGCGTTCAAGTCCCTGATCGATCCGCTATCTCTGATAAACGACGGTTTCTTTCGACCCCTGAAAGTTGTGACTAGAAAGGGTAGCATCTTCGATCCGATCTCTCCTGCTCCGGTAAATCTCTGGCTTGAGACGCCGCACAGTGTCGTCGATTTGTTATTCAGAGTACTTTCGCCCGTTTTACCGGAAAGGACGATCGGAGGAACGTTCGGTTCAGATGTCATCGATTTCATCTACGGAGATAACAAAGCCACCAATCGCTTCTACGTTCTGGTTGACACACTTCAGGGTGGATGGGGAGGGACTCCAAGTTCGGATGGGATAACTGCTTACGCGGTGTGCGAGGGGAATGTCTCCTACCCGATGACGGAAATGCTGGAAGCGAACTACCCTCTGCAAGTTATCCGATGGGAGTTAATCCAGGATTCAGGCGGTCCGGGCAAGTTCAGAGGAGGCCTGGGAGTGAGAAGAGATTACAAGATGCATTATCCTTGCCGCATAACTTTCTGTTATGAGAGGCACCGCTATTCTCCGCCGTGGGGCGTGCTGGGTGGCAAAGATGGATCAACAAATTATGTCATCATGCGTCCGAATACCGACAGTTCTGCGATACACTCCAAATTGACTCACTACCCAATTGAACAAGACGGCGTCATTTCGTTTCGGACTGGTGGCGGAGGAGGTTATGGCGATCCTCTCGAACGTGAACCGTCTGCGGTATTCAGGGACGTCTTACTGGGATATGTTTCGGAAGAAAAAGCAAGAACTGAGTACGGCGTCGTTCTGACTGAAGATAAACGAAATGTCGATACTAAGACCGAGACACCTAGGGCAACGATGAAATAATTCGAACAAGACGATATACCGCTGTTTTTTTCAACGGAGAAATCATTTTGTCAAATCACTGTAGCTTGAAATACTCACTCCAAATTTCTCCCGCAGCACGCCCCTATTTCTAAGAATTCTGGAGTCTTCGGAAACCAGCTCTTCCTTCACAATAATCAAGATCTGGATTCTAGCCTTGAGGAGAGCCTGCTCCGGTCTTTTTCGAAATCCTTGGTCGTCGTCTTTGCAACCTTTTTGGAGTATAGCAGTTTGAGCAGGTCATCGTCTTTGCCCGACTGTTTCGCTGATTCTTTCACCATAGAGTCGATAACCTTTGAGATTGCCCTCGCTGTTCCGTACCTCTTGATGCTCTCATTGATGAGCCTCTTGTATGACACCCGGAAATACTCATATTCAAAGAATTCGCTTCTTGAGCGTTTGAGAGCATTCTATGATCAGGTTCGAGCCTTTCGATCCAAATGAATTTAAGGCGTATGTTGAGCGCAATTTATGGCGCTATGCTGAAGAGAAAGTCAGGTCGGGCAACTGGGAGAAGCAATCAGCCCTGATCCTGGCTGACCAGGAATTCAAAACGCTGCTACCCGATGGACTCAAAACAAAAGACCACTACATTTATTCAATCGTGGATGAGCGCTCAAACGAAAAGGTCGGGATTATCTGGTTTGCTTCAAACGTACCTGACATCCAGAAAAACGATTTGTTCATTTATGACTTTGAGATATTTGAAAAATTCAGGAGAAAAGGTTACGCCACTAGCGCTTTGAGACTCCTAGATTCGAAGGCTCGAGAGTTAGGAAAGCAGACAGTATCTCTTCATGTATTCGGTAGTAACCATGCTGCAAGGAAACTCTACATGAAAAACGGCTTTGAAGAAACAAACGTGCTTATGAAAAAGACTCTAAACTAGCACTAGAATATCGGAACACCACATTCACATTACCACTGGAATCGGAGATTTAGAAAGTTGACTGACTTGCACTGATGGAGCTGACGAAAGCAATGGTCGATTTATTCTTCGCGTACTTGACTCGTCTTTGGTATTCAAGCAAACTGGAATGTTCTGAAGACTAGAATCTTATAGCATACCTTGGTGGGCAATATAACTGAATCAAATCTTACGCTCGCCGAGTTGATGTTGGTTGAAATTACAGACACTCTCTCAAATTCTGAGGGTAATCGAGAGAAATATTGAAGGTGACAGAGAGACGTGGCTGTACGTCGCTGCCGGTATCTTCTTTCTACTCGGGATCTGGGAGCACGCAAACGGCAACATCTACAGCGACATCGTTGCGGTGTATCAAAACAGATTCTGCTACACCGGCACTTGTGTTATCGGCGGTCTGCCCTACATCAACTATTTTGTCGAGTACCCCGCGATAACTGGATTTTTTATGTACGCGATGGGGATGATCGGACATATCCTCCCCTACCCTGGAAAGGACTTCATTGTAAGCTACTATCTTTACTCCTCGTTATTCCTGCTCGTCCCAACGTTCCTCCTGATTTCCAACCTGCTCAAGATCACTAAACTAATCGGAGTGGGACAGAAATACAAGCGCTCTCTGATTTACCTGATTGCAACTCCCAGCTTCGTCTTCATGCTTCTTCTCAACTGGTACATTATCGGTATTTTCTTCACCGTGTGGGGCCTTCGCAAGTTCCTCGAGGGAAATATGTTCGGAAACAATACCGTCAGGAACAGGGTTTGGAGCGGAGCGCTCCTTGGTCTCTCGGCGGCCGCAAATCTTGTCACCGCCGTTCCCGCGATCGGAATGCTCACCTTCGGGACAGTGAGCTGGAAAGAGCGGACCTGGTTTCTCTTCGGGATGTTAGCAGCTCTACTTCTCGTCTACGTCCCGTTGATTGTTGCAAATTCGTTTCCTCATTCTTACGTAAATTCCCAACACGTGATGGTGCAGTTCGGTTTTCAATTTCCAAATCTGAATGTCATCAGCGATTACCTTCGTTACCAGCACGACTGGTACGCTGAAGGATCCTGGATGCTCGCTTTCTTCAGCAGTACCAATCCTATTCGTTACTACATCTTTGAGGGTCTTTTCGCTGTGCTGTCTGTTGCTATTGTACTAAAGGGACTGAGGCTGCAAAAAAATCGTGTATTATCTCAACTTGATCGCGCAAACCTCGTTGTAATGACAAGCGCCCTGTTCACATTTGCATTCCTATTCTCCTCTTACGTTTGCACTCCGCAGTTGAATCTTATTTTACTTCCATTCTTTGTCTTGATCCCCTTGATGACCAGGAACTATCCGGAGTTTCTGGCATTTGAAATCGTAAATGCCCTTGTGATTGTGTGGGGCTTTTCCGCACCGCTTGCTTTCTTGGGGATCAACATACCGACGCCTACCCAGTTTGGATCTATCTGGGCTTCGCCGATACAATTTCTCGCAGTCCTCAGGTCTTTTTGGATAGGAAAGTTTTTGATCTACGATGGGCTCTCCAAATGGAAATCAATCAAAACTGCGAACAACGAATCAAGAGATCTTACAGATATTATTGTCCCAAAAAGGAAGGTCTAATACTCCTCCCCATCATTCCTTTACGTCGTGAACATCATCGAGCTCTTAATGGTGGAGCATGCTTCGTTGAGGCTTCACTTTCAGTTTGCTAGAAGAAGTGCGAATTGGGATTCGATCTACGAAGTGGAAGAATTTGTACGAAGCTGCCACGCGAAGGTTGAGGATGAAGTTGTATTCCCAAAGTTGCAGGAATCTCTCAAAGATCCAGACAGAGAGAATCATCTCAAGATTCTTTCAAGACTAGAAGCAGACCATCGGCTGATTGATACCATTGGTGAACAGATCAGACTCAGGACCTCGCAGGGCAGCGATGAGGAGACCCTGAGGAAGCGGATCCTTCTCTATGCCACCACGGTTGAATCACACAACGCGAGCGAGGAATCGCTCATCTTTCCATATTGGAATGTGTCTGGCAGTGACCTAAACGAAGTCATACTACCTGCAATGAAAATCATCCGAGAGTACGGCCTGAACCGCTACTACCAGCTAACGGGTATCTCTGAAAGGCTGCTGGAATCGGTGAACTGAATCATTGCCATCGTGTACCTTCTGAAATCATCGTGTTTTCTCTAGTAACTAGGGATGTTTGTCATTGTTCAGATCATCCGGGTTATCATCGCGTCAAGATCTTTCCAACCGTAGGCAATTTCCTCGTAACTAGATCCGCCTATATCGATCTGTTGTGAGCGCAGATACTTTCCACCGAGTTTCTCGTAGAACCTACGATAAGGATTCTTGGCAAGCACCCACACAAGCATCGAGTGATGACCACGGTCTATCAATTTCTTTACTAATGTAAGAACAAGTCTTTGTCCAATTCCCTGCCCACGGTAATCTTCGAGCAGGTAAATTGCGCCGAGCTCTCCGGTATATTCGGGATTCTTCGACCGCTCTTCTCCTCCCTTCACAAAGCCAACTATTTGCTTAGGAGATTCTGCCTCAGCTACAAACACTACCGATATTTCATTCTCAATCGCGCTCTTCCACGAGTTCTCCCTTTTGTCGTATGATAAACCAGCGAGGTAAGAATCAGGAACGATTCCCCGGTACGTGGTTCTCCAACTATCCACATGGACTCTCGCGATTGCGGCGGCATCTGGAAGAACTGCTTTCCTGGTGTAGATACTCAAGGGTCTACAATTCTTGGATATGAGTATGCATAATATCAATGCTTCCCAAAACGAGAATGAGATCCTGGAACTGGCTCACTCAAATCCTTAATTATCGAAGGGGAATCTCGCAGACTTCATGTCAAGCAACAGTCCACGCTCTTCCTACGACAAAGTATTCGTCGCCCTCGAAAATCATCACAACTGGTTTGCAAATTCAATTCCGCTGATCGCCTCCGAAAATATTCCCAGCCCGGCAGTGCGCGAAGCGATAATTTCGGACTTTGGAAACAGGTATGCCGAGGGCTGGGCTGGAGAGCGCGTCTACGCCGGTTGCATTTACATCGATCAGGTAGAGTTGATTTGCCTGGATCTAGCAAAGAGGCTTTTCGGCGCCGAGTTTGCCGATGTGAGGCCGGTGTCGGGGGTAAATGCGAACCTCACGGTCTACTCCGCGTTCACCGACCCTGGCGATACGATGATGGCGCTCGCGATCCCCAACGGCGGTCACATTTCGGCCGCACGAAAAGAGTTCAACGGGACCGCGGGACTGGTTCACGGTCTCAATGTCGAATACTTTGCGTTCGACCGGGATAACTGGAACATCGACGTTGACAAGACGAAGGAGAAGATCAAAAAACTGGCCGATGAAGGGAAGAAACCGAAGATGGTAATGTTCGGCGGCTCACTGTTTTTGTTTCCCCACCCGGTCGATGAACTCGCCGATTTTTGCAAGAGCGAGGGCATCATCGTCTGCTACGATTCAGCTCACGTCTCCGGGCTGATCGCGGGCAAGCAGTTCCAGGCGCCGTTGAAAGAAGGCGCGGACGCCATGACACTTTCAACGCACAAAACTCTCTTCGGCCCCCAGGGCGGCACAGTTCTTTCGTGGGACAGGTACGCCGACAAGATCAAGGCAGCTGCATTTCCTGGCACTTCGTCAAATCACCACCTGCACCACGTCGCGGGAAAAGCTGTCGCGTTCGCAGAATTTCTGGAGTTCGGCGAGGAGTACGCAAAGCAGGTGATCGCAAACGCGCAGGCGCTCGCAGTTGCTTTGAACGATGAAGGAGTGGACGTACTCGCGAGCAATCTCGGGTTCACAAAGTCCCACCAGATAGCGGTGAACATTACAAAGTTCGGGCTGGGTGGCGATCTCGAAAGGGACCTTGAAAGGGCGAACATCATTCTGAACCGGCAGCTGATTCCCGGCGACGTGCAGGCCGGCCGCCACTATCAGAATCCGGGAGGTTTGAGAATAGGCACGAGCGAGCTGAACGAGACTGGGGATGAAGAAGGAAGAGATGAAAGTGATCGCCGCTCTAATGGGACGGATTATCGTGAAGAAGGAAGACCCCGCGAAAGTGAAAAAGGAAGTCGAAGAAATGCGAAAGTCTTACCAGAACGTGCACTATGCGTTCGAGCCCAACACTCCAGCGTACAAGTACATTCACGTGAGGTAGTGCATTAATTTTCTCTGCGACTTTTTCCTTGCAGAACTCGGCCGATTCAAGTTCACGGAATGAGACCGTTGAGTTTAGACTCCGCCTGATTAGATAATTAACTCTAATTTCGAAGTGACTGGCCGAAGACTCGCCGGAAGATTCAATGCCTCGTCACTATGGACGCAAAATTGAGGCGAAGGACCTAAAACCATCTGCCGTCGCCACAAGTCTGTCCTTCTTTCTCCAACGCTTCTAGCCACATCTTCATAGTACGACTGATAAGATGGCCCGATTGGTTTCTCAATCCATGTGACAAAGCGGGCTTCGCGCAAATTGAGATTCCCGTTTATCGACTTGAAAATACCCCCTGCGCCTTTCATGTAGTCCTTGGCGATTGAATCATGAACTGCCAGGGTCTCGCCTGCAACCGCGGCATCGTTGAGGGGGCCGAGAGCTGAAAAATTCTCTACGACATACCAATCTTCATAGAAATTGTCACGCTGCGGGCCCCATGGCAGGGAACCAACGCGAAAACTCAGCGCCTCAATAAATCCAATAGGCTTCTCCAAATTCAAGGAATGTAGAAACGCCGCCAATTTCGTCTCATACGACGCCTTCGGGATTTCCGGACGGGGCCAGTGCCAAAATACATAGGCGAGCTGATCGGGCATGATGACTGGGAAACAAGTGCTTAGTACTAAGACTTTGTGTTACTCGAGTGGATTACATCCTCGATAGATATCCACTCTAAAGCGAGCTTAATCTCTAACGATCGAAAGTGGATATCTTGACTAATGGGGTGATCTTGACCGAAGTTCTCTCATCAATTGAACCCTTACCCTTTTCTGTGAGGATCTCGGCGGTGCCACGGATTATGATAAATCGAGGGGTCCACGGGTTGGTCGAGATCAAATCATCAACCACTAGACCTACTTTATTGTTTTGTTGGATGTTCTTGAATTTCAGGCTCTTTGTAATGTAGTACCCACCAAAATAAAAGAATCCGCGTTTGAACTCGAAGCCAATTGGCACAACGTGAGGCTGACCACTCGGAGAGACCGTCGCCAGCCTCGCCAGCTTGCTCTCTTTCAGGAATTTTACTTCTTCTTTGCTGAATGAGATCTTCTTCCGTTTCATGTCTTTTTTTGGCAAATTATTTCTGTGCGAAACGTGATAAAAAGTTAGAATTAATCTGTTTGCGTCCAGATACTAATTGTCCAAATTGTGCTGTAATTCTTAACTCTCTGTTTTGCATCTACGAAGGAGCAAGACATCGAGGTTGTCACATTGTAAATGTTTAAAGCTCTTGACGATAGGAATGTTGTCCCATGATAGATGGATATACGGATGTTGCCGTGGTGGTATCGGACGCTCAAAAGGCAAAAAAGTGGTATGTCGATAATCTCGGGTTCAAAGTCGTCCTTGACAGAGGGCACGTGGTTTGCGTAAGCCCCAATGTAAAGGGTGACAGCCTTGTCCTGCACCTTTGTGGAGACGATTTTGCTCCACTGGAGCCCGGGAACACTGGAATAGGTTTCACCGCGGACGATTTTGATAAGACTTGTGAAGAATTCAGCGCAAAGGGAGTCAGGTTCTCGATCCCTCCGACCGACGAAGACGGCTTCAAATCAGCCAAGTTCCTCGACTTGGACGGGAACGAGTTCTGGTTATTTGAGAGCAGATTGGCGAAGGAAGTAATAGAAGAGAACACGTAGTACTATAGGCACCCTTGGAAAAATGACTTCTATCTTCAGAACGACCTCCGCCAAAGTCCAGGTCCTCGCCTCCTTCGTCGCGATCTCATTTGTTATTGGGCTCATCTTCCGAAACGTCCTCATTTTCGCCGGCGTCACGGTGCTGATTTACCTCGGGCTGATTTCACTCCAAAGCCAGCCGCCCAGAGAAATAAAAATCCAGAGATTAATTGAAAAAGCTCAGCTCTTCGAGGATGATGTTTCAAAGGTTCGTCTTCAAGCAACCAACAGCAGCAAAAGATCGATTGCACTCGTAACTGTGGAAGACTCTGTCCCGCAGGAGCTCAATAACGATAACCCTACAGCATTCAGCTTCTCCCTCAAACCGGGAGAAACACGAGATAATTTCTACTCAATTAAAGCAAGCACCTTCGGGGTCTTCTCTCTCGGCCCGATACGAATCAGATGCGAGGACTCTACCGGTTTGAATATCGCAAGATCGATCATCAAAGACTATTCTACGGTTGTGGTTCTCCCCAGGACCACTGAACGCCTAACTCATTTCAAGATCAGACCGCGCAAAACAAAACCGTGGCCGGGCGAGATCGTCGCGAGGAAGGTTGGTCTGGGAATGGACAACTACAGCATCCGCCAGTACATCCCCGGCGACACCTTCCGCCGCATCAACTGGCGGGCGTCCGCAAAGACCGAAGATAACCTTCTGCTGAACGAGCAGACGGCGGAGCTCGGCGCCGACACGATAATAGTGATCGACGCGCGCCCCGCGTCAAACCTCATCAGCTCCAGCGGGGATTCCCTCGTGAAGCACTCTCTGTGCGCAGCCATTTCAATCTCCGACAAACTGCTCCGAGATCGAAATCGCGTGGGCCTCGTGACCGTCGGACTCGAAAGCGATCGCATCCCGCCCGGCTATGGACGTCGCCAGTACCAACAGACTGGTACTGAGCCTGATTCGCGTCAAAGCTGGAGGGGTTTTCACTTTCGAAAACATTCCGAGTTATCTCAAGTACTTCTACCCGCACCTCGCCCAGGTCGTGCTCATTTCGCCGCTCCTGGACAATGAAGCCTTCAACGCCTCAGGTGAGATCGCGAGGTCTGGCTACGAGCTCCTCATCCTTTCCCCGAACCCTGTTGACTTTAGTCCAGTGAAAACTCGCAACCGAGAGAACGAGCGAACCCTCAAGATCTCGAGAGATCTCGCCCTCCTTGCAAGGAACACAAATTTGGATCGCCTCAGTCGCGCCGGTGCTCTAATTCTCGACTGGCGGAAAGACGATCCGCTGGATTTTGCTCTCTCTAGAAATATTCGCGCGCAGGCAAGACACACTGAGCTGGCAATGAGGAGGCGTATCCCGTGAGCGCAAGATCTCTCGAAACCGGCGAGCTCCTGTCATTCCTCCTTGTGGCCACGACGATGCTATCTTCAATGCTGTTCTTCCGTTCATTTTACTGGGTCTTCATTCTCTTTGCAATAATCGATGGACTTTCAACGCGCTACAGGAGCGAGTTCGTTCTCTCCTTAGATCGGATCGTCTTTGCCTTCATAATTCTGCTCCTCAGCGCCGAGTCACTGAGATTGGACGTTCCAGAGATGATTCTGGAAACAGACTGCGCTCATCGCTCTCCTGGACATCTCCTTCCTCCTCCGTCAGATCCGCCAGCACACCCAGCGCGATCTCTCAACAATTCTCTTTTCGAGACTCCGTTCGTACCTCTACACGCTCGTCCCCGCCGTAATCTTGTCATCAGGATTGACGTACCTCGGTGCTTCATCTCTCTCCATTGCCATAAACTCCCAGTACGCGATTCTCGATCTCGGTCTCGCCTCGGTGGTCGTGTTCGCTATAATAGTGAGCGTAGCGCGCGAGCCAGAAACCTCAAATAAATTTCAAACATAGCCGCACCATGGAATCCTCGTTTGGTCAAATCAAGACATCAACCCAGGGCGAGCTAGTCCCGGTCACAGAAGTCTCTCTGGGTCAGGGCGACAGCGTCTTCTTCGAGCACCACATTTTCCTGTGGAAAGATCCTTCAGTTACAATCACCGCGAAAGTGATGAAGGGCGTTGGAAAAAGAATTCTCGCCGGCTTACCCGTTTACGTGACAGAAGCCCACGGCCCCGGCAAGATCGCTTTCTCACGGGACTCGCCGGGTCAGGTTAAATTTTTCGATCTAAAACCCGGTTCTCCGATCCATGTTAAGGAGCATCAGTTCCTTTTCTCCACGAGCGGTGTCAACTACTCGTACTTCAGAGTCAAGGGTCTGGCCAACATGCTCTACGGCGGCACCGGCTTTTTCATCGACACCTTCGAGGGTACGGGACTCCTCGCGCTCCACGGATATGGAAATTTGTTCGAGAAAAACCTCGCAGCGGGAGAAACTATCGACCTTGAGCCCGGCGGCTTTTGCTACAAGGACGCCTCGGTCCAGATGACGACGAACAGCATGGGACTCAAGAGCGGTCTGTTCGGCGGCTTTACCTTCATGATGAACCGCTTTACCGGACCCGGCCGTTTAGGCATTCAATCGATGCCGTTCCACCTTGCGAGCGGGGAATAATCCCTACATACTTGGCGGCTGGCTCGCGCCGCAATTGGGGCAGAAACTTGCATCGTGTGCAAGACTCGCTCCACACTTTACGCAGAACTTTGTTCCCGCCATTTGTGCTCCAGGTTGAGCCGCCATCGTAGGCGATCCAGGTGGCGGTGGAGGCATCCCAGGGCCCGACGGCACCATGTCAGGAATCGAGAAGAACGCGACTATTAGCAGGATTTGAGCGATGAGTATCAAGAGTAGTCCTATGACAATGATCGTCAGGATCGCCCCGATGAAATAAATTAGAGCAGCTGTCTTGAACATCCCCACGTTCAGCTTCGTTCCAACTTCATTGTACGCCTTGCGAAGGAAGTAGGAAGAAACGATTAGCACAATCCATCCAATCACGAGCCCGACCACGATCCCTGCGATCAAACCGCCTAACCCAGGAGTCGAGGTAGTAACTGTCTTGCCGACAATGCTCCCCAATCCGGCGAACCGGTACACGCTCGCCGCGACGATAACACCGACTACGACAAAGCCAATGATAGAAAGCGCAACCGCGATCAGCATGTCGTTGAATATCTTGCTGTCTTTCAGGTCATCCGAGATGTATTTGACGGCAATCAAGGTCATGATAAACCCGATTATGGCTAAAACAACACCAGCGGTCGGGATGAATACGAGCAGTACGAGAATCGAGCCTACTCCGCCCAGAGTCTTCGCTTGGGATAGAGTTCCCATGTTATTCTTCGCGGTCTGGACAAACCCCGTACTATTTATCTTAATCTTTCTGGTTTCCACTCACAGGTGATCCACGTTGAACTGCCCTTATTGCGGCCAGAATCTTCTCGACCCGATTCTCCCATCCTGCCCCAACTGCAGGAAGATCCTGCCTAAATCGAATGATCCACCATACGTAGACCAGCTTCAGGCCGGGTATCAGACGCGCAAGGGCCTCGGAGATCTGAGAAATGCGTTCATGCTCTATCTGGTCGGTTCCGCAATTACCCTCGTTCCGGTCATCGGCGCAATCGGCGGGATAATCTCCTTTATTGCCCTGATCTTACTCATCATCGGCTGGAGGGCTCTCGGCAGATCTTCGCTGAATGAAAGCGAAAACTACCGCTCTACCGGCAGCTGGCTCGTGTACGCAATCATCATTGCAATCGTTATCGCCATCGTCGGTAGCATTTTACTCACCGTTTCTGTCGTCTCTTATTACATTTCGCATCCCGTCCACCTGCCCACCAACTCACCCGTACCTTCAATCTCGCAGTTTCCCGGGATTTCTATGTTTTTGATCGGCATCATTTTGGAAGTAGGCATAATCTATGTAGCCTGGTTCTCTGTGTGGTTTAAGATGTGCAACTCAATGAAAAAGTTAGGCAATGAACTATCTCAGCCGCGTCTTCGAACCGCCGGAAATCTGTACATCCTTCAAATTCTTGCAGTAGTTGCAGCGGGTTTGTCATTTCTTCTGGTCTTTGTTTACGGAAACGTCTTCTCGCGATCATCATCATTCCTCGCCGAAGAAAAAAACCTCTTTCTCGGCATATTCGGCTACTTTACACTCGGGGGTTACTGGCCGATATTGGGATTGAGTTTCTTGTTTGAGAACCTATTGCTTGTTGTCGGTTCATACCTCGCGTATGGCGCCCTTGGATCTGCCTCTAGAAACCTAGCTCCGATAGCACCGCCCCAAATGAACTCCGGACAATTTTGTCCCCACTGCGGACACGTAGTAGACCCTTCAAACATTTTTTGTCCCAGCTGCGGTTCGAAATTGAAGAACTAGAAAGTCGAATTCTACTCTTCACCATGGGTATGCTCTTATGCATGGAAATCACACAATAATATAGAATGCTTTCGGAAACGGCTACAGTAACCAGCAAGGGCATGGTCAACATACCCGCCAAGATCAGGAAAAAGTTCTCAATTAAAGAAGGAACTAAGATCGTATTCATCGAGAGTGAGAACGGAACCTTGCAGCTGATACCCGTACCACCACTGTCAGAGTTATTCGGAGTAGCTCGCGAACATAAGAACATTCTGATCGCTGGCATAAGGGAATTAGAAAGTGAGCACAGGCGCGAGATAGCTCTTGACCGCGAGAAACGTAGTGATTGATACAGGCGTTCCGACTCTATTCTTTACCGGAGAGGCTAGAGTACGAACTGCCTTCATAGAGTTTGAGAGAGGCAGAACTAATGGATACATTACGTCAGTGAATCTTTCTGAATTCTATTACAAGACATGTGAGAAGATGGGAGAAGTCGCGACGCTGTGGTACCATCAATGTAGAGAACTACTTCAAATTCTCGAGACCGACCGAGAATTGTGTCTCTTGGCGGGAAAGGAAAAATGCCATCGAGGCACAAGTCTTTCACTTGCTGACTGTTTTGCTCTTGCTGCCGCAAAGAGTTTGAACGGCACTTTGATGACCACTGATCCGGAGCTCGAGAAGGTCAAGGAAGTCGATGTGAAGTTCTTTGATGTGAGTTGAGTACTCGGTCGACGGTGAGGCATGTAGAAACCGAAGATGGCGCGATCAGATTATCCGTTCCGCAGCAGGGTTGATGATATCTAGATGGAGAACGCATAAACTGCATCATCGCCTGCAGCAAAAACGAGCCCACCAGCTGCAGACGGCGTGACAAAATGTACCTCGCTGCCCAGAGAGTAGCTGAATATCGCAGTTCCATTCAACGCGTTTACAGCATGTAGCATGGCTAAATCCTGGTCAATAGTCCACACCGCCCCGCCTGTAACTATCGGAGAATTGGCGTAGAAACTGGTATTGTTCCAGAGGACGGAGAAGGTATAACCCTCCACCTTTAGGGCAAAGAGGCCGTTGGTGCACGGGACATAGATCACCGGCGAAACGTAAGCGGTCCCACCGAAGGCCTCGTTGCATACCTTGAGCGAGAATTCTTCGCCCCCGACCCCTCCCAGACTGGATTCATTCAAAAGATAGCCGATTCCCTGCTTTCCGATCTGGAATATTGTATCGTTACCGAGGATCGTCGGGGCGAGCGATCCAAGATCACTGTCGTTTGCATTCAACGCCGCCCAGCTCGAAGGAGCGAAATAGTCGGTCTCGTTCAGACCGAACGAAAGATGGATGACCGCGTTTCCAAAGTCAAAGACAGATCCCGACGCGCTGTTTCCCGTTGCCGCGAAAACTCCCGTCGAATCAATCGCGACCCCCGATGGAGCCCATATCCCTCCCTCCCGGCCCGTCGGCGCCTGGTATGAGAGCGTGGCGGACGAGTTATCCTCGTGCACGCCCAAAACATAGCCATAATACTGGCCGCAGTCGCCGGCCAGACCACCGTACGGTATGTAGATGGTGCCATCCGCCAGAGAAAGCGCACCCCTCTGTTGCTCCACGAGTGGGCTCACGCCGGGAGGATCAACTACACGCTGGAACGCGACATCACCCGATTTCAGATTTAGGGCAAAGAGGACATGATGCTGCGGGTAGAGGTACGCGACCACAAAGATCTCGCCCTCAGAGGAATCAATTACGGGAGTGCCCGTAATTCCGGACGGGTCGATGTCGCCACAGGGCAGAGTATTTCCGGGCACGGGAGTGCCGAGGTTTGTTCGCCATATGACCTGGCCGGTACTCTCGTTTAGAGCATAGGCGGAATCGTTTTCAGTGACCACGTAGACCGCACCGCTATCGATGAGCGGCTCGGCATAGATTGCACCGTCCAGAGTTTGAGATTGCCACACAAGACTCGGTGCAGAAATCGCAACAGAGGGCTCGTCGGGGTCGTAACCGTCCCGCGCAAGGTCTCTGTGGTACGTAAGCCAGCTGGAGGAAAAGTTTGGCGAGGACGGAGTGAATGTGGTGGTACTGGTCTGCGAAGTAAATGCGCTTGTCGGCGATTGAGTAATTATGCTACTTGAGGTCGTGAATTCGGATGAGATAATTGTGGAAGCGGAAAGAAAGGCATACGCGGCTGCGAGACCGATCGCGATGATTACGATTACGACAGCGACGATGAAGGTCAGCCGGAAACCCGAGCTTAACATGATATCACCGGGAGGCGACGCGATAAATTTCGTTGCAGACTTTGATCAGACCCGGGAGCTCCCCTGGATCGAGCGCCTGCGCGGCGTCGCTCAGCGCTTCTTCCGGGCGATCATGAACCTCGATCATCAGTCCGTTTGCCCCGCACGCGATCGAAGCCTTGCTCATTGGGAGGATGAGGTCGCATCGGCCGGTTCCGTGGCTGGGATCGACGATGACCGGAAAAGGGGTTTCTTTTTTCAAAAGCGGTACCGCATTAAGGTCCAGAGTAAATCGCGTAGCTGGCTTGAACGAGCCGCCGAGAGGAGTGATCCCGCGCTCGCAGAGCAGGAGCTGTCTGTTCCCGTGCGCCGCGATTCTCTCGGCGAAGCTCAGGTATTCATCGATCTGCGCGGAAAAGCCGCGCTTGAACAAGATTGGTTTTTTCGTCTTGGCGCAGGCTTCGAGGAGGTCCTGGTTGTACATGTTTCGCGCGCCGATCTGCAAAATATCTGCGTACTTTGCTACCGTCTTTACATCGAACTCGCTTCGAATTTCTGTGACGGTGGGCATGGAAAGATCATTTCCAACGTCTTTCAAATGCTTCAACCCCGTAATGCCAAGCCCCTGGAAGGAGTGAATGGAGGTACGCGGTTTATACGCGCCGCCGCGGAGTATGTGGGCGCCGGCTTCCTTCACCTTCTTCCCAATTCGACGGAGTTGCTCGTAGCTTTCGATTGAGCACGGGCCCGCGATGTAGACCGGAGGGTTTTCGCCGCCGATTTTCACGTCGCCGACCTTGACAACAATGTCGCGGTGGATGTAGCTCCGACTGACCAGACGGTAGGGAACCAGAATCGTAATCACTTCTTGCACCCCTGGTAGCGAACCCAGAAATTCAAGATCTATCTTTTTTTCGTCGCCGATGATTCCAATAACGTTCTGGAACTCGCCGAACATCGTGTCGGTTTTGAGACCGGATGCCCTGATCGTTTTTAGGACGCGGGACATTTCCTTTGGAGAAGCTCCCGGCTTCATTACGACACTCATGCAGAAATGTCACTCCGTTTCGAGAAGTGGTTTTGGCCGGGGAAGACTGGCGTATTTGATCAACGGCCTTTATCACAGAATCAACGAGCTCGTTTTAAGTTTGGCGAGCCAGGATCGAAATCTTCTAAAAACTGCATTAGAATAATCGGACTCATGGGGAAGAGCAGGCCGTCAATAATTGCGGGCGGAATACTCGCGATCGTTGGCGGAGCTCTCATCATCACGAGCGGGTATCGAACGGGAAGTTTTCTAGTTACAGCAGCGTCCTACTCGGAAGCGAAATTCGGATCGTTCTTGTCGGGGCAGGAGCTTTCGGCCATACAGATCGCGCTGATCGTTCTGAGCTTTGTCATCAGTTTCGGAGGACTTTTAGCCATCCTTGGCGGTGTGCTCGTGATTTCAAAGCACCTGACAACCGGGAAGATTTTGATTGGTCTGGGAGGCGGAGTGGGGTTTATCGGGATCGCGATCTCGGTCGGATACGCGATTTACGTGAACGGGTTTTCAGTACTCGTCGCGCATATTGACTACTGGGTGGGAGTGCTCATCGCGAGCATAGGAAGATATCTAGCGTGATTCAGCTTGTGTCGAGGAAGCCCGCGTCCTCGGTTGCGACCTTTTCCATCGCGGATTTTGCGGGCCCTTTTGCGAAGACGCCCAGCGCGCCCAGTTCCATCTCGGCGTGATAATTTATCTGGGCGCCTTCCTGACTTTTGATCGTCACCGATTTCATAAAGTCGGGGTGATGCTTCGGGAGGTTCTCAGGATGCGTAAAATATTCAATCACTTTAGGAACTGGAGCTTTTGTCTGACGGGAAAAATCCCACTTTGTTGCCATGATAGTTTTTCACGCGGCGGAGCGGTTATTTAAAGAAAATATGTTCTTGACTCATTATTCACGAGCTTCGGTCACGACATAGGAACTATCGCTCTGAAATTATGGCAAACGTGTTGCCGCTCTCTCGGATCCTTGAAAAGTTAGCGTGGCCCTACCAAGTGTCTAAAGAACTTTAGATCGTTTTTGACGTCAGTACTGCCCATGTACGGAAATCGCAGTTGCCACGACGATTATCTTTTCAATGAAGACGCCAATCATTTAAGGCGATCAGGCTAATCCTTGCGTTCGTCTTCCTTTTCCTTGATCTCTGCCCATTGATGTCCGCAGTGCTTGCATTTGTAAGAGTACTGGAATTTCTCAACATCGACATAGACAGGCTCGGTTTCTCCAAGCTCAACATATGATCCTGGGTATCCGCCGAAATAATCTTCAGAAATCGGCACGGATTCTTTGATGGTTTCAGAACCTACGAGTTCCTCGCTTACGAGTCTAATTTCAAATCTCTTTCCACAATTAGGACACCTTCGAAAGAAGGTCTCAATACTGGACATTGTTTTCGGTTTTCCCACAAGTATCTATTAAAGGAAACGAAACGGTTCAGGAACAAACAAGTCATCTTCAAACTTCCTCCGTAGCAACATGAAGCCCAAAACATCGAATCTTGGGTCAAACATAAATCAGAGTACGTAATTCTGTCTAAGCGAATTTGCAAGTTAGCGCGACGAAGAGCGTTGGGAGGACTCCAAAGAAATACTTGGAATTGCAAAAGGAGCTCAGTTCCAATGATCGAAAGGCAAAATTCGTGATGTACCTTTTCTCCGAAGGTCCCAGAGAATACGATTTTCTCCTCAAGATACTTAGCATGGGGCGCGACGTCTACTGGAGAAATTCAATCATTGAAAAAGCACGACCGTCCAAGGGAGGAAGGGTGCTGGATATTGCCTGCGGAACGGGGCTCGTCTCGTACCAGTTTGCCTCCCACGGGAATTCGGTTGTAGGAATAGACGTGACAAGAGAGATGCTTACCAGAGCCCTCGCCCTACGAGACGGCAAGAACGCAAAAGACGTGGATCTAATCCAGGCAAGAGCTGAAAATCTGCCCCTGAGATCCAACGTCTTTGACTGCGCCACGATCAGCCTCGCTACCAGGAACGTATCAAATGTTTCGTCCACATTTCAGGAAATGGGAAGATGCGTCAAGACGGGCGGCCCCGTGATCTCGATGGACTTTACCAGACCTAGGGGAAGGGTTTTTGGGGCGTTTTACAATTTCTACACTTTCCGAGTCCTGCCGACTCTTGGGATGGTGATCTCAAGACACTGGAATGGAATCTTCGCCTATCTTGCCGGTTCGATCGAGCGATCCAAGACTCCCGAACAGCTCATCACAGATCATGGAAGGTGTCGGACTGGAGAACGCTGAAGTCAAGAGGATGACCCACGGAGTGACCGCACTGGTCACGGGATACAAAATCACATGAATTGGGCCGCCTTGAAAACATGACATCCCAGAAACCCGCGTGGTACGCACTTGATGGACGTGGAACGTTATCCGACATAGTGAATCTCCTCCATCCGCCCTACACCCTGTGGCATCTGTCTTACATCGTAATTGGAATCGCGCTATCTCCGGTGATTCATGCTGATCGCTCGATAGCCGTCCTCGTTTCCTATTTTCTCGGGCTGGGTGTCGGAGCTCATGCACTTGACGAAACTATGGGTAACCCGCTTCAAACAAGATTATCCCGGAACAAACTTTACCTGATCGGATTCTCCTCGCTTACGGCCGCAGTCTCGATCGGGCTGTATTACGTTTTCACGGTGTCGCTGTTAATCCTCCCAATTATACTGGCTGAAGTTTTTTTCGCGCTGGCGTACAACCTGGAAGCTTTTGACAAGAGGTTTCACAACACCTTCGTTTTCGCGCTATCCTGGGGAATCTTACCATTCCTTACGGGATATTTCATCAACTCCCTTTCTCTCAGCGCTGGAGTGCTAGCCGCTTCGGTTGGCATCGGGTTACTGACATATGTCCAGCGAACTCTCAGCCTTCAAGCAAGATCGATCAGGAGAAACATTCACTCGCCGATACAAAAGTTGAAACTGGAAAACGGGGACGAAATCAGCGTGACATCCAAAGACCTGATCTCGCCGGCAGAAAAATCTCTAAAGGCGCTGACGCTCATGATATTCGTTTTCGCTATCGCGCTGTTACTTCAAAGGCTCGCTTGATTTTGCAACATGTTTAATGAATCGGGTTTCTGCGGCCACGAAATGTAATTGAACTGTAACGGGGCCGATGAATTAAGGCGGAGGAGGTTCAAGGTCGTCTTCGCCGCGGATCGTTTTTTCATACGACCTTTCAACGTAATATCTTTCATACAGCGAAATATGCTGGTCTTCTATCTGCATCAGGTACTCGTGGACTCGTTGCGCCGCTTCCCGGCCCGACCCCATGGCTTTTACGACGAGCGTCTCTCCTGCAGTAACATCGCCAGCGGCGAAGACTCCAGAAAGCGAGGTCCTGTAATGGTCGTCTATCGCAATCGAATTTTTCTTTCCGGTATTGAGTCCAGCCTGTGTCTGGAGGAAAGAGTTCGGACCTCTTCCAATCGCGAGCAGTACTGCGGAGCACTTTAACGTGTACTCCTGTCCGGGAACGGGCTCGGGACTTCTCCTGCCCGTCGAATCCGGCTCGCCGAGTTTCATCGTATTCATCAGAACCGATGTAAGTTTTCCCTGGTCACCGAGGTATGCTTTCGGATCGGCAAGAAACTTGAACTGGATTCCCTCGTCCCTCGCTTCATCGAGCATTATTGGATCTGCAGGCATCTCATTTTCCGTCCTTCGATAGACGATGGTAACATTTCCCTGCGCGAGTCTTAGAGTCTGTCCTGGCATCATCAAGCGCAGAGTCTCCTCCTCCAATCACCATCACGTCAGTTCCGAGATCATACATTGGGTTTTTCAGATACGATTGGACGCCGTTCACGAAAACATCCTCCAGAAACTTGTAGCCATCGAACACACCTTTCAGGTCGATGCCCGGTGTATCGAGCTGAACCGGATATTTCAGCTCCCGTCGTTATGAGCACCGCGTCGGCATTATCCGAGAGCAATTGTGATAGAGACAAGTCCTTCCCGATCTTGAGGCCAGTTTTTATCTCGACTCCGCGTCCCTTGATTCGATCTGTCTCATATCCAAGCACATTCTTCGGTAGGTGATAGTCCGGGATGCCGTACCACGCCGTTCCGCCAGGGGCTACAAGTTCTTCATAGATCGTTACCGCATGTCCGTAACGCTGCAAAAGAGAAGCGGCCGCAAGACCCGCTGGTCCCGATCCGACTATAGCAACACGCTTTCCGGTCCTGGCATCTGCGTTGGGATCGGGCTGTCGGGATTCCGTTTGCTCCCAATCCGTAACAAATCTCTGCAGCATCCCGATGGAAATCGGCTGACCTTCCCAGTGCATGACGCACGCATCTTCGCACAGACCTTGAAGTTGAGGACAACACCTAGCGGTGACTCCGGGCAAATCGTTGGTGTCCGATATCCTGACGAATGCAGTTTTCAGGTCGCCTCTGGAGACCGCTTCGCACATCCCCCTCACGTCCATCTGAACGGGACACGCATCAATGCAGACGGGAGTGCCGCAGAGAAGACATCTCTTCGCCTCCTCGATGGCCTGCTCTAAATTGTAGGGCTGCTCGACTTCAGAAAAATCATTTTTCCGTTTACTAGGATCTGACTTTGGAAAAGGGAATGGTCCAACCCTGTTGGGATTTACCTGGGTGCTCAGTTATACCGCCTGTCTTCAATTTCCTTGGAAATTCATCCGGTTGAATATAGTAAATACGAAGCAGCCGACAGCGGAAGGCCGATGTCCGCAAGCTCGTCACCAAGCCTTACTTCGTGTTTCAGTTTTCCCAGACCTGAAAGCGTACCGACATCGACTCCCCGGTGCCTGTTGAGTCTCTCCCTCGTTTCAAGATCGATTTCATTGACGTCGTGATAAGGGAAATTCACGAGCCTGCAGATGTACTTTGTTCCGCTCAGGTGGTGTTTCATCGATTTCCCCTCTGGAAGACTCTTGAACATGTAAACCTGGTTACCATGAGAAAAACAATTGGTCTTGATTTTCAATATCAGTTTCCCAGCTCCCTCGTAAACCGTCGTGGAAAAGGGAGATAACACTCCGTCAACCTTGGGATCAAAATGAAAAATCTTGGAACCATCTTCTGTTCGAAGTAAAGTACCCAGAACATTCTCTTTTTCAAGATGAGCGACCAATTTCCCAGATTGCATGATATCTGCATCCCTTGGGCTACCCGTCCTTCGCACGACGTATTCCACTTCCAAAGGATCTCTATCGAATGATATTTTGAACGATCCCCACATTTGAAGTTTCGCGAGAAATTTTCCGGGATAAGTGTATACTCTATTGATTTTTGACAACAATGTTGAAAAAAGGAATTATTAGCTGAATTCAGCCTCGTCCCTGGCAATCGATCCGAATGGACTCGAATACAATCAGTCTCCGGAGGATTAAACACTCCGACCTTTTTGCATACAAACCAATTTCTGACTACGGGATAATTGGGGACATGAAAAGCTGCGCTCTTGTGGGCGTGGACGGTTCCATCGACTGGTTCTGCGTGCCGAGGTTTGATTCTCCAAGCGTCTTCGGCGCGATAGTTGATTCGGAAAAGGGTGGCAGATTCCTGATTTGCCCGAGCGCAGATTCTTTTGGGACTACCCAATCATACGAACCACTTACGAATGTCCTCGTAACAAATTTTTCATTCAATTCCTCTAATGTGACCCTGACCGATTTCATGCCCTGCTTCAATGTCGACAATACAATCGTTTCGTCCGGCGAAATTCACCGAAGATTGCAGTGCACAAATGGGACAATGGAAATCGAAGCGCATTTTGAACCCCGTTTCGCATACGGCTCAATTGTCCCGGAAAAATACTGGACCAAAGGAATGGGTTACTCATTTTCCTCTCCCGCGTCAGACCAAGACGTAACCCTGCTGACAAACATGGAATTTCAGGAAATTGGCAAGGGTACAATCTATTCCAAATTTGTAATGAAAGCAGGCGACAAGATCGATCTTGTGGTAAAATACGGTGGAACCAGATTTTATCACGCGGATGACACGTACACGGACATCAAGCTGAAGGAGACGCGCGAATTCTGGAAGGGATGGGTGGAAAGATGCAATTTCATGGGGAAGTGGAAAGATCAAGTCCTGAGGTCCGCGCTCGTCCTGAAGCTGCTGGTCTACTCCCCCACCGGTGCGATAATCGCAGCGCCCACAACGTCCCTGCCGGAAGAAATAGGAGGTAAGAGGAACTGGGACTATCGATTTTCGTGGATCAGGGATTCATCCTTTGTAATCTGGGCTTTCCATTCTCTGGGTTTTGACGAGGAAGCGGACAGTTATCTCGATTGGTTATTGAGCGGATTCTGCCTGATGATCGACAGCCTGCAGCCGATGCTGGGAATCGCTGGCGAGCGCAATTTGGTTGAGCGATCCCTCGACCGTCTCTCCGGCTACAAGGGATCAGTCCCGGTTAGAATAGGAAACGACGCGTGGAACCAGTTCCAGCTCGACCTCTACGGAATATTCATCGACGCGCTGTACTTCTCCCACAAACACGGTCGCGGCATAGATCGCAAGATGTTCGACTACCTTATTCGCCCGATGATCTCAGCGCTCGAGGACATGTGGACAAAGCCCGATTCCGGCATCTGGGAAGTTCGTTCGCAGAACGAGCACTTTGTCTATTCGAAGATGTGGGCATGGGTCGGAGTCGACAGGGCGCTAAAGATCGCGGATGAACTCGACTACTCCGTAGATGTGGAAAAGTGGTCAGCCCTCCGCGAGAAAATAAGATCCGAGATTTACTCCAAGGGTTTTGATGAAACATTGGGCTCGTTCGTCCGTGCTTTTGGATCAAATGAGCTCGACGCTGCAAATCTACTGATGCCGCAGGTCAGGTTCATTTCGGCAAACGATCCGAAAATGATCTCAACAATCGATGCCACAGTTAAGAAGCTGCTCACTGGAGGAAAATTCGTGTACCGTTACCTTGCCGAAGACGGCCTCCCGGGCAAGGAAGGCGCGTTTCTCATCTGCACATTCTGGCTCGTCAATTGTTTGACCATGGCGGGGAGACTCAAGGAGGCTGAGCAGCTAATGGATTCGGTCGTCGGCTACGCAAACCACTTGGGACTTTTCTCCGAGGAGATCGATCCCCAAACCGGCGGCATGTTGGGAAATTTTCCGCAGGCGTTCACCCACATGGGTTTCATCACCGCCGCGGTCAACCTGAGCAACGCGATGGAAAAATCCCGGAATTAGTTCGTCATTTCTATCTTCTCGCCTTCAGCCGACGGGTAGTAATCGATCTTGATTTCGCGGCAGACCTTCTCTATCTCGTTCAGCTCCTGTATCGACAGTTGAAAGTCAAGCGAGCCTAGGTTCTCTCTCGCCTGTGCAGAATTCTTGACTCCCGGGATCGGGATTACGAGGGGATTTGAGGCAAGCCAGTTCAGCGCGACCTGCGAGACAGTGCACATGTGAGCTTTCGCGATGTTCGAAAGTACGGAAATTATTTTTTCGACCTGCAGCATGTTCTTTTCGACGAAAAGGATGTTCTCTGCGCGAACGTCACCCTTGGGCATGTTTTTCGAATTGTACTTTCCAGACAGCGCGCCCTGAGCCAGCGGGCTCCATGCTAGAACTGTGATATTTTCCCTCTTGCAGTACGGCATGACTTCTTTTTCGATGTTTCGCTGGAGGAGGTTGTACCTGAGCTGGTTTGACGCGATGTCAGTTCTCGAAAGATAAGACCTCGCTTCCTCCAGATCTCTCACCGCAAAGTTGCTCACGCCGATCGCCCTGATCTTTCCCTCAAGGTACAATTTCTCAAGAGCTTTAATCGTCTCCCGGAGCGGAATCTGCTCCCACGGATCTGGCCAGTGCACCTGGTATAGGTCGATTGAGCTGACTCCCAGTCTTCGCATGCTAGCAGCTGCGGCTTTCTGGAGTTCGTCGTACCCCAGATGCGCTCCCGCAACCTTGGTCGCAATCACGAACTTTTCGCGGCCTAGCTGGGCCAATGCTCGCCCGAGAACTTTTTCGCTCCTACCTCCGCCGTACATTTCGGCGGTGTCGATCAGGTTAACTCCGAGTTCACCCGCGGTCTCTATCGCCTTGATGACCTGCTCGTCGTCCCCGTGCCACTCATCGCTGGCCTGCCAGACGCCAATGCCAATCTTCGAAACCTTGATATCACTCCGCCCGAGGTTGATGTACTGCATGAGACTGACTTAATGGAGCGTGCTTTAGTAAAGCGTTTCTCTGAACGAATACTCCAGGAGCCGCAGATAAATGCGTATGAATTCTTTGTCTGCTTACTCTAGGAAAGAATCTTGAAAATAGATGTTGTCATTTTCGCTCAAGGCCGACTTGAAGGCTTTTTCGAGCTCTTCTTCGGTCGCCTTTTTCTTGGGCTTTTTCACTTCTTTGGAAATGGAGTCTTTTGCCGGTTCTTCTATTTTCGGGGGGACCAATATTTCTTGTGAGATCACGGGCTTTGGCTGTTCCACCGGTGCGTTTTGCCTAGTCTCTAGTTTTGGTTGTTCGATCGGTGTCTCGTGCCTGATCTCCGGGATCGAATACTTGACCACAATCGGAGGAGTAGATTCGCTGGGTTCTGGGGCAATCCCGATCTTTCCGGTAACCCATCCCTCATTCTCGTAAGTCTTGAGCACCTGGTTCAGACTTGGCGAGGAAGTGTTCGAAAGAGTTGGAACCTCCATCGGGCTTGGTGTCTGTCCGCGCTCAATCGAGTTGATCACTTTCTCGACCTCTTCCAGCGCCTTCAGTTTCACCTCGTCCGCCACGGGAACTTTGAGCTCGGCATCCTTGTCAAGCAGCCCTATGAACAAGCGGCCTGTATTCGAGTCGAACATGTCCTCCATCACGCGCATCTCGCGTCCCTGAAATGCTTCAATCAATCCGACTACGATGCCTTGGATGAAATGATTTCCCGTCGCTTCGCCGCGCTCTGACAGCGGCGGATCGCGGATGATTGCCTGCACTGTTTTTTCTTTCGAGTCAAGCAAACTGAATCTGCCCATCCCGGCAGCTTTGAAGTAGTCGTTCACGTTGTCCTGAATTATTCGATCGGGACAATCACGCGGGAATTTTCCGCGGATCTGCCTGACCGTGTCGAGGGCGTAAATTCGTCCAACCTCGACCAGAGCAGCTTTTTCCTCGGGTGTGCCCAGTTGATGCTCGATGAGGAAGGTGAACTGCGAGTCCAGGATCACGACCCGATTGTCGAGGAGAGTAATCGGGAAGAAGAATCCGTCGAATAGGCGGTTTTCCGAACTGACTGAGCGCGCGTGCCGAACGGATTTCAGGAGTCTCAGTTCGACGACGAGCCCATCGGGGGTAATGTCCGCGTTTCGCAGGTCGCATGATAAACATAGTACAAACTCGTGACTAGAATCATCGAGATAACCAAAATGGGATGCAATCTTCACGCGGTGCTTCAAGAAAAGATTCAGGACTTGGGCCTGAGTGGAAATCTTCTTTTCGTCCCGACCGGAAACCAGGAACGCGTGCTTTTTTCGATCGCCCGCGGTCGTTTGACCCAACTTGTATGGATAGTTATCGGGACCTGTCGGGACTTGTCCTGGAATCATCCAATGTTCGCCAGAAACTTTACGGACGATATAGCGGCTTTTGAGCTAATTAAGAGAAATCGTAGTCTACGTCTGAATTTAGGACAAGTACAAGAAGGGGGCAGCTATATATCAGAGTAGTTGCTCTAAACCACTCCTAAATTTCAATTCACTTGTTCCAGAAACGCCATCTAATTTAGTCGGGTCGGTATCCGAGATTAGGGAACCGAAATAATCACGAAGCGTTCTGTAAACTGCGTTGTTTCTCGAGAACTTCGATCAGTCTATCCGCCCTTGATCCTCATTCGGTACTTTCGTTCGCCGATTTGTTCGAACATTTCATCGAAACCTATCGCGGCCGATTTTGCCAGTGCTTTCAGTTCTGCCCGACCTCTTTGACTGAAAATCTCTTTCGGAAAAGTATTGGGCTTTGAAATATTTCTCCTCCTGTTTCTGAATTTGAGCGAGGATGAATACCCATCGACCCTCATCTCGTCCAATTCCTGCAAAGTGAGGGAGATCTTCGTCACAGCTTTGGTTATCGTGTCCCAATCCAGTTTTCTGCCGACGTCGGATTCTACTTTCTTCCTTGTCTTTCTGGAAATGCCGGGAGCGAGCTTTGCAAGTGGGCCAAGATAGGAGAGAGTTTTCTGCTCCACTTTGCCGGCGCTCCGTTTACCTTCCACGAGATACAGATAACGCCTGCCGGAGATCTTTTTGACTCTTACGTACAAACCTGCTGCCTTTTCCAAATTATGTAGATTCAATGTTAAATGTTGTACCTAAAATGGGGTGAACGGATGGTGTGACCGATGTCTGCAGGTTATTCGAAAAAATCATTGATCCAGAAGCTTGGGATCAAGGAAGGTTTCAAAATTACGATTATCAACGCACCGTCAGACTATGTTAAGAAACTGGGTAAATTGCCGCCAAATGTCGCACTTGTGGAGGCCGCATCAGAGGGAACATTCGACTTTATTCATTTTTTCACGAAGAGTCATCAGCAATTAGAAACAGAGTTTCCAAAGCTCAAAAGCAAAATTTCACAAAACGGCATTCTGTGGATTTCCTGGCCAAAACGGACTTCTGGGGAAAAGACTGACCTGAATGATAACGTTGTCAGAAAGGTGGGCTTGGATAATGGGATGGCCGATGTCAAGGTGGCAGCAATCGATGAGACTTGGTCCGGACTCAAATTCGTATTCAGGATCAGAGATAGAAAATAAAATCCTCAATCTTTGAAATAAGCTTCTGGCTTTCGCTCCGAGAGCCTTTCTTTTCTCAGAGCGGTTGTCTCACCGCTGAAGGACAACTTTGAAACGTATATCCTCTTCCCCGTTGACGACTTTACAAGCTCCTGAACCTTCATTATGCCCTGCGCTTTTTCATACTTCAGTCCCAGCAGCACGCTGCCACCCGGAACGCGATTTCTCAGAAAAGGATTGGCTGCGACTATCGGTACCCTGTTTTCAAGGACGCGCGCCGTGATGTACGCCCGCCACGGTTCGATTCCGAGGGTGGTGATGAGGGAGGGATTGAGGATGACTTCGGCGCCCTTGAGAACGAGCGTCCTCGCGCTCTCGGGGAACACCACATCGTGACAGACCATGACTCCGACGTTTATGCCGTCTATCTTGAACGGATCGAAACTGTTTCCCCCGATCGCGATGTTATTTTCCCTGCGAAACAGGTGGACCTTTTTTTGTTTTGAAATTATTTTTCCATCGGGAGAGATCGTGGGGCTCACAAAGAAGGTACTCGATTCAGACGAGTCGAATATTCCGCCGAGATTGATGTATGCGCTCAGTTCTTTTGCTAGATCGGAAAAAATTCCGTAAATTTCATCGTCGGATGTCAATACCCTGTCGATCAGCCAGTGCTCAGGAAAGCAGACCAGTCTCGCGGATCGTTGCGCTGCCTTTCTTACAAATGATACCGCTTCGCGGATAGCTCTTTTCTCATCTTTCGGGTACAGACCGCTCTGGACAAGGGCGACTGTGAGAGATTGCATGGGTTCTCAGAAATTCACGAGCTTTCTTTCGATGATGAAAACCAGAATTTGCGATGCGATTTCATCCTTGGACGCCTTTTTCAGGACTTTCGGCTCTCCTTCACCAGGAACCAGAATTACTTCGTTGTAATCAGAACCGAATCCGATATCGGCTCGGCCCACATCGTTTGCAATTACCAGATCTGATCCAGACTTTTCCAGGCTCTCCCTCGCCTTGCGTATGAGCTCGCCCTCATTCACTCCGTACTCAGCCTTGAACGCGACGACGCAGATATCCGGATACTTTTCTTTCACGACGCTGACGATCTTCCGGGTCGCGTTGAGCTGGATTGACAAATGATCGTTTTCCGCCGTACTGATTTTTCCCTTCTTCGGAGACGCAACCGAGTAGTCAGCCGGAGCTCCGGCCGAGATGAATACGTCGTATTTTCCGGAAGCGAGCTCTTCCGTCACGGAGTCAAGCATGTCCTCGGTAGAAACGACGGATATTGTTTTGATCTTGCGCGCATCAAAACCTGCGGGTAGGCTGACTCCGGGGCCGAGAATCAGGCATACGTTTCCAGCGCCTCCCTTCTCGCAGGCCTGAGCGAGGGCGATTCCCATCTTGCCCGAACTCGCATTGGAAATAAACCGGACCTGATCTATCGCCTCTCTGGTTGGACCGGCGGTGATTAGAAACCCGAGGGATTCGAGCTCGCGCGAGCCTGCAACTTCATTCTTGAACGATGCCATCACTGCTGCGAAAATATCTTCCGGCGTCGCGATCTTTGATTTCGATTCCTCCAACCTTCCTTCGACGAACTTTACGCCCAACCGTTTGAGTTTCGCAATCGACTCCACTAGGATCGGATTTCTCAACATCGGCTCGTGCATGGCCGGCGCGATTACAAGCGGAATCTCTGTCCCGAGGGAAGTGCAGACTAGAGTCGAAACAGGATCGTCAGAAATCCCGGCCGCAATCTTGGAAAGAGTATTTGCAGTGCACGGCGCGATTAGGATCAGATCGACCCTGTCCTTCGAAGTCACCAGCTCCACATGCTCGACCCTTCCCGTGATCTTCGTGATCGGCGCATTTCCGGTCGACCACTCAAAGATTGTTGGGGAAACTAGTTCGGCAGCTTCTTCAGTGAGGATCGCAACAACATCGGCACCGTGCCGCATTAGAGTTCTAGCGATGCGGGGAGCTTCAGTGATCGAAACGCTTGCGGTAACGCACAGCGCAATTTTTTTCCCTGATAGCTCTTTTCCGTCGGAGCCAATGATATCTTTCAAGTGTGACAATTAGAAAACCTGACTATTAGTTTCAAGAATTTAGCACCGCTTACCTTCTTGATCTTTTCGCGATTCCATTGTCAAACTACTTCAACTGTTATCCCTAACTTCCTTGCAAGATCAACGGCCGTCTCGGTCTTCCCTCACAAGCTTGGCTGAAGTTCCTTCCGGTATCTCTGGCATTTTCCTCAAGACCTTCTTGGCACGTTCTAAAGCCGCACTCCGTTTTGCTTGTGCCAGTCTGTTGCACCTCAATCTGATCACTCGTTGATTCTGAGCCTTATGCTGCGAACTCTCTGGGAATCCGACGATAACAACCTTTTCGACTAATTTCGGCTCACAAGTAAACTCTTAGACTAAGCAAAACAAGTCCCCCACACAAGTGAACTCAGAAAAAGATTATCCCGAGCACGTTCGGTGCAATCGTGCAGCGTGGAAGAAGTTTTCAGTAGATTACGCAGAACCTGGCCGGCGGGCTTGGCGGGAAGAACCACACTGGGGTATCTGGCACATACCAGAAAAAGAAGTCCAGCTGCTGCCTGAAGTTGCCGGACGCGATGTCATTGAATTGGGCTGCGGAACTGCTTACATATCTGCTTGGCTCGCGCGACGCGGAGCTGAGAGTCACGGGAATCGACATCTCCGAAGAACAGCTGAAGACTGCGCGATCACTACAAGCCGAGCATCGTCTCAACTTTCCACTGATCCATGGCAGCGCAGAGCAAGTACCGCTGCCCGATGCTTCCTTTGACCTTGCCATTAGCGAGTACGGCGCAAGCATCTGGTGCGATCCGTACAGGTGGATTCCGGAAGCGTCACGCCTGCTGCGCCCCGACGGCCAGCTTATCTTCCTGGTCAACGGAACGATTCTCGTACTCTGCATGCCGGACGACGAGAGCAAGCCCACTACTCCCGAGCTCCTCAGAACTTACTTTGGCATGCGTCGCTTCGAGTGGTCGGAAGGAGACGAATCGGTCGAGTTTCACCTTGGCTACGGGGAATGGATCCGTCTCCTGCGAGCGAATGGTTTTGAAATTGAAAATTTGATAGAGCTCAGGCCTCCAGAGGGTGCAACGACCCGCTATCCATTTGTGACACTGGAGTGGGCGCGGCGCTGGCCTTCGGAAGAGGTATGGATAGCTCGAAAGCGCGGGCCGCTGAAATGAAGATACTCAAGACGATTCGCAGTGCAGACGTTCGGCGGGTGTTTAACGACATCACATTAGAAATTATCAGCAGCAGGGACTACTTGACCGAACTCGATTCAATTGGTGGCGACGGTGATCATGGTGTAAATCTGGAGAGAGGATTTCTTCAGGTCAGAGCTCAACTAGGACAGCTTGGTGGCGAGGACATCGGATCAATTCTGACTTCGGTGGGGTCGATCCTGATGTCAACCGTAGGCGGCTCAACTGGTTCACTTTACGGAGCTTCGCTGATAAAAGCCGGTAGTGCTTGTAAAGGAAAGACGGAACTCACGGACCAGGATGTCTCGAAGATCTTTCAGGAATGTGAAAATGCCATCGCGAACCTAGGCGGAGCGAAACCTGGTGATAAGACGATGCTGGATGTCCTTCATCCAGCTAGGGAAGCAATATCTCAGGCAGCTTCTGAGAGTGACGACCTCGTTTACATCCTGGCTGAGGGTGCAAGAGCTGCGCGGCTCGGCCTTGAAAGTACTAAATCGATGGTCGCCCGAAAGGGGAGAGCGATGTACCTCGGGAATCGGACTCTCGGACATTATGATGTCGGCGCGGCGTCGCTATGCCTGATGATAGAATCGTGCGCGAGAACGTTAAAAGCGATAGATTCGAGTGAGACGGGAGAAAACGCCTAGATAATAGCTGGAAATGCGGGTGTCGTTTGCGGAGCGAGCAGCATCTGTTTCATTTCCTCATCAACCCTCAAGAGGGAAAGTGAAAAACCCGCCATCTCGAGCGATGTCGCATAGTTACCTGCGGTTGCCCTAAAGACTCTAATTCCATCCAAATTCAGCATCTCCCTCACTTTCCTCGAAACAATCAAGAGCTCCATCAACGGCGTGCCACCCATGCCATTCACCAGAAGAAATATCTCCTCTCCCTTTTTGAGTCCCAAATCATTCGAAACTCTTCTGTAAAGAATTTCAGCAATAATGTCCGCTGACGCGATCTCCATCCTCTCTACGCCGGCCTCTCCATGCATTCCGATACCAACTTCCATCTGATTCTCGCCGATTGAGAAGATGGGCTTCCCTACCGAGGGATTGATGCACGAAGAAAGCGCAACTCCCATTGTCCTAACATTCGAAATGACA
Source organism: uncultured Nitrososphaerota archaeon (assembly GCA_963799845.1). Classification (GTDB taxonomy): domain Archaea; phylum Thermoproteota; class Nitrososphaeria; order Nitrososphaerales; family CADDZS01; genus DATLTL01. Next base: position 1,427,009 of record CAWCYI010000004.1, read on the forward strand.
TGATCCGCGAGCCTCTTCACATCGTCAAGAGTCGCTCCCGTCTCGGCTTTGGCGCCAGCGATCTTGTGAACGAGAACCGTACCCGCAACACCTCGCCTATTCTCGGGTTCTTTGATCGCAATATCATCATTAACAATGACGTGTGATAATTCGATTCCCGATGCCGCCGCGAGCTCCTCAGCGATCCTGAAATTCATGATGTCACCCGAGTAGTTCTTGATAATCAGCAACACTCCCCGGCCCCCATTGACGAAAGACACAGCTCTGAGAATCTGATCCGGAGGCGGTGCGCTGAATACTGCTCCGGAAACAGCCGCATCCAGCATACCCTTCCCAACGTAACCGCTATGGAGAGGCTCATGACCACTGCCGCCGCCGCTGACAAGAGCGACCTTGTCTTTTACGGGAGAATCGATCCTTACAGTTATTCCTGTTCCCCTGATTGTACGAAGAATCATGGGATAGAGGGCAGCCAGCCCTTCCAGTTCTTCAGCTACCACGTTCCCGGGTTCATTCACGAATTTTTTCAAACATCGGATCGATTCCTCGAATAGTACTTACGTCTAGCCCGTTCGACCATTTCATCCTCCCGTTCCGAGTACGGGATGTAGCCCTGACCGACCTGGATAGAACTGACATTTGCACCGATTACTTCTCTCATGGACTTGTTAAGTTCGAAACCTACATAATGTCGAAAATTAGCTTTCGCAACGACGGCTGTTGTCCCATTTCCCATGAAGGGATCTGGTACTACATCACCAGGGCGAGTCGAGAAATCGATGCATCGTTGGATCAGTTCTTCTGGAAGTTTTGTGCCGTTCTTTACTTCCCCCTTTCTGTACGTTCGATTGATATCCCACACATCCAGAGGGTAGTGATTAATTTTGTTGAAGTAATAATTTTCAGTCTTTGAGAAAAACAAGACGTGATAATGACTGGTTACAAATTTTCTCTGTGTAAATACGCCAAATTGGTATCTCCAAATTATATGGTTGATTAGCAATAGCTTCGCGTCTCTTGCGGCATTCAGAATATCAATCAAGTTCGTCCATCCACTGAATATCCAAGCGGTAGATGTTGGTTTCATTATTCGTGGAAGTACTGCTATCCATTTCTTTGAAAATTCTGCGTAGTCTCCCCTCAGCTTCTTGATATCCACTTCGGACATATCTATCGTCCCGATTATAGATAGATTCCTTTCCAGTAAATGAAAGACCGAAGGGCGGATCTGCGATAATACAGTCGATGCTATCACCGGGGAGTGCGTGCATTCCTGAAATACAATCACGATATTGAATTTTGTCGACCGTAAGACAAGGCTCAGAAGCATAATATTTCGACATGGCTTGGGTGATGTCCCAATCTTCGGTGGGTTTGAAGTTCAGTGCTGCTAAATTTGGGATGTATTTATTCTTCCTAGCTTTCTTGAATCTTTGCTCAGGTTCAACTTTCAAATTGACTTGGCATCCTTTTCAATGTGCGGACGAAATAGGCATAGAGATCTTCTCGTCAAATAAATGAGTTTAATCACAGACACTGTCATCTTTTTAAGAAGCAAAGTGACCCTCGCTGGAGGAAAGTACGAGAGCTGGGTGCAGCTAACCTGTGAGCTCCAGCGGGACTGGAGTCGTCGGGACAACCGTACCGTCGTTCACTCAAATACTCTTCGACCCAGCTTCCCCTGATTATATCCTCGAACACCGAGAGCAACCCATCTATCGCACTAGCTGGGCGGATGCTGGCCATTTTATTGTAGCCTCTTGCTGCTGTAGCAATCCTACTTGGTACGGACCCAGGCGGGATCGCCCCTAGAAAGCGTTCGCGCCATCACCGCGACAATCATCGTAATAATTAGGGCGATCACAATAGGATAGACAATGGAAACATAAAGTATCATCAGACTTCCGATGAGAGCTCCGATAAACATAGCTAACACGGATATCAAACGGCGGCCCAATCTCGATCCGCTCCCGCCCACGACATGACTGTCTGCAGCAATCCCAACGATGGTCAAGGTGAGCACGGTTGTCGTCAGATCAGGTACTGCAAGCTTGCGGGCAGAGGCGTTCTGGATTCCCATCGTGATACCTAACGCGATTATTAGGCAGTAGCTGTAGACTAGTTGTATCGGATTCTGGGACAGTGCTGAAAGGACTGCTGAGACACCGAGGAAGAACACTTGCAGGGCAGTAGAAATTCTGAGCAGATGCCCTCTGTGTCCACTAGTGCGCGAACCGACTAAACCTCCAACTAGGCTGCCGACAATAAACGAGCCCAACGCAATGAGGGAGGAAATAACCGAGAAGCCTTGGGCGCCAGCTAGAGCGAATGCAAGGAACACCACGTTGCCGGTCATATTTGCGACGAATACGTGACCAAGAACCAGATAACTGAACGAGTCGACCAGACCAGTGACCAGAGTCATCGCTACCAGCATCGGAGGCAGCGGGCCATCTTTGGAGTCGGAGCGAGGCAAGAGCGTCTCGCGTACTTCTGAAAAGAAACTACTCATTGATGGAAAACTCTGATAATATTGGGCAGTCTCGGTCTAACTGACACTCATAGTAGTTGGACCTCTTAGGGTCTCCAACCGTAATAACTTTTCCAACTAGTTGGATCTGCTTGGTTTACAGTTGTTTCAGGATTTTACGATCTTGCGAGCTTCCTGAAAACAGTCCAAGATATCTCTAGTCACTGGGATATCTTAATTATTTTTTGCGAGGCGCTTACCTATTTCCTCACCGAGCCAATCTTGCACGACGATGAGCTCCTTCATGATGCCCATCTTTACATTATTGACGCCGTCAAGACCCTTTATCCATTTAGTGATGTCATCAGCCTCTGACGCGTTGTCGAACAACCCTACGAATTTCGAGTACTGTCTTGAACTTGTATCGGAGAGCTCGTTTCGATGCAGCTCTGTGAGTATGAGTCTGTCGACCGCACGCTTTTTCTCCTCATCCCGACAGAACACCAAAAAGACGCAGCTTACACCCACGACTGTCCTAAAGTTTGGGGCACCCTGAAGGTAAACCGCGCGTCCGTCTTTCATTAATGTGAGCCGTCTCCCAATCGTGCGGACGGACACGCCGATCGAATCTGAGACTTCTTCAAGGTTCTTCCTGGCATCTCCCTGCATAGCTTCCACTATCTTCCAGTCAGTCTTGGTCATCCGAATACCCGAGCGAGGAAAGCCCAATTTCCAGAATGTCAGTTCCTTTGAGCCGCAGATTGATCTAATGAGCTCGGTCTTCGTTCTCAATGCATCTCCATTTTGGTAGTAAAACGTCACCTGCAATCCTCTCCCCCGGGAGTCAAGGATCTTGATGACTCCATCGACCCGCCTGATCTCGGCGATCGCTTCATCCTTCTTCTCTTCCTCTTCAACATCCAAATCCAAACTCGCTGCCTCACAATCTATCAGACGGGGATTGACCATCATCCTCCAGCTGGGCAGCGGCCCCAGATCCTCAGCTCGCTTGAGCCTCTTCCTGACGGTCTCTTCATCGACGCCGAGCCTCCTTGCAATGTTGGAATAAGATTCCCTGACATTCCATTGAAACGAGCCGGGGCTTCCGAGTTCTTTGATTATCCTGATGTCAAGGTCGTCCAGGCGGTGCAAGACTATGCTGAAATCCGAAGGCGATGCGTTAAGGCTGTCGGAATTCCTCTCCACCCTAGGGTCAGAGTTAAGAGTCACGGATCGGTATCAAGATGCATGCAATCAACGAATAACGCAAAGGAAGTCGTACTTTCTTACATCAAGGCACTGGACAGCCAGGATTATAATGCTGCCAGGCGCTTTATGAATGATCGTTTGCCTATCAAAGGGCCTGGCGAGTTAATCGACAAACCGGAAGAACTCCTCAAGATGCTACAGAAATACCGTGGGAAGTACGACGTGAAGAAAGTCATCGCAGACGGCGACGATGTGTGTCTGCTCTACGACCTGACTACAAGTACCCCTGCTCTAACTGTGCTGATGTGCAGTTGGTATCACGTCAAAGACGGAAGAATAGATTCGATCCAGACAATTTTTGACCCTCGTCCCTACGCTTGAACTTCACGAAAATTATACGGATGATTCTTGATTATGCAATTTCTTCTCTCTGAAGTTGCTCCAAGCTGTACCCAAGAGAACCACGGCAAAACCGGAAGCACCAGCTATTGCCGGTTCAGCGATTTTTAGGACAGATAGAACTATTACGATCGCAGCTCCTAAAAGAGCGGCCCCAACCACTAGGAAAGAGTAACTGCCTTTATTCAAGTTCAATTCACCTATTCTTGCATTATGGATCGCACAAATAACAGATAAAGTAAAGATACAAATCTCATTTTTGAGAATCAGCTCAATCTCCAAGCTTAATATGGAATGAAAGTGGGCTCCTGTAATCTACGAGACAGACTGCGAAATATGATTCACAAAAAATCACACCTTATCGAAAATGGAAAGATCGTTTCTCTTTCGCATCATGTTTCCCAATCCGCAAGCACATTTTTAATTGGGTTGAATGCTCTGATGAGCTTCGAAAGGACCGAGGGTGACTGTATGCTTGGCTTCCAAGCTTTTTCCGTCAACAGATCGCTTATTACAAACACCGCTGATGTCTCTATTCCCCTTACTTGGCCTACTGCAAAAACGGCAGAAGACTCCATCTCCACGGTCATCACGCCCTCAGACCTGTAGTGAATTAGTTCCTTCACTGTTTCGCGATATGGGGCGTCGATAGTCCAGCTCGATCCCTTGTACACTCTCCTGAACGTTTTCGAAAGCGATCCAAACAAAGCTCCCGTCAAGCCTTTGGTGGCAAAGGCATACTTTGCATTCTTGACATAGTGGTGGGAAGTTCCCTCATCCCTTATGCTCTTGGTGCAGACAACGACGTCTCCCGGCCTTAGTTTTTCGTTTAATCCGCCGGCCATCCCAAGAATCACGAAACGCTTGGCTCCCCACGCGATCAACTCTTCCATGTGCATGACAGTTGAAGGAGCTCCCACACCGAAACCAGCCAGGATTCCAACTTTATTTCCGGTTCCGCCAACGGAATAGAGTTTGGTCTCTACATTATCGAAAATCCCTGGTATCACGCTGATCTGATGAATATTTTGAATCTGATCATTTAGGCGCTTTGAATAACAGAGGACAATGCTCTGAGGCATAACGAGGGGCATTCTCCCGACCCGCTTTGAGTACTTGAGATATTCCTTTGTGGAAATGATGGGACTTTCTGAATGCTTCCCCCTCATCTTAGGATAGGATAATTTATTGTCACCTTTGGTAAGTGCGTCGTGTGGTTAGCATCATGATTTTATTTCTTCTTATATGAAACGGAGACAATCCCCGGACTTTTTTCCGTGAATTTTTCCTTACGAAAACTTCCAAATACTTCGTCTACCTCAAATCCCGTACGCTGCAAGAGTTTCAGGAGCTCGTCATGAAATATGTAGCGACCTTGGATTCTGACAATGGATCTTTTGATCGAGCCATTAGGTCTGACTAGGTCATAAATTGCAGTTGAGTCGATTAGCTGCTTTTCTAAATCTGGGCTGTCAGAGGAGAAACGAAGAAACGTATTACCGTTTTTTAATTTGTTGAGGTGATCTAATCTCAATATGTGTTGAGGCCTAGATAGATCAGGGTTGAATATGTCAAGAATTAACACGCCATTATCTTCGAGATGATTTGCGATGCATCGTAAACTCTTTTCTTCGTCCTCGATTGAGGTATTTTGTATGAACGATGCGAACGCGATGAAGGCGAGCTTGAATTTTCTATCCATGGAGAAGTTTCGCATGTCTCCCTTGACCAAGTGTACTCGCTTTCTAACGGATTGATTCTCCTTCAGCAGTTTAGACCGGCACACACGAAGCATCTTTTCGTTCATGTCGAGACCAGTGATGTCGAAGCCAGCTCTCGCTATTTGTATAGCAAGTCTGCCAGTACCCGAACAGCATTCCAGAACAGGTCCGCCAGTCTTTGCGCAGTACTCCAGATAAAGTGGAATGTCGTCTTGTCTGTCGTAGACCTGATCATAGAAGGGGGCTTCTACGTCATATCGATCGATCATGGGCTTGGAATAGATTTACGCCCCTATATTACCGTGGGCAGTTTCAAATAGTCATTCGGTTTTCAGAGCTTCGCACGAATTCAAAAAGCGCTAATAATAAGAATCTGATCCGTCCAGGCAGAATAAATCGGGAAAAGGAACTTGTCAAAGGAAACCAAAAAATCCGATAATCCTTACGGCAAGACGATAACGATACTGGTGATCCTCCTAATCGTGGTTTTCGTCGTGCTTGGCTTTCTTCAAGCTTACTGACAAACGAGCTAGGCTGGGGAGATCGATGTCGGACAAACCGGAAGGAAAAAATCGCAGTGACAGGATCGTCCTCATCCTTGTGATAGTTTTCATTCTCCTCTTTGCATTTCTGGGTTTCATACTGCCGTTGTTTTTCTTTTGAGATTGACGATGAGGAGTCTTCTGCAGTTATGGACTATGCCAAAGTTCCTGCTACAATGGAAGGACAAGTTATCGAACCCTGAGGCGGCAACGACCTGCAGTCAAAGCGAATATTCAGCACTCCCAAAACTGGTTCAGCTAATGTCGCGTTTCCCTTTGCCTCCCAGGAGATCTGATTGCCGTAGCTCAAGAAGTACGACCAGAGCACATGGGAACTTCCAGATAGAATCACATCGAGGTTCGTGTTGATCGTCGTCGAGGCGTGTGCGAGGATCTTGACATGTTGGGTGATTACGCCTGCACCTAAGTAATTTCCATTTCCATACAAGAGGTACGACGCATTTTCGAGCGTCGCCGAGATAGGCGTGGGATTGTCGAGACTGAACTGGATTTGTAGTTTCGTACTCGAGAATCCGATCGATTCTATTCCAACCACACCGAATTGAGAAATTGACACCTGATCAGTTTTTGCCAACTGGCCCGCGGCGGAAAGCTGCTCCTGATAGTATACAGCGCTGACCAGCAGAACTGCTACAAATATCAGGAAAGCGATGGTACCTATTTCTGCTCGCCCGCTCATCTTAGAACCGAGTCCTCAAGATGCTCCGTAATGATCAAGCTTCTCTGCATTTTCAAGCATACCAAGAAAATAGCATTGCGGATCGAGTCAACGGAAGATAAGAACGAATAACATGAAAACAGGAGGGATTCCAGTTCCAATCCCGACTACCACATCGTTGTCTGTTTGAACGGTCTCGGCTCTCGTTTGTGACTCGTTCCACACCTTCTCTTATGCCTTGTGATCTTCTTCTCGCTTATGAGCTTACCACACTTTGGGCAGGTAGGCATGGACCTCCTATTGGTTTGTTAGATATAATACAGATTTTGGTTTTCATCGCTAGGGAATTTGCAACACATCACTTTTTTTGGTCGCTTACTCCTCTGTTCCCCATAGGAGGTGTCATGTATAGCAGGATTCACGACAGAATCACCAAGCAAGCAATTCGTCATCTTGGCAGAGTCGGGCAGATGCGAGAACCTCTTGCAGGCTTTGGAGACCAGGATAGCTAATGGCTATCGAGTTGTTCAGTGCTGGGGTTCCGGTGGCGGACAGGGCCTTTTCGGTTCATCAAGCAATATGACCTATGTGTTGCTCGAGAAGGTCAATTGACTTAGGGCGCGTGGAGTTCCGACATCTTGTCGGACACCACATCCGTCAACTGATTTTGCTGTAGGAAGGGAACTCTTCGACGAGTAAAATGATACTTCTCATTCCCCTCACGACCGCGATCTTTCCTTCTTCAATTACGGAATCCGATTCCGCAGACCACAGCTCAGGATTCAGCACGCCATTTTTTTCTTCATATACCTTGACGATGCCCCTGTCGGCCCTTCCAGCAACTCGCTTGATGATTAGGCACTTTGAGCCTAGAATTTGTCTTGGCGTTACTGTTCCAAGGTGTATCATTTCCATAGATTCTACTAGAAATATTATCACAAATACGCACGCGCTCATCACGGCAGGGATGATGAACCCATACGAATAGAGGACAAAAGAAGTCAGCACTAGCCCGCCCAGCACTACGAATGAATCTGGTCCGAACCGAGCGATCGTGAAAAAAGACGAAAGTCTATTGCTCATGCTCGTACCCGACAATTTCTAAAATGACTTTTGTTCCTTTAAATGGATTTTATAGCCCTACAGAGTTTTCTCTCGTTGTTTGCTATTTATTAACACCGACGGATGAAGCGCTTCAATCCGCAACACAAATCAGGTACGAACACGAACTGGTTGTCAGATATGGCCACTCCGGTATTTGATCAGATAGCGGACGTGTACGACGAGACGAGGAGAGAGCTCGGCGAGGCTACGCTGAGGGGGATAGAGGATAAGCTGACAAAGCATGGGTGCAGGTCCATTCTCGAAATAGGCGTCGGCACCGGACGCATCGCGCTTCCGCTTATCAAAAGTGGCTTCGAGGTTTCTGGCATGGACATCTCACGTCGGATGATGGAGAAGGCCAGAGCCAAAGGAATGAGGAGTCTCTTCCGAGCTGAAGGGAGTCAAGCTCCGTTCAGGGAGAAAAGTTTTGACGCAGTTCTAATGGCGCATGTCTTCCATCTACTTGACGACCCTCAATCAGTAATGCGGGAGGCCGCGAGACTGAGCCGTGTAGGAGTATTCGCGCTAGTAAGAAAGAGAACTGAGGCTCATTCGTGGTCGTTCTACGGCGGTGATGACTCTGCCGAAAGAATGAGCGATGAAGATACAAGGAAATTCTTCGAAGAAAGAAGAGAGCGCTTCAGGAAGATTTTCAAAAAGTATGGCAAGGATCCTTCCCAAATCTTTCCAAACTGGAGGAAAGAAAAGGAGGTCCTCGATACCTATCCACCCGACGATCTAAAAATAGTGAGCGATGTAGTCGTGACCGAGAACATCGAGGACAGGATCGCTCGATTCGAGAAGGGCAGCTGACAGCTCCATACTGCGCATGCCGGTTGAAATGCGAAAAGAGATCGTCGAAGAAATGCGTACTTACTCTTCGTCACGCTTGGGTCAAGAAGCGAGGATGCAACCCCGACATGAAGTCTACCAGCTAGCATTATGGAACTCAAATAAGTTGCTTGCATCCTAAAATTTCAATTCTTATCAAAATTTGCAAGTTTAGGCCAGGGGTATCCCCTACATAGCATCGAGTCTCTTTGCAACGAACTCTGAAGTCCTCTTCGACATTGACATTATGGTAATCATCGGGTTTGCACCAAGCGTCGTAGGGAAAACTGAAGCATCCGCTATGAACAAGTTTCTCATTCCCAGTAGCTCTCCTTCCACGCTTACTGCAGCAAGAGATTCATCAGCGCCCATTCTGCAGGATCCCATGATATGAGCGCTGAAGAGCATGAGTCTATTTGGCGCGATGCCCCTTTTTTCTACCAAGTCGTTGAACCGATCGAGCTCTTTCTGCGATAGAGAAGTACTTCCCTTTGGAGCATCTACTTCTAGAAGATCGGAGTGCAGAGTCGAGAGACCCTTTGCCCCAGCCGCAGCCAGTATCCTTCCAGTTTCCTTAATCCCTTGGACCATGTTCCTTCTATCTCTTTCTTCAAGCTCGTAATTTACAATTGCAGAGCCGTGCTTATCGACACCAACACTTCCGCTACTCCATTCTCTTAGAAGGACAATATTGGCAGTTGAATGATTAAATCGCTCTCGCATGAAATCCTTATGTCTGCGTCCATCGGGCCAGGGAGCACTTAGTGCGAAGAGTCCGGGATGAGCTGGTGCCGCCTCCATCCAGAACCCGTGACTCGTGCCATTGAGGTTCAGATACTTTGTAACAACGACAGTTTGCGGTGGACCGTCCCACGTCCTAACTTCTTGCTCGAAAAGTCCGGACACGGCCGTCGTCGGATGAAGCTTCAGCCTCTTACCAATGTTTTTCCCTTTTATTCCCGAGTTCAGGAGAAGGACGGGCGTCTTTACTGAACCGCACGCAAGAACGACAACCTTCGCGCGAATCCGGATGTTGATGGTTTTGCCATTACGAGATGTTCTGGCTTCAATTCCCTTCGCCGCTCCTTGTTCCACTACTATCATTTCGACTTTTGTGTCGAAAAGAAATCGTGCTCCGTTCTTGAATGCCATGGGTAGATAGTTCATGATTGTTGATTGTTTGCAGGAATAGACGCACCCATACGTGCAATACGCGCATCTTTCTCTACAGTCCACGGCATCCCTCCAGATTCGTTCAAAATCCAGGCCCTCATTGTATCCGAGAGCTTGGCATCCTCTCAACAGTGCTTCGTTGTTGAAGTTCAACTGACTCTCGTTCAGGTTGACCTTCAAGAGCTTCCAGATCTCTTCGACATTCGAATTGAATTCTTTACCTGTGAGGCCTACGATTCCGAATTCTTGCTCCCAATTTTTCAAAACATCCGAAGGAGGTCTGATACATGTCATCCAGTTAACGGTCGTTCCTCCTCCAGCGCCTCTCCCAGATAGAAGAACAAATGAGAGATCCCTTGTCGCAGCAGTCCCATACTCATCGAAGAGCTTACTCATCATAGAAGCTCTCCCTGGTCAAAAGAATCTGCCGTGGCGTACGGACCTGACTCCACAACGAGGACAGCGAATCCTCTTTTGCTCAGTTCAAATGCAGCCACGCTTCCTCCCGCTCCTGAGCCTACCACGCAAACGTCGCATTCCAGAGTTTGATCTTTCTCGGGTATGGTCGGATCTATCTTGAGATCTTGCGGGTGGCCGAGGTGCATCCTGGTTTGGGGTCCCGGATATTCTATTTCGCTCCAGTTCGGATTTGATCCTTTTTCATCTGCAATCGCGTAGAATAAGAAGCAGACAAGTCTCTTTAGAGCCTGAAAAGCCTGTCTTTTCGATCCAAGTGAGCTGTCTCTCCAGCTTGCAAGATATCTTGTTCTTTCCTCCCCAACCTTCAACTCGGAGAATTTTGTTGGTCTTCCGGTCAGAACGAGGTTGTAAAATCTGCTGTCTATGATAGAAAGCAGTCTCCGAAACTGTTCTCTCAGGGCAGGTTCGAGTCTCGTTTCGATCATCTCGGCTAGTGTCTTGTCCAATGCGAGATCCGTAGCGGAGCGCTCGTAGAATGCTTTCGTCTGTTCCGAGTAAGCTGGTGAAAAATCCTGAGTTACGCTTACCTTAGGTACAATCGTATCGCAGATAGCGGCTATCGTGCCTAGCTCTCGTTCCGTGAGATCCATCAATCAACCGAAGATTGTATCAGTGCTAAAAGCATGTCTTATTAAAACCAAGGGATCAGCATTGCTGTATTTTGAAGCGCAACAAGATGGAAATTAAGAAGCTTTAGATCCTAATTCTTGTTTAGATTCTCTTTTACCCTATACTTTACAATTTTCCGCACCATGGCAAATGGAATCGGTTTATCTATCGGAAACTGGACTGTACCTCTTGCTACCTTGTACTGCGACAACTCTTTCTTGAATGCTTCAATACCTGATGAAGTGGGGTAGAATCCAATATGATTTTTGAACGCGCCGAAATGTACCAAGTTGCCATTTAGTTTGAATGTTGGTATTCGATAGCTGATCGCTTCTTGGGCTTCAGGGGCAGATTCTTTAATTGTTAGTCTAAGTTTTTCTAGAATATTTTGGACATTATCGGGGAACATGGAAATATATTCGTCTATGGTTTTGACTTGCTTCATGTGCTACTTGTCACTCTTTCAAATCAGGATCAAGACCATTCTTGATCAATACTTGGCGGTAGCGCGGATCTTTTCTTGCGCGTTCGAATAACGGCGAGTACCTGAAAACCATCGGATTGAAAACGTGTGTCTCCACGCACTTGAACATTGCATCAAAATATCCATCCGTATCACCTAGAAAGTATTTCATGTTGCCAACAAAGCGGTGGGCAGTAGCTTTGCCTTTGAATTTCTGATTTAGTATCGTAATTGTTTCCTCCGCTTTTTTCCTGTCTCCGGTTAACGCCGATAGATATCCGCGCATGACGATCACTATGATATCTTCGGGCCGCGACCTTTCCATGAATTCAATTTCCTTTTCAGCCGCTTGATAGTCAGCTTTGATCAGATAGTAATCTGCCTTAATTCGGGAAGCTTCAAACGGATCGATGAGACGGTTCTTGGTCCAGATGTCCTCCGCCTCCTTCTCCAGACCCATGAACACGTACATATGTCCCAGAAAACGGATCGGCACCGGATCCAGAGGATCAAGCTCATTAGCAGTTTCAAAGTTCCTGATTGCTTCATTTGGATACCCGTTCGTTGCCTTGATTAATGCAAGCATGGTATACCCATCAGAAGAACTGGGATTGAGCTCTATCGCGAGCTTTGCTTCCTTTTCATCCGTGGCGAGATCATCTTCCACCCACGCAATCTTGGAAAGAAGCGAATGAACTTCTGCCAAGTCGGGATTGGTGTCAACCGCTCTCTTCGCAGCCGAACGTGCCCCGGCCACCGACTCCTCGTAAGTCAGAAGACTCTTTGCCCCAAGCTCAATGTATGTCGAGCCCATGTAGACGTAGGCACGTGTAAATGAAGGATCTAGTTTGACGGCTTCCACAAATAGGGCAAGGGCTTCGCGCAAGGAGCTTTCAGTCTTTTGATAGGTCAGCTGTCTCAGCTCTGAGAAAGTACGAGTATGCCGTGATATTATCTGTGTCTCTTTCCTGAGAGAAAGGAATTTTTTCATTTGTCACGCTGCTGGGCAGCGATTTGACTATGCTGGAAGCGATGTCGCTCTGAACAGCAAATATGTCGTCAAGATCCTTGTCGTATCTGGAGGACCACAAGTGTTCCTCGGTTGCAGCGTCAATCAACTGTGCGGTGACCCTGATCCTGTTACCAGCTTTTCTCACACTGCCTTCTACAAGAGTTTGTACCCCAAGCTCACTTCCGATTTCAGATGCTTTTCTATCCTTCTTCTTGTAGTTCATTACCGATGTTCGCGCGATCACCCTCAACCCCTTCACCTGGGACAGGCGATCGATAATTTCTTCGGTCATTCCGTCGGCAAAATATTCGTCAGAAGGATCGGGACTGATGTTTGTAAAAGGCAGGACAGCGATTCTGTTACCAGATATCGGTTTTTTGCTTTGAAACGAAGTTGCTTGAACATCCCATGGCAGGATGATTTTGAACACATCAACAACGTATCGAACATTCTTTAGCTCCTTCTCTTCAAGCTTCAAAAATTGGTATGATACCTTGTTTCTAACTTGATCAAAGACCTGTTCCGAGATACATACTCCCTCTGGCGAAGCAAGCGGCTCTATCCGCGAGGCAATGTTTACAGCGTCACCGAAAATGTCTCCCTGCTTGTGTACCACATCACCGAGATGGATCCCTATTCTTAGCTTGATTCTCCACTCTTCCCGAGAGGAAGTATTGTAATCTCTCAAAAAAGTCTGAATCTCGATCGCGCATTTTACCGCATCCACGGCACTGTCGAATTCGACAAGGAATGAATCACCTATCGTCTTGATTTCTTTCCCACGATGTCTGGATATGATCGGTCTGAGAAGTCGATTGTGCCTGTCTAATATTTCCAGAGCGAGTGATTCGTTTGACTGAGCCAGAGCGGTGTAGCCGACCATGTCGGTGAACATGATGGCCGCCAGCCTCCGTTCTTCCCTGCTAGTATCGACTGACAAGCGAATCTTCTGAATTGAATCCCATTATTACTTAAATTGGTTTGTTGTCTGAATTCTTACTTTGCATGGCCGTACTTGTGAGGATCACTGTCAAACTTTGTCTTGCAAGCAGCCGAGCAGAAGTAAAATGTCTGTCCTTCATGCTCAGACTTCAGCTTCGTCTTCTTTTCATCTACCATCATTCCACATATTGGATCTTTCATCATAGCTCGGAACGACCTCTTGCGTAGTTCGAGAGGGGAAACTATTTCACATTTTGTCTTTACATTTGTAAAGTATTTATCACAGAACCGCACTTATTAGAATGAATCGCCAAATTGAAACTCGATCCGATAGATCTCGTTATTTTGAAGGAACTCAACACCGACGGTCGTGCGTCTCTCCGCCAGATCGCAAAGAAATCGTCACTTTCCACTCCAACTGTTTCGAGCAGGTTCGAGAGGATGAAGAAGGCCGGGCTGATTCAAAAGTTCATTCCGATCTTGAGCCCTGACGCATCAAATGATTCAAGTGTTCTGGCTTTCGTTACCCTTAGCGCGCCATCCTCTTCCATCGAAAGGATCACGAAACAGCTAGAGGTCAAGCCCGGGGTGATCGGAGTCTTTGTCACAACCGGAGCCAACAATCTTATGATCAAAGTCAGCGTCCGAAACGCCCAGTCGTTGCAGCGATTCCTAACAAGCCCAGAATTCAGAAAACTTGGCGTCGAGGTGGCGAGCAGTCAAATTATTACCGAGACGGTGAAGGATGAGCGTCCTCTACCGTTCACGGACGAGATTTACATGAAACTCTCCTGCGATCTCTGCAATGGCGAGATAACTTCTAACACACCTTATACGATCAGGGTAGCCTCGTCGAGATACTATTTCTGCTGCAAGACATGCAAAGCAACATATCTCCAAAAGCACGGCGACAGAATCAGGTCAATCAACAAAGCGAATTAACGTTTGTAAATGTGAGCCTTTAACCTCTAAATCCTTCTAATCTTCATTCAGACAATGGCGATCGATCCAGTCTGCGGAATGTATGTCGAGGAATCTCCCGACACACTCCACGCAACTGTCAGGAGGACAACATACTATTTTTGCAGCGAGTCCTGCCTGAATGAGTTCACAAGACCAGAGGTGGAGCTGCAGAGCATCAAGCGAAACATCGTCCTCAGCTTAGCGTTGGGCATCCCGATCCTCGTCCTCTCGTATGTCCCGGTGTCACTCCCATTTCCCCTTGGCTGGCTTCTCCTTGCGCTTGCAACGCCGGTGCAGTTTATCGCCGGGGCAAGGTTCTACCGCGGGACCTGGGACGCCATCAGGATGCGTTCCTCGAACATGGACGTGTTAATCGCGATTGGAACGTCCACGGCATACTTTTATAGCCTCGCCTACGTTCTGTTTCCAAAACAGTTCCTGTACGGCGGACTGTACTTCGACAGTTCCGCGATAATCATTGCTCTAATCTTGATCGGAAGATTGCTCGAATTCAACGTCCGGGGGAAAGCCACCGACGCAATCCGAAAACTGGCCGAGCTGCAACCAAAGATCGCGATCGTAATTCGAGACGGCATGGAAAAAGAAATTCCTATAGAACAGGTCGTCGAGGGAGACATCTTCATCGTAAAGCCGGGCGAAAGAATTGCAACCGATGGCGAAGTTATCGATGGAGACTCTTCAGTCGACGAAAAAATGATCACCGGAGAAAGCATCCCCGTTGAGAAAGAGAAGGGGAACGCGGTCATCGGCGGGACTATAAACGGTCAGGGCTCTCTGAAGGTTAGAGCAACCAAAGTCGGCGCGGATACTACCCTCTCCAAAATCGTGAACGTGGTGCAGGGGGCGCTAACCTCAAAGGGACCTATCGAGAGGCTGGTTGACACGATTTCAAAGTATTTCGTCCCCATCGTCGTCTTCGTCGCACTGCTGTCTTTCGTTCTCTGGGTCTTCGTCGCTCACAAGCCTGTGAGCTTTGGTTTCACCACGGCAGTTGCGGTCCTGATCATTGCCTGCCCCTGCGCGCTCGGACTTGCGACTCCGGCCGCAATAGCAGTTGGAGCGGGGAAGGGTGCGGAGAACGGGATACTGATCAAGGGCGGAGAATATCTTGAGAGAACAGAAAAGATCGACACAGTAGTTTTCGACAAGACAGGTACACTGACCAGAGGCGAACCTTCCGTGACTGACATACTCAATCTGAGTTCGGAATCATTTACTGACGATGAGATCTTGAAATTCGCAGCAATCGCGGAGAATCGGTCCGAGCATCCTCTCGCTTCTGCGATCATGAAGAAGGCAAAAGAAAAGTTCCCGAATCAATCGTTCGACGGAGCAGCGAACTTTGAATCCATTCCGGGCAGGGGAGTAAGGGCAACTTACTCTGGCCATGAGATTTTATTTGGAAACACGAAGGTTCTGGAGTCTGAGCAACTTACACCGGCGATTGCAATGAAACTGGATGAACTCCGCGACCAGGGAAAGACGACCATGATTCTGATGGTAGATGGTTCTGTTGTAGGTTTGATCGCGGCCGCTGACACGATAAAAGAACATTCCAAAGAAGCAATCAGCGCACTGCAGAAAATGAAACTCGAAGTGATGATGCTGACCGGCGATAATAAGCAGACCGCGGCTGCAATATCGCATCAGCTCGGGATTATGAGATTCATAGCGGACGTGCTACCGGAAGATAAGTATGAAGCAATCAAAAAACTACAGAGTGAAGAACATCGCAAGGTCGCAATGGTGGGAGATGGGATAAATGATGCACCCGCTCTGGCTCAGGCCGATGTCGGGATCGCAATGGGGTCTGGTTCCGACATTGCAATCGAAACTGGCGGGCTGATTTTGATGAAGGACGATCCGAGAGATGTCGTCGCGGGAATCCAGCTTTCAAGAAAAACCATGAGCAAGATAAAGCAAAACCTGTTCTGGGCATTCGTTTACAACGTCGGGCTGATCCCGGTTGCAGCTGGGCTGCTGTACATCATCGCTGGAATCCTGCTCAATCCCATCTTCTCGGGGTTTGCGATGGCGATGTCGTCGGTAACTGTAGTAACAAATTCTCTAACACTGCGAAGATTCAAACCCAAGTTGTAATTTAGTAGTTTTGATATCCAGAAGGTTTTGGAGGACTGCAAAACCCCTTGAACTCCCTTCGCTAAAGGAAGCAAGAGAGCGCACGAAAGAGACCGAGTCGAGGATAGTTCGGACAAATAGGAGAAGCGCGTGGGTCTCCAGCCTCAAATGATCGCAAAGATTCGACTATACACCTATGTTGGCTTCCGCGTTCTCGTTGTGGCGTACGCTGTCTTTCTTTTCTCTTGGCTAGAGACAGTCTTTCGCACTCGGCAGTTCTCGATAGATATGGGAATGTTGGTCTTTCCTGTCGTGATTGTTGCGTATCTCGCATTCTTCGAGATCTATCGTTTTACTCAAAAACTGACAAACCGATAGATTTTATATCCAGAACCTACATTATATCGGTTTGACCGCAATGAACCAAACCGATAGACCGCATCTTTCCAAGACCTCTCCGTGGGATAAGGCCCTACGAGCAGTAGCAATCATCAGGGCTATTGGGAAGGCTAAACCCACAACGAGTCCGAGACTCACCAAAAAGATTTCGGAGCTTCTAGACGAACTCGCAGCCATTCGTAAAGACGACCCTCGAATCATCATCAAACTCACCAAAAAGCTGCGTGTCAAGTATACTTACCATACTAATTCCATCGAGGGCAACACACTCACCGAGTCGGAGACACGGTCTTTCATCGAGACTGGCATGACGGTCTCAGGCAAACCACTTCGAGACTTCACCGAAACTAAAAACATTCCAGAAGCTCTTAACATGATCATCGACATGGCGCAAGCGAACAAGCCACTAAGACTCTCCGATCTCCTAGACCTCCACAAGATCGTCGTCAAAGACACCGAGGAAGCGGAGCCTGGTTATTTCAGGAAAGGTTTTGTCAGGATAGGCAACAGTCCATACGTTCCACCACCAGTCTACGAGCTCGACAATCTCGTCGATGAAATGCTCACTTACTCCAACAATAACCCCGACAAGCTCAACCCCTATGAGCTCGCCTTCAAGACCCATCTGTGGCTCGTATCCATTCACCCCTTTGAAGATGGCAACGGCAGAGTCACGAGACTCGTTGCGGGTCTCATCCAACTAAGACACCACATGCCACCAATCATCATCAAGAGAGAACACAGGAGACGCTACTGGTCAGTTCTCAGGGCTACCCAAAAGCAAGAGGGTCTGAAGCCGTACTACGACTTTATGGCAGAGGAGTATATCGCAACCCTCATCGAATACGTTACAGCTGCGAGACAAACAGGTCCAGAAGACAACTTGGTTCCATTGGCAGAAGCTGCGAAGAAGTACAAGCTTGACACAGAATACTTGGGTCTTCTAGCGCGGACAGGAGTCATCAAGGGAATGAAGAACGGAGGTCGATGGATGATAAGAGTCAAAGACATGGAAGACTATGTGGCTCATCGAAGAAAACCGAAAGCTAGAGAAAGAAAATGAGGACATGGCACTTCCCGCTGCAATACGTCTGAAGCAGAAACACCCCACCAGAAAGCACCAGTCTCTTGGGAAGTACATCAGACACTAGCAATGATGTACCGTGGCCCAAGGTACTTGCGTCAAATAGCAGTGGGCATCCAGCCTCAATTTTGATGTCTTCGACACGAATAGCACCACCGTCAGTTCGAAATGCCGTAATCGTAATCTTGGCGCGAGGAAAGACCCCCCTAGGCTCAAAACAAAATAGATACAAATGTGAAGATCGATAAGAACATAAGCCCAGAGCCCAATGCAAAATATGGGATCGATTTTTTTCTGGCTCTCCGCCAATTGATCTTCCAATCATCTTCATTGTCTGAGCCTGACAAATTAAATCAGTCCTTGATGATCCAGTAGCTAACTAGGAACTTGCAGTTTCCATCTATTTCCGAACAAGAGTCAAACAAAAATGTCCGTCCTTCTTCGTCAGTCGCTTAACGGTACATTTTTTGAATAATCCGACCAACTCGACTTTCAAGAAATGATGATGTGGAATGTTCGCCTCCTCGCCCTTGGGACCATATTAGAGTGCCAGGCTCAACTGCAGTAGCGTGCGGGTTTTGGATTTTCTCGGATTTCGACCAGCTGAGGTACCTCAACGTAAATGTATCCGCCCTTTCTCGTCACTCTCTCGATCTCGGTAGCGATTTTTCTGATCTTGTCACTGAAAGTATGGTGGAAGACCCTCATAACTAGGACACCGTCAAAAAAAGAACTAGCGTATGGAAAAGGGATGCCATTCATATCCCAGATCCTTAGTTTTGCACTAAGCCGTTCCTTATGCAATTCTTCTCTAGTGCGGCTTATCGCCTTTCGTGACCAGTCAAAACCATAAACATCGAATCCCAACTTGGCAAGATAGACCGTGTGCCTGCCTGTACCGCAGCCAAAGTCGAGTACTCTCGAAGCCCTTCTCCACTTTTTCAGCAGACTTGCTGCTAGGGAAACCACGCCTTGCTCTACCCGTCTGTCTGGATACCAATCGAGCCAAGTGTCCTTGATAACAGGTCGAGTTCTATGGGGCATATTTAGGGATCTACGACCAGATGGACAATTTGAATCAGGATAGGTAACTCTCTAAGTGGTGAACGATATGTCTTTCCTTCTTATAATGATCAAGGGCGGCGAGTACCTCGAAAGGAATCAGAAGATTGACACGATTGTCTTTAACAAAGTTTGGGAGACTATCCCACTAACGTTTAGCTTCTTTCAACCTGCTGTAGTTTCTTTCCTGATACTCGCTTAGACCTTCCATCGAGCAAAGCAGACCTTGTTCACGGATTTCTAGATCGTACTGAGATTCAGGTGTTCGAATCATAGAAGAAATTTATCCCTGTTCGTCGGAAAAGTGATGTCGTGCTTTTTCTTCTAACCACTGACGGCTCTATTCGGTCGTTTCATTGCATGATAACCTCTTTGGAAGCTCTGGATCCATTCAATGTTGGAGTCTTGTTTGCCGAAGAGTTATAGTGATTAGCAATTTCGCAAGTGCCTTAATACTGAGTAAGGAAACCGAGCTCAGCGATCTTGAAACTCTTGGAACATTATGGTCGTCTTTCAATTCCAAGAATCAGCGAATTATCGAAATACTCCGAGCTGGAATGCGGTTTAAGACTGGGTAATCTAGTAGCGAAGTTCACACTCTTAAAAGTCCGAAAATTTGTTGTGTTTCGGGAAGGGGTGTAGTCGCTGGCGAATGGGTCATACCATCTTCAGCGCTCGCTCCTTCCCGCCTCATATTGCTCATGAACTGTCTGAAGTTTCGAGGGAAGCTTTGCTTTGGTCTATCGAATTTGGGCAATAACTGGGGAAAAATGATTGCACATTTCGCGTTAGAACTCTCCATTAAACGTCAAAGGTTATGACATCGTAACTAAGTAGAAGATGTGTAATGAGCTCCGTTGAAAATACTTACAGAGAAGTAGCCAAATTTGTTTCACTAGCTCTCTCTGTCACTCCCAATACCAAAACTGAAGGTTATCTTGAAGAAGCTTGGAAACTAATTGAGACGCTTCCAGATAAGAATAAGCGTGGTTTTCGGTACACGTACCCTGAGATCTACGAGGCGATAACCGTGGGTATAAGGCCGACATTAATAGAAGCGATCAGGGATGAGCTTTCAGAGTTGACTCTGACTACAAAGGAAGACGTTGAATCCATAGAAAAAGATGTAGAGGAAATTGAAGAAGAGAAGAAATGAGTGTGTTGCAGACAACCAGAAACGTGCTAGTTCAATAGCATGTAACACTGATGCCATCGTCATCGGAACCAGAGTTTTTCTAGGGGGTTCAACAGCGGATCTGGAAGATTATGCGTACGATCCTTGTCCATAAGGGTTAGAAAAATGAAAAGCATGCAAATGATCACAATCGCAGTACTTGGAGCATTCATTCTGGTTTCTGGCTTGTTGCAGCCATCTCTTCGTCACAAACTATTACATCTCAGACGACGCAGATAACCACAGTGATAAACGTTTACCTTGCTTTCCTCTTTTAGGGCATCGTGGAACTCTTTGACTAATTGTGTTGCAGAGTTCATTCGAGGCACCCTCAATAAGTAACTGAATTAAGGTTTCTGGTAACCGAAATTTCCAATGTTCTTAGGTCTCACCTCAGACGATGGGCGGAATCTGGGTCTCAGGCATGAATTCACGAATCAGATCTTCAATCCTACATGTCGTAAATATCAGATCGAAGATTTTCAAAACGTTGTTTACAAGGAGAGCTTTGAGTGAAGTGGGTCAGGACATAAGATGGTCAGAAACAAGCTAAAGGAAAATCAAGAAAGAGGGAAGCTAGGAGAGGAGGATGCTAAAAGGGACCTTGAGTTGATGGGATATGAAGTAATAAGAAAAGATACGTTAAAACGAGGCAGCGATTTCTTGGCAAGGCGTACCAGTCCAGTTGATCTAAGATCCGAGATTTTCCCGGTCGAAGTGAAGACGGGCAATTCAAGACTCTCTCAGAATCAGACGGAGTCAAAGCAAAGATATGGGAGAAGGTACAAGATATTGCGCCCCGACTCTGATTTTTTGGACCAATAAGGACAAAGGATTTCACTTCTAATTTCCTGACTGATGGTCAATTATCTCTTGAATTACACTTTGGATTCCATTCGTCTCCCTATTTGCTAACGCCCCGCACTTACTTGGGCAACAGAATTTTTCTACTCTTCAAGCCTGAATTTCGGAGCTGCAATATCAATCCTCAAAGATTTCACCGATATTGAGAGAAATTCGAGAGAATGAGATCGGAGTTTAGCTCTTTTTGAACCCTTTATTGCGGGAGATAATTCCTTTCATCTCTCAATACTGAAAAGAAGGATTGACAATATCTTGGTTCTTCAAGTCTTTAGATCTGGACTTTTCAATACTAGGCACGAAAGGGATCAGACAGAAAAACTCATTGAATCTCTTCATAGAGATTTTGCTGGGACTAACGATGATTGCCGAATAATTATTGATCCGATGTTTTCAATTCCAATTAAGACTGGCGTGCAGAATTTCCAACTTGACGCGATCGTCCTAAAAGACAATATGATTGCCATCATTGAATTGAAAGATCACGAGGGAATAATAAGGGCGAACTATTCAAAAGGAGCAATTTGGACCGTTGACACAGGAAAAGGCCCCTATGAAGTGAAATCATCTAATCCTTACGAGCAGGCAGCGCTCAAACGATTGGGGCTTTGTGTATTTCTTGATCAACACTTCTTCGGGGATTCCAATCCCAGTAAGAATCTCGATGACTTAGAAAACTACTATTATGAAGTAACCGACAAAGTAAAACTCAAAGTGAAGTCTTGGGTAGTCGTAAATGAAAACTCGCAAATTATCGGCGATGGCTCACGCCCTCAAGAGCGGCCCTGGTTCAGACATCTGAAAATTCACGAAGTAGCGCGAGCTAGCACTCGAAAGATCTTCTTCAAAGTTTCTGACCGACCAGCAATTTCAGGATTTTCTAAAAGAATTACGAGCTGTAAGAGTACCTTGGGACAGATGGTTCGCGGGTATTCCATTGGAGGATGCCCCAAAAGAACATCCCATGAGGATACCACTTCTTGACAGTTGGATCTCTAGTGGTGATGCCACACAAGTTACAGAAGCTCTTTCCTATATTAGCAAGCTTTGGTTGCGACAATACGAAAATGAAATACTGTATCTATGGCACATTAGTAATCCCGATATAAGACAACGGTGCCTGAGCATATTGATCTCGTGGAACTCAGAAAAATTGCCTACGATTTTGAGCGAGGCACTTTCAGATAATGAACCAACTATCATATCCCTCGCTTTGACTCACTTGTCTCAAATCGGTTTTCCAGAAGCCTTTCCCGCCTTGCGTAACATGCTTCGCAATAATCAGGGGCAATTTACGCGGCAAGTGTTGAAGGCGATAGCCGCTTCTGGCCATCGATCTTCTTGCGAAGCACTAATGGAGTTTGCAATTCAGAAATTTGAGTCAAAGAACTTCGCTATCTCTGCAGAATATGACGAGGCCGCGATATCTTGGAAGAGCGGCAGGCAAGATTACTTGAAGAATGGCCGCTACGAGGAAGAAAGGGGTGCTCTAAACGATTTGGAGCATCGCAAGCGAGATTTCCTTTCACTTTTCAGAAGCGTTTGTGAAGCAATGGGAGAAGCTAAGTGCAGCCATGCGGTCCCCTGGCTTCTTGAGTTTGTTTCTTCGCCACGCAGGATGGGACTAGACCGGGATGCCTTTCCTGATTTCGGTGAATACAGGTTTGATTCTTGTTATAGTGTCTTTCAAATCGCAGCTGAGGCTATGGGCGAAATAGGATCACAGGAAGCATTGCCTACACTGCTTCAAAAACTTGAATCAGTGGGCGAGGACTATCAGGAAATAATCATCAATGCACTTGGAGAAATTGGGGACCCAGCTGCATCAACTGAGTTAGCAAAGTATCTCGACCACGTCAAAAATCCGCACATGTATGACAGAACGGTTTACGCTTTGGGTCAGACGGGGGCAAAAGATGCTTTCGACAAATTGGCGGCCAACTATGTCAAGGATCCCTTGAGCGATAGTGGGCGGTGGACGGCCGAAGCCTTGGTTAAGATCGATGTGAAAAAGTTTGAAAACACTCTTCTAACTGCATTGCAGTCTGAGGCAAACCAGGAATTTAAGGATGCATTTCTTTTTGCGTTGCTACCTATTGCCACCACAGAGTCTGCGCAAATCCTTTTTCCCTTACTCAAAGATCCTGTCTTATCGAATCGGGCCGCATGGATTCTTAGTAATCTGTCGAATGATTTGGGCGTTTCCAGTAAAGCCAAGACACTTACGAAATCTCAAGACTCGATCGAGAAAGCAGCAGCCATTTTCATCCTCAACGATTACTATCTCAAACATCTTAGTGAAATCGAACAGTTCGAGGGATCTGCTGAAGGAGTTGAAGTTAGGCGTGCCGTGACCAGTCTCTACGAAGTCAGCTCGCTTGACAAGTCGACTTCTCAAATATGCAGGAGATCCTGATGAAATTGTCCGATCCATCGTATTCGACAGTTATGAGTTCGGAGGCGGAAAATACCTCGGTGATTTTTATCTCGCCTCTGATTCTGAAGAGGCTCAGAATTGTAGGGTCGTGATAAACAGTGAGGGTCTGGCAATAGAACTGAGGAATAAAGTGCTATTTGTAAGGATGACGAGTCTACAACACGTTGTTGTAACTGAATCATCCTCCGCAGCGAGTGGTGTTTTCATGCTAGTTGATGGAAGGACCACTCACGATCATTACCTCTTGGTTCCAGATGAACATTGGCATCACGACACCTCGGAAAGTGAAGCAGCTGAGTTGTTTCTAGAGATATCGTCAATCGCTCACGGCCAAGTAGGCACGCCAAAACTAGATGGAGATGAAATGCGGATTGCAATCGAGCTGTGGAACGCGGTTCCTGATGAATTCAAGAATAGCGTGAGAGCTTGAACTTCACTAAAGTGTCTAACCAAAAGTCGACTGACGAGTAAATCTAAAGAAAATTATGTCTTCTCCCTTTCTCCCCTTTTCTGCCAAAATCGTTTTTTTGCTCGTAGAACCTGCAAGGCCCTCGTCGAGGAAAATCAACTATCAAAAATACTGAATACGCAGGAGATGTTGAAAGCTACTCTGGCGATCGGCGAGAGCCAGAACAACAACAGCGAGCCAAAGCTTTTAGGAATGGCAAAGCCCGCTTTCAGAGGTAAGACATTCGGGTTTATGAAGGAGATATTGCTTTGAGTCAAAACGTCGGCAATACAGCAAACCAACCGTTGAGCCGTGTGCCATTTAGGAGACGTCGAAGGATCGCGTTTGAATTAGTGACGTATTTCATTCTTGGACTGTTTGCAATAATTAGTCTCTGGACGAACGGAGGTCTGATAACTTATCCCACAGATCTCGCTTTGGTAACACTCACTGGTTACACGCTCATTCTCGTTCTACCAATTCAGAAGTTCAAGCTGTCACCTGGAGGCGTGGAAGGAGAAGTCAGAGAAGATTTTGAAGTACCTCCTATTAGCGAATCTGAACAGGATGATCTCCTACGAAAAGTAGTCTCAAAGCAGACTCTTGACCCTTCAATCGCGGACAAGATAGTTGAAGGCCTGAAAGAAGAAGAGATTACGATTGACTCAACAAAACTGTTGGGAGAAAAAAGAGGCCTTGTATGGAGATTACCGTTTAGTCAATTTGAGACAGTTCAGCAGTTATTGGATTCAATTTGGGCATCCCTTCCCAGAGATGTAGTCAAACCGTACACTTATGGAAAAAGCTGGTTGCTTAAGGATGACAAAGACAAAATCCTATACAACATAGGAAGTAGCTCAAGCTTTGCAAAAAGTATAGGGAGACGGCGAATTGATTTAAGAAAGCTTGAGGACATCGATGTGAAGCCCGGAACACGGCTCTACGTAGTACCCGCTGGTTAATTCCTGTCGTCCTTTTTGTAGGGCGTGTCAAAATCGCTTTTCCTTCCTTTTCCAACTCACAATAGCACCTTCCGAAATGCCGGTGCTCCTTCTGATTTCTTGAGGTATGGGGATTGGTAGCAAAGGCGCCTTGTAAGAAATGTATCGACCTGAGAACTCCAATCAATAATCTTAGAACGCATTTGCAGGGTTTGGATGGTCTTTCGTTACTTGTTGGGTTATGTCCCAATACTCCACGATCTTGTTCTTGGGGCCGAATCGGAACAAGTGCACCTGCCTCAATCCGCCTTCATCTGGCCTTGATTTGGAATTAAGGAGCTCGGTGTGGACTGCTACCGTGTTTCCGTCGGCGAGTACGTGCTTGATGGCAAAGTCCATGTCGTCAAATTGCGGAGTCGTGCTCTGCTGCACAGAAGTGATTGATTCCATCAGGGCATCCATGCCTCCCTTTACAAATGGATTATGCTGTCTTGCGTCTGGCGCGAAGAACTTCAGCGCCTCGCTCGGCGTTCCCAAAGTTGCAAAGAATTCCTTTACTATCAACTTGTGTTGCGACATCAATCTCGCACCTGTCGAGCGTGATGTCTTATTCGCTACAAGTTTCTTTTTCATAATGTCCAATATTTTGTACTTATTATAAAACCTGTTCCGCCCTTTGGGGAGTGACTTCTATCCAGCGCAGGTGAAGTACGGAACGTCGCCCATCTTACGAAAAAGAGGCATGTTCAAAGGAGCAAGCGGTGGCAGAACCTATCTTGTAGCTCGATCCCAGCTCGCAGGCGTCTTTCACGAAGTCAAGAAAATACAAGAAGCTGCCCATTCATGCTTCATAGACGGGATGTGGGACCCCCGCACATAATTTACAAGTTCCAATGCTAATACTCATTAGAGATCCTTCGGCTACGTCCAGATAGCCCGCGAACCATCAAATTGGGGCTTCATACTAATTTGTGGCTTGCTCGGCCAGGGCATTGGCAGAGAATCTTACACGCCACAACCATTTTCGCTGGAATCCTTTTTTGAAACCCGCAGCACTAGCTAATCCCCAGAGGCCCGCTCCCGATCCGTTTTGGAAAATGCAACCTTGTCTCACAGAATTCGATTCAAAGTATTACCAGATGGCGATAACAATTCTACACCCGCCCACTTGTCTCAAAGAAGACAAATTGTGAAACAAGCTTCAACCCCTCGCCCTTCACCCTCCTGTTACTTCCTCAAAATGCGACGGTTCCACCGGTATCATCCTATGACGCGCGCCGACCCGCGCGCCTGACGAACCCTCCTACCACCACCCCCGCTTCCTTCGTTCATATACTAGTTACCATTGATTCTTATACAGAATTTTTTTCTGCGTTTCTACACACGTGAGCACTTTTTGGCCGAAGAGCTGACGTTCAAGCTCTGTTCAATGCGTTCAGCTCGTTTCAAGCTCTGTAAGCTCAGAAGAGCTCGTTTCAAGCTGTTACACAGAGAGGGGGCCCCTAGGGAAGCTCCACATCCGCGCGTTTGTACTCGGCAGATTGCTCTCTAGCAGCTCGTTTCAATCTGAACGGAGCTTAGAAAAAACGCTGGACTCTGACTTTTGCAAAGGGCACGAGATGACCCTTTTTCTGTAGGTAACGGGGGTTTTTGCTTTCAAGCGTATCAAAGGTGAGAAGGATTCGATCTTCAAAATCGTAAAAACGTTAAGAAAATCATCCTAGAATGCGGATCAGCTTTTCGGAGCTGCGTCCCATTCTATTCTTTTCTTAAAAGAGCAGTATTCCGTCTCCGAATTGTGAGGCTTAACTTCCAAGAACATGCTCGTGGTAATGCTCGACAGGCATGAGTGATCCTACCGCGCGTTGGACGACCTCGTTCATCGCGGGATGGATGTGGATTGCTTCCTCGATAATTTCCGCGCTTCGAGTAGGGGCATACATCACGTTGATGATTTCCTGGATTAGCACGGATGCCTGCGGCCCGATGATGTGCGCGCCGACAATTTCGTTGTTTGATCCGTTCACGATCACCTTGACGAAATAATCTTTGACGTTCATCGCCTCGCCCTTCGCGGTATTCTCGTACTCATAATATCCGATCATCACTTTCTCCTTGCCGAATTTCTCTACCGCCTCCTTCTCGAGCATGCCAACGCTCGCGATCTCCGGATAAGTGAAGACCGCGTGCGGAACCGCGTGGTAGTCGACCTTGACCTTTCGGTTGAGTATCGCATTGTAGTAGACCAGTATCGACTCGTAGTTTGCGACGTGGCGAAACAGGTAGTGCCCGTCCGCGTCTCCAAACGCCCAGATATTCGGTTGGGAGGTCTGGAAATATTCATCCACCTGAATCCACCCGTCGTTTGTGGTCTTGACACCGCTCTTCTCGGGATGGAGGATGTCGGTCAGCGGGCCCCTGCCGCACGCGATCATTATCTCCTCAGCATCGACCTGGATTGTAGCCCCGCTGCTTCTATCACGGGCGACCAGACGTTTCAGTCCATCTGGAGTCCTTTGCGCTTCGATCACCTCATAGTTCGTGATCATTTCGATGTGCTTCCCGAGTACCTTTTTCGCAAGTTCCGATACCTCGGGTTCTTCCTCCGGGAGGAACCTTGGATTTCTTCCAACAATAGTAACCTTCGCACCCATCGAAGAAAGAAAGTGACCATACTCCGCCGCTATGTAACCGCCGCCGCAAATCGCGACGCTTTGCGGGAGTCTTGTTAGCTGAAGTACGGTGTCGCTAGTCAAATAGCCTACTTCCTCGAGACCCTTGATGTTGGGTATGATCGTCTTTGACCCGGTGGTGAGGAAAATCATGCCGGACTTGATCGTCTCGCTGCCGACCTTCATGGTGTACGGGGAAACAAACTCCGCAACGTCGTGATAGTAATCAATGTTCTCGGACGAAGACAGCCCCTGCCGGATCGATTCGATATCTTTCCCGATGAGAGATCGCATCCGTTCCATTATCTTCAGGAAATCAATTTTGGTAATGTCGGCCTCGACGCCTAACTCCCTTGCTTCCTCGATGTGCCTCACGAGCTCGGCCGGGTAGAGCAGGATCTTTGACGGGATGCACCCACGGGTAAGGCAGATCCCGCCCGGCTCGTCCTTGTCGATGATCGCAATCTTCATTTTGGGATTGGACTGTATCAGAGGATCAATCAGGTTTGTCGCAGAACCGCTTCCAATAACAATCAGGTCATAGTTTTTCAATTCAACCACGAGGAGGGCTGTAGCAATTTATAAGTTGGGATTCTCAGGAATTCAAATCAGGAATAAGAAATGGACGACTCCCAAGACAATGTCCCCAGATGGACGATTCCGAAACGTACCCGAATTGACAATGAATACCTGCACATTTCTGATTTTAATCTAGTGAGAAAGAGCAACGACAGAGATTCGGTGCTGTTCGTGAAGGGTGGTCCAAAATTTCCGGTTTCCTTCAAGAGGGGTAAGTGGCTCCTTCCAGCTGCCATATTGGATTTCGGAGAAAAACCGAAAGACGTAGCAAAGCGAATTCTGAACGAGCAACTTGGGAACGTCGAGTACCTAGATCCAACGTTCCTTTCGATGCAGTCCTATCTCGGAGCTCACTGGGATATCGTGTTCATTTTTGAATCGCATCTTGGGGAAGGCAAACCGATCCCAACAGCGAAGGAGCCCTTTGTCGGAGTCATGTTCTACAATCTAAACTCGCTTCCGAGACACGAGATTGCGGAAGATCATCTGGAAGTGCTGGATGAGCTGAAGAAGGGAATCTAATTGCCGCGCATTTCATACATACCCGAAAAATGTTTTCACTAAGCTTGCATACGGGCGTTTCCCTTTTCAAAAAGTTCAGAGAAGAACGAATATCCTTTCTTTTCATAAATCCGACGTATCAGATCCCTCTCAGTGATCACTCCAACCAACCCTCGGCTGTCGACAACGGCAAATCCTCCAGTCCCGAGCTCCCGCATCAAATACGCAGCATTTCCACAATCTTCCTTTGGATCTATCAGCGGCATAGGCGATTGCATGACAGTTTTTACCGGTTGTTTGATGGCGAGGCTCACATCCAGCATGTCGTACGAAATCATACTCTCGAGATAACGAAGAATCATCTTGTTCGTAACCATACCTCGAACTGAGATACCACCTACTCCGTTTTTCGGTGACCTAACAACAGGAAGTCTTCTCACTTTCTCCTCACGCATTGAAGTCATCGCAGAAAGAATTGAATCTCGCTCATCCGCGGTTGCGACTCGATCAGTCATGCAATCCTCGATTCGCACTCCAAATGGACTGTAGGCTGCCAAGATTGAAACAATGTCTCTCAATGTAACGATTCCCACAAGTTTTCCATTTGATTTTTTCTCTTGGATCGATGGATTAGATCCCCCTTTTGTAGAAGTTTCGTCGTCTTCGACAATCAAAAGCGAGCCGATATTCTTCTGCCCGATGATTCTTATCGCATCTAGGATAGTGTGGCTTGGTCTAATGGTAACTGGATTGTCGTTCGCTATTGCTGACATTCGGGTATTCAGTGAAGACATTAAGTTAATGCCCCGTTCTTCACAAGCCGCAAAGGTATCGATCAAGTCACCCGCGGAAACAATGCCAGACACTATTCCATCGTTCACCACTGGAAGGTGCCTGAATCCTCTGTGTGCCATTATTCTTAGGGCAGTCCGAACCGTATCCTTCGACTCGACTACACTCGTATATCTTGTGAGCAGATGCCACCAATCTCTGAACGTTAGCGTTTCGACTCGACGCAATGAATCCAAATTGCGGTTATCGGAAGTATTTTCCTTCATATTGTTGTCAAATCTCTACGCGATCATCCGCTAGCATGCTCTTACAAGTTTCTCTCAACACAAATTTACTTCTTTGCGGATGAAATCATGCAGGAATTAACCCCGCTCTTGCTAGAAGGTTAGTTCCGACTTGTCTTCCAATCTGTTCGAATCTCTTCTCTTCTCCTTCTTTGAGCCATGCATCACCGACCCGTCCATCCTCAAGAAAGACCGTGGCGGACTCACATTGTGCAATGATCTCCAGGCCCAGATGTTTCAACCGTTTCTCAATGAACTTGGCTGCACTGCCGGAAAACAATCGATCAAGTTTCGTATCGAACGCAAAGCCATATTTTCCTGAAAAATCGACGTTCTCGAGCTTTTTCAACAACTCCTTCATCGGCTTTGATGATGTGTGCCATTCGGTTGGACAGCCAAGACAAATCAGATCGTATTCCTTCAATGATTCGACGCTGACTGCTTTTGCGTTAGTGCAGAGAGTTTCAATATCGACTTCCCGTAGTCCCGATTCGAACCATCTTGCAATCTTTTCTGTGTTACCGAACCTTGTGTCGAAGATAACTATTGCGCGTTTTGGTCCAGCTTTCCTGACAGGAACCTGGTCTGTCAATTCAGTTTGATCTCAGACCATAGGAGACACTGGAATCTTACTTAAATCTGGTATACGATCATCAATTATGATACTACCTGGACCAACTGAATCTGAACTTGGTAGTGCGTTTTTCCGTATCGGACATTGAGAGGGAAAATCTCGTTCTGCATCAGATTTAGGTCATTGAGATTCATTGTCTTGGAAGTCAAGATTAGCGATCTTCCTGAACTCTCTTATTGTCTCGGGAGCGAAGCCTGCGAAATGATTGTTGGAAAATACGAAAACCTCGTTCACCGAATCGAGTACAGAGCTAACTCTCTTCCAACATTCCTCGAGTAACGTTGTTCTATTCAGCTGGATTCTGTCGAATTTCGTGAGCTGTCTGTCGCCGATGAATCTCAAGTAAAGAAAATCCGCCGTGACCTTGGCGAGAAAGTCTCGTGTGTACTGGTTGGCAGACCACACGAAGCACACGTTGTTCTCCCACAGAAGGTCGAACGTTTCGTCCCTGAAAAACGAACTGTTCCTTAGCTCGACCGCTAGCCTGATATCACCCCGGATTCCCTTTTCGTCTTGGACAAATTCTGCTAGTGCTGCAAAATCATCTCTGAAGTTGAAAGAAGGAGGCATCTGAGCGAGAATGCATTTCAATTTAGGGCGCAGTGGTTGCAAAACGGAGAGAAATCCTGATAGTTCTGCGTCGGAGGCTCTGAGCCTCCTTTCGTGTGTTATCGTCTGCGGGATCTTGACTGTGAATGAGAAGTTTTCAGGGGTCACATTCATCCAACGATTAACCAGCCATGCACTGGGGCTGGAATAGAATGTAGTGTCAATCTCGACAATGTCGAAGACATTAGAATATAACGGCAAGTATTCATTTGGTTTTGAACCCAGAGGATAGAAGGGACCGATCCAATCCTCGTAACTCCAACCTGTGCAACCAGTTTTGATCTTATTTTCATTCAATTTTTCTCGCTATCAAAAGTTTGGAGATCCGTCAAAGGCGACCGGAATTTTGGGAAAAACTGTAAGAGCCATGTCCTTCTTACTGCACTCGAATTCTTCTGAACGCGAGCACCGCAATTCCGAAAACTGCAGCGGCAACGACTGACAGCGTTATGACTTCGAGCGACAACGTCGGCGTGAACGAACTGAAGAGGCCTGCTCTAAACATGTCGGTCGTCCATGTCAAAGGATTTCCGTAGCTAATCACTTTTATCGCGCTGGGAGCCGAACTTGCTGGATAGAAAACCGATGAAGTGAACAGGAAAACGAAAAACGCGAATGTTGAAACAATCTGGAAGGTTTCTGACGATCGAAGCACAACGGATAGCGCAATCGCAAAAGATCCAAACAATATCGTCCCGAGAAACAATGCCGCTCCCACAAAGAAAACTCCCTCAGGCGTGATTTGAAGATGCGCTCCCAAAACTGGAAGTGCGATGAGGAAGACGATCAATGAACCTGCTATACCGATGATCAGGGTGGCAAGAATAATACTGAAGATGTATTGAGCTCTGGAAAACGGTCCCATGAGTAACTGCTCGAACATCCCGTTTTTTCGATCGTACCAGAGCTGCGTTCCAGCGTTAGTGCCGCCATTGATAACGGTGAGGGTGACGGCCCCAGCAGCCAGATAGAGTTGATAGGGAACCGTCAGACCATTACCGAGACTCACCTTCCCCGCAATTCCTCCCAAACCTGGCCCCTCTACAAAAATGAAGAAGATTGGAAAAATCAGCTCGAAGAAAAGGGACGCGAAATCAAGATTTGCCCGCAGGTTTCTGTAGGTGAGTCTGACATAGGTATTCAATTCGAGTACACCTCAGATTTCTTGGCACTTTCTTGGTTTGAATTTCCGACAAGACTAACGAACGCATCTTCAAGCGAAGTCTCTGAAATGTAAATTGAGGTAATCTGCAGCCCGAGTTTTTCCGACTGTCGGTAAAGCTCCGGTATGATAAGTTCCGGCTTCATCGTCGAGATTCTGTAGGAACCACTCTCCGGGTCTTGCACGATTTTCGTTACAGAATCGACTCGCCCAATTTCACTGGCGAGCTGCTCCGAAGTTCCTTCCAGAAGCTTGAACTCGACCGCCTTTGCGCTGCCGAACCGTCTCTTCAGGTTCTCCGGCGAATCAATCTGAATGATCTTGCCGTAGTTGATTATCGCAATACGGTTGCAGAGATACTCGGCTTCCTCGAGTATGTGGGTCGTAAAGAAGATCGTCAGCCCTTCTTTTTCCACCTTCTCCTTGAAAAAATTGAGAACCGATCTCCTCGCGATGGGATCAAGACCGACCGTGGGCTCATCTAGAAACAGCAAATCCATGTCGTGCATGAATTCTCGAGCGACCTGAAGCCTGCGTCTCTGGCCGGCGGACAGATCGATGGTCGGGTTTTTCCTGAATTCGTCCATCCCGAATTTATCAATCAGCTCGGTCATGCGCTTCCTCCTCTCCTCGGCCGGCATGTCCCAAATCAGCCCGTAGATGTCCAGACTGGTCTCCACTTTCAAGCCTTGGTCGAAGCTGTCCTGCTGTTGAACCACGCCAATTTTTTCTCGGATCTTTTTTGCCTGTGATCGCAGATCGAAGCCGAGTATCGAAGCTGCTCCGCTCGAGGGCGGAATAAGAGTGGTGAGCATTTTTATCGTGGTAGTCTTGCCGGCACCATTCGGACCAAGAAAACCGAAGACCTCTCCCCGCTTGACCTCGAAGTTTACCGAGTCAACCGCAACCTTATCGCCAAATCTCTTTGAGAGTTCAGCTGTAGAAATGGCAAGTTCGGAGGGCAACCAACGTCGTGTTTTCTCGGGCCTCATTAAAGTAGTTCCGTTCAACACGCTCAACTGAAAATCGATGTGATAGATACTTCATGAAATTGAGAACGGGATATGAGTAGAAGTCATCTGTACAGTAGCAATAATCAAGCTGGATAGGATCTCAATTAGATTCAGACAACATTATGTTACCCGAAGATCAATTGAGTTTGGGATATGCCTTCAAAGGCTAATTATCATAAGCAGAAGC
The DNA here is from genome assembly GCA_963799845.1 of uncultured Nitrososphaerota archaeon. Lineage (GTDB taxonomy): Archaea > Thermoproteota > Nitrososphaeria > Nitrososphaerales > CADDZS01 > DATLTL01. The sequence continues at coordinate 1,460,545 of CAWCYI010000004.1, forward strand.
TACACGCCCCGAAGGATGTTGAAGAAAAGCTGGGTCTTGTTGAGGGTGACAAACCTGAAATCCGAATCGTGGATGAAAAATCATTCACTGTATCCCTAAGATGTAAATCTTCTCCCGAGGACAGAATGATCGAGAGAATTGACCAGAGGCCGTTCATCTCCAAGATGAAAGCAAAGACTCTCAAACGAGAGGATTACTACGATACGGATAGAAGTTAACGGGACTAATATTCCATTAACCACATTCACGAATCCAAGTCCATCATTCAACATAATCAACCCGCTTTGTTATTCTAATTCCGCGCTTTTCCAGTTCCTTTGAAAACTGTTGAGAATCAATCGCGAGTTCAGGCGCCAAAACGCCCTTCCCAACTTTATCTTCAGCCAGGTACTGCCCAAATATCGATCCGGCGACTCCCGTGAGGTACGCGGTCGCATTCTTGAATCCATAGGAGCCGGGAGCAGAAACGAGGTCGCAGCTTACAGTGCATTTCTTTCCATCACCTACTCCGCTAACAACCGTCTTCAAAGCCACCCACCTCTCCAGCGATTCTGAGGAGTTGACGTTGAAAAACGAGACGAGGAATTCTTTTGGCGAGACGAGCTGACCGTTAATCGGCACCTCTCGCTCCTCCGACAGCATGCCGATTTCAATCAAAGGTGACAGCGCCCTCACCATTTTTTCCGAGATGCCCAGTCGGAATTCCACGTTCTTTACTCCCCTCCCGATTGAAGCGGGAAGCGTCGCCGGTTCGGAGTGGATCGAGTAGTGACAGACACTTTTTCCCACCGGCTCAGTGAATCTAACTTCCTCGTCCCCCGAAAGGGGCGGCACCTCAACATAGCCTCCGTTGAGGAACTCTACCGGTTTTCGCGTGTATTCGTCAATTACCGTGGAAACTGAGAATGGAAAAACCAAACCCGTGTTGCTCGAAGTCTCTTTCGATCCGGCATAGACTTTGACAGAATCAACCGACTCTAGTCCTTCGGCTACGAGTGCGCACATCACGTTTGTGATCCCGGGACTTTCTCCTCCGCCGACGACCATGGATATTCCGCGAGTCTTAGCTTCGGAATCCAGAGAGAGCTGCTTTCGGGTCACGTGGAATAATCCTCCGAGGTCGTCATAGTTGCAGCCCGCCTTCAGACACGCTCTCATTACATGCAAGTTGTTTTCGTACCACGTCGCATTTACGACGGCCTCGTATTTCTGGAGAAGCGATGAGAGAGACTCGAGATCAGTAACCTCCACTTTGAACGCCTGTCCTGAACCTGCCTCCTTCACGAGCCCCTGCGCTCTATCAAGATGCATGTCCCCGACACCAAGCTCAACGTCCTTCCCCGTGCGGATCAGATCCTGAACGATGGCGGAACCCATCCTGCCGGCACCGAGAACGAAAACTCTCATTGGACGTTACAACTTCTTCGGACTTTTTGAACAATTCGGAAAAATTGACGCCCGTCGAATTGATCTAATCAGGCTAAGGAATTATTCATCCAATCCAACGTTCCGTTGAGACGCGGTAAACCCCAAAATATCAATCCTTATTACAGTAATATTACAGTAACTTTCCTGCTTTTTCCAGGGAAGATGCTTAGAACCAAATGACAAGCGAACAAGATTATTCTGAGAAGAGTAGAACTCTCGACGTGCCCGCGTGCTGCGCCCAGTGCGGCAGAGGCCCCTTCGTCCTTGACTCGTTCACCGGCGAGCTAGTCTGCAGCAGCTGCGGATACGTGGTAAAGGAAAAGATAGAGGATACCGAAGAGGAATGGAATCGGTACTCACGCGAGAATTCGCGAAACATTACAAACCGGGATATCTCGACGGTAATCGGCAAGGAAAACCTCGATGCCTCGGGCAGATCTTTTGGCTCTTCTATGAGAATGACGTTAGAGCGCCTTCGCTCCTGGGACAGGAGGACAAAGTTTCACTCATCGTTCGACGTGAGCCTTGCGAAGGGGCTGGCGCAGCTTGACGGGTTTGTGGAGAGAATGCATCTCAGCAGCTCCGTCGCGGAAAAAGCGGCATACATTTACAGAAAGTCTGTTGAGAAAAAATTGATCCACGGGCACACTATCTCCGGGATCGTTGCCGCATCTATGTACATCGCGATAAGAGAGACCGGGACGCCGCGAACGCTTAAAGAAGTTTCAGAGATCAGCGGGATTGAACGCTCCAAACTCTCCAACTGCTACCGGGTGATCGTTCGCGAGCTCGACCTCCGAATGCCGGTTGTCGATCCGAGGAGGCTGCTCTCGGGGATCGCGAGACGTGTTAATGCTCCAGAAAAAACGGAGAGGGCCGCGCTCGATATCTTGAGGCGCGCGACGGAGACGGGCGTCGCGAGTGGCAAAAATCCGACGGTGATGGCGGCGACTGCTCTCTATGTGGCCGGCGCCCAGCAATCCAGTGGGATAACCAAAAAGGATCTTGAGGTTGCTGCCGGTATTACTCTTCTGACGATAAGGTACCGCTCCAGGGAACTCGTTGAGGGACTGGAACTACCAAAGTTTGTTCGTTAGACCCCTTCGACTCGCTTTACTACCAGAGGCCTGACCTTTCTCAACACGCGGTACCCGCAGCTGATACACTTTATCTCGGGGAGCTGGAGCAGCTCCTCGAGAGACTGCTTAGTCCCGCATCTCTCGCACTCGTAGATAACGGAACCGAATACTTTGTCGCTCATTTGCGCAACCACTCCTTCGCCTTTCCGACCTCGACGCTGATGAGGGAATGCGTCGAATCCTCCCAGTTCATGGTGACCTGCGCGCCGGCACCCTCCAGCATCTTCTGGAGAGCGACTGTACCTTCCCTCGGAATCATCGAGTCAAACCGCCCGGCCGAGATGAACACTTTCTTCCCCGAAAGGTCCGGCATCTTCTCGAGCCTTAGCGGAAGCATCGCTCTAAATAAAATCGCGCGTCTCAAAGTCTCGGGCCTGAGGAGCAGCAAACTCGCTCCGATATTAGCGCCGTTGGAATAGCCCAGCCCCACAACCGATCGTGGATCAAAGCCGTATTTCTTCGAAGCCGCTGAAACGAAATCGGCGAGTTCGGCTGTCCTGAACCTCAAGTCCTCAACGTCAAACACGCCCTCGGCAAAACGCCGGAAAAATCGCGGCATCCCATTTTCGAGTACCTTTCCTCTCGGACTCAGTATCGCCGCTTCTCCGTCGATCGTCCTTGCGAGCGAGAGCATGTCGTCCTCGTCTCCGCCGGTACCGTGGAGGACGAGCAGGGTATTTGCGCCGGCCCGTTTTGCTGGAATGAACCTGTGGATGAACCCCAGCTCTGAATCCATCTGTCTTGTGCTCATTTGGACTCCCTCACCTTCGCAAGCTTTGCGACGACGAGCGATTCCGGCGGCGTGGTAACTCTTGGATATTGCGGGGGCCCCGCCTGCGAATTCTTGTTATCTGTTTCTCCGAGAACTCTTTCAATATCCGCACGTCGATCTTCTTCCCAGGGAGGCAGTACTAGTTTAGTCCCCAGTTTTTCAAGTGGCTCATCTACGGTGTATCCCGGATTCTTTGTTGCAATCTCTAGCAGGTTCCCGTCGGGATCCCGGAAGTAAAGCGAGTGAAACCAGAACCGATCAATTATTCCGGAGTTGTTTATTCCGAGGTCGTTTAGGCGCTTCATGATCTTCTGCTGGTCTTTGTCATCTTGAACCGCCATCGCGATGTGGTGGACGTTGCCCTTTCCGACAAAACCGTGCGACGCCTCCTCCGAAATCAGGTACCGCATAAAGTCCGGCTGTTCATCGTTCCCGATCGCGAGGATTGCAGTTCCCTCCTGATCCGGGTTCGGTTTCGTAAAGGGATTTTTCAGTGCGAGAAGTTTGTCAAAGAACATAGTAGTGAGGTGCGCATCATTTGCAACGGGAGTCGCGTGGTTGAATTTCACGAGACGCATATCGGGGCTTATTGAAGTAACGCTGGAAGCAACTTTTCCTGCCTCGTCGAGGTATTCCTGCGATACCTCGTTGTTCGGATCTGGCACGGTAATCTCGACGATGACCCCGTCAGGATCTCGGAGGTACAGCGAAACTCGGCCATCCCTTGAGTAAGGGCCGGTGACCGAGACGCCCTGCGAGACAAGCCACGACTTCCATTTGTGTAAAGAATCAATGCTGGGAGCGGTGTACGCCAGGTGATGAGGAGATCCCAGCCCAATCTGTCCCCTCGGCAGGTCAGGCCACTCGAAGAAAGTTATGGCACTACCGGTGGTTCCCTTCTCGTCGGCATAGAAAAGGTGCCGGTGAAATATATCGTCTTGATTGACTGTGAGCTTTACTCGGCGCAGCCCCAGTATCTCTGTGTAAAACTTGTTGTTAACAACTTGGTTTGAAGTAACGAGAGTGATGTGGTGCAGTCCTTTGACCAGGCCTTGCAAATCTTGAGACATTTTAATCACTCCAAGACATTAGGCGCTCCTAAGTAATAAATCCCGCAGTTTCTCTCGGCCCAGTTAGTCCGTGCGGCTTTACCTAGAAACCTCTCCGTGACCTAGACCTCGGTAAGATCTTCTTTGGATTTTCCGATGAAGATCTTCCCAAAAAAGATGTTATCTTTCTCCCTGAGTTTCAAGAGTTCGTTCGCGAGTCTCCTCTCGGCATATGGCATCGCGATGTTAATCCCGAGAGCTGCGTACCACGACAAAATTGCGTAGATGAAAAGAGAGGCGATGATATACTCTCCCGGACCGGTTTTTAATTCAAACACGTTCAAAAGGAACAAGACAAGCGATGCGCCACCCGAGGCCGAATAAACGAATCCCAGCCAGTAATATTGCAGCTGGGAATTGTCTATCTGCCTGATCTTTATCGTCCCGTTCAGGAGCGGGGCAACAAGAGCGAGGAGGGGCAAGAAAAGCAGGGAGAGCCCGTACTCCGGTAAAATGATATTGTACGACAAGAGAAAGCGGGGCCATCGGGATTGATCCGGACTCCGTCTCGCTTCCGAAAAAGTTCCTGAAAATATCTCTGAATGAAGAGCGTGTAAACTAGATTTAGAGCAAGGACGAGTGTGAGATCGATGAAGAAGCTTTTGAACGATAACAGGTTGAATAGTCCCTTATTGTCCTCTTCTCCGGGATTCAGTTTTTCTGTATGCCCTCGATATCTCGTCTAGAAGTCGATATCACAAATTTCCTGCGTAGAAGCTTGTTGTTCGCAAAAAGCTTCACGAGCTGGACGAGAACGATCCCCCCGAAGACATAAGTGAACAGAAAACCTATGCCCACCCAGAGCGGCGATGCGATGACCTCGTGCAGCGTCGCCGTGGATATAGTCGCAATGCTCGGCAGTCCAAGCCGGTGTGGAATAATCCTGTGAAGCAGGATCCTGACTAACGCGTATATTGCGACGAGGAGGAACGGCGCAACCCAGAGAACCGCGATTTGAAGCCGTCGATTCAAGTCTGACGATTCAAATCTTTACGAAACCTTGGATCGCTCTAGCTTGTTACCGTATTTTTCGAGGAAGACAAGCTCTTCGAGCGACTTGCGGTTTTTCTTCTTCCCGGTGATTTTCTTTGCAGGGTATCCGAATCCGACGACTATAGATGGCTCCAAGTTCGCGGGAATTGCAAGATCTTTTCTCATCTTGGAGAGATCAAACCCGGTGTACAGCCTGGATGCAACGCCGAAGTTCCAGGCGGCGACCTGCATATCTTGGGTAACTCTTCCCGCATCGATCAAATGAAATCCCAGTTTAGGATCGGTCAAGACTACAATTGCGAAATTGGCGCCCTGCACCCACTGCCCCGAAGTGCTGTCGTCTGCTAACTGCTTCAAGTTCTTGGGGTCCTGCACGAGAATAAACCGCCAGTGCTGGCTGTTGACACCACTGCCAGTCAACCTCGCAGCTTCCAGGATCTTTAGCTTTACATCTTTCGGAACCGGTTTTGAGTCGAATTCTTTTACGTCCAGCTTTGTTACAACTGCATCATATGCATCCATCGCAAATCTTACCTTCTCGAAAATAGAGTGATTATCTTTCTTAAAATCCAATCGTTAGTCCAAATTTTTGTGGACTCGGTAAAATTGTAAAAGATTAGATGGGTCGAGCCGCGACTATGCGAGAATCTTTTCTATTACATCGCGATCCATGGTGTTCATGACCAGTTCCAAACCCCTAGTTTTCGTTGTCCAGAAGCACAAGGCTACTTCGCTCCACTATGATTTCCGTCTCGAGATCGGAGGAGTAATGCCGTCGTGGTCGATTCCAAAGGGGCCTTCCCTCGACCCAAGTGTTAGACGCCTTGCCTTGCCCACTACCGACCATCCAATGGAATACAGGGATTTTGAAGGTGTACTGCCAAGAGGGGAGTACGGAGCGGGGCCCGTGATGATCTGGGACGAAGGAACTTACGACGCCGAGAAGGAAATTACAAAGGGGATACGGGAAGAAATCACCGACCCGAAAAAAGGGAATATGGTCATGGAAGAGGGGTTGAAGGAAGGAAACCTGAAATTTCGCCTCTTCGGAAAAAAGTTGCAGGGCTCCTTTGCCCTGGTGCGGACTAAGGGATTCGGCGGTACGAAAGAGTCCTGGCTTTTCATAAAACACCGCGATCAGTTTGCGGTCAAGGGATACGATGCAAACGATTACGATGTTTCGGCGAGGACAAACAAGTCGCTCGCGGAAATTGCGGCTTCTCAATGAGTTGTGCTTACTGTAATATTACACCAACAGTTGAAAGAATGCCGTTAGCAAAAAACAGGGCATGAAACGAACTGTCCTGAGCTTACAGAGCTCGAAACGATCTGAACGCATTGAACAGAGCTTGAACATAGCTCTTCGGCCAAAAGCTTGCACGTGTGGGAACGCAGAAAAATTTTGGTTCTGTTCGTTCAAGCGGTGATTTTCTCGCCTGTTCGGCTGACGGTGATAAATCAAGGCCTTAAGCTTTTCCGGCTAATTCGACATTCTCCCTTTCTGAATATGGTCATGGATTCCAGTGAGTAGAGCCGCTGTAATCATGGCGATAATAGCAGTTATTACGGCCGCGCCTATCGGAGATCCCAAAATTGGAAGCGTACCGTAGTAAGTGAATAGAGTGATGATGTTGAGCCCTAGATAGGATAAGTAAATTACGAAAAAGATGATTCCGAAACAGATTCCAAAGAAAAGACCGTTCGTCAAATAGTCCGACAGCTTCGAACCGAAACTGTGTATAAATCCCTTTTATTTCGGTGCAACAGAATTAACAAAATCATTTTTGGCGGTCAGGGATGAATTTTGAAAAATCAGGCAAGACCTGCTTAAATGAAAGAATCCCGTTTAAGAAAAAATGCGATGAACCTTCAATCGCTAATAGCGGTCGCTCCATTTGCGACACTACTATTCAAGACTAAACAAAAGTCTGTTAGTGTGCCAGCGATGATAGCGATTCTGATCGTGCTAGGGCTCGTCTTCCAAAACTGACAACAATCTCATACAGAGTCTACTCGATTCAGGGAAGCGTCCTCGTGGGAAAACAGGAGTTCATAACGGGATTCCAGATAGTCGCATTCGTTCTTGGGAGCATCAATTCGGTCGCGATTATCCCGGCTTCGCTTGCGAAGAGGAGGGTCTCAAATATCGCCAAGGACGAGAAGAAGCTGAGCGACGTACAACATTAGATCGTTTTGCGCATTTACTGTGATGAAACGGCGAAAAGAATTTTGAGATGAGTTTCGAAAAACGATTTCGATTATAATTTGAGGTTAGGAATTGTAATTTTCGGATTAGTTTTCCTTTTTCTGGGGACTGCAACTTATGCTTACACCGTTACTGCAAATCTTCAAGAATATGCTTGTTCAGATCCTTGCACTCTGGTAATAACCGGAAATACAACACACTCGACATGTCAGAATAATTGTCCATATATCGGCGTGCCGGGTTCTGACGTTAAAATTGGCGGAGTTCTACTTGCAATTTTAGGAAGCATCTTAATCGGGATTGGTTTCCTTCCTAAGAGAAATAATCCATACATAACCTTGTGAGCGTTCAGATATCGGACTTACTTTCGTGCCCCTTAGCTTTATCTTAAATCGGAAAAGTTTCGTCTGCATTCACTTTTTTAGCTTCCAACAAATTTTCTTTAGCAGATGAAGCCAAAGCGCTCGATCGATGCGAACCTAGAGCCCCCACCCTCCAAGGACAGGATCAGCAGGGACATACACCTCCTGGGCGACATGTTCGGCGAGACTATCATCGAGCAGGAGGGCGCCGAGATCTTTGAACTCGAGGAAAAGCTCCGCAACCTCACGAAGAGGACGCGGGCATCAGCTTCAAAAAAATCAAGGTCGAGGTTTCAGGAAAAAACAATCGACCTCGTCGCGAAGCTAAATTACAAAGAGTGTCTTGCGATCATTCATTCTTTCTCGACCTACTTTCAGCTCGTCAACCTGGTCGAAGATCACCACCGCGTCAGGGTCTTACGCGAGAGGGAGGAGAAGTTCGACGAGATAAACCGAAAGGAGAAACCAAAGAATCCGCTCCGAGTTGCAGAGTCTGCTTACGATCTCGTATTCACCCTGAAAGAGAGGGGCCTCTCGCTTGATGAAGCGCTCGGATTTTTCGCAAATCTGCAGATAGAACTTGTATTCACGGCGCACCCGAATGAGGCGAGGCGGCGCACCATTCTTGAGAAGACATTCAGGATTTCAAGACTCCTGCTGAATATAGAAACAACAGCCGGGATGACCCCACTCGAGCGAAAGCAGCTTCTGCTCCAGATGCGAGCCCACATCGCGTCGTTGTGGCAGACCGACGAAGTACGAAATAGGGACTTAACGGTCATGGATGAAGTAAAGATCGGGCTGTACTACATGAAGGAGATCGTATTCCCGATGATCCCGGTCGTCTATTCAAGGTTCGAGGACGCACTGGAGCAGGCTTATAGAAAATCTGTCCACTTACACCCATTCGTGTTTTACGGCACCTGGCGCGGATCAGACCGCGATGGAAACCCGAACGTCACTCCCGAGCTGACTGTCGAGGCCGCGACATTAATGCGCAAGTCAATAATCGGGCTATACGACGAAAAACTATTTGACTTGACGGACAAGCTCTCACAATCGCTCCAGGTTACGAGTTTTGACCAAGCGCTGCTGGAATCGATTGAGATGGAGAGGAAACTACGACCCGATGTCTGGCGCGAGATCGAGGGGTCAAACCGGTACGAGCCGTACCGCGCGAAACTCACATTCATGCATAACCGGCTCATTGAGACACTGAAGGAAAGCGAACTTCCAAAGTACGATGACTCGTTACAATTTCTCGCTGACCTCCAGATGATCTACGCGAGCCTTGCTGAAAACAGGAGTGAGGTTGTCGCGAAAGCGTTCGTTTTGCCGCTCATCAGGCAGGTTGAGACCTTCGGATTCGAGTTTGCCTTCATGGACATCAGGCAGCACAGCGCCAAACACGAGAAGATCGTTTCGACCGTATTAGAGCACAATGGTATCAATGATTATCGGAAATTGTCAGAAGTCGAGAAATCAATACTGCTAACCGATCTTATCGAACAGGATCGAGAGATTCGAATTCCGGAAACTTGGAGTGACCCAGAGGTGGCGGAACATTTTGAAGTCTTTCGTATGATAAAACGGGTTCACGAAAAATACTCGCAAAGAGCGATCAGGACATACATCGTGAGCATGTCCAGCGCGGAGAGCGACATACTAGAAATCTTATTCCTTATGAAACTCACGGACTTGATCAATTTTGCGGAATCCAGGTCGGAGCTGGGCATCGTACCGCTCTTCGAGACGATCGAAGACCTGCGCAACTCCGCCTCGATAATGGAAAGCCTCATCCAGAACGGGGCGTACCTGAAGCAACTGTCGCTCCGTCAAAATGCGCAGGAGATCATGCTCGGATACTCTGACAGCACGAAGGACGGTGGCTACATTACTTCGCGATGGGAACTCCACAAAGCGGAGGAGAGTCTTTCCAGATTATTCCAGAACAGCGGCATCGAGATGAAGTTCTTCCACGGCCGCGGCGGCTCGGTTAGTCGGGGCGGCGAGCCTATGATAGATGCGATAAGGAGCGAGCCGGCTGATGTCTATTCGGGGAAAATCAAAATCACGGAGCAGGGGGAAGTCATTCCGTCAAACTACTCCACGGTCGGACTGGCAGTACGACACGTTGAGCAGATCTCGTTTGGGATGGCGCTCGCGATGCTGGACAAGAGAGCCAAGGATTCGTGGCTTGACCCGAAGTGGTCTGAATTCATGGAGGAAATGTCCCGGGATAACTTTGAGCGGTTCCAAAAGCTGGTCTATGAAACGAAGGAATTCCGCGACTATTTTGAGAAGGCAACCCCGATCCGGGAGCTGACTCTGCTGAAAATTGGGTCGAGGCCTGTTTCAAGAACGGGAACGATTACGATCGAGGATGTTAGAGCAATACCATGGGTGTTCGGATGGACTCAGAATCGCCACCTCTTCCCCGGCTGGTATCCCGCCGGGTTTGTACTGGACTCGTTCATCAAAAAGAGAAAAGGAGGACTCGTCTCACTCCGCGAAATGTACCAACGGTGGTTTTTCTTCAGGACTGTAATCGACAACCTCCAGATGATCATGATCAAGGCAGACATGATGATTTCAGAACTTTATTCCAGGCTTGAAGACGATCCAGCTATTAGAGATGAGATATTTGGAGAAATAAGATCGCAGTACCAGCTCGCTCTGGAAAGGATTCTTGATGTTACGAGACAAAAACATCTTCTGGAGAAAAACGTTCTCCTGAGGTACTCGATCGAAGTGCGAAATCCCTACATCGATCCGATGAACTACATTCAGGTGAGGCTGCTAAAAGAAAAGCGAAGCGATGAAAAGATATCAGCGGAATCCGAAGAGACCCTTCTCACAGGAGTCAAGCTGAGCATCATAGGGATCGCATCGGGAATGAAGAATACCGGTTAATAGAATTCTAATGCTATAGTATAGAAGTCGAATGGTTTTCGACATTCTACAGTAATCATACAATAATAGTGACCGATGCAGGTCTATATCAGCTGATTCTGTACCTGCAGACCTGAAAAGAAGGACAGCCGCGAATATCCGGATGAATCCGTAAATGCCGTTCTAACATCCCGAAGCTCGTTTGTCCGGAGCTGTCAAACTCCAGTTTAACAGGGATCGATTCCTGACCTTCATACTATATGGCATAGTCTGCGAGATCGTTGCGATCATCCTCGGCTACATTTACCTCCCAGTCATATCTCTACTGGCTCTCGGGGTGTGCTTCACGAGGTACCGCGGTCTCATGGTCAGGGATTCCTCAAAGAACCTCCTGGCAGCTTTCGTGATGGGTGTGGTGCTCGCGGCAATAGTCGTCTACTTCGCACTTTCTCTAGGACTGGTTCACAGAACACCACTAGCAATTGACTTCTGATCAATTCCTTTCTGATTCTCGTTCTCACATCTGAGAATCGTCCGTGAATTAATAGCGATCTTTTCACACATGAGGGAAGAGAAGAAAATGGAGAATAATCAAACAGAGGAAGACGACAAAGGAGACGCTCCGACCATGTCGGTATTTCCACCTCAGCGAATCCTTGCTCCGATCGATGGTTCTGACAATGCTTTGCGAGCTCTCAAAGCAGCTGTAGTAATTTCCAAAACCTATGGAGCTAAACTTTTCATCATAACAGTGACTAAAAGGGATAAACTGGACCAGACTTTAGACCTCCCTGGTTCAACGAGTACCGTCCAAAATTACAACGATGAAATGGACAGGCGATCGGAACGTCTCCTGGACGACTCTTTTGATCTGGCAACAAAGGAAGGATTGACAGATGTTGAAACTGAAGCGATTCCTGAATTCGAATCTGTCACAAAACAGATCCTGGAAAGTTCGCAGAGCAAGAAAGTAGACTTGATCGTTTTGGGAACAAGGGGTCTCGGTGGTTTTAAGAAGCTGCTACAGGGGAGCGTTTCAAGTGCCGTTGTGACGCACGCAGACTGCAATGTTCTGGTGGTCCGATAGGACTCTCCGACCTCGCTGTCAAGATCAGCCAGTCGGGAGCTATGCCGGCATTAATCAATCCAGTCGTCCTGCTCCCCAGGGAATATGTGAAATGAAGTAAGACGTATCATGCTGAGAATTTCGAGAAGCCGCCAAAGTTCCTGGAATAATCGTCGAGAAGGGCCATGCCGAGGCGTCGTCTATTGTCAATGGAACGACGTTGATCGTAACCATGCTCGGCTTCGATCCAAAATAACACTACTTTCGTGAATCACTATCCGCCTGGTCGATCCTGCTGCAGATGCACACCCTGCATGTACAGTGCACTCTGATGCATTCGGAAATACTTGTATGACCGCAACTCTTGCAGTGTACATTGCTCAACTTAGGTTACTTTGCCTCTATTTTGTCAGCGAGAGTTACGCTTGCAAAGTGTGTGAACTTTTCGAAATGCGTAAAAGACACTTACAACTTTCCCGAGGATAAGAGGTTTGGCTCTGATTGTCCACGACTCCTAAATTTTTGATAATTCCCTATATCTCGTTATCAAAAGTGAGAAAACGCCACGGCCTTAAGTAGATCTTTCTGACACTTGTCAGGCATGCCAAAGAAGAATGAGGATTCGAACAATTCAACTTTTTCCGTTCGAAACACTCGCATCATTGCACGGGAGAAAATTATTCTCTCTGCCCCCGTAATAATATGTGGTTTCGTGGGGCCAGGACTTGCGGGACTGACCTCGGTCGGGTATGTTATCGAGCATCTTGGTCTGCACCAGATCGCGCATCTAACATCGCATCACATCCCTCCCGCGGTTGTTTTCATAGGAGGAAAGATCAGACATCCATTTAGAATTTACAAGGACGGCGCGGGCAAGGTAGTTGTCGTAGTTTGTGAAGTCCCAATTGACCGAAGTGGACTGTATGAAATTTCTGCAGCTTTACTCGACTGGTTTCAAAAATTCAATCCAGCTGGGATCGTGATTTTGGATGGAATTCCGATCAACGGCATTCCAGAGAACAGACCTACGTTTTTCATCGCGGGTGAGAAGAGACAGAACGACCTAAAATCGCAGGGTTTTCTGCCCGCCGAGTCTACCCTGGTATCTGGAACCGCCGGTAGCATTCTGAGCGAGTGCCTAGACCGCAATACTGAATGTATATCTTTACTTGTTCCAGTCTCTGTTGCCATCGGGGATCCTGGAGCCGCTCTAACTCTGATAAGGGCGCTGAACTCTATGTACGGTCTTAACATAACTACAAAAGAACTCGAAGAAGACGTTGCAATGGTACACGAGGAACTAACTGAGATCGCAAAACAATACCAGAAGTTGCAAGAACAACTGCCTGCTCCAACCGAAGGAGAAAAGTCCAAGACAATGTACGGCTAATGATTTGCAACGTTACTATGGCTGCCCGATCAAGATTTTTCCGAAGAGAGGAGCTCATTTCGCTGCTTCAACAGAAAGGAAGGGAGCTCCGCATAAACGTCGTCGAAGATCAACTTTTCCGACGGGAGCGGCGGAATCTCCTCCTGAGCCTTTGCAGCCTTAGATACGATCTCGCTTGCCTCCTGCAATAGATTCTGATCTTTTTTATCGTCCAAGATTTTCTTACCAACTAGATACTTTCGCAGAATCACGATCGGATCTCTCTGGGCCCACGCTTCCACTTCCTTCGGATCTCTGTACTTTGTCGGATCGTCCGCGGTTGAATGCGCCCCGACGCGATAGGTCAGTGCTTCGATGAAAGTGGGTCCTCCACCGTTTCTTGCTTTTTCAAGAGCTGCTCTGGTAGCTTCGTAGACCGCGAGTGTATCATTCCCATCCACTCGAATCCCCTCAAAGCCGTAAGCTCTAGCCTTGATCGCGAGTGTCTCGGAAGCGGACTGCCTTGATACAGGGAGGGAGATCGCCCATCCGTTGTTCCGGCATATGAAAACGATGGGTGCTCTAAACACTCCGGCAAAGTTCATTGCTGCGTGAAAATCCGAGGCCGATGTCCCGCCGTCACCCATGTACGCGAGGACTGCGAGCTGCTTTTTCTTGATATTCGCTCCCATCGCCACTCCGACTGCGACCGGTAGATAGGCGCCGATCGGTGCGGCTGTGGGGACAATGTTCAGATCTCTGCTCCCCCAGCTGTTGGACATCTGTCTTCCCTTGAGGAGATCGCTGGAATTTCCAAAGAGCTGTGCGAACATTAGCTCGATTGAAAGACCCCTGGCGATGTGCGCGCCAACTTCCCTGTAGGAGGTAAACATCCAATCGTCCTTTTTCAAAGCATACGCGCTCGGAACGATCGCGGCTTCCTCGCCAGTGCAGCTGATGTAGGCACCGAGTCTCCCCTGTCTCTGGAGACTCAGGACTTTGTTGTCGAACGCCCTCGTCAAGATCATCGTGCGGTAGATCTGGAGGAGATCATCGCTGCCAATCTTGTTGGAGGCTTTGCTATAGAGAGATTTAGGCGTTTTAGCGGGCAACTTTACGAATTCAGGAGAATTTTCTCGACGATCGAGTAATTAACTTGAGTGCTTTTCTCTCAACCTCGACTTCGTTCCTTCTATCGATGGATAGATCGATCGCTGCTTGTTGGGCTCTTTTTCCTCCCTCACCAAAAGATTCCTTCATCGGCCGGATCGGCTCCAAGATTATTCGCCCTTCTTCTCTCTTAGCAGAACTGCTTGATCTATTTTGAGCTTTTTTCTAATGCTAACTGGTATTACAAGCCACCCTTTAGAGGGTACACGAACAAGTTGCTGGTGATTGGACGATTGATTGCTCAAATGGGAAAACCGATGACAATTGTTTATTGCAAAAATTCCGAAATTGTAAACATGGACGCAAACTTGTAGCCTGCGTCAGCAAGCCTCTTCCTTGCACCTTCTTCTCTATCCACGAGGCTGATCACCTCGATGATGTTACAATCCAGCTCGCGAACTCTTTCTATCGATTCGAAGACGGAATTTCCTTTCGTAGTCACGTCCTCGACGATTACAACACTCGAGCTCGGTTTCAGGTTCCCTTCAATCCACTTTTCCGTGCCATGTGTCTTCTTTTCCTGTCTGACCCAGAAAGCTTGGATGGGTTTATTCCGGATGAAGCTTAGCTGAGCTACTGCGGTGCCGATGGGAATCGCGCCGGTCTGGATTCCGCCGATGGCGTCGATATCGAATTTGGAGACCCTGTCAAATATCAGCTCGGCAATCAAAGCGATGCCTTCGGGATCCTGCGTCACAAGTTTGCAATCAAAGAAAACATAACTTGATCCGCCCGAGGCGAGCTTGAACGGCTTTTCGGAAGGACTCCTTTTGAGGAATGCTTTGTTTTCGAAAATTATCTTTAGTCTCTTCCGCCGCTCGTCCGATCTGGAAAAGGAATTTGCAACTTGGGTATCCAACGCTTCTAATCACACATCTTTGGAGAGCTCATAGATCAGGGAGATAAATTCAGCATCTTTAACGTACACTCCTCGATGACTATCAGTTCAAAAATATGCTGACTATTTTTTCTTCTTGTGCAATTTGCTTGACCATTCGAGAGAACGGGAAATCCACAGCTTGACGAGGGCCGGCTTTTCCGACCACTCTTTCGGAACGCAAACGTGTCCCTTCATCGGTCGTCCCTTCATCGGCTCGAACATCGAGGCCCCCTTCACTTTCAAGAGATCAGCGCGACCCTCATCAGAAAGACGGACGAAGAGAGCGTCGCCGTAAGACCCCCGAAAACATGTTTCCGTTAACAAATGCAGAAAGATTGCCAAACATTGGCCGCACAGTGACCGAAGGATCATCTGGCAGGATTGATTTGAAGAATACTTCCAGTTTCTTGTCGGCTCCGGGAATCTCCATTGTATCTACGACCGAGAAGATGGTAAAAAAAGGATTTCCGATTTCATACTCCAATATCCCGCTTCGAGAGGGTAAGGATGCTTTTTGAGTATGATATTACAGAAATCGATATACCACTATTATGAAATTGAATGTTAGTTCAAGATGCTTTTTTCTTGCAAGATGGAAACTTCGATGTCAGTTCGACCAGACAGGACCCAATTTGTCCAAAACTGGAAACAAACAGGACAGCTTCTCTTTTCTGTAATTTAACTGAACGATTATAAACACCTAGAATGAAATAACCGAGCCTACGGGGTTATGGCGAGAAATTTGAACAAGTCTTTGAACGTATTTCTGGCCGTTGGACTGTTGTTTTTGTTTACTGCGACCGCGTTCTCGTTGACTTCCGTAGCAAAATCCCAAGCAAATACACTCTATACGGGATACCAAGTGGTGGGACCATATACGACTCTGAGGGTCAAAGGGTCTTGGATAGTTCCTACAGCCGATTGCGCTGCGACCCCAAATTCGGTTTCCAATATCTCAGTAATAATTGATGGCATAAATGGCGAAGGCGATGCCATGGAAATTGGAACATATCAAAACTGTGTTAACGGTGTTGCGCAGTATGGAGCCTTTGTAAATATTTATCCCATGACTTCGTTCTATGGAAAGGGAGGTCTCTCTAAGGTAGTAATTCATCCCGGAGATGTAGTTGAAGCACAAGGGACATGGAGACCTTCAACAGATAAGCCGGTAAACTGGAACACTAATTTCATAGATGAAACCACAAAAGTACATGTAGATACAAACGCGCGCACGAGCTCAACATTCAAGCCGGTTCTCGATTCAGGTGCGCTAATTCTCAGCTCGGATGGTCATACTTTGACAGCTTTGAGCACTATAAGTTCCGGTGTCCAGTACACGAAAATTGGACAGTCTGATGTAACAGGACCATGGCTGGGAAGTTCGACCTTCGGCGAAACGGCTAGCATGTCTGGTTATACTCTAGTCACTTGGCAAATTCCTGGAACAACTTTGGGCGCTTTAACACATAGCGGGTCAAGTTTTCAAATAACCTGAACCAACAAAGAACAACAGCCATTTTTGGTTTGGCGCTGATTGAAGCTAGCGCAGCAAACTTGTCAGATTTCGACTTTCGCTCCGGTAAACGGAACCCGAGTCATGCTCAAAGACTTGGTAGAGAGAATTAACACGGAGACTTGAACCATTGACATTTTCCTACACCGGAATCATCGTGAGGGATCTCGACAGATCAGATCGATCAAGTTCTATCGGGACATCATGGGCATGAAACTCAAGACACGCATAGTGAATCCGTACACCAAAGGCGAATTCGCCGTGATGGTAAACGAAAACGGTACAGGCCCGAATCTTGAGTTGAACTGGTACAGTGAAAAGAAAGATTATGTCAGCGGAGACGAATTGGACCATCTGGGTTTTCTCGTGCCGGATGCACGTTCGGAGTTAGAGCGATTGCGCAAGCTTGGAATTCAGATCGCCGCCGAGCCTTACGAGAGTGAAAACGCAGTAGTTTTCTTCGTCAGAGATCCGGATGGGATTTGGATCGAAATCTACTCAAAGAAAAATCAGCCTAGTGTCGTTACCGTGAGGTAAAGGGTAGAGTTGGAAAACCATCGCATCACGACGCCCGAATCAAACGGAGCTGAAATGAACGGGCTTGGCTGAGCATCGCTCGCAATTGACTGCGATGATGGCCAGTTGAAGACGACGGTCTGCGTCGCGTTCTCGGGCACGTATGTTACGTTGAACGCATAATCGAAACCGGGGTAGCTCGTGCCGTTCGTCCCTACGTAGTCTGTTCCGTTGAAAATTAGTTTGAATGAAAACCCGCCGACAACGAACTGATCCGGAATCTGGGACCTTGAAAAGGTTGTCAACCCGGTTTCCTGAGGGCAGTTGAATTGCAACACGCTTCCGGGGTATGATACAACTATGGAGTTTGCATATGAATAGTTCCCGTTAGGTAACACAGGAATGTACACGACAATTTGAGCGAGCGGTTTTCTATAGACTTCGTTCAGGTTGCAGGGGAAAATAGGGTCGCTCAAGTTGAGGTGATTGAATATCAAAGCTTCGAAGACCGAACCGTTAGCGAGTGTCAGCGGCGAACTGAGACTGTTCACAGGATCTATCGTGAACTGCGATCCGTTCTCTTTGGTGAAAAAACTGGCATCCTGAGAGACATTAGAGATCGCGTCATAGAGAGCTAAGTGAACCGGCTGCGGGCAGGCTCCTGCCGGATAAAATGAATTTGTCCCATTGCCAAACGAAACGAGCGTGCCGGCTACTGTCTCATTCGCAACAAAGTTGACCGACGCAGAGTCCGGAATGAGCTGGGTGCAGGCAAGTGAATTTCCAGCCCCATTTCCAACGGCCACGTAAAGGTAGGATCCGAAAACTGCAGCAAGTAAAATCGGGAACAGTAAAAAGACCGCCTTGTAGGACTTTTTTTGAGGAAGCTCGGAAATCACAGACCACTGACCATTAGATTGAAACTCCATTATTTCACACTATCCGAGCGCAGCTTCCCACATACCTTCGAAAACACTTTTTTTCAACGGGAGCAACTTTATGCCAATTGCACTCCCGTAATGTCGACGTACTGATCATCGGCGGTGGAATCATAGGCCTTGCCATCGGCTACTATCTGTCAAAGAGGAACTTTGTCAGCGTCGAAATAATCGAGCGAGATTCCGAGCTCTCGATGCACGCCAGCGGTCACAACGCCGGCGGACTCGCGGGCGTTCACGAGTCGCAGCCCAGGGATCTCTGGCCGCTGTTCAGAAGCACTCAGGTGCTCTATCGGGAACTGGCTCAATCGAGCGGATTCAGCTTCGACTATGCAACCGGGGGCACGCTGTCTCCCGGAACGATTGAGGAAATGGACACACTCGAAACAGGGGCCCGTACTTTGGACGAGGCGGGAGCTCAGAGTGGAATTCCTCGACAGCGCGGATCTACAGAAGAGAGAACCGAATCTTTCAACAATTCGCTTCAACTGCGGCCTGTATTATCCAGCGGACGCTCAGGGGAACTCTAAGAAATTGGGGCAGTGCTTTGCCAGAACCTGCCTGGAAAAGGGGATGGAAATCTCAACCGGTTCTGAAGTTATCAGCTTTGAAATTGACCGCGGAAAGGTTAGGGAAGTGAAAACTACTCGTGGAACAATTGTCCCCACCACCGTTATCGTTGCGGCGGGCCCCTGGTCGGGTCAGGTTTCTGCAAGACTCGGCCTGCATATCCCAGTCGAACCGGTGAAGGGGCACCTCATTTCAGTTGACTCGGGCGATCAGAAACTGGTAAATTCGTTCATCGACGGCCCCAGATATTACGTGATGCAGAACGGTTCGAGCATCGTCGTGGGAGGAGGAGAGGATTCCGTCGGTTTTGACACTGCGGTCGATTCTGCAAGGATCGTCGATGCGTGGAAGGAAGGAGTTTCGATGGTCCCGAAACTGGCTTCGATGAATCAGGAATCGAAGACGGCCTGCCTCCGCCCATTTGCTCCCGGTGGCCTGCCAATACTGGGAAAAAGCAAACGACTGGAAAACATAATTTTTGCGACCGGGCATTACAAGAACGGTTTCGGGCTAGCACCAATCACGGGGAAGTTGATATCGCAACTTGTGGTGGACGGCAAGACAGAAATCGATATCTCTCCATTCTCCCCAGATAGATTTAGCTGAAATAGTTTGCAAGAGAGATTAGGCGTTCTGTCGGCGAATTATTTGCCGCACTGAATTCAAATCGGCAATCAGGAGATCTCTATCTTCCTTGTCCATGATGTCCTGTCCTAACTTTTCAGCCAGATTTAGATACTTCGAGGATTCTTTTTTCTTTCCAGCTATCGCGTAGGCCCTCGCAAGAGCTTCGTACGCGTAAGGCAAGTCGAAATCCTTCATCTCCCCTTTTTTCTGGTGCGCGAGGCACCTCTTCGCGTGATACAGCGCAGGCTCCAGCATTCCAATTACAGAATACACTCGGGAAATCTGCCACTCGCCGGTCGCAATGTTGTGCGCGTTCCCGACCCTGCCCCAGTGCCAGCGAGATGCGTGGGCGGTGTGCATCATCTCTTCATCTTCAGATCGGGTTCTCTTCTTTTTGATAAGGGTCCAAGTGTAATTAAACAGGGAGATAGCGAGCTTCCTTTCTAAATCAACGTTCAAATTCGGCGGTCTTCTGCGAGGCATTCTCTGGTAAATGCGCTCTAGATTTTCATCGGCGCGTGCCGCTTTACTGATTCAGCGCAGGCAAGACCGATTTCCACCGCCTTTCTGCCGTCCTCACCCGAGACCTTTGGAGACCTGTCGTGGATCACGCAGTCGGCAAAATCCACAAGTTCATCGCGGTAGGCTTGAGCAAACCTCTCTTGGAAAGTCAGCGGGAGATCCTCCACGATCGAATCGCTCTTCAATATCCTCGTGGAAGAGTTCTCTCCCATACCGACGAATGCGGCGCCTTTAGTTCCAAAAATCTCCGCCCTGACGTCGTATCCATAGACAGTCCACTGGCACGAGTCCACGTGAGCTAGAGCTCCGTTGCTCAAGGTAAGTGTGACCAGAACGGTGTCCCATCCACCGAGCGGCTTGAAGTGATCGAAGACGATGTTAGCTGCTTCCGCATAGACTTCCGTGACTTCGGCCTTTGATAAAAACCGGATCGCGTCGAAATCGTGGCTGCTAGTATCCAGCCAGATGCCGCCGCTGAGTTTTGGATCAATCGACCACCCCTGAGGATTTGAGGGCGGGTCTCGCGTGCACGAGTTGATGATCATTATCTTGCCTAGATCGCCCACTGCCTTCTCGGCCCTGACGAACGCGTGGTCAAATCGTCGCTGGTATCCGACCTGGAACTTGATTCCGGCTTTCTTTGCCTCGCCGATCATGTTGTCGCAATCATCCAGATTGAGCGCCATCGGTTTTTCAACGAAGATGTGCTTCCCCTTTCTTGCGGTCGCGCGAACCATGTCACGCTTCAAGAAAGTCGGCGCCGCGATTGCGACCGCTTCCACGTTTTTGTTGTCGAGCATCTCGTTGTAATCGGCGTAGACGTTCTCGACTCCCAGTTTCTCCGCCACTTCTTTTGCAGCGGCAACAAAAGAATCAGCAATCGCAACGAGCGAAGCGTTCGGAATGTGCTTTGCAAGGTGCTCGGCGTGAAGCCTCCCGATAGCTCCGACTCCGATGATACCAAATCCCAATTTTCTCAAATTTGCTCAAATGCTCCGATTTAGATCTCAAGCGAATTGAAGTTCAGTTTTAAGGCTTTTTCCCGGAGAAATCCATACGTCAGGATCAAAATGTTATTAGTGACAATTGCCAATTGACAATTATGAGTGAAGAATCGACCAGCATCACTCTCCGGAAGAGCACAAAGTCACATCTCCAGTCGCTGAAGGGTAAAAAAAATTGGAGCACGTTCCTCGAGGAGGTCTATATGGAAAAAAAGAACAAGAGAGATAAGAACTCCATGGCCAAATTGAGAGAGCTTCTGAGCGACGATGATCTCGACAAAATAGCAACTTCATCGAAAAAGTTCAGGAAGGAGTTCAGGCTCGCTTGATGTATGACACTTCCGCGCTGATTCAGCGGATAAGGAAGGGTGCAGACTACGGAGAGGGTTCCATATCGGTGATTACTCTGATTGAAATATTGCGGGGAATTGAGGACGAGGAAAAGCGGGAGAAGACTATGAGCCTCTTGGAAGAAAGCTTTGAGATACTTGATGTGAACAGGTCTGTAGGTCTTTCCTACGTCAAGCTGTGCTTTGAATTGAAGAAAAAAAGGACGCCAGCTTCAGTAGCGGATCAACTGATAGCCGCGACAGCTCTTGCAAATGATCAGGTATTACTCACGTCCGATAGGGCGTTTTTGATGTTTCAGCCCTCAGTGAAAGTGAAATTACTGACTCCATGATGGAGCTGGAAAGAGCTTTGTAACAGGCGAAGGCTATGGAACGAGCTGTTTCAATTGAATAGAGCTTGAAACGAGCTAGACACGATCTGCGGAGTACACGTACACGGTTACAGAACTCCCCTAGGGGCCCCCTCTGTGTATAACAGCTTGAAACGAGCTCTTCTGTGAAAAAGTACGCGCGGTTGCGAAACGGCAGAATTTTTTTCTTTAAGAATCAATTCGAACTAGGTATATGAAGAACGAGTGGGTCTGGCTGTTTCTCGAGCCGACTTTGAACGAGCCGGTGCCTCAGATCATAAATACTGGAGGGAAGATCTGTGAAATCAAAGGATAGTTGGATTTGACTCAAGCTTCCATCGCGACTACAAAGAAACCATTTGCTCTGAAAATTTTGATTAACGGTGAATGGAAGGAAAGCAACTCTGGAGAGTATCATCAGTCATACAACCCATCAAGCGGCGAGGTCATCGCGCATGTCCCGTACGTTTCGAAGGAGGAAGTGCACGAAGCCGCTACGGCAGCCCAGCAGGCTTTTCCAAAGTGGAGCAACCTTCCGATAACCGAGCGGGTAAAATATCTGTTCAGAATGAAGGAGGCGTTCGACCGCCACTACGAGGAGCTAGCGCAGATCAACTCGGAGAACCACGGCAAGACTATCGTCGAGAGCCGCGGAGACGTGAGGAGGGCAATCGACAACATCGAGTCTGCGATTTCTGTAGCCTATACCCTCTCAAAGGGCCAGACGCAGGACCAGATCGCGACCGACATTGACGAGACCGTTGTGAAGGAACCGCTGGGAGTTTTCGGGATAATATGCCCGTTCAATTTTCCGCTCATGATTCCGTTCTGGTTCATCCCGTATGCCATCGTTCTTGGTGACACCCTCGTTGTGAAGCCGAGCGAAATTACGCCGGTCCCGATGGACACTGCTGCAAAAATTATCCAGGATGAGGTCAAGTTTCCGTCCGGCGTCCTAAATATCATCCACGGCGGTAGAGAGACCTCCGAGGCCCTGATTTCGCACGAAGACGTCCAGGGAGTCGCCTTTGTCGGCTCGACGCCGGTTGCAAAGCAGGTCTACAAACTGGCCGGAGAGCACGGCAAAAGATCCCTGGTCAACGGCGGAGCAAAGAACCCAATCGTCGTGATGCCTGACGCTGATCTAAACTCGACCGTACCTGCTGTAGTTTCTTCGTTTTTTGGAAACGCGGGGCAGAGATGCCTTGCGGGAGCAAACCTGGTAACGGTCGGGGACGTGCACGATAAAGTTCTGTCAAAATTCAAGAGCGCCTCTTCCGGGCTCAGGATAGGCTACGCTCTGGATGAAACGACCGACATGGGGCCGGTAGTGTCTAGAAGTGCGAAGGAGCGAATACTTGCGAACATCGAGCAGGGAGTCGAGGATGGTGCAAAGCCGGTCGTGGATGGGCGGAGCGTCACGATCGCGGAATACCCTGACGGGTACTACCTTGGGCCAACGATATTCGACGATGTCACATCCGACATGCGGCTATCGAGGAACGAGATCTTCGGACCGGTAGCGAGCACCGTCTCCCAGAAGACTCTGGACGACGCGATCGAATTCATCAACGGAAACACGAAATTCGGGAATATGGCGAGCATATTCACAACGAGTGGAAAGGCTGCGAGAGAGTTCAGGCGCAGAGTGAACGCGGGAAATATCGGGATAAACATCGGTGTCGCTTCGC
Source organism: uncultured Nitrososphaerota archaeon (assembly GCA_963799845.1). Taxonomy (GTDB): domain Archaea; phylum Thermoproteota; class Nitrososphaeria; order Nitrososphaerales; family CADDZS01; genus DATLTL01. The sequence continues at coordinate 1,484,012 of CAWCYI010000004.1, forward strand.
CGGCGGGAAACTTTCCATTTGGTGGGCGGAAAGAATCGTTCTACGGCATACTCCACGCGCAAATCGACACCGTCGAGTTTTTCACCGACAAGAAAGTCATCATATCCCACTGGTAATGGAAAGCTTATCTGCCGTCCCCCAGTGCCGTGGGTGACATATGCCCAAGAAAGTAATCGAAGGTAGCTGAGAGTCAAGATCGACATTCTAAATCTTGATTTGCTCGAGCACCTTCGAGCCGAAATTTGTGAAACCGGTCTGGTAGCATATCCCATAGATTGGTTCAATAAGGCCTATCTTTTCAAGCTCTTCATTTGTCGATCTGCCTCAGCTCAACTTTGCCTTCCCCATACCAGATTTCTTCTCCGAGCTTGGCGTTACCCTTCTGGATTTCCACAAGCTCATTAACGGAATTCTGTCCGGAAGAGTTCGCCGGAAAGTATCGCCATCCATAAACCGATGGCGGAGAAATGATATCCTTGGAAGTGCCCTTCCGTTTGATCTCAAGGCTCACGGAAAGAAGCCTAGAACCGTGCCTTGCGCAGTATCCGGAAAGCTTGACACCCGGACCGTAATACGGGACCTTGGGAACATATCTGTGCAGTCTAGTAAGCTGGATATCATCGGCGAGTTTCTTCGAATAACCAAGAGCCCATCCGCGAACGAGAGACCAATCGCGATCGACCCACATGAAAGGATAGTATATTCCGGGGTTGCCTCTGTAACTGCATCTTATCCCCAATGCCGCTTCGCGGTACGTCGCTTGGGCCGGATCGTTGTAGGGAGCTTCCATGTCATTCTCGCTAACGGTGCAAACGAAATCACTAACATAGGCGACGGCAGATCCATCGGACACCTTCAGCTGATCCGGAAGGAAATACTGTAGTTTTTCAGGGTCGGACTTGAAATAAACGGTGATGTAATCTGCTCCGTAGTAATAGGGCGGAGCTTGAACGACAGATGAACTTCCCGATGGTGTTAAGAAATGAAAATATGGCTTCATGATGATTGTGACGGCCTTCAAGAGTTAATATTGATTCCCCGGCTTTCATGACAATTCTCAGCTAGTTTGACAATACCAATCTTATGATCGTGCAATTCAAGAAATTTTCATACCTTGCTTCCGTTCTGACAAACAATAAATTACTTAACCTGCAAAAGGTCCATCCATGCTCGAACTGGGAAAGCAGGCTCCAAATTTCGAAAGTCTAAAAGCTGACAGACGGAAAGGAGTATTCTTTAAGCTCATTTGAGAAAAATCCCGTTCTCATAGTTATTTTCTCGTGCAATCATTGCCCGTACGTCGTAGCGTACGAGGACAGGATGGTTACTATCCAGAAGGACTATGCCTCGAAGGGGGTGCAGCTGAATTGCGATCAACTCGAACGACGAAAAGGCCTACCCCGAGGACAGTTTTCCCAGCATGGTGAAGAGGGCAAAGGACAAGCACTTTAATTTCGTGTACGCCCGCGACCCCGACCAGAGTGTAGTCGACGCCTACGGAGCAGTTTGTACTCCACACGTCTTCGCGTTCGACAAGGACAGAAAACTTGCGTACAGGGGCAGGATTGATGACTCCAAAGAACAATCAAAGGTAAAATCCAACGATTTGCGAAACGCAGTGAACGATCTGCTTTCGGGAAAAAAGGTCAGCGTTCCCGACACGAGACCCTTTGGCTGCAGCATAAAACTGATCAGCGCTCTGTAATTTCTGATACCAAACTGTCATATCTACTTCAGTTCGCTGCGAGTTTCGCTGAGCAAAATGAGATTAGGCGCAGTCATCGACGATATTTCCCCTACGGATTCTCTCCAGAGAGGAGTTAGAGCAGAGCGTCTGGGCTTTGATTCTCTGTGGTTCTCGGATCACCTGATGGATACAGGAGGAATCAGAATCGATCCGTGGACGACGATGGGAGCGATATCTGCGAGTACAACAAAAATTGAAATGTGCTGCGCGGTCAGCGATGTCCAGCGAGTTCATCCCGCGAAACTGGCGCACATGGTCGCAACGCTCTCTGACCTCAGCAAGGGGAGAACGCTTCTCGGTGTTGGCGCGGGAGAGGCGATGAACCTCGTACCTTTTGGCATCGAGTTTGGAGCTCCCAAGGAACGCGTCGAGCGACTGGGGGAAGCGATTCAGGTTGCAAAGCTGCTCTGGTCCTCAAGCTCAAGGAACCCGATCTCATTCCAGGGGAGATTTTTTTCGCTGAAGGATGCATGGCTCGACATTCCGATTCGCACTGGGATACCGAAAGTAATTGTGGGAGCACTGGGAGGCCGACGCGCGCTTGAGGTTGCCGGCAAATATGGGGATGGATGGGTATCGTGGCTAAACAGCCCGGAGACATTCAGCAAGAAACTTGAGATTGCCAAATCCTCGGCGAGGGCGGCTGGAAAATCACTCGATGATTTCAGAGCGTGCATCTGGGTCTATACCATCCTGACATCTGACGAAGCCGAGATAAGGAAGGCTCTGAATCGCGCAAAGCGCGGATTGCTCGCAGAAGGCCAGACACTCAAGATGATGGGCTTTGATCGCCCCCAAGGGCTGGGAAAAACTTACCAGAACATGCTGCTTTCGGAAGAGGGAGCGAAAAAGATTCCATCAGTTCAAGATAGCGTTCCAGATGACATCGTTCTCGAGATCGTCGCTGCTGGTAGTTCATCCAAGATTATCGAGAGGATCGAAGAGTTCAGCAAGGCCGGAGCTACGGACGCACTGATACACTTTGTCGGCGACGATCAGAATCAGATGGAAGATTTTTCAAGGGAAATTCTGGATTATTTCAATTCGAAATAATTCCCTGAACTCCCAGAATCAATGACCGTGTCAGTGTAGTTGTCGGTACCTAAGGCTCAAGATTATGAGCATGCCTTAAATGGAATAGGTACTTTTTCTCATCTATTGCTTCGAGATGTTCAGTTCTCATAGAGTTTTGCACAAACTCACAGAACGTGCACGAATAAATCTCATATCTGACTTCTCTCGTAAAATCTTGTTTTGTTGACACGATTATTTTCTTGCTCCAGCGTTAAACCGATGAAGATACCAATCAAAAGCCCTCAATGTAAGCAAATTCGCTGAAAGTCGGTAATGAAGGTTCTCCGTCTTTGGGAAAAATTACTAACGCGCACCGATATGGTATCTTTGATCAGGTTCTATTGCATGGTCATTTTCAGTGATTTCTTCATGCAACCATAACTATAGAGACCGTTGCTCGGAGGAGCGGCTTTCTAGTACAGAGTTGCAAAGTACCCAGGCCCCACACCACCGGGGCCGGCAGGGTTTATCGACGGATTGTAGTAAAAGCCGTGGACGTTTGAAGTCAACGTCACGAAATTGATCGTGTTGAACGTCCACAGGTACATCACCATGCTGTTTGCGAGTTGATTCATCTGATTACTGATCTCGATCAGACCCGTCGTATTCCCAGCCGAATTAGCCGAGACCGCCTCCTGGAAGAGAACGCTCATCTGGGTAACATTCCAACCGTCGGGATTGGTGTACGACTGACCCGGAGCGAACATCGGGCCCAGGAAATCCAGTACCCACGGGTAATCTTGCTCGTAACCTAGCGAGTACATGTAAAAGTACGTGGGGGTCGTAAAAGCCTCAGTTGTTAACTCGCCCAGCGGTATCGGCACGACATCGACAGTCAGTCCCATGTTGTACGTCGAGCTGATGTTGTTGATTGTCGTTGCGATTTGCTCGAATATTGACTGATCGACGGTGTCACCAGTCTGGAAATACAGAGAGATCGATTGCCCAACTGGATGAGCGCACTGACTGTTAGCACCTAGAGTCGGACATCCGAATGTGTTGTTGAATAATCCCTGCGGTGCCGAAGTTCCATTTGTGAACGTGAACTTTGTGAGCGGACTGGACATCGCCTGGAGCAGAAGCTGAGCCGCCATGTCTGGGTTGAAGCTGTACGCGGGCGTGATTGAAGAGTTGAATGCCCCGGCTGGTGGGATACCCGGTGGAACGACGTTGAGTGCCACGGGAGCGAGCTTGTTTCCTTCACTGATCCCGATATCAGTCATGTTTACCGAGTCGGCAAAAGCTAATCTGAAGCGCAGGTCGGCAAACGGCTGGAAGATATAGAACGCTCCGGTCTGCGAGTTCGTTACGTTGGTTGCGAACGGATCGAACAGAGTGCCGTAAAAATCGTACGGCCCGTAGATCGACACGCCTGAGATGATGGAAGTAAGCGTGTTGGAATTCAGCCAGGAGTTTCGATCAGCTACGTCGTAAAGATTGGAATCTGCCACGTCAATCGCCATCGCTCCTCCTGACGAGGCTGCATTCTTGAGATCTATCTCTCTCGTCGTCTGACTGGGAACGTACTTGAACTCAACAGTGGATATTCTGGGAGTGATTCGCGATCCGCCATCAAACTGGAACGGGCCACCCCAGTAGTTAGGATTACTTTCCATTACCACGTTGTTGGAAGACTGGCTGAAGCTCTGGAGGATGTACGGACCCGTGCCCGCGAGCGACCCCTGATACGAGGTATCAAGATAAGTTGCACCACACCCCGACGGAGTTGGGCCGGAGTTGCAGGTGGCGGAAAGATCTTGGAAGTACTCGTTTATTTGCTGAGTAAGATTGCCGCTCAGAGAAGGAAACGGCAGGGTGTATCCGGAACCGGAAGCATTCCAGAGCGCGAGGTCATGCTGCATAGTCCATTCAGGCGCCATTATGCCGCCCCAAACTCCTGCAAGGATGTAGGGAAATGCCACGCTCGGATTGCTCGCGTGCAATGAAAATGTTAAGGGCCCCGTTACCTGGACAAAATTTTCTCCGAGCACGTCATCAACGTAACTCGATCCATAGGTCTGCGGACAGCAGAGGACGCTGCTCAGGCTCGTATTGAGCACCTGCTGGAAAAGCCACGATGCCTGCGTGGCATGGCTGGTCGGGGTGCTCGAATCCTCGAGAAGTACTCGATTCAACGAGAAATAAACTGCCGTCGAATTTAGAGGAGTTCCATCCTGGAAAGTAATGTTGCTTCTCAGAGTAAAGTTGTACTCGGAAAGATCTGGAGATACGGTATAACTCTGAGCAAGCCAGGGTATCACGCAGGTTGAACAGCTGCCGTTGAAAAATACTAGATTCTCGTAGACGTTTTGCAAAATATTTAGGTCGTACTCGGAAAATGCTATGCTGGGGTCGAGAAACGCGGGGGTCTCGGCAACCTCGTAAGTAAATGTGCTTGGAATTTCGGATGAGCTGGTGGATATTGTTGATGATGTTGTAGAAAGGGATGATGAAGTTGTGAGGGATGTAGTCGGTGAAGAGGTGGAGGACGACGTGGATTGGCTGCTCGATGTAAAAGAACTTGTCAGAGGAGATACGGTAGAGCTCTGCGAAGTGGAACTCGTTGATGTCGACGTACTTTTTTGCTGGTTTGCAAGCGCCAGATAGCCCGCAGCTCCGGCGGCAATTACAATGATAATTACGACCAGGATTGCGAGACTCTTAGAAATCGCTCGATGACTATTCACGGCTTTCTGAATCCGAGCAGAACAACTAAAATTTAAGCCTTGAACGGCACGTTATAGCTGGAGTCTCCATCTGTCGGCATTCCATTGCTCATCTAAAGAGATGTATGAGGAGGAAAGAAGGCTCATCTCAGGCTGCAGCTCAAGTTGCGCCCAAGTCTAGCGATTGCGTCTCTTCGGCCAACGCATTAGCGTGTCAACATCGAACCCAGAAGAACTATCTGAAACGGAATACTCGTACTCACTGTCAGAAAAACCTTGGCGACGCGCTAAAAAACTTCGCGCTTTCGAAGAGAAGAGCGTCAAATCTGTGCTGGAGCCTCCCAGATCTTCCTCCGTCCACACAGCCGCCTTAATGAAAGACTTCAACTCGTCTCTTGCAATGGAGTTTTTTAGGTCCTTCTTATGCCTATCAATATCCGCGGCTAGTTGAGGAGAATCCAATCCTGCTTTTCTTTTTTCCTCGTAGAGCAAGACTAATTCACGTGCTTCTGCGTACTTACCTTCATCCTCCAGAGATTTAACCTTCTTTGACAATGACAGTTTATCTTTCAAAACATTATATTCCCGATCCAATTGCGAATAGTCTTTATCTATAGCCCCCCTGGGGATCGGAGAACCCTCTCTTGCATACCGATCGAATTTCTTATAATAGTAACCGACTGTGCTATCTGGAATACCCGTCTTGGCGGAGGCTTCCTCGATGGTATCGCCGCGCTTCCAGCATTCATAAAGAACGTCGTTCCGATTATGATTCGATGGAATTCCCATAGGATTCCTATAGGAAATTCTATGAGATAAACTTTATTTCTTGCCGTTGGCTAAATAGCAAAAGCGTAACCACCCCAAGGTTTCCGACGACAAATCTCTTCGATGGGATCAGTAGAAACATACAAACGACTACTATCATAATCCGTCGTCAGTCCGAGGATAGCGGGATTCCTTTAGCATCACCAGAGGACTCTTACCACACCAGAAGTTTAAGAGTCATTGACTACTTCAAACTGCTCGTCAACGTATTCCCCACGAGCTAGAGGATTGACTATAGGTGGTTTGTAAAGAAAGCCAGTACGATTTCACTGTGTCACATTGGGTTTGAGTATACATACTGTGCGCAGGCGCCGGTATCTCTACATGCGTAACATTCTGCAAGTCTTTCTCGAGCTCATCCGAAGCTCCAGGAATAACAACTTCGCGCAATTCGTTCTAAACATTAAAATCTTGAGAAAATAGCTAGCGCGAATCGTAATTTTCGATTTGACCGCTGAAAAGACCGCAAAAGAGGAGAAGGAGTATGTAGCTTATGCTGAAGGCCTTGACACCAGAAGATCGTACGAGACTTACCGCCGAGCTGTCAAGGTCATGCCCGGAGGCGCTAGTTCTCACGGTCAGTGTTACCCAGTTTTCGATCCGTACCCGTTAACATTCAAAAAAGGAAAGGGAACGAAGATATGGGATATTGACGGCAATGAATATCTTGATTTTATTCTCGCAATGGGCCCGCTGATCCATGGCCACGCCCACCCTGCTCTGATCAAGGCGGCATCGGAGCAATTGGAGAAGGGAACGATGTTTGCGGTTTTGCACGACCTCGAAGTAGATCTTGCGGAGAAGGTCTGCGAGATGACCTCCATGGACATGGTGAGATTTTCCAACAGCGGTGCCGAAGCGACGCAGGCAGCTATCAGGCTGGCGAGGGGCTACACCGGGAAGAAAAAAATCATAAAGTTTGAAGGCGCATATCACGGCGGCCACGATTATGTTCTCGCCGGCACGGGAGGGACTCCTCCGATGGGGCCCGACTCCGCCCTTTATACCATTCCTGCATCGTGGGGTATCCCTGAGGAAACGCTGGCGAACACGATTCTGGTTCGATGGAACGATTTTAACGCTCTAAAGAAAGTAGTCAGTCGTCATGCGAATGAGATTGCCGCAATCATAACCGAGCCGATTTTGATGAACCTGGGAACGATCCTTCCGGAGGAGGGATTTCTGGAAACGATGAGGGAGCTGTGCACCGCAAATGACATGGTGTTCATACTCGACGAGGTCATCAGCGGCTTTCGGCTCGCGAGAGGAGGGGCGCAGGAATATTTCAAGATCAAGGCAGACATTGCGACCTACGCCAAAGCGCTTGGCGCAGGTTTTCCGATTTCTGCTCTCGCAGGTAAGAGGGAGATATTTGAGAATCTCGTACCGGGCAAGGTATTCCACGCGGGCACTTACAATGCCAATCCACTCGTCGTGGCTGCGTCTTACGCATCCCTGACCGAGCTTGACAAACCCGGAACATATGCAAAGTTGCACAAGATTGGAAACATGCTGCAGGATGGACTCGAGGAAGCTATCGATGACACGAAGACCCAGGCGATAGTTCAAGGAGCGGGGCCCGGTGGCTGCCAGCTGCTCTTCACAAAACTGCCCAGGATTAGGGACTATCGCGACTTTCTCACTGCCGACTCGGAGAAGTACATGAGGATGCACAAGAAGCTGCTGAAGAGAGGGATTTACTTCCATCCACAGCAGTACGAGCATCTATTCATCTCCACAGTGCATTCGGAAGAGGACGTTCACCACTGCATTTCAAACGTGAAAGAAGTCTTGCGGGAGCTTTAGAGAGTTCTTGATAAAGAACGCTAACGCGACGATATATGTCTCGGATGTTGATAGTGCTCTAAAATTCTATACTGACGTGCTCGGGATGAAGGTGAAATCTCACTGGGGGAAGGATTTTGCCGAGCTTGAGACAAATGGATTGACGATAGGTCTACACCCTGCGACTCAGAGCGGGCCGAAACCGGGAACGAGCGGCAGCATTTCAATCGGACTTGAGGTCGATGACCTTGACTCAACTGTCGCGCAGTTCAAGGAAAAGGGAGTCACGTTCAATGGCAAAGTTATGGAGGACGGCCCGGTTCGATTGGCGTTCTTTGGAGATCCGGACGGAAACGCGTTCTATCTTGCCCAGGTCAAGAGCGGGATGTGAGATAGAAATCGGCTACCTCTTAGATTTCAATGATTTTCTCCAGAAGCTAGGCACTTTATCATACTTAATACTCGTAGCTCCTAGGAATTCTGCGAGATCAGAAACTGCTCTCGAAACCTCGTTACCTAATTTCGCAGAGTTCTCTGATTCGGCGTAGACTCTATTGATGATCAGCTGCTTCGAATCTTTCTTGAAAACTGGATCGATTCGCGCGATAAAAGTGTCTCCGTGAAGGACCGGCAAGATGTAGTAACCATATTTTCTTTGAGACTCCGGCACGTAAATTTCGATAGAATAGTCGAACCCAAACAGATCCAGAGTCCTCGTTCTATCGCAGATCAAATTGTCAAACGGAGAGAGCAGAACGGTCTTGGGATTCCACCCGCCATTGCGGATTGTTTCGAGCGTGTTCAAATCATCGCAATGAATGAACCAGGGTTGCTTTGCCGATCCGTTAAATTGAACTCGGAATATTTTTGATTCCGATTCGAGTTTGTCAAGCGTCCTGTCAAGATTCGGATATGAATCGCGGAGAAAATGTTTCTTGATTTGATTTCGAGTTGCGACTCCCAGCGCCTTCAGAGCTCTCTGGACTGCGAAGTATTCTACTTCATCTTGGGCCCGATTACTTTGATTTAGGAAAGAATTGGGGAGACACCGCTCCGCGAGGTCCCAGATCTTCACGTTACCCCTCCGCTCGGAGACCATCACCTTTCCCTGAAAAAACAAAAACTGCAACATCCTCGATACATTTCGGTTGTTAGACCAGCCGCTAGATGACCAGTGCCTCTCGGACTTGTCTTCAAACTCTCTCGTAGAGAGAGCTCCCTTTTTTCTGAGTTCCGAGATCACATACTTTTCTAATTTTGAATTGTCTGTTATCCACTTCGAGACTCTCTTTCCCCAGAGCGTGTTTGTATCCGGGAAGCTTTTCATTCCAGAAACGAACAAGGAATAATCTTCCATCAAAAGAATGGACAGCTGATGCGCCCAGTATTCGAATACCGTTCTGTCTTTGTACAACTCTCCGATCAGAGATCTGTCGTAATTTCCCATGCGGCTCCACAAGACCAGAAATTGGCTGGGGGTAACGGCAGAGATTGGGTCGATCTGGACGCAGCCGAGCTCTCTGATGAGTTGGATGATTCCATTCCTTCCCGATTCCAGTTTTGCTCCGCCGGCGAGTCTTTGCTTTGTGATGAATAACTGCCGAGCTTCTGTAGGTGTAATCTTTAGATCGGATGGTTTTTCCAAAATCATCACCACAACACCATCCTTTGCTCGTTACCACTTAATATTGAAACACATTTCCGGTCTCTCATGTATGTTAGCTATTTTGAGATAAGGGTGACTGATCTCGCTCGCTCCGTAAGATTCTATACCGAAATTTTCAGTTCGAATTTCGTCACGGCATTACGAAGCTTTCTAACAAGACTCTGGAAACCGAAACGGAAAGCCTTCAAAATTCTTGTCATCTTGGAAGGAGCCCTCTGTTCGTATCTCGGCTCAGCATTTAGAGATAATGTTCGATTCTACAGCGAGTTGCTCTGGAGAGATAAGGTGAGATAACTCTGCGGAGAGCCAAGTTATTTGAAAAATTATATGGGATGATTCTCCGATTCCACAGCGTGAATTTTGGCGAACATTTTATCTTACACTGGAAGTTCAATTATTCTGACGTAAATGCCAAAAGAAGGAGATTCTTGTCCAGCCTGCAAAGAAGGAATTTTGGGGTATGTCGGTATTGATCAGAATCATAGAGAGCTGAAGTGTAATAACTCAAAGTGTTCGAACAGTCAGCACGGTATTCACTCGGGCGAGTCTGTAAAGCGGAGTGGTTCCGTAACAGAAGAACATCGAGATGATAATTTCCAGACAATGGCCAGATCGCGATACGGGCAAAGATAAACTAACCTGGCCGACATAAGTTCATAGACACCTGTTGGTCAGAAGGAATTTCTTCATGTCAAGATGCGAGCAAAACCTTCGCGTTCGATAGTATTCTGCCAGGATTGATTTCAGTTCTTTCAATGACGTCGGAAAGGTTGGAAGCCTTGAGAGATCCTTCTCACCCTCGCGCCAACACTCCTCCATCATGTTGAACTCTGGCGAAGCTGTCGGGATCCATCTGACTCTGAGAGTCTTCCTGTTCTTACCCAAATAATCAGTTACGATCCTGGTTTTGTGGTGTTGCCTTGCTTTGTCAAGGAAGAGATAGAGTGATCCAAACTTCCTGTGCACCTTCTTCAGGTAGTCGAGGAATGTCTCGCCATTGAATTTCTCGTACTGCCTGAAGATTTGTGTCCCGTCCAGGCTGATCGCTCCAAACACCACGGTGTTGCCGTGCGAGCCTGACACAATCCGAATCGGTCGAATCCCTTTGACCGCCCACACCCTTTTGGTTTCTATGTTCTGGACGAAGATTGATTCGTCTTCGGATGCTACGGTGAAGCCTTCCGGGATATTCCTGAGGAGTCTTGCGGTCCTTTTTTAAATTCGAGCCTCTCTTCGAGGGAAGCCTTGTGAAGTAACCTCTTGTCAGGGACAATTGCTCTCACTCCCCACTTCTGCATCAACCTGTAGATGTGTCTCTCAGTGTATGCCACGTCTGCTTCCTTGCGGATCATCTCCCTGACCTCCTTCACGGTCCAGCCGCATTCGTTCTTCACGACCTTCCTCTTCACCGCAATGAACTTGTTGTGATCGAGCTTCGGAGGTCTCCCGCTCCTTTCCATCGTCTTGAGTCCTTCTAGCCCATCTTTCTCGAAACGTCTAAGCCACGGTGTCGTCCATGATTTGTGCCGGTGAACTTCCCTTGCTACGTGCGACGCCGGGACACCCTCGTACTTGACCTTCAGAACGAGGAATATCCTCTTGCTTACGTTTGCGTCCCTCTCCTCTCTATAAGCCTCTTCAACAATCTCCTTCGGTGCCTGTAATCGAGACATACAACCTGAGATAGGAAGGGAAGTTGGCCAAAAATGAGAATGTCTAGGTCTGTGGCCCTTTCAGTCTAATAATTTATGTCGGCCAGGTTAGTTGACGATCTAGTATATGGACATATACTTAGTATACGTGGATATACTACTAGCAGCCTCCCGCTACAGTTTCTAAAGTTTAAGGATTTCTACCATGCATTTCAGCGAAATTGATCCGTACTGGACGTTTGAAAATTGAGTTCAAGCAGCTTGGACATTTCTCGCAGGTCCTCCTCTTTCTATTCTTCCCCGTGTACCTGCAGACCTGTTCAATTCCTAAAGCGATTGTTTTCTTTCATTGATTTATTATGCAATTTTCTCCTTTTTCTACACGGGGGCGCAATTCTGCGTACCGAAGAGCTTGAAACGAGCTCTGTTGGCCATTTCTAATACCATTGCTTGGTTATCGAGCCACTTCTGACTTTTACAATAATGTAACAGGTACGAGTGTCGATACAGGTCTCGTGAATGAGTTTTGCACCCGCGTACCCTTTGTATGTGTTGAAACACTTTTATCTTACTTTCTCGGCGCGCCTCTTCGTGATACCAAGAAATTTCGAGTACGTTTCTCCCGAGACGCTGGAGCAGGCGTTGAACTACCTGAACGAGTACGGATCAAATTCAAAAATCCTGGCCGGAGGGCAGAGTCTGGTTCCGCTTATGAAATTGAGACTCGCGTCCCCGAAATACGTGATCGACATCAACCACATTTCAGATCTCGATTACATCAGGGAAGACGGCGGGTGGATTCGCATCGGTGCTCTAACTAAACATCACTCGATCGAGACTTCGGAGCTGCTCAGGCGAAAGGCACAGATAATGTCGGAAGCCGCCTCCCTCATCGGCGATCCGCAGGTACGAAACAGCGGCACAATCGGTGGATCTCTGGTTCACGCCGATCCTGCGGCGGATTGGGGCGCGGTCATTATTGCTCTCGGGGCGAGTTTGAGGATGGTAAGTTCATCCGGCGAAAGGATTGTCAACTCTGATGATTTCTTTGTCGATTCACTCACCTCCGCAGCCAAGAGTAACGAGATTCTAGCAGAAATCAGAGTTCCGATTTCAAGTATGAGCGGCGGGTCCTACGCGAAGCTGGAACGCAAATCGGGAGATTTTGCTACCGTTGGAGTCGCGGCGCAGCTCTCCGTGAATTCCTCTGGAGTTTGCGACAAAGTGGGAATCGGGCTGGCATCTGTTGCGGCAACCAGCATCAGGGCGAAAAAGGCTGAAGCTGTTTTGAAGGGCAATGAACCGACCAAAGCGAGGATTGAGGAAGCGTCAAGGGCGGCGTCCGAGGATTCAAAGCCGACCGACGATCCGCTGAGAGGCTCGGCGGAGTACAAGCGGGCGATGGTTCGAGTGTTTACGGAGCGTGCTCTAACGCATGCGCTCGGCAGGGCAAAGAAAATGGAGTGAATGAAGATGGAAAAACCCGCCAGGTTGAAGCACGTCCGCGTCAGGGTGAACGGCACGGAGTACGAGGATGTCATTGAGTCGAGGATGCTCCTCGCGCATTTCATCAGAGAGCGCCTCGGAATGACCGGCACCCACGTCGGGTGCGATACGTCGAACTGCGGTGCATGTACTATAATCTTCAACGGAAGATCGATAAAGTCCTGCACGATGTTTGGGGTGCAGGCTGATGGGTCGGAAATCTTGACGATCGAAGGCCTCGCAAAAGACGGCAAACTCCACCGAATCCAAGAAGAGTTCTGGAACAACCACGGGCTCCAGTGCGGCTTTTGCACGCCGGGGTTCATCATGCAGGCGTACTGGTTCTTGAAACAAAACCCCAATCCGACCGATGAGCAGGTGAGGCAGGGGATTTCCGGGAACCTCTGCAGATGCACCGGTTACCAGAATATAGTGAAAGCGATTCTGGAAGCGGCAAAGACGCGGGTCGAGGTACCCGCGAGGATGTGAGGGTGAGAGCATGTCGCAAGTATTCGGGTCAAGCGTGAAGAGGCGGGAAGATCCGCGGCTGATCACCGGGTACGGCCACTTCACTGAAGACATGGTCGTGCCGAAGATGGCGAGTGCGGTGTTTTTGCGGAGTCCATACGCACACGCGAAGATCAAGACGCTGAACACCGAGAAGGCGAAAGCCCAGCCTGGAGTGATCGCCGTGTTCACCGGCAAGGACACTGAATCAAAACTCGCAGCGATCCCAACTGCCTGGGTCGTGACCGGGGCCGAGGTCAAGACAACAAAGTACCTTCCAATAGCAGTTGACAAAGTACGCTACGTGGGAGATCCCGTGGCGGTCGTTGTAGCGCAGAGTCTCGGTGAAGCTCTGGACGCCCTAGATCACATCGAGGTAGATTACGAACCACTACCCTCTGTCTTGGATCAGGAGAAGGCGATGGCGCAAGGCGCGCCTTTGCTCTATGATGACGTCCCTAACAATATCGCGTTTCACTGGAAAGCGGGCGGCGGAGATATCCAGAAGGCGTTCCGGGAAGCGGAGGTCACGATAAAGCAGCGAATAGTGAATCAGCGCCTCCTGCCTACGGCCATGGAAACAAGGGGCGCAACCGCGGAGTACGATATCGGATCGGGGCAGTTGACGATATGGATGACCTCCCAGAATCCCCACGTCCACCGCTTTCTGATTTCGGCCCTCACCGGCGTGCCGGAGCATAAACTGCGGATAATAGCGACCGACGTTGGCGGCGGCTTTGGCAGCAAGATTTCCTGCTATGGACCGGAGCTCGTCGTAGCCTGGCTCGCGATGAAGCTGCAGACGCCGATCAGGTGGACTGAGGACCGTAGCGAAAACTATCTTGCCACGACCCACGGGAGGGATCACGTCGACTACATCGAGCTCGCGGCAAAGAGAGACGGTACTATACTCGGGCTGAAGGTGACGGCGTACGCCAACATGGGCGCCTGGCTTTCGACCGCGGCTCCGGGAGTACCGACGATACTCTTCGGATTGATGCTCAGCGGCCCCTACAAGATCCCGAGCATCGCGTGCGAAGTCTTCGGCGTTCTGACAAACACCACGGCTGTTGACGCGTACAGGGGAGCGGGGAGGCCAGAGGCGACCTATATCATCGAAAGATCGATCGACATGCTCGCCCGGGAAATCAGGATGGATCCTGCCGAAGTGAGGATGAAGAATTTCATTCCGGAAAATGCTTTCCCTGCGACCGTTGCGACTGGGCTTTCGTACGATAGCGGGAACTACTTTCCGGCGATGGCGAAAGCGCTCGAGCTCGTCAACTACGAAGACCTTCGCAGAGAACAGGCGAAACTCAGGGCCGAAGGAAAACTGCTCGGCATCGGCATTTCTTCGTACGTTGAAATCTGCGGGCTGGGCCCCTCAAGCGTTGTGCGCGCGACCGGTTTCGGCCTGGGACTGTGGGAAAGTACAACGGTGCGCGTCCATCCGCTCGGCAAGGTTACCGTTTTCACCGGAGCCAGCCCGCACGGCCAGGGGGAGGAGACGACATTTGCGCAGATCGTGGCGCAGGAGCTGGGCGTAAAGTTTGACGACGTCGAAGTGATCCACGGTGATACCGATCGCATACCTTTCGGGATGGGAACCTACGGGTCGAGGACGACTCCCGTTGCCGGAGCCGCCATCGCGGTCTCGTGTAGAAAGATCGTGGACAAGGCAAAGAAGATTGCAGCCCACCTGATTGAGGCGAGGGAGGAGGACATTGTCCTGGAGGGTGGCAGGTTCCACGTCAGGGGATCGAATGAGCCGTCGAAGACGATGGCGGAGGTTGCCTACGCAGCCTACGGGGCGGGCACAAACGAGCTGCCAACGGGAATGGAACCGGGCCTGGAGAATACTACATTTTACGATCCGCCAAATTTCGTGTTTCCATTCGGGACCCACATCTGTGTGGTCGAGGTGTCGAGGGATACGGGCGAAGTGAAGATCAGGAAGTATGTCGCGGTCGATGATTGCGGAAAACAGATCAACCCGATGATCGTAGAGGGGCAGATACACGGAGGCATCACCCAAGGGATTTCGCAGGCGCTCTGGGAGGAGGCGGTCTATGATGCGGACGGAAACCTGCTGACTGCCACTCTTGCAGACTATGCGGTGCCCACGGCGGTCGAAACACCCCACTACGACCTCTCGCAAACTGTCACGCCTTCACCGCACAACCCGATTGGAGTCAAGGGAGTGGGAGAAGCCGGTACGATTGCCTCGGCGCCTGCTGTCGTGAATGCTGTCGTGGACGCGCTAAGCCACCTTGGTGTCGCTCATATCGACATGCCTCTTAGATCGGACAAGATCTGGGCAATCCTGAAGAGCAAGGGTATTGCCAAGTAGACTCACAAATAGTGCTAGAAATCCCCGATCAAAAGTGGATCAAACTGTGAAGCAGGTTCTCTTCAGCTCTCAGATACCCTCCTCCCTTTTTTACAGTCAGGGAATCAAGGTGGGGAACACAATCTATCTTTCCGGTATCGTCGCATTTGACCCTGTGACGAAAAAAGTAGAGGCGACGACAATCGAGGAACAAATTGAAAGGGCAATCCAAAACTGCGAGTTAATTCTGAAGACTGGCGGAGCGAGCTTGGAGGACGTGGTGCAGGTCATTGTGCTGCTCAAGAACCCACAAGATTTCGACGGCATGAACAGGGCATACTCTAAAATTTTCTCAAAGGATCAACCGACGCGTGCTGTTACAAAGCTTGGAGTGGATCTTCCAAACATTCTTGTTTCAGTGATGATGACAGCTGTCGTTTAATCTTTATCGTTTACGTGGAAAGTGAGATCTGCAAAATATATTCGGATCATTCAAGCTCGAGAATCGGTAAACATCAGATAATGATTCGAATCTGCTATTTGCCTGTCCTCTAAATCCTAATATAATATCAGATTATCGAAGTGAGTGTTGCTCAATAAATCGAAGCTAAGAAGCGCAATCAGTAGAACGACTACAATCGTAGTGGTTATCGTCGTCATCGTTATCCTCGTTGCGGGTGGAATCGCTGCAACCAGATTGGGTGGGTCTTCTTCAACGTCAGCGACTTCGAGCACCAGTTCCACTAGCTCAACTTCAACTACGGTCTCTTCAGCAACGTCTACCTCTTCATCTTCTTCGATATCTTCAACATCAAGTTCGACTTCGCTACAATCATCCGTTACCACCAGTTCCAGTTCTGCTTCCTCAGCCACTTCAACTACTTCTTCGACAAGTCATCCTTCTACTCTAACATGGGAAACCACTTTTTCTGTTGATTCGCTAGACCCCGATGCAGCATACTCCGAGACTGATGGCATGCTCCTTCAAAACGTGTACGAGCCACTATTGTGGTACAATGGCACGAGTCCGACACTAGTCATACCTTGGCTTGCCCAGAGCTGACACAGCTTCGGCAGATGGGATGACCTATAATTTTACGTTGCGTAGCGGAGTCCAGTTCGCAGATGGTGAAACGCTGAACTCCTCAGCAGTTTACTTTTCGCTCAATCGCTTGCTGATGGGAGACGGAAGCACTCCGACTACCCACGCGACACAGGCAGCATGGCTCTTGCAAGAACTTGTCAACACAAGCTTGAGCACCTTCCTAACCGGGAAACAGAATTACTCGCCTACCTACGCACATGATGTTCTCGCGCAGGATTTCGTTCAGATCACCGGCCCACTGACGTTCACAATCCATGTAATGAACCCCAGCTCTTCTTTTCCATATTTGCTCACCGGATTGTGGTCGTACATAATGGCGCCGGACTACGTAATGCAGAAAGATCTCTCTGCGTGGACGCAGCCTAGTTCCGGATACACACTACCATATCCGAGCCCGAGCGGTAACGTGACCACCTCCATCAATGAATATCTACAGGATTTGGCTGCTACATGCAACAGCGGAATAACTCCGACGGGATGTGGTCAGAGTTATCTCTTTAGTCCGACCGGAAGCGTCCTTGCGGGAACTGGCCCTTACGTTCTGACGAGCTATTCGTCTGCCACCAATAATTTTGTACTGACCGCGAATCCTAATTATTGGGGAGGACCTTATGCGGCCAAGATAACCCCGACGATCCAGACCATCGACATAAACTACGTTCCAAGTCAGGCGACAAGGGAGATCGACCTGGAAAATGCTGCAAAATCCGGCCAAGCGATAACGATCGATGTGAATGGAGGCAATCTTTACGACATTGTTTCGAGGAGCGCTTGGCTAACAAATGGTACGATTCAATCGATAATTCCTGGGATCAACATCTATGGCCCGTACTCCCAGTTTGCGACGGATTACGAGCAGTTTTCTTCGAATGTCACTAACATATTTAGTGGAGACTATTTCACCTTCCAGCCCTTCGCTGACATTCGTTTCCGAACCGCTTTCGCAGACTCTGTGAACATGACCGAAATCAACAACGATGTCAATAACAGACTAGGTCTGGTGGCAAACGAGCTCATTCCTCCCCAAATTCCGCCTGTCAATTCCTACAATGCATCTCTGCCGACTTCATACGGCTACAATCTGACCGCAGTACAGGATCTACTGCTTGAAGCGATGTACCATCCGATCACCCATTTTACGTTCTTCAATGGTACTACTGCCCCTAGTGGCGTTTTTAACAACACGTTTGGCTGCCCGGTACTTGGCCCAAATGGGCAGTGCTCTACACCAGTCCCCCAGACTATCAACGAATACTATCCATCTGGAGACACGGTCGACGGAGATATCATGGAGCAGATAGCAACAGTTGTCAACAACGTAAGCAGCACATACAATATGGGATTGACTGTCGATGTAGTGCCACAACCTGAGGGACAGATGTTCACTTACGCGTTTTCAGATCACCTAGAGTTCTCGTGGAGCGGATACGTAAACGACTATCCGTGGGCGGGAGACTTTATCGGAGGAGAGCTTGGAGGCGGCGGCCAGCAGCCAGCGTTCTACGGCTGGAACTATACAGGATTGCATGACTTGTACTCACAGGTGCTACAAGATCAGGCGTCCGGCAACAACACGGCGCTGGTCTCGGATATCAACGCGGCGGCTCTGCTCATGAACAAAGAAGTACTGCAGATATGGACATTTTACCCGCTGACGGTCAACGGTGGAGGAAGTTCGGTCATCGCTCCGTTCACGACAAATGTTCACGGGTTCTACTATAATCCGTCGCTTTACGGCACCTACTTTGCATCCCTTTACATCTCGTAGACTTTCTCGATCAGGATGCAATTTGGGATGGGTAACCGAGCGATGAAATTCGGCATCGAGATACCAGCAAGACCCGCTTCGGAGATTGTTCGTCTCGCAGTGCTTGGTGAAAAGGTAGGCTTTGACACAGTGTGGTGGACCGATCACTTTTCTGGCGGGCCACCGACCGAGATCATGCCGGAGCTCTTCACCGTTATGGCACTCATGGGACACGAGACAAAGCGGGTTGGCGTCGGGTCTGCTGTCACTGATATCAGGCGTAGACATCCTGCAACAGTTGCGCAAACTGCTGCGACTCTGGACGGGATCTCTGGTGGTAGAACGATTCTTGGGCTAGGCGCGGGGGAAGCGACCAACCTGTCTCCCGTCGGAATTTCAGCTGAAGAACATGCACGGCCGGTTGCGGGAAGGAATTCAAGTAATCAAAATGCTCTGGAATGCCGATCACACCCATCCCGCTAATTTTCAGGGAAAATTCTACTCGTTGAAAGACGCGTTTCTTCAGATAAAGCCAGTCCAGAAGCCGAATCTTCCAATCTACGTGGCCGCATACGGTCCCAAGATGCTAGATCTCGCGGGCGAATTTGGAGATGGGTGGATACCCTTTGCACACACTCCTGAAACGTACCGCTGGGGACTAGATCTTTTGAAAAAAAGCCTGAAGAAAAGCGACCGCAGCTTGGAAGGTTACAGCGTGGCCTATGCTCCGAATGCCACAGTTTCTACTGATAGAGAGACTGCAAGGAAACTCATTACTCCGATTGCAAAAACTGGGGTCGCAATCATGCCTGAGCAATATGAAATGCTGCTTGGCAAAAAGCATCCGGGGTTTGAATACAGCATGGCAGGTTCTCCAGATTTGAATAACATAGCAGAGCTGAAAGCTTCGATTCCTGAGGATGTTGCTTTGAAAACCGTGATATGGGGTACTCCTGATGACTGCATCGGGCAGATAGAAGGTTTCGCGAAAGAAGGATGCAACCACGTGATTTTCGCTATCAGGGGTCAAGACCTCGACAGTGTTGTAACGACTTTCGGGACAAAGGTTTTGCCGTACTTTAGAGAATAGTAGCAAACTGCGTCGGGGGAGACGAGTGAGCTATTACAAGTTCTCTAAGAGAGTGGTGTGAAAGTTTTAGAAAACAATTTGTTGACATGTTGCAGAGTCGGATTTAGAATTGCTTACCAAGTCAAAGATTCACGGCTTCATAGAAGAAGCAAGAAATCTGGTTGCAGACGAGGAAGAACCTTTCAGAACTGCTGCCTTTCAGGTAATTCTGAGCCATCTTATTTCGAAAGAATCGGATATTGCGTCGCCTGCAGAAAGTCACGTCGTTAACGAGAGTAAAGAGGACGAGAACAAGATTCCCAAAATAACTGTGCCGGATGAGAAAATAAGCTACATCAACAATTTAGGCGATTCGGACAAAATTCCGATACTGTGGTCGTTGTCAGACAACGATTGGATGAAGGTCGATGACTTTCTTTCGAACGTCGAAGTCGGGATATCAATTGCAAAATCTTGGTCTCCAAAGAAGGGTGGCAATTTCAACAACAGACTATTCAAAGAAAAGAAGCTGTTTGTCAAGAAGGGAGAAGGTAAAGAAGCCCTGTACAAACTTTCCGCCGACGGAAACCAAAAGGTGAAAGATCTCTTAGAGAATTTCCAAAACGATCTAAAATAGGAAGATTCTTACAGCTTTACGCAAGGCCTGCAGTAACTTCTTTGTCGTACTCCATCCTGGAGATTATCTGGCACTTGTGACGGATCGTGTGAAATGTGCAGAGAAACATGCCGCATGCACAGTAAAATGCTGCCACTTCATTTGGAGAAGGGTCTTCGGCATAACATGCGAAGCAATACATCGTCCGCCCGATCACTTTTACAGACTGCCTGACTTTCTTTGAAGGCTCCAGATCGTCGAGAATTTCCTTGGTGCTTTCCGTGGCAGTCATTCTTCCTCGTTTTCGGTCAATCTCTCATCCACCAGGTAAAAGGAAATTATGAGCCCGGACAACGGAGTCGGAATTCATTTTTCGAATTCGTCGATTTTGTTGTAGGAACTCACGCTATTGCAAGATAGTTCTTCAATGAATTGTTTGATGGCGATTCCTCACCGAGTTCCAGAGTCGCGAAAAACCGAATATCTCGAAAAGAGACAACCCGTAAACGAGGACGAGCAGCGGTTCGCTTATCCTTAGGTCTAGGACTTGGAATGGCAAGCCGTACGAGTTAAGAATGGCAAGCTCTGATGAGGATGAGAGAAACGAGAGGGTGGACAGGACCACTAAAACGAGGAACAGTCGCACGAGATAATATAGAGAATATTGACTGGTATATATAACCCGTGTTTTTGTCTTCTTCGGCTACCGAATTAGTCCACAATCTCCCCCTAACTCATAGTGGTGAGAATTTTTGGATCTCTCCCTTGGAGCCAAATCTTATGATGAACTTGAAGGCAGAACTGTCGTCGCGAAGGGCAGTCACTTCCCTTCCCCTGTAGTCTCCTTTGATCTTTATCTCTCCGATGGACTCCCAGCCGGTCCTTCTCTTAACTTCGTTGATCATATTCTTGAATTGTACCGCGCAAATCTCGCAGCAGAAGAACATCCTCTGCCCCTCGACTTCCTCCCAGTAGTCGCCCCAAGTCGATTCGCAAATCGCGCAGCCTTCAGGCACTTTCAAATTCTTCAGCCCTCACCAGCCTCGCCATCAAGTACCTGTGGAATATATCGATCGATTTCAAAAATGTTGCCTGAACGTTTTCAATCAGTTTGAATTCCCCGGCGTACTTCTCAACTAGATCGAGAGCTTCCTTCGAATGCCCGACATCCGCCTCGTAGCCCTCCCTCAGGAAATCCTTCGTCTCCTCGGTAACGTCGTGACTCGCTGGCTCGAGTATCACTGGGTCAAAATAGCTGATCGTTGCCCCATCTTCACGGAGGGTACGGTCCGCAATCAATTCGAGTCCGTGCATGGCGGCCATCGTCTCGACCCAGTGTTCAGTTCTAGCCATATCATCCCAAGATTTGATCGCGGAGGCCGTGTCAGTCAGGGGTGGGGTTGATAATATTTTTTGTCTGTTGACGCCAAGGCTTTCGCCCATTCTCAAAAGTAGCTCATAATGAGCTGGCCTTTCGGTGCCAATACCACCGAATTCGGTGTTTATGTTGTCTAATTCGCATAGGGTAGCATCAGTTTTATCTGTCTTGGCCATGATATATGCGCACGACCGCACCCACTGTTTCAAAAAGTGCTGATGCTCAATGACATAACCCAGAAGCGTGGATTTCGATGGACGTTGCAGTGCAACTACAAATGGATGTGGTCGCGAGCCGTAGAATCGATCAATGAACCTGAGACGAATCCACTTTTGCAGGCTTCCACCGGTCTGCCCCAAGTCAAAGTACCGAGCGAGGAGTTGCGAGAGTTCCTTTGCATCTTTCGTCTTTTTTCTAGTCACATAACGGTTGAGCCACATGACGTGAGCCATATCACTTTTCTCCGCGAAATCGTAGTAGTGCTTGCCGAGCGAGTCGTAGTCGCCGACTGGAAATGTCTTCCCGCACATCGAACACTTTGTCATGTCATTGGGCCTTCCAACTACGGAAAAGTCAAAACGGAAATTCCCTTGGGAGCTGCGACCTCACTCCCTGTACTCTTTTTCATTCGAATAGTTTTCCTTGATGTGAAAAAGCATCTGCTTTACTTCATCCGGCCGCAGTCCACGAGATCCTCCTACCATCTCGATTGTTTCCTCAAAGTCAGCATGGCATACCGAGTAGCAGTTTCGCATTCCTTGAAGGAGTTCGAGTTCCCTGGGCGTCAATTACCTCGTCATCATTGATCAAAATCCTCAGGAACGTAATAAAAACTTCCCATGAGTCTTCACACACTTGGCTCACCACTCGTAGTAGTAGTACAGGACAAATCAACGGATCCAAAATCGAAAGAAGTCTATTTGTTGGGAGAGAAAATTGAATCGCCCAAAGGAGATTTCAAAGAAAAGTAAACAAGAGATTGGATTCACATTAGAAAGCCCTTCCAGCTCACAAACCGAATTCCGAATCATCTACCAGGTGTTCCTCGAAGAGGGCTAACTAAATACCCCACACATAACCACAGTCCGGGCATTTACGAGTGCCTTCTTCATTTGTAGACATTTCGACCCAGCATTCAGGACACAGTGGTCTAAAGTTATCGTCACCATAGAGCGTGGTGAAAATTACGTTGAAGTCGTGAACGAGATCGTAATGCCCTTTTAGAAGCTTTTCGAGTGTGTCAGCGAGGACGTTGTGTACTTCCCCCAGTTTTCCCAAGTTTTCTTCCAACGATAGTAAACGAACACCTGTCTCTTCGAGAGAGTTCGGGCCTTGCTCTGTCTGTGCCACATCAATTTGCATCAATTGTCGAGGTGCAGGTAGGTGTTGCAGCTACATTGTTTGCAACTGGCGAGGTTGCGTTGTGCTCTGGAAATGTCTTTTCGTCTTCACCTTCGAACGACCTGTCTTCCAGATTTGGTATTTTTGGTTCTTTCGGTGTCCGCTTCAAAACCGCTTTGTTATTCCTCGCTTTTCCAGGAGTGGATTCAACAAATTCTGAAACAACGGAGGTTTCTTGTGCCAAGTGCAGGAGTGCGGCCTGCGTTGCTGCTTTGGTCTGTGAGAGGTATTGCTCGAATTTCTGATCCGGAATCGAGGCGATTTTCTGCCAACGCTTCGATTCTTGAGGCTCGATATGGAGTTCCTGCAACGTGGGTACATCATGTCCATGCGTTCGCTTCTCGGACGCGCCTTTGTTCTTGGGCATTCCTTTTAGGAACTGTCCAGCCTTCCGTTCTGCTCGCAGCTTCAGTTCCAGTGCCTGGGCGTGTGCCTTATCTGCGCCTTTTGCATTTGCATATGATATTACAGCCGTTGCCATGTCGCGAATCTCTAAAACTTCTGTAAGGGTCTTCGCTTTTTCCAATAAAAGCGCCGCAGAATTAATATTTTGCAACGCCGTTTCTGAACTACTGGACACACCTTTTGCTTCATCTTCCGACATCTTCAATACCGATTAGTAGCTGGAACCTCCTCTAAATCAAGAAAAAAAATCAAAAAGTGGAGTTAGTTTGAATCGATCTCTCATAAGCAGTAAACATGTTCGCATTCTAAGCGTTCTCTGGTCTAGCAGCGAGCAAGGATTGTCCTTTGGCGAAATCAAATCAGAAACCGGACTCTCGACTATCACCACTCAAAAAAAACTCAATGACCTAATAGATGACGGATTTATTGAAAAAGAAAGAGGAAAGAATGGGAAGTACAGGTTCGTCGATTCTTCAGCCCTTGACTTGTTCTTGCGAGATGCAATAAATTCATCGCAACCGCCGAAATAAAAGAGTCAGAGGCAGGATACTCTCTTCTCGTGGCAAATGGTAAAGCAATTGATTCGAAACTTTTAGAGGATGACCAATTCATTTCCGCTTTGAATACTCTGAAAGGAGTAGCCTTCGAAAGAAGATATCGCATATGCCTGAAACTTTGCCGTGTTACTGACAGTGAGATTCAGGCGTACCGCAAAAAGCTCTTTGAGTATTTGAAATCCTATATAGATACAGCCCACCAAAAGGAACACAATCTAGTCAAGGACTTCTACGATACTAACCCATCGGACGATCTTCGGGAGGGGTTCACGCCCATTGAACCAATTGATTCCTTTAGTGAGAAGTTGTTATCATTCGCCCTTTTTGATAATGCGATCTCACAGGGGGACCCTTTGGGAATGGATGGTATTTACGAACTAATCGATTTAGCGACTGTTGACAAAATGTTGGTCTTACAACAATATCCAAAGAGCATAAGACAAAAGCTCAAGAAAAATGGAAAACTGAAAAAACTTAGAGCTGACCTTGAGGACATAGTCACAAGAACTAATTATGATAAATTTGTCGAGATGCTCAGAAAAAAATCCTTGCTATTAACACCATTGAGCGGATTTTCAAATTATGACGACACACAGCACATGATTGACTATGTTAAAAAAATGAATACCATAATAACAGCATAATCTAACTGAATGTTCGCCAAGGTCCTCGCGAGACAACGAACATCTCCCTCCCATCGTTGAACGGCTTCCTTCTTTCTGCAAGTTTGGCTTGAAGAACCGGATTGTCGGAACCGTCGTCGCCTACGAATAGCTGAGTGTAGTATTTCGTATCTAGCTTGTTGAGGACTGATTTGAAAAGCTTGATGGGGATTCGGACCCTGAATCACATCGAGGTTCGAGCGCTTCTCATCTCCTCCTTGATCTGAAACGATTTGCAATCCTTACAATTGATTAACCCAATCTATTCATCGATTCACGACTATTCTACCACTGGAAGTAGTATCCTCTTTTCCTAAGTTCGGATTCAATTTCCTGCTTCCTTGCTCTAATTAATCTCGCGATATCCAAAACATCAGTATCAATCCATTCCCTAAGTTCTTCCGGAGTGAGCATATTTCTATAATGAGGGTAGGATTCATTTACAAATTTATCGAGCTTTTGATATTCGTCTCCATGGAGCTTCGCAGTCGTGTACATCTTTAGGGCGTCGCGAATCACGTTCGTGAGGTTGCTACCCTCCTTCTTAGCGACGAGCACCGTTGCGTCGAAGACAGCCTTGTCTTCTGCCCTAAAATTGAGTGGGTGGACCCATCGTAGCTTTAGTGTCAGCTTGGTAACTACTCCCTCTCATCTGCAGTGTTGTACTGCACGCATGTACTACAAGATTTCGCTCAAAGGCTCTCCTCTTCAGCTTCAATCATGGAAAATATTCTCGCATATTTTGGCATCCATTTCCCTCCCAGTTTCAACGCTCTGTCTATTCCAACTTGAGTGGCTTTCCAGATTCCATAGTTCCCTTCACTTGCCGGATGGATCTGTCCTTTTCCAATTAGATTTTTTCTTGAGAACTTGATAATTGTGTCAACGATTTTTCTTCTAGATTGTGGATAAACCGCGCTTAAATCAATTGTTGCGAGCTCTTTGAACCATTTGCTTTCAACCTGTTCCAATACTATTTTTGTTCGCAGTCCAACGTTCGGGGATTTCGCAAGAACACTGAGGATCGGAATCTCGCAACTGTTATGGGTAGGTGCCTTTGTCCAAGTCGAAACATATCTCTTCCTTCTAGTCTTTCTTGGAGAAGGTTCAAGTTGGGGTAATACAGTTCTTAGCCCAGTTTTTCCTTCAGCCTCGCCTTCCAGAAGTACCGATGGAGTTTTCAAATCCGTTTCGCGTGAGACAGAAAAGAGCCCGATAATAGCAGTTGTTGTCTGCTAGATCAGACGACCAGCCTGCTGTGTTAGCTACCCTTGTGTTGCGCGAGTTACGAGTTGAAATAAAAACCATGAAGGTTCGAGGTCGTTGCGATATACATAACCAGGTTGAAATTCCATACATCACCCTCCCATTTGCCATCTATAAGCTCATGCGATTAAT
This sequence comes from uncultured Nitrososphaerota archaeon, assembly GCA_963799845.1. Lineage (GTDB taxonomy): Archaea > Thermoproteota > Nitrososphaeria > Nitrososphaerales > CADDZS01 > DATLTL01. Next base: position 1,510,089 of record CAWCYI010000004.1, read on the forward strand.
CTAACTTACGAATGCCCTTTGGCACATAGTCAAAGAACTTTTCCACGGTCTCACCGGAACTCCATTCTGCTCGAAGCCTTGTACGCTTTTCCACTTTCCGCATTTCAGAAAGCAGCATGCGGTTGAGATCCCTCGCGTTTTCACCTTCGAGCTCCGCCTGGATTTCAAATCCATCGTCGGTAGATTTAATCGTACCCCTGTTTCCGATCAGCGATTCAAGAACCGGCTTGATCGCAGAAGGATTGTTGCTGCTGACTTTCGCCGAGAGGACGAATTTTTTCTTGGGCATTGCGCTTCAATCCGTTAGTATAGGGAAGCAAAGTAAAACCCTGTCGGCACCTGCGCGAGCGACGGGTTGAAGTAAAACCCGTTGACGTTCGAAGTCATGACGATGAATGCCTGAGGGTTGAACGTCCAGAGATACATCACCTGCTCGTTTGCGAGCTCGTTCATCTCGTTTGTCGCGCTGACCACTTGCTTGAAATCGACGTGGGCCGTGGCATTCACTGCTTCCTGATAGAGCGGCGCCATGCCGGTCAGGTTCCAGCCATCGGAGAACGAGTAGATCTGGCCTGGCGCATACATCGGACCCAGGAAATCCAAGACCCACGGATAATCGTCCCCCCAGCCGCCGATCTGGTACATGTACAGCTCGTCGGAGAAACCCTGCGTGGACATTATGCCAAAAGGTTCAGGGACCACCGAGACGGTCAGCCCCATGTTGTAGGTCGAGCTCACGTTGTTGATCGCGCTCGCGATCTGGTCGAATATCGCCTCATCCACCGTGTCTCCGGTATAGAACGTTAGAGTGATAGATTGCTGCACCGGTTTAGAGCACTGTCCATTGCTGCCCGGGGTCGTGCACCCAAAGGTGTTGTTGAACAACCCGGCCGGCGCAGCGGTGCCGTTCACAAATGAAAAGTTAGTTATCGGGTGCATCATCGCGGCGAGGAGGAGGTCCTGCACGGCGGTGAGGTTGAAGCTGTACCTCGGCGTGATCGAGGAGTTGTAAGCTCCGGCCGGAGGAAGCCCCGGCGGAACGACGTTCGTGGCGACTTGGCCCAGTTCGTTGTTGACCGTCTGGTCAATCACGGTCATATTGACAGAATCGGCAAATGCCAGCCGCATCCGGATGTCGGCGAACGGCTGGAAGGAATAGAACGTGCCTGTCTGGGAGTCCGTGACGTTCATCGAAAATGGAGCGAACAGAGTGTAAAATGAGCTGTAGGGCCCGTAGATCGAGACGCCGGGAATGATCGAAGCGAGCGTGTTGTTTGTTAGCCATTCGCTTCTCGCCGCAACATCATAGAGGTGGTCGGGTTCCACGTCAACGGTCATCGCCTGTCCCGAGTTTGCCGCGTTTTGAAGATCCAGGGTCCTCGTACCCTGCTCGGGGACAAAGTTCACCTTTATCGTCCCTATCTTTGGTACCGTCTTTTCGCCGCCCGAATACTGGTAAGGGCCGCCCCAGTAGTTCGGGTTTGCGCGGAGCACGATGTCGTTTGTACTCTGATCGAAACTCTGGATCGTGTAGGGCCCGGTTCCGGCGAGAGAACCGGTAGATGATAGGTCAAGATAGGTCGTACCGCACCCCTTTGGAGTTTCACCCGTATTGCACGTCGCAGCCTCGTCAACGAAGTACTGGTAAATCTTCGCGGTCTCGCTGCCGTTCAGCGAGGAGAATGGAAGAGTATAGCCCGACTGGTTCCACAGAGAGATGTCGTTTTGCATAACGTTGCTGGGCGCAATAATGTCCGATCCGATGTCTCCCAGCATGTATTGGAAGGCGAAGTTGGGATTCTCGACGTGGATCGTAAAAGTCAGTGGGCCGGTGATTTGTACAAAATTTTCATCCAAGACCTCGTTAACGTAGGTGGAGTTGTATGTCTGCGAGCAGCACAGACTAGAGCTCAGGCTAGTGTTCATGAGCTGCTGGAGGATGAACGACGCCTGAGTACCGTGCGAGACAGGTGTGCTCCCGTCTTCAATCAAAAGTCGGTTCAGCGAAAAGTAAACCGAGGTTGAGTTCAGGGGCTCGCCGTCCGCGAAGGTGATGCCGCTTCTGAGGGTAAAATTGTAAGTTGAGAGATCCGGAGAAACAGTGTAGCTCTGGGCAAGCCACGGGATGATGCAGGAAGAGCAACTGCCGTTGTACCACAGAAGAGGCTCGTAGACGTTCTGGAGAATTGAGTATCCAAACGCGGTATAGGAGACGTGAGGATCTAGATAGTCTACGGTGTTGGGCGTTTCCCAGGTCAGCACCTGGGGAATTGCAGCGGTCGAAGAAGTCTCGGTAAATGGCTGGGAGGAACTTGTCGTGGATGTTGACGTTTGGGAAGGACTGGTTGTGCCGGTCAGGGAAGTTGTCGTGATGGAAGAAGTTGAAGATGTAGACGAGGATGATGTCGTTGATACAGTACCGCGGGCGTAAATTCCAGCAACCGCTGATAGAAACAAAACAATTACGACTATTACAATCAATAGTCCGCGAGAAATAGCCGCTCGTCCGTGCAATCCGAAAATCTTTCTCAAACTGATAATTTACCTCAATCCAATTTATTTATCGTTATACCTGTGTGTTGAAAACGATTTTATATGCTTCGAGGATTATCGTCTAATCTCTTTTAGGGCGACCATCCAATCTTGAACTTTCGTTGACGAGTGCTTCTCAATATTTTTAGATGATTAGTTTTCTGGCGGCATCAGGCTTCAACCGTCGTACAAGGCATGATTTAGCTCGATACCGGCGGTAATCCGGACTACACTTAAATTTTGGATTAACGCAAGACAACACCATGCCTCTCTTTGGCGGAAGCAAGAAAGTAAAGTTTGATGCAAGAAACCCTCCCCCGCGATTTCTGGAAAATCCGCAGGGGTACTCCTTTGTACATAATTTCAAGGTTCACTACAAGAGGGGAGTACTGCAACCGCTCGCTAACAAGATGGATGTGTCGATCAACAGCCAGTCACCGGAATTGCCGACTCCGCAACTGGTAACGAACGAATTCAATCAAAGAATGATCATGTCGGTAGCTCACAGCGATACTAAACAGCGGTTCGATTCGGCCTCGTACCACATCACAAACATTGAGTACAAGGAGTCGTTTGCGCTGGTTTTCAGCTGATGGTGGGACGGTTGCAATCCCGGTTCGGCAGCCCTCAAGTCCACCTGAAAATAATTTTGTATTTTGCCGGAGTTGCGGAAACAAGCTCAGCGCTGATTCTAAATTCTGCAACAAATGCGGGACGCCCCTAGCGTAAAATACGCTATTCGATGTGGACAGCTCAGAAGTTATTCTTAGCTCAAACTAAGTATCGGCGAAACATCACCAAAGCTTTTCTCTGAACCAAGTCTGGCTTGGCTCAAAATATGAAACCGCCAACTCTCGCCGAAATGCGTGAAATCTCAGACGAACTGGGTTTTGGATTGAATGATAAAGATCTGGCCAGCTTCATTCTCTATTTGGAACGCGATGTCGTGCCAGTCTTCACCGAGCTCGAGGCGATGGAGGAGCCGAAGATGATTTCCGAAAATGCTGTGCGGGATTCCGGACATTTCCCAACTCTGGATGAGAACAAGTTTGGGGCATGGGCCTGGAAGTGCAGCATCAAAGGGAAAACACGAGGAGTGTTGTCGCGGAAGAAGATCGCTCTAAAGGACAACGTCTCTCTTGCGGGAGTACCGATGACAAATGGTACCGGCTCGATGAAAGATTACATTCCACAGATAGACGCCGAGGTGGTGAGGCGCATTATCGCGGCCGGTGGCGAAATCGTCGGGAAGGCAACGTGTGAGAATTTCTGCTGGACCGGAGGATCAAGCACATCGTTCCCGCAGCCGGTATTGAACCCGAATAATACAAAGTTCATGGCAGGCGGCTCTTCAAGCGGCAGCGGGGCGCTCGTCGCAGCGGGGGAAGTGGATATGGCGATCGGTTGTGATCAGGGAGGATCAATCCGCATCCCGAGTTCGTGGTGCGGCGTTTTCGGGTTGAAGCCGACGTACGGGCTTGTTCCTTACACCGGGATCGTCACGGGAGAGATGACCTTCGACCACGCGGGTCCGATGGCGTCGACGGTTGAAGACCTCGCGCTGCTACTGGAAGTTATTGCCGGCCGGGACGGATTTGATCCGAGGCAGGCGATGGCGGGAACTCCGGCGGAGACTCCGAAGTATTTCCAGAACCTAAAGCCCGACATGAATGGTCTGAAGGTAGGACTCGTCAGCGAGGGGTTTGGGTGGAAAGAGTCGGAGCCTGACGTTGATCTCGCTGTTAGGCGATCCGCGTCCAAGCTGGAAGAACTGGGAGCGAGGATGAGCGAGGTCTCGATTCCCATTCACAAAAAAGCCTCCACGATGATGCTCGGAATCGATATTGAAGGATCGTGGAGGGCGCTCCGCGACGGCTCGGTCAACTTTGGCACATTCGGCTACTACGACACGGAACTTGCTCACTTCATCGGCTCGCACCTAACGGGCGGCGGGGATTTCTCGCCGAATGCAAAACTCGTCGCAATCTTTGGGCAGTACCTGATAGAGAAATATCATTCAATATACTATGCAAAAGCGCAGAACCTGCGGCCGTCGGTCAGGAAGAAGTACAACGAGGCGCTGCAATCTTACGACCTGCTGGTGATGCCCACGACTCCGCAGAAAGCGCAGCCGTTCCCGGACGGGGAAAAAGATCTCGTGAATTTCATCACAAGCGGTTGGAACATGACTGCGAACGTTGCGCCGTTCGATTTCACGGGGCATCCGGCGTTAAACGTCCCGTGTGCAAGGTCAGGAGGCCTCCCGATCGGGATGATGATTGTTGGAAGACACTTCGATGAGCAGACGATCCTCAATGCGGCGCTTGCTTTCGAAAAACTATCAAAGTAAGGAACGCCTGAACGGTTATCGGTGGCTGTTCTGTCCAGCCTTCGTCGGGTTTTGCGACGAATTACTAATTGAAACTTTAGAAATTCCAACAGGAATATGGCTTATTCTTTACCCATGGTTAAGCTCCTTCAAACGTTCAATTTTTATTACGTCCTTGGCTGTTCATCAATCTCTCAAACGGAAGTGTCAAGAATATAGTCTTCGCCCTGAAGTCTGTAAGACAGCCACTATCCAGTCCAGCGCCGCAGTTACTGGAATTGATGAATGAATTCAGATCGATGGTTAACAACTGCATTAAGATCGGTCTCGAAACTAACGCTTCCTCGTTGAAGAGACTATCTTTGCTTGCTTACTCCACAATGAAACGAGAGTATCCCACCGTCCCTTCCTATTACAGGTTGACCGCAATTTCAAAAGCTGCTGGCATTCTTTCGTCCGGAAGGAAGTCGGAACGGAGGGGAGTAACGACGAAGGACCCTCGTCTCAAGAAGCCGCTTCTGGTATCCTGCTATCACTTCAGGATCAAAGATCACACCCTCTCTTTTCGAATATCCAGGAAAGATAAGGTTGTGAAAATTCCGCTCACGAGCCACACAGTCGAGAAAATCGAAAAAGGAGGGATCGAAGTGAGGTCGTTCACCCTGACTCCGACCAGCCTTTCATTGTCGATCAGAAAGGAAATTGCATCTTTCAAACCTGAATGTTTCCTCGGCATCGACAGAAATGCATCGAATGTTACTTGCGGGAACATGGAAAAGGCGGTTCAATTCGACATGAAGAAAGTCGAGGAAATTGCAAAAACGACAAGGGATGTGATGAGGTCCTTCAAGCGAAACGATGTCAGGATAAGAAAACTCCTAGCATCAAAGTACGGAAGACGGAGGTCAGAAAGGGTAAATCAGATTCTCCACAAAGTTTCAAAGAACATTGTAAATCTAGCGAAAAATAGCCGCGGAGGAATCGTGCTTGAACAAATTGACGGACTGCGAAACTTGTACAGAAAAGGGAATTATCAGGGCAAGAACTTTCGTGCCAGGATGAATTCCGTACCTTGGTACGAAATCAAGAGGCGTATAGAATACAAGGCGGCATGGGAAGGAATTCCAGTTATTCAGTTAACTAAAGGAGAGACCAGAGGTACTTCAAAGCTCTGTCCAATATGCGGGGGAGAGACTCCTAGAGGACAGATTCAGTAGAGTACACCGACGAGAGCTCTGGTGTGTAAAGTGTGAGAGATGGCTCGACAGGGACGTCGTTGCTGTCATGAACATCTCTCACAGAGGCTGGCTGAGGTTCGTCCAGTCTAACAAGAAAGGGGAAGTAGGTGAAGCGATGGTACAGGAACGAGAACATCCTGATGAGCCTCTAATCCTGAAAGTCGATGCTTCCAAGTTGAGTCGTCATTGGGGAGATAAGTTATTAACGGAGCTTCTTATTCATCCGACGAAGACAAAACAGAACCTCGGTACCACAAATCCATAACAGTCATTATCAAACGACGCATAAATCGCAAAACTAGAGAGCGTGAATCAACATACCAGTCTTTCCAATCGACAGCACTCTGGTTCTCGCACTCGTTCTGATTGCAGCCGTGATCATATTTTCAATTCTGATACGATCCTATCACAAACAAAAAGCCCCGAAGGATCCGATGATTGTCCCCCGCGAGGAAACTGAATCTACTCCTACAGCCAGTTAATCGCCTCTTTGGACACTAATTCACTTTCCGGGCACGATCCGATGAAGTAAAATTCCGTTATTTCAAGCTTAAATGATAGGGATTATTCTGGAATTTGGAAAACCTTAATCATTAACAAAACTACTGAGGTTCGGATGGACGATAAGAAAACGCGGCTTTCGACCGACCTTGATCATGATCTGAAACTGGGCCGCGAGATCGTCGAGCTTGACGGATCTTCGCTGAATGTTTCGCGGGACGGGACTCCGATAACCGAAATAAAACTGGCGGACATCAAGCAGGCAAGAATCGAAGAGGGCATCGGAATCGCGAGGCTGGTTGTGGAGACCAACGACGGAACGGTGAGAGATGTAGCTTTTTTCACCAAGAAGAAAATTCGACAGTTCCGCGTTCTTACAAATATAATCAACAACCACATGGCGGGGAAAGACGTTCCGCCAATCCTGGACGAGGACGAAACGCCGGCCCGGTACAACAGGGCGAGTACTCTCCGGTGGCTGCTTGAATTCATGCGGCCGTACAAGACAAAGTTGCTTCTGGGAATTGCGTTTTCCGTGTTGCTCGCGGGGTTCAATCTGGTCCCGCCCTACCTGCTCCAGATTCTCATCGACAGCGTCCTGCTTTCAAAGACCCCAACGCATGGGCTGTTCATCGAACTCACCCTGGTGCTTCTCAGTTCGTTTGGCATCATCACGGTGCTCACGGTTCTGCAGGGGTACTTTCTGAACACGCTGGGGCAGCGCGTTGTCAACAACCTCAGGGGCAGTGTGTACGAGCACGCGATCAGCCTGCCGACCTCGTTCATAGAGAGGATGACCACCGGGAGGATCCTCTCGAGGCTGACTAACGACGTGGGGAACACTCAGTGGTTGATGGTCTGGGGGCTGCCCACGCTGACCGTGAACATACTGACGCTGATCGGGATTGGGGTCATACTCTTCATACTCGACGCGGGCCTCGCGGTATTTGTCCTCGTGCCGGTTCCGTTCATCATCTACGCGCTGATAAGGTACAGAAAGGGCTCGTTCATGGTCTACCACAGAAACTGGCGGAGGAGCGCGGACGTGACGGCGATGATAACAGATACTGTGCCTGCGTACCAGGTGATAAAGTCCTTTGTTAGAGAGGGGCGGGAGGCGGGCAGGCTCGACGAGAATTTAGACAAGTTGTACACGGCGCAGGTTGATGCCGTAAAAATGAACCTCTACTACTGGCCGGCCCTCGGTTTTCTCACCTCGCTCGCGACCGTTGCGATCTGGTGGGTGGGCGGAAATCAGGTAATCCTCGGTGGGATCCAGCTTGGGATCGTTACTGCTTTCGTCGCCTACCTTGCGCTGTTTTACACTCCGATCAACAACCTCAGCAACATCGTTCCCTTCATACAGCAGGGGATCACTTCCGGCGACCGGCTGCGGGAGATAATCGACGCGAAACCGGAGGTGCAGACAAAGCCGGACGCGGTGAGCCCGAAGGACCTCGGAGGGGACATTGTTTTCGAGAACGTGGTGTTCGGCTACGAACCGTACAACCCGGTGATCAAGGATTTCAATCTGAAGATTCCCAGGGGGCAGCGGATTGCGATAGTCGGGAGGAGCGGATCGGGAAAGACCTCGATCTCGAGGCTTTTGATGAGATTTTACGACGTCAACAGCGGCTCCATAAAGATCGGCGGCGTTGACATCAGGGACATTGACCTGGATTACCTGAGGAGCAAGATCGCCTACGTTCTTCAGGACGTGGTACTGTTTGACAACACCGTCTCATACAACGTGGGCTACGGGGTGCCGGCGCCGAACGAAAGAGAAATCGGCCCGCTGGACGTTCTGCACTCGTGCAAGGCGGCCGGGATTCACAAGGAAATTATGGCGCTCCAGCTCGCTTACGACACGAACCTCGGCGAGAAGGGATCGACGCTATCGGGCGGGCAGCGGCAGCGGCTGTCGCTCGCCAGGGCGATAATCAAAAAGCCGGACATTTTCATCCTCGACGAAGCGACGTCGGATCTTGACGTTCAGAGCGAGCGGGAGATCTACCGAAGGATGCTGAAGCTCGCCGACGGGAAGACGACGATACTCGTCACGCACAACATGTACGAAGCGCTCAGCGTCGACAACGCGGTAATAATGAGCAACGGGCAAATCATCGAGCAGGGGAACCCGAAGCAGCTCCTCGCTGCGGGCGGGCAGTTTTCAGCGATGTTCAAGGAGTTCAACGGCGAGATCCCGTTCGAGATCGAGGACGACCTCTCCAAGACTGATCTCGGGGACGTCTCGGTCAAGTTACCATCCGCGGAACTCTCGAAACTTCGGATAACGAAGAGTGAGAGGATCAGCGAGGTGAATTACAGCGACGGCGAGAAGACGTGGCCAAACCTCACGTCGAGGCTGCCGTTTCCGCTGAGCCAGCCGCAGATAATCATCCTGGAAAATCAGTCTGGCGAGGAGGTGGTCACGATCTTTGACACAGAGCAGCTGGAAGGCGAATCGAGGGAGACGCTCAAGAAAGCGTCGCGGGCTAACAGCTTCATCCTGAAGGTGGATGGTATCAACAAGGTTGTCGTGAGGGGAGACGAGCTCGAGTGGCACGTCACCACGGATGACGGCCAGACCGTGGTGAATACGCGTGGGAGGCGAAACGTTGTGGTGATGAACGACAAGGTGATACTGATCGATCCGCTCGACAACATCTCCGAGATCGATCTGAAGAAGATCGACAGGAAGAGTTTGCGAGTGCTCAACAAGACGGTATGATGAACTCAACGTTTCGAGCTCTGCATTGCTGGATTGCTGGAAGATCTTGAAACGAGCTGGTAGAAAGCAATCTGCTGAGTACACGTGCACGGATGCAGAACTCCGCTAGGGGGCCCCTCTTTACATGTTAGTCTGAAACGAGCTCTCCCGTCAAAACGTACGCGCGCGTGTGAAAAGAAGAGAGAAAATTCAGATCTGCAGTGTAAAACTCCCGAGCAACGAAATGAAATATCGGAACGAAATTTCCCGAATATCCTCGAAAACTCGAAAATCCAGTACGAAACGATCAACATTAGAACGCTTTGTGCGTCCGTTCAATGCGTTCTGAGCTCTCTAAGCTCCGTTCAGCTTGAAACGAGCTCTTCTGAGCTTACAGAGCTTGAACGTAGCTCTTCACTCAGAAAACACGCGCGGTTGCGAAACTACAGAATTTTTTTCTTTATGAATCATTGGGAACTAGTATATGAAGACTGTATGGTTTTATCCAGTTTTCCATTCATCCTTCAGCAATCCAAAGTAGAGCTGGTCCTCGAAGCGATCGCAGAAGTCGACGCGCTGGCGGAGATTTCCCTCGTACGAAAAGCCGAGTTTGAGCAGCAGACTCTTTGACGGAATATTCTTCGCGAGTGGACACGCTTCGATCCGTTGCAACTTCAGTTCGTTGAATCCCCAGGTCAGGATCGCGGAGACTGCCTCGATCATGATGCCCTGCCTCCAGTACTTTCGACCCAGTTCGTAACCAAGTTCGGCGTAGCGGAGGTCTTCTTGGAAATTCCAGAAACAGCATGAGCCGATGACCGTGTCTTCTCACTTTAGCGTGATGCACCACAGTATTGCATCGCGGCGATCGTATGAAGTTTGCAATCGCTGAATAAATGCTCGGGTGTCTTCGCGCAACTTGTGCGGTTCCTGTCCGTATGGTTCTGTAACCTCGTGATCGGACTTTATTGCAAAGAATGCGTCTTCGTCAATTGGCTGAATCTGGCGGAGCCGTATTCGATTTGTGGTGAGGACGGGAAAGTGGGTAAACGCTTCATCGAAATTCATGGTACCGACTTTCGCGTTAGAATCGTAAAAATAATTCGCATTCTGGTCTATGATTGTCGGATATTCCAGATTATCTCAATGAGGGTTTCGGGGCTTGCATATGTGCGAATCCGAGTGCGAAGAATTGGAGCGGCTGACGTACCTGATTGTCGGAAAGGTGGGGCCTAGGGTCTTAATTCGATATAATGCGCTCAGGGACAGGCTCAGAGCCAAGTATGAAAAACGAGAATCATAACCAAAGGATGATTGACGGAAGATTCTAGCGAATGTTCTATTAGCAACCTCTGAATTTCTCATTTATGATGTCCACAACAAGGACTGGAAAATGTCCAAAGTGCGGCGGAAAAATGTTCGAGGGCGTTTGTACCATTTGCCGCTACTCTGTGAAGACGGCATTGACGAAGCATGAAGCTGAAAGATAACACTACCTCGGGCTAGGGAATCAACTTTCAAATGTATCGACTTCAACGACGTGAAGAGTTACCTCATCGTCGAATGAACTGAATAGTGCTTGAGCCTCCGGTTCAACAACCGCCTTGGTCAGACTGGGTCCAGCAAAAAACACAATCGCTTCCATAGAATCCCAGAATGTTAGGACCGTTATCTCCACATCGGCACCATCCATCCGGCTGAGTACCAGTGCACCGCGATGACACGAAATCGTCCGCAATTTTGGCGTCAGGGTATCTTTGAAAAAGGAAAAGTAAGCCTGCGCATCACTGGAGGACGCTCTTGCCGTAAAGCGACGTACTATCACATCGGTTCACGCTTTCAGATGTTCAGGGCTCTCCCTTCTGTATCTTTTTCTTGAGTTCAACCGAATTAGATTTATTTCCACCGTGCCCCAAGCCTGCGATATTTGATAATCTCGGTTTCTGGTTCAATTGTACAGAGGTTCTTTTTCAATCGCTTCGTCGATCCAACTTTTACGAAAAGCGTGATGGACCGAGCGAAGGTCTCAACTCGTCGAGATAATTTTGGCCGTTTATCATCGACTTGATCATGAACGCTGTCGCCGGAGCGAGTGTCACTCCCAGTCTGCAGTTACCGGATGCTACATACGCGTTCTCGTACCCGGGGATCGCGCCCACCAGCGGGAATTGATCAGGCGTGCATGGTCGGAAGCCTATACCCTCGTCAACGACATTTAGCGGACTCAGGTCGATTACGTGTTTTCTCGTGACATCGAAGAGCCACTTCCTCCTTGACGCTCCATACTCTTTCTTGAACCCAACCATATCGAAGAAACTCGTCACGCGAAGCATCGATTCATTATGCTGCGCGATAGCAATGCCGTAATCTTCGAGCAAGAGTGGTCTTCTGACCAGAGTCTTGCCACCGGTATCAAATATCATAGCGAGACCACTCGCGGGGAGTATCTTTGCATCATAGTGGAGCTTTGAGCAAAGCGGTCGTGTCCATGAGCCAGCGGTGACTATTATCTTATCACAATCAACGCGCTTACCATCGATCAGGGCAACAGCTCGTCCGGGAGAATTTACATCCCTTTCAAGACTTGCCTCTTTACCCGAAATCATCTGGACTCCCATCTTGGAGACTCGCTCGGAAAGCTGGGCGACAAGTTTCCTCGGGTTGATTGAGATCTCGCCGCCGAGCTCCACGCCGCCGTCGAGACCGCGGAGACCAAGTTGATCGATCTCACTTTTTCCCACGAACCTGCCTCCAAACTTTTCAGCGAAGCTCTTTGCGTGCTCTGCTTTTGCGTACAGACCGAGAACGCCAGGGATTATGTCCGGGTTTAGATTTTCGGTCTTGAAAAATTCGTGATATAGCTCGAGGCTCGCGTTGCCGAATTTTATCGTCCTTTCCTCAAAGCCGGTCAAGCCCTTTCGAAGCGATGTCCAGTACCACGACGGATTGCGCAGGACCTGACCGAGAGAAAAGTAAAGGGCGCCTCTCCTCGTGATAGCGCTTGAGAGCAGCATTCCCAGACCGAGCTGGGGAGTGGGGGCAAACGAGGGAGTGAGCAGGCCGGCGTTGTAAACGGAAGCTTCCTTTACCACGTTGTCCCGTTCAATCACCGTGACTTCATGCGAATCTTTCCTGAGGTAATAGGCCATGAATAGCCCCGTCACTCCTCCGCCAAGAATGGCGACCCGCAAGTAAGTCTTCTCTGCGGATTTACATCTTCAGCTGCGCTAGTAGTTCTTTGAGTCGTTTTTCTTCCCTCGAGTTCAGAGGCATTAGCGGACTGCGCGTCATGCCGACTTTTTTGCCCGCCATGTTTAGAGCGACCTTTGAAATCTGCGGGAATTTGCCGGTGTCTTCGAGGAAGTTCAGCACGGGCAAAATTTTCTCGTAGAGAGCTTTCGCTTCCTTCAGCTTGCCGGCTTTGTAAAGCCGATAAATTTCCGAAGTCTCGAAAGGCAGAAAGTTGGAGGCGACGCAGATGAATCCGGTCGCGCCCATGAGGTAGGACTCCAGCGCCATGTTGTCTCCCCCGCAAAAAACGGTCATCCGATCGTTCGTCAGTTTCCTGATCTTCCACACCCTGGTAATGTCTCCGCTGCTCTCCTTGACGTACTTGATGTTCTCGAACTCGGACAGACGCGCGATCAAATCCGGGAGCATGTCAACTTTGGAAGTTGCGGGGTTGTTGTAGACCATGACGGGTATGTGGACTGCATCCGAGATAGACCTGTAGTGGTTGATGATGCCTTCTTCAGTTGGCTTGTGGTAATACGGCGGTACTACAACCACGCCATCCGCACCGACTTTTTCCGCGTACCTTGTAAGGGCGACTGCCTGTTTCGTAGCGCATGCGGCCGTGCCTGCGAGCACCGGGACTCGCTTGTTTACGTGTGAGACGACCGTTTCAATGATTTTCATGTGTTCTTCGGGAGTGAGGTACGCAAATTCTCCGGTGCTCCCTCCGACGAAGATTCCGTCGATTTTGCTTGCGATGAAGTAATCAACGAGCTCTCTCAAGGCGGTGACGTTAACTTGATCTGATTCGTCGAACGGCGTGACATTTACTACAAAAGTCCCTTCGAGTTTTGCCATTTTGTCCACAGAATGGATAATGCTGCCAGAGAAAGGTAATTTGATATTTGCGGAGACTCGTAGGGGCCAAGTTGATTGCAAGAATGATCGATGTAGAAATTGCAAATGAATCAGATCTCGACGTCTTGGTTGGAATGAACGGCGCGGCAAAGGATAATGAATCGAGATCGAGCTTCATTCGTGACTCGGTTCTAAAGGGACAGTGTCTAGTTTGCAGGGTTGATGGAATCGCCGCAGGTTATGCCATCGTTAACAAGGAATTTTTCGGTGAGGCCTTCATCTGGCTGCTTTTTACCAGCCCCGAGTTTCGCCGGACCGGAGTCGCGACTTCGCTTATTCGCTACGTCGAACTCAATTGTCACACCGGCAAACTATTCCCCTCAACAAATCAATCAAACAAGAAAATGCAGAGTTTGATGGATAAACTCGGTTTTAATAAGAGCGGCCGTGTGGATAATCTCGATGAGGGCGATCCGGAGATATTCTACTTCAAGAAATTAGAGAAGCCCGAGAATCTTAGAATGTTATAATCCCTGAGGAGCGCAAGATGATTAAGAATGATCTAAGAAATATGTGAGATGCTACTTGCTCACGAGTTCAATCTTGCACACGTGCTTATCATCTTCTACTCTGCAGGTTGTCGAAGAGAGGTACTCGCGTCTGTACATCTTCGTTGCGAGCCCCAGAATAGTTCCCCTAACAAAATTGCACGGGTACGAATTTTTCTCTTTGCAAAATACGCAGTTCTTGATCGTGATCGACGATTGGTCACCAAGAACGATGTCGCCCGTGTACGAGACGATGCCCCAGCCAGCCTTCATCATGAGTTGTGCGAGGAAAGTGGGATCCAATGTTACCTTTTCTGACTCCTCATCCGGCGGAGCGAGTCGCGCCGCTAATTTTGATCCGTACGAAAACCCCATCTGTAGAATGATGAGTGGAGCGTTGCTCGAGAACTTGCTGTAAATGCCATCCTCCAGAGACCCCCAAGCGTCAGAGGTCAAGAGAAGCATTCTCCAACCAGTTAGCTTACTCCTGATTTCCGCTGACTCGGGATCAAACAAGAAGTTGGTTTGAATATCTTGGCTCGACTGCAAGAGCGGATAGATAGATTGCAGTTCCGAACTAACCTGGCCGACATAAGTTCATAGACACCTGTTGGTCAGAAGGAATTTCTTCATGTCAAGATGCGAGCAAAACCTTCGCGTTCGATAGTATTCTGCCAGGATTGATTTCAGTTCTTTCAATGACGTCGGAAAGGTTGGAAGCCTTGAGAGATCCTTCTCACCCTCGCGCCAACACTCCTCCATCATGTTGAACTCTGGCGAAGCTGTCGGGATCCATCTGACTCTGAGAGTCTTCCTGTTCTTACCCAAATAATCAGTTACGATCCTGGTTTTGTGGTGTTGCCTTGCTTTGTCAAGGAAGAGATAGAGTGATCCAAACTTCCTGTGCACCTTCTTCAGGTAGTCGAGGAATGTCTCGCCATTGAATTTCTCGTACTGCCTGAAGATTTGTGTCCCGTCCAGGCTGATCGCTCCAAACACCACGGTGTTGCCGTGCGAGCCTGACACAATCCGAATCGGTCGAATCCCTTTGACCGCCCACACCCTTTTGGTTTCTATGTTCTGGACGAAGATTGATTCGTCTTCGGATGCTACGGTGAAGCCTTCCGGGATATTCCTGAGGAGTCTTGCGGTCCTTTTTTAAATTCGAGCCTCTCTTCGAGGGAAGCCTTGTGAAGTAACCTCTTGTCAGGGACAATTGCTCTCACTCCCCACTTCTGCATCAACCTGTAGATGTGTCTCTCAGTGTATGCCACGTCTGCTTCCTTGCGGATCATCTCCCTGACCTCCTTCACGGTCCAGCCGCATTCGTTCTTCACGACCTTCCTCTTCACCGCAATGAACTTGTTGTGATCGAGCTTCGGAGGTCTCCCGCTCCTTTCCATCGTCTTGAGTCCTTCTAGCCCATCTTTCTCGAAACGTCTAAGCCACGGTGTCGTCCATGATTTGTGCCGGTGAACTTCCCTTGCTACGTGCGACGCCGGGACACCCTCGTACTTGACCTTCAGAACGAGGAATATCCTCTTGCTTACGTTTGCGTCCCTCTCCTCTCTATAAGCCTCTTCAACAATCTCCTTCGGTGCCTGTAATCGAGACATACAACCTGAGATAGGAAGGGAAGTTGGCCAAAAATGAGAATGTCTAGGTCTGTGGCCCTTTCAGTCTAATAATTTATGTCGGCCAGGTTAATTTAGCAGAGAGGTAGAGAGAGTACTGATCGAGAATACTTTCCCCGATAATTGAGAATCTTACCATTTGAAAAGTTCCCATACCGTAGGGCATAAATCGACCAAATCTTGAGACCTTCGCCAGTTGACAACCACGACAAAGAGCTCGTCGAGAAGTAAGCTCACCAGCCCGACCGCGATCCTGCTGTACATCGCCTTTGCTGATTTCGCATTTCACATGGTGATCGCAGGTAATTACGGTTACTTTCGGGACGAACTTTACTATATCGTAGCGGGACAGCGCCTTGCTTTCGGCTACGTGGATTTTCCGCCGATGATAGCTTTACTCGCTGCGATCATGAACGTTCTCGCGGGCGACTCGCTCGTGTCGATTCACGTCATACCCGCAATTGCGGGAGCTGCAATTGTTTTCCTTGCCGGCAAGATAGCGAGCGAATTCGGTGGTGGGATAAAGGCGCAGGTGCTCGCTGCTGTCGCGGCGATGTTTTCCGCCTCGTTTGCAGTAGCTTCGATTTTCTCCATGGACGTTCTGGACATGCTTTGGTGGACTGTTCTCGCCTACCTGCTCGTCCGGATAATAAAACGGGAAAACAGGGAGCCGAAGCTCTGGCTGATCTTTGGAGTCGTTGTCGGCATCGGTCTCATGACGAAACTCACGATGGCGTTTTTCCTTATTTCGGTACTTATGGCACTGCTCGTCGCAAGACGATCATACCTCAAATCGCCGTGGGTCTGGATCTCCGCTGCAATTGCACTCGCGATCCTATCTCCGTACGTTGTCTGGAACGCTCTAAACGGCTGGCCGACTGTCGACTTTTTCTTCCACCACGGCGGCTTGAATGGCGGCGGCCCGATTTCATTCCTTACAAGTCAGATCTTGATCGCGGGGCTTCTCGGACTGCCCCTTGCGATTCTGGGGCTGTACTATTTCTTCAGGTCAAAATCGGGACGGCCCTATGCCGTGCTCGGAGTTTCGTTCGTGGTTTTGCTTATCGTGTTCACGCTCACAAATGGCAAGCCGTACTTCTTCATGGGGGCGTATCCGTTCGCATTTGCTGGCGGGGCTGTCCTGCTCGAGAAGCAGCGCTGGATCTGGCCCAGTTATCTGACAGGAGTAATTTTGATCGGAGTTTTACTTGCCCCGGCATATGCTCCGGTTCTTCTCCCCCAGACATTTGTAAAATACTACAGTGGACTTACAGGCGTCGCGAACGGAGCGAGCGCGCAGCAGAACGCAGGTGCCTTTCCGCAATACCTTGGCGATCGTTTTGGGTGGGACACCATGACGGCCACGGTCGCACAAGTTTACGATAACTTGCCGGCTCAGGAGCGAGCTCAAGCCTGCATTCTGACTGAGAATTACGGGGAAGCGAGCGCTCTAACTTTCCTCGGTAAACCTGACCACCTACCGCCAGTGATCAGCGGCCACAACAACTACTACCTGTGGGGACCTGGAAACTGCACCGGAGCGGTTCTGATAATAATCGGATACAGTCCGAGCCAGTTCCAAAACTCGTTCAGGAATATCACGATTGCCGGCAATATCACCTGTACTTACTGCATGTCCGATGAGGATAATCTGCCGGTAATCGTGGCAACGGGACTGAACGTCTCAGTCAGCGGTGCTTGGGCGTCGCTGAAGCACTTTGACTGATCATTGAAAAGGGACTATGCGAGGGGCAATCGAACTTTACTTTTGATCCTACCGTGATTGGAACTGGAACCACGGCCTGGGCCACTTCAAATGATTATGGCGATCACGTTTGCCAAGCAAACGGACTGTACTGGTTTTACTATGGAAACGCGAGCAGGCATCCCCGTTTATAGAACAAGTACGAACGGATCTACCTGGAGTTCAACTAAGAATTTCACAAGTCAAATCGCAACAAATTTTGAAGGTCCTTTCTCGATGTATTGATCCGGAACGAGTGTTTACTATGAGGGCTCAATTGATTCCAGTTCTCAGGCTAAATTCTGGTGGGGCGACGGAACGATGCAGAGCAATGGCACTGTCACTTGGACTTACCAGAAATCCGTGACAACCGGAAATAAAGGAGTCCAGGACGGATCGATAGCTGTCGACTCTAGCGGCAACCTCTGGGTATCAGAATTCGAGAGTTCCCCGAGCAATCAGATTGAAGTTTTCAAATCAACAAATCTTGCGACGAATTCATGGAGCAACAAGCTCACAATCACCAGCGGGCTGACAGGATCGCTTTACGCTACTCAAATTGTTCCTCTGACAAGCGGCAAGGTTGCTCTTCTTTGGGGAGGTGCGGCAACTACCAAGACTGCAATTTCCATCCGTGAGTATTCAGGTACCTCGTGGAGTTCGGCCGTCGCTACTGGAATAACAACACTGGTAATGGGACGTTCTATGGCAGTGGCGTTGGGAGATACAGTCGAACTTGCGACAACAGGGGATGTTGACATTTACTACTATTCGTTAACTTACGGATCATCATCTTGGTCTTCATCGACAACCATAGCAACTTCGACGTTCAGCAGCTCATACGCGGGGATAAGCACCGATGGAAACAAACTGCTGGTCATCTCATATTTGATGAACGCTAACTTACTGCAGTACGTGTCCTCGTCCAATTCGGGAGGAAGCTGGAGTGAACCAGTAACGGTCAGTACTTCCCTGGGCACATCTGATTACTTGTCCCCATCTCTCTTGATTCAGTCGAATGAATTTCTGATGGGATTCCAGTCTGGTACTAGCTCTCTGTTTAATATACTGTTCATGGCTGAGCCTGCGATTGTCCCGACCGCGGCGAGCGAACCTCTTCCGTGGAGCCAGCCAGGCCTTTCTCCCTACGAGTCTTACTTCAGCCAGCTAAATGAATCAGTATCTCCGGGAAATGGATTGGTCGGATTGATTCAAACTGATTTATCCCTGCCTGGACGAAATGGACTAAGCCTCCAGATTTCAAGAGTATATTCGACTCCATACTCATTCTTATCGAGTGCAAACACCCCCTTTTGATTATGACAACTATACTCTTGCAAATGTTGGATTGGGATGGTCGCTTAACTTCCCCTGGTTGGGGAATTATTATCTTCATCTCATGAATGGAGAAGTTTTTGCGTATAATTGGACTGGCAATGTCTTCATCAATCACAAAACTGTAAATTTTGCTCTTTACGCCAACTCCAATGGTACGTACACTCTCTATGACCCATCCGGCACGACTTACAAATTCAACGTTCAAAAGCAGCTCACGTCAATAACAGACAGCACTGGAAACAACACCATTGCGTTTGCTTATTCTACAAACGGCATATCCAATATTACGGACGATGTCGGGAGAGTCGTGAAATTCGCGTATAACGCCAACCATGAGGTTGCTAACATCACCAATGGTGGCAGGACCTGGTCTTACGTGTATTCGTCAAACGGAAAGTTGAACAGCGTCACTGATCCGGTGGGACGGTTAACTCAATACAACTATTGGTCCGGCAATCCTTGGTTACTTCAGAACATCATATATCCGTCCGGGGGCAAAACCGGATATTCCTACAGCAGTGCATCAGGAGGGATAGACGTCCTAACATATTATGCGACCCAGCAAAATGCGTACACAAACACTTCTAGTTCTTCCCTCACGAATAGTACAAGCTTTTCCTATCACATACTGAATGGTCAAATTCAATGGGTTAACACGACGACTGCTACTGGCACAGGAGCCGAGCAGAATAATCTCAATTTCAGCTTTACCGGCTCTACTGTACAGTTAGTCAACATCAAAAACGCGACTTCCCAAGTAATCGACAATCAGAAGTCCATATTCAATCCGTCCTCCTTCCAGCAAAATGAAAGTCAACTGTTGTCATCTGCTAACAGCGCGATCTCTTCTTCAAATGTAAAGTATGACAATTGGGGTAATGTTATCTTTAGGGAGGATCCGTTGGGTCGCGAAATCTATTATTCATATTCCAACACTAACACCAGTAATTCTTTCTCCGGATCTTCCGGTTTTACTAACAGCTTTTAAAGTAACTCGATAAATTCAAGCATACATAATTTACTTCTGGGGGTCGCAGATTATCAGAACGGGTATGGTAGTGCACCTCAGGAAATCTATTTCCAATATAATTCAGCGGGAGAATTGACCCAGTCAAAACAGTTGCACAAAGTCGGTAGCTCGAATACGTGGATAGTTACGTCGTCCACTTATGACAAGTATGGAAACGAATTAACAATGAAAGATGCTCTTAATCGTACCACATATAACCAATACTCACCGTCGTACGAGAGTGCATACTTGACACAGTCCAGTATCCACACCACAAAGATTCGGATCTGCCTATCACGACGAACAAGCTAATACTACTTTGCAGATTTCTCACAGTGGGATCAACTATGTAAGAGCCTGGGCCGAAGCAGGAAGCGAAGCGGGTGCGCAGTCGGTTATAGGATAATGACAAATCTACGGCTTTGAGCCATCCCGTCCTCAATTTTGAGAGCTTGTCCGTAACCTAGACAATGTGGGATTTGAAAGGAACAGATAATAGTCCCACCGGCGGCCTTCTCTTTGTTTCAGTGAGCGCCCCCGTGTGAATCTGTTCCAGTTTTTTCGAGACGAGCCGTAAGTTGTTCCAACTGATTCTCTCAAGGCCCTTGATTGGCGGCTAACTAGAAACCAAACAACTCTAAATTCAGTCGAGAAATTTTTCCGCGTAGACATTGATTCCCTTTTCTGTAATACTGTAGGGGTGAAGCTGCCTGTCATGCTTGCACTCTCTCATCTTCTCGATTTCAAGCAGCGAGACTATTCCTCTGCCGGGAACATGTGTATTGTGAAGCACTATCGATCCATGAGAGAGGTACTCTTCTGGAGGAATTTCCCTTTGCGTCAATGAGTATCCGAAGTGAGTTCCGATTTCGCTCGTGACGAGGCTCGTTGTTCCCAGGCTAGCGAGAGAATCAAAAAGATCAATAATCGCACTTCTTCTCTGTGAAGTTTCTTCAAATTGCAAAGAAAGTGAGGTTATGGGATCAATTGCGATTCGAGTCGCCCGCGTAGTTCTAGCATAAGTCCTAACAACTGTGCTGAGTGCTTGAATGGAGAAGCGAGGTCCCATAATGTGAACTTCTTTTTCGGATTCGCTCAAATCATCAGTTGCACTCTCTGCGCCATTGGACTCTTTTATTGCCTGTCTGAGAGGACTCGCGTCAACGATCGCGATCTGATTTTTCTTTTCGTACTTTGCGAGATCCCATCCATAATTCGCCATCTCGTTCGTAAGGTGATATTTGCTCTCCTCAAGCGAAACGAATATTCCCCTTTCGTCAAAGCGTTCAACGCCATCGACGAGGAACTGCATGCTCATGAGCGTTTTGCCTGAACCGGGTCCGCCGCTTATCAAAATCACGCGACTGCGCGGATATCCCCCTCCCAGCAGACTGTCAAGACCGATAATTCCGCTCGGAACATGCTCAGATTTCGAGCTGGTAACCTGCGCGCCCATTATGAAAAAACGAACCTGGAATCTGTACTTGGAATCCTTGACTATTAAACTCCAAATGTCGAGCACCGATAGTAGCGCAATTTGATATCATATTCCCTCCCAATCCTAAGAGAGCCGCGAATGATAGAAGAAAGAACTGGAGGTCATCGCAAGTGGATTTTTTGCCATTCAAGGAGTTTTTACTTTTTCAGGGACCAACTCGCAAGGGTAAGCTCTTCGATCTTCAAAGTAATTTTTGTTTCCTAACCTCACGAAGCAGAAGATTTGGAAAAGGGTTTTGTTGTCTGACTGATAGGCACTTCCAACGGTCCCAATTCCCCAACAAAGGGTGATTCGAATAGTCTCTTGACCTGTACACCCAAGGAATCAAGGGTTAAGTGATTTTGAAACAGATTCTGGATTAGGTTTGAGATTCTCTCCTCATGGGCTCCCTGTGTGGCGAGGAACGCAGCGATGATCTTATCGTCAGACAGAATCTCATTAGCCCGTCTAATGAATTTGTGACTATTCTCGAAACCTTCGGAGAGTATCATGTCTGATATGTTATCGAATATTATCGCAACCCCGGATGTCGACACCGAGTCGATCGTATTTCGAAGAGTATCAAGCAGGATTGTCGGGTCGTCCTCAGGTACAAGCATTTCGTTCGCCTGGTCGGTGGAGCAGGGATAAGACGTCGTCGATGTCATGACGTAAAATCGAGCATCTCTCATTTTGGAAAGCGTACAGTAGATTCTACTTGCCTTCGGAGTGAACACGAACAGCAAGTATCCGTTCGATACGAGCTCGACTGCAAGATCCTTCACATACTTTTCGTAGTGGGTCGATGAGTCGACTTCCAACAAGTAGTTTCCGGGGGGCATCGGGCCCTGCATTCCTGCCCGCTTGGTAAAAGGAAAACTGGGGCCGAGTCCGTCAAAGATTATTGTGGGCTCAAAGAAGCTAGAGAGCAGCGACGTCCGGCGGAACAATCTCGCACTAAGCCCGAACATTATTGCCGCGAGCAAGTACCCTATCGCGACTGCGTCAAGACCCTGTGATAAAATGTAGCCGTTAACAATAACCAAGTCTAAGCCTATGACACACCAAAGAATTGGCAACAATAGGAGGGCGCCTCGCGCCTGATTGTTTCTTGTTTTGCTTCGCGCTGCGATGAAAAGCAACGAAGGGAACGCAGCGAACATCCCGAGGACTGAGACTAATAGCAGGAGAAGTGTGCGGCTCATAATAGCGGACTGGACGGGAACGCCGAACAAATTGTGGTCTGTGATGACT
Organism: uncultured Nitrososphaerota archaeon; assembly: GCA_963799845.1. Taxonomy (GTDB): domain Archaea; phylum Thermoproteota; class Nitrososphaeria; order Nitrososphaerales; family CADDZS01; genus DATLTL01. Next base: position 1,532,495 of record CAWCYI010000004.1, read on the forward strand.
GAATACGGTTTCAAAATCACAAGGTAAAGGTCGGTCGCCCCGATCAAAGCAGTGGCTAAGACAAACGTCGGCCCGACCAATTTATGACGTAGTATAAATGAGATTGAGCTCTTTACTCCGCTTGTCAGAGGGCGGATGTAGATTAGACAAGCAACTATAGTCAAAAGTTCTACATCCCATAAAACAAAACTGGTGCCACCAACGGTATAATAAAACATGAAATTTGATCCAGATATGAAATTCCTCAAGATTTCCAGGACTATGACTCCACCGAAAAATAGGTGGACCAAAATCAAAAGGGTCTTCAGTTCTGGATGATATTTTCCAGATTGACGGTAGACGTAAAACCCGGAAATCGACGTCAGCGCTATGGTCAGAAAATCTACTAAGATAGTGGGAATCTCTCCCAGCACAAACGCGCTCATTTTTAGGTGAATGAACGGGTTTTGCCCCAAAAAAGGGTTAGGGCGGGAGACGTTTTTTGTAACCCCTATCTCCGGGAAAAGGTCACACCTTTTGGTACCCGAAAGAAGGAATTTCTCCCACTTTGGAAACTCTATCGGTTCTTCATCATCGTCTGCCCAGCGTCAATGTTCCAATCCCGGTGAAAATGTCCAGAGTCTCTCGAAAATACTTTGTCACTACAGTGACTAATTCGAAAGCCGATCTAGCACAAAACGATAGTATAGCACCCATCTTTCCTTCGTGACTTAAAGCGATTTAACAATGAATGAGGAAAGCAATAATTTGCCCGGCTGGAATAGCAGACAAACGAGTCACGTTGGAGAGAGAAATGATATTGCCCTAAACCTCATGGTCAACCAGTTCGAAGCTCCACGGTGCCCGATATGCAGTAAAAAAATAGTCCAAGGCGTCTGCGAGACACACGGAACTATCTGCGAAACTTGCGGAACGATCTACCAGGATCCTTTCTGCTCCAACTGTTATCCTTCCGTATCGGGGCAGTTAGGCGAAGGAAATTACTATGCAGCAAGTCGAGGGGCTCGACCAAATCCTAGGACGCTTCGCTTGGGCGAACAGGGAATTCCCGCAAAGGAATTTGGTGCGATAACAGGTCGCCACTCTGTAACTAGAAAGGAAAGCAACATACTCAGGGCTGCGACAGATGAAGAACCAGCTAGAAGGAAGATACGACAGAAAGCCGAGGCTGCCATAAAGTGGCTTAACCTTCCTCGAAACAAAGAGATGGAACTGGCTGAAACTGTCGAGAGAACTGCTGTCTCTCTAATCACCAGATACAAGACGGGGGCATCGTTATCCGGTCGCAAGATTCACGTTTCAATCGAAAAAGTTGTAGAGTATTGTCTACTCACTGAAGCAAAAAAAATCGGCAGAAGTATTCGAGAAGTTCAGGAAGCTCTCGCCAAGGCAGGATTCAATATCAAACTGCAAATGTTTCCATTGAGAATAGCGGTGCCATACGACCATGAGATTTCATCTGTGAAGATGTACGTCAATGGTTGGAGCCGGAACCAGGGGTTTTTCAAACCAAAGCAGGTTGGCGATGGTCCGATCGGCAGAGAATACAGCGTTAATGTCCAGACACTACTTTCAGACACCATTGATCAAAAGGGGAGAATAGGAGAGCAAAGTTGGATCAAAGTCCATTTTGAAAACGCTGTCATCCTTCCGGACGAATCGGTCGCTGACAAAGTAATCAGTAGGCAGAACAAAGGCAGATGGTATTCGTTATCACATCAACGCACAATTGAAAAAAGGGGTAGAATTGGCTTCCTTCAAAAAGATCCCAACACCATTTGGCTGAAGCCGAACGCGGAAAAATGCTTTGCCTTGTTCAAGGACATGAACCGCATGCTGGAACGAAGCTCGAGCGGTGCAGTGACCGGACAATTGTCTAACTTGAATATTGCAACGTCCACTTCTGCCGAAATTGAAGGCTCGATCAGACAGCATCTTTCTTTGCCCTCAAAGAAATTCCCGGCGTCTGCTGCTCTGATGCAAAGGGCGTGTTGCCTTGCGAAGGTCGAACGAAGAAGCGTAGAGTTGTTTCGCGAATCGCTGAAGGACTCGGAAGGAAAATCACAGAAAACATTAGCTCACGACGCCCTTGTTAGAGCCGACCAGGAAGTCTACTCTTCGCTGTCGCCTTCTGTTAAATTGGCTTTGAGAGCCTACGTCTCTACGCTTCCTCTGAGGAGAAGAGATAGATGCTACACAGGAGTGAAAGGATTGCTCATACTTAGTGAAGTGTTCCCTGGTTGAGCGATCGAAGAAAATGACACGTTTGAAGGTAGAAGAAGAATTGAGAGATAAGCGAAAGTCGAAACCTGCAGCTTTCAATGAGAAAAGGGAGGAAGGAAAATTCGAGTCAGAGAACTGGAATGAGACTTACGATAAAGTAGACGCCGATATTTGTGGTCCCCATCCAACAGTCCGCGAGATGCGTTTCGAATACGAGTCCGAGGCCTTGGAGCAGAGCATCAAAGAGAATGGGCAGCTCGAACCATGCAGAGCAGTAAGGAGTGAAGAGGATGGAGTGCATTTGCTAGTATACATCGGTCAGAGAAGACTGCAAGCTGTAAAGACACTCAAGACCAAATACGGAAAGTCATCTATGTTGAAGGTAATAATCGATGAAGACGATATCTCGGAAGAGGAGCTGATCAAAAGAGCCCTTGCGGAAAATATCGACGAAAATGGTCAAAGGTTGCCCCTCTCCGACCTAGAGAAAGTGGCCTACTGCAAGAATATGCTTGGAAAGTACGATGGGCAAAAGGTGGAAAAGATTCTCATAAACGCAGGCCTCGAGCGCAACACGGCTAGGAGAATCGTCTCTCTAGTGGATAAATTTGATAATCAAAAGATAGATCGCCTTCACAAGATAGAAGCCAAATCGAATTTCAGATTCAGGATCGCACATCTTGACATTCTCCTTGATTCTGAGGACGAAGAGAACCTTTACGAGACAGCTTCTCTGGCGGCTTTCAGTCAAAAGCCCCCTGAGGAAATAAAAACGCTGAGACAGGCGGCCAATCATTTTTCAAAGGATATTCCATGGTTCAACGAGATTTTTCCAGAGTTCGGTCATGAGGATCGTCATGATGAGGAACTAGAAAGTAGTGGAGATCGGAAAGGAGAAGATCCTCGCGATAATTTTGATCTACAGGAAACCCCAGAAGCCAATAGAACAGGAAGCCCTGAAGGTACTCTAACCAACCATAGTAAGGAATCAGAATCGGGTTTCGGTGCTTTGCCGGAGCCTATCATTCTTATTTCATGTTGCTACTGCAAGTCGATTAATCCATTAAAGCTCAGAACGAGTTCGCCTGAATTCATTTTCTGCAACCTGAAAGAGGGAGGGATGATAGAACAGTGCTCGATCGGAGCAAACACAGTATTTGACTGCGAAAGGGAGTGCGCCGTCTGCGGAGAGGCATTCTGGGTAACTGCCAGCGTTTTGGAAGGGGGCAAGATCGTAGTCGAAACCTCGAGATCAAGAATCATCGAAGTACCGAAAAAGGAAGCTTCAGTTCGGAAGGTGTTCTGGGAACAAAAGGATGGAGGAGCAAGCTGGATGTTATACGACGAAACATCGAAGAAGAAGTACAAGTTCGATTCACGGAAATCAGACAGTGGAGAATCTAGTGTGCGCACCCGAGAGAAGTGAAGATTGAGTCTCAAGGTTTCATCGAAGGAAGGCGAAGGTGTTGGCGTTCGAGAGACACCTTGTCCAAGACCAGCAGAAGATCGACAGACCAGATTCGAGTTTACGAGGTTGATAATCGTGATTTTTATGTTCGTATCCGTGCGTGGACCACTCTTCCGAGTGGAGGATCTAACTGCGATGGGGTGGAACAGACTATATGTCTGGAGAGCCTTGAACAGCCTTGTAAAAGCTGGTATCCTAGAAAAGTTTGATCGCAAATCCTATGGCATAACTGACGATGCACGCAAGTTGTTCAGAACGGCTTTTGGAGGAGGAGTAAATGATGCCTCTTTTGCCTATTCCACAATGGCGGTCGAGACGTGGAGCGAAATTAGGCTAGATCGCTTCAAGTCAAAGCTTAGTGAGATATGGGAGGAAAGACCGGAAAGAGTCAAGCAAGATCCAGCAAGATTTGGATTAACTTTGAACCAGGCCGACTATTCCAGCCTGACAAATCTACTCCACGAAAAGATCGAAGAGGCTTCTTATGTTGCGTCAATGCTCAAAAAAAGAACCGATACAGACGGGGCAAAGTAGCTTAATTTGTAACATGAAAATATCATAATTCGTAACTTGAAAAGTAAGTTACTAATTAAGTAACTTTGATGTTACACTTTACGTTACATGGGCTTTTTCGATCCTCGTTATCCAACGTACAGCGCCCGGATATTTGCTTTCACTTGAAGTCTCTCTCAGATTAGTTTAGGACCCTTCATAGTGTCGGAAAGAGGGACTCTCTGTCCGATTCTTCGGCGTTTTAAACGAATTCACATTCCAAGCAGTTTAGGACATAATTGCTTGAGGAGAGAAAAGTGTACTAAGATGAAGAATTGCCATCACAGTGGTGGTCAACGCTTCTTCTCGATTTGTACAACAAGCGAATCGACGGCACCTGGCGATGGTAGAGGACGGGATAAAGATGAGGATGATCCCAGATGCGACTTTTGTGGAACTTATGAAGATCTAAGAGGACACGTTGACTCTGAGAAGAGTTCTGAGATATTCTACCTCTGCGAGACTTGCTGCAGGGAGCTTCACGGATGAAAGAAAGGTGAGATCGAAGGATTGACAACCAGTATCGCGCAAGGCGAACAGGAGTTAGGAGTGTTCCCCGCAGCACTTTTCAAACTGGTAATTATAGCAGTGATTCTTGGAGCTTCTTTTCTGATTGTCTTCTTTGCTCCGACTTCTTTCTCCACTTCGACTTCGAGCTCCTATACATTGACAGTAAGCTCGCCTTACGGCACTTCATATGGGTCCGGAAGCTATCCGAACGGCACTACCGCCACCTTCGGCATATCTGCGACAACCGTCTACAGCCCTGAAGGTACTACAAGGTACATATTCGCGGGATGGTCTTGTTCCGGCAGCGGCTGCTATTCAGGATCCAGCCCCTCGGACTCGGTAGTCATGAACGATAATATCGTTGAAAATGCGGATTGGATAACTCAGTACCTACTTTCGATCTCGGTGACAGGAAATGGATCAGTGAATCCAACAGGGCAGAACTGGTATGATGCTGGTTCAATAGTCGAGGTTTCCGAAACTCCCCAAGGAGGGACATGGATTTTTGACTATTGGGAACTTGGCGGGGAGAACGTCGGTTCATCGCAGACATACACAGTTGCAATGGACTCGCCCCAGGATCTCATTGCCAATTTCATTGACGCTCAGATACAATCGAAGCTAGTGAATGTGACTGACTCTTACGGGAACAACCTGAGAAATCCAGACGGGACCTTTTACAGACTGGACAAGTTCGAGATACAGTATGAAGTGGTCATCGTTGGAGGGAATAGTATTCTCCCTCCGAGCATTACATTCGTTGTAAACGTCACTTATCCTCAGAACGTTCTAAGTGAGACCGAGAACGGAAGTGATTTTTCGATCTTCACGGTATTGCCAAATGCCGTATTTGCGCCCTACAACATTACGCTCACCGCTTCCATACTGAATTCAGTCGACGATTCAAGGAGATCTATTCCGAATTACAACTACGAGCCCTTCGCGGTCGTTAATTATTCCCCCTATTTTGCCTACTTTACATACATGGATTACAACGCTCTAAATTCCTCAACTTATGAAAGACCTTTTGTCGTTCTTCTAAGATACGACGGAAATTCTCCAGGATACAGACTATTCAGGAGACATCAACACCGATCCATTCAGCTCTTCAAACTCAACGGGTGAGAGAGTCATTGTAAACAGCTTCACTTTCTCGACAAAGGGCTGGAGCATTTTCTCGAACCTCAGCATCGTCAACGATTCATTTGGCGTGACAAATTTCCTCTATCATCCAGACCTCAGCTTGTCTTCTACGCTCCTGAACAACAAGACAGGATTTCCTACCGTGATAACTTGGTCAAATAGAGTTCAGAAGTACTACTTCCTCTCTAACATCCAACAGATCGAGAATTACGTGAGTGCTGATTCAATAATATACTTCAATGTGACCGCGTGTGCATGGTATGACAATAGTTACGGCTCTTCTAATTATCGAACTAACGATTTCAACACTTCCTATCTGTACCAGCCTATATTTTTCAACGGCTACCTGGTGTTCAAGCCTTACGGCGGCTCAGATGCGAACTTCTCGGTTACGATTGTCTCGCACAATCCCGCCCCGCTCGATTCTTATGTCGTCTCCGAGGCTTCTTCGGTTTTTGGGAACGACACAAAGGCAACCAGTTCGTTAGACCAGGATCTCTATCCAGCATATTCTACAACGATCTTGAAACCGTTAATTTCGGATTCTCAAGAGTGGGTGTTTTTGATAAACCAGACCAATCTCGCGACCTCGAATTCAGACACGATGCCGTACTTTACTATTTCAGTTTCTGGAAAGGTTGGATATACCCAATACATTTACGAGGCAAACAATCCGCCTTATTACTTGAGCGCCCCAGTCACTTACTATCAAGCTGTCGAGAGCACTACTTACAATGTCTCTGACTATTTTGGACTCTTCGCGATGAGTGATTTTCCTACTTCCTTCCCCTTCCAAGATCTCACCGGATATTATTTCATGCAGCCGTCCGTGGGAGAGGATCTCGTCATGCAGCCTCTAAATTTCTCGTTTTCCTCTTCCGCATCCATTCCCTACTTGGTAAGAACATATTCAGATCCTACCGGACCTTTCTTCGTATCGTACGAACCAGGGAATCTGACCCAATCCTATGCTATGGTCTATGGAGAAAATTCAATGACCGTCGTATCATCGAACTTTGTTGGCGGAGGAATAGGCCTCGACGGCAATCCGGTATCTGAGAACGGAGGGACTTCCTATGAAGTGTCACTGCTCATAGGAAACCAGAGTGGCGGAGCCTCTTATGTTTGGGTAGTGAGCGACAAAGGTCAAGTTCTGTATAACGAGAGCCTACTCGCTTCCTCATCCTCGTCCATTTCAGGATTATTCGGGCCTGCCGGATACGTTGGAGAATACACACTACAGTTCCCCGTTGGAAACGCTAGCAGCTCTGTTTCGATTTATATCGAAAACGCTTGGGGCGGCATGAGCATAATTGAAGGACTGGAGATAACTCCGAGTTCTCCCCCGCCTCTGTATTATTCTTCGGAGTTTCTCGCTGCTATACTCGTAATTGCATTCATGATATGGTTCTGTTCGGCCTTTGGTCGGCGAATGAAGTTCTCATGAATTCTCTACTTCACTCTTTCCTCTGACCTCAGCTTACTCGAATCGACTCGAAGAATCACCGTCGGCGTCTGCGGGTTCCCCCTCACTGCTTCACTTTCGAGTCCTTTTACGTTGTGAGACTGTGCGAACCTCACCCAGCCTCTGCGAAAGATGTTCATGACAGCTACTAGATCTCTGTCAAACCATCTTTTGCATGCGATACACCAGAGCTCTCTTTTATGTTCGGCATCGCTTTTGAGTGGTTGTTGGAGTCTCTCCCCGCATATGTAGCACTCAAGCGAAGTTCCTCTGGTTTCTTTTTTAGTTAAGCGAATAACTGGAATCCCCTGCCAATTTGCTATATACTCTATCAACCTCTTTATTTCAGTGAAAGGCCAGTTGTTATTCATCATTCGTCGATATTTCCTGCCTTGATAGTTACCTTTTCCGTACATTGAGCGAATGTTTGTGATATCTTCAAAGACTATGGCTAACCTATTGAGCGAGCAGAATGTAATGATGTCATTTGATACTAAATTCAAAATGCTTTGAGTTCGATTCTTCTTTCTTCTCCCATACTTCGAAATCATCCTCTTCCTGATTCGGAAATCGTTTCTAACGAAAGATTTTATGATCCCTTTTGTGGTCTCGCCTATCTCGACAATCTTGTTCATGTCGTAGTATGCGACTCTTGATGGATTTCCAGTTGCCAGATTTCTCAGGTTCCGATCTATTCCAGCTGCTGAGGTTATGCCAGTTATCTCAGGTATTTCCTTTGCAATGCACAGTGATAGGGATCTCTCAGTTAAAGTGAATGATCTTACTTTGATATCTAGGTCTGAAGCGAGAATCTTAACCGTATGTGCGTTCAACGAAATGAACTCACACTTTCCTCTCCCGATCAGAATCCTTAGCTCTCCGTTTACAATCTTGAAACTGTAACACGAGACTACGATGGACTTCTTCAGATAAGGGTCTTTGGTTGGATGGCCTCTCTTGATCGATTTCTTTCTCGAAGCTAGTATTCCAGCAGCTTTGGATATTGCGCATAGCTTGTAGCAGGAAGGGACATTTCTGTACCTCTTGAGCTCTTTATAGGAGAGCATTGAAAGCTTCTTTAGGGCGGATACATTGTTATTTGCCAGTCCAATCCTGATAGCGTCGTTTGTCATTTGTCGATAATCATTCATCAAGCAAAGTATTTCTTTCGATGGACAGTAAGATTGCTTGATAGATTTCCTTGCAAGCACTTGGAATACCCTCATGACAGCAAATCTCTCAATATTTGAACATTGTTAGCTTTTTTCAAATATTTGATTGATTTTTCTCCCCGAACCAAAGTCTGAACACAACCAGCTCCTATCGTCAGCACTTCTTGATATTTCTTGTTGCGAATTCTTAGAAACACCGGAAATCCTAATGACGGGTTGACAATAATAATTATGGCATGAAATCGCTTATTTTCAGGTACTGTAATAATTGTGCGATTTCAGAGCACCGTCTCTTAAAACCTCATCCAGTTTACCTGTTTCTGGACAGGATAAGGAATGTGTGCAGAAGTTCTATCTTGGCGCGAGGAGAATTGGTGGGAGCGAAAATCGATACCGCTGGGGAGCCATGCGCTTTCTCCTAGGCAGGTGTTTCTTCTTGCCACCCTTGGAGGACTCGGGGATCTCATATCGAGGCCGATTCCTCTTGCAATCTTCGGAATAATCTACATTGGAAAATTAATCCCTGTCTTCGCGATGCTCGCAGTAGGATTCGTTTTGAGTTCTCAGCGGGTAAGGATGATTCCCTTGGAGTTTGAGCTATTCTTCAAGGCTACTAAGAATAAAGATTTGATGACAGCGGCAAATTTAGGACATTTTCTAAACGCAGACAAAGCAGACAACGATGAGAAGGCAGGGAGTCAGATACAATGATGAACGACATTGTAGATGGAATCAGAAGAAAACTGAGACAAGTGGAGGTAAGCCACTCTCATTCTGAAACTGCCAAAGAAGATTCTCCGCTCGCTCCTATGTGCTATGAGCTGCGTTCCATCAATCTGTGGGGAATGAAGGAAAGAGAGCAGGAGGAGGTCATTGGAAGGTTCGTCCAATTTCTCAATGCGCTTGTGGAGCCCACGACGTTTAGAATAATAGAAGATTCCCGAGACGTGAGGGCAGGCGCCTCGATTTATGAAAATGCGAGATACAAACGGTATTTCATCGAAACAAGATCTGAGATGGACGCAGCGGTTTCGATGATCGGCGCGAGATACGAAAAGATTCCATATATCCCGGAGTTGAAAATGGTTCAGGCTTATCCTAAATATTTCATCGATGATTCTTCAAATTTCGTTCAGGTATCAAACATGACAAGACTGGGCGGTAGACTTCCTACGGGCTTCTTATCGCAGGTGTACGGAATAGCTCACGAAGTCAGGGTGGAGATAGATCCTGTAAGTGAGATATTCAGGGCAAAGAGGATGGTCAACGAGCGGCTCTATTCTGTGAGCGAATCCATCGCGTACAGGCAATCCAGGAGCTGGCTGGTTGGAGCGGATTTGGTGACACAGAGAGAAAGACTCGAGCGGATAGCAAATGAGCTTTCGTCCTCCTCTCAGAGGCTCTTTCGAGTGAGGTTGAAGTTCGTACTTAGAGCCCCCACGATTGATCTTCTCAGGGAGAGGAAAAAGCTTCTGAAACAGGCGCTGGGCTCATTCGTCGAAGAGATTGATTCTCCTGCTTACCTTCAGATGCCGATGTACACGGGGAAGGGACCGGCCTGGACGACCGGGAGGTGGTTTTTCGTACCCACTGAAACTCTTGGCGTCTTTTTTCCATTTGCTGGATTGGATCTCATTGATCCTAAAGGTACCCTCGTGGGAGAAAATCTACTTACACATAACGTCATCCTCTATGATATTTACGAGAAGGAGAATTACAACATTGCCCTAATAGGCTCGACGGGAGCTGGAAAATCGACTCTCATCAAGTCGTGGGTGTCGAGAATGGCTTTGGAGAATCCCGAGATGGTTTTGTTTACATTCGACGCTTTGGACAAGAGAGAGTACAGCGCCGGTCCGGACGGAGAATATGAGTCTTCGTTTGCCTTCAAAACTGGAAGCTCGGTGTACGTTCTGAAACAGAACGAGAAAACGGGACTGGACCCTTTCAAAATGTTCTTGGAAGAGGGAACAAACGAGCCAGACAGGAAAACTGTATCGGAATTCCTTTCTATGCTTTTGAATGAAGCGCGGGAACCAGAGCTTAGGACCGACCTGAGACTTGCCTGCGAAAAATCATCTTCTTTCGAAGATCTTCTTGCAAATTCGCCTCGTGATTTGAAAAAGCAGCTCGACGCGGATTTGAAGCCCTACAGGTTCCTTTTCGAGGGTGAACCCATGCAGTGAGACTCGAGAACATGCTTTGTTATGAGCTCTCTTCCTGAATGGGCCAAAGATGTGGCACAATTCCTCGCTTTTTCTTACTCCTGGCAGATCATTTCCCGACTTCCTATCAGCACGAAGAAGATGATTGTGGTAGACGAGGGATGGAGACTCATTGCCCCGGCGAGCTCCGGAAAATCGATGTCCCCCTCCAGGATGTCATCGCAGTTCAATGTCGCATCAACATACGTGCCTCGAATCGCAAGGACCGGAAGACATTACAACTGCTCTTTCATTCTTGCAACGCAACTCGCAAGAGACTTTTTCTCAGATAACTCGATTGGCCGCCCCATGATCGAATCTTGTTCTACCAAGATTGTGTTGAAGCAGGACGAGGCTGCCTCGGACCTCCTCACGGAACAGCTTTCTATGAGCCACGATGAAGGAAGATTCATCCAGAAGTGTACTCAAGGCCAAGGGCTCCTCCTGACCCCCGAGGGAAGAGTTCAGTTTTACAATTTGCTAAGTGAAGATGAGAAAAAGTCGTTCACGACAAAGCCGAAAGAGATGAAAATTTGAAGCGCTCTAACTAAATTCGGACTGGTTAGCTAATCAACCCTGCCCAAGGATTGAAAGGAAATTTCAGCAGCATATTTGTTTGATTTTGATTTTAATCAGTATTTCGAAATAGGTCCGTTACCATCCTTACTCTGTTTCTGCGATTCGTTCAGATTATTCCGTCGTCGCTCTTTCCAAAGACAGAGAAGCAGAAATGAGACACAGTTCCGCGTCTTAAGAACTGTCTAGCTCTCTCTGTCTATTCGAGGTCAAACACGAAAGATGTCATCATCAGTTAACGTGACTAGACACGCCTTCGAAATGATCCTGATACTCCTCCTGCCACTGATAGTATCATTCGTCTTCTATCTTGTCGCAGTGGCAGCTGCTGCAGCACAGCTACCAACGGTTGGTTACGGAGTGATCGCAACCCATATCGCAAACGGAGTCTCGTACATCTGGTGCATCACTGCTGCGTGCGCATCAACCGATCCAGCGCTTCCTACAATACTCTTGAATGCGATAAATGCAATCCTAATCCTTACGGCGATACTCGGGACGCTCTTCATTGGATTCCGGCTGGGGCAGGCAATCATAGAGCAGCAGGGAGCGAGGCGTGGCGGGGAACAGCTCTAGAAGAAGTGTGGAAACTTCTTTCTGGAGATATGACAAGGGGGCGGGCAATTTGAAAGACGCTCTCTTTTCATTCCCTATAAGTTCCTGGGAATTTTGTTTGCAATTTAGAGCTTTGGAATGTTTTGAATCTTGAGATCATCGTAGGTTAGGGTTGGAGAAACATGTTCGGGCGTTACAGGAAATTCAAAGCAAAGTGTGGCTACTACCAAAGGAAAGCTTCGTATATGTTTGCAATCTCCTTAGTGATCCTTAGCGTTTTCGTTTCTCCGCTGCTCCATAGTTCATCTTCTACTGCGCAGCAAGACCAGCTAAATCCCTCAACATCAAGACAGATTCTCGGTTCTAGTCAATCTTACGGCTCAATCGTGACTAGCGCACAACAGCAAGCTTCGAACTCTACAACCAGTGACATCTGGTACAAAGTTGTTGCCCTCCCTCTTTTCAACGATTCGATGCTCGGAGCTTCAAACATCACCTCGTATGACCCGGTGATCCCTGGTCTGGGCAACGTGTACAACTTTGTTCTCATAATTGCCATTATCATCATAATGGTGGGTGGAGCGCTTGCCCTAATCTTGAGGAGGATGGGCAAGCAAGGCACGGACTCGATGATAATGGACGTCATCATCGGCCTTATAGTTGTGATAGCATTTCCCTCGATTTACGACGGCGTGGCGAGGATGATAAACTACCTGACTCAGACATTGATCGCCTATCCGAATCCATACTACGACTACGGGACAGTCCTACAAACTCTTTGGAACAACATGGAATTTGCCCACGGCTGGAGTTTGTGGACCCTCCTCACAAATAGCTTCTTTCAGATAGTATTCTTCATCATATCCGGTGTCATCTACATCATGCTCTTCTTCCTCGGAGTTGCGAGGATATTCATCATAGCAGCAATGATTGTCGCTTTTCCACTCTCGATGGGCCTTCGCCTGATTCCCTTCACGAGGAAGTTAAGCTCCATGATTGACGACACCCTGTTTGGTCTGATGCTCGCTTCCGTAATGAGCGCTGTTGTTCTTGGAGTGGGTTCGTACATTCTTTCTCCGAATGTCTGGAACTCCTCCTCAGGAAACATCTTCTTTCAAGCTGTAGGTCAGAACGGCGGCCAGAACTGGGTCGCAGCTGCTGCTCTTCTGACTGCAATCTTGATGCCCACAGTTCTCGCCCCCCTCACTGCTACCGTCTTCCAGGCTGCGTCACAGGTCGCGATGACGGGTGTGGGAGTTGCCACAATGATTGCATCTGGAGTTGCAACCGGCGGAGCTGGTGGGTTGAGCGCAGCAGGTTCCGCAGTGGGAACCCTTGGAAAGACCGCACAGATTGCAGGGCAGCCACCTCCTTCCATCCCACAAAAACTGGTGACCGGTATGAAGGCCTTTGGCTCCACCGGTCTTCCCGCGATTGGATACAACGTCGCAACCCTTGGGGCTGCAGGATTTGTGAGTGCCGCGGGCGCGGGAGCTGCTGGCTCAGTAATGAGGAAGGCGGCACCGTTACAAACGCCTCGAGTAATGATTCCGAAAGTTCAAGCACAGCAGGCCTCCCAGATAGGTCAGGCTCACGTTGCTGCTGCCACGGGCTCAATTCAGAAGATAAATTCGATAAGTTTGGCAGCTACCCCGACCTCAAATGTTCACGTCGTTAATCCAACAACGGGTTCAGCGATGCCTAATTGGTCGAAGTTAAAACTTCCAGAAGGTCAGCGGCTGGATTTGATTGATCCGAACAACGAAGAACAGCTGAAGAGGTTTGCAGCGAATTTTCCGTCACATCAGAATCTTTCCGATTCCCTTGTTGATAACAAGATAATTACCCCGGAAGCCTCCAAAATCCCTGCGGTGCAGGCAGAGATAAGAAAATTACATTCGATAGTGAGGGGACTGGATCCAAAGGATAAGGTACAGAGCCAGAAGCTAGCGAACCTTCACAACCATCTGAATGCAAGTGGAAAGCTCGGAAGATCTGTTAAAGAAGAAGACTTCAAGACTCCATAGTCTAAAGAGTCATTCGTCGATTCCAGATCGCTTGCTATCTGGGAAAGAGTAAGGATGTATCAACGTTCACCGGGATGGGAACTTCTCTTCTGAAATAGACGCTTGGACTATTCCCAAAAGAGTTCGCAATGTAGCATCAAAATAGTATCCGTTTTCAACTTTCTCGAGTTTACCCAGAAAGTTCTTCGTGATTCTCAACAGGTCATTGGCGATATTGAGAGCTTCACCAAGAGTAAATTTACTAGAAGGATCGCTGGTCCGCTCCTTGCCCAAATGCAAAATTTGGTTGCTCACTTTAATCCAGAATCCGAGTTCGTTCGTTTCTTTATTTTCATCTTTGATGTTCTCAGTATATGCTGGCCTAGTGAAATCTGTGATGTACATGTTTGCTCTTGGGTAAGAGGTGTCATCGTATTTTAGTTTTAATCTGTAATAAAATTCGTACAAGACCCGCGAATGAAGCAAAGTATGTTCCAAATTCATGTTGATGAACTGGCGGAATTGCGGAACAAAATACCTGAAGAGCGTTTTGCAATTCGCAAGCTCAATAACTTCATAGTTGTAGTGATCCGTGATTATCTCTCTTAGTCTTTCTCGTGCATACATATTCTTTCCCTTTGCATAGAGGGACATTTAGGCATTCAGCCCCCAAATGAGGATAGAGGATTCGTGCTGACAATTGCTCTAATATGCTCACACAGCGGACCAACTAACGGTCTCTCGTTTCTTCATGGGTGATAGTCTGTCTGCAAATTGTCTATTGACAATCGTCGGCCTACATAGAATCACAAGTTTACTATTTTTGGAAGCTCCTCCACCACAAACTCCGGTCTTTTGTCCGATAAAAGTTCGTAGTCGAGACTTTCCATAAACCGACTCAAGCTGAGGTATGTAGACGCTTTCCAAGTCGTCGCCGGCGGTTTCGGATGATGAAGAAAGCAAAACTTTGGTTACTCCTTCAGAGTCATAGAGTACTTCAAATGTCCTGACGTTGCGGGAGATTATCTGAGAAAGCCGCTGTGCTTCGTCTTCCTCCAACGGTTCTTCGAGCGTTGGTATCTTCTTCAGAGCTGCGAGCGGTGGCCAACCCGGTGTACTATCATTCTGCTCGGCATTGCTTCCATTCTCCTTATTCTCGGGTAGTCGCCCTAATCCTTGTATCTTTGGGCCTACTCGAGTTTCAGGTTCAAGTATTGGCAATTGGACACAATCTTCTCCGCTGGATCTCTCGAGTGCGCCAATGTCCCCTCTTGGCATAACCTCTTGAGCCTTCAAAGTTCCGCCGACTGGAAAGTGAGCCGCAGGTTTGATCGACGATAGTCCCTTAGCGCTTGCCCCGGTAGGCATGTGAATGTAAAACGGGATTTCGTCAGGACTTAGAATTAGGGAAGGCGGTTCCTCCCTCGAATGTCCATACCTGTAAATTGAGGGAGAGATATCGGTCACCATCCTTCTGTCAACGAGCATCCTCAGGATCCTAGGATCCCTGTACAAATATGCCTTCAATCGGTCGGTATCGTCCGAGCATAATGAAAATGGTAATTCCTGAAGTTGGTGCGCGATACTCGTCGGACTGTTTTCGTTCCCAACCCACATCCCATTTATCGCGAAAATGATCGTCGGCTTGGATAGTATCTGTTCTATCTTCTTTATTCGTTGGGCTGCAAACTTATACCACTGGGTGCTAATCTCCCTCCTGGGTATTTTCTGCCTTGTGCGCTCGTCATATTCCGATGTATTTGCTAACCGAACGTAATTCTCCATTTCAGTCTTTGTGTACATCAGAAGATGGTTGTAGTCTCTTTGCGAGAACAAAAATTGTATCCATGCAAACCTTGGAGTGAATCTCTCAAGTGCCTGAATAGTCTCCCCAATCAGGGATTGCTGGGAATTAAAAACTGGCCTTGCCATGAAGTGGCCGTCCCTCAAGGCGAAGTTGAAGAAGAGTACGCGTTTGCTGCCTGCTTTTACGTGAGTCTTCATTTCTAAAGCAGAAAAGGAATTGTTGTTCTTAAGCCTCAGAGAACCGAAGTTGGATCACAGTTTCAAAGTCGATCCATTTTTTCTCCTTAGTTGAATTTAGGCGGCGGCCGTTAAAAGGAAAAGGTCGGTACAAGCCTTCGAGAGTTTCGACAAATGTCTCTATCAGCAATCGCGTTCTTCATCTATACTCCAATCCCCTATGCAACAATTCTCTGCATAATTCAGTACAGACATGACATGTCACAGCTCATACATCCATTAAAAGATAGATGCTCACTCAGAGACTGGAAGTCTGTGTTTGACGATCTTGAGATTGATCACAAGGCATCCTCAAGCTCGACTAAAACAGAGGGAATTGTAGGTTTCTCAATTGGACGTCTTCGATTAGATATCTTGGAAAGACATCCAGACATAGGATTTTACGCTTCTGTGCTTGCAATTGTAACCATCGTTAGTCTGCTTTCTTCCTTGATAGCTGTGCCTGTTTTGACAGGGGGAGACTCTCTTCCTTACTCACGGTTTATTTTGATAATCTCAGCTGGGCTTCAGTTTCTCTCTGCGATTCCATCTACCTTCGCCATGCAGCGTTATTTCGGTCCTTTTCCTTCACCCCCTGGGAAATTTCACCTGAAAAAACGCCGGCCAGGATCACTATTGAGATATGAAAAAACTCTCAATCAACAACAAGTGAAATGTTTTCCAGGAACGATCCTGCGATCAGAAAGGTTCTGGAGATGCTAACATAGCGGATTTCTGTTCCTCTTAAGAGATTAAATCCTAGTCAATTAGCAGTCACATGACTTCAAATGAGCTGACACTAGAAGACCTCAAGAGCCACGCCTATGTCATAGGTGGAACTCGAACAGGCAAGACGAATCTTCAACTGTTTCTCCTAAACTGTCTGTACTGGAATCGAAATCAGAAGAAGTATCCATGCGCGATGATCTACATTGACCCTCATGGAGACGCGTCCCTGCAATTAGCGATGATGCAAGACAATTGGAAAGAGCTCGTGATACTCGATCCTCTTTACACCACTTACGCCCTAAATCCTCTTGAACTCCCTCCTCTACCTCAAACTGGTTCTTCAACCTACAGAAGAGAGAGAACAATGGCTGTTCAAAATCAAGTCGAGCAGATGTCGATCGTAATGAGAGAGATGTTTTCGACAAGCTCGGAACAGGCTCCTAGATTGATGTGGATGCTGAAGGGGGCTCTGTACTACCTTTACTCCGAAACAGATCCGACAAACATCGTCCAAGAGCCGGACAAAAGTGAAGACGATGGCGCAGCAGAAACAGAGAATAGCAGAGAACTCGCGACGACTCAAGAAGAAGAAAGGAAAAACAACGAGATCGGAAAAGATGCAGAAAAGTACGCGAAGCGAAGAGAGACACTCTACCATCCGCATTCTGGATCCACGATAACCTTCCTCGATCTCTACTATTTACTGAATGATATGATCCGGATGGATAAGGAAGAGCTTGAAGAGTTGCTGAAGAGTCAACCCATACCCGATGAAGTTGTGAGCAGGACCATGGAAGCAATATCCAAGCTCGAAGATAACGCGTTCGCAGCTGCCATGAACAGGATCTCCAATTTTGTGCTTCCACTTGCTTCGATCACAGCGAGGACATTCTGCAAGAGAGATTCCAAGCTTGATTTTTCTGAAATGTTGAAGCCGGGCAGGCTGACAATTTTCAGGATTCCAAAATCAAATCTTCCGGAAGACTTCTGCACGATGCTGACGAGCGCTATCGTACTGAGAATCTACTTCATGGTTCAAGCCAGGGCTAGGGAACTTGAAAGAGGTGGAGGTGTAGAAGATGGCTCATCAACGCAGAGAACATCAGTTCACGTTTTCATCGATGAGTTCCAGAGTATTTCTAAGCTAGGAATCCTTTCCACGATTTTAAGCGAATCAGCAAAATTCGGATTATATCTCAACATAGCTCATCAGAACATTTCACAGATTCCCGACAACCTCTTTGACGCGATCATAGGAAACGCCGGGATGGTATTTGCCTTCAGGTTGGGACCCGATGACGGCAGAACGGTCTCGAAACTCATGGCCCCAGATGAAGAGAAGTGGGCGAAGGCGATCGTGCGTCTCCCCAACTGGCTTTCGGTCGTACGGATGAACCCCAAAGGAGATTCTGCCTTGGCAAGGACTCTCACTTTTGCGGTCCCGAAAGTCCGAGAGTCAGTTCACTCCCAGGGCCAGGTCATCAACTACATGAAGTCAGAAATGGAGAAGAGATACGGTAGCGGGGACGAACTCTCGACGAAGGACCGGGAGCCCATTTACAGGGCAGCGATGGAGGGAGCAAGGAAAGCAAAGGGGCTACCACAGCTCAGACCAATAGAAGAGAACGTTCTCTACATCATCGATTCTAGGCGTATCGACAGCAAGGAGAAGGAGATGAAATTCAGGACACTTGCAAGGATAATGCAGGAGCAGTTTGGTTGGAATCTTTCGGTGACCCTCGGCGCTGTCAACACCTTGATCGACAAGGGCTACCTCCACGATGTGGGAATATTCTACGATCCATCTCTTGTTGGCAAGTCGGAAGGATCTCTTCTCAACGGAGATGAAAAGGATCGGTCCAGGGAAACCTCCTACGCTTTGACAGACTACACGAAGAACCGGTTTCTGAACAGAGACCTAAAGGGAAGTAGGGTGGGTAAGAACATTCACTGGAATATGATGAAACACTTGATCCACTACTACAGGGAAAGTAAGGGCTTTTCCTGCACAGTGGATTATGGGGATTCTAACGATCGGTGGCCAGACATCATAGTGTATCCATTGAAAACGACCTTTGTCAGGGACAAGACCGACGGGAGCATCAGGGAGTTGCACGACCCGAACCACTGGGACATCAAGAATAGGTTTGCTATAGAGGTCGAAACGACGCCGAGGAAGAACCAGAAGCAGCTAGTGAAAAATTACGACAAGTGCTTCTCGCCTCCCGGTCAATACTCACGCGTCGTATTCTATGTCGGAAGCCAAAAGCATAGGAAGGACGTACTCGACCTGTTAAAGAGCAAGTCGCCCGGCACATTTGAAGTGAAACAGCTCGACGGTCAAGCTCTTGGCTTGAAGGATGAAGAGCTTGAGAAAGGACTAGCTCTCGAAGAACAGGGCCCGGATTCTTGATGGGCCGGTCAGGAAAGTTCTTGGCGTCGTGACATCCTTCCATGACTAAACAGTAGATGCGAATCAAGTATGCTTTTCTCGTATGTTAAATGACCCACTCATAATCAGACCGATGAGAGAGAGTTTCATTTGTATTACTTCCACCGATTCGTTCGGATGGAGCAGCTCTTGGTTGGCATTGTACATGACCCACGAATTGTAGACAAGACATGCAAAGAGATAGTAAAATAACCTTACCACGTAGTTCCTTGATGTTGTTTTATCAGGAATTGATTTGACATCCGGTAGCTCGTCTCTATGCCCCAACGATTCTTGAACAATCTCAATACTGTCTCAGCTTTGTAGGGAAGATTGGTTGCAAACAGGTACTTGTAATCCTTTGATTTGTCGTAGACCACGACCACATCAAATGACGTTTGTTCGGACTTTCTTCTCCTGTGTCCACTAGTCGTGTATGTGAATCTCCTGCCATTCCAGAGCCTCATTTTCTTTGTGCTGTAGGTCGGAGCCATTCGGACGATGTACTTGAGTCCAGATTCCTCAAGAAATCTCAGGAAGCCTGTGCTAAGGAATCCACCGTCAAACACCAAGTATCGAATTCTGATTTCCAGCTCTTCTCGCAGTTTTCGCACAATTTGTTCGGCAGATGAAGCAAGTTCCGCAGCTGATTCTAACCCTGTAACAGCTACGATCAGTCTTTCCCCATCTACCAGAACAGAAGCTGTAAGATACTTGAACGCATAATTGCTTCCATCTCGGTGCATGGTTCCGATGACCATCGGTGTTTCTTCATGATCGCCGTAATACATGACATCGTGCAGATCCACCGCTACGGGGACTGGAAGTCGTAATTTCCGTCGTTTTCGGAGCTTCTTTACATTCATGTCTACCAAATCATCGAAGATTCGTTTGAGCCTCTCTTCTCTTTGTGATTTGATGTACGAAAGAAGAGTTTCTGCTGTCGGTGATTCGTCTAGAGACTTTGAAACACCTTCTGCAAACCCATTCACCAAGCTTGCAGAAATAAGCAGTTTTAGGTGATCGGCTTTTGAGTAAATGGCTCTCTCCTTGAGGTCGTATGTTAGCAATCCTGAGATACTTTTCTTCACGAATTCATGCAGCTTTCTTGAATTGACCTTCAATGAATGTCGGAAAGAAGCCCTAAGGCACGCTGGCCATAATAATTACGGCCGAAAACGCTTGAATTCATTCGCATCTACTGTGAAGCACGTGGGATTTCCCGCTCCTTGGCGTCTTAAATAGGTTTGACAATTAGTATCTTTACATCACAAAAAACAAACAAGAAAACACCGAACTGTCCGAGAGTGGATAGAGTATCTGGGCGGAGGTTGCCTCCCGAAAGGAGCTCCTACCCGAGCATGTCGCGGCTCTTTCCGCATTTTGGAGGCTGGGGATCTTCGTGGCTAGTCCAATCGGCTCGGTTTTCTTTTCTGGTCTGGGATGGCGTTGCCGCCCGAAAGGCGCTCCTACTCCATCAAGGGCAGAAGGGGAACTTGGCTAAAAATACGAGGAGAAAAAGGCATTGGATGTGAAGCGATAGGAACGGAACCAGAAAAGACGACTGTAATCCTACGAGTCGATACGATGAAGTTAAGTCAAAGAAAAGCAAGATCAAGTTGATCTCATCAACCGAAGACTACAGGGAACCAAGCCATAACGTACTCCTTTTGTGTAACTCGTGCTGTGAACTACCAACGAATAAATCCATTGACTTCCCGCTTCCTTGACTGAAACTTACTGATCTGTCCGACAGGTAGAGGCAATCTCCCTTTTTGAAGGGGGAGGAGTGAATCGGAAATGCTTGAAACTTTCATCCAGAGTACAACGGAATGATTAATATCAGCTATAGGGTGTATAGTATTAGAGGGTGTATAGTAAGAAAATGCTCTTCGACTTGAAACCAAAAGATGCGCCGAGAGAGTTGTTTGGACGCGAAGAAGAACTCGACAGGCTGGTTGAGATGCTCAGGGCCGGGAACTGGGTAGTGGTCATCGGGCCGAGGATGGTTGGCAAGACAAGCCTCATCAAAGCCGCCAACTCGAAGCTAGGCTTTCAAACAGTGTATGTCAACCTATGGGGAGCAAAAGAGGAATACAGGGTCTTCTCGGCTCTCTGGTAAATGCGATCAACTCTTCAAGCAGCTTGACTGGGAAATTCAAGGACTTTGCGGGAAGGATCGAAGGTCTGTCGATCGGCCCTGGTGGCATTTCAGTAACTTCGCAGAAGAGGCCTCTCATGGCTGTATGGGACTTGCTTGACCTGCTCGGGAGGCAGGGTGGTAAGCTCGTAATTGAACTAGACGAGGTTCAGGAATTGAGCAATGTGAGCGGGCAATTCTTGAAAATACTCGCCAACATCTGGAACACTCATAGAAACATAGAGTTCGTCTTCTCAGGCTCTATGTTCGGATTGATCAGGACGCTCCTCAGTCCCAAAAGCAGCAAGAGCCCAATGTACGGTCGGCCGCCGGCAGAAGTGGTGCTCACAAGATTCGACAAGAAACGAGCCGAAGAGTTCCTGAAGAGGGGTTTCAAGGAGTGCAGAGTGAAGGTGCCGAACGAAGTATTGAGCCAGAGTGTCGAGGATCATCTTGACGGAATGCCTGGTTGGCTCACGCTTTACGGCAACTGCGTAGCTGTGAGACGACAGTCCCTGCAAAAGGCTCTCAAGACGACAGTAGATGAAGGTAGAAACGTGGTCAGAAACGAGCTCCAGCATTTCTTGGAGGGCAGAGACAAGACCCTCTATGTTGCGGCACTGAAGGCGACTGCTGGCGGAGCAAGCTGGAGTACTGTAAAACAGTTCATAGAGGCTGCTCGAAAGACCCCTGTCTCAGGCCCTACAGTGCAGAACGTTCTAAGCAACCTCGTGGACGGATTTCTGGTCGAGCATGCTGACGGAACCTATCGCGTCATAGATCCCATGCTCAAAAACTTGATACTGACTGGCGAGTCACTCTGAGATCGTTGAACTAGCAAGCCAGCTGGAAAGTTCGTCTGCATGCATACCAAGTGCAGCTGAAAAGGAAAGAAGTGTGTTGCAGATGAC
Source organism: uncultured Nitrososphaerota archaeon (assembly GCA_963799845.1). Lineage (GTDB taxonomy): Archaea > Thermoproteota > Nitrososphaeria > Nitrososphaerales > CADDZS01 > DATLTL01. The sequence continues at coordinate 1,554,602 of CAWCYI010000004.1, forward strand.
GCAATCTTCGATGAAGCAAAACTCCTCAAAATCAACGGAGACTTCTACGTGTATCTCACAGTCGAAAAGGACATCCAAATCGACAGGAAACCAATCGGGATGCTTGCAGTCGATGCTGGCCTACACAACATCGCCACTACAGTGAATTCTCTCGAAAGAAAATCTAGCTTCTATGGAAAAGAGCTTCGAAAGCTGCGAGCACACTTCTACCTTCTTCGGAAAGCATTGCAGATGAATGGTGCATACGGAGCCCTCAAGAGAGTGGGGGATAAAGAATCTCGAATAACGAACGACATCCTGCACAAAGTTTCTACAGCCGTAGTAGAGGAAGCGGACAGACTCAACGTGGCGATCACGATTGGCGACTTGAAAGGGATCCGACTGCAACGATGACACTCACGCGGTTTCATGCGCAAGCTAAATAGTTTTCCATTCTACAAGCTGTTCCAGATGATTCGATACAAAGCATAATGGCGCGGCATCAAAGTCATAAAAGTTTCAGAAGCGTGGACTTCCCAGATATGCCATCATTGCCTCTCGAAAGGTTTTCGAGTGGGTGGCAAATTCAAGTGCTTCGCATGCGGACACGAATACAACGCGGACTATAACGGTGCATACAACATAATGAATCGGGGGATAGGGCAAGCTCTATCTCAGGGGCTGCTTTTGGCACAGCCCATATCGAGAACTCGCTAGGATGAAACACCATGACGAGCGTTAACGAAGCGAGAATCTCCCTGCCTTCAGGCGGGAGAATGTCAACTCTGTATTCAATCAAAGGGATAGAATGCAGAAGTGAACTACCCACGACTGATGATCGTGGGCTTCTCCACGATCAAAGCAGGGCTTCCTGTTTCAACCACCATGCTTGCTCTGACGTCTGGAATCTTTTGAAAGTATTCCAAGAGAGTAGAGGCAAGAGTGTCCGCAGGCGTTAATTCCCTATGCACCATAGGTACTCCTCCTTCCTTTTCGATGTTTATCGCGGAGTTGAGGTCTCTGCCCATTATGAGACCACAGTACGCGCATTCATAGATTCTATCCACAAGAGTGACCTGATTCCTTGCGTTGCAACGCGAGCATTTCTGGGTCGTGGGAATGAAGCTATCCACTTTCCTCGGCGTTTGTGCCTTCTTTTCAAGCGCACTGATTATTTCGCCCAGTGAGGTGTTCAAGATTCTTCTTCCCCAAATCCGCTGCCACGCTTTGATTGCATCATCCTCATAGCAAATCGTTCTGAACTGTTTTGTGAGTCCGTGCACAAGCTTGTTCTGGATATCGTTCTTGATGCTCGTCGTCCCATGATAGGCTTTATCCAGTCTCGTTTTTGCCTTCCACCAGTTGTGGCTGTGGTATTTCTTTCTGCTTAGCTTCTTGCACAATCTTCTCATTTGCTTCGAGATAGGGACTTCGTAGCTGATTCTGATCCCGTTTGACAGCGTGAGCTGGTTCTTGATTCCAAGATCAATCCCTACGCTTCGTTCGTCCTCCAATGCCTCTTTTCTCTTTTCTGCAAACGACTTCGTTTGGTATGTCGTCACGTGCAGATAGTAGTCTCCATGCTTTCGGATCAGAAGCGCGGATGCAAGATCGGCGTTCGCAGGAATCTGAAAAATCCCTCTTGTTTTGAGTCTCTGCTTGATTCCCTGAATGTGGACGTAGTGCTTATCGATGATCTTGTACGTCATCCCTTGCTGCTTGAGTGGGATGGAACTCATTTCACTTTTGAATTTGAGCGCACCAACTTTGTGTCCGCTCTTCTTCAACCTGGAAAGTGATCTGATGTTGTCTCTCATCCTGTCGATGAGTTCCTGTTTCATCTGGGATGAAAGACATCGGATTTCTCTTGTTTCGAAACCATTCTTTGCCTTGACACGGACCGCGCCCAACCTGTAGTCGGCCTCGAATACGTTTCCGTTTGCAAGCACATGATTGTAGAACCACTTGGCTTCGAGAAATAATCTATCGAGATGTTCGTGTGTCTTGTCGCTGAGATGGGAAGTATCTATTTTCAGCTCATATTGCTTACAGGTTTGAGTCCTCCGTCTCTCCTTGGTTCTCTTGAGAGTATCGCGTATGGCGTCATTCTTGAGAGACATCAGATTCTCCAAGCGCAATTCATCCCATGTTTTAAAACATGGGCTTTCTTGTACAATGCAGAAGTAATTTTCCTTCTGAGTGCATTAAACGTGCCTTCTTTCTTCGTCAGCATTATCATTGGGTAGTCCCTGCTGGTGGCAGCTGTGCTAGTCGAGCGACAATACTCGGCATAAACAGTCGTCGTGCAAAGCACGTATCCCGTTATCCACTTTGCGCGAAGTGAAAACAACTTTTCTTTTTTCGGAAGGGAATGGAGACGAGGAAAGAAGGAAGATTTGACTCTCCGACCCATCCTGCGTCATGTAAACCGTAGGGTGCATATGCGCAGACTCTCTATCATTTTTTCGTTGAGTAGAGGCTGTCATATTGGTATGGAGAATTAAAAGTCAAATTCTCTCTTCGAATATTCGCCGTTCATCCCAAGCCTGACTAGTTCCGCAGGAGCTTCTTCCCTTCTTTTAGCGGTTATTCCGCCAACGAGAGAGTGGAGACTCTAGCAAAGTGAGCCTGATTAGCTTTGGATGATTTGCCTCTCTTGGTGAAATTGGAAAAGGTAGCCCGCTTGTACAGTACGAACGATCTGCCAAAGCTAGCGGGCGAAGGGTGCGGAAAAAGGTGAACACAAATTTTGGCAACCACTAACTACATCGGAAACAACTTCCTGAATGAGGCATCTTCAAGCCTGTCCCGTGAAGAGCAAAACGAACTCGATGCTCTGGACATGGTAATCGGCCTCAGCAGGGAGGAAAAATCGTACCTCCTCTCCGTATGGAGGTCCCCTCCCACTACGCCATCACTGGTCAGAACGGAGTTTCGTCGTGCAATCAATGTTATGCACGGCAGGATAGCGGATGAAGGAAGGGAGAGCACTTAGCTGGCGAGGAGTTGATGGCACAGTATGATGACGAAGAGTTATCTTTTCGCTGCAGTTACGTCAACGCTCTTACTACTCCTCGTGATCCCAATTCTAAACGATCTATCGTTGGTTCCCACCGAAATTGCATCAATTGTAGCACTGTCCGTAATTTCGATCGCGTTTGGCGGTCTGGCAGCTGAAACGTACGTAATCGTAAAACGCAGAAAACCATCGGTAGTGCCAGGCAGCAACGCAAAGAAATATTTCATGTCTCTCTCATGTTCCCTGTTCTTCCTCGCAATAGTAGCTCCCTCGATCCGATTTGCGGCTGACTCCGCGGGAGTGGCGGATGCTGCCACCGTCGTAGTCCTTCTCGTTCTTTCTCTAGCACTTGGCGGATTAACAGCCGAGGGTTTCTTCGCCTTTTTCTCGCTAAAGACTCCAACAAAGCAAAATGTGGTGCGCGACAATGGACCTAACCTTGTAGTAGCTGAGAAGAGAAAGCAATCAAGAGGAACAGAGTGGATCTTCCCAAAACACTTTGGATTCCCCCTCGGATGGTAAGGAGAAATTCGATGTTGCCCGCTACATTGACTCTCGGTTCGAAACCTTGGATGTAACACTGGAGACAAGGATGCAGGAATTGAAGCTGTTGCTGGGTGCGATTCCTGAAAGTGAGAGAGAGCGTTCGCCTAACGGAGAGACCAAATCGAAGGTGGAGAGCTCAAGCACATCTGCCTCCACTAAGGCAGTGCAAGTGAAGCCTCACCAGACTCAGCAGGCAGCTCCGGAGAAAGATCAGGTCGTGGATGTCCTGCTTGGCCAAGCGAAGGCTGGTGGAAAATAAAATGCAAGCCACAACGTCTACGTTCATCCGGAGAAATTCTTCCTCCAACGTCTCGCCCGCCAATCATGTCGGACCAATAAGCGTCCCGCGGCCTCTTTTTGGAAAACTAGTAGATTTCCTTGAAGACAGGTGGGGGACCAAAGTGATAAGGAGGAAGAATGCGTTCTACTGTGCGGCTCAGCAAGAACAGCCTATTGCATGGCTCAACTCCCAAGAAACGGTAACTATCTTTCTTATAGATCGTGCAAGCGGCAGGCGTAACGCTACTCGAATCAGGATAGAGGACATCCAGCTTCCGACGCCAATAAGAGTCGAGTACTCAACCTACCAAAGCCTGATTTGTCATCTCATCAGAATATCGGGTGGCGGTGTGGTTAGGTGGTTCAACAAGTTCTACTCGACTGGAACCGGGAGCGTTCTTGCCGAGCTCGTTTCTTCAGAGAGAGTCAAGATCTTCGAGACACAAGGGCTGTTCGGGGTTTCAAAGGATCTCGAACTCAATAGGCATGCCGCGATAGAAGTACCTAAAGATCAGTACATCCGTCTCCTCAATTTTCTGGAGCAGGAAAAAGGAGAAGAAGTAGCTAGGATCGGAAATATCTTCTATCCAAAAGAGTCAGGCGACTTCTTGAGAACCGTCCTGAAATCTCCTGCGACAGTTGATCGGGACAATGCGCGTCTCTTCGAATCCGAAGTTCTCGCAGAACTAGTTTCCCAAGAGACTGTCAGACTGCGCGACGGCACGACGAAGAGAATCTCCGACCTAGCCCTAAAGAACAGGGTTTACCGGAAGCACGTCTACTTCTGCGCATCCTGCCAGTCTTTCATACGCCAACCCTACAGGGCCACGACTCATGAGACGGAATCTGGAAAGCATGCGCTGGCATACGTCAGCTCCTATCTCTTCGTTGTAGCCGAGAGAAGGAGACAGACATCGCAGAAAGAAACGCGAAAGTTCCCCGAGATAGTGTACAGATTCTGGGGAATCGAAAGAGGAAAAGTTGCGGACAAACGAAGAAGGTCAAGGAGGCAGTCGCCGATAATCAGCATTCCGACAGCAGCGACATCCTCAACAGCATTCAAATCAAGACCCGTTCCTCTTACCATTCTGCTCTTGGCGGCCGACATTTCAGTCGATGGCCATGCCGTCACTACGGAAGAGAAAATTGAGGCGCTCCAAAGACTAGCAGAAGAGAATGGAACTCCCGGCGTTGAACAAGAGGAAAACCCAGAGCAACAATTACTCATTGAAACGTCTCAGGAGATACCATCATTCGAAAAGACTGGACAGGCGATTCCACTCGAAGTCCGCCACAAGCTAAGGAAAAGCAGAGAGATCCAGGTAGCGTTGCAAAGAGAGGCTGGCGAAGTCTTCGGACTTCCGGAGTTAGAAATGGTCTGAGGAATAGCTCCGCGTTCTCTCTTCTTTTTTTGAAAAGGCAACACGAGTCCTTACCGGGAGCAACTGCGGATCACCTTCAGGGATCATTAAGGCACGAATTTCGCAACACGGGGGCGAAACCGCATATGAGTCAAGAAATACTGAACGCTCTAAAAGAAAAGAAGAAGCAAACAAAGTTCCAGAATAAGAAAATCGTGAGCGACTAGCGTACAAGCATGGCGCAGCTCACAGAACTATCCGTCGTATTTTGAATTTCCTAACTCGGAGGGAAATCATACTCTATGCTCCAAAGCAAGTTTTCTCGTGCTGTCGTATCAAAAGACAGACAACGGCTGGAGGGATCTGATGGGGATGAAGGCACTACTTCTGCTTCACTTTTGAAGATCTGGAAATCGCTGGACAGGAAGCGAAAGATGAAGGCAGGGCAAATCATGACACGCCCAACAATCCTGCCAAGAGGCGATGATGGCGATCTCATCCCAACTTGGGCCTTTGTAGAACTCCAAAGGCAGAAAGAAAGAGACGCCCAGTGCGCAGTTCTGAACAAGGAGGAGCGTGACGGCAAAGATCAGGCCTCGGATCTGGAAGTCGCTCTCTACCTAATGTGTGGTTCCTTGGAGGGACCAATTACGGAACAGGCGTGCAGGATCTACTTCCACGCAGTCTCGAAGATAGGCAGCTCATTGAAAGAGGCGATGAAGTCGTCAGGAATAGGGGTTGGATCGCTCGACGAATACGATTTGTCAGAACTAGGTGCATTCAAGAGGAGGATTAGAAAACAGCAGATAGGAGCGAAGAACAAGACCAAGATCCTCGCATTCATCAGAATGTTGGATGGAACAATCGTTGAGCTGGAGAACTTCGATCTCCTTTGTGCTGAGAGACAGATCTAGGGAAGGTTGTTTGCTTTGATCGACCTGGAGAAAATGATCAGCGAAAAAGGGGAGGACTGGATTATAGGAGCTCTCGTTTATGGTTCGATAGGCTACTACAGCCCGCACTCTGCAAAGATTCACCTGGACAGGTTGAGGAAGCATAAGCTCGCCTCTAACGAGAGGCTAGATGCCTGTTTCGCAGGAGATTCATCGAGGGAGCTGGAACATGACACGAGAAACTTCTCTTCCTGGGAAGCGATGCACCCTGATAAAGCGTCAGCGCTAATTGATTTCGTGAAGAAAACAAAGCAAGTAACTGACTTCGTCTTTAACGCAGGGTTCAGCTCAGCCGCTCCCACAAGCAGTCTTTTGCTCTAAAGGGACTTTGCCTTGCTTTCATTCTTTCTTTACTTCTCAGGAGGTTTTCTCAAACCTTGACACCTCAGGAATCAACAAGCGTCGAGCATGAAGACGGAGGCAATGAGGACATCATCAAGGTTCGTCTGAAGGACGAAGCCGTCATAAAGTATCTTAGCGAAGGGATTTACACGAGCTGGAAGTCTGCCCTAAGGGAGACTCTTTGCAAACGAACTGACAGCCGCATTGACGGCAGTGGAAATGGTCAGATCTCAGGAAGAAGAGAATCCGCGGATAGAAATAACCCTCAACCCAGATAGGAGAGAACTGATAATTCAGGGAATACACAGTCTTGGAATCTCGAAGGATACGTTTGCCGAGAAGGTAATCTACTACGGACGATCAGGAAATGTATCATCCAAGAGGCCTGGGCGATTCGGTTTCGGTCTGAAGTCTTATCCGGCCTTAGGCAAAAGCATAACGCTGGAAACATATGCGCTCGAAACCGAGGATAGATACGGCGTTACCGGAAGTGAGGGGACGCACTTCAAGAGGATTCCTGAAGAACAACTCACAGTCTCTGAGCATGGAACGAAAGTATCCATCATCCTGAAGAATGATGTATGTGAAGAAGAAAGTGAGCAAACGTATTGTGGATCCCGCTCAGGCTACGCCGATAGTACGGTTAGACGCAAAATCATCGAGCTTGATGAGCTGAATCGAAACGATTGAAAATGTCTGTCGGTTTTCGGACATCGACACATACCTCACAATCACTTCAGACTGCAAGATCACGAAGCATTCATCATATTCGAGTTACTCATACGAATCCACAATCAAAAGCCAGACGAGGAAGAAGATCAACTTCACACCGAGGGAGTACGCGGCGACTAGGATAGCAAAAGGGAACCAGCGTTCTTCGGAACACTTCGAATTCGAGCTCGACGACCCAGATTTCTACTTCTTCGGTGTGCTCGCAACATCAGGCAGAGATGAAAACGGGGTTGATGTAAACTCGGAGAATGGCGAGGTGCGGCTGCTGAAGATGCCGATTGAAGCAACCATTCCAAAGGAGGACTCTAACCGCGTCATAAAGGAAGTGAAGCCGGAATATCCGATGACATTCTGGTTTGTAAATCTCAAGGACGAGGTCAAATTCGCCCCGACCCCAGATAGAGAGAGGCTGAGGGAAGGAGTCTACTATGAGGTTCACAAGAAGATAGTCGAGTTTCTCAAAGGCAAGTTTGCCGAGATGGAGATCAAATCATTCTCAGACTACCGGGACTCAAAGTACAAGCCTATTCTAAACTCGCATTCCGACCGCCATCTGCAGGAATTTTTCACGGAGCCGACAAGACAAATCTGTTCAGTACTTGATACTGAGGTAATCGTAGCAAGCGAAGAAGGTAGCGATCAATCCTCCCGGCACTGGCGCCGCCACTCTTACAATCCCAGATTGCGCGAGCTTGTTGCGAAAACTGAGAATATCTTCATGCTGCAAAGAGAGCTCACCAGCACAGGAAAGGGGTTTGTCCTGCCGAAGAAGACCGCCCTTAATCTTCAGAAAGTGATCCAGGTGAAATATCCCGACGCTGTCGTTTTCCTGTATCCTGGGAGCTACCCGTCTTGGCGACTAAATGAAACGCTGCCCCAAATCCTTGAACTTGGAAGAAAACTCAGTGTCCAGTTTTCAGTACGGGAAGCCAAAACAGAAGCTGCCATCCTGAAGCAGGAGCTCGGAGATGACTGGCGCAAAATCGCTGGCGTGAAAATCAAGGAAAAGACACCGAAAAAAGAAAGAGAGGTCGTCGTATGGAAGTGCGCCCGCGAGTACGGTTCTTCGATCGTAGATCCTATTCGGGTCAAGCCATCAAAGATTGAGAGCAACACCGTGAGAATCACGGGAAACATGAAGGAATGGATTGACTTGCTCAAGAGGTACTCGGTCAGAGACTACGGAATCACTAAGGAGACCAGAGGATTGTCCCACGGAATGAGCGAGGAAGAGTTCAGAGGTCGTCTGTCAAAGAAAAGTGTAGCGACAGAGAATGGGCTAAAGATGGCTCTTCGAGAAGTCGAAAATTCGATCGACGATGGAGAGATCAAACAAGTCAATGTGCTACGTTTCAATGATCCTGACATATTGAAGTTCTACAAGCACAAAGACTCGAGGATGATTTGCGCGACAACAGACAAAGAAACATTCGAAGTAGTTGCATATCTGAAACTATCAAACATTGATTTCAAAGCGACAGATGTTGTGAGAACGAAAGATCTGAAACTTGAGCTAATGAAGTGCTGCGGGGAAATTAAGGAAACAGGGAACAACGAGAAGTCAATTTTCTCTCTCGTGAGCTCTGCTGAAAATAATGAAGAAGAAGAGGAGAGTTGGAATTCGTGCACGGATGCTGCCAACTACTTGTTCATGGCGGTCTCAATGATAAACAAGAAGAGCGAGGATGGTCCGATCGGCTCTCTCGACAGTATCGAAATGAAGAAGAAGCTCGTATCGTTGCTCTGGGATTCTCTTTCGAATCTCTACGATATCGAAAAAATGAGACTAATGGTTCGAACTGCAGTGAAGTATGCGTAGTTGGGCAGAAGCTTGTTCTGAAATCGATGTAGGCTCTTATTGAATTTTTTCAGGAGATGATCGATGCTTGAAGCTAGTGGTGACCAGGCAACTCCAGTGGCCCGATGGAAAAAGAGTTGTCGAAGTTTCGATCGGAGGAATCGACTATACGAACCCAGATGCGCTGGTACCGAAGTACGAGGGCGAGTTTGTGGAGTACGATGATCCAATAGAAGCTGTGGAAACTGCGATTAGAATCTGCAGGAAGTGGAGGGAGGATGGTCACAAGGATGCAAAAGTCGGCTTTGGTTCTACCGGCGGTTTCACTGCTCCATTTGAGGATTGTACTTTCAAAGAGGCTCGTGGTTGGGCACGGAAGTTGCGATCTTCCAATGAAAGAAGAGTAATCGACGAGGAGCCTGATCAAATTTGACTACGATCGCAGTCAGTTCAGACAAAATCTCAGGGCTCGAAGATGATCAAGGAATCATCAAGGCAAGGCTCGAAGAAGGCGTCGTGAGAGAACGGTTAAGCAGGGGCATTTACAGCAATCCAAACTCGGGATTCAGAGAGCTGTACGCAAACGAGGTACGTGCGTGCAGAAGGGCCATTGCTCTTTATCCTCAGATCAACAAACGCAAGCCAAGGATAAGCGTCTTTCTCGACTACTCCAATCGTAACCTAGTCATTCATGGCGTAAACAGCCTCGGGATACCTCTTCATAGGTTCAAAGAAGTTCTCGCCGTCCTAGGAGAGACGGACAATGATTCGGGAAACGAGGTGGGGCAGTTTGGAATGGGCCACCTTTCTTTTCGCGCTCTCTCAGACAACATCCTTTTCGAGTCGTATAGCTTGGAGACCGGAGAGAGGTACTCCTATCTCGGCAATGGAGAGGTGTACGAAAAGCTTCCGGACCCCAAGGGGCTCGCATCAACGGGAACCAGAGTGACTGTCACACTCCGCGATCAAGGGCAGATGGACAAACTCGAACAGTACGCGCGGTCAGTGTGTGCCTATTCAGATGTAGATACGTTTCTAACTGTTCTTGACGAGGACGGCAATGCGATCAAGGAAGCAGAACAGGTCAACACACTTTCTGATCTCGGCAAGTTATCATCGAATTTCTTTGGAATTCCGATCGAGATTGAAGATGAAAATTTCTACATTTCCGGAACGGTTGCAAGCAAAGAAACTACTCGTTCGTCTCCAATAATCTTACTTATACGGATCCCAATACAGGCAGTGATCCTCGAAAGGTCTCTAGGACTCTTCAGCAAGTGTGTCCTCAACATCAAAGACGAGAGAAGGTACAAGCCAGCCGCAGACAGAGAGAGGCTGACAGACGAAGCTCAAACTCTGCTATTGCAGAAAATCAAATCGAGACTGAAGGAAGAACTGGCCCGAAAGCTCGACATAAGGACTCTGGACGATTTCAGGAATTCTCCATGCTCCACATTCTACTACAGGGACATTCACGACGCTCAACTGAGAGAGTTCTACCAGCCGTCGAACGAGACAAAGGAAATCTCAGAAATAATCAATTTACAGGTCAAGAGAAACGGCGACTCTGAATCTGTCAAGCTCGGAAATCTCATCCAGCAGTCAAAGAGCCTCTTCTTTTGCAACAGCGTTGCGAAAGAGTACGAACATGTTTTTCAAAAAGAATACGCGGATGCAATCGTGATCAAGTTTGCTTCAAGATGGCAGCGACAAAACATCAAAGGCGATCTTCTTCGAAAGTATGGAATAAGGACCGATACAGAAGAAGAATTCCAAAGGATCAAATCAAAGCTTGGAAAAGAGTGGAGAGTGGGACTTGAACCCGAACCCCACAACGAACCAGACGCTCCGTATTACATAACGACTCATGAATCGTGGACAGTTTCGGTCGAGCGCCACGGAAGCACTTACCACTACCTTTCTGAAAGAGCAAACTCTGAGTACAGGACTTCTTGGCTTGGCAAAGAGAAAGTAATCTTCATTGAAGATGAGCTTTCCAAGTATCTTGATGTCCTAGCTGAGGTTGACTGCTCGTACAAGCTCACCAAGGCCAGTCCAAGGGGAATACCAAACGCTCTGACTCTAGAGAAGTTCATTGCGAAGATAAGTGCAACGCAGGTACAGACAAGCGAGGGTAGGATGACCTTCTCACAGGTCAGTGACAGTGGAAAGTCAGTAGAGATTCTCGTGTACGACGATCCAAGATTTGCACAAGTGTGCAAGCCAGATGCAGGAATATTCGTACCATTGGAAGCGGATGAAGCCTTTGAACTGGCGGTATTATGTACTTACTTCGGAATATGCTGCAGGATACTCTTGGTCGCGCGAGAGGACGAGTTCTATAAAATAGCTGGAAGAAGCAGGTCGAGCTACTTCAACAAATCATGGGAAGGAAGGGAGAGCTGACGAGCCAGACAAGATGTGCGTCGCAAACTGTGCCTTCCACGTCGCCTCCGCGGTCGGGGACAAAGACCTCGTGGAGATGTATCTATCCGCAATGGAAGGAGAATCGAATGCGGCAAAAGCCAGAGATTACAGAGATTTCCTGATCTCAATGTGGGAGAAGAATCCAAGCTAAACAACAAGGATTGGGCGAAAATAAATGAGGGTCGATTGTATTGAAACTTCTTAGAGAATTGAAAGACAAATACGTGATTGTCGCTGAAAATGGATCGCCCACAACCGTAGCAAAAACGCCCTACAATGTTCTAAAGTACGGATACATGGAAGGGAAGCCGATCCACGCTAAATCAGCAGACAAGTACTCGGTGGATGAAAGCAGCGAAGCGGAAAGCGACGAAGCGCTCATCATTACGTCGCCCGACGGCGTCGGAGTTCCTTTACTTTTAGGGAAATTCGAACTAGCTCTTAATCTGCTTAATGGCGAACCAATTGGAGAGATCTGGAAGAAGAACTACGATCTTGTACTCAAGAAACTCGATGTGAAGAACGATTGATTTTGCCCGAAAAGTCATGGTGTTAGAATTATGAAAACAAAAACAAAGCTGGACGACTTCCTGAGCGAATTAGCATTGCATGTTACGACGTGTGGCATCCTAACACTGGCTTCTAATGATGGCGTACAAAGTTGGGATGTGCAACGCGTCAAAGGAGGACTTGTTTTCGGAATAGATTCCGCACAGAACGTACTATTTCGCGCGAAGCTCTACGGGCTTCTGGCTTCAGAAGGGGTCGGAGCGATCTTACGGACGTTCACTGACCATAGAGATGAGATAACAGGACTACCGATAAAGGAGGTCAGAAGCTATTTTGTCAGAAGAAATGGCATTGAAGTCGAGTGGAAGCAGTTTTCGGCTCAAGAAACGGAGGAAGCAAGCGGCACCGATGCTGAAAGCGGGAAAATCATTCCGAGGGAAAGGGCAGTAGTCTTCTGCGGTCCTGGAGAATGAGGTCCGAAGGGAAGGAAAGGATGCGACAGCCAGCGAATTGTCGCCCTTGATCAGATGAATGAAGTACTCCGCATCTGGAAGCTTGCAGTCTAATTTCGGTCGGTAGCAATGGAGTGATTTGATTTTGTCAGCAAAGGCAGTACAGTTAGAGCAGCAGGCAGAAACAGGCGAGCGCATTTCAGTAAGCAAAATCAAGCAAGTCCTGAATTACGCTTACGAGATAGGACGGCCTGTGTTTCTGCAAGGGAGACCCGGAACTGGAAAGTCCAGTCTGGTCAAGTCCCTTGCTCAAGAGCTTGGAATAGATTTCATCGACCTGAGGCTTTCGCAAATTCTCCCGGAGGACCTGAGGGGATTTCCGAAAATCAACGGAATACAAGAAAAGCAAAAACTAATCCCGGAACAGGAGTTCGAAAATTACCTCGGCGAGGGGTGGCGCTACCTTGGAACTCTTCCTTCGGGCAGAGTGGTAGTTGAGAGCAGTGATAAGAGCAATGAACAGACTACGTGGATTCGGTCGGAGTTCCTCCCGTCCTCCGGCAGGGGGATACTGTTCCTGGATGAGCTCCCGAACGCAGAACCTTCGAAACAGAACGCTGCGCTCCAGCTCGTCCTCGACAGGAGGCTAGGAAACTACGTACTTCCCGACGGATGGTTCGTTGTCGCTGCCGGGAACGGTGCCGAAGATAGGGCACATGTCTTCGAGCTGAGCTCCGCTCTGAATAACAGGTTCATCAACATCGAGTTCCCGGTCCCGACGTTTGAGGAGTGGTTCGAGTGGGGCGCGGGAAAAATCCACCCTGGTATATTCGGGTTCTTGAAACTGAAGCCGTCGCTGATGTTCAAGTTCGACCCTAGAGCCAAGGACAAGGCGTGGCCCTCCCTTCGTACGTGGGAAATCGCCTCTGACCTCTTCAAGGTGTCGAACGATCCTTCCGTGGTGAGGTTCGCGGTAGGCGAGGGCGCAGGGATCGAGTTCGAGGGGTTCTGGGACCTCCGGAGCAAGATACCAAATCCGGATAAAGTGTTTTCAGACCCGGAGGGAGTAAAAATCCCCGACGATCTTTCGCTCCAGCACGTGATGGCGGCGATGGTTGCAGAGAGGGCGATGCAGAAGAGAGACCCGAAGACGGTTGACGCGGCCTGCGCGATAATCTCGAAGCTTCCTCCAGAGCTTGGCATGATGTCGTTGAAGATGATCGTTTCCACGAAAGGCCTCACAGAGCTCGTCTTCAAATCGCGACACTGGAAGCAAAACCTAGCGCCAAAGTGGGGAAAGTACCTGCTGAACGCAAATTAATTAGCAGCCGTCCGCTATTGTGCCTAACTAACTAGTTTCCGAGCGAAGTAAGAGGGTCATCACGAATGACTGAACTTTCACCGGAAGATAAAATGATCAAGGCGCGCGTACAGCTCCTAATCAATCACCCATTCTTTGGATATTTCCTCACCCACCTGCGGTTCAAAAGCACCGACACGGCGACCGAAACTGCAGCTGTCCAGTACGATCGAAAAAAGAACGAATACCTCGATTTGCTTTACTACAATCCGGAGTTCGTCTTAAAGCTGAACACAAATGAAGTGATGGGACTGCAAGTCCATGAGATGCTCCACATCCTACTACAGCAAGAACAGCGAAGAGGCGAGAGAGAAGAGCGAAGATGGTACACGGCATCGGAGATAGGAGTCAATGACACCGCTCTAAAATCAGGTTTCACTCTTCCAGGAGAAACTGATGAGAGGCTCAGAGGCATACTTCCAGACAATAAAACGGAAGGCAAATCTGTGGAAGAGATCTACGATCTCCTTCCTCCAACTTTCGAAATCGAGATCCCCGTGCACCTTATCTGTATCAAGGAAGAAGAAAACCGGAGCGAAGTTGGAACTTCAAACCAAAGTTCGGAAGGCACCGTTCAAGTCATTCCAAACCCCATAAGCCAGAAGGATCTGAAGTCGATAATCTCAGAGTCGGCCGCATACGCAAAAATGTACGGGAGGATGCCTGCCGGCCTCGAGCTGCTCGTGGACGATCTACTGACACCGAAACTAAGCTGGCGGGAGCTCCTGTGGCGATACGTGACGCAGGAATTCATTTCTGACTATACTTGGGCTTCCCCCAACAGGAGATACGTTCAGCACGGAGTCTATCTGCCGGGAGTCGTTAGGGGAGGGCTCGATCTTGCAGTTTGCGTGGACACATCAGGAAGCATAGATCTGAACACACTCTCTGAGTTCTTCGCGGAGATCAGAGCAATCGCAGCATCTTATGAAAATGCCAGAGTTCACCTGATTGAATGCGACGCCGAGGTGACCGGAGTTTATGAAATTGACGAGCGAAACATCAAAGACATCAAATTCAGAGGAGGAGGGGGTACGCTCTTCACTCCCGCCTTGAAGAAAGCATCAGAATTCAACCCGAGAGTGTGCGTCTACCTGACTGATGGATGCGGTGACTTCCCCACGGACGAACCGCCATTCCCCGTGATATGGACGCTCACGAACCGGGATACAGAAACGCCATTTGGTATTTGCGTCGTCATTGGATAAACTGCGAGTGTTTTTTTCCAGAATCCAATATCAAAATGATGTTGGGAACGTCTTCCTGGGATTGGTGACCCATTCGAAACAATGAGTCACAAAGAGCTTGAATGGCCGGGACTTCCATTGGTTTGCTCTTTTTGGAAAATCAGGTGAAATACAGATGTCTGTGGTCAGATGCAAATATTGCGACCAACTCCTTGGCGAGAAAGGTCTCAAAAAGCACGAAGAAAAGTGCGGAACGCTCTTCTCTTTCTGGGTTAACGTCAGGGATGGCGAGCACGAGTACTCTCACTTCGAGCTTGTCAAAGCAAAGACGCAAAGCGAGGCAGACGCCCGCGCAAGGATGTACGCAAAGAGCTTTCTTGGCTGCAAGATGAAACCGCGCGAGTGGACGCATGACGAGAAAGGGAGGCAGCTCTTCGCCATCGCCTGGGAGCCAGCGGGTGGAGGAGAGTACCGCATAGTCGAAATGGAAGGGACGGACCCGACGACCCCTGAGAAGGTGATCTCGACATTTTTGAGACTTGACTAGTTAAGGCACAAGGCTCAACAGGCGGTGAAGAGTAAATGCCTGGTGAAACGATTCCCGAACTATATGAGACGGAGAAGGTTCCCATCGAAAAGAAGGTGATTCATCGCAGGTATCATATCAAGCAAATCGGTTTCTACTGGCTCGTCTCAGAACTCGACAAAGAAGAAAATCTCGCATTCGGTTACGCTAACCTCAACGATGACAGATTCGCAGAGTGGGGTTACATTAGCATCCAAGAGCTACTCGAGAATGGAGCAGAGCTTGATAGAGAGTGGAAACCATGTACCTTTGCTGAAGCTATGGAGAGAATTAGGAAAGAGACATCATAATCCAAAACAGACCGTCCGAATTTGTGATGGCTGCGGTAACGAGCTTGCGGAGAAGTTGGGATTCTTCACATGGCAGCAAGTCGAGTTAGGTCGAAGTGAAGAAGGGGGAATAATCCATGACTGGCGAGATGACAAAGCCGAAGAACGCCGAGCGGGGAGAGGAGTACTGGAAGGGAAGATCAACCTCTTGGGGCAGCATTATAGGAGACGAAGGAGTACTCATACGCCCTAACTACCCCGATATTTTCGCGCTTTCAGATAAACTCACAGCTCTCGGAATCAAGAACGAAGTGCGTCCCTTCGATGTCTATCAGGGGCCGTACATTGAATTCGCCGCTCTCTCGTCATTCCATCATCCACTGCAGATCTGGTATAGCGAGGACTATCCGCTGACCAAGTGGTCTATAGTGTCTGAACTGAAACCTGTGTACGCTAGAGATGACGAAGAAACGCTCGAGGTGATTTCATCGATCCTCCCGCTCCTTTGCATCAGACAATCCTGATCGAATTGTAGGGGCTGATCTAAAAATGATTAGCACAGGAAGTTACCCGGCAAGACGTTTCAGCAGAGAACGCATACTGAAAAGCGTGGAATCTGTACTCAAGACTAGAGACATCAGTCGATTGAGTCAGGAAGCGTACGAATTCATAACCTTCTACTGTGGGACTGCATCCCACTACAGCATAAGCGGGTGGAAAGATGTGCACAGAGACGTGCGCGACTTTGTCAATCTCTTTCTGAAGAGTAATGAGTATGGGATAAATCTCGAAAGGGAGTAAAGGAGAACTCTGGAAAAGATCCACCAAATGAGTTTGGGACGGTCAGTGGAATAGTCGAGCTCTGCAGAACGTACAAGGAAGAGGTTTTCAGAGCTCTCTGATCTTTCCGAAAGAAGGGAAAGCATCAAGATCGCGAACCGCCTTCTGCAGGGAACCATCTCCCTGAAAGATCTTTTTGGAGCTCGGACCTTCCCAATGCACTCCTTATCCCATTACAATGCGGGAACGAACAGTGCAAAAAACGTACGCGAGCTAGTCGAGGAGGTGAACAGGCTGATTTACGTTATGGACATAGATGGAATAAAGGAACTGGCGAGGATGTATCCCAAGGAAGTCATGGTGGCTGGCAACTACGTCAACGCGAAGGTCAGATACGTCGTGCAGTCAATCATCGCTTCGGAAGTGGGACAACTGAAACAGGAGAAAAATGAGCAGTCGTAACAGCATCACTCGGGAAAATGCTCCACCCGGCAGAAATTTGGTGTTAAATTAGCTTCGAACGAGGTATGATCGATAGAATTGGATCCGCCGTACGCCATGATAAATGAGCTGACAGAGAGGACTTCCGTCGCTGAGGCAAACGAGCTTCTGAATGAAGGCTGGGTCCTGATCAAATCAGCCGAGCTTCTGCGTGTGGATGACCAGGGCCACCAGATAACGACCATAACTTACATTCTTGGACATATTAAAGAAAAACGAAGATCCAGCACTATCAAGCCCAGGGTTGTCGCAGCAGCTTCCTCCATCAAACAACAACAGGGTGGTGACGGAAGCATCAAGGCCGTTCCTTCAAGCCAAGCTTCGACCGAGTCAGTTGATACTCCGCCCACTCCTCCTCCACCAAACATACTTTCCCTACCCATACGGTGGAGGCAGAAGAAAGACCTGAATCCAAACTTTTTCTATGCGTTCACGTACGGACTCGATGGTGAGCTGGATCCTACAGTGGGATCAGTAGTTGACGCTCTCAAGCTGAGCAGTACCGGATCTATTGAGCAGGATGGCTGGAAATTCACCGTGAGCAAAGACGGTAAATTTCTCCAAAGAAGCAGGCATGCACAAGTGAAAGTGGTGAACAAATAGTCTCAGGATGCAGCGATTGCTAATTCTAAGAGAAACCATGAGTCGTTTAATTTTCGTGACGGATGCCGAAAACTAAGGGAAGAATAAGAAAATTCCCTCTGCGAAAAGCAAGTTTGCAGAGGACGTTAATCCCTTCCTACCGGAAGAAGAATACCCCTGACGATCCCGACCTAGGGATGAACGCATGTTTGTCAAACTAGACGACGGGTGCTTTCAAAAAGTCTCTCTAACAAGAATCACTTTGCGAAGGTTGGCCTTTTCTACACTGTAGAAGGCCGAAACTGATTTCCTGTGAAGCTGCTTGGCTAACCCCGCCGCGTGAACGAGGATGTCTAGTAGCAGAGGAACAGTTGGGCCGTCGATAAATCAAATCTTTGAACTGTGAGAGCTTTGTAGGGCTTCGCTAGTAAGCAGTTGAAAGAGGTTTATTTCTTATTGTTCATCTGTTCCTAATTGTTCGTAAACAGACGCGAACAGACGAAAATTCACAGAGGGAGTTCAAATATTCTAAGTTTTGTAAGTTACAAACTTTGTAAGGAATGGGTGGTCCTGAGCCACTCCGCAAACAGGTTATCCGTAAACTGATAGACACCTCGTGAGGGCCTCATGATCATTCCGCGGTTGTATAGCATGTTGAATGCTCTGTTCACTGTATCATTCTCCATGTATTCCTCTTTTGCAATGTCAACAGGCTTGGCATTAGGTATTCGCGATAATGCCGCCAAGGTCTTTATTTCAGAGAGACTTAGATCATTCATGAATTCCATAAAATTGAGATAGCCGGGTCAGGAAAGGCATTCACCATTGACCTCCCAGGCGCGAATCTATACGACATTGCGAGCAGGGGTGCATGGTTGGACAATAATACACTCACTTCCATCATACCCGGCGTGTCGCTTTATGGACCGTATCCATTCTTTGCTAGCTATATCGTCGAATTCGGAATGAACACAACGAACCAGCAAACCTGAAGCTATTACACGTTCCAGCTTTTTGCCGACTTGAGGTTCAGGTTAGCCTTCGCTGATGCCGTCAACATGACCGAAGTGAATATTGACGTGAATAACAAGCTCGGGGTTGTGGGAAATGGTGCCATACCTCCCGGACTACCTCCATCAGGATCTTACAATCCCGATACAACAACAAGATACAGCTACAACCTAACAGGCGTCCAAGATAATCTGCTCGCAGCCATGCTCCACCCGATAACGAGTTTTACATTCAAAAACGGAACCGCGGCTCCCCAGGGAACCTTCAACAATACTTTCGGATGCGCAACTCTTCCGACTTCGGGAACTTGCTCAAATCCTGTAGCTCGGACAATCAACATGTACTACGGTACGGGTGAAACTTTATCGCAGACTGTTATGGAAGACATAGCCGCGGCAGTAAACAATGTCAGTTCGACGTACAATATGGGTCTGACCGTTGACGTCGTTCCTCTTCCGTCTGGTCAAGAGACATCTCTCTACGAAGCGGGTTATCTGCAGTGCTTCACGACTGCTTGGACATTCGATTATCCGTGGGCCACCGACTTTCTAGTCGGATTGTACACGCCAGGCGGCCCATCGAATGCATTCGGCTGGAACTTTACACAGATGGCTACCCTTTCAAACCAGATGCTGAAGGCCGATTCGAGTGATAACGTCAGCGGCCTAATAGAACTGACTAACGAGATGAACCAATTCGCAAATAGTGAGGTTCAGTACCTTTGGACAGTATACCCGTCGCTTGTCTCAGCTAACTCGGCAATAGGAGTATTTACTTCCAATGTACATGGGTATTACTTCAACCCATCACTGAACGGTCCCTATTTCGCTGATATGTACGTCACGAGTTAGCTCTGATTCATCCCGAATATCGCCTGTGAACCTGTGCTTATGATATTCAAGCTTGGGATGAGGATCGCTGAGGGTTTTAACCACTTACTAACTGGATGGTTTCTTGTTACGATGAATCGTACCATAGGGTTGCAAACGACTTTCCGTTCTGCAACGCAGAAGGGACTGCCAGTGGATAAGTGGGCGAGTTTGATGAATACATAGTCACATCATAAACAGAGTCCCCTTTCACAGACGCGAAGGAAGATATCGATCCCGTTTTGCCAGATATCGTTGCAGTATCAGTCAGCTTTGACGAAAGCTTGGTGTATACAGGACCCGAGAACACATTCCCAAAATTGGACAAAGAAGCAAGGCTGCATCCAAACAATATACTGCAAAGTGTCGGCCTTTCAATGATCCATTCCGCGGTGGATTCCTGCGCTCCGCTGACTGTTCCGCTGGCCTGGAAAACCCAGTTCTGAGCGTGGTCGGTGATCTTCAATGTGTAAAGTTCGGTTAGTGAGGAAAAGATTACCTGCGCGGAGATTACATCGCCTGATGATACCTTGTCTGATATAGTGACCGAATTTTGCGGATAGAATTCATACCAGGCATAATAGCTGGCTCCGAGTATGCCGCAATTAGAATCTGTTCCAATTTGTTCAACAGTATTTGTTCCCGCTCCGTCGATCCCGACCCAAACAGCCGCATAAGTCCCGCTAAGGAAGGAACAGCTCACAGTCGGAACGATCCAAGACATCTGAACATCCGAAATTTTCCCAGCTGGAGCTTCTATCACATAACCAGCCCAGTTGGTGCTGCCAGACGGTGATATCGAATTTTTCACGGCTGGCTGAGCAGAAGGTATGGTTATCTCCGGCGCTCCAATGCTCTTTGAGAAACTAGTTATCCCTACACCAAATATTGACGCGAAAGCAAGTATCGCCGCCACTCCGAATGTAAGGACCAAATTCGATCGGGCTCTCATGCAAAAGTCACTTCGAGCGAGCGAACGTCAATATTTATTCTTTGAAACATTTTTGATTCAATTGATATAGCACAGTCATTTGCTACCGTGAATTCATTCTGGTGAGATTGTTGAGTCTATTCTACGAGGACTTTACCATTGGACAAAAATTTGTTTCTGGAGAGAGGGAACTCCAGAGCGATGACATCTTGAGATTCGCGGAGCTTACTGGCGATTTTAACAAGCTCCATTTCGACCGCAATTTCTCGACAAGCAGCGGATTCAAAGACGTAATTGTTCACGGGATGCTCACGCTGTCGATAATGCTTGGACTGTGGCACTCGCTCGACCTGACCAATGGTACTATTTTTGCCTTTGCAGGATTGAACGAAGTATCATTCAAGAATCCGGTGTATGTTGGAGACAAGCTCCACTTAACCTCCGAGATAGCTTCGAAAAGAGAGTTACGATCTCGGAAGAACGCGGGACTCGTTACCGTGAAGCTACAGGGAATTAACCAAAAGAATGAAACAGTCCTAGAAGCAGAACTTGTATTGATTATCAAAAGGAAATAGTAAACATTCCCTTGTTGATAAGTTCCCTAGCTTTACCTCGGGAAATTATGGCGCTTACCAAGACGTTTGTATCCAGCAGGACTTTCAGAATCGGGCGGATCGTCATCATCATTTGTTACTGCGTTTCTCCTTTCTGCTTGCTTCAATCTCTTATAGAACTTCCTTTTCAGAAATTCGCAATTTCTTCTTGTCCATCACCTTGAATATTTCCCTCCATTCTTTTCCAGGTTCTCCCATGGGATTTACATCCTGACGATTGCCTTGATCGCTTCCCCGCTTTTGCTCAGGGCAAAAGCCCTGCCAATCTCTTCCAGCGGAACCTCGTGGGTTACTATGACATCAGTCGGAATAAAACCGGCGTCGAGCATCTCTATTGCAGGCCTGAACGTCGCATTCTGGGTGAAAGTGCCTAAAATCTCCCTTTCATAGCGCATGATCGCGGAGGGTGAAAATCTTGCCTCGGCGCCTCCCCTGACAGTTCCCATGAGTACCGCCCTGCCACCCCTTCCCAACGACCTGATCGCCGCTTCCACGGTCTCCACCTTGCCTATCACCTCCACAGCTACATCGGCCCCGCCGGTTTCTTCCAGCACCCTCTTTATCGGATCTTCCGTAGTGGGATCAATTCCCATGTCAGCTCCAACCTTGATCGCCGCCGCTCTTCTTTTCGGTGCGATCTCGACAGACAGTATACGCCGCAGTCCCGCCCGCCGGAAAAGGCTGATCCAAAACAGTCCCATCGGCCCCGCGCCGTAAACAACCGCGCTCTCGGATGGTTTAACCCCCGCCCGTCGAAAGCCGTTGATTACGCAGGAGAAAGGTTCGGTTAGAGCAGCGGTCTTCCAATCCATCCTGTCGGGAACTTTGTATACCGCCTTTTCTGGCGCGACCACATACGTCGCGAATCCTCCATCGATATCCTCGCCAATACTGACGAGGTTTTCACACAGGTTCGGTTTCTCAGACCGGCATGAAGGGCAGGTACCGCACCGCAAATTCGGATCTACCACGACGTGATCTCCAATTGACACGCTCTTCACACTGGTTCCCACCTCTGAAACTTCTCCGGCACATTCGTGTCCAAGGATCACCGGTGCCTTTGCTGGGACGCGCCCTTCCAGGATCCCAAGATCAGTTCCGCAAGTACCGCAGGCGCGCATCCTCACTAATACATCGCTCGGCTGCGAAATACGCGGTTGCTCGACCTCGACCACGTTGACAGTTCTTCCATCGAAGACCGCGCCCATCATCTTGTCCAATTCAAAAATCAGTTGAACTTTTGATAACGAAAAATAAGAATTTCGTTCGTTGGTTCGGAATCTTTCAAAAAAGTTTGGCGTCCTCTCTTCCACAATATATTCTCAGAAGGCGAATTTGCTTTTGAAACAATAAATAGGAAGTAAGACCTGGTTGCAGCAAGTTGAGCAAGCTAGCATGCTCCATTCTGCACTACGACATCGTCAGGTACGTGTATGAGGATGCGATAGAGAACATCGCCAAACTCGGGTACGGGGGAGTCGAACTGCACCTGCCGCCTCCACCCCACCAGAACGAGAAAGCCCCGGTTCGCAAGTTGTTAAGGCGCCTCGAGTTGGAACCCGCTTCGGTCAGCTGTCAGAGGTGGGAGTGGGCAAGCAAGAATCCTGACAGGACCAAGGAGACGATAGCAGCTTTCAAACAAACTGTCCTTCTCGCAGAATATCTGGAAGCCGGTAGGGTGTTGACAGAAACTGGGGCGATACCGAAGAGCATGGCTTCCAGGCGGGCCTTCAAGATGGCCGCGGAAAATATTGCGCTCGCTTGCGACTATGCTTCTGATCATGGAATCAAAATCGTCCTTCTTGAATCCGTTCCTCCGCCGTTCAACTACGTCGTCGACAACTCGAAAAAGTTCCTTGATTTCAGAAAACTGTGTGGAGCAAGCAATCTGTTTGCAAACGTCGACGCGAGCAATTACCTGATGTCGGGAGAGGACCCCTCCAAAGTTCTGGAGTCGCTTGGCTCTCTCGTGAAAGGGATCCACATCAAGGACGGAACACGCATTGGCGGGCAGTGGACTCCGATCGGCGAAGGCGAGGTGAACTGGCACGATTTCTTGAGTTCGGCGAAAAATATCGGATATGACGACTGGCTCGTGGTCGAGTACGAAGGTGGCCTCACTGGAAAATACTATGCAGACCCCGAAAAGGCGTCGCGTGATTCGATAAAGTATCTCAGGAAGATTCTGCGAAAAAACTAGAAACTTTCAGTGCGTTGTTCAGAGCAGTGCTCTGTTCTTACTAATTTTGAATAAGTAAAGAGAAAGACAATTTCAGATATGGTTCTTAATCGCGTACGCTGTTACATCTATAAACCATATTTCTAATTAGCAAATGTTTGTTAGCTTCTATGAAATAGGCTTTATGTTAACACTGCAGAGAACGATCTCATCTACTAAAACGAAAAGTTAGGCAAGAAGATGTCACCATGGCGATCAAGTGGGCGAGACGAGAATAATTTCCAAAAATTATAGTTTTCAGGATGTTGATCTGCGGATCTTTTCGCGGTAATCGTCTTCAAGCGCTCGTGTGAATACCTTCATCTCGCTAACAAATACGTGCTTGACAAACGGCTTCACTACCGGCGAGAAAATCTTCGTCAAGAATCCCTTCGGCTCGATCCGCGTACGATAGGAAAGCAACGTCGTCCCGTCCTTTTCCGATATCAAAGAATATTCCGATCTCGCCCGGGCATCCTTCCCGTCGTATTCCGAGATCCATCTATCAGGTCTCTCCAGCGTGACTTTCACATCGAACGTCATCCTCTTGAAGTACATCTCCTCCTCGTCTCGAAGCACTATCAAGTTAGGCGTCCTTGAAATGATCTGCCTGTTCTTCAGCGGTTTCACGAGTCGAGAGTCCTCGGGCGATAAATCCGTCCACCAGTCAAACACAAACTCCCTGTCGGC
Source organism: uncultured Nitrososphaerota archaeon (assembly GCA_963799845.1). Taxonomy (GTDB): domain Archaea; phylum Thermoproteota; class Nitrososphaeria; order Nitrososphaerales; family CADDZS01; genus DATLTL01. The sequence goes on from CAWCYI010000004.1 coordinate 1,578,598, forward strand.
GCTGATAGAACGCGTAAGAGAGATCTCGAATGCCAAAACCTTCTCTCCCTATTCTGTAAATAAACCCAGAGTGTACTTCAATTGGGCATCATTGAGGAGGAACGATTGATGCGTCGACACTCATCGATCCTGTCCCGACCGACAGACTTACTTCAAACGAAGCAATCGAGCTTTCATCCGCCGCTGCTGTGAGCTGGCCGTTGGATGAATGCGATATAGTAAATCCCTGAAGATTTCTCGATATCGTTCCAAATCCGTTCGAGGCGCTGAGGCCGACCCCTACATTACTCGGTATCATCGCGTTAAAATCGACGCTGCCAGTCCCTGTCGATACGGTAATTGGAATGTGCACCCCATTGGTTGAAAGATAATTCGAATTGAAATTCACACTGCCCGTGCCTCCCTGCAGGTTGAGGTAGGAAATGCTCAGCGTGTCGATCCGCGCGTTGATGCTCCCCGTTCCCGTTGAAATCGAAACGGCTCCAAATTTTTGCCCCAAAGATGTGGAAACTATACTGACACTTCCAGTGTCGGCAGTCGCATTCAGGTCTACGAGGTAACCGGAACCCAGCGTTATCGTGATATCTGTGACGGAGGAGCTGGCGTTTAGGAAGAACACCCCACCACGCGTGAAGTTCGAGAACGATGTCGATTGGTTTACCAGCGGGATTGAGAACGGGAATGCGATCGTCCTCCCGAAAACCACTTGATAGGCGAGGTCTGCGTTGTTGGAGAATCTCAGCGTGATACTCCCGAAGCTCGTGGTTGCATCGATTGCGATATGCGATGTGACTACCTGCGTCTTTGTTGCAGAGTAAGTGTGCTCCGCTCCCGTAGCAAAATTGTAACTGCTAGCAACTCCGGCAAGAACTATGAGGCTTATGATAAAGAGCGCGATATCCCCGGCCCTTGCTCTATGCCCTAACAGTCCGAACAAAACGACTGCGGCACCCGCCGCAATGAATAGCAGAGCGAAGGAGAATCCAAGGTTAACTTGGAAGTAGAATAGAAGGCCGGCCGCTACGAAGACAAGTCCGGCGAAGAGCCGGAGAATAGGGAAGGACGATCCGGCGGATGAATCAGAGGTCAAAGTCGATCTTCATCCCTTCTTTCCAAACGCGTGTCACTTATTGGTTTATTGCGAAATCTTTACCGTCCTATTAATGTGAGGATACAATTCCCACGCATGAAGATCGCTTGCATGCTTTAAATCACAGCTCCCGCAAACAATTCCCGTGTCGAGCCCCACCAAGTATTGCTATAACTGCGGATCGGAGCTGCCTCCGGGCGCGACTTTCTGCCCCAAATGCGGCACTTCAGTTTATGTTTCACCGCCTCCTTCTGCCAGCACACCCCCTCCATCTACCGGCGCACCGCCCCCGTCCTACTACGACAGCAGAGATTACAGGAGGCAACGCAGAAGGCAGGAAAAGCAAGAGAAGCAGGAGAAAAATGAGAAACATGAGAAGGGAGAAAAGGGAGAGAAGGGCGGCGGCGGGATCATCGGGGCGATCATTGGCGGAGCTATTCTAATCTGGATCGGCATCACCTTCTATCTGCAGCAGTTTGGATATTTTATCGGCAACTGGTGGGCGTTTTTGATCGTCGGCATCGGTCTCATTCTGATCGTTCAGGGCATCCTCCTCTACTCGCGGCACAAGAGAGTAATTATCGGACCCCTCATCGGCGGTGGCATCCTATTCCTGGTCGGGTTGAGTTTCCTTTACAATTTTCTGGGATTCATCTGGCCGCTGATTCTCGTTGTTGTTGGTTTGGCCATCTTAGCCTCCGCGCTAACCGCCAGGAGACGAACGCCAAACCCGGTCTAGCGCCTTCCCGTGAACGCGTTGTAAAGAGAATGCTCCAGTACGGTTTGAAATTTGTCCCTGCCGAACACGCGAAAGTAGCCTCTTCCGAGTGATTCGACGAGGTCTCCGATTTCATACCGGGGGAAGAGAACGGACGACACGACGAGCCTCCCCCACTCATTCTTGCGCAATTCGTGTAGCAGTTTGATCTTGTTTCCCACCCTGACCTCGAACAGGTAGATATCATAATTGGGGCACACGTATGGATTTTCATCCAGCTGCTGCGCAAATACTCCTTCAGTTGCGGTATACATCTCCACCACCGGGGCGGCTCCGAAAAAATATTTCAACTCGGGGGCATACTTCGTCTGTATCTTCGCAACGCTCGTGCAAAACAGCGCATCCATCTTCCACACGTTCTTGGGGAGCACGTGGTATTTTTTCCTGACAAATCGGACAAACTCGAGTAAAACTGGAGTCACTCCCATCACACAACCGATGTCCCCGCCGCTTGCCCTCTCGTAGACGAGTTCAAACCTCCTCTCCCAGTCTTTCCTTGTTATCCCCGCGCCCAGCGAGTCGATCTCCTCCTGCCTCGGGACGAGGTTCGCCGCATCCAGCGACGGATGGAGTCTCGCATACGTGCCGGAACTGTAACCGTACCTTTGCTCACCTGAGGGAGAGGAGATGACGGAGACGTCTGACGGAAAATTCAGGTTGAGCACGTCCCGCTTGATAATTCGAATGTCGTTTTTGAGGGCAAAATTGACTATCGCCCTAGCTCCAGCGAAAAGTATCTGGGAGAGGTGCGTTTCGTTGGTAGGGATGACCTTGGATCGCCCCGTCAGTACCCCGGGTCATCACCCAGGTTGCGACCGGTTCGGGGAACAGGCATTCGAATCCTCTCTTCCCGCTCTGGATATCATCAAAGTACGGTTTTAGAGATCCGTAATTTGATACCGGGAACCTTGATTGAAAATCGCTTATCGAGCTGACAGATTCCACGCCAAACTTCTTCCCATACTCAGTCTGAGCGTATCTTTCGATCAAGTAGTCAAGTGTATCAGTCTGCGCCTTGCTTGGATCTCGAAGGGAAGCGTACCACGGGTCAACGAAACTTTTCAGAGCAGATGAAAGCTCCAGAGAGTCCAAATTCAACACAGTAGAACTTCGAGTTCTTTCTGGCTATGATATTTGCTTTCTTTCGGATTGAGAACGAATTTGATCGCCTCAAAAAATCATACATCGAAAACTAGGTAATTATTTGTTGTGGCGATAAATTGTCGTGATGTTCAGATTTCCTAATTACCCCAGCCTCGCCACTTGCCTCTTGGGAGCAACCAGACAATCCACATCAATCCGATCACCAGGCCAGTAATCGCCAGTGAAACTACTGTTACAATAACATTCTGAAACAGACTGAACCCCTTCGACCAGAAGAGCGCGTAGAGCAGGATGAAGACCAGCCATCCAATTACACCAACGATCGATACGATAATTGATGCCACCGGAGGACCTTGCGCAGTTTTATCAGTCAAAGTTTGATCCGTCAAATCAAATCATCCGAAATGTATGGATGCGACCACCCCTCTTTTAAGATGCGAATACGATTCCCAAGAATGAGAACATCCGTAATCTCCCACTCAGAGAGCAGGATTCATAATCGTCTAGACGAGGTCGGAAGGAAGAACTATCTGATCGCTTTCTACTCTTCCTGAAATTCCTGCTTTTCTTCGAGCTCTAGGTAGAGAGTTTCTTTGTGCATGATATCAATGTGGGCGAGGAGTTCTTTTCTGGTTCGAAAGTTGGAATTACAGTACGGACACTGGTGTCCCTTCAGCGACTCGACTATCGGAAGCGGGGATGAACGCCTTCTTCTGTTTCCGATGATTTGAGACTGCGTGAGGGTTCCGACAAAAACACCGTCCTCCATCACCGCTAGTCTCCTCATACCGCGGTTGATCATTATTCGCAACGCGTCTTGGATGTCGGCATCAGAGTTGATTTTAACGAGCGGTGAAGACATCACTTCCCTGACCCTAGTTCTTGCGACGTCTCGCCCCGCAGCAAGGACCCTTGCGAGCAGGTCCCACTCCGTCAAGATGCCGATCGGATCGCCGCCGGTTTCGGCAACAATCACGCTTCCCACCTGCTTGTCACGCATTAATTTTGCCGCATCGCGAACGGCATCGTCCGCATAAACGATCACCGAAGGCTGGACAAATTTGGAAACCGGAAAACGTTGAGTGGAGACCTTTGTTTTCTTCTTCGGCGATTTGTTTCGGACTACCAATTCAGATCTATAACGTCTTGTCCATTGAATTATTTAACAAAGATAGACGTTTATCATAATTGATAAGAGGACTGTAGAGAAGAACTTGTACATCGTGTAGGTATAGGCATCCTAACCAGGATTCATAACATTAGAATCCTGTCGCTGTGAAAGTCGAGTGGCTGCTACGAGACGGGCAGATTACCGGCTTCGAGGAACTTTGCAGCCTGCTCTTTGAGCTTCCTGATCGCTGCGTCCTTCTCGGGATGTGAAACCAGTGCAATCTTCGCTACGTCCCAGAAATCTCTGGCCGGCACTATCTTCAGGCCCTGCTTTTCAAAGAACGCCTTGTCTTCGGTGCTCACTCCTGAAAAGTTCGCCTCCGGTATGATTATCGTGTCGACTCCATCGGTGTTTAACGCTGCGACGAACTTGCCCATCCCCTTAAAGTCGAGACCTCCGACCTGAACGAGCTCGCCCTTTGGAGTCACTCCCCCCGTAATCACTACGTTCGGAAGTACTTTCTCCTTCGCGGCCACAGAGTACTGAGCAAGGGTGATTGCGGCTCCGGCGCTGGGTCCCTGGATCACCTGCGTGTCGAGACCCTTGGCAAACGTGATAAAGTCAAGGAAGAACTCGTGGTTTCGCATCGACCAGTCGCACTCCTCGTTCAAGAATACTCTTGCGTGCTCGGCACTCGCCCGGACAGATTTCGCGATTTCGCTTCCGATGACAAGAGATCTCCCTCTCTTTCCATACGGGTTGCACACGCATTCGATTACCGCGACGGTTCCCTCCGAGGCCATCCCGCCACTCCCGGTGCTAGCCAGAGCGGCCAGACCGTAGACCTTTCCCACTGCCGGAACCGGGTTTGGACCCCTTAGGGCGGAAGCGATCTTCTGGATCTCCTCGACCGATTCATCCCTCATTGAGGCGACCGCCGCCTGAAAGTGCGAAATCGTAAGCTTATACGATTCGGGGGTGATATCTTTCAGATTGTCGAAATTCTGCGGGGCAAGGGGTGACTGCGGCGCGAACCCGAGGTTTGCCCTGACCCTCGTCAAATCATCTTCGTAGATCTTCCGCAGTTTATTGAGCTGAGTTCCATCATCTGAAGGAACGTGCGAAATCTTGTAAGCCGCATTGAGCTCCTTGAGCCGAAGCTCAATCGCGTCGCTGATCACCCTTTCGATTTTTGCAGGAGTGAATGTCCGCTTTCCAAATAGCTCCAGTATTTTTTCCTCGGTAACGGAGGCATCGATGAACGACCTGCACTTGTTGAGGTGCACCTTAATTATCTCGAGTCTTTCGGTATCATTTCGTGGAGGCGGTACCTCCACGATTCTGTCAAATCGACCCGCGCGGAGAAACGCCTCATCGACGAGCTGCAGCTTGTTCGTGGTTCCTATTACGACGACGCCTTCGAGGGGTTTCAATCCACCCATCTCGGAGAGGAGGGTTGTCACCGCGCCCAGGCTTCCGCCCAACTCCCTTTTCAGTGTCAGAGCGTCAAGCTCATCGATTATGATGATCGACGGCGCGTTCTTTCGCGCTTCATCGAAGATGTCGATGATGATTTTCTCGGTCTGACCATGATACGGCTTTACTATCTGCGCGCCGCGGATCATGTACATCGTAGCTTGCAGCTCGCCGCCGATTGCCTGCACCAGCCACGTCTTGCCGGTTCCCGGATGTCCATGGAGAAGCACTCCCCTGATCGGAGTTGCACCGGCGCGCCTGGACATTTCCGGATTTAGCGAAACTTCGATATCTTTCAGGAGGTTTTCCTTGATTCCAGAAAGACCGCCGACGTCGTCCAGAGTAATCTTCGGCTTGATGCGCGTGACGATGTGACGCATTTCGTCGCTCCGCTTGTCCTCGTTGTATTCCTTGAGACGGCTTATCTCCCTGAAATCTTCCAGAGTAACGCTCAGCTTCGGACTCTCATCCTTGCCGAGGGCGCTCGAGAGTTTTTTCAGGTACGAAGACCTGACGAGCTTTGTCTTGTTCTCCATGACGATCTGGAACGCGTTCGAAATATCGGCGGGGGTGACAGTGCCGTGCCCCAGCGCGCGTACTTTCGCCTCGATTGTTTGCAGCACGCTGTTTGCGTCGAGGTTCACCTGATACTTTTCGAGGTTCTTTCTCGTGATCTCTACCAGCGTCGGTCGATCAATTTCCGAATCGAGATCTATCGTCCCGGAACTGCCGCGACGCCTCACTGCCTCGATGACCGAACCGAATTCATTTGTTGCGAGTATCAATATGCATCTGCGATCCTGGTAGACCATTTCGTTGATCTTCTCCAGCAAGGTAGTTTGAACGCCCCTGAACGCCTGAACGCCGCTGTCGGGAGCGCCGGATGAATCTCCCTGTTCCCTTGCGAGAGTCTGGGCTTCGTCTATGAACAGTATTGTGGGACGTTTGAAAGCTTCGTCAAAAACCTGCGCGATCTTTTTCTCGGACTCGCCGAGCCATTTGTCAAAAATCTTGTGGGGCGAAACGAGCTGCGCGTAGACCGGAACTTCCTTTTCGGCTCCCTTGTTGTACGCCTCGACCATAACCGAGTGCACCAGCGAGGTTTTTCCCGTGCCAGAGGATCCTTTAACGATGAACACCTGCGGCGGTGCCGTGGGGCAGATTTTCCGAAAGCCCTCGTCCCTTACTACCCAGTACTGGGCGGCTGAAAGAATTTCATCTTTGACTTCGTTGTAACCGACATTATTTTCGCACAGCTTGGAGAACGGGGCGACGGTCGAGTGCGCGTCTAGCATCTGCTGCCGGAGCATCTTCCTCGAAAGTTTCTTTTTGGACCTCGTGGATTCGAGGTACCATTTTCTGTACTCCGAGTCGGACGCCATCAGAAGCGGATGGTACGCTGTCCTGAGTATCCTGGATTTCTTCCACCAGCTGTCGTCTTCCGAGTCTCTCGATGGTATTACGCTCATTTCAAATTCACCAAATGCTACGGCTTTTGCCTTCTTGACCTGAACCCGAAGTAGGACTTGATGACTGCAAATCCCGCAAAATACGACACGATCACTACACCGACGAACAGGATTCCAACTTCAATCATAGCGATTATCGACAAAAAGAACAGCCCTCCGTAGACCAGTTTCTTGCTAAATTTCATGCCGGCAATCAGCAGCACGACCGAGAACACCGCAAAAATTGCAAGGAAGTCGGTCGCGTTGATTGTGATGCCTCCGAGGCTTATCCCCGTGAATCCGAAGAGAGGGTTCCAGCCAGAGGCCTCCGATACTGGTTGCGGGAGAACCGTAACTGCAATATCCAAGATCAGATTTCCCGTGCCCGTGACGTTCTTCATCCAGGAATCTGCAGGCGAGCTCAAAACGTCCATGTCAGCATAGTTCAGAGTCGAGGAAGAAACGTTCACGACCATCGAGTAATTCGCGGTTTGGACCGGAGTGAACAGAAGATCGGCCCTAGTGCCCGATTTGTAGAGCCCGAGATCATACTGGCCACCGGTAAGGGAAAGCACACTAACGTTGGACGTCGCGGGGACTATAATCCTCAATACCTGCGAGGATGTGAGGTTGACGCTAATTACCGGTGATTCAGGCGGCAGGTAAGTACTCGAACTCCCGAATGCAAAATGAGCGGGCATTGAGGGAAAAACCAGCACTGCCCCAAAAATTAGTATCAGTGATGCAAAATTCCGGTTGTTTTTTGGAAAAATTGCGTTCACAGATGGAGCAGCAGTCTCACAACTCGCTATATCGAAATATATAGTTACTTCACTTTGAATCCAGATCTCAGCTCCGAATCGTTTCGCTGCCATCTTAATATAATTCAGATCCAATTTTCGACCAGACCTTTCGCGAAGCTGGTTTCGTCAACTTGGTTGATCTTTTTACAATTCTTGATCTTACCAGCGCGTTTGCAGTAATCATTCCCGGAGTAGTGCTGCTCACTCTGATCCGGGGAGTAAAAGTCGCATCCCTCCGGAACATGACAATAATGCTCGCGGCGTTCGGAATACTGCACGGATTCTATCATTTATCATACCTGACACCATACTACGATTACGCGCCTTACCTCGACCTCGCAACTGCTCTAATTCTCGTAATGCTCGGGATGTACTACAGCAACCGCACGATTGCATTCTCTCTATTCCTTTTGACGCTTCCCGAGACGGCAACCTACCTCGTCCCGGTGACACTCATCGTCGCTTTCATCCTATTTGCAAGACTCGCGCTAATCTCCAAGAGCATGAGGACCCTCCAGGCCCAACTTTCAATCTTCATCATTATCTGGATCGTGGCGGAGCTTTTGAGGTCTCTGCTGCTGTTGAACGTATTTTCCGCATCTGCATGGCTTCAGACCCTGGGGCTAGAAATCCACACCGCGGCGATGCTCGCGTTCGGTATCTTCATGCTGTCCCGATACTACAAAGCCACCACAAGCTCGAGCAACAATTCTCCGGAATGGCTCGCCAAAGAAAACACCATCCCGCCGAAAAAAGATGGGGGCAAGAGCCCGCATTGAGCCAGGAAAAGTCCGGAGAAACCTTCAACACCGTTCTGAAAAGATCCGTCCAGGAGGGCATCGCGAGCGTCGTGGGACGCCAGACGGCAATCTCGGTCGAGTTTTACCTCGATCCATCCATGGCTTCGAAAGATATTGCGCGATACACTCTATCCCTTGAGAAGATGTTCACGCTCGGCGCGAAACTCATCGAGGAGCGGTGCGCTCAGGTTCTTTACCACAACATGGGACTCAATTTCCAAAAACGCGACGACTATAAGCTCAACGACTATGTCGAAGACGCAAAGAAAAAATGGTTGCTCGGCGAGAGCGCAAGGTAACTTTCTCATCCAAAATTAAGAAATACTCTTTTCAGAACCTTGTCCCTATCCTAGGTTATCAGGTGCTGGACAGTTGTCACAACCGTCGAAATCCAGATTGCGACACCTTCGGGTACTGATCTATTTCATTCCGATATTCGCAATCATTGCGGGTTACGGCGTTATTGTTGTCGCAACTCAGGAGAACTCACCATTCACGATAGTGACCGGAACGAGCATGCAACCGACGATCCTGCCCGGCACAATCGCGCTGATCGATAAGGTTCCGTTCGATCAGCTGAAGCTGGGGGACGTAATCGTTCACACTACGCAGCTTTCCCTGCAGTCTCCGTGCGACAGCTCGCCGGCCTCTACCCTAACCGGGGAGGTATCCAATCCGTGCTATGTGATCCACAGGATAGTCAACATAGGTACTGATGCCAGCGGCAACAGAATCGTGACGACGAAGGGCGACGACAATTCCTACTCGATTCCGGAGATTGACACCGGCATCAACCAGTCGATGTACCTCGGGAAGGTCATACTCCAATTCCCGCTCTTGGGCTACGTCACCGAGCAGCCATACAACGAGGTTATCGCCCTCATAATATTCATCGCATTGATAGCCGAACTTTTCTTCGAGAGAAGACAGATGTCTTCGAAAAAGACAGAGACCGAAATTCGTCCTGACCCTGCGAGTTAACTTCGATAAATCGTTTGTTACAGTAACATAAACAGGGCATGAAACGAGCTGTCCTGAGCTTACAGAGCTTGAAACGAGCTGTCCGAATTGAACAGAGCTCGAACGTAACTCTTCGGCCAAAAAGTACGCCCGTGTGTGAAACGCAGAAAATTTTTTTCTTAATGAATCAACGGGAACTAGTATTTGAACGAAAAAGAAGTTCTCCTACAAATTCTGGATAGTTTATACAGAAGATACACGTCGCGACAATAGAAACTCGGCTGTCTGCTGGCCGGTAGAAGAGTGCTTGCCACAGCCTCGTAGTTCACATCACTTTCGATCGCCTACGCATTCTCACGACAAGGCTTCCCGAAATTAGTAGGAGTATCACCATCACCGCCAATATGCTTCCAAGTTGAATCGACGAAGCAGGAGAGCTTGATAGACCGCTTGTCGTCGACGAGAGAAAAGTTGTGTTGGGTGATTCCCTCGAAGTTGCGGATTGAGTTGTAGCAATCGACGATGAGGCGAGAACGATAGAGGACGATCCTGACCTAGAGTACGGAAGATTACTTATCGGTATCTGGAATGGAAGCGGAAAACGGGCGGATTGTGGTACAACGATAGACGCTCTAATTAGAGATCCACCGGGATAGCTCTGGTCAAAGTCGAACATGTCAAGAGGAATGTTCGAACTTCCGACAAAGCTGTTTAGGGCGGGAAGCCCCCAGTCATACTCGATGAAAGCAAGGATCGAATCGTGGTTCAGTAGGGTTGACGAAACATAATCCTCTTTTGCGTACGGCGATATGACAAGGAACGGCACCCGAAAGCCGAGCTGCGTTCCATCAACGACGGGCGGGGGAACCTGATCGTAGTATCCGCCTCCCTCGTCATAGGTTATGAAAATTGCAGTGCTATTCCAGTAGGGACTTTGCATTACCGAATTTACTACGTTTGCAAGCCAGAGCTCGCCGTCAGTAACGTTTTGTGGCGGATGCTGGCTCACGTCCGGCTCCCCGCCACCGACCGGCATGACCCATGAGACGGAAGGAAGAGTCCCATTTTGAAGACCGGAAAAGAAACTCGTCCAGCTCTGAATGTTCTGGGAGTATTCGTTGATTCCGGAAAAATAGTTTAGCGGATACCAGTCTCCAACCGGATTATCGATGTAGTAGCCCCAGCTCACCCCGCTGTTAGAAAGCTGATACATTATCGATTGGTTCACAGGTAAGTACGGCGGAGGTCCATAGTCGCCGGTAACGGGCGTCTGTCCCGCCATGGACATGAGACGGTTTGGAACGGTATCGCTGAGTACGCTTGAGAAGTACATGTCGCCGAGGGAGTACTCCTCCGCCCAGTCCCACTCGATCGCGAGCTGAGCCGAGGTGAAATACGTCATTGCCTGCGCGCCGGAATACTGGGCGAAACCGTCCATCTTTCCGCTGTCCCAGTCCGCGTGGTAGGTATCGAGGCCCTCGTTCGGGTCCTCGGTCGAATAATTGCCGTTTGGAATCTGAACTAGGCTCGGCTTGTTTGCGAGATTCAAGAGGTTGACTGGAGTCTCGATCTGAGAATTATTCGCGCCGTTTGCAGCAGGATACGTCTCGAAAAAGTTGTCGAAGCTGTGGTTTTCCATCATCACAAAGACAACGTGGGATATGGGGGTCCGCGTTCCTGTCATTCCTCTGGACAGAGGAAGGAGACCGGGCGAGACGAGCAAGAGTATTAGAAACAATATTGCTAAAAGAAATCTCCGGCGCAAGAGATCACTACGGATTTGTTAGAACATCCCTCAGCAGAGTCGGGTTCGCATTTCCGCCGCTTATCACGGAGACTATCTTGCCCTTTGACGAAACTTTCTTGTTGAGGATGGCAGCGACCGGCGCCGCTCCCGCGGGTTCAACCATTATGTGCAGGTCGTTCAGCATGAATCTCATCGATTGTTTGATTTCATCATCGCTCACAAGAACCATCTCGTCGACGAGATCCAGCATCAATTTCAGATTCAGCGGCTCTGTCGTGGATGCAGACATGCCGTCCGAGATCGTGTTAGGCGCCTGCGAAACGATTCTCTTCTCCACAAACGAATTGTAGGCTGCCGGCGCGCCCTCGGCGCAAACGCCAATGATTTTGGTGGGATGAGTATTCCTAGCCTTGATTGCAACCGCGATTCCGCTGATCAACCCGCCTCCTCCGACCGGGACGAGAACGGCATCTGTATCGGGCAGATCTTCATTTATTTCCAATCCAATTGTTCCCTGCCCGCAGATCACGTCAGGATCGCCGAAAGGATGAACCAGGATAGCGCCCTCCTTCTCCGCGATCTCATTAGCATAAGCGGAAAGTTCATGCACGGTCTTCCCTGCTTTGATCAGCTTGACGTTCTTGTACTCCCTTATTGCCCTAACTTTCGCTTCGTTCGCCGTGACCGGTACGATGATTGTCGCGCTTATCCCGACCATCTCGGAAACGTATGCGACGGCGAGGCCGTGGTTTCCGGCAGAAAATGCGACGATGGATTTCTTGGAACCGCTTTCGGCGAGCCGGAGTATCTTATTCAGTGCTCCGCGGATCTTGAAGACGCGAATCGGTTGGTAGCATTCGAGCTTCAGGTACGAATCAGTGGAAGAAAGCGAGGAGAGAGTCCTCGAATAGTAAAGCGGGGTCCTGTAATAGTATTTGGAAGCTTTGCTCGCTGCTTCTTCAATTGACTTTAGGTTTATTCTTTTCAGGGCATCTTCCTGGGCCTGTGTCAGATTCAGTTGCGATGACACTTGATTCACCTATTCGCGCCTTTCGGCAACAAAATCGATCCACGTTCCCATGCCACTTGCACGTGCTTTCAGGTAGACTTGCTGCGCGGCCGCGAGGTCTTCGATTGCCAGACCAAGAGATTTGAAAATCGTGATTTCATCATCACTCGTCCTGCCCTTTTTGGCACCTATCAGAATCTCCCCGATCTCGCCCCTGATGTGGTTATCATTTATCAGACCTTCGCCTTTCGGGATTCTGAAATCGTCTGCCTCTTCAATTGCGGACTCACGGCGGTCTACGAAAAAGCTGCTCTTCGCCACCGCGTTTGAGTCTAGCTCGCGGAACGGAGGAACCGATGCCCCTACGGCGTTAACGTGCGCACCTCTCGAAATCCAATCTCCCTTCAGGATCGGCGAAGTTGCCGCCGTTGTCGTGCAAATAATGTCCGCGCCTTTTGCAGCATCCTCGGCACTCTCGAATGCTTTCACTCCCAGTTTGGAAGAGGCGCTTTTCGCAAATTTTAGGGCATGGTCATGGTTTCGAGACCATACCCGCACTTCATCGATGGAGCTCCTTACTACGGGCATCGCCTCAAGGTGCATCCTTGCTTGAGTCCCGGATCCAAAAATGGCCAGCCTGCGCGAATCTTTCTTTGCAAGGAGGTCAGTTGCGACCGCGCTTACCGCAGCCGTGCGGATGGCGGTAATCGATCCCGCATCGATGATCGCCTGCAACTGGCCGTTATCGATTTCGAATAATTGAATCGCGCCCTGGTGTGAGTCAAATTTCGTGCGGTGATTTCCGGGGAAAACCGTGACCACTTTGATACCTACGACCGGCGGGGTTCCACCGAAATACGCAGGCATCATACCCAGAATGCCCTTTTTGTTCGGCAGTCGAACGGCTTGTCTCAGAGGTAAAACCACGTCTCCCTTTGCCAGCGTAATCATGGCATTCCGCATTGCAAGCGCACAATCTTCCATGGGGAGGAGCGTTCTTACTTCATCCGAGCCGACAATCAGGGTCTTCAATTATTCCACGATCTGATCTGCTAGAGTTTCCCCGGAGTATGAATTTATTTCGATTGGTGGCAGAATCGGGTATAGTTTTTGATTGCAAGATGATTTGCTCTAATCAGAAAATCCATCGAGAACAACTTTTACTCCATGACTGCAATCTTAGCGGCTGAATTGGTTTGAAAAAGATAAATACAATCCGTCAATCCGACACGATCTGAAATATGAAATTTAGCATTTCACTCATTCCGGAAGTTCCACCACAGCGTGCAGCCGCTATCGCCAAGTCTGCTGAAACAAATGGCGTTTACGGTTTATGGGCTGTCGATCAGATATACGACAGGGATGTTTGGATGACGCTTGCTGCATGTGCGATGGAAACAAAGAAGATTCGCCTCGGCACGGGAGTCACTAACGTTACGCTACGCGATCCGACTTTGGTAGCGCAAGCAATCGGCACTCTAGATCAGATGGCTCCGCGCAGAACATTCTGCGGAATAAGCATTGGCGATCCCAGCGTATTGCGCCATTATGGTCAACTACCTCCGCTGAAAGAGCTGAAACCGTTTGCCAGGCTACGGGAATCGATGGAAGTGATTCGCGCCCTAATTCACGATGGAAAGTGCAATTTCGACGGCCAGTTCCTAAAATATTCAAACATTATGACTTCGGCTACCACGAAAAACATAGTACCATTCTACCTGGGGGGAATGGGAGGACCGAAATCATTCCAGCTGGCGGGGGAGATCGGTGATGGAGTAACTTCGGCATTTGGTTGCTCACGAAAATATCACGAATACGTCGTTCAAAATACGGCTCTCGGGGCAAAGAAAGCAAACCGTGGAAACAAAAAACTTCCATATGCAGCCTGGACGGTTTTTTGCTGCGCTCCCAAGTCGGAAGACGCGTTGGAAGCTGCGCGGAACCTCGTGGCCTTGTTCATCCCATCCATGCCATCACAAGAGATCAAACTGAACGGAGTTGCTCCAGAAGCCGTTCAGCCAGTCCTCGACGCTATTGCGAAAGGTGACTTCAAAACTGCAATCAAGCTCACTACTGATGAATTTGTTGAAAAGTTCTCAGTCTCCGGTTCGCCGGACGAAGTTATCGAAAAGCTAGAGAAAAACTTCGTTGCAGGAGGGGTAGACGAGTTCGCTGCTTGTATTGTTGACCCGGTAACGATTGCCTCGATGCTCGGGGTAAAAATCAAGAATGTCGCAGGTTATCCGGAGAATTTGAGACTGATCAAGAGAAGGGTCATGCCTCATATCTGGTCTTAAGATCTAATTCAGCTTGCAACCTACCGGTCGTTATCATCCGAAGAGGAAGCTCACCTCACGACGAGCACCCCGCAGTGCGCGTGCGAGACCAGACCGCTCGAGACGCTTCCCAACAGCATTTTCTCGAAACCGCCCAGGCCTCGCGTTCCGGCAACTATCAAATCGACGCCCTCTTCTTCAGCGTACTCCAGTATCACCTTGACAGGCGAACCACCTTTATCCAAGACTTCGCCTTTCGCATCCACCCCGTCAGTCCTAGCCTGAAGTGCCAAACTGTCGACTTTGGTTTTTGCGTCGTCCATCGCGTACTCGCGAGCCGCAGATATGCCTGCAGGGGCAACTCTCGGCACCAAGTACGGGAACGGGAGTTCCACCGCGTTCAAAACGACCAGTTGCGCATGATACCTCTTCGCCAGTTCTTCCGCCGCTGTGAAAGCGTTCATCGCGTGGTCAGAACCATCAAAAGCGATCAGCACTTTCTTGAAGCCTGATGCGATGGGTCTATTCGGCCCAGCTGGGTTACTCATCGTTCAAACCCTGTCGTAGTTTGTTATCATATGCTGGTGACGATCAGGGCAATGTTCAGTGCTATTATGGCAATTCCGACGAACAGCGCCATGATGATCGTTGACCTCCGGTTTACAAACGAGCCCATTATTTTCTTCTTGCTCGTGTACCAGATCAACGGAATCATGGGGAGAGGAATCAGTATACTCAGGAAAACCTGGCTATAGAAAAGCAGCGCCAGTGGACTTATCCCTATGAGGATACAGACCGTGGTAGGAAAAACGTTGACAACCCGAGTGATAACTCGCCTCAGGTACGGGTTCACCTTGACTCCGAGCATGCTGGTCATGAGTTCCTGCCCCGCCAGAGTCCCGACGACGGATGAGGCGATCCCAGAAGCAAGAAGGGTTATCGCAAAGATAACTGCCGCCATAGCACCGAATAGTGGCTTCAGTATATCGAATGCTTGATTTATCTGCTGGATGTTGGTGTATCCGTGGCCATAGAAAGCAGCGGCGGCCATGACGAGAATCGCCACATTCACGCAACCGGCAATCGTCAAGATACCGATGTTCTCCCGGAGGTGAAGCCTGAGTAGCTTTTTCTTCTGTGCTTGTTCGCCCTCTTTGATTCCCCACCTGCTCAGCTTGGTCGAGGTCAATGAGGAGTGAAGCCAGAGGACGTGAGGCATGACCGTCGCGCCGACTATCCCCACGACAACAAGGACAGTGGCGCTGGATATCGATGGCGAGATCGAGTGAATGGCGATCTGTGAAAGATTCGGCCCGACAATAAGAAGCTCGTAGAGGAAACCTATGGCTATTATTGAAACAAAGACCATGAAAAAGTACTCTATGATACGGAAGCGATTGCTTGTCAGCGCGAGCAGAATGATGACATCCAAAGCTCCGAAGATAGCCGCGTACAGAAGAGGAATGTTGAAGAGGATATTCAGCGCGATGACGGTTCCAAGATACTCCGCCAAATCGGTCGCCGCTATGGCAATTTCACCCGCGAGCCAATACGGAATGATGCGCGTTCTGGTCTTCAGCGAACCTTTGAGTAGTTGCGCAAGGCTATTTCCCGTTGCGATCCCGAGCTTGCCCGACATGTACTGCAGCACCATCGCGAAAGCACTTGCCATCCAGACAGCCCAGATCAAGTCGTAGTTGAAGACGCTCCCTCCCGCTATATCCGTCCCGAAGTTGCCGGGATCGATGTACGCCAGGCTCACTATGAGAGTCGGGCCCAGATATGTGATAAAGTCCCGCAGGGAAATGTGAGGGTTGTTCTTTTGATGCTCCGACACTTCCGGTTTCTGTGATGGGTCCGGCTGTTTGAGGCTCCGATCAGGCGATGTGCTTCGTTTCCAAGGAGCAATCATAGTATAGGTGTGATATTAATCACTGGGTATATAAGTTAGGTGTATCTAACATAATTATAATGTCATAATGTTTTTGGACCGCTCAAATTCCTTAATAGAGGTCTAATTTCATTAACCGCATTATTTTATAAATGAAGATCCAGCTTGAACGGCCTCTTGATGCAGGTGAACGACTTAATAACAGTCCCAGAGATAGAGCTACAAACACCTCCGAACTAGTGGTATCAAGAAGCTGGACAGTGAATAACAAAATGACCCAAGAGCAGAAGGTTGTCACTCCAAGGGCCTCGGCTGAGGCAAGAGAAGACTATCTTGAAATGATAGGCGAGTTGATTAGAACGAAGGGCTTTGCATCTGTCTCGGATATCGCCGAGAAGATGAATGTGTCAAAGCCGAGTGCTACTTCGATCATAAAAAAACTTGACAAAGAAGGATACGTTGTCCATGTAAGGTACCGCGGTCTCGCCCTAACAGATTCAGGCAAGAATCTCGCTTCAAAGATGAAGCACTATCACGAGACCCTGACCCGCCTGCTACTAGCTCTTGGAATACCCGAAAAAATCGCGAGGGAGGACGCCGAAAAGATCGAGCATGGATTGCACAACCGTTCATTACTCAAATTGCAAGAGCTCGCCGTTTATCTGGAAGCAAATCCCGAAACAGTTCAGAAATTGAATACATAATAGTCTCTTGACTAATCCAAGAATACGCAAAAAGAATCTTAATCGGTCTTGACCCAATATAACCTAGATCTACGCATCGCTTTCAACTGTCTTAATTTCAGTCCATTCGTGCCCGCAATGTTTGCACTTGTAATGGTACCTGTATCTAGAAAATTCCTTCCTAACATAATATGGCTGCCAACCACTGCCAACCACTGCTTCCCCGCATAGACACGTCTCCGCCTGGCACCATTGCAAAGTCGTGATTCACAAATTCTTTTTCTTCAAGTTCTTTTGTGAATAACCGATGACATTGTGGACAAATTATGTCAAAAGGGCAAAGGTTGGATTTTTTCTTATGAGGGATTAGAATAGCATGGATTTACGCTTTCTCCAAGGTTCGTTCGAATAGTTCTAGTCCTGACCAGAAATCTCCGATTTTCGATATGATTGATAATTAGGGATGATTTTACCAAAAAGGCCCTCGAAACGACGCGATGTGGAGCAGCTAATAAGGTTAGTTGCTATTGGTTCCATATTCTCTGGTATTTCTTTGAATGGAATCTCCAACCAGAGGACTCGTATCCCATCCAACGAAGAAAAGCACTCTGAACATCTCAACGATTGAATGACTTGTAATCAGAATCGCAGTTTCCTCTGACGGGTGAGTCATCGGATTGTCATTCGACTCAGGAATGATCATTACTTCCTTTCTATCGACCACGCACACCCCTGCGGAACTAGTACTCGGTAGATGCCTTACCTCCGAGGTCACTTCTTTGAACTGTTCAGTGTTTGACTGAGTAATCGGCGTGAATATTCTGACCCTCACGCCCGCCTTCATTTTCTTCGATATTTCGCCCATCGCTCGCATGAGCAACACCTTTGCAGACCCCTTGTCTATCGCCGCGACAAGTATCTCACTTTCCGCATGTGTCAGCAAATGAGTCCATTTCTCATTGATTGACTTTCTGCCGGATATGATCTGAAATCTGTCTCCCCAACGCCCATCTTTTTGCTTGTCGTATTGACGTTCTTGAGCTGAGCTTCTCACTGATTCTGCCTAGATCCGAGAGCACATCAGTTCTCGCCCTAATCAACTCACGATCGTTGCCTCTCACGACCTCCAAAACATCATCTAATAGGACAGCCTTGAATTTCATCGGTTTGCTTATGGTCGCTTCGACCATATCCCTTGATTGCAAACTCTTAAGGTCATGATACACGTCGAGCCTATGCATCCCCAGCTTGGTCGCGAGCTCCCCCGCCTTGGACTCTCCAATGACTAGGAGAGCGAAATAGATAGACGCCTCTCGCTCGGGTATTCCGAAAAGCACGAGCTCGTCCCTCGCCTTCTTGTAATCGCTGGGGAGTATGGAATCTTCCAATTTCCATAATCACGCTAGCTCAATGGCATCGTTACAGGGCACAGAGCATATCTGCAGTTTGATAAGGATTGCACGCTCAGTTCTTCTTGGATAGAGCTGAGGATCTATTCAGATCGATACGGCTTCTCTCGGACTCCTGTACATCAGAGATATTCGAGGCAATACCTCGAAACGTTAGGCGACGCAAACAGGACTGGAGTCATCGATTGGTAAAATTGTTTTTCAGATATATTTTCTGACTCATCGCAGACGAGAAATCAATGTCTCGTCCGCACCTCAAACACATGTAAACACTCTCGCCTTTGACATTTTTCGAGAGCACGTGCTCTGTCCATAATTTGCAATCGTTACAATTTATTTTCAAGACTGGTTCTGCAATCATCTTGAGACTATCATAGTTTAGAGAAGATAAGCCTCCTAAAAGCTCTCGTTTGTTCAATTTTACACGCAAATCACGAGCATGATAACCGCTGTAACGGAAGGTGTAAATCTCACGAAAAGTTCTGGGAGCTATCTTATGGTAATCAAGAATCCAGACGATTCCGAAATTAGATGGTTTAACAGAAAGTTCGCCGAATCAGACAATGATCAACTGAAAACTCAGCTTCAAAATTGCAAAGAACAGCTTGCAGTAATAGAAGCCAGCATAGCGAAGAGTACCAAGTTAACTCCTCGCGGCCTCGAACTCTTGATAACGCCTAGAAATCAGCTACGACTTCGAATAGGCGAAATCGAAACGGAATTAGAAATGAGAAGTAGACATTAGATTCAGCTCTATTAAATTTGTGAGTGAGACTAGGAAAACAAGATCGCCGTGCTGCTCATTTTGCAATGACTTCTAGTCGTCTACCAACTCTTGCAAACGCGCTTAAACAAAAATCGAGATCTTCTCTAGTGTGAGCAGAGGATATAATGGTCCGCAATTTCGCTTTGCCTTTAGGCACTATAGGATACCCAAATGCCTGTGTATACACTCCTTCGTCGATCAATGATTTCCTGAATTGAGCTGTAGTTGATTCACCGCCTATGACAACAGGCACGATCGGTGTCTCACTATTTCCGGTATCAAACCCTAGTGCCCCTATCGAATCTCGGAAATATTTTGCATTGCTCCACAGTCTCTCCAGCAAGAATTTTTCTTTCTGCAATACTTCTAACGCGGCGATCGCAGCAGCTGCGGAAGCTGGTGCTATGTGTCCTGTACTCTGCGAGAACGGCCTAGCTTTTCTGAACAGATATTCTCTTAACTCTCGACTCCCAGTGACATATCCTCCGACACTCGCGAGTGCTTTCGATAGCGTACCAACTTGAATTTCCACTTTTCCATGGAGCTGGAAATGCTCCACGCTGCCCGCTCCAGTTTCGCCGAGTACTCCTACAGCGTGAGAGTCATCGACGTAAACAATCGCAGAGTACCTTTCAGCAAGTTCAACAATTTCCGGAATGGGAGCAATATCTCCCTCCAGTGGAAACACGCTGGGAGTGATGACAAAAAGGCGACGTGCATCCTTCAATTTCTGTAAGAGGTTCTCAAGAGCTTTCATATCTCTATGCGGATAGACTTCCTGTTTAGCAGAGCTCAACTTTAGTCCGTCAAATACGCTGGCATGGTTGAATTCGTCACAGATGCAGACGTCGCCTTCCCCGGACAGTGCCCAGACAGCAGAAAGATTTGTGTCGTAGCCAGTCTGAAACGCAAGGGTGGATTCGGTTCGCTTGAATTCGGAGATCTTGTCTTCGAGTTCAAGCTGTATCTTCATTGATGCGAGGGCCCTTCCCGACCCTAGACCAGAACCGTATTTATCGAGCACCTCTTTCGCCTTTGCGATCACATATGGATGCGTAGTCAGTCCGTGATAATTGTTTGAGCAAAGCATGATCACGTCTTTTCCGTCGACCATAGATCTACTGGCCGAAGGCCCTCCTAGCACGCCCGGCCGAGTAAAGAGGGGATTCGATGTCATCTGTTCCAATTCGTTCGCAATAGTCGGACCCAATGAATTCATGATTTGGCAATTCGATTTTCACAATAAAAGAAGTTAGTGCAAAAAACCAGTTGCACAAGATGTGAGCTCGGAACTTAAACTAAAATACACAAACTTCTTCATGGGTACCGATGCCAACCATAGATCTTTCACTGGATGAATTACTGACCACCACAAGGGCTGTTAGAAAGCGGCTTGATCTTACGAGACCAGTTGAGCGAAAAGTAATCGAAGAGTGCGTAAGAATTGCAACGCAAGCTCCGAGCGGTTCCAACAGTCAGGGCTGGCACTTTGTCATCGTGACCGATCCAAAATCGCGGGAAGAAATCGGAAAACTGTACAAGAAGGGTGCGGCCGAATATTTTTCGAGCGGCCCCGGTAAGATGCCAACAGAAAATAATCCAAAGTCGAGTTTATCCCGTCTAAGGGATTCCGCGATTTATCTCGTGGAAAACATCGATAAAGTTCCGGTGCTCGTGATTCCCTGTCAGAGGGGGCGACCGGATCGACAACCAGCTTCTGAGCAGGCGGGCTTTTGGTTGTCGATAATCCCAGCGGCGTGGAGTTTTGCCCTAGCGGCGAGAGCAAGAGGACTGGGGACGGCGATAACAACATTTCACCTCGAATTCGAGGAAGAGGCTGCAAAGATACTCGGGATACCCTACAAGGAAGTGACGCAAGCTGCGCTAATACCGCTCGCGTACACGAAGGGAACCAAATTTAGACTTGGGCCACGAAAGGAAGTGACTTCCGTCATACACTGGGATCACTGGTAGTCACGATGAAGTCAATATAAGGCACGAAAGCAATTTCGATCGTCGGATGCCAATTCCCTGCGCCAGCTGCAAGAAGGAATGCCTTGCAGAACTCCTCGGGACCTATGTGCTCGTCACGGTCGGTCCCGGTTCCGTGATAGTCGCTTCTCTTTTTCCAAGCCTGGGCACAATAGACTCTTTGCTGTTTGTCGCGTCGGCATTCGGCACTACAGTCGGGTTGATGATTTTGCTCCTCGGAAGACACTCCGGAGCTGTGATAAATCCCGCGATCACGTTCGGCGCAACGGTTGCCAGGATTCTCAATTCGAAATATTTTGTTCCCTATCTGTTCTTTCAAGCTGTGGGAGGATTACTCGCAGGCCTTACGTTGAAAGAGTTATTCTCTTCGACAAATACCTCGACTTTCTTGGGTTCCACGAGACTCGCAAATGGAATCACTCCTATCTTAGGAATCGTACTTGAAGCAGCTGGGACATTTGTCCTGGCACTGTCTGCTTTGATTGCATCCACCCGTCTGAAGAAGCCCGTATACCAGGGAGTTATGGTGGGTTCAACGCTTTTTATCTTGATCCTCCTTATCGGCCCACTTACCGGCGCCGGGTTCAATCCGGCGAGAAGCCTCGGGCCGTCAGTTGCATCCGGCTATTACGAAAATCTAGGAATTTATATCGCGGGGCCGATACTGGGAGCGATGTTGGCTGGGCTTTTGTTCAGGGCAATGAAAAGCAATGTCAAGAAATCAACAAATATTATTTGTCTGTGTTGAAAACGCCGGGAGGAGCCAGATGGCTCAGGCTTTCGCAAAGAAGTACGGTTTGAACTCTTTTAGCGCGGGAACCATGCCTTCAGAGAAGGTCAACGATACCGTCGTCATGGCGATGAAGGAAAAGGGAATTGACCTAACATCAAACAAACCCAAACTCCTCACGACCGAAATGATCAACCAGGCTACCCTCGTGATTACTATGGGCTGTTCCGTCGCTGATGTCTGCCCAAAGCCGATGCTTGCTCAAATGCAGAAAAAGTTGATCGACTGGGAACTGGAAGATCCCAAGGGAAAGCCCATAGAGAAAGTGAGTCAGATCAGGGATGACATCGAGAGAAAAGTCAAAGAACTGGCTGGGAAAGAGGCTTTCTCGCCTTGATGTGGCTGCTGAAAGTCTTGAACGCATACTCGTGCGAATCGGAGTTTTCTCGTACGCTGGAATCCTGAAGCGCTTCAATCTGAACATCCGAAAATCCGGCGGAAGTTAGAAGATCTCTGTACTTTGCGGTTGAAATCGCGCCGCTGACGCAGGCAGACCAGGAATCCATGTTTGCCCTGGCAGTATCCGGAATTTCTTCATCCACCGTAATGTCAGCTACTGCAAGAATTCCGTTTGGCTTCAACACCCTGAAGACTTCCTCGAACACCCTTCTCTTGTCAGGCGAGAGATTGATCACGCAGTTTGAGACGACATAATCGATGCTGTTAGATTGAATCGGGAGATTTTCGATCTCGCCCAGTCTAAATTCCACGTTCCTGTATTTTCCTCCATACTTTCCGGCAGTCTCCCGCGCGCGCAAGATCATTTCGGGAGTTGCGTCAACCCCAATCGCCCTTCCCGATTCACCAACAAGCTGGGATGCCCTAAACACATCTATCCCCCCGCCGCTACCCAGGTCCAGCACCGTGTCTCCTTCCTTTGGATTTATGAGAAGCAGTGGAGATCCGCACCCGGCATTTATCGACACTGCCTCAGCTGGAATACTCTCTCCAATCGAGATTAACTGCGAACCGCCGCAACAACCATCATCGCCACAAGTGGAATCATCGGACATCGCCAATCTGCCATATCTTTCTCTGACTGCCTTCCTCACGTCCAGTTCAGAATTATCCGGCATTTTCTACACCTAACTAACGCGAACAGGGCTCTTATTGACTACCAGAAAATCCCGCGTATTTGCCGTCTTTCAATTTCTCGATGACTCGATGCACTGCGAGCCTTCGCAGAATCCGGGATAGCACCTCCTGATGCAGCTCCGAATTGCGCTTCAGCTCGGAAAAAGAAACTGGCGTTGAATTTGTGCAAATATCATTGCAGACTTCGTATTCCCTGTCAGTCAGCTCGACGCAATTTCCGGTAATTGAGTTGCAGCAAAATGGCATTGAACTTACTCGGTGCTGACTGATATTTATTGACTACATTAATGATCTTCCAGAGGCTGATAGGGCGCTTGGCTGGCCAGATTCTCCCAGTTCTCTCCGCAATTCTGTCAAAACCGCCTTCAAGAATCGAGTTATTTTCTTGCAAGATCTTTGGCAGTTTTTAAAACTAGTTCCCTTTGATTCTTAAACGAAGGAGCGATTAACATGCGTCTGGTTTCTAAAAATTACTCGGTAGCATGATTTAGTCTTATGAGACGATTTTGCAAAAGATGCAAACCCTGCCTACTCTCACGTGGGAAGTCGAAAGGGGGAGATAACTTGAATCTCCCTCTTACCTTACGAGTCTCCTATTAGGAAGATGAGAAGTATATCTGCGAGTTTGCAGTTGAGGAAGGCTGATACTGCCAACAGGCGAATGCGGCGGAGCCGAAGCTCATTACCCAGCCCGTCGAAACATCATTGGCGTTTGCCGCAGTTCCCGTTGGATTGTTCGAGATATTAATCCCTGGCGCCGCTACAAAACTGGAACCGTTGTTGGTGCTGTACGAAGCATAAGTTACCCAGTGGCCGTTTGAGACTTCCCTTCCCCAGATTGCGAAAACGTCGTTGCCCGCTGATGCTACGTTCAATGATGTGCCGATGTCTGTCGAAGTACCGCTGATGGCTATCGGGCTTCCGAAAGTAGTGGCTTGATTATTCGAGACGTAGACATAGTTCTGCGCTGAGCCGCTGGCCGGGTGAACTGTCACCGTGATGTAAACATTGTTACCCCAAGCAGCTATCTTTGGCCCCCACGTGTCCGTCAGTGTTTTACTTAGTTCTGTCGCCGCACTGAATGTGGCGCCAGAGTCCCTGCTTACCACGTATTGAACCATGCTCGCACTAGTCTTCGTCTCCCAGGCGGCGTACACATTGTTGCCCCACGCTGCTATCCATGACTCGGACATCGTCACTGGCAGGCCGCCGGGGTTACCGGAGTTTCCTGGTATGGTTCTATCTGACCACGTCAGACCATTGTTGTTACTAACAACGAGTCCCTGGTTCGAGATGCCGTAAGCGTTCGAACCCCACGCCGCAAGCTGCGGCTCGTGGAATAAACCGTAGTTGAACGTTGGATACCAACTTACGCCCGCGTTGCTGCTGCCCTCCACGTATGATAAGCTGCCGCATGCTTCAGCTACGTAGACATCATTCCCCCACGATGCGATGACGGGCGTTAGACACTGAAGCGATGCCTCGCCGTCAATGTCCTTGGGTGTGCTGAACGTTGCACCATAATTGGTGCTGACAGTGAAGAATATTTGCTGAACGGCACCGACGTTTTGGGTCCACGCGACATACACGTTCGAACCGTTTGCAGAAATTACAGGATATTGTCGACCACCCGTACCCGAACTGATTTTGAGCGATGGAGAGGCTAGCGGGGGACTCCAACTCCCACTGGTGCCATTATCGGAGCCTGCCCTAAAGAATATGCCTCCCTTTCCTTCGGTCCAAACTACGTACACGTGACTTCCCACATTGGCGTCCATGGGCTCTATCGCGCTTCCCTTATCGTTACTCAAATTAAATGCAGATGAAAAGACAGGAGCGGCAATAGCTGAAACAGACGACGAGGCATATGCCGATCCAAGAAATAAGAGGGACAAAACGAGAAAAAGTGATGCCAAACTTGCCGATAGTGGGGCTGAAAATCGTGGTTCCATATGTTTCACTTGTACTAACCGCAACATTTTCTCTTTTCTCATCCATTGACTTTCATCGGACAACTTTAGCGGTAAAGAACCGGACATAACTTTTGATATCCCGTCTCGACCGACAAATGAGCTCGTATTTATCATGGCCTATCGAAATACGATACTTATCTAGATCAACCGTCACCGGATCCTAGTCGTGGTTTATTGCCAAGGCATCTCCAACGCAAGAGAAAAAAGATCTAGCCGCCTTCAAAGGATGTGGACTGTTCTCTTCTGCATCTCTTCATCTATACCTCGATCCATATCTCACTTTGGAAGAGAATCACCGGGAAAACTTCGTGTTGGATGAATTTCGTAGACGAAGATGCCAGCTTTCACGCCCAGGTCATCGTCGTATATCCTTCTTGTCTCCTCCAGATCCGTCGCGAAAACGCCGACACCGCTTACGTCGCTCTCGTCCCTGATGGCGCAAATCACGCAGAGTTTCCCGTCTCTGCGCAGCTCAAAGTTCCTGCGACCGTGCTCGCGGACGATTTTGTCCATGCCAGGCTCGCTAAACTTGGCAGTCTTGTGCAAAATCATGACAGTGAACGGCCTGGTCTTCCCCAGCATTTCCTGCATGTAGGCGTCGGTGATTGGCTGAGGTGTAGCGGACAAGTTGTTTGAAACGCTCCTAAGCCAGTTGCGAGAACTCCCCCATGATGATTGGGTGCTCGGTTGTCAACTGCGAAAGTTCTCCCCACAGAGGCCCAGCTTCTGCATCATTCCCAATTTCAGCGACGATTCTCGCGAATTCACTCGCGTCTTGGTAGGAATCCACTTCGATCCAGACTTCTTCGTCCGCCGTTGTGCCCAGAGGTTTCTCGAAGCTGGAGAATCCCTCAAAGACGTTTGTCTTACCCAACTGGTAGATTCTCGATCCCAGCATTCCGTGCCTCTTGTATATCCTGCGCAGTTTTTCTTGCAGGTCCAGCAAGGCTTTGTGATTTCTCTTCGATATTCTGTACACGAAGATCTGCGAGTAGGTGCCGCTTTCTATTTTCTCGTTCTTCAATCCTGTGCTTGATTGAGTCATGGTCCCCAGTATACAAATGATATTAGTTAAATATGGAAGGAACCAAAAGTATAGCGGTATTTAATTTGGACGATCTTGAATCGCGGGATGAAGAACCGCCTCTCCTTCCGTCGGTCAAATTCCAGAACTGTCCAATAAGGACAAGCCTCGGGGTGCTGGGAAAGAAATGGACGCTCCTCGTACTCCGAGACATTGCTTTTCTGAAGATTCAGAGGTTCAACCAGATTCTGCGTTCGCTACCGGGACTGACCCCGAGGGTCCTTATTATGAGACTCAACGAGCTCGAAGAGACGGGACTAATCGAGCCTGTAATCATCCAACGCAGACCCAAATTGGTGCGCTGGGTTCTGACGCAAAAGGGGAAAGACACCGTTCCAATCCTCATGAGCTTTATCTCTTACGGTGTGAAGTGGTATCCGGATGTCGTGTTTGAGGATAAGCAGGCGCGCACTGTGAAGGAACTATTCCCAAAGATGCCCTCGATCAAGATCAATTGAATGAGTTCGAAGAAGAGTTCGTAGCTTCAGGATCTAACAATTACGATCCAGTATTGTTGCATCAAGTCTTCGGTACTCTTGCACTTCGAGTTAATCTGAGTCTCAAAAATCTGAGTGAAAGGCCGACAATCAATGTCGCGATCCCGATCGCCAGTTCTATTGGTGCCAAGGAAAAAGCGAGTGCGAGGCAGCCGATCAATCCTGCCACCGATAGCGCTTGGGGAAATGTCCTTTGATCTTTTTTCAAGCGGAGTGCAGATAGGTTGGCGATAGTGTAGTATAGCAGCGTCCCGAAGCTGGAAATAGCGACCGCACCTGCAAATGGAGCAAACGCTGCGACTATTATCGCAACCACTCCGACAAGAAGAACGCTCCGCCACGGATTCTGATCTGCGCCCAGCTTTGAGAAATTCCTGGGCAGATCGCTCTGCCTGCTCATTGCAAATGCCACACGGGAAACGCCTAACAGGTCGGACAACCCCTCGTTGAAAGTCGTGAGCAGCGCTCCGGCAGCGATTATCACGATACCGATTCCGCTACCAACGGCAATCATGGTGGCTTCAAGTGGAGAGGTCGACTTGGCGAGAGCCGGCGCACCCAAGACTCCCAGGGCAGTTATTGCGACAAGGATGTAGAGTGTAGTCGCCGTTCCGAGTGCCGCGACCGTGGCCCGCGGGATAGTGTATCTCGGATTATGAACTTCCTCGACGAGAGTCGCAATTCGGCTGTACCCGGTATATGCAAAGAAGAGTAGTGCAGTCGCGCGCAAAATACCTCTGATACCATAAGGCGCGAAAGGCGATAGATTGGAAGAAAGGTGTGTCTGCGGTAGTCCGATGACGACAAACGCCAGGAGCGATAGAATCGAAAGGATCACAACGACGTCAGTGATGCGAACCGAGCGACGGATTCCCGCTGCGTTGATCGAGGTCATGACGAGCGCCGCGATGACTGCCGCCACCCGCGCCGGAACAATCCCCCAGACCGCATTCACGTAACCTCCGAATGCCAGAGCAATCACTCCTGGCCCTACGGTATTTGCGACCAGGAACATCCAGCCGGCGCTGTATCCCCACCATTCGCCGAGCAGTCTCCTCCCAAATTCGTACGTTCCGCCTGTTCTGGGAAGTACCGCTGCCATCTGGGCGGATGAAATAGCATTGCAGAATGCCACGAATGCTGCAATCACCAGTGAAATCAAAAGGGCAGGCCCAGCGATCCCGGCAGCCGGAGCAATCACGGCGAAAATCCCCGCGCCAAGGATGGCTGCAAGGCCGGTTGCAATTGCATCAAAAAAATTGAGCTGGGGCTTGAGAACGGGCTCCTTATTTTCCCCCATGGCCTGTCCAGCAGGCTTGCCGATTGAAACTAAAAGATATCGTTCTTACGGACGTTTGCGATAACTTGGGATGACCTGTTCTTCGAGCAGCCTGTCAATATAGCTGCTTTCGCCCGAACGCTTGGGATTGGAATATTGGTTCACAAGAATTCCAGAAAATACCGTTCCCGGCAAAACTACTGCTAGGGATTTTGGAAACTTCAATATCCGTCTAATCAGGCGAGAGACGAAATTCAGCTTTGACAAGTCAACTACTTTCATTGGAATGCCGGAAGAATGAGCAAACCTTTCAGCATGCTCGAGTACCAATTTTTGAATTTCATCAAGTCGATCTTCAAACTGTATTGAGCTTCTCGAAGATTTCACAAATCCAACAATCGACGGAGAATAATATTCCAAGAGGACGGCTCGACTGGGTACTTTCCTCGATTTGATGTAGACCTTTATGAAATCTTTAGATTTGCTCATTTTTTCCACTAGAACCCAACGTGAACTTCTTTCACACTAGTCTTTTGCGCCGTCTTATGTCGGCGAAATCAAGTCAATCTAATGACAAATCTCTGTCCAGCGTACGCCGATATCAGTGATATATACTGAAAATCGGAATCAAAACATAACCAAGGGATTGATTCCGTGACTCTTTACGAAATCGCCTTCAAACTGCAGCATGACTGCCCCTACAATGATCTGAGCAGGAAGTTGCCGGAGATTACCTTCGCGCACTGGTGCAACCGCGAAAGAGACGTCATAGAGATCTCGTGCGAAGATGAGGATCTCGCTGCATTTGAGGAGTTGCAAAAGGATCTACGGAGCCTTGAGCGTTCGCTCTCCGTCAAGATTATGGGAAAGTCCTTCGGCATCCGGAGCGCTCAACTCGTCACTGGGAGCTGTCACTGCAACGAGATAAGAAAGAGCGTCTCGCCCGCCATTGAAAGGCACAACTGCCTCCGGATGGAACCGCTTCTATACAAACACGGATGGGAGTGGTACCGAATCATTGTGTTCAAGCAGCGAGACATCAAGGAACTCTTTGAAGAGCTCGAAGGTTTCACGAATTTTCAGATAATTTCGAGGAGAACAATCGAGGAGACCACGTCAAAGAGTCATTCGTTCTTTCGCCGGGGAGTATATTGGGGCAGCTCACGAAAAAGCAATCATACGCTCTAATTACCGCGCTTTCTCGCGGATACTACGAGATTCCGAAGAAAGTTTCGACGGACGAAATTACAAAGAGCCTGGATCTTCCTCGCACGACATTTGAAGAGCACCTGCGAAAGGCGGAGAGCAAGGTTATGAAGGCCCTTGCCCCACTTCTGGAACTTGCGAGCTTCAACGATTTTTCGAGAGCAAATCCAAAGAAGTTAGAAATGTTCATTCCGGAATTGACAGAGTAATCCAAAGCCCGTCTTAAGACGGCAGTATACGTATCCCTAGAGGATCGCAAGAATACCTCAGAACGAATATGGAGACAATTCAAAAAATGGGACCGCCACCGCTCACCAAATCCCAGGAAGAGCTGCTGCAAATTGTGATGAATTCACGTTCGGTCTCCGTTTCTGAATTCCCGGATAGAGTTGAAGACATGCGGGAGCTGATTGCAAAGGGATGTGTCAAGCTAAGGATAGTCGCTTATACATGGGGTGTGGACTATGAATTGATCCCAAATCTTAGGATGTAGCTTTAAGGAATTTGAAATATTCTTTCCTATATCAGAGATCTTCATTTTCATCTTGTGATGAATCGATAGGTTTGGACTGATCTCGACCTCTAGACGACAAATTCCAACGAAATGCTTTAACGAAAGCTAATCCGTTGATACCCCGCGAGTAATTCTTGACCGCCAAAGCATTCTTGCTGATCAGTGCTGAGCTGAGGACGTGAAAGAGATGTCGTTATGGAGTTGCAATCGATCCAAAACGTACGGGAGGTGCACGTAACCTATGGAGTCTACGATGTCATTGCGAAAGTAGAGGCCGAAAGCCCGCAAAAGCTCAAGGACACAATTACCAACCAAATTAGGTCATTGGAGT
This sequence comes from uncultured Nitrososphaerota archaeon, assembly GCA_963799845.1. Taxonomy (GTDB): domain Archaea; phylum Thermoproteota; class Nitrososphaeria; order Nitrososphaerales; family CADDZS01; genus DATLTL01. Next base: position 1,608,710 of record CAWCYI010000004.1, read on the forward strand.
ACATCAAATCGACCCTTACAATGGTAGTCGTGGAAGAATGATTGTTAACCCCTAAGTAGGTTCTAGTTTAGTGATGTAAGGGGAATCGATTCTAATGCCAAGTCTATTTTAACGATGCCACCAACCTACACGTCGATTTGCAATAGAGATATGGAAGCAAGTTCGAGAATCAACCAGACCTAATGTAAATGAGCAGCACAGACTCGACAAGCCTCTACATTGCTATTATCGCTTTATTGATAGGAGTCCTAGGACTGCCTCCGCTTTACAAAGAGATGTTCGACCGCAGGAAGGAACGAAATAAAGTCACTTTTACATTTGAGAAATTCATGGAAAATGGTGACACTTTCCTCCGTGTGCATAACCCCGACAAACTGATCAGGCACCTGATCATATTTTGCGATGGGACACCATGTCTACCCAAAGATAACCCATCTAAATCAGGAAGATTTGACATTCAGATTGTTGTTGGAGGCGGAGCAAATTTCGCACTGCCTAATTATTTCAACTCTCAATCAAAAATAGTTGTAAAAGACGGCGACAAAAAACTAGAGGAGTTTATTTTCAAGAATATTCCAGAAGCACGGTAAAATCATGGCTACAAAAAAGAAGACTGAAGAAGGTATCAGGATTCAACATTGGGATTTAATTAACTCACAATTAGGGATGCTTTGATTAATGCCAACGTCTCCGAGAACGGACTTGCAGAAAATGATTTAGGAAATCGAAGATAATTTTCAAAACGAATTCATGTCAAGTTTTGAATCGGGTAATCTGGTTGAAAAGACAAAGACTTGAGAGCTTAATGGATATCCGTTTAGGGCTTAGTTAATTCATTGAGGTACAAAAGCATGGCAGATGCAGTTATTGAGGATAAAGAAGTAACATGGAAAGTTCTTGATATTCCTGTATACGGAACCATAACGGCGCCAGCAGACAAAGAAGCGCGTTCAGCAGTCATCTTAGTAGCGGGTAGCGGTCCAACCGACAGGAACTGGTGCTCGCCTCTCTTGCCGGGAACAAACGGAAGCGCCAAATTATTGGCTGAAGCACTCGCAAGTCAAGGGTTTGTTACGTTGCGTTACGATAAACTTGCCTCTGGCCCGCACGTCAAAGAGAACTTGTCCAAATTTGCTGGCAAACTCAGCATGCAAACCCACATGGACGAACTAGCAGGTGCAGTCAAAACGGTAGTTTCTGAAAAGTACGTCAACAAGGATAGTCTTTTTGCCCTAACCAACAGCGAAGGCGCAATTCACGCCGTAAATTACCAACTGCAGGCAAATGGTAACCGCTTCAAAGGACTGGTACTGACTGGAGCTCCTGGAAGAGCGATTGGTGAACTGAGTCGCAGCCAAATCTTCAACCAAGCCAAGTCTCTATCAAACGCAGAAATCCTCATGAAACATTACGATGAAGCCATCGCAGAGTTTCTAGCCAGTGAACCAATAGTCATGGACTCATCTCTTCCCGAAGCCATAAGGCCGTTGCTGCGAAGCTTGGAGAATCCAACAAACCTACCGTTTAGCAGGGAATTGTGGAATTACAGTCTCCCAGAATACATCACAAAAGTTAACGAGCCTATGCTCGTGGTAATCGGCAAAAAGGACCTCCAAATTGACTGGAAAATAGATGGAGGGGCGTTGGAAAATGCAACCGCCCGAAAAACTACAGTGACGTTTGCCTATCCAGAAAACGCCAATCACGTCCTGAAGCATGAAGAAATGCCTGTTGAAAAACTCACTGCCGAATATGTCGGTTCGCATTATAATGCGCCAGACGCAGAACTTGACAAAGAAGCCGCGAATGCCATCTTTAACTGGCTGACGAGTCAATCATGAAACGAATAAGCTACGTCACAATTCCTTTCCATGTTTTAGCAGAGTCCTGTCCATTTCATAACCCATTTTCTCAAAGAATTTCAGAGAACGATCATTCGACGCGTAAACCAGGGCGTTTACTTTCACGACCCCCTTTCTCTTCATCCTCCTCTCAACTTCTTTGACGAGCTTCGTCGCTACTCCAGATCTTTGATGGGAAGGGATAACTCCGAGATGATGTATCCAGCCTCTGCGGCCATCCCATCCGCCTAAAAGAGTACCGATTATTTTTCCATCACTATCCTCGGCAACAAGGAAGAGTTCAGGGTCTCGCCTGATCTTCATCCTTATATCGTCCCTGTCGTCGCCGAGAGTTTTCCTCAATCCGCTTTGCTTCCACACCGAGACTACCTCATCATAATCTTTAATGGAAAAATTTCTGATCTTCAATTGACTTTCTAGAGAATGAGTTTATTTCGGGTCTGCTTTGCTCAGTTCGCGAAGGACAAAAACTACTGAGAGGTAATTGCCGCCATCATCACGTGCTGAATCTTCAATGCCTCCTGTATAATGATGGTCTTTATTGGTTCCTCGAACGCGCTTTTTGCCCAAACTATCATTACGATCTGGTACGTTAAGCTCCCCACGTCGACCGTCTCCACGTTCGATTTTTCAGAGTCGATTATGTCATACTTTTTCATCGATTCCAAGAATTTGGACTTGAAGATGTTGAAGTCCAGCCTCTTGTCGAGATCCATCCTCGCCCTAACTGTACGGAGATCAATCTTGGTGTGGTTGATCGCCATCGAGCCGATCACCACTGAATTCGAGAATACAGCTGGGGTGCCATCGTCCAGCGTCATTTTCATATAAAAAACGCCGATGTCCCTGACAACTCCCGTAAAGCCGTTGATCATACTCTCGCGATTGTAAGTCCCGCCCATCAAGCTGTACGATGCCGTTGCGAGAGTTATCCTGTCCCCAATCTCGAAGGGCCTCGCAGCCAGTAAAGAAAGGCCGGCAAAGATGTTCCCGAGCACCTGTTGGGCAGCGAGTCCCAGGACGATTCCCGCAAAACCCGCACTTACAAGTACTCCAGTAAGGTTGAGTCCGTAGAGCGAAGAGATGATTGCTACGACAACTATCGCAGCGATAATGTAAAACAGATTCTTGATTCCGTGAGTCTTGGTGATTCCAATGGTCGGTTCGACTAATTTCTCCAGAATCGCCGTGAAGATCCTCACCCAGGCATAGCCGGCGATCACGACGATGACGGCGTATAGTGGAAACAGATACGATGATGGGATGTACTCCTTGTTTCCCATGAAGTTAACGATTAAAGCAGTCGCTACGGCAAACGCGACAACCACTGCAAAGCCGGTGAGTTCCATTCGAATGGATTTCTTTGGTGCGCTCAACTTGTGAATAGTTTGAAAAGAGCTCATAAAAAATATGATGCAAAAAATCCCCAGCTATATCGTGCTCCTTCTCGGTGCTGGCCTAGTCTCTGAGCAAAACTAATTTTAGAGGGGGATGTCACTCGAGTTACATTCCGATGACCACAAACTCAGGAGCGTCTAATTCTCCACAGATCATCCCACAGCCCGTTGCTGCTCCGCTGACGCGCGCCGCGATCTTTCTGGTGGTAATGATAAAACTAGGTGACGAAAACCGTGCGGCCGTGCGATCGTTGTGCAAGGATCTCGCCGGGCTCTTGCGGGCTGTGGGATTTCGCGATCTTGGAGGAAGCCTTTCCTGCGTGATGGGGTTTGGGTCCAACGCATGGGACCAATTATTTGGAGAGCCCCGACCTGCAGAATTACACGTTTTCCGGGAATTTCAAAGTGGAACTCGTTATGCCGTCTCCACGCCGGGCGACTTGCTTTTTCACATCCGCGCACAACACATGGATCTTTGCTTTGAGCTGGCGACTCAGATCATGGCTCGGCTCGGTGGCGCAGTTTCGCCCCAGGACGAGGTGCATGGCTTCCGATATTTTGACAGCCGCGATCTCATGGGCTTCGTAGATGGAACTGAGAATCCCAAAGATCAGGCAGCGATTGACGCTACTATCGTAGGCGAGGAGGATGCCAGCTTTGCCGGCGGAAGCTACGTAATAGTGCAGAAGTATCTGCACGATCTTACCGCGTGGAATGCACTATCGACTGAAGCGCAAGAACGAGTCATCGGCCGCAAGAAGCTGTCTGACATTGAGCTGGACGACGCGGTCAAGCCAACCTCGGCGCACAGTGCTCTAACCACAATCAAAAAGGACGGCAAAGAAATCAAGATCCTCCGCGATAACATGCCCTTCGGTAACGTTGCCGTGGGTGATTTCGGCACTTACTTCATCGGTTACGCTCGCTCGCCCGGTACCACCGAACAAATGATAGAGAACATGTTCGTTGGCCGTCCGCCCGGCAACTACGATCGCATCTTGGATTATAGCCACGCAGTCACGGGCAATCTTTTTTTCGTTCCATCGGCAACATTCTTGGAAAAAGTGAATGGCGACTAGGATTATTTTGCAAGTCTGATCGGTACAAATTTCCATTTGATCTTCGGCGGCCGGACCGACGAACAAAGTGGTCCTCCCCTTTCATCCGTCAGACCAAGAACTCCTTCCAACACCAAGCCCTTCGAAATTGCGCACTTCACAGCATCAGGGTCAAGCGCTGACAAGTGAAGCTTTGCACGGCGAAACATTTCGAAGCTACCCTTAGTCCTGACCTCGCCCCAGCTCAGATAGAGGAACCTCTCTCCTTTTTTCCCGTGAACGAAGGGGCCTCGGTAATCTATATCTTCCGAATTCACCACATCTATCTTGAACTCGAATACCACTTCATTGGAATCACCCTGCACCGGATCGACGACCTCTGTTTTGTCTTGCATCCCGACATACACGGGCTTTCGCTCCGCAAATCTAAGACCCGGTAAGTGATTACCAATGATCCGGACATTCAATTCTGATTTATCCAAATGCGATACCTCACCACCATGAAGAATGATTATCTGAAAAAACTAATTGGTGAGGAGTGTTCGATTCCTACATATCTTTAGCCTTCTACGGGAGGCGAATCAGGTAGCAATTTTAAGTCTTGGAAGAGTGCTTTCGACGAGGTGCAATAGACGGCAGTGCGATCTGGGGGAATCAAACCACAACGGCTCTGGGACATCTTGGAAAACGCTGCTTCTTCCCACGGGGATCGCATCGCAATTATCGAGCCGCGAGAAGACAAATCACCCGTCAGTATCAGTTACTCGGACCTCCTCTCCAAATCTAAGAGTCTCGCGCAGGGGCTCGCGTCTTTTGGTGTCAAAGGAGGTTCGCGGGTTGGGTGTTTTCTTTACAATGGCGCGGAGTTTGTCGAACTCTGGTTTGCCGTGTCACTGCTCGGCGGAATCCTCGTACCTTTCAACACCGCCCTGAAAGGACTCTTGTTGGAGTATCAGATCAACGATAGTGAGATCTCGTTGTTGTTCGTTGATGCGAGGCTGAGCGGTTCAGTCCAAAATATCGGAACGAATACGATTCTTAGGAAGTTGATCTGGGTTGAGAAAGGAATCACGCAGCCGGGTACCTTCCACCGGACCGACTCAACATCATTTTCCGAGCTCCTTATTCATGGGGAAATCAGCCCCGCGCAGTTCGAACCAAATTTGTTGGATGACATCCTGACCATCCTCTACACTTCGGGGACGACGGGAGATCCGAAAGGCGTCACTTTATCCCACAGGGCCTACTTGAATAGAACGAAAGAGATCTCAGATCTTTTTGGGGCGCTCGACGGGGACATTTTCTTTAACGCACTCCCTTTGTTTCACACGTCGGGCCAGGTGATGACAACTCTTCCGGCCATCTGGAACTCGGGAACAGTGATAATTGAAGAATGGTTTCACGCCAGCAGGTATTGGAAGGATGCCGCTGCATTTGATGCAAAGTACTCTTTCCTCCTCATGACGATGATCAACGTGCTGTTGAAGAGAAAGGAGGAATTTGTCCCCAACAAGCTGAAGCTCATGCTTTGCGGAGGGGCGACCGCCGAGATGTGGTCGGACTTTGAAAGAGCATTTTCGATCAGGCTGTTCGAGGGGTACGGGATGACGGAAACCTGCGGGGTCGCTATATTCAATTCCAGGAAGGATTTTCGATCGGGCTCGATCGGGAAACCTCTTCCCAGCGTGGACGTCGCAATTGAAGGCGAAGAAGATCATGAGTCGAAAAAACCAGATCTGAGGGGAGAAATCCTACTGCGCCCCATCATTCCAGGCACCATGATGATAGAGTACCTGAAGAAAAAAGAAGAAACGAGGAACGCCTGGAGAAACGGGTGGCTGCACACTGGAGACCTAGGTTACTTTGATCAAGATGGGTTTGTTTATTTCATAGAAAGAAAGAAAGACATCATCAGGAGAAAGGGAGAAAACATCTCGCCCAGCGACATAGAGAAAGTGGTATCGACCCATGACAATGTGTTGGAGTCAAGCGCTGTTGGAATAACCTCCGATCTTGGTGAGGAGGAGATAGCTCTCTTTCTCGTCGTGAGAGAAAAGTTTTCGGATATTGCTCCCTTTTTGAAGTGGCTCGATTCGCAGCTTCCCTATTACATGATGCCTTCAAAATTGAATTTCGTCGAGTCTCTTCCAAAGACGGCAAACTTCAAGATCCAGAGGAATCGGCTGCGCGAGGGCAGAATTCCGATAATCTTCAGCGTGGATGTTGCAAAAACAGGTTTCAAGGCAACGAAACCACTCGGACAGTAAGTTAAGATTGCCAAAAGCAGATCTTCGGTGAACCATTGAATCAAGAATTGCTCATGGTCGAGGGGATAAGAATCGTCTTTCCCTCCAAAAAGGGCGAACTTGTAGTCTGTTGATAACATTGACCTAGATGTTGGAAAAGCTCAGACCGTCGGATTGGTTGGGGAATCCGGCTCCGGGAAGACGATCACAGGAAGGGCTGTCCTCAACCTCGTTCCCAGTCCGGGCCAGATTAGGAATGGAAAAGTGATGTTCAAAGGAAGAAATTTACTCGAGCTCGGGCCCGATGAAATGCGACAAATCCGGGGCAAGGAGATCACTGCTGTCCAGCAAGATCCCTTGTCCGCACTGAATCCAGCATTCAAGGTCGAAACGCAGATGACCGACATTTTGATGCTCCACAAGAACCTCGACAAGTCTCATGCGGTTTCCGAATCAATAGACATACTTCGCGAGCTGGGAATAAATAATCCCGAGCTGGTCCTCAGGAAATATCCCCACCAGCTGAGCGGCGGCATGGCGCAAAGGATAATGATAGGAATCGCTTTCTCCTGCGGGCCCTCCCTTGTGATTGCTGACGAGCCAACGACCGCACTCGATGTGATCACACAAGCTGGGGTGATTGAGCTCATGAGAAAGTTCCAGAAAAGATTGAATACTTCGATCCTCTTCATCACGCACAATCTGGGTCTCGCAGCAAAAGTCTGCGACAAGATCGCCGTAATGTATGCGGGCAAGATAGTAGAGTTTGCCGACGCGGATGAGATTTTTCGTAACCCTAGTCACCCATACACACGAAATCTCCTCGCTTCAGTCCCCAAGATAACCGACCGCTCTAAAAAAATCCCTTCGATCCAAGGTGGAATGCCAGATCTGACCCATCCGCCAAAGGGATGCCGATTCTATTCGCGGTGTTCGATAAGGATGGACGCCTGCGCTGCATCCGAAATAAAGTTCGAAGAACTGGGTTCCATAGATAGCCCCCATAGAGCTCTATGCTTGAGGGCGCGTGAAGTTGGTGAGCTGATAGCTTGAGCGAGGCCCTCGTGGAAGTTCAGGGACTCAAGAAGTACTTCTATGCAAATACGGGAAAATTTCAAGACTTTTTCCTCAGAAAACGGAACGTGGTCAAGGCCGTAGACGGCGTAGATCTGAAGATTGGAAAAGGTGAATCATTTGGAATAGTCGGCGAAAGCGGTTGTGGTAAGAGCACGCTGGGCAGGACTGTGCTCAGGTTGTTAGAACCCACGGAAGGGAAAATATTCTTTCAGGGAAAGGAAATCACAAACATTTCCCAGAGCGAGATGCGTACATACCGGAAAGACATGCAGCTCGTCCTGCAAAACCCTTACTCGTCGCTCAACCCCAGAAAGCGAGTGAAAGATATCCTGAGCGAGACATTGAAGTTTCACGGATTCAGGGACACGACTGAAAAGTCAACGAGTGTCCTCGAGCTAGTCGGTCTGGAACCTGAATTCGGAGAGCGCTACCCTCACGAGATGAGCGGCGGGCAGCGACAGAGGATAGCGATCGCTAGGGCGATCTGCATCGAGCCTGAGCTTGTCGTGCTGGACGAAGTTACCTCGTCCCTCGATGTCTCCGTGCAGGGACAGATAATCAACCTCCTCATTGACCTGAAGGACAAACTGGGTCTTTCGTACCTTTTCATATCACACGACCTTGCGGTCGTAAGGCACATCTGCGATCAAGTCGGGGTGATGTACCTCGGAAAGATCGTTGAAGAAGCTCCTTCGGATTCAATATTTTCAAAGACTCTGCACCCTTACACCCAGTCGCTGGTCTCCTCAATCCCCTCTCCGGAAGTCGATTCCGAGTGGAATCCAACTCTTCCCAAAACGGAGCTTGAAAGCTCTCTCGGCGAAATAACTGGCTGCCGATTCAATCCGAGATGCCCTTACGCTTTCGACAAGTGCAAGATCGAAGAACCTGAACTGACAACGAAAGGAGCCGACCATCCGGTATCGTGCCATCTATATACCAGCGGCCGAGTTCCGCCAATGAAACAGGAAGCGAACTGAATGCTCTAACGATTGAGAAATCCCAGAACTACCTTCGAGAATTCATCGGGCATTTGATCGACCATCGGGACCATTCCGCCGGGGATCTCGACCATCTCGCATCCACTGATCCCGTTCACAATCTTCTTCAGATCGGGTAGCTGTACGGATCTTTCGTGCCGCACAGTGCGAGCGTAGGTGCTTTGATCAACGAAAGTTTCTCGGGAACGGGATACAAGGCAACGACGTGATGTCCCAACTCGATGTTTTCTTTCGCTTTTAGAGCATCTGTAACAAATCTGGTGAGAAGATCCGATCTATTCTTGGGATAAAAGGCCATCCTGATCTGCCACATTTCGGTCAGGTGCGAGCCGTCCTGTTTCAGTTCGACTTTATCAACGGGAGGTCTCGTGAGAATTTCGTTTCGGCGTTCTTCATCAACGTACGGGGCGGCAGAGAGTACCAGTTTATTCACACGCTCTGGATGCGAGGCTGCGATTTCAATTGCGATGACTGCCCCGGTATGATGGCCAACAACGTGAGCCCGCCTTATTCCAAGCGCATCCAGCAATTCAACGGCTGCTGTCCCAAAATCCTCGACAGTTGTGTCGTTTGCAAGAGGCCTGTATGAATCTCCATAGCCTACTGTGTCCATTGCAACAACGCGAAAGTGTCTCGCAAATTCCGGTATGACGTCCAGGAATTCGTCTGACGATCTTGGAGTCTGGTGCAGCATCAGGACGGCTTCTCCGCGACCAGCGGTCCGATAATGGATCTGGCCCGAAGGAGTGTCCGCAAAAGCGCGTTTTATTTCTACATGCGGCATTTTGATTCACCCGTTATAGCCCAACTATTAAGCTGATTTTAAGCGGGAGCCAAACACTACCGCACAGTCTGAAGTCTCGGATCAAGCTGTTCCCTAATCCCGTCGCCAAAAAGATTCAGACCGACAATCACAGTCGCAACTACGACGAGTGTGATGAGTACAGGCCAGGGATCAAACTGCAGGTAAGGCAGCCCCTCTGCGATCATCGCTCCCCAGGAGACAACGCTGGTGGGAATCCCGATCCCCACAAAACTCAGCAACACCTCAACATAAATTGCGATGCTGATCTCAAGTGTTACGAGAACGGTAATGAGCGGCACCGTATTTGGCAGGACTTCGGATCTAATTATCTTGAATTTGCTGTAACCGACCGATTCGGCTGCTGTGATGAAATCTTTTTCCCTTATGTTGAAAACTTCTCCGCGCACGACGCGAGCAAATCTCGTCCAGTCCACCACGACTATCGCGAGTATAACGTTGTTAATCGAGCTACCCAGGATCAGAATTAGAGCAATCGCGAGCAAAACGGGTGGTATCGACATCCACATGTCGACGACTCTCATCACGACCGCGTCCAGGCGGCCCCTGAAGTATCCAGAAATGAGGCCTATGGGGGTTCCGATCAGGGCGACGAAAAACGCGCTTATAAGACCGATGTATGCCGCAATCTGAAAGCCGTAAAGCAATCGGCTATAAATGTCCCTGCCCAGGCTATCCGTACCCAACGGATGGGCGCTTTGTCCGCCAGCCCATATTGGCAGCTTGTAGCTGTTCGTGAGATCTTGATGACTGGGATTCGTGCTTGCCAAAAGTGGACCGATGAGCGCCATGATCAATAATACCACCAGAACTATAAAGCCAAACGTAGTTCTCTTGTTACCTCTGATGAGCCCCAATAGGAAATCGAGTCTTGGAGTCGCCTTGTTTCGAGGCTTTTCCTTGCTCATTTCTTGCGCATCCGATTCCATCAAATTATGTCCAGCTCTCCTTCACAAATTAACTTCCGTAACGGATCTTCGGATTGAAGTAAGAGTATAGCAAATCTACCACAAGATTGACAATAACGACGACGAGCGCGTAAAACATCACCACCGCCTGGACCAGCGGAAGATCTTTGTAGGAGATCGCCGTGAATATCATGCTGCCCAATCCAGGCCATCCGAAGATCAACTCGATAACAATGCTTCCTCCCATCAGAAAGGTGAACTGGACGCCGAGAATAGTCAGCGCCGGTATCATCGCGTTCTTTAGGGCACGTACGTAGACGATATACGCTTCGCTCAGGCCCTTCATACGATCGGTCACGATATAGTCTTCATGCAGGACGTCGATCATACTAGATCTGACAGTCCTCTGAATGATCGCGGTCAGAACGAGGGCAAGGGCGAGAGCGGGGAGGATGAGGTGTTGAAGAACCGAGAAGAGAGCAGGAAGATTTCCGGTGATGATGCTATCAATTATCAGATAACCCGTCACCTGATGCAAGTTGATGAATGGATCAATCTCGCCAGAAACCGGGAGGATCCGGAGATATGCCCCAAAAACCAGAATGAAAATTAGCCCCCAGACAAAATCGGGGATACCAAAAGCGAGGTACGAGAAAGATCTGGCAACGGTGTCTGATTTCGAGTTTTCCCTGAGAGCGGATAACACTCCTATTCCGACCCCAAGAATTAGGGCAATGACCACGGCTGAGATTACGAGCTCGATAGTCGCGGGAAGCTTTTCCAAGATTACATTCACGACCGGTTGGTTGTAGTACAGGGAAGTGCCGAAATTTCCCGACAGAACATCCTTGAGCCAGATGAAGTACTGTTGATAAAGCGGCAGATTTTCCCCGAGAGCTATTCTTTCAGCTTGTATCTGAGCCTGCGTCGCTCCGACCCCGACCATAAGCAGGGCAGGATCGCCCGGCATTACCCTGAAGAGAACGAAACCGATGATCGAGACGCCGAACAGGGGGAAGATGCTGAACAGGATCCGCTTCAGGATATAGGTCAGCATCTTCGGTCACTTAGGCAGCAGATCAGCTCTTTCAGAGAGGTTTAGCCTCCATCCTTCCACTGCAGAATTTTTTGGAAAGAGGAAAGCCCCTTGATATCAGGACCAGGACATGCTGTATGGCCTCATCCAGCCCTGCGGCCACGGAGTGAAATTGAGAGTGCTCTTCTGTATGATCGGAACGTATTCCTGATAGAGCGGTATCAACATACCGTTGGTTACGGCCCATTCGGCTGCCGCCTTTCCAGCAGCATAGCGTGTGGGGTTGTCCGGGGAAGTGAAAACGGGCGCTAGCATCTGATTTGCGGTCGCCATCAAGCCGGTGACATCGGTCGCTTTGGACGCGGTCAGCCCTGCCCACATTGAGAAGGGACTGCTCGGCGACATGATATAGCCAATGTCATCCTCGGGATCTCCCGTGGAATTCGACCAGTCGTTAAACAACAAAGCTGCTTGGGTACCCATATCCCTGTAATCAAAGTACTGAGCCTGTGTCATCGTAGTCAATTCCACGTTGATTGCATTCGTGTTTTCCCACATTTGCTGGCACGCCTGAGCGATGTTGTAATCTCCGGATATTGCGCCGTTCGTAGTGTAGACGGGTAGTGTTAATTTATTGCCCGAGTTGTAACCAGCGGCGGATAGCAGGGACTGGGCTTGACTCAGGTTAAACGGGGTGGAAAAGTTCGGATCCCAAGATTGGTATCCAGGTTCTTCTGGAAGATAGTCGATTTCACCAATTCCTCCTAGAACGTTTGTAACCAGACTATTCCTGTCCAGTGCCAAGTTCAGGGCTTGTCTCACTCCCGCATTAGAGAACGCGGGGAAGTAAGGAGAGACAAAAAAGCATGCGACTGCGGAGACCGATCCAGTTTGGCCCAGTAGTCCGTTCGTCGTTGAAAGCTGCTTGTAAACAGAGGTGTCGATCGATTGCGTAATGTCTGAAGTTCCCGATTGAACTTCCGAAGCCCTTGAAGAGGGATCAGTAATCTCCTTAAAAACTGCGTTGGGTATCGGCGCTACCCCTTGCCAGTAGTTGTCAAACGCCTGCAATTTTAGAATCCCGTTTTGATGGCTGACGAACTTGTAAGGGCCACAAGATATTGGATTTGCGGCAAATCCGTCGGCGCCCTGCGCTGTGTAGTAAGCTTTCGGAATTATGAAGGCGTCCAGAAAACCGAACCAGACCGGAAATCCTGGATCGAATCTGGAGAGCTGCAACGTCAGTGAAGTGCTGCTGTTGACCGTGAAATTCGAAATGATATTCCAAACTCCTGCATAAGCGAAGCCAGAAGTGGCTGCGGTCTGCATTGAAAACGCGATGTCATCCGCAGTCAGGTCAGTCCCATCGTGAAAGGTCACTCCGCTCCTCACAGTCAGGTTGAGGACCGGATTGGAGGACGGATTGGGACCCCACGACCAAGCTGAAACAACACCCGGCTGGAAATTCAGGTTTCGGTCTTGGAGCTCGTATCTCTCGTAAATCGCGTCGAGGGGTGATTCCTGGATGCCGTTGTTATTCAACCGATACGGATGTAAGTCGGTGATTTGATAAGGCCACGCAATCGTAACTGTGTCTGGCTTGCTTGAGGACTTTGAGCTCAAGTAATAGTAGGCTCCTCCGCCTACCGCAGCAACCACGACAACACCTGCCACAGCATACTTTAGGAAACCTCTTCGAGAAACTTTCATTTTCGGCTGAGCCGCCGGAGCATTAGGATCGGTAGTTGGACTTTCAGGATTTGGAGGATTTGGATTTGGATTTGGAGTCGACAAACTAGTCTCCGCAAAATTGACGCGTCTATTTATCCTTTACAGTGAATTTGGCGCTTTATTCAATTCACAAGTTCAAAAACGAGGCATTTTTTGTACCAAATAATTCGAAAAAATGTCGGACATTTGGTCGATGAAACAATTTCACGCCGTCAATTCTTTTAACTTGAAATCGAGTTCGCCTCCCCATGGATGAAACTTACACCGTCAAGCGACCTCTTGTCAAGATCCGAAGACCCTCGCCGGAAAAATTGAGGGAGCTGGGCAGACAGCATTCGATGAACTTGAGCGATGAAGAAGTTGAAGGAATCTCGCTCATTTGTGACGACATGCTAAAAGCTGTGGATCAGCTTGACAGGATCTCAGAGCCGGCAAAACAAGCCAAATATTTGGAAAGAGATCCGGGTCGAAGGCCCCACCTTGGGGAGGATCCGTTCAACGTTTTCATAACAAAATGTCACGTGAAAGGATCAGACTCTGGACTTCTGCTGGGAAAGAAGATAGGGCTCAAAGATAACATCTCGCTTAGAGGAGTACCGATGACCAACGCCTCTCGGCTTGGTGAACACTACATTCCAAACGTTGACGCTACGGTTGTAACGAAGCTTCTGGATGCTGGGGGCGTGATAGTTGGAAAACTGAACATGGACGACTTTTCGTTCTCTGGAACTTCCGAGACCAGTTTTTTTGGGGCAGTCAGGAACCCCCTGAACCCCGAATACAGCCCTGGCGGGTCATCTTCGGCGTCGGGAGCAGCCGTCGCCGCAAATGAGGTAGATATTGCGCTAGGAGTTGATCAAGGCGGGAGTGCACGGACTCCGGCATCCTGTTGCGGGGTAGTTTCGATAAAACCAACGCACGGACTCGTGTCAAGTTACGGACTCGCGTACATGGATTATACGATCGATCACATCTGTCCCATCGCGAGAACAGTTGAGGAGGTTGCGATGGCGCTCCAAGTGATGGCGGGTTTCGATCCAAAAGATCCCGAGTGGGTCAGATCGGAGGTACGTGCGGAAAACTACTACGATTTGCTCCTGAAATCCGATCTTAAGATCGACGGACTCCGAGTTGGCGTCATTAGGGAAACGCTGGCGTGGGATGGAGCTGATCCCGAGATTTTGGAATGTTTCGGCGTCGCTACGCAAAAATTGGAGGAGTTAGGCGCAAAGTGCTCAGAAGTCTCGATCCCGTCAATAGAAATAACGCCAGCCATCAGGATCGCTACCCTGGTTCACGCTACTGATGCGATGATAGATTCCTGCGGTGAAGGGTACTGGCATGGGGGTGAATACAATCCGGCATGGAATGAATTCCTCGGGCGGGCAAAAAGCACCATGGCGGACTATCTTCCTCCACTGCTCAAGAGCACTCTGATTCTAGGCAGGTATCTGCGTACAGAGTTTTACAGCACGTATCATTCGAAGGCGATGAACCTCAAAAACGTGCTAGACTCGGAGGTCGAGAACGCCTTTGGAAAATTCGACGTCCTGGCCTGCCCAACCAATATCGTGAAGCCGCCCCGCCTCAAGGATAAGATCGAGTTTGCCGAGATAAATCGGAGGGGCTTCATGCTATCAAGCAACACGCAACCGTTCAACATGACCGGAAATCCAGCGATCACCTTACCGTGCGGAATGAGGGGAGGACTGCCCGTCGCGCTTCAACTTGTGGCTAAGCACTGGAACGAATCACTGCTGTTCAAGGTGGCGCGAGCTTTCGAAAAGAACTTTGACTGGAAAACGCTGTGATCGGTTCATCCGAGTTTTCCGGCGACGAGACTTTCAATAAAGGTGGGATCGGTTCCAACAACGGGATATTCGACGCCTAATTTTTCCATAGACTTTAGGCGGTCGATCAACTTGTCCTTGTTACCCACGACTGCCATCGATTCCACAATCTCATTTGTTACTCTGTCAAATGAGCCCTTCCTAACTTCTGATGCAATTTTAGGATCAAAGCCCGAATGCTCTAACAGCGTCTCTCCAATGCCGGGAAAAGAGAGAAATCGTTCTGCAAACGGTCGCGCGATTGACAATCCCTCCGATACATCGGTCGTGGGAACGTATGTGACATTGCACGCGACCTGAAAGCTCTTCGCTCCCAGCGTGCTCTTGACGAGGTTCATTGCATGGTTTATGTAACCGAGAGACGAAAAATTGGAAAGCGCGATACCGTCTCCGAAATTCGCCGCGAACTTTATCGCCTTATCTTGAATTCCTGGTATGAAGACTCGAAGGGAGTATTTCTTTTCGCGGATCGAGTTGATCCCGTGAATCTTGAAATACCTTCCATCAAGGCTCCATTCGTTTCCGGTAGAAACATTTCGTAATATCTTCACGACCTCTTGAAGTCTTTCTAGTGGCCTACTAGAATCGAGGCCGAGCGCGTCGGATGTTGAGGGCGAACCCGGTCCCACCCCAAGTATGAATCGATCGCCGAGGAGATCGATGCAGCTCAATGCTGCTCCCGCGAGTGCAACAGGATGGCGGGAGTACTGATTTACCACATCGGTCATGAAACCCATTTCTGGACATCTTTCCGAGAGAGCAGCAATTGTAACAAAAACATCGGGCCCAGAATTCTCCAAGTCTTCGGAGAGCGCGATACCCCAGAATCCGGCTTTACTCGCCCTTCTCGCGAGGTCTATCATTCTTGAAAAATCAGTCTGACCCCTAAGGCTGAGCAAGGGCTTCAAGATTGTTTCAATGATTGCAATACACTTGAGGGTATTAGAATATTGATCATTGAAATTGATCATTGCAAATTCTCCGAGAAACCTCATTAATCAGTGGAACCGGATAAATGGCGTGCATCTCATTCGCCCTAAAGGAAAAATTATCCGCCCATCGCTCGAAAAGATCAAGAGTATTGCAAATGAGCTTTACATGAGTCCCTCAGATCAGGAATTAAACGACATGCTTGATCTGTCCGATGGCTTGTTGAACGAGTTTGACAGGCTCGATGAACTCATAGAACCAGCTCCAGAGACCGAGTTTCCGATCCGCGAATCGATCCACAGGCCTTCGAGGGAAGAAGATCCGTATAACTTGTTCATTACAAAGTGCTTGGTGCGCGGCGCAGAAAGCGGTCCGCTAAAAGGAAAGAAAGTTGGACTGAAAGATAACATCAGCCTGCGCGGAATCCCGATGACCAACGGGTCTAGGGCCTGCCAGGGTTACATCCCGAACGTCGATGCAACTGTTGCAACCAGATTGCTGAGAGCGGGGGCCGATATTGTGGGAAAATTGAACATGGATGACATGTCGTTTTCGGGGACTTCTGAATCTAGTTTCTACGGAGCTGTGAGGAATCCAAGGAATCCCGAGTACAGTCCTGGAGGCTCTTCATCTGCTTCTGGTGCCGCAGTTGCAAGTGGAGATATTGATATCGCAATTGCGGTAGACCAAGCAGGAAGCGCGCGCATGCCGGCCGCCTGGAGCGGAGTGACGAGCATAAAGGCAACGCACGGATTGGTTCCGAGTTTTGGTCTGACGTACATGGATCAGACAATCGACTTCGTATGTCCGATAACTAGGACAGTGGCTGAGCTCGCGCAAGCGCTCGAAGTAATAGCTGGAGACGATGACAAGGATCCCCAATGGGTCCGGGGGCCATTGAAGGTGGAGCAGTATACCAAACAACTGAAACGTGACATGAAAGGCTTGAGGGTTGCTCTCGTGAAGGAATCGATGGAGTGGAGCGGCAGCGAGCCCGATGTCAGCGATGCGGTGAGAGACTCCCTCGCAAAGATGTCTGGAGTAGGAGCAAGCATAGAAGAGATCTCGATTCCAATGTTCAAAGATGCTCCCGCAATTTGGGCGGGAATCTTGATTTCCGGCTTTGCGGCGACAATCGAATCAAACGGAGAAGGCTACGGGCACGAAGGTTACTATAACACGCACTGGAACGAGTTTTTCGGCAAAGCGAGAAAAACAATGAGCTCCGAGTTCCCTCCGCTCGTGAAGATCTCGCTAATAATTGCGAGGTATCTCAGGAACGAATACTTCGGAGTCCACCATTCAAAAGCGCAGAACCTCAGGAGACTGCTTCGAGACGAGATCAACAAACAGTTTGAAAAGTACGATATTCTCGCGCTGCCGACGACTCCGATGAAGCCGACGAAGTTGAGAGACTCTATTTCATTCAAGGAGATGGCGATGACGGGGACGTTCGTGATAAACAATACCTGTCCGTTCAACGTCACGGGTAACCCGGCAATCAGCATACCATGTGCGACGCGCCTCGGTCTTCCGGTCGGATTGCAATTCGTATCAAAGCACTTCAACGAAGCTGTACTTTTCCACGCGGGGTATGCATTCGAACAGTCGTTTGATTGGAGGAAGCTCTAGACTGTGCGTCTCTGGAATTCTGTCTTAGTACGGGTTGTCTCCCAGTCCGACGTACAGATCAAGTAAGACGATCGAGTTGACCGTTCAATCGGCATTGCCGGTTACTGAACGTTGGGCCCAGTTCGGACCCCGAAAGAAATCTTGGCTGATTAACATTCCCAAAGGAGGAGTCTGCCTCTCAACTTTCATAGTAGCTTCCAAGAATGATTCGATTCTTTTAGGGCTGCCGAGATCTAGGCTTGAATGGCCAGAGAAGGGAGGAGAACGTTTCTCCGGTGCCGTGGAACTAGAAAAAACTAACACCTGGATTCTCCCCGCGACCCACCTTCTGATCGGAGAAAATCCTGACGACGCTTCGAAAAGGATTTCGAAAGAGTTCACAGGGCTCAAGGGATTACCAAAATTTGCAATGATACAATCTCACACCCGTCCGGCGAAGATCTGGTGGAAACACGTCGGGAATGCGGTTCACTGGGACTTGTGTTTTGTCTACAATCTGGAGATCGACGGAGTACCCAAAAAGCTGAAGCCTTGGTGGAAAGAAATGAAGATGTTCGGACGAGAGGAAATCCATAATCTTAAGATTGGAAGGGGCCACCGAGACATTTTAAAAGAAGGCGACTATATCGACTAGCCCTTGCTTTAGAGTTCTCGCCAGTTGAACTGTTGTTCGAAATGCCGCGCTAATTTGAATAGCGTGGCTTCGTCGAGACGTTTTCCGATCAATTGCAAACCAATTGGAAATCCTCCTCTCATACCACATGGGACCGTTATTGCCGGATGTCCAGTCAAGTTGAACGCCTCAGTATTGTTCAATAACAACACGCCCCTCGTCAAGGATTCCGAGAAAGTGATTTTCTCTTTAAGTTTGGGCGGCTTTACTATCATGGTCGGAGTCACGAGGACGTCAACATGCCCAAGCGCTTCGTCTATATCATCTCTCAGCTTGTTACGAAGATTCTGCGCCATCGAGTGAAACGAGCTGTAATAATCTTCCCTGAGATATCGACCAATTAACATCGAGCCTTTCAACAACGGCGGATAGAGGTCGGACATCTCCTTCCTAGCCTTTCCGATGTGTTCGTTCCACTCAGGATTGTACCGGCCACCGTTCCAGTAACCACCGCCGCATGAATCAAACATCGCATGCGTTGACTGGACGACGATGGTTATCCAGATTGATCCCGAATCTTTGAAAAGCGGAATCGAAATATCTGACGTCCTAACTCCGAGAGTACTCAACTTTCCAAGAGTTGCAAGAAAAGATTCTTTGATTTCTGGATCGGTCCCTTCCCAAGCCAGGGATTCGCTAATAGCGCCCACTCGTAAATCAGTTGGAAGGGGACCTGAGGCTTCTTCTCTGTAATCCACAGGAGATGAAAGAGTTGATCTTGACCACTGTGGGTCGTCTTTATCGGGACCGGAAATTACACCAAGAGTCGTCGCGGTATCATCGACAGTTCTAGCTATCGGGCAAATGTGGTCAAAGGAATGATCCATGTAAGTTAGTCCGAAAGTTGGAACAATCCCCTGAGTTGGTTTTATAGAAACTACTCCGCAGCAGCACGCCGGAACTCTGCTACTCCCTCCCTGGTCGACCCCGATCGCTATGTCGACCTGCCCGCTTGCGACTGCAGCTCCAGAACCTGACGAAGAGCCTCCAGGACTGTATTCGGGATTCATCGGGTTACGCACGGGACCAAAAATACTCGTCTCAGATGTTCCCGAGAATGAATAGTTGTCCATGTTCATCTTTCCAACAATGTCCCCGCCTGCCTCAAGTATGCGCGTCACTATTGTGGCGTCGTAATTCGGGACGAAATCTTTACTCAGGTCTGACGCGTTCGTCATTGGAATTCCTCGTACAGCGATATTGTCTTTGATTCCTAGTTTCTTTCCCTTGAGCGGACCTTCGCCTGAGCCACGGATGAAAATTTTTCTGATAAAGGCATTGTAAGGATCTTCTTTCCGATCCGGCCTGTAGCCAGTCTCTCTCGCTGGATAGTTTGTGCGAGGCAATTTTTCCGTCAGCGAGCCCACCACGTTAGCTTCGTGCATCAATTGTTGAAAGAGATCTTCGATTCCGTCCATCTCCTCATCTTTGAGGTGTATGTGTTCGCTGGTCGATAGTTCTTTGATTTTTTCTTTGCTTGGAACATTCGCGTGGAGCATGTAATCGCTTTGGCGTTATCGAAGATTCATAAACAATTGGACAGCCTACTCGTTAAATAACTGAAAGAAAGAGCCGCATCCAAATGGCTTCTCTATCTCGGCTCATGGAACCAATCGAGGTAGGGCCTGCCATTTTACGAAATAGGATAATTAGTTCCGCAAATTATTCGGCTATGGCAGAAAACGGTTTCTTTGGCGAGCGGCTCTCACTGTATCACGCCGAGAAAGCGAAGGGCGGCGTCGCCCTCACGATAACCGAAGAGTTGTCAGTGCACTTCTCCAGCGATTTTGGGCAACCGAGGAACGTGAGAGCTTACGATAAAGCTGCGACAACCGGATTCAATCTCTTCTCTTCCATGGTGCATGCTCAAGGAGCTTTAACTGTCGGGCAACTTTGGCACGGTGGAGTGAACCTCGCTAACAGAGATCCGTGGAATCTTAGGATCAATGTCCCACTCTCTGTCAGCCCGACGTCGAGCACCATGTTTCAGGATGGGACTACCTTTTCAAAAGAGATGACGCTGGAAGACATTTGCGACATACAAAATGGGTACATTGCTTCCGCGAGAAACCTCATCGAGGGCGGGTTCGATGGAATCGAGATTCACGCAACGCACGGATATCTTCCAAATCAATTTCTTTCACCCCTTTACAATCGAAGGACCGACAAGTACGGCGGCTCGAAACAAAACAGGATGAGGTTTCTATCCGAGCTGGTTGAATCACTCGCGGAAGAAACCGCCCACGGGAAACTTCTCGGTATATCGATTGTCGGTGACGAATATTTTCCGGGTGGTCTTGGATTGGACGAGACAATTCCAATTATACAAGAGTTGGATGCGACCGGCAAAGTGGATTACTTCATCGTTACCCCGGGAGGATTCGCTCTCCGATCGAATTTGAACAACCCGCCGATGTATTTTGACTATTCATTATTCAGGAGTACTTTCCCGGCAGTGAAAAAAGTATTGAGAAATGCTAAGCTGTTCGCTGTCGGAAGGATCACGAGTCCTGTCCTCGCCGAAGAAATTCTTTCTCGCGGAGAGGCAGATGCCGTCATCATGATGCGTGCGCAGATCGCCGATCCTCATCTTGCGAACAAGGTGAAGCGAGATCAGCTTGAGGATATAATTCCGTGTGTTGGCTGCAATCAAGCCTGTTACGGCCATGTAGTCGGATGGGCAAACCCGATTTCATGTATTCTCAACCCAACTGTCGGAAGAGAGAAGGAATGGGGGGAGGGCACGCTTCAATTGACTGCGAATCCCAAGAATATTGCAATCGTGGGAGGCGGCCCAGCAGGATGTGAAGCCGCAATAATTGCGTCCAAGCGGGGACACCATGTTACTTTATTCGAGAGGAGTGAAGCTCTTGGTGGACAGGTCTTGTTGGCTTCTTTCCTCCCGGGAAGATCCGATTTTGTTCTTGCGGTTCAATACTGGAAGAAACAGCTGAAGAAACACAGAGTAAACATGGTCCTGAACCATGAGGTCACATTGGAGGACATATCAAACAGCAGTTATGATCTTTTGATCATCGCAACAGGATCGAATCCCGACAAGATCGGCTTTTCTCCGATCTTTACGCTTCGACTAGGCATTCCGGGCGTGGCAGGAAACCCGATCGTAGTGACTCCGGATGAAATTCTACTCGGTTACAAGAATGCTGGGAGGAGAGTTGTTGTCTACGATGACCAGGGTGATTCAAAGGCTGCTGCGATCTCTGAATTCTTGGCGCAGGATGGGAGAGAGGTCGAGGTAATCTCTAGGCTTGGCATGCTCGCGCAGTTCTCCGACAATACAACTAGGATAGCTGCCCAATCCCGTGCATTTCAAAAATTTGTGAAATACACTCAGTTCAGCCTTATCAAAAAAGTCGAAAACAAAACTATCCATGTGACTAACATTTTCAACCAGGCTGACTCGATTCGCGAGAATGTCGACACACTGATACTGGTCACCTGGCGATATCAGGAAAACAAGCTCTACAATGCGCTCAAGCAAATGGGAAAGAAAGTGTTTGCAATCGGAGATTGCGTTTCCCCAAGAACTATCGAAGAAGCTGTATACGAAGGCCACAAACTAGGCAGAGAAATTTAGGGTTAACAGTCCAGTATGCCGTTTAGCAGAAAATTTCACCAAGCTCTGGCTATGGAGAAGCGCCACGAAAATAATCTGACTATTCGTAGTACTCTGGAGAATGTTTCAATTTGTTGAACTCACTTTGGTCGTGACCATACAGAAGAGTGCACGTCCGGTGGGTTTTCGCTTTTGTACTGCGGACGAATTCACCGAGTCTCTCCAGAGATCTCATGTGGGATTTTGCGTCAAGAACTGGACTGCACGGCCACCCGAGGGGGGAAATTGAGGATTGTCCTGGGAAATTGTCCTTGCTCATGCTGGCATCTCCCGTGACGAGAAATACACCGGATTTCTCGGTCTCGATTGCAACAGACTGATGGCCAGCGGTGTGGCCCTGAGTGGAAAGGATTGAAACGCCCTTCGCAACCTCGTAATCGCCGTCGATCAACTTCTGAGTTAGACCGACATCAAAACAGGACTTGACGTAAGTTATCTCGTGAACCTCCGGAACGAGAGCTTCCATCAGTTCCTTTCTCTGAATTATCCAAGTTGCGTTTTTGAAAATTCTGTTGAAGCTGCAGTGATCCGCGTGGAGATGAGTGTTGATTACAATGTCCACTTCCTCAGGCTTTACTCCGATTCTCGCCAGAGCCCGATCGAGTCTTTGCTCTTCCGTCTGATGGGGAACCAGTATCTGTTTTACGAACTCCGGCCAGATTGTAGAATCCATGCCGGTCTCGACGATAATTTTTGCTTCGGGATGATCGATAAAAACGCTCGAGACCTGCGAGCTGAACGGCTTGCCGATTCCAATCGCGAACGTAACGATGGACTGGTCCTGGACGAACGTACCACCGTCTATGAAATAGACCTTAGTCATATGAACTTATCACAGAATTCTTCGGATAATTATCTCTTTTCGGACTATATCGACACTAATTTACTTCTGTCTGTTTTAGATTATAGAAATGCTCGGATTACCTCTGTAAAATTCTTGCCCACTGGGACTACTAGAGGATGCGTTACCCCTGCAGAACGGAATTCTTCAACCCTTCGAAGTACGTCCGATTTCGTCCCAGAAGCTGTTGTCATCTGGACGATTTGATCAGGGACTAGCTCATTTAGAAGCTCACTCTTTCCACCGTCAACCGCTTTTTTCATTTCCCCAATTGGCAGGTCGAATCCGGAAGCTTCCATGACCGGCCTCGCACCCGGGTGAATGAAGACCCTCCCCACGAGTTGCTTTGAGATTCTTATCGCCTTACTTCTGTCGGCATCCAAAGATACAATTATTCTGGCCGAAAAATCGACGGATCCTTTCTTCCTGCGGTGGCTAGATTCCGACATTTCAATTCTTTTGATTACATCCTTAACATATGGAACAGTGCAGCAAAGGGTAATGAGAACTCCATCGCAAAGCTGCCCTGCAAGATCCATCATTTTTGGGCCTTGCTGTCCAAGGTAAATTGGAATGTTGTCTTGAATTGGTTTGAAGTGAAGCTTCACTTTCTCCAACGAATAGAATTCGCCATGAAAGGTGACTGTCTCACCGGATAACAGCAACCGGACGAGCTCAATCATTTCCTTAATGTGTCCTAAAGGATGGCTGAACTCCTGCCCCGAGAATTCATTTGGAATACCGTGCTCGAGAGAACCGATAACGCCACCAGATCCAAGACCCATGACGGCTCTTCCTCCAGAAAGCTCGTCAAGCGTCGCGATTGTCATCGCAACAAGACTCGGGTATCGAGTGTAAGGATTTACGACGCCCGTTCCAATTCTGATCTTTCGTGTAGATTGTGCTATGGCACCCACGATCGAAGGCGCTTCCCGATCGTAATAATGTTCTGGGACAAATACGGAGTAAAATCCGCAATCTTCTGCAAGTTTCGCGGCAGCTACCATTTCGCTAGCCGAATCAGGGCCTTGAGCAATCACGTAGCTGAGACCAAGAAGCTCCCGGGAAGATTCACTCATTTTCCGAAACTTTTCAAGAGTGCCATCAATAATAAATCCACCTACCGGAGCTTGAAAATTTACTGCCTCTGAAACAAGACTGTGGAGGATTGCTATTTGCTCATCTTGGCCTTCGGGCTTCGTCTAGAACGGCTTTTTTATTCGTTCTGCCAACAATCACGCAAACCTGCCAAGATGCTCTAGAATGCGATTCTCTTTTGCGCTTAGTGCAGGACGATAAGGTTTTGTAAGTGGGAACTGCCTAATCTTGCTTATTGCGTCTCTTCAAAGAAACATATTCATGAATTTGCTTTGCTGCTATCCGTGAATCTCCTAGAGCTTTCACAACAGTGGCTCTTCCCCCAAAATTTGTAGCATCTCCGCCAGCAAAGACCCCGTCCTTCGAAGTTCGACAAAGCTGATCCACCGCAATAGAATTATTTGAATTCAACCTAAGACCCATTCTAGACAACAATCCCACATTAGGAACTTGTCCAACAGCGACGAGGACGATGTCCGCTTCAATGACAAATTCTGTGCCCCCAAGGGTTTTCAGACCGGATGTCAATTTCACACATTCGACGCCAATTACACTTCGATCACCGATTATCCGGATTGGCATTGAACTATAGTAGAAATCTACATTTTCTTCTTCTGCAAATTTTGTTTCAACCGAGTACGCGGGCATTTCAGTCTTAGCTCGTCGGTAAATCAAAGATACTTTTTCGGCTTGCAGTCTTAGAGCGGTCGAGACGGCATCCATAGCCGTGTCTCCACCTCCAATGACCAGCACTTTCTTTCCTTTGTAGCTAGGAAGCGGCTTGTTTCTAGATACTCTATCAATAACATCCTCCACCAATGGTAGTGCAGGGAATACTCCCTCCAGGCCTTCGCCCTCTATTTCCAACTTCTTAGGAATCCTCATTCCAGTTCCGAGGAAAATTGCATCAAATCCCGAGGAAAAAAGTCCATCGAGATTATCTATATTGTGCTCTGTTAAGAATTTGACTCCAAGTCTCTCAATGCACTGAATATCGAATTCTGCAACAGCTGTCGGAAGTCTGGTCGTCATAATCCCAGTTCGAACCAGGCCACCTACTGTTTTCCTCGCTTCGAATACAGTGACTTCATACCCCATCTTCGCTAGATCAGCTGCAACTCCAAGCCCAGCAGGACCGCTTCCAATTATAGCGATTCTACAAGCAGCCTTTTGCATGTCCTGAAATTCTGGCAGCCCCATTTTTTCAATCTGATAATCAGCCACAAATCTTTGGAGCAATCCGATCGAAACTGGACCGGCTTTCTCGTGCCAGACGCAAGAACCTTCGCACAGTATTTCAACTGGGCAAACTCTGGCACAAACATTCGGAAGATTATTTGTGAGACGGATGACCTTGATTGCTCCTTCAAAGTCACACGTTCGTATTCTGTCAATGAATCTAGGGATGTCTATCTCCGTCGGACAGGCCTTAACACAAGGAGCATCTTGACACAGTACGCATCTTGAAGCTTCTAACACAGCCTCTTGTTGAGTGTAGCTCTTTGTGATCTCGTCAAAGTTTTTCACTCGGTCTTCAGGAAGAAGAATTTTTTCTTGAGTTCTCCTAAGTTGGATGAGGGAGTCCATCAACGGTCTCTTCTTATCACTTCGAGTCCGAAATCATCCTCAATTGAATAATCAGGTTCCTCGTATGTGAGCTTGACAGGTCTGACGTCAGAATTCATTCGTTCATCTTCCATCTTTTGTATGAAGATATTCTTTAGCCAATTCTTGTCGTCCCTATACCGGCTGTCCAGCCTGAAATGCGGTCCTCTACTTTCTTTTCGCATTTTAGCAGACTTGACTACCATATTACCCAAAGTCATCATGAATATGATCTCAAACGCATATCTCAAAGATCGCGAATCAATTGCCATTAAGTTTGGCAAAGTTTTTTCACTCATTAAATCTAATCCAGACTGGGCCCTTGCAAGTGATTCTTCGCTACGCAAGATTCCGGCATTTTCCCACATGATCTCTTTCAGCTTCAGCTTCGCGTCCTGCTGAGGAATTGGATTTGTTTTCTTTTTTAGCAAGCCATCTATTTGCTCTTGTTTTTCCTCGACGTCATCGAAGGTCAAGTTTGGCATTCCGATTTTTTTTGCCCTTTCCGCCGCGGCCTTGCCGGCTCTCGGACCGAAGACTATTCCATCGGCAAGACCATGTCCACCCAGACGGGAGGCTCCATGAACACCTCCTGTGACCATCCCGCAAGCATATAATCCTGGAAGATCAGTTTCGCAGTTCGAGTTGATTTTAACCCCGCCCAAAAATGAGATGCATCCCGGAAACACGTGAAGCATTTTCTTCTTAACATCAAACCCTCGCAACAATGCTCTTCTGGTGTAGACAGACGCGATGTCTGCCGACCACTTTTCGTCGGGAACCACAGTGAGATCAAAGAGGTACAGCGCCTTGGTCGCCCCGTCCTTCGTGCACTTCCATTGCCATCGCCCTGGATACTAGTTCCCGAGTATCGGTCAGATGTTTTCCATATCGTTTGTGAAATGGGTCGCTTTCTGCTCCAATTCGTCGGAGGTAGTTATCCAAGAAAGGTTCTCCTCGGCTGTTTCTCAGGATGCCATAAAATTCCGCCTCGCTTTCGTGTCTATCCATCATCGGCAGACCCCTCTCTGCCATTACAAATGGCTCGAACATTACGAACTCCATATCGAGCATCGAAGCTCCGGCTTCATAAGCTAGAACGTAACCGTCACCAGTAGTGTTAGCAGTAGTATCGTTTCTGAGATACAGCTCTCCGCCTTCGCCAGCAGCCAGTATCGTGGATTTTGCAGCGAATAAGATCAAATCATCCTCAAAAATATCAATCCCCAACGCTCCAACAACCGCATTTCCATGCTTGACAAGCTGTATTATCATAGTTCCCTCCTTAGTCATCACACCAGTTTTCTTGGCAGTATCAATTAGGGGCTTCATGAGCCCGTGTCCGTGCGGATAAGGTGTGTAGTGATAGATCTCTCCCACATGCTCTACTCCGAACTTTTCGAGCTCCATAATTCTCTCAGGAGCGTCAAAGCAAAGGACTTTGGCTAGCTCCTGATCATTCAAGTATTCACCATGAATCAAGGTTCGGTTGAACGCAACTTTGGGATCTGGAAACTGCCCGGTGTAATACGTCGTGAGTGCGGGAAGCGCTGCCTTAATTCCGCCTCCTGAGAATCTGGAAGCATTGTTAAGACCGATTAGAGCCTTGTCTACAACAAGAACGGAGACACCTTCTGCCTGAGCCTCGATCGCGGCCCTCATTCCTCCCACACCGCTTCCGATAACCAACACGTCTGTAGGTACTATCCGCAGATTCCTGAAAACCATGATCTGGAACTTGCGAATGTAAATTCCATATATATCCGTTCTAGGAAATAATTCGACAAAATGGAAACATTGTCAAATCAACTCCGATTCAATCTAGAGATTCTAGAGTCAAAATGTGTCGGATGCGCTCAATGTGTTGAGGTCTGCCCCATTCCATGTTACGCAATGGATGAAAAGAGGAGTCGAGCCGTTGTGATCAATGTTGACGGATGTATTGTTTGTCGAAGTTGCGAAGACGTTTGTCCAACAGATGCCGTTTTTGTCGCGCTAGAGAACCGGGACTGGGCCCGGTTGGAAAAGACTAAACAAACTAGCGCAAAAAGAAATTGATTGTGATTGTAGAAAAGAAGAAAGATGAACGTGAAGCCAATGAGAAGCTTGGTGATAGGGTTTTTCGAAAATATGTAGAAGCTAACCAACTGTTCTATTTCTTCTATCCCTCTCTAAAGAGCATATTTGCTTCAATGGAGAAATCTCCAAAGCTTGAAGTGAATATATATAGTACAATCAATAACATAGCCGAAATACCAAACCCCCAACCACGAATTTCAGAGTTTTAGTCTTCAATAATTATTGGTGTTTTACTAAAAAAGATCAGAAACAACAACCAAGAAATAATCTATTAATCAGACAAACTAAATCCCAACCGCCATGAAATACCGTATCGACGCTAATCCAAAATATCAAAGGTTATGAGGCCATCATTTACAGAGACATTCCGGAATCAGAACAATCGAAAAGCACAACAATTGGAATGAGAAAATTATTTTCAATAGAGAACGCTTATCTCAAAATCAAAGAAGAAATAAAAGACCAAAGTGCCTTTCAGATTCATCGAATCGAAGAAGTACCAGCCCAAGAAGTGACCTGCGTCCAAATTAGGTTAACAGTCCCAAGCTCAGGTCGATAGCCTCTCGTGAATTCTTGATCGCTTCCAAGCCAGCTCCCCTTTTGCTGGAAATATGTGCTGTGCTTTCGAGCAGTCTTTCGACCGACGAACAGTTTTGATCTGCTCAGATTATCCCATGTCTGCGAAGCTCTTCAATTTGGTTGTCATTGTAACCGATCTTGTGAAGAACCTCTTCCGTGTGCTGGCCTAGGGTCGGAGGACCCTTGCTCTCTTTTCCAGAAAAGTTAAGTGATCTAAGAGGACTATTTACGGCTAGAAATTTTCCAACGCCGGAATAGCTTGTCTCGGTGATCGTTTCTCTGAGAGTTAGGGAGGGATCATTCATTATCATATCGATGGTATTTACCGGCGCGCAGGGTATCCCCGCCAAAACCAATTTTTCCAAAAGCAACTCCCGTTCCCAGCTCTCTGTTACCTTTTCTATTATCGCAGCCAATTCTTTCATGTTGCGCACCCGAGCCGCATTTGTAGAATATCTATCCTCTCCAGCAAGCCCAGATAAGCCTAGAATCTGGCATAATTTCTTCCAGAATTCGTCATTTGATGCGCCTATGAAGACATAAGTTTCATTTCTAGTTTTGAACACCTGATAAGGCGCAAGAGCTGGCCATTCATTTCCCATCCTGATAGGAACTTTGCCTGTTATCGAACAGTAAGCGACCCAGTAATTCACAAGGCTCAGGGCAGAGTCAAATAGTGAGATGTCTATAAATCGCCCTTCTCCACTTTTCTCTCTTTCAAATAAAGCAAGTAATATCCCGCTGAGTGCATAAACACCTGCAGTCAGATCGACGATTGAAGTTCCCACCCGCATTGGTGGTCTATCCGGATCTCCCGTTATAGTCATCAAACCGGACATCGCCTGCAAAGCAGCATCCCAAGCTGGGCGATCTCTGTTTGAAGTGTCCTTTCCAAAACCGGAAATGGAGCAATAGATTATCCGGGGATTTACTCTTCTAAGCTCGCTATAGCCGAGGCTGAGTTTTTCCATGAGGCCTGGGGCAAAGTTTTCTACGAAGATATCGCTTTCCCCTGCCAGTTTCAACAGAATTTCTTTGCCTCTCTCTGTTTTCAGGTTGAGTGTTACACTTTTCTTATTCCTGTTTTCAGTGACGAATACAGCACTCCCGAAGAATGGATACGTTCGTGAAGTGTCTCCGCCTTCAGGATTCTCTATTTTGATGACTTCAGCACCAAGACTAGCGAGAAGCTCGGTGGCCCAAGGCCCAGCAATCTGGTGAGTTACATCGAGACACTTTATTCCATTGAGGCTCATGTTTTCATGTCGGCAAGTTTCCTAGAATTATAGTTTGAGCATTTACCTGATCGTGGTTCCCATTAGAACGGGGATTTTGAACCGAGTTATCCCAATCTCGCCAGCAATTTTGGCAAGCAATGATCTCAGCCTTAAATAAGAAAACTCGAAAAAATGCAAACTGTTGACTCGCTAGCTTTGAAGTTCGGAATCAGTCTCATGGGTGTTTACGACACTCCAAACTACCTTGATGATACGACCCGTTTTGTCAAATTCATCGAGCAGAAGGGGTTTGATCAGGTTTGGGTCGGAGATTCCCAGCTAATCCACAGAGACGCCTACACAGAACTCGCACGGTGGGCTATGAACACGAATCGAATCAAGATAGGCCCACTTGTAACAAATCCTGCGACAAGGCATCCTTCGGTGACAGCTTCCGCGATCTGTTCCATCGACGAGATATCAAACGGAAGAGCTCTTCTGGCAATCGGGACCGGCGAAACTGCAGTGAGGAGAGTAGGTATCAAGACGAGACCGGTCCACGAGCTTGAAAGCGCTATCAATACTATACGAACGCTTTGCTTAGGGCAGGAGGTGGATTTTGGAGGAACCTCGATGGGGATTCGATGGAATAAAGGAAGGAATATTCCGATCTACGTAACGGGAAGTGGTCCTAAGGTTCTGAAGCTTGCAGGAAGAGTTGGCGACGGTGCAATAATCAATACCGGCGCAACTGAAGAAACTGTGAAATTCAGCATTGAGAAAGTAAAACAAGGACTCAGCGAGGCAAATCGAAATCCAAAGGATGTCGAAATTGCCCTGTTCCTGTTCGCTTCGGTAGCAGACGACAGACGACTAGCAATCGAGGAAGCAAAGCCGTTCGCCACGTGGTTCTTTGTGAACTTACCCAATCACCCTTCAGTTGCAAGTGAGCGACTATCTCCCAACGCCAGGGAAGCTTTCGAAGAATACCGCAAGCACTACTACAAGTACGACGAAGAAGTCAGTCATCACGCGCCACGCTGGGATAACGCTTCTTCAAATGCTTCTTTCTTGGACGATGAAATCGTGAGAAAGTTTACTCTTGCTGGAAATCCGGAAGATGCCATTCATCAATTGAAAGAACTCGAGAGGCTGGGAATAGAATCTTACATTTTTCGAGTCGGCTATTCCGAAAATTTCGAGAGGCAATTGCAGCTAATTGCAGAACACATCATTCCGCAATTTCGATGATGGCCATAAATGCTGCGGCCTCAACGACTGTATTATCTCTTCCTCAATTGTGGTGTTGGCTTCCCTTGTCAGGTTTCAGGTCCATCTTGAGCGCATAAATCGAGTTCACTACAGCCTTTTCGAAAAATCTACGGGCATAGTCCTTAGTCGCCCCGTGAGGGTCACCACCTGCTCCGGTGTCTGTAAAGTCTTCCCAGTATCTTGCCCCCCACCAGCTTCTGGTGATCTTTAATGGCTTAAGGTGCGGCACTCTCAACCTTTCACGCCTCACCAAATCCGGTCTAACTTGAGAAAGCAGAGCTGTTTCTGAGTCGCCCGCATGATTCACTCGCATCGGCGCGAGTTTCTCTGCGATACCGGATTTCTTCGGATAAGTCGCCATAAGATGACCAGTTTAGGAGGTGGGTTTGAAGCTCGACATCTCTCTCGATACGGTCAGCGGCCAACTGCAAGACCGGATTGTTGCCACCGTGGGCGTTGATTATGAGAAATCTTCTCGCACCATGTCTCTTCAGTGACCGAGCTATGTCGAGAAGCACGCTCTCAAGCGTGTGAGGATGAAGCGTAATTGTCCCTGGGAAGTTTTGGTGCTCCTCGGAATATCCCAGCCACAGTGTGGGTAAAAGAATAATTTTGATACCTTTTGTTTCCGCTTCTTCGACTAATCTCTTAGCAAAATATTCGCCGACTATGGAATCTGTGAGTAGCGGAAGGTGAGGCGCGTGTTGCTCGATGGATCCTGTGACAAGTGCTACGAAATCGGATTTCTTGTACGTCCTATTCGCTTCCTCCCAAGTCATCTCCCCAGGTAAGTATTGCAACGAATTTGGGCAACCGGACTCGAAACATGTATGCTATTCGGTTTAGAAATCAGAGTCTCAAGTTAAAGACTCTACGATCAAGAAGAAAGTAACCTTCCGAACCCCTGCACCTTTGCAGTCGACTTCATCTTTTTGAGGCAAGCCCACATGGCCGCTTGGTTACTCGTGATCACAGTTACGCCGAGTTTCTTTTCAAGATCTGATATGATTTCAACGACCCTAATGCCGGCGCAACTTATGAAGAGTCCATCCGAGTTTTCTGCAAAATTATCCAAAGAATAATCGTACCAGAATGATGGTTTTCTCAGGGCTTGTTCGAACGGATCGGTTATGTTCGCCCCTAAACTCTTGATCACTTCTATACCGTTGTCCCTAAGATACTTGACCTCCATTTCTGTAATCATCTTTGGATATGCCGTGACGAGAGAGATCTTTTCACTCCAAGATGTTCGAGTGCCATCAGCACTCCCGTAGCAGTCGTCATTGAAGGGATGCCAGTTTTTGCTTCCATCTTGTCTATGAGCTTCTTGTCATATCCATGGCCTCTGACGAGGCTCCCAGTCGTGCAGTTGAATAATATGAGGTCCACGCCGGCCTGTGATAGGAGATCTGCGGCATCTTCGAGATGGTTTTCCATCTCGAGAAGCTGGGATATCTCTTCACTTGTGAAACTTATCCGCGTGACGTGAACTTCGACACCTTCGGGGGCGAGCTTTTCAAATTCCTTCTCGCTTCGACCTGCCGCGGGATAAATCATTCCGATTCTTAGTGTCATCCTATGAGCCGACCGTTACTTCGATATTTGTTGGTTTTGCGCTTCTTTCTCTTCTTCTTTGGAAATAGCGTACATGGAGTTAGGTCCGACCACCGCTAGGATAACCAGTGAAACGTTCAACAGATTTTGGACGAAATGTTTCTTGTTTGGCGGAACATATGCTAGAGAACCCTCACCAATTTCACGTACTTCCGAGCCAATGCCGATTCTTGCCTTGCCTTTTACAATAAAATAAGCGTGATCCCATGGATGGAAGTGTTCCTCGGCATATCCTCCCGGCTCAATCACGCTGTAAGTGATTTTGTAATTCGTTGACGGCGGAGTGTCGAGTAGAATTTTAGATTCCGAAAAGCCGACATGATCTGAATTGGGAACATAACTGGGTGCCGATTGCAATTCCCTGAATAGTTCCATTTTTCCCAAGTTCGCTTGATTTTTATTCCACTATGAATTTTTCGATGACCTTGTCTACCTCATTTTCAGTCAAGAGAATTTACTTAATTCTTATTTCTCTCCCCGTTTCTAGAGATTTATATGCCGATTCTACAAGCTGATTCACGGCTTTCGCATCTTCACCGCAGGTCACTGGAGTACGGTCGTAATTGATGCTATTTACAAGGTCATCAATCATGTTCCAGACAGCTATACCTTCATATCTTCCCGAAAGTTCTGTTTCGACAAGATCTCTACCAACATTCGGTTCTTCTCCTGTGGTTATGGAAAGAGCTTTTTTCTGTATTAGGATCTTTATTTCTCCCCTTGATCCCACGATTTTCAGGATGAGATCGTCAGTCCTTCCAGAACTCGGTCTGCAGTAGCTCCCATCTATCGTAGCGACAGCCCCATTTGGGTACGTCACTAGCAGATCAAAGTTGTCCTCGACCTCGAATGAATTAGATAGGTTCTTCGCCCTAATTGCATAGACTGAGGACGGTCGGTGTCCAACGTACCACTGTGAGAGATCAGCTATGTGAACCGAGTGCTCGAGGAGTGAACCTCTTCCGCCGGTTGCTTTGGAACTCGCAAGCCACGGAGACAAAATCTTGACAGATCCAATGTCCACACGATTTTCTCCTTCTAGAAATTTTACATCTCCGATCCTATTGGCTCGCACGACCTTCATTGCCTCGAGCGCCTCTGGAGTGTATCTGGACAAATAACCAACCTGCAGCTTGACACCGGAACTGTCGCAGGCTCTGATTATCTCTTCGGATTCTCGCGGGTTGATTCCCAGAGGCTTGTCGCAAAGTACATGTTTGTGGGATTTCGCAAGTTCGATAGCTAGCCACTTTTTCGACGCATTTTCGCTTGTCACTACCCCAACATCCAAGCTTTGCTCATTCAGAAAATCTTCGAGATCGGAGTAGACAGGCAGATGAAAATTCTTCCCAAACTCAGTCGCAAGCTTCTCATCGGAATCATAGATCCCGATTAATCTGCCCAGCGGGTGGCGCTTTATTGCCGAGGCGAAGGAACGGGAGTGGTGATGGGCGACACCAAAAATGCCAAAATTCAGCTTTCTCGTTAGGATCAACCCAATAGGTCAAATAGAAACTGGTTTTTCTTCCTTAGAAGAATCTTCAATCGCCTCGGCGAGCCTGTAGGTGGAAAGATCCACCGATCCAGCACTGTCTCCATTTAGAAAATCGGAAAACATCCGGGATAGTACCTCCAGTGAAGAAGCCGAGATCATTGTATCGGAGTATTCAACATTCCTCGGCAATTCCAACGTTTTGCTTTCGTTGAACGAAATCATCCCATCCGTTCCATTAATCGAGAATTCGAGCTTACCTTCCTTTGCAGAATGTCCCGCGATCAGCTGACAACTGGAACCGTTCTCAAAGGTAAGGAGAGCCACGTAGAAATTAGAATAATTAGTTTCTATCTTTTTAGCGAAGACCTTCTCTACTTTTGGGCGGCCGAGCAATATTTCGGCACAGCTAATTCCGTTCAGCAGACCCTGGAAAAGCGAAAAATCAGACAGGCCCACATTTTCATGGCCTAGGGTTTCAAGTCTTAGTATCCTCGGAGACCCAATTCTCCCATTGGAAATCAGATTTACTGCCTTGGAAATGAGTGGGTGATATTTCATTGGATCAAGTACGCTTAACCGCGCATTCCCAGTCTTCGCTGTCAATTCCTTCATAATTCGTTGTGCTGTTTCATATTTGTTGGAAACTGCACCACTGACAATAGTCGTACTTCCCAACCGAAGGGATTGATCTATCAAATGCTCCCTTTCGGGAAAGCTTGTACTACAGATGTCAAGACAGACTCCATCATGCAAGCCTAGTGGTACTTTTTCTGGGGGAACACTCTTCGCGGCCGCCCCAACCAGCTTCCATGCTCTAACATGACGCCTGCTCTGGATCGGATTGCCTACGACGAGAACGCGGCTAAATTCTAATCCTTTCCGCTCTGAGACATCCTCCCTTATCATTGAAAGAGACCTGTGAATCGTCCACATTCACTGGCCGTTAGATAAACGATTTTACCCGGGTTACGTTTTCTTGAGGGAACCAATGACGATGTCCAATTCTTTAAGTAGGGAAACTTCGGCAGGCGATAGACTGTCGCCCGATCAAGGGATTTTTGGATCACAGTTCTATGCCAAAAGGGAGAAGACCTCATACAAATTTGCCACGAAAGAGGACTGGATTCGCAATTGTAGGACTTGCATCTCACCACTCTGAATTTATCGCCCTCGCTCTTCAGAGTCTCCCGGAAACCTTCCTTGTTGGTGCCTATGATGAAGACACGAGACGAGCTAGGAAGTTTTGTGGAAAATTTAACACGAAATATTTCAGTGACCTCGATGTCTTGCTACGCGATCCCGATGTTGAAATCGGCGTCGTGACAGGTGAGAATTCGCGCAAGGGGGATCTCTCAATCGCAATCGCTCGAGCTCAAAAGCATGTGTTGTGTGACAAGCCACTCGGAATCAGTGCGCGCGAATCTAGAGATATTATCAACAGCTGCAGAAAGGCCCGCGTGCGCCTTCAAGTAGGCTATGTATCTAGATATGTGGAAGAAGTTCAGCGAGCAAGGCGCTTTACAATGTCACACAAGTTAGGCAAAGTGAGATTCACTAATGTCGAAAATAGAGTCGACAGTGGCCTCGTGAAGCAACTGTCTCCTTGGCTAATGAAAAAGGGACTGGCGGGTGGAGGTGCACTCCTCGAGCACTCGGTTCACGCGATCGATTTAGCTTTATGGTTCAACGAAAGTCCACCTCGCTCGGTCTTTGCAGTTTCCGCCAAGAACTTGGATAATGCTTACGACCTCGAGGACAACTTCGCGATCTTGATACAATTCCAGAATGAGTCGATAGCTCTTATTGACGGGAGCTGACAGCCGGCCGAGCTCTGGAAGACGTGGTGACTTGGTCTTCAAGATCCAGGGTAGTCTGGCTCAACTTGATTTTTCGGTGGCAAACCCTGAATTGAGGGAATATCGAGGCGAAGAACCACAGATAGAAACGAAGTATTATCAGAGCCGGGGCGCGTCAAGCGAAGAGGCGTCTGGCGTAAGAATGATAGAAGATCTGCTCCGATCGGTGAGAACAGGTTCGGAACCCCTGACAAACGGAGGTGTTGGAGAAAGGGTGAATCTCATCGTTGACGCAAGCTACAGATCTCTCGCAACTGGCGCCGAAATTCAATTGTGACCACTCGACTGTAAGTTGGATCTTTGATCGGGCTAGAGAAATCAATGCAAAACCAGAAAAAAACTCAAATCGCGACGACGGTTGACTGCCACGTTCACGTTTGGCCAGATTCACTTGTCCAACGAAACTTGGAAACCATAAAAAACAAGTCCGGCATTTCTCCTGCTTTTGACGGAAGCATTTCGTCCCTTCACGAATCAATGGGACGGTCTGGCATGACGATTTCAATCGTGAACAACTTGGTTTTGCGAGCTGATCTTGTGAAGAAAGCAAACGACTGGACTGCATTGACAGTTTCAAGAAGTCGTGACTTGGTTGGCATGGGGTGGGTAATTGCGGGCTTACCCGAATCTGTCGAGGAAGCGCGGAGATGTATTTCAGAGTTGAATTTCAAGGGAGTCAAAATGCATCATTCGCACTCGAAGATCTTTCCGGACGATTCCAAAAACTATCCGATTTACGAGAAGCTTTCGGAGCTTGGGGTGCCTGTGCTGTTCCACTGTGGAAAGAATCCATATACGAACAGTTCAGAAGTGCAATTCTCTGCTCCTTGGAGGTTTCGACAGGTCTTGTCATCGTTCAACAAGTTGAAGGTAGTCATGGGACATCTTGCAGGATTTGAAGACTATCCTGAAGAAGCTCTTGACTTGCTTACAAGTTTCAGTAATGCATCGACAGATACTGCGATTGAGTTTACAACGAAAGTCGATGTTAAAGAAATAGTTAAGCTGGTAGGGGTCGACAAAATTCTTTTCGGCTCGGATTATCCCATACGTGATCCATCTACATTGCTTTCTTGGCTTAATTCGTCATTGCCGGAATCCGATGTCGGTTCTATATTGAGCGATAATCCTCGGAAACTGTTTGCAATAGCATAAATCTTTGGAACTGAGTTTTCTTTGAGTCAATTTAGGTTGGGATTTGACATCGGCGGAACTTTCACAGATCTTATAGCGATAAGGGAAGACACGGGAGAGATAACGGTAGTAAAATGCCCTACCACTCCCGACGACCCATCGCGTGGTGTAATAAGCGGATTGTCTTCTCTGTTTGAATCACTGAGTATCTCGGGAGGTGATTTGAGTATTGCAGTACACTCTACAACGCTTGTTACGAACACAGTGATCGAACGAAAAGGGGCGAAGACAGCACTCCTGACCACTAAGGGATTCAAGGATGTTCTCGAGATCGGCAGGGAAAATAGGATCACGGTCTACGACATTTTCGAAGAAAAGCTCAAGCCGCTGATCCCGAGACGTATGCGAAAGGAAGTCAACGAGCGAGTTCTCTACGATGGAACTATTTCCAGAAAACTGGATCCGACTCAGATCGAAAATCTCAGCTAAGAATCTCAAAGCAAATTCTGTGGAATCTATCGCGATTTCTCTACTTCATTCTTACGCGAATCCGAAAAATGAGAAAGTCGTCAGGCAGATCGTTTCAAAAATCGTGCCGAATGTCAAGATCTCTATTTCTTCAGATATACTGCCCGAGTGGCGGGAGTACGAGCGAACTTCTACGACGGTGATAAATGCATACACTCAACCCCGAACTGCAAATTACATGCGAGTAATAGAATCTACCCTCAGGAGGCTTGGTTTCGCCGGGCGACTTTTCATAATGCAGTCTTCCGGCGGGCTTTCGACCGTCGATGCGGCATCAACTTTTCCAGTGAGGATAATCGAATCAGGCCCGGCTGCAGGGGCGCTAGCCGCGACTTACCTCGGGACGCTTGCAGAGACGCAAAACATGATTTCGTTTGACATGGGCGGAACTACCGCTAAATGTTGTCTGATAATTCGCGGTGAGCCGAGAGTCACGAATGATTTCGAAGTTGCAGGCTACATGTACCTCAAGGGAAGTGGTTATCCGGTTCGGATCCCGACAATTGATCTTTTGGAAATCGGGGCAGGAGGAGGGAGCGTAGCACATTTTGAGCACGGCCTTCTAAAAGTTGGCCCCGAAAGCGCGGGTGCGGTTCCAGGGCCTGCATGCTATCCCAATGGCGGATCAGAGCCGACAGTGACTGATGCCGATCTTGCCATGGGACTTCTAAATCCGGATTATTTCCTTGGCGGCGAAATAAGATTGGACAAATCGAGATCTAAAGCGGTCATCGAAGAAAAAATT
Organism: uncultured Nitrososphaerota archaeon; assembly: GCA_963799845.1. GTDB lineage: Archaea > Thermoproteota > Nitrososphaeria > Nitrososphaerales > CADDZS01 > DATLTL01. Next base: position 1,646,634 of record CAWCYI010000004.1, read on the forward strand.
GCTTCAAAGCTGGGAGTGAGTGTAGAGGAGGCTGCGATGGGTATTCACGAGGTAGTCAACGCAAACATGTCAAGAGCAATGAGAATTATCTCCGTTGAAAGAGGGCAAGATCCCGCGCTCCTTTCAATTGTGGCTTTTGGCGGGGCGGGTCCAGTTCACTCCACTAGACTTGCACATCTTTTAAAGATCCGGAAGACGATAGTCCCACTCGCAGCTGGCGCAACCTCGGCTCTGGGACTTTTGGTTGCAGACATGAAATTTGATTTTGTTCGAACCCTGTTAGTCAGGTTGGACGAGGTTGAGGGGAAGAAAATTAGGGATCTCTATGATTCGATGAAAACAGAAGCTGACAAGATGCTTTCTGAAACTCAGTACGGCCGTCGATACCTAAGAGCAGTGGATGTGAGATACGCGGGTCAGGCCTTCGAGCTTTCAGTACCTTTCGGAGAAGGATTCGATAACTACGATTTGATCGAGTTGAAGAAAAAGTTCTCGGAACTATATCGCGCGAGATACGGATATACGAGTGACGATCCGATTGAGTGCGTAAACTGGAGACTGGTTGCCATCGGAGAGGTGCCCAAAGTTTCGCTGGAGAAGAGGAACAACCGAGAAGCGGGCACTCACGATCCTCAACTCGCGATAAAGGGAAAAAGGGATGTGTGGTTCCCAGAATCGAATGGATCTGTGAAAGCAACGATCTACGACAGGTACAAATTGGTTGAAGGAAATTCCTTCGATGGACCCGCGATCATTGAAGAAAAAGAATCCACATGTGTAATTTTGCCGGGTCAAAAGGTGATCGTAGATGCTTATTCGAACTTGGTAATCGAATCCTGATCAGCCATATGCCGTCCAACAATTTTGATCCAATTAGGCTAGAAATCTTGTGGAGCGGCTTAAGCTCCATCGCGGAAGAAATGGGAGTGACGTTAAAGAAAACAGCGTACTCGGAAATGGTCAGGGAAGCGAATGATTTCTCCTGTGCGCTGTTCGATTACGAGGGGAATATGATCGCCCAGACCGATTATATTGGAAGTCCAGGGCATCTGGGCTCAGTTCGCGATGCCGTCAAGATAATGTTGCGTGAGTTTCCCACAGAGACATTGAAACCAGGGGACAGTCTGATTACAAACGATCCGTATCTCGTGGCGGGGCATCTCCCAGACATCGCGATCGCAACGCCAATTTTCTTGGGTGGTGACTTGCTGGGTTTTGCTCTAAACATAACTCACCACACTGACATCGGGGGAAAGGTTGCAGGCGGCCATCTGGCCGATTCTAGGCAGATATTCGAAGAGGGGCTGAGGATACCAATTTCGAAGCTGCGTTCGGAAGGAAATCCGAATCGGGATCTAATCAGATTCATCGAAAGTAATGTCAGAGTTCCTTACAAAGAGATCGGCGATTTTAACGCTCAGCTATCATCTAACTTTGTAGCAGCCAAGAGGCTCGAAGAGTTCACGAAGGACTTCCGACTTGGTCTGAAAGAATTTCACTCGCTCTCACAACAAGTTATTCAGACTGCGGAGGCTGCTATGAGATCGAGCATTTCAGAATTCAAAGAAGGAGAGTATCATTCGAGCGAATTGATGGAGTCCTTTGACGGCGATGGGAGTATCGAATTGAAGCTCAAGATTCGTGTCAAGGGATCCAGGCTTGAAGCAGACTACACCGGAACCGGTGCCCAAAGTCCCAACGGGATGAATTCTCCTCGTAACTACACCTTTGCCTACACTTCTCACGCCGTCAAGTGCATCACGAACCCAAGGATCCCGATGAACGAGGGCGTCATGAAAACGGTTGAAATGACAGTTCCCGAGGGCACAATACTCAACCCAAAGTTTCCCGCCGCAGTTGGCGGAAGGCACCTGGTAAACTGGAGAGTAAATTCATTGGTTTTCAGGGCTCTCTCAAGAGCAGCTCCAGGAAAAGTGATCGCTCCAAGCGGTGGAACAGGGAGCAACATGCCACAGTTTTCCGGAATAGATGCGCGCTCCGGAAAGCCATTTGTGCAGATAGTAAATCACTCGGGAGGACTCGGGGGCCGCCCTAACAAAGACGGCATACACTGCTACCCTTTTCCAGCGAGAGCGGAGAACACTCCGATTGAGATTGTCGAGACTGTAGCTCCGATTATTATCGAAAAACTAGAGCTTGCAAGGGATTCAGCTGGAGCCGGAAGGTTCAGGGGCGGTTGTGGCCTTGAAATGGATGTCCGGATATCAAATCCAGGCGGCGTGGTCCTTTTGAATATCTCAGGACGAGACATCTATCCTGCTCAGGGGTTATTTGGTGGAAAAGAGGGGAGCAAGTCCGAGATTCTCATACTGAGAAAATCGGGAGGGAGAAAGCGTCTCCATCCGAGAAAGATTGTCAATCTCGAGGACGGGACTGTAGTGCGATTCAAACTTCCGGGTGGAGGAGGTTATGGAAATCCAGCAGAACGAGAATTGAAGATGGTTCTGGAGGACGTAGAAGATGGGATTGTCTCCCAGGAGAGGGCGAGATCGATATACAAGATCGATGCAAGAAGAAAAGGAAGGCGATCATTACCCCTTGATTTCTCCCAGCACCGGGTTCGAAAAAAAACTAGCCAGCTTCCATGAATCCAATTCCGTGAAGCATTGGAAGATAATTTTTCAGAGAATCAGCATCTTTTCCGATTGCTTGGAATGCCCTGAATAGCAGCTCACTATTCTCGATTACCATACTGCTGAACCGTCTTGCCTCTTTTTCATATTGCCCGAGAACTTGCTCACTGAACGGATCACTCGAACCTCTCGATATCACTTTTCCGAATACTGAAATGTCGTTAAAGACCATCGACATTCCCTGTCCGAGCATCGGGTGGGTGGTGTGGGCAGCATCTCCGATCAGAATTACGCCTCTTCTCCAAAACTCATTCGCCTGACGCCGGATGACGCGGTAAAAGATACCAACATCCCGAACTCTCAAATCATTTACATATGGCACCCTCATTCGCAGTTTATCGTTGATTTGGTCCTTGTCCATTGGAATCCATTCTTTCAACTGTTCCGTGGACAGCTCGACCGCTGCTCGCATTCGATTATTCGGCATCGAAAATAGACCCACAAAACCTTCAGGACTCAGGCAGTGCTGCCCACCCTTGAAGCCAGATGACTTGTCAAGGATTACCATCTGATAGCCGACATTGTAATCTACCATGTCAACAGCAATTCCCAGCTGACTCCGGAGAGAAGAGGAACCGCCATCCGCGACGACAATCAGATCACCCGTCAATTCGTATTCGCTCGAACCTTTATTGTATCTCACCAATTTTCTGTCATCCGCTGTGTCGACTATGCTCCGAGCTTCGGCACCATAAATTACCTCGAAATTCGTATCTCTTAGGGCATCGTGGAGCGATCTAACAAATTGAGTGTGCGGCAAATACATCTGGGGAAAGTTTCTCGCCAGGATATCGTATTCTATCACTCCTATCAAACCCTTCTTTGAATGCCACACTTCCTCCAAAGGCTTGCGAACTACTACCGGTCCCTTTGCATTGACATTGTCAATTACCCCAATTTCATTGAGGATTTTAACAACCTCCGGACGTATCGCTTCACCACGCTTGACGTTTCCAAGGTTTTCTTCAGAGCTTTTCTCCAGGACGGTGACCGAGAGCCTCTTCTGAGATCCGTGCTAGGGAGCAAGCTAGACCCGCGCCCGCAACTCCACCACCACAGATAACCACCTTCTTCATTTTCCTTCCTTGTCTTCGACAATATTAGTCTCGCGCATGTTTATATTTGAAGCATGGCAGTCTCAACCCTCAGCTTGACCCAAATTGTGCACGTGAAGCCTAAAGCATCTGACAGAAAAGGAAAGGAGATGGCCACTTATTTCGCCATAGACAAATCAGCTGGATCCAATAATATGGCAGTAAAATATGATGTGATTCCACCAAAAACAAAAACAGACACGCACGCCGAGGCTCATCCCACAGATGCGATCATATGCATGATTTCGGGCGAATTGACTTTCTACGTCACAGCTCCCGTGAAGAAAACTTTCAAAATTCGTGCTGGAGACTTTGTTTTCGTGCCGGCTGGTGAAACTCACTACGCGGAGAATTTCTCTAGAACGAAAGCCGCCGAAGCAATCGTATGCATTCCCAGTTCAGGCTTCGTAAACTAAATCGCATTAGTGAAAAAGCAGCGTGAGATTTCACGCAAGTTCTCTGTCTCTTGTTTGTCTTCTGTACCTGCAGACCTACTTCACTTTCTAAAGCCATTGTTTTACTCTATTGATTTATTATGCCATTTTCGTCCTTTTCTACACGGGGGCGCAATTGTGCGTACCGAAGAGCTCGTTTCAAGCTCTTCTGGCAATTTCTTTTGCTATTGTTTAGTTATGAAGACATTGCTGGCTTTTTACAGTAAAATTACGGTAATAATGACCGATGTCGGTCGCACTGGGGGTAGTCTTGTACCCGCGTACCTCAACCCAGAATGATCGGACGCCCTGATATTTCTAAAATCAAGTAACAGCATGCCAAAGAGATGGCAGACTAATCTGTCTTTGGTGCTCATGAATAAAAAATTCGGTTTCCATTATTCTTCAAACGAATCGAGCTCGGACACAAATTCCAGCTTTCGTGCAAAAATGTTAAACTCTCGCCGCTTTTCTTGAAACACCCGAAACTTGTTTTCAAGTGAGAATCCATGATCGCGGGCATCCCGAAAGAAACCGCGAGCGGGGAAAAGCGCGTCGCAATCACGCCGGACGCGATCTCCAAACTCAAGGATTTTTCAATCCTCGTCGAGCACTCTGCCGGCGAAGCTGCAAACCTCCCCGACTCTGCCTACTCGGAAAAGGGCGCAGCGATAGCTCCCGATTCAGCATCGCTGTATTCCCAGGCAGACATCGTGTTCAAGGTGCAGCCCCCCAACCCTTCGGAGGCTGGCCAGATGAAAGAGGGCTCGACGCTCATCTCGTTTCTTTATCCGCTTGCAAACCTCGAATCAATCCGGAAGTTAGCCGCGCGCAAGGTCACAGCCTTTGCGATGGAACTTATTCCCAGAATCAGCAGGGCGCAGTCAATGGACGCGCTCTCCTCGCAGGCTAACGTCTCAGGCTACAAGGCCGTCCTGATCGCAGCCGATTCCCTGCCCAAGCTCTTCCCGATGATGATGACAGCCGCCGGCACCATCCCGCCCGCGAAGGTCTTCGTCATGGGAGCGGGTGTCGCGGGTCTGCAGGCGATAGCGACCGCGCGAAGGCTCGGCGCCCTCGTCGAGGCTTACGACGTCCGCCCCGTCGTGAAAGAACAGATAATGAGCCTCGGGGCAAAATTCGTCGAGGTCGCCGTCGAAGCAAAGGACGCGCAGACCCCCGGCGGGTATGCGAAAGCCCAGTCTGAAGATTTTTACAAAAAGCAGCAGGAGCTGCTCGCCGATCACGCCGGGATGTCGGACGTGATTATCACGACCGCGCTCGTGCCGGGACAGAAAGCTCCGATCCTTGTCTCGGAGGACGCGGTAAAGAGGATGCGCGCGGGCTCTGTGATCGTCGACCTCGCGGCGGAGCAGGGAGGCAACTGTGCTCTAACTGATCCGGGAAAAACTGTCGTCAAGTACGGCGTGACGATCCACGGCCCCTTCAACTTACCGTCCTCCATGGCCCCACAGTCAAGCCAGCTCTACGCTCGCAACATAACTTCGTTTGTCTCCGCGATTTTCAAACAGGGCGCGATTGGAATCGACATGAAGGACGACCTGATCAAGGGACCGCTCGTGATAAACGGCGGCGAGGTCGTGCACGAGCCGACGAAGAACGCGCTCGCGAAAGGAGGCCATTGAAAATTGGCGACGGACGCGGCGCAGGCAGATCTGGCGGTCAACCTGCTCGTCTTCATCCTCGCGACCTTCCTCGGCGTCGAGCTCGTCCGGCACGTCTCGCGGTTGTTGCACACACCGCTCATGGCGCTCACAAACGCGATTTCTTCGGTGTCGATAGTCGCAGGGCTCATCGTACTCTCCGAGCCGAAGGACGACTTTGTCCTGTTGCTCGTCAGCGTCGCGATCGCACTCGCCGCGACTAACATCGTGAGCGGCTTTATGATCACCGGACGGATCCTCAGGATGTTCCGCCGCCGCGATCCCAGGGAAGCAAAGAAGGGAGAACCAGCGACCAAATGAACGACGTCCTCGTCTCGTACCTCTACATAATTTCCATCATTCTCTTCATCCTCTCTCTGCGGTGGATGAGCGAGGTCAAGACTTCGGAGAGAGGAAACTGGTCGGCTGTGTTCGGCCTCGCTATTGCGATCATCGGTACTCTACTCGCGTATTCAATCCAGCGAACCGACCTGCTCGCGGCAGGTTTTGCGATAGGAGCTATCGTCGGATCGCCGATCGCTCTAAGACTTCCGATGACCGCGGTCCCGCAGAGGACTGCAATGTCCCACGCGTTTGGCTCGATGGCCGTCGCGCTGATCGGTGCATCCGAATATTACAACCGCGCGCCGAACATCGACGCGTTCACCCTTTCCGTCCTTTCTGCAGAAATGATTCTCGGATTTCTCACGTTTACAGGCAGCTGCGTTGCCTTCGCGAAACTCCAGGGACTTATCCCCGGCAATCCGCTGATCTATCCGGGCCGCGTCATCGTTAGTCTATCAACACTGGGGATCGCGATAGCCCTTGGTGTATTTTTCGTGATAAATCCAGGTGATTCTTTCATACTTCCGATCATGGCTGCGTTCGCGCTCGCGTTCGGCTTCCTACTGGTTATGGCGATCGGCGGTGCCGACATGCCGACCGTGATCGCGATCTTGAACGCATACGCAGGGATGTCTGCGGCGGCTCTGGGTTTTGTCCTCGACAACAAGGTCCTCATCGTCGCGGGCTCGCTCGACGGCTCCTCCGGTTTCATTCTCGCTGTCATCATGAGCCAGGCGATGAACCGCTCATTCCTCAACGTGCTTTTCGGCGGGGTCGGCGCGAAGATTGCAAAGGGCGAGGAACCCAAGACGGGGCAGAGCGCGCGCACGGTTCAGGGTTTTACGGCGGAAGACGTCGCGACGATCCTCGACAACGCGCGGACTGTAGTATTCGTCCCAGGTTATGGCATGGCGGTTTCACAGGGGCAGTACGTCGTGAAGGAGCTCGCGGATGTCCTACAATCGCGAGGTATTGATGTCAAGTACGCAATTCATCCAGTCGCTGGAAGGATGCCGGGCCACATGAACGTCCTCCTCGCCGAGGCGCAGGTGCCGTATGAGCAGCTCTGGGAGATGGACAAGATCAACCCACTGTTTCCCGAGACCGATGTCGCGATCGTCGTGGGAGCAAACGACGTCACAAACCCAGCCGCGCGGACGAAGGCTGACTCGCCACTCTTCGGCATGCCCATTCTCGATGTTGACAAGGCAAAGACCGTCGTGTTCATCAAGCGCTCGATGAACCCCGGCTTTTCCGGCATGGACAACGAACTCTTCTACCTCCCAAATACGATGATGGTGTTCGGCGACGCAAAGAAAGTACTCACCGACCTCCTTTCAGCTGTGAAAAAGAGTTAGGGTTCAGAAAAATCCATCCAAAAAACGGATGGAATGATGTTCGCGCTGCATTAGTCCAAAGTCTTAGTCGTTAATGTGTATACTGCCAATCCGAAAAAATAATCCGACTATTACTAGCACGATCCCCGATATGCCTGTGTCACTTATTACTAACTGTCCTTCAGAGTTTGTAAACCCCGGAGAATAACCGTACAAAATAATCCCGGTGAATACCGAGACCGCACTAATTACGAATACAATCATTATTTCGATTCCATTAGCCATACCCCCGGATTGAAAATGCTCGGCTATAAACCCGTACAAGTCGTATGAGAGCCCGATTCTCGCAATACTTTATACGGAAGAATTCGGCGGATAGATTTCGTCCGATGCCTTATTGCCAGTACTGCGGTACCCAGATTGTTCAGCCGGATGCAAAGTTTTGCCCGAGCTGCGGGAAACCTATCGGGCTAGCGACTACACCTACGCCGAAACAGGAAACATTTTTTTCGCATCCGGGAGTTGCAGGGATGTCGAGCAATCCGGCGCCAAGCGTCCATCAAAACCTTGACTCTCGCGCAATTTTTTTCCCCGACGAGCGAATCGCATGGGAGAAAGATTTCAGGGAAGGATTGATCCACAAGCACGTCGAGAGAGCTTACATCATCACGAACCGCCGCGTGATTGCGCTTGATATGGTTCAGGGCAGGGTCATGGTGTCGATCCCGATCAGGGACACAGATCTGGTTGTGATGGACCGGCACAGTAGCGGAACATCGGTCGGCGGCGGAACGTACCACGAAGGGATGACAAGCTCATTCAGAACGAACACCTCGAAGAGTGTCGGCACGATTATTTTCATGACGAACGGCGTGGAGCGGATTAAGCTGGGAGGGATCGGCGATCCCGATGGAGTGAAGAACCTCTTCAATTCAATAAAGCGCGAAGTGCTCCAGAACGAAAGGTAACGACTTTAGCCCCGCATCCTCTTTCCATCGGGGTCGTAGTACCTGAGCGGTACTATCTTTGCCGTTCGATCGTCTATCGTGACCTCGCTTCCGTTTTTCGCGTACTCGCTCTTGAGCCATGCCCACGCGAGATTTTTTCCCACCGTCAAACCCCTGAACGCGTACACGGTCTCCCCTGCAATCTCGCCTCCTGCTCTAACTGGCCGTTTCTCGTGTAACAATGAATCTCCCTCCACTTCAAGCGCTACGAGCTTTTTCCGGCCCCTTTTCCTTGATTTCTAGGAGAGCTTCCCTTCCGATGAAATCTCGCTTGTCAAACGAAACCCATCGTTCCAGCCCGCACTCGAAGGGATTATTCTCGGAGGTCACTTCGTACCCGTAGAAGATGTAGCCCTTTTCGAACCGCAGCGAGTCCAGCGCGTCGAAGCCGTACGGGAGCGCTCCATACTTTTTTCCTGCCTCGAAGATAACGTTCCAGGCATCGACGGTGTCTTCGGCACCGAAGTAGCACTCGTAACCCAGCTCGCCGGAAAATCCCACGCGCGCGATCAACGCGGAGACGCCGCCGAGCTTGCCGGTTGAAAAGTGGAAGAATTTTAGAGCGCTGACGTTTCCGTCGTACAGCTCCTGCAACAGCTCCCTCGATCTGGGGCCCTGCACGGAGATCATGCCGAGGCTTGGGCTGATGTCGGTCAGATAGATGTCCCGATCCTCGACGTGATCCTGGAGCCACTTCAGAGTCTTGTACCTCATGATAGAGGATGTAACGATCCGAAAGTGATCTTCTGAAATCCTCCACACAGTCAGGTCGTCCATTATTCCGCCCCGCTCGTTGCACAGCGTCGTGTACATCAGCTGGCTGTCCGAGAGTTTGCTCGCGTCGTTTGCCGCGAGTCTCTGGAGGTATTCCAGCGCGTCCCTTCCATTGACGTCGATCCTTCCCATCAGCGAGGTGTCCATCATCCCCACTCTTTCCCTCACGGCCCGATGCTCTTCCTCGACGCTCCTGTAATGAGCCGGCATTCGATAACCTGCCGAAGTCGTCAACATCTCAGCGCCGAGAGTGACGTGGACGCCGTAGAGAGGAGTGAATTTCATGCATGGAGATTTTTGTCGGGAACTATGTAAGAGTTCATCCGGTACCAGAAGGAGTTGTGTTCCTAACTTTTGGTATTCCTTACATGCTGCTTTCGCCGCTCATGCAGGGAATAACCCCGGCCGCTTCGTTCGTTCTCGCGAGAGCAGAATTTCTTGACGGATTTCAGATCGCTCTAATCATACTTGCGATAATCAATTCGGCTGCTATTATTCCATCTTTGGTGAGAGGGAAGACGGCAAGTGTTGAGATGAAAGCTGAATCTGTATAATAATTCGTTGGCCTCGTTTCAAAGCATATAAAACGGCTTCAGGGAAGCCCGTCCTGAGACCACCTGTATTGGCGTCCGATTTTCTGGCAAACAACCTGTTCGTTCTGATAGCTGCACTCCTTGTCTTCACGATGACCGGATCAGTCGGTCTGCTAGAGGTCGGCGAGCTCGGCGAGGAGTTTTCTCACGTCAGCCTGCTGAAGGTCATGCTCATAACTGGAATCGGATTTTTCGTTATGGCAATCGTCGGATTCAACACGGCCTTTGCGCCGACGGTCGGCGGGATAATTGGGGCGCCGCTCTACGGGCCGGGGTTTTTGCTCGGGGGCGCGTCGAATGCCACGGCCGTGTTTTGGTCGATGACATCGCAGTACTTTGGAACCGGACTTTCGCTCGGGACGTACTTTTTCTTCGAGACGGCGTTCGCAACGGTGACGCTGGCCCTTGTTGGAGTGGTGGTGTTGAAGAAGGTGAAGCTTGAAGCGTTCGCGATATTTGCGGTTGTTTATTTTCTCATCATCTGGAACCTGCCGGCTGCGTGGATTTGGAACCCCACGGGATGGCTTTACCAGCTTGGGATGAGGGATTTCGCCGGAGGACTCGTCGTGCACGGAGCGGCGGGTGCGGCTGGGCTCGGGATACTCGTGCAGCTGTGGATGGAAGAAAAGAAGGCCGGGTTGAAGCAGAGCGCGGTCGTTCCGATCAATGTCAGTCCCAACTGGCTCACGCTGTCAATCGTTCTGCTCTGGATGGGGTGGTTCGGGTTCAATCCGGGAAGCGTACTCGCGTTCGACTCTTCGACGATCACGGTTGTCCTCACTACTTTTCTCTGCGCGGCTTCGAGCTTCTTGTCGCTGATGCTCGTTACCTACTGGAAGACGCGCGAAAATCCGGGATTGATCAATATGTCAAACGGCGTCTTGATGGGTTTGATCGTGATAACTCCGATTGCTGGGTTTGTCAGCCCGGCGAGCGCGATCCTGCTTGGAATTATTTCGGCGCCCATCTATTACGGAGCGGAAGTGTGGTTTGCGAAGAGAAAGTGGTTTTCCGATCCGGTTGGGCTGATGCCTGGACATCTCACCGGTGGGCTGTTTGGAGTTTTGACGATTGGATTTTTCTCGCAGAACGTGTTTTCATCGGCTTCGGGAAACCCGACGATCCCGGACGGGATATTGTTTGGAGGCGGGACGGCAGCTCTTGACCAGCTTGGGATCGAAGCTTTTGGCATTATAGTCGTGGTCGCATTTGTCTTCGTTGTGTCGCTGGTGACGATGAAGATCGTGAGCACAGCTCTCAGAGGAATACTCGTCGCGCCGAAGGTCTCGAAGAAAGTTGAAGGATGAGCTAAAATATTGAACGTGTGCGAGATATCTGCATATGGAATTTTGTTCAAGCTGCGGGCGAGTGGTTCAGCCTGATCTCCCTTACTGCCCGTACTGCGGCGCGAGTTTGAGAAACTCGAGCTACTCCTCCCGCCAGCCGTACCAGACTGTGGGGACCTATTACAAACGACAGGGGAAGAAGCCTTGGGTCGCGGCGGGGCTGGCCCTTGTACTGGGACTTTTTGGGCTGTGGGGAATAGGGCATCTCTACGCGGGAAAGTTTGCGCGGGGTATCGGGCTCCTTTTTACTGGACTCGTTATCGGGGGACTATTCTGGTTCAGCGTTATACTCACGGTCATCCTCGTCGGATACGTGGGGATCGTGCTATTCGGGCTGTTCTTTGTGGGCGGATGGCTCTGGCAGGCGTTTGATGCGTACAATGCCGCGCACGAGTATAACGAACTACATGCGACGGTGTTCCAGAGAAATAATTTCTTTTGAGTTACAAACTACAGCTTGTTTTGAGCTCTGATTGAGTGACCGATAGCTGAAACAAAAAAGGTGCCCCCTCCACACCGACGGCGACACACGCCGTCGAACGCACCCTAAATTGCTCCCTAACCTGACCTAATACGCCACTAAGGAGTTCAACCCTTACCTTTTTCCTTTTTGCACGCCAGTGCAAAGTGACGGCACCTACGGTGCCAAGTGACATTCATACGCCTAAAATACCGACACTACCGGCACTTTTTGTTGAAGTGCTTACGGCAATTGGCGACACACGCCAACTGTTAGGGGTTGCCTTCGGCAATCTAGAGTTTGCGAGACGTGTGAGTGTCTTAGACCAGCAATATTGTTGCGCCACATGCTCGGTCATTGGATTCTCGTAACGCGCTCCAAGGACATCACCTTTGCCCAGAAAGGCTCGCAGACTCTTCTACCTGTATCAAAATTATTTTCTTGATTCGTTCCTTTGCAAGCATGTCCTCAAATTGGGAAATTATCTTACGTCCATAACCGTGTCTCCTATAAGGCTCGAATACTTCCAATGAGCGCAATTGTATTATCTGCTCATTGAGTTTGCCAAAGACGCCATTGCCTTGCACCAGCTTGGTTTAATTTTTAGCGACAAGTTCGAGCAGCATTATCTTACTTTCTGCCTTAATTCCATCCTTCTATCGATCTCGCAAACCCTGTCATATTGGATAGGATATCTTTGATGGGAATAATTTGGCCTTTCATCGAAAACTATTTTCTTAGATTTTAGTCAAATCCAACAAATGACCCTCTAGAACACCGATTTCGGAGTCTCAGAAATTAGATAGACTTGAAAAAATGACTAATCTGTCTTAAATGATCAAAAAATACATTAGGAACATATAGGTGCTTTACTCCTGTTCTGAAAGTAGTGCTGCATGATGAGGTATCAGTTGGCAACAGACTCGAAATTAATCGTCCGTTGCCGTCAATGAACTAACCTGGCCGACATAAATTATTAGACTGAAAGGGCCACAGACCTAGACATTCTCATTTTTGGCCAACTTCCCTTCCTATCTCAGGTTGTATGTCTCGATTACAGGCACCGAAGGAGATTGTTGAAGAGGCTTATAGAGAGGAGAGGGACGCAAACGTAAGCAAGAGGATATTCCTCGTTCTGAAGGTCAAGTACGAGGGTGTCCCGGCGTCGCACGTAGCAAGGGAAGTTCACCGGCACAAATCATGGACGACACCGTGGCTTAGACGTTTCGAGAAAGATGGGCTAGAAGGACTCAAGACGATGGAAAGGAGCGGGAGACCTCCGAAGCTCGATCACAACAAGTTCATTGCGGTGAAGAGGAAGGTCGTGAAGAACGAATGCGGCTGGACCGTGAAGGAGGTCAGGGAGATGATCCGCAAGGAAGCAGACGTGGCATACACTGAGAGACACATCTACAGGTTGATGCAGAAGTGGGGAGTGAGAGCAATTGTCCCTGACAAGAGGTTACTTCACAAGGCTTCCCTCGAAGAGAGGCTCGAATTTAAAAAAGGACCGCAAGACTCCTCAGGAATATCCCGGAAGGCTTCACCGTAGCATCCGAAGACGAATCAATCTTCGTCCAGAACATAGAAACCAAAAGGGTGTGGGCGGTCAAAGGGATTCGACCGATTCGGATTGTGTCAGGCTCGCACGGCAACACCGTGGTGTTTGGAGCGATCAGCCTGGACGGGACACAAATCTTCAGGCAGTACGAGAAATTCAATGGCGAGACATTCCTCGACTACCTGAAGAAGGTGCACAGGAAGTTTGGATCACTCTATCTCTTCCTTGACAAAGCAAGGCAACACCACAAAACCAGGATCGTAACTGATTATTTGGGTAAGAACAGGAAGACTCTCAGAGTCAGATGGATCCCGACAGCTTCGCCAGAGTTCAACATGATGGAGGAGTGTTGGCGCGAGGGTGAGAAGGATTCTCTCAAGGCTTCCAACCTTTCCGACGTCATTGAAAGAACTGAAATCAATCCTGGCAGAATACTATCGAACGCGAAGGTTTTGCTCGCATCTTGACATGAAGAAATTCCTTCTGACCAACAGGTGTCTATGAACTTATGTCGGCCAGGTTAAACAGAAACCTTGTGCACCGCCAACCAATTAATGGCGGACATTGTAATTGAACCAAAACCTCTCGGACAGATTATCGTGTCATAGGTCATCTTTCCTATCGGAAAGATTCCGGCGGTTTCTCTTTTTGAAGAAAAGTTGTGCGTGGTTTCTACCACTAGGTTTGTGTCTTGAACCTTGATGAATGCACTCTCGTCTAAAATTAGCGGATTCATTCTACGTTATGTAGGCGGGGAGAATATATCTCCTTTCGGCCTCTCTTTTTCTGCCGTGTCCGAGGGGGGTGGGTGGTGCCTAGGTGAGTTAGTTAGTGCCTAACAGCAGCTATGGCAATAGCAGAACCTGCTAAACACTAAGACAACCGCCCTAAGTGTGACGCGTCCTCGGTCGCCAAAGCGAACCTGAAGGCATGATGTTTTTGCTACTCTTGATTCCATGGCATTACCATCTTGAAGACTTCGACTTCGGTACTTACGTTCCTCAGTGACTTCAATCCCAAACTTTGAAGCGGCAAGTCGAACTTGTTTTGTAGATGATCGTAAACCTGACGAGTAAGGCAGACTCCACCATGTTCGGCAAGTGACTCGATCCTTGATGCCACGTTGACGGCATCTCCTGATATGTCTCCATCTTCAGATTCTACGACATCCCCAACGTGAACCCCTACTCTTAATTGGATTCTTTGATCTTCAGACAATGAGATGTTGAATTCTCTCGTTGCTCTCTGAATGTCGTAAGCACATCTGGTTGCCTCTAGAGCGCTTGGAAACTCTACGAGGAAACCATCTCCAATTGTTTTGATTTCCCTGCCATTGTGTCTTTTGAAAATTGGTCTTAGTAATTTCCTTTGTTCACTCACCAGAGCGAGCGAGAGTGTTTCGTTTTGCTGCCCTAAGGCAGTGAAACCTACCATATCTGTGAACATAATCGCCGCCAATTTTCGTTCGATACTTTTCACTTCGACGTTTTGAGGTTCAAATTCGTAAGATCTGTACTTTCCTAGTTCGTCAACAAAGAGTATTCTAGGTTTGAGTTCAAAGTTCCCTTTGTTTTTTGCAACGAAGTTAAGAAAGATTTCGTGAGCCTTGAGGTAATCCAGTCTCTTCCCCTTGAGATCAACTGCGATAGAGTTTCCGCCTTCGAGAAAATAATGTTCATTATTTTCGCCTTCCGCCTCAAAAGCGTTAGAAGGAGCAATGTTATCTAGTTTCATAAGTAATGCAGGAGTCTTGCCAACATTTGCAATGTCAATGCCTAGTTTAATGGAAGAACCAACATTGGTAGATTTTGTGGAAAGAGAAATGTTCCCCGTAAGATTCGCAACTTCGAACCTTTCGAGTCCAACTGCTTGGTCGCGAGTGAAATTGACGGGACTAGCAGAAACTGTTGGACTCTGAGAAAGTGCCTCCATTGGAGTGATTAAGAGTTCTCTGTTTTCTCTCGCAGTTTTGAGATGCTTCAAAACTTCTGTCCTCTTCTTCTCATAACCAATGTCTCCGTATCTTCTGGCTGACAACTCAAGGTGCTTTTCGGCTAGATGATACATCTGTGTTTTCTTCTGAGGATCAATTTCTCGCTCTGCTCCCGCAAGATATGCTAAAGCATCGAAGAGTGCCTCAGTTGCTCTTGTCCAATCCGACGCTATTTCAAAGCCTGCTTCTTCGTAGTATCTTGATGCTACACCTAGTTTGGTTTTGATCTCAGAATACAGACTAACATCGCTTGATTTCTTGAACCTTGTGCCTGCCTCAAAAGCTTCGCAGATAGAGGAATTAGCAAGGCACGACAGGACAAAACTTTGCTTCATGATATTCTCCTTCGCTTTCAGAAAAATCTCTGAGGCTTTATGATAGATTTCTGACGAAGACTTGACCTCCGCTTCCTTCATTGCTGCCCAAGCATCGCAAGAGAGTGCTAGAGCATCAAGTTCCATCCTGTCTTCTTCGCTTGCATCTTTTTCTAGTTGCCTCAGAGTTTCAGATGCTGAGCGATATCTCGTCATACTTTGTTTTACCTCGCCATTTTTGTCGAGAACTCTTGCTTCGTCAAGTTCTTTTCTTGCTAGGCAGTATTTGCCTCTAGATTCAGAGAGCTTCGCCCATTCCTTTAGTTCACTTTCTTGTGGAGGAGAGAGCTTTGCAAGACTCAATGCTTCTTGCTTGGCTTGCTCGAACAACCCGTAAGCTTCTCCGAACGAAGATGATGCCTCAGTGTTGCTTTCCTTTCTGCTGAATCCTTCTGCTCCTTCCATCTTTGAAAATGCAAGGTAATGCTTGGTTAATTGTCTGAAGGTCTCAGTTTTATCTAAAATGCCCGCTGCTTCTATGAGTCTCTCGGAAGCAGATTCGTATTTTTCATCGCTATGAAGAATCCTTGCCTCTTCTATTTTTGACCACGCTTGCATGTACAGAGAAAGGTCAGCGAATGATTTCTTTAGGCTCTTTTGATTTGCCGACGCTTTCAGGTACTCCTCCGATGCCTTGACGAATGCATTGGATGACTTGGAATACTCTTGGATAGAGTCGTAGAGCTTCGCGGTGTTCCAGGCGATTGGAGCTGAGGTACGCTAGTAGATTAGCCTGGGAGTAATAGTTTGACGCTTCATCATACGCCTTGATTGCCTCAATGCAGTCGTCCCTTCGCTGGGAGAGATTGTAGAGCTTTGTCAAAGTGTTGCCTAGAGATTCGCATGCTCTTCCTACATTCTGAAGATACACCGTTGATATTGGCAAACTGTTCAATGCTTTTGCCTTGATATCCTTGGATTTTTTCAAATCCGACACGCTCTGCTTCAGAAGAGTTTCTTTTTCCTGCTGGCTCGTCTTTTCCTCTGCAAGTTTAGCCTCGACAAGAGCATGCATTGAGTAGAGCACGCCCGTATTCCAAGAATCTGACCCAGCCAAGGTTTCAAATCTTTCCAGCTGTCTCGAAGTCAAGTCAGCCGCCTCCGAAAGCAGTCTTTCTCTCTCGCCTTTTGAGCTCATCAACTCTGCTTTCAGAAGCAGGGCTTGTCCAAGATACGGTCCCACGAAACCTAAGGAGTAAAGGGATTGGAATTCTAAGCCCGTTCTTCCGAACTCTATCGCCTTGTCAAGATATTGCATTTTTTCAGAAATGGTGGTCGAATCTATCGACAACAAATTTAGTACCCGCGAGCAAAATGAGTAAGATTCTTCGAGGTCGCCTGTGCGCAGTACTTTGAGACGCTCTATCGCCCTCAAGAGAGCTTCAGTCGATTTTTCAAGCATCACTTTCCTTTCCTCGGCAACGTCCAAAGAATGAGAAGCCCAGTGGAGACTGTAGCCCAAGTAGTGGTACTGTTTGCCGAGGAGGTTGGTGTCCCTTATCTTCTCTGATTCTGCAAGAGCTTTTCCAAGAAAGCAGCTCCTCCAATCCAGTCGCCTCTGAAGTCGATAGCCATGCGTCCGGCTGTTTCATAACCGAGCGATTTGAGCAAAGATTCATTGGTCTTGTCTGCTAGCTCGCTTATGGCACCAGTCACGAAAGGAACGAGTTCTTCTTCGATTTGTTTTCGCTCGCTTGAATCAATGAAAATTTCCGGAGCCCATCCAAGGAAATTAACATACGAATGTATGATCGGAATCACAGTATCTGGACTGTTTGAACCTTTGAAACAAAGGAACGCATTTTTCCCAACAGCCTTTGCTTCTTTCACGAGCTCCTCCAGCCGTTGTCTCTCCGAAGACAGATAACAACCTGCAAGCAGATACTCCATCAATTCGACGTATGCCTGTGATAGGATTCGTTCGTCTTTTTCGGAAGTTTGTACAGCTACGAGGTCTCTTGCGCTAGGTAGGCATTCGTTGATGATTATCCGGAGTCTTTCATCGCAAGCGTCTTCCGCGAAGTACTTGCTATAAGACGCTCGTGCCTTGCATCTGTTATGTTCGGATACTCTCTCGTAAGCATCCTTTGCCCTGAGAATTACTCGCTTGAATTCGTCTCTTGTTTTCTGCTGGAATGCTAGCTTGTAGTAACTGTCACCAAGAAGTTCAAAGACTCTTTTTTCAGCATCTCCATTTGTCTTAAGGAAATTCTCTATAACTTGAGTAGCAGAGTTCCAGTCATAGATTTGAGCAAACTTGCTAACCTCTGCCTTCAGGTTATCAAATGATGAAGATAGCGAAGTGCTAGACAAAAGAGCAGTTCGAAGATTTCGGGTAAGGGATATTTAAAAGAAAATAGCGATAGCATCTTCAGACAAGGAGCACATGCTCAATTACGCCCCTACGTACTTGGGTCTAAGAATGTGATTTTTGGAATGATAAGAACATCGACGAGTTTTCGGCTCAATAGATTGACAAACTTTAGAGCCATACCCAACCCGACAATCCTTAAGTCACAGTTTGATGAATCTCGTCCTAAACGGTTGATCTTCCGCCGAACTACAGACACGCAATAGATAGTCCATGGGCGGCAGTTTATTGTTTTTTGAAGTTCGTTTATTTCGATATCTTCAAAGCGAGGGGAAAGGAAATCTCTTCCTCTTCTTTGTGGTGTTTCTTCAATTCAATCGCAAAGTCCTCGATTTCCCGTTTTGCCGTATTTGGTGGCAGTTCTGAAAGATGAGGTAGTTTCTCATTCAAGAATTCCTCAATCCTTCTGTGGTGTCGCATCACTTCGGCATTTCTTTCTAGTTCTGGTTTAGCGTTGTCTGCAATTACTTGAATTATTCTCGCTTCTTCCTCGATTGCATGTCTGAGAATTTGTTGAGATAATGAATTTAGAATGCTCTCTGCCACTTTCAAATCTCCCGCTTCAGCAAGTTCCACTGCACGGTCTAGTTTCGGGGCTAACTCGCGATGTTCCCTTTCCAATCTTTCCACTAACTTTGGAATAGGTTCGCTATGGTCTATTCTGTAACTCATGCATTCTAATCCCCGCAATGAGACTAAAACGCGTATCGCTTTTAGTTTTGGGCGAAGAATTTTTCTCCGTTTCTTTCGTGCCTGCGTTTACTTCCCTTGGCGAAGGTAACAAGGAATAATTATTTGATATTGCCAAACTGCTTTTGGAATACGTAGATTCGTAATCATAATTGGCATAGTGGTCTTAGCGCTTATTGTAATCACTGTCTTTGGGATTAATTCGAATATTGGGTTGCATCCTACCACTCAACCCGTAACTACGAATACTTCAACCACTTGCACAGAACAATTTGAAAATGCTTGCAACGGAAACTGGACTGCCTACTTTTTGATATCAGTAAACTACGCTGGCGCATGGAGCGCTTCTTACAATGCTACTAAACTACACGGGGATAGGTGACAATTCTACCCAAATAGTTGTGGATGCATACGGTGTTGTAGTGATTACGTTTTGCGCTACGGTGCAGAAAATGGATTCATCAAACTCTACGCTTTCTCTTATCGTTAAATTTCGCTGGAACAGGAGACCCAAGCACTTCGCTTCCTTTTGGTTCAGTGCAACAGTGTGTTTCCGTAGGAATCTGAATAGTTCCTTCGCTTCCGAGAGCAGGAGAAACGCAGAACCACTTAACCGAATTTTTCTCGGTTTCTTTCAAGTGCTTTCTTGCATCCTTGAGGGATGGAAGTTGATTTTATGCTGAACGGTTCTTATCCCTGACCGTGGGAGAAACAAATCTTATCTGAACCCTGACTCTCCTAGTAATCCATCGATTAAAGATGAAAGATGAAGAAATAGAGAAACAATTAGCCCAGATTAACAATAGGCTAGAAAAGATTGAACGGGAATATCGAAGCCTAATAGGCTCATTAAACTCTATTGAACTTGGTGGTATTACCTCTTCCAATGACGTATTACCTCTTCCAATGACAAATTTGAAAGGTATCATAGACTTGAAGACTCGCTTAGTCAGAATTGAACGCAAATTAGAACGATTTGGAGAACGAATAGAGCGATTAGAGAAAATGATGCTTTAGCCCTGACCGAAAAATTCACTAATCAAATTGAAACGGCTAGTTATTTTCCCTGAAACATTCGAGACAGTTCTCCCCGTTCCACTTGAAAGAATGAATGGATTCTCAGGATGTAGAGTTTTGATGAGTAATTGTTAGTGTGTAATAGGAAGTTGTGTTGGAACTAGGATATTCAAATATGATAACTGTAGTCGTAGAATCAGCATAGGTTGAGACAGATGAGAGTCCACAAACAGGCACTCCTGAGCAATCCATAGTTTGAGTTGTATAATTCGAGTTTGTAGGAAAAGACACCGTTAGTGTCTGAATTTGGGTTGTCGTTTCGGTCGTTGTCGTCGGGGGTGAAGCTGAACCCAGAGCAATTCCAATAAGAAGCATGATGACTCCCACTCCTAGTAATAACAGAAAGGTTGAACTTTTCATTTTATTCTGATTTCACTGGAAGACATCCTATAAGGTTCTAGTCCTTAGAACATAGTTCGTGAGATTCGAGCGTTCTCCAAACCTAATGGGCAGTTTCAAGCACTTCTCGTATATACATAAGTGGAGCCGTTGGGACATACATCTGCGTAGGGGCTAGTTACGCAACAGGCTCATCTCTCGGTATATGCGGAGACATTTATGGCATCTAGAAGTCAATCCGATAATAGGGCATCGCCAGCAACCCTGACAGTTATCCTCAAATAAAAGCGGAACCTACCTCCTTTTAATCCAGCGAACTCTAAAGGTCATCAAGGCAGATGAATGAGCGATGAATCAAAAGGACATTGAACGGAAAGAAGAATGAGCAGACCAAATTTTGGAATTGCTAAAAGAAGTAAAAGATTATGTTCCAACCGAGCACCACATCGAAATCGATACCTTAATGGACAAAATTCGGAACTTGCTTCTGTAAACACTTCAACAAAAAGTGCCGGTAGTGTCGGTATTTTAGGCGTATGAATGTCACTTGGCACCGTAGGTGCCGTCACTTTGCACTGGCGTGCAAAAAGGAAAAAGGTAAGGGTTGAACTCCTTAGTGGCGTATTAGGTCAGGTTAGGGAGCAATTTAGGGTGCGTTCGACGGCGTGTGTCGCCGTCGGTGTGGAGGGGGCACCTTTTTTCCGATAGCTGAAACAAGCTGTTTCAATTGAACTGAGCTGCTAGAAAACAATCTGCCGACTACGAACGCGCGGATGCGGGAGCTTCCCTAGGGGCCCCCCTCTATATAATTGGGGTACCCTAGTCAGAAAACACTTTACCCTATTACGAACGCAGAAAATTTGATTATGATGTTGAAATATGCACGCAGAGACTAATTACTTCCGCCGACAAGATCTGCGGAGTTATGTTCGAATCCAGGCCTGAAAACGTTTCTAATTACTCTCAAGATTGTTTATTCTGATTATAGCTCGATTGACATTATCACGTCGTCGAAAAAGCGTCCATCGCGTCGAGTCTTCTTTGGGATTCTTCCGACATGCTTGAATCCCAATCTTTCGTACAAGCGTATTGCCCGCAAATTATTATGGAAAGCGGCGAGTTCAATCGAAACCAAACCTGCCTTTCGACATTCTTCCAAAGCAATTCGAATTAATTCGGACCCAACTCCCATGCCTCTAAATTCCCTAGCAATCGATATTCCCAAGATACCATGATGTCTTTCGTACGAAACTTTTCCTCTGGCTACATTAGTAAATCCCACAATGACTCCATCAATTTCAGCAACAAGACAGACTTCCTCACCGGTTTCGATCCGGACCAGAAGTTCAGCTAGCCATTTTGCCCCTTCGCCTGTAGCGGATTTCTTTTCAAACAAGATGCCAAAGTCTAGATCTTTTTCGCTCTCTTCGAATATGTTATCCCAATAGACTGCAAGACTATAGAGGTCTTCCCATTTTGGATATCTCAGAATAATCTTGTTGCCATTCTTCGCGAGGAATTCGCTTACAATAATTCCGCTCTTCAATTCTTATTTCCTTCGAAATCAGATTATTTGCCAAGCTGGAATGAGTTATAGCCTGAACAGTCAGTTAGCGGTTTTTCCTAGATAGAATTTCCGAATTACCAGTTAATGATTCAGCAACGTTTTATGCTCCCTTGCCCGCCTCATCCATTTCATGAGGTTTCCCACGGCTCTCGCCTTTTTTCGGAGGCAGACCGTCCAGCTCGGACAGCCGATTTTCTAACTCCTTTATCCTCCTGCTATCGCTCCAAAGAACGTAGACAACGATCGGCGCAAAGAAAAGCATGAAGATTGACTGAGTAAACGCGAGGGCGAGGAACGCTACGAGTACTATAGCTACAACCATCAAGATTTGTTCCGAGTAGCTTCTTTTAGTCGGCATGGGTTTCCTGAAGAAAATGCATGAATTAAATCTATGCAATCAGCCCTTCCCATGCATTTAGAATTATCCTATTTCGGTTGCTTCAAAGACTCGTTCAAATCTCGATTGTAATTTCGGACTCTCAAGAAAATCTGAGCTGTCCATCAACTGGTCTATGGAACCAATCATTGGGAGATTTCGAATTGACGGATCCCGAATCTTTTCCATGATTTCTTTAGCAAAAATGTCTCCGTGGATCACAAGGTAGGGTCTGTTATAGAATTTGGAAACTTGGGTCTTCATTGTCTTTGTAATCTTCAGGGAATTATGCTTCGTTGAGACAATGGAATATGCCCTAGCTATGTAGTATTCTCTCTCGTTGATGGAGGTTGAGTCAAGTACCTTGCCGAGAACTGGCGAGATCTCTTTTGCGATCTTGAGCTCGGAGAAGGCTTTTCCAAACCATTTGCTGTAAGGTGCATACGTTTTTTCCATCAAGAAGCATAGTCCCATGAGATCTCTAACTATCTCGGAAGCGATGATTCTCGACCCCAATTCATCACCGACGACCGCAGTTCGACCAACAAATGCTTCCTTCTGCGAGATCTTTGACCACTGGGAAGCCAGCATAAAGAGCCAGACATCTCTCGGATAATACTCAAAATTCTTGATAATCGCCTTTATCCCGAGACCATCGTGGAATATCTTTCCCTTGACAATTGACAGGAGTTTCTGCTGCGGTAAAGTCAGCCAAGTCGAATCTCTGATTTTCTGGTACGGGTGTATTCCAAGATATTCTTTGAAGAAAGACCTTATCGTATAGAACATTACATAATGGTCAATTTTCCCAGAACTGCTTTGTTTCGGTACTCTCACTCCGATCTCATCTGGTTTGCCAAAACTGGTAGAATATCCTAGAAAAGAGCGAGGCAAATTCACTCTAAGTTCTTGATCGATCTCGTTGCTTTGGGTTCTAAGATCATTATCCATTAGAAACAGGAACAATCGGAGGCCCCAGTTGTGGTCTCTTGATTGGGGAGTATCGTATCCGAGGACCTCAGATCCGCTTCCTAAGAGACCCGCGGAATATTTGAGACGAGGAAATTTAGATCCGAGTATGGGCTCGACTATTTTTTTGTAATACAACTCGTCTAGTCGCAGACCTGGCATGAATTTGGGCATAGTTTCATGCCTTCCCATCGCTCTAACTATAATAGCGTCTGCCCCGGCTATCGAGAATAAACTAAGTTTACTCCTCCCGATTTCCCTCGGATATCTCCAGAGTATCTAAATTGTTAATCAAACAAAATATCAGACCTGCGTTCAAGACAATCTGGAGGCTAGTTCTGGCTACAATTATCATTCTAATTCCGCCAATCATTTTCGAAAAGTACACTTTCTTCCTTTATACATCAGCCAATCCAGATTTTTTCAACTATTCTGGCTCTAGACTCTTGTTTGACATTATCTGGTTTGCAGCGGGCGGAGTCCTATGTGCCGTAATAGTTGGCAGAGAAAAGAAAGCAGTCATACTTCCGCCACTAATTTCTTCGATGTTATTCATCATCGCTGTTAACGTGCCTCCATTTTGCGACGTAAGAGAGTGTTACATAAGTTCGACGGACGGCCTGGCTCCTCTCAGGGACTTTTTGCTTTTCGGATCTCTCAGTGTGATCACTTCAGCTTCTTCACTTAAGAAATGGTACACGGAAGTAGCAGGATTCCGAAGACGGGTGGACTTCGCATTCCAGCTCGGTGTCGTGACTCTCGTGGGGTTTGCCCTAAGTTTCTTTCCGATCATGCACATCTTCGCAGGTGTGTCAGTTCCTTTTCCCTTAAACTATCTTCAGTGGTTTCTCTCAGCTGCACCAGCCAGCTTGGCGGGATCGATGCTGATCCTGGGCCGCAGCAATATTTACGCCGGCTTTGGCATCCTTTTCTCAGGAATTTCCGGTGTACTTCTTGCACTGGTTCTCGCGATTGAACTCCCCTGCGAGGACTGCAGTGGCTATCCGGTTGCAACTACATCGACAATATTCCTGGCCTTGCTGTTTACGATACCGGCGTTGCTTCTCGGAAGAAAGATTGCCGCATGGAGAAATAGCTCTATCGCAGTTAGAAGGGCTTATCGAAGAGCTCCGGGCATAGTTGCAAGCGTCTCAATAACGATCGCCATAATCATGATGCTGGCTTTCTATTTCGCCTCGAACTATCAGGTTTCGGTCGTAAACGGATTTTCTGGAGTCACAAATTCCAGTTCCTCTCCTCTTGAAATTGGTAGAACCTTTGTCTACTCTGCCGGATATTTGGCAATTCCACGGGTTACTTCAAAAGCCGTGGGGGTCAACGTGAGTTTTGGGAATACAACTATTGATCAGGCAAAGTTCCCGAATGATTTCCTGGCGGCAGGAATAGGAGACCAATCGCCTAACTGTTGCAAGGACGGATTGGACCTAGCTTACCGAGCTGATGTTATCCAGTTCTCGAACGGCACCGAGGCCGTGCTTGCGAGGGCTTGGTGGGCCTGCGATGTGAACATGGCATGCGGAGGATACACCTGGCAGCAGTTGCTGCACTTGGGCTTGAAAGATATTTCCAAGGGCACGCTATCGAACTGGATTGAGCTCGAGATGAACTGGACGAGCTCTGCGAACATTCAGTGGTTTTACAGAATCAGTTATGTAAATAACCACAGCTCGACACCTTGGGTGCTTTTCAGTTCCTTCACGCCTCCGTCGATCCAGAATCACTACTGGGACACTGGATTGTTTTATGTTGGAACGGGAAATCAACCGACGGGATACGCGTACTTTTACCAGTTCGGCATTTCAAGCGCCTATCCAATCACAGACGGAAACTGGCACGTCCTAGAGCAGTGCCCAGAAATAATTCTTAACGGCTCCTGGACCTGCCTGCCGAAAGCCGCATTCATAAGCGGGTCGCACTCGTTCTGGAAGGTGCTATACACCTTCGGGGAAAATTACCCCGGGACTAATTTCTTGTATCTCGGGAATCACGAAGTCGAATTTTATTATTCTGAAGCAGTAAAGAGTCCGCCGGATGGAACTCCGATATGGTGAACTAATTCTACTATTATCATACACGGTCTCATAACTCGATTGCCATCGTCACTTCGTCTAGAAATTTGCCGTTGCGATGGATCTTCTTCGGAATAACACCAGCTCTATTGAATCCAATTTTTTCGTAAAGATGAATTGCTCTCGAATTGTTTGAGAACACTCTAAGTTCAATTGTCCTAAATCCGGCTTTGCGACATTCATCTATCGCCATCCTTATCACTTCAAAACCGATTCCAAGATTTCTGAATTCTTTTGCAACTGATATTCCCAAGGTACCGTGATACTTGACAGCCAGTCCTTCTCCTCTATCTACTTCCGTATTACCGACGATCTTTCCGTCCGACTCCGCGACGACGCTTATCTGAGATCCTTCCTCGATCCTGACGAGTTTATCTGCGAGCCATTTTGCTTCTGATTCTACGGTTTGTCTCTCAAGAGCAATTCCAAAGCCTTGATCTTGCTCGCTTTCCATCGCCAAGTCATTCACATATGCGACGGCGTTGTCGAGATCTTCCCACTTTGAAGACCTCAAGATGATCGTTTTTCCATTCTTGGCAACAAACTGTTTGTAAAATTGGCCGCTCTTCATTTTTCGTAAACCCACTCCACCGGAGATTTTGTTATCAACTATCGAGAAGCCAATTCCTGTGTTGTCATGAGTCCCTCGGATTACCTTTGAACCTTTTTTCCGCACCTATTCTTGAAATCTCTTGATGCGCAATAAACTCTTTCTCGAATACCGATTCGTCTATAATGATTCCTTTTTCGCTGGCGAGCTCCTTCGTCATCTCAATTGGGAAACCAAAACTTTGGAAGAGTAAGAAAGCGTCGTTGCCGTCAATTTGTTTTTTCTCTTCAACGATACGATTGAACTTTCTCAAGCCACGATTAATTGTACTTCTGAATCTCGATTCCTCTTTAACTGTCTCATTCAAAATGAACTCCGAATTCTGCTCCAAGTCTGGATAGTCGATTTTGTAAATATCTATGACCACTTTTATCAAGTCAGTCAGGAATTCTTTTTCTATTCCCACTAATTTTCCATGCCTTATCGCTCTTCTCAATAACCTCCTCAGGACATACCCCCTTTCGACGTTGCTCGGTTCAATATGCTCAGCAAGAATGAAAGTAGAAGCTTTTACGTGATCCGCTATTATTCTCACGGACTTTTCTTGCCCGTCTTGTAATGGTAACTGAATTCTTGCAATTTCAATCATCTTTTCAATGATCGGCTTGAAAGTTTCTATTTCAAAGACACTTTTCATGTGGTTCAGACAAGCGACAGTTCTTTCGACACCCATTCCTGTATCGACATTCTTCTGTTTCAGCAGTTCGTATTTTCCTTCAGAATTCTTGTTGTACTGCATGAATACGTTGTTCCAAATTTCAACAAACTTTCCACAGGGACAACCAGGTTTGCAATCTACTCCGCAGAATTCCTTGCCCGAGTCATAGAACATTTCCGTGTCGGGCCCGCAGGGACCGGTCTCACCAGCTGGACCCCACCAGTTGTCTTTCTTGGGCAGATAGAAAATTCGTTCTGGTGGCATCCCCACGCTTCGCCAGATGGTGGCGCTTTCCTCGTCCCTTGGCGCGTCATCGTCTCCCGCGAAGACTGTAACATAAATCAGATGTTCATCTATTCCAAGCCATTTTTCATTTGTAAGGAATTCGAAACTCCACTCGATGGAATCCTTCTTGAAATAGTCTCCCAGAGACCAGCTACCCAGCATTTCAAAAAAAGTCAGATGAGAATCGTCACCAATATCAAATATATCATCGGTCCTCAGGCATTTCTGGACGTTTGCCAACCTTTTTCCTGAGGGATGTCGTTCTCCGATCAAAAAAGGCACCAGTGGATGCATACCGGCTGTAGTGAATAAGACGGTCCTGTCCTTTTCTAGAATCAGTGGGGCGCTGGGAATAATTACATGATTCCTGCTTCTGAAGAATTCTAGAAACGACGCTTTCAGAGTTTTCGAATCTATCATGGTCGATCTGTGTCAGACAATTGTGAATGAACCTCATCTAGATACCTAGACTTCGCTCTCGGTACATTCTTCGGCCAAATTCTTGAGAAATCACATTCGTCGTTTCGATCATATCTTGGAATGACGTGCAAGTGAAAATGCCTAAACTTCGTTTTATCCTTGTGATCTTGCGAGTGCAAACAAACACCTTTAGCATCCAAAGTTCTTTCATAGGATGCGGTCAGTTTTTTTGCTGTTGAAATCATGTGCCGTAGGGTCTGAACGGGCATCTCGCTTACACTTTCATAATGTTTCTTCGGGACAATGAGAGTATGACCTCGCGATAACGGAAAAATGTTGAGAAATGCCTTTACCGAGTCGTCTTCGAATACCGACCAGGATTTGGATTTCCCTGACGCGATCCGGCAAAATAGACAATTACTCAAAACGTGCGGATTCATGCGATCTCAACTTTAAGCTCGGGCCTTCACGTGTTGTAGACTCTCTCTTTCCGCTCTGAATATTTCTTCTTGGGCATCTGAGAACGATAGCTTGCCGAGATTTGCGTTAATGATTTCTTCATAGTAGGGCGGTTTCGGCGGCCAGCCCTCTGTCATATATTTGAAAAATTCTTCTTTCGACTTTACCTGAAGTGCGGGATTTGTATCGCGCTCGATTCCTATCTGCGTTCTAACTTTTTCGGTTGCAAGAAAATGTTTTGCACCGATATGTGCCGGGTAAACTTCCGTGGAGGGATCGAGGGAAAGGAGTTTGTGAAATAGGCTGTCGTACATGAGGTCGTTATTGCCGCGTCCTAAATCAGTTCGACCGACGTCACCGATGAACAGGCAATCACCTGAAAGCAGTTTGCTTGATTCGGGAGATTCCAGAAGCAGGCAGATGTGGTCGGTTGCATGCCCCGGCGTGTATATGACTTTGATTGAAGAAGACGAGCCGATCAAGTCATCTAGACGAGCACCGTCTTTGAGCTTCTCCAATGGGAAATTTGTCGGGGCGGTCTCATGCATAGCCAGAATAGCTCGGGGAAAAAGAGAGGAAAAATACCGAAGACCGGAGAGGTGGTCAGCGTGGATGTGAGTATCGACAAGAGCCACGATCTCCAAATCACGTTCTTTGAGAAATGATTCGTAACGCTCCGTATCGATCAGGGGATCAACGAGGACGCACCTGCCAGTTTTTTCAGAACCTACCAGGTATGAAGCGCAGCCGGTGTACTCACGGATGAACTGGTGAAAGACAAGCTCTTCGTCCAAATAGCTGAGTACTTCCCTAATTTCACAGGATGAGTTTGGAAAGGCACTAATAGGTTCTCTCATTGAGCCGATTTGATTTCCATGGAAATTCATTTTATGAATCCGAAAAGCGTCCACGAGACCATAGGATACTCTCACGCAGGCTACTTTGATGGACCGGGGCGGGTTGTGTACATATCTGGTCAGGTGGCGCGCAACGAAAAGGGCGAGACTGTCGGAAAGGAGAACGTTGAAGAACAGACCAGACAGGCGTACCAAAACCTCTCTAGTATTCTGAGCTCGATGGGAGGGAATTTGGGGAATGTGATAAAGCTGAACATCTACACGACGCGGCTCGATCAAGTTTCCGCCATCCGAAAAGTACGTGGAGAGTTTTTTGCTGGAAAAGAGATGCCGTGCGCTACCTTTGTGGGAGTCACCGGTTTAGTCTCTCCAGATTTCTTGATAGAGATAGAAGCCGTCGCAGTGCTGAATCCGTAGTATTCGTGAGCCTATGATGGTTTGTGTGCCGGAGCGAAGAATACCAGAACCTCGAGGTCCTCTTTGATGTCGTTAAAC
This sequence comes from uncultured Nitrososphaerota archaeon, assembly GCA_963799845.1. Lineage (GTDB taxonomy): Archaea > Thermoproteota > Nitrososphaeria > Nitrososphaerales > CADDZS01 > DATLTL01. The sequence continues at coordinate 1,675,533 of CAWCYI010000004.1, forward strand.
CTGTGCTCAATCCCAGCTCTAACGTAAATGATCGAACCTGGCCTGACGTCCTGTTTTTCGGTTCCGACGCGCATTGTTGCACGACCGCGAAGTACGTAATAGACCTCATCTTCACCATGCGGTGTCTGCGGATCTAACTCTCCAGCTTTGAGCTCGTACAACCCAACGCTCAGATTTTTCTCAGAGATGAACTGGAGGTATAATTCTCCCTTGACCTTGCGTTCAACTTCAATGGCTGATAATTCGAAATACTCCAAACTCTTTCCTCCTCAAATTGCAAGATTGAGCAAATCTTGTTGCGACCCGACAGTCGGCTGGACAGAATCCGGTATTGAGCCGATGACAAACTTTCCGTTTTGAATATTACCAGAGACGTAGACGAGCTGAGAAACCGTCGGGATTCCCATGCGGAGCTTGTCCTGAAGCCGCTGCCTGACCCGCTCCAGATACATGTTCACCGCGCGCTCTGCCTCGAACTTTGTGCTGAGCGCTGGGACAACCGGTGCGCTGGGCGGTATACTCGAGTCCTTGATGTGCGAGTCCGATGCAAAGCCGATGTCCTGCGTAAGGGATTTTTCTTTTCCGCGGACTCTCTCCCAGTAAGAGGACGGAGCCTTGAGAGAAAAGACATCGGTCACCGTTTCCTCGGGCGACTGCATTAGTCGAGAAGGATTCAAAGAAAATAATGCGGGTAGGAGTACTCGGTCTTGCATCATCATCCCTTTCTTCATGAAAAGAGATCCTGTGGCAAAAGTATAGTTGAGATCTACCACCCAGCAGGCAATCCAAATCGATCCGCCGGCGCTCAAAACTTTTGCCGGTTTTTGTCCCGACCTCGCCATATTGATTACAGCGAAATTGTTGCAGAGCTCGCGATAGGTTTCGGGCTCGATGTGATCGCCGCTGTGGAGGAGACCCCCAATTGATTTTCTTGAAGACTCGAAACTCTTGGAGTACCTCTCCAGCCGCTTCATTGCTTCCTGCGACGAAAGTCCGGCCGCGACCCCGGCCTGGGCTCCGTCAACCGAGGTCTTTAGAGACTCGACGATGCTAACCTCGGATTTTATCCCCGCAAACCACGAGATGATGGGAGTCTGAGTTATCACGCTCTTTTGGGCTTCCTGCAGTTGGGAACTCCCATCAATGAATTTTCTTTGTGCGTCAACGAGATTTCCCTGGATCAGTAAGGCGAGGCCCTCGTTTGCGGATGCAAGCCCGTCCATCCGCTTTGCCCCCGCGGATCTAGTCGGATCTTTTGCAAGACTTTCTGATGCGCCGTGAAAATTTCTCGCGACCGTGGCATAGCTGATCGGATCTGATCCGGAAAACATCTTCATGATGTTTGAAACGTAGCCGAGCGTCTCGGAAGAAATTATCGTGTTGTTGAGCAAGGCAGACTGGTCGTCTGACTGCGCGAACGGGACGAGACCCTGCAGTCGGGCCGACTCATTTAGCATGGACTTTGGATCGATAGATGCAGCAAAATACGCAGGAGCAGAGAGAAACGGTGGGACTAGCAGGTAGTTAGAGCACGCGGTCAGGAGCAGCATGTTCATCGTATTTTGCTTCACCTCGACCCCCTGCCGGATCGAGTTCTCAAAAATCTGGGCTCTTGCCATAGAGTCGATCTGGCTTACGGTCTGCGCACCGGTCGGGACCATCGACTGGACCCAGCGATACACGTCGGTTCTCACCTGCTCATAGTACTTTTCGGCATCAACCCTCTGCTGGGAGACACCGCAGTACTGGCAGGTAATTATCTGGGATGTGGAATCGGCGGGGAGGGGAGCGCCGCAGCCGGAACAGCGGAGCGTGTCCATCTTCTGCAAACGGATCACCTGACGTGAGATTCTAGACGCGAAAGTCGCTTCTCGATATCGCTCACGCGCTGGGATAATGCTCTAACTTCCTGCATCGCCTTCTGGTAGTACATGGACGCGATCTGGTCGGAGACGTTTTTGACGGAGGAGTAGCATGCCATGCACGCGAGTACGCTATCACCCTGCATGCTCGCCGGAACCTCGGAGCCGTAGCGCGATCTTGTGTAGCCTGTAATATCGGCTCTCAGGGCCACGTAGTGGAAGGTTAGACCCTGAACCTCTCTGCCGCAAAACCAGCACTTGCCGATCTTTGTCGCGTTTTCCCTTTCCTGGAGGGCTCCGGGCCGGACGTTGCGGTAGTCATCACCTGCGAGATCTCAGCTGGGCTACTGCGTCTGAGAGTAGCGACGCGCTCTTTTTTGGGTCGGCGTCGATGAACGAGTTTGCCTCCACAAGGCTCGCAAGCCCCAGGAGGTAGTAGGCCCGTCGTTGCGGGTCGATTGACTGGTTCATGAGCTTCCAGAGTACGAGGTCGCTGCCGACAAGCTCCAGGTATTTTTGTGCAAGGTCTCTAAGGTCTGTGACTTGGTTTTGACCCGCAGATTCGGGAGTAAACTGTGCCATGATCGCATAGTCCTTTGAGAGGACCAGCGCCTCTTTTTCGAGGTCAGAGGAATTCGCGGGAAAGCCCACATTGAGCTGTACGTTTCCGCAGTCGGCCATCGCCTTGCTTACCTGCGCCCACAGATCGGAGCTCTTGAAATTTAGAGCAGAGAACAAAAGCCCGAGAGCTTTTGCCTCGTTTGCCTTTTGCGCATTTCCGGCTTCTGTGTAGTGATTTGAAGCTTCCTGGAAATGCGTTACGGCGGTGGGCCAATACGCTTGCCCGAGGCTCACGCCTTTTTCATAAGCCTTCTGAAATTCGTCATCGGCTTTTTCCGCCGGCGACTTGAAGAGCTGAACCATGAATCAAACGCGGTTGCGGCGATGTAAATAAGCGTTGGATAAATAGAAGAAGCGACTTTCGAGAACCTGTTAGAGGATTATCCAGGTATTAGAAGAAAAGATATCAAAGCTGCTTTACAATATGCTGAGCTGGCCAAACATCGATACTCAGAGCCAATACGTCAAGAACGTTCCGTCAACACGACGTGTCGTATCCACAATAAGCGAGGGCGTTCGGGGGCGTCACGAGACTATGGGGTATAGCGAGATCTGATATATACAATTTAGAAAATAGATCGAATTTTTCGGGAATTTTTTACATTCCGTCGATCAAATTCGCCCCAAAACTTAACACCCAGCCTAAAGTCTCGGAGCGACGCGATTTCTAAATGAGATCTCAAACAGCACTTCTAACTACGGCGCTTGCACTTTGTATTCTATCATCTGCATCATTCCTTCCAGCGGTCTTTGGATCTTCCAGCAACATGGGATTCAACATAAGGGCGTACCCAAATGCTCCAAATGTTCCCGTGGTCAAATACCCGACCTATGACGCAACACTTTCTTTCAAACCAAAGTCACTCACAATTACGCAGACCGCCGGTAGCGGTTGCGGCAGTTATCCTATTTGCGGCATGGGGACAACTAAGCTTACGATAGATAACAAGGGAACATCCATCTTCGCAACCACTGGGGCGTGTAGTATAACTGTCAAACCGGGTTTCAATGGCAAGAAATCGGAGTCATTACCCTGCTCCTTCCCGACCGGCACGCTTGGGCCTGGAATGAAGGCTACGTTCACAGACACTGTCACACTGGACAACGTGCCATACGGCAAATACACATTCACAACCATAATAGACATAGTAGTTGGGACCGCCTCTGAACAAACAAAAGCTGGAACTTTTACCGTAACAGCAACAGGCTAATTGAAACAAACTCGAGTACGTGAGTTCTCAAGAATTCACGTGCTCTCTGATTTTTTTCCTTCGAGTTTTTCCGCTACTGATAATTGGGAGAATTATCTGCGATGCTCTTTCATTCGAAGATTCATTTCTCTCAGCAGTCTTCTCTTTTGGTCTTTGCGCAGCTCAATTTTTCCCCTTAGGCTTTTCAGTATCTCTGACGGAGTATATCGATCCAGCAATCTTTCCAAAAGCCCGCTAAAGCTCTCGTCTTTTCCCTTGACAGAGACCAGCTTCTCGTAGACCTCATCTCTTATCGTCAATGTCTTGGTCATATGATCTCATTGGTGTACCTAATGCTATCTTTAAACATAAAGAGGATATTTTGTGTGCAAAGAAAATGAACGTTACCCGTTGTCCCGATGCAATGTAGTTTTGGCCGGGAAAACGAGTTCAGCCCGATCGCTGAAATAACGAAAATGATTCGTCTAATATTTCAACTGCGAGTTTTGCTTCATCCTGGCTGATTGCCAGCGATGGCATTACCCGGAATACGTTTCCCCTCAGGCCGTCGTAGGCGGTAAGCAAACCGTTCTCGTATGCGATGTGATTTACTTTAACAATTTCCTCGTTAGCAGGTTCCTTTCCAGACCGACTTTTAACCAGCTCAACCCCAATCAACAGACCCACGCCCCGTACATCTCCTATGATGTCATACTTGTCCATCAAACGTTTCAAGCCTTCCAGAAAGGATTTGCCAACAGTTTCGGCATTCTTGCAAAGGTTGTTCTTTTCTATGTAATCAATTGCTGATAACGCCGAAGCACATCCCAGAAGGTGACCTGCTCCCGTAATTGCAAGAGATCCTCTCGGTAGTTTCATGAGGTCTTCACGTCCCACGACCGCGCTCATTGGAAGACCATTTCCTAGCGGCTTTCCGATCAGTACCAAGTCCCCCTCAATTCCATGGTGCTCCATCGCGAACATTTTTCCAGTCCTCCCAAGTCCGGTTTGGACCTCGTCTACCACCAAGACTATTGAATATCTGTCGCTAATTTCTCGCAATCTCTTGAAGAACTTCGTACTCGGTGTAACGACTCCCCCATCGCCCTGAATCGGCTCGACGAACACTGCCGCGACATCTTCCGGCGGGACAGTCGTCTTGAAGACGTACTCTTCAAGATAGTCTAGCGCTTTCATCTCGCAGTCTTCGCATTTTGGACCGAAGGCGCACCTGTACGAATACGGATATGGAACATGGGTGATTCCCGGAATCATAGGGCCGAAGCCCTTTACCATCAAACTGCTCAGACCCTGAAGACCAGTTGCACCCATCGTCCCCAGCCCATGGTTTGAACCTATGAAGCTGATGAACCTGTGACGACCGGTTGCGAGTCGAGCCACTTTTATTGCAATGTCGGTTGCGTCTGCTCCCGACAGACCGAAGAAGCACTTCTTTTGGAATGAACCAGGCGTCAGACGAACCAGTTTTTCGGCCAAATTACTTACAAGTTCGTGATAGTAATATCCCGGTATTGCGGAGTAAACAAATTTGCTAGCCTGCTGGACTATTTCGTTGATAACTTCCTGATTTCCAAGACCGACATTCATCACAGCCGCGCCGGAAACGAGATCAAGGAACACGTTTCCATCGATATCCTCGATGTAACTTCCAATCCCTGATTTCGGAACAAACGGTAGGTACCGCCAGTTGGATTGCATCAGGTATTTTTCGTCTTTTTCAATCACTGCCCTAACTCTTGGCCCGGGTAGTTCGGTGATTATCTTTGGAACCAAATTGTCAGACGTTCGCTCACTCTGAAGAATCCTATTAAGATTTTTTAAAGAATATTTCCCGGACTAACAGTTTTCGTTCAGAATCAGACAAATTTACATTAATTTCGTAAACCACCTTCCTCGAACGACCCTTTGTTGTGATAATTGGATACGATTAAAAGTATAACAGAAAAGGCAGCTCCCAACAAAATGTCTACCGAACAAAATCAGAAATCTTCGGTAATTCGAGTTGGGAATGTGAGCTCCCGTCCAGGCACCAAGCAGTCCGGCCACCTAAAGGTCGGTGAGAAAGCCGCGTCCTCAATCGAACTCCCAGTTACAATAATTCAGGGAGAGTCTCCCGGGCCGACACTTGTGGTGCTGGCGGGTGAACACGGTTGCGAGTACTGCGGGATTTTTGCAGCGGTGCGCTTGATAAGGGACATCCAGCCCGGAAGTATCAAGGGGACGCTGATTGTTTTCCCTCTGGCGAATCCCCCGGCCTTCGAAGAGCGATCCCTTTTCGTGAACCCTATCGATGTCGTGAACTTGTATGCTTCCTATCCCGGATCTGCTGAAGGAACGATTTCGTACATAATGGCGTACAAGATATTTTCAGAGATCACTTCGATCGCTGATTATTTGATCCACCTTCACGGCGCCGACTATAACGAATCTCTCGTTCCGTTCAACTATTACGCGCACACCGGAAACTCTGGCGTGGATTCAATGTCGCGGAAGATGGCGAGTCTGTTTTCCGGTGGACTATGTCCTCGAAGCTGAAAAGGCGACCGATGTCTCGACGGGATCACCAAAGGGTACCTCGTACGCGGCGACCGCGGCCGGAACTCTCTACGGCGAGGCTTCCGCAAGGGGGATCCCATCTACGATGTGCGAAGCTGGGCGGGAAGGAAAAATTGAGGAGATCTTTGTGCAGATTCACTATTCTGGAATCATAAATACAATGAAACTATTGGGCATCTTGCCGGGCACACCAAGTCTGAGAGGAAAACAGACCAAACTCACCTCGCCAGTTCTCGTGTCCAATCGAAGGGCTGGAATATTCAACGCCCTTGTGAACATCGGCGACAAAGTAACAAAGGGACAACCCATCGGCGAGATTCTGAATTTCACGGGCGATATAGTTGAAACAATAACTACTCCGATCGACGGAATGATTGTTGATAGAATAAATTTCGCAGCCGCCGACGCATTCCCAACTCAAAAGCAGCCCTACCTATTTTACATAGCAAAGACGGACTAGTGGATTAGATGTCCAACAATTCGGACAAAATCGACGGGATCGATCAAAAGATACTGTCCCTGATTCAAGATAACAGTAGAATGACAATGGTTCAGATTGCAAGAGCAGTTGGAAAAATTTCCAAAGTCGCAGTCTCCTACAGGTTAAAGAAATTGGAGGATCGGGGAATCATAGAGAAATATTATGCAAAGCTAAATCCAGAAAAACTGAACAGAGGATACCTCGTTATTTCAAGAGCCGTTTGCAGTGTAAAGGGCAAGAGAGAGATCGCGGTGTCGAAACGGATATCCAGCCTTCCTGGGGTTCAATCTGTATACGGAATTTTTGGCGACTATGATCTGCTCTTCATCGCAAGAACGGTAAACAAAGAAGAAGCCAAGAAGCTTCTCGACAAAGTAAATAAGATTCCCGGAGTAACTTCATCGAATACGATAGTTGCACACACGGTTGTCAAGGAAAGTCTTTCAGTGGATCTTCTGGAATAATCAGACGACAATTTCTTGTTTCGGTAAAGTTTTGGGCCGAGCGAAAATTAACGACTCAGACGATTATTTCTTTCTTAGCTTTTACTAGTTCCAAGCTCTTCTCCAAAGCAGTTGCTGTCCTTTCGATGCACGCATCAGTTGCTGTCAGACCCATGTGTCCCACTCGGATGATTTTCCCCTTCAACAACGACAAACCTCCAGAAATCATAATCCCAAAATCCTTCTCCATGATCGACCTCACAACGTCTTGTGCTGGATCTGAAAGTGAGATTGCAGTTACGGTGCTTGAAGCAAAGGCTTCATCCGGAAGTATTTCGAGTCCAATTGTTCTCACTAACTTTCGGAATTTGGCGCTGATCCGCCTGTGGCGTTCGGTTCGATTATCGAGCCCTTCTTCCAGAGCTATCTGCGCCGCCGCTGAAAGTGCCATAATAACGGAGGTCGGCATTGTCGCGGGGAAAGGATGCCCCCAAGAACCCCACTCCCGGATGTATCGATCCCAGACTCCAAAACTCAAAAACCTGCCCGCGGTCTCCGAATTGTTTCGAACTGCGTTATTCCATATCTCTCGGTTGACGGCGAGAGGTACGGCTCCTGCGATTCCAGACAACCCCTTGCTCGCATAGCCGACGCAAATGGCGCAGTTCCAATCCTGCATCGGAATGCGAACCGCACCGAACGAAGATATCGTATCTACTATCAGAGGTACACCGAAATGTTTCGACAGATCTCCTATCCCTTGCACCGGATTCAGAACGCCACCAGAAGTCTCGTTGTGAACGACAACGATTGCTGACAAGTTTTTGCTTTCTTCCAAGAGCCGCCTAACTTCTGACGATGAGATCGGCTTCCCGTATGGAGTATTGGGCTCGACAACTTTGATGCCGTGCCGCTCAGCGCACTCTTTCGTTATCTCACCAAAATATCCGTTTCTCAGATTCAGAATTCTGTCGCCCGGCTTTGCGAGATTCGCGATCGCCATCTCTAAACATGCAGAGCCTGGGGCAGGAACGAGGATTATCTGGTCGTCTGCACCAGCTCCAAATAATTCCCTCATGAGTTCGAGCGTTGAGGCGTAGAACGTCTTCCATTTCTCGCCGTAATGCAGCATTGGTCGTTTTGACAGGGCATCGAGTACTCGCTGTTCAACCTCCGTTGGCCCTGGAGTCATTAGAAGCGGAGTCCGTCCTGAGACATCCTCGATGCCAGATTGCAAAATTACTCTCTCCTTAGTCACGTCCAACCGGCAGAAACCACGTACATCGGCGGAAAGTCTGTTTTGCTCGTACTTCCATGTTCGACGTCGGTTATCGCACTGTCCAAGATATCGATAGCTTCGTCGATTTGTTCTCTCGCAACGAAATAGTTGGGGTACAGCTTGATGACGTTTCCCTTCAAACCGAACCACTCGAATATGAGTCCCTTCTGGACTGATCTCCAGGATATCTCCTTCACCTCTTTTCTCAATGGTTGCTTTGACTTGCTGTCCTTCACGAATTCTAGTCCAACCATGAGCCCTCTACCTCGTACATCACCTATCCACGGATGCTTATCCTTGAGCTCAAGGCATCTTCGCAGAAGGTACTCCCCGTTAACCTTGTTCTTCTCGCATAGACCCTGTTCTTCGATCACTTCTACTACTCTGAGAGCAACGGCAGCCCCGAGCGGATAGCCGTGAAGTGTGCTCGATGTCGCGCCGGGCTCAACGCTTTTCGCGATTTCTTCCTTCATGATCACAGCACTCATAGGAAGCATGCCACCTCCGAGCGTCTTTCCAAGGATAATCATGTCAGGGTCGATCCGCGGGTTGTGCTCGATCGCAAACATTTTTCCAGTTCTCCCCAGCCCGGTGAAAACCTCGTCATCGATGTAGAGAATGTCGTTATCCCTGCAAATCTCGTACACCCTCTGTATCCACTCCGGAGGAGGGATAATTATTCCAGCGGGCCCCTGGATTGGCTCCGCAATCAAACCAGCGGTGTTCTCTGGCGGAGAGATTGTGCTGAGAATTGTATCCTGGATATAATTTGCACAAGAAGGTCCGCAAGAAGGTCCCTCATGTTTGAACGGACACCTGTATGAATACCCGTACGGAACGTGAGTTATTCCCGGGACCAGGTGCGGGTGCTTTCTGAACATCGCCGCGTAGTGCCCTGACATAGCTAGGGCGCCCAGAGAAAAACCATGATGCCCTCCAATGAAACTGATAAACTGAGCCCTCTGCTTGAATCCTCTAGAAACTCTGAACGCGAAATCAGCGGCCTCGCTTCCGGTAGAGAGTATAGCCACCATCTTCTTTCCCGAACCGGGCGCGATCGATGTGAGTTTTTCTGCGAATTTTATTACAACCTCGTTCATGCTAGGATAGGATGCATGGGCGAGATCTTCGACCCGTTCCTTGACGACCTTGACGAGCTCGGGATTAGCTCCTCCCAGCGACATGCTTCCCGAACCGATTGCAAAATCAAGATACTTGTTGCCATCAACATCTTCAATTAGAGCACCGTGAACACTTTTCGTAAATATTGGATAAACCCTGTCGATCGAGGGCTGATGGAATTGCTCGATCTCGCGCTCAATGAGCTCTCTTGCACGCGGCCCGGGTGGTGAGATTATTATCTTTGACATCGTCATGGATATTTCAGAATCATTCTGACATGATTTTCCCGATTTAAGAGTTCTGAATCGGGGCAGATGATTTCAGAATCCGAGAACTCTCAGATAAAGCAAATGGAAGTTTTCCTTAACAAAAACAAACAAAAAATAGTTTTTACTTACCAATGCGCTGTTCGCGCAATTATCAGATCAGGACACCCGCTAAGAAGGTACTCGTTTTCTTTCATTGAATAATTCCCCGATCTAAACTTTATTATTGAACTTCGTAGGCTTCCACAGCTAAGACATGAATCGGAACGGGAAAATTATTACTGAACTTGCAAGATAACTTCGGGAGAGGAATACATGAAAATACTTTCGCTTAGCAAGGAAGATATTGTTCCGCTCATCGAAATGAAAGAAGCTCTGGGATTTGCGGAAGAGGCTTACAGACTTCAGCGGTTGGCGAAGAAACGGACGATAATATCAAATTTCTCCCCTCTGGTGGCGTACGAAGTAAGGACCCCTTCAGGCCCTTCTGGGTTCTTTGACTTTCGCTCTGGGTATGTTCAAGAAATCCCGATTCTGATAAGCACACTTGGATTCGGGTATCCTGAAAATAAGGTAAGGCGCGGTCTCCCAAGTGTATTCGCTTACTCGCTGCTGTCTGACGTTGAAACAGGAGCTCCTCTCGCCATCATGGAAGCGGATCATCTGGCAAGTATGAGAACCGGTGCTGCCGGCGCGATAGCCTCCAAATATCTCGCAAGAGAGGAGACTCGATCAATCGCGTTCATCGGGGCCGGGCATTTGGCAAGCAACATGCTTGAGGCTCACATCAAGTTTGGATTCCCGATTGAGAGCGTAAGGGTTTGGAGTAGATCTGCCTCCAACCGAGAAGAGTTTGCAAAGAAAGCATCAGAAAACTATCGGATCCTCTCTGTCCCCTCGGAATCTCCTGCAGATGCTGTAAAAGGGGCGGACATAGTTTGTTGTTGTAGTCCCTCGCTGCAGCCGCGTGTGATGTTTGATGATCTAAAACCAGGTGCGCACATCAACGCGTTCGGCGCTGATTCGCCCGGGAAACAAGAGGTCGAAACCAAAGTACTAACGCGGAGCAAAATTGTCGTGGACAGTTTGGAGCAATGTTCAGTCGGGGGAGAAATACACAAGGCATTACAATCAGGAGCCATAACCGCGAAAAACATCTACGCTGAAATCGGCGAAATAGTACTTGGAGAAAAACCTGGTAGAACCAGCGCAGAAGAAATGACTTTGATGGATGCCACCGGACTCGCACTTCAGGATATCGTCATATTTTATCACGCTTACCGGACAGCCCTGGAGAAAGGAATCGGGAACTGGATTCAGCTTTGAGTCTATTGTTATAGAATCGGATTCTCAGGTCATTCATTGAGAATTTTATTAATCCTTATTGTGGAATTTGATAGATTCACGATATGGAAAAGGTAAGAGTAGGAATAGTGGGTGCGGGTTACGCTGCCAAGTTCCACCTCGAGTCTTACAAGAGAGTATTTGGGTACCCGTGGAAGTTGCCGGAATAACGTCTCCGACGAGAGCTAGGAGAGAAAAGCTGAGCTTCCGACTACGGACTGAAAGAGTTCGATTCGCTCCATGAGATGATTGACAAAGTCGACTTGGTCGACATTTGCGCACCCGGTTTCGCTCACGAGAAAGTCGCAGTCGAAGCGCTCGAAGCTGGTTGTCACGTAGTAATAGAAAAACCGTTCACAGGTTACTACGGAGATGGCTCCCTAAGCTTTCACGGGGATAAATCACCAAAGAAAATGATGCTGAAGGAAGCCATTGCCAGCGCAACAAGGATAGTGACTGCTGCCGAGATGGCAGACAGGAAGATCATGTACGCGGAAAATTGGGTGTACTCTCCTTCGATACAGAAGGAAGCCGAGATACTGCGGGCTACTTCGGGCCAAATTCTATGGATGATTGGCGACGAGTCGCACAGCGGCTCTCATTCGGAGAGCTATGGACGGTGGTCAAAGTCCGGAGGAGGCTCACTCGTTGGAAAGGCATGCCACCCACTTAGCGCAATGCTCTACCTCAAGAGACAGGAGGGACTCTGGCGATATGGAACGCCCATCTTCGCGCAATCCGTAAGCGCGAACGTTCATGAGATCACAAGACTCCCGACATTTCGCGATGAAGGATACTTGCGAACAAATTACCAAGATGTGGAAGACTATGCGCAGCTCCACGTTACTTTTTCCGACGGGACGGTCGCGGATGTCTTCGCCTCAGAGCTGGTCCTAGGCGGAGTTAATTCCTGGATGGAGATATGCGCAAACAATCACAGAACCAGATGCGTGATTAATCCAGTTGAAGCATTGAAAACTTACAATCCGAAAGAAGAGCTACTTCAGAACGTTTATGTTACAGAAAAAATTGGGACGAAGCAAGGCTGGAATAATCCAACGCTGGACGATAACTGGTTGAATGGATACTACCAAGAGATACAGGACTTTGTCGAGTGTGTATGTTACGATCGCGATCCCCTTTCTGATGGTGAGTTAGGAAGAGAATCTGTCAATATCATGTACTCTGCTTACCTTTCGGCCGAATCTCAAGGTCTGAAAGTAGATCTCTCAAGATACTTTCCGTAATCACACTACAAGACACAAAAATCTGATCATGTTAAGCTGATCACGCTATTTGCTTCATGAAAGAAGAAAAAAATACGACTCTACGTATTATTAAAACATGAATCCCGAAACTATGCTTAAATATTCCCGTATGGAAGCAGACGCGGAGTTCTACTTGAGCGCACCTCCTAAGGAAGGACAGACGACAACAAATCAACCTTCTCAGATCTTTATTCGAAACGCTACCGGATTGACTCGTCAACTTTCTGCTAAGGACGTGTTGATGTTCAATCTGCTCAACATGGGTCTAGCTTGGCCTTTACTCTACATTTTCTTCGCAGGAGCAGCCTATCAGGGTATCAACACTCCCATTACGGTCTTGATTGGACTCCCTGGCAATTTGATTATCGCTCTGCTATTCTATTATCTCACAACGGCTTTTCCTAGAACAGGTGGTGACTATGTTTGGGTCAGTAGACTTGTTCATCCCGCAATTGGTTTTATGGAAAGTTTCGCCGTGGTTGTTTTCTTCCTGGGCTTTATCGGCCCCGTATCGGGATGGTTTATGACCTATGGGCTTGCTGGGATTCTCAATAATTTAGGCGTAGCGACAAAAAATACCAGCTATCTTTCTCTCGCGACGTCTCTGGCGAGTTCAAATTCGATATTGATAGGGAGTCTAGCGGTCCTCGCTGCAATCGTATTGGCTGCGGTGTTTGGCACCAAAGCAAGTTTCAGATACCAGTGGGGCACGTTCATCCTGATGTTTGTTGGCATTGTGACCTTCTTAGTGGTTGTTGGGACTACTTCACCAGCGACGTTTCAATCAAATCTCCAATCACTCTCTAGTACAAGTTATGGTGCAATCATCCAGGCGGCGAGTAAGTCAAATTTCGTTACTGTTTTCACCTTCGGGGGGACAATCATAGGCTCATTCTACAGTTTTCTCAATTATCTCGGGTACTACCTTTCGGCTTACGTCGGGGGCGAAGTAAAACAGGCCAATAGGTCCCAGTTCATAGGTATAATTGGCTCGACACTTATTTTCGCTGTCATCGCGTTCTTCATGTTCTTCGTTCCGTTCCACACTATGGGCGGACAATTCATCAATTCAGCTTCACTGTTAGCGAGCAACACAAACTCAACGATATCTTCGCAATACACCCTTCCAATGGCCCCGGTAACTTCGTTTCTCGCAATCTTTGCTAGTCCCAATCCAGTAGTCGGGATTCTTATTCCACTCGCTATCATCGGATCAGTATTTGGCTCTCTAGAGACAATCGTGTTTTCGTGCGTCAGGATAATTTTTGCTTGGAGTTTCGATGGAGTCGTCCCGACAAAGTTCGCGGATGTGGACACCAGAAGGGGCTCACCCAATTATGCCCTCGGCCTAGTCGCCGTCGTCGGACTGGTGTATGTGTTACTTTCTGTCTACGCTGCGAATTCGCTGACCTTCCTCGCATACTCGACTTCCGGGTTGTTTCTCGCGATAGCCTTCGTCGGGGTGGCCGGTATCATGCTGCCGTGGAAGCACAAAGATTTGTTCAAACTCGCTCCGGCCAACGTCCAGCGAAGAATAGGAGGCGTTCCGGTTATCGCCCTGCTCGGACTCGGGACTATCATAGTGGGTGTTTTCGTCGCCTATACTGCGGTTAGTCCTGTCTTCACGGGCGCCGCTGTAAATCCCTACTATCTGCTGGGCTTGGCAATGGTCTTCATTGTTGGTTTGATCATATACGCGATCGCATACTACTACAATAAGAGCAAGGGATTCAACCTAGCCCTGAGGTTCGCAGAAGTCCCGCCGGAGTAGCTTAATGTGAACTATGATCCTTCCAGGATCATGCGCCGATCCCACTCAGCCCTAACTGACTGGGGTCGATAGTTTTCCAGATTCGATGGAGGAAATTTTAGTTTCCTCCCGCTTTCTGCAGACATATAACATGCCATGATGAGCTCCAAGCAAGATATCCCATCCCTCCATGTCTCAGACGGCTGTTTTCCTTCAATGAACCTTTGCACCATATGTATATCTTCTGCCATGTACCCATAAGTAGACGGTTCATCGGCGATTGTGGGCATCAATCCCTGTTCCGCTTCCTGTTTTTCTACTAGGAACTCGCCCGGTTGTTGTCTTGTATTTCTGCTAAAGAAAATATTGAGATCCGGCTGAAGAGTGTTTATGGACATGGAATTCTCAGGACCGATCAGCTCAAACAGAAGACGGAGTCCGGGCCCCGTGTAACAGTAAAGGGAAGTACTTTCAGCAATCGCGATGCTACCGTCAATAGCTTCGTAAGCGACAGTTGCCCGAGCATAATCTTCCGCGGGAGCCGTGGAATAATCGATTTCGCCATGAGTCATTTCTTTCAGCTTCTGGATGTAACGCGGCCGTGTCCATTTCAGAGAGGCGATTTCAGCAGAGACGGAGCATAATTTCAAATCGGCTCTTTGCTCATTTGGAGATGTCAGGAGAAACCTAGAAGATTCTAGGCAGTGGCACATCATCTCGATCAAGACGCCGCCACCTGCAAGGGACGGGTTCCAAAACCAGGGAGAATGTGGACCTCCATGCTCTTCGGATGCCCTGGCAAGATAGGGCCTGCCGGCATTTTTCGAGGCACTCCAGACAATTTCTTTACCTTTTGTGACTGACGGCGCGTACACTTGGTTTTCCAAATAGCCGTGCAAAAGCCCGGCCTTTTCTGCAAGGGATATCATTTCGTTTGCTTCGTTGATCGTGCGAGCAAGAGGTTTTTCACAAGTGATTGCCTTGAGATGAGTCCTTCCCTGAAGTTTTTCTTCGGAAATCATTTTCACAACTGGAAGCTTCGCGTAAGTCGGAACACCCACCCATGCAACATCCACACCCGGATTCCTGACTGTCTCCTGAACATCAGTGTAAACCTTCGGAGTCCCTAGGCCCAGTGTTTGACAATATTCTGCCAGCACTCTTCCAGTTTCTTCCCTCGTACTACAGATGGCTACAATATCCGCATCCCGAACACCAGTCCATCCCCTCGCATGAAACTTGTTTGCCAGGCCCGCTCCAATCAATGCCACGCCAAGTCTTGATTTTCCCTTGGTGCTCTCACGAGTTTTTAACATATTTTATTTGAAGCTCCTACTGGATTGGAATCTAAATCAATTCCTGCACATTCGGCGCTCAAATAGTCTACAGTGGTTCAAAGTTGAGAATTGGGCGCTCAAATCGCACTCCCTCCTTGATGAATTCCTGCGCGAGATCTTGCATCGGCTGAAAATGTTCCATTTGATTGGCTGCCCCCACTGAATCCCCAGTGACTTACGTTGACCATTGCGCAATTTTCCGCGTCAATACCAGCAAAGAAACCTCGATGCCGGCCATCAACCTTATGCCCGGTGCCAGTTTTTCGTAAGTACCTTCCAGCGCTAATTTTACAGACACGGTTTTATTGGGATCAAATCTCCCGATTGAGATTCGAATGACATCGTCTTTCATGATCAATTTTGGTTTGTGATCCACGAAATTATTTAACACTATAATTAGCTGAGCTTAATCTCTTTCAAAAGAGATCGAAGATCAGTGCGGCTTACCGTCACAAAAGCAGAAGTACAGCTTCAAGTTCGAGCAAAATGAATTTTGATATCGATTCAGAAATTATTTCTTTCATCGGCTTCCCGTAGCCTTGAGCTTGAACTCGCAAAAAGGGTCGCCCTTGCACATGCACTTTTCCTCCACGCAGACAAACTCCTTGTTCAGCAAAACTTGGGATGCGCCAGCCACGATTCCTGCCATCAGATAGCATTCTGCCTTGCCGGTGTTGCCAACCGAAGAGGCGAAAAAACTATCTTCCAATCTGACGGCAGGTTCGCCCTGAAGCCCAGTCAATACCATCTTGAGAAATGGGGTGTTAAAAACTCCGTAACCATGAGTCTTTCCGAGCTCCATAAAGTTCTTGATAACTTCAAGCTTTGACACGCCCATTTTTTTCATATTTTCTCCCATAAGCTCGCCGTAGCCCAGACCCATATCGTAGAGGATCACCGATGCCCCGCTCTGAAACGAAGAGTAGAGTTTTTTCCGGAGGCCCCTGTAGAATTCTTCGTCGATTATCATCACGCGGAGTTTCAGGAATTGATCTTCGATCCGCCCGGATTTTGAATTCTTACGAACGAAAGAAATTTTTTCATCATCCATGATTTCCAAACGCGATACTACCTACCCTCCCAAAATTGATAACTCGAAACAGAAAAGTGAATATGCTGTACTGATTTTTAATAAAGTGCTTTCCGAGTCGGAATCAGTACCTGAAATCCTGAATTTTCTTTTTTCGCTACAAAGGGCCCGGGCGATAGGCTTGAGAGTGGGTTCCTACAGAGAGAAAAGTTATCGACCTTTTTGACTCTCTGAATATCAGCAGAAGGTTCGTTCTGACCCTATGGCTCCAATTGCAAAAATAACTTACCCGCTCTAAATGATGCGCGAAGGCAGATGGTTCATCCGCGACGCATATTTTCCTGATCGAATCCTCTACAAGACGTCTTTGTCCATAAGTTAGTTCTTTGTATTTTCTCACAAATTCATCTGTGTATCTTATCAGCCTGATTCCGGCTGGCAATCAGATCTATCTCATTTTGTTGTTTCGCTGGCCAACTTTCTCGGGAAATCGATCGGGTCGGTACGTTTGGGAACTGTCTTCGTCCTTCCCCTTTTCTTGGCATCTTCGAGGCCTCTGGTTATACTCTGTTCAAACTGTCTGTCGAGCATCAAGAAGACGTTTGTTAGTATCTGGTCCTTTGGCTGACCTTCTTTCGAGGCCCTGGAAACGTAGTCGATAACCTCAAGCAACGTGGATGCAGATATCTCCTCTGGCGGCACAAGTGAACGTTTCAACGCATCCTCAACCACAATGCTGAGAGAACCTCTCCTGCTTCCGTACTTGTCTTTGACTATCTTTCTTATCTCCCTCACGAGCTCGTCGTCAAGGTGAACCAGGATCTGAGGCATATCTTAGAATATCATTGAATATCGTGACTATTAGGTTTTCGGATTTCCGACCACGGAACATTGTTACCTATTTTCGTACATTCTCACGAGCAATACCAATTCGAGGATGCGCGCGTATTCGCTCATGCGGGTCTAATTTCCATTTCGATGACGCCGCCTGAAGATGTTCTGGACTGCCTATTGGAAGTGTAGCAAGAAAATAGACCGTCAAAGTATTTGCCCATGCAGACGGTCATCTCAATTGATATTCCAGAAACGTATCTCATAACATAACTCTTCCCCTGACTGATCTACTTTTAGATCCATTTCAAATAATCGAGCCGGGAGGGACGACCTGAATAAATTGATCAGGTTCCAGACTTGATCCAGGTCCTTGAATTTCATTTTTATGTAAGATCCAAAAAGTACTCCGCATTCAAAGAAAATCTGGAGAATAGTTTCGCTGTCCTTTGAGTAAAATGTCTTGACCATTGAGTCTATGAGGCCCCTGTTCAAGAGAGGCATCCCATCCACCTCCTTTGACATCCTGGTTTGAAGCCAGAAAGGATAAATTTCGTCGACGCTTCCGCCATCGCGAAATATCTTCAAAACAGTATCAAGGCATTCGTTAGAGAAAGAGTACAATGTCTTATTTGCTCGCATTGCTACATCAGCGAGCTGTTCTGCGGTTCTATCGTCTACAGCAATGTTTGTCCTTGCCAAACCAGAGGCGGTGACTCATGATCTGACTCATAAGCTTTGACCGGTGACTCAGACCTCGCCACCGCCGTGTAATTAATACAAAAATATTTTTCTTTCCAGATTACAAATTGCTTGGCCCATGCTGAGATTGAAAGAGCTCGACCTTTGTTATTGACAATAATCCCTGCTTTACACGGTTACAATTTCCATTTCGACAACGCCGGTCGATGACGTCCTGGATTGTATTTCAGGCGTATAACAGGAGAATACACCCTCGAGATATTTGCCCATACAAATTGTCATCTCGTTTGATATTCCTGAAACGTACCTGAAAATGTATTTCCTGCCGGATTCAACTTCAATTCGATCAATTTCAAAGACTCGAGCCGGAATGGATAACTTGAATAATTTTATCAAGTTCATGACTTCATCCAAATTCTTAGCGCGCAACTTCACGTAAGATCCCAAAAAGACTCCATACTCAAAGAATGTCTTTAGGAGAGTGTCACTATTCGATTGGTAGAATGTCTTAACGAACGAATCGAGCAACCCTCTGGGTACCCAAGGCATCCCATCCACTTCTTTCGACATCTTGGTCTGAAGCCAGAAGGGATAAATTTCATCCACACTTCCATGTTCTTGGGATATCTTCAAGGCAGCTTCGAGACACTCGTTAGAGAAAGAGTACAGCGTCTTATTTGCTCGAGCAGCTTCATCTGACAGCATGGTTGCAATCTTATCATCCACAGCGATGTTCGTCCTTGCCAATTCACAAGCTGTGGCACATCGTCCAGCTCATAAGCTTTTGAGGGCGAACTAGCTAAATCTCGCCTTTGTGCCCGTGATTATCTTTCGTTCTCGTCCTAAGTTTAAGAAGAATGCTATTTTCCCGCGTATTGTATGTGGTCTCAAGAACAAAAAATTCTTCGCCACAAATTGATTGGAGAGAGCCCGCGAGCATCCCGTAAATGAAACGCGTGTCAACAAACGTATGCCCGTCCAGAAGGTGTGGTTGGGAGATCACGACGTCAAACCCGTTCCATATTTTTCTGATGTCGAATATTCCCCAGCCGGCAGCTTTTAGCGAATCCGCCAGATTCCTCAACTGTGACTCCTGATCCTGAGCAAAATTACTCGACTTCAGTATCTTGGAATTTTCAATGGAATAGTCTTTACCCATCTGGTACAAGAACGCGTGACCTCCACTCCCAATTTTCTCAAACATTGTTTGTTCCAACTTGATTAGGGCGTTCAAACCCATTATCACGGCACGATCACCGTCAACGGTCACGATTGGATATAGGAAGTCGTCAAAGTGCCTCTTCTGGTCGATGTCAACTTCAACCATCTGAATGACTGGGAGATCTTTGAGCTCCTTGATAATTTGGTCAACCGAACATGAGGAATTTGAAAAATCTGCGTAAAGGATCAGGAGATACGCATTACCCTGCTTGTCCGCGTGGCCGTACGTTACCTCGATGTTAAGATTCTGTTTTGCAAAGATACCGGAAATTGACGCAAGAGCTCCAATTTCATTCTTGCAGATAATCATAAACTCAATAACTTTGATGCCCGGAGGTCGGAGGAGGGCAATATTTCTGGGATAGTTTTTTCTTGTGGGATGTGTTGAATCATTCATTGGAGCTCGCAAGAAGACAATATGGCTATCCACAGTATTTCACCCCATCTGTACAATTGTATACAGCATGCGACTTCGAATTTAGTGAATGAGCTGCGTCAGTCAGACTGGCGCCAGCGCTTTTCGAGCAGCAATGTAACCCAGGACAGCCATGACGACGGCAAACACGATCAGGTACGCACCGTCTCCAGAAAAACTCGATAGCTGAGTCGATGATAGAGTGCCATTGATCATCAGGAGTCTCGCGGAATTGGTCGCCTTCGTGATCGGGTTGACGTTCGATATGGCTAGTAACCAGCTCGGAAAACCCGCCTGCGGAAATAGCGCAGTGCTCGTGAAGACAAGTGGAAATGTCGCAAAGTTCACGATTGCAACCAGGGAGTCGATGCTCTTCACTGAAAGCGCGAGAGCGGTGAACACACAGGATAGAGCGAATGCGAGGAGAGCGAACGAGCCGAATACTCCGATCAAATCGAGAACGCCAAATCCCTTTCCGAGCTCCAGTCCGTTTGGCAGGACAAGCGCGATGATAAATGAGAGAAATGCAAGTGACATTGCCTTTACCATGTTTTGCAGGACCCCGGAGAAGTAGATTGACGCCCTGGAAATTGGGGCGGTGAGCAGCGTGCTGAGAAAGCCGAGCTGCCTGTCGAGCACAAGGTCGATCCCACCGAACGCCATGTTGAATACGAGAATCAAACAGATGATCCCGGCGGTCAGGTACGAGATATACGTGGCCGCACCTCCGAAAGTCTGGGACAGTATGGATGTCTTGATCAATTGGAGCACAGAAGAGGTAATCTGGATCCCACCAATGTTGGATGGAATCAAGCTCGTGGGATTGAACGAGTTTCCGAATAAAGCAAGATAGAATAGCGCCGTAAAAAATCCGGGGAGCACCGCGGCCGGATTACGGATCCACTTCTTCAAAGCTCTTCCCGTTAGGGCAGACAAATCCTCGAGCATCTAGTTCGTCCTCCCGAGGTTCATGTTCTGCACCCAGGATTCTTCCCCGCCTCCTTCGTCCTCCCTCATCGAGCGGCCTGTGACGTCGAGGAACACGTCATCTAGTTTCGGCCGCGTGAAGGAGATTTCTGTAATCTTCAAGCCGCGTTTGGTGACGCCATCAATTATGACAGGAAGCGCCTGTTCCGTCTTTGGGAGTTTCATCTTGTAATCCCGTCCTTCGTGGCTCACGTCGGTTACGTCGGGAACGGTCTTGAGAAATTCGGTGAGGTCTATATCGCCGCTGACAGAGATGGAGAGGATGTCCCCGCCGAATTTTTCCTTCAAATCATTGGGCGAGCCAAGTACTTTTATCACTCCGTGATCTATTATCGCGATTCTCTTGCACAACCCGTCAGCCTCTTCTAGGTAATGCGTGGTCATGAAGACAGTCAACCCGCGCTCCTTGTTTAGGCGGTTAATGTAATCCCAGACCTTCGTCCTAGTCTGGATGTCCAACCCGAGCGTAGGTTCATCCAGGAACAACACCTTGGGGGAGTGAACGAGGCCCATCGCCATCTGCAGCCGCCTCCTCATACCACCGGAGTAGGTTCTCACACGCCTATCGGACGCTTCTTCTAGGTCGAAGAGCTTTAGCAGGTCCTTTGCCCTGACCGACATTTCGGATCGAGGGACATGGTGAAGCCTCGCGGCAAGCACCAGATTCTCGATGCCCTTTAACTCATCATCGGCAGTAAGCTCCTGCGGGACAACACCGATGCTCCTTCGGACTGCCGAAGGATCGTGAGCGACGTCAAAACCTGCGACGCTCGCTGTACCCGATGTGATAGACGCAAGAGTCGTCAGCATCTTGATCGTCGTAGTCTTCCCGGCCCCGTTGGGCCCGAGAAAACCGAACACTTCACCTTCTTCAACGGAAAAAGAAACGTCATCGACCGCCTTTGTCTTGGGCGGGTAAAGTTTGCTGATATTTTCAGCTTGAATAATAGAGGGCATTCGAGTTCGACAGAGCGTAAGGAACATAATGAAAAGCTTCTCCCTCAAGAATGCTACCGAAGGCTTTACAGGAGCGAGTCTCTTACATCTACGACTATGGCCTTCTGCCGAAATTGTGGTGCGACTCTCCCTTCAGCAGCAAAGTTCTGTCCTGCTTGCGGTGTTCCCGTCTACGCCTCGGGGAGAAATAGCGAAGTAACTCACAATTCGTTTCAGATTGCCGGTAAACCAAAGGTCATCATCAACCTCAGAACGCCGGGTTCAGTGGACGTAAGAAGAGGGGAAGCCGGAGCGATCACCGCAGACGCAGATGTGATGGAGCCGGAAAGTATCGATTACTCCGCAAGACAGGAGAGTAATCTCATCACGATCACGGGTCGGACAAAGTCCTGGAACCCACTGATCTGGGGATCCTACGCTTTTTCCGGAGGACCGAGAACCAACGTTCGAGTGACCATTCCTCCCGACGGTGACTTGACCATCGAGACGCAGACCGATTCGATTTCCGTGAGCGGGATTTCTGGCAGCATTAACGCCGAATCGAAGACCGGCCCGATTCGTTTGAAGGACTGCAATGGCACCTTCTCGATAAAGACGCATACGGGAAACGTCGACATGGACGACGTTAACGGTACGGTCGATGTTCGAAATACCATCGGGAACGTGAGCTACTCGGGAGCACTGTCGGCCGGCGTGAACGCTTTTCGAGCCACGACGGGTGATATTGAGGTTGCCCTAAAAGGAACTTCTGATCTTTCGCTCGACGCATCGACGACGGTGGGTCGCATTGTCTGCAGGCTGGAAATGACTGAATCGCACTATGATAGGGGTGATTTTGTCGGGCAGCGCCTTACGGGACGGATAGGTTCGGGCAAGGGCAGGCTGGTAATCGAAGCCACGACGGGCTCGATCTCGATCTACCGGGCTGGCAACTAGATAACGCCGAGATGGTACTTTCCTTCTATTTCCTGGATCCGCTTTGGGTTAATCGGCGGCATCGGGGGAACCACGAAGTAGTTTGTGAGCTGGCGTCCCGCGCCGTAAAACATGAAATAATATACAAGGTGGCTCAAGTACGGATCTTCAAGCCCCGAGAGAGACACGCGAAGTTCGCGCATCTTCTGGAACATTTTCGGGAACAATCCGCGGTATTCGTCGTAGATGCGGTCAAACATAACCACCAGAGGGTCGTTATAGTCTCCCCAAGCTCTGTAAAATTGTGATGCTATCCGCCTGATTGCCTGATTTGCGATCATCGTGGGAAAGGGTGAGCGGTGGTTAGCCCACCAGGCAGTAGGCCAGCCAGACGTTACACGCTCTCCCGTGAAAAGGTTGCAGAGCTCGTGGGCAAGAATTCCATAACGGTACCTGGTTTCCTCCCCACTGCCCCGCGCAGTAGCTGAGTTCTCCGTTGCCGGTTGCTCCGGATATACCTCCTTGACACTCGGTACTCGGTCTGACAGAGACACGGATTGGAAGATTATTTGCGTCCCCGAGCTGGAGGATATCGTTTTTGTAAACCGAGTACACTTTCTCCAGGTAAAGCAGTCCTTCCCTAGCAATCCAGTCCGAACCAACGACGCTGCTCCTCCCGAACTGGGGGCGCCACTCGAAATGCTCGGATCGCCCTAAGAAATATTCATCCTGAGGATTTCCGGCAGTGTCGTCCTTTCTCCTCTTCCTTGAAAAAATTGAAAAATCCCTTCCCTCCTCAAATCTCGATTTTTCTGCAATTTATTACCTGTCTAGAGCCAGATGAACCGTACAGAAAATAGCCAGTATCCTACTAAAAACGATTATTACTCCAATCAGCCCTCATACAAGGAAGAGGTTTTGTTCATTGCACAGATATCTCGTCAGACTGGCGAACAAGAAAAATTACTCTCCAAAGCAGACTTTGCCACTGATGATCGAATTCAGAAAGAAAGTTGACAAGTTCGGCACCGTCGTTAAGAACATGCGAGTAACGGGGGTTGCCATCGAATTCGATCTTTATGCCAACGACAAGGCTTCGATGGAAGAGTCAGTAAAGGAATTATCCGAAGAATACGGAAATGTCCTTCTTGGTCGGGATCTGACAGAGCAAGATACGAGTTTTCCAACTCTCTATCACGACAAGGAAGAAACAGTCAAGGAATCGGTCCAACTTTTCAACGAGCAGCGATACTGGGAGTGTCATGAAGCTATGGAACAGATCTGGCGCAGGGAAACAAATCCGACCGAGAAAGCATTGCAGCAGGGAATGATTCTTTCTGCTTCTGCTTTGGTTCACGCACAGAAAGATGAGGACGCCATTTGCATCGGGATGATTCCCAGCGCCCTCACGAGGCTTAATCAATGGAAAGAAGCAAGCTACTATACTCTTAACGTGGATCTCTTGAAGAAAAGCATGGAAGAGATTCTAAAAAGCGGTAAGATTACCTATCCTAAGATATGAGGTTTCGCCTCTCAGCTCTTCTCAGGCGAACTCTTCCGCGCTGGATATGATATTTCTAGGCATGATAATTGAGCTTAAAAATCCACATCTGCGATAACCTGCAGGACAACAAAATCTTGGTATCTTTGGAATCAAGACTTCCCCGTAGACCCGATGAATCTTCCAAAAGCCGGAGGCATCTGTAGCTTGGCAATCAAAGATCCACAAAGGTTGTGCGAATCGCTTCTTTCAATAGATCCCGGGATCATATACACCTGCATTCTCTCGTCGACTGGAGAGCAAATCAGCTCCGCAGCCAAGCCATCCGCCAAAGTGATCATAACATCAAACGATCAATTAATCAGTCACTTCAAAGCGGTCAGTCAGCTCGTTACAGCGTACGTTAACTCCGCACCTGCATTGCCTCAGGGAGAACGTTTGTTCGGTGAACTGAAAGACATCGTGGCGACGTTCGGTAACCTTAGAGTGATATTGATTCTAAACCAAACTTTGCAAGCAGTGGTTGCTTTGGTAACATTGAAAGAGGCTGATTCAAAGAAGATAACATTCCAATCGTCAAAGATAATTGCTGGCTAGTTCTGATTTCGGCGAGTCACTCCTCGATATTTCGTAAGATCCCCTGCCCAAATCCCAGCGAAATTTCCATGTCCGGGTTGAGATTTCCCTGCTTTGATTTGAGGCAGGCGTCAACCGGGTCGTACGAGTCGATCACCCCGGTGGCATCATCCATTGATTGATAACTTATGAGGTGGTTTGAATTACTCTCAGAAACCACTCCGGTCTCGTAATTCTTTGAGAATTCGCTTGATGATTCTATAACAGAGTAGGGGTTTGCCCTGATATAATCCACAATGTCCTCAACGCCGGTGTTGCTCCCATCACGTTCGATTGGCTGGACGAGAGCGTTTATCGCCATCGAAAGTTTTTCGCAGAGACGAGCGTAGGCGTCGATGAAGGGCAGTTTATCTTTGATCAAGGCATCATTTCCGAGGAGCATGATGCCGTCGGAAATCCTAGTAAGCTGGCGAAGAGCACAACCGGCAAAAAAATGCTTGTGCTTCTCAAAGATGAAAGGCATCGAGACGATACCTACCACCATCGCGTGAACCTGCCTCGCACATGCTGCCACAAGTGGAGCCAGACCAGAACCGACGGAGCCACCCAGTCCAACAATAATCAATACGATTTGAGATCCCTCCAGAGCATATTTCACCTGATCGAGCTGGGAAAACACCATACCGCGCACATTTGCTGGGCTTCTCTCACTCGCATTTGAAATCCGTAGGAGTATTTTCTTTCCCGAAGAAATATCCGCAACATCCTCTTCGTCGCAGCTGATGTATAGAAAATTGCTCAATTGTTTGCACTGGTGGGAAAGCTCGTGAGCAATGTCGCAACCCCTCGTCGAAATTCCAACGACCGTGATCTTCTTGCCATAGGTCTCTTTGAAAAGGGCGAAATCAGTTATCTTGAAATTTTTTCTCAGCAAAACGGTGGAGGATCGCGGCATGGCTAGCCGCAAGGCCAGTGTGACCCGCGTATTTATTTTCGCACTTTGTTAATCTCAACCAATCTTGTCAACAAGTGCTACTGCAATCTAGTGGTAACATCGCCTTTGAAAATCGCAATTCGGTAGAGCTCGGAGAAATCCATTGCGGGAGAAGTTCCAGAGGTTGAGAGTGTCCTTGAGACTCTAAAACATCTAACGTCGCGATGCTTTTAATTCGACCTTTATTGAAATAGAAGCATCTGGATCGCAGGGACTTTGAAACTGCCAAGAATTCTCAGCTCACTTTTAGTCGCGTCTGCTCTTTCTCTCACGTTCGGAGGAATCCTGCTCTACGTTTATGCGCTCGTTCCTGTCATTCTAGTCGAGACCACATTTGCAGCGGTAATTGTGCTATTCATACTGTCTTATTTTGTCTCAAAGGGAAACATGATCTCGATAAATATCGGAACGATTCTGGGAGTCATCGCTCCAATAATGTCGTACCTCACACCGGCCCACGTTGGAGTCCTCGAGCAAATCGGGACGGGGGGCCTAATCTCGTTATTGGGAATTTTGCAGCTTTTAGGATTCTACCTATTCCCAATTCTATATGTCATCCTGCGGATCGTTTACAACGGAAAACTCAAGCAGCTAGCAAATTCACCGCGCGCTTTTGTAAGATCCTGAGAATACATGGCGGCATCCGGATCCCAGCTACTTAGCAAGCCAGCGTTTCAATTTCGATGCTTTCAAACGAAGCAAAATCATAATAGTATACGCATCACTTTCGGGATCAAGTCGCGCGCTTTGATTTGGAAGAACCGCCCCTTTTTGCCGAGCAAGAAGCTATTGCTCTAGTGCGCGAACTACGCAGGATTGAACTTTCGAATTACCGAGGGGTCGGCGGAATCGTAAGGTACGAACAGCGTTTTATCTCTCTAGAGCAACTCGCAGTAGAATCGAATTTTCTACCTAGATGCTGAGCCGAGATACTAGGGCGTCTCAGAAGTAAAAATTAGAATCTAACGTTAGTTCGTGACTCCTAGAATGGTGACCGCAAATGTGATGGATGCGACGACAGCATCTAAAATGTTCTCGGTAAGAAAATACGGAGCCGCCAGCGCCGTAAGTGCTGGCGAAATAAGATATTCCTGTGAAGGCGGCACGACTAATTGCACTGCTCTTTTTCGATTATTGTTTGAAGAAGCGAATTTATGAAATCATAGTCTTTCTTCGAGCCCAACCTGGTATATCGGGATTCGATATATGTCTCTTGGCCTGTCGAATCGCACGCGATCAGAAAGTATCGAGCAAGGAGTCTACTTCTGTTCAGCCTCATCTTCTCGCATAGCTTTTCTCCAAATCGACTTGGCCGAACCTCTTTCTTTGAATCAAGTTAGGTAACAGCACTGATTTGCAATATATTGCAATGGTCCCATATTCAGTTCTAGACTGTTAAATTCTCTTGGTTTAAGAACGATATTTCAAAAGCGCGATTCGATTCTTGAAATGCAAAAAAATTGCTTAAGATCGAATCAAGTTAATGGTCTAAGCTTCAGAATAAACTCGAAATTTCATAATTCAGTACCCTTTACACGTCGGTCTATCTGTATCAATCTGTTGGTGATCGCTACTTTTGCGCTAGCATCCACTGTTTCAATGGTCGGAGTCAGCATCCATGCTTCCGGATATTCTCAGGTTTCGAATTCTCAATCCGCACAGACATCAAGTCTTTATCCACTGGTAAAGTCCCCCGCGGTTCCGTCATCACTATATGAAGTGAACGTGGGTGGAAAGTCTCCACTTTCCAACTCGACAAATATTCCACTGAACTATCCACTACCAAAATCATCTACACCTGCCACGACAATTTATGTTGTGGGTTCATCTGGATTCAGTTATACAATTGGAGCACTTGAAGGTATAGTAGCAAGAAGTCAACCACAAATGTTTCTGATAACAAACAGTCAAGATAGATCGTGGTTGACATTTACCGAAAGCTACTACAAAGGCATTACAGATCAAACACTAACAGCAAGTCAAGCATTCTCGAAATTTTCGTCATACTTCTCAACAAACGGAAAAGCAAATATCATAGTTTATGATGACAGTGATCCGAATTTTCCGTTAGAAGTAAACATGGCGAGAACACTAGCAGGAGCTTACAATGCGATTCCTGTTGGTTCAAGTGAGCTATCAACTTTCGATGGATATTTCAAAAATAATGTGAATGTTCTTTATAATCTGAAGACTATGTACGGCTCAACATTCACTGATACGTTATCTGGTTATCAGTGGCTCTGGAACAATGTTCAAGGTAGGATAGGAAATCAATTCTTTGTGATCTCGCCATCAGCAAATATCGGTCTCACAGATTATGCAGTGGAATGGAAGGCCTTCATCTTTAGTTTTAGTGACATTTCTCCTACAGATCTCACGCAAGCTGAGTTGAATTTCGCTAATACTGTAATGAGTTCATATCCAAGCGGGACTCCGGTGTTAGGATTCTTTGGTCTCGGTGGAGAAGGAAATACTGTTGGAAGCCTAACAACACACCAAGAATATATGACAGTATCCGATGATGCTGCAGATCTTTCTTTCTACTCAGGCTTTCCTAACGCTGAAAACTTGCAACAAACTACTGCGGCACCTATTTCTTACCAAGCATCAAAGACATACGTTTTGTGGCAATTCACTCAAGGTGATGCTCTTGCGCAATACCTAATGTATTCAAACTGGGCGCAGTTCACTCAGAAAGATAGCAGCGGGAAACTGTACATATCTGAAATTCCATCAGATTGGCAAATTAATCCGTTGATGGCTGAAATTGCGCCACCGATTATGGAAGGATGGTACACGACTGCAACATCAGACACGTCATTCATTTCAGGTGCGTCAGGAGGAATCTATGTTCATCCTGATACCTTACCAATTACTAGTCAATTTTTCAATGTTGTTCTTCCACTTGATAAAAATGCTCAGATAAACTATCAGTTTGTAATCTTTGGACAACGACCACCAGGAACATCTGCAATAACAAATTACATTCAACAATCAGGAGCAGATGCGATATTCAACTGGCAGAAAACAGGTGCAAGTCCGATTGTAATTAGTCATGTTCCTGTCTTTTACCAAACCTTTACAGTTAGTACCGGGACCTCTGCGAGTTCAGTTGAGAGCCAAATCAAATCAGCAGGAACACACTTTGTCTATGTTACAATGAATGCGAATAATCCAGGAATGCCATTCATACAACAAGTGATGAGTTCACTCGGTTCAAATTATGTAGCAGTAAGATCTGACCAGTTTGTTGAATTATTCTGCAATAGTCAGTCATGTTAGAGAAACTCAACAGACACTCGATCCTTCAAAAGGAAAAGCTGATGTTCACCTAGCCGAGGTTGCACTTTGCTATACAAAGTTAGGCAGGACAGATGTAGCGAGAAAGATACTGAACGATCTCGTTGGGATTTCAAAGGATCAATATATCCTAGCAGATTATGTTTTTCCTCTTTATCTAGCGTTTGGCGAGAAGGACAAAGCTTTCGAATACTTGGAAAAGCGCGCGCGCTTCAACTGAGCGTATTTGAATTCGCTTTCGCCCGTCTAATTCGATTTATGATTACTACGATTGGAGGATGCCTAAAGTCCCAAAGGTCGAAAAATAAACAGAAGGAAAACGATGCCGCAATGAATAAGATGACCAAAACGAAGTTAGTGTCATTACGAATAAAGAGATGTCCTCCGATATCGCCACCAATTCCATAATCAAAAAGGAAAAAATAAGATAGCAGAAGGTAAAGTCCGAGGAAAAGAAAATTGCTCTTCAAATTTTCTTTGTATTTTGACCGAGAAGACAATTGCGTCAAAGGTCGTTAACTTCCCAACTTTGAGAATTAATCAGATTCGTTCCTTATAAATTGTGAACAATTGCAGATTGAACTTCTTCCAGAGAGTTTCCGAATTAGAAGAATGAACCTTTAGCGGTAGCGTTTTCGACACCCTCGCTACTCTTCTACACACACACCAATAGATGAAGTTCAAACAGTTTCAAAATACTTGTTCGTAGTTCGTTCTTCAATGGGGTCTATGACTCTGAACGATACTAACGGAACGAAACGCTAAATCGCAATATGTGGGCGTCACTGATGTGACCTTATTCCACACCGCCGCATATCGATTTTAGCAAATACTATTGGATGGGCAGGGCAGTTGTGTGGTGGGGATTAGGCATCATCACTACCTATAGGTCGATCGAAGGTATCATCGATAACTTCGGCCTCTTCTCAATCTCTGCAACTTTACGGTTGCCGCCATCTCGCCTTGAAAGCCGCAAGACCAAACAAGAAAATCGTCGATCCCAAAAGCACTATCCAGCTCAGAGCAATCTGGCTTGACGAATACGACTGCAGTCCGAACGCCGCTTGCATGAGAATTGAAAGATGGGTCGTGGGAACGAAATACGCAAGGAACCTGTAATTGGAAGGGATAACGTCGATTGGATAGAAAACTGGTGGGACTACGGTCAGTACCGTCGATACGAGCGAGGTAACCGAGAAGGCGCTCCTGCTCCTGAGGATGAACGTCGAAAGAAAGAATCCCAGGGCAGAGGAGAGTACCCAGGCTAGAAGCATGACGAGAATTACAATGGGAAAGCTCCAGTTTATCAGTCCCTGATATCCAAAGAAGGCAATCAACACGGCAAGGGACGGCGTGACGAAGGTGAGCTCCCCAAGGCTCAGACCAACCATATAGTCAACCGCCCGCAGCGGCGATGCAACGCAAAAATCTTGGAACTTGAACTGGAGCCTGTTATACGTCGCATCCGCTCCCAGGAAAAGTCCCGCCCCGACAAGAATCGAGATTGTGGCTCCAATCAGCCCGTACGGGAGATACTGTTTACCGCCGACGACGAACAGGAAAAACAACACCGTGAAGGGAGTCGTCGAACTGAACACGATGAAACCGGGTGAGCGGATGACGACGAGAATCCCGGTGTAGTAAGAAAGCGCCCCTATCGCCCTAATTCTTGAGGAAAAATCGCGCCTCTGCGGTCTCGGACGATCAATTCCATTTTTTCCCTCCTCAATCGTTTCCAAAGTTCCGCTACTCACTATCCTCTTCCTCCCCCTCGCCCACGAGATCTATGAAAACGTCATCCAGGCTGACGGGAGAAACGTTCGCGCTCACCTTTCTTTCAATTGCGAGCGAAGCAAGCCTGCCGGCTCTCTGCTCGTCGGTGAGCACTCTGTAATTGTCTCCGATCCTCATCACTTTCCCGAAGGACCTCAACTCGTCTTCGTAAAATCCCGAAGCGATGTCCACCCGCATAGTTTCCCTGAGCGAGGACTTTCAGCTCTGAGACGGTGCCGACTCTCAGGAGCCTCCCCTTTGAAACGATTGCTATCTTGTCTGATATCGACTCCGCCTCGTCGAGGTAGTGGGTCGTGAGGAGTATCGTTTTCCCCACGTGCTTCAGGTTAACTATCATCTTCCAGACCTCGCGTCTTGCGACGGGATCGAGACCGATCGTGGGCTCGTCAAGGAAGATCAGTTGGGCTTCTGTCGCGAGCGCCATCGCAACGAGAGTCCGCTGCCTCAATCCGCCGCTCAATTCGTCTGCATGAACGTTTGAGTACGGCGAAAGACCGAGGCTCGCCAGAGTTTTTCTCGCCTGCGGTCTCGCGTCGCTAAAGTGCCAGCCGCGAGAAGTGAGGCTCATCATCACGTGGTCGTAAGGAGTCAAGGATTCAAACGTCCTCATCTCTTGAGGGACGGCAGCGATTCTCTCCCTGACCTCCGTGGTCTGGTTTACAGCGTCAAATCCGAGAACTGTGATTTTCCCTGAAGTCGGTTTCAGCTGTGTTGCAGCCATCCGGAGAAAGGTTGTCTTTCCGGCTCCATTTTTTCCCAGAAGCGTGAATATCGTAGCCCTTGGAATCGTAAGGGTCATGTCCTGCAGAGCAGGCCTCGATGACCTGCCGTATGTCTTGGATAGAGAAACGCACTCTATCGCAATGTCAGAAGAATCGAGCCGCTGCATGAAGTAGTTTGGAGTAAAAATCAATCGAGAAAAGGATTATCGTTCGGTGGGCTCGTCCTGGACTGGTTACTGACCTCAGACACGGAACTGCTCAGTCTTCGCTTGACGACTCATCAAGTACAGCCGAGATCTTTCTTACGCCAAGGCAGTTTCAAGTTCCTTGTCGTATTCCATCCTCGAAATCACGAGACATTTATGCCGAATTGTGTGGATGGGGCAGAGGAAAGAGCCGCACGCACAATAAAATGACGCTATTTCCTTTGAAGAAAGTTCTTCGGCGAGACACACGAGGCAATAAATCGTTTTCCCGATAACTTTTATCGACTGTCTAACTTTCTTTGAAGGCTCGGCATAATCGAGCTGCTCATCGTTCCTTTCCGTGTCGTTTCCCTTTTCGTTCTTATTGTTGTCTATCAGGTAAAAAGAAATTATGAGTTTTAGAGACGTATTCAAGTTAGGATATTAGAGCACCTTTATTGAAAGCTGGAGCTCGGCTTCATTGCTTGAATCATTAACACTTACGGATTGATCAACCCTTCTTGCAACAATTATTAGCTCTTCTTGACTCTAGTAATCTAACTGCTTGGCCCGATTTCACTCCCATGAAAATCTAGTTCTCGACTTTCAGATGATGACCGGACTTCGATCTGGCTGATTTCCTTTTCGAGAACCAGTCACAAGACAGGATAACAATTAAGACTTCACGATTTTCAAATCTGTTCCGATGAAGATTCTAGGAATCTCAGGAAGCAACCGAAGGGGATCATTCAACACAGCTCTTCTTGAGGAAGCGAGGAGAATGGTTCCGGAGGGTAGTACTCTTGGAATTTTTGACGTGTCAACTTTTCCACTATTTTCACAAGACATCGAGCGAAACCCGCCTGAAATTGTCCGCGAATTCAAACAATCTATCAGAGCGGCGGACGCAATTCTGATCGCTTCTCCCGAACACAACTACACAATCTCTGCCGTGCTAAAGAACGCGATCGAGTGGGGCAACAGACCCGGCGAAGACAATTCTTGGGACGGCAAGCCGGCGGCAATAATCAGTGCGTCAAGCGGTGTCAGGGGAGGCGTCAGGTCGCAACTGCATCTCAGGCAGATAATGGTTGATCTTAACATGTATCCAATCAACGACCCGGAACTCCTGCTCGGAGGGGCGAGAGAAGCTTTTGATAGTGATTTGAGGCTAAAGGACGAAGCTGCAAAACAGCTGTTGAGAAAGGTCCTCGAAAATCTCGAAAATAAATAACTAGTGACTCAACAACGAGGGGACTTGGAAGACGACACGACCTAGCGATAATATTGTCTCGGGGAGATCTGTCGCAGCTCTTGTCGCCGCGCGATCCGTGTACGCCATAAACTGGCTGAACGTCGGCGCGATATACTATCTGATGGAGGCCGATCTGAAGGGCGGGGTCTCAGGGCTGGGAACGTTGACATCGAGTTTCTATCTCGGCATCGGGCTGCTGCAGGTTCCGGGAGGAATCCTCGCAGCAAAGTGGGGTCCAAAGAGAGTCGTGACGATTGGCATCATGGTATCCTCTTTTTCTTCGATTGGCGTGGCAGCTGCTTCGTCCATCACTGAGGCATCAATCCTGAGGTTTCTAGTTGGAGCTGGGATGGCGTTCGTATTCTCTCCTTCAATCGTCATCGCGGCCAGTTATTTAGGACATCACAGGTCAGGCATCAACGTGGGGCTGTTCAACTCTGCATACAGTGTGGGAGGAATTTTTGGTTTATTCGGATGGACAATCATTGCAACTGTCACCAGTTGGCGACCCAGCATTGTATTGAGCGGGGCGCTCGGAGTGATTACCGGAATCCTAGTATTATTTGTGGTACCAAACGAGCACAATCTCTCCTTCAAGGTCGATACATCTAGATTGGTGAATATACTGAAGGACAAGAGCCTGATATTGCTGGGAGTTGGAACTCTCAGCCTAACAACAGGAAACAATCTGATAGGGGCATTCATGGCTTACTATCTCGAAACCAATCTTGGAGTAGCCTCGATTCCGGCATCATTGGTTGCTGCAATCGTTGTAGCAATGCCGATTTTCTCCGCTCTGATAGGTGGGAGAGAATACGACAGGACGAAAAAGCCCAGACTACTCATGATCGTTACTGACTTTGGAATTGCCAGTGCCTTAGTAATATGTGCGGTACATAGTCTAGACGCAGCAATAGTCGGCTGTACTGTAGCAGGCATCGTTTTTGGGATCGGATTGACAACCGCTTTTGCAGCTGCGAAAGATCTCAACAAGGAACCGAAGGAGTACGATACCCTTGCAATCTCCTGGGTGAACAGCCTATCCCTCTTCGGAAATTTTGGGCCACCGCTCATTTTCTCTTATCTCGCGATTTCGTCGGGCTATACTGCGGCGTGGCTCGGCGGTTCAGCGATTGTGATTATTCTGCTAATTCCACTGTTTTTCCTGACTGAAGGAATTGTTAGAAAGAGTTCTTGATTTCTGATTTTCGTCAGCAGAGCTTCCGAATTCTGGAAAAGAAATTCATCTTTATCTCGTTGCGTGATGAACGCATTTCCACTCTCGTATTAGTCACATTTGACTTTCGATTGATCGTTGGGTGCTTTTGGGGGTAGAAGTCGGCCTTTATGACGTTCATCACGATATCGACTGCATCTTGGCGTGCAAGTTGCAACCCATCCTTGCGCACTGATTTTTTCTACCACTTGAAAAAATATCCTCGCTTACGAATCTCGGAATCAATTTCTTGTTTTCTAGCTCTTACGACTTTGGCAAAATTAATTAAACCCACGTCTGACCAACGCTTCAATTCTTTGGGAGTCAAGATCCAGTCAAACCGTGGACTTCCCAAGATTTCCGATCCTTTATCAAGAAACTCATCCATCTTTCGCCCTTCCTTGATACTAGACCGTGTCTTGACAAACTCTGCTAGCGCCATACGAAATATGCTCGTAATGTCTCGTCCTTCGTTCTTTGCTATACTTAACGCGGCGTCAAGCACTTGCTTGTCTTGGGCGCGCATGTTAACGGGAATTGTCCATCGCGGCTGTGGCGCCATTCTTGAACCAAGCACCGTCCCAAACTAAAAGCGATGAATGCGTGTATGCATGCACTGCTGCCTTACCACTAATACCTTGTTACGGGGCGTCAATTGCTTTTTCCTTCCTCTTATTCTATCACAATTGCATCTTCATGAATCACGTACCTCGGGCTCCAATTATTCCCCTCCATAGCCGACCTGAGTAGTCCCTTCCGCGTTATTCTCCAAATGACTGCTGGTTGATCTTCATCGACAGCATAGATTTCCCCCTTCAGAACAAGATTTTTCTTTGCAAACTTGATGACGCTGTCAACTATCTTCTTCCTTGAAGCGGAATACCTTGCCCTGCGATCGTCATCGTTAAGTTTGGGATACCAGACTCCGCCACTTACCTCTCGCAATGCGTCTCTTGTACGGACGCCATTTTGCGAGTTTTTGGCGAGGACTCTCAATATTGGAATTTCTGGACTTGTAGCTGCCGGCGAGGTTGCTCGTACCTTAACAATTATCTTTGTTGCTCCGATTCTCTTACGTTTAGTCGTATGATCACTTGTTGTCTTTTTTGCTGCTGACTTCTTTCTTGTTAGTTGAACTTCTTCCATTTCTTATCGGTTCAAGAACCGCTTCTCAACTAACGTCTTCCATTAGGGTTGTGGTCACTATTCGCAGATGGGCTCGTCTGCAATAGCTAAAGTTGGGCGGATATCAGGGTATGTCATGTCATTGTGACAACACATCGAGACTTGCGAAATATTGAGATTCGTCCGGCGACTTGAAGCTGACGACTGTGAAACGACACAAACAGACCTAATATTTTGAAAGAAATCGCTAAGATAAGACATCGAAATCGAGGCTGATCACTTGAATCGAAAAACAAAATTATTCTATTTTCATGTTTTCTTAAATGCATATGAATAGCTGGGACTTACAACTTTACCGCCATCCACGATTAGATAATCTCTTTCGATCTGTCGGTTGTCAAGAAAACGAGTTAGAGAATCGAGGACGCCATCGGCGTAACGCTTCTGCGCCTCAAGTGATGTACCAGAGACGTGGGGTGTCATCGCATGATTTGGCATGTGTCGCCAAGGGTGGTCAGGAGGAGCGGGTTGAGGATACCACACATCTCCCGCGTATCCCGCGAGGTGTCCGCTTTCCATGGCTTCAACAAGAGCGTGTGTATTCACAATCTTCCCCCGGGCAGTGTTCACCAAATAAGCTCCCTTTTTCATCTTGAAAAGTCGCTCCCGATTGAACAGGCCGTCGGTTTCCGGAGTCAGCGGGCAATGGATTGATATCACGTCGCACTGCGGAATCAGATCGTCCAAGAGAGCGTACCGTATGCCCAAAACGTGTTCCTCAACAGGTCCTGAGGCGCCTAAAATCATAGTACAGCATTGAAACGTCGAACGCCCTAAGCCTGATGGCAAGTCTCTGACCGATCCTGCCGGCGCCGACAATTCCCACTGATTTTCCCTCGAGATCGTGGGACTTTGAGGCAATTTCTCCAATGTCCCATCCCCCTTCAATTACGTCCTTGTACGCGGGCATGTAGTTTCTTACGAGTGCTAAAATTTGCATTACCGCATGTTCAGCAACGCTGACTACATTGCACCCGGTTATCTCTGCTACCGTGACATTGTGCTCCGCCGCAGCGGCGAGGTCGATGTGATCAGAACCAACTCCGGCGGTCAGAACGAGTCGAAGCTTCCGGGCATTTGCAATCCTTTCTTTGGTCACATAAGCCGGCCAGAAGGGAGTGGTTATCAAGACATCAGTGTCTGGAAGTTCCTTGTCGAGACCCTCTTCTTTGTCAGACGACGAAATAAACTCGATTCCTTTCTTCTGAAGAAATGGACGCAACCCTAGCGCGTTCTCGGCACACCCCAAAAGCTCGGGAGTCTGTTTTGCAGCAGGACCACCTGGATAGAGAATTGCAACGATTTTCAAATGTCTTCGACGGCACTAGGTCGAGAAATTCCCGGTAATAAATCACTTACGATTCAATCAACATCCGAGTTTTCAAGCTTTGAGTTTGCCCCGTCTTCGATCAATCATCATTTGGATATATCCCCGTTAGGAAAAACACCATTTGGGCATCTTTCGATATACGTATTGACGATAGTTGAACCTTAATAGTTCTCGAGTGGTATTTGTCCCAGTCTTTCCGGTTTGAGCGTCCAGCCAGCCCGAGGCATTGTGGGGTTTTTCAAGAGTCACACGATTTTACTTCTACTGATCCTCAGCCCCGGCATCCCCGAATACCTCTCGGGCTCCAGCGCTCTAAATTCGATCGTTCTGAACCCGATTTGGTTTGTTCTCGGCATCGTGGCCAACTTGGGTCTCTACGGCCCGGGAGTCTTGCTCATTAGAGAAGCGAACGTGCGGTGGCACAAGGGATGGGGGACGGTACTCTTGCTCGGCGCAGCCTACGGGATTCTCGAAGAGGGGATCGCTCTTAGCACGTTGTTCAATCCAACAGCAGGACCTGTAGGCCAACTTGGATTTTACGGCCACTGGCTCGGCGTGAACTGGATCTGGACTTCGGGGATTTTGACCGTGCACATGCTGTTCAGCATCTCCCTGCCAATTCTCCTTCTCGGGCTCACACTCCCGGAGACCAACGGGAAAAGCCTACTGAAATCCGACAGATCGATCGCGACTGCAATCGGCATTCTTTTCTTCGACGTGCTCATTCTGTTTTTCTTTATCCTTTTCGCAGAGCACTTCTGGATGGGAGCGCCGGTCTTTGCTTTCAGTTTCCTCGCCATAATCACTCTCATCTACCTAGCCCGTAGGGCACCCGCGAGTGCTCTAACTCCGCGAAACGACAAACCAACAAAGAGTCCTTTCTGGTTTGGACTGATAGGCGCTTCATTTTATCCCGCGATTCTTTTCTCAGAGTTCGGAGGGATGGGATTGCACCTGCCAGCGGTGATCGACGCTGCTCTGGTTGTAGCCGTTCAGGCTCTTTACCTAGTACTTGTTCTGAGGATAGTCGGACAATCAAATAACGAACGAAACCTAATTGCACTCGCAGTAGGTCTGATAATCCCAATCGCTTTGTTCGGAATTATCTCAGAGATTCATCTGCCGATAATACTGGCCGGAGATCTCGTGGCAGGGATTTTCTTTTGGAAGCTGTGGAAAAAATATCCGCCAACAGATAGGATCGCCTCTCAGAACAAATCTGACCAGATTCGCATAAACAATTAATTTCGTGGATCTCTCTAGTCAGGCTGTCCCTCGAGTTTCTGAAAGTGCATTTTTTGTAATCTCGTGCGCTTAAGAAAACATCAAAAGAGGATTCAGCTTACATCGCTCGTCAGATTTGAGAAAGGAAAGAAAGTTTCTGATTGCAGCAGTAGGATCGCTTTTTGTTGGATTGATTTTGCTGGCGATCGCTTTTTCCCAGATAACTCAGAGTGCTTCCATCCTCAACACGACCGTCGATCTGAAAGCAGCTTCTCCCTATGGCTCCTACGGGGTCTCAGCAAATTACTTCCTAAAAGGGAACAGCAACGGCACCATGAAAGGGAGCCTTCAGAGTTCTCAGTGCTGCGTAGATTTTTACATTTTCACCGATTCTTCGTGGAACAACTGGATTCCGAATAATCTCACGATAACTAATTCTTCAAACTCCCCAGTCCTCACAGTGAATTCATCTGCAATTGATTCCAAGAGCGGAGTCCCAGCATCTTTCTCTTTCATCCTAGATCCGAGCGCAACCTACATTCTGGCGTTCTACAACCTCAATAGATCTCTATGGAACAGCAGTTCCAAGGCCGTGTATCAAATAAAGTCCTACATTAGCATCGAGTATTCAGCAGCTCCTGACAAGTTTCTGATCTATCCCGCTGTCACCTTGCTGGCGCTTGCGATGATATTGATCTTCGTGAGGACGAGATATCCCCGATAACTTTCCTCTTTTTTTTCGAAATCCACAGGGAGCTTGAGATCGCCATATCTAGAACCAAGATATGACATGAAATCCTTTTTTCCCTAATTATAGGAAAAGGAGAAATGAATGGAAAGGGAGGCCGCGAGAGTGATAATCAGAGTCAAGATGAATATTTGTAACACCCAGGAGCCAACAAGATGCACAGGTGATATAGAAGCAATTGTAGATAGCGGCTCCTTCAATACATGTATTCCGAAGGAACGAGCTCAAGCGATTGGATTGCTAGAGCTTGGGTACAAGAGATTTAGGACGATCAGTGGAGAAATTGTGGAGCGCCCATACGGAGCCGGGGTCTGCACCGTCGACGGCGCAAGAGGAGTAAGTGAAGTCGTATTCGGCGAAGCTTCCGATGCGACAGTTCTTGGGGCGCTGACGATTGAGGAACTTGGAATCAAGATCGACCCCAGGAACGGTAGGATAACTAGGGAAGATGTGTTCCTCGCAGTCTAGCAACAAAGTACCGCGGCAATAATTTTTTACCCACTTTGGATCAGTCCAAGCTTGCCTTTTTGCAATGCTACGAATACTTACATTCCTACTCGACGAAATCAGGCAGTTTTAGAATTTCCCGTAGGTCCATCTCCCTCTTCGTGTACCTGTGTACCCTCTTTGATTATCGAAGACATTCTCTCACTTTCATTGATTTATTATGCAAATATTGACTACGTGCGCAACGGTGCAATTCTGCGTACCGAAGAGCTTGAAACGAGCTCTGTTGGCAAATTCTAATGCCATGGTAGAGAATGGAGCTGCTTTTTCATCAACTGGCTAGAGTTGCTCTAACTCCGTATACTTCAGGTAGTCTTGTACCCGCAGACCTGAAAATCACCCAGATGGCAAATAGCGCCGATCAAATATGAGGAATCGGGTGATAGCTGTCCAGCTCAACTTCTTCAAAGACAAACTGATCGTTGAATGACTCCCAATCTTCTCTTGAGATTTTTGCCCTGATTTTTTCAATAGCTGTTTCGCGCGAAGAGAACACTCCAAAGATCATATCCACGACGGTCTCACTGTCAGTCGCAGCTTGCCACTGCGATGGCCAGTAGGCGATCCAGAGATTCACTGATTCCATCCCATATTCTCGGGATCTTCCCATATCAAATCTGTTTCCGTCAATTGCCAGAGTTTCTATCCAAAATGAGCTAGGTTCGTCGCCCTCTACTTAAATAACGTGAAATCTAAAATTTCTCCGCCCAATTTTTTTGGGCATACATTTCCTCAAAAAATTAGAAGTGATAGAAAAGTGTCAAGCAAAGAATTGAATCCTTACGACAACGCAATGAAACAATTAAGCAGCACCGCCAGAATAATCGGTCTCGACGCGGACATCCTCGAGACGCTGTCCCAGCCGAAGAGAATCCTTTCGGTCTCTCTGCCGGTCAGACTGGATAACGGCAGGATCAAGAATTTCCAGGGTTATCGAGTGCAGTACAGCGACGCGAGGGGGCCCTTCAAGGGAGGGATAAGGTACCACCCCAACGTTTCCCTCGACGAAGTTAAGGCGCTTGCCACCTGGATGACTTGGAAGTGCGCGGTCGTTGATATCCCGTACGGCGGCGCAAAGGGCGGAGTAATTTGCGATCCGAAGAACATGTCGCTTCGGGAAAAGGAGAGGCTAACGAGGAGATATACGTCAGCCATTGCAGATTTCATCGGACCCCGCAAAGATATTCCGGCGCCCGACGTCTACACCGATCCGCAGACGATGGGCTGGATTCTCGACACATACAGCCAGATTCACGGGTTCCCGGTTCCGGAAGTCGTGACGGGAAAACCAATTTCATTAGGCGGTTCTGAAGGGCGAAACAACTCTACCGCCCGCGGTTGCGTGATTTGTGCTCGCGAAGCGGCAAAAGTAACTAAACTACCGCTGAAAGGGGCGAGCGCCGCGGTTCAGGGATACGGCAACGCAGGCTCGTGGGCTGCAGTATTCTTGAAAGAACTTGGCGTGAAAGTTGTCGCTGTCAGCGATTCGAAGGGAGGAATCATGTCCAAATCGGGACTTGATCCTGCAAAGGTGCAATCATACAAGGACAAGACAGGATCAGTTGTGGGTCTGGAGGGAACTTCGGAAATCAGCAACGAAGAACTCCTAGAGTCGGACGTGGACATCCTGATCCCCGCCGCGCTTGAAAACGCCATAACTGCAAAGAATGCTCCGAACGTCAAGGCGAAGATTATTTGCGAAGCCGCAAACGGGCCGACGACGCCGGATGCCGACAAGATCCTCGCCAAAAACAAGGTCTTCTTGGTACCCGATATCCTAGCGAATTCGGGCGGCGTTACGGTCAGCTACCTTGAATGGGTCCAGAACCTGTCCAGAGAACACTGGACTGAAGAGGCGGTGAACCAGAAGTTAGAGCAAAAGATGGTCTCCGGGTTCAAGGGAGCATACGAAGCTTCGATGAAGTACGGCGTCGAAATGAGGGACGGTGCGCTCGCTGTCTCCATCGGCCGCGTAGCTGACGCGATAAAGACTCTGGGAATGTGGCCGTGATCTGTTGGTTCGAGGGATTCGGCTCGCAGGCCGATCCCTCTGAATTGCGGCATTAATCTTAGAGCAGGCCAACCAAAGATGTGGAACAATTCTGGACCGGCTCTCTGAATAATTTTAGAAAATAATAATCTCGCGAGACCGTTATATAGGACGCTCATCGATGAGCGCGGCGTGGCATCGTCACCCGCCCCAGAAGAAAAGAAGCAAGTTTTTGTCAGAAACGCGACCGGTCTAACAAAGTCGCTGTCTCCCTTTGATCTCTTCAACCTGAGTTACGGCCAGATAATGCCCGCCGTGGGCATTGTATTCATCGTATCTCTAAGCCCATTTGCCTTCCCCCAGAGCAATATGTTTCTCGCGTTCCTGATTGCGATTCCGCTCGTCGGGCTGGGTCCCGCACTGCTATACTCGATGCTGGGAGCCGCGATGCCGAGGACGGGAGGAGATTACGTGTATGTCAGCAGGGTGATTCATCCGGCCCTGGGATTCATGACGAACTGGCTGTTTACTCTAACGGTGATCAGTTTCATTGGAGACGCAGGATATGTATTTCCCTCAAGCGCTCTAAATATCTTCGTCGCCACGATCGGTCAGATGACGGGAAA
This sequence comes from uncultured Nitrososphaerota archaeon, assembly GCA_963799845.1. GTDB lineage: Archaea > Thermoproteota > Nitrososphaeria > Nitrososphaerales > CADDZS01 > DATLTL01. Next base: position 1,717,284 of record CAWCYI010000004.1, read on the forward strand.
TCAATCGCTCGTTGCAAACTCGGTCTGGTTCACAACGCACACTGGTGAAATCGCAACCGGAACGATACTCATACTGGGGGTTACGATATTGATGGTTTTGGGGCGTGCCGTTTGGAACTTTATGAAAATCCTATTCTTCATAGTCATGCTCGGAACAATCGTCAACATCATTTACCTGCTTACCGTTTCCAACGCGACTTTCATCACCACCTTCAACAACATGTTCGCGTCTCAAGGAATCTCATATCAAGGTCTCATCAATAGCGCCGTGACCGCCGGGTACAAAACTGGCTGGACATTTTCGGGAACTATCGGCGGTCTCGTCTACGCGATGGCTGGCCTCATCGGTTTCAACTTCGCTGCCTACAGCGCGGGAGAGGCAAAGTCTTCATCCAAGAGCATGCCACTTGCGATCGTTGGAAGCCTCATAATAGGAGGCGTGCTGTTTTCCGCCTGGGCTTTTGGGATTTACCACGCGTTCGGCTATGATTTCTTCTCCGCGACAAACTATCTGGCGAACTGCGGTTGCTCTTCCGTTGTACTGCCGATCCCGGTTTCTGTGAACTCGCTTTTCACAATACTCCAGCAGAATCCGATTCTTGAAATCCTGGGAGCTCTGGCGTTCGGTCTCGCGTGGATCTGGCTGACTCCCACCGACTTTATTCCGGTCGTGCGAAACATGTTCGCCTGGTCGTTTGATCGCGTCGGCCCGGAGCAGCTCGCGGATGTCAACCCGAGGTTCGGCTCGCCTGTAAAGGCAATCCTGCTCACGGCAGGTCTGGGAGAGTTGCTTCTCATCCTCTTTGTCTACACCAATTTTGGCGTCGCATTCGCAAACACTACAATCCTCCTGAATCTGGTCTTCTTCATCACGAGCTTTGCGGGGATACTTTTTCCGTACAGGGCAAAGGCGGTGTTCGAACAGTCGCCCCGTTGGGTGAAGGCAAAGATCGGCAACATACCGATTATTACTTTGGTCGGAATTTTCTCCGCCATAGTGCAGTCAATACTCCTCTACGGCTCTTTCACGAACGCGTTCATCGGAGGTGCGCCCGCATCGTACCCAATCGCGGGTGGGCTTGCGGTTGCAGGACTGGTCATCTTCTACGTTGCAAAGGCGTACCGGAAAAGCAAGGGAATAAACTTGGATCTTGTGTTCAAGGAAATCCCGCCGGAATAAGCTCGACAGCAATTTCTTTTCAGCTCGTAGGTGGCGAAGCAGTTTCATGACCAGTGTACTTTATGGAAAAGTGGATGGGCAGGGGGAGACCTTTGGAGATTTCGCAGTTATGACCATGGACGTTCCGTGGAATCTCGTGAAGGATCGCATCGGCGGCAGGCCCGCGAGGGTCGTCATGACTGAGGGCCTCGAGGTCAACTATCTCGACAGCCTGGTGAAGGATCTTCCGAAGATTGACACGGTCGTCGGGATCGGCGGCGGCCAGGCCGTTGACACTGCGAAATATTTCGCGTGGAAGCGCGGTTGCAAAGCCGTGTTCATCCCGACGATTGTATCCGTGAACGCCTACGCGACACCGGCTGCCGCGGTGAGGTTCGACGGCAAGGTGAACTATCTTGGAAACGTTGTGCCCGAGAAGATCATAATCGACTATCCCGCGATCCAGTCCGCTCCAAAACGTCTCAACACCGCAGGAACCGGCGATATCTACTCATGCCGGACTGCTCTATTTGACTGGTGGCTGGCGCACGAGAAAATCGGCGAATTTTATGACGAAAAAATTGCTGACGAGTCGCGACAGATCTTGAGCACGCTCGTTGGCAACGGAAGCGAAATCAAGAACGTTACCGATAGGGGGATAAAGACCCTCGTCCAGCTGCACATCGACACGAACACCGTTCAGCTCGAGGCAAAGACACCACGACCGGAGGAAGGGAGCGAGCACCTGTTTTTTTACACGCTTGAAGAGCTGACCAGACGCGCCTTCGTCCACGGCGAGGTTGTGGGAACCGGAATTTACATTCTGACGCACTTCCAGAATAATGAGGAAGCGATCGTTGAGCGAGAGATGGACGCGATGGGTCTATTATTCCGCCCAAAGGATTACGGAATCACACGCGAGGAATTCATCGACACGGTTCTCCAGATGAAGAGATACTCCCGGGAGGCAAAATCCATGTTTACCATCGTGGATGTGGTCGACATCACCCGAGACGACGCCGAGATGCTTTGGAAGAAGCTGGCCTGATAACTCATCTCTGAGCGGGAGTATCTGCTACCCAGAAATAATCTGGAAAACGCCGAAAAATTCTTCCTGATCTCTGGGAGATAATGCCCTACTTCGAAAGAAAGTCCGACACGGGTTCGGAGTTCTATTTCGAGCTGAAGAATGGCAAAGCATGTTTTCTCTGTGACGCAGGAATTTTCTTCTTTTCCCCGCTATCTAACACGATGCGACGGCTGATAACCAGATCGGATTTTTCTCCTTCCTACTTCCACTAATTCTCGGATGGCTGACAAACCTAATAATTACGAGAAGGCGAAACAAAGTATTCGTCGGCCGTGAGCTTGACGGACTACTTTCAGACCCCAAGCTCAATTACACCAAGAGAGAATGGGCAGAGGTCAACAAGGTCTACCTCAGACATTATCGGATCGTGATAAAGTGGCATTCATCGACGTTCATTACTGACAGAGGGCTGACGCTCCCTTTTTGTTGCTACGTCTTACGTCGAGCTAAAGTCTTTCTTGCTGCGCGTAGTCGGAGACCGACTGATCGAGAAACGCTGAGGTCATCAATGAACTATTCGCTGATCGCGAAATAAGATCACTGTGATACCAGAGAACCAGCTAAGAAAAATCCCGAGGCAAAGTAAACAACGTACTGGAACGTCTGCCCGTGGGGGAGCTGAATCGGATTTGACGATTCGGGATAAAATGTGAAGAAGCTGATCTGAGCGCCCGGCACCGCGTTGTCACCCGGATGGCTGGATGAAAAGACTACAAGGTTTGCGGCGCTAGAAGCAGATGTGGTGTTGTCCCAAGCATTAATCGTCGGACCATATGGAGAGACAAGAATAATCGAAGTTATGAAGGTGCTTGAATTTGGATTGTTGAACGCCAGCAAAAGGCTCGCAGTTCCCTGGGAGGAGCTCGTGGCGCTTGCTCCGCCATAGAGCGATGCCTCAGCAACCGTGATGTTGGAGACGACCTGGGTTGTCTGCGCCAAAGTCACGGTAGTACTCGGTGTTACGGTAGAAGTCGAAACTTCGCTGGATAATTGGGTAGCTGTGCTGACGACAGTTACCGTACCGTTCATGAAGACAGTGCTGAACTGTGTCTGGATTAACGTCTTCGAAACAATCGAAGTGACCGAAGTCGTGAGAGTGCTGACGCTAGTATCGGTGATTGCATGGTCGGTCGTAGTGAAATTTACAATCCCGATGCCTATGACAACGACCAGGAGAGCAATGATCGCCGCTGTCGCGACCAGCCCGTGTTTTGAGTCGGCCAAAAGCCCATCCGGACTTGAAACACCCTCCCGATCTTAATTAGGTTCGGAATATCGACTATTGATTTCGAATCTCTAGCAGTTCTCTGCCCCCGGTTAGGAACGAAGCCAAGTGTTATTTCTCAGTTGTGCAATGACAATTAGTCTAAGATCGCGATGGATTAGAATGCCGACTTGATACAAACAATTGGAATGGTGTTCTGATTGTGAAAAAAATGTAGAACGGGAGGTTCAAAAGTGCAATATTATAATCGATACTCTCGCCCCCGTTCTTTAAGACTCATGTCTCAACAGAAAACCAAGACGGACACTTACAGGCCACACGTAAAGCAGACGATAAAGGTTATCGGCCGGACAATATTCTGCGCCCGGTGTGACGAAGAAGTGGCGACTTACTACTGCCCGTGCGGAGTCTTTCTTTGCACGATTGATTTTGTCTCGCACAATTGCACGAATACGCTGAAGGAAACTTACTACAAGGACCTGATCCAGGCACTAAGGTAATCATGGCAGTAACTTCGGCAATTCCTCGACTACGAAGTAGATTTTGTTTCAGGATCAAGTTACAGCTATGGGCGTTACCGGCGATCCTGTTCCGCCCCGAATTCGAAGCGGCAGGCAAACGAACAAAAACTTCAGAGCTCGATCCTGGGAAACTTCTTCGAGAAAAAGATTCTCGATCATCCTGATGCCATTTTTCGTGATCAGGTACTGGTGGACATCGTCCGCCCCTCTGATTTCCTTTGAAGGATCGACCTCGACATTCCAGGTGTCGGAGCCGACGACAACAGCGCCTTGATCTGCGAGCCACTCGGCGGCCGATAGATCAATGCCCGGAACCGGGCCTAGAAATTTAGCGTTGTCAGACATCCAGTACTTGCCCCAGCCGGTGCGGATCAATACGACATCTCCCTCTCTAACTTTCACCCGAGTTGCCTCCGCGCAATTTCTGATCTCTTTCGCAGAAATCGCGTAACCTCCATCCAGCGCCGGCACCTTGAAAAAAGACGCGACGTCGATCAAGATCCCTCTCGTAAAGATTGGTGGCGTCTTCTCGATCCCCAGCTTCGTCGTGCCGAACGTCCCCATTATTTCTTCGGAGACGTGGCCGTTGTACAATCTCTCCCCGATCGAAATGTGATTTAACCCGTCGATGTGAGTGCCGGTGTGGTCTGCCATTTCAAGCCTGGTGTTCATCCCGCCCGCGTCGTTTGTCTTTCCCGGAGATTTTAGATCCAGGCTGTGGCGGCGAAATGTGGTGTAGAGAAACTGACCGTGGAAGGAGAGGCTTGGTATCCCCTCTTCGAGGACGTGAGCCAAGTTGTAGGTCTTTCCCTTTTTGACGAGACGAGCGGCTTCCACTATCATCAATGGATTGACTGCGCCCAGCGCGCCGATCTCATCTTCCGCTCCCCACTTTGACGGATACCATTTGTCTGCCATAACTTCTCGTGCTCGCGAGACATCCCGTTAAAGCACTTTTGATTTTCGCAGATGGTCCAGGGTTCATGATTAAATATACTCTCTATTCCAGATGATTTTCATGTCACTTGAATCCGACTCTCTTGGTTTGCTGAAGGAGCTTTCGGAATCCTTCGGGCCTTCGGGCTTTGAACGAGAACCGGCGGCGATTGTAAAACGCGTGGGCTCGCAATTTGCGGATGAAATATTGCACGACAAGATCGGCTCGATAATTCTCAAAAAAAGAGGGACGAGTGAATCGCCGAAAATTCTCATGGCGGGGCACATGGACGAGGTCGGATTCGTGATAACTGGAGTTGATCCCCTGACCGGATATCTCGCGTTCGCTGCGCTGGGCGGCTGGTTTGACCAGGTTCTCCTGGGGCACAGGGTGACGATCAGGACGCGCAAGGGCGACGTGATCGGAGTCATCGCTGCAAAGCCGTGGCATCTTCTGACGGTCGAGGAGAGGGAAAAGGTCGTGAAAATGGATAACATGTTCATCGATGTTGGAGCTGATGACTCGGTCGTCGCAATGGACGAGCTCGGAGTGCGCATCGGCGATCCGGTTGCCCCGTGGACTCAATTTACGATGGTGCGCGGCAATCGAATAGCGATCGGCAAGGCGTTCGACGACCGCGTTGGAACATTCGTTGGGCTGGAAGTCCTGCGCCGGATGAGTTTTAGAAAAGTCGAACATCCAAACACGATTTACGTCGGCGGGACGGTCCAGGAAGAAGTGGGATTGCGCGGCGCGAATACCGTCGCACACGTGGTTGACGCGGATGTCGCGTTCGCACTCGAAGTGGATATCGCCGGAGACGTTCCGGGAATAAAGCCAAGCGAAGCTCCGTCAAAGTTGGGCAAGGGGCCCAGCATACTCACCTTCGATGCGTCGATGATACCGAACCAGGAGCTCAAGCGTTTTGTAATTGATACAGCAGAGTCCGAGGGCATACCGTACCAGCTTTCGACGGTGGCGAAGGGCGGGACCGACGCGGGGAAGTTCAACCTGAATAAAGCTGGATGTCCTTCAATCGTGATCAGCGTGCCCACGAGGCACATCCATTCCCACGAAGCAATCGTGGACACGAGGGACATTGATACCACAGTGAGACTGATGCTCGCTCTGATTCAGAAACTTGACCACAAAACGGTGAAAAGCTTTACTCAGAACTGAGCGTTCATTGCTCGGATGTGCGTTTACGTGGATTTTTAGGTACGTACACAAGACCTGCATGATTCAAAGATTTTGGAAATACCTGAAAACCGCCATTCTCTAACCAAAAATTTCAGAATCCAGCTGTCAGTGGCCAACAGAGCTTGAAACGAGCTCTTTGGTACGCAGAATTGTGCCCCCGTGTAGAAAAAGGAGAAAATTGTATATTAAATCAATGAGATTAAACAATCGCTTTGTAAAGCCAAATAGGTCTACAGGTACGCGAAAAAGACCTAGCAGGAATCGGATCTACGGCTTCGAGCCCCAGCCGATTTTTTCAATGAGGAATTACTCCGACGGTATGATTAACGCTCCAAATTTGTTTTAGCTCTTCAAGCTTAATCTTCGAGCGTGAAACGCAACCCCTTCATTTCGAAAATGAATTCCGACGGCTCGCAGACATGATCACAGCTCGTGGACACAGCTCCCTAAGCTCCGTTCAGCTCGTTTTCAAGCTCTTCTGAGCTAACAGAGCTTGAACGTCAGCTCTTCAGCAAAAAAGTGCTCAAGTGTGTAGAAACGCAGAAAAAAATTCTATATAAGAATCAATGAGAACTCGTATATGAACGAGAAGGTACTCCTTAGGTTTTCAAGACACAATGATGGTCATCGTTAACTATTGTGTAATATTATTGCAACAAACGATTAGGCATTCTATATTGTTGTGAGTCGGAAAGTGAATTCGGATCGAAAAATAGAAAATAATTCTCAATAAAACCTATAGAGTACTTTTAGGGCACATTGTTATAGAATATAGAATTTTGGTTTTTGAAAATAGTGCTACCAATGAGAATTGATTCCGATATAGATTATTGTCAAAAGAAAAATATACCTTCCTCTTCCCATACGCGAACATGAAAACAAGGACGAAGGTATCCATCGCAACGCCGTTACTACTTTTAGCAGTCTTACTCACAGCAAATTTCGCGACAATTTTCGCGCAATCAAATTCGAACTCTAACACTACTACGCCGATAAAACACGTGGTAGTAATCTTCCAGGAGAACGTCTCGTTTGACCATTACTTCGGGACTTACCCCAACGCAGCAAACCTGCCCAACGAACCGCAGTTCACGGCCGCTCCGGGAACGCCCACTGTCAATGGACTCACTGGCGCGCTGTTGACAAGCAATCCCAACGAGCTGGTGACCGGGAATCCCACCGACAACCCGGCGAGGCTTGATCGCACCGAGCCAGTTACGTGCGACAACGATCACGATTACACCGCAGAACAAGCTGCCTTCAACGGCGGATTGATGAACATGTTTCCCGAGCAGACCAGCTGCAGCGACGGTCTCGTCATGGACTACTACGACGGGAACACCGTGACCGCCCTCTGGAACTACGCACAGAACTATGCTCTCGACGACAACTTCTTCGGTACTACCTTCGGACCATCAACACCTGGAGCACTGAACCTGATATCGGGCATTGGCGGCCCTATGATCGCGACACTTCCTGGCGGAACGACTACTAATAACGTGGCCGGAGTTCTCGCCAATGGACAGGTAATCGGAGACTCCGACCCAACATTCGACGATTGCTCAAGCACAACGAGCCCAACACTAGCGATGACTCCTTCCAGTGGAGCAGGCGCGCCCCAGAACATTGGAAACCTTCTCAATAATGCTGGCCTGACGTGGGGTTGGTTCCAGGGCGGGTTCACGCCCACAGTTCCATACAATCCGGTGACGGGCTCCCCGGCAGTTTGCGGCTCATCCAATGTCCAGGTAGGCGGAACGACCGAGGCCGCTTACAGTGCTCACCACGAGCCGTTCCAGTACTTCGCCTCAACCTCGAACCCCCACCACTTGCCACCGAGCTCGCCTTCCATGATTGGCTACACCGATCAGGCAAACCACCAGTACGACCTTTCCTCTTTCTGGATCGCGGCTGACTCGGGCAACCTGCCGGCGGTCAGTTTCTTGAAGGCAGACAGGTTCCAGGACGGACACCCGGCCAATTCCGATCCGCTCGATGAACAGGCTTGGCTCGTCAACACCATAAACAAGCTCGAAAGCCTCCCCACGTGGAGCAGCACGGCCATCTTCATCACATGGGACGACTCCGACGGCTGGTACGATCACGTCATGGGCCCGATTGTAAGCCCATCCAGCGACCCCACAAATGATGTCCTCAACGGAGTCACTTGTGGTACCGGGACCTCGCCATTGGGTGTTCAGGACAGGTGCGGCTACGGACCGAGGATCCCGCTTCTCGTGATCTCTCCATACGCCAAGCAGAACTTTGTCGACAACACTCTCACCGACCAGTCGTCAATTCTCAGGTTCGTCGAGGACAATTGGAATCTCGGGAGCGTGGGCCCTAGTTCCTTCGACAACCTCGCAGGCAGCCTGCTCAAAATGTTCAATTTCAACTCGCCCCAGAGAGGGCCTGGATTCTTTCTCAACCCATCCACCGGAGAGCAGGTCTCTGTTGGTGGATCTCACGGCGGCAAGGTCGGACTGGACACAACTTCGATGTGCACCGACCAGAACACCAATCCGGACGTTTGCGCCCTCCAATCGAACTTTAACGGAGAGGCCATCGCAAGTGGGGATTACGTCTGGTTCAGCAGCGTCCTGAACCTGGACTCGCAGGTTCCCACCGTGGGACTCACGATCCACTTTAGCGGTCAGTGGATTTTCGCCCAGCTTCAAGACGGCACTACACTGAGCCTACCGGCTCCAAACGCCGAAGTGATTTACAGCCCGACTGCAACCACATCGACGACCAGCTTCACCAGTGGCCAGTGGGTAACGACTGTGCCCTCGAGCTACACGGGGAATGTATTTCTCTCTGGTCTCGCCTACCAGGTCCCAGCCGGTGTTTCACTGCAGAGAGCCCAGGTAACGTGGACTGGCACCATCAGTGGCACGACAAACTCGTTCCACATCGGATGGGAGTGGGCGACAGCAGCATACAGCGGCTTCGGTGCTCTCACCATAACTAACACGAACGCGCTCTACAACGGTCTCGGCATCAAACCAATCGACGCAAACACCGGCAATCCGTACCTCAACAACGATAACGCTGGAACTCCAGAGAACTTTGAGTCGAACGTCATCCCAGGAGCGACCGGCAACGGAGGAACGGATTACACAGGCTTCTACAGTAACTCCGGCACGGCGCTGTACCAGGCATACCTGCTGAATCAGTAGAAACTCCGCAAAAGAAAGCGGGGAGGAAAGACCTCCCCATTCTCTCCTTTTTCCTAATCTGATATTCCATGTCATAAACGAAAACGTTTCAGCATAAGATAGCACTCTGTGGTAAGTATCAATACTACACGAAATCAAATCCCTCATTTGCAAACTCGAAACCGTTATTCAAGAGGGTTTAACAAGGAGACATACTTCGGGATGTGATTCATGGCTTACAAATCAGTGAGGGACACCCGATGATCGAGGTGAAAACTCTCCCCCCTGAAAGATGGAGAGAAGCAATGGAACTGCGATTGCGAGCGCTTAAAACTGACCCGATTGCCTTCGGGAGTTCGTACGAAGAGGAAGAGAATTTCACCGAAGCTGAATGGCAGAGGCGAATGGAGAACGCTTTATTCGCGCTGTCAGACGGCAAACCTGTAGGAACCTTAACCTATCTTTTCAATAACAGGGTAAAGACAAAACATATTGCTCGAATCTTTGGCGTGTACGTAGATCCAAATTACCGTGGTCACGGCATCGGTAAGAAATTACTTGAAAATGCATTAGAGCTAATTCAAGAGAATAAAGATGTCATGAAAATGCAGCTTATGGTGAATCAGAAACAGAACGCGGCTGTTGCGCTCTACAAAAACATGGGTTTCGTCGTAGTTGGTCAAATGAAGAAGGAAATCAAAGTCGGCGAAGAATTCTATGACGAGTTAATCATGGAAAAGATGCGATTTTAATAAAAAAAATCTGGTCTCCAAATGAAGCCGAAGCACGCGATCTGACTGTACCTGAGAGCTAGACACTCAGCGAGAGTAAATTCCTTAATCGAGCATTCAAGCGTTTTGCAAAAATCAGAGACCGCATCTTAAAAGTGTAAGGAGAGAGCTGCTGGAGACCGAGGTTGAATGTACAGATAGGTCTTTTCTAACGAGGCTTTCAGCTAAGCACAAGCAATAAGACATCTTAAATCATGTTAGTATTGAAACTGAATGAGCACATTCAAGATAGAAAAGACCCGAGTCAACGGTGAGAATAAGAGATCAGAAGGAGCAGGGGTGCTCACTTTGGGCCCGAGAGAAAGAGACTGGATAAGAAGTTGGGCTAAAGCCAAGAAGGCAAACGTTACGATCAATGGTTCCGAAGTTATACTCTCCGGCAATATCACGGTTGAGGACGTCAAGAATTTGAAGTCTTTGCTAAAGGATTACAGAAAGAGTTCTAACATCGGGTTCGTTGATAGCGTATGAGTCTGACAGCTCAAACGCGGGGCCCAACCTTTTTGAAGTCGATTCACTTGAGCTCAGAACTATCTCCTTGATTGCCCTAAACCTTAGTTAACGATAGAAATGCTCGACTCACCATTCGCTTTTGAAACTTTAATCACCTGATCTGCAAAGCTTTCGAGCTCCCTTTCATGTGACACCAAGATTATTTGAGGACTTTGGATTTCATCCAATATTTCCCTTACCTTCGAAAGCTGTTCTTTTGAAAATCCATCGGTGGGCTCATCCAAAATCAATAGATTGGACTCCAGACCACTTGATTCTTTCCTCACAACCGAATTTAGTGCCAACCTATATGCCAGAGCGACGCTCGTCTTTTCTCCGCCGCTCAAATACGAGACTTCCTGATCCAGCCCGTCCTGCTGTATTACTGGAGTAAACTCCTCATCCACCTTCGCCAGCTTCCCCGGATCGTCGACGAGCATCCCAAACCACTTTTGAAACTGCGCGTTGAACTCCTGGTTGTGGTTCAGCATCACCTGCTTCTCCACCAGTTCCAGAGTGGGCAAAAAGTAATCCTGAACCCAGATCAGGTACTCGTTCAACTTGTCTGAGCTTGCTTTCTTCTCCAGCTTTTTCTCGATCGAATCTTTGTAGTCCTTTGTCTGTCTCTCCCAGTCGACGATGTTTGCTTCTGCGGATGAAATGCTCTTGTCAATTCGCTTGAGATCTTCTTCAGATTTTGTAATCCGGATCTCGACGTTTTGAAGATCGGCGTTCACGCCCTGCAACTTCTGTATGCTTGCCTTTACAGAGACCATTTCCATGTTTGCTGTTTTCAGAGCGCCATCTGCTTCTTCGAATTTCGACAGCCAGATCCTGACGTTTTCCTCGTACTCGGAAAGACTCTTCTTCGCATCCTCCAGCCTCGCCTGAGCCATGTCAAACTGAACTTTCTTGTCGAGAACTGTCTTTGAAATCTGGAGTTTTTCGTTGCAACCCTCCACATTGTCCTGAGTTGCTTTCAGCTCAGTTTCCTTGTGCAAGACAAGATCAGAAAAACCGTGCGGGTCGATAGGCTGGTCACAAGTCGGGCAAACTCCTTTATCTAGAATGGTTTTGTAATCCGAGAACTTTACACGGATCTGGGTTTCCAAATTCCTGAGCTTCTTCAATTCCTCTTCAAGGTGTTGTATCTCTTCCTTCAATTCTATCTGGGCAAGCTCTGACGGATTTGCTAGGTTGCTCATCTCCACAATCTTTGGTTGTACAAGTTTGATTCTTGCCCTGTTGGACGCGAGCTGGGCTTGTGCGTCTTTGATCTCTTTTTCTTTTTCAGCGACCAGTGCAAGAAGAGCATCTGCCTTTCCTGTTTCAGCTTTCAGCACGAGCTGTTTAGAGCGCAGGTCGTCACGCTTTACCTTTTGTGTGTGGATCAGCTCGTCGACTTGATTTCGTTCAAGATTGAGATTCTCTAGCTCATTCTTTTTCAAAGCCGTAGATGCCTTTAACTGATCGATCTTTGCTTTCATCGCTTGAACCTCGGACGCCATCGCGGCGAGTTCCTTCCCCCTTGATTTGATTTCGTTGGAGAGATTTTTCGCATTCTCAGCCGAGGTCTTGTATTCTTCCATGCGGAATGCTTTTCGCAACGTTTGAAGCCTTATGTCAGGACGCAACGTGAGGATTGCCTTCATCTCCTCTTGCGGTGTGTATATCGCATACCTGTAGATGAAGCTCTGTGCTTTTGGATCAATGGGTTCGTTGAAACCCAGGATCTCTAGAATCTTCTCTTTCAGCTCAGTGACGGAATACGACTTTGTTCCCTCGTCGGGACTCTTCAGTTTGCAATCATCCTGGTTTATCGAATTCCCCTTCTTCACCAAGTGGCGATTCACTACGTACTCCTTCCCGCCCGATTCGAAAAAGACGCCGACAAAGCCGTCCTTCTCCCCTGCCCTAAGAAGCGATCCAGCTTTTTCAGAGCCCAGCCCAAACAGCCCGAACTCGATTGCCATCAGGATTGTTGACTTGCCCGAGCCGATGTCGCCCTCGAACAGAGTCTTTCCGAGCGAAAAATCGATGAGCTGGTTCTTGTAGCTCCGGATGTTTTCGAGCTTCAGTTTTTTGATGATCATTCGGTTTCATCCTCGAACTCTTTCTGGAGCTTCAGCGTTTCGATCCCGGAACTGATGATCCGTCCTTGATAATCCCCCTTCGACTCGCCCCCCTTTTGCTGCTGCCTGGTTACTCTCAGCAATTCAATGGCTGAGTGCACCCCCTCCTCTCCCTTCAGGTTTTGCTGCGAGACCTTGACAGTCCCGATGTTTTCTCTGAAGAGGTTTGACTCTATCTGCGGTTTGTCCTCTCCCGCGATCTTGTTTGCCTCGTACTCCTTTGATGAGAGGCTGAAGCGGTTGAACTGAAAGTACGCCGCACCTCTAGCGGAAAGCTTACGCCCTAACTCAGAGAAGTCAATGTCGGTCGTTTTCCCTCCCGCCAATTCTCCTTTTACCCTGACGATTACGACCTTTCCATTGACCTCTAGCTCATCCAGCTTCGTCGCTAGATCTTTCCTTGCCTGATGCGAATTTTTCCCGGTCACGTCGTATACAAGATAAGCCCCGTTGAATCCCCCGACTTCGACAAACTCTACTTTCTTGACCTTCTCTTCAAACTCGACGATGAAGAAGCCGCGTTTTGTCCCCCTCGCCGTGTCTTCGATGTCCTTGCCGTAGCCGGTGAACAGAGGCCCGGGAAAGACGATCTTCGGATAACCTGGGAACGTGAATTCGTCGGTTATGTGGATGTGTCCGCCGGCGTAATAGTCAAACCCCTTTGGAAAATTGGTAATCCGAACCGTCTCCATTTCTGAGAGAAATGAGGGCTTGAACTCCGAGATTCCGCTGTGAAATGCAAAAATCTTGAATCCCTTCTCCGCTTCAAGCCGCGGTTTGTCGAGCTTCTCGTACAGCTTGCTCTCCAGCCCTATCCTTCGCGCCGAGATCCCGGCTAGCTTTGCTCCAGTCTTGGGATCTACGACAAACTGGAGTATCACCATCCCTTCTTCATCGACGCGGGCTTTCATTACGTTGGTCAGAATGCCCGCAGTGTCAAGGATGTCAATCACCGAAGTCCCGTTGGGCGTGTAGTCGTGGCTCCCGTAGATTGCATAGACCGGAATGTTCGCTTTTTGCAAGAGGCGAAGGGTTCGTATTGTTTCATTGACGATGGTAAGATCTGGTATGCTGACGTGAAAGATGTCTCCGCAAATAAGGGCGAAATCGACATTGAGCTCGATGCACTTTTCGACCGCGTCCTCGAGTGCCTGCCGCTCCATCTGGCGCAAGATCGGATCACGGAAGGCCCCTAGGTGAATATCTGACATGTGAGCGAACTTCATGGGATCCACTTACAGGGAGAATTTTTCTTTGCTCAGGTCAAAGGGATCGTTCTGGGTATTTTTCTTCGCATCGGCAACTATTGTCTCAAACAAAGGCGTGTAAATTGGTACCGCAAATTTCGTAAAGATGCTGCTGACTATCGCCTCCCCTTTGTCGAGACTTGCTATCGTCCTGTCCTCGTCAGAGAGATCCTGTGCCGAGCTTTCCATCACGGCGTGGCGCTCCGCAACCATCTCGTTTCCCAGAATGATTTTCGTGTTCATGTTTGTCAATACCATCTGCGGGATGACACTCGTTAGCTGGGTAATTGCGACGAGCCCAACCTTGAACTTTCTTCCTTCTCGGGCGATGGTGCTGTAAATATTTGAGCTCTGCTCTATAGCTTCGGCTGAAAGTACCCTAGGCGCTTCTTCTATTACTATGCTCACCGGAGCTATCTGACTCAACTTGCCTTCGGCTTTAGCTTTCCTGTGTCCGTAGAATATTTCATTGGAAATGATGCTCCCGATGATGAGTTCCGCGTCGTCGCTCAACCGCGAGGTATCAATTACAACAATCTTGCCGGCTTCAAGCGATTTGGTGATCTCTCCGATCGTTGCTCTGCCGGCGTCGGTTGAGAAAATTTCCATGTCGCAGAGGATCTGACCATTGCTTGCGCTGACTCCAAGGGTCTTGCGGAATTTCCTCTGCAAAACCTGCAGCGTCCTAGGAGTAGTGCCCTCTACTGCGGCGCCAAGAATGAGCTGCTCCAGCCAATGATTCTTGTATGTCTTGTAATAACCGGCGATCGCATCCTGCTGCGCGTCCGAGAAAGAAATTATCCCATCAAAGTGACCCGGCTCGAGCGTCTCGAGGTTTACCACGAGTGTGTTTTTCCCAGTGACGGCATCCGAAGAATAATACACCAGGTTCTTGTTCGCCTTTGCATGATCCTTGAGCCCGATTCCATCCCGCCCGTAATATTCGTCGTGCGGATCTAGAACAAGAATCCCTACCTTCCCGACATCCATCAAACTCCAGAGGATAACCTTCAGCAAGTTGCTCTTACCCCTGCCCGTTGTTGCAGGAATGAGGATGTGGTGGGTGAAAGCATCGTCCCCGTTCAGGTACACCTTGACTTCGAGTATTTTTGAGCCGCTTCTAACCTGCCCTAAGTAAACAGGATTCTTTGGTGGAACTGAGAGAAAGGCTAGATCCTTTTCCGTTGCAAATCTCATCGAAGAGAAAAATGCAGGCATAACCTTTGGTATCTTTACCTGATCTCTATTTCTGAAAACTTTGGCGATCGGCTTCACCGAAGCGCAGACGTAATTTCGGAGTTTCGGATCCATAAAATCAACTCCAGATGAATAACCCTCGAGCTTCAGTCCCGCTGCAAGTTCTCTTACCGACCCGGGTATCTGGCTCCCATACTGAAGATCGTTTACCTTGAGTATCAGATAGCTGTCGTCGTCCGAATCAGCGACGAGTAAATCACCGAGCTCGATGTTCTGGTCGCTTTTCTGCCTCACTAGAATGCTCGCGACATTTCCACCGACTACTTGCCCGGCTATTTCCATCATTTTTCCGTCTTGCATTTTTTCCACCAACTAGAATCCAGCTATGGTATTCAGAACGTCATGCGCGTCTCCCGCTCTGATGTGGGAAACAAACCTTCCCTGTCTATTCAAACTGGAAATCTGGGAAGAGACCAACGCACGATAATAATCAATCTCATTTTCTGACACTCGTGAAAACAAATCGGCGTCAATAGACCCATAGGGATAACCGGGGAACGTCGGATCGGAAGCGTTAGAGCAAAGGAGATTCAGAATCTCGTCCAGTTTATCTTCGCTGAGCTGCTTGAACTGATCGAGCTGGAAATCCAATCGGAAAACCCAGTCTGAGACAGACTTTAACTTGACAACGAGGCCGAATACATGATGTTTACGCGATTCGAAGATAGGATGAAACCATTCACCATTCATGTTTTCGTTGTTTGCAAACTGGCTGATTGCACCTAGAAGAGATAGTCCTGAATCCGTAAAGAGCATGCTCGTCTTTGAAAGACTCGTAAGAATTACCCCGTGTTTTTGGGTGGTCTCTTCCAGATTTCGAAAGTACTTCCCCTCGTTCTGAAACTGAGTCTGAAGAGTACCATCCAATACAATGACATCATCTGGGTTCAGTAATTCGGCTACCTTTTCTGCAAATTTCCATTCCGCAAAATTTCTGGCGATTGAGGCAACCCTCGATGTACTAGCTCTATAGTTTCCGTATTCGATATTATGCTCGGAATAGCGGACCACGCTGCCCGATAGATCGGGAAGAAGTGAGGAAAACTCGGGGGCGCTGGGCACTATCATCGTTTCGAAGACGATTTCATCATCCTTGATAGTAGAAAAAATTGCGGAAAAAAATTCTATCTGCGGAACTTTCAATCCATTCTGTCGCTTATTGTCTTTCCAGATGCACGCATAAATCCTGTTAAGCTGGACAGAGAAATTCGGCGCGCCCAGGAGTTCCAGGTTTCCTCCGTCAACGAAAGCAACCTGTCGATCGCTCTTGATCGGTTTGATTGGTAGAAAAGATTCTTTCTTGAAGGGAAAGGCAATTACATCGGGATCCCTGAAGTAAGGATTCCCCAACGGTCTATCTCCCATTTTCGAATCCAACCTTGAAATGATTTCTTTCGCCGCTTCGAGACTCAACAACTACACCAGAATTATTCCGTTTCAGAAAACCGTGCGACCGACTTTCATTCACTTGATTCTTTTAAACCATACAGATAATTTTTGGATTTGTGACTTTTATCATCTGTCAAGGTTCATCCCGAGCAGAGCAAACCTCGGCTACTTACCTCCAAGAATCTGATCGCAGGTATGGGAATACCCAGAGACTTACCGCGCATCTGTCTTAAATAAGATCAGTAATATCCGAAGAAAACTACCTTGTCGACCAAATCTGAATTTGATAATTCAAAGATTCAATCATTTGCCTCCCGCATGATATCTATCCTGAATGATGGTTTCCTGTGTTTGATGATAAGCATTGGTCACAGAACTGGATTGTTCGATGTCATGGCAAGCTTGCCGCCGATGTCAAGCGAGCAGATTGCCAACAAGGCGAAGCTCGACGAGCGATATGTTCGCGAATGGTTAGCCTGCATGGTCACGGGGCGAATTGTAGAATACGAGTTCCATTCAGGAACGTATAAGCTTCCTCCTGAGCACGCTGCCAGTCTCACTCGTACCGCGGGGCTTGCTAATCTCGGATCCTCCTCACAGCTTGTTTCTTTTTTGGGAAACGTTGAGGATCAAGTTATCGAGTGTTTCCGCGAGGGTGGTGGAGTTCCCTACACAGCATATCCCAAATTGCAGACATACATGGCAGAATCAAGCGTCCGAATTCATGACGCGAAGTTGATTGATGTAATCCTCCCACTGATTCCGGGGTGCACTGATCGCCTAAAAGAAGGAGTCGACGTTCTGGATGTTGGATGTGGTTCGGGACACGCCATTAATCTAATGGCTCGAGCTTTCCCAAAAAGTAGTTTCGTTGGTTACGATATGTCAAGAGAGGGAATAGCAGCAGGAAGGTCGGAAGCCAAACGGCTTGGACTATCGAACGCCAAATTCGCAATTAAGGACATTGCAACATTGAATGAGTTCAGATCCTTTGATTTGATTACAGCTTTCGATTCAATTCACGACCAGGCAAGGCCAACTAAGATCTTGAAAGCAATTTCCAAAGCTCTTCGAACGGACGGCGTCTTTTTCATGGTAGAAAACAAATCTTCCAGCAACCTCGAAGAAAACCTTGACCATCCCGTTGCACCAATGCAGTACGCCGCCTCGACTATGCACTGCATGACTGTCTCATTCAGCTTATGGTGGAGAAGGACTCGGAAACATGTGGGGCGAGCAGATGGCACGCAAGAAACTGAAACGAGCGGGATTCAACTCCATTGACGTTAGGCAAGTTGAAGGCGATATTTTGCATAACTATTTCGTAGCCTCAAAGAGGCGAACTTCGCCACGTTTCGACGAGATTCTGATGACGACTGTCAATCGTTCTCCCATAACCTAGCTACCAGGTACCGAATGAAGCCCAACAGTGAAAAAATGACTAATCAATCAAACCCAGACTAAGAGCTCGTCCTCCTCCAAACTGTAAAAGAAGGCTGACCGTTTGTTGGTTATCATTTTGGAAGACTCTGTAATTTCTGACTATCGTCCCGGAGACTCTAGTCCAGACTTTGGGATTTCCGTTGAAATGGTAGAAGAATCCTGAGTGAGTTCCGGAGGTCGCTCCGTTCCGGATTCATTTATTCCGCCGGTTGCGGTCGGATTTCCTTTGGGAAGCCGTCCTTTTAGAAACAATGCGAAGACCAGTGCTACGACAAGTAACACTACCATCACGACGAAAACTTGGTCGTACGATTGTACCAGAGATACTTCTAGTGAGCTGAGATAGCTACCGCACAAAGGAATTTGCGGCGTTGGTGACAGACAAGAGACGTTGGGCAACGGATCGAGTACAGCGAACCGGGTGGCTTGCAGTGATGCGAGTACCGACAATCCGACTGCGCCGCCTAAGGACTGAAGAAATTGGATCATCCCTCCAGCTTCGCCGACGTCCGCGGATCTTACCTGATTCTGTGCAGCCAAAAGAAACACCGGGAAAGTCAAGCCGATCCCGAACCCGAGAGGGAGCAATGGCAAAATTATTCCGCCTACAGGGATCACATCGAAAATGAACTTCCAAAGTGGAGTCGTTGCTGATAGGTTGGTCAGCCCAGCCATTCCGACGAGCCCGATGATCATGCCGATTATTGTGACAGTTCTGTACGAGAGCCGAGTGAGTAGCTGACCTCCAAGAGCCGCTCCTATCACAAGAGGTATGACGAGGAAGTAGAGGATGTCCCGAACGGTCGCTGAAGAATTGGAGCCCGGTGCGAGTACGATTCCGACCACGAGCGAGAGAAAAGTCGCCACGGGGAAGAAGACCATACCTATGAAGAAAGTAGATCCGCCTCCCGCCCACATGACGCGATTTTTCAAAAGGCTGACCGGAACGATTGGATTTTCTGCACGAAGTTCCCAGATCACAAAAACCACGATAAGCGCCGACCCGAGCCCGAGCAACCCAACTACTCGCGAGTCGGTCCACGCCCAACCACTGTCTGCAATGCCGTACAGTGGATACATGATGGAGGCCACCCATCCAACAAGAAGACACGTGCCTATGGCGTCAAATTTCCGTGTAAATTCAGGACGCAGGGGTCCAAGTGTAGCAAGGATGATCGCAAACCCGGCGATCCCAATCGGGATATTCACATAGAACACCCAACGCCAAGTGGTATACTGCACAATTGCGCTGCCGATCAATGGCCCTGCCACCACCGCAATGCCGAAAACCCCCGACAGGGCTCCAATCACCCGGGCCCTAGTCTTGGGGGGAAACACGACCGCGACGATAGCAATTCCTACAGGAAAGAAACCACCGCTGCCGAAACCTTGGATGGCCCGGAAGAAGATAAGCTCCGTAAGATTCTGGCTCAGACCTGCAAGGACGGATCCCACCATAAACACTGCCAAGCTCCCGAGGAAGACATTTCGGCGGCTCCAAAGATCCGAGAGCTTGGCAAAGATCGGGATCGCTGCAGTGGTCGCGATAACATAGGCGCTGATTATGAAAGTACCGCTGTCGGGGCTATGAAACTGCGTTAAGATGATGGGCAGTGCTGTCAGGACGACAAATTCATCCAACGCACCCATCAAGAGAGCAAGAAGGATCCCCACGGTGATTAACAGCTCAGTTCTCGGAGAGGGTGCCGTTTGGGACACCCCCGTTGAGGGAGATGCCACCGAATTTTCAGAAGACGAAACTTTCAAAACGTCCGTCAAGTATACGGGCTCTCTTCGATTTTCCGTTCTAATAATTACGATTCGAAATGTCCTGGGTAACTTAGATCTTTACTCGGACATTGGAAAGAAGCAGGTGAGTATTGAATGCCTTAACTCGTCTCATGGAACCTTCGGAGATTTCATTTAGTTTTGCGACGTCGAGCATGACAATATAGTACATCCAATATATAACACACGATATAACTATATCGCAGTCATGGCTCCCCCATTGGAGTTTGATTCCAAAGTCCATTTCTGGGCGATCGCACTTTATCTTCGCGGTTCAAATCATGAGGGATAGTCAATCTCCTTCACTGACATCAATGGATTCTTGAGGCCCTTTATACTCTAATTAGAATACTGTTATCTACAACCTTGATCTCGTATGCCTTAAGATCAGTTGCTCTCCTTCTCGTTGCAAGCCTCAGTAGTGCAGTTACATCCTTGGCAACTTTTCCTGTATCTAGATCGAATTCAGCCTTGTGGACGGGACAGACCACCCTGTTTTCTTTCAGCTGGCCTTTTGGAAGATATCCAAAATAATGCGAGCAGATTGCGTCAATCGCGTAGTATTTGTTTCCAATTCGAGAGATCAGGATTTGTTTTCCGATAACCGTAACTCCGATCATCGAAGCGTCCGGGACATCCCTCACTTTCGCAACTTCGATGAAAGTATCTTCTCGATCGGCTTGTTCAGGTTCCTTAGACATATTATTCGAAGCCCAGCTGTTTTTTAGGCATACCAATATGCGAAAGAAACTCGGTTATTCGCAAATCTGATTTGATAACAGAATTTGTATGCATTTGACAGTTCTTCGAAGTTCAGCTGATTGTCTGATATAACTGTATTGGTCGTCCAATAAGTCTTAATACAGGATAGAACTCGAAAATATGTCTGAGAGCTAATGGTGCGATATTCACCGAACGACCAATTTTCACTTGAGAGCGGTGTCTCAGAAACTTGAAAAAGTCATTTCTTGCGCTGGGAATTGTAGGCATTATTTTCGTATTTTCCGGGGCGGTTTCAGCACTTCAAGGAGACGGGATGATTGGAGGTTCTCCAATGACAGGTAATCCGTTTTGGATTTACGCAGGATCAGGAATTGCTATAGTTGGAGCGATAATTGCTCTTGTTGGCTTCATCCTCGGTTCAAAAAGTCGAATCTCATCGAAAACTGTCGAAGATGAAACCGCTTCTAAGATGGAAGGAGAGTCGGACACGAAATCTCCGTCCCAGACAAAGAAGTAATTAATTTAGAAAATGGTCAAACGTTATAGGGCTGGCAAACTATCCCTCAGTTATGCAAACTGTTTTCCTAATGGCAATCTAGCTGTCAAGCATTCCAATCAACAGCCGCCGTTCTGCTTTTCTCAAATGCTCTACCAAAGTTGAGCTGACCACATCTAACTTCTTAGCCAACTGTTCAGAATTGATCTTGCGAGGGAGATCATAGTATCCCTGCTTGTACGCTGCAATCAAGATTTTTCTCTGCTTTTCTGTAAGGCGGCTTAAGGGAGACTCTTGGGAGTACTTTGCGTCAGTGAGACTGACTATTTTATGACGAACCCTCATGATCTCCGTGCGATGAAGGAACCTCTTAACTTGGACTAGGTTGCCAAGAAAGGTTATCCTGAGCTTTCCCTCTTTGATTTCGAATGGAACTATGAGATATCCACCAATCTTTCCCATGCCAAAAGGAGGAGATTCCACATTCGACTGCTTCGCCCTAAAGTATACTGTGTAGGCTCCTTCCTTTTCACGCTCAAGGACTTGCATTTCTAGGAGTTACGCGGTTGACCCAAGAAGATAGATTGGGTGTGCAATGTAGCTCCTTATCGCATCTCTGACGATTCTCGCCTTCGCTTCGTACCAGCTTATCCCGGTCATCAATCTGCACAATTCTAGACGTATGAACGCCCTTATTGACATGTGGATGTGATTCAGAATGGATGTCGCCTTCCTGACCTGAGCCCTCTCAATGCCACAACACTGCTTGACTCCTCTGTGGTACTCCTCGATTCCCCATCCTTGGTCAGAGAGTTCATCTCTCTTTTCCTCATTCATCCCAACGTCATCGGTAGCCCAGTGTTCAATGTCTCCTTTCTTGGAGGCTGTCCTGAACACCCTGACCATTCCGAATCCCATGAGATGAACCGTGGTTCCCTCAGGCGGGATCTCCACGTCCTTGATTGGTTTGTTTCCTTTTTTTCTGCCCGTTGGATTGACGAGCCTGTTCTCCTTGAGGCGGCAGAAGAAATGCCACCCGAGCTCCCTTGCGATGAGCTTCAGATTTTCCATGCTCGAGTACCAGCTGTCAAAGAGGACGTATTTTGGTTCCATCCCTCTCTGCTTTGCAACCAACAACATGTCCTGGAAGTGATCGTTCTTGGTGAGACCGTCTTTTGACGCATTGTAGAGTCTAAAGTCACATGGAATGAGGGCGTTACCATCGCTCCATAGTGTTGTGATGAGATTTATCCCCTTCACCACACTGTGGTGTTTTCCGCTCCAGTGGTACGTGACGTAATCCATCTTCTCCGCGTACGGTTTGTCCAGAGTTGAATCATCGACTATCAGTACTCCTCCCGCAGTAACGGCGATGATCCTCTTCGCCTCATCCCAGAGCGCTTCTGTATCCGCAGGCAGTCTCTCCAGAAGGCGGGTGAAGCTATCGTGTGCTGGCGGCGTGACTCCTGCATCATCATCAGGCTGACATCTAGCAGCTTCGGTGCAAGCGAATGATTTCTGGGATGCTATCAGGAAGTCTATGTAGTCATTGTCATCGCATTTTGGAGGGTTCATGCAGCGTCTGATGAACCAGAGAAACAATCCTGGCCAAATTCTTTTCGGCCAAATGCGTAACTCCTAATTTCAATAGTTTTGTTCCTTCCAATGAAATCTTCAATGCTTGAATAAGGACTTTTGAGTTCAATCTTGCATATTCCAGCGAGCTCTTGATGATCCTGCCTAATGAAATGTAGAATTTCCAACGATTTCACTTTCATGAGGGGTACTGGCACTGGGAGCATTTGTAGATCCTTGTTCTGAAACTCCAATACTAGCCGATGCATAGAGGATTATCCCATTTCCTCAGCTTATATTTCTTTGATAGAAAGCCGCGTATATATGGTAGAAAGCTTATCCACGTTTATCTCAGGATCTTTCGAGTAAGTTCGATGGAAAGTCGTTATTTGAATTGATTACGGGAAGAGGCAAGTTGAAGATTAATAGATGAAAGCAGATCGTTCGCGGTTTGATTACCTGAACGCCTTTATTAAAAAAAGGCACAGGGTGATAGTCGTAGCCTGGATTCTCGCACTTGCTCTATCAGCTCCGCTCACTTTGGACTTTTTCTCATCAATTTCATTCAATGTCGTAAACGGGGGTCCTAGCCTTAGCGTTCCGAACTCGGAATCGGAGAAGGCTCAGGCTGTACTTAGCGCTCAATTCCCGTCGACCAACACGAGTACCGGTCCAATAATCGTCGTTTTCCAGAACCAAAACGTCTACTCAGATGAAGTCAAGGATGATGTTCTTTCGCTAAACCAGACGCTCGGCTCAGATCCGAAGTTAATCAACTTCACTGGAATATTGAGCCCCTACTCGGAAGAAGGAAGTTTGCTCGATTCGACGATCCCCATCTACATCACACAGATCGCACAAATCGCGGGGCAGCTGCCTAGCTCTGCAAATACGACGGCGACATGGGATGCCGCCACGAGAGTCTTCGTCAATACAACTTCAAGTTTGTTCGCATCTTCCCCGCTGTTCACGATAAACGCTTCCTCGCTCTACAGTCTTCTCTCCCAACTAAATGTCAACAGCACCCCGACTCAGGTTCGAACATCTGTCGCAAATCTTCTCTCGACAGATGGACTTGCTGATTATCCTTACCAACTCTCCGCGTCCATCCTGAAAAACTTCGTGAGTCCCGACAACAAAACCATGATCTTTCAGATTGGCTTTTCATCGACACCCAACGCCAGCGTTGTTATACAGACTCGAACCGCGGTGCACAGTTCGAGCCTCGCGAGTATTGGAACCATCTACGTGACAGGTAGCCCGGTTTTAGCGGTGGATTTTGCCAACACCGCTCAGCCAGCTCTAGACGACAGCATTCTACCGGGCCTTATTATTTCACTTCTTGTTGCCGGTCTCTTGTTCCTCTCTCCTGTAGCGGCGCTTGTTCCACTCCTGATAGCTGGTTTTGCTGTTGGAATATCGCTCGGTTCGGTCTATGGCTTGGTGGTGGTCGTCCAGCATGGCCAGATCAATTTTGCTGTCCCGTTTCTCATGATTCTGACGATGCTCGGTCTGGCTGTGGACTATTCGGTACTGCAACTCAGAAGAACGAAGGAAGAACGAGCGAAGGGCAAGACTCTCCAAGAGAGTGTAGCTATATCCGTAAGGTGGGCGGGGCAGGCGATTCTGACGGCGGGATTGACGGTGGTAGTAGCCTACATCGTACTATCAGTTACCAACGTACCATTCTTTGGTGATGTTGGGACAGCGATTGCGATAGGTGTTACGATTTTGCTTGCGGCGTCGATTACGCTCCTGCCCTCACTTGAATTGATGATGGGTGACAGGCTCTTCTGGCCCAAGCGCGGAATGAGGACTCTGCGAAATTCTTCGAGTAAGGGACGATTAGAGAGGATTACTGAAAAGACTATGCAACGAAGGGTCGCAATCTCTGTAATATTCACCCTATTGGCTGTTGGCTCTTTCTACCTGGCTTACCAGACTCCATCTGGAATCGACATAACGAAACTCATTCCAAACTTCGAGAGTAACCAGGGCTTAACAGCGATCACAAACAACCTCGGCGGATCCGTTGTTTCGCCCACTTTAGTTGTAGTAACGTTCCAAACTCCCATCGATTATGGTCAGAATCAATTCAACCAGACCCTGCTCAAACAGATTGATGCGATTTCATCGACCATTTCCAGCTCTCAGGGAGTCAGCAGTGTCAGCGGCCCGAGTAGACCCTACGGCGCTACATTCAACTTTTCAGCACTAGGAGTCTTGCCGCCACCGGTCAGATCACAATATCTGATCGGCATGCTCTCGCAGATTGGAAAGGACAATAGGACTGCCCTGATCACCGTCGGTCTCTCTGAATCTGCAGAGAGCTCAAAAGCCGTATCCGATTTAATGAGCATCGAGACAGCCGTAGATAAGATTCCACTTCCAGCAGGCACTACGCTCTACTTCGGTGGGTCTACCCAATCAACGGTTGACAGTCTGAACCTCATAAACGGAGTTCTCCCTCTAGTTGTCCTGATTCTTGCACTGGGGGTCTATGCTATTCTCTTTGTCCAACTTCGTTCCGTCTTTACGCCTCTTCGCTTGATCTTTACCATTCTTTGCAGCGTAGCATTCGCTCTCGCTCTTCTCTCTATCGCGTTCTACTACCTGCTTCAGACTCCGGTGGTAAGCCTCGCCCCTCTATTTGTGATCGTTACCATGCTCGGCGTGGGAATAGATTACGACATATTCCTAGTGACTAGGATAAGGGAAGAAGCTTTGAGTGGGAAATCAGACCATGACGCCATCAGAACGGCAGTAAACAAGATTTGGGTTACCTTATTCGGCTTGGGCTTGATATTGTCGAGCGTCTTCGCGTCTCTTGTAGCCAGCGGAATAGGATTGCTACAAGAAATTGGCGTTAGCGTCGCTTCTGCTATCATGGTCGATGTCGGTTTGGTCATCTTGTTCTTCGTCGTTTCCCTAATGGCAATCGCGCAGAAGTACAACTGGTGGCCGTCAAGAATTGCAGGAAGAAATCAGGAATAGTAATTGTTGTGGCGTTCCGGTCTGTGGGAATTGGAATTTAAGTTCATATCCGCCAGGAGGCGAGAATCCGATAACGCAGTAGGGACACATTGCGTTCTATAACTTCCTTTGCAACTTGGGGAAGAGTTTGGAAATTTGAGAAATCAGATTATCTTGACTTTCTCCAAAATTCACATTGATTTCGTGTCAACTGCTAGTCGAAGACTGATTCGCACTCGAACTCGAGATTTTACCGGTTAGCACTCGGGGAACACTTACCGCTCTTCCAAGATTCAGAGACGATTTACAAGCTAAGTTGTACTAGCAAATCCCGAGTGCGAGATGTGGGATTCGCGCACGAACCCTCTCTTCTCGAGGTACCTGGCTTTCTTGGTGATTGCGAGTCTCTGTCCTTCTCATTCAAATTTAGTCTCTTCATGACCCAACACTAGAGGGTCAAATCGCAGTAATAACGAACAAGTTGCGTTTAGGTGTAGCGTAACATATCCTCTTTCTTCAATTCTCTTTGCTTTAGACTTTGGAAGGGAGAACGGTATCCACAATGTACTTGGACGACATGATAAAGTCAGGCCTAGGAAGTAATCTCGTCCTTACTAGCAAGTCTATCGCATTCGATAGTATTCAAGATATTGATATATAGTCTATTCACGTAATTTCTGATCATGGAAAAAGGAAAACGGTTGTCACCCAGCCGAGAGAGCATGGGACTCTTTGAGAACAGGAGCCCGTATCCTCACGGTGCTCCGAGGGGACTGCTACACTTCTATGCCCTTCTGAGCATAGCTCGCAAGCCAATGCGCGGTTACGACCTCATGAAAGAAATTGAGATCAAAACTGAGGGAGCTTGGCGCCCTGGACCAGGTGCAGTATATCCTGTGCTCCGGAAACTCGCGAATCAGGGTAACATTACTGCGAAGAAAAAGGTGGAAGGCGGCCCACACCATGTTCTCTACGAGATAACACCTGGAGGACTCGAGAACATTGCCAACGCCAAGAAGATGATGAAATCATCCACGGAACGCTGGAGCCTTATGAGACAGCTATTCATCGATCTGATGGAACCAGAAGACCTAGTAAGATTCGTCCTCAACTCCTTGGAACTCCAAATCGAGCTTGTCCACACGCTGGTCGAATCCGATAGAAGCGGCCTGAGCGACCAGGACAAGCTGTTCATCCTTCGCCAGTACAGGCTCAATCTGGAGAGGGAGCTGACTCGGGCAGTGGCTTCGATAAAAGAGATAGACGGTCGAACTCCCTCGGAGAACCCCGTCGCCGGGGGAGCAGCTTTGGAGGAGAGAAAGGTTTGAGCGAAACGACACTCCTCTCAGCCGACCTCATCGTCGGAGGCGACTCGATGATCAGGGTTGAGAACCTGACCAAGAAATTCGGCAACTTCGTGGCCCTCGACGATATTTCGTTTGATGTCAAGAAGGGTGAGATATTCGGTCTACTTGGTCCCAACGGTGCTGGCAAGAGCACAACCTTGCGAATACTTTCCACCTTGGCGAGGCCCACCGAAGGGACAGCCACGATTGGCGGCCATGACATCGTGAAGGATGACACAGAAGTTCGCAAGCTGATTGGTATCGTTTCTGAGAAGATGATAATGTACGATCGCCTAACAGCAAGAGAAAACCTCTGGTTCTTCGGCAGTCTCTTTGATATTCCAAGCAATGTGCTGACCCAGAGAATTGACGAACTGCTGAACCTAGTCCAGCTGACCAAGTGGAAGAATAGTTTGGTGGGGACGTTCTCGACTGGGATGCGGCAAAGGATGAACGTGGTACGGGCCCTGCTGAACATGCCCCAAGTGCTGTTCTTGGATGAACCAACTCTAGGTCTGGATCCCCAATCTTCCGTCGAGATCCGGGAATTCGTGAAGAAACTCAACAGAGAGAACGGCACGACGATAATCATAACGACGCACACAATGGTCGATGCTGACATGCTGTGCGATCGCATTGCTATCATTGATCACGGGAAGGTAGTTGCCCTAGACACCTCGACTAACCTGAAGAAACTGATTTCCGGAGGGGGCGGCACAATTCTGAAACTGGACATTGCCAATCTTACGGCCAACCTCCTCGAGACGATCCGAACGCTAGGTTGCGTTAAGTCCGTTACTCAGGAGAATTCCACACAAATCAGAGTGATCGCAAGCGGCAACGACGCATTCGACAATGTAATCGACGCGGTGAGAAGGAAGGGCGGGAAGATAACATCGATAGAAAACCTGCAGCCATCGCTCGAAGACGTATTCCTGCACTTAACGGGCCACGAAGTCAGAGACAGCGCGGATCAGAAGATTCCACTAGAAACGCATAGGGGATTTGGGGCCCCACAACGGAGGGTAAGGTGAAACTGGATGGGGGCTAGGACTCTGCTGTCGCACAGTTTCAGAATCGCTTGGAAGGACCTAGTCGAGCTTGAGAGGAACAAATTCGGTCTGGTCCTGCTCATCGTGATGCCCCTGTTCATGCTGGCATTGGTCGGTTTCATCTACCCGACAAGTAGCAGTTCGGCCAGCAACCTGCCTGTCGCGATTGTCAACTTGGACGGAGGGTACCACAACTCAACAATCGCAAGCCAGACATTCATTTCAGTCTTAGATCAGATTAACAGCAAGACCGAGATGATGAAACTCTCCGCATTGCCGAGCGTCTCGGACGTCAAGAGCTCGATTCAAAGCGGCAACCTCGAAGGCGCGATAGTCATCCCGAGCAATTTCTCGACGAGCCTCCTTAGTGGAAGACAGGGTACGTTGATAATCATGACTGACGAGTCCAACCCTCAAGTATCGACAACCATCCAGACGCTGTTGTCCGGGGTTTTCAGCGAGATGGGCATTGCGTTAGCCCAGCAGAATGTTCAGGCTCTCAGTCCAACGGTCAATGCGAGCGATTCCCTTGCAATAGTGCAGCCATACAGGGTTCAAACACAGGGCGTCGTTCCCGGCGCCTCCAACTACTTTGACTTCATTGCTCCTGGCATAATGGCCATGGTTGTCATGATGAGCGTCATGACGGGGCTACCCGCAGCGATCTCTCTGGAGAAAGAAATCGGCACCATGGACGGGATGATGGTGGCTCCCATTAACAGGTTGTCAATCATCCTCGGCAAGGCCCTAAGCCAGACGGCGAGAGGCATGATCCAAGGCCTCATAATACTGGTTCTGGCTGTCTTGTTGTTTGGTGTAACGATACAAGGGAACATCCTTCTTGTCTTCGGTTTACTTCTGCTTGGCGTGTTCAGCTTTGTCGGCCTGGGCATAGTGATGACCTCGTTCGCGAAGGACCAGCAGACGGCAACGATGCTGATGACCACCCTGATGTTCCCCATGATGTTCCTGAGTGGAGTATTCTTCCCGATACAGCAGATGCCTTGGTACATGCAGGATATATCAAAAGTGCTCCCGCTCACTTATGCATCGAGTGCCCTAAGGAAGGTCATGGTTCTGGGCGCAGGGATACCCGCCATAACCACGGAGCTGACAATCCTGATAGGGTTCGGAGTCGTAATGACCGCAATAGCCGTCCCCGTGTTCAGGCGACAGATGACTAGGTAGCGGGCATATTCTTTTTCATCTTAGAGGCGGTTGAACGGAGCATTCATCATAAAATAATACGGAAGAATCCTCTTAGATCTTATCGGATGAGAAGTTCGTCCGTACAAAACTGCAACGGTACCTACTTTTATTCTCTTTGGATTTTTCGCATGAAATCAAAACCAAGGTCAATGATTGAGTACAGAATCGTAATCTAGTAGAAGATAGCCTACTCCACTTTGTAGGCAAGTAGTTTAGCCGAAAGCATCCTGGGCGCGATAACAGATGATGCTACGAATCAATTTTCTCGCACAACTCTGACATCCATATAGCCGGATTCCTAAACTGATTCTCAGGTACTGATAATCGTCCTCCCAACCTAAATAGTCCGATGTATAACGCACAACGCTACGGTTCTGAGAACAAATGTGAAAGATTCAGCCGTGGGACAAGGCAGAACGGGATGATGCGACTTTCCAGACCTCTGAGGTTGAAGAATGTCATTGTCGCTTTGGAAAATGACCACGAGGAGATCAGACGTCAGCTACTGATTTTGCGTATGCAGATCTTGAGAAGTGATTACGAAGGGACTGAGAAAAGGGCAATGGACCTTGAAGGATTCCTGAGGCAGCACTGCATTGATGAGGAATCTAGAGTGCTGAAAGCCTTGACCGAAGTTTGCGGAAGTAGAGAAGCAGCCGAAGCCGCAGTTGTGTTCCAACAACATCAAGAGACATCTGTCTTACTTGGGAAAATGCAACACTCGTCGCAATCTTCTCCAGAGAAGTATTTGTCAGATTTTCTGAGATTAGAGAAAATCCTCACGGATCACATGAAAGAAGAGGAAGAACACATCTTTCCCCCTCTGATGGATACGATAGAACTTTTGACATGAGAGTCTGAGATTTTAGGTAAATCTGCATGGTGCAAAAGTTTTGAAAGAAGATCTCACTAAGTCATGTTCATTCAATCAAACTAATTTGCCTTCGGTTGAATAACGGCAAGCAATGCTTGCAATCCCGTTCTCCAAGCGATCGAACTTGATACCGTTGAAGACACCTAGTTCGCCCGGAATGAGGAGAGGGGGCCTCCCACTATTAGGAAGGTCATTCTTCGCGCGGCAAGAACTTGATTATCATGATTAATGCACAAAATGCACCTATTGCGCTTGCTACTGGTGGAGCACCAAATCCAAACTCCTGAAAAAGAATCCCTCCGATGATCGGCGCGGGAAAAGCGATTATTCCCCTGAAAGCCGCGAGCTTTCCCGCGACCTCCGCCCTACGATCATTCGGGGCAACGGTCATCAGCATGGACTGTGCTGCAGGCTGCCAAGCGACACTGGTGAAGGCCCAGATCGCAGCGAAGGCCACAAATGCCGGAAGAGTGCGAGCAAAGAATAAGCTCAACATCTGCACGACGCTGAGAGATTCTGATAGCGCAATCGATTTCTTTGCCCCTATCCTTAGCATCAGTCTCGTGGCGGGAACCTGACCAAGTACGAGGACGACGAAATAGACACCGGAGATGAGCCCGAGCTCAGCATCTGAGTAGTGATATTGCGTGGCGATCATGCCGAAGATTATGTACCCCGTGATGCTAAAGGCGAAAAGATCAACTGCAAAAGTAGCAAAGTATCCCCGAAGGCCGCTTGGAGGGGCGAGCATACCAGTTAGGCGTTTGACGATTCCTCGTATCACATCTTCCCTACGCATCCCATGGCTCGGGACTTCGAACGATCGATTCATTTCTTTGAGTCTTGCACTGTAGAGAACAAAGTTCACAGCCTCTAGAGATACGGCACTTGCAAAGATCACATAGTAACCGAGACTATCCGCTATGACTCCTCCGAAGAAGGATGTGAAGGCCGCGGGAATGTTGGAGAACAGGAACACAATACTGTAGGCGATCTTCATCCTTCCGTAATCCAACCCCACGGACTCGGCGATCAACACTTGGGAAGCTGGTAGACTCAGGAGAGAACTGCCATAGAGCAGATAAGCTGGAACCAGTATGAGAGAAATATGGGTGACAGCTGCGAGCAGAAAAAAAGACATCGCGATTATTGCTATGGCACTGCCGGCCCGGACGACGACTTTCCTCCCGAAGAGCTCAGAGAGATATCCTCCGACTGGCTGAACGATCGAGCCGGCGAGACCACCAGTCCTGTTCCCGAGTGATTGCAGAATTCCGAGCGTCGCTAAGCTCAGACCCACGCTTAGAGTGAAGGGCTGGAGAATCGTGTTTAGCATTCCGGTATAGCTGCCCGTTAAGAGACCGCTAATGGACATCACCGCAATGTTGCCCTGAAGCGTCGAAGCAACGATCGAAGGTACAATCCGACTAAAATTTCTTCCGGGCATTGTCGCGCGACTATGCGAGTTTTCTCTAGATACTTAACACTAGTTTCAAGATGCTGAGGCTTGTCCAAAATCTAGGCACTAGTGAAATTGGAGCAGCTTTGAGGAGCTTGTAGATTCTGGTATGGATTCCGTTGGAACGATTCCAAGACCGGGTCCTTCTACTTGAATTGCTTCTTTGTCCAATTTCCCATTGAAGTCGAAATATTCCTCAGGTGGCTCATTCGTAGGACCATCCAGTATGGCACCGGCGTCGATACACGAAGCCACATGCGCGCTACTGGACTAACTATCTTAGCGATACGCCAACTTGTTTCACAACATTCATGAAACTTACTAGTAAACCCCGAGTGCGAGATGTGGGATTTGAACCCCGATTTACTAGTAACTTCAGCAGTTGGATCTAGACCTTGATTCTCTTTTCGATCTCATGATCAAGCCAGTCGTGGACAAGAATCCTCTCTTCTATGATTTTCGACCTGACCTCTCTCACTCCATCCATTCCTCTTAGTCCACCAGAGATTCGATGAGCTTGCAAGATATTTTGACAAATTGCAGCGATTACTGTGTGGAACTCGGCAGTTGTGTCAATGAAAATAATGGGTTCTGTCGATCTGAGAAGGAATCGATCTGCAATACTCTTTTTCTTCATATCAGCAAATGATAATAAAAAAAGGTAAAGAAAGCCTTCAATTCGCTTCATGTCGACGATGGGATCAGTGAAGAAAGCGTTGTCCTCTGCCAATGACGCGAGCCTTCTTCTCACTGTACGGCTCGAAACCCCTATTTGCGCAGCTGATGTCAGAAGTACTGCCATGCGAATTTTTTAACAGTGTTCTGATCACCTGCCAATCGGTTGTCCTCAGTTTCGTTTTGCTAGAAGGATAGGTTAGTTTCCAAGCTAGAGACGGTTGACTTGTCTTGCAAATGGAGCATATCAGTCGAATTTTCCGATTGAGATCATTTCCGTCTTCGTAGTAGAAGATCAACCTGAATACAGACTCGTCATGAAAACTGAAGATAATTACAACTCCCGCGATCAGTTTTAGCTGCGACACGATCTCGTCTTTTGACAAAGAAGCTGTGTTTCCTGATTCGAGAAGTACACTCTCCGCTTCCATGTTGAAGATGTGCGGATTCAAAATCGCACTCCAAGTCTTTAGAAAACCCGAATCCTCCATTCTTTTCAGGACGCTTCTTACAGTTTGATCGTCGACTCGAAGTTTCTTCGAAAGATCAGCTAAAGACTGTTGACCACTCCTTCGCAGCATGGAAGGACTAGACAGACTCCCTCAGGAGCCGAAAGTAAATACTGTCCCTATTTGCCATACATCACTAGTATAACGGGCATTTTCTTATTGATTCTGTCCAAGTAGACGAATTACGCAAGAGCCAAGTTAAACATCTTTTGAACGGTAATTATTTTTTCAGCTAGACGAGATATTAAAAATGAAACTTTGCGTGTTCGGTGGGACAGGCGCGACCGGTGTTAATGTCATTCAAGTGGCCAAATCGAAAGGATACGAGGTCGTGGCACTTGCTCGACGACCAGAGGCCTTGAGAGATCGGTTTCCCGAGATTCAAGTCGTGCCCGGAGACGTTTTTAAGCCCGAAACCATCAAAGCAGCGATTATCGATAGTGACGCTGTAATTTCGACGCTCGGTCCAGTTGGACGAGCAAGAGAGACGAGTATCTACTCGGAGGGCGTACTGAACATTGCACTGGTAATGCAAGAGCTTGGCAAACGGAGGTTGATCGTGGGCGCGTCTCTAATAGGAATCGATCCACATCCTAATGCGACCTGGTACACCTTGATTTTTGCTAAACTCATTTTGCAACCAATACTTGGATGCCAATATCGAGATACCGCAAGGATGAAAGTGAAGTTGACCCAGTTTGATGACTTGGATTGGACTCTCGTTGGACTTCCAATGCTCACAAATGGCGGGGCTAGGGGTCACTTTAGAAGCTCAATAGGCTCACCGCTTAAGCACCCTTCCAGGATAAGCCGGGCAGATCTAGCCGATTACTTAGTTTCCATTATCAACGAAACCGCGACCTACAGGCAATGGACAGAAGTTTCTTGGTAAGAAACCAATGACTCTCCCATTCGCTCTACATTCCTGTTCATTGTACTGCAAACTTTAATCAACCAGACTTTCCGAAAATTCGTAGTCTATTTCTTTGAAGGTCGATTGATAAATGCCCAATTTGAGAAAACCTCTTCTTAAAGAGCCACATTCTTCGCACTCGTTTCTTTCAGATTTTATCCTTGGCAGCCAGGACGGGCTCGTCAACGTACTTGGAATTCTACTGGGAATTTCCGCCGCGACGAGTGATGTTAGAATAATCTACGTTGCGGCACTCGCAGCTCTGGGCGCCGAATCGATCTCGATGGGCGCAGTAGCTTATACCTCCACTGTTGCGAGGCGCAGGCAGTACCCTGAAGGAGACTTCTCGAGAGGAGCTTGAAATGAAAGAGGTCCCAGCCACAGAGTTCGAAGAGGTGCGGGACATCTTCAAGGGGTGGGGCTATGAGGGCGAGAAGCTTGAAGAAATGACTAACCGCATTGCGTCCAACCCGAAAGCGATGCTAGAGTTTATGATGTCGTTCGAACTCAAGCTTGCCCCGGTTGAAAAGAGCGAGGCTAGACGGAGCTTTTCAGTTGTGCTATCCTCGACGATTGTCGGGTCGATTATACCGCTTATCCCATTTTTCTTCGTGACATCATCTACCATCGCTTCTGGGACGATCGCATCGATAATTCTGAGCGGTGCGACACTATTTTTCATAGGCGCATACGAAGCGAGGTCGACGATCGGTTCCATATGGTGGAGCGGTTTGCAAATGACGATGATAGGACTGGCGGCCGGATTCGCGGGCTATCTTATCGGGCACGTGGTGGGAGCCGTGCCTGCTTGACTGCGAGGCTCAAAGCTGAGCTCTTGACAGCGTCTCAAAACCCTGCTCGTTCATCATTGACGAAAGCGGAATTATTCGCTACCAATATATCGGCAAAACGCGACGGATCGACCACAGGTTGGAGAGAATTAGGATTGAGGAAACTGAAATCCATCGACGTCGTTTACGCGAACTGGTGTCCCCACTGTGTTCCTACAGCGGTCGAGCCGATGAAGAAAGCGGCTAAAGAGCTGGGCGTTCCGTTGGTGCTGCTCGACATCGACACGAACGCGGTCAAAAGGGCAGACGAGCTCGTCAGAAAATACGGCGACTGGTCTGAGGATTACATCATACCACAGGTCTTTCTGGAATTCGATGACGGTGAGGTCAAGCACGTTTTGACAGGATACTCGGAAGGTGTTTCCCTCACCAAGGCAGCAGTTGAGAGATTCTTGAAAAGCCCGCTGTACCAGAGTTTGACCGTCAAGAGTTGAAGGTGCCCATGAATTTGGCCGAAACAGAATTACGCGGACTGGTTGAAGAAAAGCTCAACGAACCAACAACCTGCTATGGTCACTGCGAGCAACAGTCTCAACTCAGATTTGTAGGTGACCGAGAACTGACAGGGGTTTTTGTCTGCCCTTCCGGTTATGTTTCGAGAATAGTTAGGTATGGCGACGAAATAGACGTTCCGAAATTCAAGTCGTTTCTCGAAAATGTAGTCGGAAGCAGCTTGGACATCCAGAGCGAAGACATCAGAACCGCAACTCGGTACAGCTGGGACTTCGGCATCGAGAGCGATAAAGAAAGAATACTGAGGGAAGCGTACTGGACTCAAAATTACAGGAGAACCAAGAGGGGCGATTCTGACCGTTCCGCGCTTTTTCTCTGCACGAACTGCAATGAAAACTTCCTAGTCCAGGCCGTAACGAGCAAGTCGTCACTGTGCGAAAGATGCAGCAACGTTTGAGTCCAGAAAATTTTCGAGCCCTAACGGGCAAACATGATCTGAAGGTTGTGTTGTCAACTAGAAGCCGTCAAAAAAGAGAACTTCTGGATACGGGTCCTGTCTGGGCCCGTTGAAATCCATTCCGGTTATTGCTTTGGTGCCGTCTTTGAGCCACACATCGAAAGGATCCTTGGATTGTCCAAAGTCAGCCATAGACTTCTGGACATCATCCGCCTCGAAGAAAACTA
This sequence comes from uncultured Nitrososphaerota archaeon, assembly GCA_963799845.1. Taxonomy (GTDB): domain Archaea; phylum Thermoproteota; class Nitrososphaeria; order Nitrososphaerales; family CADDZS01; genus DATLTL01. The sequence goes on from CAWCYI010000004.1 coordinate 1,752,905, forward strand.
TCAGCGTGCTGCTCTGAGGAAGCTGCTGGAGAAACCAGGCATGTCTCTTTATTTTCAACCGTTTTGAACTTTTTTCGAAATCCTTCTTTTTGTTCTTGACATCCGCCGCAAAATTTCTTGCCCGTCCTTCATTACCCGGGAGCACGGGAAAGGCGAGACCGACTACTGAGGTCATTATATCGCTAGATTCCGCGGCCTCGATGGTAGATATACGTTTTCCCCTCGAACTTCAGCCGTTATCTTCGAGATTTTAGGAACCGAAAACAATTGGAATTAATGTATATTTTTGGCCGTCCATTTAGACTTGGCTGGAATGAATGCTCACTGTAACTATTGATCGGCAATCTTTTCATCATTCTGCATTCGCCTAAATTGTTCAAGAGTGAGGCCCTTTGTTTTGGCAAATGCAATTATCCTTCGCGAGCTGAATTCACAGTCTCTGCAGATCCATGCCGAACAAGTGGTGCAGTACTTCACTTCCTTCTTACTCGAATCTTTCAGTGTCAATCTGCATACGTCGCAAATTCCAATCTCCCACTTGTCGGTCACGTTCCGCATTCACTTTGAAGAATAGGTCGGAGGATCTCTGATTATCGCTAAGATTACCCATATGCGGAGATCAGTGGAAGTTTGGAATCACCGCTGGGTTGTGACGAAAATATTTCCTTGACGTCGAGAACCCAAATCCTATGAGGTTTAGTACCAAACCCGTGTTCCTTCAACTTTGAAATAGCCTGTTGTTCGAGCTGCTCATCGGTAACTTCCATCGCCTCTCCCTTTAACTGAAAGCCGCCCATAGTCTGAGCATCAATTACCGAGGCCGTAACTTTGTTCCACGCCATCAAATTTGCCAGAGTTTTGTTTTCGTAAAGATCTGCGAAAAGCAGTCGATCATTGTTCCCAACTATTCCGAGAACAAATCGCGGCGAAATGTTTGGTACTCCCGCTTTATCGACACTTCCAATAAACGCCACATTGTCATTCTTTATCAACAGCCGAATTACTTCTTCAGGTATCTGGACCAATCCGATATGACCGTGATAGGAATTTCAAAGCCCGAAGCATAAAGCGCTTTCTTGCGTTAAGGAACTCGTTTCGTTAGAAAGTACATCAGATAGGTCGTTCTTCTAGTTCTTCTTTGTTTGGAAATACTTCTTCAGCGGCTCCCAGTAATATGTCATCCATCCTTCACTGTACATCTTCGATTGCGAAGCAGGCACTTTGAATTGCACCATCGTGAGCTCAGTTTCTTTTCCCTTGGGCTTGAATGTTAATTCCAGGATCGATGGCGGATAACCGCTAGGCCATTCGGTCGTTGACCATTCCTGCACGATCTTTTCGCCCTCCACAAGTTGGAGATACTTGCCGGTGATGTAACCATCTCCGTGCGTCATCTTCCCGCCGACTTTTGGCACACCTGTTGCCGCCTGGCCGGTAAATTCAGCAGCCTTCTTGGTATCAACATACGCAAGATAGACTTCCTTCGGCTTCCCAGGGATTATCACTTTCTGGGTTATAGTCGCGACTTTAAGATCGGGACTTTTCTTGCTCATGGTAGTGGGCATTCACAAAAAATTACCTACTAATAAAACATGATACGACCGAGAATATTTGCAAATCATACAGGGTTGTTAATAGCAGTCCATGACTTCTTTCTTCTTCAAAGATCCTCTCTCCGCCTTATCGAATCCCCCGCCCTGTTCAAAACGCTATTCAGAATCACCACAGAATAACCTACGCCGGAGATTGCCAGTATGATTCCCAACGGAACAAGTGTTCCAACTCCGAATATACCTAACAGCCACCCTGCCGCGAGCACGAGAAGCATCAGCGGTCCAACCATCAAGAGGTTGAATGCCGTCTGGAAAACGAAGCGCTTGATGTTTGTCAGGTTCTGTGCCTGGACAGCCAGGATGTCGTCTGTCGAGCTCTGTGAGTATCTCGCGGCAAAATACATGCTGCCACCCATCGTTATCCCGGCTATCTGCACGGCGCCGATCAGGGCAAGTACGATGCTGAGGAGTGTTTCCGGCTTTCCGAGATTTCCGGGTATCAACAAGCCTGCGACCACCACGATCGCTGGAGCCAGAAACAACAATAGAGGAGTAACTCTCGCAAGAAATACATTCTTCACATAAGAGCGCAGACTTATCGAGGAAGTCTTCAAAATCCACAGCCTCTCCTTCTCGATCCAACTCATCGCGTTACCCGAGCCGAACGAGCCGATGATGAACAGGATTAGCAAAAACGATGTCGGAGACGATATGAAAGTCCCCGCTAGAGAATAGATTACCAGGAAGACCGAGAGTATGAGAGAGCTGAACATTAGACCTCTTGCCTCCTTCGTCCGGCTCATCAGGATTCTTTCCTTTGTCCTGACGACCGACCAGACTGACTTTCCTTCTGGGTTCAGCTTTGATACCTCACTCTTGCCGTTGAGACTCGTTTCCGACTGGTCAGGATTGGTGACCTGGAGTAGCTCGTAGAACTGCCGCCTCGACATTCTTAACCCAATAATCAAAAACCCGACGACCCACATAAGCAATAGTGCAAAGTCGAAAACATAACTTCCAAAACTAATTCCAAGGCCGCTGACCAAGCCCACGGTAATTTCGGCGACTATACCGCTCGGGAGAAAACGAATCACGCTGACCACGAGAGAAGACTGCACTCCCGGAATGAGTGTAACTAGGGGTATCATGCTGGCGATGAGTATCAGACCGGTCAACACATACTTCAGACTCGACATCCTGCCATCTAAATTGGATCTCTGCGCCAGCGTGATGTCGGCGCTGAACAATAAACCCATGAAGAAAAATACCAGCGTCACGAGTCCCGCGACTACAGCCGTAATTGCGGGAGTGTCGTAGAAGAAGGTCGCCCTCAGGTAGAGGAAGAAGATTGGTGGAAATGTCAGTAGCGTCGTGACTGAATTGAGCAAAATCTTTGCCGTGAATACCTCGGTAGTTTTCACTGGTGCTGTGAAAACATAGTCTACGTCGGCAGAAACAAAGGGCAGCCCTGCACCGCTAAACCCGCTCTGCACGAGTCCGATCAAATAAAAGCCAAGTACTAATCCCCACAACGCTTCCGTGATCTGGGCTCCTCCCGTCTGCCCGAACCGTGTCGAGAACGAGAGAAATGTACCGCCGGCAAAAAGTAGAAAGACCGAGAGAGCTATCTCCCCCAGGAGCATGGCCATAAATGTCGTCTTTGTGAATCTTCCTTTAGACCAATACTTCACAAGTGTCGAAACGTTCCCTACTGATCGCCCAAAGCTCAAGCAGATCGCCTAACCAGACTCTGTAAGTTTCAGGAAAACGTCGTCCAGTTTCGCATCATCTTTCGTGTTAGCCATCTTGCGTAGCGAGTTCAGCTCCCCAACCGCCACGATCTTTCCCTTGTCGATAATAGCGATTTTGTTCGCGTAGTCTTGCGCGATGTCAAGGTTGTGAGTTGAGAGAAACACGGTTACACCCCTGCTCGCGGTCATCGTGATCCACTGGTTCACGAATCTCTGCGTCTTGGGATCCAGCCCGCTGAGCGGTTCGTCCAGAACCAAGAATCGCGGGTCGTGGAGCATGGACGCTATGATTGCGACCTTTTGCTTCGTTCCCTTTGAGAGACTTCCGACCAGTGCGTTCTTCTTGTCTTCGATGTCAAAAGCTCTCAGGGATTCGGGGATCTTTGAGTCGAGGTCCTGATCGCTTACTGCTCTAATTTTTCCAACAAACTGAAGAAACTCCGTAACGGTAAGCGCGGTGTAAAGAGAGGCGTTCTCCGGCAAGTATCCGATTATTTTCTTAGCCGCTTCTGGCTCCCGCATTATGTCGATTCCATCTAGAACTACGGTACCGCTAGTGGGCCTCAATATTCCGACGATGATTTTCAGAAGAGTGCTCTTCCCTGCACCGTTCGGCCCCAAAAGTCCGACGATTTCCCCTGAGCCGATCTTGAGGGAGACGTTGTTTAGCGCGATAACATCGCCATACTTCTTAGTGAGATTCTCTACGATCAGATCTGCCAATTGCGTTCACACAGCCAAGAAACCACATCCGCCGTCGTGATAATGATTAAAGTATCAATAGTAATTGCCAATTTATTTTCGCAAAGCGGCTATTGGGCGCCCAAGCATATAGGGATTGCATCTTGCCGGTTTAGACTGCTCGGAAAGAAGCGATTTGGCGATAGAATTACTCAGACCATTGTTGACTATGCACATTTCGGCAAGCCGACGTCTAACGCTGTCTGATTAACTCATATCATTTCGAAGAAAAAAAGAAAGAAGTGGGGAGGAGCCCGGGCCAGTATGACCAAAGCCCTGTTTCACTTGGAGGTACGTCTGAATCTACGATGCTGCCAGACCAGATGCGCTGGCGGCCAATCCAGACACGGAACCTACGGACGAGATGCTGCCTCCCGAGACTAGGAATCCGGTGATGGATGCACCGTTGTGCACGTACAAGAACTGGCTGTTTTGGGTGAAGGCCATATCAAGGGTCGCTATGAGGGTGATAGCCGCAACAGAGCTGAAAAGCGTCAGCCCGCCATTATTCGAAACGTAGTAACTCGATATGGTTCCGCCGTGGGCGTTTGCCGCGTACGCAAAGTGACCGCTGCTATCGACCTCAAGCCAGCAGGGCGCCAATCCGAAATCGGGGATTGCTCCGCTGATGATCGACAGTTTTCCTTGGCTAGAAACGAAGTAGGATGTAACCGAGTTCGATGCGGCCTCTGAAACTAACAATACGTCCTGATTGTTGAACGAAAACCCGTATGGTCCCATTCCTGCAGAGGTTTGCGAATCAGGCGCGCTTGCGACTCCGCTCTTGCCAACCGTATACGTATCTATGGTGTTCGTACCTTTCTCAGTCACAACGAGAACGTTTCCCCAGTTGTTGAAACCTATCTGTTCTGGAGAGGGAGTTGATGCCCCGCTCAGCGGCTGGATCGATCCGCTAATGAATGTCAGCACACCCGCATTGCTCAACCTGAATCCCGCAATATTTCCAGAGCCTTCGGCATCAAGCACGTAGACAAGCTTTCCGGATACAGCCAGGCTGATCGGATCACTTCCATGCGAGCTTGCCTTGCTTACAAATGTCAGACCCACACCATGTACTTTGAATACTGAGATCTGGTTGCTACCTGCATCGACGACCAAGAGCCAGCGGCCGTCAGAAGTCAACACGACAGCCCCTTGGCTTGCTAAACCGGTTCCGGTACCCAGTCCATGCGTCGAGACCGAACCCAAAGAGGTCAGCGACCCGTCCGAAGCTCTCGCGTAAACCCAGACATTGTTTCCAGATGCAGAATTGTCGATTATGTAGACCGCTCCGGCCACTCCGCTGTATGCAGCGGTGGAGATGCCGACCGAAGCCAGTATTGCTATTATTGCTGCTAATGATATGATTGATACCATGGCAGTAGACACACCTAAGTTCTTATTCACCGTTCTGAGATTGGTTCTCATGATTCCAGCGGATGAAGGGAAATTATTTAGGTAAACTTCAATCTCTGTTACAAATCTCTTCGAAATTTGTTGCACATCGCATGTCTACTTTGCGATGAATCCACGGTTCAAAGATTAACGCAGGCAAGTACGCTTCGATGTTCTAGAACAATCTTCTAGTTCTATTAGGTACCCATATTCCCATCCTGGCGGATATGTCCTCACTGTCCTGAGCCTACTTACTGGGGAATCTCTGGAACTGCCCTAACTGTCGACTACTTATTTCATGTCGGCCAAAAAATGCTTCAACTTCCCCCAGCTGGAGAAACTTTCTCATTACGATTTCCTTTCCCGTCGGGCTCGTTCAAAAATCTCCTGATCCCAGTTCCAAACATCAGCATAGTCAACCAGAATCCCACCATAAGTGCCACTAGGGCGTAGTTGCTGTAGAGATTCAGTACGCTCAATCCAATTGAGATGATCGTCGCAGTTATGAAATTCGAAAGGCCCCAAATAATGTTGGTTCTGGGAGGAGACTTTTGACCAAATGGGCTCCTGAATATTTTCCCCGCGGCTCCAAATACAAAGTGCGGCACCCCGTTGCCTAGCAGAAATCCTATAACGAAATACCAGATCAAAAAAAGTTGGAGTGCCAATTAAAGCCCTCAGGGTTTATCTGTCGAAGGATCCGGACCAGTAGCCGCACCTTGCTTATTCTCGACGACTGTCTTTGGTTTCTCCTTCCTTGTACCCATCATGAATCCGATTACTGCGAGAACGAATCCAAACAATGCAATGACGGAACCGGCATATATCCAGAAAGTCACTCCACTCATCATAGAACCGGGAAGAATCCCGTCACCTTGAAGAGCAAATCCCGTGCCGAACAAGATCAGCAAGATTCCAACGATTACCAGTACCATGAAAGAGCGTTTCAAATGACTTCCTCCTTCACGCTGGAACAGAAGGGTATAAACTTTATTGGGCAACCAATACAGCCCGCAACAGAACCGTCTTGTATTGAATAATGCCTAAATGGGTCATAATTGAGCAACTAGAAAAGAGACTCAATGATGACTTTCGATTCCGAAACTCACGCAGACAAGCCAAAAACAAGAATCCTACTGAGAAAGACAGTTCAGAATGAAGTGCAATCATTAACTCTTGACTGCAACGCCTACAGTCTCAGGAGTCGAATATTGCTACTTGTTACCCTTTCTTTTCTTGGAAACTGGTTTCCGACTCGTTCGGATCTTTGTTGGTCGGATATGAACTCGCTTTTTGTATTTCGGCTGATACAATTCTACTTCCAATTCTCCTGGCATCTGAAAATGGGTCAATAATCCCCAGCCTTGATCTGTGATTTCCGTTGTGAAGTGGACTCCTCGGGTCTTCAACTCTCCAACCGTCTTGTGAATGTCATCGCAGTAGAAAGAGATCGAATGGGACACACTGTCAGATGGATGAGCTGCAAGGTCTGCCTCCGGCATGTCAAAGATTAGCCAGCCCTCGCCCGTATCAGTGTAAGTAAAACCCAGCTTGTCGCGTATGAATTCGCGCACTTCATCGGCCTTGGGCGTATAGAATATGCCATGCAAACCCTTGATCATTTTCTAATCACAGTAGTACAGGGAAGAGAAATAATCCAGCCTTTAAGTTTGCCAGCCGTCTGAAGCAGTTCGTCGTTCATTTACTCGCACCCAAAAAGGTTTGATTACTTGAATGATTTCCTTGTGTGGCAATCTATAAGAATAAAAAATAGGATTGTCGGGAGCGAGTCGAAAGCGAGAATGGATTTCGGTTGTCGTAGATTTGATGGAAAGATTGTGCTTGTGACGGGATCAGGAAGAGGAATCGGCCTGGAGATCGCTCGATCTTTCGCACGCGAAGGAGCGATTCTCGTTTTGAATGATATCAATAAAGATCAACTGGACAGTGCGCTGGAAGAGATTTCGCTTGACTCTCCAAAGAGCATCAGCTACCTGTGTGATATTTCAAAGAAGGAAGATGTCGCAAGAATGGTGGGTACCATTGTCTCAAGATTAGGCAGAATTGATGTACTCGTCAACAATGCGGGAATAGGAACACCATCTTCTTTTCTCGATATCGGAGAAGAAGAGTGGGACCGCGTGATGGGCATCAACCTCAAAGGTACCTTTCTTGTGACCCAGCAGGTCGTCGGTCAGATGGTAAAGCAGCGGTACGGGCGCATAGTCATGATATCGAGCCTGTCCGGAAAGATGGGAGGTGTTGCAACTGGAATTCATTACAGTATTTCAAAAGGAGGAATGATGGTCATGGCGAGACAGGTCGCTAGGGAATTCGGTTCGTTCAATATCACAGCAAACGCCGTTGCGCCTTCGTTCGTCGATACGAATCTGCTAACGGACTTGAAACTGGAAAACAAAAAAGAAGATCTTGCGAGGTTGAACGTGATCCAGCGCCTCGCAACCACCGCGGATGTGGCAAATGCCGTGTTATTTCTGGCAGCTGAACCTTCTTCCTTCATAACGGGCGAGACGTTGAATGTGAATGGAGGTAGGTATATGGACTAACCCAAAGCTCACACTATTCATACTAGGTACGGCAAGCTTTTCATAAACCTCTGCCCATGTGACGATCACTCATTCGTTTGCAGTCTGTCAAAGACGATACGAGTAATCAAAATATATAGAGTTTCAATTCTCACAAGTGATAATCGTACTAATCCCTTAACTAGGCAGAAATAGTTTCCATCATTGATGTTAACATGAGTGTCGTATCAGAAGATGTAAAGACAACGATCGATCAGCTGCTGAGGGTAATTTCGACGAAGAATGTGATCTCGGAACCAATCGAAATCGGGGACAACGTAGTCATAACCATAACCAAAATTGGGCTCGGCTTCGGTACAGGAAAGGGCGAAAGCAAGGCGCCGACGGGTCCTCAAGGAGCTGAAGGGGTGGGAGGAGCAGCCGGTGTTTCTCCAGTTGCAATCGTCGTAGTTCACAAGTCAACTCCGGGCCCCGCGGGAATAGAGGTTAAATCTCTTACTCCACCTAGCACCGTAGGTAAGGCAATCGGAGACCTTGCAACTACAATCATGCAAGGGATGAAAGAACCAAAGGAGAAAAAAGCGCCGGAAAAAGATCAGTAACCGATAGCAAATCCAGAAGGACGACCGCCTTTTGATTCTGGAAATTGTGGCGATCGTCCTAATTATTTTGTTCTCTCTTGCGGCAGCTGTATTGCTGATACCATTCCATATAGTCCTCACTGCTTCTGTTTCCCAATCTGCCAGAAAGTCCGAAGTCGCGCTTTCCTGGCTGGGATTGACTCTCTGGCAGAGAAAGCAGAGTGGACCAAAAGCGCCGAAAGAAGAAAAAGAGAAGGAAATGCCTGAGAAAAAAGGACTTGGTATAACCAGGATCGTGCGAATTCTCTCTTCCCTGAGAGATTCTATTCCTGCCCTTTCAATCTTGGCTGGATCATTTAGGAGAGCCCTACATATTCAAAGACTGGATACGAATTTCACTTTTGGGTTAGGCGATCCGGCAGATACGGCAATGCTCGCCGGCTACTTGTGGTCTTTCGCGTGGCTCATAAACAGCGTTCCTTCTGTCTCGTTTTCGTTTCGCCCCGACTTTGAGATGATTGGTCTTGACGGATCTATCAAAGCCGAAGCGAAAGTCAAGATATTATTCTTGGCAATCGGATTCGTGAGAGCGTATTCGAAGAAACCATTTCGGAAACTAATCAGAGAAGTCAGAACGAGATGATGGTTATGGAGCTTGAAGAAAAAAAGGACTTTGAGATAGGCCCTACACTCGAAATAGGAGACAGACTCATTTTCGTTCTATGCGAGAGATTGCTGATTAAAACTCGGAAGGATCAACTGGTTTTCGGGATGTTGATTTCACCGATTTACATCATAATTGTAGAACATGATCTGCGCTACGCCTTCTCTCTCTTGGAAGGGACAGAAGTGGACATGGAGGAGCTTTTTCTAAAGTATCCCTCGTTGAAAGAGAAATTGAACCTAATTCGAAATCAGTTTGGGAACGTCACAAGTTTCAGCACGAAAGATACCTCACAGGCGGGGTTCGCCCTGGAGTTTTCAAACAACCATGAATCATTCGAATTCTGAAATCCTTGACAAAAATTACCCGAGTTACGATAGCAGTTTGTCAAACACATGCTTCTCTGCTCTTCGCAGGTGTTCGCCCACCGTTCCCTTGTCCATCCGAAGGACGCTCGCAAGATCATCGGTTCTGGTTCTCTTCGGAACATCGTAGTATCCCATGGCATGGGCAAGCCGTAGAATGCTCGTTTGCTTCCCAGTCAAGGAATTCAAGGCTGAATCGCTCCTTGCCTTGGGACGAGCTAGCCTGAGCACCTTGTACGGAACTTTGATTTGGTCCAACCCGTCCAGCAGTTGCCTGATCATCTTCTCGTGGGCAATTACTGATACCTGAAGCTTCCCTTCTTGGAATCTTGGGTTCCCCAAACTGTATATCGGCGCTTTTTCCATCGCCTCGAAGAATTTCAATTCCTCTGCCAGCCGCCGGTCGAGCTTCCCATGACGTTTGGTAATCAGCCACCTGCCCGAAACCAGCAATATCTCGGAACCCGATTTCTCCTTGTTCAGAACCTTCACGCTGATGTTGTGAGAGTCATCGCCGGAAATAGAGTGTCTGAAAAGCTCCGATTCCTCATGCGATCCGCGGCAGAGCAGCAAGAAGCCTCGGCTGCGAAACTCTAGGACATTCAGAATATCGAGATGTTTCAATGCCTTGATCAGAAAGGAGGTCTCGGATTTTTCGTCGATTTGAACCTCGAAAGTCAGTTCTCTCATGGTCGTTTCGATATACCCCACATGTGGGGTATAACAGTTATTCGAATATTCAAAAAATAATTGATTCGATCGATTATGACGCCATCAAATCCCAAGATGAACAACCTGGGACAAAAACTTGCACTCGGGGTCCAGTTCGGATTGATCGCAGGTCCTTTTCTCAGCATGATCGACTCAAACGTAGTAAACGTGGCGCTTCCAGCTATCCTGACGGACTTTCATAGCTCACTCTCCGCAGTGCAGTGGGTGCTCAGCGCGTATCTTTTGTCCAGCGGCGGCGCGCTCGTTGCAAGTCCTTATCTCTCAAAGAAGTTCGGAGCAAACCGCGTCTACCTCCTGAGCCTGCTGGGCTTTACAGGCGCATCGGGGCTCTGCGCTCTCGCTCCCACCCTCGAGATCCTCATTCTTGCCAGAGTCCTGCAAGGAGCCTTGGGATCCGTGATGGTGCCGCTCGCGATGGACATGCTGCTTGGAAAGAGTGGGAGTTCGAAGCAAATCTCCCCTGCGTTCGGGATAATCCTCTTCCTCGCTCCGGCGCTTGGACCTACCCTCGGAGGATTTCTGATCGGCGTTGCCGGGTGGCCTTCCGTATTCCTCATAAACGTCCCGCTCGGACTCTTCTCCGCCCTCATAATATCGCGTAGCAAAATTCCTCGAATCCGCCCCAGCGAAGTGCCTAAATTTGATCTGGTGGGCGCTGTTATTCTCGCATCCGGCGTCGTCCTCGCGTTGTACGGGGCTTCCGAAGGCCCGCTGCTCGGATGGATTTCGATCGGGTCGTTGCCCTTTTGGGTATCCGGCATCATTCTGTTGGCTGTCTACGGGCTGTGGTCTCTCCGCAAACCGAATCCAGCCATAAACCTGAAGCTGCTGAGAAATACTCAGACAGCGCTGGCACTGGTGATAATCACCATCGCGGCTACGGTACTCTTCGCGATGCTGTTTCTTCTCCCCATCTTCATGGAATCAATCCAGGGCGTGTCTGCTACAATCACGGGCCTCACACTGTTACCGCAGGGAATAGTCACAGGAATCGGAACCTGGATCGGCGACAAGTTGTCAAAGCAGAGGAGTGAGAGAAGCATCCGGCTTACTACCGTCCTGGGGATGGCGATTCTGGCCGCGACAACGGCGATGCTGTTGTTTGTCGACGTAGGGACGCCAGACTGGATAATCGCTGCCATCCTTAGCGGAAGAGGGCTCGCGTTGGGTCTAACGATCCAACCTCTGCTGTATGCAACAATTGGGAATCTGACAGACCAAGAAGTCCCTGATGGAAACACTTTGTTCAACGTAATGGATCGCCTCGGAGGCTCAGTCGGAATCTCCTTACTTGCTACCTTCTTCCAGTTCAGAGAGCAAGCTTACATTTCGGCCGAGTCAACGACATCTCCCTCGACCTCGCAGCTGGTTCTTGCAGCGTTGCACGGGTTTCATGATACCATCCTGCTTCTCACCGCCATTTCTTTATTCGGGCTGTTTCTTGCCATACTATTGAAGACGAAAAACGAGAATCAATAGCAATACTTATTCTTAGAAAAATAAGACGAGCCAGTTTCTTGGAAAAGATTGATTACACACTACTACTTCCTTCCTACCGATCCTCTCAATTGAACAGCAGGCTCTCCAAACGAATTCTCGTGACCGGAGCAACAGGGCAGATCGGTTCAGAGTTAATATTCGAGCTTTCGAAAAAATACGGTCGGAACAATGTGGTGGCTACAAGTCACAGCAAGACTCCAAGCGAAGAAATGCTCTCTTCTGTCATCTTTGAATCCTTGGATGTCGCCGACAAAATCGCGGTTTCAAAGATCGCGGAGAAGCACAACATAGACACCATTTACCATCTTGCAGGACTGCTTTCTGCCGTGGGCGAAAAAAATCCAATGCTCGCTTGGCAGGTGAACATTGGAGGTCTCCTTAACGTGCTTGAGATTGCACGAGAACGGAACATGATCAGAGTATTTTGGCCGAGTTCAATAGCAGTCTTTGGCCCTGAAGCTCCTCGTGTAATGACGCCCCAGCTGACGCCGCTTATTCCGAGAACAATTTACGGCTCAAGTAAGGTTGCGGGAGAACTCCTTTGCAATTATTACTTCAATCGGTATGGTCTCGATGTCAGGAGCATCCGATATCCTGGCATCATCAGCAGCGAAACGCCTCCCGGAGGCGGAACAACAGATTACGCGGTCGAGATTTTCTACGAAGCAATCAAGAAAAAGCAGTACACATGTTTTGTCAGAAGGGACACAGTCCTGCCGATGCTCTACATGCCCGACTGCATCGCGGGCACTTTGGATCTGATGGAAGCAGACTCTTCCAAGATCAAGATCCGCACTAGCTACAACCTTGGTGGACTGAGCTTCTCCGCAGAGGAACTTGCAAATGAAGTAAGAAAGTTCATTCCAGAACTTACCGTCGATTACAAACCAGATTTTAGACAAAACATAGCCGATTCCTGGCCCATGTCGATAGACGATAGCGACGCTCAGAGGGACTGGAACTGGAAGCCCTCTTACAGCCTTGCATCGATCACCAAAGACATGATCGAAAAACTCTCCAAAAGGCTCCAGTAGTTTGGCGGGAAATGGTTAAAGTTCAGTTCCGAGCTCTCAGAATGTGGCAATCCTTATGCGAAATCCAACATCGTTCCTGCGCGACGAGTACGAAGATCTGGTAAAAAACGAGCTTGAATGGAAACTACGAGTTCTTCAAGGGCCGAGCACTTCTTGGTGCACCGTTGACGGCAAGAAAGTGCTCATGTTTTGCTCTAACAATTATCTCGGCCTGAGCAATCATCCCAGACTAAAAGAGGCATCAATTAAGGCTGTGCAGAGTCATGGTGCAGGCTCAGGATCTGTCCGACCGATTGCCGGGAACATGGATCTGCATGTCGAACTGGAAAAACGTCTTGCACTTTTCAAACATGCTGATGCCTCACTGACCTATCAGACTGGTTTTGCCGCAAATGCTGGTCTGATCCCGCAGCTCGTCGGAGAAACCGACATAATAATCAGCGACGAGCTGAACCACGGGAGCATCATCGACGGAGTCAGATTATCGCGGGCAGAACGAACGGTCTACAAGCACACGAACATGCCAGATTTGGAGCGCGTTCTCGACGAAGCAGAAAAACACACTCCCCCGTACAGACGAATCTTGTTGATAACGGATGGGGTCTTCTCGATGGATGGAGATATTGCTCCGCTGGATGAGATAGCAAAGCTCGGTTCCGAGCACGGCGCAATGGTTTACGTTGACGACGCCCACGGCGAAGGAGTTCTCGGAGAAGGAGGCAGAGGGATAGTTTCTCATTTCAAGCTTTCACGAGACAAAGTGCACGTGGAGATGGGAACATTCTCCAAAGCTTTTGGCGTAGTTGGAGGACACGTCTCGGGTTCCAAAGATCTCGTCAATTTTGCTTACAACAAATCTCGAACCTGGCTCCTCAGCGGGTCTCATCCTCCGGCGGTAGTTGCTGCATGCATCGCAGCTATCGATGTCTTGGAGAGCGAACCCCAACATGTTGAGAAACTCTGGGAGAACACTAGATACTTCAAGAAATCAATGAAGGATCTCGGGTTTGACATTGGAAACAGTCAGACGCCAATCACTCCGGTCATGGTGGGAGACAGTACTCTTGCGAAGAAATTGAGTTCAAGGCTATTCGAGGAAGGAGTATTTGCCTTACCAATTGTTTACCCGATGGTTGCGCTTGATAAGGCGCGAATAAGGACCATCATGAACGCGGCTCTGACTAGAGAGGATCTAGACTTTGCAATCGAGGCGTTCACAGAGATAGGAAAGGAATTGAAAATAATATGATCGTGTCACGGTTCCGGAAATGATACCTCTTCATGTTCCAAAGCCATTAGCGGAAGCATTTAACCTCCATGAAGGCAGTGTCGTGACGTTCACAAAGGAAGAAGATGCTATCCTTTTGAGAAAAACAAGCGATACAAAGGACAAGCTTACCGAGATAATGTCGTGGAATACCAAGAGAAAGAAAGGTAAGCTAAAGAAGGTCGTCGAGAAGGAGAATTCATGATGAAGACCCACAGCCTTTCACAGCCTGACCTAAATCAGATTCGGAAAAAGACCGCCTAATCAAGAATAGAGATTTACGATTGGAAGAGCAAGATAACCGGATTTCTTGCTTCTTAACCATCGAGCGTTTTATTGTCGATCTCAGTAACTATCCCTGGTAAAATAATATATTTTTACGAACTAAATTAGAAGTGGTCTTTGGCAGCCCGTCAGTTCGAAACCTAGACCCAAATTGAATGATGCGAATGGAAGATCTTTTGGAATGTAGAAACCTCACTAAACAGTATGGAAAAGAGGCGCCTGCTTTGGACAATGTAAGCCTCTCAATAAAGACAAGTGGGATCTTTGCACTCTTGGGAAGGAACGGCGCTGGAAAGACTACGCTGATAAGGATACTCGCGACCGAGCTCATGCCAAGCTCCGGAAGCGCGAGTATCAATGGGATGGATGTGGTGAATGACACCAAGAAGATAAGGGCACAGATAGCGGTTATGCCACAGGAGGCAAGGCTCGTACCCTGGCTGACTCCAAGGCAGGCAATCTATTCTTACCTTTTGTACAGGGGATTCAGCAGAAACGAAGCCTCTTCAAAAGTTGCTGGAGCACTCGCAAATCTTGGACTCGGTAAATATGAGAATACTCTGAATAGGCATCTTTCTGGCGGCGTGAAAAGAAGGGTGCTGATGACTATGATCCTTGCAACTGATGCAAAGATCCTGTTCGTGGATGAACCGACAACGGGCCTTGATCCCATAATAAGAGCAGATCTGTGGGCCAAATTGAATGAACTAAAAAAGACCCACTTCATATTCTTGACAACCCATTACCTCGAAGAAGCAGAAAGACTGGCTGACATGATCGGCATACTTGAGAACGGAAGACTTCTCAGTTTAGGCACTTTGGATCAGCTCAGGTCGATGGTCAAATACCAGTACAGCATACGCATCCTGCAAATTGGTTCTTCCTTCGAGCCGAAAATCGGCGAGGTAATCAAGAGCGCCGATGGATCAACTCAGATTTTCGCTACGGAGGAGGATGCCGACAAACTCTCAGAGCAGCTGATAAGGGAAAGGAAACGATTTTCGATCTATCCAATCTCGCTGGAAGATATTTTCTATTATCTGGTGAGGAAACCAATCGAAGAAGATACCAAGCACAATTCAATCGAGCAGAATGATGTTCATGAAGATTAACAGATTGAATCAGGTTTATGCATCAATATTGATTGATGCAATATACCAGATGAAGAACTATCCAATCACATTGGTAAGCAACGTAATTGCACCATTTTCCGTTCTAATCCTGATAATCCTCGTGAGTCATGGACAACTGTTGAGCATCTCGATAGAAGGCGCTCTGATAACCAGTATGATCTCCGGTGGCGTGACTTTACAGATCGATCTTTCTCACATCAAGAACGACTTCAAGCTGCAGGACATGCTGATTCAGCTCGCCTACCAGCGCATTCACTTACACGCTGGGAATGGCGATGGCTGCACTCACAAACGCCCTTCCCGCACTCGCCGTTCTGACCAGTCTCGCGTTTCTATACATACACACTAGCCCAATCGGTGCGCTCACAATTTTTGCGGTGTTTTCATTAATATTTGCATTCTCGGTCGCACTTGGCTTCATGCTCTCGACCTTCAGCACCGATATCCAGCAAAACCGTGCGTTCGTGAGTATCTTGACTGTCATATTAGCAACTATAGCCCCGATATACTATCCAATAACCTACATACCACTTTCAATAAGGTTCATAGCATATCTCTCTCCAGCCACTTATGCGGCAGAAATAGCCCAGAATGCAATACGCGATTTACCACTCTCGGCTTCAAACCTCGCAATCGATTGGATTGTACTGATAGCGGTCTCTGGCGTACTGTTTGCTGTCGCTGTAAGAAAGAGTCACTGGCGCGATCCTTAATCCGGAATCGACCGGATACCTTTCCACGTCTCATGGTAGAGTCGAATCTATCCTGTCCAGATCGTAAGACAGTATATTGATGACTACTTTAGAAAAGTGATACGTTTGCTATAGAAAAGTTCCAGAATTGAATTAATAACTGAGATGGTTATGCAATAATCTTCAGATGGGCGGATTCTACATGAATCTGAATCAAATCAGCTGGAGCAATTAAAGCTGCATGATTCAGAGCCTGTACACATAAAGCCACCCGACTAAGCTGGCTTGTCGAACTATCATTGGGCGTATCTAGCTTTTTAGTAGTCAGGCACGGAGAAACTCAAGGTAACGTGATGGGGATAAATGCCGGTCCCCTTGACTACCCGCTTACCAAGAAAGGAAAAAAGGAAATTGAGTACCTCGCGAAAACACTTTCAGAAATCAAGATCTCTGCAATATACTGCAGCCCGGTGTTTCGCGCAGTTGAAACTGCGAGGATACTGGCCGGGCCTCATAAGTTAGGCGTGCAAACGGTCGAGGATCTTACGGAAGCAAAGCTCAAACGTGAATTTGTGGGAAAGAAAGGAAGGAAACGCATCCTTACAACACCTGGGGCATTTGACGAAACGTACCCAGAGCTGCAAGAGCGAGTGGTGAGGTCAATCGATTACATCAAAAATCAGGCAAGTGGAAACGTCATAGTCGTCTCCCACGGAGATCCGATAACGGCGTTGCTGCAATACGTGGTGGAAAGAAAAATTGGAAAGAACAATTACTACGTGTTACATCCAGACCCAGGATCGCTCTGCATTGTCGATTTCACGGACAGGCTGGAACTGGTCTTGTTCAATTACCATCGAAAGCAGTTTGAACGATAGTATACTGCCGAAGCCTCTTGGGTTTCACTTTCGAGCAATTCTTTCCACTTCATCATCTGTTTCGGCTTTTATTGGTTATCGGTACATGATATCTCGTCGAGCTGTTTCAGTACTACCGGTCTTGACTAGACCGCGCTCCAGCCATCATCGATGACGACGCATGAACCATTTACAAAACTTGAATCGTCGCTGACTAGGAACAGTCCGAGCCTTGCGATTTCCGTCGGATCAGCGATTTTCGGCAGAGAAGCCATCGACTTTTTCATGAGCTCGAGACCCAGTGGGTTCGGATTGGAACTGCCAAAACCGATCGCAGTATTGACTGCACCCAGAACCATCGCGTTGCTTCTGATTCCCTTGTCGCCGTAAAATACCGCAATGCTCTTCGTTAGTCCGATAAGCCCGTGCTTTGAGACAGCGTAAGCGACACCAGATTTTCCGCCAAAGAACGAAGCCACTGACGCCGTGTTCAGGATCGCGCCATGACCGTCCTTCAACATTCTCGGGATCACTCGCCTGCTCGCCCAGAAGGGAGCGTTCAAATTGACATTCATTACTCTCTGCCACAGCTCATCTGAAGTGTCGGCAACTGGGGTCACTCCATCCATAATTCCAGCGTTGTTGCATAGGATGTCTATTTTTCCCATTGATCGGTAGGCTTCATCAACCATGCTTTCGACTTGATCCTTATTCGATAGATCTTTGATCATGCCGCGTGCGTTACTTCCAATCTTTGCAATGACATCGTTCACTCGATCCTCGAGAACATCCACAACAACGACTTTGCATCCATTCTCTGAGAAAAGTTCGGCCATCGCCTTTCCCACGCCGGAACCCGCGCCAGTGATTAAGGCAATCTTACCTTCCAACTTCGGTCCAAAACTTGTCAAACTATTCGACTTCCTATGGATTCAAGCTCCCTTCAGTCCTATTAATCTCTGGTCACGATTCTCAATTTCGATAATCGAAAAATTAGACGACAACTTGCGAACTTGTGTGCACGTTAACTAATTCGCGTCCCAACTCCAACCCTATTTGCTCAAACTTCCCTTCCATTCCTTCTTCAAGGACGGCAGCGGGCCGTTTGATTTCCTTCGCTTCTGATTTCCTCGCTTTTCTTTCCTCTTTGGTCTCGCTAGCCGGTTCGCCCTCAGGCTCCAGTTCTTCTCTTGGAGGTCTATTTACAAAGGCAGAGGTTCGTGGCATTAGAATCTGTGCGCCAGAGGCCTTTAGCGCACCATCGATTGAATTCGATGCATCCCCTGCCCATCGGGAGTTTAGTTTTGTATCGAAAGCAAATCCATACTTTCCTTTCAGATCAACGTGTTTCAATTTGGACAGGAATTCCCTCATCGGGGCGGAAGCACGGTGCATCTCGGTGGGTCCGCCGACAGCTATCAGATCGTCAGCTGTCGAGTTTCTCAACATCGACTTCAGTTGTTTTGAAACAAGCAGCTTCAATCTGATCTTGTCTCAGTCCTTTTGCAATATCACAAGCTATCTTCTCGGTGTTTCCACACCTAGAATCAAATACGACTATCGCCTTCAATTTCAAAAAACCTCTTTGGACGAAATCAGGAGGCGTAGTTAGTTAAAACGATTAGACGATCTGCAAGTCTGATAAAGTCATGATTCCCAATTTTGGAGATCGTGTATCGTGCCTTTATTCTACGCTTTGACAACTTGTGAATCACCAATGGAGCTAGGTTGTCGACAATGACACGAGTTTCAGAATTAATGACCAAGACAGACATTCAATTCGTAAATCTATCTACGAGCATTCGAGAAGCTGCCGAAGATATGAAACGGCTTCACAGAGGATGTCTAATTGTGATGAACAAGGGGAAGCTCGTGGGTATATTGACTGAAAGGGATCTGGTTCAGAAAGTACTTGCGGTTGGAAAAAATCCGAAAGAGACTCCCGTGTCAAAAATAATGTCAGAGCCGGTCATCACTGTAAACCCAGACACAAGCTTACCGGATGCCGCCAAAATAATGGTTAGAAATGCAATACGCCGGCTCCCGGTGGTCGATGGCGGAAAGGTCGTCGGAATCCTCACCACGAGCGATTTTGCAAGGTATATGCGTCTGCAGAACAGAGATGAGCCCATGTGGGCGGCGGCAGCGAGAGCGGCTGATTACCAAACTATCTTCGAATAACCTAGAGCTTGAAGACCATTCTCAGACCACTGACAGAAAGGATAAGAGTCCCAACGGGTTTCCCGAATACGACCGTGGTAGAAAGTGGAACCGTTCTATTTCATGAGTTACGATAGAGTCATAGGTGTTGCCAAGAATGTTCGGGAACTGGACAAGGAAATGAAAAGACTCGCAAGGGAAGATCGGCCCTGTCTGGAATACCATCTTGCAAATGGCCACATTGTGTCATGGCTCGAATACGCAAATGAACCCGAATTTGCAAAGGATCTGGCGGGAGTCATAAATGTCGAGGAAGCTTTACGCCTGACAGAAAGGTATGTAGCAAGATCGGTCATTCTGCACAGGACGAGACGCGGAAGGATGCACTAGTACTAGTTTGTGACATTCTGTAGAACCGCATGGCAGTACCACCCAGAGCAAGCCGAAAAAGTCTGCGGGCACCAGTGCCCATGAATTCTGTTGGAATTACAATCAAAGCGCTTATCAAGCTGGCCGAAATGGACAGAATTCCAAGGTGCTTTTGAAGCATGTCAGAAGAAGATGGAGAATTGGAAGATGATGAAGACGGTGACGACGATGACTTTGAACCTTCGGACGACGATGACGACGAGTAGTAAGCTATCTTACAGGTGCGATCTCACCGCAGGGATGCAACGAAGGGAAGGCAATCTTCCTTTCGTTTAGATTGCACCGTAGTAATATATGCTTTCTAGATAAAGGCGTCGTGGGTTTCCCAAAGTCGTTGTTTTATTTTCATTGATTTATTATGCCATTTTTGCCCTGTTCTACACGGGGCGCAATTCTGCGTACCGAAGAGCTCGTTTCAAGCTCTGTTGCAAATTCTCTAATGCTATTGTTTACTAGTGCATCCTGCCGTGGGTCATTCTCTGAATCATAACGACTTTTTCCATATGTTTTTCCAGGATGTTCTGAGCTTCAGTGATGGTGTGGACTCCCTTCATCCTTTCCGCAGTTTCGATTTCTTCAATGGATATTAGCCACTGAACTATGTGCCCCTCCCTTAGATGATATTCAATAGCTTTCGGAAATTCTTTAGACAGTCTTCTCATCTCTTTTTCGAGCTCGTAAATGTTCGAAGCTTCACCAATTGTCATGCTATAGCTCTTGAAATAAAATTTCGCCAACTTTTTTCATCCCCTTGGTTTACGATATCAAGACAAGACCCTGCGGATTTTTCTCTTCGCGGGCAATTGTTCCTCTCCCTTCTTTGTTTGTTTCAAAAGAGACAGGCATGACGGCGCTGTTCTCTTGTGACAAGCAATTCAAAAGAGTCCTTTCAAACTTGTCAAAACACGAAAACCTCTCCACATCAGACGAGAATCTTGTCAGATGTTGGATCTCTCTGAAAGAATCATATGTCGCTTTGCGTTTTCGAATCAAGGACTCAATGAATTGCTCATTGCGGAAGACGGTTGCGCTTTTATTCTCCAAGAAAGAAAGGCTCGGGGAGACCGTGACAGCACTGCGCGCTCTTGACTCTTCTCTTGCCAAATGCGAATCCAGAAAAGCCAGAAGCTCAAGTACGCGTTTTTCTGCGAGATCGTAGTCGCCGCGAGACATGAGCATGCGTAGGACCCAGAGCTGCCGGCGAATTTCATCCTGATCATTCCTTCGACTCACGCTCAGATCTTTCAAGTTTCTTTCAAGCTCCATTTTGTCCCACTCCCGTCTCCCGGACACTCTGATATTTGGTAAATCGTTGTATTTATGGGACGATATGATCATCAATTTTGATAATAATCACTTGTTCAAATAGGAATCCAGATCCATTTGCCAAATCCACAACACCTTTTGTTGGCTTACACGAACTTCTATACGCTTGGTTCCAAGAAATCGCATCGTCGAGATTCTGTGTTTTGTTGGGATCGTTTTGCTGCTGCACAGTGCATCGAGGACTCTGATTGTCATGGGAATTGGCAGCGGCTCGTACTACTTTGGATTGCAAGGAGCGTTCGCGCCATTTGAAAACATCGAAGGATTGGTCGGCGCGATACTCGCGATGAATCCGCTGTTCCTTCTGGTATTCACCAAAACTTAGAGCAGATCGTCCCACAACTTTTTCATTTCGAGTTGTGAAAGTTCTCTATCGTCTAGAATTTCATAACGAGAGCCCATCGCCACGGTAGTAGCTTTCATGCGACGGATTCCGGTCTCAAACTCTTCAAACGATATCCCGTAATCATGGGGACGGTACCTGAGGCCGAATGAATCCAGATCTCGCATGATTTCTTTGTAATCGGTATCATGAAAGAAAGCACTGATGACGCAGCCGGTCCCGAGGACTTCACCATGGGAGAAAGTTCTGCCGGTCACTTTTTCCAGACTGTAAAAAAAGACGTGCTCGATCCCCTCCTGCGGCCAGGTTCTCCCCTTTGCGATGAACGGCCACTGCAATTCATTCAGCCTGATGTGCATCGAGACAAGTGATTTGATTCCCTTCTCTGTCACGTCGTAGATCTCCCGTCTATCGGCGTGTAGCTTTGAAAGGACTTTTTCCGCCTCTTTCACGATCTCCGGATCATATTCGGCTGACGCGTGCTCCTTCGCATATTTCCAGTCCATCAGCGATATTCTCGTGGAATAAATGTCCCCGATACCGGCTCTGTTCAATCTTGACGGAGCTGTCCTGATCAGATCCGCGTCGATGACAACCTCGCTTGCGAACTTGTTTCCCAGGTACGTTACTATCCCATTTGTTCTAATCGCGGCAACGGGAGTGATGTAAGCGTCTGCTCCAATTACCGATGGAATTGAGATGAAATCCCCTCCGGTCTGGAGGGAGACGTACTTTGCAGAGTCGATAGCCCTGCCGCCGCCAATGCCGACGATCTTCTTAATGCCGGCGGCCTTTGGAACAAAGCCGTCGAGAATCTCCTTGTCGGATTCGTGGATCAAGAAAACTTTTTCGGGATCATTTTTCAGCGTCTTGGATAAACTGTGCCAGGGAGGATCTACCGTAAACAGCGCGTATTTTTCTCCGAGATTGTCCAGGTACCGAGCTTACCGGCTCGTAGAGGACGTCATTCTCGGTCAGATGCCAGCTTGACACGGTGCTCTAACCAGAATTGAAATGCGGCAGGATTGACTTTGCAAACTTGTCCAGCGGCTCGTCGCCCCTCTCCTGAAACTCGATAACTATGTGCTTCGCGCCAGCTCTTCTGTAAGTTTCGATTTTCTCTACGATCTGCGACGGGGATCCTGACACCAGAAATTGCAGGGCGAGTTCATCCGGGATGGAATTTTCGGCGTTGTTGATCAACTGATCCGCCCTGTCGCTCACCAGCATCTGCTGGTACGGGATCAGCTCTTCCGGCGGCTTGAACCCGATGAATTTCAGGGTGTGTATCTCGGCGAGGAGAGCTTTTTCGTGTTGCTGATTGCTTCGCGAAGTTGCGTGCCGCTTTCCGCCAGCGAGATAAAAATCCACGCGACCGGTTCGAAATTTCGATTCTGGATATTCTTCGCGGACCTGAATCCCTCCACGATCTTCAGCCGTTTCGCGTAGGTTTCGGCGGTATTGAGCCACGGGATCCATCCGTCGCCAAACTCACCCGCGACGCGCAGGCCGTTCATTCCTCCCAGCGCGCCGACGATTATCCTCGGCGAGAACTTGGTCTTGACATCGAGCCATGCATTATTCAAATGGAAATGATTTCCCTGAAACGAGATGGGATTTTTCCGGTCAGATTCCCAGAGGAGCCTTATCACCTGTATCGCCTCGGCGAGTCGTTCAGCTCTAACTTTTGGGGCATCGAACGGAAGGCCGAACGGAATTAAGTTCATCGCCTCCCCGGCGCCTATTCCGAGAGAGACCCTGCCACCAGTGATTTCAGAAAGTGTTGCGACTGTTTGCGCAGTCCTCGCGGGGTGCATCCGCTGAGTGTCCGTAACGGCAGTTGCAAATTCAATTTTTTTTGTCTGGACGCCAATCGCGCTGATAGTAGTCCAGGGCTCTACCTTGGATCCGCCAGTGTCGATCAGGTGATCAACCGCCCAAAGCGAATCGAAGCCGAGCTTCTCGCACCTGATTCCCAATTGTATTGATTCATTCGGAGGAACGAAATCGATTGTGGTGCCGATCTTCAAGTGTCCTGTCATCAAGAAGATTCGGATTGAGGCTGCCTAGATTAATGAATCGGGGACGATCCTTTTTTCCGCCACTGCAACTGGTTGCTGCAGAGTCAGCGCACCGGACTGGTTTAATTGCGGGCTATAGTTTCCCCAGTACTTCCCTTGCAAACTTCTCGGAGTAGACTTTGGTCTTTTCCAGATTCTCGCGCAAAAAGCTGAGGGCGAGAAAAGAAACTCCAAGGTTTTCAAATTCCCTAACGTCTGCGACAATTTGTCGAGAGTTGCCGGCAAATAAGTTCCCTTTATCTGGATGATCGTTCAATTCAAAATTCTGTGCAAGGTACCCTATCCTGACGTCGTCTGGATTCCTACCCGTCTTCTTTACCTGCTGCTTGAGCCGTGCGATAGCTTCGGCCATTTGCGAGGAATTTGATAGTAGAAACCTCGGGTTGCTGTCGATCGGAAACCAACCATCTCCAAGCTCGGCCGCCCGCCTGACTGCCCTCGGGCTTTCACCGCCGACCCAAACTGGTGGATGCGGCTTCTGGACGACCTTCGGCGAAAAGTGGACATTGGAGAATTGAAAGTACTCACCGCTGAAGCTGGGATTTTTCTCGGACCAGATCACTTTGAGAATCCGCAGGTATTCGTCCATGATCTTACCTCTTTCTTCGTACGGGATATGGAGAAGGTCGAACTCATCCTTCATCCAACCCACGCCGACTCCGACGTCCAGCCTCCCACCGGAAAGATAGTCCACGGTTGCGAGGGTGTTTGCCATGGCGAGCGGGTTCCGGTAGGGGATAACTGCGATACCGGTCATCAGACGGATTTTTTCTGTTTTTGCCGCAACGAAGGAAAGTGTCGTTGATTGATCAAGGTCTTCGGTTGTATCAGTATACTCGCCTGAGGTCGAGTACGGGTACGTCGTGTTGATCTTGTTTGGCATTACGATGTGGTCGGAGGGTTCTACCAGCGTATCGAAGCCGAGGCTTTCGGCGTGCTCTGCAAGCTTGGTAAGGTTGTCAGGTTTTGACAGTTCACCGTCGTGGGGGAGACAGAATCCGAATTTCAAGATCTATCCCCTACTTTAGGCGAGATCATCGACTTGAGCCCGATGTAGTCTTCTCTTTTGGCCAGCCCCTTGAGCGGTTCTCGTTTCAAATATCGTTCGATGTTTCGCACCGCATTCTTGACCGCAAGCTCGTGTGACTCTGGCACGGCATCCGCATTGTGAGGGGAGCCCAAAAAATTTGGGAGATCGAGGAAGGGGTAGTTCTGAGCGAATGGCGCGCCGGGAGCGGGATATTTCCACCAGACGTCAATCCCGGCCTTGAAAGAAGGATTCGCTCGAAGATGATCATAGAGTGCTTTCTCGTTTATGATCTTACCGCGACCCACGTTGACCAAAATACAGTTTGCTTTAGTTAAGCGGAGATTTGATTCGTTAATCAAATTCATAGTACCGACAGTCAGTGGCATCGCAATCACCACAATGTCAGACTTCGACAGGAGCTCGTTAAGACCGCCGAGGCTATTCGTCCTGTCAAAGAATTCGACTTTTCTTCCCGACGAGTTGATTCCAATGGTGCCTATACCAAACGCCTTTGCAAGTCGAGCTACGGCCTGTCCAATTCCTCCAGTCCCAATAATTCCAATAGTCTTGCCCTTCAGAAAGATTCCTTGACCCTGATCGAAGACTGATTTTCTAAGCTCCTCTTCTCGAAGGATGATATTCCTCGCAAGACAGAGGATCATTCCAAAAACGTGTTCAGCAATTTGCTCGGAAAAGGCACCGACGTTTCCGCATACCAGGACTTCTCGTGGAATCACTTCGAAATCGATTACGTCGACTCCGGCAGATAGCGTCTGTACTAAACGAAGATTCTTCATCCGTTCAAACTTGATCTCGTTTAACCACTTTGTGTCGGAGACGAGGAGGATCTCTACATTCGAGGCTACTTCGTCTGGAAGCTCGTCACCCTCGACTATTTCGATTGTGTTGCTGGAAGACAGTTGCAGTCTCGAACGCAACGTGCTTGAGAGCTTGGTTGTGGAAAAAATTATTCTTGTCAATCGCCAACTGAATTCTCAAATAGGCTTGGTCTTTTAATTGGTTCGATGAAACAGTGACTTTTCAGGTCTGCAGGTACAAAACTACCTGAAATAATCTTCGTTAGTAGTAGTGTAACTGTGAGATTGTGAAAACAGACTTCTTTGCTTACAATAGCATTAGAAATAACCAGAAGAGCTAGAAACGAGCTCTCCGGTACGCAGGATTGCGCCCCCGTAGAACAGGGCGAAAATGGCATAATAAATCAATGATCGTGAAACAAATGGCCAAGAGAGCTGGAGGGTACACGAGGAGGTCGTGGACCTGCCGGAAATTCGATGGCGAAGATCTCGCAGGGTATCTTGGAGCCGGGCACACTGTAACCTGCTTCAGAGTTTGGAAAATGATTTTTCTTACTGCTTTCCAGCGGCTTCAAAAACAACTTGCCTTCCTTCAGATTCTGAGATTCTGACGTAGCACCGCTTTACATATTTCACGCCTGACTTCTGTGTCCGCCGGGGGTGCCGGAATACACGATAACGAAGTGTGCCGTTCTCATTTCGCATGATTTGAACCACGCTCTCCCGTGCAATTTTGCCGCATCTTGGGCATACTAGATCCAATTAGGTCAAATCTTCTCCAATGAGGTGGGACAGAGTTGTCGTCAGAAGACAGGGATTGGTGTAATAAAAACTCCTGAAGCCCTATTGGCTGGATAAATTTCAAAACCCTGACGTCAAGACTATATTCTTATGTTGCAACTTTTTTTCGTTAATTAGCGCCGAATGAAGATTTCCAGGACATTAGACGAAGCTGACCTAGAGGATCTGGTGATTGGTGCCACAATCCTATCATCCGGAGGAGGAGGCTCGGTTGAGAACGCGTTTAGGATAATAAGGAAAATATCGGAAAAAGGGCTTGCACCGCACCTTGTTGACCCTGCCGGATTACCCGCAAAGGCTCTCGTTTTTGCTCCCGGCGATGTTGGTGGAGGGATAACGTCGGAAGAAGAAAAAAGGTTTGAGAGGGTCTACAAAACGAAGATCCCGATAAAGTGGAAACGGTGGCCGTGGGATAAATGGTCGTCCGCATCAATAGCGGAACTTGCCAAATATCTGGGCCGGGAACCTGACGCGTTTCTGGCGATGGAAGCAGGTCCCGGTTCTTTTCTCAGCGTGATCTTCGAAGCAGCCGAAAGCGGAAAGCCGACGATCGATGGTGATACTGTCGGACGCGCGGTTCCTGAGATGACGATGTCGAAACTTTTTCTCAATAATACGAGAGTTCTCGCCTCGGCTTCGACATCGCACTTTGGAGATATTATCATCTTGAAACAGATCCCCAATTTCAGGAGAATGGAAGATATCGTCAGGTCGTTCGCGAGTGCCTCGGGAGGAGGTGTGGGACTAGTTTCTGCGTTCGAAGGATCTACTGTCAGCAGAGGGACGATACCAAATTCAATTTCGCGATGCATCAAGCTCGGTAGAGAGGTACGGACTTCTCCGATGAAGGACCTGTTGAAGACTGTCCTAGAAGAGACACGTGGAAAGATCCTATTTGTCGGGAAAGTGGATAAAGTGGAATCCGAGCCCAGGCTCGGATATCTATTCGGGTCTTATTTGATGACCGGCACCGGCGAATATCGAGGGGCCAAGCTCAAAATCTGGTTCAAGAACGAGAACCACGTAGCTTGGAAGAACGGGAGGCCGGTTGCCACATCTCCTGACACGATTACAATTTTTGATCCTGAGAAAAGACAGGGAATGTGGAATTGGGACGTGGTTCCAAGAGACAGGGAGTTAATTGTACTCGGAATACCTGCGGATAATATTTGGAAAACAAAAAGGGGTCTCGAAGTTCTGGGCCCCAGAGCTTTCGGTTTTGATATTGAGTACAGGCCGGTTCGCGCCGGCTAATAGCGCAGGTCCTTCATGAAATCTTCTATCGCTTGTGTGATGTTCTTCGCGGCTCCCTCTATCATGTTCTTTCCCCATTCCCTGTTTGCCTTGGTCGCATCTCCGAGAATTCCGGATGAAGTAACATCCTTGAACGTCCTGAATGTGGACGTGTAGAAGCCCTCCGACATCTTGATCGCTTCAGAAGCCTGGGGCATCTCCCGTTTCGCCCTTTCGATTTTGACCTGATCCGGTCTCAGATAGAGAGTCCAGGAAGTCTCCTGCGCGTTAGCGTGAAAGCCATCGTCGAAACTGATTCCCTTGCCGAGCTCCTTCGGGATAAAGTCCCACCAGTTGAAACCGATAACCTTCTTTGGAGAGAGCTCGTTTCTCGATTCGGCCGTGGCTATTGACAGCGCTGCCGTATTGCCTCCGTGGCCGTTGATGAAGATTACAGGATCAAAACCGTGGGAGGTGAGAGACCGCGCATAGTCCTTGACTACTGCGATGAACGTCTGTGCCTGCAGTGTAATGGTTCCGGGAAAAGGCATGTGGTGTGCGGACACGCCGGGTCGGAGTGGTGGCGCTACGACGCACCCCAGCTGCATTGCTACCAAGATGGACACCTCAAGAGGTGCAACGACATCTGAATAAAGTGGTAGATGTGGACCATGCTGCTCGATCGAACCGGTGGGTACTAGAATCGTCTTGGTCTGTTTCAGCAATTCCTGAACATCAGGCCATGTCATTTCTTCCAGAAAGATTGAATTTGGCAATTTTATTGTGCTACCTTTGGGTTCTAAGATCAGAGTGCACTCTATTAAATTTCTGGAAAGACATTCCCCTTTATAGGAGAGCAAGGTTTCTTACTCTCAGAATTTAAGCCTGAATTTCTCGAGGAAAATTTGTATGACCAGTCTGCAAATGCACAAGGCGTGTCCAAAAAGTCACGATATCACTCAATGATTATATTTTTCGGAGAATCTCAGGTATAGAGCACGTTGAGTAAGAGAGGCTACACCGACTACCATGAGAGGATACCGCCGGGATGGCGTATAGCTCCAGTCGATCGCTGGCCGATCAACAATCACGATTCGGGTCAAACGCCAAATTTCGATGTAGGAAAGTGGAGGTTCAGGACGTATGGTGAAGTAGAAAACCCACTCGACATAACGTATGAAGAATTCCGGAATCTTCCGCATATTACAAAGACGCTTGACCATCACTGCATCGATGGTTGGAGTTATCTCGGTCAGGTGTGGAACGGCGTCGACATTTCCGTCATAAAGGAAAAGACAAAAGTCCGGAAAAGTGCTTGCTACATTTTGGTTGAGAGTAGCCAAGGTCTGAGCCAGACGTTTCCAATAGGCCAGGATCTCTTGCTTGCGGATGGCCAGAATGGGTCAGTCCTGCCGAGACCCGCCGGGTATCCGCTGCGGATAGTGGCTCCAGGAGAATTCGGAATGAAAAGCACGAAGTGGGTTGAGAAGATCAAGTTTTGCAGCGAGCGGGAAGTCGATGCACTGGATAGGATGGTCATGCAGAACGGCCTGTACGAATTGTACTCCGAGAAATTGAGTGACTTCAATCCATGGACTGTCGATAATAAAGAGAGAAAGAAATTTCTCTGCAAGAATTTCGCCGCTGGAGTCGAGGCGGTGAGGTTTAAGAAAAAGCAGGAATTTCTCGACAGTAACGATGCGATCTCTTCAGAAACTTTTGCACTTTGCAAGCTAGGCGACCTAAAGGAGAATGCAGGTTCAAAGTTTGTAATTAACGGAAACGAGATTCTTGTGGTAAAGTCAGGGAACTTGATCTACGGGGTAGAGCCAATTTGTCCTCACCTTGGTTCAGATTTGTCTCGCGGAAGGGTCAACTGCGATGCCAAAACCGTCAAATGTCCCTTGCATGGCGCGGTGTTTGATATTGCTAGTGGGACATGCCTAAGCGGCAGCTATGGATGCGACGGCGATACTTTTCCTCCAATCCGAACTTACCGGATAAAGGTAGAATCTGATACCGTATTCCTTGAAAGAAATCAGGAATGGGGAACGATTTAGGACAGGTTGAACGCGCTGGGACTGACAAGCTTTATGAGCTTCCTCAGACAGCCACTTCTCCGCGACCGGGATCTTGAAGACCTTGCAACGATTGCCGTACCTCAACTGATCTGTCGTTATTGGAAGAAGAGATTCTAGATCGTGGATTGAAATTATCTGGGGCGTGGCGACGATCGTCTCTTCATTCTGCTCGAGTATGCGCTTGGCAATCAGAAACTCGTTCTGGAACAAGATCTTGAGTTTCTGGTCGCGATAGTGATCAATCCCTTCTATCAAAACATGGCCGATCGCAAAGCCCCTGAGATTGAATCTCTTCAGGTCAGTCACCTTCCCAACGAAGATTTCCTTCGCCCCGCATGAGTCGATCAGCGATTGCTCTGCTTCCTTGTTTTTCATCCCTTCGAGAAGCGATTCCCCGATGTTTAGGGCGAGGCTGAGCGTGTTGGGGATTGCACTTTTTCTGTATCCAGCGCCATTCATTGGATGGCTGGCTACGCATCCTCGTCCACCCATCGCGACGGTTATGGATCTGGCGAGCTTTTCTGTCCATGAATCGGAAAGACCGTTTATGATGACCTCGTTACCCTTCTCGTCGGAAATGCACATCGGGCTTGCTCTCTGGCCGTAAGCGTTGAAAGTTGTCATCTGAAGCTCGGGAAAAGCTCTTCCTTCTCCATCGCCATCGATTACGGGCAGCTTCACGTAGACCGCATTTATGAAGGGGACCAGCGAGTTGATCCCTCCGATTTCTGCGGGAGAAAGGTGCGTCGCATTTCTCCCGATGATCTTTTCAAGACTTCTGGTCGACCTCGCATACTCGGTTCCCGCGGGAATCTTTTCAACGCCGATCGTGGGCGATCCCATGCCGGCAATGCAGAAAGAAAAATGTGAATCATCGATTTCATCGAAAGGCGTAACCTCCAGCTCCTCGACTTGGAATCTTTCCATCGCTGATTTTAGAAGAAGCGCGCCAAGGTACGGATTTCCGCCCCCTCCTGACCCGAGGACAGCGCTGCCAAGCGCGAGAGAGTCAATGTTTGATTTTCTGAATTTCCTGAGCTCAGATCTCATGCAGTAGTCATGATTCCTTCAGACTAAGTCTACCTTTGAAGGACGCCTGACCATAAGAAAGAAGAAAGTGTATCCTTCCTTATGATTGGGAGGATAGATTGAGGTGTCCTTCGGAGCCTATGATTTGTAATACACGTTGTACAGACCGTACTCAAAGCTGGGACCCAGGGAATAGGTGTACCCGCCGACGTGCGGGGACAACGCCACGAAGTACGGGGCAATGTCCAGGTATACATCCACGTAATTCTGAGTGATGTCTGTCTGGAGCTGGTAGAAGTACTGCTGTCTCTGGGCGTCGTTTATTGTTGTCCTCTCCTGTGTAAGAAGGCTATCTACAGTTGAGTTGCTGAACCACTCCATGGAAATCCACGTGCCGTGAGCTGAAGATGAATACGGGGAGTAGAGCAACGAATCAACATCTGGATAGAAAGGCAGGAATTCGATGATTGTAAAGTCAGGCGTCGAAGTAACATTCGCTGCAATCTGAGTGACGGTAAGGAACGTTTGGGGCTGGATGTTTACCGTGACGCCGATCTGCCCCAGATCCTTCTGGAATTCCTCGGCTATCTGTTGTTCCTGAATGCTGCCCTGGACATACACTATAGTAAGAGCTTGAGCACCCGGGTTGACTCCTGAACTAGTAATCGCCGCTTTGGCTGCGCTAATGTTTTGTGAAAGTGGCTTTACAGCCGAGTTATAGTCCTTGTAGGATTGCGGAACAGGACCGGCGAGCTGGACACCGCCAGGGAAAATATAGGGCAGTGACGAGTAATTGAAAGCTAGCGCGACTGCCTTTCTGAAAAGGGTGCTATTCAGCGGGGCCTTCTGGGTATTCATCTTGATCATGTAGAAGGTCGCGGTCGAATAGTTCATGAATTGCCAGCCCAAAGACGAGTGTAGAGACTGGTATGTCGAGAGCTGAAGATAATCACTCACCCAGTCCAACGAGCCTTCTTTGGCAAGAGACAATACGGTGGCATCGGAAGTCACAATCGTGTAAGTGACTGTATTGTACGGGTGCGGGTTACTGGACCATCCCAGCCAATATCCGGAGAATCTATCGATGGTAAGGGAAACTCCAGGTTGGTAGTTTCCGAGCATGTAAGGCCCAGATCCTGCTTCGTGGTTGTTCAGCCAGCCAGCTCCCCAGTCACCCATCGGGTTGCTCGATGAGGAATTTGCCAGGTGCTGCATTACGGTTTGCTGGTCTACGATGAAGAAAAGAGAAAGCGTGCTCACAAACGGGGCGTAGACTGTTTCGGTTTGCATCTGGACCGCCGAAGAATTCAGAGCTTTGATTCCGGAAGAGTTCAATATTCCTATCCAGAATGAAGCAGAACCCTCGCCGATTGCAAGCATCCGCTGCATCGAGAAAACCACGTCGCTCGCATTTAGGATGTTCCCGCTGTGGAACTTGATGCCCTGATTAAGAATGAAAGTATACGTCTTGCCGTCGGATGCTGCGGTCCAGCTGCTGGCGACGTGCGGAATGATCGTCGAATTCGGAGCCTGCGTTACGAGGTTATCATACATGTTGTACATGGCAAGATCTTGGGTGTAATCATTTCCAACCGCTGGGTCGATGTTTCCAAAGTCCTGCTGAACCTGCACATTCAGCGTAGGAGTCGATGCGTTTGATGCGGTAGATGAGGTCGTAGAAGTGGTTGAAACCACAGGTGAACTTGAAGTGGTAATCGTTGACGAGGTTGAAGTCGTAGATGTGGTCGTTGATTTGGTAGATAACGCGAGGATCCCAGCTCCAGCGATGATTATTATTATGACGACGACTACGACAATCAGAGCGACTCTGCTAATGGCATGTCTAAAATTCTTCAAAGTTGAAACTTTGAAGGTGGTAAGCGACTTAGCTCTTAAGCTTAGCGGAATTCGTTAATCGGAAAAAAACGAAATTCGCACGCTTAAATATTATCCAGTGGTAGTTGCCTCCCATTCAATGCGGTTTTGGGAGTACGTTTTTCGCAGAGCAATGCTCGCGCTCTTGACTCTCGTAGGACTTTCTGTTGTCATTTTTTATTTGTCCAGAGTCCTCCCCGCTGATCCGGGCAGACTTGCGCTGGGGCCGTATGCGAGCGAGCAACAGGTGAAATTATACGATCACCAGCTCGGGCTTGACAAGCCGATCTACGAACAATATTTTCTCTATCTCTGGAACTTTATTCACGGACAGTGGGGACAATCGATAATCACCCACAACAATGTGCTTGCTGACGTTGAATACTATTTTCCATCAACCTTTGAACTGATCACAATTTCGATAATTCTCACAGCGCTCATTGGGATACCTCTGGGAATAGTCGCGGCGAGCCGCCGCGGAAAGGGATCGTCAGCAGTGATTAGATTACTCTGGATAATCGGAATTGCGATACCTCCGTTTGCGACCGGAATCGCTTTACAGTTGATCTTCGGCTATTATCTCGACCTCCTGCCGGTCGCGACCCAGATCAGCGGAGCTCTGCCGACGAGGATCACCGGAATGGTTTTGGTCGACAGCCTGCTCACACTTAACTGGCCAGCGTTCGTGAGCTCTTCCGCACATTTGATCCTTCCCGAGATCGCACTTTCCCTTACCGGCATCGGGCAGATCGCCCAGTTGACCTACGCTGGAGTTCTTGACGAAACTGGTGAGGATTACTACACCGCCCTAATCGCATTCGGAGCAAAGTCTAGATCGCTCAACTTCAAGTATGCAATGAGATCCGCTCTTGTTCCTGTTTTGACAGTTCTTGGTCTGCTCTACGCTTCTCTGATAGCTTACGCGTTTCTGGTCGAAGATGTGTTCACCTGGGGCGGACTGTCCCAGTACGCGGTGACCGCCATGCAGACAAAGGATTTCAACGCGATTGTCGCGACCGTCCTCATAGTTGGCTTCTTCTACATCGTGCTTAATTTCCTCGTGGATATTGCCCTCGGATATGTTGATCCCAGAATGAGATTGGATGGAGCAGAATGACCGAGACATTAACAAAACCGCCAAAAGGTGAGAGGTTCAAGGAACTCACAAACCAGCTTTACCGTTTGACGTATGATCCGCTCGCGATAGGCGGCCTGGTAATCTTGGCAGGGATCATCTTCGTCGCGATCTTTGCTCCGTTCCTTACCCCATATGCAAATCAGGTGGGGCCTTACACGAACTTTGCGGCGGAGTATATGCATCCGTCGTGGGCTCACTGGTTCGGGACGGACAATGTTGGAAAGGATATTTTCACCCAGGTTATCTTTGGTTTCAGAATTTCGCTTTCAATTGCGTTGGTAGTCCTCGTGGCGAGCGCCCCTGTTGGAATCGTGCTCGGCCTGGTCGCGGGGTACTACGAAGGATGGATAGGAGCGTTAATCCAAAGGGTCACCGAGATATTTCTGTCGCTGCCCGCCCTAATTTTCGCACTCGTAATCGCGGCCATCCTCGGTCCAAACCTTCAGGACGTAATAATCGCCCTGATCAGCCTCTGGTGGAACTGGTATGCGAGGATAATGTATACCGTGACAAAATCACTCAAAAATCGCCCTTACGTGGAAGCAGCCAAAGTGCAGGGAGCCGGGCCCTTGCGAATAATGTTCAGGGAGATCCTTCCGAATGCGACATCGACCCTGACCGCGAAGATGATGCTCGATCTGGGCTTCATCATACTGATAGAATCGGCCATGGGGTTCCTCGGGATTGGGGCACAGCCGCCAACGCCTGATCTTGGAGTGATGGTGGCCTCTGGGCTTCCATACCTCGCGACGTACTGGTGGATTTCGCTTTTCCCGAGTCTTGCTCTGACTGTCCTCGTCCTCTCCTTCAACTTAATCGGAATCGGGATAAGGGATCTCTTTGACGTGAAGGTGGTCGCCTAGATGTCGCTGCTTGAAATTGACAAGCTGAATCTCAGCGTTACCGCCAATCGGATCAAGGTACCGATTTTAAGGAATGTAAGTATCAATGTGGAGAAGGCCGAGGTCGTAGCGATCGTGGGAGAAACCGGGAGTGGGAAGACGCTCACGGCGAAAGCGGTAATGGGCATTCTCCCCAAGAACTCCATCATCGATTCTGGGCATGCATTCTATGAGGGAGTCGACATACTTACTTCCTCATCTGAAGCCCGCAAGGCTCGAAAAAAGATCGCTATGGTATTCCAGAACCCGATGTCATCCCTGAATCAACTTTTCAAGATAAAGGATCAGATGAGCGACGTTTTGAACTGGTCCGGCGTCGACAAATCGCAGATGACAAAGGAGACACGGATCGACAAAATTATTTCGACTCTGGAACAGGTGAAATTAGGGCAAAACGCACTTGACATGTATCCCTTCCAGCTGAGCGGGGGGATGAGACAAAGGGTGATGATAGCGATGTCACTCTTGCGCGAGCCAGATCTCCTGATAGCAGATGAACCAACAACTGCGCTCGACGTTACAACGCAGAGGGAGATACTGAACCTGCTCCAGGAGCTCGCTGGCAAGAACAAGATGAGCCTCTTGCTCATCACGCACAATTTGGGAATCGCTTTTGAGACTGCCGAGCGGACCTACGTATTCTACGCCGGAAGGGTCGTGGAAGAGGGCACAACCTCATCCTTGTTTCGGAACCCTCTGCATCCATACACCCGAGGCCTCATTGATTCGATCCCGTCTCTGGACAGGTCCAGGGCGATGGAGGGAATTCGAGGAGAGATTTCTCAGGACGACAGGAGCACCGAATCGTGCTGCTTCAACAGGAGATGTCCAATCGCGATTGAGATCTGCACGAAGGAAGAGCCGCAGCTGGAAGAACTGGAGTCGCGACACCGAGTGGCGTGCTTTGTGGCGAGTCAGAGGGCGAGGCGAACGAAGTGAAACAAATTTTTGAAGTAGACCAGGTCTCCAAGACGTTTGAGCTTCGAACCGGCTTGACGCGAAAGAAGGTGGGAGAAGTTAGGGCAGTTGACAATGTCTCATTCAGTGTCGGTCGGGGAGAGACGCTCGGAATCATCGGCGAAACTGGATCTGGCAAGACGACGATAGCGAAGATGCTGTTGCTACTCGTTAGACCTGATTCGGGGAAGATACTCTTCGAGGATCGCGATATCTCCTCATTTTCCAAGTCAGAGGAGAAAGATTACAGGAAGAAGGTTCAAACCGTGTTCCAGGACCCGACTTCGTCTCTCAATCCGAGGCACAATGTGAAGACGATCATCGAATCTCCGCTCAAGATTCATCACGAGGAATTCAAGAAGCGAATCCCCGACCTGTTGAAACTCGTCAATCTAGACGAATCTTACGAGTACAGATATCCGCATACACTGAGCGGGGGAGAGAAACAGCGCGTAGCTGATCGCCCGTGCCCTGGCTTTAAACCCTGAGGTTATCATCCTGGACGAACCTACTTCCGCACTTGACGTATCCGTACAGGCAAAGATAATTGCTCTGTTGAAAAGCTTCAAAGAAAAGCTCGATATCACCTATCTCTTTATCTCGCATGACCTGAGTCTCGTCGCGAACTTTTGCGATCGAACTCTGGTTGTTTACAACGGAAAAATGTGCGAGATGGGAAAAACTTCGGAGATTTTCAAAAATCCGATCCATCCGTACACCGAACTCTTGCTTTCTTCTGTCCCAGTCGTCAGCGAGTCGGAGGAAAACATGAAGCCGAAGGACGTGCCAATCCAAACGAATTCAAGATCCGTCAGATACACAGACGGCTGCGTTTTTCGCGACAAGTGCTGGTTGAAGCAGAGCATCTGCGAGACGCGGGTGCCGGAGTTCAGGGAGGTTTCCCAGGATCACTGGGTCGCCTGCCACGTGAGGTGAAATGCGATGACTTCTGACGACGATGAAAACGGTGAACACAAATCGAGGTCTTCGATCGGAGCTTCGCGGTTCTTTGTCTGGTACGGAAATAGAAGGAGACGAGGGATGCTTGACGATGCAAGACTGTCGTTCAGGGATTATCTCGTGAAAATTGGATTAATTTTTGCGTTCATGCTGCTCGACCTGATTTTCTTTCCTTCCTTGGTTCAGATTTTAATCCCGATCTCCACCGATTTCTACGTAGCGTGGGCGGCCGGCGGATTGTTGCTGGTATTTGTCGAAAAAAAGATGCTCGACAGAATCTTGCCGCCGCGGAAAATACCTACGAGCAATCAGTGAATTAATTTCTCACGAGTGTTGGAAGATTTAATAGCTGAAAATCCGTTCGAGGCTAATTCATGAAGATTAC
Organism: uncultured Nitrososphaerota archaeon; assembly: GCA_963799845.1. Lineage (GTDB taxonomy): Archaea > Thermoproteota > Nitrososphaeria > Nitrososphaerales > CADDZS01 > DATLTL01. The sequence continues at coordinate 1,789,549 of CAWCYI010000004.1, forward strand.
CGCGCAGGAAATCGAGGATATTGCCATTGGTGCCGCAGTCCTCGGAACCGGAGGTGGAGGAGATCCATTCATCGGGAAGCTGCTTGCGCTCGACGCAGTGGCAAGGTATGGTTCAGTTGAATTAATCCAGCCGGAAGAAGTACCAGACGAAGGGCTCGTGGTACCATCCGCGGGGATTGGAGCTCCCACTGTGTTGGTAGAGAAAATTCCGAACGGAGAAGAGGGGCTGGCTGCCCTCAGGATTCTCGAGGACAAGATCCACAAAAAGCTGTCGCGATTACGCCGATTGAGCAGGGCGGACTGAACTCGGAAATCCCAATTTCTGTTGCGGCGAAGACCAGGCTCCCCCTGACGGACTGCGACGGGATAGGAAGAGCCTTCCCCGAGCTCCAGATGTGCTCGTTCAGCCTCGACGGAATTCCTGCAAATCCAATGGTACTCGCCGACGAGAAAGGAAATGTGGTACTCCTTGAAACGATAGACAACTTGTGGACTGAGAGATTCGCACGAAGTACTGTTGTCCAGATGGGCGGATCTGCGCTCAGTGTTGCTTATCCTATGACGGGTGCGCAGCTGAAAAAATCGTGCATAAAGGGGACTGTTTCACTCTCGCTGAGGCTGGGCGAAGTGACCCGTTTTGCGAGAGAAAAGGGCGAAAATCCTCTCCACGACATTGCAAAGATACTCAGGAGCAAAATATTGTTCAAGGGAAAGTTGGTCGATATTTTCAGGAGGACGACGGGCGGTTTTGCAAGGGGCGAGGCACTCTTTCAGGGATTGGATGAATTTGACGGAGAATCCCTGAGGATCAAGTTCCAGAACGAGAACCTGATCGCCATGCGAAATGAGAAGAAGGTTGTAGCGACGGTACCGGACTTGATCTCTGTTCTCGATGTGGAGACAGGCATCGCGATCACAACTGAAGAGCTAAGATACGGAAATCGTGTCGTCATCATAGGTTCGCCCTGCAACGAAAGATGGAGGACGCCCAAGGGCATCACCGTCGCGGGTCCGAGGTATTTCGGTTATGATGTTGACTATGTTCCCGTGGAGGAGCTGAGCGCTTAGTATGCCGTACAGAATTGGAATCGACGTTGGTGGCACGCACACCGACGCGGTTATACTCGACGAGAACGACAAGCTCATCTGGGCCGAGAAAGTTGACACAACGGAGGACGTATCGACAGGGATCAATCAGGCCCTGGAAAGGGTTCTAAAGAATAGCTCGGTTGATCGGAAGAAAATCATCGCGGTAATGTTCGGGACGACCCACTGCACGAATGCCGTTGTTGAAAGAAAAAATCTCACGCACGTCGGTCTCCTGCGCATCGGAAAGCCTGCGACTCTGGGAATTTCGCCACTATTCTCCCTGCCCAAAGATCTTCGATTGGCCATCGGAGATACCTGGTCTATAGTCTCGGGGGGGCATGAGTTCGACGGAAGAGAAATCTGGGCGTTTGATGAAAAAGCCACCCGAGAGGCGGCGGAGGACTTTAGGTCCCGCGGCGTCGAATCTGTTGCGATAGTGTCGGTCTTCTCTCCGGTCAATTCCATTCATGAGGAGCGAGCCCAAAAGATATTCGCCGAGGTCATGGGCCCCACAGTTCCGCTAACTCTTTCCCACGAAATTGGAAGCATCGGTCTGTTGGAGCGCGAAAACGCCTCGGCCCTCAACGCCGCCCTAATGAAAGTCGCGCAAAAAGCAATTTCAGGATTCGTGAGCGCGGTGAATGAATCTGGGCTGTCCTCTGCGAAGATCTATCTTACGCAGAACGATGGGACGCTGATGTCGGTTGATTATGCCCGAAAGTACCCGGTCAAGACAATCGCGTCAGGTCCCACAAATAGCATGAGGGGCGCGGCATTTCTCACGGGGATCTCTGATGGAGTAATCGTTGACATTGGCGGTACGACTGCGCTCGTCGGAGCTATCATGCACGGTTTCCCGAGGGAATCCAACATTGCTGTCGAAATTGGAGGGGCCAGGACCAATTTCAGGATGCCCGATTTAATTGCGATAAGCTGCGGCGGCGGGACGGTCGTAAAATATGATCAGAATGCCGTGCAGATAGGTCCAGAAAGCGTGGGGTTTCGGATAACCAGAGAGAGCGTTGCATGGGGCGGAAAAACCTTGACCACGACCGACGTGAGCTTGGGACTAGGTTATTCCAAAGTCGACGACCCTACATCTGTCGCGGAGAGAGTCGGGAATTCGTTTAGCAAGCAACTGCTTGAGCGAGCGCGTGACAGGATAATCGCGATCATAGAAGATTCGATTGACAGGATGAAGACATCCGCAGATCCGGTGGAGGTTGTACTGGTAGGCGGAGGTGGAATCATTGTTCCGGAGGATTACTATGGAAAGTTCAAGGGAGTATCGAGGGTCGTGAGACCGTCGCATTTCCAGTATGCGAACGCGATAGGAGCAGCTATCGCGCAGGCAAGCGGAGAGGTGGACAGGATCTATGAGTTGGACAAGATGACTCGGGAGCAGGCCTTAGAGAAAGCAAAGCAGGAGGCGATCCAGGATTCGATTAATGCAGGAGCGGAACCCTCGACCGTGAGCATTGTCGAGGCTGAAGAGTTGCCCTTATCATACTTGCCGGGGCTGGCGCTCAGAATTAGGGCAAAGGCGGTTGGGAAACTCAGGATCTAATTATGACATGCTTGCTGATGATAAGTAAATCAGCAGTTAGACATGCTTCTTTTCAACGTACATCTCATACATACACCTCGAAAAATTGGGAGCTTCAGAATTTCTCTAAATAACTGGAGAATTGGGCTGAGAAATATCCAGCAATCTTAAATGTCTATTACGTCTATTATGCCTATTATGCCTACTAGTAAGGTCAACAGGAACTACCAAGTCACGATTCCGAAGGATGTACGGCGAAAGGCAAAGATAGACATCGGCGACACCGTTTTGGTAGAGTACGATCAAAATGAGAATACAGTAAAACTGACCCCGCCGAAACGAGGAAGTAGAAAGTCATGGAAGTCTTGGTACGAAGCTTACCGTTGAAGATATCGAGTCCGGCATCGAAAGGGGGCAGTCAGACTGACAGAAGTGGTTGTTGACACAAATGTCCTGATCTTCGACACGTTTGAGGACAGCGACTTTCATGAAGAGGCTTCTAATGGATTAGATTCGCTATCAAAGTGGAATCTCCCTTCAATCGTGTTCCATGAACTCGTATGGTTTTTCAAATCCCGTGAAATTGATCGTAGCAGAGCAAAATTGAAGATTGAAGAGTTTCTGACTAACGAGAAGACAATATTCTTTCAATGCACTGCAGATGATGTGAGATTTTCGATCGCGCGAATGAACAACTATAGGAATTACAATGATTACCTAATTCTTTCAGTGGCAAGAAGGCTCGAACTACCCCTGTACACCTTCGACCGCGAGCTCAAGAAAGTAGCTGCAAAGTCTGGCGTGAAGATTTACAAAGGTCTTGAATAGATCGAAGGAGATTTGGAAGATTTAGCTTCACTCAAGTATGATACCCAGGCCAAAGCTTTCTACGTGAAAATCAGAAAAGGGAAAGTAGCTCAAACCGAGCCACTTAGCGATTGCATCTTTCTAGACCTGGACGCCAAAGGAAAGCTCGTTGGCATGGAAGTTATTCTCCACAAAGATTTACCGGAAGATATGACTAGAAAAATAAGCGCGGCTGCTGCCCTTTAGAGCTTTTAACAGGTTTCCACACTTATTATCCAACATGCAGACCCGGGACGGCTAAATCTTTATGTTCAGATTTTTTTCGACCTTTGCTGCAATAAATGAAAATAGACAATAATCAAGACGACCCTGACCTTACGAAGAAACTAGATTTCTTCTTCGAGGTAGTCAGGAAAAGAAGGGCGTGCAGGCACTTTGATTCTACTCCGATTCCACGGGAGATTCTTGACAAGATATTGTATGCGGCCCACAGGGCACCGACGGGAGGAAACATACCATACAGGTTTGTAATTCTGGTAGATGACCCTGTTCAACTGAAGTTGCTGAAGATGGTCTCGCCTGGACTCCTGGGTAACGCGATGGCTGCACTCGTCATATGCACGAACGCTAGGATAGCCGAAGAGAGCGGAAACCTGGCTATCGAAATGTCGCGCGTTGATGCGGGAGCAGCAGCTGAAAATGCCGTGCTTGCGACTTACGCATTGGGGCTCGGGGCGTCTTTTATCAAGTCTTACTCGGAAGCGGCTGTCCGTAGAGTTCTGGAGATTCCCGATCATTGTAGGACGGAAATCGTTGTGTCGCTTGGTTTTCCATCAAAGGACGAGCCTCCGCCGATCAAGAAGGGAAAGGCGGGGAAGATTACATACCTGAATTTCTACGGGAATGAAAAGGGGAGTTAGAATGCCGGACAAAATTTCAAAGAGTACTGATAGACTTGAAGATGGTCTGTTTGAGCTGGCGTTATTTCTTCTAATTTCGGCTAGAGGTTGCGTGGATGAGCCACGCATCTATGGATCGTTTCGGCTCATGGATGCGCTCAGCAGGCTTTGTGAAGTTTATTCGAAGTCTGACAAGCTTGAGCCAGACGAGTTTCTTTCCAAATTAAAAGAACAGGTGGACAGGGACAAGTACAAGAGCATTCAATCCGAAGAGGCGTTCATCAAGAGCATGGATGATCTGGTGGTAAAGTTCACGGATGAGCTCAAGAGGAGATACGGCTCTTCTTCGAAATAGGTCGTTGAAAAAGAAATGATTAATCCCCGATTCATTTTGTCCTTGTCCGACTTCACCTCGCTTATATCATCAGTTTGAGTTATTCAGAAAGACCAATGCTGATTTAGGTCCATTTGACAAGGATTTGGGAACGTCGCGCGTAAATGATTTCTGGAAATTTTTTGAAATTCACGGGATTGCTCGAGCCCGCAGTAGAGGGTGGATTTATCTTAAAGTGCTTCGAACTCCCTGTCGCTACTGAAGGGGAAACAAAAGAAGAAGCTCTTGCGAATCTGAAAGAGGCAATCGAGGGATATATCGAAGTAAGGGCTGAGTTGCTGGGTAAATCCAAAACAAAGATGAAGAGAGAATTGGTGGAAATTACAGATGATTTAATCTTACATGCAGTCGGAGCGGGCAAGTCCGGAGAACGAAAAAATGCCCTTAAGGATTTGGAAAGATTGGAATCGATCGACTTTTGAATAATTAGGAGGATGAAAAACTAATCTGGAGAGCCCTTGTGAAAATCTGTACCAAACTAGCAACTGTTCAGATATATGTGCAAAAACTCTCTGCTCGAGCATGCTTTGGTATTTCTTGCGATCTCGGTGGAGACTATCAGATCGAGCCTCAATTTCTGATCGCCCGTTACAACATAGTTCGACTTCGCGATTGCTGTCGCACTGAAGATAGGAGTGTCTTTTTGATCGTGTACTTTTCCCATATCTGTCTCAATTCTTGATAGTATATCATGCAACCGAACAAGTTGGTAATCTATCTTATCGAGGTACAAACCAAGCAGGCTCTCCAATCCCTCGAATTTCTCCTTGAGCACTTCTCTTGACTCAATTAATACTGTCTCGGGCAGGACGAGGTCAATAGTGCCCTCTTCGATCAACTGCAAAATCCGGTGCTCATTACCCTTTGCGAATACGAGTCCAGATATCAATATGTTAGTGTCTAGGAGTACGCTTACTCTTTCTTTTTGCATAGGTGTCCTTCCAGAGCTCACCCCTGATGCGTTCGACATCTTTACCGAGAAGACGTTTCGTCAATCCTTTCTCCGCTGCCACTTTCTCAAGAATTTCGGAGATTTCATTTATCCCAAGATCGTCAACTCTCTTCATGAAAACAATGTTCCCGATAGGTTTCATGTAGATGTAGCTGCCTTTCTTCAGACCCGTGCTGGACCGCAGTCTCGAAGGCAATGTCACCTGACCCTTCGAAGTGACCTTGACGATCTCTTCTTGGCTCATCTTATTATACAGTAAGGAATCCTTACCCTTTAAGGATAGCGACAATCTTTCTGATAACATACTGGAAAATTCTAAATTATTCCTATGGATGAAATAATTTCCTGAAAATCAAGTTTCGAATTTTACCCATTCGCTGGGTGGGATTGGTTGCTCCAGTCCATCTACAGGAATGTTTCGTCCATTGATCCAGTTGGCGCGGGGAGAGGAGAGAAAAACGATAACGTCTGCAACTTCCTCTGGAGTACCCAGACGACCCATGGGGAATCCATCTATAACGTAGTCCGCAAAACTTTCCGGGTATTTTTTGCTGAAATTATCCCAGCCAGAACCGGACCAGAGGATAGAACCAGGGGAGACCGTGTTTACGCGGATTTTAGAACCTCTGAGTTCCAGAGCGAGACGCTCGGCCAGAAAGATCATCGCCGCCTTTGACGAGCCATACTGGCCGGTGAAAGCTAGTTGAGGCTCCCACCCGGAGATCGATGCCACGTTCACGATCGAGCCGCCGCCTCGCGCCTTCATGTGCGGCGCGACCAGCCGCGTCATCCGGATCAGCTGGAAGAGATTCATTTCAAAAGTCTTTTTCCAATCTTCATCACTGCTTTTCATCAGATTTCCCCCGGAGTTGGAACCTACGTTGTTCACAAGTATGTCTATACCGCCCAATTCCTCCAAGATTCGAGCTACGAATTTCGAGGCATCCTCTGGCTCGCACACATCGCCCTGAAACGCTAGCACTCGACGACCCATTGCTCTAAATTCCTTCTCAGCTTCTTGAAGAGCTTCTTTATTTCGCGCGCAAAAACCCACGTTGCAACCTTCCATAGCAAATGATCTCGCAGTGCGGAGACCTATTCCCCTGCTTCCGCCAGTAATCAGAGCTGACTTTGTCTTTTAGACCTAGATCCATGATCGCAAATGTCGGCGACGGATTCGATATATCTTCTTTGTTTTTGTTAAATCTAGCGACTAGTGTGAAACCCCGAAAAGAGATCAGGATCCGATCTAGACTACAGTTAGCGAATAAATAATCCTTTCAATGCTTTTAGACCAAGTATCGAAGTAAAATCTGGTCAGATCTGGGTTGAAAATAGTTGTAGAAGCCGATCGCATTTACACGATGAATCCTGCCTCGGCAAAGGTTCGATTCATAATCGCAGAAGCTGGTTTTATCACCTACACAGGCAATAACCCGATTCCTTCTGAATTGGAAGGCGCTACCTATTATGATTTCAAAGATCACATCGTCACGCCCGGATTGATAGACTCGCATAACCATTTTCTTCACACCGGTCTGGGATCTCTTTTCACAGCTAATCTCGCCGCTTTTGAAGAAACAAATCTTGACGCCATAATAGATAAGATACAAGAATTCGCGAGGAAATCGGAATTCCCATGGACCTTAGGTAGCGGTCTAAATGAAAAAAGGATCAAAGAAGGCCGACTGCCGACTGCGCTAGATCTTGATAGGATCAATACGAACAAACCCATTTTCATAACGCACAACACGGTACATTACGGTGTGTGCAACAGCGCTGCTCTAAAGATAGCTCAAGTTAGTAGGGAAACCTGTGATCCAGTCGGGGCAAAGATTGGAAGATTTCCCGATGGTGAACCGAACGGTATTCTCTTTGAACCAGCGGCAATGGATCTTGTCCGCAAACACATACCATCATTCTCCAAGGAACAATACAAGAGAGCGATGTCGGAAGCATCCGGACGTTATTTGGCTGAGGGTCTGGTCTGCGTGAAGGACACTGGAGGAACCGGAGCAGATCTTGACGAGGTGCAAAGAGTGGAAATACTAAATGAGCTGAACGAAGCTCACGAGCTCCAGATAAGACAGAGTATCTGCCTTCCCGTATTTTCTCTTGAGGACGTATGGAAAAAAGTGGATCTCTCAAAAAGAATTGGGGACAGCGAATTTCTCAGGTTTGTCGGATACAAGCTCTTTCTTGATGGAAGCGGTTACGGAAGAACCGCGTGGATGAAAGAGGAGTGGAATAGAAATTTCGAAGTTATAGAAAAAGGAAATTTCGGATTTCCGCTCTGGAAAATTGAAGATTTTCGTGCGGTGCTCGATTACTTTGCCGACAATCTAACGGATGAGATGATCGATATTCACACGATAGGAGATATGGCGATTGAGACCGCTCTAATTGAAATAAGGAGAATAAAGGCTAGAAATCCAAGATTGAGATTTTCTCTAATCCATGTCTATGCTCCTGAGGAGAGACAACTCGAGTTGATGAAGGAGCTCGATGTCTTTGTGGAATTTCAATCAGCCTTCCTGTATTTTTACGGCGACCTCATGGCTGACAATCTCGGAGAAAACAGGCTCAAGAGATTCATGCCGGCGAAATCATTCCTCGAGAAAGGATTGACCGCTGCAAATAGCTCTGACTCTCCAGTAGTTCCGTTTGCTCCGGTTTACGGGATATTTGCATCGATGTACAGGGAGACGAAGAGCGGGGTTCCAAGCCGTAAAGTATTCAATCCGAACGAAAGGGTAGAGTTCGAGGAAGCTCTTCCTCTCTACACGCGTAATGCCGCAAAGTGTGTAGGAAGACGAGATTTAGGCGTTCTTGAAAACGGGAGGCGCGCAGATTTTGTCGTTTGGAAAAAGGAAATTCAAGATCTGAAAGAGAATGAGAAACTCGAAGGGAACGTCCTTGCTACATTTGTAGGCGGAAGGCAAGTATACGTCAATCCTGATCTCGATTCCAAGTCTCAGCTAGTCTTTGCCTCGGTTGCATCCCAATGAAAAGCCTACTCGCCATTAGGACTGAATGTCGCTCATCGCTTTCAGGAATTCGGCTATCTCATCCAAGGTATTATAGTGAACCAAGCTGGGTCTAAGAAAGCCTGTTTGTTTGTACAGCTCGGTGGCTTTTGAATAATAGTTCTCAGTCCTAATCGCGATGCTGTATTTTTCCCAAATCTTTCTGACTACCGAATCATCCGACATGTCTTTGACCTTGAATGCAAAAGTAGGGTACCTCTCTTCGAGTTTCTTGAGATCTTTTTTTCCGAAAAACTGTATGTGTGGCATGTCTAGCAGACCCGGGTATCCTCCGTATCCGCCTAACATCGCCTTTGATTGTTCCCTCCCGTATTGCTCGATTGCTTCCATTGCGTCGTGAACGGCCTTTGCGCGGTTTGAAGATTGTAACCCCTGTCGAGAAGTTCCCAATCGTTGCGACAGCCAGACCAGATGATCGATTACGGCGCTGATCGCGGCAAAGATCGTGTGATCTCTGTTCCCCCATTCCCATTTCGAGGGAGGAGTCAGGGGCGCAGGCGCTACCTTGTAATTCTGCAGGCGTTTCAAATGCTCATGTTTGCCGTACATGAAGGCGCCGTGGGCGGAAAATAGCTTGTACCCTGAAAAAATCAAGAAATCACAATCAATCGATTGCACGTCGACCGGACCGTGCGGAACTGAATGAACGGCGTCAACGATGAATAGTGCCCCAACTTCCCGCGCCGCCTTTCCAATTTCATACAAGTTCGTTTTGTTGCCGAGGAGGTTTGCGGCAGCCGAAACTGACACGATTTTGGTTTTCTTGTCCACAAGCGTATGAAATTGGGCGAGGTCGAGAGAACCGTCTTCCAACAGGTGAATTAATCTGACTTCGGAAATCTTTCCCTGAGTTTTTAGTTCCAGCCAGGGACTGAGGTTTGCATAATGCTCGTAACCGGTAGTAATAGCGTTTTCACTGCCAGTCATTTCCTTTCCCAGCGCGTAGCTTAATCGAAAAAACAGGCTGGTCGATGATTCACCAGATACGATGTTTCCGGCTGACGGAGCGTTGAGAAGATCTGCGACCGCCTGCCTTCCTTCGGAAATCAGATCGGCTTGATTTACCGATTCCTCGAAGATCGATCCTTCTTCGGCTGCGCAATCAATTCGTGCGCGCGCCTGGGCCTCGGCTGCCTTTGCGAGTACCAGTGTGCCGCCACCGTTGTCAAAGAAAATCCTCTTCCGTCCGCTGGAGGTGTAACCGGCTCGAGGAAATCTGTCCCTTATCTCTTGCACAATTTCGTTCCCAAAATTCATTCGAATGATCTCTACTGAGATTTCAGGCTGAAGAGGCCAGCGTTAATTAAGTTTCGTAGTAGGCTGAGAAAGAAGGAGAAGTTTTGCTTCCTTGATTTTTAGAGCACCGACACACAGGCATCCTCAGTTAACCTCACTGGGCCATTTTTAATCCTTAAGTGCTTGAGTACCGCAGTACTCTTAGAAAATAAATGGCTCAGTTAAAGTTCATCGTTAGCGATGATCTCGCGAAGAAGTTTAGGCATACTGTGTTGGCCAAGCGAAGGAAAATTAGAAGTTTCACATGAGGGCGAAGAAGCTTTGAAACTCTATCTGAAAAAAAACAAGAAGAAAATTATCGATTCCTCAGAGGATTCCTCCCGAGTTGACACAATCTTACGTGTAATAGGCGCGATCAAGTCCAGTAAAAGGCAAAACGCCCTTGACGACTTAATTTGAATCGATTGGTTCTTGATATTCATAGCTCAACGATATTAGTATCCGCGGCTGATGAATCCGATGCGTTGCATGATGACGGCGCTGCTGTGTTGAAGGCTCTCTATGATAGAACTCTGCCGACAGCTATGACGACTGATTATGTTATTGATGAGACCCTTCTCTTCTTCGGAAGAGGCATGTGAAGTCGGGCTCGTATCCGAGATTGCAGACAACATATTATCTTCGACATTAATCCGGAGAGCCTAATGTCGACGAGATCCTTTTCAAAGAATCTCTCCCGAATTTTCGAAAATACTCGGAGTTGAGTTTCACTGATGCGGGCAGTCTGACGCTCATGAGGAAGCAAAGAATACGAGAAATATATTCCCATGACACGGATTATGACATAAAGGGCACCGTCCAAAAGGAAAGGCCCTGTACCGTGATTTCATGCTAATCTGGAGACTCGTGGAGGATGTCGTAATGAATCGAAATTCGTTGGGAATTCCCCTCACTCCAGGGTCCTTGGAAATGTGCTAAGCTGCAAAGCTCCCTCTTCAGTAATCAAAACGTCTTCTTCGATCCTGATTCCTCCATAACCTGGAATATATATCCCCGGCTCGATAGTAACGGTCTGATCTTTTTCAAGTAGATGATCACTCGAGGGATCAAGCATTGGATATCCAGAGTTGATTCCGATTCCGTGTCCCACACCATGGGTGAAATACTGTGAATATCCCCGTTGCTTCATTACTCGCCTCGCGGCTGCATCGACTTGTCTAGCTTTTACGCTGGGTTTGATTATGTTCATTGCTGCTTCTGTCGCTTCGTTTATCACATTGTAGAGCTCGAGTTCTTTTTTGCCCGTTCGCTCTACGGTATGGGTTCTTGTGATATCTGACCAGTAACCGTTCACGCGGGCCCCCAGATCTACGAAGATAAGCTCACCGTTTCGGAGGCGTTTTTGTGTCGGGCTACCGTGAGGGTACGCGGATCTCTTGCCGGAGGCAACGAGAGGCGAGAAGGCAAACCAGTCAGCACCGTTTTTGAGCATCTCGGCGACAGCGCAGGTCGAGATTTCACTTTCTGTAACTCCTTCAGATATCATCTCTTTTGCGCGGGCGTGCGCCGTTTCCGTGATCCCGATTGCCTTTGTGATATTCCGGAGTCTCCATGGCGTCCTTCCTCGCCCTGAGTCTATCCAGATCACCGCTTATGTCCCTGAGCGGACCAGCGCTATCAGCCAACTTTTTAGCTAGCGCATACGACATCTTGCCGTAGTCGACGCCCAATTTTTTTACTCCGAGCAATGCCATATTTTCCATTATGAAGGTCTCGAGCCCTGAGGGATCCGCGGGACCTTCGACGACCTCGCCGAACAGGATCTCATCCTTTGCTTCTTCGGCACCCAGTTTTAGACTGAACACGAGAACCTTTCCCTGCTGAGTTACAAGTGTGGGCACCGATACGCCTAAGTAAGTTAAGGGCAAGCCCGTGAAATATTGGACGGCACCCGGCTCGGAAATAAGTGCGGATTCTATCGAGAGTTCGGACATCATCTTCAGAATTTTTTCCATGCGCTTTTTGTAGTAGATCTTGCCAACCATGATGTTGCCGGGTTTTAGAGAGCAGCATTTAGAATTACCGAAGGGTGCTTGGCCGAATGTCCACTAGAACGAAGAGACACAACCTTCCAAGAGAAGTTCCAGTCAGGTTTCGCAGCAAGGGGAAAACTGTCTTTGGAGTACTCCATCTCCCTCCAAAGAAAACCGAGTCCGTCTTGATTTTCGCGAACGGTTTCCCCGACAACATGCTAGAGATTCACATAATCATCGCAAGCGCCCGATATTTTTCCGAAAGAGGGTTTGCGTTTTTGAGATTCAATCCGAGAGGCCGGTGGCCGAGCAAAGGAACCTTCACGAAGATGGACGTGAGCGATACGGTCGAAGATCTGCGTAATGCCATCTTGTTCGCGAGACGGAAGGGATTCGAAAAGATAGGACTGATCGGACACAGCCTCGGCGGTGTAGCGTCGATACTGGTACCCAAGAATTATGTTAGGGCGGTGGCGCTGTGGGAGGCGTCTTCCCCCAAATACGTACACAAGAGGTGGACTACAAGGAAGATGAAAAAGCAGATGGAAGAGCTCGGATATGCGGTTCATGCCGATTATGGAATTGTTGTGGGCAGTCGCATGTATGGTGAGTTTGGGAGGTTGGGCGATATCTCAGAATCTGTTCGCAAAATTGGGGTGCCGGTACTCATCGTCGCAGGAACCCGAGCAAAATTCATGACAAACCTATCAAAAACATACTTCAAAGTGGCCCCTGAACCGAAGGAACTCAGGATTATTCTAGGGGCGAGTCACACATTCGATAATTTGAAGCATGAACAGAAGCTCTTTGGTTACACATTCGACTGGTTTAACAAGTGGTTATAGAAGTCCAATTGGACGCCCTAAAGAATCTTGATTGAAATCTGAAAGGACAATCGAGAACAGATCGGGTCTTTTATTCTACTCTTAGTATTTTTTGAATCCTTAAATAAGAAAATTAGTAGGCTTTTCGCTAATGTTTAGATTTTTGGCGCGAACTGAAAGAGCGATTAGCACTGCCGCAGTCATAGTAATTATCGTCATCCTGGTCATCGCCGCCATAGGGTGGAATTTACTATTTCAGCTCTACTCGAACATCTTCGAGCACATCTACCTCTACTCAAAGCACGACGCAATCGACCAGCTCGTCTTCTTCGAGTAGTTCTTCAACTCAGGCAACTTCATCTCAGACCTCTTCATCTTCGTCGAGTTCGACAACTGCGATTTCTTCATCTTCAAGTTCGAGCTCCAGCAGTACGTCGAGCAGTACGTCCACCGTACCATCATCATTTACCTATGAGACTTCTCTGACTTATCAGTACCTCGATCCTGCGATAAGCTACGGGGGACTTGACTGGTCTACCGATCCGAATGTCTATGAATCTCTACTGGGCTACAACGGCTCCTGTGGCAGTTGTGTGATACCTCTTCTCGCGCAGAGCTATACCGCGTCTCCCAACCTTATGACTTACAACTTTACTCTCAGATCAGGAATCACTTTTGCCGACGGAGAGTCGCTGAACTCTACTGATGTCTATTTCTCGCTTGACCGATTGCTGATAATGGACGGAAGCACCTCGATAACTCACGGATCGCAGGCAGCTTGGCTCATTCAACAGATGCTGAATACAAGCTTGAGCTCCAACTTGTGCTGCTCGCAGACTTACAATTCCACTTATGTCTCCGATGTTCTGGCCGAAAATTTTGTTCAGGTGACCGGAGGATTAACATTCCAGATTCACGTGATGACTCCGACTGCCGCGTTTCCATACCTGCTCTCGATCGTGAATGTCGAAATACTCGCGCCGAGTTATGTAATGCAGCACGATCTCGCACTCTGGAACCAGTCCAGCCTTGGGTACACGCTGCCCTATCCAACTCTCACCGGCAACCTTAGCTCTCAGATCCAGCAATACTTCCTTGATGAAGTGGCGACGTGCAACTCTGGCGCGACGCCGAAGGGTTGTGCGACTACCTACCTAGACAATTCTCAAGACGGCTCGCTCGCGGGCACCGGTCCCTACACTATCAAGAGCGTTAGTCCGACGACCGATGATATTGTTCTTCAGGCGAATTCCGGGTACTGGGGCGGTCCTTCGGGAAGTACTCACGCGCAGATAAAAACTATCAACGTCAACTACGTGCCGCAGGTCACGACAAGGGAACTCGACCTCCGCTCTCTGGCAACCTCAGGACAGGCGATCTCGATCGATCTACCAAACACTAACTTTTACGACGTTGTGAATAGGAGCCAGTGGTTGAATAATGGCACGCTTTCGTCGGTAATACCCGGGGTCACAATCTACGGACCCTCCTTCCAATATGGGACGGGGTTTGATGCATTTGGAACTAACGTGACGAATTCCATTACGGGACAGTATCTCAGCTTCCAACCGTTCGCGGATCGAAGAATCCGCCTTGCCTTCGCAGACTCGATCAACGTCAGCCAGATAGTTGATCAGGTAGGCAACGGGTTGTGGAAGACTGGATTCAATGTCGTTCCTCCTGATTTACCACCGATTGGTTCTTACAATACGTCGATCGCACCCGTCTATACGTTCAATCCCGATCAATCTGCCCAGCTCCTGCTGCAGGCTATGCAGAGTCCGCTTACCTCTTTCAACTTCGTGAATGGGACTGTAGCGCCGCCCGGCGTCTTCAACGACACGTTCGGGTGCCCGTCTCTTGATTCATCCGGAGTATGTGCTCATCCCGTACCGCAATCGATCACCCTTACATACGACCAAGGCTTCCAAGAAGCTGACGCTACGATAATGGAGGAGATAGCCTCGGCGATCAACAACATTAGCTCGACTTACAACATGGGGCTGACTGTCTCGGTTGCACCTGCGGCGCTCGGATTTTTCTACACTCAACTTGCGGAGGGTCATCTCTACATGTTCAATGATGCCTGGGGAGCGGACTATCCGTGGGTGACGGACTTTCTCAATCCGTTCTTCACGCCCAGCGGATTCTATGCTTCGGGGGCTGGTTGGAACATTCCATACCTCACAGGGCTTTACAAGCAGGCAGTGGCGGCCACTGCGGATGGGAACCTCAGCGGTGTGATCAAGGCAAGCAACTTGATGAACATCTATGCAAACCAAAACGTCATGTACATCTGGTCGGAGAATTCGGCGGACTATTACGTGATGACCTCGAACGTCCACGGATACTTCTTCAATCCATCCAATTACTTCGGGCTGTACGAGCCGTACTGGGCAGATCTGTACTAGAACGGAATTACTCGAACGAGGGCTGGAAGTCTAAAGACCTCCGCAAGCATCATCTCGATCCTGTCTGGATCATACGTTTCTGACGCTTGGAAAGATTACGAGTGAGTTTTCGCGCGTCTGCCTTTGATTTTTTGCTCAGTTCTCTGAATCGAGGCGATGCACTTCTGTTCATCTTCCTCCAGTGTATAGAAGAAATCTGAACGTTTGTTGGTTATCAGATGCCATACTTCCCTGCAGGGTTATCCAAATATATTTTAAAAAAAAGACGGGCGGGCTGAAATTAGATCAGCCCTCGTTGTATTTAGCGCGTGTAGAGTTTGTACGAGAATTCGCCAGTTGCGTTGTTGGCCGTGACTTCTACTCGGCCCTTGGTCTTGTTCAACCAGTCGAGTTTCGGCGATCGCGTCATGAATTCGATTTCACCCTCAGCCCAAACGGTTGTTGGACCGGTAGCTTTCCCATTTCCTCTACCATGAATTGCGACGACGTCTCTCTCTGGAGTAGTCTGCAATGATTTCGACTCCCAATCAGCCGTGCCGTCGTTCTTTTGGAAAACATTCACAGTTTCAATGTGAGAAGCGGTGTATTTGCCCCCCGCAAACTGTCCTTGGTTGTTCAGTTCCAGCGCTGCGCCCCATGGTGACAAGTGCTTAATCGTCGTCGAAACTGTCTTACCACGTATTTCTCCTAAAAGTTCGCCTGTTTTTTGTGTTTGTGTTTGCATTTTTTCTCAGCTGCTACAGTGGTCAAGTTGCTTATACGCCTATGTCGAGACGGCACCAAGTCTCCGTCGGATGTGGATTCACTTCTCAGCTGTCCGCAGAGCTGGTTTGGCAGTTCAAGGAGACTTTTCTAAGCATTATTTACTGAAATCTCGCGAGTATTGAAGGTTCTGGGTATTCGTGCTCGAAGTTTCATGCATTAAGAAAGCAATGATCCAGCAGTGAAAACTTTCGCTTTCGTAGCAATCTCGGTCAGGTCAGATCCGAGTGGAGCAGCCAAAACTAATGCGCCCTTGCCGGGATGAAGCGGCAACACCATTACCGTAAGCTCTTCATAAAATCCTATGAGATTCTTGGTCGCCTCACCCAGTACCGAGCCCGCGGAGTCCAAATAACTTGAATAGAGTATTTTTGAATCCAGAGTTAGAAGCTTTTCACATATCCATTGAGGGTCGAATTCCCTCACGATTTGCAACGCGGCTCTTCGATGCGAGCTACGTCCTGCCATACATCCACTTTGGAATTTCACTTTGCTCTTGCTCCTATTATTTGGATTGTCAAAGGTCTTCGTGTTTAGTCGTGAACGATATTTAAGACTGGGAGACGATCATCAAAATTGATAATACCCTATCTCATGAAAACAGGTCTACATTCGTCCTATAAACAAGAGAAACTAAATTTCGAAAATGCTCAAGCAGTTGTTTTCAGTGACTTCGGAAAATCGATGAGAGTGATTCTTGCGGCCGATGAAAAAAGATCGGGATTTCGCGATCACGTATGGAGTGACGCGAAATAGAATGTGAGCGTTGAAGGGTTGTAGAAGAAGCCCTTGACATTTGAAGTGAATATGTTCAACGATTCTGGGTAGAACGTCCACAAGTAAAGTACGTCATAGTTTGCGATCGTATTCATCACGTTGCTTACTTGGATTACGCCCGTAATGTTCCCCACAGAGGTCGCGGTTATAGCTTGATTGTAAAGCGAGGCAAGTATTGTCAGATTCAATCCCACTGCGGTGTCAATCAGGGCTGAGGAATACAAGATGGCGAGAAAGTCGTTCACCCAAGGATAATCGGCGGTTGTCTGCAGCGCGAACATGAACAAGTTATCAGACAGGGCGAGGGTGATCATCTGGCCGATTGGTACAGGAACTACACTCACGGTCAATCCCATGTTGTATGTGGAACTCACATTGTTTACCGCTGTCGCGATCTGGATCAATACTGCTTGGTCGACTGTGTCCCCAGTATAGTAGGTCAGTTGGATATTCTGAGAAACCGGACTGCTACATTGGCCAGCCTTATTCAGAGTGGAGCAGCCGAAAGTATTGTTGAAGTAACCTTGTGGCGCAGCCGTCCCGTTAAAGAAATTGAAGTTAGTTAATGGATGCTCCATCGCAGCCAAGAGAAGATCCTGAACGGCTGTCAAGTTGAAGCTGTACCTCGGTGTGATCGATGAATTATGAGCGTCGATAGGTGGAAGTCCAGGGGGAATTCCGTTGATAGCTACCGCCCCCAAGTTGTTGTTTTCGTTGATGTTGATATTGGAGATGTTTACTGCATCTGAAAATGCGAGTCTCAATCTAACGTCGGAAAATGGTTGGAACTTGTAATATGAACCAGTATTCGGATTTGTAACATTCTGGGAGAACAGCACCCAATTTGTTGTGTAACTCGTGTAGGGGCCGTATAGCGAAACGCCGGGGACTACCGAAGAGAGAGTGCCCTGATTCAGCCAAGATGTCCGATTGGCGAAATCGTAGAGATTGGAATTGGGGAGATCTATTGTAAATGCCTGTCCGGATCTTGCCGCATTCTCCAGGTCCACTTCCCTTGTTACCAAGCTGGGGACGTAATTGATATTGACAGTCGTAAACTGGGGCTGTATTTTTTGAGAATAGGGTCCTCCCCAGTAGTTCGCATTTGATTTCAAAACAAAGTCGTTTGTACTGGAGGAGAAGTTTGCAATAGTATATGGACCGGTGGATGCAAGTGAGCCGTGAGCGTCTGAATCGATGTAGGTCGCGCCGCATCCTTTCGGCGTCGCACCCGAGTTGCACGTCGCTACTTCATCCATAAAGTACTCGTTAATCGCCTGAGTCGCGTTACCACTAGGGGCGGCGAACGGGAGTGAATAACCATTGGACGACGCGCTCCACAACGAAAGATCAGTTTGCATAACATAATCTGGCGCCACAATGTTCGCCCACGTCCCTGCCAACAAGAAGGGAAGAGCAGTGTTGGGGTGGAGCATATGGAGCGTGAAAGTCAGAGGCCCCGTTATCTGGACAAAATCCTGATCGAGAACTTGATTTGCCCAGGCAGAAGTGTAATTCTGGGCAGTACTCAGCGAAGAGCTGAGACTGGTATTCAGTAACTGCTGCATAATGAACGCGCCCTGAGTACCGTGAGTTGTCGGTGTGCTGCCATCTATGATGAGCAATCTATTCAGCGAGAAGTAGACTGCGGTGGAATTCAGCTGTTCACCATCTGCAAATTTGATCCCACTCCTCAGAGTGAAATTGGCAGTAGTGCCGTCCGCTGAGACTGTGTAGTTTGAGGCAAGCCACGGGACTACATAGGTAGAGTTAGCACCAGGATATTGCAAGAGTGGTTCGTAGATGTTTTCAATCAGGAATTGATCGTACGTGAAATAGGAAACATCCGGATCCAAATTCTCTGGAGTGTTCAAAGTTTCATAAGTGAAAGTCGTAGGTCCTGAGGTAGATGATGAAGACACCGAGGTGGAAGACGACGTTGTCAGAGAAACAGAGCTCGAACTCGAAGTTGAACTTGACGACGTAGTTCCCGTGGTTGAACTTGTAGAACTGGTCGGAGTTGAAGAACTGGAACTCGAAGAAGTACTAGAAGACGTTTGAGTGGTACTGGTCGTGGTAGTTTGACTCGTCTTGACGCTTAGAGCTGCGTAAGCACCGACCAGTAAAATGACTATCACGACTACAACTATAACGATTGTAGATGTTCTAGAAAGAGCTCCGTAATTTTTGTTGAAATTGTTACGCATTATTTTGTTGTAACTTCGAGTGAACTATTTATCAGTTCTTACCATGAATTGCATGTACCTTGATCTGACTTGAAAAAAGCTGAAAACCATCGTCTAGTTATTCAGATGAAGCACGGATTTGATTATTGACTGGAAGATCTAATTTTGTTTTATCGATAATCTCTCCATTCTTCACAACAGTCGACACGCTCTTGATATTTCTGACATCCCTCGTCGGATCTTCATCAAGCAGAACCATATCAGCTCAGCTTTCCCCGTGCTATCGATCCCATTTCACTTTCTTTGGACAGGAATAGAGCTCCGTTGTAAGTCGCAGCCACGATGACATCAAACGGGGATATTCCCGATTCCTGCAATAACTCCAGTTCGCGCTGATAATCGGGCCCCGAAGTGAGGTCAGTTCCCGTGGAAATAATTCCTCCTTCTGCTTGCAAGCGCTTCAGATTTTCTTGAGCGACCGGTGTCATCACTTTCATCCACATTGCCCACCGGTTTTTCTTCTGTTTCTCGCTCTCTTCGTTCTTCAGATAGACGAGCTCGGGTTCTGAAAAGCAATCGCGATACGATTTTTCGTCGAGGTGCTCGGGATGATCTGCGATCCGAGAATATCGATCTCCAATTGTAAGCGTACTGACTACTGGAATTCTCTTGTGAGATAGTAGCCAGAGGAATTCGTCGGTTACCGGAGATTGGATGACCGGGTGCGCAAGAGAGTCGATGCCGCAAGCGATGGCTTCGCGACTCCTGAGCTCATTTGAAGTGTGAATCGTCACTAGGAATTTTTTCGAGTGGCAATAATCTACGATCTTTCTCAGTGTATCGATTTGCAGAATGGGAATTAGCGGCCTCGTGCCCCAGTTGTGTTCGTCGAATGTCACTTTGACGACGTCAGGACCTTTTGACAGATTATCCTGAATTTTCTGTTCGTCTTCCGGCAGTGAGGAGATGTAAGTCGTGTGTGAAAAACCGTTGTGACCACCTCTGCAGGTAATCAAGCTTCCAGTACAATAAATTCGAGGGCTGGTAATTTTTCCATCCCTTTCCAACTTTCTGAGGGGGAAGATGATATCCGGATCATTACCTGCATCATAGACCGAAGTAACGCCGCAGTACAAATAACTGTGGAGCCTCGAAATTAGTTTAGACCTTACGTCCTCTTTGGAATCTTCCGAAGTTCTTTCGGGATCGGATGGATGGAAATAGTCAAGATGTATGTGCGAATCTACCATGCCTGGAATTAGGAATCTATTTTCACAATCGATAACTTCTGATCGTGAATCTGCCGCAAGTGTAGAATCAGAGATCCGTTCTATTTTGTTATCTCGTACGAATACCGTCGTCTTTTCTCTTAATTTCTTCGAGACAACATCGACAAGCGTCACATTCTTGAAAACAACGGCCATGTGGTATGCCTTCAAACCGTATTGTTATGACTAAAAAAGAAAGTCCCCAGTAGCCAACAAGTTACATAATGCTTAACTTTTCTTTGATATTTGTATGAAGCATGTCAGAATCGGCCGTCGGCGTTGCGGTCGCGTGCATGCCGATAACATACAACAAGCAGCAGAATCTTAGTGCGATAATGAGCATCGTTGAAGAATCTGGTTCGAAAAATGTGGATCTTCTGATTCTGCCCGAAACTTGCCTTCAAGGGTATTGTTGGGATGCTGAATCATTCTATGATTTTGAACAGCGCAAGTACTACCTTGAAACAGCTGAATCGATATCAGGTCCGTCTACAGAAATCATTGCGAACCACGCGAAAAAGAATAACATGTATGTCCAGATGGGCATGGCGGAAAGAGCCCCCGTCGGCGGTGGAGTTGTTATTTACAATTCAGTAGTGTTGATAGGACCGAAAGGAGTTGTCGGGGTCTCCAGAAAAATTCACAACAAATCTGAGAACGCCATTTTCAACGATGGAAATGAAATTGTGGTTTGGGACACGCCCTTTGCAAAGCTGGGCCCTGTCATCTGTTATGACCTGTGTTTTCCGGAAGTGACCAGGGTACAGGCTTTGAAGGGTGCTGACATGATCACAATGTCCAGGGCATGGGCGAAGGGCGGAAACGATCATGATCCGGAGTTTGGTAGCAGGTCATACAATGCGATTTCGAAGTCGGTTGCGATCACGAACCAGGTCTGGCTTGCGCAGTCAAATGCAGTGGGCATTCCGGAAGGCGGAAAATCAAGGACAGACTATTTTGGCCACAGCAGAATCCTGTCCCCACTCGGGGAAGTCGTCGCAGAATCCAAGGGAGAAGGACTCGCGTTCGCGAAGCTGAAGCTGAAGGAAGGGATTCTGGACGCTAGGACAAAGGACATGTTTGGGATGAATATGATCAAAGACAGAAAACCCGTTCTATACGGTGCGCTGAGTGATTTATCACTCTATGAAAAATCACTGTTCATCTGGATGCACAAGATAAATACAATTTTTCAGTGTCTATTTACGAAGTCAAGAACAAATTTGTTGAAGATTTCCGCTTGATCGAGGTAGCAGAAATGTCCACTCTGAGGAATTGAAAGATACTCCGATTTTGGAAGGAGCTCGTGTTGCTTCTTGCACACCGGAGCAGTATCGTCGTCTCCGCCGTGGATTATCGCACTTGGGACAGTAGATTGAATCAGGTCTTCGACCATTGATTCCTGACCATACGCCGCTTTTAGCAGCTCGATTGCCCCGTAAGCGTCGCCGTTCATCCTTGCATATCTCTCCTCAAACAAATAACGCACAAGATAACCTCCAAACTGGCTCTTTGAAAACTTCTCGTGGAACTGATAGTGCGCTGTTGGCTTCCAAACGGTGTTCCAAAAGTTCAGATAACCTTTCGCCAGAGCTTCGAGATAGACATCGGATGTCGGTTGATTACTATTGCCAACTCCTTCGACAACCATATCCTCTACCGGATACGAGGGCGCTCCGATCCAAATAGTTGCCCGAACTCTGTCCGGATGATCAATTGTAAATTTTTGACATATCGCTCCACCCAGTGAACTTCCAACCAAATACGATTTTTTGATTCCAAGGCTTTCACAAATCGCGAGAAGGTCCTTCGAGAGTCTTGATAATTGATATCCCTTGCTTGGCCTCGCCGACTTTCCAAGACCGCGAATATCCGGGGTAATAACTCGAAAATACTCTGAGAACACGGGAGTTTGAAGCAACCACATTGCATGATCAGCGGGCCAAGGATGGACTAAAATCATAGGAAAACCATCCCCGTACTCTTCATAGTACAGCTTGGTTCCGTCTGCTTCAACGGTTGGCAAGTTCTACCTTACTGCGCTTTTTTTCTATTCTTTGAAGTCTAAAGTTGGCGACACAACCACCCAGGTTTAATCTGCACGTTCAGAATTTTAATCAAGTTGACCCCACATCATGATCTTCTCCCCGGGTACCACGACCGGATTGTGTATCATCAGCATGGCTACTCCGTTCGATGGAGCACGAATTTCTTCTAGAACTTCTCCTTCCAGATTCTTTACGATCCCGATGATTCCACCTTTAGGTAGCTTTTCGCCGGGATTCACGTTGCTGAAAAACAATCCTGAGTGGGATATACCGATGTTGGCAACGCTTCTCACGATCTTCTGATCTCGTGCGGGTTGCACCCCGCCATCGAGCATCTGCAAATAACGCATAACATTGACCAGTCCATCGAATATCTTGTTCACTTCTTTTTCGAGGATAACGTCTCCCTGACCCAATTCGCAGAGGGCACTCGATATTCCCCGCGTCGGCATAACCCGGAACGAGGTACCCGACGTGGGAAGAGGAGCTCCTACTTGGTCTTCGATGAGACTGATGTACTCAAATCCCAGGGCTCTCGCCATCCCTTCAGATTTTTCATCGACCTCCGGTTTCCCGCTCTTGTAGAACAGGGAATACCCTATCTCTGATTCATTTGAATCACCACCGTGGAGATCAATGAAATAGTTCGCCTTAGAAATCAGATTGTTGAAGACATTGAATGTGATCATGTGGCTCAGAGATCCATCCTGCCTCCCGGGCCATGTTCCCTGTATGTTCATTCCGTCAACAGGGCACAGGTAGGTTCTTTCCCAGAACCCAAGGATATTTAGAGCGCGTACGATGATCAAAGTCCCATGCAGGGATTCTGGCATTATCTCCCTAGAAAGCCGGATAGCCGCACCGATTCCGGCATATTCAGTGCCGTGGGTACCGGCTACGATGCATAATGTAGGTCCATTGCGGCTCCCCTTGATTACCGTGTACGGAATGCGAGCGTAAGCTCTGGTATTA
Source organism: uncultured Nitrososphaerota archaeon (assembly GCA_963799845.1). Classification (GTDB taxonomy): domain Archaea; phylum Thermoproteota; class Nitrososphaeria; order Nitrososphaerales; family CADDZS01; genus DATLTL01. The sequence goes on from CAWCYI010000004.1 coordinate 1,812,800, forward strand.
GCTCGCGCGTCAGCAAAGTATGGTCCAACTTCCAAGAATGCATTTGATCCAGATCCATTTTCAAGGTTCGTAATATTCAAAAAAATCTCCGAGCGGGAAGTGTGTTGAAATCAGTTTATGTCTTTCGAGTCCTACAGAGAGTTGGAAAGGAAGATAATTATTGAGAGCCCAACGGCTTTCAATCCCTACTCCAGATTCTCGGAAAGGGTGATGTGGGCGTGGCTTTTTGCGAGTCCAGATGAGCTATGTTTCTGGTCTCCATAATTTGTTAACCGAACTTGATCCCTTGAGCTAGAGGGAGCTCGTCGCTCCAGTTGATAGTTGTAGTCTGCCGCCGCATGTACTGCTTCCAGGCATCAGAGCCGGCCTCTCTCCCGCCACCGGTTTCCTTTTCGCCTCCGAAAGCTCCGCCGATTTCAGCTCCCGACGTGCCGATGTTTACGTTAGCAATTCCACAATCACTCCCAATGACGGATAGAAATCTCTCGGCTTTCTGGAGCGATTCGGTAAAAATCGCAGAAGATAGTCCTTGGGGAACTTCGTTATGCAATCGTATTGCGTCATCCAGAGTGTCGTAAGGCATGATGTACAGAATAGGAGCGAATGTTTCTTCGCAGACTAGCATCGTATTGCCGGGAACCGAGACGATCGCAGGTGTTGCGTAAAAGCCAGGTCTGTCCAGCCGCTCGCCACCCGTGACGATCTTCCCACCTTGTGCCGGCAAGATAGAGAGCGCCTTCATCATGGTGTTAACTGCATCCTCATCAATCAAAGGACCCATCAGCGTCTGCGAATCAAGCGGGTTGCCAATTCTAACCTGCCTGTATGATTTCACAAGTCTTTGGGTGAGGTCATCAATGATTGATTTCTGAGCGATTATCCTTCTCGTCGTGGTGCAGCGCTGGCCCGCAGTTCCAACAGCACCGAAAAGAATAGCCCTTACTGCAAGGTCAAGGTTTGAGTCCTCCGCGACTATTATTGAGTTGTTGCCGCCTAGTTCCAAAATCCTTCCCGCAAGACGCTTCGAGGTAGCCTCCGCAACGCGCCTCCCCATGCGAGTTGACCCTGTTGCTGAAATTAGAGCAACTCGCTTATCATTGAGGAGTCTTTCTCCGATCGTCGAGCCGTTTCCCACAACGAGCGTGAAAATCCCTTTCTGATCATGGGCTTTCATTACTCTATTGACGACATGTTGAATAGCAATCGCGCTCAAGGGAGTTTTTGATGATGGTTTCCAAACCATAGTGTCGCCGCACACTGCCGCGACCATGGAATTCCACGACCAAGGTGCCACTGGAAAATTGAATGCCGTTATTATGCCAACGACACCGAGGGGGTGCCATTGTTCGTACATTCTGTGAAATGGTCGCTCTGATTGCATCGTCAGTCCGTAAAGCTGACGCGAAAGGCCAACTGCGAAATCAGCAATGTCGATAGCCTCCTGCACCTCTCCCAAGCCCTCCGGCACGATCTTTCCCATCTCGAGAGTTATCAGCTTCCCAAGAGGTTCCTTTAGTCTTCGAAGTTCATTTGCAATTTCCTGAACAATCGTTCCCCGTTTGGGGGCTGGCATTAGACGCCATTTTGAGAAACTTTCCTGCGCGACTGAAATGACATGATCGTAATCATCGTTCGACGCTGGCGCGACCTTTGCAATAGCTGATCCATCGATCGGTGAAATGACATCAATTAGATCTTTTCCTTCAATGCTGCTCCAGTCGTCGGGTCCAGCACAAGCTCCCGAGTTAATTTCTGTTATTCCAAGAGCTTTGACGAAAGTGTCGTCCCTTTGCGAAGTCAAACTGAATGCCATATTGCTTTGACTCTGGAAGCAAATTTGCATAAATATCTTAGGCCCTCAATCTTCCGTCGAGCTTTTGAAACTGCAATATTGGTTTGAAATTGATTTTCTCTTGTATCGGAGATAAATTCCGTCGGCCTCTTGGAGTAGACCAGAAAAGCGTACTGAGTCTTCATATTCGATAAATCTCTTGCGAGGATAACAAAATCGTTTTGAGATTAAGGAAGAAACGACATGGGAATTATTAGCTCCATCATGTTCGGAAACGACAAAAAGAGAAGGAAGCACAATTTCAAGAAGAAAAAGCAGTATTACAAAAAACAGTACTCCGGCGGGCAAAGGCATGCCCAATCTTCCTACGGACAACGATACCCACAAACCCAAACTAACTTTGCCAATCCTACACCTCGATTCCCGACACTCAAGGGTGAACTCGTCAGGAGTTTATCTGAGAAATACATTGCAGACTTTCTTTTCATGCATCATGTCGCATACGAGTACGAGAGACCTCTTTCGCTGGAAGCTAAGACAGTTCATCCGGATTTCTACCTGCCTACTTACGGCATCTACGTTGAATTTTGGGGATTGCTTGACCGAAATCATCCTGACTACTGGGAGAGTTTCAAATGGAAGGTCGACCAGTACGAAAAACACAGGGTGAAGTTTATTCCATTGTTGAATGAGGATCTTCCGAAGCTTGACACAGTTTTCGGGGTTAAGTTGCGCCAAGCAATTCAAGCGAGGTAGATTCTACCATGAAATACATGACGGATGCTCATCTTGCCAACGTTTCTCAATTTCTGAAAAGTAACCGAGTTAATTGTGAAACTGTTCATCAGTACATGAAAGGAAATGAGGATAGCCAAGTCCAAATTTATGATCCAGAAATTGTTCAATTTCTCATGAAGAAAAGATCAGAAGGAGTGGACATTACTTTGATTTGTAATGATAAAGATCTGGCGGGGCATTGTAGAGTACAGAATCTGCCGGTTATCTTTCTACCGTATGCGGTACTTACTCTCATCAAAGAGTTGGAAAGTAAATAATTGTCCTTCGATCAAAAGAATTAGTATTCTACTCAAGAGTTCTTGGAACGAGTGCTACTGTTTTTCCAAATTCGGAATGTAGATCGCTGACTCGATTGTAACGGTCTGATTTTTTTCAAGGAGATTATCCCTCTTGACTGAGTTCATGCATCATTTCGAAAGGTGAGGGATCTATACTTTTTTTCTCAATTGAACCTCAAATATCGAATCGAGTTGATTCTTATGCAAATCAATCGGATAATCTCGCAATTGCTCGCGGGTGAGTATTGTGCAATCATATTTTCGAGCTGTAGTTAACAAAAGGTCCATGTATGAGGGATCACTGTCAGCCTTTCTCAACATGCCATCGATTGTCTCAATATCCTGCATGATCATGTAGTTGCGAACTCTCGCGGATGCAATAACATCATTCAGCATTCTTGAATTAGACTGAACAGCTCTCCTCTTTTCCGCTGCGGCGATTTCTACCTTCAAATCGTGAATTGCTTCTCGAATCTTCGAAATCGTCGAAAATGGATACCAACTGATATCGTTGCATAGTCGCTCCAAATTGGATCGATGGTACTGGAATCTATCCGCGCTCAGCAAAGAGCTAGATTCGCTAACCAATTTTTCATAACCCTCCAGTAGCGCGCGCGCGTTTCGCAACCGTGCGAGTCTGTTCTCCGCACAGCTTGAAACAAGCTCTGTTAGCTCAGAAGAGCTTGAAACGAGCTGAACGGAGCTCAGAGAGCTCGAATCTCATTGAACGAAGCGCAACTTGGATTCAATTGAACGGATTCCTATCTCACTGAATTACGGGTGATTAGGAGAATCAAGTTCGTTTGAAAACCCACTTTCTCTTAGTAAATGTCAGATATTACGGTCCTTAATCAATCCCCAGTATGATATCCTTTATCGCAACATAGTCTTTGGTACCCAGCCGGTACCCCACTCGAACCAGATCATCGAGCATCTCCAGCACCTTTGACGCTTTCACGTCTCCCTTCTTTGCCCAATAAATCGGAAGGTAAGAAGTGGAACGAACGGGGAGCCCCATGGATCGAGCGGTCTTTGCTGCTATTTCGTCATCCATGAGCAGCCAATCGATTTTTCTGCCAGCTTCCTGCATGGCAAGCGAGATGCACTCTTTTTCTCCCTCGCCGAGATTGTCGGAAAGGGGCGGATTTCTAATGACTTTTTTCGACTTTACTACTTTGATCCAGCCGTCGTCGATCGCTTTCTCTATCTCGGGAACATCCGGGCTGCCGAGGTGCTTGCCCTTCAAAATCTCGTCCAGGACTGCTTGAGGGATAATTATCTGCTCAAAGGTTTCCCTCATCGCCTTCCAGAACAGTGGCACTTTAGCCGGATGGATGAGGCTGGACGTGTCGGCGACAGCTTTCAAGAAAAATGTTCTCGCTATCTTTTGCCGAAATCCGATTCCAGGGATAGTCTAATGCCCCTGATATCGATCCTTATTGGGATATCCTCATTTTCCAAGATTTTGTATAATTCTGCGATGGAGATCCCCGCCAGCTCGGAGGCCTTCCCGACCGACAGCTTGCCTCTCCTGTATTCATCGACAGCTTTCCTCCTGTTATATTCATCCAACCCGATGTCCAGAACCTTCCGAAGTACCGACGAGCGGTCTATCTTTTCCTCCTTTGATATTCTTTCCAGCTTATCAATCTGGCTTTTGCTCACTCTTCCCGTGAGGTGCCTATTATCGGAATGCATTATTGTGCCACAAAGGGTCAAAGTGTGTTATAAACTATTATGTCTGAAATCCGTTGTATAACTAGGGAGTTCTCGTAGCCGCGTATTCCGTAAAGGTATACTCGGTTAGCTTTATCTTAATCGAATATCATTTTTAGGTTGAAACTCTTGGCAGTCAGTGAACAAGTCTTCAACATTCTCGTCGAGAAAGACGAGGATGGTTTCTACGTAGCCTCCGTCGTAGAGCTTCCCGGCTGCCACACGCAGACCAAAACTCTCGACCAGCTGAAGCGAGAGGATCAGGGAAGCAGTTGAAGGATATTTGGAAACTTCTAAACCCGAACGAGGACCAGAATTTGTCGGCCTTCAGCAACTCAGACTGCAAATATCCAAGTGAAACTGACTTTGCCGATAAAGGCGACTAAAGTTCGGAGAGTCGTTAAGGCACCCAACAAACTGGGATTCAGATTGGAGCGAACTCATGGGAGTTATCTAATTTTCAAGCATCCTGATGGAAGGATAACCGTCGTGCCGCGACATAGCAATGAAGAGATTGGTCGTGGTCTATTGAGAAAAATTGCTATTGATCTGCGATTGTCGGCGGATGATTTTGCCAAAATTCTCGAAGAAAGCTAGCCAAAAACATCAGCTAGGTATCTAGTATCATTTAGAACCTGTGTGTCTAGAAAGATTTTCAATTAAAGCAGACTCTGATAGCTTTACATTTTTCTTAATCCTGGGAATATCTTCGCAATATCTCTCGATCGCTCTTCGGATGTCGTCGAAATCTGATTTCTTCTTATTTGGTTCGAAGGATCTCTTCAAGGCTTTAGCATCTCCTGATTCCTCGAAGACGACACTATCTCCTGCTTTTATTCCTCTTCTTTCGGCGAGCTTCTCTGGCGGCATAACTTGACGCTTTCTCGTAACCTGATGCCTTTTCAAAATAGACTACGTTTCAATGTAGGACAATCTTTCTATTTTGATAATTCTTTTGATACAACGGCAACTCGATTAAATACACGATTAGAAAATACCCCTGATTTGAAGTAATTACATGGTACTGAAAGGATTTGCGATCAGCTGCTGGATCTGGTCGTCAGATTTCAGTTCGAACGATTTTGAGGCATTCAGAAATGCCAGTGAATTTGGTTTTACAGGCATAGAAATTCCGACTCTTGATGGCGTCCTAGATAGCGTCCAGATCAAGAATGTTCTCAATTCGACGTCTCCTCGCCTAACGCCGATCATTATTGGAGGAGGCTTACCCCAGACTGATATGGCTTCAGACAGTGTTTCGATTGCTGAAAACGGATCAGACTATGTTAAGAGATGTATCAAGGCATGCGCAGACATTGGCGGATCTCAGGTATGCGGCCCTCTGTACACCGCAGTCGGAAGTCTCCGATATTTATCAGAGGCCGAAAGGAACAATGTCCTGCAACGAGTAATCCGGTCTTTCAAAGATATTGGCAGGTACGCCCAGGATTTTGGCGTTTCCATCGCGCTGGAGCCACTCTGCCGCTACGATACTCACCTGATCAACACCTCAGCGCAGGCAAGGGATCTTGTCGATAAAATTGACCGGGAAAATATTGGAATATTGCTGGATACATTTCACCTGAACATCGAGGAAAAATCATTCAAGGATGCTATCTCAACCGCTGGAGAAAAGCTCATCCACTTCCACGCATGCGAAAATGACAGGGGTACTCCCGGAACGGGGCACATCAACTGGAACGAGGTGTCAGATACTCTTCGCCTAACTGGATATGATGGCTGGATCTCGATAGAGTCGTTTACTCCATTTGATCCGAATTTTTCATCTGCAATGCGAGTCTGGAGAAAACTCGAAAGTACGCAGGACGAGATTGCTGCGAAAGGACTTGCCTTTCTGAAGACCAAATTCTAGTCAGATTTCATGTCCTCCATTGCAATCATTGCCGTGTTATGCCCAGGTAATCCGGATACTCCACCGCCCGGATGGTTTGCCGGACTGCACATGTACAAACCCTTGATTGGAGTCCTGTACTCCGACCAGTTCGGGAAAGGCTTCAATGCGAGAGATTGATCTAAAGTAGCCTTGCCCACTCCTGGATCGCCGTATACAAGGCTGGGATTCAATCCCTCAATATCCTGCGGTGACAGTACAACTTTTTTCAGGATGATCTTCTTGACATTCGGAGCATAGTTGGACAATCGCTCAATGCACGCATCGGCAAAGCGCTCCTTCTGATCAACAGTCCAGGGCCTTCCATTCACGAACACTGGAGCCCTGACAAAATTCCACATTATGTGTTTTCCAAGGGGAGCTCTCGTAGAATCATAGCAGGTCGTGTTATCGATCGTCATGAAAGGCTCTTTCGGTGGCTGACCAATTACGCAATCATTGTACGCCCGCGATATCTGGTTGAGCGAGTCGCCAATCTGCACCAGACCCGCTTTCTGGACCTCCTTCGGTCTGTAGTCGAGCCAATCATCCAGAGCTGCATGGATCATGACTTCGCTCACTTTCGAGTAGCGGAAACTCCTCACCTTCTTCTTGAAAGACTCATCAAGAGCAGAATCGGGGACAAGCTTGAGGAACAACGATTTCGGTTCCACACTAGCAACCACTCCCTTCTTTGCTTCGATCGTTGTCCCCTTTGCCGTCTTCACGCCGTAAGCAGCGCCATGCCTGACGAGGATTTCAGTTACCTCCTGCCCCGTGATAATACTACCATTATGCGATTCCACGCACTTCCGCAGCGCTTCCACAAGCGTGGTCATTCCGCCTAATGGAACGCCAGCTCCCCTGGTACTGCAGCAGTCCAAAGAAGACCATGACAAGAATCGCGCTCCCTGCGTCCTCCGGAGACAGTGGAATGTGATTACTTCCCCACAGCGCAAGAAACGCCCTCATCTCCTCGGACTCGAAATTCTCCTCAAGCCAGTCCCTCGCCGACATGTAGGAAAATTGTAGAAAGTCAAGCCCAGTGTCAGATCCCTCCAGCGCGCTCATCATTGATGAAAATAGAACCGGGGCCGAAGCAAGACTCCCGAGCAAGATGTCCTTTGATTCTATGAAAAATTCATAGAATTCTTTGAATTTGTCGGCGTCTTTTTTGGAGAATCTGGAGATCGATTTCAGAGTCAGGTTAAGATCCCGGTAGATCGAAATTGCTTCGCCGTTACGAAATGGCGTCGAAGCAACCGGATCGGGATCAACATCCCTGTAGCCATACTTCTTGAGTTCCAGTTCATCCTGAATTGAACTTGCCCTCCAGATGTTTATCGATGTAGCGAACATATCGTGCTTGAACCCTGGTAATGTTATCTCTTTTGTTACCGCTCCTCCACCAAGATAATTCTGACGCTCGATAGTTAGTGTGGAATATCCTGCCTTACCCAGGTAGGCGGCAGCGGAAAGGCCATTCGTTCCACCTCCCACGATAATGAAATCTGGCGAATCCAAAAGGTTGCTCATTCGGAGCTTACCAGCGTTCCGTATTTTAGGATTCAAACAGATTTTCGATACGAGGCTATTACAGATCCGAAAAAAAGAGGAAGGGTCCTCGCTCCGCTCGACAGTCTTCCCAAGAATTCAATTGCACGTATTCCCATGCCATTCTTAGACAACTGCTATCCAATCCGCGCCACCAGTCCGTCGAAACCTCGATCAAGAGAAATGAGATAATCCAGATTGTACTCCTTGATCTGCGTCAATATCGTATGGTCTGTGAAGCTCAACTCTTTGAGTTTCCCGCTCCGGAATACTCTCCAGCTTTCGGCGAATGTCTTCTCGTCAACCCGGATGAGCCTTGCGAGTGTCAGTATTCTTTCCTCTTTTGATCCCAGGATGATCTTCCCGACCTTTACCGCGTTCTCCACCCTCCCAGTACGAATCAGAGTCACGGTGAGCGCCTCATCAAACACGTAATCTGAGGTATAGGGCTGACCAAACTCACCTTTGCGAATTCTTTCGAAGAGAAGAACAGCTGACTTTGTGATCTCGATTTTTCTTGTTCGCCAATGAAACGAACATGTTCGTGTCGATGAAAGAGCTGGTCATAAGATTCAATCTACCTTTTTATGATCCTTGTCTTTCTCCCGTAAAGTGTCTCGTCGATGTCTTGCCATCTCGACTTGAAACCCCAATCTTCGCTCAAAGCTAGAATCCTCTGGAAATCCTCGCTGGACATCGGAACCGTTTCTTTGAGAACTCGATCTACAAAATCATCGCTTCTCTCGATTGCATCGCTGATGAGCGCTGAAAGCAACTCTTGCTGTGTGACCTTTTTCCCCCTGAGAGTGATGAGTGCTTGGAGCTTTTCCAGGTTTTGCTTATCAGCTTCGTCGACCTTTACTGTTGTGGTAGGCATTCAATTCATGGTATACAAGTATTCCAGATATACTTTGCTACCGACAGCAAAGCACATGAGCAAGATGATTGAGAGTTTCTTTGATGTAATCATTGAATTCCTTTCAAACATTCAGTACAATGACAACGCCCACAAACAAGACGACAATCCCGATTATCTGGATCTTTGTCAACCTGTCCTTGTAAAATGCAGTCGCGAGAATAGTGGTAACAACGCCGAGCAGGCTGGAAAGGGTCGTCACCAGAGCTGGACTGTTCCCGGAGTAAATGTACCCGAGGGTAAGAGCGGTAAACCCTGCCGAGTCAAGAACGGCCATAACGATTAACCACTTCCACGCACCGTCTTTCGGGAGCACGAGCTTTTTCATCGTTAAAAGGAGGAACGGGAACGAAAACAAAACTGCGCCGACCCTCACGAACCAGACACTCAGCACCGATCCAAAATAGCCCGCGCCGTAATTCAGGCCGAGATAAGCTGCCCCGAAGAAAATGCTCGCGAGTAAAGCCGATACCACGCCGGTTGAATTTCGTTTCTTTGGGACCTGCCCCGATGAACCATCTGGACCGGGAGTGACACCGGACAAGATAACACCAGAAATCACTATCGCGATGGCGATTCCCTTTTCGAGTCCTATCCCCTGACCCAGCAGGACAAATCCAAAAAGGATCGTGAATATCGGAAAAGAGCCAGCGATCGGAGCCGTCAGCGACATGTTTCCAATCGAAAAAGCCCGGTAGAGGAGCATCAGTCCAAGGACATTCAGCGCGCCAACGAAGATGTCGAGCAGCATATAGTTCGCTCCCTTCGAAATGAATCCCATGCTCGGCAGCCCAGTGATCAGGATGAACGCGGAGAAACCTGCGAGGCTGAACAGCTGCATGTAAGCCGTAGAGTAGCCGTATCCGATCTTTCTCGACGCAAACCGTGAAAGGAAATCCGTCGTACCCCAGAACAACGCAGCGAGCAGCCCAAAGATGGCCGGCGGGATCAGATCGTACTCTTGCCTCCAGAAGTAGCATGAGGCTAAATTTTCCGGGGAGAATCAACTTTGCGTTCAATCACGGGAAATTGATTTTAGAGGGCTTTCGAAAGAGAACGTGGCTTGCCGAAGATCCAGTTTGGGTTCCAGTTCCCCAACGTGATGGGCTACAGTTCCTTTGATCGCTTGAGAAAAATTGCAGAAACGGTGGAGGACCTTGGTTTCAACTCCATCTGGACTTCTGATCACGTCCTTCCAGTAGCGGCTTTCCAAAAAACAGCAGAACCTGGGATATACGAATCAGTAACGACTCTCGCTTATCTCGCGGCCGTTACCAAAGAGGTCACGATTGGATCGTCCGTCCTGCTCCCGCTGAGACACCCATTGTTACTTGCGACGATGTTCAACACGATAGACCACGCCTCTTCAGGGAGACTACGAATTGGTCACGGCGTCGGCTGGTACAGATCCGAGTTTGAGAACATGGGAATCCCATTTGCAAAACGAGGTCTCGTGGCCACAGAGCAGCTGATGATCATGAAATTGCTCTGGACAAAACCATCCGTGAGCTACAAGGGAGAGTTCTACACTCTCAGGGGTGCAAAGGTTGTGCCGAAACCGGTGCAGAAACCTCATCCTCCAATCTTGATCGGCGGATCTTCGAATCAGGCACTAGAGCGCGCGCTCGAGCTTGGAAACGGTTGGATGCCGTTTGCTGCTTCCGTGGAGGATGTCAGAAAAGGAATGGAGGAAATTAAGCGAATCGCTTCCTCGAAGAAGAGGAATCTGAAAGATTTCCTTCTCTACGTGGATTTACCCACTACGTTGAAGCCGAAAGGCGAGTCGGAAATAACTTTCAAGAAACTAAAAATTGATGACGACAGGGAAGAAAGTCTTACAGGAGATTTTTCCATTATCACAAACAGAATCGAACGGTACATATCCCTTGGAGTGCAACAAATAATTCTTGAATTCGAGGAACACGAGAAAGAAATTGAAAACCTCAAGCTTTTCAAAAGTGAAATTGCGTCAAGGTTCTAGCAAGATCTCCCTAGGATTAGATCTTTTCTTCCACGTTCCTGCAGGAGGCTTTAACCGGAACGAAAAGAATATCCAATTCATAGCAGTCTCGATTACAATTTAAGGAAAGTACCAAGACCTGTTTCCGAATTTGAAAAATGAACAAGTGAAGGCAGCCGGTACTCACGGCTCCAAAAAAGATCGAGACCAGAACCTTTCCGACGCCGGAAATCACGAAAGAGACCGGGCTGGTCAGGATGCTCGGTTCCGGCATCTGCGGCACGGACAAGCACGTCTACACGATGGGCGAAGTGAAGCTCGGCCTACCGGGCGACATCGTAAAGCTCCCGATAATAATGGGCCACGAAAACCTCGGCGTAATCGAGGCGATCGGATCCGAAGCCGCGAAGAAGATGCTCATGGAAGGCCCTCCGCTCGAAGTCGGCGAACGGGTCTATATCGCAGCCGACATCCGATGTGGTCAGTGCTACAACTGCAAGAACATCTACGGCTTCCCCTGGTGCTTGAATCACACGAGCTATGGTGACGTGATCAGCTGCACAAAGCCGCCACATCTATTCGGCGGCTACTCGGAAAAAATGTTCATCCTCGAGCACAGCGACCTCTTCAGAGTCCCCAAGAACCTACCTAACGAAATTGCGCTTTTGGCGGAACAGATGGCGGTTGCATACGGGGCATTCGGACGAGGATTCCAAAGTCCAATAACAAAAGAAGGGTACTCACCCGGCGATACTGTAGTGGTGCAGGGCGTCGGCTCGCTTGGGTTGTGCAACGCTCTGATGGCAAGGATGCTCGGCGCCGGAAAAATAATCGCAATCGACAAGTCTGAATACAGGTTGCGGCTAGCGGGGCAGTTGTGCTCAACCGAAGGAATAAGCCTGAACGAATTCCCAAAGCAGTCAGACAGGATCTCGAGGGTCAATGCGCTGACCGATGGGATTGGAGCAGACACGGTCGTCGAATGCACGGGAGATCCCGGAGTTATCTCCGAGGGTCTTGACATGCTACGCATAGGCGGGACGTACCTAGTAGAAGGAGCGTTTGTCGAAGATGCCGACACGCGAATCTCTCCGTCACGTCAGGTTCTTGCGAAGAACGCGAGGATCATCGGAGTTTCAGGAATGCCGCACCAGGCATACGGGCGGGTGCTAAAGATGATGGACAGCTATCGCAACATCATCCCGTTTGAAAAGATGATAACTCACAGGTTCGACGTCGAAGACGCGAATGAGGCGATCGAAGTCTCAATGTCGCCGGACTCTGGCAAGGTCGCTCTCGGTTCAATGCGTTGAATCACTGATCTTTCTAGAATCACTTGAGATTTCCTTAATAGCGAAAATCCGTTTCGGACTAGTCTATTGTCAACTCAAAGCAAAATCTGGTATTTCGCATACGGCTCGAACTTGAACGTTGACCAGATGAAATCCCGCATAGGCGCGTGGCAGCTATCGAGAAGAGCCATCGTCAGAATCTACAAACTCGTGTTCAACGTCTTCTCTAAACAACGAGGCGGCTACTCTGCCAACCTGCAGGAGACGAGCAACTTCGAGGACACAGTTTCTGGCGTGGTCTACCACATTACGCAGGATCAACTAAACAAGTTGCAAAAATCCGAGGGAGTAGCACCGGTCGAGATCAGAGTCGAGCTGAGAAGACGGGAACGAAATTTCGCACGCGAAAGTCTTCATCTGGAAGACGACGGAAAAAGAGCACGAGCCCCATAAAGACTACAGACGCATCATCGAACAGGGCTTTTTGCAGCACGGATACCCGGATTCCTCGGCGAAGAAAATTTTCGAGCGGTTCAGTAATCCCAAAGCTGAAATCCTGAGCGAGTAATTATTCTGGTGGTATCTCGCGAAAAGCGAAAGAAATATCGATTCCTCTTGCCTTCTGCCTGGATTTAGAAATTACATAGATCACTACGCCCGCGAGAAAAGTCGCTGCAATGTATCCGTAGGCAAGAGTGTTCCCTCCCCAGACCGATCCGTACGCGAAGAACTCGTAAGTGAGGTAGGAAAAAACCAGGATCTGTAGAAGACCTGCAATAAAGAGGACAATTTTTTCACGGCCACTGTGCAACTGCCTGAAAGCATAGACCACGGCAGCAAGCCCGACGAATGCAAAATAAATCATTGCAGCCACTACCGCCCCGTATAGAGAAGATATCGTCCCATAAAGAAACGAAGCAAGCCCGATCAAGATCACCGTAATGACAAGATCAAGTAAATGCGCAACAACGGGCGACCCGTACTTCGGGCTGACGTAAGCCAGCCGCTCCGGGAGGAAGCGGTCAAACGCCTGAGCGAGCAGGTATCTCGAGATCGTAATTATTCCAAAGGCAAGGACTGCGACAGTGAAAAGTATCCAGCCCAGTCCGATGATCAACTTTACCAGATAGCTCCCGGATACCCCCATGGCAAGCGTCCAGAAATTGAACGAGTAGTTGTACACCAGATTGGAATTAGAAAGCGCTGAATTCGTGAATGCGAATCCTCCCACATAATACATCACCGCAAAGGGAACCGTGAGGAGGATGAAGGCGACGAGAAGCGAAACGGGCGTGCTCCACCTGATGGTCTTGCCGCCCTTCAGTTCTGATCCGACCGAGGGTGCCGCATTGAACCACGGATAGCTGAACAGCGCGAAAAATGGCATGATCAAAAGGGTGTTTCCAAGATTGAAGCCCGTCGATCCCTGGTAGGAATTTGCAATCGAATTGTATGTGGTATTTGTTATGTTAAGTGAAGAAACATAGTTTACAACTCCCTCTCTCCCCGCGAAGAGAAGCGACGCAACGGATACGACGATAGAAATTATTCCGATAGCCCAGAATATCGAAATAATTCTGAAACCGGAGTTGGGTCTGAAAATGTTGAGAAGGACTAACAGCGCTACAATGAGCGAACCTATGAGAAACTGGTAGACGGGTGTGGCTCCAGAAGTTGCGAGCTGAACCATGCTTGAATAACCGAGATTTACACCCACCGAACCAATCGCGAACACGGCGGACAGTGCGATGAGTGCGAGGTACGGCATGGTCTCGAGTGTGATTCCCATAAAGGTCAGAGTGCTCCCGGCAAAACCTCCGAGGGACCTCGAAACCCAGACGTAATCCCCGCCCGTCCTTGAAATATGCCTCTGCATAATCGTGTAGACGATCATCTGCGGCACGGCGAACATTGCCGCAATTGCAGATCCGTAAACCAAGTTGACGCCGGTTACAGTTGGGAGGGCCAGCATGGTAAATCCAATCAGAGCGAGAGCCGCACCGATCGACATGTAGCTGATGTTTATCGCGATCGAATCCAGAAAGGAAACACTCCTGACAAGACCGGTCGCCTGTCTGACGAAGACCTTGCTTTCTCCCACGTTGAAAATCCGAACACATGTTCGGAAATCTTACATATTTATGATTGCCCACATGTTGTTGGACTCTCGCAAACCTGATGGGATAATATCAATGGGAAAAGTTGAGCGCGTTCTTCTGGATCTCATAGAGCGAACCGGAAACGAAGTTTACCAGTCCGACCTCGTGAGGCAGAGCGGTTTTTCGAAAAGCCGCGTTTCCGAAGTTCTCTCGGCACTTGAAGGAAAGGGACTTGTGTCCAGAGTCCCCCTGGGGAAAAATTTCAGGGTGATCGCTTCCGGCAAAACTAAAATCGGGAGATCAGAAATTCGTAAAGACAAAAGGAATAGCAAGATTCTGAGACTCGGAATTATACGTGCATCTGAATATCCATTCGTCCTGCCGTTTGAAAGACTGCTCCGAGAAAAGCTCGACATCAACCTCAGCCTGGTCACTTACAACAACGGAATCGATCTCTCGCGGGATCTGTCACTCCTTCGACTAGATCTTGGTATCGCGCCGGTGCTGACGCACTTTATGTTTTATTCGATCGGCTCTCCGATCAGGATGATTGCCCCGGCGGGCTCAGGCGGAGCGACAATTCTCGTGAACAATTCTACTAAGAGAAAAACTAAAGATCAATCTTACGAAGTGGCATCGACGAAACTGTCAACGATGGAGCTGATGCTTCGAGCTTCGATCAGCGACGGGGACTTACCTTCGTCCTCCAAGATTCAATACTGCAACAGTCCGAAACAGTTGATGAACGCGGCAGTATCCGGAAATGTTGACGCGGCGTGCATCTGGGAGCCCTACTCCACGATTCTCCTCAAGGACAAGCACCGAAGTTTCAAGAGACTTATCAGGCGTGACGATTCCGAGGAGTACATCTGCTGTGCGCTTGCCGCGGGAAATCACCTCGACATCAACACGCTCCGTCGCATAGCCAAAATTTACGATGAATCCATGGATGAATACAGAAAGAGCCCCGAGAAGTTCTTTGCCCCGTACTCGGCGTTCATGGGATTCGATGAAAAACTGATGAGGACAGTTGCGAAGGAATACACTTATCCCGCGGAGCTGGATTATCGCAAACTTTCAAAACAGTTTGAACATGCCGGGATCAAGATACCATTACCATCCAGCGTGAAAGAAGCCGTGCTGTCCGCATAGTAAAGGAAAAAACACCTGCCTTTACTCAGTGGAAAAAGCCGCAAAGTTGCTCGACAACTAAAACGAGCAACGCTTAATTCTAATCCGGACTCGCAACTCATTTTCAGGACGAAAAAGAAATGTCATCCGAGTTTACCGGCGTCAAGTTCATCGCAGAGTACTTCAAAAAATCAGGCATTAAGCACGTCTTTGGCATTCCTGGTCACGGGAATGCTGCGATCGTTGACGAGCTCATCGATTACTCCTCTGACATACAGTTTGTCCCGATAAAACACGAGCAGTGGGGCGGCCACATGGCCGACGGGTACTTTAGAGCAAACAGGAAAGTGCCGGCAGTTGTAACGACTTCCGTCGGACCAGGAGCTACAAACCTCGCGACCGCGCTTGCAACAGCTTACGTTGATTCTTCGACCTTCATCGCCCTGACCGGGGAGATTCAGACCTATTTCTTCGGCATGGGCATCTTTCAGGAGATCGAGCGGCAGAATTCCATTGATTACATCAACGCGATGCGCCACCTCGCAAAGCGAACCTGGCTCGTCTCAAGCATCAAGCAACTCCCGAGAGTTTTGCAGAACGCGCACAGGGAAGCCCTGAGTGGCAGGCCCGGCCCGGTTTTGATCGACCTACCCATGGAGCTGCAGGTGGAGAAAACTAGTGCGAAAGTCCCGGATCCCCCGGTGATTCTTGGACGGCTGTACCCCGACCCGGCAAGCGTCGAGAAAGCTGCGGAACTCTTGCTCTCGGCAGAGCGACCATTCATCCTCATCGGAGGGGGCGTGGTCATGTCCGACGCGCAGGGCGAGCTCGTGAGGGTCGCCGAATTTCTGGGAGCCCCGGTGGCCGCGACGTTCAGGGGCGACGCGAAGGGCGGTTTTCCCGAAGACAACGATCTCTACGTGTTCTCCCCGGGAAATGTGGGGAGTCTGGTTGCAAACAGACTTGCAACGGAAGCGGACGTGATACTCGCGGTCGGGACGACGTTCAGCGACGAGACCACAAGTTCGTACTCTCCGGGCGTGACCTTCAACATCCCTCCAACGAAATTGATTCACATGGACATCGATCCGCGAGAGATCGGGAAAAACTACCCGACGGAAGTCGGCATCAATTCCGATGCAAAGGCGGGTCTCTCTTCCCTGTACGACGTTCTGTCGCAGATGGGAAAGAAAGCAGATTATCACAGGTCCGCCCACTACCAGCGGATAAAGCAGCTAAAGGATCAGTGGTTCCAGGAGATCGATGCCCTGAGGACGCAAACTCCCATGGGAATCCC
The DNA here is from genome assembly GCA_963799845.1 of uncultured Nitrososphaerota archaeon. Taxonomy (GTDB): domain Archaea; phylum Thermoproteota; class Nitrososphaeria; order Nitrososphaerales; family CADDZS01; genus DATLTL01. The sequence continues at coordinate 1,829,524 of CAWCYI010000004.1, forward strand.
GAACGCGGTCAAGATCTTGCGCGCCGTGCTCCCGAAGAGCGCGATCGTTTCCGTGAGCGCGGGCCTGCCTCAGGAGATTATGGCGCAGTTGTGGACGACTTCAGAGCCGAGGACGTTTTTGAGTTCGGGCGGATATTCGACGATGGGGTTTGCCTTCCCGGCGGCGATGGGCGCCAAGCTCGCCCGACCGGACAGAGTGGCCGTTGCGGTGGAAGGGGACGGCTCGTTCATGATGAACAATGTCGAGCTCCTTACCGCAGTCCAGTTGAAGCTCCCCGTCGTTGTCGTGATCCTGAACAATTTTGGCTGGATCTCGATCAGAGACCTGCAGATTAGAAATTTTCAGGGCAGAATTGTAGGGACGGATTTCAAGGATCGAACTGGAAAAGTCAGGACACCGGATTTTGAAATGATCTCGAAAGGGTACGGAGCAGAATATTTCCGCGCGGAGAACCCCGCGGAACTTTCAAAATCGGTTTCGAGCGCGATTCTATCGGAGGGACCGGCGGTCGTGGAGGCCATCATCGAGAACAAGTTCCCGTACAGCGGATCAAAGTCCTACGGATTCTGGGACCTGCCGTCGAGAGCCAACTAGAGATTTTACAATGTACGACGTAGGGATGGGCTGTTTCAGATGACGAGTAAAGTTGGCACGGCCGTAGTGGGGTTGGGCACGATCGGGTCAGTGCACGCCGAGTGGTACGCTCAGATTCCGGAATCTACTCTCGTAGCGGTCTGCGATGCACGTGAAGACGTGTCAAGAAAGATCGCAGCAAAACACGGCGTGAAAGGATACACGGATTTTCACGAGCTCATCGAAGACAAGAATGTCGAGGCTCTTACGGTCGCGGTTCCAAACTATCTCCACCATGACGTCGCGGTCGCTGCTCTAAAAGCTGGAAAGCACGTCGCGGTTGAAAAACCTCTCTGCCTGACACTCGCCGAAGCCGATGAGATGATCAGGGAGGCAAAGAAAGCAGGAGCCGTGGACATGTATACCGAAAACCTCTGCTTTGCTCCGTCGTACCGCGCGGCAAAGGACATCGTCGACAAGGGAGGGCTCGGAAACCTGTACCTCTGCAAGGCGTTCGAGTCAGACGACATCGTCCTCGGATCGGAGGCGGAGAAGAACGTTCTCAAGACGAGCTGGTACCTTGACCCGAAGCAGTCTGGAGGAGGGAAGTTGATCAGCACTGGGGTGCACGCCGTTGAATACGTGAGGTTCATGTTCAATCATCCGCGGGCGTTGAGGGTGCATGCCGAAATCATCGACAGCATCGGGGTGCAGAAACCGGAGCGGATGGAGGACATGGCGCTCGTCACGATCAGGTTTGAGGGAAACCGCGTCGGAGAAGTTCACACCGGCGGCTACATGACGGGCGGGACGGATGACCGCGCCGAGATTTACGGCGACCAGGGGACCATATTCTTGGACCTCTACAGGCGCAATGAGATAAAGGTGCACAGCCACGTCGGTTACGGCAGCGTGGGGCAATCGATGTTTCAGCCCTCGGAGGGAGCTGACATTGGTTGGTCGTTTCCGATTCCAGACGAAAAGTACGACCTCGGGTACTACCACGAGCAGCGGCACTTTTTGCAGTGCGTGATCGCCGGGAAGAGGCCGAAGGTCAACTTCGACGACGGCCGCGCCACTTTAGAGATAGTGCTCGCGGCTTACGCGTCTCATGACCGCGGAGAATCGATAAATCTGCCGCTGCAATCCGTTCAATGAGAAACAAGCTCTCTAAGCTCCGTTCAGCTCGTTTCAAGCTCTTCTGAGCTTACAGAGCTCGAACGTCAGCTCTTCGCTCAAAAAGTGCTCGTGTGTAGAAACGCAGAAAAAAAATTCTATATAAGAATCAATGGAAACTAGTAATTAAAGAAAGACTAGAAACACGTCTTTCTTGGCTTCAGGGTATGGAACAAGACCTGACGAATGCTTTAGGGCGAAGAGCTTTCGGTCTCCGTAGTAGTCATGATTTGTGTAATAGTGGTCCCGCATGCTCCAATGATCGGATTTCCCAAATAGGTTCCGCCGCTCGCACCCAGGAAATTGCTGCCGCAGAAATTGACGACGGTTCCATTGTTTACAAAATCGCCCGCGTTGATGATGGTGCCGTTGTTGTTTACGATGTCGCGATTCTGGAACTCAGAGCCTGGGAGGTTTTGGAGCGTTCCATAGTTGTTGATCGTGCTGTTAAAATTCGCGCCGATTACAAAATTCTGGATTACTCCGGAGTTGTTCAAAGAACCGTAATTGTTGAAAATCGCGCCGTTGCCGAAATTCCCTCCGGCCAGGTAAGCCGTTTGATTGGGATCGCTGGAGTTGGCGGGATAATTTGCATAGTACCCGATGATCTCGAACGCTCCGTAGTTGTTTACGGTTCCTCCGCTCGGCATGAAGTTAGTGTTGTTATCACTTACAAAAGTAGCGTTTGCCGATATCAGGCCATAATTATCGATGATTCCCTCTTGACCAAATGTATTCTTGAGATCAATTGTGCCGTTGTTTATTATCGTGCCATAATTTTCAAACCCGAATCCCGGATTGTCTAGAACGAGCGTGATCCCGGGGAATATGTCCAGGATCGTGTTAGGACTCACCAGAAAAGAAGGCGATGTGGTCTCGGACCCCGTGAGCATGCATGTGTTTGCTTCCCACTTTGCCGTGCCGCTGCCCGGCATGAGGCTCTCGCACGCTGCCGATCCGTTTGAATTGTCAAGTATAATGGAATTTGAAATAGAATTCGAGATGGTCGTTGTCGTGGAAGTAGTTTGGATATTGTCCCATTCTTGGAACGATAAGTAGAAACCTGTCGTGTTAGTGTACCACAGTATCAGCAGGTTTGCATCCAGATAATTTACGGTGGCGTTTTCAGGATCGGGAAGAACCCAGCTGTTGTCCGACTCGCACCGGAAGCCGAGGTTCAATGAGCATGGAGGTGTCCACACGAAGGGGACGCTTCCAGAAACGCCATCGGGCGTAGTAATGTTGAAGATGAACATGTATTGGCTGCCATTCCCAGACATGATGTGTCCGTTCGGATTGGAAAACTGGATCGTGAAATTCCCGACTATTGTTCGCGATGGAATCTTATCGTAAGAAAAAGCTTCGTTGGAGGTTAGAACTGGATTTTGGCTGGAGCTCGTCGTAGAAGTTCCGGAAGTCGTAGTAATCCAGCTGGTCGTCCCCGTATGGGAGCTGAAGATCGTCATGTTCACTTCCAGTAATTGCCCGAGAGAAGTACCGTTTATTGAATTCAGCAGCGGCAAGATCGTGATAATGTAAGACCCGGGGGCTTCCATTACGCTAGTGGGGATCTGGTTAAAATCGATGAATTCTTCGCCTTCAGTTACGTTGACAAGGGCCAGTGCTCCCGGCACAGCCCAACTCCATACGCCAGTCCCATTCTGGTTCACTACCAGAATCGTGTTAATCGGATGCTGAATCTCAAACTCCTCAGTCCGGTTTGATAGGTAGGTCAAGGTGGAGTTCAGGTCAACCGTGTTCTGATTCACATATGCGAAAACGGAAAACTCCCAGGTTTTATTCAAAGCATACTCGGAGAGTTGTGAATAGGGAATCGACAGAGAAAAATTTTGGGCACTCGGTACGGTCGTTGTGATGGTCGTGTTTTGAGTAAGGTTGGTTGTCGCCGAAGTACTAGACTGGCTGGAGGTTGAAGATGAGTTCAGACTGGTGATGGTCGAAGAAACTGTGTAGCTTCCCGAATTGGAGGGTATCGAGCTGAGATATATGCCGAGAACTACGGAAATAGCTATGATTGGAATCACTCCAATTGCGACCACCTTGCTTGTAATTTTGGCCAAGTGATTCACCAGCGCTTCTTTGAATGGAGAGTAGGGACTGGCGCTATTTCATTCTTGAGTGTTCCCCGTCTGTTCTATCGGGCAGAACAACCCGATGAAAATCCTGTTGCCGGCCAACAGCACGACGTCGAAATCAAACGAGAAAAACTAGGTGTGTGCGATTTCACTATCGCAGTCCCAGAGCGTCTTTAAGATCTATTTCGTGATCCTGTTCTTGCGCAATGACCTTGCGCAAAGCCTCGGAAAGCGCAAATTCTCCCGCTGCTTCCGCCTCGCGAATCCTCTCTCTGTAGTTCTTGATTGTGTTCTGCTCGTCTTTCAGATCGATCTCCAGCATCCTCTTTGATTCATTTGAAAACTCCGCCTGTTTTGGCGTCACAGTCGGATTTCCTCCAAGGTAGTCGATCTGTCTTGCGACTTCCAGTGCATGTGCCAGTTCTTGGGAAGCGTGCTGCTTCAACTGGTCCGCGATGTCGTTGTACTCGGCGCCCTTTAGCGCGGAGCTGAAAACCACGTACTGAATTATCGCTTTGTATTCTCTAGCAAGATCCTCGTTCAATCCCTTGATTATCTGCTGCCGGGCAGCGGAAGAAGTACCTTCGGCGTCTGCTGCGATTGAAGTCTTGTCGCTCACTATTCTTACACGTTGTCCAATTGGCATGACACACTAATAAAATTTGAATCGTGGATCTCTCACATTATTGAAATGCCTGCAAGTATATTCGACATACAGTATCCGAAATTGCTACATTATCGGCATTTTATCTTTTGAGAATACACTATGAAACTCACCGAAAAGGCCGCTGCCATGATCGATAACAAGAATTTTGGAAATCTCGCTTTTGTTACTCCGAAGGGAAACCCGCACGTCAGCCCGGTCTGGGTAGACCGCGAAGGAGACACGATTTTGATCAACGCCGCGGAGTTCCGCGCCAAGATAAAACTATTGAAGGAGAACCAGAAAGTGATGCTGAGCATTACTGAACGCGAAAATCCGTACAGCAAAGTTCTGATCCGAGGTCACGTCGTGAAGATAACAAAGAACGGAGCTCTCGAGCAAAACGACAGGATGTCGATGAAATATCTCGGAACTCTTGATGACCCTGATCGGCCCGTGGGCGACCGCGTTTTGATCAAGATCCAGCCGGACTGGATTGGGAACTAGGATTCTTTACGTCTCCATAGGATTTCAGGTGCAGTGTAGGGTAAATTGTCACCCAGAACAGTAATTCAGAAAGATCGATTCGCTTCGATTCTGATCTATGAACACTTTCGGAATTATTTGCTATCGACGCTGGATAGTTACACTAGCCAGCTGACAATTTTAGAACTTGATTTTGCAGAACTGGAAAACGAAATGAGCTGAGGAATGAACTCGGCTATGCCTCCAATCGCAGACTAGTAGTCTATCATTCCAGACGTCAGGACTTATGTAAGCCCTCAGTCCAGCCGCGTGTCTTGAAATTAAGACATGAAGGAACTTCAGTCGGATAAAAGGATCCAAGGCAACGAAAACAAAAAGTCGCCGAAACTCAGGAAAACAAGACCAATCAAAGTAATCACGCGAGTAACGACGAAGGCCCCCACTTCCAGCGCATGCGAAATGCCAATCTTGTCTGTGTTATCGAAGGCGCAAGAGGCAGGGATGCCAACAAGGTCGGTAATTCAAGAAGTGAGGAACGGAAAATGGTTCAAGCTCAGCTACGATGACCTCAGAGGGCGCTACCCAGGATCAAAAAAGAAAATTGTTGACAGCGTAGTCAAGTTCGCGCGAAAAAATCTCGTGATGAAAGGCGAAGTCTTTCCGGTTGGGGAAGGAAACCCCATTGGAATATGGAAAATAACTGCAAAGGGAGCGGATATGGCACAAATTCGAAGTGCCTTCTGGAAGCCTAGATATTCGACTCACGACGCCCTCGTGATAGAGGAGGAGAAATGACCGGGAGGTCACAAGCTCTCAGTGCAGTGCATGCGCGCAATGCGTGATCTCTTGGGGTATAGCATAGTGGTCAGACCTCGCTGGACAGTTCCGATCAATATGAGGCTCGAGGATAAGCCTGTCTTGGACGCAGCCCTTATAATTGCGAAGGAGGAGGGAACTGATATTACCAAAATTTTTCGGATGGCATTGTTGGAGTTCGTAAGAACCAGGGCTGGGTCTGCAGAGGTGCGAAAAATAGACGAGTTCCTAGACAAATCAGCGATGTCAAGTACTTTGTACAATCGAATATTGACCCCTGCGGAGTTGAATAACTGGTCTGACGATAGTTTACTCGAGACTGCAAAGCTTGTGAGATCAAGAAAAGATGAACTCGATCCGGAACTTCGCCGCCGCGGCTCTTACGTCAAATGGTAAGATCCCTGTAAATGTTTGGATGTCCCGGAGTAAGCTGTGAAGTTGTCAAAGTAGTAACCGAAGAGATTAGTTTCGGTAGGAAGAAATCTAAGCTTTAGAGATTGTTTATACTCAGGGCCTGGCGAATTCAGCTTCATCCGTAAGATTAGACTTCAGGGAATCCAGGGAATCAGCAAGTTGCTGAGTGGAAAACGGCTTTAGAAGAAAGGAGAATCCTGCGTCAAATGCCTGCTGTTTTGCAAAATCATAGGCTGAGACTATCAATATCTTGGTGTGAATTCGGTAACGATGAATTATCTTAGCGGCTTCGACTCCATTCATTTCGGGCATCCGGTAGTCCATGATGATCAAATCGAAAGATAAGTGATCTCTGGACATCGCTTTGACGATAGAAGTTCCGTTATTGAAAATTGATGGAGACGGATATCCCAATTTTCCGATGACCTGAGAATAGAGAACAGGTAGGTCCGGATCGTCATCAACGATGGCAACCTTCAAATCGTTTCTTGTTTGCATATACATTCACAATTTTCGAAAGCGAAAATTTGATGCGTGGAAAATACTAGAAGGAGACTCAGCACCAGTCAAGGCCGCTTTTGGATGAATGCAATAACCCGATTCCGGGCTGACAACAGTTGTTAAGATAGAGGATTCCTTTTCAACCTGAACCATCGCATACATCGAATTGTCGGCTTTCATTGTCAAAGTGATTATTCTTGAGAGGAAGCGACCTGAACAAACTATTAGAAATTGACGTTTAGAAATAAGCTAAATGCAATAATATGCAAACATTTGTCTCGTTTCGCTCAGAATGAAATTCCTATCTCTTAAGAGGCATGCTGAGGTACACAAAGCAACTCTTAGTGGAAACCTCGTAGTTTGTTTCAATTGCGGGGATTGAAGATTTGAAAAGATTCGTAATATACATTCCCAAGAATGTAGACCAGCGTTTGCCCAGATGGTGGCGAACAGCGATCTCATATTTTTCGTAACCATTGTTCGGGCCATCGTTGTCAGCATGATTCAGGTTTGTCCCACTACCTAGGCGGCCGTTACCATTAATCGGATCGATGACGATTTTTCCGATGTTGGCATAAGAAGAAAGTAACTCCAAGTATCGGACCGTGTTTTGAAAATTCACTTTCTTCCATCTGAATTTTATGAAGTCGATAGCTGTTTCGTTTGAGATCTCTTTCACGATTTTTTCCAGTTTTTCATCGTCAACAGATTCTATTAGAGTAAGTAGAGTTCCGCTATCTAATGTTATGAAAGGACTTTCGTGGTTTATGATGAATTGTGCCCAATTCAGATACTGCTTCAATATTTCATTCATGAGGTTTGTTTGCGAGGTGCCCTGTTCCGCAACGAGCTTCTCGAAGGAAGTGTTCAATTCCTCAAACAGCCTGAAGGTTCGAGTTATTGTTTTTCTCTGAGATTCAATTTCGTCTCTAGATCTGATTACGTTATCTCTCGGGTCGACCTCATTTCCGTCATTGCCAAAAACTTTCTCTTCCCCACTGTTCTTTGATGGTATTTTGTTTCACTTTTTGCATTTGGTAAATCAAAACACAGATCATTTGCGTGTGTTCGGCAGCGGATCGGACTGACCAAAATATTGGAGGAGTAGGATTGTGGAGAACTAACCCATTAGGTGCAAAAGAAATTCGAGGTGCGATCTAACTTATCACTTAAGAAAGGGGCGTTGCTACGCTAAAAGGTTTGTCGAGAGAAAGCTGGTTTATAGTAATTGTAGGAGAAACTTTGGTCTTTTTCCTATGCCTAAATGTTGAAGGGAAGTAATTAAGACGACATATTGCAGCTAGCCCCATGCGGGTTACTGCATCGCGACAAGTTCGAATGTTTAAATTCAAAATTGGACACAGATCCATTACTTTGGTCTCGGGCATTATCTTTACATGAACAGTTCTCAACTTTTTGATTACATCCACTACAGCGAAGACTATCGTTGTCGTTAAACGTGAATGTAGACCACTTTTTACAAGTTTCACACAGTGGCACTGTGATTCAAGTCGTTATTAGATATTTCAACCTCTTAGAACAGGTACTAGATTTGTATCTAAGAAAATCCTATTCGATTTCCACGATTCAAGTTACCTGATTAATATTAGAGCAGTTTGAAAAGTAAGAGCGTAAACAGTAGGCCTGCGAGATTATCCTTCCAAGTTTCTTAGCCCGATCGATCAGCTCGCTCGAGCCATCTGTTGCTCTCAATATGGAATCAATGAGAGAAAGCCTTTGCGTGCTTTGAAAATCCTCCTTCAACAATTCAGCGCCGGTTTTGGAAAACTGATTGTAGTTCCTGATGTCGTGCGCCATGATGTCCTGTAAAAGTTCCGCCGCTTTTCTGCTCCGTTTCTCCCTTTCCAGGAGAGCTTCTTCCTTCTCTCTGAGTTCTACCTCCTCCCACATTCTTTCGAAGAACCGAACGTCTGCGAGTACCATGGAATTCCTTGTCAAAATCTGGTTGCGAGTCGTCCTTCTGCTCAATGACGAGGAGGCATTCCTATCGACTACGAGGACAGTAACAGTGTTCGGAGTAGTGGCTTCAAGTATGCGCCTGTGATTGAATAGTTTTCTACCGACCTTTGCCTCTGTCTTTCTATTCAAAGCTTGAAGAGTCTCCTGAATGAGGGAATCTGGAGTGATTATGCTGACCTTCACTCCTAGCATCGATGCGACGGACTACAGAGTCTTCGATCACCCCGATTCTCTCGTCGCGATGGAATGCGCTGGAAGTTGGCAATATATCCAGAATATCTTCTTTGGCTTGATTGATCAGGTCGATATAACGCCTTTGAATCAGATAGGGATCGCGTATTATCTCAATTTTGGGCTGAACAATCCCCTCCTCAATTTCTTTGATCCGATCTTCTGCAGGAGTTGCCATATTCCAGAACATATCGAACACAATTCTGTTTTGCTCGATGAAAGGTCTGGCATTGCTATAGATGACCGTGACCATGACATTTGGCTGAAAGGTTGTGCTCGTCGGGGAGGACATGTACTCGTTGTCGCTGATGGCAAAGTTTCCCCTTACGCCTTCAAGATGACAAAGTTCTATGTTTTTCATTCAGCTCCTTAGAGTACGCAATATTCTTCTCGTCAATCTTAGTGAGTATCCTGAGATGTCCTCCCCTCTTCTTTATGTCGAAGTATGCTTTGGCCGCGTTCAGAGCCTCTTGAGATTGTTCTGATTCGAGGGGACGAACTTTTTTTAGCAATTATCGGAGAATTTATTTTGAGAATTGAAGTATCAGTGCCTTTCTTGCGGAAGAATCGTTTCAACTCATTTCCTCATCTCCGCAAAAAAAGACAGATAGGCCATTGCGAGAACTTGAACTAGCCGAATTATTCTCCGCTTTTCTGACGGGTTTTTGGTAGACTATATTCCAAATCCTAAGATTGGTTCTAGATTGTGGAAAATCTCTAATTATTAGCGAACAATTCTCCACAATACTTATCCACTTTGTCCTTTGGCTGTGGGAAGATGTCGTGGGCGAGTATTTCTGGGCTTTTTTGAAATTGATGTCCACCAGGGTGTGGGTGAATATGGACAAAGATAAAATCGAAGCAATTGAAAACTTGATTCGCGTTTTTTCGTGCGAGTTCCCTCGGAGGAATCATATTATTCTAGTTGACATGACTACTGGACGCTATCGCGTAGATGAGATGCTTTCTCAAGAAATAAGGGAAGGAAATTCTGAGAAGCTAGTTATGCAGCACTAGGCTGACGGGCTTGAGTAAAGGCTGTGAAAATGAATCGGAAACCAAAAACGAACAATACCATAAACAAAAAGATCCCGGAAAATTTAGTTGGTAAGTTCCTCCCTTCCCAAGGGGTGCAGGGGGACGTCACGCATTCCGAGCTTACAGATATAGACAGAAAAATATTGCGACTACTTCTCGAAACTGAGGGAGCTGTGCCGACACATGAAATCTCTCAGCAGCTTGGGCTTCCTCTGAGTACCGTGCAGAGAAGAAGGAAGAGACTGGAAGCAAATTATCTCCTCAAGCACTATTCGTTAGACCAGTTGAAATTCGGATTTAGGCTGATAGACCTTCTCATTTACGCCGAAGGAGGTGAGACGATGAACGTCGGCAAGGAGCTGTTGAAACGCGAAGAGGTGACATATGCTGCAAGAACAATCGGAGAACATACTATCGATTTACGCGTTGAAGTATCCGTGAAAGACAACGGAATCTTGCTAAATCTCCTTGAGGATGTAAAGGCAATGAAAGGCGTGAGAGACGTAATCTGGACCGAAGCAGTGGAGACGATTGGAAGGAAGAATCCTCCGAATCACTTTGTAATTTAGAGCTGTCTCTAGATCAATTAGTAGCTGAAAGACTCAACTGCTTTGGAAGAGAGAAACGGAGTCATATTTCCTCTCTCGAATAGAGAATTTCGTACTTCAGTGCTTGGGACAAGTTCACTAATCTTGTCGTAAGCATTCATAAAACGGAGGCCCTTCTCGGTGATCGTATAGACTCGTGAACCTTCTTCGTATTTTATCAACTCCCTTTCTTGAAGGAGTTTTAGATATTCCTTCAATTGCACGTAGGACAAGTATGCCTTGTACATTATGTGGGTCTTTGTAGCTCCCGATTTTATTGATCGAAGCATCGAGTCAATTATCTCGGTGCTGCCTCGGTATTTCACGATTCTTGACCTTAGGCACTTCGATAAAGAGTCATAATAAAACAGGATGGTCAGCTTAAGATGACAAAATGTGAATGTTTTGTTCAAAAATCAGATGAAAATTGAACATTTTACCTTCACAGAACCCTCTAATGCACAGCACGCTCGATTTCCAAAAAACCTACGCTAGCGGACGAGGAACTGTTCAAAATGAGGCCAAAAAATATGAATGATCAAATATTTGAACGAACTGGGTCATAGCCAATTCTTGATCTTCGGATGAAAAAGCGATACTCCGGTTAAAGGGTTTCGTTAGATCCTGGAGGTAAAGCGATTCTTACGGTGAAAATTTCCATCAAACATATGAGGAAGAGTGTCGTTGGGGAGTATCATGGGCCTAGGAAAATGGATCGCGATATTTGTAGTGATAATCATACTCTTTAGTTTCTTTGTGCCGGTTTTTCATTCGACGTCCGATTCTGGAAGATTCTTTGGGGCAACCTACCAGGTTGATGCCGACGAGTCTCTCGCGTTTCTTCTCGCTCACTGTGGTTCATACATGAATGCTCATTCAACTGCTACTTTGGGTGGAATCACAATAACGCATCAAATTTCAAGTGGTTACAATTTCAGCTGTAACTTCTCGACCTCGAACGAAAGTTCGTCTGTCAAGATTCGATAGAGCAATATCCGGTATCTGAATAATTCAAACCTATTTCATATTCAAATAAACAGGTTTAGCATTGTTCAAGAGATTTTTCGAATTAGGTGCTCATGCGCAGTGAATTCTTCGAAAAGCAAATTTGCTGCCCTTTCGACAGAACCCCTGATAAAGGCCTGAGCACCTTCCGTTACTTCACACATTGGAATGTAAAGAGACTTCATGAGCGGGAGCCTGATTAAGTCATCAAAATTTTTCTGGCCTGACTCATCAGACATTGAAAAGAATCCTCCAAATTGTGCTCCAGTACGGAAACCTATGTTTGACGTTCCAACCTTCTTTCTCTGATGGAAATTTGTACGGCCTCAATTAACTATGGAACAGTTTAAACTACACCATTGTACAAATTGCCACCGGTGGTTTTTGCCGAAGTCTAGGAAGCTGCAACCAAGAGCACAACACGAGCAAGTCGCTTCTCGTATTTTTTCCTCGTCAACGGATTCCTGATGGCGTCAAAGAATTCCTGTAAACGGTCAAGCTCTACGCCGACTTCCATCGCCCTGATATAAATGAGGAATCCTATTTAAGAACCTGAATCAAGAGCGGGCCTCTGGGGATTAACCTGTGCTACGGGTTCAAAAATAGGATTCCTACGAAAATGGCTGTAGCGTAGTTACATCATCTGCCAATGCCCCGGCCGAGATTTGTATAAGGCTAATGTGGTTACATATCTCGCGTTAAATCACTAGTGGATAGGGTAGATGCAAACGCCTGATGAGCTATGAACTTCATTACTCGAAACAGAGCACACAAGCAAGTTTCGCAAGATCGCCCGCTCGATTGAAGTACACTCCGTGGCAGTTAAAGATCGGCTCTAGTCTAAAAAAACAAGAAAAACCTAAACTAGGCTTTTCCCCTTTTGAGTTACGGGTGTTTCTGGGCAAAGAGCGCATCTCTACTTGCCAATACAGTAGAGGCCTCGGTGGTCGCAAACCAACTTTGAGAACACATCTCGCGATCGGCCATCTTCTTTGTTCTCTCGTTCCTAACAATCTCTGGTCAATTAAATCAACTTCTTTCATCTCCTCCTGTGTGAATATCTCAGTAGCAAGAGAGTCTATCTCAGGCAGAACATAGAGTGCATCCAGCCGATTAGCCATGTCCTAACTATCCTTGATTTCTTTCAATTTCATCTTGAGTAGCGCGCGCGCGGACTAAGACAATGGGAGGAATTGTTCGGGTCAAAACAGCGTACCCAAGGATCTGACGATGATCCAAGTTATCCTTCGACAGCTCCAAGACAGGGCTCGTAGAAGATCCTCTTCTTGGCATACGCACTCTGGTAGTAGACGCACCTGAATTCTATAAGGCACTTAGGGACAACCTCTATACGCACTTTCCACGCGGCGCATCCATAATCCTCTACGAAATGGGTGCAGGCTATGGGGAGCAGATGGCAAAGAGCATCAAGGACATGGGCGCTGGCAAGATGGAGTTTTACAAGCGTTTTCTTGAGCGTAGCAAGCGCCATGGGTACGGCGAATTCAAGGTGCCCATACTTCAGGCAATAATTTCTGGTCTCAAAGGAGAGGCAGGAGTCCACTTCAAGGACAGCTTCTTTGCTGCTCCCGCCGGGAATACGGGAAAGGTAGAGTGCTGGGATTGTCACGGGAATGATAGCGGGAGCGGCAAGAAAAATTCTCGCCAAAGAGGTGGTCTTGCATCGAGGAACTTTGTATGTCCAAGGGCGACGATCATTGCGAGTTCAAACTGATGGACTGAGAATGTCGAACCTTTTGTTATCTTAGACTGTCGATACCAGATTGCTTCCCTGGATAAGCCTCGTCACGATCGTGGAGTGCAGTCTGTCCAACATCATAGGAGACACTTGTCTTCCTCCCTTTTTCTTTTTGAGATGATTGCGAGTATGAAAGAATTAACGACGGATGAGAAACAGTATGTCATTACACAGTGTACGCACCTGATCAACATGTGTGCGAAGACACCCTCCAAAGCAACATAAGTCGGAAGAGATTTCTCTTAACACTCGCCGCCCTTATTATCGGATTCATCATTCTGGGAGCACCGGACAATGCGTCGGGACTTGCAGAGTTGTCTGATCCTGCTCGTGATTTTTTCATCTGTAATAGTTGACCCTAAATCTTTACAGGGTTTCAATAAACAGGTAAAATGTTCGAGCATAACAACAATAAATCGCTGTTTAGAGAGTATCAATCCCTCAAGCAGAAGTTCGGCGTTTGAGTCGCACATCAGAGAAAAGCAAAAATTGGGGGCGCCTGTGGAGGACGCCCCTTTACTGACCTAGAATCTGTCGAACATTCGTTCAGATGCTAGAGATTACGCTTTACTTAGGAGCGCATTCACAACATCCGCGGGGGCTCTGTATGTCTGGTCGGGCAGGCTCTTTGATACCCACTCCTTGTCACCAGAGGGCACGTCAGACATGTTATTGCATGCCGCAACGACCTGCTCCTTTGATGCCGGATAGGATATGTGATTCTTGATGTGTCCAAGTTCTTCTTGTAGATTGCTCATCTTTTGATTTTCCTCTCCATTGTGAAATGTATCACCATTGTTATAAGCCGATCTCAAGATTCTTCGGTATTACTCCCTAGCATTTGCCGGCTTCTTCCCGGGAGCTTCAGCGAATCGAGGGCTCATTCTCGGGTTGGAAAATTCCAAACGAAAGTACCTAACAAAGTTCAAAAATCTTAATGAGTGACCCGCTGCAATCAGTACGTCATGCCTAGAATGAAGAAGTGCGATAGTTGTGGGCATGAGGAATTTCTTCATTTGTACACGACCCAGATTTGCACTGCGAAAAGATGCAGATGCAACTGCTGGAAGGAACCTAATTCGCATCGCATGACAGAATCAATCGATTTGTATTAGTGCGGAGGAAAGCACGAAGTAGCGGTTCCTAGTGAATGAGTCGTCTATCAGAAAATTCTCGAAGTTCAGGACTTTTCAAAGGAATACATTCGTGTCTTATCCCATAACGGCTTAATATCGGATATAGCCTTGAGACACTTATGAAGAAATTTATCGTGTTATACAAGTCAGAGCAACCAGCGGAAGAAATGATCAGGAACACGACCGAAGAGCAAAGGAAACAAGGAATTGACTTGTGGATGCAGTGGGCAAGCAGAGCTGGAGATACGCTTGTTGATTTGGGCACGCCCCTCGGAAATGGGCGCAGCATCGCCAAAACCGGCACTGAAAACCTGCGTGCCGGAGTGAGTGGCTATTCAATTATGCAGGGGGAAAGCATGGAGACGATTAGAAAACTCTTGGAGGAACATCCACATTTCATGACCCCTGGTAAGGTCTCGATCGAAGTTTACGAGACCCTACTAATGTAGCCAAGCCCCCCGAAGGCTGACGGTATGTTTCCCCTGACTCCGCTTCGAAAGAAAGTCTGAATGCTGACTTCACTCGCAAATCGGACACTTCCATTACTATATCTGCGAGCTTGCGGCGGGCGAATCGATCCTTCGTTCTTCGAGATCGACTACAATAATATGATTCCGTCTAGGGAACTCGTGAGCAAAGACGTGAATCAAGTTTTCAATAGCTTTCATCTTATCTTTGTCCATATTCACCTACCCTTTCTGGATCTTCGGAAATTATTTTTGAAAGCATGGCAACCACGGATGTATTTTTTCCCAGAACTAGGACTTTTCCAATTAGAGAATCTGAACTTGTTGAATTGGCGAGCTCAATCAGGTTCGACATCGTATCGGTAAGCATACTGCTATGGATTGAAAAACTGGGAAATACCTAGACTTGGGTTATTCTTCCAAGAGGTATTCTCCCATTTCTCTAATGAGATTCCTCGCTTCCCGAACTTTTTTGGAATTATCCTCTGCGTAAGATTTTATCTTAAGGAGAGCGAGTTCGATCGCTTGACTATTTCCCTTGCCTTGCTCAATAGAATCTTCGATTACTTCGGCTTCGAAAACTATCATTTGGTCAATGTCGATGCTCGAATGCATCAACAAATTCACTCTTTGTATTTCACCCGGTTCTTCTTGATCGATTTCTTTTAGCAAGAACTGGTCCCTTCAAACATCAACTATTGTAAATGCTTTCAGGTTATTATCTTTGCAGTAACAATGATCCCAATAATAGTGATCCGGTTCCTCAGGCAGCCTTAGCTGCTGCCTGTGTGAAGAGCCGGATTGCATCCAAACGAAGGTAACTCGCAGATTCTCAAAAATAGTAATATCGACGTTCTATACATCGATGCTTAGCATCTGTGAAATATAATCTCAGCTTTTCTTAGCGCCTTTTAGAGTCGCCCTAAAAGCAACATCCACCACTATGCCGGCCTGAATTTTTTCAACCGAGAATTTGTAAGTCTCGATATTCGCGTCTACTTTGCCCAAATATTGGTGAATCTGATTTCCGAATGAGACAAGCTGGGTCTTTGCATCTTCGAGAGAGATTGATTTCTTGTCGTCTTCTTTCATTTTTCGATCGGGTGTGAGTAGGTGCATATGCTATAAGAACTTGAGGTAAGATTGTACTAAATTCTCTATCCTTTTCATAGATAGGAGTTTCATTCTCCATTTTACCTTGAAGAAAGATATACCATCCGTTCTTCTCGGGTTGTGCTGGACTATCCTTCGGGAAGGTCGGCCACAGGTCTTACCTGGTCCCGAGAGGACTTTTCTAATTCTGTCTTTAGGTTATTGATGGGTCTGGGCATGATTCGGAAGTCCCAGATCATCTTTGCCGGAAAACTAACAGGTTAGTTACGACGGGCAAGTCTACATTAGGAGACGCGATGGCTGCAATTCTTAGAGGCGGGTTGATCTATTTTCTAGTATTTTATGGCGTGCATTTCTTTTTGGCAGCACTACAAGGTTCGCCGGCCATATTTCTTGCACTCATTCTCGCCTTGCTCGCTTGGTTGGCCGTCTATCGTGCTTCATTTGATAAGAGCTGGTTTGGCGCGTTAGGCATAGTTGTAGTCGCATGGCTAGTTTTGGTCGTTTTAGACGCGATTCTGATTGCAACACCAGGCGTGAGTCTTCCCAAATTTTATCCCTTCTGAATTTGGGGATCCCCAGATCTCAATTTTCGAAGTTGGCGGTTATCTGCCGAGCATGTGTATGAGCGATTCAGCCAAACCCAAAAGAATCGGAAATGTGAAGTTCCGTCCAAATGTGTTTGATTTCGAGCACAATTCCTGCTTATTTCCTTAGCAGCATCCCAAATTCTTGTTTACGAAAAACTAGTCCATTTGAAAGCATTTCGTTCTACCAAACTTACCAGCCCAGGGGTTTGGTTTGATTCATGTGCATTTGAGGCGAATTTCTGCTTGTGCAGATACGTAGAAAGCGCAGATCCCGTGCGTACTCCGACAAGTCTGAATTCGCTTCGAAGCTCAAACAGGAATGGATACTTTGGAAAAAAGCATGCCAGTTCTTGTCTTAGCTTTTGTTGGCATCACGTACTTTGATCTTGAGCTGGGTTCTTATTTCCAGTTTTTCATTTTCGTCTTTTTCTGATCTCACTTCCCTTGCATGGGAACCGTGGGTTTCCGCGTAAACTTTAGAAAACTGGGCGCCGAACAGGATAAACAGGTTCATTATGTATATCCACAAGAACAGGACCATGAGAGCGCCGGCGGTTCCTGCAAGAGTCGTGACTTGAAAGACGCTCAGGTATACGCCGAATAGATAGTTGAGAATCGTGAAGACGAAGGCGGTTATCGCCGCCGCTAACCACACATCTCCCCATCTGACGAGTGTTTCAGGTAGCAATTTGAAGATGATGGCGAATAGAAGGGTTCCTAATCCCAGAGATAGAACGACCTGAAGGGATCTCAAGAACAGAGGAGCCATGCTGCCTATCAATGGAACGAGGATGAATACCATTGCGTTGAAGAGCACGGTCGAGAAGGTGGTCCAGGCCACCACAATGAGTGAAAGCCCCACAATCAACAAGAACGGAACCGCTTTTTTTCTTACGCTCGCTAGCCTCCCTTGTTTGGTTGGTTCTACCTCCCAAATTGCATCCATAGATTTTTGTAAGACCGAAAACGCGCCGACCGCCCCGGAAATCGCGAAGGTGACGCTTATCAGAGAGCCAAAATAAGATGTTAACGGACTCGCCGCGTTCCTTAGAAGTTGAGCAAGAAGGGCCCCGACGGAGGAACCAGCAAACGAGCTTACTTGGTTAACGAGTTGTTGGAGGGCTTGTTGTTGCCCGTATACCTGTGCGAGTATCGCCACGGCAATGAGCGCGAGAGAGGGTAGGGGCATTATCGTAAAGAACGTGAGCGCGCCCGCAGTCAGCGTGGCGTCATGTTTTTGCCACTTCGTGAAGGTAACTTTGATCAAGTCTGTGAATTCTTGCCTGTTCAAGGACTTGCCCCTCGCTTCACCATCTAAAAAATAGCGACGACCAGCTCAGATCATCATTTCTATCGCGGTATACACGCTGTTGATGGCCAGAGCTCTTGTCTTTGTCACGAGCTGCAAAAGCGTGGGTTTCGCATCTGCGCCCAAGGTTGCAATTCGGCGACCCTTGTAGGAGACCGTCAGGGTAATTCCTAATTTCTTGGAAGTCTCAGCAATCGTCCTCATCATGGCAAGGGGATTGGATTTTTTCTCATTCACTTTCTTTTCTCGCGCCTCTGGATTCTTGGGAGTAAGCTCGTTGCGGAACTTCATCACCCTTTTCATGAACTGTTTATCCTCCACATCAAGGTCTAATTGTCTGCCCGCTACCTTGACTCTAAGCACCTCTAAATCTCCCGTGGAAATGAGAACCCTCCCCGATTCGAATGCAGTCGCCCTATTGTCGCGCTGTTCTTGCGACATCTTCACCGCCCCGTAACTCGCGTTTCCGTTCTTCTTGTGTATAACATTGAAGTCGAGCTCGCCGGCGACTTCGTATAGTTTGTCGTCGATGGTGAGTCTTATGTCCTGAACGTCCACCCGGAGGCTAGATTTTCCTCCCACGAGCTTGTCGATTATTTCGGCTATGCGATCGGGCTTCCATTTTGAAAATTCTTGTTTCAGTTCTGACTGGTTAAAGACCGTCACGACGAAGCACCCTAGCAAACATCACGAGGGTCCAGGTGGCGACAGGTTTCGCTACTCACAACGCTTCTCCTTCGCCTTCTGGGGCTTTCTGCTTTAACTTCGATTCGTTACAATCTTCCTAACAAGATCTCTGTAACTATCTGCTCTGGATAGTGTGGTTCCAGCGCCCTCTACCTGTCAAAGAGGGATCCCAAGATCGAACAAAAGAAATCTACTGAAGGACGAGTAATTTGTACTGGACACCAGTAATGATTACAAGAATATGAATGTCTTACGGAGACTCAAATCAATTAGTGATCACCAGATCATCAAAGAGGACGTGACTAACGATAGGTCATCGCTAGATGTTTTTCAAAGGAACGCTGATGCCTCATTCACGGCATTTTGAATGGCAGTTTTTTCATTTATTTGTTGTTTGATAAATGAAGAATCCAGATTAGATAATGATTGAAATTAATTCTTCACCATTTCTAGGCATTCACCGAGTTGTTCAATTGAAAATGGTTTCAAAAGGAAAGGAAATCCTGCTTCAGCCGCTTTCTGTTTCACGAAATCATAAGCCGACACGAGAATTATTTTTGTGTTCTTTTTGTATCTAACTATGATGTTGGCTGCTTCGATACCGTTCATCTCGGGCATTCGATAATCCATGATGATGATGTCAAAAGACTGGCGATCTTTAGAAAGGGCTTTGACTATCGACGTTCCATCATTGAATAGAGACGGAGATGGATATCCTAATTTTTCGATGACTTGTGAACAGAGACCGGGCAGGTCCGGCTCATCATCGACGACTGCAATTCTCAGATCAGCAATTCTTGGACTGTTGTTCGTTGCGACCATTATCCCAAATTTGATTGGTACAGAACTAAATTTTCATAAAAGCGAAGCGCTCTCTTGCAATTTTCGCTACTGGGGAATTCTCCATTTTAGGAGAAAAAGCTCTTCGGGTATCGAGATTCGACATCCATTCTTAATACAGACTGCACCCCGATTTTCCAAAAATCACTTAAGTGAAACATGAATGACCCAAATCATTCAACCATTAACTCTAACTGCACTCCAATATCTTCCATGCTATGAATGCGAAAGACATCCCATCTATCCAAAGAAACCTCCCATGACGTTACATCTAGGCGAAGTATGCCTAATCTGCAAGGACAAGGAATCTTTTTGAGTTTCGTCATTCTTGGAACACAGGCTGGAATCATCGGAATTCTACTCCTCCTTGCCGATGGATTAGTAATTGGAATAGCTGGAAAGAAAGCTCTGGCTTCAGTTCTCCTCATAATTGTTTGCTTGGTTCTCGCTAGTTTCATCGGGCTCGTAATTCCTTTCTTAACAGTGAGCGACGTTTGGACTCAAGTAGTTAGTATTCTGAGTTCCCAAGCATCTCGCACCGGACCAATAATCTACTCATTTCCAGTGTTCTGGATTCTCGGTTTTGGCATCGGTGTGTGGAAAGGCTAGTTAGAATCCGCTGTATTTTAATTGAAGTCTAATCATATCACTTTTCTGGAGATGCCAGTGAGGATTTGACGAGTGCTGTCGAACGCACAGAAGTTCTGACAGATCAGAAGTTAGTTATGGACAGGGCTCTCGCCATTTTCTCCAACGCGAAGAATGGGGTTGACATACTCGCGGAAGCGATGGCTCTCCCGGAATCAGAGCAATCTCAAGAGGCCAAGAACGCGGCGGAAGCATACTTCGACATAAAGAAGAGGGGAGGACGCCTGAGGATACTCACTAAGATTGACGTGAAGAATGTTTCGTACAGTAAGGAGCTAATGAAAAACGTAGAACTTCGTCATCTTGACGACGTAAAGGGGAACTTTGCGATAAGCGACAGCGAGTACATTTCTTCTCCGACGGGCACAACTTTTCGCCCTAATATCATGGTCCCCGTCATCTATAGTAATGCCAGACCTTTCATTGAGCAAAACAGAAATGCGTTCGAGAGATTCTGGTATATGGCCACGCCTGCAGAGGAACGAATCAAAGAAATTGAGGAAGGGATTGTTCAACCCCGGATTGAAATAATAAACAACCCGGACCAGATTCTAAAGCTGCATTTCGATCTAGTTATCCAAGCCAAAGAAGAAATTCTGGTCATTTTGCCAACTGCTAACGCGTTCCATCGCGAAGAGAGAATCGGGGTAATTGAAGCTCTGAAGATCGCCGCCTCAGAACGAGCAGTGAAGGTCAGCATAATCGCTCCAGATTCCCTCATTCAGGAGACTCTCGGATCTTTGAACAGAGAGACACAGGCACACGCCGGGAGAGAACTGATTAACCACAGGCGTATTCTTGAAGCCACTACTCCTAACACCGTAACTGTTCTCGTGGTCGATAGAAATTCCTCACTCGTCATCGAAGAGAAGGATGACTCGCAAGCCGATTTTGGCAAAGCAATCGGCGTGGCCACCTATTCGACTAGGAATTCCATGGTGCTCGCAAACGTTCGGTTCTTTGAGAGAATGTGGGAAGAGGTTGAACTCAGGGAGAGGGAAAAGGTTCTCCTGGAAAGGGAGAAACGAAGCAGAAAAGCTGCAGAACTTTTGCAGGACATCATGGCGCACGACATCAGGAACTACAATCAGATTTCCAAGACCAGTGCCGAAATGTTGAAGGCTGACTTGCAGAGCACACAAAGGCTATCTCTTATTGATTCGATACTGAAAGCAACAGACGGTTCAAGCGAGCTGATCGATAGGGCTAAGAAACTGGGAAGGATAATCTCGCAGGTGGAAATAGAGCTCCATCCTGTCGATCTCAAAGATTCGCTGGAAACATCGGTAGCCTTGATAATAAAGTCCCATCCTCAAAGGTCAATCAATCTTTCATCCTCTGTAGAATCGGGAGTACGAGTGTTCGCGGATAATCTGTTGGAGGAAGCGTTCACTAACATAATGTCTAACTCGGTCAACTACACTGAAACAGATGAAGTTCCTGTTGAAATTCAAGTGGAAGAGACCGAAGAAGAGACTCTTGAAAGAAAAAGGATGCCGTACTGGAAGATAACTTTCACTGATCATGGAGAGGGCATACCGGACAAGATGAAGGACAAAATATTCACGCGTTATCTGAACACATCAACTGGAGCGGGCCTTGGACTCTCAATAGTCTATGCGCTGGTGGTGGAGAGGTATTCGGGAAAAGTGAAAATCACAGATAGGGTGAAAGGAGACTACGCAAAGGGGACAAAGGTGGAAGTATGGTTACCAAAAGCATCTTGATCGTTCGACAGGTCTATCCGCCCAGTTTCGCCACTTTGATAAGCTCGACCACAGATTATTCAGGAAAATCGAATCGGATCGGACAGAACACTCATTTTTCAAACGATCAAGGCGAGACTGGAAGGCATAGCAGCAAGAGCATCGCGATAGTGGATGATGAGGAAGACTTGTGCTCGTTGTTTTCAATGTTGATCAAGAATTTAGGATATCACGCGGCGTGTGTTGCCCATGACGGAGATGAAATTGTTCAACTTGTGTTGGAGGATAGCATCCACCCGGATCTGATATTGATGGACTACCGCATGCCTACGATGAATGGCATGCAGGCAGCCGAGAAGATTCTGCACGTCAGGCCGGAGACAAAGATAATCATCGCCACTGCCGACGACTCGGTGAGGCGAGATGCGATTTCTGAGGGGTTTTTCTTCATACAGAAACCTTTCTCCATATCGGCACTCGCCAAGAAAATAGAAGAGGCATTAGGACAGCGATAGTGAGTCGACCTAGAACATCCGAAGCGATATGCCATGATCATGTATCGAAGTTCCATATGGAGGAGTCATCCTCTCATCATCTGATTTATGAACTACGAGATATTTCAAGGTTGGTCCTATTTCTCTCGCCTATTGATTATACACAGGTCTTCTAGTCTGCAGTTTCCAAGATGTTATCAGCAGCAAACTCTATTACACGCAAACGTGGGTTTAGGGCGATAGATAATCATTCTGCTCTTGATTGTTGTACTTTATAGCTTTTTGGTTCCTGTTTTTCCTGTGACATCGTAATCCCGCTCAATTTTTGGGCAACCTTTCAAATTGGTGCCAATATCTCCTTGACATTTCTTATCTTCCACTGCGGCTACTATTCGAATGCCCATTCATCTACCAACATAGATGGATCACATTTACGCATCCAATTTCGAACTGATACAATTTTCAGTGTAACTTTTCGAGCTCATCTGAATAACAGAGTTTGTTCAGGAGAAAACAGGGGACTCCAAAGCTGCCAAATCAAAGCGTACGAACTAACCTACGTCTTCATTAGAATCATCTTTTTTTGCTTTCCCTAACTCCTGAGGGAGATCTGGCTTGCCTTCGATTTTTTCTTCGAATTTATCCTCGGCTTTTTCTTTTTCGTTCTTATGCATGTTTGATTCCGATTTTCTCTATGAAGTCAGATATTTAGAAGGGATGGGATTTGTTTCTAGACAAATGATCAGCTCGTCCTTTTGGTTCGTAGAAATGTGAGGGCCCGTGGAACTGTCAGCTCGACTATATCCCGATAGTTAGCTAGGAATCGAACTGTTCATTTTTATAATGGCATAGGCTTCCACTAAGATCAGGACTAAGGTTCTCTTTCAGTGATTATTCTCGATGTTTTTCTATTCAGCTTGATCCATGCGCTCCCAAATGCATCCCTATTCTTGGGTGAAAGGATCCTGAATGGCTTAGCCGACTTATTTGGTGGCATAATTCTTCTCGTGATAGGAATATTAATCATAGTGTTGCTTGTGGCTGCTGCCATAGTCTTATTGCCGGCGATCATTGTCGGAGTTCTCGTGTGGTTTTTGACGGGCAGTTTCTTCTACGCAGGAATCTCGTTTCTTATCGTCGCCCTGATTAGCCTGGTGGCAATGTCTGACGATTAAGTCTGTCGGATCGAGGGCACTGATGATTTGGGAAATTTGTAGCCCGTTAGATGAAAATCGATGGAATGAATCCTAGACTACATATTATGGATTTTCCATCTTAAGATAATTTCTCTTATCAAACAATTATTTCGCTCCATAGTCAACAAGGTTAGGCTGGGGGACTATTGGAGGAGCATCTGGAAGAAGCATGGCTATGGGTCAAGAAAGCTTTCAGAGGAAAAGGTGGTGTGGGTGGTCAAGGCTAGAGAGAGCGGCCTTGCAGCCAGGGATATCGCATCAACCCAGAACATCACCGTGAGAAGAGTGGAGCAGCTTTATGCCCAATACAGGGAATCCGGAGAGATACCATCTCTCAAGAAGGCAGGCAGAAAAAGAATCGAGATCCCAATTGAGGAGAGGAATGCGATCATCGAAGCTTCAAGGAAGTTTGGCGTCGGAGCCTGCTACCTCGTTTCAATCCTCAAGAGAGATTACGGCATCGATGAAACAAACCACATGCGAGTCTATAGCGTATTGAAGGAGGAAGGATTGTTGTACAATACAGCAAGGACGCGCTTCAAGCGCAAGTGGATCAGATATGAAAGGGAGCATTCCAATTCGTTGTGGCACGTCGATTGGCACGAGATGAAATCGTCAGTATACAGGGGCAAGTGGCTGGTAATCTACGAGGATGACGCATCGAGGTACATCCTGGGTTATGGCGTGTTTGACTCTCCGTCGTCTGAAAATGCAGTGAGCGTCCTGAAGGAAGCGATCAGGGAACATGGCAGACCAGCATCAATCCTCTCAGACAGAGGTACATCCTTCTATGCGGTCGAAGCTGAAACAAAAACGAAAGGTCTCACTGAATTCGAGCTCTATCTGATGAGGAATCACATCAAACATATTCTTTCAAGAGTGAGACATCCCCAAACCAATGGAAAATTGGAGAAGCTCTTTGATACGGTTGAAAGAGGACTCGCGAAGGGATTCTCTCCGATTGAGGAGTGCGTACGCTGGTACAACTGCATCAAGCCCCACGGAGCCCTTGATCTGGAGAGAGCTGAAACTCCACTGGAAGCCTACTACAGGAAGATGGAAATAAAAGAGGAACTCATAGATCCTTCAATCATGTGGGAGAGCGAAATGATTCTTTGATAGAACACATCTTAAGATAATTCTATAGAAATTAATGTTTTTGACATGACTTCAATCCCTGCCCACAAACTTCTCAAGATGTTTAGGTAATTCTTATAGTGATCGCTCTGAATTGCACTACTTTCAAATTTTCCAATAGAAGATTCGTAACCAAAGTCTAAATTGAAATCATGCATTTCTATCATTTTGATATTAATGCAAAATAATAGACTGAGATTTCCAGAGAAGAGTCTCAGGTTGTATCTTGCCGCGGCCTTTTTCTTTTTGGTTGTGACCGTGATTGAAATGGCTGTTTACATAACGCATTCTTTCGGAAATTCGGTAGAGAATGTTGCTTCCAGTTTCTGGTTATCTGGTAGCCTATGCTTGGGAAATGTTGGATTGTATCTCTTTGCAAAGCACAAGAATAATGTTCAGAGACGGGCCCTGTTCGATAATGAAGAACCGAAAAATAATTGAGCTTTTCTTAAGTCTTCAATTTGTTACATATCCTGTAAGGGAATGAAGAAAATAGTTCGACTTTGCAGTATTTTAGCAATCCTAAGTCTGATTTCTGCAATCATTTGATGCTAGTGTTGGTATCAACGCCAGCGTTACGGCTGGGTCGAATTCCCGGATAGCTCGCAAAAGCAATACGAATGATATGGTGTCGGGGAATCCGTCTTATTCGTTTGGCGGAAAGGGTAACAATCACTCAAATTCCAAAACAACCACTAACCTCAACAACTAGCACTTCTACAATTTATAATCCAAGTGCGAACATCAACTCCAGTCCTCAAACCAAACATCGAGACAAGACAACTCATCCGACTGGCGTCGTGCGCTCGCGCCCGATGCTACGAGAAGCTCAGCCAGTCGCGTGATACGTTTCCTTGTCTCGACTTTCGGGACCCGTCTATGCACGTCACCATTGATCCGTACAAGCTCTTCAGCAGCTAAGTGTGAAACTCCCATCTTCTTCGCAAGGCCCTCAACATCGTAGAACTTGACCTTCAGCTCTTCTCCTCCTACTCCTTCACGATGGTTGCCCAAAAGAATCTTGTGCGGGTGTTGTTGACATTTCATAATATCCTGGAGCTGGCCAGTAGTTTTCATGCTTGAACGCAGAACTTCGAGTATCCTCTGATCTAATCTGGGAGTCGTCTCTGCCCTATTGACTTCGGGAGGCATGGATACTGTATGGTCGAGAGAGGCTTATAACTCCTTTCCCATGACAAATCCTAGTCTAGGACAAATACGGCCATGCTAAATCACAATCAGATACAAAGAGACCAAACACGACTAAGGCTGCTCGCCCTTCTGGCCAAAAATGGGAAGCTATCGTGGTCCCAGTTGCTCATGAGTACTAAGCTAAACAAGAACACCATATCAAACCAGTTGGCAGAATTGAGGAGAGGTGGCTGGATTGAAGAATCAATCGGCAGAACAGGTAACAGAGGGCGCCCGCAGCTTTTTTATTCAATATGCAGTGACAAGCGAGAAAAAGTTCGTCATTTGCTCAAGCCCGTTAAGGGGGTTCTTGAAATCGAAGATGAGTACGAGTCTTTCTTCTCGAATTATACAAGAGGAGTTGATCCTAATTCCAGTAAGCCGATCCAATCAGATATTCTAGATGCGTTGACAAAGGCAGCACTTGCGATGCTTCAGACAGTCATCCTTCAACGCGAGGCTTATCCGGGCAAGAGTACGATCACTGAATTTGAAGCAGTTTCTGCGGTCGGAAGGATCCTTGAATTGGCATTGTCCTTCCGAAAACTTCCCCTCGGCGAAAAAAACAAGGTAAGAAGGGATTTAGAAAACAATCGAAAGCAGATGGCAAATTTAGCTGCAAAATATATTTACGTTCCTGTGGAATCAAGAAAAGGAAAGAAGGTTCCAAAGGATAGCAACAGAAGAGAAGATTGTAAAGAGGTTGAAAGTTGATTGGTCTTGTGCCTCTTTTCAAGCGGTTAGAGAAACTGAGTCTGATGATCGAGATCCTGGCCCCGATGGAAGTAGAGGAGAAATAATGTTTAGTTCAGCACAAGAATAACAAATTCAGTGTGGAGACTCTGCTGTCTCAGACGACAACCCCTATGGATGCGTGCCAAAGCTTCTTCTTTACTGAGGTCCTAATGAAGAAAGTTATACAGTTGGAAGAAGAACTATCCAAAACTACCAGTGATTTGGCGCCCGCTTCGGTCGGCAATCAACGCTTTGGATCACGTGGAATTAGGACGCGCGCGTTTGAAATAGGATGCGTAAAAAATTGCTTTAATTTCGAGTATTCGCAAGCGGAAAGCAGTTCTTACAGACGCAGTCTCAATCGCAAGAGTTCATGTCGATGAGACGAAAACTGGATTACGACTCCGACAAAACCCGCTAGAAGAAAGAAGGAATCCTACGATTATCAAAACATTTGAAGAATCTCTCGAGGCTATCAGGCGGCTCGGGCCGGATGACCCTTCCCAGCTTTCGTCGTACTTAGTTTACCCGGCTCATGAAAGAGCATATGTTGGGTTAGGTCAGCCTGATTTGTGAAGACCTGCCCACAGATTTTGCACTGAAATGATCCTTGCCGAGTTGATGAAGGACCAATTATCTCAGCGTCAGAAGAAGGTGTACTCTTAGTAGAGTCAGCCGGTCTGTCGCTTTGCAACTATACCGCCTAAGTAATTTCTGTTTCCGAGCTATTATGATTTCAGATAGAATCTTCATACTTGAAGGGAACTGAGACTTGAAGGTGAACTCCGGCTTTTGGGGTCCCTCTTTATCAAGGAATCCAAGATAATTGTTCTAATTTTGATAGAACAGTTTACTGACATTGTCTGACCGCATGAAAGTGGTTGAGAGCCTTTCCCAAACCCCAGATAATTGGAAAAATGCAGGGGTATACTGCTCTAGGAATTTTTAGATCGCTGTGATTTTGGAGTATTCGGCGTTGCCTCCTCCTCCTCCGTCAAAGGGTACGGCTTTGTGTCTTTCTTTTCCTTTGAAGATCTATCAAGTTTGTCAGGTGTGGGAGCTTTCGTCGGCTCCTACTTTCGAGTCATATCCTGGTTTTCGGTTTTCTTCATGAAATCAACTCTTGTTTATCTGGGAAAATATAGACCCCTATCTCTCAACCTATGAGCGAGAAAAGCCTCCATAAATCGCGCAGATGCTTTGAAGTTTTTTCGCTAGTCTTGCTCTCTTGTTTGTATCCGACTAGTTGTTGCTTTGGCATGATTCCCCTCAAAAAGACGATTGATAATTTCAATTATTTGTCGCAATCACAAAGAAAAAAGTTCTAGATCAATCAATTCTCAAGAATTAGTGGGTGATCGATCTCGGTCGTTCAGCCCGTTTCTTAACTGAGAAATATCTAAGCGGGCATATCCAGCATCAAGAATTATAATATGCGCTAGCACCTTTACGAACTAAAGATTAACTACAAGAGCGCGCTCTCTCTTGGAATCCTAAAGATTGCTCTCAACTTCGAGAACCTAAATATTCGTTGATCCGCGTGTTTTTTTGAATGATCCTTTTTCTCAAAATCTTATATGGCATAAATGAATTTTTGGCGGATTTCTTTGTTAGATAAGATTGTAACCTTTCATTAATCAATTTAGGGAGGAACAAATCTTCTGGTCTTAATGCCAAAGGGAAAAACTCACCGTTTTACTTCGAAAGAACACAGGCAAGCCGAACACATCATAGAATCAGAGGAAAAATTGGGTAGGTCCAAAGAAAGGGCCAAAAGAATTGCGTATGCGACTGTCAATAAACAAAAAAAGTCTTAATTTTGGAAAGACTGAATTTCAAAGACTAATTTAATCGGCGCTCCAAAAGACTCTCGAAAAGTAGTAAATCGGTTTGTGGTACAATATTGACTGCCCAATGCGATGATTATTAGAGCACCATAACCCCTCTGATATTTCAGTATAGAGAAATCATCGCATATGCTGAAATAAGACGACTGCATTAATTCAGACAGTGAATTATTGACCTTGGCTAACGAAAATATCACTACAGCCTCCACCGTAGATTGGAAAGAAATACAAAAGAAAGAGGCGAGAGGAGTAAACGGCTTTAACTTGGGAGAAGTTCAAGATTCAGGCCCCTCCTATGTCCACACACAAAAGGGAATTGCCAAGAAGGAACAATTCTACATTCCAAAATATTTGGTCGAAGGATACGATGGCAGTATCTTGTGGTTCAACGTGTCTGAGGCCCAGGCACCTCAACTCGTACTCACTAGCCCGCCGTCAGACGAGGAATACAGAACGCGATACAGAACAAAAGAAATGCGATCCGATATTGAGAAAACGATTCCAGTGATCAAGCGATCGCTTACGGGAAATCAAAGATTACTGAGGGATGTTTTGGTCGATGAAATGAGAGATCTTTACCATGCAGAAAATCAGCTCGTTAACGCACTGCCGAAAATGTCGGAGGCCGCGCGCGATCCACAGTTGAAATTATCATTTCAAAACCATCTTGAGCAAACAAAGTTGCATGCAACTCGCCTTGAACAGGCTTTCAATATGCTTGGCGAACCCCCCCAGGGAAAACCGTGCAAAGGAATGATGGGTCTGATTCAGGAAGGTGAAGAGGAGATTATTGAAGGAAAGCAAAAGGAGGCCTTTGCAGCCGATCTCGGGTTAATCACTGCAGCTCAAAAGGTTGAGCACTATGAAATCTCTGGTTATGGTACCGTTAGAACCATGGCAGAAAAAATAGGCAAGCAAGATATTGCCTCATTGTTGCAGCAGACGGAAATGGAGGAAAAACAGACTGACCAATTGCTTACTCGGGCAGCAATGCCAATGCTGGACCGAGCATCAATGTAACATAACCCGCATAATCGAAAGATAATGCGCTTTCGCAAAATCTGAATTTCACCTGGATAATTCATCGAACTTCAAAATTCGCAAGACGTCAAAACCGTTTGAATCTCTTGACTCTGAAATCGATAAAGGATCTAGCGTCACAAGATTACGACAGAAGACTCAAAGGTGTGTTCGCAATTCAGACGGAAAATTGCCAAGAGTGTCGCAGACGCGTTGAGTGTAACCCTCCTTACAACCGAGAAAGAGGACTTAACGATGGGATACTGACAACACTCAGGCTCATACCCTGTATCTGAAGGGCTGAAATGGAGTGTCGCTAACCAGATTCCTGAACTCGTTGGTTTCCGGTTCCCTCGTATTTTTAGATGACATTGGAAATCCAATGAAGCTTGTGAGACAATCTCGACGGCACCCATTCAGTAGTGCTTTTTGAATTTTCTAACTAAAGATAATTCTATAGAAATCAATCTTTATAATTATTAGTCATTTGGAGTTGATACTCTTGAGGATGAGAGAGGTCAATGTCAGCATTGATGAAATGTGAAGTGTGCGCCGATATTTTCAATAAAAGACAAGAATTAGAAGTACATTATAGAGCGGAGCACAACCCGGAATCAAAAAAATCGAAGCAGAGTAACCTTCATCCAAGATTAATCGAGTGATTATCGAATTGTCAAAACACCTCCTGCAAGGGGAGAAAGATAAGATCAAGGGAAAGCTTCGCGTGGCAAAAGGAAGAATAAGCGGTAATCGGACAGAAGTGGTGAAAGGAAGGCTTCAGCAAAAGAAAGGGATTCTGAAAAAGAAAATTTGGCGATTGAGGTACCGCCTATAGACTTCGTGTTTCCACTATTTATTTTATGTGCAACGTCATCCTTAGCGCTTTTTACGAGCGCTCATGGTCTCCCCACTTTCCGGTACAATTCCCTAGGCATAGCCAATGTCAATTAGAAAAGAATCCCATGACTCTTTTTTCAAAGATTCGACTAGACGATTCCCCGTAAACTTTCTTCGGATTTCAATAAGATTAAGCACGCTCGATCGAGAATTTTTCAAAAGAGACTTTTGGAAAACTTGCAGCGGCATCCATTTAGAGTACAAAGGCTATCGAGATACTCGATAATGTCATGGGATTAGTCAATCTCGCAATCCTGGTCTTGATTTTATTCATCGTTTTCGCAGTCTTAGGATTCTGAGGCATAGCGGCAGCTCTTGGAAGCATTCTGTACCTTCTCATCATCGTTATCGTGGTCATATTCGTCGCAAGTCTTGTAGCTGGAAGATCTTGGTACGGATTAGCCCTAAGACAATAAAAGTCGTTTATGATTTCTATTTTGATCTAACGACAAACTTCATTTGCAAAAACTGAACCAACTTCAAACAAGTTTCTAAAAAAGTTCGATGCATTAATCTTATCACTAATTCTTAAAGAAGCTCGAATCTCACTGAACGAATTACTTCAACGGCAGATTCACAGACTGTCCGCGATCGTCCGACTCGTAAGCCGCCGGAACGATTTCAATCATCGCCCGCCTCAGGAGTTGTCTGTGATATTTCGCGCTCACCAATTATTCCCCGGGAACTCGATTGAAACGTCGGTTCTCCTAAGCCGTAGGTGGAGGTTTAACGCGGATGTAGGGAAAACGCTTCTGTCATGATAGAAAACGACCGCTCTTAATTTTCGTCAGCTAAATATTTTGAAATTAATCCTTTCATGATTTCGTAATCAATTTCGTCAGCAGGAATGATTCTGTATGCTCTTTCTTCACTTCGAATAGTCTCTTTTCGAATGATTAATCCTTTGGTTTCTAAACCTTCGCATATTTTGGAAATAATCCCTGAACTTAGACCAGTTGAACTGACAAGATAAGATTGGTAGACACCTTCTCTTATTTCTGATGTTATTTTCTCGACAATGTCCCTGTCGGGATTCCCTCCCATTTAGATAGGCCACATCCCTTCTCACGCAAGAAAGTGATTTGGCTAGACTCCAATTAAAATATAGCGAATCGAGCTTTGAGATCCTCGGTCTTTCTCAGTCGAGGCGAAAATAGACACTGTCGCTTCGGTTTAACTCACTACTTTCGCTTGTTTTTCGAGGTGTAGGCAAGCAAAGCAATGTCTGTGACTGGTCGGCGCATTATTCCGAGGAAGAGCGCCTGCTCCATACATGAAGGATTCTAGCTACCCTTTCCACAGTCCGATGCCGAACCCGATAATCCAGAAGATCGGAAACGCGTAGAATACAGCCCCGATGTGGGACGCCTGAGAGAGGAAGATATCCACGATGCGGCTCCAGACATCCGACAGACTGATGAAGGGAATTGAAAGACCAATGGCACCGGCGAGAACAAGCCCCACAACTATGAGAATCGCGGAACTTATCCCCTTCTTTGCGGCGAGCCAAAGACCAGTCCATCCGCGAATAAAAGTACTATCGATACGACTCCGGCTATCGTCGTTGGAGGCGCGATCAACTTTCAAATCACCTTTATGTTTGTACTAGTGAAGGTTCAGGGGGCGCGTTTTGTTTTAGACTTTCATTTCGCACTTTCGCAGATGGCATTAGCTCTTTGATCTCTTCGTATGCATTCAAGAATTTGAGTCCTTTTTCCGTTATTAAGTAAAGTCGAGCTCCTTCATCATATCTTACCAAGTCTCTGTCCTGGAGCAGGCCGAGATATTCAGACAGTTGGGCGTACGATAAGTAAGCGCTGTACATTATGCGAGTCTTGGTCGTACCTGATCCGATTGACCGCAACATGCTGTCGATAATTTCTGTGCTGCTTCTGTACTTCATGATTTTGGTAAATGCGGGACATGGTGTGGAATATTAACAGTTTGGAACAATGTTTGTTTCGAGTCTAGTTGATATTCACATATTCTCCATTTTTGGATAATACACAGAGCCCGTCGATAAATTAAGTCAGCATAGGCTTTGGATTCCCTGGAGAAGCGTCCTCCTCGCTTTTGAAAACGGATCGGACACCTGTTATAGATCCGGAAAAGACGGATGTGGTCTATCCTTTGGATACAATCTTCGATCACCTTACTTTTGCTGAGCGAATTTATCGCTGAATGAATTCAAAAGATCTCCCTGACTCCAGTGCCTCTTGATTTCTTTTATTGCTTTGAGTAGCTGATGATGGAATCGGATCTTCCGAAGTGTTTGCAGTATTCGGATCTACGGTCAAATGGGCCTTGTGGTTACAATCTCAATGCCATTTCATTTCAAGTATGAGGCTCGCGATTGGAGTCGTTTCCGGAAATAAATGGGTATACACCTGCCAGAACTTCGGCTTCGGTGGCGCGGAGGTAGACTCTTTCTCCATCAAAAGTTGCCACTGACTCCTTGGGAATCCGAAGTAATCGCATACCTCTGACTGCTACAAGAAGAGGGCCGTCGCCTTCTTTGGTATGGCCAACTTCCTTGTTATCACAGCTTTTGACTTCTTTTCCCGTTATTTCGGCGTCCTGCCAGGTTGGAACAGTTATCATGACTAGTTAAAATGAAAAGTGCCTAATATGTTCCCACAAGATCTTTCTAGTAAGAAGGAACTAGGAGATTGACTTTTCATTTTACTAATGGGTTACTTCCAAAAGGCGGTTCCTTACAGAATTTATTTTACTAGAAGATATTCCTGAAATTTTATTTGACCATCGTTAAATTCATCCGCGGAACTCTGAGGTTCCACAGAATCGTTTTAAAATTGCTAAAGGTGACAAGAATTGGCGCAAGAATTCGATAAATTATTAGTCGCAATCGATGACTCAGATATTGCCGATCAAGTATTGCATCTTGCGATTGGCATTGCTCTTCCCGATTCATCCAGGCTCGATGTACTCCACGTCGTGAATCCCTCTCCTTCTACGGCAGTCGAGATTCCATCTCCATTGCTTGGGTCGTCTGTTCCTCCGGTTATTCCCCTCCCGGCCGACTCTGCTCAAAGCACCCCCGAGGATTCGGATTCAAATGCCAAGTTAAAGGGTGAGGAACTTCTCGCCGAAAGTAAAGCTGAGATTCAAAAAGCTTCACAGAATTTTAGTAGCGATAAGAAACTCCAGTGCGATACTATTTTACTCAGATCCTCCGACGTTGCTAGAGAGATAATCAGGACATCAAAAGAGGGAGCTTACGACCTAGTGATAGTTGGCAGTCGAGGCCTCGGCATTCTCAAGAGCTTCTTTCTCGGAAGTGTCTCAAAAAAGGTCGCCAAGGAAGCTAAGTGTTCGGTCCTCGTTGTAAAGAAAGCGTCCGGCACCCTCAATAGGTTTCTCCTTGGATACAACGGTTCCGAAGAAGGAAAGAAAGCTCTCAACATTGGTGCAAGTCTTGGTAAGAATTTCAATGCGGAAATTGATCCGATATGTGTGGTCAGTATTCCTCCTATCATGCCTACTATTGAACAATCAACCATAAACAATCTTGAAGGAGAAATGAAATCTTATGCGGCTGATGCTGTTTCATCCCTCAAGAATCAAGGTGTCCCTACGTCTAAGGGAATAGTGATCGATTCACCGAGCATATCAGGAGCGATAGAGGAGTATTCTACCAAGAACTCCTACGATCTTGTTATCGTTGGAAACCACCCGAAAGGGAAACTGGAAACCCTTCTGCTAGGGAGTGTGTCTTTAGACGTCGTCGAACAATCAAAAACCAATGTCCTCGTGGTCAAATGAAAAATTAGGCCGATTCCGACTACAATCCCACATGGGACAATGCAGCGCCACACCGAAATGTGATTGTCCCTCGAGGATCCTTGTGGAAAGTGAAGTGGTTGTTTTTTGATTAGTAAACAGGAATCTTAGTTTCTGTCTAACCTTCAGAATATTTCTTAGAAACAAGAAAGACTGCTTGAAAAAGCAGCTTGAATCAAGAGTTTCCTCTCATTTCTAATTCGATTTCAATTTCCCTTAGTCGAGCTCTTATCTGGTTTCTAGGAACTATCCATAGCACAAGTCCACGAGGAGTTAATCTTCTACACTTTGCGATGTTAGCTTCCAATACCACCATCTGATTTTTGTAATCTTGAATACAGGATTTCAACCGATCATTATTTAACTCTGCGAACAGCTTGTTGAACCATCTGATTTTTCTTTCGGATAGTTCACTAATTACTAGAGATTTTTGCAGAAATCACACCACTTGTCCCACCTCAGTTCATTGAAAAATCCGCAAATCATTTTCACTGTTCTTATTCTTCTCGCACCTCGCGTGACAGATCTTTTTGTACAGTTCTCCACTCTATTTCCTCCGCACGTTCTGGCGAATCACCACGGGCCTCCTCACTTCGCTCTATGTGCTCTGCCATCCTGTCTGCCTTTTCGGTGTGTTCATGGCCTCCTACGCCTCTTCGAATTTCGCTATGTTTCTTGCTCGGCATAATTAGCTTGGACTGGAATTAGAGCAACAAGAGCTTGCGAAATTTGAACTAGAGGATTATCCCCTAATTTTGTATACTAATTTTACAAGCTTTCATAGATTATGATTTATCAAAATTGTAAGTGACTTTCTTATTGAATAATGGCTGCAAAGATGTAACAATGACTTTTGAATAAAGCTATTTACTCTCTGAAGCGATCAATCCATTCCTCGGACTAGATTACATGCCGCTCTGACTCTTCTGGAATTTTCCTCTGCGTAGGATCTTATTTTCAGGAGAGAAAGTTCGATCGCTTGACTATTTCCCTTGCCCTGCTCAATAGAATCTTCGATTATTTCGTCCTCGAAAACTATCATTTGGTCAATGTCGACGCTCGAATGCATCAGTAAATCTACTGTTTGCCTTATCCCAGGCTTATTGGGATCCACTTCCTCTAGCAAATCTGATCTCTTGTCGTTCTAGACAAGACAAATGCTTGCAAGTTATTATCTTTAGCTTAACATTAATCCTAATTCTTTTCTAGTCCTTGTTCCAGACACCCAAAGAACCTTCAAAAAATACCAAATTAGGAGCGTCATTAGCTGATACCGTCTGAGACTTGCGATTCCCGTTCTCGTCTAGGCCCAGAACACTCATGGGAACTTAGATCAGCTTCGTTTGCAAAAGAACGCTTGCAAACGTTGCATTCGTAGGTCTTCCCTGGAGGGGGCGGAGTGATCACGCTCAAGAGATTCTCATCCAAGCTTGGATTTCCAGAACATCGAGAAAATGTTTGGGTAATTTTCTATCCTTCTTTTCTTGTGCTTTTGAATTGTTTTACTTTCCCAAAATCTTTGACAGATATTCCAAATTTCTTTGCTGCCCTGATTATTCTCCTTCTTGCCACCTCGGGATGACAGAATTTTGATTCGACCTGGTCAAACCTCGCCATTGCATTGCGTACGTGAACGGCATCGTTTATTGGAAGTTTGCGATCTCTCGGGCAAGCATATTCAATGATCTTCAATTTCTGTCTCCAGCCGTACTTAATTTTACCGAATTTTTTCTCCCCAATTTTATGAAATCTTTTTCAAGAGGGAATCCGAAATCAAACCTGCTCCGAATCGGGTCTTGGGTACGCGTCGTCAATCAGCTGGTACTGATCTGAATAATTGTCGCAATATCGGGAGAATCCTATCATGTGGGAAGCTTGACCGTAACAATTTGATTACAACGGATGCATCTTAGTTTGCCTTTTGTGATGGATGCTGACAAAATAATTCTCAATTTTCTACTTAACTATAGGCTATTATGAATGGTGCAATAATTTCGTGGGATTATGTTCTAGAAATTTTTTGGACGAAAGCTCAAGAATATCGGTAGTCTGCCTATTTTTTCTTGAGACTGCCAATTGAAAGTCTAGGATCTCGGACTTGGCATTCGAAGAGCCCGACCCGTTAAAGGAATGAGTTCCATTACTATGGTGTTCTCCAAAATATTTCAGCATCCTCGCTATCAAAGCGAGTCTGGATTGAAGCTCTTCAATACCCGCAGGGGTGAGAAACCAGTTGTACGACGTTGGTTCATCCTGTCTTTCCCTCACACGTACGACTAACTGATATCTTTCAAATCTATGCAACATTGGAACCAAAGTTCCGAAACTCAATCCCTTGTTCGTGGTTTGGATGAACTTTTTTCTAATTTGATAACCGGTCACCGGCTGATTAGCATTTATAATTTGGAGAACAATTGTTTCTCCCAGACTTGGCAGTACTTGTAGACGAGTCTCAGCTGACAATCTTTGCCTTCGAAAATGAGGATACTTGCTAGAGATTAAGTATATTGAGGAATTGTTATGTAAGATTATACCGTAACGTCTCCCGATACACTCCTGACAAGATATCTGAACTCGTTGGTGTTACGATCGACGGGTGAGAAATCCGCCAATCTTCTGTAGGTTGCATCGAATTATTGTTACTTACGATTCTTTAGCTTTGACTATATTGATGATTCGCCTAAATGCCGTCAAGTGATCTTTCGTGCTAGGACCAGATCTAATTTTTCGTCTTTCTATCTCAATTTTTCCCTCGATTCAACAGAGTGGTCTTGGAATCCTGTCGGGCTTTGCAGATCTGATTGGAGGCGCGATTCCTCTAGTCATAGGGATTTTGATCATTGTGTTGATTGTTGGAGCTGCGATAATTCTACTCCCGGCGCTTCTTGTTGGAGTGGTTATCTGGTTTCTGACTGGGAGTTTCTTTTACGCCGGAATAGCGTTTCTCGTAATCGCAGCGATAAGTCTTGTGAAACTGATCTGAAGCATTTGTCATGTGCGAAACCATCAGCTCGATGAGGTATCCAAAAATGAAAAACGGAGACAAGTGGCGAAAGTCGGAGGAGTGGGATTCACGGGAACGAGAATGGACAAGAGAAATGCGTAACAGAATGCACGGAGCTCGCAGAGAGTTGAAACTAAAAGAGAAAAAATTTGACCCCAGGAAGAGGTTTAGATTTATGTTGGTCTGCTTGGGCATTTTCCTTGTTTCGATCTTCGCCCTATGGTTGACCTCGTTTATTCCTTGGGCGACAGATCAGGCTATTTTTTCAATATTCAGCACAATCATCTCGGGAATAGTGTTTGTTGTAAATTACGGAAAAGATATCCTAGTTACTGTTCTAAATTCTCTATCAAAGAACTCTCTGAGATAATTATAGAAAATTACTTTGTTGGATAGAAGAATCGAAAATACATCCTTTCATAATAATCGTTCAGCCTATTAATTAACGAGTCATACCATAATGTTCACAGAGTGATAGAAAATTGGATTTCGGATCTCTGACTTTCATCGTACTCGTAATAATGCTGTTCTTCGACGGATTGATATTCGGAGTTGCAGCGGCCAAAGGAGTCACGTCGATTATCCTGATCGTCGTGGGACTCGTAATTGCATCATTTATTGGCCTCAGCATTCCATTCCTGAACTCCAACGCTGGAAATTTCCTAGGGAGTATTGAAAACCTGTTTATTTCGGCAGTCAATAGGTATGGACCAACATTTTTCGCCATGCCTATACTCTGGATAGTCGGGTTCTTGGTTGGGGTCTTTGCAATTTAGACCCTCGAACCCTAACTAATCTGACATCTATTCATGAAAAATCCCGATTAATTTACTTGGATTCCAGGAGCGTTTAGCCAATCAAGGAGTAGTTTTGGTGGTAAAATGGTATGATGTCAAGCTTCGGTAAGTCGGGCGAATGTGTCGCTCCTGCAAAGGTGGCTGACAGGGATAATGAAGAGATAGCTGAAAATGTTTGGTACACATGACTGGGATGTCGACTCGGGAAAGCCACTTGGTGAAAGTGGCGTTTTGATTCACTATAATTGCAGAAGGTGCAATGCTGAGGGGTACTCTATTGTGACTAGTAAGGGGACGAGTACTTCTAAATTGATAGAGACCAGGATTGTCAACTTCATTTGAAATGAATGAAGTTAACAATTAGATGTGCGGATCGATATTGGCATAGCTGGAGAGTTCTACCGATCCAATTGCGCCACAGAGGGCGTGAAAAATCGAAAAGATCTTCAACAAGCACATAATTCAAGCGGCTGAATCGAAAACAGTCACCTAAATTCAGACACTTTCAATTGCTTCAAGCAACTGATGCTTGGAAATGGGCTTCGCTAGAATTAAGTTTAAGAATTTTTTTGAATCCCGAGGAACATCATAAGCAGTTATCATAATTATCTTGATATCAGAATTGATTTCTTTGATTTTATGAGAGGCCTCGAGCCCGTCCATGCGAGGCATCTTCTGGTCCATCAATATCACGTCTGGGTAGTTTCCTGGACTGGACTTTACAGCATTGACAGCTTCGACCCCGTCTTGGAAAACGCGATCTACGGTAAATCCTGCCGATCTAAGAATAATGGAATAAAGATCCGCAATCTTTTTTTCATCATCGACTACCATTATCTTATAATCGAGAGATTTTCCGTTTTCTGGCCCTGTCTTGGATTTCGGATTATTGTTTCGAAGTCCTTTAGAGCGTTGCCCAAATGCGCGCTTTGACTCTGGAAAGCCCCAATCAGATCGATTTGGAAGATTTTCCTCGAAAAAGCTTGGCACGAGGACCTGCTTTGCACTTTTTGATTTTTTCGGAGTCAATTTTCCACTCGTTCAGGCTTAAGTGAAATTGGAAGCCAAATTCTAATCGTACTCCCACGTGGTTTTCGATCCTCGACCACTATCCTGCCATCATATCTATTTACAACGAGCGCGTGTATTATCGACATGCCTAGACCGCTTCCCCTCGCTCCCGCAACAAACCTATCAAAGATCTTATCCTTCAATTCATAGGGGATACCGATTCCATTATCGGAGATCGAGATCTTGAAGTAAGGCTCCTCTCTCTCGATCTCGATCCAAAGTGGAACCGTATTTGACTCGGTATATTTTGCCGAATTTGAAAAGACATTGGTGAAGACTTCATCTATGAGCTCATCCACTTCGATGTAAGTCTTCTTCTTTCTTTCTTTAGGCGAAATCTCGGTCTCTTCGCGGATCAGCTTGTCAGGAAACGCTTGTCGGACGAGCGTTAGCGATCTCTGTAGTGATTGAATAAGATCAATCGGGCCGAGTTCCGGCTTTTCTTCCGACAGAATCTTACCTCAGCTTCTTGCCCCTCTCTACCAAGGAAGATGCCCCGTCGATCGCATCAAGAAGGTCTTTTACAAGCCTTGCGCCCTCCACGTCTTCCGAAGCTTCGAGCCGCTCAAGCAAAAGCTCAGCACTCAATCTGGAGACCTGATTATAGTTTTTGATATCATGGGTCAGTATATCCTGAAGAAGTTGCGCCTGTTTTCTGCTTCTCTCTTCCATCTCCCTAAGCTCACTTTCCTTCCAGAGGGCATCGAACACAGAGGCAATCCCAACGATCGTGTGTCTATTAGTCGTATAGATGTTAGAAAACACAGCGTTCTGCGTCGAGTCCGCTTCGGTATTCGAGTACTGGGTGATGAACATTTTCTTCATATCGTAAATCGTGATGCTTACGTTCATAGGCTCGATCTTTCTCCATTCAGCATTAGGTAGAATTTTCATTGCGGAGATGTCATTGCCAGGCGAAAGAACTCTAACTTGGAAGCCTCTTTCCTGCTGAAGTTGCGAAAGTCGTTCGAACATCTTGGAGTTTCTTGTGATCGTCTTGGGAGAGGCGACGATTAGGAGAGCTGATTCTCTGCATTCTTCCGTCATCTCCGTTCCAAGCTTGAAGACTTCGGTCATATCTTCGATCAATCGCGTCTCCTCAATCTCTCGGCCTTCCTCTAACTGGCGAATCCGCGACTCGCCAGGAATAGACATCCGCCACATCATTTGGAATATCTGACTCGCTTGTGAGACTACGTCACTCTTATTGCTCCAGATTATTTCTCGTGGGAGGTCTGAGCCGGTGGCAGTTTGTTCCTCCATTACAGCGAGCTCGATTGCCACGTACTCGTCTCTCGACAAGGCGAAACTGATCTTGTTTTTATCAAGGTGCCTCACTTCTACACCGATTTCTGAAAGGGACTTGTAGTATGCCAGGTTTTCTCTTTGAAGGTCTGTGATTAATTGAAACTTGAATTTTGGATTTAGAGCGAATAGAGCCTTCGAAAGATCAATTGCGGCTTCTTGATCTCTGGGGACGCGACTATCTGAGGAAGTTTTCAGATAAGAAGCCGTCGACCGCTCTATGAACGCCATTGAGAGCGGGGCAACTTCAGCTCCACTTACGAGCTTGGTCTCCTGAACTGTGGAAGAGGACGAAGAATCGACAACAGAATCAGAGCCTCCTCCAGTCTGGTGGTTGACCGTAGAAGACAACTAGTACTGGATTCTTGTTTTAGGCTTTCTATATATGCACAGCGGGAGGATTGTTCCATAACAGAATTAGTTTCCCAAAAAAATTGGGAATCGCTGGCGTTCCTGGGATTTACATGCTATCGTCTCTTTCTAGGCTGGGACTCTGATCTTTATTGTTATTGCCCAGCGGGCTAGGTTGTGGCTTGACTTCCCCGAAATTTTCGGATCTTTCAGTTGGTCGTCCCTTAGTGTCTAGATTGTCTATCTCGTCTTCCGTCTGCATTTCATCAGCGCTGATTTTCTTTTTATTAGTCTGGACTTTTTTTGTCATCTTCCTTCCGTTCACTTGATGGCTAATCACAACCATTAAGCGTGATGGAAAAAGGAACTAGAATCCTTTCTGAAAACTGTGTTACAGAGTTTCATAACATCTCAGTAGTTTTTGTTCAAGATTTCTCGAAATTCCTTGATAACTAGGACCGAAGTGTCGGCTTTGGACAAGAGAACCGGGCGTCACCCTAAAACTTGTCGCAAATGACACATATGCCTTCGAGGTGCAGCGTCACTGCTGGTATGTTAGGATAGTGGGGATGTCTCTTGCAGTTTAGGCACGTGCTGTAGGTTACGCTTCGTGATGTTCTGGCGGATTTTTCCTCTGAGGCACTCTCCACTTTGGTTCCGAAAAGTTGTCTGGCCATAGTTTTTCCCTCAAAAAACCATTTAATATTTCAACTGATTGCCGTATTCGAAGAGAAGAAAGTTCTAGAACATTTGAGCTACCTCAAAGCTCTTCTCAAATCATCAGAATAGCTCTGTTTTAGAGTGATCAGGCACTTGTGAACAGCCATGTCAAACGCGCAAAGAAATGACCCACAGGGGCAATAAAACGCTGCCAATTCCTTAAAACAATTCCTGCAGCTCACCGTATGACCGATGATCCTCAACATCTGGGTGGGCTTTGCCTCAATATCATCGAATTCGTCGACCTCTTCTTTGAGGTTTGTCCTCAACTTGTGCAACTTTCGCATGTTCTGTCTCTGCGAGATAGAGGAGACTTGGTGTATTTGAGACAGAAGTAATGGAGTTAGGAAACATTTTCCGTTTCGAATGTTTTCGAATTATTTTAGTGGAGTCGAAGAACCTCGTTTCTCTGAGAAATTTGTACGTGATTAGGTTATAGAACTCGTTTGCGAATATGAAAAACTATGTTCGATTAGATTTGGACTAAAAAAGTGGTTTGAAAGCTTATCCTTCGGCTTCTGGTACGACATCCATTCTCAATGAGAAATCTATCCTGGTTTCATTGTTTCCCGTCGGGATGACGTCGAACCGATAGTTCTTGACGTTCATGTCATAGTTTCCGTACGGGGTTGAAATTCGGCGTGACAGTATTTCGACCAGATCGCGTTCACTTAGCTGGGGAAGCGCACCCGGTCGTGCATTGATCCTCGTCTGTCCGCTAGAAGCTCTCGAATTAAGTTCCATCCCGTTCAACTGCCACACGAAATGAACAGCGAGGAGGTAGGTTACCGGAAATGAAACTATTGCTCCGACGATATTCCCCAAGATAGGCGGAAATGATACCTCTTTCAAGAGTAGAAGTTGAACCATGATC
Source organism: uncultured Nitrososphaerota archaeon (assembly GCA_963799845.1). Classification (GTDB taxonomy): domain Archaea; phylum Thermoproteota; class Nitrososphaeria; order Nitrososphaerales; family CADDZS01; genus DATLTL01. The sequence continues at coordinate 1,871,766 of CAWCYI010000004.1, forward strand.
ATGATGATATTTCCAGCTGAGGAACGAAAGCTGAAATTTGGCGAGGCGCCTGAGAATGCTTGAGAGATTGTAGTTTATTCTTCGACCCTCACTTCGAATCAAAAGCGATTCATTGACAAAAAATGCAACCGATACTCCAATGACGAAGGCGATGATATTCAGAGCCCAGAAAATCGGGGAGCTAAATGCATTCTGTGGTGCACTAACCTTCCCATAGAGAAGGTAAGTCCCTGACGTTAGGATGATCTCGGTGTCTAGAAAACCAACAGCACTGCCGGTCGCGAACTTTCCAGCGCGAAAAAGAGAAGCGTACTGTCTTGTCCAACGACGCAGTTTTTCCTTTGTATTCTTTGTACGAGTTTCGGCGATGAGATTAGATTCCAAACTGCAACACTTCTAAGAAATAGCGCAAGGACTCAAAAATTGAGTCCAGGTTTTCGATGGGGGCAGTCCTTACCTAGGATCCGTTTGATTGAAGGGTCGCTCTGAACTGGCAATCAATTGAGAGTCCGCCTTCAGTTTTCTCGACGGAAAATTTGTAGTTCTCGACCTTCGCGTCAACCTTTGCAAGATATTCCTGGATTTGACTGCCATAGGTCATGAGCTGGCCCTTCACGCTATCCATGGACTGGCTAAGATTTATGGCGTGCTCTGATTTGCGATCTTCTTTTTCTTTCATTTCTGTTCGAGACATGTTTTTCTCATTGTTTTACAACTCAAAACATACTAAAAAGCGGAAGGAAAGATTGTACTAGAAACAAATTGATAAAGCTTTGAGATTAATGCCCTAAATTCAGTTTCTTAGGGATAAGCAAAGCGATTTCGTCTGCAAAAAAGCGAAAGGACTAGAAGATTCTTTCGTCAATCTTATATTTTAGTTGTGGAAATCACAACACCCATGAAGTACAGAAGCAGCACAGAAATAATTGATTCGATGCTCCGATCAATAAGATCCGGCGCGACGAAGACTCATATCATGTACCGTGCCTATATGTCCTATTCTCAGTTGAAGGAGTACCTCAAATTGTTGGAGGAGAGACAGCTGATAAGGTGCGAAGCCGGCTCGCAACTGTACGTCCTAACCGAAAAAGGGCTGAAGTTCATGAATGCGTACGAGAAGATCAATGAGCTTGTACCCAGCATTAACGAAAGCAAGGGTCCTGTTGAAGACCGGTCAGAAGAAATTCCCGTCATAAAGAAACAAGCTTTCGAATATTGACCTCTTGGGAAAAAACAAAGGGGTCACGGGCTTGCGAAGTGTATTCGCACATGCCCATATTTCCTCTTTTTTCTTCAAATCCGCTGAAGTGCACATCCTCATCAGCTAGGTGGTTATATTGTGAACTCGGGCAGACGGAATCGACCGCGCCGCTAATTGATCGCTTCTAGTTTTTAGAAACGTCTTGGCTTCACTTTTCAGCTTTTGGAAGCCAGATCTCCACTAGGGTTCCTTTCGAATAATCTCCTTCGACTCGGTTCTTCAATGAAATTCTACCCGCATACCTGTCGACTGCTAGGGCACGCGCTATGGACATTCCGAGACCACTCCCTTTTGCGCTCCCGGAGTAGCGATCATAGATGTTATATTTTGCTTCTTCGGGAATTCCTCTCCCCTGGTCGATCACCTTGATGAGCCAAAAATCCTTGTCATCCTCGATCACCGTATTCAATACGACTTCCTGAGAATCCGTATATTTCACCGCGTTAGAATAGATGTTGATGAAAATTTCGTCCAAGAAATCATCGCCCAATACTGCAAAATGATCTCCAGCAACGGATAATTGATTGCTAACTTTCTTGGAAGGATTCGCTTTGATTACCAACGAGTAAGAATTATTGATGGAGTCTAGTAAATTCCTCGAAGAGAGTTTAACACTCTGATCGGACATTACCTTTCCCAACTTTCTGGCTCTCTCGAGGAGACTCGTCGAGCCTTCTATTGCTGTTATTATAGTTTTGAGTGCATTGGAGAATTCGACATCGTCTTTCGAAGGAAGATCGCCCATTAGCTCCGCTTGAAGCCTGATTATTTGGTTATAGTTCACTATGTCGTGGGTGAGAATATCCTGCAAAAGTTTTGCCTGCCGGGTGGCTTTCTCTTCTCTCGCTAGGGATTCGACAAGCTTCTCCCTTGCCAACATCTCTGATTCTCTCAATTCGCTCTCGTGCCAAAGTTTTTCGAAGAACGCAATGTATGAAGAAACGGTTGGTTTGCTGTTGGAATAGGTGGCCAGACCGATCGCCTTCTCAAATTCCAGCTTTGAATTGTCTCCGAGCTCAATTATGAAAGATCTAGACCTATCAAATACAGCAAATGTGACCTTTGTCTCGCTCGAAGCCACGTCTATCTCACGAATTATGATTTGTCTTGAAGAACTTACAGCTTTATCGGAACTTATTTCTGAACTTAGATTCCATCTATGTGATGAAATTTTTTCTCTAATCAAATTGTCGAGCGGGGAGAGCATTCTAATCTTGACTCCCCTTTCGATCGCTGCCTTATCCAACGCCTCGTTAACTCCAATTATCTCCTCCCGCAGGAAAGAGGCTTGAGTCGGAAACACGATCTGTATCTCTACGGTAGCTGAATTTACCAATTCGAGAAATTTTTCCTTGATTTCAATCGGATCGGATGATACTTCAATTCGCGGCGAAGTTGTTCCGATATTCTCATTTTCGATTTCATCTATTCTGCTCTTGGACGGAATAGCACTTTCCCAGAGGTTATCGAATATATTCTTCATTTGTTCCAAGAGGACGGCATTTGTGCTCCACACCATTTGTTTGGGTAATTTGCCATACTCGTCAGTAACGAAATAAAGATAGTCCGTTCTCGTAATTCCAAAATTCCCTTTGAGGCCCCCTATGTGCCTTGCTTCGTAACCAGCATCAATGAGTTTCTTGACGCTGTCCAAATTTTCTTGTTGTATATCGATAACAAAACGGATTTTTTCGTTAGGATTTTCCTTCTTGATTGACTGAAGAATCTTGAAGAATTCTGGCTGGACTGCAGTTTCTGGTGCTCTACAATCCATCGTTCCGAAGTAAAAAGCAGATATTGGATCAGAACTGGCCCGTCGAGAAATAGAGTAAATCGTAGAGATTATCTCATCCGGTTCTGAAATTACCCGGGTGAGTGGATCCGAATTGATAGTCGCTGATTCTGAGAGACCATTCTTCGAATTAGTCTCATGTTCATCAATAGAAAGCAAGGGCGGATCCATTTTTTGGAAATTATATCACAACAAACAATCCAAGTATTAATTTTTATGGAAGAATCTTCTATCCATGATTTCTTGGAGCAATTTCTTTTCGACAGTTATGGCCTGACTCTCTGTCCGAGATCATTTCGATGGATCTGTGATTCTAATTTTTCTTCTGTGATTTCTTGTTTAGGAACTTGAATCCAGTAATTAACAATCTTTCACTTTAGGGTACATTGTTCAGTAATACGAATGTGATAACTCTAAATTTCAGAATAGCTTCCTTACTGTTCGAAGTGTAACATTGGGGTTAGAAGATGAGTAAACCATCTATTGGTGGAAGAGGTAAGTTAGTCTGGGCAGGTCGCCCATCGGTCTCGGTGTTCTACGCGCTGTATGCAGTGGTTTGCTTGATAATAATCGGGTTGCTTGTTGGATTCGAACTTTGGTTTTCGAATTCTACAAATCTCGGAAGCAAAATCTTCCCAATAAATTTCGTTTTCGGAGGAACTACAATTCCGTACCCTGTTGAGATCGCAACGGCAATCTTGGTATTATTGGTGTACATTGGTGAGGCAGTGCATCTAGCTATCCTCCGGGCTCGACATAAATACGAGCTTTATGAGGATGGGTTGTATGTTGATTCTGGCATCGTTAATCTCCAGAATACATTTGTCGCGCCGATGGCTTTTTCGGATGCCAGGTTAGTAATGCCTTTGTCTCTTCGCGTTGTCAGTCGGGCAAACATAATCGTTGATGCAAACGATGACAGGCATTTCAAACTGCTCTTGATAGAAAATGCGATTGAAGTACAGAATCTGATCAGGAGGACGCTGGGCCATCCTGTCGTGAGGGTTGAATCTCCGGCTCCGCCATAACGAAAGAATTACTCTCAACCTGGATATTTTCTACGCCGGGATCTCTCCTTCGCTGCGGAAATGCGCCTTCTAGGCACTTCTTGAATGCGCAGGCCGAGAAATCACACGACAAGAATAGTAATTGCAGCGATGATGTACCAAAATGAAAAGATTATGACTTGTGTGAATTGATGAATGCTTCAATGACTAATGATCGAAACTCTCCATCGAGTAAAAAGTCTTGGATCACCGTCGAAAGTATTCTCATGGATATTCTGATCATTTTACCAGGCTCCGTCGTTACTAGATATAGTGCGAAATCCTTGTCCGACCCACCGCGGGCTTTGAGAAACAAATAACCAGCGAGGATCTCTGAGAGCGTGGCTCGATCTAGATTTGTCAGCAAAGAGTCTGCAAGTCTCAGGAAAGAAGGCGAAGTAGACAGTCTTCTCGCTGTTTCCAATTCTGTAAGCTTGAGCTTCAAGTCTATCAGATGTTAAAATTAGCTGGGTAATTGTTCTTGGTTAGGCTGTTCGCATTTGATCCAAGCGGCTCCTTGGCATAGTCTCTCCTTTCTGAGATCATGGTTGATTCTTGGAACACTGCAATAATCCCATTCTGCCTAGTATCCTAGCGGCTGATATTATTGCCCTAGATTCATTATGGAAAAAAGTTCTAGTCTAAATATTCTGTGGAAAAGCTCGGGAAAAGTGGTTCAATGACAATAGAAAAATGTTCTATAACTATGTTGCATTATGGATAAGACCTCCGTGTCACTTGGGAGACGACCGACGGTCTTTGAACTACCTTGTAACGTTTGATCAAGAAGCTGGAATGTTTTTGGCACGATCTCCTGCCAACCCCCAAATTACGGGAGAAGGTCCGTCTCTGTATGCTGCAATAGACAACCTGGAAGTAGAATTGAGTCAAAATACGCGCCGCTCAGAGAAATTAAACATGGACCTGGTAATTCGAGAAAAGGAAAGCGAAGTCGAAGTAACTGCAAAAATCTCAATTCTAGCCTAGACGCGCCCAAATTCAGAGAACCCTGCATGTGTAACTAGACTATTGATGAATCTTCTATGACATATTTCGTGCCTGTTTATTACCTACCACGCCGGATGATGTGCGCTTTGCAAGTCATGCGGGAACTCGACGTTCAATCGATATGTGAGACGCTCCTAGACCTGGAACCTGAGGTACTGTATTCGAGCTATCTCAACGCGTCGGGTTCTAGAGTAGGCGAAGCGACGAAAAGTTCGATAACTAATTTCGAAAGGCTTACCGTAATGGTTTTGCCCATAAATCCGAGTAAGGAATCACTCGTTCTCGCGATTCCGATTAACAGTGATTTGAACGGAATACTCGCGAGAGTGAAGCAAGTCCTCCCGTAGTCGTTCGAAGCTGGTCCCACTAGTTCTCTTAGGTTTGCACATGAATCGTGACTTGGGTCGCGTCTCCGTCGAAGACGGATCTCTGACCAAATACCCTGTATTTGTTACTAATTACGAAAGGGTTGGAACCGTCTGCCCTGACTAATTGTGCTGAGCGACTGTCAATGGGCTTCTTCCGGTAACAACTTGCATAGTATCTGGACCGAGGTTTGCAAGCAGATCGATGATGGAAAGGTTTGGAACAAAGGTCTTGGATAGATGTTGCGAATATAGAGTCGGCGTGTAAGTTTGATACTGGACCGTTAGCCCGTTTCTTTCAAACAAGGATTCATCCATGTAATTTCTGGAACCGCTTCCCGCTACGTAGGTATTTGCACCCACTGCTCTGCACACATCCACCAGTCTTTGCGTGGACTTTGATTCAATGCCCAGTTCCGATTCCCTGATCATCTCAATTCTTAATCCCAACCAGGATATCACTTGCTTTAGGGTTTCAAAATTTAGGTCAAACAGCATATCCCAATGTTTTCTGTACAACTGTTCAAAGTAAATCTCTTGTCGTATTGGACGTCGTCCATTATCACGTAGAGATCGGAAAGACTCAGCCTGTGAAAGAAGCCACCATAAGGGAAATACTGGGGCTGATGTATCGCGACCTTCAATAGCCTCTACGTATTCTTGACAGTCTTAATGCGTAAATTAATGAGATGTGATATTCTTTCAGAAGAATATTGGATTCAAGAAAGTGTGCTAACTTGCAGGCAATTTTTCTCGGATCTGATTCGACAATTCCTGTAATGAGACGGGTTTCCTGATAAAGCTCTTAACGTCAAGATTCGGGAACATTTTCTTGAACTCTTCGTAGTAAACCTCAAAGGCTGTCAGAAACCAGACTGTGGCGTTGCTGTCGACCTTTCTAATCTCTCTGACTAGTTCGAAACCGTTCAGTTTGGGCATCCTAATATCTATCAATAGAAGGTCGTAAGAACCCGGTTTGTACATAGACAGGGCTTCTTGTGGGTCAGTATATGCGTCGACGCTAAACCCTTTCCTCTCTAGTCCAATTTTCAGGGAATTAGCGATGTCAGGCTCGTCATCTACGAGAAAGATTTTGATCATTTGGAAAGGGTTCTGACAGCGAGCCTTTAACCAGACTTAAATGCCTTATCATTTCAGCATCAAGAAAAATATGGACTCGACCAATGCCGTGGTCATTGTCCTACATAGATGCTTGAAGAGGAAGCTGAATTTTCAAATCTTAAGATAGGATTATAGCTCCAACAATTATATACAGCAGAGAGCATACTATAAAATAAAAATGCCCCGGGATCGAGGCCAAATTCTCCAGGTAGCGGATCATCGGAGAATTCCTAACGAATTAGAGCAATTCCTGCATCACGACGCTTTCTCCCTTGTAGTCAAGGGTGGGGCCGGCACCGGCAAAACTGCTCTGGCATTGACAATTTTTAGCATGTCTGTGGAAAAGCAAAACTGTCTCTACATTTCTAGCAGGCTCGCTCTCCCAGAGCTGTTTGAGTTCTATCCTTGGGTTCGAAATTACGTGCCCAACACAAAAGCTGGGAATCAAAGTTCCGAATTTTCGGGTGAGAGTACTGAAGTCGGTCCTTTCGTCGATGCTCGTTTAGATGAGCCCCAATCCCTTTTTGAGAGAATAACAAATCAGTTGATGGATGCAAGTTCTCCTCTAATTGTGATAGACACTTGGGACGCCGTCGGGGATTTCATGGACAAAGAAGCCCTAATGACAAATGCAAAGATACTCCAAATTTGGAGACAGAGGGCTCGCGCGAAACTCATATTCGTTCTCGAAAATGTGGAGGACATAATTTTCGACAATCTGGTAGACGGAGTTGTGGAACTTGAAGAAGATTACGTTAATTCGCGGAGAATCCGAAGAATACGTCTGACCAAGCTTCGGGGGATCAAAATCGAAAAGCCCCAGAACTTTTTCACTCTAAACGAGGGTGTCTTTCACAGTTTCGATCAATACGACCAGTCGAAGTGGATCGAGCTATCTGATGCCGTCGATTCTGGGTCTTATGGTTTTCAGTCTGTTGATATATTTCCTGACGGATCTCTTCGTTCCTCAATCTCAGTTGAGGGCATTCTGGCTGGAAAAATTCCAAAACATACGGTTGTTAGTATTGAACTGGATCCTACAGCAAGTTCAAAGTCAATTCTTCCACTTATTGCTAGAATCGTTTCAGGATATTCCAGGAAAAATGAAGTTGTTTTGTTGCCTCCCTTGGGCGTCGCGGACAAGGATATCGAGAGCCTATTGAAATTATTTGTCACAAACTCCAAGCAGAGGAGGAGAATCCGGATACTGAATCAGAATAATGGAAAGGCTTGGACAAATGAAAATTTTGCACAGTTAACGGATGTATTGAAGAAAATTGTCGCCAAGAACAAAGGAAAAGAGAACCGCTCCGAACTTCTTGGTGTATTTTCCATCGGCCCATTATTCAACAAGGATATGACTGATCTTGAGAATCTTGTCGAAACCATAATTTCAGATTTTGATTCTTCGGTTGTAGTAACCCGATCGAGTGACAGCTTCCAGAAGCTATCCGAAATTGCCGATGTCCGTTTCAGGATAATCGAACTGGAAGGAAATCTATTCGTGCAGCCTGATAACCCATGGGCGAGCCTATACGGGATCGAGAACGAGAAAAATGGCGAAATAATTTCAGTTAGACCAATGGTATGACGTATAGGGTTTTCGAAACTTAGTTGATAAATGATTCAGCCACATCTTCCAGCTTACTTCGTGATATTGCAGCTTCCAAAACTTGTTGCAGCTGCTGGTATTTACGCATGAACATCATCCCAGATTCTGTTGTGTAATAACACATGGTAACGTGACTTTCATCCTTCCTTCCTTCAAGAAATTTGCAATTAAGTAGAAATGAAAGGTACTGTTGCATCTGTTTTGAGTTCAGATTGCAACTGTACATTATTCTTGTCTTGACTGAGCCGGAAACACACTGAGAGAGGATCAACCAGATAATCTCAATCCACCCGCGCTTTCGTTTGCTAGATTGCAAATGTTCCTCTACAAGCGAATTCAAATATCCTCGCTCTCTCGAAGGTGGAACTTGCATGTTCATGTTCCAGTTAGTATCTCCTCAAGGTTGATTCTTTGTTCTGGGGATATTCTGGGAATTCTCTCAATGGGCACCTGAGCGAGTGCCAAATCCTTCGTTAGACAAAGCTTCAAAACTTGAAAGCCTCCACGTGGTTTGTCGCAGTATTTAGGCGACTCTGAAGCGCCCGATACTCTGCAAGTCCCTTTATGGCGTTTGCCTTTAGGTACAGTTTACTATGCTGCGACCAGAAGATATCAATTAATCGGACTTTCTTGTTGATGACGTCAGAAATGTCAAAGTAAACTTGGGGAGAGAAATTCTTGGTAAGCGGGATCTCGTAAGCGAGAATGTTCGAATAGTAACGTCCCGCTTCCACTGTCGCGAGCGCGATTGCCCGATGATCATGGTGGGAGTCCCCGTCAGAGTGAGTCAGAATAAGGTCCGGTCTTGCCTTGTTTATTATGTGCTCAATGTGGTTGATCAAATTATCATTAACGGAAAGCTTCATGTCTTCAAAATTGTCGATCCACAAGTTGGTTGCGCCAATAAACCTTGCCGATTCTTGCAGTTCCCTAGTTCTCTGAACCGGGTCTCCAGAGGCTGAACCTCTGGTCACTGCGTACATATTCACGAAATGACCTTGGCTGGCGCATTTTATCAAAAGCCCACCACAACCCAATTCAATGTCATCAGGGTGGGCATCTATCGCTAATATGTTCACGAGCTTAGAAGACCATCGAATTATCTTATGAATACGGGAATAATGTTCGAAACATTGTTCTCAAACATTGTAACCTTTGAATCATATTTTTAATGTCTCGAACTTGTTTTCAAGATTTGAACGACCGTTCTACGAATTTGAACGGGCATTCTATTCCATGCCGTAATATATCGAATTCCCGATTCAAGATGTAATTGATGGAAAATGAAAGTCATGCTTGTAGACGACGAACAAGATATTCGCGAGCTCTATGCCCGGATTCTGAATCGTGAGGGATACACTACAGTGAACTCATATTCAAATGGCGCCGATGCCGTGGCTGCCCTTCAGGAAGAAACAAATCATGCTGATGTGATGGTCATAGATTATAAGATGCCAAAAATGGACGGTATTGAGGCTACCAGAAGAATTAGAAGTATGAACCTGAACATAAAGGTGATCATGGCGTCAGGCAGTGATGAGCTAACGGAATCCGATAGTTCTTTGTTTGACGTTATTTTGACAAAACCTATTTCGTTTCACGATCTGGTGAACGCTATCCAGAGATTCTGTCTCTAGTGATCTTTTTTGATTAGGATAAGAGGCATCGCAGTCTATTGACAATATTTTAGAATCTTTTTCTTTCTTTCTTTCAAGTCTTGCAAAACTGATCATAGAAAGGTAAGACGTCGATACGCCGGAGTTAACAATCGAATCCAAAATTGAGTTGAAACACAAAACTTTGACTCGAAAATTCAAGCTTATCTGTCCAATATTGCCAATCCTGCACACAATTTCTAAACAAAGTCTTAAGAGTGAAAACTCATCCAAAAGACAAATCGAATCCTGAAAAATAAGATGCGTCTTTACCAGTGACTAACAGAAGAAAAATTCTGATCATTGATGACGATGCGGACGTCACACGCCTTTTCAAATTCGGCCTAGAGAGTGGAGGATTCGATGTTGATTATTTTAATGATTCAAGGATAGCTCTCGATAGAATCAAACCCGATCTAAAATATGACCTCGCGATCTTGGACATTCGCATGCCCGATGTAGATGGTTTCGAATTTTATAGGAAATTCAGTCTTATAGATAATCGGACGGCTGTGTGTTTCTTCACGGCTTTCGAAGACGAAGAGAAAGTGCACAATCTTATGCGAGATGATCCCAGGATTAAAGGGATCCTCAAGAAACCTATGAGTCTTTCAGAGTTCACAGCTCGAATTCAGCAACTAATCAATGGTAAATAATTATTACGCGCCCTAACGAGAACTAGCGGAGGACCAAGCTTTGAAAATACCAGACATTTCTTTTTCAAAGAGATCCTCACTCATAATTGTTGGAATAATCGTCATCGCTGCAGTCTTATCTCTAGCTTCTCTCCTATCATACAGCTACACGTCTACGAATATAACAAATTCAGCAATCGGTGAAATCCATCTCAATGCTCAAATTCAAGCGAATGATATGAGCAACTTGGTCGTAGCAAAGTTGGAATCTGTCTCTACCAATCTAGAAGTAATTTCCGGATCAAAAGCTGTCGAGAATCAAAATGTAACAGTAGTCCAGAGCCTCCTCGACGCAGCTCAGAATTCTACGAGTAATTTCACATTTTCTTACGCATGGATTAACAAATCAGGTATTTCGTTAGCCAGCTCTAATATTACGAATTTTGAAATTGCCAAGCAGGAAGGAGATCTAAACGAGAGCCAGAGGTCATTCTTTATAGAAGCGGAAGAGACGGGGACGACTTACTATAGCACTGCAACAATCTCGGTTGTGAGTGGAAAGCAGTACATAGTGATAGACTCAACCGCTATTCATCGATCAATTAAATGGGTCACGCGCCACAAATCTGTTCAACGGAATCTTGACAGCGTCAATTAGTCTCATTTCTCTAGGCAGGTACGTTCAAACCCAGTTATCCTCTCATTCCCAAAATTCCGTCGGACTTCTTGACCCGACTGGGGTTATTTTGTATTCAACTAACGAGTCGGCGATAGGAAGCAATGTTTTCGCAAACCAGTTTCAGGATTCGCTACCTTCAGCCCTAAAAGGACCATTCTATTCCATGATCAACGAATCTCTTCTAGGACAGCCTGGAATTTCGGATTTTTCATTCAACGGTTCCAGCGGGACTTTTGCTTATCAGCCAGTATTTGTTCCCAGAGGATCCAATGAGTCAAACCCTCAAGAATTTGCAATACTTTTTATTTCTGCGCCTCACGTCTTGGCAGCGATCCAGACATCTCAAATTACTTTTCTTGGCGAAGTAACAGGAATCACAGTTGGAGGAATTGTTGCCGTCTCACTCGTTGCATCCATCACGGTATTGCGATGGAACAAGAGACTTGATGAACGCGTGAAAGAGAAAACTGCTGAATTAGTTTCTTCAAACGAAAGACTTGCTTTGGCTAACGCTCAGCTTGAAGATCAGAATAGAGCACAAAAAGATCTTATCAACATAGCCGCACACGAGCTTAGAACGCCCACTCAAAGCATCTTGGTAAGTACGGAAATAATGCAAGATACTTTGCGCTCGGCTGAAAAAGTTTCGTTTCCTTCTATTCCATCAGCGGATAGCTCGCCCCTTTTGCAAAGAGCGATCTCATCCAACATAATCACTCCGGATTCAGCCCGGTCGACCGAGACTTCTTATCTAGATCTGAAAGAATTAGTTGAAACTACAAACAGAAACGCAAAAAGGCTTTCAAAACTGACTCAGAACATTCTAGAGGTTGCAAAGATTGATAATAAAGCCCTAAAATTGGAACTTGAAACTTTCAACCTGAACGATACGATACGGGAAGCAATTGAGGATTGCCGCATGTCATCTTCGATTAATGGTTTTGGAAACTACTTCAAAATCGTTTTCGAACCCAGTTCCTCTACGCTTCCAGTAACTTCTGACAAAACAAAAGTCTACGAGGTAGTCCAAAATCTATTGAGGAATGCAGTGGAACATTCAGGAAGCAGTGGTAAGAAGATAATTATTACAGCGGAAAAGTCGAGTGGTTCTATCCTGGTAAGCGTCAAAGACGAGGGAACTGGGATTGATCCTGAAATACAACCCAGGCTGTTCAACAAATTTGTAACCAAAATGGGGACCGGACCTGGTTTATACATTTCAAAGGGATATGTTGAAGCGCTTGGTGGAAAAATCTGGGCCGAAAATAATTCCGACGGGCCTGGTGCGACTTTCTCTTTTTCTTTGCCGCAGGAGTAACAGAAGAAGATTATCGATTTGATGATACCAAACTTTACGTTTCAGAAAGTCTGCTGACTTCATAGCGAACTTACAATTTGATCCGTCTTTACGTTTGCCAGGGATTCAGCGAGCTGTTCAGATGAAAAAGGTTTCAAGATATAGGGCAATCCCGCTTCAATCGCCTTTTGCCTAACGAAATCGTACCCAGTTGCGATGATTATCTTGGTCTTATTTCGGTATCTTTGGATGATCCTGGCCGCTTCTATTCCATTCATCTCGGGCATTCGATAATCCATTATGATAATATCAAATGACTGACGATCTTTCGCCATCGCCCTGACTATCGAAGTTCCATCTTTGAAAATAGACGGAGGTGAATATCCTAACTTCTGAATAACTCTTGAATAAAGATCGGTCAGGTTCACATCGTCGTCGACTACGGCAATTTTCAAATTCTTATTTTCTTCCACTTGCAAAAATCCACTCTATCTTATGAGAATACTCGGTTGATGAATACGCACCAGTGCCGAGTCTCGTATAAAAAGGGGCCGTCAATTTTGCTGGAAGTTTCCTATAGAAGAATCTTCCAAATTATTACCCTCAATAGATGATCAGTAAGTGCATGTTTTTCCGAGAGCAGTTCACGGAAATTCTTGTCAGGAAAAGGAGACTCCATTGCTAAAAGGGGTAAAATTTGGGGAACGTAACTCCAAATGCCAGACCGAGGACGACATCAAGTACAACCAGTACTATCCATGCTATTACTATAATCGCCAAAGCTCCGAACCAATTCGTTTCGAAAGAAGCCCGATATACCGCGAGCCAACGTCTGATCCGAGGATGTTGAAATTGCAGTCGAACTATTGGCGGAGGATTGGTTCTGATTCGTGAGGGAAGTAGTACTAACATCGCTCGACGCCGAGCTAATCGTCGAATTTGTATCATTTTTCGCGCTGAGGGGATCAGTCGAATTCGGTAGTTGAGGTGCCGGAATTTGGTTTTGGTCTGCCAGTCCCCGAATAAAGAAGACGCCAACGATCGCCGCAATTACTATTAATGAAATTAAGAGGAGTGTGAACAAGACAAGAAGACCGTTCTCCCTGTCACCCTTCCTCTCGTAAGGTCGATAAGACACCGTAATCCGAATAAAATACCAATTAGTTGCTTTATTGTCGGTGGAGCTTTGTTATCTAGGATAATTTTGGATACGAACCCTTGCTCATTTATAAATAAATACCAAAGATTAGAACAATCTTACATTAAATTTTTATTATCGCGGCTCATCCGTGATTCTTATGAAGTACAGAAGTAGTACAGAGATAATTGACACTATTCTCAGGTCGTTAGATTCTGGTGCTACTAGAACACGGATAATGTACAAGGCATATCTCTCCTACTCCCAATTGAAGGAATACCTCTCCCTGCTCCAAGACAGACAACTTCTGAAGTACGAAGAAGGGTCGCAGGTCTACACTATTACCGAAAAGGGACTTCGTTTTATGAACGCCTATGATGAGATTAGAGAATTGGTATCGGGGAGTCAAGAGGAAAATTTTCAAAAGGAGAGTCTGGGGACAACTCCGAATAAGAACCCTGAACTCTCCCAGTAATAAGTCTCTTTTTCCAGCAGAATTTCTTCCCCTCTCATGGTTTTTGAGGGGCGTTTATTCAGATCTCATTTCTGTTTATTCTGAGATATTTTGTTACGTGGAGTAGTGAGCAAGAAGCGTAGAACTCTGGGTGAGAGTTTCGGTCAGGCAGGGATCAGTACTCCCGTTAGACCAGTGTAGAAATGTGTACTGGTTATAGTTCTCCACGCAAGAGGTGTAAGTCTGTCCTTTAGTTGCTCCAGAGTAAGTCAGAGGGGAATATCCTTGACTGACAACCTGACCTGATGAATTTGTAATATAATGCGTAGAGTCCCGTAATTTGATTTCCCGACTGTGAAACTGTCTTAATGGTCAAAATTAAGCTGCCCCCTCCTGTCCCGCCATCGTCCGAATAGGAATCTCCACCGTAAATAGAGACCGTCCCCTGAGTTGAGGAAAGAACGCTGTTGCTTGAACTCAGGACTTCGATTTCTGCGCTCAGTGGCAAGATGAATTTCCCAACCTCGATGGTCGCCGAGCCACTTCGCTTTGGTGCACTCGCCAATTTACATTCCCGTTACTGGGATTGATTAGCTCGACTTTCGCAGCACTTGAGGGTAGACCCGAGACGGTGAGATATTCGCGCTTGTCAAATAATAATTCAGAAACGTGGCGTAGAGTTCCGATCCAGTGTGCGACGTTTCGGGTTCAAGGTATATTTGGAATGGCTTTGGCATCAAGCACTTCAGCGATTAAATCTTGAAATTATAGTGTACGCGCGAAAGGAATACCGCTTTAGAATAATTTGACGGGGCGTATGAAAATACGGATGATAATCAGTCTGATCGAGATTTAACGAGAAATTTTCTATGTGGCGATAGGCAGTGCAAATCTAAAGTTCGCTCCGCTCTGGGGCTTTGGATTGTTGGCAGCCATTATGGTGCCTTCGTGAGCCTCGATAATCTTTCGCGAAATGTACAGTCCCAGGCCCATTCCAGAGCCGGTGTCAGTTTTTTTGCCAAAGCGAGTAAACAAATGCGGATATACCTGGGAACTAATACCCGGGCCAGAGTCACGTACAATCACAATTGCGTAGCGCCCTGCTCTTTCAACTGCCATTTCAATCGCTCCCTCCTCCGTTACTTTTACCGCGTTCCCGAGAATATTGAATAGAACTTGGGCTATTCTGTTCCTGTCGGCGTAAACATTGATTTCCTCACGAGAATCAAATTGCATTTGCACGTTCCTTTTCACGAACCGTCTGTGATCCTCCTGTACTTCGGAAATTAGAGCCGTCAGGTTGAATGTTGAACGTTCTAAAATAATGTTACGGGACTCGATTCTTGCCACATCCAGTATGTTTTGAGCCAGGTATTGCAGGCGGTAGGCGTTGCGGATAATGATTCGAAGTTCTTCCTTTTCCTTTCCCAACTCGTTCTGCAACATTTCAGCATTGAAAAGGATGGGCGAGATCGGAGCCCGGAGTTCGTGGGCGGCAATATTGATGAAATCAGATTGATCTTCGAGTTGCTTTTGAAGCGCTTTCGTTTTTGACCCATTGGCACTTTCACTAGCATTCGATATCTTGAGTACTGAGATAAATTCGTCAAGGGCTTGAAGCCCACGGTTAGATCGATCGCCAAGATTAGCGCGTATTGGTTCTTCGTTTATCAAACGAATGACGCCATAATAATCATACGAAGTTACACTTAAGGTCAGAAGTCATATTGTACCAATCGAATGATCTGGTCGTCTAATTCATCTCTAAATCAGAATGAAAAGATCATTTTGCGTTCTGTAGCTAAGACAACTGATCTCGACAAATGATCCAGCTCTTAAAGTAATTGGAAGATTTCTCAAGAGATTCTTCGATTCCATTCTGAATTAGAATTTTCTAGACAATATTATCTGTCTGTATTATTTAGCCCGATCTTGCATCAACTCATCCATGCAATTGAAACAGGAAATATTGGAAAAGGGAGACTGGCGACAATGCCCTCTCTGTCGCGGAAACATCGTTCTTGACATTGAGAGCAGTGAAAATATTTGCGATTCATGCGGGCTTGTGGTAGGAAATGACCTTGCCCCACCAGAGTTAAGGGTTGGAGAATTTGCAGCAAGGCAAGACGAAAGAGCAATTGCTCCTCCAAATCGCTTCGGTCAGACCTTCATTGACAGAAGGAACGTTGATTCGAAAGGCAGGAAAATTCAAACTGCCGATAACCTGTTCATGATGCGAAAGCTGGACTTCCAGTCTTCGGCAGATAACTCGGACCGGAGCTACAAACGAGCCCTTCTGGAGATTACAAGAACCGGGGAACGACTGGGATTGGGCTTAGCCATTCAACGTGAGGCGATGTCGATTTATTCAAAAGCATCCGAAGAGGGCCTCATCAGAGGGAGATCGGTCGACGGTATCTGCACGGCCGCAATTTATGTAGCATGCAGGAAGCTAAATGTCCCTAGATTATTGCAGGATATCGTTGAGGTCGCGGCTCACGAAGATCGCAAACAAATCGCACCGTACTGCAAACTGCTCTTTCGTCGGTTAGGAATTAGAGTGTCTCAGTTGGGTGCCGCGGAATATGTTGACTATGTTGCCCGGAACGCCCGGATTAGTTCCAGAACGCAGAGGGAAGCTCTATCTCTGCTATCTTCGATCGAGGGAAGTGCGATGCTCTCCGGAAAAAGGCCGATATCAATCGCTGCCGCTGCCTTGTACCTGGCTTCAAAAAAGACCGGAGAAAACTCCAGCCAGCTTCGAATCGCGGGTGCTACAAACTTGATGCCCACGACAGTACCAAAGACAGCTCTGGATATTGAACAAATATTCAAAGATCGAAAGCAAGAAACTGAGAATATTCCCCCCACTCCCTAAAACTTGATGATCCCGTTTGGAAAAGTGCCTGAAGTAGTAGTTGTTTAGCCAGTAGACCACTATCTGGTATTGCACCCCCCGGTTGAAGACCTGAAAATGTTGCGGGCGTACACTCTGTCTTTATCGTAGAACCGTTGATCCTTAGATCAACCTGAACGCCGGATATCTCGGTTCCAGTTAGGAGGCTGCTGGAGACCGCGATGCTGTTTGTTGGAATTGGCAGTGATGTCTGGGAATAATATGTCGTGAATAAAAGTGAGGAGAAAATCACAGCTATTGCAACGGCTAGGACAGGAAACATTCCGGATAGGGAAGAAGAATGTTTCTTACTCGCCAAGGCAACGAGTACTAAGTTGTTATGTCTCTATTTACTGATGACCGAATCTTTTTCGAGAAGAATCAACCAGTTCATGCGTTTATGATGATTAGTTATTCGCTAGTAGAGTACTTTGCAATATTCAGTTCTCGCGATATGCTTTAGAATGTAAATTTCCGAGTTGGCAAATCCAATGCCCACGTCAAAATTGGCGATTCCAAAATCTCTTGACGCTCTTTCTGAGTCAGATCTGAAGAGAAAGAAACTTGCTTCGAAAATTATGACGAAGACTCTCAGCTACCTCACAGGCGAGTTGGTCGGTCAAGACTTTGAATGGCTCCTGCCGGTAATTTTCTCGAAGATGACAGACCCCCTGTGGCCGGACCCCGGTGCCTCGATAGAGAAGAGAATCGAGATTGAAATTTACGGCCAGACTGTCAGAACGACTGCGAGCATGATAATCCACAAAATGTTTGCCAGCTCGCTTGCATTCCCGAGGTTGTTCGTGCTTTCTCCGAACGTCAGAATCGAGAAGAGCGAGAGACAGACTACCGGCTGGCACGCGTACGAATTCACTCAGCTCGACTTTGAAGTTAGCAACGCCTCCTCCAAGGACGTGTTTAACATGGTCGAAGGGTGGATTTGCGGGCTGATCAGGAATCTCAAGCTGAGTTCAAGGAAAGAACTTTCAGAGCTCGGAACGTATTCCAAGCTGAAGGTTCCTAAGGCTCCATTCAAGGTCTACGATAGCGAGGAACTCCAAGCCGAGCACGGATCGGAGTGGGAAAAGTGGTTGGCTTCGGAAATCAACGATCCCGTTTGGGTCACGAATATTCCGAGGGAGTTTTACGATTTTCAGGACATTAGTACAAACTCTTGGGACAACTACGATCTCTTCGTTCCAAAATACGGAGAGATCCTTTCGGGCGCAAAGAGAGAATGGGAGTTCAGCAAGATCCAGAGCAAGATCAAGAGGGACGGCGTCAACGCTGAGAACTATACTCTGCTCCTGAAACTCGCAAAACAGAAGAGATTGAAGCCTTCGGCTGGAGGTGGGATAGGAGTTGAACGGTTGGTGAGCTGGCTCGTCGGCGCAAAGCACATCGGCGAAGTTTCCCCATTCCCTAAGGTTCCAGGGTTCGTCTACCAACTTTGACGAGATTTCTTCGACTGCAAGACGGACGCCCTTTCTTTAGGTCTGCAGGTACGAAACTACCTGAAGTACGCGCGGTTACGGTGATTTTACTCTAAAATAAAGTAACTCCGTAACATAACTATGGCATTTGAAATTGTCGAAGAGCTTGAAACGAGCTCTCGGTTACGGAGAATTGCATCCTATTTTCGATCAATGATCAAATTACCCACACACGTGAAATGACCCTTTGGGGCCCACTTGCTGAAGGACTGCCCTAAACATTAATAGTCTTCTCTTGCTCCTCGGATTTCTTAGGACTATTCAAGCCCATTTTCTTGACGAGCGCATCATATCTCGGCTCCCCATGGAGGTTTTCGTAGACAAAGTCCGAGGCCATGGAGGGAAGATAGCCCTCCCGTTGCTCGTACGCTTTTTCTAGAAACTCGATCGCCCTTTCTTTCTCGCCGAGCACCGCATAAACGGCCGCAATCCTCGTGTAGAGAAGCGGCTTCCCCTCGACGGGTTGTTCAAGCAAGACCAAAAGCTCCTGGCTTCTTCAGGCTGGTTTGCCTTGTCATAAGCGTAGGCTAGGTCTCCATAGAAGACCGTGGTCTTGCTCTCTTCTACAGCCTTCTTCACCTCTGCAAGACCGACATCGATCATCCCTTTGCGTATATGTGCCAGCCCCAAATTATCCAAGACGAACGTATTACCGGGATCGAGTTCCAGCGCTCCCGAGAATAGTTCGATCGCCCGATCGTACTGTCCGGAATAAAGATGCCAGGTTCCTGCGTTTCCCAAGGTCTCCACCGAAAGAGGGTTCAGTTGTACTGCCTTATCGACTTCTATAAGGCATTCATCCCAATGGCCCGTGAAAGCGAAAATCGAGGACAGCCCGTCATGGGCTTCTGCCAGATTCGGGTTGAGCTCGATTGCTTTTATGAAATCCTGTTCACGCGATGCAAAATCGAAATTAGTTCCGTGAGAAAAGGCAAGGGCCAGATGCGAGTCGGCTAGAGAATCGTCAAGTGCGAGAGCCTTTTTGGCTAATCCTTCGGCGCGCTCAAAAGCTACCTTCGAATCCATGAGATCCTGGAACCCGAGTTTTGAGTAAACACCCGCTAGTCCGCAGTAGGCGAGAACGAACTTCGGATCTAGTCGAATTGCTGCCTCGAAATGCCCGATCGCACTCTCCAGGGAGCTTTTATCCCATCTCTGCAAGTTCACTCGACCTTTTAGATATTCCAGATGGGCTTCTACACTTGCGGTCTCTTTCCGATCGATATTCTTCCGATCCAGATCTGTTAATTTCAGATGTAAACTGGAGGCGACACTCTCTGCCAGTTCAGTCTGAACTGCAAAGATGTCTTCGAGATTACGATCATAACTCTCAGCCCAAAGGTGACTTTCAGTATTGGAGTTGATGAGCTGCGCGGTAACACGGATTCTATTGCCGGCTTTTCGAACACTTCCTTCGATCAGGGATCCCGCCCTAAGTTCTCTCCCGATCTGACCTGCACTCTTTTCCTTTTTCTTGTAATTCATTATGGAGGTTCGCGCGATCACTTCAAGACCCCTTAGCAGAGATAATCTGGCGATCAGCTCCTCGGTCAAGCCATCGGCGAAGAACTCATCATTGGGATCGGGGCTCAAACTCGTAAAGGGAAGAACGGCAACACGATGCCTGTCAAGAGATACCTCGGTCACAAAATCCCTTTCCCACGGGAGGTCCACCTTGTAGATCTCTATATTATCCGTTACGTTCTTCAAACTCTTGTTTCCCAAGCTGGACAGATGGTGTTCGAATTTGTTTTTGATTTGAACAGCTACCTGTTCGGTTAGGCTGATTCCTCCAGGCGGAGCAAGGGCCTCAATTCTCGAGGCGATATTAACAGCGTCTCCGTAGACATCGTTTTGGTTGTGGATGACGTCCCCAAGGTGGATTCCTATCCGTAACAAAATCCGTTTTTCCGGGGACCGATTCAAATTTGATTCATGGAAAGAGTTCTGAATTTCAAAAGCGCAGCTTGCAGCGTCCAATGCACTCGCAAATTCCACCAGGAAGGCGTCTCCGATGGTCTTAATTTCTTGGCCTCTATGTTTAGGAAGAAATGATCTCAATATTTTCCGGTGCTCATCCAGTAGTTCCATGGCCAGAACCTCGTTCTTCTGAGTGAGAGATGTGTACCCCACAATATCAGTGAACATGATCGCAGCTAGTCTGCGATCGGCTTGGAGCAGTAAATTCGCCCTCTAATCCTTTCATTCGAACTTGGAAATAAAACAGTAATGTTTCCCATACGCAATTGTAACGAACGAAAGTTTCGAACTTTTCAATTCAAAATCTTGAGGTTTGACAGAATCCTTTACTATGTACTGATTGCTCGCTGTCCACAATGAGCGAAAATAGGGAAGGGCTGATCAACGTCCTCGGGTACAATTTGTTCTATCGAGTGTTTGAGCCAAAGGAAGGCGGGGTAAAGGGAACGATACTTTGTCTCCACGGAGGACCTGGATTCCCGCACAATTATCTACTTTCGCTCTGCGACCTCACCAATTTCGGTTATCGAACGGTTTTCTATGACCAGCTTGGCGTTGGCAACTCCGAGATGCCGAAGAACAAGTACATCTTTTCGATCGAATACGGCGTCGAGGAAGTTGAAGCTTTTCGCAAGGCAATGAATCTCGGAAAGGTGAATCTGTTCGGATCAAGTTACGGCGGTCTCCTAGCGATCGCTTACGCTCTAAAATATCAGAGGAATTTGAAGAGCCTCATAACCGCAGGCGGGCTTGCCAGCGTTCCGCTGACGGTTGCTGAAATGGATAGAATGAAGTCGGAGCTCAAACCGGAGGTGGTTTCGGTTCTCGAAAAATACGAGAGCATTGGCGACTTTGAAAATCCTGAATACATCAATGCCGTTATGGTGTTTTATCGCGAGCACTTCTGCAGGCTATCACCGTGGCCGGACGATGTTCAGTATGCCATCGACAATGTCAGTAAACCGGTCTACTCGTTGATGAATGGACCGAACGACTTCACGATAACTGGCGGCCTGAAATACTGGGACGTCACGGACAAGCTCCACACGATAAAAGTACCCACCTACGTCACCGGAGGAAGGTTTGACGAAGTTTCAACCAAGGTGGCTGAGAGTATCCACAAAGGTATCAAGGGATCCAAGAGATCAACCTTCGAGAAGAGTTCTCATTTGCCGTTCTGGGAGGAGCGGAACAAGTACATGAAAGCCGTTGCAAACTTCCTTGATAGCCTGAATGAAAGTAGGAAGAGAAAAATTTGAAGGTTCTTATTTCCGAAATCTGTTGAGCTGTCTATGAAATTCGCCGTACCCACTTCAACCATAGTTGTTGCAATTATTGCAGTTCTCGCAATCGGATTGTTTGCAGGATTTGGATTTATTCGAAGAACTACGCGTGGCACCACGAACTACGTGAACCAGACTCAAATTCAGACATTCCTCTCGACGCAGGCCGTGGTGCAGAGTGCTGTAACGACAACCACAACGACCTCTATCTCGCCGTCAACTCATACTGTTTCTACCGTATCTACATTGAGGGTTCCAACGACATTGGATTTTTCTATCACAAAATACCAAAACAGTACCGAACTCGAAACCCAAACCGTTTACAAAACGATTAACCAGACCACGACAACTGAACCGAGCGGGGCTGTAACTTTGCTTTCAAACTACTTGATTAGTTTCACGGTTTACGAGCCTGATCTAGCTTTGACATAGGCCTCGTTCTATCCGGGTTTCAATAGATTTCTTGACATCAGTTACGAATCCACCGATCCGATTCACTGGGTCCTCTACGGAAACTCTGTAAATGAAACGTCATTCCCACGTCGAATTTCCTGTGATGGCAGACGTCAGGTATTCCCTCTACGTTTACAATGACGACTGTAATTTTGGGGGATGCACGACCCCTTTCAATGTCATGGCATCCTTAGTTTATGAATATTGAGCGAGACTTCCCTTGGGTTTAATGTCCCCTTTTTCTACGCCTCGTAAGTATGTAGATTCTTGTTTTCGATCATATTCTCTATGCAATAACCACATGCGCGATAAATTACTGTACCTTATGCGAGAAACAGATTCGGAATCTTCATTGAAATAACGAATTTATTCCTATTCTATGTAATTCATTAGGGCGCGTGTTCCTATCCCAACTTAGAGTTTCCGAATGACCAGATTTATATCATAAGACGGACCAAAACCGATTCGAATAGAATTTTGACAGAACTGAGCTTTGAAACAATTGAGCTACCCTCACTTTTCGCGGATTGTTACGTTTCAAAAGAGGGCATTCCGGAATTTGGAATGTTTATCGGTGGAAAGTGGAGCAAAGCAACCGGTGGGGGCACGATCGATGTTAGATCCCCTATCGACCGAGCGGTGATTGCCCGAGTCCAGAGCGGAACGACGGTCGACGCCGATAAAGCCGTGAATAGCGCGTTTGTATCGCGCAAGAAGATTAGAGACATTCCCGCCATAGATCGCATCAACATCCTGAATCGCGCCAGGCACATAATCGAGGATAATCAGGAGTACTTCGTCCGCGCGCTCGTTTTAGAAGCCGGAAAGACACCAGAGGCCGGTCAGAGCGAGGTCAAAGCCGCCCTCAACCGAATCAAAATGACCATGGAAGAAGCCCGAAGCATATTTGGAGAATACCTCCCGGGCGACTGGTCAGAAGATACGGTTGCAAAGTTCGCCCTTGTGATCCACGAACCGCTCGGGGTCATTACCTGCATAACACCATTCAACTATCCGCTTTTCTCCCTGGTGGCGAAGGTCATCCCGGCTCTCGTTTCCGGCAACGCAATCGTGATCAAGCCAGCGACGGACGATCCGATATCCTCGATCCTTCTGACCAGAGTGCTTCAGGAATCGGGTATTCCAGATGGTGTTGTGAACCTGGTGACCGGGCACGGCAAGGAAGTAGGGGATACCCTCGTGAGCCACAAACTGGTGAGCATGGTCACGCTTACGGGTAGCACCGAGACGGGAAAGCACATCGCCAGAATGTCCGATATGAAAAAGTTACACCTCGAGCTCGGCGGAAAGGGATCGGCGGTGGTAGCGGAAGATGCCGATCTTACGCTCGCTGCGAAGAAGATCCTCGAAGGCGCCCTAAAATTCTCGGGCCAGAGGTGCGACGCAATCAGCAGGGTTCTTGCTTTCGAAGTAATCCACGACAAATTAATCACGCACATCCTGAAAGAATTCGGACACTGGAAACTGGGAGACCCCAGAGTCGAGGGAAACAATATGGGACCTCTGATCAACGAGGGTGCTGCTAGCAAGGTACAGCTTCTGGTCGACGATGCGCTGTCGAAAGGCGCGAAGCTCCTGAGAGGCGGTAAACACAAGGGCGCCTACTTCGAACCAACAATCCTGGACAGCGTACCCCTTGAAGCGAAGATATCATGGGAAGAAACATTCGGCCCGATCGTGACGATCATTCCGGTAAAGGACTTGGACGCGGCGATCAAGATAGTCAATGAATCCCGGTACGGCCTTGACTCCTGCATCTTTACGCAGAACTTCTACACGGCATGGAAAGCGGCGAAGAGCTTCGAAGAAGGCTCGGTCGCAATAAATGATGCACCGGCTCACGGTGTGGGCTACTTCCCATTTGGAGGCAACAAAGATTCTGGACTTGGGAGAGAAGGCGTTGGGCACAGCATCGATGAGATGACCCGCCTCAAAACGATTCAATTCAACCTGGCTCCTGCGGGGCTTGGAAAAGTCAGGCAACAATTACGGATGTGAACTATCTGTGAATAGATTCACGTGTGTTATTGGCCTCTAGGGCTATTTTAGCCCTAAAACTTGAAAGACTACTGTCTCATCATTAGGTTGACGCAAACCAAATCTGGGTCTTCGCACTGGAGCTGCTCTGGTACTGCCAAGTCGCAAAAGCGGCGGTCCCGAAATTTACTACCCAGCCTGTAGAGATATCATTAGAATTCGCGGCGACTCCATTCGCGTTATTGCTGATATTTATTCCAGGCGGAGCAACCCACGTACTGCCGTCATCTGTGCTATAAGTTCCGTAAGTAACCCACGTTCCTGGCGTAACTTCCCGTCCCCAAATTGCAAAGATGTTGTTACCGTAAGCATAAACGTTAAGCGTGGTTTCGATATCTACCGCCGTTCCACTCTCGGCAATGGGTCCCGTCCAAGTAACGCCAGCGTTGCTTGAGACGTAAATGTAATCCTGAGCAGAGCCGCTGTCCGGATGGACCGTGACTGTGATATAGACGTAATTCCCGTAAGCGGCAATCTTTGGACCCCACGCATCAGTGATCGTAGAAGAAAGTAAGAACACTTTCGACCAGGTAGATCCATAGTTGTGGCTGTAGGCATAGAAGACCTGACTCATGGTGCCCTTTGTCTCCCAAGCGACGTAAACGTTCGGACCGTTTCCCCAGACCCATGGTTCCCCGCCGCAACAGCCCGAGAGCGAAACTTTCTTCCAAGAAGCTCCTGCGTTGGTCGTAACCGCCGTTCCTTGATCTGATACTACCACTCCTGACTGTGCAGATGCGTAAACCTGTGGTTCGTGAAAGTTCGAGACTTTAAACGGAGCTGACCAAGATACTCCAGCATTACTACTTGCGATTGCGTAAGAGAAGCTGTCCTGGGCATACCCGATATAGACGGTGTTGCCCCATGATGAAATCACGGGTGTTATTGACGCATTGGTTCCGGTGGTTACTTGCAAAGGTGCGCTAAAGGTGATGCCGTAGTTCGTGCTTGCAGCAAAAAATAGTTGAGGTTGGGTGCCAGAAATACCATTGGTCCAGACAATGTAGACGTTAGAACCATTAGCCGATATGACCGGGTATTGTGTCCCCAGAGTGCCTGCATTGATTTTGAGAGGGGCACTGGCAAGCGGCGGATTCCACGTTGTTCCATTATCCGGACTAGATCTGAAAAATATCCCCGTATTGCCCTCAGTCCAGACGACGTAGACATGACTGCCGGAGTTGGCATCCATCGGGAAAATAGCGTTGTCCTTGTCATTACTAAGATTGAATGCCGGGGAGTAGGTTATCGCCGCATTTGCGTGTTGAAACGCTGAAACCGATACATTCCCGTAGACCATCAACCATGTTGCGAGAAAAATAGCCGAACCGTAAAGAACAGTTTTTGAATACGATACTCTTCCACTTAGCCGAATAACTTTTCTTGTCATAGCATTCTACTCTGGACTAATTTCAATAACGATGAAGTACAAGCTTGCGGATTGGGGCCCAGTTATTAAATGCATGTTTCGAAATCTGATACTATTTGCCTAGTAGTATTCCTCAATCCGATCAAACCTTCACGCATCCATTTCAGAAGTATTTCCTGGGCTGATCCATTAAAGAATCGTTTTTGGGATAATTATCCTGAATTTTTGCAAGTGATCAGAATGTTTAGGGCAAAAGATTCCGTTTTCAATCAAGCCACATGATTTCGGAAATCTTCTATCATATCGAAAGCCGCAGAACATCTTTTGCAATCAAGATAGTGACTGATGATACCAATGAATTCATTCTCACGAACCAGATCATCTTACTTCACAAAATTGAATCTGTGTTAATTTCTGAACGCTCGAATGCTCTCGATTCTCTATCATTCGAGTTAGACGATAAAGGCAAAGTCAAAATCGACTCTGAAAAGAGAAATCCGAATTCGTTAGCAGAAAAAAGATCAGCCTACCAACTGGGTCTCTATGTTCGCGGAGCGTCCGATACGAAAACATCACTAACAGAGTATATCGTATTTCGATATATCGAGAAAAGATTTTTCCTGATTTGTGGAAACGCTCTCAAGTATTATATTTTGAGTTCGACAACGGTATTTCTGATTCATGTTTGAGGTACGAATTCTCCATTAAGAAACTTGGGATCGCGAAACCCGTGTTGTTGTTTGTACTCGCTCTAATTCTCTCCGCGGGTGGAGCAACCATGTTTTCATCCGCCTCAGTCGCCGTCACGCCGACATTCAGCGCAGCTGTGAATTTGAGCAATGACTTGGGAAAGGCGAATACTCCCGTTATTTCCAGCCAGGGGCTCAATGTTTATGCTGCGTGGACTGAAGGCAGCAAGGGGGTATTCTTCAGAATGAGTTCGGATGGTGGAAACACCTGGTCTCCGACGTTATCGTCGGCCGCGCTGAAATTGAGCAATCATGGAGGCAGCACCGCGTTCCCCGTAATGTTCGCTCAATATCAGTATCCAAACAGCGGTAATGTCTACATCGCTTGGACTCAGGGAACCAAGCAGGCAAATGGCTCGATGGTTACACAGATTTACGTAGCTTCAAGCACTAATTATGGGGCCAGTTTTACTACCACTCAGATTAGTCACAACTCAACAAACAGCCAGAACACTCCCGCGCTTTCCGCGTGGGGTACCGATGTCTACGTCTCATGGTTCTCGGCAAACAATGCAACGGGTTATGGATCTGATTATGTTAGTTCTTCGAACAACAACGGCGTCACGTGGGGAAAGCCCATCGATGTGGTCAACCCATCCGGTGGCGGGGAGACTGAGATTGTCGCTTCCGGTTCTAGCGCCTACATGGTCGGGGATACTATCCTGTTCACTGCAACCTATAATTCCGGAGCTTCGTGGTCTCAACAAGTGAACCTGTATAACCAGCCGTACAATTCCAGTTCTACCTCAAACTACGAGGGACGTGAACCATGGATCGCCTCATACGGCAACCTTGTTTACGTCGTATGGGAAGCGAACAGCACGACACCCGGAATAAGTTACCACGATCAGGCAGTTACGAGCACCGACGGAGGACTCACGTGGGGTGCAATCCAGAACGTCACCGATCCACTCAAGGATAGCTGGGAACCGGAGAATGCCGCTTACGGGAGCAACGTGTTTCTCACTTTTCACACAGTGTCAAGTCAGGGAGTTTACGTAACTTCGGCCACGAACGTGAATTCGGAATCGCCCGCTTGGAGCACACCTGTACTTCTAAGCCCAACCAAGCTGAAGAGACTCGTTCTCGCACGTGTTCACCTCAGATGGAGTGAATGTTTTCGTGATGTGGGGCCAGCAGATATCGACCGGATCATCTACCTGGAATGCGTACATTGCGTACAGCGGTGACAGCGGATCAACCTGGAGCAAGCCCATCGACATTAGCAACAATGCAAAGGGGGTTGCAGCGCCGAATACGGATGTGACCTCGTTCAATCTCTCCACATCCGGAACAAATTGCTATGCGATCTGGACCTTGACAAACGCAGGGACGTCGCAGATATACTTCGCCGGCTCCTAGATCCAATGGGATCTAATCCACCCTTCCTTTCTTTCTCTTGCCTAAGCGATCAACGTTTGCGCGCTTCAGTTCAAGAAGAAAGATTTTATTCTGAATGATCCTGCTGAGCAAGTCATGTATTCTCAGCTATCTGAATTGGATAGAAAATTGTTGAGAATGCTTGTGAGTACTGGCGGTGAAATATCTACCAATGAATTATCCCAGCAACTTGCTATTCCATCAGGCACTGTGCAGAGGAGACGCAAGAAACATTACGATTTGATAAGTAATATCGGACAGCTAGACAGGCGCTCTTTCGTTCCGATGCGATTTCAGCCTTTAACCCCCTTGTTCCAAGGTTGATTTGTTAAGTTCTGTCATCATGCCCCACAGTTATGACTACATTTCCTGTTTTTTGTCCTGTATCGACATACGTGTGGGCTTCGGCAATCTGTTCCAACGGATAGCGCCTATCAATTACAGATCTTATCTTTCCCGCTTCAATAATCTCTTTGATGAAAATCAAATCTTCAGTCTTATATGACACGGTCCCGCCTATTACTTTCTTGCCGCTCCTCGAGGTCCAAAGTGCTCGAAATTGCTGAGATAGCCCCGGGTTTCCCAAAAGATAGAACCCATTTTCCTTTAGCGATCTTATACAACCAGAGAACGAACTCTTCCCTACCACATCAAAAATAACATCATAGGTCTCCCCGTTTTTGGTGAAATCTTCATTGGTGTAATCAATGACCTGGTCTGCGCCGATTGAGCGCAGCATGTCTAATTTCCCCGTGCTGTCCACGCCGGTTACTTCCGCCCTAAATGACTTGGCAAGCTGCACCGCAAAAGTGCCTATACTTCCGCCTGCACCAATGATCAGGACCTTCTTTCCATTTTGGATGTTTGCTTTTCTAAGAAAATGTAATGCATGCAGTCCCCCAAGTGGAACAGCTGCGGCTTCCTCGTAGGTCATGTTGGACGGTTTTGAAGCGATCAACGCTTTTTCAGGCAGACAGTCGTATTCAGCATAAGCACCGAGACGAAAACCGGTAAGCGCAAAAACTTGGTCACCCTTCTTGAACTGTTTTACGTCTTTGCCCACTGATTCAATTTCCCCCGCTAGCTCTTGCCCCAGTATTTTTTTTCTTGGTCCCCTGAAACCAAATCCTATTCGCGCGAGTAGCCACAACCAGGTGGGCATCTTGAATCTTCGAATTTCGCAGTCCCCCATAGTCACTGTAGTCGCATGCACTCTTACCAGTACTTCACTTTCCTTGGGAATAGGTTTCTCCACCTCTTTGAGCTGGAGAACTTCTGGTGGGCCGTATTTTGTGCAGATGATCGCTTTCATCAGGGCATCCTTCTTTATTTGATTGATTGTGCTTAACATTGATATTCCCTACGTCTTCTCTAATTCAATCCGCTACTCGCGCATCATGCTATAGTTATTACTACTTTTCCTTTAGCGTGCCCTTCTCCAAGATACCGGAGTGCTTCAGGAACCTCGCTTAGCTGATATCGTCTATCAATAGCAGGGACGATTTTGCCTTCTTTGCAAAGCTCAGTTACGAAGACCAAATCTTTTCGATTTGGTTGAACCGCCAAGATGCGTATTTTCTTGCCCGTGGTCATTCTAATCCATGGTCCCAGGATCAAAATTTGGAAAAGTGTAGCTGACAGAACCTCCCACGGCGAAATAGCTTCCATTGGGCCTTAGCGCCCGCTTGTAGGCGAAAACCGAACGATCGTCGAAATTACTACGACTCGCCCGGATCTTGGTATTGGAGTGGGCAAACAGATGCCCTCTTTTTGTAAACGCGTTCAAGACTGTCGCTGGGAACCATCTTAGCATGATATTTGTCGCGGAGGATCCACAGAGCTTTCAGGACGTGGTCGACGAACACCTGCTGAAAATCGAGGGACTGATCGATTTCAGGTTCTCAAACATTCTTGACTGGACGAAGGGGTTTTGGGCGCCACTTGACCTTATTATGTCAGTTAGGGAAGAGCCGCCCTGCGGGATGAGACCATTCTGCTTGAAGTGTCCCACGAATCCCGGGTACCCCGGAAAGGTCTAGGAGACCTCCCGACAGACAATGATTGACAAAGACATGGCTCAGAACAAAGTTGGCTGAGTGAATATTCTTAGGGCGATTTCAGAATCCGTGCTACTAAGGAATGCCCTTTCGGTACTACGGATCCGTATGCATTAACCAACCGACTAATTTAGAGGAGCGGTCGAAGCTAGCAATCGCTTCTAATTTTGCAGGCTAGCCACGACATATTCGGAAGCTATTCTTTCGACGCCCACATCTCGGAAATTCGAAACAAAACGACGAATTCCCGAGTTCTTCTCGTGGGATCGGACGGCTGGGACTCCCTGCAGGAAGGCCTGTACAAGAAATTCTCGACCGGTGCCTCGGTAATAATTCTGGAGATGGGATTCTCGTATGGCAAAACCGTTGCATCGCAGTCGGCCATGGATGATCAATCCGGGGAAGCGAGAGCAAGATCGATTGCAAACCTCTGTGGATTAATCACCAATGCCGGTTGGGGAACCCTCTCGTTGTCAGGCGATCTCGAAGAGGGTTCGAACATTGTCGTGTTTGTCAAGAATTGCGTTTTCTGCAACAAGAATCATCCCGCTTATCCGTGCAACTTTTTGAGAGGAGTTGGGCTGGGGCTGGCGACGACACTGTTTCAGCAGCCCTTCAAATCTTCGTCGAACTGTTCCGTGGGAAAAGAGGAACACTACTGCAAGATCGAGCTTCAGGCGAGCAAGTTGAGAAACTGGAGTGCGAAATTCCAGCAAAAGCCGTGAGATCCAATTGGTCGCAGAAGCAAAACAAGAACTTACGGAAAAAGAAAACGAGAACAAATTAGTAGACCAATCGTCGAGCTCGCGTAACGCATATCTGATAGCCACTGCGGTCTGGCTTTTGGTAACTGCAATCTTTGGGTTCCAGTCGTTCTATCCAAACTTAATCGGTCCTATTTCGAACGTTCTTCCTTCCATGCTAGCTGGCACCGCACTGGTTTGTGCCGGCCTGTGCGTGCGAAAGTACGGACTCAAATTGAGCGAGAATTTTGCGCGGATGTGGTTTTTGTTTGCCCTGGGACCTGCTTTCTGGGTGGTAGCTGAGATTACGTGGGCAATCTATTACTTTTTTCTCAATGTCCCGGTGCCATATCCGTCAATTGCGGATATATTCTACATAGGAGCATACCTGCCGCTCTCGATCGGTCTATTCATGTACTTCAGGGCGTTTTCTGGTGCTCTAACTAGACGTAGACTCGCCGCATCTCTTGGTACGATAGCGGTGGCGGCAGTTCTAATTTTCACATTTGTTATCCCGACTGAGCTGAAGATGGCAAACCCGCCGATCGTAACTGTAACTGACCTAACCTATCCAGCTCTTGATCTTGTCTTATTCTCTCTTGCTGTTTTGAGCCTTGCAATATTTCTGGGAGGATCAATTGGAAAATGGTGGATTATGGTAGTCGGTGCAATTATTCTAGATATCGTGGCGGATGAGTATTTCCTTTATCTCGAAGCAAAGGGGACTTATTACAACGGCAGTTTTGACGATCTGATTTACCTGTGGGCCTATCTGATTTTTGCGCTAGCGTTTTACGTCCACAAGAAAGAACTTTGATTGTCATCTATCGCTTTGATTTCGTGTCAACTGCCAGTCGAAGTAACACTCGTACTTAAACCTGAGACTTTCGCGTGCATCGTACGTGGCATGCTGACTAATCTCCCTAGATTGATGTACACGAGTATTGCGACGAGAAACGCGACAGACATCAGGTATGACTCTGCGTTGTTGGTGTATCCACTGGAAGCAAGTGCCAGACCAGAAAAACCAGCTACAATTATGGAGACAGCGCCCACGAGCGAAAGAATCGCCGCACCGACATTCTTCAAAAGGGCTGCAAAAATCAGCGCGACGATTGATAGAATGCCGAGCAAGATTCCCACTATAAGATGTATACCCAGTTCAAGCTTCCCGCTGAAATCCGGTTGCTGAGAAAGAGTCAGCTTCGTCCCAATTGGGACTGCGGCGTACAGGTTGACCCACATGCCCGACAAGAACTCGACTATGAGTAGAGTGACAATAGCCATGATAGAGTATCTAACGGCGAGGGAAAAAATTCTGCTGCGAGACATTTAGAGCAATCAGATCTCCTTTGAGCGAGCAAATCCAAGTAATCGGGTTTCCGAATTGAGGACACCTAGTTTACTGGAGCCACTGAATGTGCTGCCTCTTCCGCTATCTGCGAGAGGGCCTTCTCTGTCACTTCAGAGATGTTGTCCTTGATAAACCCAATCGCAAATCCTGGAACCCCTTTCATCTCAAATTCCCAATTCACTTCGATCATAGTTCGATCTTCGCTCAACTTGCTGAGAACGATCTTACGCGTGCCAAGCATCGGTCCCTTTGTCATCCTAAGCGTGGTAGATTTGTTGGGGAAATCAGCTACCAGAGTCTGCACGCTCTTTGCTTCTCCCATCGGCCCGCGACGGATTTTCACTTCTCTCTCGACTGAATTGCCCGTTCTGCCTAGTATCTTGACGTCTCTTAGCAGTGACCAATTTTTGTGCTCGTTATCCAGATCGGCGACTAGTTTCCATACCGCTTCGATCGGTGCTGGTACTTCTTGACTCTTGTTTATCTCGATCATTTTTTTCACAGGACCTTCCTAATCGTCTGATGATAGGTGATATATTTCGCATGTTACGTCTTGAGTAACATTGACAGAACCAAGTTTCAGGTGGTCAGGAAGGATCGAGGGTGATCGAGAAAAATCCTATTTCGCCCCACCGAATTCCTTCGAACAGAAAGAAAAATCTGGTAATGAAGCCGAGCTTTCTGGTGTAAACCTTGCGAGCCTTTATTGCTTCCTCACCTTCGAGCTTCACGACTCGTGCATTAATCCAGTCGCCCTTGGTGTCGCCTCGAAAGGTTGACGGCGCTATACGAACTATTGGATTCCTCATCACTCTCTTCGCTTTCCAGGCCTTCAGTGCCGTTTGGAAGTAGAGCTTTCCGCTTTCCTCCACGAAAACGACCGGAGTGCGAACCGGGTTGCCATTCTTCTTGTATGATTCCAGATTAATCACTCTCTGATTACGAAAAGCCGCCAGTTTTTGCGAAACATCGGGGGTCGACATCCAATTCATCTCCTGAATGAAAATTTCCTTCCCTCAGCTTTGCTCCAGGTCCTTTGTCATCTGGTCGAGCTGTTCTTTTGTGATCTCGCCCTTGGCGTATCGCTCTCTTAGGGCAACCATTGCTGGATCATAGTATTGTCCGTCACTCCAACCGCGACCCCATCCCCAGCAACCCCAGAAGAACCAGCGAAATCCGAAGAAAAAGAGGAATATCACCGGGATGAAGATGAGCGGGAAGAACGGAAACGGGAACCAGTAGTATACCCCTGGGTGAACCCCAGTAGTTGCGAAGTACAAGCCGATTCCAGCGACTATTGCTACGACGCTTACGGCCACTAGTATCGGTACTAGGAGCCACCTTGTCGAAGGACGATTACGTGATGGATACATGTTTGATGTTACACCAATGGTCCAACCGTTCCAAAATCTAATATCCCTGTTGTTACTCCTGAGGTAACATCCTCATGAGCTCAACGGAATACCTAGTCGGGCTAGGTCTGAACAAGAACGAAGCTGAAGCTCTCGATGCTTTGATTTCACTCGGACCCGCGGGGGCATCTGACGTCCACAAGTACTCTGGTATGCCCAGAAACAAAGCGTACGAGTCGCTAGAGAGCCTGGCTGAACGTGGAATGATCGAAATTCAGCACGGGCGGCCAACGCTTTACAGAGCGATGGGCGCAAAGGCCGTAATCAATAATCTAGTGGATGAATATTCTAAGGAGGCAAAGGAGGCACTCGGCCTTCTTGAAAGAAAGCAAGAGGATTTGAAGGAGGGATCGGAATCCGATATTCAGAACACCTCAGCCTGGATGGTCAGAGGAGAGCTCGGGGTCAAGAGGCGACTCGCGGAGCTAATTTACAACGCGAAAGGTGATATTTTTGTCATGGGCGGATACCCGCCGAAGTACGCGCTCGCGGTCAAATCCGCCCTAAAGGCAGCATCGAAAAAAGGAGTGAGCGCAAGGGCAATATCGATGATAAGGCCCTTCGAGGATGTCGATATCTCTCAAGACGATAGGACGGTCATCGAATTCAGAACCGTGAAAGCATCGCCAAAGCTAGCGCAGAAGATTGATGCTTATGATGAAAAGTTGATTGACAGCTTCAGAAGCATGTCAGGCTATGGTGCAATGGTTATTATCGACGAATCTACCGCCTTTGACATTGTAGATGACGGCAAGGATCCAAAGAAAGTGGCTGGGATTCTATTTAGGGCTCCAGGCATTCCTCGCATCCAGAAGGCGACGGTCGAGAGAATAATCGGATTGTACACAAGGAAACTTAACTAGCCTCGGTTGGCTTCCATTGAAATTAGCTATGGATCATCCTAGAAAACTCTAGTCGAGCGCCCTTCCTCCATCTGGTACAAATGGTCTGCGCACTCGGAATCCTCGGCGTGTTGCGTCGAAAAGATTACATCAATCGTTGACTTGCGGGCAAACTCGCGGTAGGCGTTGATGAATTCCTTCCTATTGTCTATGTTCCCAAATGCCTCATCGACCAGTATCACTTTTGGAGAGGCGATTAGAGCCGTTGCGAGCGAAACGCGCTCCTTCATTCCCAGGCTCAATTTCGAAACTTTGCCCTGGTAATTGATGCCAAGATTTTTCTTGATCTCCGCGACCTCGTTGTACTCAACATGCCTCTTTCGAAGCTTCGCGCCCCAGACAAGATGCTTGTCCACAATCAAATTTGGGAGGCACGAGTCCGGCGTTACCAAGACAACTTGCTTTTTCTCAACACTGACATCGGTTATTGTTTCGGAGTTGATTTTGACGTACCCTTCATCGGGTTTGTAAACACCCGCGATGACGTTTAGAAGTGATGTTTTTCCGGAGCCATTTTTTCCGACAAGACAGATGAAATTCTCGTCCTTCAGTTCAGAGTCCAAGAAGAAAGATCCCAATTTTTTCTTGGCTTTGAGCTCTATCAAATATCGAACGCCGGAAAAGGAATGATTTTACAATTCCCGACTTTATAGGGATTTGCTGTTTTTCAGATCGAGAATGATTTCGCGAGGTGTGAAAGCAACGACATAGCGTTGCACCCTGCTTATTAGTTGCTTGACGTTACACACTCGACCTAGCATTGGTCATCCCGAAATGAACTGGCTCAGAGTAATCTCCTACACTGTTCTGACTCTGCTGATAATTCCGATTCTGGTTTTGCTCTACGAAGGTTTTGGCCCGATGAGGACACCCTCCGGTTACAGCTCCGGGGTTTTCAGATCGATTGAGCTCACACTGCTTGGCTCCACAATTGCAGTCCTGATTGCGGTAGCACTCTACACGCCACTCGCATATTACTTTGCAAGAAATGAAAGCACCGTCACTCAGGGGATTGCCGACATACCTGCCTCGATTCCGCACCCAATTGTGGGAATTGCGCTCCTAATCTTGGTGAGCCCGCTCACTCCTCTGGGAAGATTTCTGGTCTCCATCGGCTTTGATGTGTTCAATACTTTGTTGGGATACGTGATATGCCTGGTAATCGTTACGGCCCCGATTTATATCAAGGCGATGATGCCGTTCTTCGAATCGATGAACAGATCAGCTGAAAACTATGCTTCAGGTCTCGGGGCTTCTCAGCTGCGAAGGTTCGTTTCGGTTGTTCTGCCAAATTCGGGAAGGGGGATACTATCTGCTTCCCTGATCTCCATGAGCAGGGGGTTGAGCGAATATGGATCTATCGCGATAATTGCGTACGAGCTCTTGAGCCGGCCGTTCTATGGAGTCAGTCCAATTTCCGTCTTCATTGTTAATGAATACGAAGCTGCAAATCTCGGAGCCGCGGTAACCACTTCTGCCGTAATGATTGTTATTTCGTTCGCGATCATGTTCGCGTTCAGAGTGGTCCAGCGTCCGATTACTAGGACGTGACGGACAATGCTTCATACTACTTTGGAGTTCGTGAGTCTGGTTGACAGTTTCTAGAATGAAAGGCAGCCTATTCAACCAAAAACAATGGAAGATCCTGGAGCTCCGAGCTCGCGGATTTACTCAGTTAGAGACTGCAAAAAAGCTTGGGACATCCAGGGCAAACGTTTCGATGATCGAATGGCGCGCAAGAAGGAAATTGGATAAGGCCCGAGCTACCATCCAAGTCTACGAAAATTTGCAATCCTCCCGTAGGGTCTCGGTCGATAGGGTAACCAAGCTGAAATCCCCGTGATAGTCCTGCACGAAGGCGACAGGCGTCCCATTCATGGCAAGAACTGTATTTTTTGAAAGATCAAGAAAAAATTTTGAAGAGAAAAAAAGCGGGGAAATCGTCTATGAACAATGTACGATCGCCTAACTGTCTTAACTCTACTCTAGTTGAATCTGAGTTAAGATTTCAGATTGGTTCCAGCGCTCGTCTAAAGCGGCTAAGCAACAAGGTAACGTTGCGTCCCGTTTAAATCAAACAATTATTCCCAAAATTGGCTCAACGAGTTCTCAAAAAGACATGAATCATAATGCTAGACTAGTCAGAAGATCAGGAAGTTCATTTGGCAATTCATCGAGAGGCATCGCAACTACGGTTGTCGTTCTCGTCGTCATCGTAATTATATTGATCGCGGGTGTGGCTTACCTTGCCGTATCTCCGACGAAGACGGTAACTTCAGTCGTAACGCAAACATCAACTGCAACATCTGTGGTTTCCTCTACAGTTACATCTACAGCGACGACTACAAGCATTTTCGCAAATCCATTGTTGTTGTACTCCGCTGATTCGCAAGTAAACGAGTCGGGAGTTCTTGAAGCCGCCTTCACAGCTCAGACTGGAACCCCGATGGCGACGCCAGTGAGTGCAGGTTCTGGGGCTTTGGCTGCGGACATTTCGGCGGGCGATCCTGTCAG
Source organism: uncultured Nitrososphaerota archaeon (assembly GCA_963799845.1). Taxonomy (GTDB): domain Archaea; phylum Thermoproteota; class Nitrososphaeria; order Nitrososphaerales; family CADDZS01; genus DATLTL01. The sequence goes on from CAWCYI010000004.1 coordinate 1,908,473, forward strand.
TGTGTTCCTTTCAATTTCCCACAGCTCAGTCGGACAGGGAGACCTTGGTGCCGAGTACCCAGGTTGGGCGATAGCTTTCGCCGGCGACCAGTTCGACATCGCGTACTCTGCCTCAACTTCTCAAACTGCGGGAGGCAAAGCAGTTTTAGCAGCCTACGCGACCGCAAGTACAACAAACACAACCGGGGCCTGGTACGACTTTTTCAATAATCTGACCTCGGGCCAGGTTAAAGTCGGAATCTCAAACCCGGTTGCGGATCCCGCGGGCTACAGAGGTTGGTTGAGCATGGAATTAGCAGGAATAGCCTACGATGGTGGAATAGCCAACGAGCAGTACTTTGTCAACAGGATGCTCACAAATCAGGCGAACGTTACAGGGCCGAGCGCAGCAGCACTAGTACCGTCACTTCAAACAGGACAAATTCAGTTTCTCTTCTACTACAGATCTGCCATTGTATCGGGAGGGCTGAGTCTAATACAACTCGCTAATCCAACAAATCTTGGGGAAAGCGCTGACAACACATTCTACGGTCAGGCGAATTACACCCTTCCCACCGAGGTCCAGACGGGTTCCGCCATTACACTCTGGATCACGGTGCCAGAGGATAGTACCGACCCAGCCGATTCGGTTAGATTCGTAGTCTTCGTAATCCAGAATTATGCGAATCTCTTGAAAAACTTTGAACTAACGCCTTTCAGCCCAGCACACCTGTATAATGATACGGCGACCAGCGCACCGACTCCAATAGTAGCACTGCTCAACGCAGGGACTCTAGTGGAAAAAGGTCCTGTCGGTTCGTAATCGATGCACGGATTATCGAGCAGGATTTTCCCATTTCAGTAAGGAAGTAAGATTACTTGCTGATCATTACTTCAGTAGCTTTTACAACAGCTTGAACTTCGTCGCCAACCTTCAAGTTCATCTCTTCGATGGAATCTGCCGTAATCACTGATGTTACCTTTGCGGGAAGCATAAGCTCGATTTCAACTGAACCCACAATTGAGCCCTTCTTGATCTTAGTTATCTTGCCTTTGATCTGATTTCTTGCGCTGAGTTTGGATGTCATTATAGATTATGCACTTTAATAATTAGGCCGGGTTTGATTAATGTATCTTATTATGTGGCACCTAGTCTTTGCGAATAATTCAAGACTTTGAAACTTGTAGAACGGTAGATCAAATAAATGAAGCAAACGAATAACCCTAAATTCAAGTAACATGACCATAGGAAGCTGAATCATTGCATGGAGCGGAGAATAATTCAGAAACAAGAAGCGACCGAGCAAAGATTCTCAATACCGAAATCCTTCGGATTCTTGACAGAGAAGCAGTACCGCGTTCTGGCTTTGAGATCGAAAGGGTATACTCAACTAGAAATTGCCAACGAGCTGCATACATCAAGAGCAAATGTCTCCATGCTCGAAGGGAGAGCAAAAAAGCAAGTCGAGAAAGCAAAGGAAACTCTGAGAGTGTTCGATCTATCTCAAACTCAACACATAGTCGCGATCGAACCTGGCACGCGATTGCAGAAGGTCCCGATGATCGTCTTACTCGAAGCTGACAAATTTCAAACCCACCTGCAAAGTAACATGGTCGAGATCCTGAAAATGGTCAAGAAGCAAAAACCGGATTCATGGTCACCGGATGGAAAAACGATTGAAGAGATAGTTTTCAACTTTAATGAAAGGGGAAAACTTTCTCTAAAGTAAGTCTACTCTCTTACCTTTGACCAACCGACTGCGAGGTTAATTCCTCCAATTGTGAGTCCTCCGTCCATAACTATGCAAGCACCAGTGAGGAATGGACTTTTCATTGAAAGGAGATGACCGATCAATTCTGCAATTTCATCGGGTGCGCCCATTCTTCCGACAGGTGTGATTTTGGGGATCGCAGACATTGCTTCCTGGGGCTGAATAACCGATGACACAAAGCCGGGGAGAATCGCATTTACCTTCACGTACGGCGCGAGGCTTACTGCACAAGACTTTGTCAGTCCTATCATGCCCGCCTTCGCGGAGCAGTACGCCGGCCCGCAGTCGCCAGTAATTCCACAAACTGAGGAGATGTTAATTACGTGGCCGCTCTTCCTAGCGAGCATACGGGGCGTCAGATACCGCGTGCAGAGGAATGCCCCGGTAAGATTAGCACCAATAACAAGATTCCAATCGCCTAAATTTGCGTTCTCAACCGATGGATCGTCTTTCGCACCGCCGTCACCGCCTGCATTGTTTACCAGAAAGTCAACGTCGCCTAATTCTGCAAAGGCTGTTTCTGCTATATCTTTCACCTGGCCTTCCTTTGACACATCGCAGGGAAGCAAGACTACTTTCCGACCTAGGGTCTCGATTTCGCCCTTTGTTTTGTTTGCAGCTTCTTGGCTTCGCCAATAATTCAATCCAATGTCCGCCCCGAGTTTTGCTAGCTCGAGGGCAATCGAGCGGCCTATACCTCGACCAGCTCCGGTAACGAGAACAGATTTGTCGTTTAGAGGAAAATATTGTTCGGGCAATTTTAGAATCTAGATGTACGAGAAATGCCTCAATTAAAAGTACTTATCGCGACCGAGAATCCAGTAGATTATGGCTTTATTCAGGATAGAAAAAGAGATTAAGATCCCGAGAGAAACGAAAACACATCTAAGTGGTGGAAAATGAACTCCGACCAGTCATGGAAAATCATAGATTCGAACCTTCCGAAACTCGTTAGTCTTATGATAACTGTCCAGAAAGGGAGCTCGGTAGATGTCTTCTGCGATCAATCGGGAAAGAATCTTTCTTTCTCAAAGCCATCGACCGATGCGAATATCAGGCTCTGCTCTGTAAGCGCTCCAGATCTCGTTGGCAGTTACGGCGTACATCAAGAGGGAAATTCTTTCGTCGATGACGATGGCGGAAAAATTCCAAATGATCAACTGGCAGCATATCTTACGGAGTACATTACCAAAATGAAGAACGAAGGCAATGAATGGGGCTGGGAATTCAAGGTTTGATGATTAATTTATCGCGGATCCTTGACCTCATCACACATTGAGAACCACTGTAAACTTGTTGCAGTTTCAAAATACATGTTGCCGCTTAAGCCAATCGTATTTTAAACCCAAGCGATAGCCTTGAGCCGTCGCCCTTGCCCGACAGTGCACCAATTCCTCCCAACGGCGACCGGGCGAGAAATATAGTTCAGGGAATGGGATCGCTTGCTCTTCAAAACGTCGCAACCAGCGGCCTTGGATTTGTTTTTCTCGTTGCGATTATCCGATTGCTTCCGGGGTTGGTCCAATATGGAATTTACAGCGCCGTTCTTGTAACCGTAGGCATAGCATCTACGGTTGCCGGCTTTGGACTGAGCCTAGCGGCGACCAGATTTGTCGCGTTACTCTGGAATGACAGCGAACAAACCTCCTGGGTTGTTGCCCGCAAGACTGTTTTACTTTCCCTAGTTCTTACGAGCGTTACAACCGCATTTTATCTAGCAATTTCTCCCCTGCTTTCAATTTATTTTACGAAATCGACCAGCTGGACCTGGGCTTTCCTGCTGGGTGGAGCTTGGATATTCTCCGTTTCAATATCCAATACCTTTCAGGGAATTTTGCAGGGATTGAAAAAGTATGTTCAACTCGCGAAGATTATTTTTGTGACCCGGCTGGTCATGGTTGTGGCTTCAACTGCAATCCTTTACTTCGATCGAACCATCGCGGTACCTCTTCTCGCGTGGGTACTGTTCTACTCTCTGATCATTCTTTGGATCTTTACGATTGTCGGGAGGAAGCTCACGACTGCAACCGGGTCATTCAGTTATTCAACAATCTTACGTTACGCTATGCCGTTAGGCGTCGCTGGAATCATAGCGGTTTTCGCCACCTCGTCAGATAGCGTAATTGTCGGCGGATATCTCAACCCATCCTCCCTTGGAATATACCAAGCGGCAATCAGCATATCGGGAGTCCTTGGCGTCGTTGCCCTAACTCCTTTGACCACGGCCCTTTTGCCGGAGATTTCGAGCTCACAAAGCCACGGAGATGTTTCTTACGGTATCAGGCTTGCGTTCAGATTTGCTACGCTCGCGGTCCTGCCAGTCTCCCTATTTGTAGCGAGCGTTCCATCACAACTGCTGGGGCTATTCACAACTGGTGGAGGGTACCTCGCGGGATCGCTGACCCTTGAACTCATAGCGATATTCTACGTGTTCATCGCGATCCAAATGATACTTCTCGTACTGCTCCAGGCAGTCGGGAGGACCTTGCAGGTCATCGTTGTCGGCGTGGTCACCGCCGCTACAGACATCGGGGTCGCGATAATATTGGTGCCGCACTTCGGTCTGGCCGGCGCGGTTACAAGCAAGGTAGCTGTGTCCCTTGACGGTACATTCGTATCGATCTATTTGACCAGAATTTACCTAAAAAATCTGGACAAGTCTTCCTTTTACGTGAAGGGCACGGTCGCAGCTTTGATACCTTTCGTTATCATACTCGCGCTTTCATTCTTCCTTTCTTCAAGGATCATCACATTGATACCGTACGCCCTTTTGTACGCGCTGTTATTTCTGGTCTGCGTCAGGTGGCTTCGACTGATCTCGCCCGAAGATCGCACGTTCCTGCGGCACACGCTCCCAGGCTCGTTGCAGAAGGTCGCAGACTATATCTGATCAAGAAAATAAATCTCCTGAGGGGATTCTAAGGTAACGGGCGTGAATTTACGTGGTTTCATGATGCATGAAAGTTGTAACTAGCCCGAAATGTATGTGCAGACGGTGCTGTTCCAGATGGCTAGTGCGCCAGTCAGAGTGCCGTTGTAATTCGCTGTGGTGGTTGTTACAGATCCTACCGCCTGCGTTATCGAAGTTGTGGTCTGGTATGTTTGGACATCATAGCTCTGTGTTGAGGTCCCGTAGGAGGTAGTAGTGTTTCCTATTGACGCGATCATCCAGACATGGTATTCCGTAAGGATGCAACGCATGCTCAACCCCTGAGGGAAAGCGGTTGTATTGGTGCCTTGGGGGAGAGTCGTCGTTAAGGTGTAAGTGCTGATTGCAGTCTCGGTCGTAGTATTACTTTCGGTGTAAGTACTCATTATGGTCTCGGTTATGGTGCTAGTGGCAGGAGTATGCCCGAAGTAGCCAATCCCAGCACCTACGACCAGGGCTGTTACTATCAGGATTGAGGCGATTTGCCGCTTCATTAGTGTCCTAGACCGCTGACTATCCTTTAAGATTCTTCCTTATTTTCAAAATTAGCCTCGCAGGATTTCAACCTTGGAGCAGTGAGCCGTTCCTCCCGTCATAAAAAGTCAAGCGGAGCGGCGGGACCCATTTCACCAGGATGCAGGGATGTTCGAGACTTTCAATCAGTTAGATTGTGATCGTTGAGGAGATTCCTGCCAAGGTGCCAATGATTCCAGTGCTAACTGAAAGTCCTCGATGATATCTTCCGGCGACTCGATTCCCACGGACAGACGAATTAAGCCGTCGGTGATCCCGAGTCTGTGCCTGTCTTCGGAAGACATTCCGGAATGAGCCGTTGTTGCCGGAGTCGTTATCAGGGTCTCCACCCCTCCCAGGCTTGGGGCTGCTATCGGAATTGTAACACTCTTTATGAAACGGATTGCTGCGTCTGTCCCTCCCCTGAGCTCAAAACTTATCATTCCGCTGTAGCCGTCAAAGAGTTCGCTGGCACGCTTATGCTGCGGATGGCTGTCCAGTCCGGGGTAGTTCACCTTCTCGACTGCCTTGCTACTTTCGAGGAACCTGGCTATCTTTAGAGCACTCTCGTTGTGCTGCCGCATCCTCAACGCAAGTGTCTTCATCCCTCGGTGAAGCAAGAAACATGCGTGGGGATCAAGACTGCCGCCAAGATGATTTAGGCGGTGCTTGACTTTTCCAATCAAATCCGATTTCCCAATCACCGCGCCGGCTACGATATCCGAATGTCCGTTCAGGTATTTGGTGCAGCTGTGAAGCGAGAGGTCGTAACCGAATTCGGGAGGACGAAAATTGATCGGGCTCGCGAATGTGTTGTCAATTATGGAGACAATCCCGTGAGATTTGGCGAATTCGACCACTGCCCTGTGATCTGCCACCTCGAGTAAGGGGTTTGTCATCGACTCGACATAAATTGCCTTGGTGTTTGGCCGGATTTTTTCTCCCACGATTCTGGATCGTTGCCATCGATGAAATCGTACGAGATTCCGAATCCCTCAAGATCTTTCGTCACAAAATCATGAGTTCCGCCGTAGAGGCAATCCTGTGCCAGCAGATGGTCTCCCTTGGTAAGCATCGACAGGAGAGTCGTGGAAACCGCTGCCATCCCGCTTGCAGTAACAAGGGCACCCTCCGCACCCTCAAGCGCGGCGAGCTTCTCGTGGAGAGCCAGATGATTTGGGGTGTTGTTCAACCGGATGTATCTCAGATCATCGTCAGCTCTTTGCTCCCATCGTTTCGAACATTGCCGTTTGAAATATCGGCATGGCGACTGCTCCTAGAATTCTGGGGGAGGGTTCGCCCCAGTGAATTAACTTGGTCTCAATATGTTTGTAACTTTTCTCCAAACTGGTATCGCGTTGGTCATTCTGAACCTCTGTGCTCTATTATGCGTTCCCTCCTTTTCTAGAACCTCCATGAAGATCGTGACAGTACTCTCGGACCGGGTTATCGCATCTCTTGGCTTTCACCTTTAGATTGTCAATATTCTTTTTACCTTCACACATTGCAGTAAAGTCAAAGATTCCCACCTACATTGTATTCACGCGGCTGCGTACTCGTAACCCAGAAGAACTCGATCTCTACAGGAAGCAAGCGCCCGTTTTCTTGGCCGGTCACTCTATCAAGTGGCTCGCAAACTTCGGTCAGTGCGAGGTACTCGAAGGCCCTGGAGTTGAAGGGGTCGGAATCCTCGAGTTTCCGACACGCGTCGAAGCGAAGGCATGGTACGGTAGCCCCGCCTACCAAGAGCCAATCCAACATCGATTTAGGGGCGGTGATTATAGCGCAGTAATCGTAGAAGGCATAAATCCTGCTCCCACAATGTAAGAGATGCGAAGACTCATGAGCACCACAAAAACGGCAAGACTAACCCCTCAACCTCAGGGGCAGCAGTCCGAAGAAGTAATGCACATTTCATCGTTTGCAATAGCAAAGAAGGGGAATGAGTTGCTCCTGGTAAAGAGGAGTCGACCAGAGTTCACCGCTGGCAAGTGGGTATTTCCCTCTTCCATCATCAACTTCGGAGAACACCCCGAGTCCGCGGTAAAACGTATAGTCAAAGAGCAGCTCGGAGCGGAGCCAAAAAATGTGAAGTTGCTTGATATTCAGTCTTACGGGGACAAGCACTGGGACCTGTGCTTTGTCTACGAGGTTTCCATCGACAGCGTTGGAAAAGTTTCACAGGACATCGAGAAAGCGGAGTACTTCGACCGGGGGAAATTGCCATCGGAATTTCGTTCCGACCATGCAGAAGTTCTCCAGAGCCTGGGCTCCAAAGTTTAGTACCGCTGCCCTACAAGTCCCGACAAAAATTCCTGACGGGATCAACCCCGTTTGAAAACTGACTATTGACGTAGATGCTGGGGAACAGATCAGCCGCTTGATGGGACATAGGACTCCATAACTGAATCTAGGAGAGCATTTTGAGCCTCAACCGATTTGATAGCAGCCTTCAACATATCTCGGCCCGTAATCTCCTCAAATTCGGCTAGGAAGCTCCTCCACGTGGCGGCATGCCTGACATCTGCTTCAATATGGGTTTCGAAATAGATAGTCGCATCGGTGGATGTCAATCCATAGAACTTTACCAGTCCATCCAATTTCGAGCGACTAATTTTTGGAAGTTCCCATTCGTAAGCATACATTGCAGATACAGCTTCTTCAAACGATGAATTTTTCATGATGCTGATAAGCATGGAAACTGCTCTGTTTGTCTTTTCAGATCCGGCGTAGCTTATGAGCTCCGATCTTGAGACACCAAGCGCGGAGGCAAACTTGACCCAAAGCTCGACATGTTCCCTCTCTTCCTTCTCATGTTGAGCCAAGATATTTTTTGTACTGGCATTGCCGGTCTTCAAGCCGATCTCACTGACCAAATCTGGAACGACCTTGACAAGTTGGAAATACTCTTTTGCATATCCACATAATTGGTCGAGTGTCAATTCACCTTGAGTCCACAACTTGTAGAAAGGGTGATTGAGAAGACTATTCCGAGTGATTTCCGATTCGACTTGCTCTGTGATGGACAACAGCATCATTCCTTTTTGGATTTGCAAAACGGAGTGATTAAAAAAGTGTTTTGATAGGGAGCTTCCGGTCTTAGTCCCTCGCACTCACTCCCTCGATTATTCGGGATGAACGAAAATTGTGACTGCGAAATTAGTCGGTCATGAGGAAAACACGTTTTTAGAGAGGCCCATCTTCTCGTCAATCTTGCGCCAAAGAGGATCTTTTCTGTATTCTTTGAAATATGGTAGACTGCCGAACATCAGGATTGAACTATCTCTTTCTGCGATTCCTTTTTCGATCCACCCGAATCCTTCCTCCTTGTTTCCCATCGCAAGCTCGACCAGACCAATTTGGACTGGTTTGACATATTCGTCGCGGGTTAGGGCTTTGACGTGATCAAGAATCTTCAATGCCCCGATCTTGTTCCCTGCTAGGGCGTACACATATGCAAGTTGCAATCTCGATGTGGGAGAATCGTCCAAGTCCGCGGACCTCTTTGCATCCTCGATCGCTGTATCAAACTCAGACAGCAACGCATGAAGATTGGATTTCCAAAAGTACGCGGGTGAAAAATCTGGATTAAGCTCGATCAATTTATTGTATTCTCGCAATGATTCATCAGTCCTTCCAAGCATCGTTAGAATGTTTGCCATCATCATGTTGAAGACTCGTGAATAGGGATCTAGGTCGAGTGCCTGCCTCTCGGCTAGAAATGCTTCCTCGTGCCTCCTCAGGTAAACAAGCAATATTGAATACCAGTGGAAGGCGTTAGCGTAACTCGGCCTGAGTTCGATTGCACGCTTTAATTCATTTTCCGCGGAGGTGAATTCCCAAAACATCTCCATCAGAGTGAAGCCAAGAGAAGCGTGAGCTTCAGCAAGAGTTTCGTCAATTCCCAGTGCTCTCGTAGAAAACTGCCGCGCAAGAGGCCCCGCCCGGTCGGGTTTCATCCAACCATAGTTCACTGAAGCCGCGTAACAATCGGCGATCCCCGAGTACCCGCTTGCAAAATTAGAATCGACCTTCACTGCGTGTTCGAAATACTTCATTGCCTTGTTCACGCTCTCCTTAGTTCTCTCGTTCCAGTAAAATCGACCCTTCAGATAGAGCGTATAGGCTTCTGGGACCGCGGCTAGTTTTTTGTTCAAGGTCGTTGCCTCTTGTGATTGCAGCTGGACCTTGAGCGCCTCAGCGACTGTCTTTGCGATGTCACTCTGGATAATGAAAACGTCTTCCAATTCCCTATCGTCAGCTTTCAGCCCAGACGTGATCACTTGACGCAGAGTCTATGAGCTGGACAGTGATTCGAAGTTTATCTCCGGCTTTTCTTACGCTGCCTTCAAGGACGCTACCCACTTCAAGCTCTTTCGCAATTTCAGCGATCTTCTTTTGCCCTCCCTTGTAACCCATCACCGACGTTCTGGCGATCACCTTGAGACCGCCTATTCTTGACATCGTTGAGATCAATTCCTCGGTCATGCCGTCAGCGAAATACTCATTTTCAGGATCGGGACTTATGTTCGCAAAAGGGAGGACAGCGATCCGCCGTTTGTCGAAGACTTTCGTCGCTGTCTCGGAATATCCCGTGGTGGTCCATGGCATTATCATTTTGAAAATTTCAATTGGCACATTGACGTTCTTCAGTTGTTGTAGCCCGAGACTCTCCAGCCGAAGTTCGAATTTGTTGTTAACCTGATCGTAGACCTGACGAGTTAGACACACGCCACCATCGTCGGCGAGGGATTCGATCCTCGATGCCACGTTGACGGCATCTCCTGATATGTCTCCCTGATATTCCACGACATCGCCTAAATGGATACCAACCCGGAGGTGGACTCGATTCTCTTGACGCAAGGAAATATTGAACTCCCTGACCGCGCGCTGAATATCGTAAGCGCACCTGACCCCGTCCAGGCCGCTTGGAAACTCCACAAGGAACGCGTCCCCAATGGTTTTGACCTCTCTGCCGTTATGCCTCGTAAGTATCGGTCTGATTAGTTTCCTTTGTTCTTCTAAAAGCGCAAGAGAGAGCGATTCATTTCTTTGCCCGAGGACTGTATAGCCTGTCATGTCTGTAAACATGATTGCGGCGAGTTTACGCTCTCCTTGGGACAAGGGTTCCTATAACAAGAATAACTAGGCGTACATAAATCAATTTTGTGAGCGCTAGAAAGGTGCTGGGCTCGGCGAGACTGCACGACTCGTCATCGCATGCCAATTGGAGCAAATAGTGATAGATGGTACGAGTCTGAGATACTCGATTCTGAAATAGAAGATCTGTCTCTTCAACAATGTAGTAAAACAGCATCAAGACATCTACGAATTAGGATACTGGGAAGGAGCAGCCTCGGCAACCACTTGGAGAAACTTGAACTTGCTGGATACATTCGGACGAAGGTCATCAATTCATTCGCTGGGAAAAGGCAGGTGTTTGAGATAACAGATAAGGGGCTTGAAGAATCTCGGATTTTGCTCGATAGAATTCGGAGTCTTGATATCTAATGGTTGTTTGCTAGTAGGTAACTGCTCACGGCCCTTCCTTATCGAGATTTAGAATTTCAATCCCTTTGGACTCCCAATCCTCTTAGGTTCGGATCGTTGCAATCCGACATGATTCTGTTCGAGGTAGCATTTTACTAGTAAATTTCGGATGCAGAATAATTCTATGCGCGAAATGTGGGACCCCCGCACGAATTTCGCAAGGGCAACGCTTCATAAATCTATCATTAGAAATAACATCACGGGTTCAACCAATAGATTCCCCACTTGCCCGGTCTCGAGTCTCTCGCCTTTGGCCGGGTTTGTGGGAAGATTATGATCTAAAAAAGGACTGCGAAATCCAAAATTAAAGCGCACGTGTCGAAGCACCTCTACGCAATGAGATGAAGGGCCAGAAGCTGGGCGACAAAGTGACCGGCAGCCTCTTCCGAGTTACGACCACAGCTTTTGCATCTGACACGATTTTTAATAGAAATATCCTCATGATACATTTCAAAATTCCTAAGCCTTCGGCAATTTGCATTCGAGCAATAGAATTGAATTACTGTCTCATTCAACATGGAATCATTTCTCTCAAACTGGAAGTTCATGAAGATTCGTGTTAAGGAAACAGCTCACGGATGAAGTGGATGGTTTGTTACTTCTTTTCATCCAGACTCGAACGGAAATCTGATGAGCTAGCGTCGCAGCGACAAATCGAAGGATCAGCAAACTATTATTAATTGAACAGAGGTTTTTTTTGGACGTGGATGTACCCAAAGCGAAGCAGCGGATCAAGGTCATTGGCGGTACTATTTTCTGTTTTAGCTGTAAAGAGATGGCTGGGTTCTACTGCCTTTGTGGATCATTTCTCTGTGCTCTGCATCTGTCAGATCATAGTTGTTTAATTTCTGTCAGATCAACGTACAATAAGGAAATTCTTGATGGACTTGCCTAGCGATCGTTTCTCTTATTACAACTAGCCCCTTTGTTTCGACCGCCAAATCCCTCATCCCTCGAGACTATAAGTGAGCGGAAATCTTGGTCACAGTACCCATGGCGTGTAAGCCTCAGGATGCTCGATTGCTTCGCCATCAAGGAATTCAGCGATGATGGCGATTCCAATAACGACAGGTATAGTGTACCTATTTCCTTTCATAAAGCTGAGAGAAGTCAATGATTGCTCACCATTTCTCGATTTAGACGGTATTCTTCTGTAATGCACGAGCAATGGATATAGCGCACATCAGTGGTTTCACCAACCTTGTGGTTTGAGATGATAGCTTGCAAGCTGGTTACGAACTGGGTGAAGAACAGATGAAGAAAAAGAGCCACCAGACTGTCACAGAGAAGAAAATCCTGAAAATCTTGACTAGCCATGCCGGACTGTCTAAGAACAAAATAATGTCACTTGCAAAGATGCCACGAAAGAGATGTGCTGAATCTCTGGATGACCTGCCCAAGGATCAATATCTCATATTGCAAAACGAAAGATACGAGATAACTGAACTGGGAATTCGCTACTTGGGGGAAATGACAAAGAGAGACAAACGAGGGAGACAATCGAGAAGCCAACTTATCGGACGAAATCATTAGACTAAAAACTCTAAATCTTTTTTATCCTTTCGACCCTTTTTTCTACCGTTGAAGATATTTGGAAATTGAGGTTTATTGTGGTAATCTCGATTGTAAAGCAGAAGAAAGAGGCATACAGATGAAAGTGCTTGACGAGATGTCAAGATCGCCCGAAGAGCAACTAGCCAAAAGGAAAGGCACGCTTATCGAGTATCTAAAATGCCCAATTTGCAACAAGACCAGCATTTGGATGTACGTTTCTACGAAAAGCAAGGAAGTTAGTGCCTAGAGAAATCTGACATCCTATCAACTCGGACATTTCTTGGATTTAGTTCAAGCCGCTTCAATTCTAGAAGAGAGTGTGACACTCGAGCTGAACTTCACCCAGAATGCCAAAACAGGTTATTCGTGGAACATGGTCAGACAAGACGCCGGAAGATTGGGAACAAGACACAATGATGCTAAAGTGAGATCAATTTTGATGTTCCTAGTTTACTTTGCTTCTTTCAACGTAATCTCAACCTAATCCTTCTCTTGAAGGTACATTGACTCAACAGTTGACTTTAGAATATTCACATAGAACCCCCGAGTTACCATTTTTCCTTTGTACTTCCGAGATTCGACTTTGATTTGAATCAGTAGACTCTCAGGACTACCTTTCTTAGAGGCTCTTGCTTTGTGTTGCCATCGACTTGGGTATAGCTTGTCGTCACTGCAAGTGATGCAAATTCCCAAAGGATGCGCCAAAAATTGAGAAGTATGAAACCATATAAGGAACCTACTGAATTCGCAATCACAAAGCTGTAGCAATGGCCAAAAGTAAAGTTGCGATGCCAGCAATTAAGAAGGTAAAGAAGCCTGAGCTTGCCGTTAGAGAACCTCAACCCAGTTGGATTGAAGAGTTCAACAAATTGTCAGAACCGTTTCGCCTAATCCCCTGGGATCCCTTCAGAGGATTCGAGTGGCCTGTTGAATATGAACTGCCGACGCGAGTACCCTACGTTGATGTAATCGACTCTGGCAACGAGTATGTTGTGAAAGTCGAGCTTCCCGGGATAAAAAAGGAAAATGTAGAGATTGAATTCGGGGCAAACGAATTGGTACTGAGTGCTAAATCTGATGTGGAAACGGAAGAGAAGGGAAAAAACTACTTGCATAGGGAAAGGGCATTCTCCACATTTCACAGACACATAGGCTTTGGCGAAAGTATAGATACAGAAAAAGTCTCGGCAAGCATGTCTGAAGGTATTCTCGAAATAAAACTTCCCAAGCTCGGACCCAGGCCTGAAAAGAAAACCAAAAGAATAACGTTATGATGACATCACAGCGACGTTCGGCTCTGCGAAGCGCACTCCTAATCATTTTGCGAGGATTCCCTCCATTATTTCGTTGTCAGTGAAGCAAGACTGTCCCCGAATACGTTAAGACGACCCACAAAGAATCCTCGCCAAATCAGGCGGAGAAGGAAAACCGCATCCGGAGGCCGAGATGAGAGCTTTCGTCATTGAAGATTCTGACATTGACAAATTCCTTAGCAGGTGGGACACGCTGGGCCTCGATTAGTGCCTGATAAATGAGTGCCAATCGGTCACTTTTCTATTTGGAGAATAAGAACGAACAAAAAAGTCTGATTGAAGGAAATTCGGTGCAAGGTTCCAAATGAATTAAGACTCCGCTCTATTCATACATCTGCATCAAATGCCAGTCATAGCCGTTGACACGATCTCAGTTGTGGTCTCCGATAGGACGAAATTGCTCAAATGGTATTCAGAGATCCTGGAACTTGAGATCGTCTACATCGGACCATCGGCGCCGATTGCTGACTCGAATATTCAAGGTACAATTGAGATTCCAGGTCATTGGATCGATCTGGTCCCACACGACCGATGACCCGCTTTCCTTGTCGCCGCCGCAATAAGCCTGGCCACGAAGTAGATATTTGGGGTACTCTTAGCAATGCAGGCTGAGATCAGATGATTCCCTTCTCGTCGTAAGAGCACCAAATGATCGGTTCATATCCATCTGGAGGTACTCGTAACACGTTTCTCAATTTTTAGTTTATGAAGTGTTGCGAAGAAATGTGCTAACAAAAGCTCCTATTCTTCAGAAAAATTAAAAAATTGTCCAACTGACCTCCAAATCTCTAAACTGATTTATAGCACGCATGCGCTAACATATTCATGGCTACTTGTCAGTCGAGAGAGGGCTGTACTAATAGAGCCACTCATTGGATTTTGATAGAGTACAGCTGGCCAGCACTGCCCCAAGAAATGCGAACTTATCTGCTATGTGTAGATCACATGCAACATGCTCAGAAATCTGTATCAAACCAAATATCAAAGTATCCCGAGACTGGAATCCGAATAGTTGAGCATGGAACATTACAGACAAATTAGATCACGTGCATTATTTGTTCTTGATGAACTAGCGCGATGAGGAAATTTCGAGTAAAGGCAAAGTTGACGAAACCGGCCGGTCAGCGTGTTCGTCAGAGATCCTCCGATTCAATTCAAAGGAGTCTTGAGAGAGAATTTGAGGTACTTGCGGATGATGCTGATGATGCCAAGGTCAGGGCGAAACAGCTACTTTCGAACGAAGGCTATGATGAGAAATTGTTACACCGTGCAACTTGGACTGTTTCTAGACTTGATCGGCCGCGCAAGCATTGACGCCTAGTCGCCCATGCCGCCATAGCCGCCCGCTCCTGGTGGAGGGCCTGCTGGAGCCCTCATCTTGCCTGAGGCGAGCACATCATCTATACGTAGTATCATGCAGGAAGCTTCTGTTGCTGCCCTAATTATCTCCTCTTT
Source organism: uncultured Nitrososphaerota archaeon (assembly GCA_963799845.1). Taxonomy (GTDB): domain Archaea; phylum Thermoproteota; class Nitrososphaeria; order Nitrososphaerales; family CADDZS01; genus DATLTL01. Next base: position 1,923,538 of record CAWCYI010000004.1, read on the forward strand.
GACTGCGAGGGGTTCAATAACTTCATCCATCATGTCTCCAACTTTTCCCGTGCGCGCATTGACCCCGAACCAAGTTTTTCCTTGAGTGTGCTTTGCTCTTAACTCGACTTTCACATCAATAGTCTCCATCCCTGCGTTCTCAGCGAGTGTGAGAGGGATCCTTTCAAGAGCATCAGCATACCTGAGCGCTGCTAGCTGTTCTCTGCCTGGAAGCTTTGAAGCGTAATCCCTCAACCTGGATGCAACTTCTGCTTCAGGAGCTCCTCCACCGGCAACAATCGCAGGTTCCTGCAAAACATCCTTTACAACCATGATTGCGTCGTGGAGACTCCTTTCTGCCTCATCCACCACTCTTTGCGAACCTCCGCGGACTAGAATAGTCAATGCTTTGGGATTCTTGCAACCTTCGATGAAGACCCACTTGTCCTGCTCAATCTTTCTTTCCTCGACGAGCTTTGCAAACCCCAGGTCCTTCACAGATAGATCATCAAGGTTGGTTACAGTTCTCGCGCCAGTAGCTTTTGAAAGCCGAGTCATGTCGCTTTCTTTTGCTCTTCTAACAGTCAGTATTCCCTTTTTCGCCAACAAACTCTGAGCAATGTCGTCTATCCCTTTCTGGCAGATGAGAACGTTCGCGCCCGAGGATTCTATTTTTTCAACCATTGATTGGAGCATCGAATTTTCTTCATCGAGAAAACCCTTCATCTGTCCAGGGGTGTTGATTCTGATCTCAGCCGAGAATTCCGTCTTTTCAATTTCTAAGGGTGAAAGAATCAAAGCAATCTTCGCATTCTCAATCCTTCTTGGCATGCCCGAGTGGACTATTTCCTTGTCCAATACTACGCCGTTGATGAGCATGGTATCGCTGGTAGAGCCTCCTGCCTTCTTTTCCACCTTGATGTTATCAAGGTCCACCTTGTAGGTACCGTCTTCGTTTTTTTCAGCAACTTGCAGCATTCCTTTGACCACGATAGAGGAAAGCTCTTCTCCGACATCAGAAACCAGTTTTGTTTGCATGCTGGTCGCAGCGATTCTCTCAAGAGTTTTCCTATCGTCTGGTTCCACCTTCACTGCGATTTCTTTCAGTATTGCAAGAGCTTTTTCCTCAGCCTTCATGTATCCGTCAACTATGATCGTTGGATGAACGTCTTTGTTGATCAGCTCTTCCGCATTTTCCAGAAGCGCACCCGCGAGCACTACTGCGGATGTAGTCCCGTCGCCGACTTCCTGATCGGTAGTCTTTGAAATTTCAACGAGCATTTTCGCGGCAGGATGTTGCACGTCGATTTCTTTGAGGATTGTTGCGCCGTCATTCGTAATTGTGACATCGCCCATGCCGTCCACCAGCATCTTGTCCATGCCTCTAGGACCTAGGGTGCTCTTGACGATCTCCGCAATAAGCTTCGCCGCAAAGATGTTGTTGCTTTGAGCGTCTCGACCCTTTGTTTGTGTAGAGCCTTCTTTTAGAATTAAGACCTGTTGACCCGATGATGTAGTTGCAGGAGTAAGAGTGGACATTTTTCTATCATGGAGTAGCAGTGCTCCTGACTTAAAAAGCGACCTACGGGAAAGGTCGACAAAAAGGCTGCAATATTAGGCAGAACCAGAGTTTGTGGTAAACACTTTCCTGAAAGTAATTTCCACTTTGATCCTTTTCCTGAAGCCTCAACTCGACGCAAACGTATTTTAGAAGAAAGCTGCTAGAAGCAAAGAGGATGCCCCACTCGACAAAGCTGACCGTTCTTCACGCCAAGGAGAGCCTCCCGGATGGATGCTCTTGTCCCGACTGCAAGTTTCACATTTATGTTTCACAGTGTCAAGACGACAAATGCAAGTGCTGTTCGCAGTGAGAAACTCACGCAGGTCGACCTGAATCCTCTCTTCCCTGGTGCGAGAAGCCCAAGAAAAGTAAGCATTCGGTTTACGGGTTTTGGGCACGATTATTTCTTCTTGCTTATTAGAACGATGTGATATGATTCGGAGGTTAGCGGCGCGAGAGAACTAACACTTCCGAAGCTCCTGAGATACTCCCATCCTGACTTTCCAAGAAGCTCCCTTAATTCCTCGAAAGAGTAAGCTCTAAGCTGCCACTTGAGCGAAAATATGATGCTGTTACTGTCATGCATTCTTCTTGTCTCGTAGAATTTCCATTCGCTTTCCACAAAGGAGGTTTTCTGATTCAGCTGTCTCTCAGCCTCCATCTGAATCGTTTGAGAAATCTGCGAAAAACCGTAAGGACTGCAGTATCTAACGAGCCATTCTCTGTTAATAACGTCAAGAATTAGTATGCAATTGGAGGAAGCTAGGTCATGGAGGTCTTCGAGTACCTGGAGATCCTCTTTCTCTCCGTAGTAGCCGAAAGAATTACCTATGCTCAGAATCGCATTGAAACCCGTCTCCCCTTTTTCGGAAAGGACACCAAAAACCTGTCTTACATCGCCTTGATAGAGTCTGACTCTTTTCTCACCTAGTTCACTTTGCTTTGCTAGGTGTTCTGCTTTGCGCAAACAATGTTCTGATAGATCAAACCCTACGACCTCGTAGCCCTCGTTGGCTAGCGCTATTGCGTGGACCCCTATTCCACAGCAGAGGTCGAGAACCTTGGTTGCCAATGCTGGGATTTGCTGAAAATGTTTGCCAATTATCTTGCACAGCTGGGATGCTTCTTTCGAAGCGATCTGTTGGTGCGCTTCCATCCCAGGAAGGAAAAACTCTGGATGATCAACGAAAAGAGTACGCGTCCAATGCTCTTCTTTGGACATAGCTAACTTCCTCTTATCAGCTATGTTTCTGGGTTCTGGTAACTTACTTGCGCACAGAACAGCCCGTTAACCAGAGGGACACGGCTAGTTCAAGATGGAGTGTTTCCAGTTCTGATTTTATTCAGCGTAACGAGCTTTGCGCATTCATCGCAAACTCTTTCGAATTTTCCATTATATCGAACGGATTCCATATCTTTGACTCTAGTTGTCCGGTCGCATTTATGACATGTAGTAATACGATTCAACGAGCTTTCACCCAACTAAGTTTCCTTTAAGATTTCTTCGGCTGTTTTTAGCCCAAATTAAGCCAAGATCAAGCTTCGCTCTCGCCACTTCCTCATAAGCTCCTTCCTGAAACTGAAAGCGACAATACCAACTATAACGTTAACTTCTAGTCCGCCATCGTCTTTGGGATTAACATGTCGAGATTTAAGAAAAAAGTCGGACGGGCTGAAATTATTTCAGCCCAGATTGCGTTCACTGAGAGTAGACTTTGATCTCGAAATCGCCAGTCTTCATATTGGCGTTGACTTCGAGACGACTCTTGGTCCCATTCAGCCAGGATAACTTCGGAGATTTAGTCATGTAGACATCTTCCCCTTCAGCCCATAAGCTTGTTGGACCTGTAATCTTCCCGTTTCCTCTACCATTGATGGCGACAAAGTCTCCCTCAACAGTGGTCTGTACAGCTTTAGAGTCCCATTCGAGAGTTCCATCAACTTTTTGGAACATATTCACAGTTTCCAAGTGGGTCGCAGTGTACTTGCCCCCCACGAACTGAGCCTCGTTAATTAGCTCAAATCTTACGCCCAAGGGCGTAATGTCCTTGATTGATCTTGATACTATATGACCGCGGATTTCTCCCATTAGTTCGCCTGTTTTTTGTGTTTGAGTTTGCATTTTTTTCTCAGCTGCTACAGTGGGCAAGTTACTTATACGCCTATGTCGAGTTAGAACGTTGCAGTTATCTAAATGCGATATTACCTGCCCTAAAGTGAGCTCGACATAGACCTATATAGTACGACACACCCATTACATACTTGCGAAACACATTGCAAACAAGAACATCATTGCCAACACCTGTATTAACACCAACCACACCAAAAACAACAATAAAGCAGCGTGTGTCGCAGATATGCTCAAGAGCGCTACAGGACCTTTCACAATCTTTGTCCTATCTATGGCGCGTGATAGGAATCTCCTAGCTGGAATGCTTGGAGATATCTGCCAAAGCTAGGCAGTATACCAAGCGACTCTAGCTGACGTGGTGATTTGCATAGAGTAATGCATTACTCTGAGTCTGGTATTGTTTTTCGTTTATGTCAAAGGTACAATTTCTTCTATGTATGGATCTTTTCTAGTCTGTTCCGATGCCTGATTTTCTTATCCAATTCCAGAGTTCTCAGATTTTCATCGCATCCTTGAGTCCCTTGTACCTGTTTCTTATCGTAACCTCAGTAACACCCGCAGCCTCGGCGAGCTCCTTCTGAGTTATGTTATCATTCTCCATAACGGAAGCAACGTAGAGCGCAGAAGCCGCTAGTCCCATCGGTCCCTTCCCAGCCGAACCATTTGTCTCTATCGTACGCCTGAGTATCTCCACCGCCCTGCGCTTCGTCTTCTCCTGGACGCCGGCTTTGCTCGCTATCCTCGCGAGAAGCTTTACCGGATCAACAACAGGCACTCTGAGGTCAAGTTCATTGTAGAGCAACCGGTAGCATCGAGCCAAATCCTTTTTCTTGATGTTACTGATTAGTGATAGATCTTTCAGATTACGAGGTGTTTCCGTATCTCTGCAAGCAGCGTAAAGCGAGGCTGCAATCATCCCGGAGATCGACCTCCCCCTGATCAACCCTCTTTCGAGCGCCTTCCTGTAGATGTATGCAGACTTTTTCGACTACCAAGGCGTTGACGTTTAATTTGTCGACGAGTAGGCTGAGCTCACTGAATGCCTGACGCCTATTTCTGTCGGCAGACTCATGTACTTGCGACCTTCCGTCCCACGTGCGGAGCCTCTCAATCTGGGTCCTCATAGCAGCGGGAAGAAGCTTGCCGCTGGCGTCTTTATTCTCGAATCCTATGACCGTAGAAAGTCCCATGTCGTGAAGCGCGAGACTCGAAGGTGCGCCCGTATGAGCGCGCTGATTTGCTTCCTCGGTTGAGAATGCCCTCCACTCGCGTCCAGCATCAACAATTTGCTCCTTCAAAACATAACCGCAGTTGCTGCAGAAGAGTTCGGCTCCAGAAGAGTCAGTCACCATGGGACCCTTCGCGCACCTTGGGCAGCGGGCTCGTGTACCTTCGTGACGACTGAGATCCGTTGACGAATTTTTGATTCCGCCGCTCATTCGGCTATAACATCCTCTGCACTTATTATCGAAAATGGACTAGCGTCGTCTGCGTCCCCTGCGTAAAGATTGTTGAAGGGTAATCTGTTCGCAGACGGGACAAAGAAAATTCCCATGTTCGTCGATCCGGAACCTGATGCCGTGTTTAGTGCAAACCTTGGCTTGACCTATTGAATCGTTGCCGCTCACAGACGAAAACATATGTTCGCAGTATAAGGTGTTATCCCTCACAAACGATTCATGGTTTTTGGCAAAAATGAAGCAGGTGGTTATCATCCAAAATATCGTCGAGTCAGCTTCTCTTGGGGGCAGGGCTCATCAGAAAGAAGCAGCGAGACAGCTCCCGAAATCTCTGTACGAGCCGGAGCAGTTTCCCGGCCTGATACACAGAATTGCGGACCCAAAAACGGTCATCCTGCTCTTCGCTCTGGGAAAGGTTGTCTGTATTGGTGCAAAGACGGAAACAGACGTGTACAGAGCAGTGAACAATCTTCACGCTACTCTTGAACAGAAGGGTCTGATGACTTATGCCTAACTTGTCGGCGCCTAAAGTGAACAAATCGAAAAGGTTCAGCGGAATCCGTAAAATACGGCAGATACTTTCAATCGTATTTTTGTTCGTGATGGGAGCTGGGAATGCCACCATCGTCCAAAACCACTACCAAAATGGGCCATAGACTAATTACTAAGAGCAACGATTGAGAGCGAAATAGAGGCCATAATCTGCTGAACGGGGCAAACAGTGGATTGTGTATGGCGCTTACAACAACATTAGTTAAACTCACGGAAAAAGTCATGGCAAGAATCGACAAATTCAAAGGACAGTTAGGCGAGGGAAAGTCAGACATGATCCGGACAAACGTCATCGCATCCCTGAGCAAGAAAGGGTATCTAAGGTGGGATGAATCTGAGCGTTAAAAAAGAGCGAAAGAAACAAAACCGAGCGACTGATAAGTTGAGGGAAGAGGTTGAAATGCTCGACATCATGCTCTCATCATTGGTAGATGTTCTCGAAGAGAACCGAATCGTTGGCCATAAGGAGTGGGAGAACAGAATAAAGGAAAGGCTGAGTTCGAAGTAAAGGACGCACTTAGAGAGATGTTCACGCAAAAGTGATCGAGGGGATCAGGGCGGCAAAGGAGGCAAATGGATGGAAACAAAGACTGAGCGTAAGAACTAAGGAATTTGATGAAACGTAGACGGTGATCATCAAGACGCTTACTTCACTTCCCCTCCGCTACTGGGCTACACCCAGAGTGTTTCCGACTCCAACTATGAGTACGGTATCTCCTTCCTTTGTCTTTTCTTCTATTATCCTTTGAACGACCGCGACTGCTTTCTCTGAAGCCTCCGCGATTTCCTTGTTCATTACCGAAATAGCGTCGATAAGTGATTGCTTTACAACAACCGCGTACATCGGAATGTCCGCGTCGACAGCAGCCTTTTCAATCCTGAACTTTTCAACGCCGATTCCACCAATTGCTGCGCCGATACCTTCGGCGATTTCTCCCGTATTCTCGCCTTCGAGTTTTAGAGCAGCGTCTATCATTATCAGGGAGTCGACCTTGTTTTTAGTATCGCTCATTAGTTTCTCTACACCTATGTGAGGTCTACCGACAATGCCCATGGGTCCTTCAGCTTTCATAACGAGCAAATTGCGCCCCTTGTACTCGGTCTTTGAATATACAGTTTCGCGCTCGATTCCGATTTTCTCCATGCCATACATGAACTTACCCGCAACTATAGCTCCAACTCCGTCGCCGATTGGCTGGGCTTGCTTGAACGCGTCAATTGCCCCAAACAGAGCATCGGCTTCCTGAAGCAAGATTGGCATTATCATCTGAAGTTGGACGAGGATGAAGTAGCTCTTTGTTTTCTGACCCTGAATGTAAAAGTGGCGCACGATCTTGAAGATCTGGTTCAGGCTTGTTGCGACTTCTAGAATGTTCTGAGCCACGCTGACTTGGATTCGATCTGCCTGCGGAGCCATGCGTCTGATTTCGTCACGAATCCTGTCATCCTGCAAAGTGACGACATGCCCAACCTTTCCAACGAGCCCGTTCGGGTCCATACTAACTGGCATTATCGTGAAATATTCGAGAGTTTGTTCTATTCTTGGCTGTACTTCTCTTGGGACCTTGCAGTCGACTATCAGATAATCCAGCGCTTCCTTCTTGCTCTTTTCCCTTAGCGCACGTATCTTTTCCACGCCTGTCTTGACTTCCCGAAGAGCCGCGAAAGCCTGCATCCTTGGCCCCCAGAATAAGAAAAGGAACGTGGAACCCACGAATAGAAAGACGTAGACCAGTGTGGTGAGAAGGCTCACGTTGCCGCCGAGAAGACTGGACGCGCTACGTCACCTGTAGTACGAAACTGCGACCCTCTCCACGGGCTTGCCTTCCCTCGAACTCTTGACTTTGCGTATTGCATCCTCGAAGTGCTTCATCGTCACGGTTGCTTCAGCGGCATGCTGCTTCGCATCCTCGGGTTTCGGATAGGCGGCAAGGTACTCTTGGAGCACGAGCGAGATCGCAGTATTGACTACTGCAGTAATGTCCGCGCCGCTGAATCCATCCGCCATTTCAGCAACTTTATCCAAATCAAGATCTGCGCCAATCTGCTTCCCTTTTGTCTGAATATCAAGAATCCGTCTTCTGGCATTCTTGTCCGGCTGCGGGATGTAGAGCAATTTGTCAAATCGCCCCGCCCTGAGGAGCGCAGGATCCACCATGTCCATTCTGTTGGTAGCGGCGAGAACCACAACGCCTGCCAGTGATTGTATTCCGTCGAGTTCTGTAAGCAGTTGACTCACGACCCTTTCAGTGACCATGCTGTCTCCGCCCAAACCTCTGAGTGGAGCTAGCGCATCGATTTCATCGAAGAAAATGATGCAGGGAGATGCCTGTCTCGCGCGCCTGAAGACTTCTCTCACACCCCGCTCCGATTCACCAACCCATTTGGAAAGCAGTTCTGGTCCCCGTATGCTGATGAAATTGGCTTCGCTCTCTGTCGCTACCGACTTTGCAAGTAGCGTCTTTCCCGTCCCAGAGGGACCGAACAGGAGTATCCCCTTTGGCATGCTGTAGCCAATCGCGTCGTAAAGGTCAGGGTACTTCATTGGCCATTCAACCGCCTCCTGCAGCTCCTTTTTGATCGCGTCCAGTCCGCCAATGTCTGACCATCGTACATCAGGAGTTTCGATGAATACCTCCCTCATGGCAGAAGGCGTGATGTCCTTTAGGGCGTTCTGAAAGTCCTCATTCGTGACCTTAAGTTTGTTCAGAAATTCCGGTGTCAGTTTGTCTTCCTCAAGCTTGAGCTCGGGAAGCACGCGTCTGAGCGTTTTCATCGCTGCCTCCTTGCAAAGACCCTCGAGATCGGCTCCGACGAAGCCGTGCGTAACAGATGAAAGCTTTTCCAGATCGACTTCCTCGGTCAGCGGCATGTGCCTCGTATGAATTTGGAGAATCTCAAATCTTCCCTTCTTGGTGGGAACCTTGATCTCGATTTCCCTGTCGAATCTTCCTGGTCTTCGTAGGGCTGGATCTATTGCATTCTGGCGATTTGTCGCAGCAATGACTATCACCTTTCCGCGCGCTTCCAGACCGTCCATGAGAGCGAGCAGCTGAGAGACCACCCTTCTTTCGACTTCCCCCGTGACTTCTTCCCTCTTCGGAGCGATGCTGTCGATTTCGTCTATGAATACAATTGTCGGAGCTTTCTCTCTTGCTTCCTTGAAAATCTCTCTCACGCGTGCTTCGCTCTCTCCGTAGAACTTGCTCATGACCTCCGGACCCGAGATGCTGATGAAGTGAGCGTTGCTTTCGTTCGCTACCGCCTTTGCGAGCAAAGTCTTCCCGGTTCCGGGCGTACCGTAGAGGAGTACTCCCTTTGGAGCTTCGACGCCCAACTTTTCGAAGATTTCGGGATGTCTCAAGGGAAGCTCGATCATTTCCCTGACTTTTTGTATCTCCTCTTTCATCCCTCCAATGTCTTCGTATGCGACTTGTGGGACCCCCCTCAATGTCTCGCCCTTTTCGGAGATCGCAAATATCGTCTTCTGGGTGATCAAAACGGCGTCGGCCATCGGGCTAACTCCTAAAACTTGGAAAGTCAGGCGACCCCCGAAGTACGGAATCATGATGTTGTCTCCCTTTGTTACCGGCACGCTTTCGAGCGCGTCAGCTAGATACCTTTCATCAATCGGTGGAATGGCTTCCAGCGGTGAGACTACTACCTTTTCAGCCGGCGACGCTTTGATCTTCTTCACGGTCACAGGATCACCAATCGCCACACCGGAGTTATTACGGGTCAGACCATCAATCCTTACCACACCTCTCCCCTCATCCGACGGATACAGAGGGAGACATTTGCCAACGGTTCTTCGTTTACCCTTCAACTCGACTACATCGCCGGTTGAGGCGTCAAGGGAGTCCATAGCGTCATAATCTAGTCTGGCGACGCCTCTGCCCACGTCTCGAGTGTAAGCTTCGAGAACCTTCAAAGTAACTCCTTGCTGACTCAATTGAAACGAGATTCCCGGGTGTGTGAGTTATTCTCATCTCTAGTATTACTGTCTTTCACAGCTTCTCAAAGTATGTTCACATCAGAACCAGCATTCCGGGATGATCACTGTTAGCTCCATTCGTTTGTCTCTCTATCCAAATCTCGCTTTCATCTTCCGGCAAGTCAAGGTAGTGATTACTTACTCAGAAGTGGCGTGGGAGTACCACAGCCATTCCATAATTGAAACAATCAACTCCACAATGAAGAGGATATTCTTCTCTCCAATGCGGAAGATGCACGTTGGCGGAAAAGCTGTTTGATTAGAAAGGAAGTTGTCTTTCGTTGAATCGGAGATTGATCTACGGATAGGGAGGTCCCTGAAGGTTCGCCTTCATCGCAGCTATAGCCTCTGTCGTCCGAGGAAAGAGGTACGTGTATGGTCTAGAGCCTGAAGAGGAAATAGGTCAATCCGATAATTGGTCAATGATAGTGACGTTTCCCCAGCCTCGAGGTATACTTTCTTTCCACTACTTTCAGCTCGTCGTGTATCTACCCCTCGATAGTATAGGACGGACAGCACACCAATGTGGAGCGCCTGCTGTGCTCGAAAACCGACTGGAAGATCTCAGCCCCTCTCAGAGAAGATCGATGAGTTGGACAATCACCTGACTGGAAAATAGATGCGCAGGGAACCCCGTCCAAGCGAAAATGACAAGCGGCTCTCTGAGAAAATTGACGACCTAGACAAGCGACTCGACATCGTGTAGAGACTTGCCGTAGTCGAAGCTAAAGTAAGAGATCAGGAGCAGGCAAGAAGGTAAGAATTTCCCAGCTGTTGCTGCCGAGCTTTTTCTTCCGATTCGCGCAATTCATCCTGCTGAATTCTGTTTATCAACAGCGGAAAAATACGATCGTCCTCTTCTTTTATGTGGACAGAAATGATTTTGTCTAGTTCCTCGATGCTAGACCAGCGGCTCTCCGCCATTGAATGTGTTGAGTCATGAAGATCCTTAAACGCTTCAGTGATCAATTTGTGCTGCTGAAACTCAGAAGTTATAGCTTCGTCTGATAATTTTTCTCCTCCAGAAATCTCAGCAAATACCACCGGCAGCTTGGACTCCTCGTCATAAATGTGCTTCTTCAGCATAGCTTCTAGCTCGATCGCACGGTTTCTGGCTGTTTCGTAGTCCTGCCAGTCCTTCCTCGAGTCTAGCATGCGCAATATCCAGAGCTGTCGCTTAATTTCGTTGTGATCGCTTCTTAGAGTAGAAATGAGTTTTTTGGCTTCGTACATCTTCTGATTATTTCCAACGATATCTTTCAAGCGTGAACTTGATATATCAGGCTGCTTCTGGAGTTGGACGGTTTCCGAGCCATTTCTTCGATCGAAGAGATTCATCTGTTATTCAGCATGTGTAATATTCATTACGTTGTATATACGCCTATGTCGAGTATAGCAAGGCCATAACTAACAGCTTGGCTCTCCGCACCTCTATCCTTCTTGACCAAACATCCTCTCTTGGACCTAGTTTAACGAGTCGGCCAGATCTTAGAAACTCATATTTCCGCAGGTAGCCGTCTCATCGAAGCCGGGCCGTCACTTGACATAGACATATATAATGTGTAATGCTTGTTACATCATGTGAAAATTAATGTTAACCAACATTTTTGACCCCGCAGATGAAGCATTCGGGAATATCTCCTCTGGAACGCTTGAGGGATTGATGAAAGATTTTCCCAGGCTGAAGGAGAAAACCGACAACAAACAAACAACGCAGGCGAAGACTCATGCAATGACGCCGGATAAAATGGACAGATTGTCTAGAAAGATAGAAGAAAACAATAAACCATATCCTCTTAGCGAAGAAGAGGCAACGCCACAAGTCCCAACTTCAGATGAAACAGAGTGATAGCCGATTTCAATATTGCAGACTGAGAAATTTTTGCTCTTCAAAAGCCCCTCGATACATACTTGAAACGCAGGAATATGGGGCCATAAGACATGAACGAAGCGCTCGAGAAGCCTCGCTGCGATGCCTGGTCCAACTCGAACGGCCTGCTCTGCCGCTGCTCCGATGACCTGGGGCACTGCGGGGATCATTCCTTCAACATACTTGGCTTTCTGAATGTAGACCGCATCACCTGGGCTGAAAGGGATACTATCGCCCACGCAGACTGCGATCTCGTTACCGCGACAAAAATGCTCTATACAAATCGGGATTAACAACTTTTTTTTAGACTAACTCGCTCCAAAGTTTAACATGGTAAAACGAAAAACACAGCACTTGCAAGATTTTTTGACGGCATTGTTGGGCGAAGGTGGTGTGTGGCCTACTTCACTGGTCGTCTCCCCAAAAATGAGAAATTATTTCCCAAAAACAGTTTGACGCAACAACGACAGGCAGGGAGGGTTTAATACGTCCGCATCACCGTCCATGTGAGGTGGGATAAAGTCGCAATGGTCAACCGTGCAAAATGTGGGGGGAAGAATTCTTGAGGGACAAGAGGTAAAGAAAGGATTTCTAATGAAGAAAAGCTACCACAAAGAATGCGCGCCCTAGTAAGAGGATATCCGAAAAAAATAACTCGTTTTGTCACGTTGTGAACCCACGATCTGTGGTTGGATCTTTCACGCAAGTTTCTAATTCGTAGTGTAGGTGATTCATGATCTGTCTTCCACGACGAGCTTCGCTCGGTAAGAAATTCAATTTTTCGTCTTTCATCAGAACATTACAGCTTCCTATTTCGTCGAATTGTAATTACACAAGAGCTGCATCAGGCAATTACTACGCCCGAATAGTGCTCTGTCAACTCTTCGGTTGCAGAATTATACAAGATCATTCATAAACAACCGACAAGTTGACAGTCCGAAGGAAACTCTATAATGAATCAGACGCAAGAGGACTTACGTACTCCATTAGGGAGAGCTCGAAAGATTCTTTTGTCGATGGTATAGTCCTCATCTTCATTGAGATCGACGTAGTCGGCCGAATCAATGAGTGTTGTGAAAAAACAGTTAAAGGATGGACGTGTGAACAAAACGGACTGTTGAAGAAGAAAAGGCAAGGCAGTCGTGAGGGATGCTAGATTTTGGTAACGTCTGTTTAAGTTTGTGTGATCAGGAACGGGACAATCGGGAACGTCTTTTAATTAAAAGTCTGCTTCGTACTGCAGAACTCATACCAATTGATTCGTGGTCTGAAGAAGGTCTCACATATGAAAAATACAGCACAGGGGGACTTTGAACGCAATTGGAATAAAATAGTCAAGGACGCGGACGGTTTGGAAAACTTGAACAAAGCTCCTACAGAAGGATCGTGGGGAATTCTCTATGAATCTGGTAATCAACTTCAAAAGGAGAAGCGGGTAAACGCTTCTCGCGTGTAAACGAAGGAAGGAGATAAGATACGTCCTATTCTGGTAGAGGAATCAGAAGGGGCTTCTCGAGCGAGGCAAAGCCCTTGAAAGTGGGAAAGGAATACGACGTACAAGTCACCGAACTTTCAAGACGCGGCGACGGCATCGCGAAGATAGAAGGTTTCGTGATCTTCGTTCAGGGAACAAAGGTCGGGCAGAAGGTCAAGATCAAAGTTGGCAGTGTAGGTCCAAGATTCGCAAGCGCCACAGTAGTCGGGCACATCGGTGTCAGTGAAGGAGCAAGCGAAAAAAAGTAGATGCCAATCGCATTCATTCTGATCAACGTTGAAGCAGGCTCAGAAGAGGAGGTCGCCCATGAGCTCAAAGTCATCGACAATGTAAGGGATGTCTATCTGATTTACGGAGTGTACGATTTTGTGGTAAAGGTGGAAGTCTGAAACACAGCAAAAGGTCAAAGAAACAATCACGTGGAAGATAAGAAAGATAGACAAAATCAGATCTACTCAGACCCTCATGATTTCTAGCTAATCTTCTAAAATCGAAGCGGAGAAATTAGGACGATCAAGTGATCTGATCTCGAGCTTAAATGAAGGAGCGTTCATATTCTACACCATTCATGCTTAATTAGACTCAAGCGCAGCCTGTCTAGTCATAATTAGAATTTAGTATAGTTAAGGATGGGTAATTACTCGAAGCTCTTACTGTTGCGAAGGAATGAGAGCAGCCTTTTCTCGGAATTTTCAAAGTGCGCGCGACTAGTTAGATAAGAGCATGACGATGTAGTCAGGATAGAGTGATACCCAGATTAATCCTGCTCCAACTAGAAACATTACGAAGCTCAGCCAAATACCGCTTGTAATTCCTACAAGCAAAGGTTCTCTCCGAGAGAATCGTGAAAATCCATGCTGTATTCCGTATTCCCTTAAAGCATCCACGGAGTTTTTGATCTCCAAATCCATTTAGGAGTTTTGTAAGCCATGATCGGGGTAATGACCCCGGCAAAATAGAAAGTCACGGAAATAATAGTAGGATTTTTCGTCAGCATGACGGATCCGATAGCAACGAAATAACCAATTAGAACGGCTATAGAAGCCTGCCATCCCATAACCACTAAGTGCCTATAGTCTTCGCTTAGTTCCCGATATTCCTCTTTCCAGTCGTCGTTTGCGGACATTTACGCAAAAAGTACGGACTAATATTCAGAGATACAAATCCTCGCTGTGGTTGAGCGAGTTTTACCCACGGTAAAAAGAAAAAAAGGGGAAGAAGTCAGTTTTCTTCACAAATTCAAGTCGGCAATGCGAGATATGCTGAGTACGTAGATTGATATGCGGATCTCTTCCGTGATTAAGGCTGATTTCCTCTCTTGCTAGTTTTGCCTTTTGCTTCCTCTTCCAGTTTTGGATCCTTAGATTCGGTTCTTCCGCGTTAGTACATTTTACGCAGAGTCCGGAGAGGTTATTCCATGCGAGTTGCCCGTCGGGATGATTCCTACGGTATTCTGTCATGTGTAAAAGAGATGAAGCGCAATTGTGGCTAATCATAGCAAACATGATTTTATAGCTCAGGACTAGAAGGAGACACTGATCCAACTTGGACTTTGTCACTCCGGCAATAATCGGAATCCTAGTTATTGCGATATTGGGCATTCTTCTTTCAGGTATCAAGATCCTTAGAGAATGGGAGAGAGCGCCCCTTCTAACATTAGGGCGATTTAGGGGATTGCGGGGACCCGGCATAATCTACGTTCCCCCATTCATAAGCAAACTTCCCTACATAATCTCAACGCGGTTGCAGGTGCTTACCTTCAAAACTGAACAGACGTTTACTCGAGATAATGTCCCCGTAAATGTGGATGCAGTCATGTACTATCAACCGATTAACGTGGAGAAAGCTGTACTCAATGTAGAGAATTATAGCATGGCGACCCAGCTTGCAGCGCAAACCACATTGAGAGAAACCATTGGCGGAGTTAGTTTTGACGATTTACTCTTTGAGCGAGAAAAGATAGGGGCCAAAGCTCGGGAAATTATCGATTTGAAAACAGAAAACTGGGGTGTTAAGGTGACTGCTGTTGAAATAAGAGACATCACGACCCCAGCTGCACTTCAAGAAGCCATGTCAAGGCAGGCGCAGGCTGAGAGGGAGAGACGAGCCAGGATCACACTTGCAGAGGCAGAGTTCCAGGCAGCGCAAAAGATGGTCGACGCTGCTAATCTATATTCCGCAAACCCAAGAGCAATGGAGCTTCGCTGGATGAATATTCTGTACGAACTAGGCTTACAAGGTCGCGGCACGTTGATGCTCGTTCCAACTAACATGCCGACTGCTGGAGCGGGATCGCCCCAACCAATTACATCTGTGAATACTCGGCCGAAAAATAAACAGGAGCAAAGTGAGCAAATAGCGTGAGCGAAAAATCAAAGCCTTCCAAGAAAGAGGAGGTCAAAAAGGACGAACAAAACGCGAAACACGAGGTAATTAAAGAAGAAAGACGGAGCGATGAAGACATAGAGGAAGAAGATCTATATCAAGAAGATTGGAACTCGGATAATTCAGATTGAAGGTGATTTTTCCCTGTAAAGAAGTACTTGGCAGAAAGAAGGTTCTTGTTTTTAGAATGGAATCCCGAGATTCGTTTTTCATGTTCTCAATGTACAAGGCATGTTGCATCGAGCGAAGAGGAAGCAAGAGAGATTCTGGGGTGTAATTGAAACCATACTAATCGGTACGGTCTCAGAAGAACATCGGACATTTTACCAGCGCAGAATCGCTGACATAGATGCTGAGATTCTAGAGATACAGGCAGAACTGAACAAAAAGGCTGAATACCAAAAGCAATACCTAAGGGAGGGGATAAGGGAAGCACAGGAACATAAGAAGAAAGAGGCAAGGCGTCGAGCACGTGCTTTAGATCGATGGCTAAACTGGCATTGAGACAAAGAGAGGGATAGAGGTAAAGAGACTTGAGAGAGAAATAGGCAAAGCCATAAAGTACTACTGCAACCGTCGCTCGAAGCGTCGCGGTTGAATACAAAAATACACGAATTGCAGCGTCTCATGATGCTCGAAAGGCTGCTCATGGATTGCGTTGAAGAGCGTTACCAGATATCAGAAGCACTTCCCAAATACATCGATTCTAAGTCAAAGTCACGGCACGAGCAGAGAATCGCTCAACTGTTCATAGAAATTCGTGTCCTCTGGTGGGAATACCAGATACTTACAAAACCAGTCAGCGCTGGTTTGAACCTCTGGCCGATTACGAATTCACTACCAAATCATCCAGAAGATTTTGCGCCCTCATCCTAATACGTAAGAAGATTTGCGTTACGTTCCGATCCTTTTGAGTTTCTTCTCCCTTTTTCAGGTTCTTAATTAATGTTGGAAAGGTGCCGCTCATGCGGACGTATTTTACAGCGATATCTCTTGCAGTTTGTCCCTGGGTGCCCATGATTTCATCGCTTGGTGCGAGTATTTCCACCAGGGTGACAGTATCGTCGAATGATTTGTAGGAAGCCATCGTAACTTGTTTTCAGGGCTGAACTTGCTCTTAAGGAGTTGTCAGGTTATTGCCGAACAGGCTCAGGCTCATGAGGGAAACAGTGTAAAAAGTGAGACAGTGAAACACTGAACGGGATGGCCCTATTTTATTTTAAGAAGACGTAACCTTCTTCCATAGAGTCAGAATGCAGATTACTAAAATCTTCGAACATTCTGGCTGGAAAAGCCAGACAGACACTGGTTTTGACCCCAAGGTTGTTAGGCAAGAAAGCCCCTTTTAGCAATACATGAGCAAAGAAATCTTCGCCACCATTGAAACAATCAGACTTCAAATAATACCTACAAACACAGTAAATGCAAGGGGAATAGTAAACATGACCGGTCCTGGGCCAGCTTTTAGAGGACAGAACGGGGGATACAATTACATTTGCGGATTCTGCGATATTGTCCTAGCAAAAGATGTCAAGAAAGACGAAATTAGAAACAAAGTCATCCAGTGCTATGACTGCCGAAAATATAATCAGTTTCCTGTGGTCTGAGTTGCAATAAGTTAAGACAAACTACTCTTTCTTGTACGTGAATTTTACAACCACGTGATTCTCTTAATCCAGACTCTTGGCAGCAATTACCCAGACCGGCTTTACTCGAAGGGAAATAGGTTTGTGAATAGGACGGGAATTTATGCGGCGATCGCCTTTTGGAGAAAGAACTGATTGTTCAGATTTGAACTCTATAAAGAAATTTAGTGCGTAAAGAAACCGGTTGTCCAATCTATTCTCCAGATAGCGATCCTCGAAAGCCCAGAGAAAAAGCACCTAATTATGATACTGGAGATTCAGTTTTTATCGACAATACGGGCCACGACCTTGAACATGCAGTTTCAGAATCCTTGAAGTCATTGGGTTTCGAAGTCTTTCTCGGTAGAGACGGGCAGGAGGACCTTATTGCAGAGGGTGCATTCGAATCGAAGAAGAAATCCGAAAAAAATTCAGAAAATGTAAGATTCTCAGAGGATGATGCTCAGATGTTCCATATATCAATGCTTTAGGACCATGTAAAATCGGAAAATATTAACGAGAGTCAATGAGCGATGGTTTGTACCTTGTCGCACCATATGCACTAAAGGATCAAGAATAGAAATTTTAATGCCTACATGTCCGAAATGCGACAAATTGATCAGCGTCAAGAAATCCGACGGCATGTCAAGAGATGTGGTACCCAATTCAAGAAGCTTACCTACGAATTGCCTTAATTTCTACAGAAATCGCAACGTGATCATCTCTGCGAGAGGTCATACTCGATTGGAATAAGATAAAAAACTCGTAAGAATTCCATTTGATCGTTGTCTCTTCCGTTTCACGTGCGATCGTAGCAGCATCGTGTAACGTCCGGCATCTGAAGGTCAGACCAGAATCCAGTACAAGTGGGTAGCTCTCAGTGTAACAACAGTTGGAACAGTGATGGCGGGAGTTGACGCGAGGATCGTCCTCGTCGGCCTTCCGACCATTGCAGATCAGCTTCACGCCGGCGTGGCAGACGTCATCTGGGTGAGCCAGGCGTACTTATTTGCGAGCACGCTGGGGTTGCTTTTGATCGGAAGGACGGCTGATCTCGTTGGTAGGGTCAAAATCTACAACCTCGGCTTTATCGTGTTCACTGTCGGCTCCGGTCTCGCCGCCCTCTCCTTCACCTCGCTCGAGCTGATCCTATCCCGGATGGTACAGGGCATTGGGGCTGCGATGTTAATCACGAATAGTGCCGCTATTCTGACTGATGCGACCCCGAGAAACGAACTGGGGAAGATACTCGGGATGAACAGCGTAGCGTACAGGCTGGGATCGGTTACCGGTCTCACGCTTTCCGGAGTGATACTTTCGTTCACGGACTGGCGCGCTCTTTTCTACATTAACATCCCGATTGGAATTTTCGGGACTGTATGGGCTCATTACAGGTTGAAGGAGATTTCTACGAAAGACACCTACAGGGGCATGGACTGGGTCGGATTCTTTACCTTCTCGATAGGGCTCGGGCTCTTACTCCTTTCAACCACCTACCTCAGCTTCGGGTTATCAGGATACGACTATGGATTTGCCATGCTCGCTTCCGGAACTACCCTAATTTTATTCTTCGTGTGGTACGAGCTTCGTGGCAAGATTGCGGCGATGCAGGTGCAGCCCATCTTGGACATGAAGCTTTTCAAGATCAAGGAATTCGCCGGCGGCTCCCTCGCACAGATGTTCAACGCCATCGCATGGTCCGGGATTCTTCTCATGGTTTCATTCTATCTGCAGGTTATAGTAGGATACACGCCACTCCAGACGGGAATCCATCTCCTCGCGCTTGATGCAACTTACATTATAATTGCTCCAATTTCTGGTCGGTTGTCAGACAAGTACGGATCGAGGTCGTTTGTGATCGCCGGTCTGAGCATAAGCAGCTTTGCTTTCCTACTTTTTGCTTTCGTAAACGTCAACACGAGCGTTTCGATTATTCTGGTCGCGCTTGCAGTCCTCGGAGTTGGAACCGGATTGTGGGGCTCTCCTAACATCAGCTCGGTGATGGGATCCGTCCCGGCTAACCGACGGGGCATTGCATCAGGATTTCGGATTACGCTCTCAAACATCGGAGACACAGCGAGCTTCGGTCTTGCAATTCTCATCATGACTCTCGTTATCCCGTACAACACGCTCAACAACCTCGTGCAGAGCTGACGATCTTTCGGGATCGCCGCCTGTGGGAAAGGAGGAGTTCATAATGGGATTCCAGTTAGTCGCACTGGTGCTGACAGGCATCAACACTATCTCTATCATTCCAGCATCGCTCGCAAAGCGCAGGGTTTCGAGTGCAAAAGTAGATACGAAGCACGTAGCAGATTAGAGTAATTATTTACCAAGCAGCGAATCACAGACTCGTGCAGAGCTGACGATCTTTCGGGATCGCTATTCTCGCGGCTGGAGGTCAGATCGAGAAGTTACGAGATTCGGTGTACAGGGTGAAATCTCAAAGCAACGGTGCCGAACTATACAGAGTATTTCATGATGGAGCTCATTGGACCTGCGACTGTCCTGATTATCGACAGCATGGAGACGATTGCAAGCATACATTTGACGTCCTTTATGCAACCCGACTAGAGGATATTGTCGCCTCCAATTCGGGGGCGATCACAGAGAACGATGCGGAGGTTCCAAATGAAGAATGAAAGAATTTCTAAGCATCATAGGCTATCTCAACGTAAGCTCTGGGGTCTAGGAATCCTTTCCATCGGTGGTCAAGTCGAAAGAATCAATGACAGAAATTTCAGAATCAAATCTCAGTCCAATCCTGAAGTAAGTCACAGCGTTGTCTGGGAGAATGGGGCTTGGAGCTGTAATTGTCCTGATTTCCTAGAAAGAAAGAAGCCTTGCGAACATGTTTACACAGTCCTGTATCTTCTGCAGCTCCCTATAACATAATCGTATCAAATTCAGCCGCTCTAGAACGGAAATGTCAGAACTGTGGTTCCTCTGATGTCGTACGAAACGGGACCCGTATGAACGTATCCGGTAGTGTTCAAATTTATCTGCGCAACAGCTGCCGGAGCCGTTTCGCTGAAAGGGGTTCGGGCGAGGTCGGAGCCTGCAACTTTACTTACATGTTGATAGCTTTTGATCTTTTTTTACAAGAAAGTCAGTTTACGAGACATAAGAAATCACATTTACCAGGTCTATTATGTAGAGAAACCGGTCTCAACTATCCACTCATGGATCATGAGACTCAACAAAATTGTTCTGAACGCAGTAGCAGGTCTCGTCCCCGAGGTGGGAGACAAGTGGTTGGGTGACGAGCTGGTTGCGAAAGTAAATGGAAAAAGGAACTATCTCTGGAACATCTTGGATTTCGAAACTCGCTTTCACGTGGTCTCCTTTTTGGCGGAAGGTCGGAGCGAAACTGAAGCGAGAAACGCAATAGCTGAGGCTTTTCGTAGAACACAAAAAGAACCCAAGGATTTTGTTAGCGATGGACTTGCTTCGTATTAAGGCAATTAGTAACCTGCCAAAGTCGACAAAGAGAATCAATCATGTGAAAAATGTTGGAATAAGAGACAAGACAAACAACAACAGAATAGAGAACAGACATAGTACTATTCGTGATTGGGAAAGGACGAAAAGAGGAATGAAAAGTAGAGCGGCCGAGCATTTTGAAGCACTGCAAGTGTATCACAACTACATCCGTCCACATCTCAGCCTGGGGAATGAGCCGCCGGATAGATCAGTTACAGATCAGCGCTGGATCTCCACGATGAACAATAAACTTTGATTGTTAGGAATAGTCACAAATCAGATTGACTCCCCGTTACCGTCATCTCCGTTTAGTGTAATTGTTTTGGGAGGAACGCCGCTAAGGTTGGATTACTAGGATCCCACGCCGCCGTTACCTTGAAATTCGGGTCCATGATCTCGAACTCACGAGGAGCCAGGTCGATACTGGTCGTCCCGTTAAACCACTGACGTCGAATCTTCAGTCCATTCCTCTTTGCTACTATCGAATGAGCAAGCTCGTGAACCATAATAGACACAAACAACAGGACAGCTGACAGTATTCCGATTGAGAGATACTCAGAGGAGGAGAGACCCGGGTAGGACGCCGGCATCAATCCGAATCCAACGGTATAAACTATGAGCGCGAAAATAAGGAACCAGGAGTAATCAAGATAGAGGGGTATCCCGTAAATGCTTCCAATCTTAATTGCCAAGTATTTGCAATCTCCCCCACTATACAAAAGGCTGATCTGAATTTCTGTCTAAAGCGGTAATGTTCTAATCATTCCCTTATATTGAACGCTACAATTCTCATGCGTGTGAATCACCTATCTTTCGTGTTTCTTTAAGAATACCCAACCGGAGTAATTTGTTAATTAACGCTAATTAATTAATTTAGCAATTAACCGGGACCCGGCGTCGATTTTTTGAACACTAGAGGTGAGATCTAACGGTCGAGTACAAGTGGGTCGCTCTTTCAAACACCACAATCGGCACTTTGATGGCGGCCATCGACGCAACAATCGTACTGATTTCCCTTCCCGCAATATTCCGCGGCCTTTCTATCGATCCACTTAGCTCGTTTCAGTATCTTCTCTGGGTTCTCTTTGGATACAGCGTGGTTACCTCGACTCTTCTCGTATCATTTGGGCGCATCTCGGACATGTTCGGAAGAGTCAGATTGTTCAATATGGGCTTTGCCATTTTCACAATAGGTTCGCTTCTTTGCGCCCTCACGCCTAATACTGGAGATCTGGGAGCACAGGAACTGATCACGTTCAGAATTGTTCAGGGAGTGGGTGGTGCATTTTTGCTCGCCAACAGCGCTGCGATTTTGACCGACGCGTTCCCGCCGAACGAGCGAGGAAAGGCACTTGGAATAAACATGACCGCGGCTATCGCGGGCTCTCTGGTAGGATTGGTACTGGGCGGGATTCTTGCAATCTTTGACTGGCGTTACATCTTCCTCGTAAGCGTGCCTGTTGGAGCTTTGGGGACCGTCTGGTCCTACTGGAAGCTCAAGGAACTCGCCACCATAAGGAGAAACCAGAAGATCGACATATGGGGCAATCTCACCTTTGCCTTGGGGCTGATTCTCGCGCTGGTAGGAGTGACATATGCCCTAATTCCGTACAAGAGTTCGTCAATGGGTTGGGGAGATCCGTGGGTCATAGCCGCGTTAGCTGCGGGGTTTGCTTTGCTCGTCGCTTTTCCATTCATTGAGATAAAGGTGACGGACCCTATGTTTCGCCTCGACCTCTTCAAAAATCGCATGTTCACAGCCGCAAACATTGCCGGCCTTCTGGGATCGGTGGGAAGGGGAGGAGTGCAGATAATGCTCATTATACTTCTGCAAGGAATATGGCTTCCTCTTCACGGCATAAGTTATCAGGACACTCCGTTTTGGGCGGGGGTCTACATGATACCAATGATTCTCGGATTCTCCTTAATGGGCCCGATAAGCGGTTATCTCTCTGACAAGTATGGGGCTAGGGCGTTTGCGACGCTCGGGATGGTCATCACAGCTGCCACATTTCTCGCTCTTTCATTTCTTCCCTACAACTTTAGCTACCTGCCTTTTGCGGCAATAATCTTTGTCATGGGCCTCGGAGGAGGGATGTTTGTAGCTCCGAACACAGCTTCAATCATGAACTCGGTTCCCAAGGAAAACAGAGGAGCAGCTTCGGGCATGCGAGCAACGCTGCAAAACACAGGGCAGACAGTGAGCCTGGCAATATTTTTCACCGTGATAATTACGGGATTGTCCAAGAGTCTCCCCACAGCATTCGCGAACGCTATGATCTCTGCGGGTGTTCCAAAACTTGCCAGCGCGTTCGCTTCGATCTCACCTACTAGTGCCCTATTTTCTGCATTCCTTGGGTATAACCCCATGCAATCGATCCTATCTCTGCCCCAACTATCATCAGTGGTCAGTCAGATACCGCAATCAACTTTAAGCTATCTTGAGGGGGAAACCTTCTTCCCGCACGCTATAGCTCCAGCGTTCATATCTGCTCTGGATTTGGCATTCTACATCGGGGCGGCTCTATCGATCGCGGGTGCTGTCGCCTCTCTTCTTAGGGGAAAAGTGTACATTTATGATGAAGGACAACAGGCACAACCCGCTCAGCCTCCGGTAGCGACGAACAGCGGACCTCCTAGCATAGCTCGTCCGACCAATGAAGGAATCGACTCACGCAATCCGGTTAAAAAAGAAACGAAATGATGAGTATAATCGCGGAATATTTCTCTTTTTGTCGCTTGCTGCAGACTGGGCCTCCAAGGGGGGAATACTCAAAACTTAACTGCAGCTTCTAAGAGCTTCAAATAATCTTCGGCATTGAGCCTGGCAACCTGAAAATTGGTTAGGTTTGAATCTACAATTTCCATTGCTGTTGTCCCTCCCACCTGGCTAGGTGACCGCGAGCGATTTTATCCGCCTACGAAAACTAATATCTTTCCATTTGTATTATCGGGATCTATTACTCTTTCGCAGCTTAAACTGAAAGGGATTCAATTCCATTATGGAATTGGATACCATCCCATTCGAACCCATCTTTGATTCTTTTGGCTTGTTCTAAAAGAGGTTCCGGACCAATTTCACTCCGAATCCCGAGAGGCTCGCTACAGTAATGGCGACTGATGTGCGATTTGAACTTAAAGTTCAATTCCCACCTCCAGCAGCACACCCTAATCTAGTAAATCCCGAGTGCGAGATGTGGGATTTGAAACCAATTTACTGGTAAACTGCACAACTCACATCAAGTTACTTCTGGTTCTCTGGGGAGTGGTGGGGATATAGGGTCGTTGGATTTCGACATACGATACAAAAATGCTATTCCAGCGGAGCCGAGAGATAATGAGTAATCGTAACAACAGTCCAGCGAGCGATATCATCTGGGGATCCATCCGTTATTCCGGGTAGCCTCAGCACGTAACGACTGAGACCAAGACCAAGTAGTGTAGACGCGATTAGGGCAACTCTTCGGTTCGCAAACCGAGGCCCCGATCGTGCTGTAATCTGCGGTGTTATTTGTTGCTCGATCGTGGAGCGGAGAGCTTCGGCTGCCTTTTCGTTAGTAAGGGCAGATCGCAACAATCCTGAAAAAGCCATTGAAGTTCCGGGATTCTCCCACCGAGCCAAGAACAGTTTGACGATCGCTCGCGCCGCCTTGGAGGGATCTTTGATTGTGGTCAGCGGAGCGGTCTCGGGGGAACGCATCATCCGGCTCAGCGTTTCGCGGAAGAGTCTTGCCTTGTTCCCGAAGTAATGATATGTCAGTGCCGGGTTGGTACCTGCTCTAGTAGCAATAGCGCGCATAGACGCCCCATCGAAACCAAGTAGTCCGAACTCGAAGAGTGCCGCCCGTAGAATGTCATCTCGCGGACTACCCCACGCTTTTGGCCGTCGACCTCTTCTTGGTCGTCTTTCTGGTGAACCAGGCTCAGCCAGTTAGGTCACAGCTCAATTAATTAAACACATGTTTAAATATTTGCCTAGGGTTGCTGCAGGTAAATCGAATAATGATATCAGAGTGGAATCTTTCGCTTTTTCTCGCAGCCTCGGGAATCAACGGACTACTTGCCGGAACGAGCATAACTAAATCAGTCGTTGAGTTGCCCGCTGGCAAGAAAATAGGATCTCTTGCCTTCGCTGCCTACAGTCGGGCTGCTGACCTAAAAAACGGCTTGCTTTGGTACTCTTTCCTTGGTATTATCGGTCCTGTTCTGACCGTAACAGCTACCATCATGACAAACATTGGATATGGTCCATCTGGAGACTTTTCGATTGCTCTGGACGTTGCGGCTGTACTCTCAGTCGCACATGTTGGATCGACGGCTCTGGCCGCTCCCAATATGATGAAGGTAAGTCGTGCTGGCAATGAGATTGCGCAATTGGAGGTTCTCTATGCTCGATTCCGACGATGGAACGGTTTGAGAGCCCTCTTGCAGGGCCTCACATTTCTCGTCTGTCTCGTCGCAATATATGAGCTGATAATCGGGTAGCTAGCATTTCCTTCGATCCACACCAAAACATTCCTCACTCTTGCTTTTTCTAGAAAGCCCAATCCTGCAAATGATAAGAATAGAGAGTAATCATCTCGCGCCAAGAAATCTGGATTGGGCTTCAGAGACGACATCGAACAGGGACAAATTCTCCTTGTACGATATATGAAAAGCTTAGCAGATTTCCCTAATCACTCTTTCGACAATTGGATAGCCCCGCCCCAAAATTTCACCGAGGTTCTTAACCACGTCGAGAGGGCTTTTCGGGAAGTCCTTTTCTGGAATGTTGTACTTTTCGCTGATCTGGAAGTATAAGGCTCTCTTGGCTCCCTACGCCGAAAGTGTCTAGAGCCTTGTCTACGCACTCGAAGATCCGCGAATTGAAACCCTTCATTTCGGCTGTAGGAAACAAATATTGGATTTTGACGATGCATGTCTAATATTTAAAGTAATTTTGAAAAATCGCGCTGTAAAAGTCAGATGCTTGATATTTCTAATTTTTGAATCGTTGAATCATGCACACTTGTAACATGTTGTCAAAATAAATTCAAGCGGAGTTAGGCGAACCCCAGCTTCTCGCACCCAGTAGTGAGATGAGCCAGCGGTCTGACTTCCCAAACCACGCTCTAATCTCAAAGGTCACCAATCAGAACAGACCATCTCCATGCAAAGTGATGCATGCAAAGAGGATTCCCTAGAGTATCTTCTGCAGTATTACCACTGTGTACGCCGATCCGAAAATCCTCTGGCGTGAAGAAGAGACCCGGGATAAACGACTCGGTTTAATTGTTCCGGGTTAAGTCCCCAGAACAATGAACTCTCAATCTGAACCAAAGCTCTAGGTCAGTCTGACGGATACAGCAACTCTGTGAAATTATAACGGTCGAGATAGGAAATCCAGCGCAACAAAGGCCTTTCCCGGAATGTTTGGCAAGAAATCAGTATCTACTTTCTCATCTGACTCGCCAGTCATTCCGAATCCAAATACGGGCTTGCCCGAAGATCCAATGATAAATAGACGCGTATTGATAATTGACGCTGACTTTTACAAGGCCTTGCATGACAACTTGTACAAGCGCTTCGATAGCGCAGCTTCTTTGATACTCTACGAAATGGGTGTGGGATATGGCGAGCTATATTCGAAAAATGTGGATGAGTTAGGAAAAGGGAAGCTCGAAGCCTACAGAATGTTCGTAGAGAGGGGCAAGCGCCAGGGATACGGCGAATTTATCGTTCCCTTGTTAGAGGCGATCCTATCTGGCCTGAAAGGAGAGGGGAAGGTCGTTCTAAAGAACAGTTTCTTTGCAGCCGCTTCGGGAGTCACCGGAAAGACAGAATGCTGGATAGTCGCGGGAATGATCGCTGGCGCAGGCCGGAAAATGTTAAACAAGGAAGTGGTATGCACGGAAGAAATGTGCTTGTCAAAGAGAGACCAGCATTGTCAGTTTGTATTCAAGTCAAAGTAGATCCTTGAAAGTTCTCTTGCTATAAGTAATAGAAAATGATCCAAGAATAAATGTCATTCTAGTTGACGGCGCATAGCACATCTTTTTCCGTTACTAATCTTCGACCCTGATGATTCTAGACGGAATCTATGTCTTCTCGCAACAATTCTCTCATCGCCCGTTCGATGATTTTAGATCCATTCTTTCTCTTGCTTCTCCTTGTCTCCCCTGCGGCCGGCTTTGTCACTACGGTTGCGACCTATGGGTTCAGCTTGAACGTGGGGCTGGGATCTTTCAACATGCTACCCATCCCGCCGATTGATGGATACAAAATTTTCAAGAACAACATTGATCTGGACCCCATCTTTTAGACACACTTTTGACTCGTTTGACTGCATATTATTTTGTGTCATCTTCTATTTCACTACTATCTGGGAGACGAATTCGTACGGACTCATGTAACCGAGTGCCGAGTGAGGTCTCCTCTCGTTGTAATCTATGAAGGCTTCTGCTATGTGTGAATCAGCTTCCTGGAAGGATCTAAAATCGTACGGCCAAACATATTCACGCTTGAATCGTCCGTGGAACGATTCAATTGATCCATTCTGCTCGGGAGTGTTGTAGGCGATGTATCTTTGCTTAATGCCTAAAGCTTTCATCGACTGCTTGAATGTCTCGCTGATGTACTGGGATCCGTTGTCGCTGTAGAGAGTCACTTTTCCAGAAGCTTCGGGATGCTTCTCGAGAGCTTTTACGACAGCCTGTACTGCATTCTCCTTACGTGCAAAACCATCAAAGACATACGCAAGCCATTCTCTTGAAAACACGTCGATGACGTTGAAGAGATATCCAAAGCCATCTATTCCGCAGCGGATGTATGTGAGATCGGTCTGCCATGACTGATTTATTCCATTGGGTTTCGGGATCTTATCCGAGACAGATTTCAGTACCTCATTCCTCGTCAATCGAGGTGTGATCCAGCCCATCATGCGGTAGGCGTGCTGCACTTGCTTTCTATTGATGGGTCTTCGAAGTTCTTTTGATAGAAGAGCTGCCATCATCCTAGTTCCGTACATAGGCTTCTTTAGAGCAATGTCCCTGACTGTCGAGATGATGGACGGATCGCGGAGAGCTCCTTTATCCTGCCTTGTGTGACGCTTGTAGTAATACGCTCCCTGCGAAGACCCAACGGACCGGAGAGCTTTCCTCAAGCTCAATCCTTTGTTAACCATTATTGCGACGCTCATTTTTTCCCCGATCCCTGCAGTACCTGCTTCATTGCGTCGTTTGCGATTGTTAGTTCTCCAATGAGCTTCTTCAATCGCTCCACCTCTGCCTCCTTCTCCTTCCCCGGATCCTTCAGACCTCCAGTGAGGGCAAGCTTTCCACCGTGAATGAATTTCTCCCTCCACTGGTAGAATGTCCCTGGAGTGAGGTTGTACTTCCTGCAGAGCTCGGACATGGAGATGTTGGTGTTCAAAGATTCAAGGACTATCCTGATCTTGTCATCAGGACTCCACCTCGAGTTTCTTGGCATGCTTCTATCTTGGACCTCCACTGCTTGCAGTAAAAGGTTCTCCATATTGGGGTGTGTCTAATGTGCGTGGGTCCTCACCAACATCCTAATCGCCCTGGCAATTGCCCTTCCGCTTTGGGCGATGTTCGTTTTCTTTTTCATCGGAGTGTAAAGCAAGTTGACCAACTAGGACTCAGCAAAGTGTAACGCTGAACGCTTTTAGCCAGCATCGGCACATCTCTCCGCTTGCTTGTTTAGCCCGCTACATCTTGGTGTCCCAATTCATACTCCTGACAGATTGAGCTGGAAACTTTGGACAATACAGAATTCATACTCTCCAAACTAGACTCGGCGATAGTTAGCGCCAAGAATATTGATCTGGGTTCTTCCATAATTAGTGCGATCCTGGGCCTCGCATCCATATTCCTAGCTCTTGCCGCGATTCTCCCGCCATCCGTTCTGGGACTCTTTCGATTCCTGTTGCTCTTTGCGACTGGAGTAACTGTGCTACTTCTGTATCTCTCGGTAAGGAATCTGAGCAAAAACAGAAAGGCGAGATTAAGGATCCTCCGGAAATGGCATCAAGAAATATTCTTTGAAAAGACTCAAGTTAACGAATCAGATCAAGCGAAAATGAAAAGGCTAGTTGAGCTCATTCATTTGATGGAAGATAACAGCATAGCAAGAAATCCACACTATGAACAGCTTGATAGCGAGTTCATGAACTTGCTGAAAACAGCCCAATGATCCTCTCATCAACTCACAAATCAAATCTGGTTTCCTCCTAACCAGTTCAAGACATTACCCTAGATTAAATGGAACTAAAGAAGTAAAATCATAATAATTCTAATTCTGATTTCCTCGAAATCTCTTTCGAGAACTCCGCCGAGATCAAGAAATATTCCAAAGTTTCCAAGTGCTTCAGCAAAGGTTCGATGCTGAACCACGTCCAATCAATGCTATCTTGGCATCACACGTATGAATTTACGTAAATCCCGAGTGCCGAGATGTGGGACCCTCGCACGAATTTACTAGTAAAAGTGCCACTGCGTCTGTAAATCCGAAAATCGAGAACAGAGGGTCAGAACCAAGATTCGGACACGAATTTGCTAGTAAGTCATCAGCATACAAAAGTGGTGAATAAGAGATCATTTCCATCTCGTGAGTATCTCTTCCCTCTTGAAAGTAGCTGTACTTAGGTAGAAGAGAAGCAGATCCGCTACTAGAAAAATGCCAGAAATGATAAGCAAGTTGGGTGTATTCAATTGAATTACGTCGATCTCGGTGGCCACGTAAATTATGAGAAATGGAAAAAACAAGATCCCGGTGAATTGCTGTACAGTTCGCACATCACTTGCTCGCGCTGACAAAATAACTGTTAATTGGATAGTGAGTAAACTTGCGAGTGGTGCAAGCACGAGGAGAATTATTGCAAACATCCAATTGGGATAGTAAAGATATCCAAGCGCATCCCGAGTGATGATGTCCATCAAGACCATGTAGATCACCGAGCTAATGTAGATCGAAGCAATGGGAGGGACGAATGAAGAGATGCTCTTTCCCAGTAGAATCTCGCTGTCTGACATGGGAGTTGCAAGGAGAGGTTCGAGACTCTTTTCGATCTTCTCGCCGACTATGCTGTAAGAAGCGAGTCCACTTGGAAGAGAAGCTGCTCCAATGACAAACCAAAAGGAAAATGCGTTCAGAAAAGGTGTAATGGACGCCGAGACTGTGTCTGCACTCGGATAGAAGTGTTGAATTGCAACAATAATCCCGGGGAATCCGAAGGCTATTCCAAGCGGGAAAGCTATCGTGGCGTATATACTTCCCCTCCTGCTCTTGAAAGATTCAAAGTCCTTTGATGCGACTGACCAAGCGTTCTGCAAGTCCAATTCTATTCTGAGCTCCTGATCAAATTCAAATACACATCCTCAAGAGTCGAGCTTGCCTCTGTAACGTACTGGATGCGACCGCCCGCTGCCCCAATCGAGTTCACAATGTCAGGATTTTGTTTCTCGGGATCGCTAACCGTGATTATCAGCTTGTTTTCTGCTACCTCGACATTTGCAACTCCGAGTCTTTTGACCGCGGATATGATTGCATTGTTGACGGATTGAAGTTGAAAAACCGTCTTCCTTCCCAATATTGACTCTCTGAGCTTTTCCGGTGTTCCGACCGCTATGAGTTTAGTTCTTAGTATGCCCACTCTATCGCAGATTCTTTCAGCCTCGTCAAGAAGATGAGTGTTAAGAAAGATTGTTTTTTTCTCTTTCTTGAGATCTAAGATGAAATCTCTCACTGTTTTCGAAGCTTCGGGATCCAAGTTTGCGGTGGGTTCGTCCAAGAAGAGAACTTTGGGATCGTGAATTAGTGCTCGAGCTATCGCAAGTTTTTGCTTCATTCCCTTGGAGAATGTACCAGCCGGAAGATCCCTTTTCTCCCAAAGCTCCATTAGCTTTAGTAAATATTCTATCCTTTCTTTTCTCTTAATTTCGTCGACCTTGTAGTACCTGCCATAGAAATCCAGGTTCTTGTATGCGTTTAGTTCCTCGTAGAGACCGACGTTATCTGGAATCAGCCCGATCATCCCTCTGATCTTTGGTTGATCCGCGCTGTTTCCAATGTCATAATCGCCTATCTTCGCGGTACCACTTGTCTTCGATATGAGGCATGCTAGCATTCGGATAGAAGTGGTCTTGCCAGCGCCATTGGGACCGAGAAACCCGAAAACTTCACCTTCGGCCACGTGAAGAGTGAGGTCATCGACAGCGGTGAGATCGCCAAATTTTCTCGTGAGGTTCTCCGCATCTATCAATTAGGTAAGTCCACGAAGATAACCCATCGTTGGAAATATAAAGCGCCCGCAGCTGTACAATTCTTGTACAATGGATTAGACCGATTCGCGGATCGGCAGGTCCTAATCGGGAATATCGTTTCACATTGAGCGCGGACGCGATTCTATCCCCAGAGGAAGTAAAGAGCATCGCCCAAAGAGTGCTCGCGATTGAACGGATTTTTCTCAGAAGGGGAGGTTTGTTTGGCATACTTTGTTTAGGTGAGAATGATGTGAATTTCCGACAGTTTGTGCTTACTAGGTGACATGATCGACCGTATTAAAGGAACGTAAAGCCACAGCCAAGCACATGTACGCAGCAATAGACTTGCACCAAAAAACTGTACAGTCAGTACTCAAGGATGAAGGGGGAAGGATAGAAAACGAGCTGAAGATCAACAAGGATGCAAAAAGCATACTCGAATTTCTTGATGGTACTGATGCTGAAATAGTCATGGAGTCTGGTTACAACCACGAACACATCTATGATCTTCTAAAGGAGGAAGGATACGATGTCAAGGTAGCTCATCCATTGATGGTTAAGGCGATCGCATACGCAAAAGTGAAAAATGACAAGGTAGACGGCGCGCCAAGGAATCTCTATGACTCGTGGACGTAAGTTCCACTCTGGGAATCGCAGGTTTGCCCAGATAGATTGGGGCACAGCTAGCGGAGCAATTCGCTGGCTGGAGCTGTCCTCAAATCAAATCCTCAGGCCGCAGCGCAAGCGAACTCGATGTAGCACCGTGAGGTCGGAGTGGGAAGGCCTAGCAAGTCGTCACTCTGCGAAGGCTAGAACTGCATCATCAGGTGTAATGCCTGTAGCCTGCGAGCATGCAGCTTCCCCGGTGTTGCAGGGGTGGCATGAGGAGAAAGCCATGGAGCCTAACTTGGGAGACCGGGTAGTGTCCATAGATGCTCTAACAACTAGGGCATCTTTGGTAGTGCTGCCTATAAGCTCGTTGAGCGAAATGGCGGCCGAAGCGCTGCACGGAGTCGGAAAGGCTAGTAGTATTCATGAGGGTGAGGACAGCACAACCTCGCACGAGAGAAGGAGCCTTACTTGTGTGCGTGACTGCTCAAAGTTCATGGACGAGTCCATTCTTCGCAAGAAGTAAGAGGTTGAAAGCTCGTAATTTGAAGCCCGTCGAAGAACTTCGTAGCAGTCTTTACCGAACAGCTGAAGGAGAACAAGGAAAGGAGATTCTACAGTCTAAAAGATAAAATCTGTCGGATCGATGTTTTGGAAGAAGCTTGGAAAAGAGTCAGAGCAAACAAAGGTGTGGAAGGAATCGACAACGAGACAATCGAGGACATAGAAAGGAGAGGAGTTGATGAATTCCTCTCGCGGCTACAGCAAGAACTCAAGGACGAAACATACAAAGTTCAGTGCGTCAGGAGAGTTTTCATTCCCAAACCGAATGGGAAGAAAAGACCTCTTGGTATCCCAACTGTAAGGGACAGGGTAGTTCAACAGGCGGTCAGATTAATCATCGAGCCGATATTCGAAGCTGATTTCCAAGATTTCAGCTACGGATACAGATCGCACAGGTCGGCAAGAGATGCAAGCTTGGCAATCTACAGGTGCCTAAACTTCGGTCTTACGAACGTCATCGATGTTGACATCGAAGCGTTCTTCGACCACATAGACCATTCAAAACTAATCTCCTTTGTCAAGGAGCGAGTCACAGACGGATACATCATCAAACTCGTCAGGGAATGGCTCAGGGCAGGCGTCGTCTACATGGGTGAAACGACTTATCCGAATGAGGGGACTCCTCAGGGTGGAGTCATCTCGCCTCTTCTAGCCAACATCTATCTCAACAAACTCGACGCAGCATGGACGGAGCTGAAGATGAACAGCAGATACAAGTACAATTCTCAGCTCGTTAGATACGCCGATGACATTGTAATCTTCACAGACAGGAGTTATGCAGGAAACATCATGAGGTTTCTCTCGGAATTTCTTTCCTCATATCTTGGACTCGAGCTGCGCGAGGACAAATCCAGAATCACTACAGCAAAGGAAGGATTTGATTTCCTTGGATTTCACTTCTTGAGAAGATTTGAGTTCAGGAAGGGGAAGGAAGTAACCAGATTCTTCCCGTCCAAAGCTACCGTGCGAAAGTTCAGGGACAAGGTTAGGGAGCTAACTGCAAGGGGTGTCACTCACGTCAAGGATGAAAGGCAGCTAGCCAAGGAACTGAACTTGCTCATTGTAGGATGGACTAACTACTTCAACCACTCTAATGCCTCAGAAACATACGGAGACTTGCAGCACTACGTCGAATGGAAGTTCAGGCAATTCATACGCTTCAAACATCAGATTCGCAGATTGTCAGCCAGATATGATGGCTTCGATCAGCCCTCTCAATTTGGCTTGAAATCTCTAGCGGGTAGAATCTCGTACGTAACTTGGGAGCCGTACGCTCTTCGGTGAAGCACCTCGGTAAGCTGTGTGAGGGAAAACTTCACGCACAGTTTGATGTGGGAGGGGGAGGATTGAAAACAAAATCCTCTCTTTCACCCAACCAAGGACACTTGCAGATCTACTGAGACTGGACATGATACCGGAGTGCTACATCCCCAGCCAAGAGATAAGAGAAGTAAGAGACCTGGCAAGGAGGAGACATTATTTCGTCTCGACAAGAACGATGTTCAAAAACAAAATCCATGCAGAGCTCAGCAGGAGATGGATTGATTACAGTAAAGATCTCTTCACGCAGACTGGGATGGACCATCTAAAATCGCTTCATATCGCAGCGGTAAATGACTACCTCGACTCAATTCAGTTCCTCGATGAGAAGATACGAGAGCTTGACGGCCAAATCAAGGAAAAGCTCTTGGCGACAAATATGCGAAGCTCCTTGTGACGGTGCCAGGAATATCCTACTACGGTGCGCTGCTGATTTCAAGCGAGATTGCAGACATCAACAGATTCCCAGACCCAGAACACCTGTGCTCCTATGCAAAACTGGCACCCGGAACTCATCAATCGGGAGAGACACAATACCAGAAAGCAGATCGTAACAAGGGCAATCACATGCTCAACTGGATATTGATCCAGTGTGCTCACATACACGTCCTAAACTGCAACTCGTCGATTACTGGGCATTACAACAGGATCAAGGAAACGAGGGGAAACAAGATCGCCATCGTCGCAGCAGCAAGAAAACTGACGTGCGCAATCTACATGATGCTGAAGGAAGAAAGAGCCTTCAGGCTGGACGGCTAAAACCATAAACTGGGCTCGAGAATTTACTGCATCTTCAGGATGCGTTTACTAGGATGAGCCAAAGGCAATAAGCGAAAGCCACAATGCTCTTTTGGAGCGAATGGGAGTATGCTCGTCCAGCATGACAAAAGAGATATTAAGAAATGTAGCCCAGTCGACATGGGAGTAAATACGTGTCCGAATCTCGTTACATGACCGAGCTATCATCTTGAAAATTTGGAAATAGGGGTTGTATTTTTACTAGTAAATTCGTGCGGGGGTCCCACAACTCGCACTCGGGATTTACTAGTAAAAACTGAAGCCAAATGCTCAAACTTACACAGCAGCTCCCATAACGTTAGCGCGTTCATTTGCTGGCACAATTTACTGGCATCTCGAGGCTCAATTTAACCAATAAATACCTTGAACATGCGTGAACGACGAGTGCGAACGTGACAAATTCAAAACTCTCGTTCATACATGTCGGTTTACCCTTGGATCACCCATCTATCCCAATCGAAATTCAGAAGGAAGCGAGCGTGCAGCTCCCAAGGTTGCGCGACCGGATGCAAGCGGAAGGCTATGGATATGAGCTTGTGTTTGCTTCGCCCGAGGATGGCTTAGAGAACTTCAAGTCGCAGCTAGGGGCACGTGGACCGGATGGCGTCGTCATAGGCGGAGGAGTGGTAGGCAATCCTCAAATGCGCTTCTTCATGGAGCAGATCATTGATGTAATACGAACCTCTGCACCTAAAAGCAAAATCCTTCTAATTGGCAGGCCAGAGGAAGCGCCAGCCGCTGTTGCGCGATGGTTCCCAAAGGCCTAGGTTGTTCCAAGTAATGCGAGACACCTGCGAGCGCACTTGATCTATCTCATCCTGAAACGCCCTAATCCTGCCACTCTTACTGTAGTCTTCTAGACCCAAACGGAAGGAGGTCTGATTGATAGTGCAGAAACCCCGGCTCAAGCTGCCTCGCGAGCTTCGCTCACTAGAGAAGCTCATTGGGAATTGGGGTGTTACGATTCGATGGTCCGAAGAGACACACAAACTGGTCGGTGGACCAAAAGAAGTGAAAGCTGAAGCAAAGATTTCCCTGATGAAAGAAGGAGGTTTTCTCCATTATCAGATGGGACCCTCGCACTGGATAATCGGGAGAGATGAAAGCG
This sequence comes from uncultured Nitrososphaerota archaeon, assembly GCA_963799845.1. Lineage (GTDB taxonomy): Archaea > Thermoproteota > Nitrososphaeria > Nitrososphaerales > CADDZS01 > DATLTL01. The sequence goes on from CAWCYI010000004.1 coordinate 1,958,734, forward strand.
CTCCAGAGTTTGCTGTTCTCTATAGCGATGAACGTCTGATTGCACGCGTATATCGAATGAGTTTCACTCATGGGGTCTGGAAGCTTTGGAGAGATGCGCCCAAATTTCACCAGCGATTTGAGGGACACCTCAGATCTAATAAACGAAGAATAGATGCTTACTGGGACAAATCAGAAGATGGGAAGTCCTGGATTCGCGACTTCGACATGATCTTTGTTCGTTCTGACTAATGCCTGGAATCCTTAGATTTGCAAAAAAAAGAAAAATCGTAACCGTTTAGCTTTTTGAAGCTGGATTTAGATAGTTCATGGCATAATCGTAAAAGTTCAATCCTCTCAGCCTGCACGTCTCTTTCACGCTCATCAACACTTTGTGTGCATCTGCTCCTTCCATCGATTGGTTGCCGTAGGTTATCTTTCTAATGACAACGCTTGGTCTTATTGCTCTCTCCGCTGTATTGTTGTTCCAGTCAACTCCAAGCTCTTCAAGGAACGTGAACAGCATTCCCTTCTCTCTTCTCAGACGCTTGACAAACCGCATGCAGTTTGTCTCATCCACGGTCGAATACGATGCGTTAATTTTCTCGACCCTCGCTTCAAACCTCTTCTTGGCTCTTAGGCGATCCCTCTTTCCATTCACGCTCTTTCCAACTTTTATCGCGTCATTCAGTATGCGTTTGAGTTTCTTTGAAAACGGTGTGAATTCTTTTCCCGGTCTCTTATAGATCTGGGTGTCTTCTATATCACGGAGGTAGTGCAGAAGGCATCTCTGATGTTTTGTTCCAACGTAGTTCCATGCCGGCCATGAATCGCTTATCACGGTCCCAGCGTAGTCTCTACCAAGTACCTTTATGGGAACCTCGCTGCCTCGAGATCTTGCCACCTCGTAGATAACCGACCATTTGCCCACAAACGTCCAGAGCCAGTGGTTCTTTCCCTTGATCCTCCAGCTTGTTTCATCGCCATGCAGACTCTTTTCATTTCTCACTTCTGAGATGAGATCACTGTAACGCGGACCGAATGCTTCTGCAACCTTCATCACAGAGTGCTCCACCGAAGCCTCACTCATCTCAAGATTGAAGATGAGCTTGAATAGTGAGGTGATTTTTGCGTACGACAGCCCCAGCAATTTGAGCGAAACTATAAGGAGCATCAGTCTGAGCCCGAATCGCTCGTTGCTGAGGACATTGGGCACTTCAGGAGAGATCTGTCTCCTGCATCCGCAGCAATATCTCCTCTTAATTACGTATCTTGTTACAACCAATCTTGCGGGAACGACATCTTCGACAAATCTTTCGTATTTGTCTGTAGGTTTTTCTGAGAGGACTCCTCCGCATTTGGGGCATACAGTTTGATCCAGTTCCATCGTATGATCAACGTGGTCTGGCTTTCTTCTCGTCCCGCCTTCGTGACCTTTTCTTCTCCCAGATTTCTTGTGGTACTTTCTGTTATCGGAGGTGGTTGTAGTAAAGGTCGCGGGAGTGTCCTTCTTTGCGTTTATGCTCCTTGCAACAACTGCCCCAAGCGTTGTCTTGAGGGAGGCAAGCTCCTCCTTGAGCTGTTTATTCTCCTCCTTCAGGAGTCTGTTTTGTTCTTCAAGTTCATCGATTTGACTTTGGTAGTATTCGGGAAGATTACTTGGTTCATCGTCAATCGAAGACAAAGGCTTACGGAAAGTTCAATGGAGAATCTTGGCCAAATAGCTTTCGGCCGATTACTTCAAAACGCTAAATGGATACGAAAAATCAATTCTGGGAGAGATGAAGGAAAGAGAACATGGCTAAGCGTATCTCGCGCGAGTCTGGAGCTAAAGGCGTAGATGACTATATTGCAAAATGTCCAAAAGACTTGCAGAGAAAACTAAAGAAGATCAGAGCGGCAATAAGACAGGTTGCGCGTGACGCTAATGAGACCACCAGTTACTTCGACATGCCAGGATGTTACTATCCCGGTTATGACTATAATGGAATGTTCGCATGGTTCGGTCTCCAGAAATCATACGTTAGCCTCTTGCTGTGCCCTCCGACAATACAGACTTTTGAAAAACAACTCGCAGGCTACACTACAACCAAAGCGGCTGTACACTTTCCATTGGATAGACCCGTACCTGTATCTCTGGTGAAAAAGTTGGTGAAGACAAGTTTGGCGTTAATGAAAACCAAGCCAATGAAAGGTACCGTGAATCGAAAGCCAGCTCATGGGAGTTAAGGGATCGGATGGAAGTCCTAGCCACCATAAACTTACCTCGGGACACTCGGGCGTTAATTTTTACTAGTAAAGAGCGTAAATTTACGAGCTTTAGAAAAAACGCTTATTGAATTCCGAAGAAGCGGCAGTGAAAGGACACTCGGAATGTTTCTAATTCTTTTGAATCCGCGTGCTAGTTCACTTTTCGGATCGCACCGGATACGAGGTTTTCTGTGCTCGAATAACGCCCTTTGGTTTAGATTGGATTTTGATTTACTACTAAATTATACACATGAATCACTATTGCTCGCGAAATGCCAATCATCTCTCGTCCCCAAATTCTCTAATGACTTGCATAGAAATTTGCTACAGCTCTGAAAGATTCTTTTGGTTCCCAAGGCATGTCGGGATAAGTTACACCATGCCTTCCTTTGGAATACGTCTTGACCAGACTCATGCTAGCCATGTCAAGATCATACCTTGGATTCTCATCATAGGGATGAATCTGGGAAACGAAGACAGAGACGAAAGCACCATAAATACCCGCCTTGTCGAGAACACTCAATTGATCTTCAAGTTCACGCGTCTGCAATCCCTCGTCTCTGATGTGATTTCCATCTTTCAATTTGGGTCGAATGAACATACCGAACAAGGGCAACAGATAATGGAGAGCTTGGGACTTGTTGTCTATGATATTTCCGCCCAGACCAGCTCCATTGATTTCGGCTCCTTGGTAAGTTGGCATTCCAAACTCCGTAACTACAACTGGCTTTCCGATCTCAAATGCCGGCTTTAGCATATCTGCGTATTGATCTTTGATCCTTTCAGCACGATAATGGTCTACGCCGACATAATCGAAGAGATTCCAATCCACAGATTCCCACAAAAGAGAAGCGTAGGTTATTTTTCCATGAAAAACTTCTTTCACTGAAGCGACAGTTTTTTGGAGGTATGCGCGAAGTATTTTGTTGTGCTCGCCATTTCGGATACGTGAAATTGCTTCAACAGAGTTCGTTTGCCCTGTAGAATTTTCCTGCTGCTTGTATTTTGTCATTAGTTTCGTCATTCTTTCCACTACGTTTTTGCCCTCAACAATGCCATTCATGAAAAGCGTGAGTTCGCCTCCAACGACTAACACAAGGCTTTCTGGATATTCTCGCCGTAATTTTTCGGCTGATTCAGCGACCCTTTGGGTGTATGCCTGTGTTTGATCTTGTTTCTTATTCCACATCGTTGGACAAAGCCATACTTCAAGACCTTTCTTTAGAGCAATTTCAGTGGCAACAACGAGCCTTTTGATATCGAGACCAGTGATTCTTATCGCGTTGCAATGCAGATCATTTTTGATTATCTCGATTTCACGGCTTACAGTCTTGGGATCAAAGTCAGGTCGCCAGTTGAAATACATCACGCTTCCTGCGTCGTAGTTGACTCCCTTTAGTTTCATCTTTCCCACCATTCTATCTTCTGTCAGGCTTCAACATCCGGAATATGATATCCGGATCAGGATAGCTCTCGCTTCAGCTTCCCTGGATCGGAGTACGCCATTCTTTTCCATAGTCCTTCAATGCAAGCCATGACTGCTTCTAGCAATTGATCTGGATTATCCTTTGCAATCTCTCCAGTTTTCTGCCCCTCGACTATCAGCCGCCGCATTTCGTTTAGAAAGATCTTACCATGCCTTGTCATCCTTTCTTTAAGCTCAGCAGGTAGCGAATCATCAGCTAGTATCTGATAGAGAAATTGGTAGTATCCTGACTGTTCTCTTCTTCGTTCTATTAGTCTAGTTACAATAGTGTGGAGTTTCTCTACCGGAGTTCCAGGTAGCTTTTTCATCATCTTATCATATTCTTCTGCAGATTGTAGTGAATGTTTCAGCAGGGTTTTGAAAATCTCATCCTTGCTTTCGAAGTATCTGTAGGCAAGCCCTTGGCTGATTCCAGCTTCTGATGCAATGTCCGCCATGGTAGCCGAACTACCTTTTCGCCCGAATACCTTCTCGGCGGATTTCAGAATATTCTCGGGTTGATCTATTCCCAATCGTTCAATTGATGTTTGAGGCCTAGTCATTGGTTAGTCATATACATAAATGAATTATTCATTTATCATATAAAGATTGATTCGAGTCGAGCCCAGAAATTCAAATTTTACTAGTAAATTCGTGCGCGAATCCGTTACCTAACCGAGCTATCATCTTGAAGAGTTACAATAGGGCTTGGATTTTTACTAGTAAATTGGTGCGGGGGTCCCACATTCCGCGCTTGGAATTATCTGTCGGTTGGTTTTTACTAGTAAATCGTATCTCCTGATGGATCAGGGCTGCTTACAAAGGACCGTTTCTTAACAGATCTCGAGCATAGAAGAAACAAGTTCCAAATTTCGATTAGGCCTTTACCCCGCTTCCGGCTGCCATTGGCTCAGCGGTGTGAGTTTTATCTGAATCGATAGGTTGTACGCAACCGAAACCTCGCTGGCGTTTTGGACGAGCACTCGTCCGATGAGAGCCACCTTGCTATCCGGCGAAGTTATCTGCGTCACTCCATTTGGAACCGTTCCCTGCCAGCCGGGTCCGCTTATGAGGAAGTTGCCGGCCTGACCCCCAGTGGTGCGAGTACCAACGTAGGCAAAGTCATCGCCCCGCGAATCGACGAGCAGTATGTCATAGTATCTCCCGCCCATATTAGGTACGCTCAGAATCTCTGGCCCCGTGCTGAGGTCGAGGACACCTGCAGTATAGAGTGTGGGTCCTTCACCCCTCACATATTGGTTTGAATTTGTGGAATTGGGGCCGAAAAGGTCAGGCTGCGTGGAGAGAGTGTTGACAGGGAAGGGTCCCGCTCCGATGCCTTTCTGCATTACCCCCTGCTCCCATCCGTTATAGATCAAAAGTGGAATTTCGTAGATGTAGATGAAGGTGCCTATTCCAAAGGTCAGGAGCAATACCACTGAGAAGACGAAGAGATTCTTGTGCTTCATGTTCAGCTCACCTCGACAACGGGCGGCGGCTTGTAGGAACCGTTCAGAATCGCCGGGCCGGGCAGGTAGACACGGAGAAATAGCAAGAAATCGCCGGTCGGCGCCGGCAGCCAATTCGATTCGTTGCCCGCCGGGGAAGTGTTCTGGATGTATATGTCGACGGATCCGTTGGCATTCGGTACGAGGCCAGAAGTACCGCTGACATCATAGCGGTTGATGGAATTGTTCACGAGGGTTATATTGACGTGGTACATGGTAACAGCCCAAAAGGCGCTGTTAGGCGGCAGCTCTCCAGGCGGGAACTGTAGAATGTAGTCGTGCTGGCCGGTCAGCCTGTGACCTGAGCCATCGAAATATGCCTCCCAGTACACAGCTTCTTGAGGCACGTTGGCGCCTGGGAGAGCAGCGGCGCACACTGCCTGTTCAAGGATGTTGATCCCAACCTTCCCGCATTCCGTATAGGTGAACCAGCCATTGGATTTTGTCTGCATGGCAGAAGATTCCAATGTGACGAGAGTACCACCGATTAAGAGTGCGAGCACCGCACCCACCGCGATTCCGGCCACACCCGATAAGATTGTTTTTCCTCGCATGATTTGCGATCATATTCTCCTATTAGCAAGACGTGTTTTCCTCTCATCTACATATAACAGGGGACATAATTCTCAAAAATGAGAACGGCATTTCCGGGGCACCCACTAAAGTAATGATTGTTCTTCCGCGCAATGAAATCGATCACATTCGGGATTGATAAGAAATCATCTGAGTTTCGTTCTGTTAAGATTCATCGGATTTTTTCGGTAGATTTATCAATTTTCGGCCTGTCAGGGTGCGTACTGCGACTACTACGACTATTACAATTACAGTAAGTACAACGATTAAGATGATTCTACTTTGGGGAATCGTCGTCAACTCACATTCTCCTATCTAACAGAACATATATTGATCAAAAATTGTATTCTAAAAAGAAGTTCTAAACGTACAAATTCTGTACCTTTGTGGACAACGTAGAATCCAATAAATTCGTGCCAATTATGCCCTAATTTTACTTCTAAGGCGAGAATCAATCGAATTTACCCGACTCTTTGTCGACTAGCTTTTAATCAAAAACTGGAAAAGAGCCTGCGGTGGAAGCCGCATAGAGTCTGAGAAAAAGGCCGAGCGTCGTCGTGTGGAGCGCTTTCTCAATCGCAGTTATCTTGGAAAATGGGCCTTCATCGGTACGCTTATCGGACTCGTAGCGGGTTTTGGTGCTACAGTATTTTACTTTGCGATCCAAATAGTCTCCAACACGATGTTAGGCGGGATAACGGGGTTTTATCCTCCCAATCCCGTGGGAGAAGCGCCGGCTCCTATTTCAGTAAACCCGCATTTCTTGCTTATTCCAATTTCAACGGCTATCGGTGGATTGATCGCAGGGCTGCTAGTTTTTGGTTTGGCGCCCGAAGCGGAAGGGCATGGAACCGATGCTGCAATTGATGCATATCACAATAAGGGCGGTATCATTCGGCGACGTGTTCCGATCATAAAGACGATTGCGTCAGCGTTCACAATAGGCAGTGGGGGAAGTGCGGGAAGGGAGGGCCCTACCGCGCAGATTGCTGCTGGCTTTGGTTCGATGATCGGAGAGATTTTTGGATTATCTGCTAAGGACAGGAGGATCGCTCTAGCTGCGGGAATTGGGGCAGGCATCGGATCGATTTTCAAATCTCCGTTTGGCGGAGCGATACTGAGTGCGGAAATTCTGTACAGCGGCGGCGACATCGAGGCAGAAACTTTGATTCCAGCTTTCATCGCAACCCCGATAGGTTACGTCATTTTTGGGTCATTCACCGGATTCACTCCGATATTCGGGACTGGAATTACATACAATTTTACTCATCCTTTCAACCTGATTTTCTACGCGATACTCGGTGTACTTTGCGCAGGAGTGGGAAGGTTCTACACTTTGACCTTCTACACCGTCAAAAATTTTTTTGATGTGTCGAAGATTCCGAAGTACGTAAGACCGATGATCGGTGCAGCAATTTGCGGAATAATTGGAATTTTCTTTCCAGAGGTAATCGGGTTGGGTTACGGATTTTTGCAATTTGCTATTGACGGGAACTTTAGTTCGATTACAACCAACTACGTTGCATTACCAGTCATCCTCGTTTTGCTGCTCGTCGTATTCTTGAAAATTTTTGCTACTTCTTTCACGGTGGGTTCTGGAGGAAGTGGAGGAGTGTTCGCTCCCTCTCTCGCAATTGGGGGATTCCTAGGCGCAGCTATGTGGATGGTTGTTCAGAATTTCTTTCCGAATCTTATTCCAATCCCAGCTCCTCTTGTCATCGTCGGAATGATGGCTCTCTTTGCAGGAGTAGGCCGAGTTCCCATCGCCGTAATTCTAATGGTCAGCGAAATGACAGGTAACCTATCGCTGCTGGCTCCTTCGATGATTGCAGTTGTGACCTCATACTATTTGACTGGCTCAAAATACACCATTTATCACAGCCAGGTCGAGACGAGGGCGGACTCACCCGCACACATGGGAGAGTACAATGTTCCGCTGATGACTAGGATATTTGTTTCCGAGGCTATGAACAAGGATGTACAGAGTCTGAACGAAGATGATTCTGTTCAAAGAGCTAATCAGCTGATTCTTGAAAAAGGCTTCAAGGGAATTCCTATAGTATCCAAAGAAGGGAAAGTTACGGGCATGGTCACGCTGAAAGATGTGGAACGCATCCCAAGAGAAAAATCTGCTTCAACAAAACTTGCAGAAATAATGACTCAAAACGTCATATCGGTCGGACAGAACGAAACACTCCTTGATGCTATGAGGAAAATGACGATAAATGAAGTGGGTCAGCTTCCCGTTGTCGACAAATCGACTGGAGCACTTTTAGGAATAATAAGCCGGACCGATCTTTTGCGAGCTTACGATAAAAGAATCTCCGTCGATGATGAATCGACTGCTCGTAAATGAGATTAAAATGGCAACATGCTGGAGGGCTGATGTCAACTTGCGAACCTTATGATTCCGTCCGAGCTCGGGGATACGGTTTTGAATAATAGAAACTAGCAGGTCGTACAGAAGCCAACTTGGGTAGTATCACTCCTTCCGAGGGGAAGGATCTTCCTGTCGCAGAACTGCTCAAGAGACTTGCAACGACCGAAAAGGGGCTCTCCTCTTCAGAAGCAGTCAAAAGGCTCCAGCAATATGGAGCGAACGAGATAGTTGAAAAGAAGCGCTCCGCGATACTCATTTTCCTACGCTATTTTTGGGGACCCATTCCCTGGATGATAGAAGCGGCAGCGATCATCTCGGCATTCTTGCAGAACTGGGACGACCTAGTTATCATCACCGCGCTCTTGGTGGTAAATGTCATTGTTAGGACGTGGCAGGAGAACAAGGCCAGCAATGCAATCGAGCTGCTGAAACAGAGGCTTGCCCTTAGGGCGAAAGTACTGCGGGATGGAAAGTGGGCTGATCTTCCTGCAAAAGAGCTCGTTCCCGGAGATATAGTACGTCTACGCCTCGGGAATATTGTTCCCGCAGACACAAAGCTTGTTGACGGTACATATCTTCAGATCGACGAATCAGCTTTAACCGGAGAATCTCTGCCCGTGGAGAAGCATCCGGGCGATGTTGCCTTCTCATCCTCTATTGTTCGACAGGGTGAGATGAACGCTCTTGTGGTTACGACGGGGATGAACACCTACTTTGGACGGACCACCAAGCTGGTTGAGGAAGCTCAAACAAAAAGCCATTTCCAAGGAGCGGTGGTGAAGATCGGTGACTATCTTATCGCGCTTGCCGCAGTCATGGTAACGATAACGTCAATCGTCGGTCTCATCCGTCAGCAGGGACCTCTCGAAATCCTTCAGTTCGGACTCGTCCTGATCATTGCAGCAATCCCGGCGGCGATGCCGGCCGTCCTCTCTGTTTGCATGACGGTGGGAGCATCGGCATTAGCGAAGAAAGATGCCATAGTCAGCAAGCTGGTTGCCATAGACGAGATGGCGGGCGTGGATATTCTATGCGCGGACAAGACAGGCACTATCACGAAGAACGCGCTTACTGTAAGCGAAACGAAGACCTTCAAAAAATATACGGAAAACGATATCCTGCTTTTTGCAACCCTTGCCTCAAGGGAGGAAGACAACGATCCTATCGACGACACGATCATAATGAAAGCCAAGAGATTGAACGAGATGCCCGCGTCGATAGCAAGTTACAAAGTTTCGTCCTTCAAGCCGTTCGACCCCGTGTCAAAACGAACGGAGGCCACGGTGGAAGGCAAAGACGGCAATGTCTTTCAGATTACAAAGGGAGCACCCCAAGTGGTTTTGTCTCTCGTCCATGACAAAGACATCGAGGGAGTCGTGAACGAGGATGTCAACAGCTTCGCCGAGAAGGGATATCGCGCCCTAGGTGTGGCAAGAACCGACGGCGAGAAGAACTGGCAATTTGTCGGGCTTATAGCGCTCTCCGATCCCCCGCGGGAAGATTCGGCCGCCACGATAAAGACTGCACAATCGATGGGAATAGATGTGAAAATGGTCACAGGCGACCACATGGCCATAGCCAAGGAAGTCTCACAGCAAGTGGGGCTGGGAACAAATATTGTCACATCGTCGTCTATCCTAGACAAATCAGACAGTGAAGCAGAATCAGTGGTAGAGAAAGCCGATGGTTTCGCGGAGGTTTTTCCAGAGCACAAGTATCGCATCGTCGACCTTCTGCAGAAGAAAGGGCACATCGTCTGCATGACCGGGGACGGCGTCAACGATGCTCCCGCCCTAAAGAAGGCTGATTGCGGGATAGCAGTGGCCGGGGCTACTGACGCTGCAAAGTCTGCCGCTGCCGTAGTCTTGACGAAGCCCGGTCTCTCCGTGATCATCGATGCCGTGACGGGGAGTCGGGAGATATTCCAGCGAATGACTAACTATACGATCTATCGCATTAACGAAACATTCCGGGTACTATTCTTCATTTCACTTTCAATCATCGTGTTCAAGCTCTACCCGGTCACTGCGTTGATGATTGTTCTACTTGCTCTCCTCAACGACATGCCTATCATGACGATAGCCTATGACAATGTCAAGATCTCCCAAAAGCCAGAGAAGTGGAACATGCGTACATTGTTGGGAATCTCATCATTTCTGGGAATTATCGGGACAGCATCGTCCTTCGGAATGCTCATTATCGGGCTTGAAGTTCTGCACTTGAATCCGCTGGTTCTCCAGTCGTTCATATATCTCAAGCTGTCCGTGGCGGGGCACCTTGCGCTGTTTGTGGCTCGGACAAAGGGACCATTTTGGTCTGTGAAACCTTCAAGATCGTTGCTCCTCGCTGTCATATTGACTCAGCTGACGGCGACACTGATCACAGTTTATGGCATTCTTTTGCCCGCCATGGGGTGGGAGCTATCAGCAATTGTCTGGGGATACGCATTGGCATTCTTTTTTGTTCAAGATTTCCTCAAGGTTCGATTCTACAAGTTACTTAATCACGAAGGAGGATTCTTTCAAATGAAGAAAATTGAATTACAATTGAGTTCTCAGCTTATGGGAATTCATTTCTTTCTGAGGAATTTCTTCAGATGACCAAGCACCCTCCAACTAGAGAATCCTTCGCTCGGGACCGACTATCCCAACTATAACCTGTGACCAGAGAGCTGAAGTGTCAGCACCTCGAAGAAGCGACTCAAAGAGGCTCCGGGATGTTAGCAGTCAGTCGACCATCCCCACTTATCTGTTTGAACGCTGAGAAAATTGGTAGTTGCGTGAACTTCCCCAAAACCGAATACTTGGCACGATAATGAGACTGTCGCATTTACACCAACTAATCCGAAATAATTCACATTAGTTACCTGAACGATAGGAACAAGAAAAAAGAATCCAAGAAGTAAAATAAAAACTCCAGCAATCGCAATATTTCTTGCGGCATGAGATTTTGGCTTTGGGGTGTCCATTACTCCCAGCTTAGATTTACACTATGAACAGTCCTTTCGCAATAAAGAATTTTCCATCCCTGATCGCCAGAAAATTGAATGTCACAGCAGGCTGTATATTCATAACCGATTTTAGATACCTGCCATAACAGTTGAACTCGGACGTTAGAAATGGTCTAGTGCTTATTCTGCTATCGGTCGTCATTTACATCTTAGACCGTGAGTATTTTGCATTTCTCAGTGCCGTATTATTTTTGGTTGGAATAATGTTCATGATCGGCGGTTTTTGGCAAAACTCTGGAAAAAAGCGAACTTCCTGACTGTTCCTGTCAGTCTATTAATTATTTTTAAGACGCTCAGTTGTCGCTTTCGAAGGTTAATGATTCGGAGGCTTAAGAGAGGAATATTCCGTTATCATTCTTGATAATTGTATTCGTACCTTAAGTAACAACATACGCCTTCGTCACGATGAACAGAATTGATGGTCGATTCTACCGAAAAAGCAGGAACAAAACGTGCAATAGTAATCTTCACTAGCAGATATGGTAACACGGAAAAGGTCGCGAGATCCTTTGAAAGGGGACTCGAAGAAGCAGGTATTGAAACCGTTTGTGTCAATGCAATCGACGCGCCAGTCGATTCGCTAACAGAGTTCGATCTGATTTGTTTAGGTGCTCCGACGGAGTGGCACTCGGCTTCAAAACCAATGAAAGCTTTTCTTGAAAATCTCAAGAACGTTGATCTTAATGGAAAGTTTGGCTTCGCCTTCGATACGAGATTTGAGGCCCCTCTCTCCGGAAGTGCAGCGAAGGGGATTGAAAAGGAACTTGACCGTTGCGGTCTGGAGATGATCGCTCCCCGCGAATCAGCCCTTATCCTCGGCAGACAGAAGGGCGAAAAGGGGAATGTGAAACTAAAGGATGGAGAAGATGAACGATTTGAGCAGATCGGCCATCAGGTTGGAACCATGCTTGCGGCAAAGGAAAAGACGATCCCGGCATGATTAAAGAACAGGTCACGAGTACCGAAGCTGCAGACTCAGCTTGGGGAGAGCTTTACGAAATCGGCGGATATGCCGCCCTAATGGCTCTCGCGGTCGTATTGATCGAGGGTCTCATAGTCGTTATCATCCAAGATGTCTGGTTGCATTCGGGGCAGTTCGGCGCGAGTTTCGGTGACCAACCCAGCACAGTAATTGGGTGGTTCGAGCTGTTTCAGAGTAATCGACTCATCGGACTCCTCGACGATGCTATCCTGGACATTGCCGTTGTCGCCCTACTGGGCCCGGTGTTTCTTGCCCTCTTTGCCGCGCTGAGGCGAACCAATCAATCTTGGATGGTAGTCGCAACACCCCTTGCGTTCGCAGGCATAGCAGCTTACGTAGCAACTAATACGAGCCTCTCTTTACTTTACGTCAGCGACCAATATGCAGCTGCAACAACGGAGGCACAGAAGTCTCTCCTGCTTGCAGCTGGTCAGGCGACAATTGCTGTGGGCGGGGGCGGCCTGTTTTGGAGTACAGGATTCATTTTAGTGGCGGTTGCGGGACTGATCGTCGCAGCAGTCATGCGCAGAGGCAAGCTCTTCGGCATAGCAACCGCTTGGGTGGGAATCCTCGCAAATGGATTATTTCTAGTCAATTACATCGCCTCCGTCTTTGTGTCAGCTACATCCAATGTGTCAACAATCCTCGTCGGTTGTGCCACGATTTTGATGTTCGTCTGGTGGATCCTGATTGCGAGAAAGTTATTCCAGCTTGGGCGAAACGCCCCGATGGTAACCGAAACAGATCCAAGAATTTAGAACGTGCGCCAGTCCCTATCAGGGGGATTTCCGCTTCCTAACCGACATGGAACGTGAAGTCCATTTCTTGTTTCACTTGTATTATGCTAGTAAATTCGTGCGGGGTCTCCATCTCGCACTCGGGATTTACCGCTTTTCTTGTTCGAACCCCGTTCGGAACCGACGATTTCGCTAGATGCTTTGTTTCTCTTATTATTTGCCTAAACCAATATTCTGACAAGAGCTCAAGTTCGCCGATCTTGTGGAATATCTGAGGGTTCAAAGTCCGTTGGATATATCCTGATTTCGGTTCGACTTTGTTCTTCACTTACGAGAAGCTCGCTGATAATTAACTATGCAGTATTACTGGGTTGTTTAATGGGGAAGAACTTTCTGTAAGGTAGGAGCAAACCAACAACCAGGATTGCGGCGATCATGATAGAACCATAGTCCACGTATCTAAGAACACGATAGTCATTTGCAAAATCCAGAAGGAAGAGCACGGGCACAAACCCACGTCAAGTACCATGCCCACACCTCACCATTCCTATAAGCCGTCGCTGAAACAATCATGATGAAGGCCCCGAGGCCCGCGCTGAAGATCGCAAGGATCGTGATTAGATAGTAAATGTAATTGGCTACACCTGGACTCGACACGGCTAGCTGAGAAAATGGGGCGCCAGTCAGGGTCTCGACGGCATTTTCCGCGCCAGTGAGGATTCCAGGAGATAGGATTGTGGCGGACATGGAGAGCAGGAAGAATAGACCCATCACGAATGGAATTATCCACGCATACTTTTCATACGCTTTCTCCCTTCGAATTACAGCCATGAAACTTAGCAACTGATGATCGTTATTTTATCCTTTGGCAAGATTTGCCGCGACAAAGGGACTGCTTAAAGCCGAGAGCCATTAGCTTCGTAGTAATGCCAAGTGAAGGAATAGAATCCATCAACGAAGAGAACGCGCATTTGGTTGTACCCAAAATAAAAATGGGTGCGATATGTCAGATTGGAATCGTTGTCAGGGATTTGCAAAAGGCGGTGGACAATTATTGGGAGAAATTGGGAATCGGCCCTTGGATGACAGTCAGAATCGAGCCACCGCTCCTCAGGGATGTGAGCTTGCGGGGGAAACCCGTTGAGGCCTCAATGATGGCGGCAATTGCACAGAGTGGTAGCATCCAGCTGGAACTGATACAGCCCCTTGAAGGCCCAAACATCTGGAAGGAGTTCCTGGAGGAACGGGGTGGGGGCCTCCATCACGTCCAGTCGCTTGATCAGGACGCTAATGCGGCGCTCGCCACGTTTAGAGAAATGGGAGTCGACGTGCTCATGAGTGGCAGGATTGGTGACAACATATTCTACTACATGGATACTGAGCCGCTTCTGGGAACCATCTATGAGTTCATAGGACACTGATTTGCGAGGGTTATGATCGAATCTAGGGCGACTCGCATGTAACCTAGAATACGCCAAGATCTTTTGGGGTAACAAAGGCCTATCTCCATTAAGGAGAGCTTCCTAGAGGTATGCGGGTTTGCCAACGGGGTTGCATTTTTACTAGTAAATTCGTGCGGGGGTCCCACCCTCCGCATCTATATACATGCTGAGGACAGCAAATATTATCAATTCATAACGCTTGGCTCTGCAACGATTTGTCAAAGCCATCAGAAAAGCTACGTGGAAAATCGCTGAGGCCGTACTTGGCGAGCTTCAAGAGTGAGCAAACAAAGGAAAGCTACTGCGGCAAGCTGCGCCTATTCTTGGAAAAAAGCGACCTGGAATTGGATGAGCTTGTTGAACTTGCGAGATCGCAGCCGAGCAAAGTAGAGGATCTCTTTTTCGATTTCATTGAGACTCGGAAGAAAGAGGGAGTCGGTGGATCTACGATTCATATGGCGAGGGACGCTGTGAAACTTCTTCTCGAAATGAATGACATTGAAAAGGTGAACTGGAAGAAAATCGACCGCTTGATTCCACGCGCAAGAAGGCATGGCTCAGACAGGCCGCCCAGCTCCGAGGAGATCCGAAGGCTTCTGCTTCACGCGGACCTGAAAATGAAGTGCATTATTTTGCTGCTTGTCAGCTCCGGCATCAGGATCGGCGCACTAGAGTATCTTACCTGGGGCGATCTGGAACCGATCAAAGCGGCGGGATTTCAATTTGCCAAGCTGAGGGTGTACTCGGGTGAGCCAGAGGAATACACAACCTTTGTGTCGCCAGAGTGCCATGAAGCTCTCCTAGAATACAGAAAGGCACGAGAAGATGTGGGCGAAAAGATCACCAGGAAAAGTCCTCTTATCTCGATTCAACTTAATGAGAGAAAGATTGCAGAGGGCGCACCCGCAACTGCGAGAGTGGTCAAGTCCAGAGTAATCGCCAACAAACTTGGACTTTTGTGGAAAGAAATGGGGCTGAGAGAAACTGTCGTCGGGGAAGGAAAAGCCATCAGGCAAAAAGCCATCAGGCACGAGTTCAAGCAAGCTCATGGTTTTCGCAAATTCTTCAAAGTCGAATGTGAGCGATTTACAAAATCTCTTTTCGTGGAGATATTCATGGGACATGCGACCGGAGTTACGGCAAGTTACATGAAGCCGCCAATCGAGAACATGATCGAGGAATATGTGAAAGCCATTCCTGGGATCACGATAATGACGAGTCGTGAAATCAAAAGCGAGCGCGAAATGAGAATGACGTTTCTTTTGCTAAGCGGCAAGTTCACGAAACAAGAAATCGAAGAAAAGCGCTTCGCCGATCTTCCTTACCTAGAACTTCAAAAGGTGATGGTAGAACGTCTCGAAGATGAAAAGGAGAAAGCTAGTAAGAGTAAGGGGCAGATCGTAGTACCCGTGAGCGAGGTTAAGAATTATCTTGCACAGGGATACGACTTGATCGCCCCTTTAGGAAATGGAGAAGCCGTTCTCAAACCCATCTGAGGCCAAGCACCACGGATTTCGATGGTCGGGGGGAGTGTCTTTCCCCTCGGCGGCCCCACGGATCCTCTTTCCTTTTTCTCTGGCGCGGATCTCATCCAGGCGCGGTTTCTTCCTCGCTTCCCGTATCAGGCTCCCTTTTAGCCTGGAAGCCATTGTATCGGGAGTGATACTTTTCTGACACGAATTTGCTGTCGATGACGAGCTGGATCGCAAACCATTTTCCAGTCTCACAGAGCAGCGAAACGTACTCTTTTGCCAGCTCTTCCGTGTCGGGGCGGGAGAGGAAGCGCGCGCGCCGTTCTTTGAATTCTTTACACCTTTTTTCAGGCCACCGATCTACATAGCGACCTGCATTGTTGGCGCTACATTATTACCACTCATTAAGTTTTCTCCATAGTTTCCTTAATGGCCCAGATCCTCATCCACATCTCCGCCCGACAAAACCTGGCCTACGTCAAAAAAGAGATCACAAACGCGCTCGGTTACGAGCTGGCAGGATATACTGCTGGCCTGGCGTTGATCCTAGTCCCGTCGCAGAAAGGTACCGACGAGGAAATCATTCAGAGCATTGATCTAGCAACACAAGAGCTCAAGTTTGAACTGGGGAGAAGCATCCGCCCTAAAACGCGGTCCGAGCCGCACAGGAAATCTGGGGGTTCGTAATTTGCCACGCAAAATCGGAAATCCGAAAGCGGCCGATTTTAAACCTTCGTCGCCTAAAGTCATCTCCCTGAAACCCCTCAAGAGCTTCTCGATGCAGGATCGTCCTGATTCACTATTTACAAAAGTCATCTTGCAGGAACCAGACGAGATTTCTGAGGCAGATTTCAAAGCCAAACTTTCAGCATGGTTTTCGATCCTGGAAATAGAAAGCCACGAACAACGAGTCATGCCCTAACATTTCTCGCAGGCGCACAAGAACAATGAGAAATAAGAGAAACGCGACTGTCGGTTTCCAAGCCCCCAGGTCGCGTTGTCCTAATCCAACGGTATTTTGGACTGATCGACAATGACTGACACCCATTCCTTCCGTATAACAATTTCGACGAAATCGCTTCGCGAGGATTGATGATCGATGGTAGATTCACCAGACCTCAAACCGACAAGCGAAGCGGAGACCGCAACGCGCAGGGAGCTGACCATCCGACACAGGAAGATTCTTTCTTCCGAATGGACCTCGCCGCAGATCCAATCCAAGCTCCCGATTCTCTGGACGGCAATTACTTTCCTCGCCAGTTTGAGGATGAACTACGTCGAGGACGAGAAAAAGAAATCCTGCCCCATCTTCCTGATTACGCTCTACGGGATTGCATACACTCGGCCTGCTTACCTCAGAGTTCGCGAGAATCCAAATTGGGGGCGCACTCTGCTCGCCAGGCGAAAACATGCAATCGAGATGAACATCGTCCGAGGGAAGAAAGGGCAGCAGCTAACCCCGCTTGAGATCGAACTATTCGAGATCATGGACGCTGCCAAACAATTCGTACCCTTTGACATGATCTTGAAGCTGGATTCGATCATGCGGGCTGCCGAAGGGGTACCCGCGCCAGCAAAGTCGAGCGAAGTACCGGATTCACTGCGCGGCGATCTTCGCGCCTATCAAACGGTCTCAGAAGAAGAAGAAAAGCAACTGCGCGTTGATCCCGAGGAAGAAGAACGTCTGCGGAAAAGATCCGAGAAGGAACGCGACGAAAAGAAACGCGATCTCCGAAGCAAAATAGTCCACTACAAAGAGGTCGCGAAAAACTGCATGAACCATCTCGCAGACGGCGATTCGGTTGAGGCATATGAGCGCAATTTGGCGGACACTCGACTAAAGCTGGCGAAGCATCGCTCAGATCTCAAAGAGCTCATGGCCCAGGATGGGGAAAAAATCCACGAAAACGACCCGACGTTCAAAGACGACGATCCTTACCAGGAAAATATCCTCTCGGCGCAAGAGGCTGTCCAGAACGCGACAAAATCCGAGGAAATTTTCAATCACATAGTTGAGATTCAACAACGCCT
The DNA here is from genome assembly GCA_963799845.1 of uncultured Nitrososphaerota archaeon. Lineage (GTDB taxonomy): Archaea > Thermoproteota > Nitrososphaeria > Nitrososphaerales > CADDZS01 > DATLTL01. The sequence goes on from CAWCYI010000004.1 coordinate 1,976,562, forward strand.
CAACGGAAATCGCGAAGCAATTCTCAATCCAGCGCAACGGAAAATACTGGAAGCTGAATTCAGAGCTCAGGTCGCAAATTTCCAGAAGCTCGGCGGCGACGTGAAAAGGTTGGACAAGATTTGAGCCAAGTCCAGACCAAGCAGAAACGAAAGTTGAGGGATAAAATCCTCGACTATTCAAACGAGGGCAAATCGGTCGTCGAGGATGCAACCGTCGCGAGAATCCCGATGGATTCCAAATCGGAGAGCCGCCTCGGTCATTATGCTGACACAAAGCAGATCATAACAAAACGCCTAACGCGGCGGGAAGTTATCACGGGACAACTCGCCATCCAGTTAGGTGAAAGCGAGGACATTGCAAAAATGGTCGCTGCCGATCTCAGGCATCAACGCCTGGGCGTTCCGCGCGTAGAGACTCCGAAGGAACGAAGCCTGCGGGAGTGGCAAAATCTTGAGCGAGGGATGGACACGCAATTTGGATCTCCCAAGCCGACAAGTTTCTGGAAGAAAATTGAGGCGATGCCAGAGAAACAAATCGTAGAGGAACAATTCGCTGAGGGTGAGCCTCAACGGAACAACATTACGGAATGAGGCGGTTCGGAGATGAAATTTGCGTTTTATAATTCATGGGTGTCTGCGGTTCATGTCTCGCGCACGCGAGAAGTTTTTTCCCCACTAACAACGAAGCCGAGGTCCAGATCGTCGCCAGCTCTACGATCATGGCTCTACACCATCATCGCTGCGACTATGAAAAGTGCAAGTGTCAGTGTAACTATCCCCGTCGCATGTGCGCCAATCTCAATCTTGCTCGGGAACGAGTGTTGAAATTACTTGAGTGCTTCGCGGGCAATCCAAACGGACAAGCGTGGAGTCCGAATGGTCGAGGTGTTATGCCCCTGCCCGTGCCGGCACAAATTCATGGTTCCAATCCCAAGCAAAAATTCCGCAAATGACGGAGCTTACTACGCGCCTAACATCAAGAAACTGGCGCGGTTTCATCAAAGAATCCTTCAAGTGTTGCGTACCGCGAAAGATTCGCAATGCAGCGGGCTTCGGAATCTCGAAATCCAAAGTCTAGTGAACGCCCTTTGCAGGACGAACCAAGAACCACCGTTTAGTCCAAACGGGTTTTCTGGACGACTAGCCGAGTTAAGAGGACTCGAACTAATCTTAGGCGGTTCCAGCAAACCAGCTATCTCGGGAGATCAGGAAGATCCACCCGAATCCTATCAATGGCGTTTCTCTGAGAAGGACCGTGAGGACATTCAACGTTGGGCGATCACGCGGAAGGGAATTGTGGCTTTGGAAGAAGGGCCCTGGAAGGAAACCGTTGATGAGGCATACACACACGAGCAAGAGCGAACCCACGAGATCGCGAGCGAATTTTTCTCGACGCAGAAGGTTCTCGAACCACCCCCGCCCCCAGAGGAATGAAAGTCACGCAGCAAGAAAAGACCGAGCCGCAGAGGACCGAGGTACTAATCTCGGAAATCAACATCGGCAACCGGATCCGGAAGGACTTTGGCGATATTGAAAGCCTCGCCAATTCCATAATGGAAATCGGGCTGCTGCATCCCGTCGTAGTCCGTCTCGAAAATAACGAACTGAATTTAATGTCAGGCCGCCGTCGACTGGCTGCCTATCAACATCTCGGATTCGCGAAGATCCCCATCTACATCACAACAACTGCAACCGAAGCCATTGAGATCGAGATTCACGAGAATCTTGAGCGAAAAGATTTCTCCGTTACTGAAATGGTTGAGGTCGATTCATGGCTGCGCCCCAGGCTTGAGGAAGAAGCCAAAGAGCGCATGAAGGCTGGCGCGAAGAAAGGTGGCGAGTCCAAAGGTAAGAAGGGAAAAGCCGCCACTAGAAAAGCGGAACAACGCACGAGAGACGCAATAGCAAAGGTCGTCGGAAAAAGCGGTCGTACGATCGACAAAGCAAAGAGACTCGTGGAAGCTGCAAAGGCAAATCCTGAGATCTTCCGACCACTGCTCTCCAAAGTGGAGATGGGGCAGCTCTCTATCGACCGAGCTCTTGACCAAGTGAAGCACATCGAGAAGGTTCAGGAATCCGAGAGGATTATCGCAAAGTTGCCCGCTGAACTCGACGACAAGATCATCCACGGAGATTTTACTAAGGTCTGCAAGACACTCAAAATGAATTCGATCAAGCTGATTTTTACAGACCCGCCGTACGGAAGGGACGGCCTGCCGGTGATCAAAGAACTCGCCAACATATCTTTCACGCTCTTGAAGAACGGCGGCTATCTGGCGTTTTACTCGGGTCAAGAATTCCTTCCCGAAGTGTTCGAGATTTTCCGCGATTTCCTAAAGGACGGCTCTTTGAAATGGGTGTGGCCGGGCGCGGTCTTTCACGAGAGCGAGCAGCCAGGTTACAATCTCTTTGGAAAGAAAATCACGGTTACGAATCGCTGGAAGCCGATCCTGATTTTCGTGAAGGGCGAACCCGAGGGAGATAACATCGGGTTTGTCGATTTCCTGACTGGCGAGAAAGGGCGGAAAGAGGATCATGAGTGGGCGCAGGGCGAATCAGAGGCGCGGTACTTTATCGAGAAACTGACCAAGCCAGGCGAGTATGTTTTGGATCCAATGCTCGGCTGTGGTACTACATTGAGGGCAGCGAAGGATCTGAAACGTCGCGGGATTGGGATCGAGATTAATGAGGACAGTTACAAGATCGCGGTTGCGAAAGTGTCAGCGAAATGATGAGTGGTAGCAAGACAAGAATGCGGATCAGGCAGCTTAGTCGAGGACACAGACTTTTGCTCACCGTCTTGAAAGCCAACAGCAAGCTGACGATGTGGCAGGCGTACCAAAAACAAATGGAGCTCACAAGAGGAACCCAGGAAAAAGGTCTGATGCCGTGGTCCGTTGCGGGGAGATTGTCAGAAATGAAAACCATTGGGCTTGTAGTGAACAGAGACGGTCGTTGGGCGATCACCAGGCTGGTCAGACCGCGTTAGTGAATGGGAATATAGAATGAAAATTGTGATCTCCCAAGACAGTGAAAAAGAGAGGAACACAGACCTGATGATAATCGGCGCGGTTTCGTTTGCCCTGCGAGAAATTCCAAAATCACAACAGGCTAATCCTCTAATCGAGATGTTCAGAGAATCTATCCAGTCTGCGATCAAAGACGACGCAGAGTGCCGCGCTAGATTGGGGCTGGCGAAATGAACGGACAAGACCGCCAGCTCTTGATGTTCAAGACCGCAGACAAAGGCTTCAAAGCTGAGAAGATTGGGAACGCGCAGCTGATCTTGGGCGACGCTATGGACTTCATGGCGAACCTTCCTGACAAGTGCATTGACGCAGTTGTTACATCGCCGCCGTTTCGGATTGAAGATCTAATTGGACGTGGGGATTATCGCGACCGCGATTACGACTACTATCTAGCATTGACGAAGTACCTCGTAGAGATTGAGAGGGTTACAATCGACACTGCCCTTATCTTCAATTCGAGCGTCAATCTCCCTTCACTTGCGTACAGGTTCTACGGAAATCGCAGCCCCGAGGATAACAACGGTCTTAACCTAAAGCGGATTTTGATCTGGGACAAATTCCGTGGGATGGAACCTTTCCGGTACGAGCCGATCCTAGCCTTCCAGTTTTCCACGGCCCGATACAATCTGAACTCGTCGGTTTTTACGGACTGTTACCACTGCCCTAGTGTTCCCAAGCAAGATATGATCCACGACTATCAGAATCCTATCAGGATCCAAGAGCGTTGGCTGCTCAAAATTCTGCAACATCGCAACGCCAAGAAATTCACGAAAGTTGTGTACGACCCATTCATGGGCAGTGGCAGTATACTAGCTGCGGGCCTAAGCTTCCCAGGAATTAGGACAATCGGCACAGAGATCGACCCCATGAGTTTCGAGGGCGCGAAAATGAGTGCCGCTTTGAAGAAACAGCTCTTTGCGGACCGCCCCAAGAGCGATTTAGAGAATTTGATCGAGGGCCGATTTGAAACGGAGCTGTCGAAGATCTACTTTGCCAAGTTTCCAGAGAGGCGGAAATTACGGGTATCAGGGAAATGAGTTACCAAATGGTGAAAGGAATTGAGTAAGCAGCAGACTGTACAGCAACAAGAAACGATCTCACAAGAGCTCGCTCTGACCGAGGACGATCAGTATGGAATTATGGATACCTTAGACGACGACATTATTCGCCTAGAACTAGGCGGTATCCTAGTCAGCGAGCTCATCTACGAGTTCGATATGGCGACGAAACCGAATCCGACTCACGTAATTGGATTGACCGTTCACGGCGCGAATGAGATGGCACGTCTCGCTCTGAGAAAGCTCGATGTGGATATTCTCTGCGAAATGCCGATCACGGTAGAACGTCCTAACAGTTTCAAATCCTTTTGCAAAATAGCAATAGTCGAGCCAACTGGACGGCGTTTCGAGGTTTGGGGAGAGAAGATCCAACCGAAAAGCATCATCCGAAAAGATGGATCAGTAGCGAAGGAAAACGATCCCAACGCCGAGGTTATCTCGGACATGAAGGCACAACGAAATGCGATACTCAAAATATTTCCACCCAAAACTTCCGCAACGATATTGAAACAGATCGAGTCGGACGGCGCGGATCCAAAAACAAAGACTATCAAGAAGCTCTCACCCGACGAGGTTCAGGCTGCTGCTAGAAAAGCAAGAGGCGTTGGCCGTGCCCTCGCGGTGGACAATGCGCCAGCCAAAAAAATCGAAACCCAAGCCCAAGAGAAGCCTTCCGACAGTGTAGCTACTCAGTCTAACAAGCCCGCAACCACGACAGAGCCAGCCGAGAAGAAACCTAGCAATGGCAACGGTTCAACTTCTGCATCGGCCTTTGATGTTTCGGCAGTAAAGACACCTAGCAAGCAGATCACTGAAAAGGATCAGCAGAGGTTCCAGCAAATCATCGACGAAAACAAAATCCGTTTTCGGGTCTATGGACCTGGCAACACGAAGGAATGGATCGCAGACGATCCGAATTCAGAGGACGAGACGAAGCGATACGAGAAATATGCAGCACTTCGCCCCGTGAAAGGCAGTGGCGCAGAGATCCCAGGGTTCAACGATCTTGCAGCTTTTCTCACAGAGTTTGGCGGCACTTTCATCGAACCGCCTAACTCCCTGACGGGCAAGCCAGGCTTCATCTACGTCCTCGCGGAAAAGCTCGGAGAGACTGTAATTCAGCGCAAGATACAATGAGTTTGGCAACAATGATCGCGGAACGGTCGATAACAAGTTGGTTTGAAGGTAGACCCTGCCCCCGATGCAACAAGAGCAAGACTGTCTGTGAAAACGGGCAGTTCATCTGCTCTGGCTGCGGCGCGGTTCTGAAAGAAGAATTCGAGCCAGAGACAGGCCCCCGTGCGCGGGTTAATTCCAAATCAATCTCGCCAAAGCTGGATCGCCTCTCGCGTCGCACGTTCATCGGAAGGTCAGACGCGATGGCCATGAAGCTGCCGACCATCCCGCTACAACGTCTGGATTACGACACCCAGAAAAGCGCGCAGTTCAACGATTACCTGATTCGGACGGCAGACTACGTGGATAAGCTTGGCCTCGGAACCACGGTCTATGAGGAAGCGTACGGGATTTTGATTAAGGCGCGTGATAAGGTGCTTGTCCGCCGCTATGAACTGGCAACGGTCGCGAGCATTTACCTCGCTTGCAGAAAGCTGCAAATTTCCAGATCGCTTGAGGACATTTGTACGGTACTCCCCCAGTACGACCGCTGGAAGGCGTTGAAGGTCTATCGAAAATTGTGTGATGGGCTGAACGAGAAACCGCCGTCAGAAAATCTGGGTGGACTCCTGGCGGGGATCGCTGCGAGAGCCGGAGTACCGGAACCTGTAACTCGGACCGCGCTCAAGATGATGCAGAATTTAGCAGGGAAACAACTGTTCGCAGGATCTACACCAAGAGGTTTCTGCGCTGGATTACTCTGCGAGGCTGCGACGACCCACCATTACAAATTGCAGATGCCCGTTATCGCCAAAGCGTCCCACGCCAGCAACGAAACCATTAGGCGACACTCGAAAAATATCCGCGTCGCGCTAGGCGGCAGAACTCGAATTAGAGCTGACGAAGAAAGAAAAAGAAATCCACACTCGGAATTTGATGTTTCTCATTGCGGAAACGAATCGTCGTCTCAGGCAGCGACCATTTTCATTTTCAACAGGTTGATCGTTTTGAGTTTGGTATCACGCGACAACACTTCCACAAAGCAAAGTGCCTGGCAACTGCACCCTGACATTCAGGGCCACGCAATTTGGCACTATCACTGCAAACTCGTCAATCGTGTGAACGCGCTGATCCACCTTTCCGAGCTCGCCGTGATCCCGATCATCCTCGTCAAAGTATCCTGCAAAAATTGTGGGAAAAAGCCAGAGCCTTTCCGACTCACAAACAAATGGAATACCACTTGCCCTAAGTGCAAGTCTGATAACATCACCTTCACTACTGACGTTATGTATCAGGTCGTCTATCAGGATGGAGAACCCGAGAAGGATACCGAGACCGAATTCTCCTATGCAGATTTCGAGAACCACGAGGAATTTGTCAAGTTCATCATGTTCCTGAACCAAGAGCGCGAGAAGGCTGGCAATCCTTTGATCGAGCCGTTTCCAATGAGGTACTAGACATGGTTTCATTGAAAGCGACAAGAGATACGCGCTGAAGAATAATCCTGGCGGATTGTTTGCACAGGTCACCGCGGCGGAACCCAACGAGATCCCCGAGGCAGATTTCAGAGCCAAGCTTCCAGTCTGGTTTTCGATTCTCAAAATTGAGGAAGAAGGCTCGAGAAATTGCAAGCAAGTCTCACTCTGATCTCTGAGGTTTCTGAATGACAGTCCTGTTTCGTTTGGAAGCCTACACTTTCAACAACGCGTACGAAGTCTGGACCATCATGACAGCATTGCCCATCCTGGCGATCCTCAGCTTACTACTTCGCCAGCCAGCTAATGTGTCGGCTTCCTTCTGATTTTCACGCTGTACATTTACGAGAAGAAGATATCTCCCGAGGCCGCAATTCAGGGATTCTTAGCCAGTCTTTTCAGAATGATCGGACTCGACCTGACAGGTGCGCCCTTTGCAGTTCCCTCGATCCTGAGTCTCAACGGTCATCTGAATCTCTCGACCATCGCCAATACTGGTACGCGCCCTATGCTGATTTCCAGCTGATCAGCCTTCTCTCAGGTCCCTCGGGGATTGTCAATTTCTGGCCTCATTTGTTTGTCCACGTCGCCATTCCAATAATTTTGGTGTCGATTGGTTTCCTGATCGCCCGTCCAAAGATGTTTGTGCAAATCGTCGAGAGACCCTAGATGAGAAAATCGCTGCGGCAAATGTAGGGATTCCTGATCGCCTTCCTGGGGATCCTCGGCGTTGTTACAACGGGAATCTTCGGGGCCCTGAACCATCCGCAGTTTCCAAACGCTCTGATGCCTCTCGCCTTTGCGATCCTCGGGATTGGAATAATTTTCATCGGCATGTACTTGGTGTTAGACTGAAACTGTCGTACAATCTGGCATTTTACTTACGTGAAGCTCGGTTAAATGAGACTTAGCAAGCAAAATAAGCACGAGCAAAATCGGCGCAGGCTGATCATCGGACTACTCGGCGCACTTTTCGCGCTGTCGATCCTTTCCTCGCTCAGTTCACTGGCCATTCAGAACGCTCTACCTTCGAGCGTTCAAAGCGTTCCTTCATCTGCACCGAACCGAAATTTCCTTTCGGACATTACATCATCAGTGTCAAATTTTCTAAGTGGAGCTGGGAAATCTATTGGGCAATTTATCGTAGCCAATTTCCCTCATGCGAAGAATGTTTTCGCGAGTGGACCAACTTATGACTATTCAATGGATCAGGCGTGTGTAGCGTCGGGGTGTACTGGTTACACTGGTTCGAGTGCGTTTCCGACGGTTACGGCAGGCGATACCATAATTGTAACTGCTGATAGTGTTTCGAGTGCAATCAGTTCTTGCACGATTTCAGATAGCAGTTCAAGATTAACCTGGACGAGTCTAGGGATTTTACTATCAGCTCCGTACGGCGGGAACGGCGGCGGGGATTGGACGTGGGTGGGCGTTGCTACCTCGACTGGTTCAACAACTGTGAACGTGGCGAATTGCGTCGGCGGCAGCATAATACAATACATCGGTGAGCAATTTACTGGATTAGGCGCATACTCCACTGACCATACGGCCGAGAACTCGGGTTCACCCGTATCTGTTGGTTCGTTCACGCCGACGACAGGGCAGACGGTATATGCCTTTGGCACTTTTTACAATGTTAAAGGTGCGACAGTAGCATCAACGGGCGGCGCAGTTTATTCAAACATCATCAATGGCATATCTGGATATGCGTCAAATCCTTCATCTGGATCTTGTGCTGGAATCTGTCAAGAAGTTGGAGACATGTATGGTCAGACTACGAGTGCTACTACTGCTAGTATGAGTTGCACGGGTGCAACAGGCGGAGACGAATCTGGCGGCGTATGTAGTCTTGGGGCAGAGCTTGTTTTAGTCTTTAACGCACCCACAATCATTCAGCCAATCCAATGCACGATGCAATCAGGATCGCAGCATCAGGCGACAATAACAATCTCAGGCGGCTCGCCATCTCCGTCGCCCTCGACCGTTTTATGCGATGGATCATCTCACAACGTTGCTGTTCAGGGCAGCATCACTCTAACAGCAACCGAGCCTGCTGATGGGACGTGTGGAACATCATGCCGAGATCGATTCAGCGTTTCAAGTGCAGCAAGTACCACGATAACTGTTACATCATCAACATCAACTTGGTCCATCACTAATTATGAACAATTAAGCAACACGTACCAGGTTACTGCGGAAGCTCAGACGGATTTTGACGCGAGCATGTCTTGGACGGTTACTGGAACGTTTCTCGGAGTTGTGGGTACCACAATTTGTACGATCTCATCCACGGTTGCGACGACCGATTCTTGCGCGGGTTACGCCGATTCTGATGTGGCAGTTACGATCCCTCAAGCCGCTACTAGCCCACCTACAAATACAAGATGGCAATCGAGCGCGGCGTGTTCATCGACCGTAACAACGGGCGGGAACAGCGAGAACTGCAATTCGTATAAGCAACTGGATAACACTTACCAAGCTTCCACGAATGGTCAGGGTCCGCCAACTTGGGATTCTGGATTAAGCGCAGTAGTTACAGGATCTCTTTATGGATCCACGGGTCAGAGCATTTGCACTATCAATCCATCATCGGGAACGACTACTACTGCCTCGTGTACTGGTTATGATGACTACGGTGCTGCCGCTACCGAACCCTCTACGATGAGTGGAGCTGGATCAAATATCCAATGGAAGATCTATGGAACTGCATCCTGGACTGATACAAGTCCAAGTACTCACACTGGCACGTACTACAAGCAGCTTCGAAACACGTACCAAGTAACCGCCGAGGCGCAATCAACTTTCGATACCTCGATGAGCTGGACAGTTACAGGAACAGTCGGGGGTACCGGATCTTCAACAGTCTGCACAATTTCATCAACCGCCGCTGCAACCGATTCGTGTTCTGGATATGCTGACTACGATCTAGGCGTTACCATTCCGCAGGCCGCGAGCTCACCGCCCGCGAGTACTCGCTGGCAATCTTCTGCTGCGTGTACATTTACGCAGACCTCTGGGGGAAATACAAACAACTGCAACTCGTACAAACAACTGACCAATACGTATCAGGCTTCCACGAATGGGCAGGGTCCGCCAACCTGGGATAGCGGCCTCTCGGCAACTGTAACGGGATCGCTCTATGGAAATACTGGTCAAACGATCTGCACCATAAGCCCCAGCTCAGGAACCACCACGACCGCGACATGCTCGAGTTATGCCGATTACGATGCTGCGGTTTCCGAGCCTTCAACGATGAGTGGCGCGGGATTCAATATTCAATGGAAGATCTATGGAACGTCGAGCTGGACAGACACCACGGGCGGCAACACCCATACGGGTACTTACTACAAACAGCTCTCGAACACCTATCAGGAAACTGCGATCACACCGACGACCTTCGATACCAGTATGTCTTGGGCGGTAACTGGAACGGTCGGCGGCGTTGGATCTTCCGGAGTTTGCACGATTTCTTCGACCGCTGCAACCACAGACAGTTGTACGGCTTATGCTGATTACGATCTAGGCGTTACGATTCCTCAAGCGGCTTCATCTCCGCCTTCCGGTACACGTTGGCAATCTAGTGCCGCGTGTACTTTCACTCAAACCACAGGTGGGAATACTAACAACTGCAATTCGTACAAGCAGCTCGATAACACTTATGACGCTTCTACAAATGGACAGGGGCCGCCAACTTGGGATTCGGGCCTTAGTGCTGCGGTAACTGGCTCGCTCTATGGTGTTACAGGTCAGACGATCTGTACGATTAGCCCGAGCTCGGGTACTACCACTACGGCTACATGCTCGGGTTATGCGGACTACGACGGGGCAATTTCAGAACCTTCGACTATGGCGGGAGCTGCCAGCGGGATCCAGTGGGCGATCACTGGTACTGCATCTTGGACAGATACAACAGCCAGTAACACTCACACGGGAACGTACTACAAACAACTAGACAATACCTACGATGCCGTTCCAAATCGGAGAACTACCTTTGATGGAATTTATTCAATCAGCGTCTCTGGTACGATCTTCGGAGTTGGTTCTTCATCAGTCTGCACAATCACTACGTCGAACGGCGGGGGAACCGCGTCTTGCAGCGGATATGCAGACTACGATCTTGCGGTTACAGTTGGAACGATCTCGGGTGCGCCTGCATCTACACGCTGGACGATAGTTGGCACTTCAACCTTCACAGATACGACCGGATCAAACACCCATTCAGTTGAGTACTACAACGAGATCGATAACACTTACCAGGTTACAGCCGAGGCGCAAACTGATTTCGACGCGAGCATGTCTTGGACTGTAACTGGAACGTTGGGCGGTTCATCGGGTTCGACTATCTGCACGATCACGTCCACTGTCGCAGCAACAGATTCCTGTTCAGGGTACGCAGATTACGACCAGCCTGTAATTATTCCGCAGGCCGCGTCTAGTCCACCAGCCAATTCAAGATGGCAATCGACGGCGGCGTGTACCTCGACCTTAACCACGCCTAGCAACACGGAGAACTGCAACTCGTACAAGCAGTGGACGAACACTTACGAAATGGCGGTCGCGGGTTCCGTGAGTGGCTTCACTGTTGGCAGCGGCAGTGGAGAATCAATGGTAGTACTCGGCTACCTCTATGGATCCTCTGGACAAACGATCTGCACGGCAACGGCTTCAAGTGGTGCGAGCGCGACCTGCTCTGGATATTCTGACAACGCCGAAGCTGCTACACTGCCCCAATTTCTGACAGGCGAGGCAGCAAGTACTCAATGGCAGGACAGCAACGGCGGATCGCAATCATCGGGATCGATAACCTCTGGGGCGAACACTATCACGGCTGAGTACTATCTTCAACTCTCGAACACCTATCAAGCCTCGACAAATGGACAGGGGCCGCCAGATTGGGATTCCGGCCTTAGTGCTACCGCGACAGGAACCTTACTCGGGGTAGCGAGTCAAACCATCTGCACGATCTCTCCGAGCTCAGGAACGACGACGACCGCTGGATGCACAGGATACGCGGATTATGATCAGCCAGTTTCCGAGCCAGCTACGATGAGTGGAGCTGGATCCAATATCCAATGGAAGCTCTATGGAACGTCGAGTTGGACTGACACCACAGCGGGAAATACTCACACAGGCACATATTACAAGCAGCTTCAAAATACGTACCAAGTTTCTTCTCACGCCCAAACCGATTTTGATAATGGCCTCTCGTGGTCTATAACTGGTACGATCGGCGGGGTCGGGAGCTCATCGGTCTGCTCGATCTCATCGACCGTTGCCGCAACTGATTCTTGCTCGGGCTATGCTGATTACGATCTCGGGGTAACTATCCCTCAAGGGGCCTCGGGAGCTGCCGCGAATACACGTTGGCAATCAACAGCAGCCTGCACTTTCACCCAGACAACAGGTGGGAATACGAACAACTGCAATTCGTACAAGCAACTCACCAATGCTTATGCCGCAAATCCCGTTGCCCCAACTACATTTTCAGCGAGTATCACCTTCGCGGTTACAGGATCGCTCTATGGAGTAACTGGACAAGCGATCTGCACCGTATCGGTTCCAGGCTCTCCGTCCTCGGGTAGCTACAACTGCGCGGGATATGCTGACTATGACGCTGCGGGTTCAATCGCGTCGGCGGCCTCGGGTTCCCCTACAAATCAGAGATGGGAAGTTTCTGGAACGGATTCGTGGACCGACACCACTGGCGCAAACACGCACACCGCGAATTACTATCTGCAAGACTCGACCACGGTTTCTTACTCAATCATTGGTGGCGCGGGAGCTTCCTCTGCCCCAACTCTGACGTACACATATCTCGGTACAGCTGGCACTACCTATTCGATGACTGTAACGCCAACAGTAGTTTGGCAGGACAATGGAAAGACATGGACCGCGACGAATCCTCTGCCTGGATCGGGAGCTAGCGAAAGATGGGATGCCCCCACCGGCTATTCAGGCTCGTCCACTGCTGGCGAAACTATTGACCCGACGTACTACAATCAATTTGATGTTACAGTTACGATCACTTCGATTGATGGTTCCATTCCTGGGCCGAGCGATCCCACTTTCAGTTACTCGCAATTCGGCAGCCCAGCTACCCTGACAGTAGCGACCTCGCAGACAACTTGGGCAGATGATTCTCAGGCATGGAGTATCACAAATCCAATTTCAATTTCCAGCACGGAAAGATTCGATTCGCCATCGACGACCAGCGGCACGATCAGCGCGGCCTCGACCTTCCCCATCACGTACTACCATCAGTACAAGCAGGGATTTGAGTACAGCGTCGTCGGTATCAGTACCGGATCATCTCCGCCAACTTTCAAATTCTTCTACGAGGGAACGGTGAACAGCACCACGCTTTCAACGTCGCCAGCTCAACTCTGGCTCGACGCAAACCCCGCAGTTTGGAATTCCACGAATCCGCTGACGGGTTCAAATTCAACCGTGAGTTGGATGACGGGAACGCCGACTGGCTCTACGTCAAGCGGTGGAGGAACAACGAACATTGTCTACGATCTAGCCTATGCGGTCATCACACTGTTCAATCCCGACTCGCTGACCATCCAGTTCACAAACTCGACAGGTAGCTACACTAGTACGACTTCGCCCCTGAACATCTCGCCTGGCTCTACTTTCACGGTCGTTGGATCCAATTTCAACGGCCTCTTTGAAATATCCACTAACGGCTCAACGATCTATCAGGTACCAGCAGGCTTCGGAAATGGAATCCAAGTCTTAAGCTCGGTCAGACTAAATCTTTTCAATTTCACGGCGGGAGGCACAAATCCATTCTTGAACATGACTGGAACGAGCGCAACGGTGATCGTACTAGATCCAGTTCCAGCAACAGGACTTTCGTACGTCTCGACCACGGTAGCGGGATCCTCTTACTCGCCGACTTTCTCACAGAGCAAAACGGTCATTCAGGTTACAACGACAGGAACACAAAATATTCTGATGAATTTTGTCGTCGCGGGCCCAGAGACACAAACGCAATGCGTCGGTCCAAGCTGCGGCGGCGGAAGCACTACCGTAACTGCAACGGGAGAGGCTGGCGGCACAAGTACACTCATCCAGAATGGACAGGTGAGTGTAGAAGCTGGAAGCCCATCGAACCGAACGATCTCGCTGGTTTTGGACAACACCCAATCATCCGCGATTACGGAACTGACCCAGCTCAGTTTCTCTAGCATGAGCAATGTTCAGGTGGTCTACAATCCGAGCGAGCTACCGATCAATGTTGGCAGTGGCGATACGGGTAGTGTTCCAGTCCAAGTACAATACAGCAGCCTAACTCCTGGTTCTTACGTCATCAACGGAACGGCGACCTTCACCCAGTACAGCAGCCAGACCAATTCGTACGTAACTCTGCACAGCGGATTCACGATCACGCTGTTCGTTCAGGCCCTAACTGGAAAGAGTGATGGATTCAATTTCGCGGCATTTCTAACAGCCTATTGGTGGGTTTTCATCAGCGCGGCAATCCTCGCGGTAATTGGTATTGGTTTATTCATTAGAAAGACTGGACGTTAGATCACAGAATCTTCGGGATATTTTTGCCTCGTCTGCGAAATTCGATTTAGGCCGTCTGCTTTCCCCGAGGCGCAAAAGAAAGGACTGATGCCCTGCTATTTCACTGTCCATAGATGCTCTCACAGTGCCGTCCTGGATAACTTCCGCTCTGAGAAAAATACTGTCTGGGCCGCGTCTCGTTGCCCTGCCTGCAAGTTTGACTGGCTCTCCAATAAACATCTCACCAGGAGCCTATTCTCCCGAGGGAGCTATATCTACGACTTCTCTGGTTGCAAAATCAGCGGGATTTTTCTTGACCAATAGCAGTATCGGCAGAAGAACAATCGTAAAGACACCCGTGAGAACCCATGCAAAAGTGTAACCCGAAGACACTGATAGTATACCGAAGATCGTAAGGAAGACAGTTGCAGATCCATACTGAAATGTGCTGATAATTCCGATTGCGAGCGTCACTCCTTCGCCTTGAGTCTCTGGAAGATAAGATGGAATGAGATATGCGAGAGAGAAAGCAGCTCCAGCTAAAGTGCCTCCAATCGCATATAGACACCAGATTATCTGCCATGAAACGTATGGGACTAGTATCATAACAAGTCCAAGACAAAATGCGAAAGCTATGACCAAAAGTCTCTTGTCGATTTTCTTGTTTGCCAACCACGCTACCAAAAGACCACCGAAAGTAACGGCACCTAATCCCGTAGCTAGAATGTACGATGCGATACTGATTCCCCAATTTGGATGAACCTGACTGACATATTGAATAAAATAATCACTTGCTACGGAAGCCGCAGCTCCAAAACCCAATAATCCAATTGAAAGACTCCAAATCGAACGGGATGTTAGGATCTTCTTCACATGTCTCTGAATTTGGAAGTCTTGCGATTTTGGTTCTTTTTCAATTATGGTCGACGGTAGAATAAATAACGAGATTGTCGATACTCCGATTATGGTTGCTCCTAGTAAAGTATAGGGCACCGTCCAATTGAAAGTTGATCCTAGGGCTGTGCTCAAGGGGAGCCCAACCACACCTCCTACTCCGTTTGTTATTCCATAGAACAGACCAAACCATTTACCCCTCTGATTTTCTGGATAGTAACGAGCAAGAAGATTGTAAACACTTCCATTTGTTATGCCCCATCCAGACCCAGCTAAGAAACGCAGAAAGGCGAGATCAATAAGGCTGCTGGAAAGTCCAGATACGACAGTAGTTAATCCAGCAAGAAATATGCCCAGAAGATAAACTCTGCGCGCGCCTATTCTTAGGGCAAGGAAACCAGCAGGAATTTGAAATATCGCAAATCCGAATACGAAGGCACTGAGTACTAGACCTAACTCTGAGTTGTTAGCATGAAAAGCTGCACCGACCATCGGAAGAGTTCCAGGTACAACTACACTCACGAAAGTTAGCAGAGATACACCGAGGAGTAATATTGCAGTTGAAGTTTTAAGGCGAAGCGAGTTCGTGGATCCGACACTTTCCAAAATATGAAAATCCTTGGCCGAAAGTCAATCCTGTTCGACTGGTCTCAGGTTTCCAATCCGACCCATGATCAAAGCAGCATTCGGTTATTATGAGACCCGAGCTTCTAATCAGCTGGAATTAGAGGTTGCAACATAAGCTGACGCATTTTTCATTGCTTCCCCAGCTTGATTAACGAGTGTCGTCATGATTTCCGCAGCAGTAGGAAGGTTCGAGATCAATCCTACACTCTGGCCAGCCAACATCATGAGACCTTCAATGTCTCCTTCCATCCCAGGAAAAGGATCTTCCATATCGTAATAGTGAATCTTCTTGCCGTCGCGTGTAGTTGCTACTGTCTCGCCTTCTTTCGGACGCTTCCCTCGGGGTGGTCTCCCTGCTTTCTCCCAGTCTTCAATGGTTTTGTTCCTTAGTGCTCGATGCGGTGCATTCTCCCAATCCGAGTCAAACAATATGGTATATTCAGTATCTGTCTCCTCGGCTTTCAAGATCCGCTCTTTGTAAATTTGGTGAAACGGAGACTCCTTGCTCGCAACGAACCGAGTTCCTAGCCATGCACCCGATGCCCCAAGCATCAATGCGGCTGCGATTCCCCGTCCATCACCGATTCCACCCGCTGAAACGACTGGTTTTGGATATACTGCATCGACGACGCATGGGGTAAGCGGCATGGTAGCAACCGTCCCCCACACATGTCCGCCCGCTTCCCACCCTTGGGCAACGATTACATCTACGCCGCTATCGGATACTTTTCGCGCTTCCGATGCGCTTGCAACTGTTGATGCAACGATTGCACCAGCGTCATGTAAGGTCTTGATGTAAGGAGATGGATCGCCCCAAAAGAACGAGACGATTGGTACGCTTTCGTCCAAGCAGGTCTTTAGGTTCTCGTCTGGAGGCCATTGAGGTCTCGATAAGATAAGATTTACCCCGAAGGGTTTGTCGGTAAGTTTCTTGATTTCGCGAATATTCTTTCTGACTTCGTCTGGGCCTGAATACGTAGGAAGCATCCCGAGACCGCCTGCGTTGGACACTGCTGCAACGAGTCTGGGGCTTTCAACTATCGGCGCTTCGATTATGGGAACCTCGATATGCAAAAGGTCGCAAAGTTTTGTGTGAAGATTGTATTTCGAGTTCAAAAATAGTATTCACCCAGCTGCTGTTCAGTAACGGTGCGTTTGGACATTGTCGGTCAGACCACAGATAACTACTATTAAGTTTGTGAAATTTCAGGAATCTCAGAGATGAACATTTCTTCCGTCCGCCGAGCCTAATAGGAGGGATAAAATTATCCCTTGATAGAATGAGATCAGAAACGAACCAGCTTCGGTTCCGAACGGTATTCGGACGCGTATTTACCAATAATGGAAGATTTACAAATGATCAGTCCGCGTCGGGAAAACCAACCTTCTTTAGAAATGCCTGAAACCTGGGATCTGAGCGAAAGTCATCGAAACTAGAATCGGTGTTGATGCCGATGAGATAACCCGCATGTCTTTGGTAGGCCTTCTCCAGCCACTACATCGCTTTGTCCTTTTCACCTAGGCTCACGTAAACCCCAGCAATTTCTGTTTCTGACATCTGGCTTTGTTCCCTCATCCTCAGCAGATCGGCAAGAATGTTCCTGACCTCATTGACATTTCCCGCTCAGGCGTAGGCGTACGCGAGATCACTCTTGAAACTCGCGATTTTTCCACTCGAGATTTCTACGGCTGCTTTTAGTTCAGAAATTCCTTTCTCAATCATTCCCTTCATGACGTATGCCATGCCCAGATTGTCATGCACTAAAGCTGAATTCGGATCCAGTACGATAGCATTTCTCAACACTTCTATAGCTTCGTCAACTCGTTGAAAATTCATAAGAAGAATACCAGCAAGCACAAATGTCAAGCTTGACAGAGGATCTAATTCCAAAGCACGTTGGCTTTCCAAAAGGCCTTCGTCAAATCTTCTTAAATGCATGAGGCAATTCGCGAGTGCCGAGTGACCACCCGCCAGATTGGGACTAAGTTCAAGCGCTCGTCTCGTTTCTATTTCAGCACCTCGAAAATCCCACTTATGATAAAGCATAACCTGACCGAGTGCAACATGAGATTCAGGAATGGAAGGATCCAATTGTATTGCCTTTTCAGCAAACTTCTCGGCCCGTAAGAAGGCTTCATCTGAGGGAAGCATTTCTAAGAAACCAATTTGAGTGTAACACCAGGCAATCCCAGCGTAGGCTTGCGCATAATTCGGATCCTTTTGGATCGCCTGCTCGTAATAATCTATCGTTTTCTTGAATGATTCAAGAGTGAACTGGCGACCGTAAGTGCGACCCTTTAGATACAGAATGTAAGCTTCCATGTTCTGGGTTGGTTTCTTTCCTAACTCCTTACTTTCCTTCGATAGGATAGTAACTTGAAGAGAATCAGCCACCTTTTGGGCGATCTCCTTTTGCAACGAAAACACGTTCTCGAATTTTCTGTCGTAATCCTGAGACCACAAGTGCTCGTCGCTATCAACGTCGATCAGCTGCGCCGTAATTCGCAGATCGTCGCCTGCTTTTCTTACACTTCCTTCCAGCACTGCACCGACATTCAGTTCCTTTGCAATTTCAGAGAGATGCTTGCTCGTTTGCTTATAGCCCAACACAGAAGTGCGGGAGATGACTCTCAGACCACGAATTTTAGATAGTGTCGAGATGAGTTCCTCGGTCATGCCATCCGCAAAATACTCGTCTTTTGGATCAGGACTTATGTTTGCGAAAGGTAGGACTGCAATACGGTTTTTACCAGAGATGGTTTCGATCGCACGCTTTTCTTCAAGTTTAGAGGTCTCTAGTTTTGAGCTTGCGGGTTTGGGTACAACTTGGTCGTCTTCTAATCTTACGAACGTATTGACAAATTCGTTTCGTAGCGATCCAGCTCTAACCCAAAATTCCTTGTTTTCGGGATCTCCAGCATCGAAAAGATAATCGAACTTGATCCTTTCTTCCCCAGACGGCATCCGTTCGATACAGTGAAATGCTAGATCCCGAATCTGGCGTGCGCTTTTCAATTTCGGATTTAGTGCAATATAATAGAGAACCAGCTTTTCGACTTCATCGGCCTGCCGTCCCTTTTCGCTAGAAGCTCGCAAGAATTGCGTGGATGCGACTAGTAGCTTGTCACCCAGAGCTAAACCAGGAATTGATGATTCATTACGGCTTGGGATTCGACTCAAGAGATCAACTCCCTTGGGACGTTTGGCTATCCTTTCCTTCATTTCCAAAAGGGAATTTCCACCGCTCCCAGCTAGGATGAAACAAGTTCGGATCGTGTTTCTGTCTGGTGGTTCTAGTGATGGAAGAAGATCTTCATACGGCCACGATTCTGAAGGTTTCGAATCTACTTCGTCAATGAAACACAAACGAGGTTTGTTAGCTCGCTCGACCTTGGAAAGCTCCATTCTGAATTTCTGCTCACCCATTTGAGTCTAGGTTGAGCTCTGTGTACTCTATTTTGTCGCCCAGAGATTTCGCTATCTCCTGAATGAAGAAGCTCTTCCCACTGCCTGGAGGTGCCCATATCAGATAGTTATCTCTACCACGAGTTTGCGAAGTTAGACTGGTTACTATCCTCTGTTTAGTATCTTTGAGGATGTTTCTTGCAGATTCGTCGTACCTTACGATTCCGCCGACGACACGGAAATTCGAAAGCTCAATCTCGTGGAGTTCGCGCACTAGACTGATGGCGTCTTGCTCACTAGAGAGAGACCCAGAACGTTTTGGTTCATCCAAATCAATATGCGCGACTTGCTCCCGAAAACTCTGCTGGGAACTATTATGATTTTGGTTCCTTTGAAAGGACTTTTCTTGGTTTCGTATCCTCAATTCATGACTGGTTCAGCATTAGCATTGGACAGAGGATTTACGACACAATAGCTACATAGACAATTGTGCTCCCAAGGAATCGAGATTCTAAAAAAACCAAGAAACTGGTTTACTATTCTTAGTGATTTGAGCCCTATCCGCTTTAGTAACGAGCCGAAACGCTCGTCTGAGCGAATATTATCAAGCGGGAAACCTCCCCTAACAATTATGTACATATACGTAGATCTTTCCGTGTATGCTCGTTCTAACCATTCGAACGCTTTGTCTCTATCACCGAGCGCAGAAAAAGCACATGCCCAGGTGAACGCGCTAACGTGAGGATAGTTGTTTCTGTCCTGCAGTTCCTCGACAATCTTCCTTCCTTCGGTAACTCGGCCTGCTTTTGTTAGTGCATACGCAAGATCTAATTGGCCATATGCGTCCTTCCCATGACTGAGTTCGATAGCCTTCTGAATTTCTGCAATTCCTTCACTAAGCATTCCTTTTTGCACATACGTTAATCCAAGATTGTCATGTGCATTTGCGACAGTAGGATCTAGACTTATTACTTTCTTGAATTGTTCTATCGCCTCGTCGTAATGGCCAGCATACATTAGCGCGTTCGCTGCCACAGTCAGAGTATCTGTTGACAAGGGATCCAATTCTAGAGACCTTTTGATCTCTGTAAATGCTTCAGGAAATCTACTTTCATCGCCATGGTAGATTGTCCAAATTGCATGATAGACATATGCCCTTGCAAAATTCGGGTTCAGCTCAATAGACCGACGGAATTCATATTCAGCGGCGTCGAAATCCCAGTCATAATTCAGATGTATCTGAGCCATCGACAGATGAGCGTCTGGAAGCATATTGTCGATTTCCAATGCTCTGATAGCGAATTGCTTTGCTTTCAGTCCTGCTTCATCTCTCGTTATGTAACTCCAAGCACCTAAGTACCAATAAGAGTCAGCGAGCCCGACAAATGCCAAAGAGAAGGACGAATCTTGTTCTATCGCTAGTTGGAAGTATTCTATTGCACTTTCAAATTCCTTTCCAGCCAGTTTGTTGAAATGGAACCTTCCTTTGAGATATAGAGTGTATGCTTCTTGGCTTTTCGTCGGGACCTTTTCGATGATTTCTTTTTCTTTAGGCAGAAGTCTGATCTTCAATGCCTTTGCAACGCTTGTTGAAATTTCGCTTTGGATTGCGAATACGTCCTGAAGCTCTCTGTCATAGGTTTCCGACCACATATGTTCATCTGTCTTTGCGTCTATCAATTGAACAGCGATTCTCAACCTATTCCCAACTTTTCGAACACTTCCTTCAAGCAAGTTCTCAGCCTGTAATTCCTGCCCAATCTCTGTAGTATTCTTGCTCGTTGCCTTGTACCGCATGATTGAAGTTCTTGAAATTACTCTCAGGCCATGTATCTTCGATATTGAAGAGATCAGTTCCTCAGTCATTCCGTCTGCGAAATATTCATCTTTAGGATCGGGGCTGATGTTGGCGAACGGCAGGACTGCAATTCGGTTTTTCCCAGAGATCGTTTCGATCGCATGCTTTTCTTCAAGTTTAGAAATCTCCAATTTTGCGTTTGATGGTTTGATTACTACTTGATCGTCCTCTAATCTAACGAAGCTGTTGACAAACTCGTTTCTCAATGGACCCGTGCTGGTCCAAAACTCCTTGTTCTCAGGATCGCCAGCATCGAACAAGTAATCGAATTTGACCCTCTCCTCCGCAAGGGGCATGCGTTCAATGCAACGAACGGCGAGCTGACGAATCTGACGCGCACTCTTTAGTTGAGGATTAAGCGCGACGTAGAATAGTACCAGTTTTTCAACTTCGTCTATCTGACGGCCATATTCCCTCGCTGCATTCAGGAACTGGGTTGATACCACGAGAAGTCTATCGCCAAGTCCAAGCCCTTCAATTACAAAATCGTTTCTCGGTGGAATCCTGCTCAAGAGATCTATTCCCTTAGGGCGTTTAGCTATGTTCTCTTTCATTCCTGAAAGGGAATTTCCAGAGCTACCTGCGAGAATGAAGCAAGTTCGGAAAATCTTTCTATTTGCGGGTGGTTCTAGGGAAGGAAGTAGAGCTTCATACGGCCATGATTCCGTTGGTTTTGAATCTACCTCATCGATGAAGACCAACCGAGGTTTGTCCAGTTTTTCGATTTCAGATAAAGCTCTGCGAAAATCTTGCTCACTCATTTGAGCCAAGTTGAGCTCCATGTAGTGAATATGATCACCCATCGACCTCGCAATTTCTTGGATGAAAAATGACTTCCCGCTGCCTGGAGGCCCCCATATGAGATAATTATCACATCCAAAAGGTTGCGAACTGAGGCTCGAAACGATTCTTTGTTTCGTATCTTTCATCGAATTTCTTGCGGGCTCATCGAACCTTACGAACCCTCCAACAACTCGAAACTTTGGAAGATCAATGCTGTATAATTCACGTACGAGACGAATCGCGTCTTGTTCTGATGAAAGAGATGAAGCAGACTTCGATTCTTCCAATTAAATGAACGCGACTTGAGGACGAAATTTGAGCGTCATCTATTATTATTTTGGTTCCTTTGACAGGGCAAAACCGATCCTAGATCGTTTGAAATTCTCAGCACTTGAGTTATGAATTCTAGCAGGTCGTCGGGCTCAACTAAGAATCAACTACTTCTGATGCATTCTTGGCGAATAGATGCCCCGTTGTGTCATCCCTTTCTCGCCATAGAACGTTGATGATTTTCCACTTACCGTTGAACTTGGCTAACCCAATGTAATCGATTCCCCAACTCGCCTCTGTTCTCACTATGGCCATGTCCTTATACCGATCAAGAATTGTCATATCTTCCTGGCGCTGAGCAACAGGAGTTCGCTTGACACGAGCTTTCCTATCGCCCCATCCGCCCTGGGTGTCGCGAATAAGCTTCGAGGCGGTTAACTCGTACATTTTTGTTCGCCCAGTCTTGGGGTCAGTCCAAACCATTCGCTTGACAAGCCTGGGGTGCAACGCACGCTTCATACGGGATCCTTCCCACGTGTAACATGATTCGACGTAATCGAGGACTGTCTTTCGTATTGCATATGCTTCGGAGTCCTCCAAAGCGGAAGAAGTGAGAGCCATCGAGACCGCGAATGAGTGCGACTATAAAAAAGATTCCAGAGAAATTGAACTCTTACGAAAGTTGCTGATTGAGGATCGTCACAGAAAGAAACTCTAGTTAAGCAAGAGCAAGCCCCAGTGCCCAACAATTGTCGTAGCAGAAAGTGAATATCTCGAAGTAGATGTACGATCAGAGAGTTTCCCATTAGACTTTCTCATGATGCTTGTCCTTCATGTGACCATCCGAGAACATTGGGTTTATCTTGCCTTTACAAAGGCTGCAAACGTAAATGTTCCCATCTCTGCTCGTGTCAAATAGCTCGAAGTGTTGTTGCAATGACAAGTTCACAACTTCTGTAGCAAGAAATTTCTTTCCTAACTTTGAAAAGCGCTTCTTCGTCTCGAATGTGCAAATATCCTCCTTGAAAGAACTTGGACGACTCAGAACGATTTTTGGGGATCTTGGTGGAATAAAGAGTTCGTCCAAGGGCTCGGCTCAGAAATTCACAGTTTCACGTGTTTTACCAGCTTTGAAAAAAACCGCGTGTACTGATAAGGAAGGATTAGAAACTATCCGGAGATTCATGGATAACCTGGACGAATTTCCATTTCTTGTGACAATTGTCAAGGACCAGGTAAACTACATGATTGTCGATGGTGAAAAGCACGCCGTGGCATTCTGTGAACATTCTCGGAAAAAACCAAATGAGGACGAAATCGTTTTCAGGGCATAACTCATTTCTCCAAAGTAAGAGTCACGATGATTTCTAATTTCTTACTGGAGAAGGTGATCCGTTTTGGTTGCCATGATGAAGTCATTGCGATGCAATCCCTTGATCTTGTGAGTCCACCAAGTAACTGTAACTCTTCCCCATTCTGTTAGTATCGATGGATGATGCCCTTCCTCTTCTCCTATCTGACCCACCTTGTTTGTAAATGCTAGCGCTTCCGCGAAGTTTTTGAATTTGAACACTTTTTCAAGCCGTTTGATGCCGTCTCTCTCGACTATTGACCAACTCACCACCTGTGGCTGAAGCCGAGTGATTTCTTCGGAAGTGACAGTTGGTTCTCCCGCACGACAAGCAGTGCACTTTGTTTGGGAGAGTGGCTGTTCCATCGGAGAATAATCCTTCTAAAATAATCATCTTTGGTGCAATTATTAGTTATTCTGGGAAGAATGGTCGATTCTTGACGGTTATCCGCCAGAACTCGGGGTCTTTGTCCGTGGAAAACAGATCACTTATCTTCGATATTCCTTAAGGCGATGCCCCGAGGTCCAACTTGACCGTTGTCTTCCAGACTGCTCTCGCGATGGGAACTAACAAGTCGAGATTTAAGAAAAGCGATCTATGCGAAAATGGTTCCGTTAAACTCTATCGGGATGATTCTCCTTCATGTGCTCATCCCAAAACATGGGGTTTATCCTTCCTTGGCATAGGCTGCAAACGTAATAATCGCTCGGACCACTTGTATCAAAACGCTCAACGTATTTTGGTAAAGACAAATTACTACAGTCTTACTTTGAAATGTTGACCTTCGGTTTTCTTGCGACTACAATCGTTGGGACTGGCGGCTCTTCATTTTTCACTGGTGTTTCTTCCAATGATGAACCTGAATCCAACTGAAGGACACCCTCGCTCATTCCCATAAGCAGCCATAACTTCCCATCTTTTCTTTCGTAAGGATAAATGACCGCAGTGTAGTACTGGTATCCTCTACCCCACGAGAAAAACGCAACTAAAGCGGTCTGCTTTTCGAGAAGATTTCTAGCGAACTTGTTGACTCTGTTTTTTGATTCACGGACTTTCTTATCTGGATCAGCTGCGAGCATGTAAACCTCTTTGAAACTGTATTCTGGCACGCGTTCTAATGAAAGATGAGCGTCTTCAGAAACTTCGATCTCGGTAGTTCGATCGAACGGCTCTATGGCTTCGTCATCTTGCTTGTCAACCACTTGGCTGACTGGAACTTCAGTAAATTTTCCGTTGATCTCCAGGTCATCTCTGAGAAAGTATCTCCTCTCGGTCTTCGCAAAAACGAGATATTCATTGTCTTTATCGAAACGCACCTTATCCTTCACTTCCTCGTACGGAATCTCTTTGACATCAAGGCGCTCGCCATTCGGTCCCAAATGATAAGCGAACAACTTCGGAACGTCTTTTGCGATCACTTCGTTTCCAGATTCCTTGTCGACTCTCTTGTACTGGACTGGCGTTTGATCGCCATGAATCTTCGCTGCCCTTAGATGATATTGTAACGAGCCTAATCCAAGCTCGGGAACGTTCAAAGTCAAGACACCGCGCCACAATGCTCGCGTTGTGACTTTGGCGGAAGCCTTCTCGACTTCAGCGAATACGTCGGTCTGCAAGACTGGAACTGTTACTGTTAGATCTTCTGCGAAATTTAAGTCGGCCCGTGGACTGTTTCTATCGGAATGCAATCATAGGTAAAACAAACTAGACCCTCTTCTTTCAGGCCAAGTTAACGAGAACAGACTAGCTGGTTTCGTTTAGAACCCATCTGCGTCTCGCTCAACGATTGCGAGGAACCACTTCGGCTTTGCCAGGACGAGGGCAATCGTAAGCAGTATGATCGGAATTATGACGTGGGCGGAGAAATCGATCCAGAATGTTACGAGGCCCGAGGATCCAGCTAGGGCGCGAATAACCTGAAAATCCCCGAATGGTGAAAGTGCTGGATTAGATACAAGTGTGAATCTGCCGCCAAGCGTCAGGATGCTGTACATGGAGTACGGAAGGGCGATCACATCTCCACCGATTAGAGCGAGGACCGAAGCTATGGATCCTCTTATCGCAGCGTCGAAAGTATCACTCTGCTTGTAGATCGTGTACGCAAAGAGAAAGAGGAACAGGTCGTACACTGTTTGAGTTACGTAGTAGAGGATGAAGGTCAGGATCGGGTTTGTCGCGGAAGCACTCCAAGCCTCATATTGATTGTTCAGTAAGTCAGCTCCATATCGCTGCCATAATCAAGACGACTAGGAGAAGGTACGCTTTCAGTTGGTCTTGACGCTTTGAGGAATATCCGCCGACGATCTCTATGAACCAATGCGGCTCTGCGATAACTAGGGCCGCGCCCAAGAGTAAAATTGGAAAGATCACCTGACTTCCAAAATCATTCCAGAAAGTTACCACGCCAGACGGACCCGCGATGAATCGGATCAACTGATAACCGCCGAAAGGGGTCAGCAGCGGATTGGGAACGAGTATCAGGGTTCCGCCAAAACTCAGGATGCTGCTGGTTACGTGTGGCAGCGACATAACATCAAGACCAACGAGGGCGAGAATCGAGGCAATCGTTCCCCGAATTGCAGATCCTAGAGACTTGTCAGATTTGTACACGTTGTACGCGAACAGGAAGATGAAAAGATCGTAGAGGGGCTGACCGAAATAATACGCGAGGACAATCAGGATCGAGTTTGTACTTGGAAGCGCACTCCAAAGGACGTAATCATTGTTCAGGACGTACGCAAGAATCGCGGCAGCGATGAAGTTCGCGAGAACGAGATAGGCTTTCGCCGCTGTCCTGTTGAACGCCACAAGATCAAAAACGCTTTTTCTTCCATGCCGAGGAAGCGGGCGCGGTATCGTCTTATCGATAGCAAAAGGAACGTTGCGATCCTCTGTGCAATCATCGTCGTAGCAGCGATAGTTGTCTCACTGGCATTTTTCCGAGTCTCATCAACGAACAGCTCAAATTGTCAGGTCGAGATTTCGGTCAGCCCTTCCAGTGGCGGATCGGTTAGCTCAGCATCAAGTTTCGCTTGCATCTCGGGCGGAACACCGCAGAGTCTAGCGATGAGAGCAACGCCGAATCCTGGATATGGATTTCAGAGCTGGACCGTTTCAGGTGGTTATGCCGATTGCGCGACATGCGCCTCGACATACGTTTGGGCGGATTCCGGTACGACTGTTATCCAGATGACCGCGAATTTCGCGCCTAACTAGCCTTTCCAGAATCCCAAAGCTATCCCGACGAAAAAGAACAAACCTTCAATCGGGATTAGGATCGAAAAGTCATTGATGATTGTTTGAAGCCCAGAGATTCCAAAACCGAGTAACTGACTGAAAGCCGTTGGGATTGCCAGTCCAGTAATCAAAATGATCACCACAATTATCACTCCGAAAATTATCAGAGTGATACCTTTCTTCAAGAGGACACCAAAGAAAAGTCCGATTAGGAACGCGACGAGGATGGACGCGGCCCACTCTGGAATTGGAATATGCGGCAGCTTCCCCGCCCAAGACGTGAACCAATTTGTGAGCCACTGAATTGCAGTATTGGAGATGATGGAGGAACCCGAACTACTCGTCGATGTGCTGGTGCTGTTCGTCGTAGCCACTAGGAAAATTTGGCCGATCATGAATGGATCACTGGAAGGAAGCGAGCCATCAGGTCCGCTATCAAAGCAAAATTATTGTTCAACACTAAAATCGATAGTCCATTAACAAAAATCAAAACTCCTAGAGCTGCCTCATCATCAGTCAGACTGTACGGCGTGAGGGCAACGACCGCCCAAGTGATGAAAGCGACCGCACCGATTTCCAGGGACTTAATTCCAATGAGTGTCAAAGCCAATCCGTACTTCGGGATCAGCCACTCCAGCAAAGGATTCGCCTCTTTGAAACCTGATTGAGTAAGAGCGAAAGCAGTTGTCAATAGGTCGAGGAGCTGCAAAGCGATGAAAATTCCGAGGACCAACGAGAGGCTGATTTGCAACTCTTTCCTCTCGGATCTGGCTGGCTTTCGATGGCGGGAGCTCTGGAATTGCCGTGGCACAATCTAAAAACTCAAAAATTGTGTCGGACAATCCGAAAAAGACTTTTTTCAGTTAAGTATGCCCTACAAGAAGCAGTATCATCTAGCTTCCAGTAAGAGAACAATGGCGGTCATCACAATCGGTGTAGTCGCGATTGCAATAATTGTAGCCTCGCTTTTCTTTTTCATTGCCCCGAATGGAGACTGTACATTGGCGTTGAGCGCGAATCCCAGATCGGGAAATGCGCCACTTGTCGTTACTATCGTACTGACTGAGCAAACGTGTAACGGTGGAAATGAGCTCCCGATTACTTTCAAGCTGAATACCAATATGATATTCGACACCTCTCAGAGCGAATTCGTAGCTCAGCCTGGCAATCAATTCATCGAGCAGACTGTAAGTGCGGCCTCGGCCACTTTCCAAGTAACACTTTCGACAGCGCAGACATGGAACCCCGTGGGCATGTCGACTGATAACGGCGGTAGAGTAGCCAACGTTGAAGGCGGAACGATTCAGGTCGGGTCCACATCCACATCAAGCACAACATCTGTATCGAGTTCGTCGTCTGCCGCTGTATCATCGTCATCGTCATCGTCATCGGCAGCGTCCAGTCAAACTCAGGGCTTGTCGATCACTTCACTTAGCCCTAATGGAATTGGCGGAACATCCAGTTTTCCAGTGGGATCTACAGTCTCATTTGGAGTAACAGTTAGCGGCGGGCAACAGCCTTACTCGTACGCATGGAGCTTCGGTTATGGAGGTACTTCGGCTACGGCCCAGAGCCCAACATTTTCCTATCCATCGCCAGGAACGTTCACAGCTCAGGTGATTGTTACAGACGCTACGGGAAAAGCGGTTGCTGCGACTGAGACATTCGACGTAACACCGACAGGCGCGGCCTCGACCGTGAGCCAGCAGCAGATTGTTTCCTCAACGCAAAGCACACAATCAGTAACAACAATCGTGATGACTGTTTCGAGCAACGTAACGAGCGTCATTAGCTCTAATGGACAACAGCAGACAATCACTTATGGCACAACTTACGTAACATCTTCGACCTCGCAGATCTCACAGGGAATCGCAGCGGGTACCGAGTCGTTGATCGCCTTCCTCGTAGTGGTTTTCGCAGCAGTTATCGGCGCGACGATTCTTTCTAGGCGGAAGAAATTCTAGGTTGCCCAAGAACTACTTTCTCGAACCTCGCCATAGACGAATGATCATTGTCATAGTGATCGTGGCAGCGATCCTGATCGGTGGGATCGCGATTGGTAGTTTCCTGATAGTGAACGCGAGCTGGCAATGCGGCCAAGTTCAGCAGGGCAATTTCAACGTAGCCTGCACATCCAACCCAACGGGAACTGCGCCGTTCTCTTATGTCTGGAATTTCGGAGATGGATCGGCACTTTCATATTTGCAGAATCCGACTCACCAATATTCCTCAGCGGGAACGTACACGATTACCTTACAGATCACTGACGGCAGCGATGCGATCTACAAGAATTCGCAGAGCCTCTGCGTCGCTGATTCAAACGGGAATTGTCCAACGGTTAGAAGCACGAGCCCTAGTTACTCTGCGACAATCAGCGCGTCCAGCATGAATCCAGTCGTCGGCAGTTTCGTGAATTTCGACGCGAACATTCAGGGTGGAGTTTCGCCTTACCTGTACGCCTGGAACATCGCGGGGTCAGCTTCCTCACTTCCAAGCCCGAGTTACCAATTCCAGAATCCCGGATCTTATCCGGTACAGCTGACTATCGTAGACTCGAAAGGCAATCAGATCAGCAGCAACATCATCTACGTCCTAGTTGGGTCCAGCTCGACCACCTCGGGACAGAGCTTCCAAGCCAGCACAAGTTCGACAACGAGTTACAACAGCTTCTACCTGACTTCATCAAGCAGCCAGTCCACACAAATCACGACCAGTACGACTCAGAGCGTTGCAAGCACCACGAGTACATCTGGCATCAGCAGCGAGGAATTGTTCATAGCTCTATTCGCGGTCGTAATCGGATCTGCCCTCGCCGTGGGGATAGTGGCGAGCAGAAAACACTAAGCCGAAATACCGCCAATTTGAGCGCGGATTTGTCGTACAAATTCAGAGATTTGCTTTGTTTTCTGACGGTCAGATGGAATCAGACCAAAATTTACGCCCAAAAACTAACGTCGCGCAAAAGATCGTAGAAGCCCGCAACAGCGGCAGAGGCCAGAAAGCGGTTACGCCGATAGTAGCGGCGGTCATCGCTATCGTGATCACCCTGTTGATTGTTGGAGCTGTCGTCTACGTCGCTTACGTGATGCCAAGTTCAGCCAACCTCGTCTCAACCAGCACATCATCATCCAGCAGCACAACTTCGTACACTTCTGCGTGTACCAGCGGGACACCTTACTACTGCGGAACACTAAGCTTTACCGCAAGTGGTCAGGATCACTTCTCGTCCACGACAGCATACACCACGGCGAGTAACATCGCAGTAACCCTGTTCACGAATCCAACTGGAAACGCTTTCCAAAGCTTAGGGTCGGTCCCTAGCGGCGGAACGCTTTCAGCGAACCTCGCACCCAACGCCAACGGAATCATCTACGCAGAAGTTGGTCCACAGTCAGGACAAAGCTTGTACGTAGATACAGCCCTCACGATGGCGCGGAACACGCCTTACATACAGGGATGGACTTACCAGCCAGTCGACAACACGAACACGAACCACTTTGTGTTCAAGCTGAATACCGCTGGAATCCCGGTAGCGTCAGGAATCACGCCGACCTTCACCTTCTACCCATACTTCATTGCATACAGCGCAGTAACGCTCTCCACACCCACGAACATCACAGATGTTGGAACCTCGTCAGTGAACGAATTTGTCCAATGGACAACTAGCCTGGCGACCGTGAACACTGGTGCAGAGATCACAGAGGCGATCCTTACAGTCAATAACACCAACCCCGCAGTTGCACAGCCACTCTACTTGAATAACCCGACAGTTGGGGCAACAGGAACGATCCCACTCTCGGCGATGACAAGTACTCTACTGAGCAGCAGCTACCAGTACAGCTACTACTTCACGACAAGCAAGACCACGACTGACCTGAGCTCAGGCGCGTTTGTAACTTACGGACAAAACGCTCTAAACTCAGCAGCATGGACATTCGCATACACTAACAACTTTGGGGCATGTACAGTTGCCTGCGGCGGAGTCGCCATAACTTTGCAGCTCTACGTGCTGCAACCAGCGGGAACACCCGTTGTAGTGCAAACTCAATGGACCGCGAGCAAGTAAAATCTTGTGAGGATTACAGGGCGTAACAAATCAATCCCACTAACGAAATAATCTGCGCCCACAGCGCAGACCCCCTTCTTTTTTCTTTTTATTTTGAGCTGAAATTCTTTGCAGAGATCTCGGACCAAAATCTTCGCGCAAGATCGCGAGGATAGTACCGGCGGCCTCATTACTTGGATGCTCGTTTCTGCCGTTGTCGATATTCTGCTGATTCTGCTTTCGCTTGCAGAGGGAACCGAGGACACCGCCTTTGCGTTCCTGATAATGGGACTGATCGCTTTCGTTCCTCTAATGCTGCTACGTTTTGAAGCTGAAGAAACCGATCAGCGAGCCAGTCTATTTTGAGAAACGAGCTTTCTTGGTGGGATCTGCTTATCGGATTTCTGACGGGCGAGCTCGTCTTGGCGGCGAACATTATCGCCGTTTCTTACGATCTGCTGAGTGGAAAATTCGATCTAGTACCGTCGAATGTTCTGCCATCGGTCGCGTACAATTCCATTCTTTACGTGCCGCAGTTTTTCACGATCCCCTCGGCGTTCTTTAACGTGATAATTAATTCCGTGAGCCAGTACGTTTTCACGGCTTGGGGAGAGGAACTGATGAAAGCAGCCGCGATCTACGGACTGTATCGCCTGACGAAGAACGGCCCAGTCTCAGTTGCAGTGGCGATTGGTGTCTGGGCGGGAGCTCACACAATTCTTGCGGGTTTCAGTCTTTTCGAGGTCATGCTGGCCGCCTTCTCGGGAGTCGCTTTCTTTTTCGCGTGGGCCCTGACTGGAAATCTGATCACCGCGATTCTGGCGCATGGAACATACAACGCCTCGATCACGATCCTCTCGGCAGCTCTCGTTCCTAGTGCAAGTGGGTTCATCGTACCTTTGCTCGCGTACAACGTGATTACGGGTGCAGCGATCTATTTCGTCGTGTGGAAGCTATCAGGCATGTCGTACATCCGCAGTTTTGGGTTTTTAGGATATGGCCAGCAGGGCAGCGGTAGCGGCGGCACTACTCATCAGCGTCATAATTTTAGTGTCAGTTTTCATCGTGATCATTCCGTCGATTCAATCAGGAACCTTTTCGATAGGATTGCCAAAAGGGGCAAGTCTAATCGGACAAGCTCCGATCTCAGTAACGGGAATCAGTCTCTCACAGGGCGGGTCGATCCAAAATCAGTACCTCATCAACACGTATTGGGACGTGGCTCTATCCGTACGTGGTTTAACAAGCACAGCCTTTCTCAAGTTTGGTCCTGGTAACGCCAGCGCATCGGTCAGCCTCGGGAACGGCGGCACGGCTACTCCCCAATCGCAGATCTATGTTAGGATAGATCCTGGAACGCCGTACGCCCAAGTTGCCCTAAGGCCGATCAATATCGAGTGGTCGCCAGCTTCCTCGGGATGGGGAGATCCGAGCAAAGGCGTGTTCTGCGGTGTAGTTCTCCAATTCACAGGTTGCTTCCAGTACACATATCACTCCAATCCAGCACAGACGACTACCTTCTACGTTCCAGCGCAACAGTACCTGGACGTTCCACTATCCAATGACGATCACCGTTCAGAAAGTTGGTGGAACCAATCCCTTCACAGAGAGCCAGAAAATTGACGCTGTAAGCCAGAACAGTGTTACAATCGGTGCGCCCAATGATCCCGATGAGAATGTAACGATTAATCAGCTCGGATTTAATGCGGGTGCTTTGAGTCAGGTACCCGTCGGCACTCCAATCTTCTTCAATGGCGGTTCAGTTTGCGGTACGGCCAATCTCTGCGGCTTTGCTGGCGATGCACAATCCCAGATCCAGAATTACGCGCAGTATTGGTACGGCAGCGAGACAACATGGCCTTCTCTCGGTTACAACATCTGCAACTGCTCGACCCCAGGACAGAATTTAGGCAACACGCAAGATAATCCAGTTCAAGCGTACTACCCCGGCCATCCAGGCTGGAAACAAATCGAGACTTACAACAACGGACAGACCCAGTACACGTACCAACCCATTGCCCCAAGTCTTACCACAAATACGCCAGGCTTGACCAGCAATCTGATCTACAACGGCTACACGAGCAGCGGTGGAATTGGACAGGGAGACAGCGAGAAGAATTCCACTCAAGCGGGCCTCTCATTTCTGAACTGGATGTACGCCCAAGCTCCGAAAGTTATCGGCGGCGCGGTCGACCCTTCACTAACGGCGTACTCAAATCCTTACGGGAATTCAAATCCGTGGTCAGTCTCGACGCAGCAGCTTACCATAGATCTTTCTGGATCGGGTTCGCTTCTTTCCAGCGTGATCATTCCCCAGACGCAGCTTTTGGTTAGCACGAGTCTTGCAGACACAGTGGTAAATCAGGTGAATTCCGCACCGTTCACCATCACTCAGATCGCTGCAACATCAAGCACACTCGGCGGCGGTCAGATTACAAACCTCGGGGTTACGGTCCAGAACACGGGCAGCTATCCTGGAAGCGCGACCCTATCATTTTCGCAAAGCGGTGATTTGATTAGCCTCTCGCCACCAGCCGCGACCTTCACATTGAATAATGGCGCGAGTCAAACTTTCAACTTTGCAGCAACGGGACTGTACACCACAACGCCAACTTCCGACCAACTGACTTTCTTCGTGATGAATTCCGCAGGATTGGTTACGGATTCCAAAACTTTTACGTTCACCGTCCAACCGCCACCCCAAGCTGGATCCACTGAGTTTAAGATCACAAATGTTTCGCTTCCTAAATCCGTGGCCGTTGGGGCGCAAGTGTCAATGACGGTCGACATTCAATCAATCGGCATAGCTGGAACCGCGTTCATCACTGCCACATCAGCCTCGAATCAGATCGCCAGCGTGAACCCGACCCACATCAATCAAACAATGGGATCTGGAAACACGGTACCTGTTGGATTTACTGTCGTCGGAGTTGCGCTGCCCACGGGAGTTACACAACAGAGTGTTACCATCGACGTTCAGGTTTCAAATGGATCCGCGATCTCGGAATCAATGGTGTCCATTCTCGTAACTTCAACGGGCGGAGTTCCGTGCATAATCAACTGCAACAACAATAATTCTAGCGGCATATCTCTGACCGAAATCATCGCGATCATACTTGTGGTAGTAGCTGCGGGCGCGGGAATCGTCGCAGTAGTGAAACGGAAGAAAGGGCCGTTCAAAAATCCGATAAAAAGAAGAAAATCGCCCTTCAAGAGAAAACGCTGACTTGCACCGCCGAGCCCGCTTCTTCGTTGCGACCCTAGTTACTTTGGTACTGCTAACTCTCGTCGCGGTCTTGCTGCCGATTTCAAAAGCTCAGGCGGCGCAAGAGTACTCGCAGCTCCAGACCCAACTCGCCAATCCCACCCTTCTCTCGATCTTCATCAACAACTTTGGGATCGCAATCATCGGGTTCTTGCCTTTCGTCGGGGCGATCTACGAAGGGTTCGTGCTGTTCAATACGGGCCTCGCGGTCGCAGCCATCGGAACGACGAAAGGAGTTCCGGCCACGTATCTTCTAGCTGTCTCAATGACCACGCCTTTCTTCTGGATGGAGTACGTCTCTTACAGCATCGCGATCAGCGCGGCAGCTTTCCTGATTGTGTCGATTCAGCAACGCCGCTTCCGAATGGAATTCAAATACTTCCTCTTGCAGATCGCCCTCGTCGCGGGGCTGCTCTTGGCGGCTGTCTTCATCGAAATAGCCTATGTGGCCTGAGAAATCGCCTTTTTGGAATATGGGATACATCAGAGACAGGCTGGATGCAATCGACAAGAAACATGCCCACCGTTTCACCAGGAAGAACGCTGTCATCATAACATCGATCCTGATAGCAGTAGTAGTGGTTCTGGAAATCATCGTCGTACAGATCCACTAAATCTTCTTTTTCTTGCATGAACGCCTCGAAAGTTCTGGCGATTCTCTTTGTGGTCCTTATCGCCAGCGGATTCCTAGTCTACTTTTTCACGCCGATCTCATCTGCGGCTACGAATATTTGGTGCTTCCCGCAGAATCCATTAGCGAGTTGCAGTACAAGCTCTTCCTCGGGAACGACTACCATCTCGACTAGTACGCAGCAAACTACCCAAACTGGAACGACCGTTTCCAGTTCAAACAATGCCATTAGTTTGAGTGTTGGGAACAGGAATCCCCAGATCTCAATCGGCGGCAGCAGCAACGATCCCTTCACAGTTACGACTAGAATACCGTTGAACATCACGGCCATCGCGCCCTCGGGATTTGTGGTTACTCCTAGTCCAAAGGCGATCTCTACAAGTTCGCCAACAACGGTTGGCTCGGTTTCGATCTATGTGCCTAACTCGATCACGTATGGGAATTATGTAGTAACTTTAGAGGCGGTTTCAGGTCCGATCACAATCGTTACTCAGACGATCACGGTTACAGCTACAACGCCAACTCCTATCGAGACGCAGTATTACTACGGGGTCGTTTCGCAGTTCAGTTTGAACATCACCAGGGCTTTCGTCGGCGAGGATGGAAAGCTGACAGGAAGCGTGAGATTGGATGAGCTATTCGGCGCGGGCGGCGGTGGCGGCAGCGTAACCACGAATTCCAATGGACAGGTTTCAAACAGCGGAATTTATCCTGCAATTCCCACGGTCGGTTTTACAAAGTACTGGGTTACAATTACCTCGACGGCTGCACCAACAGCACCTAGTACGTCGTACTTTCTCGCGAGCTTTGAAGTGTTCGGTACCCTCAACAATCCGAATGAGATCGCGAATACTGCTGGCTCGACAGTCTACACCGCGAATGGGTGGGGAATCTATCTCTACTCTCAGCAAATTCCTCTCTCGGGTGGGAGCTTTTCCGTGCAGTTCAATAACACTGCTCTAATTGATGGAGAGTTCAACGCACAGGCCGATTTGCTTGGTCAAGCACAGATACCAGGAAATATGGCAAACATACTGACAGCGTATCGGGATCCCAGTGAGTGAAGGTCAGGGCTATGCGGGGGTCATCAGTACCGTTCAGATCAACGACTATCGCAACGTGCTGGACAATATCGAGACAGTGAACGATATTTTGCAAATTCCTTCGACACCAAATCCGCTTAATCCCGCCTTGTCCACTTCGACCACTAGCACGGTAACAAGCGTCTGTCTCGGGGACAGGCCCCAAGTCTGCTCGCTTTCGCTGCTGCAAAATGGATTCGCGTTGAATCTCGCGGGAAGTGCCTCGGGCGGCCCTGGCATAACTTCGTTCTGGACCGTTGCGACAGGAACTCTGTGGCTTGTTGGGGGAGCTGGGATGATCGGCGTTCTGGTCTACTCGCTGCGCGGACGCAAACAAGGAAAATGGCACTATTGATTTTGGCACGGCAACTCTAGCGGACTGGTGACAAACCAGCTACAATCTTGCAATACTACACGAAGTTGAGACCGCCTTTGATAAGACAAGAGGTGAACGGGAGCTCCTATAAAATAGTGTAAATAAAAAACAATGAGAGATGCTAAGTGTGTAGATAGGGAGCGGGAATGGTAAGTAAGTTGTCCATAAGGGAGAAAATTACGCGCGGGACGGCGCGACAAATTACTTCTGGATTGTTTCCGCGTCTTGAGGCGTGGCGTAGGCTTCTTTCTGAGTCAAAGTTTGTTCCTTTGGCTGAGGTTTGGCTTTCGTTTTCAGGATTGCGAGAGCATAGATTAGAGAGGCAATTCCTATGACGATGAATGCTAGTCCTAAGATTTGTATAATAGGGCTGGTCGAGTAGATTTCTGTTTCGTATGCGTGGTTGCCTATTTGGTATTGGTCGGTGCCCGCTGGGAATTGTGCGCCAGTTAATAGAATAAAGAATCCGCCAGCCGCTGCGACAACTCCGAATATCACGAAGGCGTAGCGTAGCGTTGTCGCTTTCATTAGTGAACGACTTGCGAATTTAGTATAAAGTAACTATGGATTTGTGGTTCAGATTGCGTAAGGAGTTTGTGATTGTGATGAAATACCTTTTGCGTGTGCATTAACGAAATATTGTTCTCGCAATTTACTAAACAGTGATATATCGAAACAACTGTTCAATAACTTAAGGATAATAATTTGAGAAAGACAACAAATTCCCCACTACCAAGTAATAGTCTAAGGTACACGTATACGGGGCCGAACTGAATGTCCAAGCGAGATTGAAATTGTAAGTTCCGTTGGAAATCGGTCTTGAATGAATAAGAAAAGTAATGACTAAACCTTCTCTTGCGTCTTCAGTATTTCCAATTGTTAGGTTCTGTGATGACGAGATTAGGGAAAAATTCGCCAGTGCGTTATCACTAGACGCTGAGTTATTTATCCTACCAGATAAGGAAATGTAATTGAGAGGATCTATCGTTATCGGTGCTGTCTCGTTATAATAGTAAAATGCAACACAAGCATACATCGAAGAGTTCTCATTCAAATGGAAAGATATCGGCTGCACTCCTTCTCCATAAGGATAAGGAGAACTGGCGTTCAATTCTGGGGATGAACTTGGACAAAGTGAAGATAGATTTGTCGGAATTTGAGTCGCAAACGAAGATGTCATCGAAACCGTGCTGAACACTGTGGATGTCGTGGTCAGGGCTTGGGTCGTAGTTTCTGTTCTCCCAAACACAAGAGAGGCTGCTGTGAATCCGATAACCAACATCACTACTCCCACAGCGACGATTTGAACTACTGTCGATTTGTTCATCTAGATCTGTCTACTCGAAGGCGTACTATAAGGTTCTAGCCTTAAGAACAGAAGGGGTGGTGACTGACCCAAAGTCAAAAATCCTAATCTACTAAATGTCGTGTTGATACTTTTCAAAACATAATCGGTTGCGATGCACAAATGCCTTCATTCAAAGGATTAACAAGACCTAAATCTTAGAATATTCCCTTTCTGTTATTTGGTAGCAAGAAGAAGATGAGGAAAAAATCGGCAATTGTTTTCTCAATTTGTCTG
The DNA here is from genome assembly GCA_963799845.1 of uncultured Nitrososphaerota archaeon. GTDB lineage: Archaea > Thermoproteota > Nitrososphaeria > Nitrososphaerales > CADDZS01 > DATLTL01. The sequence continues at coordinate 2,014,163 of CAWCYI010000004.1, forward strand.
ATTACCGCTGCCCTCTTCGTACTCTTGGTGCCTGTTGTTCCAATGGGCTTGGGGTTATACAACCCGTATCCCAATGTAACCGAAGCAACTCCGATGAACGGTCTTTGAGTATCTATTTTGCTCATTTTGGCGGGCAGTTGTATTTCTACAATAATACTCAAATGGTCTATATTTTCGGAATGTTGAACGTTCCTAGAAGTGGGCCTTCAATGACTCGAAACTGATAACTCCTTAGAGGAATTTTTCTCGGTTTCTTTCGTGCGCTCTCTTGCTTCCTTTGGCGAAAGGAGTTAAGCGGGCTTGCAGGAAAAGGAAATGGCGTTCGCTTGCGTTAGCAAAATGGTAAAAAAAACATGGGAGCAGAGAGACAAACTACAGAGAGATACTTTCGAAGTTTGTGTGTCTCGTGGTTAGTGGGAGAGGTGAACGCTATTGACAAAGCGTAAATCCAAAAATCTTGCATTTGAAGGGACGATGAAATACATCCGAATACTCGTGCCAATAATTTCATTCGCATTTCTGTTTGTGTTTTTCCTGCCGATTATTCATTACACGACGCCTTGCTTTGGTAGTTCGTTTCCTTCATGTAGCGGATACGAATCTATTGGATGGGCGGTGGTCGGCTGGGGCGCATATACAATCGCGAACACTGCCATTTATTCGCCTCCGTATATCGCGTTAAGTCCAAGTTATCAATTCACTTCAATTGGCGCGTTGCTTTTTGCTGCTCTTCCAATTTTTCTGATAGGCATTGCATTCCTATTTGCTGAACTGAAGAAGATAGTAAAGAGCCGACAAACTCTTCCAAAGTTAAGCACCGAGTCGAAATTATGATAGAATCACAAAGGTTGCATTTCCATAATCGTCTTTATTTCTTCAACAATGGCGTAACGCTCGGATTTTGTTAATGGGTCTGCCTCCATTGTAGTTTTGTTTTTCTTGGTTGCGGTTTGACCAAAGAGAAAGACCATTAGCGAGACAATAAGAAATCCAATCCCGACCACAATGATAGTATTCCCTGTCGGAGTGATGTAGATATTCGTGTTTTGAAATGTATGAGCACATGACGCCTGTCCAGTGGGAGATATTGCACAACCCCCAAAATCAAGCATTCTAATGTAGAGACCAGAGAAAACTAGGATTTATTCCGATAGCAGATAAGCAGATGATTATTTTTGGATGCTTCAACGATGAGAATATTTCCTCCTGTTTCCTGTCTTATCTTGCTTCAGGATTTGTGAAGCAGATATTTGAGACTATACAATCGCATGCCCGTTCTGGCAAACGGAACAAAGGTTAATCCTTAGGGGAATTTTTTCTCGCTCTCTTCGTGTCTGCGCTTGCTTCCCTTGGCGAAGGTAACAAGGAATAATTATTTGATTGTGCCTGAGTAGTATTTAGGATGCGTAAAATCGTAATCTCGCTTGGCATGTTAGTGTTTGTGATGGCAATAATTATAGTCGTCACATTTTTTGGGTCACTGATAATTCCAAGTCTCCTGCACCGCTCTCCACCCGTAACTACGAATACCACGACCACTTGCACAGAACAATTTGACAATCAATGCATCGGAAACTGGACTGCCTACTTTTCAATATCAGTAAACTACACGAGCGAATGGAAGGTTTCTTACAATGCAACTGGCACTATTATCAATAATTTTAGTGGAAACTACACGGGGACAGGTGACAATTCTACCCAAATAGTTGTGGATGCATACGGTGTTGTGGTGATTATGTTTTGCGCTACAGCGCAGAAAATGGATTCATCAAACTCTACGCTTTCTCTTACCGTTAATTTCGCTGGAACAGGAGACCCAAGCACTTCGCTTCCTTTTGGTTCAGTGCAACAGTGTGTTTCTGTAGGAATCTGAATAGTTCCTTCGCTTCCGAGAGCAGGAGAAACGCAAAACCACCTTACCGTATTTTTCTCGGTTTCTCTTTTGCGTCCTTGAGCGATAGGAGTCAGATGTTTTTGCAGAACGTAAATTAGTCCTAATCGCCGAAATCTGTTATTGACGTCTTTCCAGTTCTGCCCGAATATCCCTAATCTTAGTCGTGATAACTTCTCGTGCCTGAGGATTATCAATTCTTAGACGGTCAAATTCAATCAAACTCCCTTTCAAATTCTTGAGAAAAGTCTCAAGCGAATCTGTAGGGATTTCCGAATACTTTCCTTGTTCAATCAGAGGAACGTAATCCGTTCCTTCAATTTTGGCTTTGAAGTTCACAACTTTCTCTTTGTCTTTATTCACGGTTCCGAAGAACAAAGAAAGCAAAGTCAGTATAAAAGGAATAATCAAACTCGGCGAAAATGACAAAAGACGCAACAGAAAACATTATTCTGTTAGGAAGAAAATTTTTCACGCTTTCTTTCGTGTGTTCTTTTTGCGTCCATTAGCGAAAGGAGTTAGGGTATAAGGGAAGAGGGGTAGGCATCTCTTTTTTGTGCTGAAGGCGTAGTAACAAAGAATAAAGCGGAATCTTAGGAGAGACCTTTAGTTTCCGTTCTCCGATGAGAAGAGAAATCGTTTCAACTCTGATAGTAGTGGCTTTGATTGTCGGTGCTGGAATAGGATATTTTGCAAATACTACCAGCAAGACAACTCAAACCGTGACTTATACGGAAAGTAACACTACGACTGAGGAAATCACATCAATTGTAACATTGCCAATCGTCGAACAAAACAGCACGAATAGTTCTTCTTATAACGAGACAGGTGTCAGCACGGTTTATTGTGTGGTTTCGGTCGAAGGCAGCGGAGTATACCTTCGAATTGCGGATTCTTCGAACCACTCACTAGTCGGTCTGACAGTCTACGCGGTTCCAAAGGCGACAAGTTGTCTGGGAGAGCCTCCATTTCCCACACCTTTCGAGCAAACTTCCAACGCGACAGGCTGGGTCGCCCTAAACTCTCCGAATATTCAGGCGAATTACTACTATCAAGTTACCGTCCTTGATTACGGGGGGAAAAACTACTCGCTCGTCCTGCCCCAATGGCCTCTACAGACTACTCTCGCAAATCTGAGTTTGCCCTCTGGAAATCTTACTGTTCAATTCTGTCAGACTCTCTTCGAGCCGACTAGGTTTTCGTGTAACCCCTTCGTAAATTCGACATCCACCTCTTCGACAACACCCTAAACGATACTCCTTTGCTTCCTTGAGCGTCAATTTTGGAGGTATTTTGGATTCTAATCTAGAATCTACAAATCCAAAATAAACTGTCCGTGAAATACGAACCTGTTTGAACAAACAGTATCTTGTCTGCGGTGCAATTGTCACCATTTTCGGGTCTTTCTTGATACCTATTACATCGTTCCTCAATGGATATCCTATTTGTTTGTGCTTACAAGTAGGTGGAATCCTGTATCTGACCGTTCTGAGAATTATTGCCTCTCCCCTAATTGTCATTGGAGTGGGATTAATTTTAGTAGGAATCTTTTCGTCCGACAAAACCCCTCACCATGTCCTTCTTAAGACAGAATCAGAGGAATCTAAGGAAGAAGTATAGTTATCTTACTACCTTTCGCTTGTGGAGAATTTTTCTCGGTCTCTTTCGTGGTCGTTTTTTCTATGGACAATTATTTGCGTGTTCATTTGTCGGCGGAGTGGGGCTCACGCAATAGTAGGTTGAATTGTCATACCAAATCATATAGACAACAGCATTGACTGTGTAATTTGAATCGTAGTAGTATTTGCCCTGAAACAGTATGAGTTTAGCGGTGATAGTCTGATTAAGTGATGTTATACAAGGGAGTTGCAACGCACCACATGGTATCCCCGCTGTCTCGCCAAAGACAGTAATGTTATTCTTAACCACTACGTAAGTGGACGAGGATGATTTTGAATAGTAAAACATCCAAAAGAGAATCCCGATAGCAATCAAAAGCACTACTAGAAGGCTTATCGCAACAACTAGCCTTGTTTGCATTTTTTGAGTATTTGGTGGATTTGAGTGTCGTAATATTTGAGACTATGCAATGACAGGACTGTTCTCACAACGGAACTGGATATCATAGCGTAATTAGGAGCATCTCTGAGGCGAATTTTTCTCGATTTCTTTCGTGTGCTTTTGAGTCGAGCATATTATTCGATTTCCAATTCTCCATTGATTGTGTCTCCGCTCGTGAAATTCAAAAAATAGCCAACAAACGTTCCCTTCACAATAGTAACTGGTATTTGGATAGTTACATTCGTAATCTTCCCCGATGGAATCGGAATAGTCGATGTTGATTCTTTGATTACTAAATTGGTGGTCGTATTGAAGATTTTAACCTCATTCAACGCTGTCTTTGCGTAAGGATTGTTTATCTCAAAGAAGCATTCCTTTGTGGAAGCAAAGCAAGAGTATTCGGAAAGAGTAGGGATTTGGGGAGGAATAGAATAAGTTCCCCAAGTGAATAACCCGACGGTAACCACGACGGCGACTACAAACACGCCAAGGGCGATGAAAGAGACTAAAATTGTCTTTGTTATTCCAAGTATTTGCAAAATTCGGACTTACCCACTTTGAAGAATTTTCAAATCAAATTAAGACGTATGGAATCCAAATACAGATTCTTTGAATTGCCTCGCTTTGGATGATTACGCTTACCTGTAATCGTACTTCGTTTGATATCATAATTTAGGCATAAATGGAATCATGTAGTTGTCGTGCTTGTTCCGTTCGGAACAACACAACAAGCGTAATCTATAGACATCTGAGGTATGTCATAGACCTCGGCACTTGAACTAATATTCAGAAGTGGCACTGTTACTGTCAGCATGCTAACGGTCTCGTTTCTGGCGAAGGCGCATGTTACGGTTTGATTGCCATAACCAATGAATACGACCACGGTATCATTTGGCAGAGTGGTCGTTACGCCATTTACAGTTTGCACTCCGTTACTTTCATTGTAACCGTAGGCAAGAGTATAGGGCGTGTTATTTTCGGCTTGGATAAATTTGGGGTAGTATGCTACGCTGAGAGCAAGGTTGTGAATGTATGGTGGATTTGGGCATGCCGTAAGGTTCGTCAGCCCTAGAATCCTTGTGGTCACCTTTTGTATCAGAGTAAGAGTGGTTGAGAGACTAATCGTTGAATGGTAAGTCTCAGTTGTTGCAGTGGTTGTAGTTATTTTCGGTAAAGCAAAGTATCCTACGGTTGTGCCGAGCGTAAGACCAATAATTGCGACTACGATAACGAGGGCAACAACCTGACCTGTTTTCATTTTTCCTTGAATCTATTCGAGGGATTTGTAATGCCGATATTTGATGCTATCCAATAGCATGGACGTTCTCACAAACAGAACGACAACGAACGCTCAATCGACGCAGTAATACTCAGTAATAGATACGAACCATCCGCATCCAATTTGATAATTTGAGATATTCGGACTCACAGAGTAAACTGGTAGTCTTACGGCATCTAGTTTTTCATAGTTAGACGGAGAATTTGTCTGATTGGGATTTCTAATTATGAGATAAATATCATAGGTAAAATTATTCGGCACCTGAACGGTGTAAGTCCCGTTGAATTCTTGTGCGCTGGAAACATCTAGTGTGCTTTTAGCAGTCCAATTTTCAATATTTGATATGGGAGAACTATAATTCTGATTTCCGCAGAAAGCACTACCAAGGATACCAGTCAAATTACCGTAGTAACAAACACGGAAACTAATTTCAACTGGCACATAACTTTCCGCTCTGACCGTCCCACTCACCGTGATGATTTTTGGAGAGGACACTGAGGTTATCTTTGTCGTCGTTACTGATTGAATAATTACGACACTAGACTGGTTTGTAACGGTTTGCGTCAGAGTCGTAGTTTTTCCTGAAGAAACACTGTATCCTAAAGTGGTGCCGAGAGCGAGAGCAATAATTGCGATTATTATTACGATTGCAACGACTTGTCCTGTTTTCGTGCTCTTTCCAATTCCAATGATTTCATTAGCCCATATTTGAGGCTACGCAATAACAATACTGTTCTTAACGTTAGAAACGAAACAAAGGAAAATCAACGCCCTTTTCTCCCCAAACTTTCGAGTCCGCGCGAATGTCAGAGCCTAGTACTGTGAATCCGTGAGTTTCTAGGACGCGGCAGATCGCGCGGTTGCCCGAGGCAGGATCCCAGACCTCACCCGCGAATGTTTCTTTTCCAGAAGCTTCTAGACTACAATGCTCGGTGTTCGTAGAAATCTCCCTTCGATCTGCTTTTCTTGAAATTGTGTCCAGCGAACCTCATCGTCTCGCGAGTTTGATTTTGGAGTACGCTAATCTGTTTCAACTAGTACTTCTCCCCGAATCTTGGTCTGTATGCCAGAGCTCGATCTTTGTCGCCAGAAGTACCGAGAACTTTCGCAGTGTTATCCGTGTAGAAATGATGCAGCTCGAAGGGATAGTGATACTGCGGCCCGTGTGTCGTGTGCGGATCTTTCAACGGGTACTGATGCCTGAACGTCGAGAGGTTAGGTACTCCACCTTCATCGAGCTTAGGGCGGGCTTCGTAAAGAGCAGGTCGAGCCGGCACGGAATCCCAGGTCGGCTGATCGTGCCACGCTTTCAGAGCTCGCATTGCGGAATCGCTCATGTCGAAGGAAATACTTGCGATCTCAAAGGGCGCGTGGAAATTCTTTCCCTCAAAACGCAGCCAAGCCCAGGCGAGGTTCACTGTTCCAAATCCCTTCGGTTTCTTCTCTAGCATCTGGACCGCGAAATAATCTCGCTCGGGTTTCGGACGCGGAACAGTCTCTCTGACGATCTTCCCCACGTCTTGAAGCTGCTCGTAGAGCTCGGGCAAACTGAGGGGTTCAGGCTCTCCGCGTTTTCGAGTGAATATCCTGAGTCTGCCACTGTGCTTTTCCATAATCCAAGCTTTGAAAATTACGGTGCGACGAAAAACTGAGGCAGACCTAGTGAAGCTCAAGCTCGATGATCAAAGCTACCTGTTCTTTTTATGCAAGCTGTCTCGGGCGTTCTTGAAGGCAGTCGTCGCGTCGTCTAAAATCTGCCCCCACTGATTGAACGCAGCTTCATGGCTCTCGTCCTCGACGCGGAAAGAAAATTTGGGATTAGGGGCGTTGGCAGAGTTGTTTGGTTCGACGAATTCCATAGAGACAACTTTCTTGTCCTTCTTCGTGCTGAAACTGAATGTTATGAGTACGCCGCGCACTAATTTCGCGGTGATGCAATCCCTCTGAATCGCGTCGTTGTCTCGCAGCTGATCTGTCCTAGAACTCATACTTCGCTTTCATCCTCTTGATTTCTGCCTCGATTGCATCAGAATTTTCTCGCAGCCGTTTCCTGAGTTTCCTCGATTTGTACCCCGCGAGGCTGAGACAAAGTAAGCTCAACCCTTCGCACATCAACGCCTGATTGTGATTCACCTGTCGGACTTTAGGATCGCTGCTCTGGCGAAAGACTCTCGCCAAAAGCTCAAACTGTTTCGATTGCCGCTTGAATTCAAGCTTGTCTTGTTTGCTGACCATTGTTATTCTCCTTTAGAGTAACCCTTCCGTGGAAATCCTGTCGGACTGTGTAACTAACATGGCTGCCGTTCTTCGACTGTTCCAGTACTCGCAGTTTGATCAAATCTTCCAGAGTGTCGCGCAGTTTCGAGCCGCTACTAGCGTATGCGTAGACGTTCTCCAACTGTTTCACAACGTCGCTCATGTTGAACCTCTCCTGCGGTAGCTTGTTGTGATAGATCAGTGCGAACACTTTACCTAAAGTGTCAGAGTCGCTCAACTCCCTCGCTGGAAGATTCTCGGTGAAAATGTAACGCGGAAAACTTTCGACCACGTTGATCTTAGCCGGTACTTCTATCGTCGCACCAGCAGGCGGCAGAGGACCACCTTTCAGCCTAGCCTCGATCCGGGTGTCGACGAGCTCGTTGATTACTTTCCGCAGCGGATCTATTTCGTATGCCAATCCAGATCACCGATTGCTGCCAGAATCTCTTGCGCCTCGCCCGAGAGTTTGTGGATCTTTTCCAGATTTTCTCTGCCTATCTCGGGATGTCGATCTAGTAGAACCTGGGCGATGATCCCGACCATAGATTGAGACTTGATCATTTCCTTCACCAGCTCCGAGACTGACTTCTCTCGAATGGGTACTGCGCTCATATTCCTCTGACCTCTGGATTGAGTTGGTATTTTCCGTTGACCTTCACGATGAGTCCAATGGTCGTGAGATTAGAGAGTGCGTTCTTGAATCCGCCCGATACCTGGTAGCCAGTAGCTTCCGCAATTTCCTCTCTACTGAACCCCTGATCAGGGTTCCTCAGAAGATACTCGTAGATTTTCTGTGGCTGTCCGCCGCCAAGATGTTTGAGCCATTCTTCCAACGCATCTACGCTCGGTTCTCTGTACTCATCTCCGAGAATTGCGATTATCTCGTTCAAGCGGTCCTCATTGACCGAGAAGCGATTTCCCCTCTGCAAAATGTAGCCCGCTGTTTTCAGCTTGCTCAAAGAATTCTTGAAGCCGCCTGATGTTGCGCTGTAAATTGTCATCGCCCCGATCTGTTCTCGCGAGAAATCTTTTCCAGGTCGTAATGCGAGCCACGCTAGGATCTTCCGTTCTGCTTTTCCGAGTTTAGATTCCTCACTGTCCAGTTCATCACTTTGAACAGGCATGGCTTGAACCACAGAGCGAGGCGTTATGACAGGTTTTGGTGCTTGTATTGGAATCGTTGCCCTAGTTGGAATCGTCTGAGCTTTGACCACTGGCTCAAATGGGATCACCTGCGGAATTTCGGGAATCTCGGTCGCGAGAAACCTGTCCGCTTGATCTTTGATCGCAGCACCCTGTTTTCCGATGTTATCTCCGAAGGAACTAACCTGTCTCATAACATCCTTAGCTTTGAGGAACGCAGTCTGGATCGACTTGAAGCCAGCATTGAATTTCTCGATCATCGCGTTCTGACCTCTCGCGAAATATTCCTCTTGGATCGCCTTAACTTTCTCAGGACTCATCGGAGCTTCAAACTGCTGCTGCGCGACCTTCGTTTCCAGATTCTTGTTTTTCATCGTGAGGCTCTGAATTGTGTTCAGGTGTTCGCGATCTCTAGTACGCAGCTCTCTCAACTCGTCGAGTTTTTTCCTCTTGACCTCGGGGATCTCCTGGAAAGCTTCGAGCTGGGGTTTCACGGCTTCGGGTGTCGGCGGCGGAATGTAGACCTGACCCGCTTCTTCGGCCTCGGGGTGATGCGTTTGGACCTGACCGACCTTCACCATTCGCAATCCTGAACTGAATATACCGCCAGAGGCGTAGAAGTACCCTGGCTCAATATTTCTTAATCCCTGCGTCTGCTCTTTGCCCTCTTTCCCGCTGCTAAATCCCAGAATGTCTGCGGCGCGATCCTGATCTACATCGGCGTTGGTATTTCCGATCATGTAATTCTTGAGCTCGGCCACCACGTCTTTGCTAAGTTTCGCGAGTCGCTGCGTTGCAAGTACAATCGCAAAGCCTCGCTTCCTTCCTTTGCTCGCCAGATCGCGCAGAGCTTGAAGCGAGCTGTCCTCTGGCGATTCCGAGGACGAACCCCTTCTGTGTCCCGACTCGGCAGCATAATCGTGGGCTTCATCTATCCAGATCAGGGCCGGATGCCATAATTCCCTCGGGGCATTGACAAGCTGCTCGACAAATCTCGCAACGTAGATCTGTCGCTCGGTAACTTTCAATTCGGAAATATCTACAATTAGAGAAGCTTTGGTCCGTAGAGCAGTTAGGGCGAGTGCGTCAGCGGTATTGGGATCCGCCTCAATGTCTCCCATTAACTTTCCGTCGTCATCGCGCTCGGCGGTCGCGAGGACAAAACCGAATTTCTCTCTGAGACTGGAAAACTCTCCCTCGGGATCGATTATGATCTGCTGGACGTATCCGAAGAAGAGCTCCATCAGCATCCGCATTAACCAAGAATTGTGTACAAAGATTCCATTTGCGTAGAAGTTTTCGTTGTCCTCAACTGTCAGGTCGTACACGAAATCTGTCGTCGATGGGAGTTTTTCCACTTCTGTAATTTCATCCCAGTACACGTCCGAATAGGCAAGCCGTTTGATGCTGCTCAGTTGCAACTCCTCGACTATGTTTTGTAGTCGCCTTCGTCCTATTACTCCTGTTTGAACAGCCCCATCGATAGAACCGATTGGAGTCCACACTGGATTGCCCTTAACATATCGCCCCCGTGAATCGAGCTCTTGCTTTGCATCTTGATACAATTTTGGAGTTGCTGGAATTACGTCGAGAGAATCATACTGCCAGGGTGAATCTTCGTGGAGAAGTTTCATTCTCCCGCCGATAGTTTCTAGGAATCTGTCGTATGATTCGCCCGAGAACGCTGCTCTATGGTATGGTGTGCCTCCGACAATCTTGGGTTTTAGATTCAATCGAGCTACGATGCCAAAGCGAAGCAGTAGAACAGCAATATCGGGTTTCAATTTTTGGCTCTTGGTAACATATTCGATTGAATGGTGCTTCTTGCCTCTTGGATAGCCGTCGCCGTCAAAGTATCCCTGTAACAGACCCACACAGAATTCATCAGGCGCGTTAAGTACCCAATTCGGTATTTTCTTGTTGCTAGATCCCGAACCGAATTGCTCGCTGATCCAATTTGCGAAAGAAATGCCAAAGATTGCAGCCTGACCGTTTCGCCCTGTTGAGTGAAAGCCGAGACTTTCACCAAAAGTTTTGACGCGATCTAATGTTTCCTGATTATTCTGAGTAACGTACGTTCCCCCGTGATGGACATGCCCTTCTGCCAGGTAGATGCCACAGAAGTAACCGAATTCGAGATCGAGCTGTAACTTTCTTTGTAAAATCTGGTGAGTGGCAAAATGTCCCTTCTGCGTCCACAAGTCGGCATTAATCTCTCTAATTGGCTCAGATGAAGGTAGAGATCTGGGAAGTGGAAAACACATTCCCTTTGACAGCTCACTTCCTTTGATCGCCACCCAATCATTTTCTCTGAATACGAGAAAGCTATGATCATCTGTTCCAGTTACGACCCGACCCGATCTGGTGTGGACTCGGACGAGATTGTTAGGCGATTTGTGTTTTTGTACGGCGAGAACTCGTTTCCACTCTACCTTCAATTCATGGCTGAGCGAAAGCGTCTTGATCTCTGAATGGCGTGGATAAATCTCCGAGGCGAAAGCTTCCATAGTAGTTAGGCGAATCTCTCCGTCGATGTTCAATAGAAGCTCGCTGTCGCCTGTTACGGACTTACCACCGCCACTTGAGGCTTCGATGATCATGCGAGTCTTGATCAGTTTGGGAAGGTCGATGGTCGCCTTTCCGTCCTCTTTGTAGTGCTGCTTTCCCTTCGAGTCAGTCTCGGTCTGTTCGACCCAGGTACCGAAATCGAAGTACTGTTTGGATCGCTGCGATGTTTTCTGTGCGCTCAAGAGGTCTGCACCCTATTCTTTTCAATGTCGATCTTCTTGCCGCAATCAGGACAGGTCGCTCGGGTGGTGTTACTGCCCCCGTAATTCCACTCGTGGCCGCAGTTTGGACAGCGTAGCTCCATTCGACTACTACAACTACGACTACGAACCATGCTTTCCCTTATAACGTAAGGCAGGGTGTCGTACATTTCCCCAAATTCTGTTTTAGATTCAGAGACTTATGGAAAAGTCCTCAAAGCGAGTCATAGGTGTCGTCGGCATCGCACTACTCCTGGCGTTAGCTTTCCTGTTCCTCAACATCTGGGGGCTTCTGCTCATTGCGATAGGCGCAGTGTTCGGAGCTAGGAAGTGGGGATACAAAGGATCAGCACTTTCAACGTTGGTCCTATTCATCATAGGATTCGGCATCTTCGCCCTAAGTGTCGCCATCACATCGCTCGCTGCAACGCCTTTACTGGCATGGTTCTCCGTGAGTGGAGTGTTCCTGAATTGGTTCCACGCGGCGGTCGCTGTACTGCTCGTGCTGGTACTGACCTTCGGGATCGTTCTCAGCTTCAGATTCAACTATGTCGGCTATTGGTTCGGCAAACAATACTTGAAAGCAATGTAACAGCCTCGTCGCAGCGAACCCGATAAGGCTACCTTTCTTTTTTCTACCATTTTGCTACAACGGCATCATTGCCCTTAGTGTCGAGTGCGAATTCTTTCTCGACCTGTTCCTTCGCCACTTCGCCAACGTCAGCTTCCCGCCAAACCCCAGGATTTTTCACGATGAGTTTTTCCAGAGGCGTATTGGTCCGCTTGCAGTAGATTGTGTAGATGGCCTCGTTTTCTTTAGAGACGATCTGCGGCATGAAAGGTGGGGGCATCGGTTGGATCAAATTGATTTCGTGGTTCAGCCGATTGTACCAGAACATCAGGTGCTTCGCTTGCTTCCTCTGGAAAATCTTGCTCATCGTCATCTGCCTGACGATTTCTTTGTCCTCGTCGTCCGCAGCGAAAGTTGCCAGAAGATTTTCCAGCGGAGATTCAGAGTCCGTGCGATCACTCGTGAGGCCGCGCCAGAAAGTATTCGCAGCCAGCCGCCTGACCTGTGGGGAAATTTCGCGGGTTAGCTGGGTCGCAACGTCCATCGCCATCCCGAAACGCCTCGCAGACCTGACACCTTTCTCGATCTGATTTCTCATCTGGACGTTCTCGCGCATCGAGGGATTGTTAGTACCTGCATCCGCAGCCTCGTCCAGAATGGATCGCATAGGCAACTGCGTATGCTTCATCTTCCATGCGAGGGCAGAGTACCAGACGTTGATCGCGTTCCGCAGCTCCATATCTACGGGTTTGTGGGTCTTGTCATCTGTCCACTGCCGCCCGAGGTTTCGGACCGCTATGATCCCCGCTGCCCTGTCGTAACCAAACTCGGGCCCTTCCGCGATAGCTTTCAACTCGTTCAAACAATCGGGAATATCAATCGCGAAATTTTCGTACTTCTCGACTTTGATTATCCGGTCATACTTGGTCATCACTTCACCATTCAGCACGTCCAGATTGTCTACAATGTTCAGGATCAAGACGGGAACGCCCTGTGGCGGTATCTCGACTTCCTCGGCGCAGAATTTGTACGAGATGTTGCCAGGCATATTCATGTACGGCATGAAGGCCAGTGTCGGCCAGTTCGACGTTTCAGAAAGCGGGATCAGTACCGGGGCTTTGTGTTCGATAACAGTCTGGGCTGCGAGACGCGAAAGAATCGTAGATTTTCCTGAATTGTGAACGATGAGTCCACAGCTCAGGACGTCACTGTTTGTTCCTGGTACATGTAAGTCAAAAGTGTCGGCCTCACCAACTCTTTCAATGGAGAGGATAGTAGCACTTGCGAGATTCTTGCAGGTCCAGCTCGAATATCCGTCTCGGTAAGTGTTATCGGATAGAGTCCAGCCATTCGCAAAAGTATCAAACGTTCCTCGTCCCGTTGTGAATCCTGATGCCAGCGATCCCCATTCGCTTCGATTACGAAAATGGAATTCTTGATCCGAGATTCTGGAAATAAGAATCTGCCCGCTACGTGTACGCACTTGTTCCAATCCCATTCCAAGTTCATCATGTCGAGGACACGCGATACGTCGCGATGACGGCAACCGATATTTCGGCAAATGATAGTGATCCTCTTTTTGGGAGTCAGTTTCTCCCGAATAGTTCTGGCGCAAGTTCGGCTGCAAAAACGGCGTTTGCTTGCGACGGGCTGGAAGGTTCCCTTTAGACAGTCGGGGTTCTCGCATTTCTTTGGTGGCGCGCGCGCGCATACGAGTTTCTTTGCCAAAGGCGGCTATTCGATCTCCAACATTCAGATTTTCAAGTGTCTGCCATTGCCCACCCAACTGCAAGAATTTGTGATCTGCGGTCGCGAGGACGATGCCGCTGCTTGTGGTCAGGCGATAAAGCATTTGTCGCTTGTTTTGAATTGGGATTGCTGATCTGAAAGCAAAGCTACCGTCTCTTTCCAGGGAGAGAACTTTCAGATCCTTTTGCCCCATAACGTCAGCAATTCTCCGTGGACCCGAGATTGTCTCGATTTGTGTCTCTGCGGACAAGCATCCGGGGTCGCCCGCGAAAAACGAGACTACTGCATATTGAGGACTAGGCATGTAGCGAAAATCGTAATCAAAGTACGCCTGAACAGTTCCAGTGAGTTCTCCGCTTCGCCAGAAATCTTGATCGATTGTCTGGAAAATAGCGTCGCCTCGGAAGCCGTCCTGAATCCGTTGCTTCGATTCATCCGTATCTCCGACCTTATCCCAGATAATTTGCAGAGGTTCGGAGTATTCCACTTCTGCCCTAAACTTGTTGATCAGCGGCCCCTCGGTTAGAGCCATCATCTCTCCGAAAACTTGGTGGATCTGTTCCCACTCCGCGCCGAACTGAACTTTGTGATACTCTTTCAGCCAGCCGATACACTGCACGTTGCTGGCTACTCGAAACAGATCCTGAATGTTGAAGTACCGCTTTGATCCGCCAATTTTGTCAATCGGTGTTTTCAAATCCAGCCCATTGTAAGCCGCGTAAATCATCAGTTGCAAGATCGCTTTCTCGTCGATGCTCGTGTTTTGCTCTCCGCGAATTGTCTCGAAGTGGAGATCTGAAAGGTAGCGTCGGTACTCCAAGTTGGAAATCTGAAAATGCTTCCAGCCGTAAGCCTCGTTCACGTCATCCATCAATGTAATGAGTGTCATGTATGCAGCAGCGTAAGCTTTCTCCATCGCCTCGTACGCGTACCATCCAGCCACGATAGCAGCGTCAGGTTCCACGCCCCTCATTGCAAACATTTCCTCAATTCTCGCGTAATCGTTCACGATTGCGTTTTCCAGCCTTTCGTACAAATCCTCGATGTTCAGGTTGAGGTCTGCGTAGTCGCTGGTCGCGATCCCCCGCCACGCCCTAGCGTTCCTATCTGAGACTTGCATCATGCGGTACTCGATGATCGTTTCGAGCTCTCGGGCATCCCGCTTTCTGCGGTTCTTCAAGTCGATTACTTGCAGCATGGTATTGTAGACACCGAGCGCGGCGTACATTTTCTCGCGCCATCCGAGAAAGGTCGCTAGACGCTTTTCGTGAACTTGAGCTCGGAAGGCAAATCGATTGAACTGCTCCAGTCCGTTGAACCCGGCCATAATGCCCTTAATCTGCATCAAGAGGCCATATCGCTGATCGGCAATGCTGGTCGGATCAGCCTCCATCCTTTCCTGCGCGGCTTTTTGATCATCCTCGAACTTCTGCGCCTCGTTCTGGAAAGTTTTCGCTACATTTTGCGGTGCGTATTCGTTGGAAACGCCAGAATCTTGAGCCAAAAGTCGTCCTCAGCACAAAAAGGTAGTAGAAATGTTGGGCGGATGCTCTCCCCGGATCACCATCGAGGAAGCTACGGCGGCGTAACTGCAATCCTAGCGCGCGCGCTAAAGTGTCGTACATTTGCATTTTACTTTAGGTGGAACGTACGGAAACTGAAACAAAAGGAATAGCTGAGCTTGAAGAGATCAATCCCGCACCGCCCGCTGCAAAGCGACTGGCGGTCGACTTTCGCGCAGACAACTATCTGCGTGACAAGATAGAGTATTTCAAGAAGGTTCTCTGCCGACTCAGAGGAACCGATGAGAGTGCTACCAGCGAGATAACCGATTCCGTGATCCTGAAAGGAGTAACTGACTTTGGGATCAGCTTTTTTGACGGTCTTGAAAGAGAGACGGCGAAGAAGCATGGAAACTTCCGTCGCACAATCTATCATTATTGGTTCACCGCAGAGTCTTGGAAAGGCCACGGACTTACCTGGAAGGATTCGGCTAAACGCGCCGCCCTCGATTTCGATGAAAGGACATTAGGGAAGGTCGCAAAGGAAGCACTCACGCAGCTCGGTCGTTCAGATGTTTTCAGGGAACCCGAGCCGTCCGCGTCCCAATAGAGGACTGTCTGCAAATTGAAAGCAGAACGGGCAGTGTCGATAATCTGCCTTCTCATAGTTTCCTTTAGCTTTCTCGGCATCGCGGAAACACACGTCGAGGCGGCAGGCGGACAATTTGGAAATTCTACGAACAGCAGCTCCGTAAATTCCACGAGTACCGCATTTTCGGCCATCCCCAATAACACAGTCTCGGCGATCATAACAACGACGACGAATTTCAGCCTGACAACTACCAACAGCAGTAGCGGATTCCAGAACGCGACCGTGGGATCGCAGTACGTCGTCGGCGTTGCCCCCCAAGTTATCTATGGCGGTTTCAGCCCAGCTACATTCGTCGTGAATTTCTTCCACACGGGAGTGATCAATACGAGCGTGGACGCGCTTAACAGCGGCCTCTACACCTATTTGGCTCAGAACGGCAATCCCACGTCCTCGATCAGTTTCAATCTGAATTCGTCCGACACTTACATCATCTTCATTCAAATTACGTACCCGTATGCCATCAGTTCTAATCTGACTTGGCGACTCACGGATCCGGGGCAGTTTCCCTCGGGCGGGTCCGAAGGTTTCGTGAAAACCAATATCATTGATTTGGAATTTCAGATCAGCTTGCTCGAATACTTTTCAATTCCCTCGGCTGCTCAGATCGCCAACGCCACGGTCTTTGCCGAGCATGATTATCTGGATGAGCAAGTTGTGGATCTTCACAACGAAGAATTGAATTTCGAGCAGACGACCAACATGATTGTCTTTTGGGATAATATCGGAGTGATCATTGCGGTTATAATCACCGTAATTGCTGCAATCTTCATGTACAGGCAGGCGAATAAGATCCGATGATAACTCCACTCGCCGTTAGCGTCGGAACAATCGCGACCAGCATAGTAGAAATTTTTGTAATCCTGGTGGTCATCGCTGTTGGATTTCTTTTCATCTTCCGAGACATTAGACCAGCTTGGAGAGAAGGCACAGCACTTGGGGCTTTCAAGATCTTTCTTCGGACCAGCGATGGGATCGACGATGTATCTACTAGCTGCGTTGATCTAACCTTCCAGATCAAACATGCTGGCGGGGCCGTCCTAAAGATGTTGTCCAGTGTAGTTAGATCCAAAAACTTCGAGGTCGATGATGCTCAAAGACGGGAATTCCTCGCATTGATCCTCAGCTACCAATCCTGCGGATTTCATAGGCGATGGAAATTTTCAATGGGCTTTGGTCGGCCTCAAATCTTTCCTTTCGAGGAAGCGAGCTCTTTGGTGTCTCCTGGAAAAGGACAGGACTTTCGGATCATATGCCCGCCCCTCATCAAAGAGGAACTATTCCTGGGGTGGACTCATCACAAGAAATATCATCGACGGTGATTTCGTTCCGATCCCTTTCCCACTAGATCTGGGAAACATTGGTGCAGATATTTACTCGGGGTTCTTCATTCCCACGTCCGTTATCCACAGCCAGAAAGCGGACATGGCCAGGGCAAGCATAGAAAAAATGACGACGCTTTACGCACAATTTTTCAGCCTGCTTTCTACTGCACAGCCATCGGCCCAGCTGATCGAATCGAAGGACAAATACATCGCTGACCTGGAAGCTCTTAGACGACAGGATCAGGAAACAATCGCGGGTCTGTCTGCAAAGGGAATTGCCGACACTTACACAGGAAAGGGCTTAGTCAAACTTTCTGGCGGTGCAGGCAAAACCCCCATTGTCAGAGGACAGAGGCAGTGGCTCACGTATCTGCTGATCTGGTTGATACCAATGATTGCCGTGGGAATCGCTGCGGCCGTTGCACCAAAATCATCGATCTTTGCTTTCGTGGGCCTAGTCAGCTGCCCTTCCAGTGATCACCATGATCCTGAGCATACGGAGATGAAAATTTGTCCGCACTAACGAGCATCCGCCTCTTACGGGAAATTGAAGCGATCACCAGCCGACGCAAAACACACCAAGACAAATTCGAGGCTCTAATAAAATTCGTGAACGACGACGCGCAATTTCTGAAAGACACTGGCGAGAAATTCTCTCAAACGGTGGGAGATTGGTCGCCCTTTGTCATCGAACCCACGGTCGGAGCTTTCTTCAACGCACAGATCCAGAATCAGACACCAGCTCTGATCACCCCCTCGGGTCAAGCCGCGCTGTTGCCTCAAACAATCATGCAGCAGCAGCAGCCGCTAAATCTCCAAAATGGTGTCGGAGCTAACGCGGGGAAAGTTGCGAAATTTCTCTCGGGGTGGCAACAGGTCATCATCGCTTGCGTGGTTCTCGTTTGCATAACTATCATCGTGTCTGCTCTAGTAATTTACAAACTGATCAATCCGATTCTCGGTCTGGAAATTGCAGTACTTGTAATTGGGATCACCATCGGCCTCATCTTCGTCGCGCCAATCGTGATCAAGTTTCTGGACAGGAAAGAGCTTCAAGAGATCGAGACTAAAATCGAGCCGACGATGCGGGATATGTTCCGCGATATGGACGACACTTACATTACGGGAGTCTTTCTCACGAAGTATTTGGCGGGTTCAAAGAACGCCGAGCAGATCACAGTACAGGTAAAGAAATCGATAGCGAGAGAGTTACAGGACGTTCTACACGCAAGTATCGTTCCGATTGATCCGTCAGCCGCGCCCCAAAATCAGACAGGAATGTATCAGGTAACTTTCACCGCGTACTCTGCGATAACCGCGATGAAAGACGAGCTCCTGACAAGTGTTCCCAAACAGGCGCAGGTAATCTTCCGTGGTTACATTTTGGATCTGGCGCGGCAGATCTATTTCATTTCAGACCGATCGTACTCTCAATTACTCGAAGCAAACAAGCTCAGCGCGAAGGAAGTTGCCACGGGCCTCTCAAGCAAAGGGATCAACTCGGACGTAGCAGGGTGATAGATTGTCTGGAATAACTAATTTCGTCCACTCTAATCTTGCTGCTATGGTCGAGGTCATAGTGCTGATCTGGATCGTAGCTATGGTCATCTTGTTCTATTTGTATTGGAAGAAGGGTCGTCTTGAGGGAATAGGCAAAGACGTGAGGGCCATCGAGCAGAAGGTAACCGCTGCAACGGGGAAGATCTTTTGCCCCAAATGTGGAAAGCAGATGGATATGGCGAAGCCATGCGAGAGTTGTGGATACGACCTGAAAAATCCACCGACGACAGGGCAGACAGAAGCTCCAATGATCACTGCCGCCACTTCTCCAACATCAGAGATAGACCTTGGCCACGGTTTCAAGATCAGAGGACATGGCGGGTTCATCGACAATCTGCAAGAGGCTCTACTATCGCCCTCACTCGCTAGTTTGAAGAATAACGGCAACGGAACGAAAGAACATGCTATACCACAGACTACGATGAAGGATCCATCACCACCAACACCGTCAGTGACGATCAAGAAAGATGAGCCGACTTTGGATCAGCTCGTCGATCAAAGAATCGCAACATTGCCGAGCATGGACACGGGTAAGCTGATCGCTCTAAAGACCGAGTTAGACACTCAAGTAGAAACGTATCAGTCTGCTGTATCGGAGCTGAACATGGAGCTCGGACCATATCGACGGCTACAAAAGGCGACCACGCGAAATCTGATCACAAATCTTGTGAAAGACGGGGCAATAGACCTGAACGCAAATCCAGAGCTAAAGAGTTTGATCAACGCACCACCCGAAGGTTCGCAGATTATCGACACGTCGAAAGCTTTGCCATCTGATCATCCTGTTCTAACGCCACAGCCCGCACTCGCAGCAACAGCTCCCCCAAAGCCTCAGCCGCCACCCGAACCTGAACCGGCTAAGTCAGAGCCAAACGGTCCAGAGCCAACCAATCCAGAAGATATGGGACACACCGATCCGAATCCAGAACAGCAACATGAAAGTATTCAGAAAGAGCCTGCTATCGAATCCCCGTCAGGAGAGCCGACTGAGCTGGGTAATACTACCCCTATTACAAACGTGAAGAAAACCGCAAAGGCCGGTCGGTCCAGAAAACGAAAGAGGCAAGAACAAGTACCACCCGAGGAACCAAAGGATACAGAACCAAAGGATGAACCACCGACACATGAAACTGCCCTAAGTTCAGGATCCAGCCAGCAGTTAGTTGTGCAGACTTATCTAAATGAGCAACCGACGAAGGAAGAAACTCAATCAGAGGAATCTGAGGAAGCAGAGTCCGCGTCAGAACACGGTGAGGAATTTGCAGATACGGGATTCTTCGTAAGCCAGCACTCTGACCCAGAGGAAGGTAACACTGAGGAAGATACTGATGAAGAATCTAGCAACGGCAACAGCGAGGACGAAGATGGCTCTTAACGGCCGATCTTTAAGGTAAGAGTCCAGATTATCGGCCTTTAACAAATAAAGCGAGCGTCGGAAAGTCGTCAGCCAACGGCTGGAAGCTGGTTTGCCAGCATCCGACCTAATTTCTCGACGTGTTCAACGGTTATCTCGGGCAGCAGGATAGATCCGTAGGCTCTGTGCCGATCACGACCTTCGAGCATTGGAAAACGTCTGATTCTCCCACGGGCGTAGAGCCTGTTCACCGAATTCTGAGTCTGCCACCGAGTAGTGGATAACTCTTTCATTATTTCTGAGACACCCAAGTAGGCGAGTCCAGTTTTCTGATCTTCTTCCGTCAGGGCGCGAGCCTTTGAGTCGAGCAGCGCGAGGATTTTCTTCTGTGTGTGTCCTCGGCGGATCGCGCTCATTTGCTAACGATCTGTTCCTCGCGCTCGTACATTTCTTTGATAGCTCGCGCCACGTCGAGCTTTTCTAAAAACTCGATCCGTTCCCTCAAGTCAGAGGACAATAGGTGCTTTCTCTCCGCGAGATATTCAACACACTTGCCAGCCTGTTTTCCGAGGAACGCTGGTGATGGCGGTTCGTCTTTTCTGGGCTTGGATCCGGATTTACCTTTCTCGCCCTCAGTCTCGCCCTGGGGAGCTTCGATCTGAGCAGGCTTGCCCATCCGCAGCCGTTTCCTGTTGATCACACTCGCTTTCGCAAAATCTGTAATCTCGGGCATCGGCTTGTTGTCGGCGATCATTTTCAAAAGTTCGAGGCGATCCGATTTGTCCTTCACTTGAGTAACAAGAGCTAGGTGCGGTTCTTTCATGTTCTTCACGATGTTGTTCCGAAGTTCCACCGCGTCTTTGATACCTTCCTGCTCGTCCAAAACTTCATCCATCGTTGCAGCGATCTGCAAACAAGTAGCAATGCGGTCCCGAGCTTTGTTGAAAAAGTCTGCGAGTCCAGGCACGTCGCATTTCAGAATCTTGCGCCCGATCATGTAGAGCTTTCCTTCTTCGTACATCTTGAGCTGTCGCCGCTGCAAGTTGTCGTCTGCCACGATTTTCATTACGACTAGCTGGCTGACGTTATCGAGGCATTGAAACTCTGCACTTTTGACCTCGGGCATGAACATCTTGATCGCGCTGCAACGCCTGTGTCCGGTAACTAACTCGTAATAGCCATCTTTCGCTTTTCTCGGATCGGAGTGAGGCACGATGATAGGGCGGGAGATCAGGCCATTCGCTCTAATGCTGTAAGCGAGCTCTTCCAACCCTTTGCGATCTTCGTAACCGAAAATTCGAGTCTGGTACTTGGACATTACAAGATGATCCATGAACGCCGTTACGATATGCGAGTCGAAATTTCGGAGCTTCCCTGCGACCGTGATCTGATCATGCTTCTCGCTCGATGAAACGTGTTCGGGGTTTTGGCCTTCCTGTGCCGGCATTACCATTCTTTTCCACCACTAAACAAAGCCAACAAAGAGCGAGTCTTGTTTCACGTTCAGGATTGAACGCATACCGTTTGCAGATTCCAGCATCCGATCCCGATGTTCAAGATCATCGTAATCTCCCATAATATCGCCACCTGCCCTCGTACTGGCGTAGTGATCGACTGTTGACAACTTCTCTCCCTTCATTGGGTCAGCAATCGTGCCGATGAGAAGCAATCGAGTCCGAGATTTTATTTTCGCAGTGTCGATCCACGGCTTTGCTTTGCGGCTCGGGTCCACGCCAGTTTCTCCGTGCTTCATCAAAGCCGTTCCAACGTTCTGCTTGAGCTGCATCATGTTGCGCGAGTCCTCGATCTCGGGGATATGCCCTTTCAGGAGATCGTGGAGTACGCCCGCATCTCGAAGCTCCTGGATGAATTTTCCAGTGGTGTGCGCGGTTCCCTTTGAATCGCCGTACACTAGCGAGCTGTCAGGGCCGCGACCGTACTTTTCTCCCGCTGCAAAACTCACAGGAACGAATCGAAAATCTTGAGATTGTTCTGCCCCGCAGCCACTACAAACATATTGAGTGCCGAAGGCTTCGTTTTCGTCTCGAACTATTTCGCCACCGCAAACTTTTCCATCGCCGAGGCGAGGAACTTCACATATCCACTGAGCATCTGCCGTACCCACAGGAGATTTCAGAAATTGCGCTGTGAAAGAATCGATATAAGGTGTATTCTTATGTAAAAATCCTCTAGTTTGACGTTCACCCCTGATGTATTTTGCACCAAAATTTAGGCTCGATATGAGCTGAATACCCCGACTACTACTACTACCAGAACAAGTTAGTCGTTTCGCGCGCGCTCTGTGGCCACTTTCAAAAGTTTAGAGCAAGCAACGAGGAAATCTAGTCTGAGATCCATTGTAGCAGAGCAAACTTGGAAAGATATTGGATTGCAACCGTTAGTGCCGTATTGAGTGAATGGAGTCGAGCTGCCGATGGATGCTTGATATGATCCCTCTGGCACTCCTTTGATTATCGTTTGAGCTGAAAAGTAATAGGCGTACTGCGCGGCTGGCACGTTGACAGTAATCGTGTAAGGCCCGTGCGTTACTCCCGAGCTATCGACGACCTGGATCGTGAATGTGAAACTCAGAGGAAAGATGTTCTCCTGTGGAATTACGAGCTGCTGATACTCAGGAACGCCTAGCAGATCTAGCGCGGAAGGTGCAGCGCATTGGGTTGCCCCGTACTGAAAGACAAATCCGCTGACCCAATGTGAGAGGCCGTTGTCGTTGTATGTTCCCTCGACAATTAGAGTAGTGTTGCAGATTGGCGTGGAGCTGCCGCCGAAGGCTGCTGCGGGAATAGATCCGAGAGCTAGCACTACTCCCGCTGCGACAAGCAAGATCAGAAAAAATGCGATGTATGCTTTAGCACTCGCCATTTATCTTCGCCTAGAGTTGAGGACGTTTGCTCTCTCGAACACGATGACAGCTACCGTGAAATCGAGAACCGCCGCAATAATCGCGAGAATGATGAAGGCCACGGTCGGACCGACTGGGATCGCCATAGAGGATTTTCCAGTAACCGAAAGCAATGCAAAATAATTGCCTGGCGATGAGAACGCGCCAGTTGCCAAAAAGTAGCTGAGTATTAGGAGTCCAACGAATGTCGCAACGCCGACGAGCGCGAGTTTCGCACCCTGTTTCGAGAGGATCAGCAAAGCGATCAGCCCGGTACCCGCGAAAATCAATGGGAAGAACCACTGACTAAGCCAGCCTAGCGTAGAGGAAAAGACGTAGCCGATCAGAACGCCGCCCACGGTGAAGATCAACAAAACGAGGGGCAGGCCCACGGTACCCAACGCCGTAACTAATATCCCGAGAGCCACGGCCACGTCTATGATCTTGCTGACCATGAAAGAAAAACCACTTTTTCTGTTGTCATGCCTTCGACACATATCCTCAAGATGATCGGCTTTGGGTTCCTCTCGGCTGCAATCGGGGTGATCCTGCTGATCAACGCATACATCATTCACCCGCCTTACATCTATCTGCCGATAGTACTGGCTGCTGTAATGATTCTGATCGCAGCGGTAACAATGCTATGCACCCAGAAGCTCTCGGAGAAGCTGGCGGATTTCTTCTTGGTGATCCTCGGTCTATTACTTTTGTTAGTGCCGATCTTTAACGCGCCAGTACTATCTACCGTGGTAGTTGCGGCAATCATCCTGATTGTGGGAGTTATCGAAATCGTCATCGGTCTTGTTATGGCGTAGTTGAGAAAATGAGACTAGAGAAAGGACGGTTTTCTGTAAAGAAAATTAGTCCTTTGGCAGTAATCCTGCTCTGCGCCCTCGCTTCTATGGCTGCCGTGCCGAGCCTTTTCACGAGATCTTTTGCAGACACCGCGAATGTCATCCAATCAGGACAGACCATCCATTGCAGTTCCACTGCCACTCTGACGTTGGGAAGCGACGTAACCGCTGGTGATGTTCTGATCGTTGGAATTGATTTTGGGGCGGCAGAATCGGGTCCAACGTACAGCGCCCATCTGACCGACAGCCAGAGTAATTCATTCGCCGAACAAGTTTTGCATGAACGCACCAGTACGCTTTCACCACCCGACGGCGGCGGAGAGTATGAATCTGGGATCTACACTGCGGTTGCGAAAGCGAATTCTTCAGACACTTTCACGCTGACCGCGCAGTATGAATCGGAAGATACCGACACCTGTTACAGCATCCAGGTTGTCGAGGCATCAGATATTTACGCTACACCGATCAGCACGGGGATCGGCAGCGGGAATGAAGGAAACTGCTGCGGTCTGAATTCGTCTCTTACCTTCAACACGATTGATTTCGCTACCGCCCTAACCGACGACACGGGCGAAGGGACGTGGAGCTGTACCAACAGCAACTTCACCTGCCTGACCGCAAGCCAGACTGAATTCTTCGGCGGAAATGGCAACGGAGAGTACGCGCTGATCGATGGAAATCAATCAACTAGCCAGATGAACATGACCCTAACAACGGCAAAGGACGTGTTCGTTGAAACTGCTGCGATCTTTGAACAGGTGATCCCGCCAGTGATAGTGTACGATGTGGGTTCGAGCAATGGGGCCTGCAACGTCGCGAGCCTCACAAATTCTCTCACCACGAACAACGCGAGCGAGGTAATTGTGGGTCTAGTCTCTTGGTCAAACACTAGCGCATTTACGATCAACTCGGGATGGAATTTCCGTCAGTCCGAATACATAGATCCGGGCGGCAGTGGAAACGTCCAGTACGGCGAAAATCTAACGGAGTACTGGATGGATGCCCCGACCCCAGGTACCTATTCCCTTACCGTAACTGAGAATCCTAGCAACACAGAAGCCTGCATTGGGATAATTGAATTCTCGGTGATAGGAGTGAACACTACCGCGCCCTTCGATCCCTCGTTCACTTTGCCCTCGGTTACGACAGACACTACCGGACTTCCAAATGGAACCGTGGTAGCTACCACGAATCCCAATAATATGATCATAGGACTCGAAGGGGATCAGCAAAGCAGTAATCAGATAGCTGGCTCTGGATTTACGCTCGCTCAAACAAACTCTAATGGCGAGGACGTTAGCGCGGAATATCTAGTGGTGAACCAAACCCAGAGCGATCTAGCAGTACCATTCGCGCAAAGCCTGACCTATCCGTGGATACAGTTCACCGATGCCCTAACCCACGGCGACGGCACGGGTGCGCCCATTCCACCTGGTCCAACAACAACAACAGCAAACAACGCGGGCTGCTGCCAAGTATTCAATCCAACAACATACACCTCAAGCAATTTCCTGACCTCGACCTCGACAGTTACCTCGTCCACGACCACAAAGACGACTATCACTTTCACCAGGGAGTACCCGTACATTGATGACATTGTTACCAACGTGCCGCCGAACAAGCCCCTTCTCGCAGGTTACAATTTCGTAGTGGATAATTCTGGCGCGGGCAATCAGACACAGCTCTTGCAGATTACTCTCAAATATCCAAATTCCAAAATACAAGTCATCTATCCTGCATCCGAGCTTCCAATAATGGTCGCGGCTGCGAGCAAAGCAAATCTGCCCTTCAACCTCTCGATCTCAAGCCCAGGTCTGCCGACGAAGAGCTGACGTGATTCAGGGAACAGCGGAATTCCTGAAATTTAACGGGCCGACTTTCGCGTACGTCAATAGCCCGTTCACGATCACAGTGAATTCAGGCTCTGCCATCCTCGTAGAATTGTTTCCATGGATCCTAGTAGTTGCAATGGTCCTATTAGTGGGCGCGGTACTAACCGTGATCGTCCAGCGCAGACGGTAGAAATTGAAGAAAAGAATTCTGATCGCCATCGAGGTTTTGCTTGTCGTCATTACGGCTAGCTTTTCCACTCCGTCAGCATCAGCCAGCGGGGTCGGTTTTCTCGCCTCGTTTGACACAAACACCAACAATCCTCATTTCGCAGTTCTGGGAATTTCACTAGCGAATCTCTCGGACACTGGACAGTTGGCCACCGCTTACACCAACTATTGTTTGGGATGCAGCACCGTCTCGATTCCCTCGATCAGCGTACTAGTGGGGCAAACATATCTTGTCCTCGTTTCGGTGAACACCAGCTCTTCGAGTTGTGGCGGATTGTCTGACACCTTAAGGCAAACCTTCACGCCAACGGCTGCGGCACACAGCTCCACCGGACATGCAACAGTCTGCGCCTATAATGAAGGAAGCATTACGTCGAGTGGCATGGACGCTATCAGTGTTACGGATCTTTCGCTGAATTACAACATAGAAGTCTATGTCTACGTCCTAACAGGTTACTCAAATGGAACCCTCGGCTACAACTCTGCTGATGATGCGACCTGTTCATGCAGCCCCACGATCCCCCAGCTCTACTTCAATTATGTCTCGGTCAATCCTGGATGGTTTGGCGCGGGGGCCTATGACAGCACCGCGCTGACTACTGTACAGCTGACCTATGAGGCTGGCACTACTGGGATCGGCGAAGGCGTTAGTGGCGGTCAATATGCGGGCTTTGGTGGAGAATATTTCATCAATACTGGACCCATCACCAGCACGGTTACGACGACCACGCCTATCACAACTACTACAACTTCGGCAGTTACGACAACTGCGCCCGGCCCGTGCTGCGTCCAAGTTCAGGGCGGCGGCGTTCAAACTACAACGGCCATCGGTCCTACAACCGTGAGCGCGAGTACGCTAACTCAGGTCAGATCGTCCTCGGTCAAATCCATCCTGACTATCTTCGAGCTATCGAGCTCGGAATGGTTCGTCGCGATCATCGCAGTAGCGATTGCTGTCCTCGCAAGCGTCGTCGTAGTGATCCGCGTGAGGACTCGCCATTTCTAGCCGATTTTGAAAAACTGTCTCGCGCTAGGACTCAACTCGGCCACTAAGACGGCTACGCCAAGTACCAAAGCGGGGATCAGAAAAATTTCATTACCCAGAGCTACGAATAGTAATGTTGCCGAGAACAGGATGATGAGAACCGATGATAAAAGGGTGAAGGCCCAAGCAATCCGAATTCCAGCAAATAACCAAATGAAAAGGATCAATCCGACCAGACCTAATGCGATATAGAAAAACCCAAACAGGCCGTTGAGGGCTCGGTTTTGAAGCTGCATGATATTAGCTAATCCAAACCAAGCAGCTATGCTACCCATAACGAGAAGATACATGCTTTCAACTCCCTGCAACACTCCTAGCGCGATTACACCATTCGTCCTTTTTCCGTGCGCCATGTAACTAAAAGGAAATCTTGTAGTTAGTACAACGTACCGAGAAATTTCCTTTTACATTTACGAAGGAAAAGCGCAGCTAAAAATGCCGAAGTTCTTCCTAGTCGGTAGTGCCGGTCAAAGCCGCCACCACTTTGAACAGCGTTCTCAGCGAAAGCAAAGGAAAGCTACCGCTAGGAGATCCTCGGTAGTCAAAAAGAAATCCCGAGCCGTCGAGCGTCCAGTTCCCAAGAAGATCGAAAAGCGGGAAATGGAAGCTAAGGCAGTAGCTCAAGTTGTTTCGCAAAGACCACCCCTTGGGGCGCACACGGTTGATATTACTCAGGACGTTGCCAGGGCGATTGAGAATTCTAAATTTGGTCCGCTGATCAAAGCGCGAGAAGCTGCGGCAAAGTCAGCCCCAACAAATGAGCAGATCATTCGATTTCCAAACAGACCCAGGCCGAGGCCGCCTAGTCGCCCGTACAATTCGATCCAAACTCAGAAGGAAGCTGCTGCGGTCAGAGAGCAGAAGAAAGAGACTAGAGAGCTTATCAAAGAATTTCCAGACCTGAATTCAAAGGAAAAAGATCTCATCAAGAAAGCTGGACTTGTCGGCGTTGGAAAACCGAAAGTCTCGATCAGCAAACCCGACTCTACAATAGTGGTGCAGCAAAAGGTCGTTCAGACTCCGACGACGAGCAGTGGGCATGATACGGGTTGGGATCTCGTGGGGAAAGTTCCTTCATCCAGCGGCCACGGAGATTACGAGATTAAGATCAATCGGAACACGGGAAGATTAGGCTGTTCTTGTCCGCGATACAAATTCAGCGGTATGCAGAGCTGCAAACACACGGAAGCGTACCAAGCGAACCCAGAAGCCTATAAGGTCTAACGCCCGTGCCGAAGTACTTCCTCGCGAAGCACTATCCACGCAGAGCTCCGCCAGCAAAAAAGAATCCTCGCCCTAAATTTGAGTACAAGCACGAGGAAGCCAAATACCGCGTAGATCTAAAACGCGATCTGCGAGTCCGAGGAATTCCGTTTAACAAAGAAGCCAAGACGGAGATTCTGGAAAAGGCACACGAGAGAGTTGGCGAAACCTATCCGCGTGTTACTGTGATGGGTGGGATGTTCTCAAATCTGATTACATCTCCACGCGCAATTTTGCTGGACAGAAACCTGGCGGGAAAAATCAGTTCTGTTTGTGGACATGAACGGTGGACCGAAAGATATGGTGCGAGTGCTGTATCTCACGGGCCGAGACGCTGGAAAGATCGAGAAGGTCAGGCTAGGAAATCTCAACGCTGATATGTACGACAGGACCCCGATGACGTTGAAAGAGGCGAAGGACGAGGCTGCGAAAAATCTCAAGCGATCCAAACTGGAAGCTTTCGCGAATTCACACGCAGTTACTCGTAACGAAGTGGTTGCCATTGCAGCTGAAGATGAGGAAAGATCTTCACGCCTCTCCAGATGGGCTGCAAGTGATGAGCCACGGTCTAATGAAAGACAGCGACCTTCAAATCACAGTCAAGATGCCCGAGGGAAAACGGATCTCCCAGAATCAAGTGAAAGAGGCGATCCGCAACGCTGGATACAAAGGCGAGATGGAAACTTTCCTCTTGGGCCGCGTGATTGAGGTCAGGTTCATAGTACCGGGTCAGGATAAGGCGCGTGAAGAACTGGAAAAGATTGAGGCAGAGGAAGAACGGAAATCTCGAAATGATCTGGCGCGTCGAAGTCGGCAGGACAGAAAAAGCCGACCTGCTTCGAGAGGATTTGAAGAAACGGAATCTCCCAGGAGCTTTCATCTTGGGATACGACGATGCGGTTCGCAGCACGGATCCTAACAACGTCAATTACGACAAATCATTCGACGCGAGCAAGCCAGAGGAAATGTCACAGCGAATCATAAACAGTTTTGGTGATCCGAAATTGCAGACCAAGCAGTACGCTGATGGAGTCAGAGCCTTCGTGAAAGCGAAGAAAGAAGGAAAGGACGTTTCAAAACCGTTGGACTGGTTACTATGAAAAAAATTAGAAGATCTGTGACAATCACTGACAAAAAATCAAATTCCATCCTGAAGCTTTGTAAAAGCACCAGCCGAGTTTTAGGTGGAGGGGAATGGAGAATAGTATACCTCAGTGAGAGAGCTCAAGCCCGGTGAGAAGTCTAGTCCTCCGACGCAGAAGATCTCAGCTTTGGCAGTGAAACATGATTGGTCTGAGACAGCTGAAGGATAGTCGGATCCAGCACTCCAATTGCCTAAACCTGACGAACTCACAAGGGAATAGTAGGTCTGATTCAACGAGTAGCCACTCGCATTCTCCCCTCCGACGCACTCTATTATTCCCGTGTTGTAGGCACACGCCGCGCTTGCAACCGCCCATGGGTACGCGGGACCCTGCGACCACGGCCCGATTTGCCCATTCGAGAATGGTGCGTAATACACGGCGTTAGTTACGCCATTCGGTCCATAGCCTCCGACACAAATGATCCAGCCTCCGCCGCTCGTGCATGGCATGCTGTAGTAAATGGAGACCGGATAGTTATAGGGAGAGAGTCGCCATTGTCCTAGACCGTTGCTCGTCATAGTCGCGTAATACACCGAGTTATCGTTTCCAGATATGCAGTAAACATAGTCTGATATTGACGCGCAGCTTCCAACAAAGTTCATTGGATAGCTGGTTGTCTCTTTCCAAACTCCGACTCCTGAGGATGAAATGGGGGCATAATAGGTCGCATTGGTGTCACTGGGTGCGGCGTCGTCTCCACCAATGCAGTACACAAAGCCCCCGTAGGTGACGCACTGCAGATCCGTGTCGTTCAAAGGGTACGGAGTGGTGCTCTGCCACTCGCCTAAGCCACTAGAAGTTACCTCCGCGTAATAAGTCGCGTTTGATCCAGATTCATTGCCAATTCCGGCTATACAGTATACATAACCAGAGCTCTGCACACAGGACCCGTCGGCGAACTCTTGGGGATAGGTTGTCGTCGCGTTCCACAAAATGCCGTTGCTAACGACAGGATTCGGACCGGGGTAAGTGATTTCTGGCAAATACAGGAAAACGGTGAAATTGTTAGTCAGTGACCATTTCTGAGTAAACATTGTTCCTGAAACATTCTTCGAATCGATCGCGAAGCTCAAGCTGATACTGAAATTAGTCTGGGGACCGGTATAATTCTGCTGCATCACTTCGCCGATTTTGCCTTCTAGAAACTTTCCACCGCCCAAAGACCAATTGACATCTGTTGGTGGAGACCCACCATTAGGGACGTTCAGGCTCACCACATCAAAATCGAATGTACTAGAGCCAACCTGAGTAATGTTGAACGATACAGTATCGAGCGGCATTTCGTTGTAGGGATCAGTAGCAGGATATACCGCATAGCAGGTCATCGTATTCTGGTTTGTAAAAATTGGGTAGGACTCTCCTCCACCACTCATGTCGCCACAATCCAGGCCGATCCCGGTCTGATTACCTGCCAGAAAATCACTGGTGTATTGAGAAATCCCAGCTGAGGGGCCACTCAACTGTCCCGAACTAAAGACCAGACTAGTGAAAACACCTCCGAAATGGCAGGGAGGTGGTGGCATGGTCGCGTTACCCTGCGAGCACGGCGTAAAAGTCGAGGTAGTCATCGGTGTCGAAGTAAAGTTTGTAATCACCCTAGTCGTGTTTGTCGAGCTATTCTGAATCGAAGAGTAATTTGCAATGTGTGAACCGCTCGAATTGGAATATTCGCTGAGAGTTGTAGATTCCTGTGAAGAGGTGGTTGTAGCTGCCGAGATTGCAGTCGTTGTTGAAGAAGGTTGATCCAATACTACCGAAGATTGAGTAGAAGAGGTTACTTCAACAGCCGCAATGACTAATGCAGCAACAACAATCAAAGCACCGATAGCAAGGAGGGATGATCTCCCTGGCCGAGGCAATTTTCTCCGGACCCTTTCACTTGGAAGTTATGAAGTGCGGTTACTTTAACTTTGAAGAGACGTTCGCGCTTCGGAAGCATTACTTCCTTGGAAAGACAGAAATTTATAATCGCCCTCTGTTGATAGAATAAGGTGAAAATATGCTAAAGACGAGCCCGTTTCTTCTGTTTGACGGAAACTGCGCTGAGGCAATGACTTTCTACCACGAGTGCTTTGGAGGAGAGTTAAGACTGACAAAGCTTGCCGATTCACCTATGAAGGATATGCTACCTCCCGAGAAACACAACCGAATCATCAATGCATATCTGAAAAATGGCATCATTGAGATCTCGGCCACCGACTGGATGGCGGCCCCGCAGTACGAACCAACCCTGGGAGAGATGTACGCCGTATTTGTCAGGGGCAATTATGACGAGGTAAAGCCGGTATTTGACAAGCTTGCAGTTGGGGCAGAGAAGGATAGGTTCCAAGAACTGCACCAGATGCCGTTTGGAATGTACGGACAGATGTATGATAAATTCCACAGGCATTGGATATTTGTGGCGGATGAAAAGAATAACCCGGCTGATGCTACCCAAAAGTGAAGGAAAGAAACTTGTGCAGCCGTAAACAGCTTCTATCTTGATCCTGTTTGGGGCGGCGAAGACACGGCTCCTCTGTTCAATACTGTAACATTTGGATAGTGAGCAGATCTAAATTCTAAGATGCCGCGGTCGCAGAGGTTCCTGAATCAAGTCGTCTACTGGCCCCTCGAAAATCAGTCGAGAACAGACGGCAGAAGATCAAGAAACGCGGGTTAAGAAACGCCTGGATTTGAAGCACTGACAAAACCCGATCCCGAGGAAGAAAAGAAAGAGCAGGCGCGACGATTGAGAAACTTTCTAAATCCGCTGTACTTCAACTAGCAGAATCCAAAGTAGTCTGAGGATTCAGAATTTTCTCGTAATTTACATCGCTCATCAAGAATAGTTGCCCCTGTTCGGCCATGTCCACGATCAGCTCGAGCTCCCTTCGGCAACAAGTACTCATCAATATCCTCGGGATTGATCTTCTCGTCAGGATTGTTGTCGTCCTCTGTCAGATACCATTCAACACCGTCGCGAGTAGCCAGCCACAAAACTTTCGCGTCAGGTCCGAATCGTTTTTCGATCTCAACAAAAATATCTGCGAGTTTGGAATTCTTCCGCATCCCCCGGTTCTCCGCAATCTCGCCCCTCTCGTCGTTGTGCAGCTCTTTGATTTCATGGGTGATAACTTCTTCCGAGTTTCTGTATCCCTCGCCGTACGCTGTCTCTGTGCGGTATCCCTTCATCGCAGAGAGAATTTCGCGAGCTTCCTTCGTGCGTTCAGGAATTCGGATCTTGTGTGCAGCTCGCTTCGGTCCGCGCTGCGGATAATGCTTACTCAAAGAGAATCTTCGAGATCGTCGCCGCTTTCCAGCCTGTCGCTCGTCGAGAATTTAGCTTCCAGTTCCTCGGGCGGTTCCCGATCCTCGCTGGGCTTCCTCTTGTGCGATTTGCCGAAATGCGGTCGTTTAGATTTGCCACTAGCCGTTCTGTTTGGATAGTGGCGGCTCGGCATGTCTATCGCCCAAGCGATCTGACGTAACTTTCGTCCACTTTTGCAGTGGCTAGAATATCTCGTCCTTTGTTTCTGTGCCAGACGACCAAGTTGTTCAATGCGTGGATAACTGCACCTGAGCCGTGTCTTTCGACGGCCATTCGCAGGGCAGCTTCCCTTTCGCCTCTGGACAGATCGACATGGTATCCCTCATCTGTCAGGATCCCTGGGTGGACCCGAGGAATTCTAATCTTCGGCTTTCTCGTACCACGGGCACGGCCTCTCGACCGCGATTTAACGGTACGTTGCGGGTAATGTTTCTGAGACAATTCCGTCCAATTCTAAAAACACTTTTTCTAGTGCATGGCCAAGAATCCTCGGCATCATTTCTACCTCGCGAAAGTTGGGAAGAAAACTCGATCTCCCAAGCCCAAACCGAGAGCGAAAAAGAAACCCAGAGCAGTAGAGCCATTTGTATCGGGCGTGAAGGAACTGCGGGAAGAATTCCCGCAGGCGACGATCATCACTGCTAACGGGATTTCGACCCCGCCAGAACACGGGATCGAACATTATCAGAAAAGACCTGAACCCGATCTGACGCTGAAAGACCTCGGCCAATATTACGGATCGCAGGAATGGCAACGGGACCGTCTGACTGGCGTACTTCTAACTGATGGAGTCCGCTACATCATGGAGAACGGGTACGGCTGGTTTGTCTCCGATGCACTTCCAGTATTGAAAGAAAACGAGGCGAAAGGCGAGGCGTTCCAAGTCGTCGAATTGAAGTTGGGCCCAGGCAAAACAGCTGATCTGACAATCGGTGATGGAAATAATCACCAGCTCTACAAGAAACACATCAACTACACGGACGCGAAGGCGAAGCCCAAACTCTACTTTACTGATAATGTATTGATGCTCGCTGGCGAGTATTAGGGCAACGGTCTAGCCTTTGGCGCGTAAGCACTATCCTTCGCGCCGTCCACGCGCCAGAAGATCAAGAAAGAATCCACTCTACACGGAATCAATCAATCGATTCCGTATAATTCCCAAGTGGACAGGTGAGCCAGCTCGCGAAGTACTCGCGAGGATTTACGTTGATTATGAATATGGCGGTGTTTCTGATGAAAAAGGCAACAGCATCGCCGTTTTCAATTTTGGAGAACATGGTAAGAAACGGATCAACCTGACTTATTTCGGGCTTGTCGATGGGGTTCCCAGAAGAGCTGGGATCGGTAAGAGGGCCTTTGAGAATCTTGAGGACCACTTCCACGATCAGGGATTCACGAGAATCACTCTGCAAAATGTGATCGCGTCGGCCGAACCGTTCTGGAAGTACATGGGTTTCAGTCCAACACAGAAACCGCACGAATGGGCGAAGGAAATCTAATTGCCACCACATCATTATCCCAAAAAACGAGGCGGCCAGATCCCGAGACGGAATGGATTCCCACGGAAGGAGAACGACGGGGAGGGAATGGCTGGTTTTGCTGCACAAAGAATGATCAAAGGGTACATGGAAAGACGGGACTATTCGGTACTATCCGACAGTCCACTTTTGGTCCGCAGGCAATTCCACGATATTGACGTGGAAGCTTCATTCGATCCAATAAAGAACGAATTGGTAGTAACAGCCTAGAAAGGCGCAGATGATCAAAAGCCATTCCTAAACGTGCGCGTGGGAAAATTACATTCAATCGATAGCGTTTCAAAAGCCGTGGAATTTGTCGAGACGATTAAGGCGGACTAAAGTAAATGTCTCACCAGTACACTAACCGCCGCAGCACTCGGTATCGTCCTGGAGTACGGAAGATTCTCAAAGAGATCGAGGCTCGCGCGGCTCGCGAGGCTATCTCGCGCCACAAAGCTGAGAAAGCCAAACTAGCTGAAAAACTATCTGAGACGGCCTTTAGGCAAAAAGTAGCTGCGCTGAAAACGCTCATCGCGAAAGATGCGAAGTTCCGAGAACCACTAACGAATACTGCGGGATTCGAGACTCCTGAATTTTTCGCTGCTTTAAACACGCGAGCTATCGTCAGAAAGCGGGTCTACACATTGATCCACGAGCTGCAAGAGTCCGCGCCAGAATTTGACTGGACCGCCATTCAGCGGGCTTTTCTGATCATAGATCGCGAACAAAGAAAGTAGCTCGGGTAGTGCTTCTGCATTAAGAGAAAAAGGAAATTCTACATCGTCGGGCTAGTGTTCACGGGTTTGGGCGGGAAAATAGTGGCAGAGAGACGCGGCCAAAATTTCTCGTGATCTTCATATTTTGCATCATTCCAGCCTGGGTACTCTTTCTTGAGCGCGTCGAGGACGCTGTTCCAAGCCTCGGGTGTAAAGTGATGAGATCCGTGGACATACCGCCAGTTATCTCGCTTGTATTTTGGTAGCAGAGCTTCTACTGATTCCGAGGAAGGTCCATCGACCCATCTCACGTCGATACTCTCGCCGCCAGAGTATTGATCAATGCGTACTGAGGACGACGCATCGGGAAACATTTCTTTCAACTCTACTCTCAGGACTTTTGCAGCATCCTGGACAGGCATCTCTTTGAGATCCTTTTCGGAGTACCTAGAGGGAATTATTTTTGGTACTTTCTTCCGTTCATTCCTCTCGATACGGGGCGCACCGCCAGTCGATCTTCTGTAATTTAGTACCCGATCATGGGGCTGCCGTCTCGGATAATGCTGCGCCATTATTGGAAAAAGGAGATTTTCTGGATCGATTGCTACGTGATGAGAAATTCATCCGTGATGACGACCAGCCTAACAATGGTTAATCTGATCGAGAGATGCGAGATTCTTTTCGGTCTGCCTCGGCCCTTAGCGCGAGCAACAGGTTATCCGTCAGCTGTACGGTCTTATTCTGTGCCAACTCAAGACCTGATATGTTTCAGGATTTTCTCGCAGCTCTCAAGCATCGATCGTACATCCTCTTTGCTGAGAGTCCTTTCCGTGAACACTGCGGTGCTACCGAGTCGCCTCTTGATATTGCTGACCTCGCTCTCGACGAGAACAGGCTGCATCGTCATTACAGGTAAAAAGGAAGATTCTAACAGGAAAGGTTAATCGGGGCCGACGCGCTCAAGACGCTCAAAGTAAAGTTGCTGGTCTTACACGTACTCTGGATGATGTTGCCGTAAGTGATGATCGCGTAGTACGAATGGCTATTGTCCAGACCCGCCGTGTAATTGACAGTGTTCGCGGGGTTTCCAACTAATTGCGAATTGAAAACAACTTGCTGTCCATGCTCGTAAGTGATCAATTGGATCTGCTGGACAGGATTTCCATTATTCGCCGTTGCCGTTCCGCTGACGCTGACGCTCGGATAAACAATGCTTGGATTCTGCGAGACGTAGAGAAACCCGCCGATGATGATGACTATTAGGACGACGATGATAACCGCCGCTACTGCCTTTGCACTCATAGACGAAAAAGCGTAATTCCGAAAGTTAGGCTCTTTCTTCTTCGCCGCGTGTTTCTGTCTCAGCTAATTCCTCGGTGGACCGCTGTTGAGAAAGGTGTGGCTGCGCGGGCGGTCTTGCTACGAAGGCATTGGACGAGAGACGTTGCGCCCAATTCTGCCAGCTTGCGGGATCCACGTCCTTCGGGTTGATCCTAGCATTGACGTACACGATTTTATTGCCCTGTTCATCCTCGGAAGCTAAAGGCAACGAATCGCCGCCAGGAACAGAGGCTGCTGGAAACATGGCTCTAAAGTAGACCATTCCATCGTCGCTGCCGATTCTCATCTGATCGGTGTACTGGTATCCGACAGTGATCCCACTCGATTCAGGAAAAAACCATTGGCCATCAGGAGCTTGGATCGCGTACAGGAATCGCTTGTCGTTTGGCGAGCCATCCTCGTTGGTAACTTTTGGACTCAAAAGAAACGAAGATCTGAGATCGCCTAACGACTCAAACATGCTTTCGAGAACCACGGCGGCCCTAACCTTTTCCACGTCCATCTCGGGATTCTTTTGCAGCTCTTCGTCAAGATGCCCCATATTCGACTCCATCTTTTGCTGAAACACTCCGAGAGTAGAATTTGAGTTAGAAGCTGGCGGCAACGGTCTTTCGTTATCCGCAAAGTCTTGGGGTGGCAGCAGAGGCATACGGGGCCCTGGTGCGGTCTTTGGTTTCTTCTGGGAATAGTGGTGGGTGGGCGTTTCGCTCATCAACGTCGCCGATCTGGTGGACTCTTGGCTATGTGTTCCATTGCCTCGGCTTTATCTTTCAGCGTTCCGCCGTTCCTGATAATATCTCGCTCGGTTCCGAACACGTAAGCTCCCGCCCTTTTCTTTCCAATCGTTTTTGTGGCACTCGCGAGAGCTCTATTTCGGATCTGGCGATACTTCGTCATATTCAATCGCCCGCCGTAGTGGTGGCCACTTGGCATAGAGGAAAAAGGAAAATACATGCTTTTTCTTATGTTTAGGATGCCGGTGCGCTACAAATTTCTCGCTGTCTCACTGTCGCTAATAATTCTGATTAGTCTGGCGGGCCTCGGCGGTTTTGGGTTGCGTTCATCCGCTTCAACTGAGACGCGCGCGCGCGCCTCTGGCACTTCCTCTGGATTCCATTCCATTGCAGACTACTGTGAGTACTGCCGAAGCCTTTGCAGACGTAATTTACGTTGATCGGACAAAGGGCATTTTACGGCACACTCACACCGAAGATTGCAAGCTCCGTGAAAAATGTCGTGGGGTAGGTCGATGGAAAACGATCTACATGCAAACTCGGACGGGTCCGCAAATCGGCCCCGTTTTCATTGATTGCTGCGATGAGTGCGGTGGGAAGGGCTGTCTAGTCCGAAAGCGCAAACGGAGAAAAGATGCCAGAGCTGGACACCAATGGCTCGAAGATGTTGCACCCCAATCAGCGATTGAGTTGATGTGGTCGACACCACTCTATCGCTTCCTGATAGTGGACGGTTCACGTTTCAGAAAATTGTTTGAAACTGTGGTCGAGATCAACATGCTCGAAGGCGTTGCATGAATCTAAATAGACAGCGCGAGAGCGCGTTCTAACTGTCGTAGATAATCCAAAGCCTTCTCATCCTCGGTATGCGAGCGAAAAGTCTTGAGATGAGTTTCGCAGATCACATCGTCACCAGCGAGCCAGTTCAGGAATCTGGATAACAGACTTTCCATGAGAGTAAAAGGGAATTTACTCGATCTTCTTGAAATTCCCGTACTTCGCCATCTGCTCGTTGATGTACTTCACTAGATAATCCCGAACCTTCTGGTGAATATAACTCGGCCCACTTATGAACAAGCAAGTTCAGGGAGCCATAAATGCGTTGATATTTTCTCTCGCCCACATTTCAAATGTGCGACCGTGGTGTCCCGTGAGTCTCTCCACGGTATCAGAAACATATCCAAATTTGCTGCTGCGAATAGCACCAAGCGACTCAACTAGTCCGGCTACGACTTGTGGCCCAAGACCCATTCTCGCCATCGGTTCTGCCGCGGCGGATTCCGGTACTTCTACGTAGCGGATAGATCTGCCCGTTGCTTTGGACAAAACATTGACCATGTCGGCGATTGTTAGAGACTCGGGGCCGGTGACATCGTAAGCGTGCCCTAGGTGTCCCGGTTCCGTCAGCACTATCTTTGCAACAGCTGCTATATCGTGTGGATCCACCGGGGAAACTCGTCCCTTCCCGCCTGGAAAGAACACGGTATTCTGTTTCTGTATGTTTCTCGCCCACCACTGTATTGTGTTCGACATCATCATGTTGGGTCGGAGATGTGTCCAGGCGAGACCACTCGCCTCGATGCTCTTTTCATCTTCTCTGTGCCACTTCCCCGGGCCTATCGGCGGGACAGCCCCGGCTTCAATCGTCGACTGCCTTACGACGTGTTCTACGCCAGCTTCCTTTGCGGCTGCAATCAGGTTTGGTAGCTGGACTGAGCCAAATGTGATGGCGTATACTCCACTCACACCATCCATGATTCCGCTTAGTGTTTCTGCTTTCTCCAGGTCGCAAACTCTTACATCAGCACGTCTGTCAATTAATTCTCTCCTAACTGAATCTCGCGTCAGCGCCCTAACATTCACACCCGAATCTAAGAGTTGGGGCACAAGTTCCTTCCCAACGTTTCCTGTCGAACCAGTCACAAGAATTACTTTCTTTGCCACTGAAAACTTCCCATCAATACTGTAACTATAGAAACGTTAAAGCTTTATTGCTTATGCTTTATCCGTGTCTATTACCATTAACTATGCCTGACGATACTGAATGGGATAGATTGGTTATTCGTTTGTACCCGATGAAGCGTTGGCAAGCATTTCTTTTCCTCGGACAAGTTGCAAGACTAAAATTACCGTAGTTGTTCCACGAGATGAAGGGTCGAACAATATCCTGATTGGCAATGATTATATGAAAAAGACTGGAATGGTGGTCGGCTTTACTCGTCCAAGGATTTTCTCCTGCTCCCTTCCCTCTAAGAAGGAGGATCAAATCGAAGTTTTTGAACATGATTAGAACTAAAAACTTCTAAAGAGTAGCTTCGTGTTTATTTGTTCCTTGATGAATGATGGGCTTAATTTCGTGTAATACTGCAAAATTGTCGCAGGCTTGTCTCCTGCGTTCTCGATTACAATGCTGATTGGGATGTTACTCTCAAAACTAAGCGTGATGTAGGTGTGCCTTACGCAATGCCAAGACTTTAGTTTGCTCAGAATCCGGCCAGTCCACTTCTGAATCGTTCGTTCCACAGTCTTTGAGGACATATCAAAGAACTTTGGACTTCTCTTGTCCACTCTCTCATTTCTCGGCATCTTGCAACCTTTGATCCGCCCCTGATAGTCGTTCTGTCGCTTTCACAGTTCTTAGGTACGAATAGATCTCATAAGAAACTATAGCAATCCAAAGTATGATTGATCCGATCAGAAAACGCTCGAATAATCCGCTATAGCTGTTCGAGAAATGACGGAAGAACGGTCGTACTCCCCAGTAGAATACCATGAACAAAACTCCGA
The DNA here is from genome assembly GCA_963799845.1 of uncultured Nitrososphaerota archaeon. GTDB lineage: Archaea > Thermoproteota > Nitrososphaeria > Nitrososphaerales > CADDZS01 > DATLTL01. Next base: position 2,053,948 of record CAWCYI010000004.1, read on the forward strand.
TTACCGAAATGGCGAGTGCTAACTTTTTCGTAGGCTCAGGAAGTTTCACGCTTTTCAGTTGTAGAGATATCGAGAGCTCGCCGAGTGGTGCTGCGATGAATGCGATTATTCCGATCACCGTATGAATCGCCAAAGTCTTGCCTGTGGCCGGAAAAGCAGCTAACAAGAGAGCTCCGACGCCCCAGATTCCAATTGCATACAGTCCTAATCTGAACCTTCTCGAAATGGCCCCGAGCTCGGGAAGGATCTTGCCAAATGCATAAACGAAAAGAAGGGAAAAGACACCGCGATTCACGAAGTTGATCGTCATAATATACCCGTAGGGTCCTACTGCAAGCAGACTTTCGGTTTGGGATATTGGACTATAGTGAGGCGGGAGCAACTGAGCTATGGCGACGAGCGCCACGTAGAGAACGATAAGGAAGTCAATTAAAAGAAATATCCTTAGATCAATTGTCTTGTTACCATGATCTTTAGCGGCCATTCTTGTCGGTCCTCCGTGGTGTGTCTTACACAATGCCAAGATTATGCGGATTTCAAAGTTCTTGTTAAATCCGTTTACATTCTTTTAGTGCTTTGCATAATAATCGGCGACTGCCCTGAATGACTCCTTCGGTTCCCAAGGCATGTCGGGGTAAGTCTGTGATGATGTAGTATCCGTGATCCTCAAGCCCAGGGATCTTGAAGGGTTGAGAGTAGATCGCTTTCCCCTCGGGTATGAGCGCCTCTTGTTTCAGCTGATCGAAGGATTTCGATTTCTTCTCTTGAAGTGGCGGCGTGGGGATAATTGGTGGGATCTGTTTCGTTGTCTCGGGATTGAGACTGTTGATCCGATTATAGAAGGCTAGGGCCGCTGCATCTTCGTTGGGCTGCGATGGTTCCGCCTTTAGGACAGTCCTTTTCTGATCTGCTTTGAGGCCATAGACAAAATCAGTCTGCCCGTTTCGCAGATTGTCTGGATATTTCTCTACGTTCTCGGCGTAGATTTCCTTCGCGAGTTTGATCAATCTGTCCAGCGGAGTGCTTCGAGAAACTTTCTTCGGTCGTTTCGGTCGTTGCGAGTTTTTCTGCCGATGTTTATTCGGGACTAGAAAGAAGCGAGGCTTTCGATTCGGATAGTGCTTATTCATCGGGCAGTATCACGCCTTCCCAATATTCGCCGTTCTTCGTCAGGGTAACGTGGTATCCTTTCAGATGATCGATCGCACCACTTGGGCGTTCTTTGATCTTGTCGAGGCAGAGCATCACTTTGTCTGGACCGCCAACGTTGTAACCCGTATTATTCCAGAGGCCGCCGATGTAGCGTTCAGCAAAAGGATCCGCCTGTCTTGATCCGAATCTTCTTTCCTTTTCTTGGGCCATTCGATCTGAGCTCTTCCCTCGTATATCCTAAGAACTGGCTCGACCGAATTGTGCGAGTGCGATGCTTGCGCCGTGGATAGTGCTTCAATCATCCTCAGCGTAGACGAGTTTTCCGAGTTTGCGATCTAGGACATAATACGTTCCGTTGCCAGTAAGGTGATACTCGCGATTGAAGTTCACGAAACGATCTTGCAGCTTGTCGGTCCTCAGCTCAAGCTCAATATCTTTGTGCCGTCCGCCGCCGCTGAATGGTTTAGTTTCTTCCTGCACCGATAAGTAAAATCGGTCTGGCGGATCCGCATCCCAGTGTACTGCACCATACTCGATTTGTAGAGCGTTGGGTGGGCTGCCGATCATCTTCGTTCCCAATCTGTAATATTCATTGTTGCCCTTTGGATCATCTCCGCGTACGACGTGGCGCAAATCAGTGTGAATGTTGTGCGGCTCGAATCCAGCTTCCAGCAAGACGTGTGGTTTGATGCTGTTCTCAATGAATTCTTTGAAGGTCCTGCCGCGAGAAATGTGATAGAGCATTACCAGGCTCTCGAATTCTTTCCATGCTGGTAATTCTAGTGATGTTAGCTTTCTATTGATGTTAGGCTTCGCACCAAAATCGTTGTCGATAAGATCTTGGAAAGCAACCTCGTTAATGTCTAGGCCCTGTTTTTCGAGATAACCCTGATTTGCTTCGGCATATTCCCTTTTCGGTTCCTTCTTGGGTCTAACGCCGAGAAAGAAATTATTCGTGGCTTTTCGCGGTGAAGCTTTCGCAGGATAGTGCTTGCGGCCTTTCGATGCCAACTTGATTCCACTAGCTAGTAAAATCACTTTTTCTGTACATGGCTCGAAAGAAATCCTCTCACCACTACGGCAGCCGTCCACCGCGAGCGAGGAAGGGCGACCTATCGAGCTTCGTTCCGAAGGATAGAACGCCGCCAGCGGGTCTGCGGGCTTTCGATGCTGAACCACGGAGATTGAAGCGGGAAGGCGCAGAAGATCACCGTCTCGATTCGACACTTGGGATTTACCTGGACAATCAGGGAAGGGTCGATGATCCCGTGCTAACTCTGGACTTCGAGGAAGATGCCCAGAAGCTCAGCGATTTCCTTAGGGTTTGTCTCGGTGCTTTCTTCCGTAGTAGTGGTGAGCCATCTACGAGAGCCTAGCGATAATTGTAACTTCTCAAACGCTTCGCGTCCTCGACGCTGCCAGCTCGCTGCAACGCCATATCGTATTCGGTGTCCTCGCTTACTAGGCCCGATTTCTTGGCTGCCTTCACCAATTCCATTAGGGCTGCAAGACCATTTTCAGCTGCCTCGCTGTTTGATTGCATACCGCCAGAGTGCATTTCGCCTTCCAAATTTTCCAGATACTCTTTCGCTGCCGAATATTTGTCGTAAGAAATCGCTGGACGCGAAACAGAAGAAACGCCCATCTCTACGATCCGGTAGTGCAGATTTTCTTTCGCCCATTTCTGCTCTGCTTTATTCAGACCTGAATCCCTCAGCATATCTTCCCAGCTGTACATGCCGCTAAACTGAGAATCCATTGCATCATTGACCTTTCCAATCACATACTCTTTGTTAATCGGCTCGGGAGATCGTCTATCGGAACCTCTGCTCTTTCTCATTCTGTCCCGTCCGTGATGGGAATTCGATTTGCGGTTAGGGTACTGATGGCTCGGCATGATCTAAAAACACGTTTTCTAATCCGTTTCTTCTCTGTGCCGCATCATCTCGGCTTTCTCAAGCATCGCCACTCGCCTCTGGCCCTTTGTACTTGCAAAGTACTCTATCCTCGTGGGCTTTTCCTGTCCAAACTCCCAAGTCATGTTTGATTGCAGCAAATTCAAGTCCGACAAGTGATGTACCAGCTCTCTATCTTCCTCGGTCCTCGGAATGAAGGTCTTATTCTTCACAATGTACGCCAGCATTGCATCTTCTCTCTCTGTCGGCCCAGGTTCATCCACAAATCGCACCACTGGCGAAGAGCTCAGATTCGTAATCCTAGTGGCGCGCGCGCGCGGTTCACCGCTTTGCGATTAGGATAGTGCTGGCGGTTTCCCACGATCTAAAAATGCGGTTTTTCTCTCGTGCCTCGCGGGAAATCTTCACGCCATCACTACGGAAAGCGGAGAAGATCCACGCCCGAATACACAGGGCCGTATATTCGCAGAGAACCACAGGGCGATTATGGCAGGTATCTGGGTCGCTCGACTTCCTCACGCCGATTGAATCAGCTCCAATGGATGCGCCGAAACAAAGAAACGCTTTCCAAAATTGATGAAGAACAGCTTGAGTATGGAGAGAAGCATATCCTAAACGATGAGGTAGAGTACGCAGTAGCGAAATTTCTCACGAGTCCACCAGGATTTGTCGCCGCTTTGAAAGCAGCAAAGGCAGAGGGGAACATGGACGAGTACTGGCGAAAACTACGGAACCAAAATTACAATTCTCGCTGGTACGATCAGGATCCCTTCAACTACACTAACCGCAAATTACAGATTGAGGCCGATGGAAAGGGTCTGCACGTCTTTGTGAAGGGCGGTCCGAAACGGTTCATCAGCTACGAGGATATTTCCTGGAATTACGTCGATGTGGTATTTCCAGCGGACTATTACAGGAACATCTCCCAGAACATCGCGACAGGTCTGGGAGAGGCGCGGGTCAAGATTCTGGACGACCGTACAGCTGCCATCATCTCTGACGCAGAAGAATTAGACAGGATTGCGGGCGGCTATGATCAGGCTACCAAGCTGCGCCTAACTCCGAAGGGACAGCCGACCGTCGCCGACATTCTCCAACCTGGCGATACCATCGAGAGTATATTTGGAGATACCAAAACGGATCGGAAAGCCAACAGATCCGTGTACAAAGTCGTTCAGGTCAATCAGTTCAATGAATACGGTGGAATCCCAACTTGGAGTCTCGTCCTCGTGGATCCGAAACTCCCCCCGTTGAAAAACGGCGGTTACAGAGAGAACAATTACAGTGACATCAACGATCTTGTCGCTCAGGACGGAAAGATCCGCGCTCTATTCTACGCCAACGATGAGACACTGAACGTACTTAAGAAAGGGAAGCCAGCACCCGTGAAAAAATCCGAAGAACCTGCCATGTTCGCAAAGACGGTTCCAGCTCGACCGCCAAAGAAGGTCGACAAAGACCTAGAAGAGATCAAAGAATTCAACGAGTCCCATCAGGAATCCCTAGATCACTATTTCGATAGAAAGTGATGTACTGGAAGAATGTTACCTCAGCTGCTCTATAACAGCCATTCAAATTTCGCTGCGACATGCGATCATTGGAAGTTGCGAAGCTGGTCGTTAAGCTCCGCGACAGAGAGCGAATATTCGGACAGCCCCTTATCGCTGACACTATCGCTTATCAGCCGTGTACTACTTGTGAGCGACACTCAAATTATCCAAACGTTCTTCCAGTTACAGAACATCGGAACGGGATATGCGTCATCTGTCAAGCTTCGCTAGAATTTTTCGCGCAGTATCAATTCGGCGGGCCGAGCTAGCCCGTGAACAGGGATAGATCGACGTTGGGGTGTTCGTCGGTGTAGCGTTTCATATCTTGAGCTCGGTAGAACCTGACTTTCTGAGCAGCAGCAGGATTTCGCCTGTTTTCGAGGCCGATCTTCGCAGCTTCTTCTTTCATGTACCAATCCGCCTGTCGCGGTCCGTCCTCTGACCACGGGAATTCTGCAATTTTCTCTGGCTTACCGTTCCCGACCTTTCGATAGACTGTGTACGGGATCTTGAAAATGTCCTGTTCGCCAAAGGGCGCGTGATATGCCCTGAGCTAACATGCGGAATTGTGAGTCGTGCCTAGTAACAAGAAGGTGAATTCCCTCATGGATCAGGACTCCTTTCTGCTGCTCGTCGGTCAGGGTGAAGAACGAAGGATGGACCTGTAAGATCGTGTACATCGCGCGTTTGCCGTCGACCTCTCTTGAAGTGCGGATTACTCTCGCGATTGCCCGCTGCTCGGGGATTATCTGGGCCGTAAGATCTCACTGCCAGTCCTCTTGAACAGAATCGCCAGGACAACTTCCCATTTCGCGGAGAGGCCATTGATGAGAGTGTTTTCGGCATCTGTGTTTGGTTCGTACTTGAAAGCAGTATCGATTTGCTTTTCCAGATCAACAACTTTGTCTCCCAGTTTCTCGCGCTGAATGGCTTTCTTGGCGATAACTTCCTCGGCAACCTTTTGCGTTCCCTTATCGGAAATGTCTTGTAGCAGCTTGTCGAGTTTCTTCGGATCCTTTAGAGCCTTATGGACGTACTCTTGCGCGTCCTTTCCAATTTGTTCACGCTCTTTCTCCAAGTATTGCTTATCCAGAGTCTCTTTGATCTTCGTCCCGTGTTTTTTAGGCGGTTTCCGAGAGAACGATTCCAGCGGTTTCTCGGAAGCAAGAAAGTATCCGTGTCTGGGCCGTAATTTTCGTCGCTTCACTGGATAGTGCCGCTTGGACATTTCCCTATGCCTTTAGCGATGAGAGAAACTTTCTGAGAGATTCAGTCGGCAGCTCCTTTTGGCTTACGTATGGGGCAATGGTAACAAAGCCATCTGGGCCCGAGACAATCAGTACTTTGTGATCCGCGCCCCAATCCTTCTTACTCAAATATGAAAATGAAATCTGCGTTGGTTTTTCACTCCCTCGGTTAAGAGTTTGAATCGCTCTCAAGATGTATTCAGCCCTGATGTTAGCCCCATCGATCTCGAAGAAGGAATTCTTTTTCGCTCTCTCCCTTAGATCGCGTTTCAACGTCTCGGTGATGAGGATATTTTTCGCGACGGGTGTTTGGTCCTTTGTACCTTTGAATTTTGAAATCTCATCGGTGAATCCGATTGTCGCCTCAGTATTCGTGATCAGACCGCCGCTAAGGTAAGCAGCACCCTTCATTTGCCTTTCCAAAAGTTTCTCCGCAGTGTTGAGCTCCGCAGTGTTGAGCTTCTTGGTAACATCACCATTTGCCGCGTAGAACCTGGGTACTGCTGAATTATATTCGAGTGGTAGCGGCTTTTCGCGAAAGTGATGTTCTTCCTCTGCAACTTTGGGAACAGGTCTGGGTACTTCTCGCTTCGTCTTTGCAGCAACAGCAGCTCGGGGAAGCGATCTGTTCTTAGCTGGCTGCCGCTGCGGATAGTGCTTCGGACGAGAGCCAACGAGGAAGTACTTCATGCTAGAAAAAGGAAACTAGAGTAGTCCAGCACGGTGAACTGTGTCGAAGATTTCGAGATCCGTTGCGGTTCTCCCTCGGTCATGCCGCTGGATGGCCTCAATGTAAATCCGCCGTTGCTGCTCTTTTGTCAGGGGTTTGCCCTTCCGTTTCACCAGCGCGGTACCAGCTTTATTCCAGTGATAGATCCCGCCAGAAAGATCGGTTTCCGCTTTCAGCATCGCGACCTGTTTCAAATCCTCAAAATTCAGCACGTTCAATTCCTCGCGAGTGTACTTCTTGAAATACATCTTGAGATCCTGCTGGACCTCTGGGAGAAAGGCTTTCGCGATTTCCCTCTTACCCCAACGCGCCTTAACATTGTTGTCCGGATCATACAGCGATTTTCTCGGTATCTCGATCTCTTCCTCTTGCTTCGAGAGAATTTCGAGGATTCGAGAAAAGGGATAACCCTGATAGGAATAGAGTGGGGTCTGCTCTCCCTCGATCAGTTTGTAAAATGCAAAGATGTACTGACCTGGTTTCACTTTGAAAATCGTCGGTTCAATGTGCGAATCGATTCGCAGCACTTGGCTGAGCCACTTTGCATTGACGCCCTCATCGGGAATCTTCGGATATTTTCCAATGGAAGCCAGAGCTGCTTTCTTATCTTCCTCGTATTCCGCAGTTTCCCTCTCGACCAACTTTTCTTCCTGCTTTTCTGCCGCTATCTTTTGCTGGATTTCCCTCGCGGTCATGGCCTCGACGTAGATGTTAGCCCGAGACAGTTCGGAATCGAGATCGTGCCAGGAGTCCGAGGCAATCGCAAAATCAACCTGATCCAATTTGTCATCGAACACGACTGAATCCCCGCCGTGAGCTTGGAAGGCTGCTTTCCTGAATTCATACCATTTCTGTAACGCCCCAATAGGCAGAAGCTTCCTTTTCCTTCCAAATTGGAGATCTGAACGGTACTTGCGGAACCAAACATCATAGAGTCTCTTTACTGTGGGAGATATTCTGTAATGGTACTTGCGAGATTTTCGCAGTTTGATTTTCTTAGTCTCTTGAGGAACAGGAGCTGGCTTGGGCCGGGGATCGGTCGCTTGATCTTCGGTGCTAAACGTGGCGAAGGATTCCTGCGATATTCGTTAGGTTTTATGAGAAAATAGTGCTGCGCCACCGCGAGAGAAAAACTACTTTTTCAACTAATGCCGACTCGCAAGCATTACCCTGCGAAACCATCTCCAAACACAAATTACCTTGGCACAATGGATGCGTTCCTGGGAACCGCCAGTGGATCGGCAGCCCAAAAAACACCTGAAAAACGCGAGAGGATCGCGCCTCGAAGTGAAAAAAATGTGGGGCGCGGTTCTGTCTCGCAGAAAGGGAAGAAATCGAAAGCTCCACTCGACGCTGAAAAGATGACACCGGCGGAAGTGCTTGCGGAGATCCAGAATCTAACGCCTGTGAAGAAAGAGAAGGGTGGACCGCCTAACGTTACCCTGAACCCCGAGAAACACTTTGAGATTTTCACGTTTCATTACGGCGACCTAGTTATCCAGTCGGAGAAACCAATCGTCATTCAGTTCTTGCAGCGAGCTCGCGATCAGCTGGTCGAGATGGCTGATGACTCTGAAAACCTAGGCCCCACTCTTGCGGATCTGGAAGCCCAAGCCAAGAAGCTGCATAATCAATCACAGTTTTCCAAAGCTGAGGTCGAGCAAGTCGATAAAGGTCTGGAATATCTCGTGAAAAGACTGAGCGAGATTAGCGGCGTTCCAAGCAAAAGCGAGGAAGTCATGTCATTAGAGCAGCAGATCACAACACTGGAAAAACGCGGAGAGGTAGACCCGTACGCTATCAGCGCGGAACGTCTCGCAAAGGATCACCCTTTGACCAAAGCGGCGATTGAAGTGAAGAAGGTCGAGTTGAAGAATTTGCAGGAAGGATACCGATCCAAGAAAGAGTACGAGGCAGCCCTGGACTCAGCGACGAAGAAATACGCTGAGGAAAGAGCGAATTTGAGACGCTAAAAAAAGTGGGACGGGCGGACTCAACGCCGTCTTTTATCGTACATGAGTCTGCCCTTTGAGACGTGCGTTCTTCCGCGAACAGGCTGCACACCACCATCGGATCGTACTCTGATCGCGCCGACTTTACGAGCGTGAGCCACCTCGTAATCTTCCCTCAAGTCGATTGATTTGTTCTCCCCTTTCGAGTGTCGTATGTGAGGATTATCGCCTGGTCTGCGTCCGCCTCTGCGTGGCTTCTTATTTCCGAAGTGATGGCCGCCTTTCTTCTTAGCCATTGTGATCATAAAAGGCAAATTATTTTGTTGTACGACGCTACCATTTCGCTATCATGACACTTCGGCGCAAGACGCACTCTTTGTGTTCCCCGACACTCAATCGCCAACATGCACAGTGGCAGACCCCGTGCTTCGCTCTGACGTGGACCCCATGAGGACACTCTTTCTCTAGGCCCCCGTGCAGCCGCTTCCAGCAGGGCGAGCAGACAGGGATCTGACGTTCCATCAGGCCCCACTAGAAGGCGAATTTGGTATTTGAGGTTACGTTAATTCGCTTTTTCTCCTAGTCTCGCATGACCAAGAAGGGTAGCCACCATTTCTTCCTCGCCAGTCCGAAACCAAAGCGATCCCTTCTGTTCCAGCGAAGAAATCCAAGAGACATGGACGACGATCTTCGGATTACTCGAACTATTCTCCCAACAGCAAATCTTCGGGACGGAAGCCACGAGCAGCAACCCCTCAGATCTCAGAGTCGAAACCGACCCCTGCGAAATTGAGTCAGGCTACAAAGAAACGCGAGGTAACTAATCTCGGGCAACCGATGTTGCTCTATCTGGACAAAGAAACTCCACGGCCGATCCCCACACCAGAGAAGGTGAAGTACCATTACACAGATTATTCAGAACGCGGAAAAATTGTGGAAGGATTCACCGAGGTTCCAGTGGTCTATCAGGCGTTCAATCAGATCGTCGTGCGGGTTCCTGATGATATTCTGATGAAGGAAGATTACAAACGTGACGAGCCTTACTCCGTTGGAGATGCAACCGAGGACGCAGGCAAAGTTATCTTCTCTCCGTACATGCCTAAATCTTTCAAGACGTTAGAGGACGCTGCGCTCTACGCGAATACCGAGGCAAAGAAGGATATTGACCGCTGGACTCGGGATCGCAAGATCGACAACACCAGGTCAGAATATCTCGGACTAAAGTACGTCGGAAAGAATCGGACCGATGAAATTCCAAAAGACCAGGCGGAGAAATATTTTGGGAAAATCCCGATTGAGATCGCTGGAAAAGGAACGCGAGCTCAGACCTTCAACGAAGGCTTTCTCGGGCAGGGAACTGTCTACTCAATAACTGATTATGGTGATTACAAGCGGTTCTCAAAGCAAGACTTGATCGACAAGATGAGGGCGCGGCTGATGCAGAAAGGCGATGATGTTGGCCATGTGCAGTACGTAGATGTTGTCGATTCAAAGACGGGCGATATTGCAAACAAGCTTCTGATTACCACGTCGCGCAGCGGCTATTCAGTCGTTCCAGTGTTCGGAGAAACGACCGCAAAGAAACCTGACGTGTTCGCGAGCTTTATGGAAGAACGTGCAATGAAAGAGGGAGCTGCGGGAACGGGTAGCCAAACTGACATGCGTACTCGGTTCACCGAAGCTAGGCGCAACGGCGGGCATCCTGACTGGGCCCAGTAATGCCACACCATTATTTTCTTGCTAAACCGAGCAAGAAAACTCCCAGGAAGCCTCGACCCAAGAAAGTTTCAGCGGAACACTCGAGAATCAGCCCGAAAATCACTCGAAGTACCGGAATCCCAATCACTATAGCGGGCACGACCTATGGATATGCAGGCGGCGGTTACAGCGGGGCGACGAAGGAATTGGACGAGACCGTTGTCCGCGAGTCTGAATTCATGGCGAAGGAATTCAAGAAACCCGTCGAGATCAGGTTCAACAGCGACAAGCAATCTGGCGGTGCATGGATCAGAAATCAAAGCGGCAGCTCTCAGGTCGGCCTCTCCGCTGGACTCTATCCCACATTTCCGAAAGGAATGGATTGGGATTCTTACATCACGTCAAAAGGGCTGCAACAGACTTCTATTCAAAGGCAGATCGATGAGATCGATGAGCTTCCAAAGCATGTCGGTTACAATACGGTGGTCGATAAAGATGCTCTAAAAGCAGAGGCGTTGAACCGTTTCAACGGCCCCGACAACGAGAGCAGCAAGCACATTTTCCTGAATCACCCTTCCCTCAAAGCCGCAGCGGACTGGATTGCAAAGTACGTGGACAGATCCAAAATCATATCTTAGATGCCCCATCACTATTTCGGGGATATAGTCAGGACTCTAGAAATTGCCGCAGGATACTGTAACACAGTTGGGGGCAAGAGCTCGCGTGCTACTTTCGTGTAACTTGAATAGTTGAAGAGAAAGACGATTTGTGAGCGTTCTACTTTCGCGAACACTCTGTCATTTCAATAGAGAGAAATATCTCTGGTCCGCAACAATCATCAGGCCAACAAGACATTGCTCATCAAAGCCGCAATTGGACGGGTAGGACTCGTTTTTGTCCTTGCGATCATCATAGTCATTGCAGGTGTGGGTGTCTATGCTTACACAGACACCTCCCAAATGACCACGGCCAAGACGACATCAGCGACAACGGCTTCTACCTTTTACTATGCGACTACGTACACAACTCCGTTCATCATCACAAACACCACGATGTCAAACAACACGAAAACAGAAACCGTAGTTAGCAACAATACTGTGACGACGTCAACCGTCCCTTCTTCAGAGATTAATTCTACTTCTTTAGTCTCAGTGGTGGAGAGTTCTCAAACTCCTTGCATTCCTACCACTGGGTACATGGTGACAACGACATTATCCGACCAGTCTACTACAACAGCGGTACAGATGGGATTCGATGGTACGACGTGTGATTTCGGAGATGCCCTCGATGCCCCTTCAGCGATCCTAATTCCTGCAAATACTCTGACGTGGACAAACTTTCAATTGCAGAAGAATGGCAGCTACTTTGTTGGTGCTTCAATTGGTTTCTTAGCTGTGCCCGAAGCTATAGGCGCTAATGTAACAGTCGCCTTTTACTTGAATGGTCATCATAACTCAAGCACAATATCACAAGTAAGTCAATCGCCGAATGAGGTGACCAACTTTTCATTGATCCCCTCTTCTAACTCTTCTTCAAATTCGATCTTCGCCCTAAAGGGATTTACTCCAACTCTGGGAGTAGGCGGGCAAACAGGATGGGCGGTAAGTCTCAACGGAACCACTATAGCTATTGCTTTCGTAAGTGATAAGCCTCTGTGGCTTTTAGGTTGGACTCCAGAAGATATGTCAAAGGGCACAGGTCCTCAGTTTGGACAATCAGGCGGCCAGCTCAATGGCACGTACGAATGGCCTGACCCAGAATTATCTCTTCCTAATTCGTTACCGCAACCAACGACTACGTTAACATTTGAGCTTCGGATTTCAGGTGATTACTTCTAATGAGGCTGCTATCACGAGACGCAGAACGCGAGATAAATATCGTAGCACTGGTAGTCACACAGACCAAGAAGGAATGAAATCCATGAAATCGAGTTTGTCTGCCATTGGGCGAACAGCGCTGGTGGCCGTTGTAGTCATATTAATCGTTCTAGCAGCAGGGGCAGGATATTTGGTGAGCAGTTCGCGGACTGTCACTTCAACCGTAACTGCGACCCTACCGCCTGTTACGTCCATCTCAACCTCGGTAATAACAACCGAGATAACGACGGTTGTTTCTCCCCTGATTACAACCACGACGACGACTCAGCCAATGAATCAATTTCCATCCTATTCCATGACCGAGACAAACGACTCAACTGTCAACTCGACGCTCGGACTTTCACTTCAGACTCTACACACCCTCGTCGTGTGATTCTCTTGCATGTCTTGGTCGTCTCGACATCATAGCTTTGGTCGTCAACGTTCGCAACGTCTCAAACAACGTAACCGATGAAAGTGATTGGCAGTATCCACCGAGCTCACTAAATCCCTACAGCCCTTGTGGTGCAGGACAAGTCGGTTTCGGGATATTCCAAGGATACTATGACGAGAATAATTTCAGCAAAGCAATCTCTCTCACTCTTTACAACCAGAGCATTATGTACTCTTGCACAACAATGACTATCGTAAATTCAACAGAGGTCTTTTCATTCGAGCCACAAAGCGACCTAGTCCAAGTAACCAATTCTAGCGGGGCGCCATTTTTCAACTCAAGCATTTCCGTTTCCGAACTCATCGGCGGCTATTGGGTGGGGCAAATTGGAAGTAATGCGTACCAAACATTTCCTTCAGGAACTTACACGATTATCGCAGCTGACGAGTGGGGACAGGTGGACTTTCTGCACTTTTCTGTAGTGGCCGCCGCATCAACTACGAGCTCGATATTTACTACGACGTGTTCGGCAGGTTACGTCAACGGAACTTGCGGACCGATAACTACGACCACCACAACTTTGTTCGATGGTGCTTCCTACTGTTTAGGTTCTAACGAATGCAGCACTCTGTATCCTCCAGTGGTCGCAAATCCCAACATCGAAAATTCGTCTGGCGGTAATCTTACGTTCAGATTTTCATCAAGTAATGTAAAGCTACAAGTTGTTCAAACGCAGGGCTGTGTAAGTTCCATCCCCTCTTGTACGCACAACAATCTCGCCGTTCTACTTCAAACTACTCCTCAATGCTCGGGATCTGGGAATACAACGTTATGCACATTTGTGACTGATGGGATCTCCTTACCATCGGTCTCAGCAACTGGCAATTATGTAGAAATTAATCTAAATTATGGGCTCTCGGCTAACCAGACCTTGGGTTCGGAAACTTACTACTTCAGCTGTTAAGTGATTCACAACGGAGATAGTCGGGAAGAGCAACTCCACATCTTGAAACACCTTATTCTCAAAGTCACAATGTCAAAATCATCTGCGATCGGACGGAATGTATCAGCTGTGATAATAATCGTTGTAACAGTAATTGTTTTGGGTGGTGTCATTGTTTTCGCAAAGAATGGAATCTCGACCAATCCAGACAATGTGGAATCAGAAACCGTCTGCGTCTATCAATCAACGACGTCTACCATGACATACCACGTCGGAACTATGCCCCTTTGTCCTACGACCTCGACTAGCGCTCCCAATACGGGTCTCCAACTTGTTATTTCGTTTAATTCAACCGAGATAAGACCAGATAATTCTGTGAACTTGACTGTCTCTGCTCGCAACATTCTTTCCACCCCAAATAACAAGTCGTCAGCATCTGACTGGGCGCTCCAAACTCTTGGTCAGGGCTTTGGGCCATGCACACCCTTGAACAATTCGCCATTCAGGATTGCAGCCTTTATGGGATATTACACAATGTCGAACATTTCACAGGCGAGCCCGCTTACTGTGGCCAATCCGATTGGAGGTTACTCGTGCACCGCGATTTCGCAATTCATCTACGTAGTTTTTCAGCCCGATAGCAATAATGTAGATGTCTACGGATGCATGGGAAGCAGCTGTCAAACCACGGGCCTTTTTCCGTTCTTTGAGTCCTACTTCCAAGTTGCTGGATACTACACTAGCAGCTCATCCGAAATCGGGACAACGACCGAGTCGTATTCATACCATCCTTTGGAAGTCGGGGACTACACGGTGGCTGTTGGCGACGAGTGGGGCGACCTAACCCTGTTGCATTTCACAGTGACCAATTAGGATGCAGACGAGACAGGCGGTTGCGCTCGTTGTTATAGTTGCAATCGGTGCTCTCGCTTTAGGAACGATGATGGGGAATAGTATATCCATTGGGAAGACAACAACATCTACAGTAACTCAGACACAAATCATTACGACCTATGCTAATTTGTCCAACTCTACACAAACCGAAACGACGAACACCACATTTGGGCTGGAGTTGCTACTTACTTTGAATTCAACGATCATTCAAGATGGAGGCGCTATTAACGTTACAGTTACGATCTCCAATACTTTACCCCACGCAAACAATGTGTCAGGCGAAAATAAGTGGGCGATCCCTAGTCTGACTAGTTCCGCATCTTTTCCCTGTCAGAACTACGTTTACTACCAAGTCTTTCAAGGGATCTACTCCGAGTCGAACATTTCTTCAGCTGCGAATCCACTCCAAGTTTCTCCAGTTTATCAAAGCCTATCTTGCATCATCTTGCAACGACCCTACTATGTTTTCCAACCGCTGAGTGATCAAGCCTCTATTCCTGTTGGTCAGTACACTTCGAATTCAAGTACGTTTTATCAAACAACTTTCATGAGAATCTCCGAGCCTCTTATAGGAAACTACAGCTCGGTCTACAACGCTTCAGTTTTTACTCAGGCGGGAACTTTGCCACCGCCCCCTTTTCATCCTGGAAACTACACCATAATCGCGGGTGACGAGTGGGGACAGCTCGTTCTGCTGCATTTCACCGTGACAAACAATTCTGTACAAGTATCCAGTTCGAATACCATTAGTGCGAACACATTCTTCTCGACTAGTTGTTCGATTTCTGGAGTCGGCGGCTTTGAATTTCGTCTAGTCTCCGATTCAACGGGGCAACCCATTAACGCAAGTAGCATTAGTGCAGTTGACAAGCTTGGTTGCAATCAGGAGAATCAGGCCGTTTACCTGAATCAGTTTTCCTACCTTGGAGACGGTTGGTTTGTTCCAATGTTTCCAAGTCAAGCCACTGTGGGAGGTGGTCTCAATGTCACAGTTACTTACCAAGGGGAGACGTACAATTTCGCAGGGTACTATCCCCCTGTTGGAACAGATTGTGTAACGTTACATGTTCCTTCGGGTAACGTAACCTCGTCAACAGCAATGAACGGAAGTGGTTCGTATTGTTCGTAGTGAAATTAATTGAATGCGACTAAGAGAGTTGTGACAGTAAGCATAGCAACGGTTGCACTACTGGTCGTAGCCTTATTGATTGTTTACTATTCGGACATTAATTATTCGAAACTAACTGAGGATGCATACGTCAATCTTTCCAATTGGTTGATTCTCACATTCGGGCTTTTCATCGTCTTTCTAGTGTTGGACATCGCTCTAATAATAGGGATGCTTATGGAACGAAAATGGCCGAAGGAATCATTTGTGGAGCCAGAGGAAGGTTAAGGTTGAAGCACCCTTACTATATTCAGACGTTGTTGGGATTACGAATTCGAGCTCCTCCCTGAGATGAGTTAAGATGCAAACAAGACAGGTCATTGCACTAATAATCGTGGCTGCGATTATTGCTCTCGCTTTCGGCACGACGTTAGGATACAGTGTTTCTTCAGGAAGGACTTCGACGATAACGAAAACAGGAGCGACCTCGACTATGACTCAGATCGAAGCAACCACCGTTACCACGAGTTTCTTTCTTGGAACTTCAATAACAAGTAATTCGTCTTCCAAGAATTTTCTTTTCAATGAAACCTTTGATGTCTATGTAAATTATAGTGGTGCATGGGGGCTGTCGTATCAAACACATCTGGGCTTCCCTACACCATCAGACACTCTAGTTGAATCAGGTAATTTCTTCGGGCATAGTCCAGCGAATGAGTCAGTCACTGTAACCGAGAACTATACGCTGTTTGATATCGGTTACTTGACTTGCTTCCAAGCTCAGAAACTCGACAACTCAAGTTCACTCTTGACCTTGGGATTCACTTCTTCCAACTCTGAAAATAAAACGTCTCTTGCCTTTGGCACCGCAAGTCTCTGTGTAGGAGTGTTCACGGATGGAACAATAACCACCTCCACCATCTCAAGCGGATTGAATAAGATTGTCTTCCAAGAATCAGGTGCTTGTGATCCTCCTGCATATGTTGCTCCATGGTCTGTAACGCTTGGGGAACAGACCTTGGCTCAACCGCCTAACGCAACACTGCCCATTCCAAACGACTCTTTTTCCGCAGCGCCGAATAACAGCATATACTCACAGATGGTTTTCTACGTTCCTAATGGCACTTATCACTACTCCATCAGTCCAAGTTCAATGTTGGCTGGTTTCCCATCGGCTGGAACCATTTCGATTAATTCTTCCGAAGTAATAAGCATCGGCGCACCCCCGATCAGTTGCACGGTTAGTACCAGTACGTAGACACAAATTGCTTGAGCGGAGAGTTAGATGCAAACAAGACAAGTCGTTGCAATCGTAGTAGTGATTGCAGTTCTTGCTCTAGCTCTCGGAGTCGCCATAGGATATGGCCTTTCTTCAATTAGGACAACAACGTACACTGCTACTGGTTCCAACTCGTATCAAGTCGAATTCATTCAACAAGCAGCCACATGCCCGCCCTCTATTCCTGAGTATGTCGCTCCATGGTCAGTAACTTTGGGGAATCAAAGCAAAACCGAACCGAGCAACGGAACTGGCTACGGTGCTGGCTGGGCCTCGTTTTTCGGTGTGTACTCGAAGATCTCATTTCTCGTACCAAACGGAGTTTACAACTACAACGCGACTCCAGACGATAATGGCTACACTCCGTTCGAAGTTTCGTCACCTGCTAATCCTAATGGTGCTTATGACTCTGTAATAGGAACAGTTACCGTGATCGGTTCAAACGTAACTGTAAATATTGGCCCAGCTGAAGTTTACTGCTCTGCTGCCCCAACCACTCAAACAACATCATACTCCACGAAGAACAATATTACTACAGGGGAAACATTTCACATTCCCACAAATGGAACTCTGACCGCGTTTGCGAGATACTACTACTTCAATTCCACCGCTGCGAGCACTTTCGACTTTACGAATGTCACCGAGATTCATCTCGAAGGATTCGATGGACACTCGACATTTGACGCTTCGTCCAACTTTACCGTGGAATCGAACGTAAGCTCGATCCGAATAGGGGGTCCTCAAAACCAAAGTGAGGGTGTCACGGTGAAGTACGTTATCGGTCTAAAGCCAGGACTGAACGGCACATACACTTTGAACTTTGGGCTATTGTATCCATCGCTTTCTGCATGCGCCGTGGATTTCCATCTTGTCGTCGGTAATGGACTGCCTAACTATGATTGGACTGGAAGTTGTACTGCACCCCTCTCAAATGAGTATCCTGTCAACAGTCAGGGTTTCGTGCCAGGATATTTGTTTGCAGACGTCGCAAGCCTTTCTTCATAAATTATTGGGAAACGCTCAATCGATTGATAACGAAAAACACAAGAGAAATGGAAAGGGAATGAAATCAGGAGAAATTGTTGCTTTCATAATCATAGTTGGAGTGATAGCGCTTGCTCTCGGCACCACGATCGGATACAGTCTCTCTTCTGGAAGGACTTTCACTGTAACACAGAGCGGAAAGACTTCAACGATGACAACCACAAATGGCACCTTATTTCCACAGTCCACTACCTACACTACAGTTAGTCAAACCACACTATCATTTGGAGGTTCTACTTACGCAACGACAACTGGAGAATATTCGGGTTGTATTCCGCCAGTTCAATGCTACCTTACCACGGTTACTACTGTAAATTATCTAAGCACCTCTCCTCCAAATTCAACATCCACAACGTCTGAGAGTTCTCTGTCTTCTTCTAATTCAATATCAATATCGTCCGTGGGTTCCGAAACTTTCGTAACTTTCGAAACCACTATCGGCATCAATACTACTGTCGGAGGCGCAACCTTCGTCTATCCAATCTCCATCAATTATAACGGAGGTCCGTGGCTTCTTCATTACTGGGTTCAAAATTATTCTGGAACGCAAAACAGCATTAGTGGAAACCTGATTGGTTCTGTAAACTCCTCAATATGGATAACGTTCTATGTGTCGGGTTATGTCGAGTATACCCTCTGCGCGAGCGCAACAAAAATGCCTAATGATTCCCCACGACAGTTTGATCTTCCATTGACACTGGCTGTATTCAATCAAAACGAGACCGCAATTGGCTCTAATTCAACGGTAGAAGTTTGCGGCACCATGGGAGTGTGATGTTACATTCCATTGTCCATGGAAAGAATCAATGGCGTGACGCATTCCTACCTGTCTTTGTATCCCAACTGTTCTAAAGACTAGAACCTTATAGGATGACTTCGAGTGAAAACAAGTAGATGAAAAGTTCAACCATCCTGTCACTCGTCGGAATCGCGATTATCATGCTTGTTATTGGGTTGGCGGCAGGTTCAGTCCTATTTCCCCTAACGAAAACAGAAACAACCACGCAGAAAATTACTAGCAACAATGTTGAGACGCAATCCATCACTATTCCGAGCACAATCATAGTAACTGCGAGTGTTACCCAAACTCAAATGGAATCATCCAGCAGCCTATTTCCGACTTCAGTTACTACATCTAGCAGTGTGGTATGCTCAGTCAGCGCTGCAGGAACTGGACTATATGTGACCGTGGAATCGGATGGTAGTCAACCTATATCAGGAATTCAAGTGTCGGGAACAGGAGTCATTGAGTTTTCAAATGGAGAAGGTTGTCAACAAGACAATGGCTCGCTTACCACGAACTCGACAGGAAGCGTCGTTTTCGGAGCAGACACGGGAAGTTACTATCTTCTTTCCATACTCTATCAAGGCGAGAACTACACTGCAACTGCCCCTGTCTACATTATGCAAAGCACGTATCTGACTCTCAGAGTTCCCTCGGGCAATATTAGCGTGACAGAAATCCCATTCGGTGGATGTATTAGAAATTCTACGGAAACTCAATGTCCAGGTTAGGATACGAATGAGACGCAGAACGATTCTTGCGGTAGTAATTGTGATTGGTCTCTTTATCTTCTTTCTACCGATCCTGCCCGCTAGAACGCCTGCTGGTTGTCTTGAGTGTAATGTTTCGTACTTGAGATCTCCGAGTTGCGTATTAGGTATTGGAATAGGGTTATGGGACAATCAATTGACGGATTGTCGAGGTCCATCGATCCCGTGATTGGGTTCGTCTAGCAAGACAATGCGGTAAACAAGCTTTGTCAGAATCCAGATCGCGTAAAGTCAGAAGAAATGTGCTCATCGCCCTAATCATAATCTTGGTGCTCGCATTTTCCGTCACCTACTACGCGAAAATAGGCATGTCTCGAAGTACGACTACGTCTGAGAGTTCTCAGACTTCTACCCGTTTAACATCTACAACGTCTGTGGGTTCTCAAACTTCGTTCGGCACCATTTTCACCATTTGCTGTGATACTACCGATACTGCGCAGCTCTTCTACCCCATCACTATCAATTACAATGGCTCATGGAATCTTCAGTATTGGATCGAAGATTCTAGGCATAACATCGTTCTGGGAAATCTGAATGGTTCAGGAAATTTTGGGACAACAATAACATTCTATATAGTAGGTTCTGCCGCAGAGACACTGTGTGCAAATGCAACAGAACTGAATCCGCAGAATAATCTTACATTGTCCTTGAGTGTATTGGGTCAAATCAACAGCACCACTGCTTCCAATCCAACGACGGAGGCTTGTGGTAGCATGGGCGTGTAAGAAGTCATAATTATTTGACGCATCTTGCAAAGTGCTAGGGACCGAAAGTGAAATACTCATTTGCCCTAATGGGTGTAATTATGTTAACAGTTGTCTTGTTGTTAAATCTGGATAATTTCGTCATGCGGTCGAAGTATTCTTGGGCCTTGGAATTATGAATCTCAACGTGAGACTTCTGCGGCCAAGATTCTGATTCATAGCTTCTGAACGTCTCTTTGCCTCGTCATCGTTGACGTAACTATAGTCGAAGATTACTCGGCAACGATAATCTTTCCTTACATTTGATATGTATCTGATTGATGGGATGAATATCGCGGTTTTACCAGGTGTTTTGTCTTGAGCGGTCAAACCAAGCTGCCCGTTTAGCTTGTTACATTCCTCTTCAGCATTTTCTAAACTGTACCTGCCGAGCGCTTCTATCTGAGCGCAATAATGAAAGTCCTCAGAATCTTTGCTGAGAAAAATATCCTCCATACTTTTATCCGAACCAACCATGACAAAGTTTCCACCTTTGCTAAAGTCGAACGCGTTTGCGTCAGTGACACCGTGTTTCGATTTCATATGCTCTTTCAGGTCTGACCAAGATCGATTCATACTCATTCCTACAAACGTGTACGTGTAGCATGTATTGTAAAGACAAAAGTGGCACGTGTAGTATGAAATCAAATTTCAATCTAGATTTTGAGTAGATCATGGAATTTAAGCATTTGAAGATCCGTTCCATTCATTTTCACTTCAGGCTTTTTGATCTTGATTAGAAATTCATAACCGAATCATAATATCTTCAAACTGTAATATGAAAAATGGGATCAAGTCCGTCATGATTGACTGGAACGGATGGATTAACGGTAATGACCAAAAAAATTCAGATGAGAGATTTCTCAGGTAATATATCCAGTGCAAAGGAGAATCGCTCGTTACCTTTTGTACTTGAGGGCTACTTATCGCGAAACTCAGAAAATATCTGAATAAGCCTGCCGCGATAATTAGCAAAACCACAACTACACTGACAGCTTTAGTGATTCCAGACCTAGTTGACTTCAAGCTTGGAACTGATCGGGTGCTATTGCGTATTTTAGACTAATCAGTAGTTTGCCTTCGCTTGACAGTTGTAAGGTCCGAGACGCTCCCATTTCTCTACAGATGATGTGTAGAGAAATGAGGGGGAGTCGGAGGAATAACAATAATGACACGGCTACTGAGCTCATAATGACAGTCAAGATGAAAGCGTCATTCGTAAAAAGGATCCGAAATGAATAGCGAAGATCTCGATTACTAGTTTTCTTGTGCAATCCCATCACGACTTTGTAAAGCTAAGATTCGCTACTATTCGTTGAGGCCCAAACTATTTGATTTGCAAGAGTACCAATAGCTTCGGAATTACTGATGTAGAGACAGGGAAATCCTGCAGGAACAGCAGTGGCATTTCCCACTGCAAGTTCCATCACGTCTTGGCACTGAATCATTTCGGGATAAGAGAACCCTTGCGGCTGAATAAAATAAAGATGAGACTTGGCTTCACTGGTTGGTGTTATCGTGAAGAAAACGTAATCTCCTAGCGGGGATATGATGCCCACATTTGGACTTAAACCAAGCAGAGTCGTAAGAGTTGAAACATACGTTTCAGTAGCCGTGATTGCAAAGTCGGAAGTTGCAAGTACGAGATGAGTAGCATTAGTTCCTGGAACGTTGTGGTACGTTAAGATTGTTATAGCGTCTTTGGGAACGAAGACGGATAATTTTGGCGAGTCATAATAGAAAAATTTGGCACAGATATTGAGGGTCTCTCCTTGGTTAAGTTGGACTGATGTGACATTGCTAATCGCCCCAGAACTCGACGAACACTTACCAGCAGCGTAATTTGCAGAGCTCGCAAGAATTGATGTTGTGAGAATTGATGTTGCCGACAAAACTATGATTGTGGAAAGGAATGCTACTCCAGATTTTGTTCTTAGTTGAGATTGCAATAGAAACTTGACCCAAACTTGGATGTTGGAAAATGAGACTAATAGTTATGTCAGAACGATCGGGTAAAAGTATATACCAGTTTAACGGAGTATCCTGGGAAAATAGACTAAAAGCGGACGACATTTTGCTTCAAAGAAGAGTACTCAAAATCATAGCTCTGACTCTTCTAATCGTCGCATCTATCGTGACTGCACTCTTGTTACTAACTTTGTCTTACCACTCACAAGGTTTGAGCTCTTACGGTAGTCCACCACAGAATTCTACTATTGCTAAGATTGCATTTGACTATCGATACGACCTCTGCATTTCCACGGTTGTCGTTTGGTTATTAGTTGCGGCGTTCGGCTCGTGGGTCTGGAAGGGGAGAACTAGGATTGCTTGGAAAGAAACTGGTTTTGACAAGGATGTCTTTGATCTTTTAATGAAGATGAAAGGCGGGAATAGCCGATTGAAGGTCATGCATGCCCTAGTTTCTAAGTCCAAAGATAGATTGCAGCTTTCAAACGAACTCCAAATGGATTGGAAGACAATAGACCGTCACATCAAGATCCACAATGAATATGGTCTAGTCAAAGAACAGACGAGCTATGGAAATAATGTGAAATTCTACATGCTGACTGAAAAGGGGAGCAGTATTTCCGAGCTCGTAGAAAAATTATCAGAGAACTAACTAACAACCCAGTCTAGGAAGAGTAGGAGATTGCGAACAGCAGGCTACCAAGATTTCTTGAAATCCTGTTCTTCTGCAAGTAATCTCTACCCCAAACTTTGGGTCGGCTCTATGTCTGAGGCGGCCAACCATTTACTTTTGGCATAAACGGTGTTCTATGAACTAGAGCCTTATAGGACTCATCCGCGAGAAAATGAAGGTAGATGAATGGAGTCTAAGTTTGTTTCCAGTGCGACTGTCGGAGCATAATTCAAATGAGAATCAGATCAGCTATCAGTCGAATCGCATCCTTACCAATAGTAGTAGTGGTGATTATTCTTGTATCCACTGGGGTTTTTGGAATTTATCTTAGCCAAATTGTTCCAGAGAGTAATACTGGCAGTACCTCATATTCAGTGACCGTTCTAACGACCGAGCTCCCTAGTCCTTCGATTTCTCAAACTGTAAACACTTTACTGACCACAAGTAGTAGCACGTGTTATTCTTTGGCTTTGCCTAGGAATGAGACTGTCACTACGAAAACCAATTCAATGCAGACAATGATATTCAATGTAACAGATTATTTCGACGCTGGAAATTGGGTTAGCTTTCTTGGTAGCCCCATACATTTTTCTTCGTATACTTTCGTAGCATACTCTCCGAATTCAACAACCGTGGGAGGGACAGACTATTTTTCAGACAGAGCCGCAGTTCTTCGTTAACGTTTCGGAAAGCGGAAGCTCAAGCGCGGTAAGCAATATTCAAACGGGAGCCTGGACAGGATTTCCTACTCTAGTCGGAATCGGAAGCCAATGGCCGCCAGTTCTGTCGCCCTCCAACGCACAAATTCTCTTCGACGGTAATGTGACCATGCAATTTCTATTTCCTTGCAACACTCGAAGCGTAATGTTCGAGATAGATGTGGCCACAAACAAGAGTCAAACTGTAACGACAACCACGACTCTGAATTCCCACACGACATCTCCTTCCGTCATTTGCACCTTCCCTGGGCAGTCTATGGGTCTCGACATGAGTATACTTTCCGATTCTTCATCAACTCCTGTTGTTGGGGCGAATGTTACTGCTATCTACGAGTTCAATGGAAGTTGTAGCGGCGGATTTCAGCAGAGACAGACGACTCGAACTTTTACAACAAACGATACTGAATGGTACTACCTGGATGGCCTCAATGATGGGAATTACACATTTTCGATCAATTATTCCGATCACAATTACAATTTCACCGCCGAACTCAGGCCTTCAGTTTATACATGTGCAATATTGTTTCTTCCCTCTGGAAAGACAAACGTCACTTTTACTCCAGTATCATGCTGATCATTTTGGGAGTGAAGCGAGCGTTTTGATTCGTAAGCAAAATTCATCTCGGCTAGTGTTGTTGTTTCCTGTGCTCCTAGTATTGATATTCGGGATATTCGTTGCGCACGTTACGTCGTCATCGACGATTGCAGACTCAGTTTTTCAGGTCGCCAGAATCAATCCATTAGCTCCTGGACTAAAACTGTCTCTTTCAATTTCCAATCCTGTGATATTCAGCGGAGATAGCATTGGAATCACGATCAGCGAGTCTAACACCCAGACGACTCCAGTCAACATGAACTTTTCCAGCAATTGGCCCGTGGAAGGTCTGAGCCTATCAATATGCGGAAGGTTGGGATCTCCATTTGCGTTCGGCGTCGCGCAGGGTTACTACACCATATCTAACATTTCCTCAGCCGAAATGCTGGACATATTCGCACCCACAAGCTTCCCAATGACAGATTGTGCGCCGTCTCTCTTCAATGCCAGTTCGTACATATTTCAATCGCAGAGCAACATTGTCTCGATAGTGTATCCCTTGCTGGAATCTCAACCCCAGATATACAACGAATCGGACGAAGCTTCTGTCTCGGCGAATGGATATTTGCCGAACGTGGGAAACTGGACAGAGTTCCAAATGGGTACTTACACGGTCGTGGGGGGTGATGAGTGGGGAAATGTCGTGATACTTCACTTTGCCGTTACTCCTTAAGATTATTGAAAAATGAACATCTGCTTACTTCTGAAAGAAAAAGAACCTAGATAGTGACAGCGTTAGAAATGGGAATCTCAAATACTCCGACACGCCGAAGCTTGAATGCAAGCGGAATTTCGAAAATCTCGCTCGCGGTGGTTGTATTGATCACCATATCCCTGGTTGTAGCGGCCAGCTACATATTTTCTTTCTATGAGACCAGCCCAGGAAGCCAATATCTGGCACAGTGCGACCCGAACTATAATCCATTCACCACTTTTACAAATACCTCGCAACTTGAGACTTTCAGTGCGATACGATGAAACCTGATGACGTTGGAAAATTCTGCGCGAGTTACGGTATGTCTTCAGACAGTTCGTTCCAGTTGAATCTTGCAAACAAGTGGTCTGTTTTCTACGCAAACAATAAGTCGGCGGTTCCCACCTCTCTCCTGCGCATATCCGCAGAACCGAACTCCGTAACCGTTCCAGCATTCTCCGACCAGAGTGGACCGAATACTGTGACATACGCTTTATTCACCATATCCACTTCAAACTCCTCTAAGGGATTCTACGCCATTTTCCTTCCAGGTTTCTGCTCATTCATGGGGCTGGAGGTGGGCTACACTCAAGTGAATTTTTCTGATTTTGAGTATTGGTATCAAACGCCAGTTTCAGGATGTACTTACGATGGTGGCGGGATCATATCAACCAGCGACAATGTTGGCGTGGCGTTCACGTCAATTCCGCTAAACGAGCAAAAATATTCTAGTTAATTTCAAAAGTTGACGACGATTGAGTGTTAGAAGATCGCGGGGTCAGGAAGTTCGTTGGTTCTAGGCAGTAGAAAACAAAATCTTATCCCCGAGTGCCGAGTTGATTAAAGACAAGTCTAGTATTTGGTCATCATCTTACTATCTTTAAGACAAGTTACACTTTTTGAAATAGTTCCAGACCAGTCTCAAATAGAGAATCAAAACTAAACCTTGTTGCTAAAATTTAACAGAAAGTTGTGATCTTGACTAGACTGACGCGAACCTATTGAAATGGGCTTTTCAACCAAGAAAGCGTCTCTTTCAGAGAAGCAGCTTTTCGCTCGATGAGAATTAACTTCTCAAATGTAGTTTTTTCTGTAGCAAGACCTCGTTCAGAGATTATCGTCACTACGAAGCCTTAGTCGCGAAATATTGCTAGATTCTGAGATAATCTCGTTTAGGAGACGAATGATCGACTTTACGCCGTATTCATCAAGCTCCGAACGATCGTTGTACCGCTCGAATATTTTTTCTGGTCTCCTCGATTTTTGCGAAAAGAGGAGCCAAATCGGATTCGGGATGAACTCTATCGCTGGTTATAGCTTCTTCTGCCAAAATTTCGATTTCAGGGAGAAACTTTCTAACCGCTTCTTTCTTCATCTGTCCAGACATATGAAGCAGTTCTCCTCAGCATTTTGAATAAGATCCATCCATTTAATCTCTCCTCAACTTTGTTCTCTGATGGGATTGTTGTAGATCTACAGGCGACCAATGGGACGAGCGCGACATCCTTCATTTTTCGGTTGTTTAGTTCGGCAGAGACTGCAACTCCTACCTGATTGCTGATCAAGTGATCGAACAAATGAACAATATCAGAA
Organism: uncultured Nitrososphaerota archaeon; assembly: GCA_963799845.1. Taxonomy (GTDB): domain Archaea; phylum Thermoproteota; class Nitrososphaeria; order Nitrososphaerales; family CADDZS01; genus DATLTL01. The sequence goes on from CAWCYI010000004.1 coordinate 2,080,250, forward strand.
TTTTATATCTTTTTTCAAAGGGATAAAATCACTGTGCGGTTACTGAACCAGAGTCAGACTGTCCGTTTGAGAAAATGATAACATAATTGAAGGCTCGACCAGCTATGACCCGTTGTTGGTTGACTGACTCTGGATAATAGGTGAAGGAAGTCCTTGTGCTGCCCATCACCGCGACGTTGCTATTTGGGTGAGTTGAACCAAAAAAGACAATCTGGTTCTTGGCTGAAGAAGGTTGGGTTGTATTATCCCAGTTGGTGAATGACACGTTATTTCCGCTTTACGAGAGAGTCAGAGCGGTGGTGTACGTGGGCGAACCAGGGTTGTTCAGAGTAAATTGGAGGCGTGATGTTGCCGCCAACGATGCGGTTGCCGACTCACCTGCGTGAAGAGTTAGGGTGGAAAGCGACATAGTCTCAACACTGTGACTTCCAATGCAATCGGAAAAGGGAGCCGAGCATCCGTATTGCTGCTGAAGATAGGATTCATACGCGGTATGAGTCGAACATCCTAAATTATCGCACTCTTGCCAGGTGCTGAAAGCGACCACTGGTACATTTAGTCCGATGAAAAGAATCAGAAAGAAAAGTAAGATTGAAAGTGTAATCTTGATCCTTATTCTCATGTCATTGTAGTGAATTCGTTTGTCTCGAATAATCCGTTTTCGATTTCATGATTCAGATTTGTGCTCCTAAAGACCAAAACATCAGTGGGCGACAAAAATACTTCAAAGGCATGAGGGACCAAACAAAAACTTCACTGATCTTCAGTCTGGGTCTGATTATGATAGCGAGTTCTGCAAGCTTCGTGTATTTTACGCAACCATGCTCTTTTCCTAACATTTGCAGCGGCCACGTCAACACCGTGACACTTGCGTCAGCCACGCTTTACGCTGGATCTACGAGCTTCCAATCGAATCGAGGGAAGGCAAGACTTCATGTTCACGCTCAATAACCCAGGTGCCGAAACTTACATTTCATCCCTATCTATGTGGCAGGATAATCAGACGATTTATTATGGAAATTCTACTAGCGTGATAGCAACAATTACTCCCGAAAATAGCATCCAGATATCTGCTTGGAAACTCCGTGGAAATCAAACTAACGAAGTTAATTTCTCGATTCATTCACTAGTGAATTCAATCTCTTCAGGAATGGTGACTTCATTCAGCTTCTATCCCGATACCTCAACTCCAATGAATTTCACAAAAGACGAGGTTTGGAATTATTCGATTCAATGCACCAACGGGCAGTCAGTTTCAGGATCACTCATTGCTCAGTAAGCTGTAGGCTAGCTGAATTGAGTATGCAGCTGTTCTGATGACTAGAAACCATATAGGATGAATTTTTCGACATAACATAGATGAAAGGTACAACAGTTCTTTCATTAGTAGGAGTCGCAGTCGTCATGCTTGTTATAGGAACAGCTCTGGGATCAGTCGCTTTCCCAGTGACCAAGACTGAGACAACTACACGACTGTCCTCTGTAACACTAACTCAAACTGAAACATTGACTCAATCATCGAACACAACAATTTCTTCAACACCCTCCAATACCAAGACCTTATCATCCTCCTCTGGCACCGAGACGATCAACACGTGTGGCTCACAGATCGCGCTGAACGGTACTCAATACTGTTCTTTAGACGTAACAAACATTACGAGCATAGGCGTCCCAGGTTGGGCGACCATGAATCGATCTGTGGACTTCATGGGAGTGAATTTCAAGACTGTCTGTCAGGACAACGCAGGGAACTGTGGTTCCCAAAACGAAACCATGTTCATAGGCTTGGTTGTCTTTAACCTATCATTCAGTGATGGCTCCAACGAAAATGTCACTGCCTCGGCGACGTGCGCTGGAAGTCACTACTTTTTGTCGAAACATCAAAATCCCATCGCAGGCTTTCGCTTAGTCTGCTTCCAAGCGACCAGCCAGGTGTATCTGCTGGTTCAAGGTACGTAATCGTTGACAAGAAAATGATCTAGATTAGTTTGAGAAAAAGCAAAGTACTGTACGGGGTTTATCTTTTGGCGTTCTTTGTCTTGTTTGTGCCAATCGTGCCAATAGTGCCTATGAGCGTTCCTAACTTCTTAGTATATGGAATTAGAGCTGAGTGCGCAGGGGGTCTTAATGCAGTAGCTACCAGCTGGATTGTCGGATCGATCTCTTATCGTTTAACTTACCGCCCTGGCATGAGTGGGGTTTCTCATTCTTGGGGAATGATCTACGTTCCCATGTGGTCATCGTTCTATTTTCTCCCTTACGAGTATTCAACAAAGAGTATAACTTGTCATTGAATTACATCGAGTAGTCGGAACCTTTTAGGATTTTCAAGTGCATTTCACTGTTGACTGAGTTTTATCAGTAAGAAATTTCGTTTTCAAATTGCCAAAGACTTGACAGACCTCGAAATAAGACCGAGAAGGGAGTTGAGGCGAGCTTAGTTAACCTTGCGCAGCAAAACTGGTCTCATGGTGGGAACTATCTAGCTCTCTCTGGGAATTCTAGCTGTTATTGCAACAGTTTCTCTTCCCTCTTTGTGATCGACTAAGAATCTAGAGCCACTAGGTGGTTATTGTCTGTTCTGACTAGTAGAACATCCCTACGAAAGTCTAGTTTCAAATAATCTCTGCCTAAATCACTATCGGAAATTTTTGTGATCGTGGGGCGTACCGTAAGGAAACTGCACTCTTACTTACATTCATTTCCAAATTATCTTGGGCCAATCATTTTCGTCTCAACGCTTTCAATCTATCTTGCCACTCTAAACGGCGTGTGGGCGACAGACCATTCTACAGCGATAGTAGAGTTCCAGTATTCGCTTTGGGCAAACCATTCCTTCATTCTTGGGAAGGTCGGTTCCTTTAACCCAGCGAGTGTGGACGTTTTCCAGTATAAGGGAAACTACTACATGGCGAACGCCCCTGGAGTTGCTTTCTTCACTCTGCCGTTTGCTATCTTGGCATTCATTTTGAACGGACACTTTACAGTCTATGGAAATGTCCTGCTGCTAACCGAAGTTCCTATCGCGCTTGCAAATTCCGTGGCAGCTTACTTGGTCTTCAGAATAAGCAATTTCTATTTCAAGAAAGACGTTTCTGCCTTTCTCGCATTTTGTTACGCATTCTCCACCATAAGCTGGCCGTTTGCAACGTATCTGTTCCAGAGCGACGTTTCTGCCCTATTCGATCTTGTCGCGATGTACCTTTCGATCAAGATTAATCGCTCTAGCAATCGTCCAGAAGAAAATGGTGTTAACTATGTCTCGCACAATTTCGTTTTGCCGTTTCTCTGCGGACTTGCGATCGCCTGCGGTACTGTTGTCGACTATGTCAACGCAATCTTGATACCAATAGTCGGGTTGTATCTATTAGGCGTCTTGAGGAAGAAAAAGCGGATCGCTGTTTTGAAATCTTTCTTGGGATTTCTCTCAGGCTCAGTATTGGTTACTTTCTCGCTGCTTGGGCTGTTCAACTATCTGAGTTTTGGGAAAGTACTGACAAGTTCCGAGCAGCTCTTTTTACATAGTTCAACAATTTTTGGAAATTTCAGTTTCCCAGTCGATATGGGCATTATCTTGAACCTATTTACTCCAATGCGCGGGCTATTCTTCTATTCACCGATACTTATCCTCGGAGTCTGGGGGATGTGGAAAATGTTGAGGAATCCAGAACTTGACAGTGAAGCTTTCCTTTTTCTCGCGATCTTCCTGGGAATCTTGGGACTCTATTCAGCCTGGTACGACCCCACTGGAGGACTCTCGTTCGGCCCTCGGCTGATAATTTCCTCGATCCCATTCCTTCTCATTCCGTCTGGATTCGTGATTTCAGGAGCGAAAGGAAAATACTCGTACACTTTTGTATATCTTCTATACGCAATCGGAATTGTAACGAGCGGAGTCGCGGCCTTTGTAGGAGTACTAGTTCCGCCAAGCAACGATTGGCTCACCTCGCCCTTCTTAACGACGACAATTCCGAGCTTTGTCTCCGATAATCTCGATACGTGGTGGAAATATTGTGTCGGCGATCTCTGGATGATAGTTGCAGCGTTCATCTTGGGATCTGCGCTCTTTCTCCCAATGATCGTAGGCTACCTACTAGACAACGTTAGTACTTCAACGGAAAAAGTCTAACGGAACGGACATCAGTGGTCACGCAACGTGTCACAAGAGTTGGCGATCACCTGCTTTTGCAGGCAAGAATTTCCGTTTCAAATTACCGAAGACTTGACAGCATCCTAATTCTAGTCCTAGTTTGATACGATACAAATGTTTTCGGCCAATTAACTAGACGGACGCGAAACAATTTACTCTGAAGTTTGATACCGAGATTCGATCTTGTCGAACCAAGGAATTATCGCTTCCATTGCATGAATGAAGGCGTAAAGACCGCCAGAAATTCCGACAGCCAAGAGGATCATGTAAGCCCAAGAAAGAATAGGAGTGAAGAAAGTTGCAGGATAGAAGCAGGCAAAACATCCGTTGCTACTTGTTAATGCAAAGCCAAAACCACTGAGGCCTGATGCAACCCAACCAAATAGTCCAAAAAATAAAGCCCAAAACAAAATTAGAGCTATGGATATTTTATTGCGGTACTTCATGTTAGTGGATATATTTCAACATGGCATGATTTAGGCTTTCTCCACTGAAGCGTTCTGGATTAGTATGATCAACTTGTTTGAACCCTCAACGATTATTCCCATAGCTCCAGTCAGGCTTGACTCTCTATCCTACGTGTTAAAGGATGGTATTGTGACGAAATCTGTGAAAGATTCAACACCGACTTTTCACAGCAAAAGAAATTTCGTTTCAAATTACCGATGACCTTCGGGGTGTAACGCTGTTCTGAAGACTAGAACCTTATAGGACGCCTTCGGGTAAAAATCAAGATTAGATGAAAGACTCCACGATTCTGTCATTAGTTGGAGTGGCAGTCATCATGCTTGTCATAGGAACGGGTCTGGGTTCAGTCGCTTTCCCAACGACCAGAACTGAAACTAGTACGGAAACAATCACCAGCCCGATAACTCTAATTTCGTCTGTAACACTAAACGAAATCCAGACAGTAACTCAAAATTTATCCAGCCAATCTCACACCGCTACCACCGTTACAAGTACAATGATGGCGGTTGGAACATGCACAGTTGCAACTGCATTTGAAGGGACTCGAAACCAAAGCTCGAGCAGCTACTATGTCCAAGTCAATTACGCTGGACAGTGGAACTCAGCGATCCAGGGCTTCTCTTCATTCAACGAAAGTCTTGATACTCTCACAGTGAATCAGTGCTTACCTAGTGGTGGAAACGTTACATTCGCCATTCAGAACTGGAATCCAGGCGGAGAATCATACCTATGCGCTTGGGCGGACAAATTCGACTCCAGCAACGGAACTCTGACGGTCTCGGTCAGCTATGGAGCTGCAACATATTCATACAGCACTAGTGAGCCTTATGGCAGCGTGACAACCTGTCTTGGCGTCACACCTACAATCTCCGCGTGAAAAATCTTCCAATTACGTGAAGTTAAAAACTGCCTTTCAATGTGTTCTGGGAATCGGTTCAACAACTTCGTCGGAATTCCTCCCCGATTACTTCCATCGGATCTCAATGTTTGGTTTTGATTTCTCGGTTAGGATACCGCCTTAACTCATATTCTGATGGTTAGAACTAGGCGGAAGGCAGTTCCTCCGTTTGCGGGAGCATCTTGCTTTCCTTTCCCGAGTACAAGATTAGTAGAGTCAAACCTACAATGACGAGCGAGAGGCCATAGAATATATCCAACCAAACATCATTGAAATAAAAAATGGATGGACATCCATACATTACAGAACACGCGTAAATTGGTTGAAACCAGAGCAGCGCAATGGAGCCGAATATGCTAACTACGACACCCGAGATAACAAGTGATTTCCCCGAAATTTTCTTGTTCCAAAGTGAGTGGTCGTCGTCCTCACGAGAATTACTCTTCGCGATGGGATAAGCTAGGAAAACAAAGACGCTCCCAAATAACAACCAGCAAAAGCTGAAGAATGATGTGCTGCAGGAAAAAAGATCGCCGTAACAGAACTCACCACTATTGAGAATGGGATATTGAATAGCTCCGATGAAAATTAGCGAAGATCCAGATACGAAAGCGAGAGCTGCCAAGAAATATACAAGAAAATTCGGATGCAAACTGGGGCTCTGGTGGAACTAGAAAAAGGAGCTATTTTAGAATGTTGAAGTCTGGAAATGGAATCAGACATTCAACCTGATTTAGCTACACATAACATGATCTCTTCTTGGCGTCATTACAGATCCGCAGGACGCTCCGATTGCCTATGAGAAAGTAGACATCGTTAGGCTTCCTGTATATTCAGACGTTCAAAATATTTCGAACTATGACTTGGGCTGCGGGTACGAAGGAGCTGAATTCGTTCTATTACTGTATCGCTGCATAGGAGCTACGAGAGTTGTTGACTTGTAATATGTTGAGCGAAGTTTCACCATTTTCGGGATTAAATTTGGAAGCTAATGGGAATGCTGGCCTCTGTCGGTATAATTCTGAAAATACTGAGAGAGGCCAAAGTCTTTCCTAAAAATAACTCTCCAATCCAGACCTACACGTCGCAGATAGGTGAGAACGCGACGGCCAGCAAACGAAAGATCATCGCACTTCCGTTCGACACGTGGAATGATCGCGAATATCCTTGAGATTGCGGGCCGCGCCCTGGACGAGATTAAACGAAGAAGCTCGGCGGAAAGGGAAAAAAACTTGCGCTAAATTGCTATGAGACTTCCAGAGACGGATTGACCATTCGCAAAATTTGCGACGTAGTTGTAAACTTCTCCTGATATGATGGACTGCGTTGATCCTGATAGATTCGCGGGGTAGAAGGTAACTGCTGTCACATTTGCTGCGGATAGAAGATTGTTGGTGGGGCGACCCGAGCTGAAGTCTATCAAGTTTCTGTACGACGAAGGATTCGAGCTATTGTCCCAGGCCGTTATAGATGATGAAAGAGACGAGCCTGTTAGAGTCAGGGAATTTACGTACGTATTTTCCGTGCATGAAGGGTTATTGAATGCTATTTCGAATCGGGACGTCGAAGACGAAGAATTTGTGGCAATATGGCCAGCATACAGATACGCTGACGAGAGAGTGACCGTCTTTACGTTGGACCCGAAAGAACAAAAAGTGTAAGGGAATCCACACGGAAATTGATAGGTCATGTAAGACTGGTATTCTGTGTGACAATAGGCATCTGTGTAAGGAATGATCGGGACGTTCACAATGATTACGACCAAAATGAATGTTAGAATAAGTGACAGACCAATTTTACTTTTCTTGCGCATTTCACTTGTAAGATCTCAGAACCCAACTTTTCGAGTTTTAGGATTCGATGTACGGATCAGTCACACCATCAAAAGCGATCGCAACTCAGTGATCTGTAAATCGGACTCGACAAGTTGCGAATACTAGATCCAAATTTCGCCGTTCCTGAATAAGAGACTGGCACGTTCGTCCCCGATGACCCAAGATCAATTGTTAGGAGCACCTCTGGCCTTGGAAAGGGGAAAGCCCATAGGCTTCAGCCAAGGGTAATTTACGTTTTAGTACTAGTTCCACGTATTATAGGGGTTCAATGCCGCAGCCCCGACACCACTACACCGAGCGCGGTCCCGAGAGCGATGATTCGGGGATGATGCTACGAGGCTCTTATCCCAGAAGGAATGGTGCGGCTTTGGAGAGGGCCAAGCCAAGAATCAACGCCTTCACCGATCAGCAGAGGCAAAGGCATCTTCTCGACCCTGACGAGCTGAACGAGATGGACGAGATCCAGCCAGCCAGATATTCTCAGTTCAGCACCGACAACGATTTCATTTGGGTTAGAGAGACACCGCACTACTTTGTCTACTCGGAACGCTGGATCGAGAACCGCTTGCTGGACGACCGAATCATCCAGGTCGCGATGCCGCTGCGTATGAAAGTCATAGGCGAGGCTCTGGGCCTAGCCCTTCAAGACTTTCACTATGAGAACGGGATCATGTGGGCGATTTTCAAGAAATGATCTAAACTAGGTGGACTGAGAGACTGATGAGAACAATTCCCGCGAGGACCGCCAGCGCGTTGACGACCTGATTATCGTACTTGTATTGCGCCCAATGGTAGCGGGCATTGTGCAGCCCTGATTTTCCTCGAATAGTCCTCACGATGTAGATACCGCCTTCTGTCAGTATGTCCAAGAAAAGGTGGGAATAAGCGAGGCAGATTCCGAAAAGGATACTGAAATAGACCAGGTGGTTCTCTGGGGAGAAAAACGTGATTATGTACGTCGCGATCACGGCGAAGCCGATGCCCCAAAGCGGCGCAGTGTAGATCGAGTGGGTCCGAGCCATGCGAATAGGGATCGCCCCTTTGTACGGCGGCCTGTGTCCAACGAGATCTATGACCTGATTTATCGCCCAGGCGAGAAAACCAGCCCATAGGACGAGCCCCTCAATAGAATTGCCGTCGATTGTGTACTCCCATTTGAGCTGCGTGAAGGAAAGATAGTGGGCGAGGATCGGACTGAGGTAAGGAATTCCGTAAGGGAAATGCGAGACTAGAAAGAACGCAACTCCCAGAGTGAAAACTGTGTGCGGTGCTAGGTTCATCTTGCAAGACAAAGCAAGAGATTTACTTTCTGACCCGGTACGCCGTAATCGACATGGAAACTACGATGAAAATTATCACGAGGGCCCAGAGCCAGAGGGGAACGCCAAAAAACTCTAGGATGGATCCCGAATCGATTCTGACCGTGAAAGGACTCTGCACGTAAGCGTACGTCTGTCCGTTGAATTTCAGGAATTCCGCAGTTCCCTGAATTACGTAGCTTCCCGTCTTTAATCCAGGAATGTTGATCGTGAAACTGGAAGGCAGATCCGCTTTGCTGTTGGCTGCAATGTTCAGAGGAAAATCGCTCGGCGGGATCGAAAGAGACGTGCCAGAAGGGGCAGCACTCAAACTAACAGAAAGGAGCTGCGCCTGGTTTCCTGAACCCGTGTTATCTGCAATGAGATTGAAACTTTCGGAAAAGTTTGTACTGGGCGGTACGTTGAGAACCGCGTCATCGATAAAGGGATACTGCCTCGTGAAAGTCGTAGTGGTGTTAGTCGTCTCGGTAGCAAACGAATTTGTCGCGGTTATGGTTCCGCTGGAAAGAAAATTGCTCGATGAGTAGTACGTGGTGTAGTCGGTTGGATATGACACGACGCAGCAATCGCCAGCGGCAGAGGTCGAGCTTGAGCCGTACACGGCGTAGAACATGATTCCAGCATTGCAACTATCGGTTCCATAATGCAGCGATTTATCGCAGAGGCCCGCCAAAGATGGATCTGGGGATGCAGTACCATTTCCATAGGTACCTGTGAACAATCCACCCGTCGATCCGCCTGCATAGTCGGTGTCGTACTGGTCAGCCATGAAGCAATACTGATTTCCTTCGTGATCGCCCACCCAGTTACAAGTGATGGCGTTTCCCATGCCATTTCCCGCCGAGGCTGCTTGTGAAAGCGTGAATGGATTACCAACGCCGATGGTCATTCCAACGGCACTGGGACACGTAGCCGTGTAAGGCTCGCAAGCGTTGTTGTCGAATAGCGGACCGAAATTAATTCCGAAAGAAACGTCCCACATGAAGCTATTCAGCTGGCAGTGTAACGTTGGATCCTTCTGCGGTGTAGCCATTTGAGACAAAATTAGAATAGGAGAAAACGGTTTCATTGCACGGCTGCAAAGCGCAACCCGTGAATCCGCTGAAAACATCTCCCATCAATTCGCCCGCGACCAGCGCGTCATTAGGCGAACAGTAGAGATAGGGATTGGTACTTACAAAAGTGATTACATCAGTTCCAGAGGCATTGGGAACAAAGGCATACTCGTTATTCTGGATCAGACCACACTCAGTACCAACGTTAGTGCTGCCTAAAACCTCGGCATTGCCACAAAAGTAGCCGCCGCACCAGCCAAGCTGGTTCGGTCCGCCAGAAATCCAATTTCCGTCAGAGTCGGAGAGATTCCAGGGGTTAAAGTGCTGGTATCCACCGACCGCGATCAAAAGAAGATCGCCTGCCTTAACAGAACAGTCCATCGTCGTCGAGACTGTTGGAACGTTGTCGGAAACATTCGCTTCGATTGCATAGCAGTTGCTTGCAAAGGTCAGCCCAGAGAACGCACTTGTAGAATGAAGTACGGGTCTGCCGACAGCGGGCAACGCGCTGATCGCAGCCAGCACAAAGATTAGACCAATAAGCATTGGTTTCATAAAAGGAAAAGCGAATTTCAGATCTAGTGCTTGCGATTTACTGGCGGGCGCGTCCTCGTTGCCAGATAGAATTTCGTCGTCTTGGGTTTTGGTTTTGTGGCTTTCTTTGGAGCTGATCTGGGAAGGACTTTACCTAACTGTTTTTCAGCGTTCTTAGCTCCCGTGTCCAAAGTCTTGAGGGCGTTTTCCGCACCCTTCTGGATCGCCTTTCCAGCTGTACTACCAACGGCCTTCCCGCTGCTGGCCGCCGCCTCTGCAACTACTTCCGCACCGCGCACTATTGCCGACATTAGCTTCACTGATCAAAAGTTTATTTCAGAATGTCCTTTGCGTACATCCATCCAGCCAGGACTACGAAAAACACGAAAAGTATTCCAGTTACCCACAACTGTGGAGAGGCTAGGTCGCCCTGACCATTCAGCTCGTATGTGTCGAAGGCAAACTCGATCAGGAGATTGAACACTACCCAACCAAAGAACGCTTTCAGAAAGTACATCCGACCCTTTCCAATCGTCAGATAGAGTAGCCCGATGCCTAACGCACCCAAAAGTGCAGACAACAAGAGAAAGCTGATCTCAATCATTAGACCAACCCAGCTCCCAGGAACGCGCAGCGCGAGATAGCCCGTTGGCGCGAAAAAGAGGACCAGCAGCGCGGTAATGAAAACGAGGCCGCCAGCGATCCGGTACACTGTCTTGTTTGCGACCTTTCGAGGCACGTAAGAAAAACCAAATTTTTCCAGCGAGTAGATAAATTCCTATGAAAACCGACCAGATCAGCTCGTCGTAAAATAGAATTTCCTGAACTGCGGACGTGCAGGCCGCCTAAGTGGATATTGGTGTCGTGCCAATTTACTTTCTCATCATTTCCCGTCCAGCTTCCCTAGCCTGAAAACGAGCAAGATTGTCCACAGCCTTTCTAATATCATAGTCGCCCTGTAACTCTGCGTCGCGGGTCATCTTCAAGAGATCTTCATCGGAAGCTTTGATCTTTTCGGCCTGCGCGATTTCTTTCAGTCTGGTCGCCATGTCCTTCTCCGTGGGCGATTTGAATTCAAACATACGCATACGGCTCTGTACACCACGGAGAGAAAGGTCGTTGGGATCCAGCCACTCGCTAGGCGGCTCGTTGGACGTGAAAATCGTGATAGTATTGTTTCCGTGCTTTTCGAGATCCTGACGGAACCGCAGGATAGATTCTCTGCTCGATCTGTCAGCTTCGTCCACCACCAAGACACGCTTCACGTTCTCTGACGGCGGAAGATAGCTCATAAAATTGTCCACAATGCCGCCTCGGTCCATATCCTCGACCTTCATTGGGCGATCCAGAAACAATACTGGATCGAAAACACCCTGAACCTGTTTGCCTTCTTTGTCGAACACGCCGTTGGCGATCATATAGTCCCGCGAGAAGGCTTTCGCCTCGGAAGTTTTCCCAACGCCTGGCGGACCGAAGAATATCATCGCGTAAGGGATTTCTCCGAGGGTGATCGCCCCAATTAATTCTTCCGCGATTTCTCTGTTACCGACCGAATCCGAGACGTGGAAGGGCCGGTACTTTTCCGCGAGAGGTGCGCGATCTCCGACACCAGGATAGGTCGTTGCAGCTCGGGGGGCTTCAATCTTGTTCAGTACTGTCTCACGTTCTGCAACTGTAACTTTGGAAATCCGCTTGACCCGTCGAGGCGGTGGGGCCTCGAATTTCTTCTGGGTAAATTTCTGCTTGGTCTTGCGAGGCTGTGATTTCCTTTTCTCGACAACTTTTTCCACCACTTTCTCTCGGGGTTTAGGAAGCTCCCGTTTGGGCGGAGCTGGCGTCGCTTTCTGCTGTGGTTTTGGTCTGGCTTTTCCGCGCGCAGATCCACCCGAGGCAAGAAAGTAGTGGTGCGCCATTGAGAGAAAAACTGCTTTTTCAGTTGCAGTTCCCTCTTGGCTAAGAAACCGACCGTTGCTCATCACAATCCAAATCGGCAGCCTGCCTCGGGGAGAAACTATGGCCCTATGCCAAAGAAATTCGGATCGGAGAGGACAGACAAAAGACCCGAGCCACCTGTAACTGAAATGGACCTCTATAAGTCCAGCATACCACATGAAGAACCGCAGACCGCAAAAGGCTACGCGAGGGTTTCGATCAGCAAGCCATCTTCGGAAGCCACTGGGCCCAAGATACTCACACAAGAACAGGTGCAGCACAAGAAAATCGACGGCCACATTGACAATCGTACCGTGATCGCCAATTATGCGAGGACTACCGAGTTCCGACCCGAGTTTTTCAAGAAGTATCAGGGAGAGGGCGAATTCTTTGTCGAGATCAAGAAGGACGGCGAGAGGAATTTCCTGCAAGTGGACGATGAAATTGTCCTAGCAAACAAGCACAAGTCCGTCTACATTACGCCTGACTCGAAATTAACAGGAAACGATTTCCCGCCAAACACTGATGTTTTTAGATCTATACCGCTGGAACTGGCTAAACAAATTAGGGCGGCAATAGGCAAACACAAAGTCATTCTCGATATAGAATACGTAACCTCTGAGGACGATGTGTATGACTTCCTTTCCGAAAGAGTGAACCCCAACTCGGAAAGGATGCAGGTTTCTGCCTTCGATATTATCTCCATTGACGGGAAGGACGTGCGAAATCTCAGCTACTCGGAACGCAGCAAGTTGCTGGAAAAGACCCTGAAAGACACGGAGAGGGTTCAGGTCGATAAGAAGATCATTGCACACTCGGCAGAGGAAGCGATGGCCGCTGGTGATCGGATGATCGATTTAGGCTACGAGGGCGCGGTAATCAAGCCTGGTTCCCACATCTACGACAATTCCGAGTGGATGTTAAAGTGGAAGGCGATCAGGGAAATTGATAGCCCGGTACTCGCGATTGAAAAGACTAAGGAATGGGTGAACAATGAGATTCCCAAGTCCTTCATGTTAGGGCTGTATGATAAGGACGCGCAGGGCTTCAAGCTCATCGGCCAGGCTGGCACGGGCCTCTCTGACAAGCGACGGAAGGAATTGGTCAGCGAGATCAAAGCGAATACCATCCCGCCAGATGAAGCTCGAAAGATCTATGGACCGTCCTATGACCCCAATTTCATCTACGTCTATCCAACGATTGTTTTCAAGATCCGGTACACGAAATTAACTCCTGGACGGATCGACAACAAGACGGGAAACCGCAGACCGCCGAAACTTAGGGAACCTCGTATCGAAGATATTCGCGCTGATAAATCGCCAGAGGAATGTAGCTACTCGCAGATCGATGTGAAGAAAGCGAAACTCTGATGCCTAATCCCAATCCGCGTAAGAAAAGCTAGTTTTTCTGATAGTTGCCGTCTCACCATTTCCCGAGCCGTCATCCTCGCTTTCTGCCAAAATCTGAGCAGTACGTCTTGGTCAAGAAAGGCGAACAGGAGAGAAAGGTTCGCGCCTTTTCCCCAGGACACGGCCACGAATGGGAGAAGCGCGAGATCAGTCGGCAACGCGCCCTGAGAGGAAACAAGTGTGAAGTACCGGGATGCAACAGCAGACGGAACCTAGACTTTTCCCACATCAAACACACTCCGATCCTCGACAAACCGTGGGTCAAAGAGAACAGGTTCAATCCCTCTGCCAATCGTGGAATGAAAAATCGAGTGCTGGACATTCGCAAATATCCTGACCGCTACAAGTTGATGGACAGGTCGCACAACAGACTTTTCGACAACTGGCGAAAGCAGAACCCTGGAAAGACGTGGGATGACTGGATCAAGACGCTCTAGGCCGTCCTACAAAATTTTCTTTTTCCTTTGGACTCTTGAGCTATCGCCACTATCCGAACCGTCAGCCGAGGCAAAAGATCACTAGGGAACATACTCATCCCGCGATCTACGTTCAGGACAAATGTTGCGACGGCTGCGGACGCTCTTTCAAAGGTATGACTCTAGGCGAGGTCAGAGAACACAAAGGCCAGCACCGCGCCCGCCAGTCGCTCGGTGGGAGAGAGCCTGATGTGATACAAATTCACAACGAGGTTACAGGTTTCCACAACGGCCAGATGGACGGCCATTACAGGGTCGCCGTGAACGGGATCGTCAGGGGCTACCTGGACTATTCGGAATATCCTCATCCCAACGGGGATCCTTACATAAACATGATCGAGGTTACGCCGCGCTTTCAGCATCAGGGTCTTGCTAGGAAAATGGTGGAAGAGCTGGCGAAGGAATTCGGCGGGTACCAGAAGATTCGTTGGGGCATGTTGACCGATGACGGCCTGAAATTCAAAGAACAGTTGGACAGAGAGTTCGAGGCGAAGTCTCAAAGATATGAGAGTTAGAATGGCCGCCCTAGTGATCATCGCGGCGATTGCGGTCCTCGCCGCGTTCAGCATGATTTCAGATCCTTACACGGATTTCCACTTTGCGCTCATGTGCTTGCTCGGAAGTTAAATACGAAAGCGCAATTCGGTCAGACGTGCCTAGCAAGAATCAGCTGATCTTTCTTGGAGTCCTGATCCTTCTACTCTCGCTAATTTCAGTATCAATTTACATCGGCAGCAGCAACAGCACGTCTCAGGATACCGCGATAATCGTCAGAACTAGCACAACATCGACGAATTCTCTCGGTTACAACATCGTGGCCGGATGGGCCCAGGTCGGAACTGAAAACATCAACGTCATCCCTGCTTTCGGCGTGGGAAGAACCAATCTAAGCTCCGTACTGATCGTATTCTTTTTCGGGCCAAACGTGATGGACACGAATCCGAGTGGAGTTTCCCAAGCTCTCTATCAATGCAACCCATCAGGGAGCTGCGACCAAATTCCGCTGACAGTTTCCCAGTACAACTCAACGTCCTATCAGCTTCTCACTGCAACACCCGTGAACGTGAACGACACTCTGCTCGTCTATCGCCTCTCCATCTTCGGCTACGGTCAGATCTCGCCCGCAGCAAGTTACACTGTTGGAATGATCAGCTGGAACGCCACCAATACGGGCAGCCAAGTTTAGCTTTTACTTGTATGGGCAAAAGTTTCGAGAAGAAAGGGAAGGCACTTCTTTTCTCAGTCATCGCCGTCTGTGTGGTGATCCTGATCACGGTTTTTGCGATCTTTGGGGCTGCCTTCGTCTATCATCGTGCGACCACTACAACATATCACGGGAGTAACCCCTTCGAGTACTACACCTTCACCGCCTTCTGGACCAAGTCAGGTTCGGGTAGAATCAACGTGATAGGTCCGACGAGCTCCATCGCCAGTACGGATGGCAACGCATCAATCGATCTCGTGTACTATTTCCAGACCGCCGCTTTTCCGATCAATTACTACGGAGCTCAGGCTAATCTTTTCCAGTGTCCTAGTCAGAACGGCACGGTCGGCTGCGAAGGGGTCCAGGCCACCGTTACCAAATACAACACGACAACGCTGGTAATCCAAAGTCATGCCGTTCAACTGAGCCATTCGCCTCAATGGTTCGATCTGAATATCTACAACTATGCTGATGGACTGAACGCGAGTGCAGTAGCATCAATCAATGTCGCGGTTTCCGAGTAATAGCCTCACCACTATCCGCATCGTGGTCGCGCGCGCGCTACGTGTGATGGCTGCCAAAGCTGCTGGACAGAAAGAGATGTACGCGTGGGTCTTTTACAAGCGCATGCTGACAATTCTTCGATCTTCAACAGCAACAGCGACCACGGGCATACGTCCGTGTATGAATTGGATTTTTACAATAGATGACGAAGCACTATCCCGAGAGATCGCCACGCAAGAGACTCAAGAAAAATATTCCTCTGAAAGAGGGTCGAGTGGACCGAGGCACGGATCTGGGAGTTATCAACGCCAGGGATGAACTGTCAGGGGAGAACGTCTCAATTCCGTGGCGCGTTAGAGATGAGCAGCACATACGACCGCTAGAATCTCTTACACCTCTGGAACAGACACGTTATCTAGCATTGCCGATTGAAAGGTTCTCCGTGGACGCACCGCAGAGAACTCTCTTTGAATCCGTGCAAAATCCCGAGAACTGGAAATATCCGACGAGGCCCGCGAAGGTCGCGAGCTTGCCCGAGGCTGAGGCCCTTTCGAGAGCCATTTCATATTTCGCTGGCGGATCGGAAATAACCGATCTTAGTAGTGGGTACGTCGTGAGCTCGAAGGGATACTATCACTACGTTGGAAGTTAGGAAGTTAGGAAGTTTGCGTAACTCAGAAGCAGAGAAAGCGTGGCTCGCCTGCGCGATTGATTCGGAAGGACTGATCTACTTCCGATTAACCCGAAAGGGAAAGGTCGTCATCAATCTGAAAGTTTCAAACACGGTTAGAGAATTCAGCCGAATGGCTCAGATAATAGCGGAAACGGGTTACTTAGTCTTGAACGAGCAAAAAAACATGAGTCACAAAACGGGGAAGAAATATAGGACAGTCTTTATTTGGCTCGTTGAGAACCAAAAAGATATTCTTGAAATCCTTCAAGCGATAGAACCTTATCTGATCGTTAAGAAGGAGAAAGCTAGGGCAGTTATTAATCACATTCTAATACGCCGAGAATTTTCCCCACAGCTTTTGCCAAGCACCGATATTTTCAATCTCTGTCTCGCGGCGTTAAAAGTTCCTCATGGAAAGAAAGGATCTTGATCGGGGCGCACTACTACGTCGGGGCATAGTAAATGACAAACCATTATCCTCGGAGAAAGCCGCGCAGAAAGAAGGCTGGACTCGGACCGACGCCCGGATCAGATTCTCAGAAAAAAGCTACTGAGGATTTGATCCGAGAATTTTCAAACCTGACCGCAGAACAGAAAGAACTGATTCGCAAGATGGGATTCACCGCAGCTAATCTCGGTGAGCGAAATGAGGAAATACGTTCAGCAGCCGAGGAAACCATTCTGAAACTGCGTGAGGAAATGGCAGCCCAGATCACCAGGTCTGATCTTAGTTGGGGCAGTAAATCGAGTGTCTGGGATGCTTTCGACAGCCCAGAAGCTCAGCAGCTCAGGCCGCAGATCAACAGGATTGTCCTCGACATTTTGGATCGCGCCCTCAACTCGATGGAACTATGGATCGACAACACTGATTGGAACAAGTACGGAATCTCTGAATTGCGAAAGGGGATGCAGTTGGAGATCGAGAATAGCGAAGATCTTCTCAAAAGTAATCTGCAACTAGAACCCGTGGTGCAGCAGAAATCGGATATGTCGCCCAAAGCCCAAGAATTCCTGAATGAGTTTGAAAATACTCGGGTCAATCCAGAGACTTGATGGCCGCGATTCCCGAGGCAAAAAGAAAACAGCGCGCGCGCTTAATATCATGATTCAGCCGTGCTTTCGTCTCTTTTCTTTTCGTTTGATTTCTTGAATTAGAGCATTTTCAACAAAACTTGATAGCGTTAGATTTCTTTCCCACTCTGATTTCTGCTTGTTCTCTTTGTTGACTATTTGACGAATTCTATTACCTAATCTTTTTCGGATTGTAACAACCATCCATCCTTTTTGGGGCATAATCGTAATTGTCGTGGATGCCGATTTTTCATAAATGACGTGAGTGTCAACCCTTGCGAAGTTTGACGCCGAGATCTTTAGCTCTTTTGATAACGCTTGGATCGGATAGAACGAAACCCACGTGGTCACAGTCTCCCGTTTGATCCAACATGCAGTATAGTTTCCCTTGCTTGATCAAGACCTCAGCATCTTTCAACTTGAAATAATCTCTCACGGTTACTTTGTTTTCTATTCGGTCCTTTATCTCGAAACGTCCCTCAAGAACATCCTGCTCGATTGCCCTCTCCAGGAGTTTTTGAGCGTAGGCTGTATAGCTCTTAATGTCCTCCATGATCAGGTCTCGTTTCTTTCTCTCGTAAGCATCCATCAGCTTAACGAAGAGCTTGGTCTTGAGAGTGAGTTACATGATAAGCATGCATTAATGCGCTATACCAACTGCTTCTTGCTTAAATTTTGAGGATCTTTGGAACTGCAGGAAAAAGTGGTTCTCTTGCTTCTGAACTACGATTGGTTATTGCTCGAGACCCAAACTATCTGATTTGCCAACATTCCATTTGCCTCCGTATTGCTAATTGCTAGACATGAGAACCCTGCTGAGGGATAAGCAGTTGCGTTCCCCACTGCTATTTCCATCACCTCTTGACATTGAATCATTCCTGGGAACGAGAACCCTTGGAGCTGGAGAAAGTAAATGCCGGGTTTGGTCGAATTAGTTGGAGATATTGAGTAAAGAACATAATTTCCAAGCGTAGTCACGATGCCAAAATCTGAAACTAGACCAAGCAGCGATGTGAAAGTTGAAACGCCAATCTCATCCGATGAGACTGAAAAATTAGAGCTTGCTTTGATAAGTCGACTTCCATTTGTTCCGGGAACATTGTAGTAAGTTAGAATAGTGAGAGCTCCCTTAGGGTCAAAAGTGGAAAATTTCGGATAACCGTAGTAAAAGAATCTGGCACATATGTTAAGCGAAGTCCCTTCGTAAATGTGTTCTGTTGGGACAGCACTAAGAGAGTTTTGAGTATCGGGCGAACATTTCGAGGGAACGTAATTGGCTGAAACCACCATAATTGAAGCTCCCGATAAGACTAGGACTAAAGTGAGTACGGCAAGTCCTGACCGAGTTTGTATACGAGGCTTCAATTTGAATCGTTTGACCGTTTTTATCACAATCGTACTATCATTCAGTTATTTAAGCGATGTATTCTGAAAGCGCTACAAACGATCCCAGCAGATTTCTGAGAAGGCAAAATAAAAATGGTATTGGGAATCACTAGTCAGTAGGATTCGTCATGCTCGATATGAACTTCGATGCAGCATCGTTAATTTCATCTGGTCAAACATACACTATAGCGGGTAACTGGTCGAGCGGATTCTCTCGGGCTCCTGGAGATAGCCTTAGGCGTGAAGCGCTCTCCTCAGAGAATGGGAGTCATGGATGAACTCGCCCTCGAACATCGAGTATCCAGCCTTGTCAAGAAGTAGACAACGATTAGTTTGGAAGGATGGTAGTTATTGGCTCTCTTCTTTGGATGCGTGAAAGACTTTGATAAGTTCCGACACAGTCTCGGAGAAGCTTACGTTCCGACGCCTTTCAGTTATCAATAGTCCCTTTATTCCAATCAGTTCACGATATGCTTCCATTTCCAACCTTACAGGGATCACATAGTTCGTTCCTGAATTTTCGGTGGCATCTTTTGTTGATCGTGCCTGGGCAGGCGCATTTGTCTTTTTTGGCATTAAAGTAACTTACATGCGCCCTTGAAGCAAACGCTCATTTAATAATTATTAGATATGTTAGGAAAATGATATGCAAAAGTTGCGAATTTTGCCAAATTAGGGCAAAATTATCGCTAATGCCTTTTCAAAAATCACTTTTTCAACTCATTGTTCGCTGGCTGGGTTGATACTTGTGTAAGAGTCGTAGACGTGGTCAGCACTTGAGTTACAGTTTTTGAAGCGGAGTGTTCGTAACCTGTGGAAATTCCGAGAGCCAGCCCGATAATTGCGATTGCAGCGATGAATGCAATAACCTGTCTTGTCTGAACCAAGAACTATCATCCAGAATGCAAGAGGATCTCATCAAGTTGTATTTGTTCCATTCGGGACGAAGCAGCAAGCGTATCCTAATCACGACTGGGACCGAATTCGACCACGCGCTTGGATATTTTCTAAAGGGCGATTATCAGGAGAAAAAGGGCATAGACTGCCTCTGCCACGACGGCGACGCTGATGATCTTCCCGTTCTTCCCAGTGGTTTGCTCATGCGAATTTTCTTAAGCCAGATATAAAGTCAGAGTTTTTCGCCAAAAAGTAAGTCTAATGATTAATGCTATCGCTTGGCTTTGCAGTACCAGCCTTTGTCGATAATGAGGGTTAGGTATATGAAGAAAAATCAGCTCCCAATGGACTGCGCAATGAATACAATCACGATTACTGCGGCAGCTAGGATGGATACGAAAACAATGTCCCGCAATATCGTTTTCCTCATTTCTCTAATTCCCTGTTCCACTCACGGAACATTTCGATGGGGACGCTCCTCGACATTTCCAGAATCACTTCATCGCTGAGTTTGCCCACGAGCCTGCCGCAATATACGCAGCGGTTCTTGTTTTCTCCGATCTCCTCTGTGGTGAGAGGGGTTCTGCAGTAAGGGCAGTGGAGAGCGCCATGAATCAGCACGGGACTTTCTTGCTCTGTTGTCACACTGCATCGCCGTCGTCAGTTTTACTTGCCGCCCGTAAAGCCTGCTCTTTGTAAGAGTCCAACAATGCTGTGAGATTGAGTTCTTTCGCTCGCTGCTGCAAATACGGCCAGTCGAGAGAAGAGTAATTGTGGAACATCACCATGAACATATCTTGATAGTCCAGAGAGTCTCGTCTCGCCGTGAGTTTCATCAGGATGAAATCTTCGGGGGAAACGATTGAAGTCATAGTGTGATAGGTGTCGCCCAAATCCATCTTCTTTGCTCTCGTAAAAGCGCTCCTTTGCAACCCATAGACCTGATTTTCGCTCACGAGCAATATGTCAACTGTGACCCCCGTTTCTCTATCCTTCAACTTGACGAGATTGATCTTATCAAGATCCGACGGCGATTCGAGTAATGGGTCGCCTTTGTCCACCTGCCGATCTGGATAGGTTATGGAATACCGGGGGTCTTTGATGATTGAATATAGGGCATCTTTGCTTTTCTCGCCTGTCAGTGCAACGGCAAAGTCCACGTCATTTGAATATCCCCCCTGCCAAAGAATGCGTTGGCGACCGCACCAACTACCATGAAGTCGATCTTTTCGGGTAAAACGCGATGGACGAGCTCGTTCTGAAAATGACGCAATGAGGTCTTTACAGGTTCAGAAATAATATCCGAGTTTCTCGATGGCGAGGGCGAATCGGAACTCGAAAAGCTGTGACCCTCATTCTCTCGACCTGACTCCATTTCTCTCAACCCTTCGCTATATTCTCTGTCGGCTGCTTTTCTGTCGATGATGTTGGTTTCATTCGCAGTGAAATCAGAGCTATGGCAGCACCAACTATGAGCAAGAAGATTCCCAAGTATAACTTTTCATAAATTGCGGTGTAAGAGCAACCGTTGATAAGACTGCCAGGGCATATTGGGCTATACAATGCATCCAATACCAAAATTACTCCGACAACGGTAGGAGCAGTGCCTGCCAATGCTAAATTCCTTCGCAAAAGACGTCTCCCCTTTTATCTCTCCTTACTGCTACTGCCCATACACGATCATTTGTACCATGATTTCTTTTCTTCTTCGTAGGATTTCATTAGAACTTTCTGAGCGACATATTTAGGATGCTCATAAACAAACACTCGTGGCGCCACATGGTTGTTCTCTCTTTCGGCGATGAACTCTAAGTAACCCAACGCATCGCCACCGAGCCCAGAACCGATTCTGAAATCTCTGACGTTACCGAGATTCGCCTCAACGATCGGTCGAATCTCGATCTCGAAAATCTTGAGGATCTCAGAATCAGAAAGATGAAGGAAGGCGAATAATGAAATAACTAACAAAAAGAATCTGAGTATCTTAACAAAAGACAAAGAATATATCATGGCTTGAGTACCACCCCCGCGCTATGAAATCCAGAATAAACTCGATGATTATACTCACTTTGTTGGTTTTCAGCTCGCTCGTAGTCGTTGTAGTTCCATTCAACATTGCTCAGATTTCAGCCGAGGGCAACATTTCCAACCAACTACCGGGCGCTCCTATCATCTCTGATGCCACCAACTATCAGAATGCAGCCCATCCTGCTACTGATGTCGAGTTTTACATCAACGGTTTACCAAACGTTGGAACCGTGCAAGTCAGCCTTCCGCCAGGCGAGCATTCATACTTTGAAGTCACTGCTGTATTGTTAACGTCCGTAGAGATGTCAACGCAGATAAATGTCTCATTTTCATTTTTCCCGTTTCCTCTTTCCGCTTCACTACCCAATTGGCTTGTGCTTCCTTCAACTTTGCCATCAATTTATCTCAGTGCCTCCTCAAATGCTAATTCTAGTGCGAAGATTCCTATTGAAGTTTCGAACTCGACAACTAATGGTGAAAGTACTCTGCTTGCTCTAGATTCTACGTACCTAGATCCATCGACTCAACGCTCAATAACTGATGTGTCAATTTTGCAGATTGTTGCCAACTCATCCTCATCTAGTGTTCCACAATTCTCAGGAACTGACCTTAGCAGCCCTTTGACTGCACCTCCCCCTTCTAGTTCGTGGGCACTAGGAACCGGATTATGTGACATGACACTTCAAAGACGAGTCCTTGTAGCGGTTATGGGATTTCGTGGAGCAGTGTAACTGCTATCAAAACTTCATTCACTTTGCCGACCATTAGGACCTCCGCTGACACCTATATCGACCTCACTGGTTTCATAGGTAGCGGTTATACTCTTCAGCTTGTTTATCATGAATACAACCTCAATATCCTGTGGTATCTGGAACTGTGGGTGCTAACACCTACTGGAGGAAGCTGTCATTATAGCCCCTATAGTCTAAGAGGGGGTTCGCCTGATACATTGGAGATTTTTTACAATGCTGTTCAGAAGGTTTGGTACGCTTACGATGGCGACACAGGTAGAAACTACGCCTATAGTAGTTATTGTAGCAGTGTCCCCACTTCATCAGGTTTTACGAGCGAGAATCAGGAGCCCTTTGCGTTTGAATCGTACGATTCAACTGCCTCAGATTTCAGCAGCGTTTACATGAATGTGAATCCTGCTTGGTCTTACGCTACTACTGGCTCATTTCAGACGCCTGCACATGATTGGGCAATAAACTCAGCGTCCGCAGGTAGTTGGGGCTACTTTGTCGGTGGTGGGGGCGCTGTACCCAGTGGTTTTGTAATAGCAGGGAATGCGATTTGCTCCTCACTAAGCGTCGGCCAGATATATATCGGATCGAATACTCAAGGAATATTGAAGAGCTGTGGTACGCAAACGTATGATGTAAAACTATGGTGAGAATTCAGAAAACAATCGAATTTCCCTCGGGATCGAATTCATAAAGTAAATAACTTCGGCTATGCTAACTGTACCGATTCAAAATGACTGTTGCACCTATATACTTGGTTACAACCAGCTGTGCTTTGGTTGCAGTTGTGGTGATAGCCATTTTCTTTACTAATCCTTACCTACTTGGTCTGAGCTCAAACACTCAGACCGTTGAATCTTTTCAAGTCATTGCGACGAACGTTGATCTTTACGGGCACACGGCGTCCATTCCATCATGCGCCATGCGAGTTCCTTGTGTAACATACACGAATATTCCAACCGTTGCCGAATTGTTGAGATATAACGGTACTTACTATTACGAGTCGAAGTATAACCTATCTACACAGGGTTCAACCGCAACTTACACAATTTGGTATAACAACTCAACTTATTTTTGCATAAGCCCAAAGGTTTCTTGGGCAATGACTTGCCCCTAGTTTGAACTGGGGCAACTTCTAATTTTCTCAAGTGGAAACGGCCTTATTTTCTGCTTTAACATTTCACCCCCTACCCAATAATGCGTGCCGTGCTCCTTCCACCAGCTCTCGGCTTCTTCGGCAGAGTGGCACCGTCGGATGTGCATGGTCTCCTTCGTCGCTGCGTCTACCAGGAACATCTTTTGGTTTTGCAGGAGTCCCTCACCTCCGAAGAAAAGACGAAACTGGCAGCTGAGGGCTACTACAAAGACGTAAGCGAACAGCCTAGTATTATTTCAATGACAACAATGACGGCCAGTATGGCAGTGAACAAACTTCTGAACCTCTTGGGCGTATTCGGCCCTGATTACGCCTCAAGGACTCAGATCGAGCTCAAAGATGGCTTTATGATTGAAGACAATCAGCAACTTAGAGCTGATTGCGTGTGCCTAAAACGCCGAGGTATTGCGGGGCAAAGGAAAATCTATAATTGATTTGGGCGGTACCGTCCTCTAGTTTTTTGTCGTAGTTTTTGTACAGGTTACACGATTTAGTGCCTGATCACGAAGCGATCGCTGATGACTCCGATGGAAGGCAGGAAGCTTAACAAGTCTGCATGGAGTTTTTGATTCAAAATGAGACGTGGTATTCTTCTTTCTGGATTGCTCATCGTGGCTGGGTTTGTAATTATCATCGCTTCCGCCTACAATTCGTGTCCAACAACTTCCCCGCAATGTAGCGGTCCAGTCCCGAGCAATCCATTCTTTAATTCGGCTTGCGCTGGCTGTCTCTCATTCTACGAACCATATTTTCTAATTGCGATTTTGATTGTCATTTTTGGAATAATCATAGGCATTATCGGACTTTGGAAAAGAAACGACGATTCCACAATCATTGCAAAAAAAGGGAAGCTTTAGTCACGCGTTTGAATGCACTGACATTCCTCCTCATCTTGAGGCCGATTAACTTCAGCTTTTCAACCAAAAACAACAGAGGGGCAAATGTTTGTTGTAGCCGAAGTTTGCGTGTTTGTTCAAACTTGTAATTACAGGTGACCCATTTGGAGTGGCCGTGACTCTTGTAACTGGTTTGTCGGACAAATTCAAATGTTGTCACAGCGATGATAAAATCCTATGTGAGTTTCGGTCCCCCTAATAGTTAATCCCGTTCAATAAGTGCAGTTCGCCTTCACATAAATTGTGTACTTAGTAATCACATCAGACATAATGATCTGGCTGAATATCTGAACAGGCTCATTATCTCTCGAAATATGAATATATGCAGTAGTTGTGGTCGAAACTGAGAGCCGCGATAAGGCGTCGCCGTCGATAACGAAAGCCCCCCGATCTAAAAACTCACCACACTAACTGCGAATAACAGCGGTACAATTGAAATAACCACAAACGTTCTTGCCATGTTTTATCACTTTAATTTGCCAAGTCAAACGGGCTATGGAATACAGACTAGGTTGAGCCTGTCCTTTCGGACAGTTTAGGGTCTCAAGGTTGCTCTGTATTCATGACGAATTCTCCCTGAATACCGGTAACACTGTAACTTGCACTTGCAGAGAAGTCATTTATACTGAACCCATTCGACGCAACAAAATTATTATTGCTTGAAATTAGAGCAGAGAAAGTTTGACCTGGTTTCATAACGAAAGATTGCGTCGAAGCTAAATTCCCACAATCGATCGTCGCTGTCGTTGAAATGAAAGTTGTTACTCCATTTGACACTTGGGTAATAGTATCTGGTTGAGTGGTATTCGTTGTGCAACCTACGACGTACGAAGCAAATACTGTGTTAGGATTAGTATCGTTCTGCCCCCAGATATTCAGCTGGGAGAGTGCCACTTCTTGACTTCCTATGTTAGTGACTTTTACCAATATCACCAAAGTCCCATTCGGAAACGCGTCCCGATACAAGGCCAAAGAGAAATGGTTCGAGTCATAAACCGAAGCCGCGTTACTAGATGAACTAGGAGGCGTTGGACTCAAACCTATTCCCTTCGTGACACTGGCGATCAGTTTCAGAGACGTATTCACTGCGATAGGAAAGCTTTGCGACTCGAGCACGGATGCCATCGGATTTAGAGAGCCCTGAGGACCCCCTGTAAAAAAATCTCGTGTCCCTATCGGTGTGGTCGGATGGTACATTCCGACCGATGCACTAGCACGAGCAAGTCACGTTCCAACAGAAGCGCTTGAGAAAGCTGGTTCGAGGGACGGTTATCATGTGTTGGGAGATTATGTATTCGACGATAACACTCTAATCTGGATAAAGAATCGCATCAATCACATGCATCCGAAGCCACTGAAACTCTACGACATCGCAGAAAATATTTGTTATGATCCCCGAACAACTTTTGAGATTTTGGAACAACTGGATGGGATTATGATTGGAGAGTTTCCGAATGCGTCTCTAGTTCGTTTCTTGACTCTCGCCGAGAGAAAAAAAGGAAAAACTAGAGCTCGAAAGAAAAGCCCCTAGCCTAGACAATGGAAATAGTTGAAAGTACAAAATATTTTATGAACTGAACCAGATACAGGTCTCTCAACACCTGGCATAGGCGTTGAGAATAGACAAATTTGCACCAATTCAGCCTCTTTCACAAATTTGAAACATTAAGGGTTATTTTCAGATTACCGGGATTTCCGAGAAACTTTTAGGATCCCTGTCTACTTAATGCGAGAATCCCTGCGATAATTCCTTCGACGTTTTCCGCTTTTCTCTTTTCGCTCGATTTCTTGAATCAAAGCACTTTCAACAAAGCGTGATAGCGTGAGATTTCTTTCCCACTCTGTTTTATGTTTGTTCGTCTTATTGACGATTCGACGAATTCTTTTTCCGATTCTCTTTCGGATTGTGACGACCATCCATCCTTCTCGTGGCATGATCAGAATCTTCGTAGCACTTGTCTTCCGTTAAACTATGGAGAAATTTAGCCCCTGCGAAGTTTCACGCCGAGCTCTTTCAGCTCTCTTCACAACACTCGGATCGGACAAGACAAAGCCGATGTGATCACAATCTCCGGCTTGGTCTAGCATGCAGAAGAGCTTCCCATGCTTGATCAACACCTCGGCATCTTTGAGTTTGTAATAGTCTTTCACTATTACTTTGTTTTCTATTCGGTCCTTTATCTCGAAACGTCCCTCAAGAACATCCTGCTCGATTGCCCTCTCCAGGAGTTTTTGAGCGTAGGCTGTATAGCTCTTAATGTCCTCCATGATCAGGTCTCGTTTCTTTCTCTCGTAAGCATCCATCAGCTTAACGAAGAGCTTGGTCTTGAGAGTGAGTGTCTGGTATCCTTTGGTTGGCAACTCTTTTGTTCTCCTTTTATCCGTGAATGGTTCTTAATGAAATTCCAAAGCTATATATCTGATTTACGGTATAATTTACCGTAGATACGAGAGACTGACCGTTGGCAGAGGGACAAAAGGAGCTCAAGCTCAAGATACATCGTGTCTTGGGCGCTGCGTCGGTTTTCAGACAGGGAGGCTCGCTTCGATTGATTTTGCCGAAGAAGGCTTTTGGATTTTTGAACATGCCGCGAGATCCAGAAGACTCTGAATTTTCTACCGTTATTCTCATAGCCACAAATAGAGGGATTCTCATTCGGCCACTCTCTGATTTTTTGCAAGATGACGAAATGAAGAGTCTCTGAAACAGACCACTGCTAAACTGCTCATCGCAAAGAGGTATAGATTTCCCGAATATTTTTGTCATATTCTCTGCAAGATATTCTACCTTCCGAAAATTCTTGCGCAATTAACTTTGCGACTCTTCTCTTGTCAGAATTCCAAGCCAGAGCTGGTCCAACCATTCTTGAATTTTCGTTTGTACCGATAGTCCAATTTTCAATCTTCCCTTCGTTGAATCTGACCTGCAAATGAACGAGAAGAGGAGAGTGATTTCAGCCTAATCTAACTTGGATTCTAAGTATCTGAGGAACTAAGGAACCTTGGAAACCAAGTATCCAAGTACACTGGTTAGATTAGCCCCAAATAGTAACTAAATGTCCTCACACAGTTAAGGTAAATGAAAATCGAAGAAAAAGTTCAATCTTCAAAAAATAGGAAGAAGGAAACGAAATCGTCAGTCGAAAATCGAATCGATGGTAGCGAAGGGCAAACCGCCTTCTCAGCTGGATTCAACTTAATCGTTCAAGGGTGAATTTTCAGATGAAAATCAAAATCATCTGTGCGGCAGTGTCGGTGCTCTTTTGTGTTGCGGTGTGTTCGATTAGAGAAAAAAGGAATTACGTGTAGACGTAAGGACAATAAAAGCGAGCGCGCTAACGGCTGATGAAACTGTCCGAGGCCCTCGTGTTGGCAAATGAAGTGAAAGCCATGCTGGGGCCTCACACTGCTCGGCTCGAAATTGGCGGCGGAATTCGACGGCAGAAGGCCGAACCACACGAC
This sequence comes from uncultured Nitrososphaerota archaeon, assembly GCA_963799845.1. Classification (GTDB taxonomy): domain Archaea; phylum Thermoproteota; class Nitrososphaeria; order Nitrososphaerales; family CADDZS01; genus DATLTL01. The sequence continues at coordinate 2,108,346 of CAWCYI010000004.1, forward strand.
ATTGAGATAATCTGTATTCCGAAGTTCGGCAAATTTGAGAAGGAAACGTTGATGGGAACGGAGTACGAGGACTACAACGAGCTGGACGAATTTATTAGGGCAAAAATGCTGGACAACACTTTCGAGAAAGGCGATCCTGATTCCGTTGGCAGACGAGCACCTTTCAGCGTAAGATACTATCGCATCAAATACAAAAGAGAGCAGCTCGACATTTTCGGCGTTCTCCCGCCCGCGCAGTGGGGCGTGGAATTTATCCTTAGAACTGGTTCTGCCGATTTCAACAAGTGGCTTGTAGTCTATGGAAATCCTGACGGGATCTATTTCCGAGACGGGCATCTTGAGAGGATCACTTTCAAAAGCGACAACGGCATCAAAGTGATCGATACTCGGCTCACGGTCAGGACCGATGAGGAAGCCGATGTTTTTCGTGTAATGGGATTGGATTGGATTGAACCGAAAAACCGCAACGAAGCCTATCTCAAAAAATTATTCGCGTCGAATCCAAAGATCAAAGACCAGACTGATAGCGGGTTCAGGAATCTTGGAACGTGAATTCAGAGAAATTCGTAGTCTGCACTTTCGACAACTGGCGAAGGATTCCTGAAAGCAGAGCGTATCACTCAAGAGACGGTCCAGTTTGCCGCAGATGTGTGCGGATGATCAAATCGATGTTTGGTGAAAGGGAGTTGTTTCTGATTTGAGAGCTGGACAGTTCGCCACCTTAGACTACGACAACGGAACCCACGGCTACCAGATCAAATTCAGCGACGACGAGTGGGAATGGCTGGATGAATTTGTGTCGACCAAAGACGCTCGCTATTCCTTTGTGAAAATCCTTCGCCGCAGTATCCTGCGAAAACCGTGGTTCACATTTTCCGAAAAGGATCTGCTCGTCTTACATGCGGCTCTACTATTGACCGATGGCCACTACACTTCCGTAGCAATCGTGAGTAAGCGGATCCGGCCCGCTGCCATGCGCGTCTTGAGAGGGAAGCGAAAGAGAAAGTAAAATGCCAGGAATCCATCCACCGCCAGCCCACGGCGCAAGCCGTGAAGATTTGCACGAGTACTCGCAGTGGTACGCTTGTCTGCCTTCCGAGGAACAGGAGAAGGAAAAGAAGAAACGCTTTCCTCACATGCCTGATCCCGACAAGCAGCACATTATCGACGTGCCAAAGTTGCATCCTGATATTCAGGCAGCAATTGATCCCGAGACGAATCGGCTGGTAGAAAGGTACCGGACGAAACCGAGGAAGAAGAAAAATGCGAGAGACGATAGGGAGTCAGGCTAAACGACTCGGAATCTCACCTGAACGCCTGTTCTTGCTGAGATACATCGATCCCGAAGCCTATCGTTGTATGAAGTGCAACTTTGAAACCACTTCCAGTACTTCGCGGTGTCCTAACTGTGGAAAAGAATATAGCTCTACGCCTCTTTGGGGAAAGAAGATTTCCGAGCTGCGAGCTAAGGTGAAGAAGATTGAGTGAACCCGTCTGCCCCGTCCATCCAAAGGTGAAACTCGATCTTCTAATGAAAGGCGAGGGTAGCTGTTTCAAATGCCATCTCCGGTACGACCTGAAAGAAGCTCGACAAATCCTAGAATTCTGTCAGCGGAACGGATTCAAAGCGAAACAGAAACTCGTCAGAGATACTGGGCCTCTGAGCTTCATCACTTGGGGATTGCCACCGGGCGGACTCAAGAGAAAGGAGATGGTGATCGTGCATCAGGACGGCAGCGAATTAACAGATAAGGAAATCCAATTCTTCTCGCGTCCGAAGGCTAGGGCAAATTTCCCGAAGCTTGCACATTGACGGACAGTAGGATCTCACTCTTGTACCCCGAAAGGTTAGGCATCAGGACGGCGGACCTCGAAAGATGCCGAGCATTACTAGAATTAATTCTAAAGAAAGCTGAAACAGAAGATCGGACGTGGTCTTACCCCGCTGAACTCGGGCGCGAGGGTTTGCCACACCTAGAAGATTATAGAACGATTGAAAAATACGCCGAGAAACTTTCACAGTGGTTGCCTGATGGGATCAGCTATGAACCCCACAGTCCTGGGGCAGATAACGCGAATCTGATCCGCGTCCTAAACAGGGCAACGTGTCAAACCTGGTTAAAGCAATCCCAGATAAAGACGGCCAAAGAAATCCTCGAAGTTCAAGCTTATCTGGGACCTGGCTGGTTCTACGAAGATTGCATCAGGAATCAGAAAATAGAAGATTGGATCGCATCCGTGACCGACTTTGGCGGGAATTTTTCAGCGGGCGGGACTCCCAGGAGAAAGCTCGCCATTGATTGGATCAACAATCGGCTTTTGCATGCTGGATCCACTATTCCGATGAAGCTCCTGAAAATTGCACAGGCATACGGCCAAACGTTGTGGGCTGTCTCCTCTATGATGCTTCGCGCCAGCGGAACAGACGAGGCCATCTTCATCTACATTCTTTACGAGTTTCGCGAGGCGGTCTGGATTCGCGTTATAGAATATTTGTCAGAGCAGCGCAGAGAGCTGCCACTTCCGAAGTGGATCAACCTCGCCAACCACTTTCAAAACCGTCTAGCGAAAATGGAGTCTTACGCAATGAGCTTTGACGACTGGTTAGCGAAGGACGTAGTGGCGGTTTTCCTCTCCCGCCCCGACACGGAAGAGCTGGCAAAAGAGTACGTTTCGCTGCTCTGTGAGACTGGAAAATGGTTTGCGATCCAGCTCGTCATCGACAGCAAATTCGTGTCAGAAGAGTACCACTCCCGATACAATGGCTTTCAGGCTAAACGGGAGAGCCTGATACGGGAAGCGAGGAAGAAACCGCGCCTGGATGAGATCCGCGCCAGAGAAAAAGGAAAGAGGATCCGTGTACGTTGGAAGAAAAACTGATTCTGCAAGCGGCAAAGGTCGCGAGGAAGATCGCCGACAAAGAGTTACCGAAAGCAGTTGAGGACAAGCTCATTGAAAAACTCGATTAAGCTCGTGATCGTTGCTGCGCTGTTGATCGGTCTAGCATATTTTGGAGTAGAGGCGCAAGAACATCTCAGCATCGGTACCTGCTGCGATCAATTTGTTGTTTATTGGATCGATTGTCGTCCGCTACCTAGCGGGGCAGAGTGCATATCTCCATTCTCTTTCTTTTCAGAGTACATGGGAGATTGGACCCTCTGCGATAGCGGGAACCTCGGTAACTTCTATGGCTACCAAAACTGTACGGGTCTGAAAGTCGTGGAAGGCTGCTACGATCTATTTCTGACGTGGAATTTCTGCTACTAGCGCGCGCAGGAATTGATTTTTTCCAGTATGTCGCACCACTATCCGAATCGCAAGAACGGCTCTCCGCCCCACTCTGGATCTCCCCACGGCGGTAGCAACGAGAAGGAACCCGAGCGAGAGAAGCCGGTTGTTTCAGACGTACCAACAGTAGTCAGGATGGGCGACAAGATTTTCAAAATTGGTGAAGGCGGGTCGCCTCTGGCAATCGAAAGATGAGAACGCCATCGGTGTAACTTTCGAGGGCTGGATGGACTTTATGACGGGGAAAAAATACAAAGACAAGCCTGAGCTCGACAGCGAATATTTTTGGTATGCTCTGCTCGCGGTCCCGAAGGGAGATAGAGACAGAGAGCCGTCGATCAACAAGTATTCGCCTTTGGTAATTAGGTCAGTAAGTTACTCCTCGGTCATGCAACAGCTCAAGAAGTGGTATGACGAGAACGGACAGAAATCGACCTGGGAGCTGCGAGAGGATTAATCGTTGCATCACTTTCCAAATTATTAAGCTGGCGCGTCAGAGGCTCGGGAAACACTAGCATCAGCTAAGCAGTGTCAGGATCGGCCATGGGAATAATCCTGGGCGGACACCCAAGAAAATAGTCCGCTTTTCCCGAGCTTAACTATGCTTACTCGAAAACAGATTCTCTTGCTAGTACTGCTGGTACTGCTCGGGATGATTCTTTCCAGCTTTCTGACCTTTTGAACCGCCTAGTCTTAAATCGTAAAGCAGAATTCCGTCTGATGATGCCTGCAAAGAAAAAGTCGGTGCCCAAAGGAAGGGCAAAGACTAGCAGCAAGAAGAAATCCGCAAAGAAAAGTTCGAGTGGCGCGAGGCGACGCGCCCAGACCAAGAGATCGCCTGCGAAAAAGGAGACGGGTCCGCAAAGTGCGGACACGTCCTCTCCCGTTACAAATTCGGAACATCACACTGACTCGCCGAGTGAACCGATCCCCACAACTACGGGCGGCAACACAAACACGGTGGAGAGTCCAGCTCCGATCAGTGAAAGATAGTGCCAGACAAGAAAGCCCGAGACGCGATTGATGGAGCTGCGGAGCTCTGGCGGCTACGAAAGCAGCTCAAGAAAGAGGTCGAGTTTGCCAAAGAAGTTGTGGACTCGCATTTCGGCAAGACTCCGAAAAGTCCTAGCGAGAACGCGATGAAGCTGGCGGCCTTTGAGGTTATTCTGACACAGCGTTTAGAGCAGCCTCAGGCTAATGAGCTCAGGGCAATCCTCGATCTGATCGAGGCTTATAAGATTCCACGAGCCTCAAGTCTAGCGCAAGAGCGCATGGAAGCCATGTTTGCTGGAACATTGATCAACGATATTGAAGCCAGAGTTAGGCGTTTGCTCGGAGAGCCACATGAACCTATCGTCTCAGAAATGGGTCTTGCAAAGGGATACTCGCAAAATGAGCAGACCGCGTAAAGACACGTCGAGCGCAGATACATCGAGTAAAATTAGGAATTACGTTCTCGAACAAATCGATGACGAGGGAAAAGCAAAGCTCCAGAAAGTCATTGATCACTACCTAGAACATGCAAACGTGGGTGCAATCGGCGGTGGACTGACGTACTCCATCTCTCCGACCAGTCTTGGAGAAAAGATCGAGGTTTCATGTTTCTGCGGAAAAATCAAAGAGGACTTGACAAACTACGGGTTATGGTGAACAGATGCAACCCGAGCAGGATCCTCGGACAAACTCAGTTAGCGCGAAGATAATCCTAGTAGTGGCGGTCATTGCTTTCGCGGCAGCGATAGGATATTATTTCGGCACTCAAAGCCCACCAACGCCCACGTACATTACGCAGATACAAGAGCCGCCAACCGGCGGTGAACCCTGCGTCCTAGTTCCAGAAAATCTTGTCGGAAACAACAGCAACCAGGCGATAGGAAACAGCTCTCTGTTTGTGATACGCAACTACATGGGTTTCATCTATCTCGTTTGTGGCGGTCAGGCGTACTACTACACGCCAACTTTGATCTGGAATAACTCGCTCGGAATTTCGCAGGTGGTTTGCTACGAATATTACTGCTACCTTCAAGTACCAAGCCCAGGTTAGAATTTTGGGCCAAAAGTTCTGCAATGAATAATAAGCAGGGAAACGCAGGACGACCCATCGCAGACCACAAATCCTCTTATCACGTACTTTCGTGCGGCGCGGGAGTCAATTCTACCGCCCTAATGATTATTCTAGTCGAGAGCAAGATGCCCTTCGATGAGGCAATTTTTGCGGACACCACGGCAGAGGTTCCAGCGACGTACTATCATCTGGAAAACGTAATCCGTCCTTATCTGGAGCATTTGGGCAAGAGTCCTCTAATATGGTGTACTCTTCACCTAGAAGTGGCCAGCAGACGTTTAGCCCCGGTTCACTCCCGAAACCTCCATGCTAATGATGACAGTTTGGTGGATTGATAATGCGAATTAGATCGAGAATAAATCAAGCGAGCTCTAAGAACCTTAGGAGAAGATTGGTGGTTGTCTTTTTTGCGATTGTCACTGCATTTCTACTGACGGTGCTAGTCGGGTTCGGGATACATGAATCCGCCGTGGCTTCCGAGCCAACCCCGAATTCATCACCGGGTTCACTCCCCGTTTCCGGGCCGATGGTGAGCGGCCCTCAATTCTATGTCGGCTGTGACGGGAACCAGACTGTGCTGATCCAATATGGGAATCACCCCGCGAACACCAGCTCGGTGCTTCATACACCGATCGCTCAGTTGGAAGCAAACGATACGCACGTATTCTGCGATAACAACGGGAATTTGATAAACTCCATTAATGGCCAGATAATTCCTGTTACGCCGCCGACTGCTCCTACTCCATTGGTGAATTCGACTCCCTGAATATTCTCGGATATGCATGAAGCAGAAAGGTTCGGCTAGCCTCCTCAAAAGATAGGCCCATCAGATCCATTAAAATTTCAAGGATGTAGCTGACGTACTCGGTTCCTTAAATAAGAAAACCTCTGTTTGTTTTGTTATAGCATTATAATTTCGATCGACAAAAGGCGGATTGATTTACCTTAAAGATCTCGACAATGCAAGCTCTTCTTGTAATAGCTCTATGTTCAATTTTGGCACTAGCGTTAGGCTTCGCAATTGGTACTTCGTACTCCGGGCAAAGTCAAAGGCGTGGTCAGATCTTGACAGTTGAGGCAGAGACTGTTGAGGAACAAATTGGGACGATCTATAATGCGGCGGGATGCCCCACGGTCAGCGATATCATACATAGCTTTAATGCCACGACGTATCAGCTGCCTTCAACAATTCCTGGCACTTTTGAAGCAACAGTTATTATTGGGTCAAATGTTACGCAGTACATTTCAATTACTACAATAACTACCTCTTGTTGAGTGAGTTAGTTATCTTTCCCTTAGAGCTTGGTAGGGCGATTTAGTCCAACCTTACGAGCTTAATTGAGTAAAATCTAGATTGTGTGCCGAATGTATTATGAGTCAGGTATCGCGCACACTAATAACGATGTAATTATGGTTTCTCAAGATGTGTCAACATTGCCTTGAGATATCAAGCTTTATGGTATCACTCCATATGAACACACAACAAGCGAGGGCGTAACTCGATTCCTAAGTGATACGAAATAGACTCTCGAGAGTTTAAGACAAGATAATCCTAAGAGAGCGAGTGCAATATCGGGCAAGTACCTCTATGGCATATGATCCAGTAAATGGATACGTGTATGTCTCCAATACAAATGGAGATCAAAGAGGTAACAGCAATGTTTCCGTTCTGAGTTCATAAAAATCAATCAAAGAATAGGAGATCCCGAGTTGCATCTTTTTTTACACGCCCCCTAAGGACTCCTCATGTTTGGGTTTGGGCTTATTAGTAAAATCAAAGTGATCTACAATCTCTGATCTGTTTGTTAATTCTAAATGCTCTTGAATAATGGTTTGCTGTTGATTTGTTCCTTTATGAAAGTTGGACTCAATTTCGTATAATACTCTAGAATCGTTGCCGGCTTGTCGCCGGTATTTTCTATAACGACACTGTTAGGAATATTGCTTTCAAAACTCAAAGTAATGTAAGAATGTCTAACACAATGCCATGATTTGGGCTTTCCGAGAATCTTGCTAGTCCAACGTTGAATGATCCTCTCGACTGTCTTCGAAGACTTATCGAAAAATCTTGGGCTTTTCTTATCTTCTCTCTCATTCCAATATCTTCTCAAGCTGTTAAGGACAGCTTCGGGTACGTAGATCTTCCTGTACCTGTCTTTCTTCTCGTCCCAGATAGAAACATAGCCTTCGGTCCAGATTATTGAGTTGTAATCAAAGGAGAGTTCGCCTACACGAACACCAGAATAGAATCCTAAAAGAAGGAGCGTGTAATCTTTGAGGTTGTCAATCTTGCTAAGAAGTTGTTCGACCTCCGCTTTCGTTAGTGGGTCGTTGTTGTTTCGCAGCCTGGTCTTCGATCCTGTCTTAATAGGTTCAGGATTAGGACTTTCGGTCTCTTTATGCTCTAAAAATAACGTTGTTTCGGATATTTTAGCACCATTTTTGACTGACTCCTAATTCGTTCTTTCCGCGTTGGTTTGTGGGGCGGCTCCATTTCAGGGATTGGGAGCCGCCCGTACCTCTGGCGGATGGACAGATTATTCTGATCACCAAAATGTGTAGGAGTTGGAATAGTGATATGAAGCGAAAGAATCAGAGAAATTCAGTCAGCAAATTAAGGGAGGAAGTCAGCGAGGCTAATGGTATGACAAACCCCACAGTTGCAGGTGTAGATTTAGGCGACAGTACGAGCTTGGCCACGGTACTCTCTCCGAGCGGAGATATGATGGACAGATTCACGTTCCAGATGAAGCAGGAAGGATATCAGATTCTCGCAGACAGACTACCGGAGAATGCAAAGATAGCGTGCGAAGCCACAGGAATGGTCTACCCATTCTTTAGAGCAATGACCCAGTTTGGTTACGACGTTACCGTCGCAAATACAAAAGAACTAGCCTGGATTTCGAAATCGAAAAAGAAAAATGATAAGACAGATAGCTTGAAACTTGCAAAGCTCCACATGGCAGGCATACTACCTGAGGCTCACCTGTTGACAAGAGAGGAGCAGCTCACGAGAGATCTTTTGATTCAAAGGGTCAGGTTGGGACAGGACGTCACCAAGCTCAAGCTCAGGATCTTGAGCTATCTCAGCGCGAGGGAGTGAACGAGCTGCTCCCGGTGACAAGTGACAACTTCTCAGTCAAGAGAAGGAGTGCCATACGCGCGATGAAGTTCGGTGACGAAAGGGACATTGTGGTCAATTCGATGTTGGACAGACTTGAGTTCCTAGAGGAACAGTGTTCTCCCTTTGAAGAAGCCATCAGGGGCAGAGCCAAGGAGAGTGAGGACGTGAAAATAATAATGTCCGTTCAGGGAATAGATTTCTATTGCGGGTCGCTCCTCTCTTCATTCATTGGTGATGTAAACAGGTTTCCTACTGACGGCCACCTTGCAAGCGCGTTCGGAGTCGTTCCTGTCCAGCGGGACAGCTCCGATGTCAAAAGGAGAGGCAGGATGTCGAAGGATGGTCCCGCAATTGTAAGATGGGTACTCTCCGTCGTGACTGACACAGTTATGCAGAACAATGAGCAAATTAAGGCGTACTACGAATCGGTGAAGAAAAGGACAGGAAGAAGCAAGAAAGCTCGCGTAGCAACTATGAGGAAGCTCACACGAATGTTCTACTTCATGCTGAAGAACAGACAAAACTGGAAGTGGGAGAATCCAGAATTGACAAGAGCGAAGATATCTAGACTGGGAGGCGCATCTAACTAACTAACAGGTCTCGGATAGAAAGAAAAGTGGGATTGAGCAACACAGCCTAACCACTCGTATAGGACTGAGCATTAGAGCTCTTAATTTTGAACGTGGAGCTTCTGTCTCCGCTGAATTGTCAGGTTGCGCGTTAGAGCGCTTATGGGTGTTTGCGGAAAAGACAGAAGCAGGCCTGCTGCTATCCACTTTGATTCGTCCAGAGAGACAATGTTAATAGAGGTGATGCTCCAAGCCCACATAGGGCAGTCTGTCTATCAGCCAGGTGAACGAGCCAACTCAGACGAACGAAATTAGATGGGTGTCCTATACCTAGAAGAATAGGACAGGCAAGAACTAAGAAGGTTTGTTTACTTATTCCGAGTTGAAGTTTATTCCCGAACTCGCGATTTCGTTGGCATTATCGCAACACATCTCTCTCAAAATCAAGTCTCCTTATCGTCGTTCCTGAGAGCAGTTTCCTGCATGCGTCTCTGTGTATCGTCTTCCGAACTATCAAGATTCATGATCGGTGAATTGTTTTAATTTAGGTTCAGCTCTCTATAACTTGAATCATGAGAAGACAGACAATGACGATTATAACGATTGTCATCGTAGCGGGAATAATATTCTTCTTCCTTGCTCCCGTGCAACCCGTTAACGTTAGATTCGGTTGCCGCAGTTGCTATGGCAGCTACTATCATTCCCTCAGTTGTAATGTTTTCGCTCCTTCACTCGGCGTTGTGTATTATCAATCAAAGTTTAGCTTGGGGTGCCATGCAAACATTCCCGCTGTTTTGTGATTCTGTTTCTAAGTGAGTCTGGAGGGAGCTAGGACGTTCCGTGTCCTAACTCCTACCAAGAGTCTTGCGTTCGCAAGGATTCAGATCCTGCGACCTACTTCGAAAGGAACACTGCCGCCGACTCCGACCATACGTATCCGCTTGAGGAGCACGTGAACGAGCCTGAAAAAGGCACTGTGGTTGATACCCCAGATGATGGCACGGAATATTCTGAAGCGCCTCTGTAGAGCCCTTGATGAATGATAAATCCGGTGCCGGCTCCGAGATTAGTTCCACACCCTACGCTATCCCCGAACACTCCCAGGGCGAAACCGGAAGTCGATGGGCTCATTGAACCAACTGACGGCGTCGAAGAGTAAGTTCCATGTCCGTTCGAGACATAGATTGTACCTGATTGTATATTGTTGATCTCGTAGACGAATACGTCAGCATCTCCTGCACTTCCTGTCATGGTGACCGTAATTGTGATGCCGAATCCCGAATCAGCGGGATGCCCATACCAAATGGAAGAATATGCATTGTTGGGGGTTCCCGTAGCTGAACCCGGCGGAAGTTCGTTATAAATCGAGCCTCGATTGTCCGTGACTCCTTGAACACTGTTAATATTCGAGCCCACAGCGATTAGGAGAGTGTCCGACGTGCTCTGAGGGGTTATATTTACCTGGACCATCCCCACTCCGGCCCCGGAATTATGCTGGTACTGTACAAGGGACGCGAGGCCAAAACCCTGCTCGTGCGAACTCACATAGCTATACAACATATTGCTGTCCTCGCCCGTCTGGTAGCACAGTCCGTTGGATCCTCCCATAAACTGACCTGGGGCATTCGTGCAGGCACCGGTAAATGGATTCACTTTAGAGTAAGTTATTGTGCCTGAGCCACCAGTGAATGTCGTAGTAGGGCATATGAGGGGATCACATGGTCCCACGATGCCGAAGTCTTGCTGTGAATCGTGATAGTAAGTAATAGTAGGGGTGTTATTGATCTGGTTAGGATAGATGTAGGTGCTTACAGAATGTGCGCCAGTTGCAGACAACAAGAAGTCGTTAACGTTGTCATGCGAAGTAGTCGGATTGCCCCGTCCATCTATCTCAAAAGCAAGCTGCGTACCTGCAGATGTCCATAGAGTTGGATACTGAGTCTCCATCGTTGCACCAGTGTCGGCGGTATTGGGCATTGTCGCCAAGTTCGGCCAAAATTCAATGGTGTAACAAGAGGCACTTTGGCCAACAATGAGTGCCTGCTGAATCCACGACCAGCTCCCGTCGGATTTTTGGACGACGTTATTCTGATAACTGAAAGTGTATGTTTCCTGACTACACGAGGGTGGAGGCGAACCACTGTAGGTTGTGCCTGTTACGATATTGGTTTTGATGTTGACCGTTGAGGTAAAGAATGTGGTTATCACTCCGCTACTGTTAGTGATAGGGTTGAATACATAGTTGGTCGCGCCTTCTTCGCCGTAGACATATGGAGTGGTGATAGTCATGAGTAGGGAAATGGCTCCGATGATAATAATTGAGATTTTGATATTTGTTTTCAAAATTATCGCCTTTCCTAGTTGACTCCGAAATGCAGAATCACATAACTGCCCCAAATGTCGCCGACCAAAAGCGAGTATTCACCTGGAGCAAAATGCACGAATTGGGCTAGACTGGCATCGTAATAACCATTCACTTGATAGGAAGCGATCGCTGGATATCTGACACTACTCTCGACAGGGTTAGAGGAGGACTGTGGACTAGTTATTATGGAAGTGGAAGTCGAAGTAATGCAAAATGAAGTAGAATAACTTGTGACAGTGCTGCCATCAGACATTGTGGAGGTTTGATTGTTAAGACTGCACGAAGTGTACACTTCAGTTTGAGTTGAAGCTGAAATCGAAACTGAAACAGAAGAATTTGTGCGTACTGCCGTAAGCATATTGCTGCTAGGATCGAAGCTGTAGTCAGCTATAATTCCCCGAGCGTGGGCAGAGCAGTGGTCCGGGGGCACGCCATGGAATTGGTGTTGCCGAGCTAATATTAGAGGACGCATAGAATCCGGAATAAAGAGCATCATTGAACAAGCCACCCTTGCACTGTCCCACGAGAGACTGAAACGCCCAGCCCGTGTTCGAAGAGACATTGTTGTAGGATGAAAGCGTGTTGAATGCCTCAATAGAGATGGTAAGGTTTCCTCCCTGCGCTAATGAGACCGTATCTAAACTAGCATTCAGCCGAATTCCGTTATTCGATGTTTGTGCTGCCGAACTTGGGGAAGTATTGGCCAAACTTGTAGAAAGTGTTGTTGGATTTTGAGGGGTGCGAGAAGAAGTTGAATTTGTAACCTGACCGGTCGTACTAATTCCTCCAAGGGCCACCCAAACCCCGCCGGCTATGATAATGGTAACAAATGCTAATCCGACCAAGGTAGTTTTCGAAAGGGCGCTTTGAAGTCGTTTGGCTCTTACTCCCTCAACGTTTGTGATCATTCTTGCCGTCGGCTGCGTATGAGAATGTGGATTAGATAAAGTATTCCTATTTTTGCTGAATGATATATCATTTTCTGTCAAACAAACGAATATCATCAATTCCGATATAGTAGGGTTAGGATCTTAAGATATCTGAAAATCAGCCTGACTTGGATCCTGTTAAGTTATGTTGAGAGAATTTCTTGGACGAGCCCTTCCTTACCCATTTGCTCCAAAACCGTGGCCGTTGCCCTGTTTCATTAGCAACTCATTGATCTTGTTGCTTGCATCTTCCTTAGTCAGACCTGTAAGCTCGCCGTCGCTTACTCCCTTGCTTTCCAAAAGTGCCTTTTGTTTGTCGGTCGCCATTTGCATTATTCCATCGTCCATCCAAATCACTTACAATTCTGAATTATTTTGAGCTTTAAGATTCAAGATACCTTGTTTTGTTTTTGATTATTTTCAGAAACAAGTCCTAAAATTCCAAGTGTAAGACAAAAAAACAAAAGGACAAAATGTCAGTTTTTGTCTTTCTGGGTTGGTCCGGAAGGGTGTCTTTCTAAAAAAATTTCCTACGTGTTTTTGAGTAACTTGGATAATGCGTCAATGATAAGATCGTTAATCGTCACGCCTCTTGTTTTGGATTCCTGTTTTAGAATCTCCCTTGTTTCTTCCCTAACGGTTATGTTCTTCCATCCTTTTTCCGGTATTTTATCACCTTACTGAATATTAATTTCGAAGGTCGGGTCGCCTGATTCATCGAAAAATTTCGGGAGGCCGCCGGACTCCCGTGCGCCCAATGCACAAAGCCGAGTTGCATAAGATCAGTTATTCTATCACCTTTTGGTTTTATATAGCCTGACTAGTCAACTCGTTTATTGGATTTCTCGATCCAATACTTCAATCCGTAGACCTGTCTACTCGTTTCCTGGATAAGCGCGATGTGCGCCTCTTTCAGTTCGGACTTGTCTTTTAGTCCAAAATAGTCCATGACTATTCGGGCTGCCTCTCCTAAATTCAGGGTACCTGCAATAATGCAGCCTCCTTTCTGTCCGGAGGGGTGTTTTTTCTTCCCTCCCTTGCACGTTTAACGAGTTCCGCTAACATCTGACTCGCTTCCTCTATACTTAGAGACTGTATTGTTTCTTCTGAGACCTTGAAGTTTCTCAGAGCCTCGATTTGTTTTGTTGTTGGATTCATATTTTCACCTATCAATATCTAACAATCTGTTTCATAATATCCGAAATCTGGTCAGTCACCAGAATTACTGCTTTCAGCGGACAAATACTAGATTTACACTCAAATAACGTAAAGTCGTTATTTTCCGTGCTTCCCTTTACTGCCAAAAACGTCCTACAATTTGGACATGACAAAGACACCTTTTCTATTCTATTTTTCGTTTCCTTTGCTACAAACACACTATCACCATTGTTTCATATTCTTGGACTAAAATTACCACATGCGTTAACTTGCGACCCGACCAGCCAGCGCCCTCGTAAGCGTCAGCGCACGAGCTGGCGATGGCTAATATTAATTCAATTTCAAAACTCTTTCAAAATCATACACTCACAGTCTAACACTATCTTAGTAGGCAATTTCTCTGTCTATCCTGCGACTGGCAGCTTCATGCAACTGAGATGCAGCAGATGTCATATTAGATTCTACCTGCTTAAAGTAAAACATGCGAGCTTTGATAATAATATTCTTTGTCTCGCTCGCGGTATCTATCTCGCCCGCAGGTGCGGGCTCACAAAGTAGCCCCTTTTCTTTACCTGGATTCTCATCCCTTTGTCTGTAATTTCATTTCTCAGTTTATGGACGAATGTCTAGTCATCCCCGAGATCTAGATGGCGGACAAAGTATATTGACATACTTCTACCCTGAGGAAGCAGAAGCTTTTGCAGCAATAAGAGGTTCGACCTTAGTTCCACAGCAATTCTTCAGTATTGAATAGAGTTCATTGAGCATTGGCTCGGTGATCACTCGTGGCGAAAAATCCCACAATCGAATAAATCCACTTCCTTTTGATTTCAAATCGAAAATCTTAATCCATCCTGACAGATACTTCGTGGAGAACTAACTCTACGTTCTTGTCTTGCGGTGCTTGAAACGCGAGATCGTAAAGTATGATCATGCTTAATATTTAGATTTAAGACCGAATTCTCTTCTGAACCAATCCAAGAACCTAACGTAAACTCCGCCAAAGAGAATTTCCAAGACCGTAGACGAACCTAGACCGAAAAGAGCCGCCTCAACTGACTTTGACGTGTTTAGAAAAACTGGGCGTTTAGAGAATCGTCCAGAAGATTGCCATAGCACCCGCATCTACGGCGAATCGCTTTATCGAGAATCCCTGACCCAAATTATGAATTGAAAAAGGTAATCTCAAATAAATTGTTGTATGCTGATATACGCACGCAAACAGATTACTTACTTTCGTGCCGTCCATATTTCTTTTTGGCTGTGTTCATACAATCATCAAAAGTTGTTTTCCTTCGGAGGAAGCCATACTTCTCATCAGCAACGTAGCCGGCGTAGGGCTTTTTGTCAAAAGTGTCGGAGCCGATGGCTGAGTAAGCGTCCTAGCATGACAACCTTTGATTTCAAATCAGGGCTCAAATTTAGCGGATGATCTAGCCCACGACGGGGCAAGATGCTGAAGTACTTTGAGAAGTTACACTGAGAGTTATTGTTGTAGTAGTGCTTGAGGCTATTCCAGTTGCCGTGGATGTTATAGTGGTTATCGTTACGTTAAGGAATCGCTGCGAACTAGCATTTACTGTCGGTAAGCTATATTCTGTATAATTGCTGGTGCTCGCGGAGACGGTTCCAGCAACCCAACTGCATGTTCCGCTGGTGTAAGCAGTTAAATGGGCGATCATGGTTAGAACAATTATCCTTTGTTCTCAAGGCGAGTATCTCAGCCTCCCTCAAAGGGTGAGCCCAGCATCTCTGGATAGCAGGGAGATGGAAGAATCGAGCAAGCACTACCCCAGGCAGCTACTTTGCAAATGTAAGGTTCCTCTGCGGGATCACATTGCTAAATGGCAATGGCCCAGCTCACGACCTATTGTTATTGCTTGATGGAAATGACAGTCTAATGACAGTTGCCTGACAGTTGCCCCACAGTACCCCCACAGTCATGCCACGAAAACCCCACAGTGGCCACGCTCGATCACGCTCACCCATCATCACCATCATCAACAGGCGAAGCAGCAGAGGGCGACAACACCACCACCAAGCTCAGCCGAAGTCCGCATGAGCTGATGCCACCTAAGCTATTGCTTTATTCACACCAGCTCAGCCGAAAACATACTTCCTCGGTCCACCGCTTAGAAGGTAGCCGAAGATGATCAGCCCGAGCAACAATTCGATGATTCCAACGGGCAGATCGAAAAGCGATGTTACGATGGCGAACAACGCGGTGATCAAATCGAATCCCCAGGCCGCTGCATTTCCGACCCACAATCCATAGGCGACACCAAAGCAGATGAGGCCGATGACGAGGATCAAGCTGCCGTAAATCAGAGCCGACACTGTTAGGAATAGAAGATGTACCGGCGGGGCGGTCGAGGCCACCGCAGCTAGTATCAACAACGCGCCGCCCACTAGCAAGAGTATTCCTTCAACTCCCTGCAACACTGCGATTATGCTAACACCCGTTGGTCTTTTTCCGTATCCCAAAGTTCTCACACTAAAAACCAGTTTCTACTTTAAGGACGCAGATTGTTGCAAAAGGCTACCGCGCTGAGTGAGGAATGTTGCCCGCCGATCCGGATCACGATTGAGGATCTGGTGAGGTTGAAACGTGAAGGTTCCCTGATCGTTCCAGGCTTCCAGCGAAAAGAGGTCTGGCCCCACCACTACAAGCAGAATCTAATCGCGAAGATACTCAGACGCAGACCGCTGCCCGAGTTTCTACTTTTTCTAAATCCTGACACGAAGAAATACGAGATTATCAATGGCCAGCAAAGAATAGCCTCGATTTTTGATTTCGTGAACGGCAGGATAACCGCCGTCAGCTATCCGCTGATGGAACCCGACGAGACAGAGATCAGCTACGGGTTGATGAGCGATGCCGAGAGGGAGAGATTCTTCACTTATCCAATGTTCGCGAGGATTGCTCGAACCAAAGAGGACATGCAGCTGATCCGACAGTACTACGACGATTGGAACAGGTACGTCGTGGCGCTTTCGCCTCAGGAGCTTCGCCACGAGAAATTCTACGGTACTCGCATGTTGAATCTGGTGGAGAGGCTGGCAGAACAGGATGGCTGGCTACAAGAACACAAAATCGTCTCCCCAAAGGAAGTGAGTCGGATGGGAGATATTCAATTTGTCAGCGAGTTGCTGCTAGGGATTGAGAAAGGAATTCAGGACCGCCACGCATCTGTCGATCTTTTCTTTGCAGAATTTGATGACTCAAAGTTTCCCGTGGAAATGATGAGGACGTGGGCGACAGATTTCAGCACGACAAAGGATCTCGTACTCAGAATTTTAGGCAATCAGCTACGAGGAACATACTGGAATAACCGAGCAGATTTCTATTCGCTGTTCATCGCTGTCGATATTCTGAGTCGGCAGCCATGAATTTCTTGAGGCGCGGGATCCAGACATTCGCCGCAAGCTGATCGCGTTCAAGAAAACCTGCGTGAAGGACGGGCTTAATTCCCAGGACGCAGACGTGCGGCAGTACCACTCGGGAGTTTGGAGAGGCGGCCTGAATGACAAAAGAAATCGCGAGAAGCGAACCGAGGTTTTGGTGAGGATCCTGAAACCCTATCTCGCGCCAACGTACAAACACGAGCAACCAGTACAGACCATTGTTTCAACGGTCAGAGAAGTGGTGAAAGAGGTCGCGAAGATTCCGCCAATCTTCAAAGACATGAAACCTGTCTTTCCATTGCAGCCAAAAGCACAGCAGCAGCCAACACCCGAACCCGAAGCGAAAGAGGACAGCCGACAGTACCGGGTACAGTTCATCGAGAAATTCTGCAACGAGAGGAAAGGCAAGAATGACGCTGAGGGAGTCGGCCTCATCACCAGCTTCATCCTCTACATCGGATCCGAGAATTTCAAAGAGCTCAACGCTTTCCTAAATGGACCCAATCGCGGCCACGTCTCGCTGGAAGATCGACACCTGTATCTGATGCAGGTCGAAAAGACGGCGTACATCGAAATATGGAATCTGCCAAAAGGAGACGACAACGCCCGAGTGATCAAGCAGATAAAATTCAGCTTGATCGAAGTGGAACAAGATCGCGCAGAGACTTTTGAAGGGCTTCTGATAACAACAAGAGGATGAAGCCAGATCGCGACTTGGCTGACTCGTAAAACCTCACTTTGCTTTTTCTTCTATGCACAATCCTCGGCACTATCCGCAGCGACGCCCGGCCTCTCGACCACGCCGAGGACCGTCGAGGAAGGGGAAGGCTCTACCAAAAAGAGAGCAGCCAGAATTCATCGGTCAATTCCCCACTAATCTTGATGAGACTAAGCCGCTGTCGGGAGAGCTCCTTTTCAAAATCTTTGAAGCTCTGAACGAGTCCAAAGAACACATGCTACTGATGCCGCAATATCCTCATGAATTCGCGGATAAAGTTGGTCTGCGAGAAGAGTACGATAACCCGTACGATGATACGTTGCACGAATTGATCTTCGACGATTTCAATCAAGCGTTGTATTCGATACAGGATGCAAAGGGAAACTGGTACACGCCAGACACAAGCGGCCTGACTATTGGGACGGGCTTCACCGATGAGCTGAGATTAGGCAAAGATGGATTCGTGTACTTCCGTGGAGTGTTCCCCGAGAGTATGGTAGCTGACGCAAGCAAGATGCCAGGCACGGGAGAGAAATCTGACATGGGAGATCGGCGAGTCTACGTACAGATGCGGGTGAATCCCAATAACGTCTCGACCTTTTTGCTGAACGAATGGCTCAAGAGACTAAACAAGCATGTTTCAGGGTTCGACCCCGAGACTAGTACTTGGATGGGGCCGAAAGGAGAATTCGAGGATAAGGCTCTGGGCGGCGAATTCTTTCATAAAGATAAGAGTGCTTGAATTGAATATCCGATCTAAACTGGCTCTTGAAGATGTAGTTGTGCCGAATAACAGGAACGGGATCTTTGGAAAAGGCGAGTCTTTCGTGGGGGAAATAGTAGCTATCTTACCCAGATACAAATATCTCATCAGACTAGCCAATGGGAAAGAATTGGTCAAGAAGCGTGGGGAAATCAAGAAGAATCAGTTGATTAAATTCCACTCAACAGCGCAGACAGTCAGAGACAGAAATAGAGAGGCACATAAAAAAGCGCGATCAGTGAGGCACACTATTGGCTCGCGAGACGGTCGAAATCGATCAAGAGCTCTACGAGCAGTATCAGGCTCGTAGAAAGTATGCAGAGGAACACGGAACGTGTCCCTTCTGCGATAAGAAAATCCTAGATGGACGGCGGACCTATTGCAGCGATTCTTGCTCAATCAAATTCTGGGAGAAATACAACTATCAGGGAACCGCCTGGTCGACGCTGCGATCTGCTGTACTGATGAGAGACAAGTATCTCTGCCAGGACCGTTTTAGGAAAGGTTCGCATACGCCAGCGACCGAGGTTGATCACGTCGCGGAAATTCAGGACGGCGGCGATGAATTCGACGAGGCTAACTGCCTCAGCACCTGTTCAGAGTGTCATCTTGAGAAAACGAGATTATGGCGAGCGATTCGCCGAAGGGTGAGAGAGGTCGGAGTGGTGGATGCTCTGGACGATCCTGATGCTCGGGTCATCAGCAGATTGGACGTGTAACGAATTATCGAGTTGTAACGAAGTATCGAGTCGTAGAGCTTTAATCCGGCTACTTTTATTTAAACCACGAGCGCGCGCGCACCAGGAAAGAACTGGGCACAGAGATCCCAATATTGAGACATAAGAAAGAATATTTCCTTTGATCTTCTGAGTAAGGCCATGAAAGCAATTACCGAGACTGAAATGGAAAGCAGTGTGGACGTTGCAGCGGATCTCATCGGGGAGATCGCCATCTGTGCAGAGGTACCGAATAATCTGCCATGGCTCATCGGAGCTTATCGCAGAGTAGAAACGATGTTGAACGACCCGTGGCTCACAAACCCCGTGATCTCTGTCGGTCCAATCAAACTCGTTAGAGACGCGCCCTAGTGCCGAGCGTTAAATATCATCTGACACTTTCGTAATCGTATGGAAGTTACAGTCGCGGCAAAATGCGCCTCTCCCGAAAATCTAGTACTCTTCGGCGAGGCTCTTACCATCTCGGACAAGAAAGCGAAGATTGCAGAGCTGGATGAGTCGGTCAGGGAGCTTCAAGAGCAAGAGGCGAGGTTGAAGAAATCCATCTCCGCACTAAAACTGGAAAAGAGACAGCTATCGAAGCGTTGATTGCAGCCGTTTCATTTCTTGATTTATTTCGATTATCTCCCGGATCAAAAGCTGTCTTGCGCCAAGAGCTTTTGTCCAATCCAATCTTTTCTCGAAGGGGCTAGGGCGGTAGATATTCGCGACGACCTTTCCATCCTCGTCCAGCACCGTCCAGGTATCAGCTGATCGCGAATCTTCTTTGAAAATCAATTTCCCTCCCAACTCATTTTGTAATAGTCTTTGTGGATGGGATCGGGGATGGTCGTTTGACTCGATAAACCTCTGGAACATTCGAGTCTATTTTGAGCGAACCACAATTTCTGCACAGCCAGCCATAACTCCGGTAAAGTCTGGGTTCCCCCAATCATCGCTTTGTAATAGATCCGTATGCTCTCGACGGGATGGCAGCCCTTCACGCATCGGTCGGTCCTGAATCTTGGCATTGGTAGATGGTCAGATCCTCTGTCCGGATCCGGTGATTGGGTACCCAATGAATATAAGACCCGTCTCGATCATGCGTGAAATCAGGCATGTGTACATGTTCAATGGTTTGAAATTGAATTAATCGAAAAAATTCGTGAACTGATGGGTCTTAAATATCGAGACCAGATTCTCACGGATCGTTGAACAGCTTCCATACTGGCGCGGTCTTTTGAGAGATTTTCATTTTCTAGGTGAGAAAGATTGGGCGTAGTTTCCGTCGCCGAGCTCCTGAGAACTATTGAGGACTCCCAGGAACGCCTCGCTCTCCAAAGAGCTTTCCAATATCTGAAACTGAAACCAGCTCATTCGGTCTATGTCGAGCCGACTGGCGGACGGGCAGTGATCCACACCAGGCAAGAGACGTGGCCGAGATCGCAGCGCGAGAAAGCCGTACTGATGGAAGGAGTCGAGGTTTCCGAGGAAACGCCACTCGTAGAGCCAGTCCAACCGCCTAATCTTAAATGAGATCGCCTTCTTCCGCAGCTCAATGTCTGCCGAGAAACCCGCAGATAGTGTTCAGACTTTCAGTGTTGAGCAGCCGCCCTTTTTCCGATGCAGCTCTTGAGAGAGTACTTGATACCATAGGCCATCTAGCCGAGGGCGATTCTGTTACAGTTACAATTCTCCGTTCATTGGTTCGAGTGTACGAGACTGACCATCAGTTGTATTACGACAATTCGGATGATGAATTAATTTTCAAATCTTCTCGTCTCACGTTTCATGGTAGAGTGGACCGAGTAACCACAAAATTCGTCTTGATCTCGACATGCTATCTGACTGTGGAAGGCACGGTCAATCAACCAAATCCAGATTCCCTGAAACAACAGCAACACACAGCCCCCGAGCTTTTTCTGCCAGGTCAGCCAAACACTCCACTCGGAATCACCTTCAACATCTCCCAAGATTCAATCGTGGATTTGCAAATTCATAATCGAACCAAGAAGCTTCTGAGAGCCGCGCTGGTCAAGAAGGATAACGAGCTCAGAAAATTGCGAAAGGACGTTGCAGATGCGAAAAAGAAACTCGCCGAGGAAAGGGACTCTCAAATCAGGGAGCTCGCCGAAGCGAGAGGATCTGAAAAAAGAATTCCATTGGTGATAACGGGCCAACCCCGCGCCATCATAAAGAAAGTGAAGGGGAAGAAATACCTCTACGTCAGATATTATGACGACAAACAACTCAAAGCGGTCGAGCAGGTACTGCGGCCCCGAGGGTGATCCAGAGGCTCTAAAGAAAGTAAGAGCTTTAGAAAAGGAGATACTGAAACACCAAATCGTTTCCTTTCAAAAACAGTTGAGTGAGATTGAAACTGTGGAAGTTGCCAGTACTCTTGAAAGTGCGGAGTTCACCAGTACTCCAATCGACACGGGATTTTTTGCCAGCCAGCCTGGTAGTGCTGAATTCTCCAAACAGCTAGAGACAGAAAACCCCTCGAAGGAAGATGCGACGCAGCCCAACGTTGGGCAGCACCGCAGCGATCTAAACACAAATCACCACAGATGGAAGGATGCAGATTTTCAACGAATGGCTACGGAGTACCTAAAGATCCCTGAAAAGGAGAGGCCGTCAGCGAGTAAATTCCTGGACGAGAAAATGGGTTACAGAAACAGCAAATATCTCAAGAAATTCGACGATGCAGTTGCAGCCGCGAAAGAGAAGCCAGTCTGAGGGCGATGTATGACATGCTAGAATCTTACCATGTTAGACATGCCTAGTAAGCAGACATGCTTAGCTACCCTATTTGAACTCCCGAAACGATTGGGTACCCATTCATCGCTTCGAGAATTCAACGTCCGCAGCTTCAATCGATTGAACCTTTGGTTGAACTGATTTCGGGTCGAGGGCCTGCATCGCGGCGACCGAGATTTGTTCTCTCGTATCTAGCCACGCCAAGATGAGACGATCTCTCGCCTCGATCCATCCCTTCAAAGCTTCGAGAGTTTTGATCGCGGCCTGCAAAACGTCGAGGAAGCTAGCGTCGAGACTTGTGGACATGCTAGGCAGGTCTGTTGGGCTGTGTCGCTGAGCATCATTTAAGCTGTGAGCTTTGACCCGCAAAATGTCCCTAACGGCCCATCCAAGCTTACAACCTCGCGCAGTACATCAGAGGCAATTTCCGAGAGAATTGAGAGCAGCGGAGTCCTGTACGACGCGATCTGGAAAAGTGCCACGCCGCGGGATCTGAGCGTGGGCCACATCAAAATTGAGTTGTAAGCTGTAAGATCGTCTGGAACCTATTGAATAGGCTCGTCGAGATCCCTATTGACAATCCCCCCTCCCTCTGCTCGAAAGGTACCTTTGTTGTTGAACATCTCAGTTCAATATCCTCTCGCCGGATCTGGTGAACAGCATGGGTACCCAACAGCAGCAATTTGGGCCCCAACGTTAGTCCAGGGCTGATTTCCCTCGTGGAGCTCCACGATGAAAAGTGGACCAACGTTAGAACATGAGACCCCGATGTATGCAGTGAGGTACCGCAGGTGGATGAGGATGGGTACCTTTCAACTGGCGACGGCAGGACGATCCTCGAGTGTTCGTAGATGGTAAGCATGTAGAGTACCAGCCTGCCTCGTAAGAACGCCGTCCGCTAATAGGCGCATATTGATAGTAGCCTATCTTCAATTCCCTGATGGGTACCCAACGCAGCAGATCACGCTCAAGACGTGTGAGAGAACCGCCTTCTGTTACAATTACCCGTGGTGTAACTCATCAAAAGCATCATGTCGCAGCACGATCCACGCTTCCCAAGTGAGGTGTCTATGCAGGAATCTTCGTCTTTGAAAAAAAAATTCGTGGGGGAGTACTGAAAACCAGCGCAATGCTGTATGACATTGCGCTAAACTCAACGGGGCAAGATTCTGACTCCTTTCCGTTCAATCACGCTCAATGTACGAGATTGGATGAGATTCCTGGGGGGGTGGTTTTTTCAATGTTGTCGTCGTCTGCGTCGCGTTTCCACAACGTATTATCCACTCTAGCGGTTTGACCCCCACTAGAGGCTGTATTCATGGGGATCGGATCCCAGATCCTCTTGCTTTGACATTAGAAAGTGAGACTAAAAGTAATAGCAGTAGTTTTGTACGACACGTACGACACGTCTTACAAAAATAGATAAAGCAATGAATGAGGCTTCGCGCCTAAATTGACGACGTACAACATCTGTCGATGAAATCCGCTTTTACTCGTGAATCCCAATGAAGTGTTCCCGTCTCGGTTGCCCCAAGAAAGAGCCAAAGGACGTGCTGTATCCAGTCCACTACAAAATCGCGGGTGGGGCTATGGTTGGACAGGCGAAATTCTGCGTTGAGCATCTACCCGAGCCAGGAATCATTGGAATGACCGACACCATTGAGTACGCCCCAATGCAGCCGCTAATTCTTATTTAGTAGCTTCTCGTACAACAGTTGTCGAAGTCTCACCTTACACTGTCGATGTTCACACGATAGAATTCTTTGGAACATCGAACTCGTTACCGACAAATTTCTTACAGTAGCACGTCTCGCGTCCGAAAGAATCTCTGTGCCGTCTGACGACGAGGACCGTGGGAAAGTGGTAGCAATCAAAGTGCAGTTTGTTACCCCACATCATCGCCAGCTCTGGATTATGCAATTCAATCCAATGCTGACCCTTTACTATTGGATCGTCGCAGCCGAGGCAGCCCATCTTGACTCTCCCCGAACAAACATGCAAAGTAAAATAAAAACATGCAAAGTACCCATGATTTCCTCGCCAAAGATGTACAAGCCATTCTCCCAACGGAACTGGCGACGGGCCCAGTGTTTGCGATTGACACTTGAAGGATGGTGTCTCACGTTCTTCAACGTGTGGCGAGCTCCCGGATCTCGAGAGCGCGCGCGCGCTCAAATCCGACACTATCGGATTTTGCATGTGGGATCCGCGTACTCTCCATCGCAAGATTCATCCCCATTTTGTAGATGCCAAGAAACGAAGAAAGGAGAGGGATGTGTTGATGAGTTTCGCAAGAGGAAAGGAAAGCAGACCGAGATAGATCAGACCGAGATACCACGGCCACACTCCATCGCTGACAAGCTGCTGCACCACGAAGCAAGTTGCAATATAGACACCGTTGACAGCGAAAAGGCCGAGGACGTTTTCTTGGTACGCGCTAAGAAATGAAAGTCTCACGATGTTACTACCTCTGCGGTTTCCTGAACGCCGAAATCTCCCAGCTCGGTAACTGATCGCAGAATCTTGCTGCCTTCTATCTCCCTGTATTCGGTCCCTAGAATTTCGCAGGCTCGCTTGAGATTGTCGCTGCCTTTGTATGCCTCGCAGACTATACCGCTTTTTCCCACGAAAGCATCGACTAGAGTTATCAAAATCTCGATTGGCTTTGATGTTAGAAAGTTGTTGTCCGTTCTTGGGCTTACAAGCACCGAGGGCAGACTGTATTTTGTCCTAAATCCTTCATTCCATCTTGCCATGATGTACTCGTGCGCGTACCGGACATTCCATCCGATTCCCGCGTGTGCCTTCCACCAAATTATTGTTCGCCTGGTTTCAAAGCGGCTCATTCGTGTTAGTTCATCCGAGAGGTACCGATCAATGCACCAGATCAGAGATGCGTCCATGCCTTCCTCGAAAATGCTGAGCTCTTTCTGGATTTCTTTTACAGGTAATCGCTCATAGTCCTTCATCCCCTCATATTTTGAATCTCTTTTGGGGCGTTGGATCTGACCTTCCCACGGCGGATCTGCAACGAGCAGCTTCACTGAAAATGGAACACCTTTGGAGAGAATTCAGATCTCCTGATTAGCCAGTATTCGCGCTTATCGACGCACACCTGACAGGTATTGCACTCGCATCCCGGTACGCACTCACAGGTAACAGATCGCATGTCTCGCGGCACGTTATTCAAAAATCCGTTGTCGAGGAAATTTTGGACAGGAAGGAAAAGTGGTTCGTACGATCTGATGGCCCTCTCGTCTAAATCGACCCAGAACATATCACGAATCTTGTCTGGCTCTCCGATCTCAAAGTCTGCATACTTGCTCTCCCCGTACAGGAAAATTGTAACGTAGTGCTTAGGCTCTGGCGGCCCACCGCGCGGAGCTGGAAATTGCAATCGGTGATCATACGCGAATTTAGTGAATTTGCTAACAGGGAAAATATCGTTGGTCATCCCGACGCAGTTCAGCTTTCCACGGATCGGCAAAGTGGTTTCCTCAAACACTTCTCTGATCCCACAATGCGCCCACGTCTCTCCGTTCTCAAGATGCCCGCCAGGAAAGGCATAGGTTCCGTCCGCCCGCTTGATCATCAGGACTTGTTGTAGATTTGAGCTGGGATTGCTCACAAGTACTCCCACGCCAATGCTCGGCCTGTTCATTTCTTCCATCTCCCCATTATTTTGTAATCTCGAAGTGGACCCACGACCGCGCTGCCGCATCTCTCACAAATCCATGTTATCGAGTTGGGTTTCTTGGGATCCATTTTCCAGAACATACGACCGCCGCACTCTATCAACCCATACAACGTTTTTCCAACTACTGCCTGGCAATTTCTCCCGTGAAGCATCTGGACGTGATCGGGAAGGTGGAAATCGCAGTACGGAAACTCGCAGTAGAAACAGTCCGAGGTTTTCTCACTACCACAAACATTGCAGCCCAATTTCAGAACCCCAGAAACAGTAAGGCGAAGGACGCTGACGAGTAAGCTGGCCAGAATTCAGCGTATATTCTTGTCGTTGATCGCGAGCATGGAGATCCCCAACATTCCCGAGACTAACACCCAATCTAGGAGAGTCAGCTAGGGACGACCCCCGAGGCAGGAAAGGCAATCGTCGCAGATGCAGAAACCCTCGCAGCAATCTGGACCGCAGTACTCTTCCATCGGTTTGTTGATCTCGTACACGCCACTGAGTAGCATTGCGATATGCTCTAAATCGGGATCATTGAGAGGCGAATCGTGCTGCTGCTGCAACGCGAATTGTTTCCCGTTAGCCAACTCGACGGTTCGCTTGGGCGGAGCTGCCAGGTCAGGATCATCTCTGTGTTCAGGGCGAAGCCAAAGCGGATTTTGCAGACCGATGATTCTGCCGTGAGGACTGATCGTGATGAGCGAGTAATTGGACTCGACGTGGATCACCTCGGTTGATCCAAAGTAGCGATAATCGTCAGGCTGACCTTCCTCGGCCATTGCCGCGAGTACTGCAAATCTGAACGTCAAAATTCTGGATGCCTCTGTGCCAGAGCTTGTGCCGTCGAAAGCGCGTGATGAAATTGAGTAGTCCTTCAAATGCGTACAAGCCAGTAGCGAGTAAGGCGGTTACGAAAGCAGCGGCAGTTAGGACGGCGAAATAGAAGTACTGACCGCCCACCTCGATCTTGTTCAAATTGCTGATTGCGATGGCGAGAGAAAAGATCCCCCAGAGGCCGAGAAGGGCGAGGATGTTCCTAATATTTCTGTTCAAATTTTCGATCCATCTGCAACGGTAAAGGATTCACGTCCTCGCTAATCCATGCCCATTCCGCTAACTCGTGTCCATCTCGGAGATGAACAGCCAGCTCTTCTCTGTCGTAGTTAGGGGCTTTGCAGAGGAAACAGGGCAATGGTCTAGCCCAGGAATATTCGATCAGCGTCCGTTGAATTTCCCGAGAGCTCCAGAGGATTTTTCTTCGCAGTTGCGCGAGCGTGATCAAGCCTCGGACGCACATGAGAAACGGCATCATGTACACCACGGTTTCAACGTCGCCTGCGTCGTCGTACGAATCCACTTGCACGTTGGTACCGTAGCGAGCTTCCTTTGGGAATTCGTCCAGTCGGTCCATAAAGCGGCGCACCGCCCACTTTGAATCGCGTTCCCAGATCTCGGTTTGAAATTTGCCGTTGAGGATTTCATGTTTGAAGATGTTGAGTTTCCCGCCGTGCCAATTCTTGCACACGAACCCGCCCTGGATTCGCGCAATGGTTTCGATGGTTCGCGCCAGGCTTTCTTTGTGGCCCTTCGGCTTGCTCTCGGGGCCTGCTATCCCTGATTTGCAGATCGTGCATTGGAAGGTTTCCACGATTGCATTAACGCCGTCAGCCCACTCGATCAGGGCGATCCAGTGGTGGCGGTGGGGATTGTTTTCGATGAGCAGCAGGCCGCAGCGGTCGCATAGCTGAGAAAGTTGGGTTGTGGTCATCAGGATCGCCTCGGTTGAGCGCAGTGGTCATCCCTTTCGCAGTGGTAAAGGCATGTCCTCGTGTCGTTTCCGTGGACGCATACGTACATGGAACCCGAGCTTTGGTGAACGTAACCTCTGGCCGGATCGAAGGTCAAAGGTCGGTCGCACCGCCAGCAGGGAACCATAGGGTCTCGTTGGGGCTGACCTATTTCTTTTTTTTCGTTCAAACCCCTCAGCTCGTCCTGAAATTTCTTCCAATCCTTTTCCGTGAGCTTGGGCCGCGTGGCCGATTCGTCAAGTTCGATTTCCGCCTCTCCCGCCTCACCGTCAGGGCCATTTTCCAGTTCTTCTGCGCTCAGGGTTTCCCCTCTCGCGATCCGCTTTTGCATATCAGCGGTCAGCTTGTCTGTGTCAATGATCCGCCCTTCTACCATTTCATCCGAGAACGTCTTGAGACGTTCTTTCAGATCTGAGCGATCCATCATGTCATTTTCCTCGCCCTTCGTCAGCTTGCAGTAAGGCGTTTCCGTTCCTTTGATCATCACGAACCCAAGCTTAAAGCCGTTGTATTCTTTGAATTCTTTGAAACGAAATCCGCCTTTCTTTAGGGCAGTTTGTAGCGAGGAGACGGTTTCAAAGCCGCCGATTTCCGCGTCCCATATCCCGAGCTTCCTGAACTCGATGGGTTTGATGTAATCTTGGGTGGCGTAGTAGAGCAGCCTCTTGTTTAGAAGGATTGCAATTTTATTCCCGTTCTGGCTCAGAAATCTTGACGCTTCTTTTCTGGACCTGATTGTTTGCGTAATCTTCCCGAGCTTCAGCTTGACCGCAGCATTGGGGCCCAGTACCAAAGTGGTAAAGTGCAGCTCCACTAATTTCTCGTTCAATAACCCTCGCCGTCCTCGAAATCCTCGCCTGAATCCACGCCCAGATCGTTTGCCATCCCTTCAAAATCAACCTCTCCCGAGATCGGGTCAGTCCACGGGAGATCCGGCTGAACATCGGTGATGTAGTCCCAACATTCTTTGTGGATTAATCCGAGGATGCCTGGGTGCGCCGACTGATCTTCTGCAAACTCTTTCTGTTCTTCCTCGATGCGTGTTTTGCACACGGTACATTTCTCAACATTCACCTGTTCGCTCATTCGGGCCGCCCCCTCAAGCCGTCATCTATCCTGCGAAATTTGGTTCTGAGCGCGCGCGCTCTGACCGTGATATAGGCGATCGTACCCAAAACGATCCCGCTGATAAAATCTGCAAGAAAAATTCCCAACTATCTTTTCACGTCGATCTCCGCTAGGTCGTAAGGCGTGAGCTCTAGGTTCTGCAAGCGAATCGACACGCTGCGGTCTGCTTTGTAGATGCTGACCGTTACTTTGTACCGCTGCATTTTCAGCGCGAGATTTTTCTGGACTTCCTCGAAGGGATGCTGGATCAGGAATTCCACGTAAGTACTCAGCTTGTTTCTCCTGACAAATTCTACGGCTTCTAGGATAAATTCCTCGTTTGCGAAAATCTCTTTCTCAACCCAATCCTTTCCCGCTTGGATCGCTTTATCCCAATCTTTGTGCCACGCGCCCTGGGGCCCAAAACCTTCTTCCCACGTTGGACCTTTGGGGTGAGCTTCCTTCCATATCGCGTGGTGGTCAACATAGTTGATGACGAGTTTCGATTTCATTTTTGTTTCACTTGATTTGCTTCCCTGATCAAACTTTTAACACCCGTAACAGCGTCGCAGCCAATACAGAAAACTGCGAGCCATCCATCTCCGTTTTCGCCGAACAGGATGATCGGATTCTCGGGAACGATCATGCTGCACCTGACGCAAGCAGCGGTATCTCCGATGTGCGTGTACACGTCATAACGAGTACCTAAAATCACGGTTGGATTAGCCCGGTACTTCCAGCCTGCCACGTTGTTTTCGTTGATCTCCACGCCGTCCGAGTCAGCATGTTGGCGATGGTTGCAGTTAGGGCCGTGCTTGATTCTCCAAGCGAAGTTACCGAAAGTACCGTCCGAATCGAGCTGATCTTTCTCGATCCTGACCTCGTAAGGCGCGGAACAGGAACCACACTCGCCAGCAGCGGGGATCCAAGTATCCATCTGGAAATCTTTGAGCAGTTCTCTCAAACTTTTTCCTCTGCCTCGATTTCTTTCTCGACTTTCTTGATGTATGCCCGACTCTCGCGCATGTGGTCGTCGCTGGCTCGGAAGAACTGGACCCGCCCTTCATGGCCTTTCGTTGAACACTCATTTACCTCGATGATCGGATTCTGGACTAGCCGCATTGTCTCGGAGAGCTCGATGATTCCGACATGCCGCATGTCCTTCCCGCAGAGATCGCAGATCATTCCTAAACACCAATTCCTTCGGCCAGATCGAGAACGTCCAGCCTATCGAAAGTAGTTTTGCCGTTGCTACGGAAAGGACGCTTTGTGAATCTGCGTTTCCGCAACTTGCTGATCTCATCGTTGTTGGTTTCAATAGTGTGGGAATGGCCGTTAGGATGGACGAATTCCTTCCTGTACCGGATCCCGTACGTCGGAGTACCGGACGTGTGAACATTGATCTTCAAGACCATCAATCTGCACCCTTTCTTCGGACATTTCATTTTGTTAGGGCTTCCAGTATGTTTTCGACGTGCAGCTTTTCGAGAGAATCAGTTACCCGAGAGTAATCCGTAATGTCAATCTTCCAACCCATGCCGCCGTACCGCGTTCCCGTGCTGCCACGTTCCTTCAATTGTCCGTAATAATACTCATCAAGCGAAACTGTAATTTCGTCGTCGGGCCACTCCACTCCAATCCCGAGGCCGACATGATCCTTTCGCTGCACGGTCAGCTTCGCGATTTCGTCGAACATGATTCTTCTGTCAGCTCCCATTTTCAATTTCATATTTCGCGAGACAAGTTTTCCTTTCAACATCTCCCGCTTTTCGAGAGCTGCCAGATCCTCGGGCATGAAATAAATTTCAATGTCGTTGCTGGAATCCCGCGC